>NZ_CM170151.1:3895000-4529630 GCF_057221655.1 Paenibacillus sp. plas6 | reverse complement strand
AGAGCCTGGGACAAAACTTGTCTCTTAAAACAAGCAAACGGTGAAATCTGTTCAAAGATTTCACCGTTTGCTCATTTTAGGCTCTGTTTTTCTAATGCTATGCTACGTTCGTAGCACATATTTCCTTAAGTTTACTGCCATTAAGGCAAGTCCAATCTCATGCTCAACTTTCCGTTTTCCTCGAACTGAAAAGCGAGTGAAACCTAAATTAGCCTTCAAGAATCCAAAAACTGGCTCTACGTCGATTTTACGTTGACGGTAGAGTTCACCTGTTTTTTCTTCTGAAAGCTGTTCTTGTACATATATTTTTTGTTGTTCCCAACGATCGTTTATTAACAGTTGTCGATTTCGTCCTTCTCCTGCCTTTGTGCAGCTTGTTCGGAAGGAACAGCCTGTACAATCCGAACATGAATAGATCTTAAACTGACGTTGGAACCCGCCTTTATCTTTACGAGTAGCATAGCGTTGAAAGGTGAGATATTGATCATTAGGGCAGGTATATCGATCTTCCTCCGTATCGTACTGCCAGTTTCTCGGTTGAAAGGGATCGTTCTTTACCTTCTTCTTTTGTTCGCGCTCATACATCGTATACTTCATCAATGGAACACGCTTGCGATTGGTGATGACATCCTCATAGTTTTGTTCACTTCCATAGCCTGCGTCCGCCACGATGTAGGTAGGTAAGTCGAAGTATTGGTTTTCAATTTCATTAAGAAAAGGAATGAGCGTCTTCGTGTCTGTTGGATTAGGATAGATCCCATACGCCAGTGTATATTGTCCTTCTGTCGCAATTTGTACGTTGTATCCAGGCTTTAACTGACCATTCTTCATATAGTCATCTTTCATCCGCATAAACGTCGCATCCGGATCGGTTTTCGAATAGCTGTTTCGATCTCCAAACTGTTGTTGATGCTGCTTGTATTTTTTCTTTCGTTCAATCCATTCACGGACTTGCTTGAGCATTTGTTTTGGCACTTTACGCTTGCTTCGTAATTGCTTTCGTTCGCTCGTATTTTCGGATGCTTCCATCTTTTCTGTATAGCTTTCAACCACGTGTTCGAGGTGTTCTGCGATCTCCAACAAGTTTTCCGTAGAGAGTTCCTGCTCATGTTCGAGCTCTGGAATAATCTTTTGTTCCAATAACTCGTTGTACAATTGATTCGACTTCTCGATTAGACGAGTATGATGCTTGTCCACGGCTTTTTTCCATACAAACGTAAACTTGTTGGCATTCGCTTCAATCTTTGTACCATCAATGAAAATCGCTTCTTGGTGAATGATCTTTTCTTCTACTAACTTCGAGCGAAATTGAACAAAGCACTGGCGGATTAATTCCTTCATCTCAGGATGAACACGGAAACGATTGATTGTGCGGTAGCAAGGTTCGTAGCCTTGTGCCAACCACATCATCCGAATACTGTCTTTCGTTAGAGCTTCAATTTTACGACCAGAAAAGGCAGATTGGGTGTAGCCACATAGAATGATCTTGAGCATCATGCGAGGATGATAGGATGGACAACCATCACGACGAACAAACGAACGAAACGCTTCATCGGGAATACTTTCGACCAAATGATGAATGGCAAACGCAATATCTTTTTCATTTAATTTAACTTCTAAATTTAGAGGCAAAACTAATTGGTTCATGTTATACTGTTTGTACATAAGGAACACCTTCTTTAATGTTTTTGTAGGAGTACTAAAATTTTAACAGATGGTGTTCCTTTTGTATTTAAAAATTTAACGGCGATGACATTTTACTTTCGTAAACGTCACCGCCGTTTTTAGTTAGGCTGGGTTATTTTGTCCCAGCCTCTTTTCGTTTTCGGTAAATTAATAAAAATGAATCAAGCGCAAACGTAAGAAAGGTTATCGTAAAAGTAAGTTCAATAAGTACGTTATATACTACAATTAATAGATAAGAGAGCAGCTGGACGATAAACCGAAATTCACTTAATTTAGCATGGAATGCAGCCAATCGGTTAGCTTGGAATGAAAGTTGATCATTGTATGCTTTATTTACTGTTAACTGCCCGTTATTAAATAAAGCATACAGCGCATAGCTAAAACTAAACAGCCATACTAAAGCCAATAGATTAGGAATTTCGCGTTCAGTTATATAAATCGCAATCGAAAGAAACGTAATTATAATAAAAAGAATAATTGGCCAAAGTTTCACTGCTTTGGTACTAATTTTTTTGAAACTCACAGGCAGCGCTCCTTTAATTCATTAATGTCACAGGCGGAGTCCGGGGTTAAATTCACTATCTCCTAACTAAATATTATATAAAAATGACATAATGTGTAAATATAAGAAGCTATCCCTTTTAGGATATACGCGCTCTTTAAAAGTAAAGCGACCAATCATTGAGCTGTAGCGGCTAGTTAGAAGCGCACTAACTAACGAGCTGTTATTGGATGATTGGTCGCTATTTTACTAAATTGCTATTGTTGTTCCATTAATGAATTTAAGCGCTTTGTGAGCATTGCAAAATCAGCTTCTAAAGTTGAATAATCCGATTGCTTTAGCAACGGGTCATTTTTCTCAGCTAAAGTTTCCTCTACAGGAAGGATGCGATAACGATAGTTGCTGTCTGGCTTATAGCGATGCACCCAAGTTGGAGTTACCGTCACATCTTTGATTTCAATTTTCCCGGTATCATAATGTTTGCGTAAATCAACTCGGAAAATAGCGCCATAATCCTTTGAATCGCCTCGTTGGTTGGAGATAAAGTTCCCCATAGAATAAATGATTAGGCCTTGACGTTCAAATCCTTGATCATCCTGTATAGTAACCATTTCATAAGGTTGCAGAACATGAGGGTGAGAGCCCGCAATAATATCTGCCCCAGCTGCGATAAGCTCGCGTGCTAATGATTTTTGCTCCTCGGTAGGCTGTGTCTGATACTCATTACCAAAATGCAAGGCAATTGTTACAACCTCTGCGCCTTCCGCGCGCAGCCTTTTAATATCAGAGATTATTTTTTCTTTATCAATAAGGTTAATAATAAATTCTTTGCCTTCTGGAATTGGAATTCCATTTGTACCGTACGTATATGATAAAAAGCCCATTGAAATATCGTTATGTTCAACAATTACGATCTGCTCTGCTTCCTCCATATCACGGGCTGAACCAACTGTAGTAAAGCCGATCGCCTTCACATTATCGAGTGTTGCAATTGCCCCTTTAACACCTTTGTCTAGTGTATGGTTATTTGCAGTAGACAGCGTATTAAAGCCGACATTCCATAAAGCTTGAGCAAGCTCGATCGGAGCATTGAAGGTAGGATATCCGCTATAGCCAAAATCTTTACCTGCCATTGGCGTCTCCAAATTAGCCATTTTCCAATCACCATCAGCGATTAGATGAGCAATTGGCGCAAAAACATCATCAAAGTTATAGCTGTCCGTCTCTTTATTATACGCTCCAGGTAATTGCGGCGTATGGCTCATAATATCGCCAACGCCAATCCAAACCGCATCGGTATATGGGGGAGAGGTTGGCGTCGGCGTAGGTGTAGGTGTTGGTTCAGTAGAAGGTGGTGCCGAAATTATAACGGCTTGGTCAGAGCTAGCAGCCTGCTCATTATTTGGTACAGCTTGCTCGATGTTAAGTACAAAGAACATTGCAACAATACATGCGATTGTAAGCAGAAGCAGGATTAAATTAAAGATAAATAATTTTTTTCTGTTATTTTTTTTCAAATTATCACGTCCTTGAAGCTAGTTGTACCAAGTAGCTGCTTGATGAAGCTGCTGCTTTGTAAATCGTGACCAAGGAATTGCTTCTACTGGCGGTAATGATGTAAAGCGCAATTCCTCTTTCGAAATTGGATGAGGTACAGTAATACTTGTTGACCATAATGCAATAGTTGCGTGTATTTGATGGCTATTATCATTGGAACCGTATTTTACATCGCCCACAAGTGGATGACCGATAAATGCCATCTGTGCTCGAATTTGATGCGGACGACCTGTATGAAGTCTCACTGCTACAAGACTATAGCCTGCTGTAGAGGCTATGACACGATAGCTCAGTTTAGCATCCTTAGCATCTGCTACAGGCTGGCTGTAAACAGTCACTTGATTTTTTTTATTATCTTTTCGAATATAATGCGAAAGATCTGCTTCCTTTTGCTGTGGACTGCCATGCACGATACACATATAGGTTTTGCCAAATTTACGAGTACGGACTGCATCCGATAAACGTGAAGCCGCCTTAGAGGTTTTAGCAAATAACATAGCGCCGCCAACAGGACGATCCAGACGATGGACAAGCCCGACAAAAACATTGCCAGGCTTGTTATAGCGCTCTTTTATGTCCTGTTTTAGCAGCGTAAGCATATCAATATCTCCACTGTCATCCGCTTGTGAAGGGATGCCAGGCGGCTTTTCAACTACGATAAGATGATTATCTTCATATATAATCTCTAGTTTCATTCATTTGACTCCCAACGACCTAAAATACCGCACGGCAAAACAAGACCTGATGCTGTAATCGGTAAACCAATTTCCCCGCAATGAATTTGTCCGCCATACTTTTTACCCATACTCATCGTTAATAGATGCTGTAATACTGTTGGTGATAGGCCAGTTGTATAAGAGTTAATAAGCATAAACAACGGTTTGTCACTCATGATCGTCATACATGTTTGCAAGAATGGGAATAGATTTTCCTCAAGCTTCCATGTTTCTCCTTTAGGTCCGCGACCGTAAGAAGGCGGGTCCATAATGATTGCATCATATTGACGCCCGCGACGCTGTTCACGTTGTACAAATTTGAATACATCATCAGTAATATATCGGATAGGTGCCTTTTCTAGACCTGAAAGAATTGCATTTTCTTTCGCCCATTGCACCATACCTTTAGCAGCATCAACATGGCAAACTTCTGCACCTGCTGCTGCACATGCGACTGTAGCACCGCCAGAATAAGCAAACAAATTTAAAACACGAATTGGTCGATTGGCTTTACGGATTTTTTCCATCATCCAGCTCCAATTGACAGCTTGCTCTGGAAATAAACCTGTATGTTTGAAATTTGTCGGTTTAATATGGAAACGTAAATCTCCGTAGCTAATTGTCCAGCGCTCAGGTAAATCTCTATTGCGAATTTCCCATTTCCCTCCGCCAGAAGAGCTGCGATGATAATGTGCATCTGCTTTACGCCACAATCCGTTTTCATTTTCGATTGGCCAAATAATTTGCGGATCAGGGCGACGTAAAATATATTTGCCCCAACGTTCAAGTTTATCTCCTGACCCAGTATCAATTACTTCGAAATCTTTCCATTGATCTGCTATATACATTCAAATGTTTCCTTCCTAAACTTGTCTTGTTATGATATCATCGCTAATTATAACGAAGCTAAGCGTATGAATCAATGAAACAAACTATATTTTTCATAAAGGGGAGAATAGACATGCTGCAATTCATATGTGAGTGTGGAAATAAAAGTGGTTTTTTTGCAACAGGAGACTATGATGAGATGCAGAGAGAAGTACTAGAAATTGAAGACGATGATTGTGTAAGCTATGTCATTGGTCCAGATAGTGTAGAATTTAAATGTAAATTTTGCGGTCATCGTTACATTCTGCCTAAATTTATTAGCTTCACAGATTAAGCTGGCCTATTAAACTTAAACGTTATGCTTAAACAAGCAAATATGATATAATGAAAGAAAAAAACTAGGACTGATCAGTCCTAGTTTTTTTGAAAGCTATTATTTTGATAACGGTTAGCTGGGTAAAGTGCGGAATGACGTTGTTAGAGGTGATAAGATGGTTGCACGAAATCGAGAGCAGCTTATACATATAGCAGCAAGACTATTTTTAAGCAAAGGATATAAGTACACCAGTATAGAGGATATTGTTGAACGGAGCAAAGTTTCACGTTCGAATTTATATTATCATTTTAAAAGTAAGGAAGAGCTTCTGTATGCTGTGGTTGATTTTTGGGGGAATCGTTATGAATCTGCGTTAGAGATTTCTCTCGGTCAGCGGGAATTATCTGCCCAGCAAAGAATTGAAGCGTTCATTAACTTATTGCTCGAAGAAATTAAAGCGAGAGGGGAGAGAGGTACATGTCCCTTTATCGCAATGTATGAGCAAAGCGCTGTAGAAGCATTTGCTGTTCATCAACGTATAAAGCAATTTTTCATTTGCTTAGAGCAGCTTATCGCAAGCCTAATAGCACAGGGAATGGAATCAGATGAGTTTCGTTCCTCCATTAGCGCTGAACAAGCAGCTACATTATTTGTTTCTTCACTTGAAGGTGCGTTAATTTTAGCTGAAATGAAAGGCGATATATCGATTATTACCTCGGCAACAAATGCCTTCTTTTCTGTACTTAAGAATTAAGTAAAATGGTTGAGCTCTTTTACGCTTCATAGCGCTAATCTGATGCTAGTAATTTGAAAATATTGGTTAAGCGCTTACTTAATTTGTTAACTGCTATATCATTGATCATAAGCGGCAGTAAACGAATGCTACAAATTTCTATATTAAACAAGATTCTAGAAATCCTTATTTTATAAGGGTTTTTCGCCACTTACCTAGAGTTATGTATAATGTGCAGAATCATGTATATTGCCTGTGCTTAAACTGGGAAAGTAAGATAAATGTGTACCACGATTCAAAGTAATCTACAGGAAAGGAGTATATCATCAGTTTCATTTCGACTTCGAGAACAGACAGTCCGAGACAGTCAGAATAACTAATTAACTATTTGAAAAAGGGGAGAATAAAAATGAAAACGTTTAAAAAAGTTAGTTGGGTTTCATTACTGATGATTTTATGTCTTACACTGGTCGTAGCTTGCAGCAGTAACGGTAATAGTAATTCTAGTTCTAAAAATGAAGGAAACAGTGGTACAAATTCAAGCTCAAGCAATACTGAACAAAAAGGAAATGAAACCAGAAAAGAAAGAGTTACTTTGAAAATTGAAGTATTTGATCGTGGTAACTCACCTGAAGGTTACACTGTAACAAATAACGAGATGACAAAATATATTCAAGAAAACTTTGGTGACCCGAACAACATTGATGTTGAATTCGTAGCGGTGCCACGCAGCGAAGAAATTAACACACTAAATGTGCAAATGGCAGCTGGAACAGCTCCAGACTTAATTTTTACTTACAATGAAGGTGCAATTTATAACTGGGCGAAACAAGGCGGTCTAGCAGATCTTGGTCCTGCAATTGAGCAATACGGTCCAAACATTAAAGAATATTTGAAAGATTCTTTACAATACGGTGTGTTTGACGGTACACAATACGCGATCGTAGCACGTCGAGTAAATATCGAAAAATATTCTAGCTTTATTCGCCAAGACTGGTTAGATAAGCTTAATCTTCAAGCTCCGACAACTACAGAAGAAACATACAACGTTTTGAAAGCGTTTAAAGATAACAATTTAGGCGGTGATCGTACAATTCCGCTAGGCTTTTCATTAACTCCAGACTCCTATGAGCCTGTTATCTGGTCTTTCCTAAAAGAGCAATCTGATGAGGCTCGCTATACAAAAGCTGTAACAATTGGTTCTCGTGAATATCCTATTTTAATTGATGGTCACAAAGAAGGGGTACAGTTCTTAAACAAATTGTACAATGAAGGATTAATGGACCCTGACTTTGCTTTAGATAAAGATAAAAAGAAGAAAACAGAAAACTTTGTTAATGGCTACACAGGCATGTTAAGCGTAGATACAGGTACTTTCTACGGTAACGAAGATGCAATGCCTATGACACTAGAGAAAAATGTTCCTGGTGCTGATGTAAACAATGTATTGCCATTTACTGATTTTGAAGGCAAAAGCTATCAACCAAAATACAATCCAAGCGGTATGTATATTGCCGTACCTGTATTCAGTGAGCGTGTAAATGAAGTTATTCAATATCTAAACTGGATGGCACAAGATGATGTCATTAAATATATGGCATTCGGTGAAGAAGGTGTGCATCATGATGTTGTAAACGGTTATCCAGTTCGTAACGGCAGCGATGCTGATACAAAACTTCTATACAACACTGGTGACTATCTAATTATTACAAACGGTATCGACTTTGGTTCTCCAGAGAAAAACGACGAGTATTTAGCACTTAACGTAGTTGAAAAACATCGTGAATTAGCGCTAGAATCTCGTGAATTAGCGAGAAAAGATGCTGTAGCACAACCTATTAAATTTAGTAAGCCGCTTGATTCCGAGGCAAAATATTCTGTAGTAATGCTTGAGAAATATGAGGAATTGCTAGTTAAAGCAATTATGGCTAAGCCAGAAGACTTCGATAAAGTATACGAGGAAGCATTAAATGAATTTATGGTAACTGCAGGTAATGAGGTTATTGCAGAACGTCAAGCAGCATACGCTGAAATGAAAAAATAATGAACTGTAATATGGGCGAGAGTATTATCTCTCGCCCGTTGATTAAACCTTATTCAAGGAGTGGGAGACAAAAATGATTAAAAAAAATGTAGTCTACTTCATTAAGCATTGGCAACTATATCTCATGTTAGTTCTTCCATTAACTTTTTTTATCGTATTTAAATACATGCCGATTTACGGTGTGCAAATTGCATTTAAAGATTTTAATGTTTTCAAAGGTGTAGCAGAGAGTCCTTGGGTAGGATTTGATGTATTCAAAGAGATTTTCTCTCAACAAAGCTTCTATATTGCATTGCGTAATACATTTTTATTAAATGGTTTAGATCTTATTTTTGGTTTTCCAGCACCAATTATTTTAGCAATATTGTTGAATGAATTGCGTTTTGTTAAATTCAAAAAAATATCGCAAACATTGCTTTATTTACCTCATTTTATTTCATGGGTTATTATCGGTGGTATTGTTTATCAAGTATTTGCGACAAATTACGGAATGATTAACTTATTTCTAGATCGTTTTGGTATTGGGCCAATACCTTTTCTTTCCGATAAATATGCCTGGCTTGTAACATATACTTCTGTCGGTATATGGCAAAGTGTAGGTTGGGGAAGTATTATTTATTTGGCTGCAATAACTGGGATTAATCGAGATTTATATGAAGCAGCAGAAGTTGACGGCGCAGGGCGCTTTCGTAAAATTTGGAATGTAACATTGCCTGGTATTCGATCTACGATTGTTGTTTTATTAATTCTTCGTCTAGGCGATATGATCGATATCGGCTTTGATCGACCATACATTATCGGTAACGTAATGGTAAGAGATTTTTCGGATGTGTTAAGTACGTACATTTATCGAATCGGTCTGCAGAGCGGACAATATGAAAATGCAACAGCAGTTGGCTTATTCCAAGCGGTGGTCGGACTTGTTTTCGTATTGACAGCAAACTATATTTCCAAGAAAACAACCGATGAAGGAATTTTATAACAGCTCATTGATGAAAGGATCGACGATATATGTTAAAGAAAAATAGGATGACGACGTTCGATATAGTGAATACTTTGATCATTTTATTAATGGTTTTAGCCTGCTTATTACCGTTTTTACATATTTTGTCTGTATCATTGAGTGATAGTGGGCCTATAATGTCTGGTAAAGTAACTTTTTATCCGTTAGAGCTAACCTTTGAGGCATACGCAAGAGTTTTATCAGATAATTTGATGTTAAAATCGTTATGGTTTACGATTGTGTTAACGTTTACCTTCACATTTCTGGCGATGGTAATGACAACTATGGCGGCGTATACCCTTTCTACAAATTTGAAAGGTAAAAAGTTATTTATGCTAATTATTATATTCACGATGTTCTTCTCAGGAGGATTAATACCTGATTACCTCCTAATGAAAGATTTGAAGTTATTGGATAGTTTTTGGGTTCTAGTGTTACCTGGCTTAATCAGCCCATTTAATATGATCGTTATGATTAACTTTTTTAAGAGCACGATTCCTGATGGGCTGCTAGAAGCAGCAGAGATTGATGGTTGCTCGGATTTTGGCAAATTAGTTAGACTTGTGTTACCGCTTTCAACACCGGTTTTAGCAACATTAAGCTTATTTTATGCGGTCGGTAGATGGAATGGCTTCCGTGATGCATTATTCTATATTACCGATCAGAACTTATATCCTTTACAGTTAAAACTGTATCAAATGGTTATGAACAATATGATTTCAGAAGTAACGCTGGCAGAAGGTGCGAATGCTGCTGTTAAGCTAATGCCTGAAAGTCTAAAGGCAGCTAGCATTATGTTTGCCACAATCCCGATTTTAATTGTCTATCCATGGCTACAACGCTATTTTGTTAGCGGTTTAACGCTCGGTTCAGTAAAGGGATGATGTTTATTGATGAATAAAAAATGGTATAAGAAAACATTGCTGTCCTATCTTCCGATCTTTTATGTGACAATCGCCATTATTGTATTTATATGCGTATTTATTGTTGTGGAGATTTCGATGAAGGAAGCGGAGCAAACGAAGCAATATACAACTAAGCAAATTGTTACTACCTTGGAAACACAGCTTAACTCGCTTGAGTTGAGGATGATCGAAAAGCTTCGAATTGGGGACGGACTATACGATTTTTTCAATTATACCGACTATAAACATGCTAATGAAAATAAAAGCCGATTAATCAATTTTGAAGCAAATAAAACGATGCGACAAATGTTATCGGATTTTCCAATTGTTCATTCGATTTATTTGTATCGAACATATGATCAAAAGGTGTTAACGCTTGATTCATTTTTGCCAGTAACAGATTTCACTGATCAAGCATTTATTTTTCAAGAGCTGCAAAAAACAGATAAAACGCGGGCATGGTCGCTTCCTCGTATGTATACCGATGGAATCGGCCTTGAGCCGTCCAATGAGCAAGTCATTTCTTTTTCACAGCGGACTCAGCTGCCAATGGGTGATCAAGGCTTAGTGGTTATAAATGTATCACTTAAGCAGCTATTAAATATTGTTGATGCTATTGTCGATCCAGAGCATACGTTTTTAATGATTTCGACAATCAGTGATGAGCTAATTTATGCGACAAATGATTTAGATGATTCAAAACGGATTACAACAAGATTAAGTTCAAAATATTTGCAATGGGAGTTTCAAAGCGGGCTGCAAACGACGTTCTCACTTCATGCTTTGCGAACGATTTCACGTAGCTGGATTATTTTTGGCGCAATAGTTATTCTTATCAGTCTAATTTATATGTTCTTAATAACTAAGCGCAATTATCGGCCAATTGAGCGTATTGTTAGTCAAATTCAATCACTGCAAAAGCAAATGAATATTAATAAAGGTTCAACTGATGAATTTGCCTTTATTCAAAAAGCGATTGAACGATTAACGGATGAAAATATGCAATATGAAGCTACAGTACAAGAAAGCATGCAGCAAAACAAAACGCAAGCCTTTATAAAGCTGCTTGAAAGTAATAATGAAGGAAATTACAAGAAATGGGGCTTGACCTTAGATAAATTAGGAATTCCTAAAGAGGTAAAGCTGGCTGCAGTTGCGATTATTGAAATCGATCATTATGAATCGTTTGAATGTAAATATAAACTGCCAGATGATCAGGGGCTAATTAAGTTTGCCATTAGCAATGTGCTGCATGAATATCTAATCAACATTGGCTACGTATGGTTTGAATGGACGAGATTAAACCGCATGGCTTTTATTCAACTGATGAATGATGTGGAGCAGTTAGAGGAGTGGAAGCAGGCGCTTGAAACTTTCCGTGTTTGGGTTGCAGTAAATATGGGATTAACGCTCACCATTGGGATTGGAAAGGCCGTATACAGCTGGGAAGAGATGCACCAATCATATGCAAGTGCCAATGAAATTTTAAAGTTTAAATATTCTTCAGGCACCAATCGCATTTTACATTATGAGCATATTATCCCGTTACGAAGCATGAATTTGCATCGCTATTATCAGGAAATGAATACCTTAGTTCATGATTTTCGCCGTAATCAAAAGGATTGGCCAGAGCGGCTTAATGAGGTTATCCAGCAGTGGCAGTCCGAATTGTTTACGAATGAAGAAAATATGAACCTTTTATCCTATTTTAAGCGATTATTATTAGAGCTTGAAAGCAAGCTGCCCAATGAGCTGAAAAAACCATGGAGAGACGCTTTAGATACGAAATGGGAATCTTTTGGGAACAAAGAGTCTGTTCAAGAGGTTACTACGTCGATCAGCAATTTACTGCAGGAGCTTTTCAATCAGTTTACAGCTTATATGAGCAGCAAAGATTCGAAGCAGACGATTCATCAAATCCGCAAATATGTCGATGAGAATTTTACAAATCCAGAGCTGTCATTAAATTTAATAAGTGAGGAATTTAATTTAAACAGTAAATATGTAAGTCAACTGTTTAAGGAGCAGCTAGGTATTAATTTTGCTGATTATGTGATGGAGCTTCGTGTTGAATTAGCTAAAAAATTGTTGTTAACTACAGACGCATCGATAAATGAGATCTCGTTGAAAATTGGATATGAAATCCCATTATCGTTCGGTCGCGCATTTAAAAAGCATGTTGGAGTGAGTCCAACAGATTATCGCAAGAATATGATTGAAGAGAAGCATATAAGTGAAATTCATTAATGAGGACAAGGAGACGCTATGAATAAACAACTATTCACTCAGCTTGTAGAGCTTAATGATAACGCTGTCGCTTATGCTTTAGAACAGCAAATTCGCGATGCAGGGCGCAATGATGGGGGCATTAAAGAACCACATACAGGCTTACCAACGCCTACCCATGTCGGTACAGGTAGTGCGGTTGCCTCGTTGGTTGCCGCTCTTTATACGAAACAATCACGCTATTACCAAAGTGAAGAGGTGCGTGAAGCGTTACACCGCGCACTTGATTTTATTATTCGACGTCAGCATGATGACGGTACAATTTCACTAGGCAGCACGAACTTTAATTCGCCGCCAGATACTGCATTTATGGTAAATGGTATGGGGCAAATTTATAGTATTCTATTAAACGATTCATCTGACGCAGGGGTTCAGCTTGCAGAAAAAGTAAAATTATTTTTACAGCGTTCAATTCCAGCGATGCTGACGGGTGGAGCGCATACTCCTAACCATCGTTGGGTAATTGTTGGCGCTTTATCGTGGTTATATCACTTTTTTAAGGATGAAGCGTTAATAACTAGAATTGAGCAATGGTTAGATGAAGGGATCGATTGCACGCAAGATGGTGAATGGAGTGAACGCAGCAACGGAATTTATAATGCTGTTACTGATATTTCATTCATTTTTGCAGCAAAGCTATTGAATCGTCCAGAGCTGCTGGATGGTGTGCGACGTAATCTGGAGATGATGGCTTATCTAGTATATGATGATGGTGAAGTTATTACCGACTATTCTGGCCGTCAGGATTGGGGTGTAAGTCATTCGATAGAAGGATACAGCTTATGCTATCAATGGATGGCTTATATCGACAAAAATCCGTTATTTGCAACTATGTTTGACTTAACGGTTAAACATATGAACTATATCGGCTCTATCAATAATCATGCATTACTAGGAATGATGGCGCTAGATTATCCAAATATCGACGATCTTCCGCGTGAGCCGTTGCCAAATCATTTTATGAAAAAAATTAATTTTAATTATCCGATTGAGACGAATTTAGAGCAGATGAGCAGTGTTGGTCACCATGGCTTAATTGAGCACAGCAGTATGCATACTTCGTTCGGATCGCCGCTTGTCCGTTATAAAGACGATGATGAAACGGTGTTAATCATGACACGAACTCCTTCATTTTTGTCTGCTCGCAAAGGATCTGCTAAGTTAGTAGCTGTAAGTATTGTCAGCACATTTAGTCCTGGGATAACGATGATGGAAAAGATCGTTGAAACTGAGAACGGCTTTATCTTAAATGGCGGACATAAAAAAGGATATTATGGTCCGATTCCAAAGGATCGTCTGCCATCTACGGCAAGCTCGGCTTTAAGTCCGTGGTACTTGCTTCCGCATCAACACCGTCCGTTGACACATGTGCAGGAACAGCATATTCAGGTTACAGTAGTAAAAGAGGAAAGCAAATGGACCATCACGCTTGAAAGCGATGAACGTCCGGATGTAATTACTCAGCTTTCCCTATTGTTTGCCCCGGATAATGTACTATCCAGTGATGGACTTGAAGCAATTGAACCAAATCTTTCTTATTGGAACGATAACGTGTTAAAGGTGACAGGTAAAAATGGCGAATCATTCCGCATTTTAGGCGGTGCGAAGCAGCATTTGCAAGTTCAGCTTCGAAATTCGATTCCATCTGGAGCTTCTCAAAAGGTTATCATTAACTTGGTTACACCATTCAAACATCAGCTTGTTATTGATATGTCTGAAGAGAATGGAGCTTAGGGGAGGGAGAGATACGTGAACCTATCGTCAGTAGAGTTAGCTAAGCGCTATGCGCCAATCCTCAAACTAGATGTAAATGAGCCATTTATGCCTTACGCCGCCGGTGTAACCATATTTGAGAAGAAAGCAGCATCTCACTCTTTTAGAAGGAGTATTGAGTTTTTACCGCAAACAAAATTTGTTATTGAGTATGCTATCTTTTGGGATTATGACATTCAGCATTTATATGATTTAGAGCATATTTGGATCTATGTGGATGAACAGGACTCAGTTTACCACTGTGAGGCTAGCTTTCACGGCAAATACTTTAAAGGCTTATTAAAGGATCGTTCTAATCTTCATGGCGATCATGTTATGTTGTTTTGTCAACCGGGAAAACATGCTTTCTCCCCAATTGCAGAGATTTTTGATTTAATTCCTAAGGTTGAACTATCTACTAATAAAACAGCAGGCTGTGACGGGTTGCTTGTTCCGTGGCTTTTTGAAAATGATTTTTCTACTTCGCCAGAGCTTGATCGTAAAGTAGAGGCTTATATGAAACGTTTTGCTTTTAACCCCAAAGGGGAATATAGAAGTTATTGCTTCAAAGATGAGCAACTTATGAGCTGGATGAAGCTAAAGACGATTATACCATTGAGAATAAATGAGCAGATTAAGCTGATCGAAGAGTGGAGTAAAACGGGTTAAATGAAATGAAGGCTTGTATAAAAAGGTTATGAAATAGGGTGCTGTAACTTTAGCAATATAGATATAATGGCGCTGCTTTGACTAGAAGCAACGCCGTTTTTATTTAAACTTACGATTACTAGATTAATGGTTAATTACGCTTGCTTCACAGACCGAAGCTCCTCCGTTAAAATCGGAACGACTTCGAATAAATCGCCAACAATTCCATAATCAGCAACCTTAAAGATCGGTGCTTCAGGATCCTTATTAATCGCAATAATTACTTTTGATTGACTCATGCCTGCAAGATGCTGAATCGCACCGCTAATTCCACAAGCAATGTAGAGAAGCGGGGTAACTACTTTTCCTGTTTGACCAATTTGCAAGCTATAATCACAATAGCCTGCATCACAAGCTCCGCGCGAGGCACCAACCGCCCCGCCCAATACTTCAGCTAGCTCTTCTAACGGCTTAAAGCCTTCCGCACTTTTTACACCCCGTCCGCCAGAAACAACTACTTTCGCTTCAGCTAAATCCACTTTACCTGATGCTTTGCGCACAATATCTTTCACGATTGCCCTTAAGTCATTTGGCGGCTGAAAGCTCAATTTTTCAATTGACGCAGGTGTGGCTGCTTTTTCAGCTACAGCAATATTGTTAGGGCGAATCGTAATAATTTTCGCGCCTTCATCTGTAAATTGCTTTTTCTCAAACGCTTTTCCAGCGTAGATTGGCCGTATAAAGCTTTGCCCATCTATTGCTGTCACATCTGAAATTTGTCCAGCCTCAAGTTTTGCTGCTAATTGAGGTGCAAGGTCTCTGCCAATCGAGGTATGCCCCAAAATGATAACCGCATCCTGCTCGGCGATCACATTAAGTACAGCGGAGCTGTATAGTTCAGCAGAATACGAGGCTAAGGCATCATGCTCAATGAGATATAGCTTATTAGGAACGTATGCCGCAAACTCATTAGCTACAGAGTCAAGCTGGTTGCCTATTAAGAGGGCATGAATATCATTTTCATTTTGTGCTAAGAGACGAGCTGCTTGAAGCGCTTCCAAAGAAACTTGACGAAGCTTTCCATCACGAATTTCACCAATGACATAATATTGCTTACTCATTAGCTAATCACCCCAGTGCTTGAAATTATAGAAGCAAGCTTAACACTTTGTTCACGAATGTCACCTGTTAAAATTTGCCCAGCTTGACGCTTTGGAGGTAAATCTAACGAAAGAGTAGTTGTTTTAGGGAATATATCATTGATAGTTAAACCTAAATCAGCTAAAGTTAGCTCAGTAAATGGCTTTTTCTTAGCTTTCATAATTCCTGGCAGAGAAGGGTAACGCGGCTCATTAAGTCCTTGCTGGGCAGTAAATAAGGCTGGCAGCTTTACTTCAACAGTTTCGCTATCGCCTTCAGCATCACGGATAGCAGTTGCAGTAGCGCCGTCAATGTTCAGCTTCGTAATTGAGGAGATACTAGGTATGCCTAACAGGCTGGAGACACGTAATGCGACTTGGCCGCCTCCTGTATCAACGGAAAAGTTGCCGCCAAGGATTAAATCTGGCTGCTGGTTTTGCAAATAGGAAGCTAACACCTTTGCGACGCTATACTCATCGCCGGGAATTTGCTCATCGTTAATGAGAATAGCTTCATCAGCTCCCATAGCTAGCGCGGTTCGCAGCGCCTCCTGCGCGCGAGAAGGACCAACACTAATAACAACAACCTTGCCGCCATGTTGGTCGCGCTGCAGTAAAGCTTCTTCAACTGCATACTCATCGTAAGGGTTGATGACGTATTTAACACCTGAATCGTCAATTTTTCCATCAGCTAGCAAAATTTTTTCTTCTGTGTCAAACGTTTGCTTTAACAAAACATAAATATTCATCGAAATACCCCTCTTTCAAAATGAATTTTGACACATTTGAAGCTTATAGAAAACTAACTTCTTTTAGAAGTCATTATTTTAATGCTCTAATAAAGAAGTCCGCAGTGCCCTTAACTTGTGCAGAAAGTGAATATTTTTGACCACTGATTAGCCAAGAGGTAACAACCTCATCCATCGCGCCAAAAATAAGATGGCGGCAAAGCTTCACATCAAGATCTTGACGGAATGTTTTCTCGGCAACTCCTTTTTCTAAAATCTGTTCAATTAACTTTATATATGGCTTCACTGTCTCGCCAATTGCTTTACGCAGCTCAATATTGCTTTGTCTTAATTCGATTTGCGTAACATATGCTAGGTGAATATTGCGTTCAAGCTCGGTAAAATGGATTTCACAAATTTTCCGTAAAGCTTCCTCAGCATTGCTAGTATCTTTAATGCTTTCATGAAATTGCTCCACGAGATGCCCAAGTTTGGCGCGAAATAAGGAAATAAGAATGTCTTCCTTATTCTTAAAATATAAATAGATCGTACCGTCAGCAACACCGGCTTCTTTAGCGATTTTCGCAACCTGCGATCCGTGAAAGCCGTTTTCTGCGATGACTTTAAGTGCTGCATCTAAAATCATGTCATATTTTTTTTCTTTTCTACTTGCCATCTCGTCACCTCAGTGATAGAATTCATGGTAAATGAATGAATACTCATTCATTTTTCTTAATCTTATTGTAATCAGTCATGAATGTCAATCTGTGTTCAATAAGATTTTAAAAATATGCAAGTGAAACCGCTTACTTCCTAATTAAGCTAGCAATTAGTAATAGCGAAAGGAATGATTGTACATGGTTTGGCAGATTATGAATTTGCTTTGTACTTTGGCAGTAGCGGGATATGGCTTTTATCTGTTCTATCGAGCGGTATATCATCGCTATCTGTACATCTCTTTAGGAGTACCTGCTGATTTTAAGAAGCGAAGCGAGGGCAGGTGGAGAGAATTTCTTCTGCAAATCTTTGCTCATACTAAGCTCTTAAAGGATAGAAAAAGCGGGGGTATGCACATTTTTATCTTTTATGGCTTTATCATTTTACAGTTTGGTGCGCTTGACCTTATTGTAAAAGGATTAACTGGTGGCCGTCATATTCCTTTTCCTGCTTACGATGTCTTCAATCTACTCCAAGAACTAACAGTCATTAGCATTCTAATCGCCATGGCCTATGCTGGTTATCGGCGATATATTGAGAAGCTGCCTCGACTGAAACGTGGCTATAAACCCAGTATTGTACTTATCTTTATTTATAGCTTAATGATTTCCGTAATTTTCACCTTAACCTTTGAACGTATTTGGCATGAGCTAAAGTTTTCCTGGTATACGCCGATTAGCTCACTATTAGCTGAAGCATTCACCTTTCTTAGTCCAACTGCTGGTTTAGTGCTGTTTTATATTAGCTGGTGGGCGCATCTACTCATTCTTTTAGCCTTTCTTGTATATGTACCACAATCGAAGCATTTTCATCTTATCTCTGCACCAATTAATCTATGGTTTCGCCGCAAAGAGCCAGTTGGCAAGTTATCTGATCTTGATTTGGAAAATGAAGAAGCGGAAAACTTTGGCGTTGGGTCGATCGAGCATTTTACTAAAAAGCAAATGTTTGATTTTTATGCCTGCGTAGAGTGCGGTCGCTGCACCAATGTTTGTCCGGCAGCGAGTACAGGAAAGGCACTGTCGCCAATGCATATGATTACGAAGCTGCGCGATCATCTTACGGAAAAAGGCGAAGCGTTAACTGGAAAATCTGCTTTTTCACCACAATTTGCATTTTCTGAATCTGGCATGACCCATGCAATGCAAGCTAAGGCTGCTGGATTAAAGTATTGGAGCAGCCAAGGAATTACAAATATTGAGCCGACGATGGAATGGCAGAAGCATAGTTGGACGAACACAGAAAAAAGCGTGCAAGAGCTGGAATTAATCGGCGACGTGATGACAGAAGAGGAAATATGGGCTTGTACAACTTGTCGCAACTGCGAGGATCAATGTCCAGTTGGCAATGAGCATGTAGATAAAATCGTCGATATGCGTCGTTACCTTGTGTTAATGCAGGGCAGCATACCGCATGAAGGACAGCGCGCCATGCAAAACATCGAACGCCAAAGTAATCCTTGGGGCTTAAATCGTAACGATCGAGCAGCATGGACGGGGGATGTGGAGGGCATTAAAGTTCCAACTGTAAAAGAAAATCCACAGTTTGAATATTTATTTTTCGTTGGTTCAATGGGCTCTTATGACTTGCGCAGCCGCAAAATATCTAAAGCGCTAGTTAAATTATTGCACGAAGCTGGCGTAAGCTTCGCGATATTAGGCAATGAAGAAAAAAATTCAGGTGATACGCCACGTCGCATGGGTAACGAAATGCTGTTTCAGGAATTATGTGCTGCTAATATCGCTACGTTTCAAAAATATAATGTTCGGAAAATCGTAACAGCTTGCCCCCATACGTTTAATACATTGAAAAATGAGTATCCAGCCTTTGGTCTTGAGGGGGTAGAGGTTTACCATCATACGCAGTTGCTTGCTGAGCTAATCAAGCAAGACAAGTTAAAGCTTAAGTATAAGGTAAAAGAACGCGTGACGTACCACGATTCATGCTATTTGGGACGCTATAACAATATTTACGATGAGCCGCGCGAAATTTTACGTGCAATTCCTGGTATCGAGCTTTGCGAGCCGGCAAGAGCAAGGTCAAACGGCATGTGCTGCGGGGCTGGCGGCGGCATGATGTGGATGGAGGAAAATAACGGTAAACGGATTAATTTGGCACGAACTGAGCAGTTGCTTGAGGTAAAACCGACTATGCTCAGCAGTGCTTGCCCATATTGCTTAACGATGCTTGAAGATGGAACAAAGCTGAAGGAGGTTGAAGGTGAAGTAAAGGCGCGAGATATTGCAGAAATATTAGAGCTTGCTGTATTTGGCACTGAGCAAGCGGAGGATAATGTTGAAAATGTTGATGAGGAAATGGGGGCTTAATGATGACAAACGTTATTCGTAAAGCAGCAGTGATCGGATCTGGGATTATGGGATCTGGCATCGCTGCACATTTGGCTAACGCTGGTATTACAACATTATTGCTTGATATTGTACCAACTTCATTAAGTAAGGAAGAAGAGGCACTGGGATTAACTTTAGAAAGTCCAGTTGTTCGTAATCGTTTAGCTGTTAATGCGCTTGCTAAGCTAAAGAAAACGAATCCAGCACCTTTGTATGATGTGAGCTTTGCGGAACGAATTAAGCCGGGCAATATTGAAGACGATCTAGCAAAGCTTGCTGAGGTAGATTGGATTATCGAGGTTGTGGTAGAAAATTTAGCGATTAAGCAACAACTGCTAAGTCGTATTGAAGCAGTATGGAAACCAGGCATTATTGTCAGCTCAAATACGTCAGGCATTTCGATTGCTGAAATGTCGAAGCATACAAGCGAAGACTTCCAGTCCCATTTTTTAGGCACACACTTTTTTAATCCGCCGCGTTATATGAAGCTGTTAGAGGTTATTCCAGGACCATTTACTAAACCAGAGATCGTGCAAAAAATTAAAGCTATTGGCGAGCGACAATTAGGAAAAGGGGTAGTACTAGCGAAGGATACGCCTAATTTTATAGCCAATCGAATTGGCACATATGGTCTGCTCATTACGTTACAGGAAATGCAAAAAGCTGGGCTTACTGTTGAAGAAGTGGATGCAATTACTGGTCCAGCGTTAGGCAGACCGAAAAGTGCGACTTTCCGAACGTTAGATTTAGTAGGACTAGATACGTTTGTTCATGTTGCAAACAATGTGTATGACAATGTGCAGGATGAGCACGAACGAGATATATTTGCTCCCCATTCATTATTAACAGAGATGGTTGCGAGAGGCTGGCTGGGAGAAAAATCAGGGCAGGGCTTTTACAAAAAGCAAAAAGGGGCAAACGGCAGTGAAATTTTATCACTTAATCTTGCAACTTTAGATTATGTGCCAAGAAAAAAAGTAACTTCTTCATCATTAGAGGCGGCTAAGCTGGCTAAAGGCGCTCGCGCTAAAACGAAAGCACTAATAGCCGCAGGTGACAAATATTCAAGCTTTGCTTGGAACGTACTAAAATACGTTTTCATCTATTCCGCCCAAAAGCTAGGTGAAATAGCTGACACTGTTGAAGAAATTGATGCTGCAATGAAATGGGGCTTTAATTGGGAGCTAGGTCCATTCGAGACTTGGGATGCGCTCGGTCTCGTACAAACCATTGAGCGTATGAAAGGGGAAGGACTTACAGTTCCCGACTGGGTAGAGCAATGGATTGCCGCAGGAAACCATTCATTCTATAAGCAAGAGAACGGCCAAAAGTTTGTGATAAATACTAGTAAATTTATTTATAAAGAAGTAGAGCAACCTATCGAGGTTATTGATTTGCGTCAGTTAAAGGAGCAAGGGAAAGTAATTAAGTCAAATTCTGGTGCCAGCTTAATAGACTTAGGCGATGGTGTGGCATGTCTTGAATTTCATTCTCCTAATAATGCTATTGGCGGCGACATTCTTAGTATGATTAGTCAAAGCGTTGATGAAGTCAGCCGAAACTATGAAGGTTTAGTCATTGCGAATCAAGCAAAGAACTTTTGTGTCGGCGCTAACTTAATGCTTCTGCTAATGGAGGCACAGGATGGGGAATGGGATGAAATCGATGATATTATTCGCTTGTTCCAAAATACGATGATGAAGCTTAAGCGACTGGAAAAGCCAGTAGTAGCAGCGCCCCACCGTATGACACTGGGCGGCGGTGTTGAAGCATGTCTGCCTGCTGATACCATTGTTGCCTCAGCAGAAACATATTTTGGTCTAGTTGAAGTCGGTGTTGGGTTAATCCCAGCAGGTGGCGGCTGTAAAGAGCTTGCCTTAAGAGCGAGTGAGCAGCTATCTGCCCCAGAAGCAGATCTGCAGCCGTTATTGAATGCGATCTTTGAATTAATAGGGATGGCAAAGGTATCTACAAGCGGTCACGATGCGAAACGATTGGGCTACTTCCGTCCACAGGATCGAATTGTATTAAATGATGACCATCGCATTTATGAAGCGAAAAGAACGGTACTTGGTATGGCGCAAGTGGGTTATCAGCCAATTCCTGAAAAGAAAATTCGCGTTATCGGTAAGGAAGGTAAAGCAGTCTTGCAGCTTGGCGCGCTTGGAATGTATCAAAGCGGATATATATCTGAATACGATTTATTCATTGCTAAAAAATTAGCTCATGTCTTGGCAGGCGGAGATGTTCCTGCCGGTACGTATGTTTCCGAGCAATATATGCTTGATTTGGAGCGGGAAGCATTCCTTAGCTTATGTATGGAGCCGAAAACTCAGCAGCGGATGGAGCATATGCTCAAAAAAGGCAAAGCACTGCGTAACTAAAAGAAGAGGAGTGAGAATGAAATGAAGGAAGCTGTAATTGTATCGATGGCACGTACAGCAGTCGGCAAAGCGAAGAAAGGAAGTCTAGCCCAAACCCGTGCTGATGAACTAGGGAAGGCTGTACTCGAGGCTGTGATTGAGCGGGCTTCTGGCTTGAAAAAAGAGGATGTTGACGATGTTATTATCGGCTGCGCCATGCCAGAAGGAGAACAGGGGTTAAACTTTGCAAGAATTATGAGCTTATATGCAGGTTTTCCTGTTACTGTACCAGCGTTAACAATTAATCGCTTTTGCTCCTCTGGCTTACAGTCCATTGCCTTTGCTGCCGAGCGAATTATGTTAGGTCATGCCGATGTCATTATCGCTGGGGGAATAGAAAGCATGAGCCATGTGCCAATGACAGGGTTTAAAGTTTCTCCTAATCCCAAAATTGTTGAGACAATGCCAGAAGTTTATATTGGCATGGGGCATACGGCTGAAGAGGTCGCTGCAAGATTTCAAATTTCACGTGAGGAGCAAGATGCCTTTGCATTGCGCTCACATCAAAAAGCAGCTAAAGCAATTGCTGAAGGTAAATTTAAGGAAGAGATCGTTCCTCTTCAAGTTGAGCAGGTGCAGCTCGATGGCAAAGAGAAGTTGAAACATTCAAGCTTTATTTTCGACGTTGATGAAGGTGTGCGAGCAGATACATCACTAGAAGCGCTGGCTAAGTTAAAACCAGCCTTTAAGCTCGGCGGCACGGTAACAGCAGGCAACTCCTCACAAATGAGCGACGGAGCAGCTGCAGTAGTCGTAATGAGCAAAGATAAAGCAGAGGAACTGGGCTTAAAGCCGCTAGCTACGTTCAAGTCATTTGCTCTATCGGGGGTAGAGCCTGAAATTATGGGAGTTGGTCCTGTAACAGCGATTCCTAAAGCTTTACAAATGGCTAGATTGACGCTGGATGATATTGATCTGTTTGAGATAAATGAAGCATTCGCTTCACAATGTATTCATATTATTCGTGAACTTGGAATAGATGAAGAAAAGGTAAATGTAAATGGCGGGGCAATTGCCTTAGGTCATCCACTAGGTTGTACAGGTACTAAGCTGACAACGACGTTAATTAGTGAACTAAAGCGCAGAGGCGGCGGCTACGGTATTGTAACGATGTGTATTGGCGGTGGCATGGGTGCAGCTGGAGTGCTCGAAGTTCATGCTTAATGGCACATATTTGAGAATGTTTCAAAATGAGAGGCTTATTCTGAATGTAAAGGAGAGATGAATATGAGTACAACAACAACTAAAGTGCTGGGCGGCAGCTTTATTATTGATGAGGTTGACGTACAATCTGTCTTTATTCCAGAGGATTTTTCCGATGAACATCGAATGATTGCAGAAACAACGGAGCAGTTTATTCTAGGTGAAGTAGTGCCGCACGATGAAGAAATCGAAAAGCTAAATTATGAGCTTACGGTGCAATTAATGCAGAAAGCAGGAGAGCTGGGGTTAATTGGAGTTGAGGTGCCAGAAGCATATGGCGGGCTTGGGCTAGATAAAATTAGCGCCTCGCTTGTCAGCGAAAAATTGAGCAAAGCGTCATCATTTGCTTTATCGATTGGCGCACATGTTGGAATCGGCACGCTACCGATTGTTTACTTTGGTACAGAGGAGCAAAAGCAAAAGTATTTACCGCCACTTGCTACTGCGGAAAAAATCGCGGCATATTGCTTAACAGAGCCATCTTCTGGATCGGATGCTTTAGGAGCTAAAACGACTGCTGTCTTATCTGAAGATGGAACGCATTATATCTTAAATGGTACGAAGCAATTTATTACAAATGCAGGTTTTGCTGATATTTTCATTGTTTATGCCAAAGTTAATGGCAAAGATTTTAGCACCTTTATTGTTGAACGTACAATGGAAGGTGTTAGCATTGGACCAGAGGAGAAGAAGATGGGAATAAAAGGGTCCTCTACCTGCCCATTAATTTTGGAAGATGTTAAAGTTCCTGTCGAGAACTTGTTATGGGAAGTAGGTAAAGGGCACTTAATTGCCTTCAATATTTTAAATATTGGCCGCTTTAAGCTGGCAACTGGTTGCTTAGGTGCATCAAAAGATTCAATTGAGCTTGCGGCAAAATATGCGAACCAGCGCACACAATTTGGTAAAACTATTTCTTCTTTCCCGTTAATCGGAAAAAAATTAGCCGAGATGAATATTTTAACTTATGTTACAGAAAGCATGGTTTATCGTACGGCTGGCTTAATAGATGTTGGACTTCAAGTTGTTGATCATTCAAGTGAAGATGTAGGCTATCAATCTGCGAAGGCGATTGCAGAATATCAGCTGGAATGCTCATTAAATAAAGTTTTTGCTTCTGAAGCGCTAGATCAAATAGTTGATGAAGCCGTGCAAATACATGGCGGATACGGCTTTACCCAAGAATATCGCGTTGAGCGCAACTATCGTGATTCTCGCATTAATCGTATTTTTGAAGGAACGAACGAAATCAATCGTCTGTTAATACCTGGCGCTCTTATTAAACGGGCGATGAAGGGAGAACTTCCTTTAATGCAAAGAGCGATGACGCTGCAGGAGGAGCTGCTTAGCCCGATTCCACCGCAAAGCTTTGAAGCAAGGCTAGAGCAAGAAGGCCATTTAATTAAAATGGCGAAAAAAATCTTCTTAATGTGCGGGGCACAGGCTGTGCAAAAATATCAATTAAAGCTAGAGGAGCAGCAGGAAATATTAAGCCATTTAGCGGATATGATGATTGCCGTTTTTGCGATGGAAAGTGCTTATTTACGTACACAAAAACGAATTGCGAGAAATAGCGAGGAGCAAAATGAGCTTGCGATTGAAATGACCGAGGTGTTCATTCATGAGGAATTTGGCAAAATAGAGCAGGCTGCTAAAGAAATTTTAGCGGCAATGGAAAGCGGCGATACATTGCGTACCCAGCTTTCAATTTTGAAAAAGCTAGCAAGAAGAACGAATATTAACATTCTAGGATTAAAACGAAGCATTGCAGCTAGAGTCATTTCTGCAGAAAAGTATGTGAACTAATTCTGCGAATGAATGGAGTGAGCCATGTGACTAGTCCAGCTCATTTGAAATTTTACCCTGAAGAAGTGCCAGCAACGCTTCATTATCCGAAACATAATCTAGCTAAAATACTCGTCGATACGGCGCAGAAACATCCTAAATATACTGCATTTAATTTTTTAGGTTATACGATGAACTATGAAACTTTGTTAAAATCTTGCTACCGTTTTGCGAATGCCTTGCTTCGGCTTGGCATTCGTAAAGGGGATCGGGTAGCAATTATGCTGCCTAATTGTCCCCAGGCGATCATTGCATACTACGGTACGCTATTATTTGGCGGTATAGGAGTAATGACCAATCCGCTTTATATGCCGCGCGAAATTGAGCATCAGATGAGGGATTCTGGTGCAAGAGTGATCGTTACATTAGAGCAATTAGTCGATCGGGTGGAAAAGGCAATGAGCAGTCAGCCGATGGAATATATTGTTGTGACCTCGATTAAAGATTATTTGCCATTTCCGAAATATGTGCTCTATCCAATTGCAGCAAAGCGGGATGGGACTTTAGCTAAAGTAAACTATGATCATCGTATTTTACGGTTTGTCTCGCTCTTAAAGCAAGGTTCACCAGAACCAGTTTATCAGGAAGTAAATGCCGAAGAAGAGTTAGCGTTAATTCAATATACCGGCGGGACAACAGGTGTAGCCAAAGGAGTAATGTTGACGCACTATAATTTGCTCGTAAATACGACACAGGCAGGTACATGGTGTTACCGCGTTAATCGACCGAAGGAACGCTATTTAGCAGCACTTCCTTTCTTTCACGTATTTGGATTAACGGTATTGCTTAATCTTAGCGTTAAAACTGTCGGCACATTAATCCTCATCCCGCGCTTTCAAATTGCCCAAGTCGTAAAAGCCATTCAGAAGTATAAAGCGACAATATTCCCAGGCGCACCAACAATGTATATTTCATTAATTAATTATCCAGAGGTTTCTAAGTACGATCTTTCTTCAATTGCCGTTTGTGTAAGTGGCGCAGCTCCATTGTCGCTAGAAGTGCAAGAAAAATTCGAGCAATTAACGGGCGGCAAGTTAATTGAAGGTTATGGCTTAACTGAAACTTCCCCCATTACCCACGCGAATCCAATTTGGGGCGCACGTAAATCAGGCTCAATAGGTATTCCATTTCCTGATACAGAAGCAAAAATTGTCGATCCGCATACAGGCGAGCCACTACCAATCGGAGAAATTGGAGAATTAGTTGTTAAAGGTCCGCAGGTAATGAGGGGATATTGGAATAATCCGATTGAAACGGAGCGTGTGTTAAAGGACGGATGGCTGTCTACAGGTGATTTGGGACGAATGGATGAAGACGGATTTTTCTATATTCTCGACCGTCGTAAAGATCTGATCATAGCTGGCGGCTACAATATTTATCCGCGTGAAGTTGAGGAAGTATTGTATGAGCATCCTGATGTAGAAGAGGCAGTGGTAGCAGGCATGGTTGATCCATATCGCGGGGAAACCGTTAAAGCTTATATTGTATTAAAAGACGGTGCTACTGTCTCGGCAGCAGAGTTAAAAGCATTCTGCAAAGAGCGATTAGCGGCTTATAAGGTGCCACAAGTCTATGAGTTTCGTGATAGCTTACCAAAAACATTAGTCGGAAAAATATTGCGTCGTAAGCTGATTGAGGAGGAAATGTTGAAACAGGCGGAGGAGCAAGATACTAGTAAACCGAAATCTAGTTAATTGAAATCTATATGCTTATGACAGAGGAATGATGTCTAATAAGAGGGAGTGGAGACTCTGTATGAAGACGATTTTTTCAGAGGAGGACCTACAAAGACTAGCGCAAATGACCGAAGGAACTTTTTGGCATTACTTAGGCTGCGAATTAGTAGAGGCAACAGAAGAAAAAGTAGTAGCAGCTATTGACTTAAAGCCGCATCATCTTAATATGGTTGGCAGTCTTCACGGTGGGGTGCATGCTTCATTAATGGACTCGGCAATGGGATTTTTGGCGACGATCCAAAAGCAAGGTCAACATACGGTCACAGTTTCCTTAAATGTAAATTATTTGGCGGCAATAAGTGAGGGCAAGATTACAGTTGAAGCTAAAGTGGTGCATACTTCTCGAAAAATGATTTATACCGAGGCAAAAATAACTAATCAAGAGCAGCGATTATTAGCTACAGGAACTGGAATATTTCGCGTAATTGAGAAGGGAGCATCAAAATGAGCGATCAAGTTTTAGATTTGCTAAAGCAGTTGCAGCAGCGTATGTTAGCTCAGCCACAAGCTATTGCTCAGCTTCATTATTATTATTGTTTTCAGTTAAAGGAAGGCTGGCAAGTATTTGTACTGATTGATGACGAGGAAGTAACAATAAGTGATGTGCAAACAGAGCGTCAACTCGATTGTACAATTATTTTATCAGAGAAGGACATGATTAAGCTGCTGTCCCATCAACTAAGTGCAGCGATTGCCTATATGACAGGAGCGATTAAAGTCGAGGGAAGATTAGGCCCCGCACTAAAGCTGCTGGAGGCTTTAGGAAGCTATAAGTGATTAACTGAATGAAGAATAAAAAAGATTGAAAACGCTTCAATTTCTAAAAATAGAATTGAAGCGTTTATTTTTACATAAACAGATCTTTATAAAAAACAAAAGCAAAGAATATAATACCGAGCACATTTAATAGTAAAAAAAGTACGAAAACACCAATCATTATAGCCTTAACAACCGCTGGAGCTATTTTCATAAATGAATGATAACCTCCTATTAACCCCTATGAATTAGAACAGTAGCGTCAGTCTATGGACGATTAGTTTTAGCTTTATCAGTTAAAGCATTCCATTCGTCATCTGATAACGAAAGCAAATCGTTAAACTCTCCTGCTCCTTGCAACCATTCCCCACCGTCGATTGTAACTACTTCACCATTAATATAAGCGGCGTAATCCGAAATTAAGTATGCTGCTAAATTAGCCAGCTCCTCATGCCTGCCAAACCTGCCTAACGGAACTCGAGCAGCCATCTTTTCTAAAAATTTTGCACTAGGGGCAAGTCTTTCTGTTGCTCCCTCTGTAGGAAAAGGACCAGGAGCAATTGCTACTTGTCGGATTCCATGTCTAGCCCATTCAACAGCTAGTGAGCGTGTTAACGCAAGCACACCAGCCTTAGCTGCAGCAGAAGGGACGACAAAGGCTGAGCCAGTTGAGGCATAAGTCGTTACAATATTTAACATTACTCCGCCATGACCTTGTTCAATCCAACGTTTGCCAAGCTCTAAAGTAGTATAAAATGTGCCATGCAGTACAATATTTAACACCGTGTCAACTGCTCTTGGAGACAGCCGCTCTGTCGGACTAATAAAATTTCCAGCAGCATTGTTAACAAGCACATCAATTCTGCCAAAGTGCCCCATCACTTGCTCGATCGCTTGCGCTACATTTTCAGCGTTTCGAACATCACAAAGTGCATAAAATACTTGTCTTTCTGCAGTGCTAAGCTCTCTGCTTGCTGCTTTAAGATTTTGTTCATTGCGACTTATAAGAGCAATATCTGCCCCTAATGAAATAAACGTCTTAGCCATCGCTTTTCCTAAGCCTGTAGCGCCCCCTGTAATTAACACAACTTTTCCTTTAAGCAGATCATTAGCAAACAAAGTCAAGACGGCTCACTCCTTACACTAGAAATATTTACCTTTTTTAATTATAGCTTGAATTTCTGCTCGAAGTCTAATAAGACAGTTTAATCGTACGCTTTAAGCTGAACATAAGTTAAGAATAGAGTTCATGAGTTAAGAAAAAAAGCAGCTGAGGAAATGGTTAGGAGGGCGGGGGCATAAATCTTTATATGAAGCGCATTTCGTTGCAAATGAATAGTGCAATAGGAAGTAATAGATGATCGCTGTCATATTGAGCTGCTATAAACTTCCAGATAAAAACTCCCCGATAAACGAACAGATTTTATTTTTTAATCTGTCTATCTAACGGGGAGCTTATGATATAAAACTCGGAGTCTATTGACTTAATCTATATGAATAAATTTCAATTTATCATTACTTATAATAGGAGGTAGTGAGAGGGACAAATACTTTACCGCCATTTTTAGCATCAGCGTAAATATATAGCGTGTCTACTCCGCCAATATTTGCTTCTACTGTAACAAGTTCTTGTTCAGGAGTGATAAGTTCTACAGTTTTTAAAACAACATTATTGTTAGAATCTTTAATCGTTAAGTTTTCAATTGGCTCATCAATTGCAGCAATTTGCAAGTAAAGCTTTTGATATTGCTTTTTCGGATAAAGCATAAAGCTTGCAGAACGGTTGCTGTCAGCATTATTGAAATAAGCTTCTTTATAATCTTTTCCTTTGTAGGTAGTAAATTGCGGATCTTTTGTATGATACATATCGTTGAATCCTTTGGAAATTGCAATTCCGTCCACTTTTTCACCTAAATTTACAGTGTCAGTCTTAGAATCATAATTAACTGCAATGCCTAGAGCATCTGAAACAGCGCGAACTGGTAAATAGGTTGTATTGTTGTATGAGATAGGAACAATGTTTTGACCATTAGAATCTTTCAACTGAGTTGGTACACCGTCAACTTTAATTGATATTCCTGGATTCAAATATGCTTTAATTTCTTGCAGTTTTGTTGCTGCAAATGCACCAGTTGCCATGCTTGCTACAACCGTAGTTGCCATCACCGCTACAAACATTTTCTTTTTCAAGAACTCTCACTCCTATTTGAAAATTTGTTCATGCATTAATAATAGAATACCATAATTGAAAAAAAATACATGAGAAAATTTTCCTTTATTAATGAAATAGGTAATTTGAACTGGAAATTCCATAAAAAAGCCAACATTACAAAAATACTCATAATGTTGGCTTAATAAATTATAGTTTTATAAAAATATAATAAGTGCTTTAGTAGTTTAAGTTATTTTTCTTTAATTTGAAGCATTGCATCCCATAGGCTGGCATCCTCATAGCCCAGTCGCCATGCAGAAACACCGGCAAGATCATATTTTTTCGCTAGTTTCACACGTTCTAGCACGGTATCTTTAGTTTCAGCCCAGAAAATATAGGTATAGCCATCTTTTTTATAGCTGTACTTATATTGACCAGTAGCTTCATCAAAAGTAGCAGTTGCTTTATTTTTTTCTACGTAAGAAGGAATATCCTTCATTAGCAATGTTGAATTATCTACTAGCTTACCTGAACTATCTAGCTTCCAGACACGTGAATAGAATGGAATGCCTAAAATTAACTTGCTCCTTGGAATACCATAGCTTAGGTGTTGCTTAATTCCTTCCTCAGTCCAGCTAAGGCTGCTGACAGAGCCAGGTGTATCCGAGCCGCTCCAATGCTCATCATAAGCCATAATAACGACGAAATCTACGATTTTACCAATTGCTTCATAATCATATGCCGTTAAATGATTCCATCGCACATCCCCGCGCAACAGGTCGATAGAAACGGTCATATTATTAGCATGCGCTGCTTCAGTAAATTTCTTGACAAAGCGTGTATAGGCATTACGATCAGAGGCTGCGATCCCTTCAAAATCTAGGTTAACACTTTTAGCTTTAATGTTAACAAGACTCTTCATAATGGCGTCAATAAAAGTTTGTTGTGCGCTAGTGCTAGCAAGGAATTTGGATGTCATCTCTTTATCAAATTCATTGTGCACTAATGGAACAACATCAACTCCGCTTTTTGCATATTCAGCTACTAATGCAGCGTTGGAAGAGTCGTTCAGTTTACCTGTTGAATTCACTAATGTGTACCAAGTAGGGGAGACTATATTAAGCCCCTGTGTATTGTTAACCTGGCTTTTTATTGTGTTTACTGAACTAGAGCCATTCCAAGCCATATAAATAAAGTTTTTTCCGGTAGCAACATATAGCTTACGTCCATCAGCATTTTTCACGGTTGCATCTGTAAATTGCTTGGCATAGCTTAAGGCACTGTTTAACGAGTAAAACTGCTTATGAAGCGTGTCGTTTAAATAAACGGAATAATATTGCACGCTGCTCCAAAGAACACCATCATTAAGTTTAACTTCAGCAGCAGTCAATGATTTTGCGGTCTTAACTGCAGCCTCTAACGTAGAGTGCTTTTTAGCTAGCTTGCCTTGACTGTATACCTCATAGATTAATAGATTTTGATGCACCGATTTACCCGTTTTAGTATTAATGACTTCGCTATTGCTTAACTTATTGGCAGCCTCAATGGCATCTTTAAGGAAAGCGTATGACTCGCCATCTTTTGCGGGCTCACCATTCACATAAACAACATATTTACTTTCCTGAGCACGTTGCTCTGCGATCATTTTATCGGTCAAATTATCCCAAACCCATTGCTTCGTGCTTAGGTTAATAATATGAGCATTACTCCATTTTTTTGCTTCTTTTTTAGCATCTTCTAAACTTCGAAATTGCCAACTTGGCTTTGTATTATCTCCTTGATAGAGGACATACTTAGCAAAGTTTTCATATGCCCAACCTACATTTTGCAGTTCTCTTACATAGGAATTAATATTTTGCGAGGCAACTTTTTTCGCCTCAGATAGAGTTGCAAATTCAAGCTTAGTAGAGGATTTCCCATTTATGTATACCTTATAGTTAGGGATATTATGCCATACCCATCCACGACTGCTAATTTTCTCAACATGGCTGTACTCAAAAAATTTGGCATATGCAATTGCTTCATTTTGAGTTGCAAACTCTTTTAAAGGCTTGTCATTTTGATAGACTCGATATTGTGTTATACCTGCTGCATCTACTGCTTGCTGGAGCGGTTGGAAATTTAAACAAAGTAACACGATAGCAAGCAACGAAATTCCTAATCGTCTCAAGAAACCCATCACCCTCCTAATATAGATTAATTCTAGTATAACGTGAAAAAAGAGAGAAGTAACTTGGTAGATTATGAGAAGTTTTAATAATTTAGTGAAAGTTACAGATAGAAAAAACTAGTAGATGCAGGAAATAGGAAGCGAGCAATTTCCTGTTAATGTCCAACCTGCAAATGATTATTCGTAATAATTACTATTAGTCTTGACAATAGTAAAGTGTGGTTGTATTATCTATTCGTAATAATTACGAATAAGGAGAGTGTTATTAATGAAAAGAACATCATTGAAATGGGCATCGCTTGTTGCGCTAGGATTATTATTAATGGGGTGTCAGGCAGAAAAGTCTCCGGACGGAGCAACAGCCAATTCAATTGAAAGTAGTAAGTCAGTGGAAACTGAACAGGGTAATCATGGTCATGCTCAGGAGACAGAACACCATGACCATAGCGAAGAAGGAGCAAATGAGCATCATCATGCACATAACCATAGTGATGATGAGCAGGAAAAGCAAATTTATAAAGGTTACTTTGAGGATTCACAAGTTGAGGAGCGTATGCTGTCAGATTGGGAGGGAGATTGGCAATCCGTTTACCCATATTTGCTTGATGGCACACTTGATGAAGTATTTACACATAAAGCCGAGACAACTGGAAAAATGACTGCGGAGGAATATAAACAATACTATACGATTGGCTATAAAACAGATACTGAACGAATTATAATTGAAGGTGATCAAGTGACCTTTGTTACAAATGGGAACAGTGTTACAGGAACGTATAAAAGTGATGGTTATGAAATATTAACCTATGAAGCTGGAAATCGAGGTGTACGCTACATATTTAAATTGCAAGAGGAAAAGGAAGGTCTTCCAAAATATATTCAATTCAGTGATCACCGTATTTCGCCTTATAAGGCTGATCATTATCATTTATATTGGGGAGATGATCGAGCAGCTTTGCTGCAGGAAGTCACAAATTGGCCTACCTATTATCCGTCTAATTTGGATGGTAAAGCAATTGCTGAAGAAATGATGAGTCACTAAATAGCTGTACAGATACAATTCGCAGCATTTTAGCAAATAAAAAAGCAAGGGAATTGAAATTTTTGATTTCAAATCCCTTGCTTGGAAGTATTAATGAATTAGGCTCTAGTTTCAGCCCAAAATTGCTCTGCTTCTTCATCAATGCCTAAAACGATGTCGGAACGGAATACACGTAATTGATATTCTGTGTAAAAGTACTGTTCTAAAGCTTCCAAAATATTGGCTTGCAAAATATATTGCGAGCGGCCATTGACCCACACTTCCGCAGTGTAGCCATATTCCTCATCCCATGAAAGCTGAACCTCGACATCGGTTGGTTTAACTCCGCGGCGATCAGCCATATTTAAACAAATTGCATTGATGATTTCATCTGTATAAATACGCATTGTTTATCTTAACCTCTTCCATAACGATCTTCATCATCGCGGTCGAAACGGTTGTTGCGATTATAATTGTAACCTGAAGCAGCAGGTTTTTTGCTGTTGCGCAAATATTTAAATGCTGCTGCAATAATCATAATAATCGCAACAATAGCCATTACGTTTACTAAGAACCCAAGAATTTCACCAAATGCGCCCATGCTACCGAACATGCCGCCAAATAGCAGGCCAGCTAGACCACCTAATGCCATACCTTTCAAAAATGAGCTACCGCCAAATAATCCACCAGATTTCGTAGTAGCTGTTGTTCCAGTACCGGTAGTGCTGGAATTTTTGTTTGTTGTTGTACCTGATGTAGCACCGCTATTTGATTGTTGCGTATTGGAGTCCTTCTTTTGCGTATAGCTTTGTTTGTTAGATTTAAATCCGCCTCCGCGCTTTGCTGCATCAGCACTGTCGCTGAAACCGACGCCCAATGCAAGGAATACCGTCAGTGCCAGCATGACAAAAAATCCTTTTTTCATGTAAACTTGTCCCTCCTGAATGTACTTTAAGTTTGCAATTAGGTTGCTATAGTATTTCAATACGTCTATTATAAAGGTTGGTTTCAGAATTTCATAATTTTTTTTATAAAAAAATGCAGGTGATGATGTGAATTACCCGTCTGAATATATTGAGTATTTGATACAGTTTCATACAACCAGAGATTTTTTTGAATGCCACGAGCTGCTAGAGGAGTATTGGAAAAAGCAGCTTGATGATCCGTTGGCTGATCTTTGGGTAGCAATGATACAAATTGCCGTTGGTCAGTATCATGAGCGGAGAGGTAAGCAGCGTGGTGCACTGCTAATGTACGAAGCTGCATTAAAAAAGCTTGCAAAGCATAATAGTGCACAGCTAGGACTTGAGCATAAACAGCTTGTAGAGCTACTTAATCAGCGAGTTCAATCCTGCAGTATGGCTGAAGCTTATCAGGATATAAACTTGCCATTTGAGGATAAGAAACTGCTAGCCCAATGTCAGAAGCTGGCTCAGTCGCGCGGCCTAATCTGGGGGTTAGCTAGCAGTGAAGTTGATGATAATATCATTTACCGGCATACTAGACGTGATCGCAGTGAAGTGATTGCTGCACGTTTAGCAGCTTTGCAGCAAAAGCGGCAGCAATCTGGTCAGGCTGCGATTATAAAAGCATCTACAGAGGTACCGACAAAACATGAAGATTAAGATCTCATAAATCGTAAATTGTAGGTATAAATTTGTGCCGGACTTTTTAAGATTAGCGAATGTGCCGAATAATCAATTGTCAAATGATCCTCATAATACACTTTATGGTGCGGTTCATAGTAAAAAGGCAAAGGATCCGCCTCTCCTGCTTCATCATAGCGTGAAGGTTCATCAATTAAGGTTAATGTTGGAACACCGTTATCTGCACAGCCGTTACCAGCAGTATAATGAAGAAATTTTAATTTTTTGCCGGAGGCTGCAATAATTGGTGACAAATATTCAACTGACGCAGGCGTAAATGTAATACGCATATTTTCATCAATCCTATTCTCTAGGTAATTTGTGTATAATGCATTATAATTCAATTAAGAACGCCATTACAAGGAAGATCAGCGGTTGCTGACAATTTATGATGGAGGGAAGTAGGATTATGACTGTACTTGAGCAGTTTCTTGAGATTAATAAAAAAATTAAACAATATGAAGAAGCATTGGCCGTTCTTTATTGGGATTTACGGACAGGTGCGCCGCGCAAAGGCATGGATATTCGCTCTGAAGTTATCGGAACACTTTCCTCAGAAATGTTTCGTTTATCTACCTCAGATCAGTTAGGCGACTTAATAACTAAGCTGGAAAGTGAGGAAGAGTGGGCTAAGCTAGATCCGTTAAATCGCAGACTAGTGCAAGAAACGCGTAAAGATTACGATCGCAGTGTGAAAATTCCTCCAGATCTATATCAAAAATATGTTGTTTTAACTGCGCAGGCTGAAAATAACTGGGAAGTTTGCAAAGAAAATAATGACTATGCAAGCTTTCAGCCTTATCTTGAGCAAATTATCGATCTGACCAATCAAATGATAGATTTATGGGGTGTGAAAGAGACACGCTATGACACATTGCTCGATCAATATGAACCAGGTATGACGGTTGCTCAGCTAGACCAAATTTTTGGCAGCTTACGCGATCAGCTTGTACCGCTGGCAGAGCAAATTGCAGCAAGCCCTTATCAGCCTCGGACTGATTTTCTTCAAGGTCAGTTTGACGTAGCAGCACAAAAGGATTATAGCCTGTATATTTTGCGACAAATGGGCTTTGATTTTGAAGCGGGCAGACTAGATGAAAGTGTTCATCCATTTGCAACAGGACTTAATCCACATGATGTAAGAATTACGACTAAATATTTGCTTAATGATGTAACGAGCGCATTATTTGGCACAATCCATGAAGGCGGACATGCGCTTTATGAGCAAAACATTAGTGATCAGCTTGTCGGAACAACGCTTTGTACTGGAACCTCAATGGGAATTCATGAGTCACAATCTCGCTTCTGGGAAAATGTGATTGGGCGCAGCCGTCAATTCTGGAATCGGTATTACGGTGAATTACAGAGACGTTTTCCGCAGCTAGCAAATATTGATGTCGATACATTTTATCGCGGCAATAATACCGTCAAGCCTTCATTAATTCGAATTGAGGCAGATGAACTAACATACAATTTACATATCATTATCCGCTATGAAATTGAGAAAATGATCTTTAATGAAGGGCTTAAAGCCAGTGAACTGCCACACGTATGGAATGAAAAGTATAAACAATATTTAGGGGTTGAGCCTGCAAACGATGCTGAAGGCGTGCTGCAGGATGTGCATTGGTCGAGCGGCGCATTTGGTTATTTCCCATCCTATTCCTTGGGCAATATGTATGCATCACAATTTACCCATACATTAGAGCAGCAAATGCCTGATTTATGGAAAAAGGTTGAAAAAGGTGAGCTGCTGCCGATTAAAGAATGGCTGGCAGATAAAATTTATCAATATGGTCGGATGAAATCACCATCGGAGTTAATTACAGAAATTACAAATGAGCCATTAAATCCTAATTATTTGGTGAAATATTTGAAGCAAAAATATAGCGATATATATAAACTGTAGCTACATTATTGCTACATTAAGCTAAGCTGTCTACATCCTAATTGCGGGTGTGACAGCTTTTTTTTGTTTTATTGTCACCACCTTAGTTTTTGCTGAATAAGCTATAGCACTAATAAATGGCATTTTACTTATAAGGAGAGGAAATGAGCGGAGGGATGAAGGCTAATCGTATTGTCTTGTAACGACTTTGAACATATGTCGTTTACGTTAATAATAGACTGATCTTTTTTAAGGAGGTAGAGGAAGATGAAAGCTAAAAAGGTTTGGCTGTTAATGTTAGCTGTCTTGCTAGTAAGCACCTTTAGTTTAACTGCTTGCAGCAAAGATAATAAAAAGCAAACAGTAGTAAAAATTGGAGAAGTAACTCGTTCGTTATTTTATGCGCCACAATATGTAGCCATTGAAAAAGGTTTCTTTGAAGAGGAAGGTATAAAAATTGAGCTGACTACGACACCTGGCGGGGATAAAACAATGACTGCATTGCTCTCAAATGTAATTGATGTTGCGTTAGTTGGCTCGGAAACATCCATTTATGTTACACAGCAGGGCAGCGATGATCCAGTGATTAATTTTGCTCAGCTTACACAAACAGATGGAACATTTCTTGTAGCAAGAAAACAAATTGAGAACTTTGATTGGGAATCATTAAGAGGTGCTGTCTTTTTAGGACAAAGAAAAGGCGGCATGCCGCAAATGGCTGGCGAATTTACACTGAAAAAGTATGGTATTGATCCGCATAACGATCTTGAGCTAATTCAAAATGTTGATTTTGCCAATATCGCACCTGCCTTTGCTTCAGGGACTGGTGAATATGTTCAACTCTTTGAACCTACTGCTTCTATTTTTGAGAAGGAAGGTACTGGCTATGTTGTCGCATCGTTCGGCGTTGAGAGCGGACATTTACCATATACCGTCTTTATGACAAAACAAAGCTATATTGATAAAAATAAAGAGGTTGTTCAGGGCTTTACAAATGCTGTTTACAAAGCGCAACAGTGGGTAGCAGAGCATTCACCAGCGGAAATTGCTGAAGTCGTTGCTCCTTATTTTGATAATGTTGATCGTGATATTATGGAAAGCTCAATTGCTCGCTATAAAGATCAAGGATCTTACGCTACTGATCCAATAGTTGAGCAAGCTGAGTGGAACAATTTGTTAGACATTATGGATAGCGCAGGCGAGCTAGCATCCCGCGTTGAGCATGGGGAGATTGTGAATACTGAGTTTGCAGAGCAAGCTATCAAGTAAATTAATAGGAAGTTCAAAACGCTCAAACTTGATGTCGAAGTAGTGTAGTCTAGCAAAATCGGCATCGAATCTGACTTTCATCGGGAGGCTGCGGTTCTCACGTACCATAAAAACGTACGCTGCGCTCCTCGTCTCCCTAACTTCAAGTCAGCTTCTCGGACCTGAATGCTAAGCGTTTTGAACCATTATTGTTCAGATGAGGAGAGCGATTCATGAACAAAGAAAAGGTGCTGGAGCTAACGGATTTAACCCATATTTATGTGAATGCTTCTGGTGCCCATCTCGCTGTAGATCATATAAATCTTACAGTTTATCGAGGAGAATTTATTAGTTTAGTCGGCCCCAGTGGTTGTGGCAAAACTACCATTCTCAATATGATCGCAGGATTTATTACTCCTACCTATGGGGAGTTAAAGGTGATGGGGGAGCATATTGCAGGAGCTTCATCTCGACTTGGCTACATGCAGCAGCAAGATTATTTATTTCCATGGCGCACTATTTTCCAAAACGTAAGCCTTGGTTTGGAAATTCGTAAAGATAAACAAGCTAGCAATAAAGAAAAAATATTATCTTTGCTTAACGATCTTGGTTTGGAGCATACAGCAGATAAGTATCCGCATCAACTATCTGGAGGTATGCGGCAGCGTGTTGCTTTAGCAAGAACACTCATTACCGATCCTGATCTGCTACTGCTTGATGAGCCATTTTCTGCCCTCGATTTGCATATTAAAATGCAACTTGAGGAATTAGTACAATCAACTCTAGATCGATTAGGAAAAACAGCAATACTAGTAACGCATGATTTATCAGAGGCAATTGCGATCAGTGATCGCATTGTTGTATTAGGACGAAATCCAGGACATATTCGCACAATTATGACAATCCCGCGCGAGCTAAGAAAAGCAGGACCAATTGAAGCGCGAAAACATCCCCTTTATCAGGCATGCTTCGATGAGCTATGGCATGAGCTAGAGGAAGAAATGGAAAGGGGGGAGTTGTAGCATGTCAGGAAAACGAGTAAATGAAGCCATTCGACATGAGCCGTTGCAAGTGTTGCATAAGCAGTATATGAAAAAAATGCGATTTAAAAGTTTGCTAGTTATGCTCGTTCAAGTCTTTCTATTGGCAAGTTTTATTCTAATCTGGGAATATAGCAGCAATGCTCGACTTATTGACCCGTTAATTTTTAGTACCCCTAGTAAAATTGCAAATCATCTTTATACATCATTAGCAGATGGCAGCATGCTTCCACATATTGCAATAACAGTTGGTGAAACGATTGCGGGCTTTCTATTAGGTACATTATTAGGAACATTGATTGCAGCTTTATTATGGTGGTTTCCATTTGTAGCAAGAGTTGTCGATCCTTTTTTAGTCGTGCTTAACAGTATGCCCAAAGTAGCTTTAGGTCCGCTGCTTATCGTCGGACTAGGTCCAGGCTTTGGCTCGATTGTGGCAATTACGCTGCTTGTGACCGTAATAATTACGACGATCAATATATACAATCGATTTCGCGAAACAGAGGAAGGTTTACTTAAAGTAGCCGCTCTATTTGGGGCAACACGTTGGCAAAGCTTCTATTATGTGATTTTACCTGCTGCAGTACCGGTCATTATATCAACATTAAAGGTGAATGTTGGGCTTGCCTGGATCGGGGTTATTGTTGGAGAATTTTTAGTTGCACGAATTGGATTAGGTTATTTAATTATTTACGGCTTCCAAGTGTTTAACTTTACTTTAGTGCTGTCAACTCTTGTCGTTATTGCAGTTGTAGCAACATTTATGTATCAAGGGGTTAGTTTTTTAGAAAGAAAAATTACCGCAGGCTGGAAAGATCGCTAGTGACTCAGTATACTAATGACATAATAACGACTAGGAGTTGCATCTATGGGGATACGTGTCATTAAAACAGCAATCGCTGCAATACTCGCAATCTATGTAGCTAACTACTTTCAATTAGAAAATGTTTTGGCAGCGGGCATATTAGCCATTCTTGGTGTCGAAGTAACAAGGAAAAAAGGGATTACGATGGTAATTACCCGCTTTGTTGCTTCGGCACTGGGATTGGTTTTTGCCTCGCTTATTTTTGTTTTGCTTGGTTTTTATTACTGGACGGTTGCTATTTTTATATTAATTTCTTTTCCGATTCTATCGCGTTTTCAGCTTAAAGAAGGCATTGTCACAAGCTGTGTTATTGTGTTTCATCTTTATGGAGCTGGTGTCGTTACCCCTGCACTTATATGGAATGAGATTTGCTTATTATTGGTTGGTCTTGGTGCGGCAACACTCATTAATATGCTGTACATGCCTAAACATGACCGTCAAATTCAAAATTTAAGAGAAACGATCGAGTTAAAGTATTATCAAATTTTGTACAAGCTGGCAATGACATTGCGTGATCCGAGCTATGTTTGGAGTGGGTCAGAATTACTAGAAGCAGAGGCTGCCATAAAAGAAGGCTTGATGGTATCATCACGAAATAAAGAGAATCGCTTCTGGGAGGAACAGGAATATTGGTCGATCTACTTTACGATGCGAGGGCAACAACTCGATGTAATTACCGATATGATGGAAATGGTCGCATACATACATGGTAAATTAGAGCATAATGAACGGATTGCTGAGCTGTTGGAGCAACTAGCTCAAGATACTCGCTCAGAGGTATATGTTGGTCAAGTGAGGACGAAGCTGCAGCAGCTTAAGGAGCAATTTCGTTCAATGGAGCTCCCTAAAACGCGCGATGAATTTGAAATTCGTGCGACGTTGCTGATGTTGATGCATGAGGTGGGGAGGTATTTGGAGATAGCAGAAAAATTTAAACGTAAAAAAGAAGAGGACATTCAAAATGTTGGAGCTTGATTGCGAAGAAAAACGATGAAGCTAATTCGGCGTCGCATCTCGAACGTTACAAGCTCGCTCGGATGCTCACGTACTACTAATGTACGCTGCGCTCCTCGCTCTCTTGTAAATGTTCGACCTGCTAGGCACTGAACCCCCAACATTTTGAACCACAATTGAAGAGGACGTTCAAAATGTTGGAGCTTGATTGCGAAGAAAAACGATGAAGCTAATTCGGCGTCGCATCTCGAACGTTAATGGAGGCAAGTTTAATGATTATAGAAACAGATAGATTAGTTTTGCGAGAAATGGCGGAGGGTGATTTTGCAGCGCTGTATGCTGTGCTTGCAGATGCTGAAAATATGAAGCATTATCCTTTCCCGCTTGACGAGAATAACGTAAGAGCATGGATTAGCAGAAACATTGAAAGATATAAAGTTTTCGGGTTTGGCTTGTGGGCAGTTGTCTTAAAAGAAACTGGAGAAGTGATCGGCGATTGCGGTCTTACAATGCAACTGATCGCCAATCAGATTAAGCCTGAAATAGGCTATCATATTCGAAAAGACTGTCAACGCAAAGGATATGCAAGTGAGGCGGCAAAGGCAGTCAGAGACTGGACATTTAACAATACGACATTTAATTTTATCTATTCATATATGAAACATACGAATATTCCATCCGCTCGCACAGCGATCGCCTATGGTTGCTGTCTAGTAGATGAGTATCACGATAAGACGAATGAAATTACTAAAGTTTATGCTATTAGTCGGGCGGAGTGGGAAAAGGCTAATATCTCTCCCAAAAAATCGTCACAATAACAAGAAAAGAGCTTATTCTGTAACACATTTCTGATGATGTGTCATAGATTAAGCTCTTTTTTCATATGATGGAATTAACATGTAGAAGGAGCTTCGGGTCGAATTAGGATGGGCGTTGATGTAGGCTGAACTCCGTCTTACATAATTTTGAGAAAAATAGTTTAAATTTGTAGGACTACACTAATCAACAAACGCCTAGCACTTGCATACACTTAATTGAATGATTGTATGGAGGAGGTTAAGTCATGACCAAAGGAAATAAACAGCTACGCTGCAGAGAAATTATTACGAAGGCTGTTTGCGGGAAAGGTCGTAAGTTCAGCACATCAACTCATACTGTTACACCACCGCATCGACCTACGAGTATTCTCGGCGCATGGGTAATAAACACAAAGTATGAAGCAGTCAAATCAAGTAATGGGGTTGAAGTTATTGGTACTTACGACATTAATATTTGGTATTCCTACAACAATAACTCTCAAACAGATGTAGCTAAAGAAAGCGTACAATTTGTAGAAAATGTGCCTTTATATTATTTGGATCCAAAACATCGTGCTTCTACAACAGAAGTGTTTGCAGAATCAGTGACAGAACCAAATTGTATTGAAGCGAATATTTCTAGTAACGGTAATTCCGTTGTTGTTCGCGTTGAACGCGAATTTGCTGTAGAAATGATCGCTGAAACTAAGGTTTCTGTTGCTGTTGTGCCAGGCGGATGTACTGATTATGACGGCAAGCTTTTTGATCAAATTGATGAAACAGATGATGAAGAATTTGATGACCTCGATGATTTGCTCGACGAGGACATTTAGTAAGCGCACATTATCATATGCCGATTAAAGGTAAATTTGAGGGCGGAAGCCCTCTTTGTTTTTATTTGGACATTCACCTATCGCTTATATGTATTTTGGAGGTGACGCTTTCTAGTATGGATAGAACAATCTGGATAAGCATAAAACAAGGTGAAATGCTGCAAGGCATACATGATCTTGCAGACTTATTTATGGAGATTGGGAAAAAAGAGACGCAGCAGCCCAATAAAGAGCGTAGTGAAACTAAAAATAACGCGGTGATTGGGGCAAAAGAGCCGGATCCAAATGCAACAAAAAGCAACAATCAACCTGCAGCGCCTATCGTGTATTTGCAGCACGATTCTCAACGTTATCAGCTTCAGCAGGAGCGGATTAATGCGGGGCTTCAAATGTACCGAGCCTATACGCAAAGCGAGATGGAGCAGCGCTGGAACATGTATAGATTACGGACAGATAAACAGCTCGAGGACGAACGTCTATATTTCGTGCAATGTATCGATTTGGTTATGCTTTGCATCTGCAGAGTGGATGCTCAATTAAAGCCGCTTAGCAATACTTATGTTGTTGAGCGAGATGAACAAGGTGAAATTATTTCGAGCAATAAGGAACTTTCTGAGCAAGTATTACGTTCTATAGAAATAGCGGCAACTCGAGCTTTATATGCGTTATGGCTAGATATTGGTTCAGTACTTGTTGCTGTAAGCGGAATGGGCAGCGTAGCCATTCGAAAAGCATGGTCGATTGAACAAACCGATTTGCCATTTGAGCGTGATGCATTAAGAGCTGCGTTAAATCAATGGCTCCAGAAGTGGCAAGCTGATGATACGGGGCAAAGGATGCTGCTTGGTGCTGATCCTGAAATGATCTTTGTTGATAAGCAGAATAAATTAGTTAAGGCATCTGACTTGCTGCTTGAGTTTAGCAGCGCAGAAATAGGGATAGATGCGCTACAGTATCGCGGTCATATTATTTACCCAATCGCTGAATTACGACCGTTTCCTGTTAATCATCCGACTAAGTTGTTAAATAGTCTATACCGTTTATTAAAAGAGCTAAATGAGCTAGTGGAGGATCAGAATGTAACGATTTTAGCTGGGGCAATGCCCTATAAAGGAATTGCTTTAGGAGGGCATTTGCATATTAGCGGAGTGACGCTTACGCCGAGATTGCTTCGCTTGCTTGATGTGATGCTCGCTTTGCCATTTGCTGCATTGTCTGACGACCGAGGCAGCTTAAGAAATCGCAAATATGGTAGCTTAGGTGATTATCGCAAGCAATTTCATGGCGGCTTTGAGTATCGCACCTTGCCTAGCTGGCTTCTATCCCCGGCATTAGCTCAAGCAGCTATTTATACGTTTTGGTTGACCGTACAGGAGCGACAAGCTTTAGCGGAACATATTACGAATCAACCGGAGGGCTATGAGTTAGAAAAGATCATTTTAACTTGCGAACAGGGAACGCGTGAAGAGCGATATAAGGCAGCAGAAGCTAGCATTGCAATGCTTATGAAGGTTTCCTCCGATGCTGGCCTTACGGAGCGTTTACAGCCGTTGATGCGTGCGCTGCAAAATCGCAGCACTTGGGATGAATCAGTGGATATTCGCACTCGTTGGAAGTTGTTAGCGTCTACTCAATAGTCCATCTTGAATGAAGCTTTTTCTCTGTTTGAAATGCTTTGTGCGGCACGGTACATTATGGATCTGAAAATAACTATTTATTACCATAGACTACTCTACCACTACTTCTCGTGTTAAAATAATAGAATGTAATTATTCATTCAACTATTTATTCTTTAAATCATGTAAGCTGGAGGGCGTTACGTTGACCATACATATGTTGAATCAGGAACAGCTTCCATCCGAGGTGACGCTTTCTTTCTATGAACCTTTAGAAGGTAGCGAGTTGGAACTGAAGATAAATATGCTGTATAACGCAAGCTGCATGTTTGCTGTTGCTAGTAATTTACAGGCAATAACCTTTGTTTTTAATAAGCGTGAAATTTGCTTAAAGCGCAAAGTGTTAGAGCAATGGTATGGCTGTTCACTTACGAATGAGTTTACGGAAAAGACAATTATGAAAAAAATAGAAAAAATCGTTGTAGCGGGAAATGAGCTTCCGCTTTAGGAATTGAAGAACGAAAAGAGGGAATGCAGTGGCAGGCTACACACCAATGATACAGCAATATTTGGAAATTAAGAAAGGGGTTCAGGATGCCTTTCTTTTTTTTCGACTAGGCGATTTTTATGAAATGTTTTTTGATGATGCGATTCTTGCTGCTCGAGAATTAGAAATAACATTAACTGGACGCGATGGCGGGGGAACCGAACGAATTCCGATGTGCGGAGTTCCTTATCATGCGGCAGAAAACTATATCGCGCGTCTTATCGAAAAGGGATATAAGGTTGCAATATGCGAACAGGTAGAAGATCCAGCGCAGGCAAAAGGTGTTGTGCGACGTGAGATCGTCAGAATGGTTACACCAGGTACTGTGATGGAGGAAAAAACACTAAGCGGCAAAGGAAATAACTTTATCGGGGCCGTTGTCAGTGAGCAAGGTGTCTACGGCGTAGCGTGCAGTGATTTGTCGACTGGTGAATTATATGTAACTTCATTGCCTGGCTCAATTGGCACATTGCTTGATGAGATTAATATTTACAGTCCTGCAGAGCTTGTTGGCGATAAGGATGTTTTACAGCAGTTAAAGGATGCCAGCAATTGGTCGCGCAATGTGCCGCTGACTAGCTGGGATGCTTGCGAGGAGAGTGTGTTAACTGAGCAATTTTCTCCAGAGCAGCTAAACGGCTTACAAGGCGTTCGACGTCGTGCGGTGAAAGTGCTGCTAGGCTATTTGGCTCATACGCAAAAGCGCGGGCTTAAGCATCTTACGATTTTAACTAGCTATGAGCCTCAGCAGTTTATGATTCTTGATTATTATACACGTAGAAACCTTGAACTTACGGAAACTGTACGCGATCGCAGTAAAAAGGGTTCTTTGCTATGGCTATTAGATCGCACGCAAACGGCGATGGGTTCCCGTTTATTAAGACGCTGGATTGATAAGCCGCTGCTAAGCTTAAAGGAAATTGAAAGAAGACATAACGCAGTAGAAGCGCTATATAAAAACATGATTTTGCGTGAAGATCTGCGTGCTGAGCTGAAGCCAATCTATGATTTGGAACGCTTAGTTGGTCGAATAGCTTATGGTAATGCTAATGCGAAAGATCTTCATGCTCTTAAACTGTCGCTACGCAGAGTACCGCCAGTTGTTCAGCTAATTTTAGAGTCGGGTAATTCTGAGTTAGTATCTTTAGTTCAGTCGCTTGATGTCTGTGAGGACATTGCTGATACGATTGATACGGTGCTTGTAGACGATCCGCCATTGTCCTTGCGTGAAGGCGGATTAATTCGTCCAGGCTATGACGCTTATTTGGACCAACTGCGTGAAGCGAGCAGCAACGGTAAGAAATGGCTAGCTGATTTGGAAAATCGCGAGCGTGAAGCAACAGGCATTAAAAGTTTAAAAATCGGCTATAACAAAGTATTTGGCTATTATTTAGAGGTGTCGAAGGCGAATATTGGTAGCTTGCCAGAAGGCAGATATGAGCGGAAACAAACGTTAGCTAATGCAGAACGCTATGTGACGCCAGAGCTAAAGGAAAAGGAAAGACTTATTCTTGAAGCTGAAGAAAAAATGGTTGATTTGGAATATAGCCGTTTTCTTGAGTTAAGAGAGCATTTGCTGACTCATTTAACACGGTTGCAAAAGCTTGCTGCAGTAATCGCTGAGCTAGATGTGTATCAAAGTCTTGCAGTGGTAAGCAGCGAGCAACGGTTTGTTAAGCCAAATATGACCGAAGGGTATGATTTAATTATTGAGGAAGGCAGACATCCAGTGGTAGAAGTGATGATGGATGGCACGCCGTTTATTGCAAATGGCACTTCATTGACGGCAAATGAGCACTCAATTCTACTTATTACAGGTCCTAATATGGCTGGTAAAAGCACCTATATGCGTCAGGTCGCATTAATTATTATTATGGCGCAAATTGGCTGCTTTGTGCCCGCACAGGCTGCCACAATTCCGTTAACGGATCGCATTTTTACTCGTATTGGCGCTGCTGATGATTTAATTGGCGGGCAAAGTACTTTTATGGTGGAAATGAAAGATATTCAAATTATGACTGAGCATGCTACACCGAGCAGTCTCGTTATTATTGATGAGCTTGGTCGCGGTACGTCCACTGCGGAAGGAATGGCGATCGCACAGGCTGTTATTGAATATGTGCATGGCAATATTGGCTGTAAGGCACTTGTATCAACGCATTTCCATGAGCTGGCACATTTATCTGAATCGTTACCGAGCTTAACAAATGCTCGGATGGCAGTTGAGGAAAGTGGTGATCAGGTAACATTTTTACGTAAGCTTGTTCCTGGTGCTGCGGATACGAGCTATGGTATTTATTGCGCTCAACTTGCAGGGTTGCCAGCAGAAATCATTTCTAGAGCATATGCGCTGCTTGAGGAAGATATGAATGAGCAGCGGAAAACGAGTGGACAAGCTGTTAAGGGCAGCGCTGATGGTAATAGCTCAGTTAAACGTGAGGAAACTGCAGCAACGACTAAAATAGCTGAGGACGAGGAAGAGTTTGACCTGCCGTTTGATCTTGGCGAACGTACTGTAAAAGTTAGTGCTGCTATATCTCCTGCTGCCCATCATGCAGCGCAACAGGCGCTATCACTTTCTCAAACGGGGCAAAACGACAAGGATAATTTAGTTGCTCCGATAGAGCGAGATAATAAACCTGAACGTGCTCATGAAGCTGCGAAAGATTTAGCAGGAGAAGTTGTTCAGCTATCGATCTTTGATGAACCAGCTCCGCCAGTTAAGCCTAAACTAAACGCTGCTGAGGAACAAGTAATTAAGTCGCTTAAAACCGCAGATTTGTTTAATATGACACCGATGCAGGCGATGAATTTACTAAATGAATTAAAGTTAAAGCTGCGCTAGTGCGGCAATGAGGAAAGGAGGATAAGCTATGGCAAGAATAAAACTGCTTGACGAGCAATTGGCAAACCAAATCGCCGCAGGTGAGGTGGTGGAGCGTCCCTCCTCGGTTGTAAAAGAGTTGGTGGAAAACTCCATCGATGCAGGAAGCACGACAATTGACGTAACGATCGAAGAGGGAGGATTATCCTATATTCGAGTTGTCGATAATGGTGATGGAATAGAACAGGAGGATATGCTTACTGCCTTTGAACGTCATGCAACAAGTAAAATTGCCAGCAGCAGTGACTTGTTTCGCATTGCTAGTCTAGGGTTTCGCGGTGAAGCATTGCCTAGTATAGCTGCCGTAGCTAAGGTGGAATGTATCTCCTCTGTTGATCAGAGTGGCCTTGCGCGGCGTATTGTGATTGAAGGCGGAAAGCTGACCGCTGACGAGCCGTATAATGCTCCGAAAGGGACAAGCATTACTGTTCGTGACTTGTTTTATAACACTCCTGCACGATTGAAATATATGAAAACTGTGCAGACAGAGCTAGGTCATATATCGGACTATATTAATCGTATTGCGCTTGCTCATCCAGGAATTGCAATTACGCTTAAGCATAATGGAAATGTGTTGCTGCGTACTCTTGGCAGCGGGGATCGCTTGCAAGTAATTGCAGCGATCTATGGTACAAGTGCTGCTAAAATGATGCTGCCTATCGACGCCTCAGATCCAGACTATGAGATTATTGGCTATATTTCTAAGCCTGAGCTGACGCGTGCCAATCGCAATGGGATTACGATTATTGTCAATGGCCGTTATATTAAAAGTATTGCCTGCAATACGGCTTTAACGGAAGGTTATCATACGCTGTTGCCGATTCATCGCTTTCCGCTTGCTGTATTAGAAATTCAAATGCATCCTGCCCTGCTTGATGTCAACGTCCATCCTTCCAAACTGGAGGTGCGGTTTAGTAAAGAGCAGGAGCTAAAAGCACTAATCGAACAAGCAGTGCGCGCAAAATTAGGCAATCTTCGTTATACACCCGGTATTGAAACTTTAAAGAAACGTGAGCGTGCAGGGGCAGAAGTTGTGCAAGGAACGATTTCGTTTCATGTAGCTGATGAAACAAACAGCAACTATGACGTAACTGGGGCAAAAGCCATTAATCCAGCAGGCAAAGCAGCTACTGGTCAATGGAATGCAGGCGGCAATCGTTACCCAGCGGGCAGTTTTCCTTCAAGTAACAGCTTTAGTTCTAGTAGCGCTAGCAGCTACAATTCAGCAAATTTAGGATCTAGCAGCAGAGAGCGTATTCCAACGGATGCAGCAGAACGCTTGTATAGAAAAGCAAATGAAACTCCACCTGTCGAGAGCAGAGAGGAAGTCGCTGCTAACATAAGCTTCGATTCAAGTGAAACAGCTGGGCTGCAACCCCCTTATTCAGAGCAAGCAAATGAATATGCTGAACAGACAGAAGCTACAGAAGGACAGCGACAATTTCCTGAGCTGCACTGGATTGGACAGCATCATGGAACATACATTATTGCTCAAGCTGAAGACGGTCTATACTTAATTGACCAGCATGCTGCTCACGAACGGATTAACTATGAATATTATCTTGTAAAATTCGGTCAGCCGCAGGATGCTAGTCAGCAGCTATTAGTGCCGTTAACGATGGAATTTACACCAGGGGATGCTGCAAGCTTAAAGGATTTGCTGCCTTATTTGGAGCAGACAGGAGTCTACATGGAGCCTTTCGGTCAGCAAACCTATCTTGTGCGCGCCTATCCTGAATGGTTGCCAAAAGGTAAGGAAGCAGAGATTATCGATGAAATGGTGCAATATGTGCTTGAACAGCGTAAGCGAATAGACCTGATGAAATTCCGCGAGGAAGCGGCAATTATGTGCTCTTGTAAGGCGTCGATTAAAGCCAATGACCGAATGACACGTGAAGAAGGGGAAGGATTGTTAAAGCGGCTTGCAGCCTGCAAACAACCTTATACTTGTCCACACGGTCGACCGATTATCGTACATCTTACAAAATATGATCTCGAAAAAATGTTTAAGCGGGTGATGTCTTGATTGTTGTTACAACCTCGCAGTTTCCTGATGTAGAGCTGTTAAATTATGGGAGGTCACTAGCCGAAGAGCTTGGTGTACCGCTTGTTGAACGCAGACAAATGAGTGTTAAAAAGCTGTTTGAGCGCACGCGCGCTTCTGCTATGCTTGTTGTTACAGAGCAGGAACTGCGTTTATATACACCGCCTAATTTAGATAAGCCGCTTGTTTATCATCCAAGTATGGCACTTGTTAAGCTGAAAGGTATGCTGCGCGGCATCAAAGAACATCTGCTTGAGTTAACTGACTGTCAAGAGGGCGACGTTGTGCTAGACTGTACAGCAGGCTTATGCAGTGATAGCTTGGTGTTTTCAATGGGAGTAGGTGCGGCTGGCAAAGTTATTGCTTTAGAGAGCCAGCAGCTCCTTTATTTAGTCGTTCGAGAAGGATTAAAGCATTATAAGGTTGATATTCCGCAAATTGAGCAAGCAATGCGGCGAATTGAGCTTATTCATGCTCATCACGCTCAATATATAGCATCACTTGCTGATAATAGCGTTGATATTGTATACTTTGATCCAATGTTTCGTCAGCCTGTTTATGAATCCAGCGCAATCGGAGCGATTCGGGGAATTGCCAATCATGAAGCATTGTCATTAGAAACGATAGAACACGCGAAGCGGGTTGCTCGCAAATGTGTAGTGCTTAAAGAGCATAGCGGCAGTAGTGAATTTGAACGGCTTGGCTTCGCAAGATGCGACAGCGGGCGTGCTGAGCGTGTTTCCTATGGAAAAATAGAGCTAGCTTAATTACATATATTTCGTACCAGTGTGCCTGAGTGTAACATTTGAAATTAATTTATTTGGGCTAGCCATGGAGGAAGTGAGACAAATTTTCGCTGAACAACGTAATGTGATTGATTCATTAAACAAGCCTCCTCTCTTAGTGCTTGTTGGTCCGACGGCTGTAGGAAAGACGGCACTTAGTATAGATTTAGCTAAGCGTTACAATGCAGAAATCATTTCCGGCGATTCGATGCAAGTGTACCGTGGTATGGATATCGGTACTGCAAAAATTAAAGAAGAAGAGCGTGACGGGATCGTGCATCACCTCATCGACATTTGTGATCCAGAGGAAGCTTTTTCAGCAGCAGATTTTCAGTTGCGTGCGAAGGAGCTTATCAAGGATATTACTGCAAGAGGAAAGCTTCCCTTTGTCGTAGGAGGCACTGGATTATACATTGAATCGTTATGTTATGAATTTCAATTTAGCGATCAAGGATCGGATGAGTCGTTTCGTAAAGAGATGGAAGCTTACGCGAAAGAGTATGGAAATGAGGCGTTGCATCAAAAACTAGCTGCAGTCGATCCGAAGACTGCGGAGAAATTGCATATGAACGATATTCGTCGCGTAATACGTGCACTAGAGGTTTATCATTTAACAGGACAACCGTTTAGTGAGCAGCAACAAGGTCAAAAGCGCGGGCAGCAGAAGCAAAGTCCATATAATCTAGTTATTTTAGGCTTGACGCGTGATCGTGCTAAGTTATATGCTCGTATTGAAGAACGAATAGATGCGATGCTTGAGGAAGGGTTAGTAGATGAGGTGAAGGAGCTACTAGCTAGAGATCTTCCGCTGAATGCAGTGCCAAGACAGGCATTAGGCTACAAAGAGATTATTGCTTATCTTGAAGGTGAATGCAGCTTTGAGCAAGCAGTAGAGCTGCTTAAAAGAGATACGCGACGCTTTGCAAAACGTCAGCTATCTTGGTTTAGACATATGCAAGATCTTCATTGGATTGACATGGATCAAAATTATGAGGAGATTTTAGACTCTATTCATGCTATAATAGCAGGAAAGTTTCAAGGTCATCTTGAATATATTACTAATCAATCTTTTAAGTAGACGGGGGTAACGTCCAAATGAATAAACCTATCAATATTCAAGATACATTTTTGAATCAGTTGCGCAAGGATCAAATTCAAGTTACCGTATTTTTAATGAATGGTTTTCAAATTCGTGGCTTGATTAAAGCATTTGATAATTTTACGATAATTATCGAGGTAGAAGGCCGTCAACAAATGGTCTATAAGCATGCGATCTCTACATTCGTACCGCAGCGCAATGTGACATTAATGCAGCAAGAGTTAGGGCAATAAGCAGATTATTAAAGCTGAATGCTACATATGCTAGCAAATTTGCAACTTTTTTAATTTTGTTTCGTCTATGTAAATAGCGGCGTGCAGGAGCAACCCTTGCTTTGGCTGGGTTGCTTTTGTTGTTGCTGTTGTTTATCTCAGATTGCTTGTTGTTTGTTGCTTTGTATTGCTTTAATTATGAAGAAGAGAGAAGGCAGCAGCCTGCAATGATGGAAATGGTGTTGCAGGAAAGCTGCAATTGTTAGTAGGAGGGGTCATCATGAGTGAGCAAAATTCTCGTAATTCGGGCAGAACTCAAGACCGAGGTGGGCATAGCCCAAATAAGAAACCAACTAAAGCAAAGAAGAAAAAGAAAACTGGAAAAATATGGTTTTATAGTATTTTCTTCGCGATTGTTCTAGGGATCGTTGCAGCAATTGTTGGTTATTCAGCAATTATTATTAACGGTGAGCGCATTCTTGCTGAGCATGGAGACAAGCTGGAATTTGGTGAGGCATCGATTATTTATGATGCAGAAGGAGTAGAGATTGCTCGTCTATATGATGTTGCTGAAAACCGTGAAATCGCAGAGTTTTCTGAAATTCCACAGATCGTGTTAGACGCATTTGTTGCAACTGAGGATAGACGTTTCTGGGAACATTCTGGACTTGATTTCGTTGCGATTGGCCGTGCCGTTGTGAAGGATATTATTGCTCGCAGTGCTGTAGAGGGCGGTAGTACAATTACCCAGCAGCTTGCGAAAAACGTATTCCTAAGTGCGGATAAAACGATTTTCCGTAAAGCAACTGAAGCTTCGATTGCCGTTGCCCTAGAAAATCAAATGTCCAAAGAGCAAATTTTAACAATGTATTTAAATCGTATTTATTATGGTCGCGGTATTCATGGGATTAAAGCAGCCGCTGAATATTATTTTGATACAGAGCTGGAAGATTTAGAGCTATGGCAGGCAGCAACATTAGCAGCTATGCCGAAGGCGCCAAATCGTTATAATCCGATTAGCAATCCTGAAGCTTCATTCGAACGGAGAGCCGTTGTACTGCAATTGATGTACGATCAAGGGTACATCACTGAGCAGGAAATGAAGGAAGCGAAGCAGGTTGAATATGTTGAGCCAGAACATGATGAGAAATTTACAAACAACAATAAATATGCGGCATTCATTGACATGGTTGTTGAGGAAGCAGTAGAAGTTACAAAAATGTCAGAAGAAGAGCTTCGTGTAGGCGGATTCCATATTTATACAACCCTTAATTCCAAGGCGCAGGATATTATGGATGATGAGTTTGCCGATCCTGATAACTTTGAGAAAAGTGTTGATGATCAAATCGTTCAGGGTTCGATGATTATTATTGATCATGAAAATGGAGAAATTAAGGCGTTGTCTGGCGGTCGAGATTATGTGAAGAAGGGCTGGAATCGTGTAACGAAGAAAAGACAGCCTGGTTCATCCTATAAGCCACTTATCGCTTACGGACCTGCAATAGAATATTTAGGCTACACGCCGTCGACAACATTGAAGATTGACCGTAAATGCTTTGATAAATATTGCCCAACAGATAAGTGGGGAGCAACTTCGGTATCGATGGAACAAGCGCTGCAGGATTCACGTAACTTAGCTGCTGTATGGCTATTAAATGAGGTTGGCATTAAAAAAGCTAATGAATTTGCTTCTAAATTAGGCGTAGGATTGAAAGAAACAGAGTATAATTTGGCAAGCGCACTTGGCGGCTTGGAGCAAGGCTTCTCACCATTGCAAATGGCGACAGCATATAGCGTTATTGCAAATGATGGTAAAAGCGTAGATCCGCATACGATTCGCAGTATTAAAGGCAAAGGTTATGAATATACGTATAAAGCTCCTAAGTCTCAGCAGATAATGGAACCGAAAACAGCTAAATATTTAACACAAATGCTGCAGAAGGTAGTTGAAGCCGGCACGGGTAAAAAAGCTCAAATTGATCGACCTGTGGCAGGTAAAACAGGTACTACTCAGCATGGTTTGCCTAATCATAAAGGCAGTGAAAACCGCGATGTTTGGTTTGTTGGTTTTACTGCTGAATGGACAGCCGCTGTATGGATGGGCTATGACAATACCGATGAGAAGCACTTATTGAAAAATGGCAGCTCGCAGGCAGCAGCGTTTTTTGCTAAAGTTATGAAACCTGCACTTGCAACTATTCCTAAGAAAAATTTTGAGCCAATTGAGGAAGAAGAGCCAGCGCAGGTTGTTAAGCCTGAAATGGGTGAGCTGACCTATTCCTTAGATGAGGAAAATTTAGTGGTAACATTAAACTGGAGCGTAGCTTATGAGGGTGATGTTGTCTTTGAAATTTTTCGAATGGAACAAAATAGCGGAACCTTTAGTCACTTTGCTGAAACGGAAGGAATGCTCACGATCGACGATATGAGCGTATTCCCAGGAAAGAACTATCAATATTATGTGGTTGCACATGATTTAGAAAATAATATATCGAGTGAGCCATCCAATATTGTATCTGTAGATATTCCTGATAGCGACCTTCAAGTTCCAGAAATACCAATGGATGAAGTTGGCGATGATGATGATTTGATCGAAGGAAATCCATATCCAACGAATAAGCCAACGTCTTCTGAGCAGCCGACAGCACCGCCACAGGAAACACCAGAAGTTTCTGATGAGCCGACACAAACAGCTGCACCTGAGGTAACTGAACCGCCAGAGCAATCGACAGATGGCGAGATAAATCCACTTGATGTCACTGAAGGACTATCTGAGGAAATGCAAGAATCAGATTATTAATAAACTTAAATAAACGTAAAATTAGAGCGCCCGATGAATTTCCGGCGCTCTAATTTTCTAAAAAGTTGGATATTGCTGCTGACTATGTTAAGCTTTAAACATAGTGTTGACCCATATTGAAGAAAGGTAAGTAAAAATATGAAAAGAAAATTTTCGGATCGTGCGAATTGGAGAAGAATTATTCGCAAGAGCTACTCCTGTATGCATATTGATCAGAAAGAGTTTCACGGCATTCTTACCTTTTATCGTATCCATGAACTGAGAGACCCGTTATATAAGGTATACGGAGGTAAGGAGATATGTCTAGCTGATGAGGGATATGTTTGGATGCAGCACTTTCCTAAGGGAGAGCATTTCGTCGTAACGACAATGTTTGATCGAGAGGGAAAGGTTGTGCAGTGGTATATTGATGTTTGCAAAAACCAAGGCTTAACTGAGCAAAAGGTTCCTTGGTTTGACGATTTGTATTTGGATGTTGTGGTATTACCTAGCGGTGAAGTGTTTTTAATGGATGAGGATGAGCTTGAAGAAGCCTATAAAGCTGGTGAAATTAGCTATCGCGATGTCCAACTAGCGCATAAAACAGCAGCACGTTTATTATCGATGATTCGCAATGGAAAGTTTCGCTTCTTTACATTAAGTATGCGTCATAAGCGTTTATACGATAGAGCGTGGGAGCTGAGTGAGTCATGAGTAAACCGCAGCATGCAAGTACAAAGGATGCAACATATAAGCGAAAAAGAACGTCTAAAGCTGAGTCGGATGTTCCATTAAATAAAAATGAACATGCTCAAGCCCGTAAGCAGTCAACGGTAAAAAAACAAGTACCCAGCCAACGAGCAAAGACTGTCGAAAATGCTGGGGATAACAGAAAGCAGGCATCTGCCACTCGGCAGAAAGTAAAGCATAATAGTGCTAAACGAAAGCAACGGCAAAAAGCAAGCATGATCCGCTTAGCGATAAGAGGTGTTTTTATTGCTGCCTGCTTGTTGCTCGTTTGGTGCTTGTATGCGTATTATGTCATCATTTTTAATGAGCAAAAACCAATACATAAGGCAGATGCAGGAATCGTGCTGGGAGCTGCACTGTGGAATGAGCAGCCAAGCCCTGCTTTAAAAGAACGGTTAGATTATGCAATTGAGTTATATGAGCAAGATCTGTTTGATTATTTTATTTTAAGCGGCGGAAAGCCGCCACACTCTCGTGGAATGAGCGAAGCTGAAGGAATGAAACAATATTTAATGAAAGCAGGTGTTCCTGAGAATAGGTTGCTTTTAGAAACTCAATCAAGCGATACGCATGAAAATTTATTGTATAGCGCAAGAGTAGCTGAACACAATGATCTGACCTCGGCGATTATTATTACACACAACTATCATACGAAACGTGCTGAGGATATTGCGCATTTTGTCGGATTGGATCAGGTGCAAGCTGCAGGAGTGAAAACTAAAGTATTGAATGAAAGCTATCATTATACGAGAGAAATGCTTGCATACACTAAATGGCAAATTAATAAGTTAATTATGCCGCTTGGTTTAAGCATATAGTACGGTTATTTAGGTTATATCTGGTTTTTTAAGAACTGATTTGAATAATATTAGAATAAGTCACAAATCTTCTAATAACGATGTACTAGCTAGAATACACTTTTACTACGATTTCTTTGCTCAGCTTGGAAAAGGAAAGGTGATGCTTAGCATGAGTAGTAAAGTAATGACTAGTGAAGCTCATTACCAAGATAAACGTTCACGGCAAATTAACGTGGTGCTGCGCAACTATGAACCAGCGCCAATTATACATGAATCTCCTTATGAGGATCGTGTAGTTACAGAAGAACGAGTAGGAACGCATCATCTGTTTGCAGAGTTTGAGGAACAGTTGAATAAGCTAGTTGGCATGGAGCAGGTAAAACAAATCGTCTTTGAAATTTATGCGTTACTGCAAATTAATCGTATGCGGCAAGAAATGGGGTTAAGCCAAGCCTCGCAGGTCTATCATATGATTTTTAAGGGTAATCCGGGAACTGGGAAAACGACAATTGCTCGTATACTGGCTAAGTTATTTCAAAAAATGGGCGTCCTTTCAAAAGGGCATCTCATTGAGGTTGAACGTGCAGATTTAGTAGGCGAATATATTGGACATACTGCACAAAAAACGCGAGACCTTGTAAAAAAAGCAATGGGCGGTGTATTATTTATTGATGAGGCCTACAGCCTAGCAAGAGGCGGCGAAAAGGATTTCGGTAAAGAAGCGATTGATACATTGGTCAAACATATGGAAGATTCGCGCAATCAATTTATATTAATATTAGCAGGTTATCCATATGAAATTGAGCAGTTTTTACTGACGAATCCAGGACTGCCTTCGAGGTTTCCGTTAATCATTGATTTTCCTGATTATAATATTGATCAGCTAATGGAAATTGCTGAGCTAATGGTTCGGGAGCGAGATTATGTATTGTCGCAGCATGCTGCTTTTAAGTTAAGACAAATTATTTTACAGGCAAAGCAAACAGAGCAGTTTAGCTTTAGTAATGCTCGTTTTGTGCGTAATTTATTAGAAAAGGCTGTGCGAAATCATGCTGTGCGGATTATCAATCAATATCCGAAAGGAACGCCTAGTAAGTCTGAGCTGATAAATATTCGATCAGAGGATATTAAATAAACAGTACTCGGGCATCTCTACTTGTAGAGATGCCTAATTTATGGTTGGGGTGAACAAGACGAAATGATGCAGCAGGAAAGAAGCGAAACATGGCAGCAACTAGAAACACTATTAAATGAAACAGAGGATCAAATACGTCCAGCATTGCTAGAAGTAGAACGTATTAGTGAAAAAAATCAATGGAAAGTTATTGAAGCATTTAAAAAACATAAAGTAAGCGATTATCATTTTGCTGGTTCAACTGGCTATGGCTATAATGATCGCGGGCGTGAGGTGTTAGACTTAGTCTATGCTGATGTGTTTGGTGCTGAACAGGCGCTAGTGAGACCTCATTTTGCTTCAGGCACTCATACGATTAGTACAGCGCTATTTGGTGTATTGCGGCCAGGTGATGAATTACTATATATTACAGGGAAACCGTATGACACTTTACATAAGGTGATAGGTAAGGAGAAGGACGGAAGTGGCTCGCTTGTAGATTGGGGCATTACCTATAATGACGTTGCCTTGCTTGAAGATGGCAGTGTTGATTGGCAAGGAGTAGCTCAAGCGATTAAACCTAGCACGAAGGTGATAGGTATTCAACGCTCACGTGGCTATGATTGGCGCGCATCGTTTACGATCGAGCAAATTGCTGAAATGGTTAACAAGGTGCGCGAGCTTGCGCCGCAGGCAATCATATTTGTTGATAACTGCTATGGAGAGTTTACTGAGTTATTAGAACCAACGCAGGTTGGTGTTGATCTTATGGCAGGTTCGCTTATTAAAAATCCAGGCGGAGGTCTTGCTGAAACAGGAGGCTATATTGCAGGGAAAGCCCAATATGTTGAGGCGGCAGCTTACCGTTTGACAGCTCCAGGAATTGGCGCTGAAGTGGGCGCTATGTTAGGAACGTTACGCTCAATGTTCCAAGGATTGTTTCTTGCGCCTCATTTAGTGGCTCAAGCAGTAAAGGGAAGCGTGCTTGCAGCAGCTGTATTTGAGCGACTTGGCTTTGAGACGAAGCCGAAATGGCATGAAAAGCGCACAGACCTGATTCAAGCTGTCAGATTTGGACAAGCGGATCACCTTATTTCATTTGTACAAGGAATTCAGCAGGCAGCGGCAGTTGATGCGCATGTTACTCCAGAGCCTTGGGACATGCCTGGTTATGAGCACGCAGTTATAATGGCAGCGGGCACGTTTATACAGGGTGGAAGTCTTGAACTGTCTGCAGATGCACCGATTCGCGAGCCTTATATCGCCTATATGCAAGGTGGATTAACCTACGGTCATGTTAAATATGGTATACTAATAGCATTAGAGAGAATGAAAAATCACGGATTGTTGTAATTAAACCTTACACCAGTTGACATATTTGTCGTAACTCGGTACAATAAAATGAATATAGCTACAGGAAGGATGGTGCAATATGGCTGACGAAATCCGTAGAAATATGGCATTATTTCCAATAGGAATAGTGATGAAGTTGACTGATTTAACTGCTAGACAAATTCGTTATTATGAGCAGCATGAGCTGATTGTTCCTGCAAGAACCGGCGGTAATCAACGTTTATTTTCATTTAATGATGTAGAACGTTTACTTGAAATAAAGGCGTTAATAGAAAAAGGAGTAAACATTGCTGGGATTAAGCAAGTTATGAATCCGGTTTCTAAAGAATCTGAAGAAGCAACTAAAGTAAGCGAGCAATCAGAAGTGAAGCGCAGAGAATTATCAGATATGCAACTTCATCGTTTACTGAAACAGCAGTTGTTGGAAAAGCGCCCTGGTCAAACCTCTATTATCCAAGGACAGCTTACAAGATTTATGCATAATAAACGCTAATTGCTATGTTTATCGCTGCAATTGATTCTGCATTTCATATTTAGAAATTTTTTCATGCGTGCGGATACGTAGTAGAAGCCGAATGAAAATATGAGGAGATGAGATAATGGGTTACACAAAAGAGGATATCAAACGAATTGCTGCAGAAGAAAATGTACGGTTTATCCGCTTGCAATTTACTGACTTGCTTGGATCAATAAAAAACGTGGAAATTCCAGTAAGCCAGCTAGACAAAGCGCTGGACAACAAAATGATGTTTGATGGTTCTTCTATTGAAGGATACGTACGAATCGAAGAATCCGACATGTACCTTGTGCCAGATTTAGATACTTGGGTTGTTTTCCCTTGGGTGACTGAGGATCGTATCGCTCGCTTAATTTGTGATATTTATATGCCAGATGGCACACCATTTGCTGGAGATCCGCGCGGAATCTTAAAACGAGTGCTTAAGGAAGCAGAAGAGCTTGGCTTTGACAAAATGAACGTTGGACCAGAGCCTGAGTTTTTCTTGTTCAAAACGGATGAAAAGGGCAGTCCGACAAATGAGCTTAATGACCAAGGTGGATACTTTGATTTGGCGCCTATGGATCTAGGTGAAAACTGTCGTCGTGACATCGTGTTAACGTTAGAAGAAATGGGCTTTGAAATCGAAGCATCGCATCATGAGGTAGCTCCTGGTCAGCATGAAATCGACTTTAAATATGCTGATGCTATACGTGCTGCAGACCAAATTCAAACTTTTAAACTAGTTGTTAAAACAGTTGCCCGTGTACATGGCTTGCATGCAACATTTATGCCTAAGCCGCTATATGGTGCAAATGGTTCTGGTATGCACTGTCACGTATCACTATTTAAAGATGGTAAAAACACGTTTTATGATGAAAATGATCCGCTTGGTTTAAGTGATACTGCACGTCATTTTATGGCAGGTTTGATGTACCATGCGCGTGCAATTGCTGCTATCACTAACCCAACTGTTAACTCTTATAAGCGTCTTGTTCCAGGCTATGAAGCTCCTTGCTACGTTGCTTGGTCAGCAAGCAATCGTTCTCCGATGATTCGTATTCCGGCTTCACGCGGTCTTTCTACACGTGTTGAGGTTCGTAATCCTGATCCAGCGGCAAACCCTTATTTAACTCTTGCCGTTATTTTGAAGGCTGGCTTGGATGGAATCCGTAACAAGATGCCTCTTGTTGCACCTATTGATCGCAACATCTATATTATGACTGAAGAAGAGCGTCTTGATGAGAATATTCACAGCTTGCCTAGCAGCTTGCGTGAAGCGTTAAATGAGCTGCTTCGTTCAGATGTCATTTGTGATGCACTTGGTGATCATGCACTTGCTCATTTCTATGAATTGAAGGAAATCGAGTGGGATATGTATCGCACGCAAGTACACCAATGGGAGCTTGACCAATATTTAACGCATTACTAATTAGAAGAACGCTGAAACGGCGAGGGATTTTAGTGATTTAAGTTGGGGGATGACTTAGGGGAATTACACTATTTAATTAGGTAATTTCCCGTTCATCCCTTATTATTTTTCATCTTTTGATGGTAAGCACTTTTTGACTGAATTGATAGTTATTCAGGGTTAAAGTCCTTTACCGTTTATAATGGAAAAATAATTAATGTAAAAACAATTCAATCGGGACCTCCTAATAAAGCAGTTAAAAAGAGAAAAGATGAAATAGTCACATAAGTTATTAGCTTGGGTTGAATGGTGTTGATATTAAATTAATAAAAGATCTTAATGTTATCTGCGAAATTTTCCACGTGCAGATGATTATTAAGGTCTTTTTTATTGCTGAATTTTTAGGTGGAGCAATGGACTATGCAGGACTATTAGCCATTATAGGCACGATTAATGAATCATACTTGGTTGGGTAGGAAAAGCAAAGCAAGAAGCTCGTACAGATGGCGAAAAGGATGCATCTCTACGTGTTGACGTCGAGTACATCAAACGAGGTGTTGATGCGGTACAAGTGGATTTTTAATTAAAAAGTACATAGGAGGTAATGTGATTTTTTCTTGGGTCATTATCAATACCATCATCATTTAGCCATGGGAAATCTTCAACAGTACTGGGACGATGTTCGTCCACAAGAATAATGCGTAACTTCTTAGTTGAAATATTTTAATTTAATAGTAGTTATCAAGGTAGGCTAGTTCAAGGGAACACTACCTTGAAACTCTTGATGCTTCTGGCATTGAGGTTTTTTGTTTTTGGATCTCTTTTCAGCGAAAGATTAACTAACCATTTGATCCAAACTTTACTTGGATTATCAATATGTTTCGGCTTCCCTTACATGACAGAATACAGCTTTAGGTGTAGACTTGTACATGGTATTGTGAAGGGAGAGCTATATTTTGCTGGAAAGAAGCTATTATTTTGATAATTTGAAGTTTGTATTAATGTTTCTTGTTGTTCTTGGACATGCATTAGAGCCATTTATTGATAGCAGATTAATCTTGTCCATTTATATATTTATCTATTCTTTTCATATGCCGCTGTTTGCTTTTATTTCTGGTTACTTTACGAAGCGAATCGATAGCGATGATTATGCAATTAAGATCGTAAAAAGAATCTTTTTTCCTTATATGATTTTTGAGACGTTATATTCTTTATTTGATTACTGGCTTTATAATGAGGAGAAACTAACATTCACTTACTTTACACCAACATGGCTTATGTGGTTTTTGTTTAGTTTAATGATTTGGAAAGCATTATTGCCAGTGCTAGTGAAATTAAAATGGATCTTGCCGATTTCTATTGCAGCTGCTGTTTTGGTTGGTTATGCGAAGGATGCTAGCTACTATGGAAGTGTATCGAGAACGATTGTATTGCTGCCGTTCTTTTTAGCTGGTTTTTACACGAAGGAGCAATGGCTTGATTTTCTGAGAACAAAGACAGTTAAGGTTTGCATGTTAGCGGCCGCTGCTTTTACTTTTTTCGGTTTTTATCATTATGCAGCAAAAATAAAGGTGGAATGGTTTTACCATACGTTTCCATATGAGCAATTAGCAACTAATGAATGGTACGCTGGATTGTATAGACTAGGCATTATGGGGCTTGCTGTGGTGCTTGGACTAGGTTTAATGCTTACGGTTACGAAACGAAAAGTGCCACTTATCTCGTTAGCCGGACAAAATACGATGATTGTGTACTTATTTCACGGGTTTGTCATAAAATATTTCATTTCGCTGAATTTGCCGGCAATGTTTAATTCTCTCGCAAGCAAAATCGCAATCGTTCTATTTGCATTTGCACTTACATTGCTATTATCCAGTCCGATTTTAAAAAAGATTTCTAATCCGTTGTTTGATATGTCTTGGGCAGTTGGGAGAAAACATAAATTTCATTTTTAGATGTAAAAGCAACATTAGGTTTATATTACTAATAGCAAAGGAGCTAGCAATTTCGAGAAAATTGCCCAGCTCCCGAGCAAGACATATTTATATTGCTTAAGCAACATTAAGAAGTCTCTAATTAAAAAATGGGAGGTTCAGAGAGTTAATCTTTTGTAATGCTCTGAGCAGCCCTTTTTTAATATACATTATTAATTATAAGAAGAATGGCAGTAAATATAATGCAGTAATTGCCCCAAGCGGAATTCTTCTGCCGTAAAATCTTCTCCGTGGGAAATAGCCTGGATAAAATGAAAATTGTCGAGCATCTTGCTCTGAAGTCATCATTTCTCCGGGAATGGCTAAAGTGACAAATTGATCATCTACGTGGGCAATAAACCCGTCATGCGTTTGACCATCCGAAGTTTGTACCCCTACATAGTTATTCATACAAGATAAGCATATTTGATGGTAATTGTTACCACTTACTGCTACCATTCTAAATATTCCTCCTTTAAACATCGTTCACATCAGTCTATGGACATTTGACTATGAGCAACACGGCATTTGCCTATGATTTATCAAAAAAATGATATTTCACTATTTTCTAATAGTTGTACTTATACACAAGCATTTATCTGAAAATCTAATATTATGTTATATCTTAAAAAAGGAGGTTAATAGAAATAGAATGAGATTTGAAGATGAAATGATACGCGGGGAAAGCAAAGACGTTTTAATAAGCGGTATTCATCCTATTAAAAGAGGCCCAACAGGTCCGACTGGCCCAACCGGCCCAACAGGTCCAACAGGAGCTACAGGTCCGGCTGGTGGGATTGAAGTTTTTGCTTATATAGCAAGCAATGAAGAACAAGCGATTGATGCTCCGCTAGTTCCTGGGGATCAAGGAGGAGCAGTTTCCTTTAATCTTCCACCAGTGATTAATGGTACAGCGATTTCCTTTATTCCTACATCGACTAATATTAATATTAATGAGCCAGGCATCTATAACATTTCTTGGTCAGTATTCCCAGTTGCAGGAAACTCAGCCTTTGCCTTATTTTTCAACGATGGCATTCTTCCACCTGCGCTTGTGACAGGCAGTAACTATGGTACAGAATCAGGAAACCAACCTTATCAAGGTCAGGTGATTGCACAGTTTACGACTGCTGGGGTGTTAACACTTAATCGTATTGATACTACTGGTGCAACAATTACATTACAAAATGCAGTTGGCGGTGGGCCCATCGGCTCTGAAGTTATTAGTGCATCTTTAGTTATTGAAAAAATAGGTTAATGCTACTGGATTATTAAATGATTAAGGCTATGCAAGCTTAATTAAATCAATAGGAGGCTATGTGGTAAATCCGCATAGCTTTTTATTTGGTTTATGCAAATGTGAACCAACCTGAAATATATTTCCAGTTGAATAAGTTAACAGCTAGGTGTATATAATAAATAAGAACATATGTTTGGTATTGGGGCGATCCATATGAAAAAAGTGATTATGCTGGCAGATTGCCAATCGTTTTATGCATCAGTTGAAAAGGCTGCAAATCCGCAATATCGTGATAAGCCCCTTGTCGTCGCTGGAGATCCAGAGCGGCGTAGCGGAATTATTCTAGCTGCATGCCCTATTGCTAAGTCATTTGGAGTGACAACAGCAGAACCGCTTGGCGTGGCACTTGCAAAATGTCCTGATTTGGTTGTTATTCGGCCGCGTATGCAGACATATATTGATATGTCGCTGCGCATTACATGGCTTTATAATCAATACACAGATCTGGTTGAGCCGTACAGTATCGATGAGCAGTTTTTAGATGTGACGAGCAGTCTTCATTTATTCGGTGGAGATGCAGAGCAGCTGGCAAAGCAAATTCAACATGAAGTGCAAGAAATGACAGGTGTATATATCCGTGTCGGGATTAGTGAAAATAAAGTGCTGGCAAAAATGGCATGTGATAATTTTGCAAAAAAGAATGAGACGGGCATTTATGTGTTAGAAAAGAAAAAACTAGCAGAAACGCTATGGACGTTACCTGTTGAAAAAATGTTTATGGTCGGTCGCAAGATGCATCTGCATCTTAATAAGCTTGGTATCTATACGATCGGTGAACTGGCTCAATATCCAGTTCATAAGCTAAAGCAAAGATGGGGCATCAATGGTGAAGTGCTTTGGAGTATAGCAAATGGCATTGACTACAGTCCTGTTTACCCTCAAGCGCATGCAGGGCAAAAAGAAATCGGTCATCATATGACGTTGCCGAAAGATTATAAAACTTTTGATGAATTGAAAATTGTGCTTAGAGAGTTAACCGAGCTGGTGTGCAGACAGGCGCGGGAAAAAGGATATATGGGCAGTGTTATATCTGTTTCTTGTCGCGGCACAAGCTTTGATATGCCGACAGGATTTCATCGTCAACGAAAAATTGCCGATCCTACCCATATAGCAGCGGAAATGTATGAAACGGTGATCGCGTTATTTAAAGAGCACTGGGATGGGCAGCCTGTACGCAGCATCGGCGTTAGTCTTGGTCAATTAGTAAGTGATAAAGTTGAGCAGTTAAAGTTATTTAATCCTTATGAGCAGCAGCTTGTCCTCGAGCGTACAACAGATGCAATCAAAGCTCGCTTTGGCGATACTGCAATTATGCGTGCTTCTTCTGTAACACCTCCAGGTCAAGCACGTGATCGAGCTGGTAAAATAGGCGGACATTACAAATAACAACCTATATTCTGCAAGACATCCTGAATATCGGACTAAACATCAACAGAACATCGTTAGAGCATTAGCCGATCATTGTGAACTTCTCGCGCAGCGATTACCATCTGATGAATATGAATACAATAAATCATATGAGGCAGAACATTAATACTGATTTTAGGTAAATTTCAGTTTTTATTAAGATAAGTTCGTTAAGCTGTAGGTAGATAAGACAGAGGATGTGCATTGCATGAAGAAGGTGATGATCGTTGATCATTCATCCACGACGAGAGACCATTTAGCTAGCATTGTTCGACGACAGAATCATCAGGTAATCGCTCAAGCTTCTGACGGCGAGGAAGCGATTGAGAAATTTAAACGTTATCATCCTGATCTTGTCATTATTGATGCTATTTTGCCGCGTATGAATGGCTTTGATACTATAAAAAAACTATTAGAGCTCGATCCATCCGCAAAAATCATTATATGCTCAGCAATTGGACATAAAAAATTCATCATGGAAATGATTATGAACGGAGTAAAAGATTATATTGTGAAGCCTTTTTTGGACGAACATATTGTAATGGCGCTCGAAATGCAGTTCCAAGAGGCATCACAATCACACTAATTAGAAATTGTTGCGCTTTGTTGCTATCACCTCTATGATAGTAAATGAAACGTACTGAAGGAACACAGGAGTGATTTGGAATGAGCTTTATGGATAAAATAAAAACAAGTGTTAGTGAAGCAGGATCTAAAGCTAAGGTTTTAGTGGAGATTAATAAGCTAAAGCTAATAAATGTAGGAAAGCAAAATGAAATCAACAGCTTATATAAAGAAATTGGAGAAAAGGTGGTACAGGCTGCTGAGCTTGGACAAGAGCTGCAACTTGAATTTTTTAGTGAGCAGTTGGAGCAAATTTCTATCCTAAAAAATGAAATTGAGCAGAATCAATTGCGAATGATTAATTTAACAGATGAAAAAGAATGTCCTAAGTGCAAAAGCTCTATTCCAATTGATGCAAAGCAATGTCCGAACTGCAACAAAAGCTTTTTAATAGAAGAACAACCACGATATATTGAATTGCAGAATACTGCTCAAAATACGCCATGGCAGGAATGAGGCAGCAAAGTAAAGGACATATGCAGCATACGCAATTTACTCCGCTAAGTTATATTTATCGCTTAGTGAGCAATGATCAGGAACGTTCGCTTTGTAGCCTGGAAAGCAGACAATTGCTAGGCATAGAGCCAAGTTGGCATGGTTCATCTGCGATTTTAAAAAGCTCGCATAATCTATCTGTGCAGCGCAGCCCATATATGAAATATCGTTTGCAGGTTTGGCTGCAAGCAGACAGCTTTACAGAGCTGCTTCAACAGGCAACTGAACTTCACTTAGGAGATACATATAAACTTGTAGCACTTGAAGCTGTAGTAAATGGGGAGCCGAAAAAGCTTGCATACAAGCAGCGCAGATCTATAGAGCGTGAGCTTGGCATGAAGATCGGTGGAAAAGTGGATTTGCATCATCCAACCATTCAGCTTGGCGTTATCGAGTGGGAAGGATTTTGGCTGCTTGGAGAATACGAGGTTCAGCAAGCGGTATGGCAGCAACATGAGCGCAAGCCGCGTAATTATTCTACAGCGCTAAGTACAAGAGTTGCTCGAGCACTTGTTAATATTTTAGTTCCGCAGCTTAAGGGTAGTCTAACGATGGTAGATCCTTGCTGCGGCATTGGTACTGTTTTGTTAGAAGCAGCAGAGCAAGGGATAAACGTTGAAGGATATGATATTAATCCGCTTGCCGTAGTCGGAGCAAGAGAAAATTTACAGGCATTTGGCTATGCTTGCAGCGTGAAGATTGCAGATATGAGAGAATTATCTAGCAGCTATGATGTAGCGATTATCGATTTACCATATAATCATTGCTCTGTGCTGCCGATTGAACAGCGAACACAAATGCTTGAGACTTTAAAGCGTATTTGTAAACGCGCGGTTATCGTTTCAGTGGAGCCGATTGAGCAGGAATTGCTTGATCTAGGAGCAACTATAGTAGATTATGGGGTAGTTGCCAAAACGCATTTTAAGCGTGACATTTGGCTTGTTGAATTTGATAGTTAGAGCAGTTTCAATACAATGAGCATAAAGATACAGCAATAGCGTCCAATATTGGATGCTTTTTTCTTTACTTCTTTACGGAGATGTGAACATCTTTTTCTTAGACGCAAAAATAAAAAAGCTAACAAATAGCAATGAGTCGAGGGAGGAACTCTATGCTTGTAATAAGTTGCATTGCTATTTTGCTCGTAATAGTTGCTTTGTTTATTAGATTTTATCCTGCATTTGGCGGAAACGTACAGAGGGAACAGAAATTAGCATTTGAGCAGTTAGAGCATTATGAACGAGGAAAATTTATAAATCGTGAGCCGAACAAAATGAGCTTTACGCCTGCTGAATTTTTCTCGATGCTTAAAGAGATGGCTGCAAATAATAACCGAAGCCCTCGAACTAAGCTAGCTGTTACTGAGTTAGATTGGAACAACATTTATAGTCAAGCGGATTCGGTAACTTGGCTTGGACATTCAAGTTTTCTAGTAAGCATAGATAATAAAAAGCTGCTAGTTGATCCAGTATTTAGCTATCGTGCTTCTCCGGTTTCATTTGTCGGCAGTAAACGATACACAGGCAGCTTAATGCATATCATTGAACGTCTGCCTAAGCTAGATGCCGTTTTAATTACGCATGATCATTATGATCATTTAGACTACAAAACGATTTTGCGCTTAATGAATAAAGCATCGCTATTTTTTGTTCCGCTTGGCGTAGATAATCATTTGCTCCGCTGGGGAATTAAGCAGGAGCGAATAATTCAATTTAACTGGTGGGATGAATATGACCTGCAAGGCTTAAAAATAGCCTTTACTCCATCACGACATTTTTCAGGCAGAGGCTTATTTAATCGTAATTCGACCTTATGGGGCGGATGGGTAATGCAAGGCAGCGGTTTGTCACTTTACACAAGTGGAGATGGCGGTTATGGCGATCATTTTAAGCAAATCCAATCTCGTTACGGAGAGTTTGATCTTGTACTAATGGAAGGTGGGCAATATGACCGACGTTGGCAAGGTGTACATATGCTGCCAGAAGAAGCAGTACAAGCCTGTAAGGATGTATACGGCAAAACGATGATGCTTATTCATTGGGGTGGATTTACATTAGCGTATCATTCATGGACCGATCCAATTGAACGAGCTGAGCGGGCTGCCAGAGAAGCAGGTGTTACGTTAATTACTCCAAAAATTGGAGAAACTATAGTTCTTCATCATCAATTTCCAGTATTTGAACGTTGGTGGGAGACTGTCAAGTGAACGATGGAGATGACTCATTTGAGCTTGCTAACAATAAAAGCCCCGCTAAAATTTGCGGGGCTTAAGTATGGGACAACAACCTAAATTTAATATTAAGCTTGCAAGGTAAGCATAATATCATTTTTCATTTTAGCATCATCTTCGCTTTACCTTATCCGTCTCCTTATAAAACTCATGGTAAAGCTTCATTAAGGCTCGTTTCTCAATACGCGATACATAACTGCGGCTGATGCCGAGCTCTTTAGCGATTTCACGTTGTGTACGTTCATCTCCGCCGTTAAGAAGTCCAAATCGAGTAATCACGACTTCCTTTTCCCGAGGATCTAAAATACTAAGGTTTTTAAATATTTTACTTTTTTCCATTTCCAGTTGGACCTGGTCTGCTATATCTTCGCCTTCATTGCCAAGTATGTCAATAAGGGTTATTTCGTTGCCTTCTTTATCAGTGCCAATTGGATCATGTAATGAAACATCTTTTCTTGTTTTCTTCAGAGAACGTAAGTGCATAAGGATCTCGTTTTCTATACATCGAGCTGCAAAGGTAGCCAATTTTGTACCTTTTCCCGCTTGAAACCCCTCGATAGCTTTAATTAAGCCAATTGTACCAATCGAAATGAGATCCTCTTGATCTTCTCCAGTATTGTCGAATTTTTTTACAATATGTGCGACCAATCTTAAATTATGTTCAATTAATATGTTACGGGATTCTATGCTTCCTTCAGCCATCCTTAACAAATGATATTGTTCTTCTTCCTCTTTTAGTGGTTGGGGGAACGCATTGTTTTTAACATAGGATACTAATAAGGTAAGCTGCTTAATGAACAGAGCAATTGATGCGAAAAAACCAGCCATAGATCCACCTCCTGATGAATGTTCAAAAGCTGAGGACATCTCATAAGACGACAATCGTCTGTTCTCTAATGTATGTAGGGAAATGCCTAGTTGTGCCTGTACTTAAAAAAAAGGAACAGGCTGTTAGAGTTAAGTAAAAGGTGACACTGAACTGGCAATGATTAAGAAAAAAATTTATTAGAGGCATAAATTGAAAAAAATAGAGTGCCAATGGGCACTCTGTCAAAGAAATTAATATTTTTAGCGACGGCGACAATGATGATGACGATGTTTACGTTTAGGAGCAACTGATTCTGCTAAAACAACTAATCTTTGCCCAGGTCTTAGTCTCACTACTAATGTGCGTCTGTCAATCAAAGCAGACACCTCCTTATAGCATTTATACGTATAATATATGTAAAGAGATAGAATTTGGACATGGACAATTGATGTGGTTATTAAAGATATGGTAAATATAGTTATATGCATAGAGTGTTGGTAAAAATGATGAACTTTCATTAATACGTTAGATGATATATTAAATAAGGGGGGCATGGATGAAATATTTAACGAAGGAATGGTATGAATTAAGTCAGCAGATGGGACTTCATTTTGATATGCGCGCCCATAAAGAAACTAGTGTGAAAGATGAGAAATTATATCAGCGATTATATAAGAGAAAGGAAAAGCAATTTGTTGAAGAAGAGCGGGAAATCTATAATATAGATCCTCGCTATTTACTAGAGCAAGATGGTATGAACCTAGTGCCGTTAAACAAAATACATAACAACGAGGAAATATCGGAAGAAGACGTTATTGTGCATCAATTATCTGATGAGGAAAGAAGCAGAATTGAGAAATTAATTGCTGAATATGATGCAAGACCTCCATTTGATGAAGAGGGCTGTAAGCAAGTTTTCAGAAAGCGACATGAGTGGAGATGCAGATATGTGACTGCTCAGCTGCCAAAGCAAATATTATCGCAAATCGCTGATATACGCGTATATGCTCTTGGTTATTGTACTAAGGAAGTGTTGACGCAGTTAAAACGGCTTAGCAAAGAAAATAAACAGAAAGTAAATCAAATGTCCGAAGCAGCGTATAAGGAGCTGCAGCAGCAACAAATTCCAGCATCTTTATTAAGTAAACTAAACTTTCATGATTGTCGTGTTACTAGCATGGAAACTGGGAATGATGTTACGATTACTTTTGAAACAAGCGGAGGCTTTACCGAAGATAATAAGATGACATTAGTTGAGGCACAAATGATTTTACAGGAGGATGGCATTATCGGAAGTTATTGGTTATATAATGAACTTTATCGGGTGGAGCAAGGGTATGAGCTTCATGTTTTGTTGTCGGGTCAGGAGTTATGTGAATTGATCGTTCAATGTAAGGATATTGTAATTGAAAAGCAAACTGCTGCAATAGAGTAGCGATTTTGGCTTGGTTAATATTGAAAATTAAACTAAGCAAAACAAAATAAGTGCGGATCCCAAGCTCACATAAAATCCCTAGGAGATCCGCACCCCGCATAAAATAAGGGTTTTTGCCAAATTAGTGGTGCAAAACAAACTAAATTATGGTAAATTTAAATCGATCCGCACTAAACCGTTTTCAAATCCTTATACGATAAGGGGAAAATCTGCGGGCTGTCGCATCCCGTGTGGATGCGTGGATTGAAATCGCAATCCCTGATCTAGCAGGTTGGACTTATAAAGTCGCATCCCGTGTGGATGCGTGGATTGAAATAACAGCCTCAATATCAGCAACCACAGCAAGGTTATCGTCGCATCCCGTGTGGATGCGTGGATTGAAATATCAAAATGAAGTTGTAGAAGGTAGCCCATTAGTGTCGCATCCCGTGTGGATGCGTGGATTGAAATCATATGATATATAATGTTGATGTTTTATATCAATTTAGTCGCATCCCGTGTGGATGCGTGGATTGAAATACATTATATATATAACTATATCGCGCGCCCGTAGTGTCGCATCCCGTGTGGATGCGTGGATTGAAATTAAATGATGTACCCTTAATCATTCCTGGTCCTTGTCGCATCCCGTGTGGATGCGTGGATTGAAATATGACAACTCTCTATATATCCCGCCCATACTTTATGTCGCATCCCGTGTGGATGCGTGGATTGAAATTACTAGGTGCTCTATCATAAGTAACCCTAACAGTGGTCGCATCCCGTGTGGATGCGTGGATTGAAATTCTACGTGAATTTTATGAAGTTTGTCGTAAAGTCCGTCGCATCCCGTGTGGATGCGTGGATTGAAATATTATACGTGACGCTAAGTGGGAGAATCTTGATGTCGCATCCCGTGTGGATGCGTGGATTGAAATTATATCAGAAATAGTCGCTTGACTTACATTGGAAAGTCGCATCCCGTACGGATGCTTGACTAAATTTTTTGCAATAATACTCCTCAAAAAATCTAACATAACTAATGCCTTACTTCTCTCATCTAAATCCCAGTTAAATCCCTTCTATTTTCTATCATTTTTTCTCCTTAAATCTCAACTTCCTACTGTTTATTCTCCTATTAACAAATCTCATTAACTTTATTGTTTTTACAATATATGATATATTTACCAGTGAGGGTATGTATAATTTTGTCAAAGTTTGCTGAGAGGTGAAGGTTGATGAGCAAGAAAAAAGATATTTTAAAGGGGATTTATCAAAACTATCAATTTCAAAATGAAAAGCTCGCCACTGAACTTAAGCTTGCATCAGATCATGACGTTACTACAGGCAGTTACAAAGAAGAAACATGGTTTGAATTTTTTAGAAGTTTAATTCCGTATAAGTATTCTCTTGCCAAAAACATAAAAATTATTGATTCCCTCGGAAATATATCAAATGAAGTAGATATTGCAGTTTTTGACGAGCAATATACTCCTTACGTTTTTAACTATAAAAACATTAAATATATCCCAATAGAAGCAGTGGTCATTGCCGTACAAAGTAAAAGTACAAAATTGAATAAGAAAAAACTTGTGCAATGGAGTGAAAGTATAACTAATTTGGTTCCAAATAATGCAGGGATTACAAGAACGGTTAATGGATATACCATTGGAATTACTAATCTCACTCAAACTCGCACAAGACCGATTATGATTTTAGTGACTACTGCAGAAGAAGAAAATCTAGATAAACTGGCAAAGAAAAACGAGGAACATTTCGATTTCATTTTGAAGCAACAATATACAGAGACTGGGAAGCATGTACTGCAAATTAAACTTAATCATGAAGATAAGACACTTGGCTGGTGGGGAGATCGTCTTAACAAATGCACTACTCTTGATGAAACGCCAAATTCAGGTGTCCAATTTCTTAATATCGGTGTAAGGAAACCCTCTCACGCTAACTCCTCTAGTGAAGAAGAATTTAAGCAAAGTCTGGAAGCAAGAGTGCATGAGCTAAATCAACAATATCCAAGACTAAAATTCACTTTAGATCCTGCTTTAAGTATTGTATCCCAGGCAACACTTAAAGATTTAACGGTTCGCAATAATCCTCTGTTAACCTTTAATTTTCAACTAAATCAACTTCTAATGTTAATTAATAATCCAATGTTCTTTCCGCATTTTGCATATGCTGAAGTGTTCGATCAGTTAGTAGATCGTTTGGAAGTAAAGGCTGAAGATCAAGCAGCAGAGGAAAACCAAGTAAATAGTAAACAAATTGGCAAAAAAGATAAATCTAATCCTAAGAATTCTGTTAAGAAACATATTAATGCTTCAAATAAACAAGCTAATACTGAAGATTAAGCAACAATTAACTATATTATTTGGAGGGAAATATGAGCACATTCCTCTATATTGATGTATCTCGAAAACAAGAGTTTATATATAGCCTTAATGAATTGAAGAACAATTTAAAAAATTCGGCGATTATTAAGGCAGTAACTGAACAAGTTATTGGTTCGGGCAGTGAGGATAAAAACAATGATAGCCAAAAAGACAATGTCAATTTGCTTAGAGAGTTATTAAGTAAGCTGCCAGTTGCCCTGACTCCTTTTCTAGAAAATCATTTTAAAGGTGAATATGAATTTATTTTTTCTGGCGGCGGGAACAGTATTTTATATTTCAAGAACCCGGACAAAGCTAAGCTGTTTATTCGTAAATATTCAAAATCTATAATTGAAAACTATCCTGAACTAGAGCTTTATATAAGTATGCTTGATTTTTCCGAACTGACGGAAGAAGAGAAAAGCTTAAAACATATTCGACGTGTGCTAAAACAACGCTGCAATGATTTAAAAGATTCTAGACGAAGCATGTTTCGCAGATGGTCGTACGGAATTGAGCAGATCGATGCAGCAGGTAAACCAGTATCGCTCATACCACGTGAAGAAGAGTTTAAACTATTAGGTAATCAATACATTTCAGAGGTACGTGATCTAATGTCCTATCGCTTAGAAAGTAGGCTGGATAGCAAAAAAGTTCAGAAAGTTATTCAGCTGCATCAATATAAGCAACGGGATGACAGCAAAAGCTATATTGGCGTTATAAAAATTGATGGAAACCGTATGGGTGAAATGGTAAATAGTTTGCTCGGCAACCTTGAAAAGAATAATAGCAATTTACAGATGAATGGACTAGACGATGAAACAGACGGAATTAAAAATAAGTCGAAAAAGCTAAATGAGTTATCTTCATTAATTGATAATATTTATACGGAAGCTGTACATCAAGCGCTTAACACGGTGGGAGAGCAAAAACTGGGGAACGGAAAGAACATTCTATATTACACACCAATTGTCCTTGCTGGAGATGATGTTTGTCTCATTACTGAAGGAGAATATGCGATACAACTTGCTGCACAAATTGTCGAGAATATTAAGACGCTTTCTGTCAGTGAGGTATATCGTGGAGAGCTTGATAATTTTAATATAAATGAGCCGCTTACTGCTTGCGCAGGAGTTGCTATTGTCAAGGTAAGCTATCCGTTTTTTGAAGCAGTACGAGAAGCTGATGAGCTATGTAGTGAAGCGAAAAAAAGTATCTACAAAATAAACAATGATGATCAGAATGAAAGCTCTCAAAATAAAACAGACCAAACAGCATCATTTATATCATGGTCAATCGTTGAAGGCCAAGTTCGAGAAGCTACTGCTTATACAAGTGGCGTAAAGACAAGAAACCTGCAACAGATTTATCATGTGAAGCCGCTGCGTATCGATCAGGAGCAAGCATTTGCTCAAGGTATTGTTAGTTACAAGGCATTTGCGGAGTTAATTAAGCAAATTAATGGTATCGAGAACGTTTCTTCATTTATCCATAAAGTCAAAAACGGTATGTATGATGGCATAGAAAATTATCAACTAATTTTTGAGAGAAACAGAAATAATATTGCAGAAAAAATAGAGAAAATCGTAGAAAAAGTATTTGAAGATAGTCAAGTTCAAGTTGAAGGCACCGTTTTAAAAGAAAATGACAAATATATCTATGTTCTAAATGATGTGTTTGAGACGATGGATTTCTTCAAATGATACAGAGGAGGGGCATGATGCAGTATCGAGAGACGTATCGTTTGCGGGTTAAATTATTAAGTGAAGCGATATTTAGCAGCGGGGAAAAAGAAGCAAATACTGTGCATAATAAGGCACTAACAGATGAGTATGGATTTGTATATTATCATGCAAAAACTTTAAAAGGTATGTTAAAAAGTAAAGCAATTTGGTTGCTTAAGCATTATGCCACAATTGATGAAAATGCTGCTCTCCAATTTCTCGATTCCATCCAAACTTTATTTGGTATGAATAATGAGGAGTTGAAATTGCTGTATGAGGATTTTAGCAACGTGTTAAGTAAAGATTCTATATTTCTAAAAAAGATTGCTGAGCAAAAGGAAAACTTTCAATCACAACATAAGGAGCTTCCATTATTGCGCTTTGGTCATTTAGAGCTGCCAGAAGCAGTACGCTCATATTATCAAAAGATTATCGTTCAGCAAAAGAAGGAAGATAGCTATACGGTAATTAATAAACATGATCTAATCGAAGCACAAACACATGTGAGAGTTGCGATACAACTTAAGAATGGCATAAGCGAAGAAAAGAAGCTTATGAATGTTCATACCGTTAAGAAGGGGTTAATTTTCTATGCACCTATATTTGTTGACCGAGATTTGAATGGAAGGCTAAAAAATGACTTAGTACGAATAAGTAAAGCCCTTGATAGAATTGGTGCAGCGGTTCATCGGGGATATGGAGATGTAGAGGTAACTCTTCTAAGTTGGAAGCCTGCTTCAGAAAATCAGAAAGGAGGCGAATGGAATGAAGTTGAATTACATTGTAATTGATATTTACAATGAAGAACCATTGAAAATTGGAGCAACAGGCAATAAAAGCAATTGGAATGAACCTTGTAAAGATTATATTCCTGGCTCGACGATTCGCGGGGCTTGTATCTCACAACTATTAAAAGAAAAAATATCAGAGCAGCAACTGCAAGCATATTTATTAAATATGTACTGTTATAATGCTTATCCAATAGACGATTATTCTAAGGAGCAAACCCTGTATACACCAACACCGCAACATTTAAGAAATAATAAGCATGAATGGAGAAAGGCAGATATTCGCTCTCAAAATGGTGAACATACGCTTATTCAACTGGAAAATATTTTATACAATTCTTCTGAAATTGATAATGATAATATCAATTACTTACCTTTCCCATATATTACGACAACTTCTTCTGCACTAAAGGGAATGAAAATTAAAAAGAAATATCATCTGCACCATTCGCAGAGTCGCAATAGAAATGCTCGGGAACGTAACAATTTATTTAACTATCAGGCGATAGAAAAGGGCTATACTTTTCGAACAATTATTGCATGCCATCCTGATTTAGCAGAAAAACTTATAACTGTTATTACGAAGCAAAGCATCTGGTATTTAGGAGGCTCTAAGGGGACAGGCTATGGTAGATGCAGAGTTTCAGTTGTACAAAATAAAGAAGATTCTCATATCGAACATGCTGTTAAGCCCTATTCTTTTGAACAAGCGCAGCAAATTCTATTTAGTGAAAAGCAGAATAAGGGCGAGGTAGCGATAGATAATCAAAATAAATTAATAACGATTACTTGTTTATCGGACTGCATCTTCCGCAATGAATATGGACAACCAATTAACAAAATTCCGGAGCGAGTTTTTGATTACATTTTAAAAGGAAAGTTGCCAGCGCCAAAATTAATTCAACAGTTTTGTCAAACCGGTCTAACGGAAGGCTATAATTCAACCTGGCAGGCACGATATCCAAAAGAAACAAGCATAAAGGCTGGTTCGATTCTTGTGTACGAAATTGAATCTCAATATTCAATGAAGGATTATGAAGAACTAATTAAAATGCTCGAAGCCCGGCCTTGGGGGCAGCGAACACAGGATGGGTATGGATGGTTAGCAGTAAATATACGATATGCTTCCGTTATTTCATTAAATAATAAGAAAAGTGACGAGGAAGCTTCTAATTCAGACGAAAAAGCTAATGAAAGCAAATGTCAAAATAAAGATTGCATAGCACAGGAAGATTTTATTCCAGATGAGAAGAAGGTTTTCGAGATTTTGCAAAGATCATTAGCAGAGAGAAGAATAAAGTGGCTTCGGATGCTAGTGAAACGCTCCTTAGAAAATGGCATCCACCCATCCAATAATAATGAGATGATTTTATCTAGTGAAGTAACGATATCTCAAAAGTACAAAATGATAACTGTTCTTCGAAATATTTTAAATGGCAAGAGTCACAATAGCAATGCAAATGAAATGGATCAGAACCCACAGAACAAGAATGAAGAGCAAGGGCAGAATTTAAAGCGGGAAGCTCGTTCAAATAATAAGTTATTTTCCATTGCAGATTGTAATTTCAATCAGATCATTTGTTACTTACAAGACAATTCCTCTAACGATCCTCAAATTATCCAATTAGCAAAATATGCTCAACAAAAGCTAAGCAGTGAAAGTGGAAAGCTATATTATTATGGAGAGGATCTCACCAATCAAGAGAAGAAGTTTATCGCAGAGCTTGCGATTGAACTTTTGGAAAATGGCTGAAGGAAGGTGACGTCGTGAACGAGAAGACAAACAGCAACTTTAATCAAAAAGTCATTTATATTTATCATCTTGAGGCGAAAACCCCATTTTTTACAGGAGCAAGTGAACAGGGGGAGCTCTTATTAGATGCTAATAACGAACCATTTATACCTGGAAATAGTATAGGCGGTGCGCTTCGGGAATATCTTGAACGGACAAAAACAGAGCAGGAAGAAATTCTTTCTGTAATGGGTGGCGAACAAACAGAAACAGATTCCTCTAGTCAAGGGGAAGTTAAAGAATTTAAAACATTTAGAGAAAGCACCATTTTTATAAGTGACGGTCAAATTAGTTTTGGTCAAGAAGCGGCTAACGTTCCGCTCATAAAAGAAGGAACTAGAATAGATTCTCAATACGGAACTGCTAAGGATAACTATAAATATGAGTTTAAATATTTACCAGCGGGATTTAAACTGTGCTTTTCAATCGAATTTGATGTTTGGCAATATAAGCATAATAATTTAGATACGAATGCTGTGCATGAATTAATAAATAGATGGGCAAAAGCGATCGATGATGGTCATATTCGCTTTGGCGGAAAGAAAAGCACAGATTTTGGTAGATTTAAAGTAGAAAAGCTAGAGCAACAGACATATAGCTTTTCAAGTATAAAAGCTATAGATGATTACCTTTTGAGCCGCAGTGAACGGAATGAGAAAAATGGCTGGAAAATAAAAGAGTTTAATGATTTCAAAGAACCTAGTGTTGAAGAACAATCGACTGTTGTTTTCGAATTACAAGGCAAATTTCCTTATGGAGTATATCAATCGTTTTTATTAGACAATGAGGAGTCACAGCAAGAGTCACATTCTAAAAAAGGACTATCGAAAACGATTACTGGTTTGCAAAAGAATGGAAATAGTAATAGTAGGAAAATACCTGCTTCAAGCATGAAAGGTCTACTGAAACATCACTATGTATTGCTTGTACGTCGTATTTTAAAAAAAATAGAATTAACAGATGATCTAATAGATAAAAAGTTTTGTGCTCCATTATTTGGAGGAGAAAAGCAAATTGGACAACTTATCGTCTCAGATTTCATTATGGACAAATCTAAAAAAGTAAAAGTATATCGTTCCAGTGAGGTTAAGGATAATAAGCACGAGCTTATATTTGAGTTAAGTAATCCAAACTATAACAAGCTTGATCGCTTAACTGGCGGAGTTATTAAAAATGCTCTAAAAACACAGGTGGAAGCGGCCGGAGAAGCAAGTCTTAGATTAGAGCTGAGAATAAACAATGAAGTACAGAAGAATTATGATGAGGATAAAATTAACAAGAGCCCATTTATTTTTCCGTTAATTTATATTTTACGTCAAATTGGTTTAGGAAAGATCGCAGTAGGTGGGCGCACGGCGATAGGCTTAGGTCAGTTTGAAGCTAACCAATTAAAAGTGGCAGATAATAGCAAGCAGCAGAACTTAAATCTTCATGATCTTCATTTAGAAAATTTAGATGAAAAGAACAAAGAAGCTCTTCAACCCTTGTATGAGACATTTGTAAATTGGCTACAACGCACTTTAACAAGCAAGGAGGATAGGACGTGAAACCATTTCAAATTGAAGATATAACGATGGATAAGTTTTATTACATCGTTCACTTGCTAGATCAGGTATTAGTAGGAGAATATCCTGCAATAGATGGAGACTATATGAAATTTCAGCAGGATCAATTTCAGAAAATCAAGCAGGCAATAGAAACGAAAATGCTGCTTGAAGCGCATTTTTTTAATGAGGAGCAAGAAATCTTTGTTGTGCAGGAAAATGGTGAATTGTTAATGTATGAGCCTTTAGTTCATGAACCTGATCATCCAGATGTAATTACAAGATTATATCAGCTTGAAAATTATAATAATAGGAGTAGATGGAGCCCATATCGTGGAATTAAGGTAAAGGAATATGTTCAATATGATGAAGATACACATTTGGCTTATGTAGAGAAAACAATATTGTGTAGCTTGCTGCGGGAAGGAGGAGTGTAATGAGTTTCAAAATTGGCGAGAGATATGGATATAAAAGCCATTCAAAACATAAACGAGATAGTAAAGGTTTAAAAGACAAAGCAAAAGGAAATTCAAGAGGAAACATTAAGTATGTTACTGTTCCGTACGACTTTATTCCTTTCCCAACAGAAACGATAGGCAGTTATCATAAACCATTTTCAATAAATGAATTACCTAAACATAACGAAATAGTTAATCGTCACAGCGGTTGTATAGACTATGTAATTAAACCTTGCGGACCATTAGCGTTAGAGTTCCGCGGGGTATTTGATAATGACAGGATGTTAGCACCATTTCAACTAAATGACCTTTTTGTTAGCGGTAGTATTTTGCGAGGAAAGAGTAGAAGTAACTTAGAAATTTTAAGCGGCAGTTATCCTTTATTTATTGACCATACAGAAATGCTGTATCGCGATGTAACTAACTTAAATTATAAAAATACACTTAAACAAGCCCTTCAATCAAATGTGAAATCGAAAAAAGAGGAAAGCACTTCTGAAGAAGCGTCAAAGGAATCAAAAGATAAAAATTCTGCAAAAGATGATAAATCAATAGATATATCTAAAATCGTTCGGGCAGGTTATTTGGAATACCGTAATGGCAAATACGTAATTATACCAGCTAAACCATTTGGCAGTAAGAACTTTCTATCATTAAGAGAAGAGTTTTTACGACAAGAAGCTCTTAAAGTAATTCATTTAAAAAGTCAGCAAAATAATAAAAATTGGGACGATGGCGTTTCTTGGTTGTATTATTGGTACAGCAATAATCACGATCGAGAATTAGAAAATCCAAAATCATTCTTTGCTAAAACACGAAATAGAATAAAAGAATTGTCGGATTATATTAAAAATGTTCGAGAGTCGCTATTAGAAATTTCAGAAGATTGGGAGAGCGAATGGAATAATATCTTTCTGAGAGAAGGAAATATCCAAACTAAACTGAAGATTAAGTACGTTAATAATTTGGGACAAGAAGTCAAAAAGAGCGATAAAGATAATAATAAAGTGAAATCCTACCAAAATCTGATTCAAGAAGTATACAAACTTAAAGAAAAGCTATATTCCGAATTAATTACACTTTTTGAGTCAAAAGAAACGAAAGAGCTTGGTAAACTGCTAATAGATTATAGTTTAGAGAGATGGGAACTAAAGGCCCAAATATATTTTTATTATGAAATGATACTTGATAAAAACAATTTATTTAAGCCGTATCAGCATAAGGTTTATTGGAAGTCTGCTGGCGCTGAAAGCATAGAACGTATCAGCTCGAATTTAGTTGAAGGTTATCAAAAAGGTGTCTTGTATAATTCAACAAATGCTAATTCTAAGCGAACGCATTATTTAATTAATGAAAAAAGCGATTCGGAAGAAGAAATTGAAGTTTCTGAAGAAGTAATTTATAACTACAAACGAAATTTTGATAAGATGAGATTTATGACTAACGGTCAGAGAAGCAATTATAAGGAAGATAACAAGTTAGCAGAAAAGGTGTTTAAGAATTTTTATGAAATTTTTCCTGAAGAAACACCTGATAGTTCATATAGCAAGATTATATTCTATGTTTTCTTAGATAATAAACTATATATCGGTCGTACTCCTTATTTTAAGATAAGGAACAAGTATCAGCTTGAGGATTTATTGCAAGAGGAAAAACAGTCTATTCCAGACGGAATTGATTATGCAAGAGCAATGTTTGGTTTTGTTAAAAATGAACTAGATGATTTAAAAACAGAGATTGAACCAAGTGAAAAATTTTCATATAAATCTCGACTAAGATTTTCTCCTATCACCTTTAATGTTAACCAGTTGCCGAAGGATATAATTAAAACAGTGAAATTCCAGTTATCTTCACCATCTGCTAGTGCTGAAAGCATGTATTTACATTATCAAGATAATGACACTGAAAAGCCTTCTTATAATAGTAATAAAAAACCACATTTAAATGGAACAAAGATATATCATGTTCAGGAAACCATTGAAAGCGATAAGGCAGAAGATAAAAATTCAAAGCTGTTTTCATATAAAACAGTGTTAGATGTGAAAAATGATAACCGTTCTGATACAGCAGATTCTGTGGAAAAGCTATGCTTAAAGGGGAAAGTTTACTTTGATCATTTATCAGATGAGGAGTTAGGTGCACTATTACTGTCACTTGACATAACAAATATTGCAAAATCTAAGGAATATGAAACTATATATGGGTCAGAAGGCTTGAAACTAAACAATTTATATGAATTAATAGGCGGGGCTAAAGCTTATGGCTATGGTAAAGTGCAAATTAGAGTTACAAAGCTTCAATTAGATAAACAGGATTCTGATTTTTCATCCCTTATATCAGAACCAAGTGTTGAAGCTTCAGAAGAAATTGGAGCATATATAGATAAGTTTATAGACAGTTTTAAGGATAAAAAAGAAACATATATAGAGAATCTGCTTAAGCCATACATCGAAAGCAAGAAGATTTTTAAGCATTCTGATCTAGGAAATAATATTAGTCACTTAACCTGGACAAAAATGGCTAATAGTAATAAAGTTGGATATAAAAGAAATCAACGTTTATATTCAAGATTTAGACGAAATGCTTCTCTAAAAAAAGATACTAGAAATTAAATTTTTAAATCAAAAGCTCGGTGCGGATCCGAAGCTCACATAAAATCTCTAGGAGATCCGCACCCCGTATAAAATAAGGGTTTTTGCCAAATTAGTGGTGCAAAAACAACTAAATTGTGGTAAATTTAAATCGATCCGCACTAAACCGTTTTCAAATCCTTATACGATAAGGGGAAAATCTGCGGGCTGTCGCATCCTGTGTGGATGCGTGGATTGAAATTGGATCAGGTGTTGCTGGAGAAGCGATTTTGAAACACAGTCGCATCCTGTGTGGATGCGTGGATTGAAATAAGTCGATTTGCAATCTTACTTGAGCCCATACGTTGTCGCATCCTGTGTGGATGCGTGGATTGAAATCGTCTGTGCAGCATGTAAGTGATGTTAAGCAGGTTGTCGCATCCTGTGTGGATGCGTGGATTGAAATCTTAACTTTATACCAAACCCCATCACAAAGACCCGTCGCATCCTGTGTGGATGCGTGGATTGAAATTAAATCGCCTACCGCTGAGCTAATCGCCCCTAGACCGTCGCATCCCGTGTGGATGCGTGGATTGAAATTCTGATCCATGTACCCTTTGACCTCATGGTACTCGGTCGCATCCCGTGTGGATGCGTGGATTGAAATTATTTTAGTAGTCTTTATTTGAGTTGTCTCTGATAGTCGCATCCCGTGTGGATGCTTGGATTGAAATTAAACAATCAGTGAATAACATCCAAATATGCGGATCAATCGTATCCCATGCAATAAGTAGTTTGAAAATAGTGGCATCTCTATTTGTAGATTTACAACTCATCTCATTTATTGCAGCTACGAGAAAAATATTCTATGAAAAATAATTATCTAATATCGAAAGAACTAGTCAGTGATTGCTTTCAAAAGATATTGCTTTCAATTGGATTGCTACATACAGTTGCTCTTATTAGTTAGATTAATTCTTATTACCACAATTTTGATTTTCAAAATTTAATAGAATCAATAAATATGGAGGAACACAATGGATAAAAATCCTTTAAAACTAATAGCTGATAATTATAAAGAGCTAAATAGAATGATGGTAAAAGAGGTTGAATTAGCTTCCGCACATCCTGGACTTACTGGGAGTTATCGTGAGGAAATGTGGAGAAAGTTTTTTCGAAATATAGTTCCTTTAAAATTTTCATTTGTACATGGAGCTATGATAATAGATTCAAAAAAAATATTTCAAATGAAGTTGATATTGCTGTAATTGATGAGCAATATACTCCTTATATATTTCAGTACCATACATTAAAATTTGTTCCAATTGAAGCTGTTTCCATGGTAATAGAATGCAAAAGTACGTCACTGCCTAAAGAGCAATTAAAGAATTGGGCAGAAAGTATTAAAAAGCTAAAGCCGAAAAATACGGGGCTTGCAAGAATGATAAATGGCTACGCAACTGGAGTAACCAATCAAACTCAATCTCAAACACATCCAATTAAAGTTTTGGTGAGTTTATATAAAACCAGTACGCTCGATTCAAATACTGCTTCAATCGAGGAACTAGGACAATATTTTGATATTATTATTCAAGAATTTGATAATAAGAAGGAAAAGGAGTTTAAAGTTACTATTCCGAATGAGGACAAATCTCTTGGATGGTGGGGAGATAGATTAAATCATAAAAATTACGATAGTACGAGTGATTTAAAGCTTTCAACAGGAGGAAAAGATTTTTCACAAGAACATATTGACAAACTAAATGCTGCAGGATTAAACGTGTCGACTAATGAAAATGAAAGAATATTGACTAATAAGCTAAGTGATCTAAAAATAAAAGATAATCCTTTACTATCATTAAATTTACAATTAAATCAATTACTAATGCTTATCAATAATCCAATGTTATTCCCACATTTTGCATATGCAAAGGCATTTCAGGATATTGTCAAAGAATCAGAGGAAAAAGCTTGCGAATTGCAAAATAAGTAACTAATTTAAAATTGATTAGTGCGGATCCCAAGCTCACATAAAATCCCTAGGAGATCCGCACCCCGCATAAAATAAGGGTTTTTGCCAAATTAGTGGTGCAAAATAAACTAAATTATGGTAATTATAAATCGATCCGCACTAAACCGTTTTCAAATCCTTATACGATAAGGGGAAAATCTGCGGGCTGTCGCATCCCGTATGGATGCGTGGATTGAAATAGAAGAAATAAAAAATAAATATGAAGAATTAACTGTCGCATCCCGTATGGATGCGTGGATTGAAATCGAAACTGGTGGCAAGAGCAAGGAAAAGCCGAAAGTCGCATCCCGTATGGATGCGTGGATTGAAATTTGTTCGGTCATGCTGCACCATCTCCTAACTTTGCGTCGCATCCCGTATGGATGCGTGGATTGAAATTGGAAAGATGATGCGCTTGTTGCATCTGAGATCGGTCGCATCCCGTATGGATGCGTGGATTGAAATCAAACATTTTTACGAGATACTGACCCTCCAGACAAGTCGCATCCCGTATGGATGCGTGGATTGAAATCTTGCGGCAATTGCATCTGCAAGATTATCGTAATGTCGCATCCCGTATGGATGCGTGGATTGAAATGATAGTCGTAGATTTAGCGCATTTGAAAACATATTAGCGTCGCATCCCGTATGGATGCGTGGATTGAAATAGCAGTGCAAGTCAATGACATTGGCTAAGTTTCAGTCGCATACCGTATGGATGCGTGGATTGAAATGTTTGTGGAAACTTCCATAAACCAGGAGAGCTGGGGTCGCATCCCGTGTGGATGCGTAGATTGAAATATGAAACGAAGTTGAGTAATATTCTTCATCACTGGTTGCATCCTGTACGAATGTGCAGATTGAAATTGGAATTACATTTGCACCATCAACAAGAGCCTTACATCCCATCCCATTCGCCTGTATAGATTATGAGAAAGCATAAATGACATATCAGAAGAGCTATAACTTAGAAGAAATTTTACATTCTTATATCAAATAAAAAACAACACTTACATCCTTGTGGCATAAGTGTTGTTTTTTTGACGCTGTATATTCACCTAATTCAAATACTTCACCAGCAACTCATGAGTATACTTACTGGTAACCTCTAATTCGACCTCTTTAAGAATATTATTCATTCTAGAGATGAGTGCATGAAGGGCAGATTTTACAGAGCCTGCTTCAAACTGCTCAATTGGAACAGGCAGCTCATCTTCATCTAAAATGTAATAGTCGCCATTAGGGAAGATTAAGACATCAATAATAAGGTCTTCAAAAGAAACGATATTTGAAGCAATTATTGTGTTTTTAACAATATTAAAATATGCGCCTAAGAACTGACCATCTTTATCTCTCCAATAGTATAGATTATAAGGCTGGTTTTTCCAGTAATATGCAGTTGTATAGCTGCCTTTTGGGATAGTCAGCTCAATATTTCCAGCAATCATCGTAAATGAGGTTTCGATATGATGAAACAGTGTAGCTCCTTTGTCTGTCATTTCTAACAGCTTACAGCGAACATCGACAATTTCAGAATTATATTTTATCTTTCTTTCTAAAAAGCTTTTCAAATTTAAACACAACCTTTGTATATTGAATTTATCCTATTATCCTAAACATACTCTTGTACTGATTAAGAAACGATATGAATCAAATTATATTCTTTTGAGGAATGGCGATTGCTAATCTCTTATTATTTCTTTTAGCCTAATTTGAGTTAGTTTTGCTTGGAAGTGCTGCTTTTTGAACTTTTACTCTGAATAGCACTTACTTTATATAAAATGAATAAGAGTATCAAATAATCCAAATCAATGGATCATTTCGCTTTCAAAAAACCTCTTTGCCAATTTTCTTTTGCTACTATAACATGCTCGCTCGCGAAGAATGGAGACTAGCAGCATGCCTAAAGTTTCCTCTTTAATCATCTAAGTTGTATCCACCCAATCGTTACATAAAATCTTCTCTTTGTAAAATCTTAATGCTCTTTTTCCTCTCAGAAAGCACGTATATGAAAAATACCCAACGTTCGGTTGATCTGTTTTTTCTCGACAGCTTGTCAAACTTACATAAAACGATGTCGAACCTCATATGTTGAAATAACTGCAATTTTAGCTAGGGTAAGCAGCAATTTTTTTATCGTGGCATTAACCGTATGAAAGGAGTACAACTTGATGCTACGCATATTAGTTGCTAGTTCAATTAATGAGAGGCCAGAGATACTTCACTGTTTTTTACATTCCCTTTCATTATTAAAGCTTGGAAAGAATGAGGTATCTTTTTACTTCATAGATGATAACGAAGCGCCAGCATCAAAACAGCTTCTATTATCATTTCAAGCGAGTACACCAAATACACAAATAAAAAGTATGAGTGAATTACTGCAGACTGTATCTAACAGTAACCAATCTAATAATAACCAATCTAACAATGAACAATCTAATCATAGGGAATCAGCCAAACGATTTGTCGGAGTTGAATATAACTGGACGGACGAGAACATTTTTCGATCTGCATTTGCGAAAAATCATTTTATTTCTTATATGCTTGAGCATCAATTTAATACCTTATTTTTAGTCAGTTCAAATATTTTGCTGCATCCTGATACATTGCTTAATTTAATAGCAGCAGATAAAGAAATTATTTCAAGTATTTATTGGTCAAAAAATGAAAATCACCATTTTCAAACTCCTCAAGTATGGATAAGTGAAAAAAACGCCTCGCATAACTATATTCATTTGAAACAGCGGACGATGGAGCAAATTTCTGATGAGCAATTAAGGTTTATGTGTCGGTTAAGGACACCGGGGATTTATGAAGTTGATAGCTTAGATACATGTACGTTAATTAGAAGGTCGGCATTATTAAAAGGAGTTTCATATCACAAATTGCCAAACATTTCATATTGGGATGAATATCGTCATTTTTGTATTCGTGCTGCGGCGTTGGACATTCCATTGTACGTTGATACGCATAAGCCTAGCTTTTATATGTCTCAAGAAACTGATCTAGCTAATGCACAACGATTTTTGAAGGATATTGCAGATGGAAACTCTTCGCATGGAATTAGAATCAGCCTATGTATGATAGTCAAAAATGAGGAGAAGCTTCTTCCGCGCTGTTTATCCTCCGTTAGTGGAGTTGCAGATGAAATCATTATTGTTGACACTGGTTCAACTGATAAAACGAAGGTAATTGCTTTGGAATATGGGGCAAAAGTATATGATTTTGCTTGGTCAAATGATTTTGCAGCAGCACGGAACTATTCATTTAGTTTAGCAACTGAGGATTATATATTGTGGTTAGACGCAGATGATTATATTAGTGACAAGGATCGGTTGATGCTATTTGAATTAAAAGAAAATCTATCTCCTACGGTAGATAGCGTAATCATGAATTATCATCTGGGCTTAAATCGCAATGGTGAACCAACAACAACGGTTAAACGGCATCGTATAGTGAAAAGAAGCTGCGGATTTAAATGGAAAGGTGCAGTTCATGAATACTTAGATGTATTCGGTGAACAGATCGAATTAGAAATTGCTATTTCTCATTTAATAAATAAAGGGGTTTCAGAACGAATACTGAACATTTATCGAGAACGCTTAAAAATGGGAGAGGCATTTACTCCTCGTGATCATTACTATTTTGCCAAGGATTTGCAGGAGCATGCTTTTTATGAAGAAGCTGTGCAGCAATATGAACTTTTTTTGGCGAGCAAGCAAGGCTTGGTTGAAGACAATTTCAATGCCTGTATTGGTTTAGCTGATTGCTATGGACATATGTATGAGCGAGATAAACAGGTGCTTTCATTATTTCGTTCAATGGATTATGTGGGGCCACGCGCAGAGGCTTGCTGTCGATTAGGAGTCATTTATAAGTCCGAGGAAAACTATCGTTTAGCTATATATTGGTTTAACTGCGCCACTAAGCTCGGCGATCCGCCATCAAATGAGGTATATGTAGAACGAGCGTATTGGACTTGGCTTCCTTATTATGAGCTTGCAATTTGCTATGAAAAACTTGGAGATATACCGTCTGCTAAACAATATATAGAGCAAGGGCTAACATTTTCTCCAGAAAATCAAGAACTTCAGAACAAGCTGCGCAATTACGAAGGAATGTTAATCAAACAATTATAGTGATATTTCCCGTCATTTTAGTTTAGGGAGGACAGCAGGTGTTAGTTCGTAATATTGAGAAGGCAATGGCTTTAGCAGAATTAAATGGTTATCAAGAAAAAGATAAGATGTTATGCAAAGCGGCACTCGTTCATTTATTTCGCAAGCTAGAAGAAAATAAAAAAAATCGAGCATTAGTATTAGGCGGGGACTTAGCAGTATTAGTTTTTCATTTTGTGAATCAATTGCGAGCAGTTAATGTAGATGTGACAAATATTGAACATGAGGAGTTGAAATATAATCGTCTAAAAGACCTGTTAGGTTCAGATCGTGACATTCAATTAGTGCTGCAAAATCTAAAAATAATTCCCGACAATGCTTGGGAGCTAATATTTAATGATTGGCAGCATGCTGCAGCTCATTGGGAACATTATGCAGCAGAAATTCCAAATTCGTTGAGTCGTAATTGTACACTGCATAATGCTTTCTATGGAAATATTGCTGAATTCGTAAAGAAGCAAAACCAACCATTTGATGTATTAGTTGTGGACGGTCCGCAAGGTAATGGACGATCGCTGGCATTTCCTTTATTAGCTAACTCTCTAAAAGAGAATGCATGGGTATTGATCGATGATTTTGATTATTATCCATTCCTTGATTATTTAAGCATCATTTACACCTACACTGAACATTATCGTGAAATACGAGGAAAGCAGCACTGGGTGCTACTTCAATTAACTGGAAAGAAATGATGAGTCATTTGGTTTGTAAGTAGCTTATCTGAAATTTTGTTATAGGTGGGAGAACTATGTCCAATAAATCTATCCTTATTGCTAGTCCCATCCAACAAAAACCAGAAGTTCTTGAGAAGTTTTTACTTTTATTGCAGAAATTAGATGATAGTAATCTTGAAATTTCTTTTTTATTCATTGATGACAATACAGAAGCCGAATCAAAAAAGCTGTTGCAACAATTTGCTTATAAATCGTCACGGAAAATGATTATAAACTGGGAAAGCAACAATGAAAGTTATATAAAAGATGAAACAACGCATTATTGGTCAGATACATTAATGGTTAAAGTTGGAAGCATGAAGGATGAAATAATTTCTATCGCATTAAAGTGTAACTATGATGCGTTATTTTTAATTGATTCTGATCTTCTTCTTTATCCGGATACGATAATTAAATTATTTTCAACCGAAAAGGAAATTATTTCAAATGTATTTTGGACAAAATGGAATCCGCAATCGCTCGCTATGCCGCAAGTATGGTTTTCGGACGAATACTGCTATCAAAGCTCTTCAGAGCAGTCAAAGGTGGAGAAGATATTGCTTTCATTGATTAGGTTGCGAGCCCAAGGGATATACGAGGTAGGAGGATTAGGAGCTTGTACATTAATACGAAGAGAAGCTTTGCTAAAGGGGGTTTCATTTAAGAAGATTCGTAATCTGCCATTTTGGGGAGAAGACCGCCATTTTTGTGTGCGTGCAGCAGCTCTTGGCATTCCGCTTTATGTAGACACAAGACAGCCTGCCTATCATATTTATCGTGACTCGGATTTAGAGGGAGCTGCCCATTTTTTAGAAACAGCAGGAAATAACCCACAGCAAATAATAAAAGAAGCAAATGACTGGATTAAAGAGGTGCTGCATTATTATCATGTCATTGATAGATAGAAATGAACAGGTGATCTAATATGAGCAAAATAACACTGACAATGATCGTTCGTAACGAAGCGGGACGTTATTTGCGGGATGTTTTGCAATCTCATCTAGATTATATTGATGAAGCAGTAATTATTGACGATGGAAGTGATGATGAAACTCCTTGGATTATTTGGGAACTGCTTTCTAATATTCCACTTCATTTAATTCGAAATCAACAGTCTAGGTTTCATTCTGAATTTCTCCTTCGCCAGCAGCAATGGAATGCTACTATAGCGACTAAGCCAGAATGGATATTGAATATGGATGCAGATGAACGGTTCGAGTCGGGAGCTGGTCCTTTGCTTCGCGAAATCACCGATTCATCTCCAGTCGATGTCGTTTCATTTCGCTTGTATGATATGTGGAGTGAAACCCACTATCGTGAAGACACGTATTGGAACGCACATCTTCGTCCCGTTCCTTTACTAGTAAGACATAATCCTGAACGGAATAATGCATGGCAAGAGAGCGTTCAACATTGCGGTCGTTTTCCGATAGAAGTATATTCAGAAAAGATGTTATACAATCCATTGCGAGTTCAGCATTTCGGATGGGCGAAAGAGGAGGATAGAATAGCAAAGTTTAAAAGATATAAGCAATTAGATCCCCAAGCAAACTATGGTTTTCTTGAGCAGTACGAGTCTATTTTAGATCCAGCCCCGAACCTAGTTGAATGGAAGTAATCTTTTTCATTTCGTAAATAGGTTAGACTCTCCTTCCCGACATTGTCATATTTCGTTGAAGCCAATCATATCATTAATTAACCTGTCCAAGCTTAAAGAAGGAAAAGGGAATCCAATGAGCTGATAGATATTGTTAGGTGATCTACTTACTATTGCAGCATGAGGGGAGGAGGAATATGTCACTTCCAACTGTTCCAGATATTAATCCATTAATTACGTTAACAAGAGAGGAAGTATACAACCTGCTACTTACATCAATTGCAATGGAGGAAATTGGATTATCTCATATATTAAATGCCGAGGGTGAAAAAATTCAAAAAATCCTTCAGACTGAAGATGCCTGTATCGAACATTATCTTCGTGTAAATCGTTCCGTAGATAAAGTTATGCGAAGCATAATGAAAAATCAAATGTTATTGCTTACTAAATTGGAAGAGCTGCTTGATATGGAGCTGCATAACCAAGCTATTCGGGAAGATGAGTGTTATGATGAATAGCTCTTTTTTTTCTTTAGAAACATGGAAAATAGATAAGGAAAGCTTATCAAGAAAAGAGAGCAGCCTTCTTCTTGAGCAATCATTAGTTGATAATATTACAGCATTTTCAAGTTTAATTACAACCTTTACAGATTACCTGACACGTTTTAGAAAGCAGCAATTAGAGAAAGATCTTAGTTATGATAATGAGATCGAAGTAGATAATGCAACGATTACGTTATTAAATAATTTAAACTGGCTCGGTAGCCTTAATCATATGCTAATCATTTTTAATATTAAGAAGCAAATTATATTACGCTTAATAGAATACAATCAAACCGATTTATTTATTCAGAACTCCACTAAATTAAGAATTCAATGTGAACATTTAGCGATAGCAATTTGTCGTTTATTAAACGACCAATATAAATGGCTGGAGAATATGTATCATTGTTGTGAGCTAAAGCAGAATCAATTGCTTTTTATTTATACATGTCTTGAGCATATTGAACAACTTATTATGAATGTTGATCGGATCACGCTATTTCACACTATCAAGAAAGAACATAAAGTAACGAACATACTTTATCAGGAAATAAAAAAGCTTGAGGAGATTTGGGGAACAACGAAAATATTAGACTTAGAGTCACGTTTTGTAATTTTAGTGCGTTTGCGTCAATTAAGAAGCTGGCTGCTAACAAGACAAAGAACAATAAAGCACGATAAAGGACTATAGAACACTGTAAACTACGAACACTTCATTCTCTTTTTTATCGCTTATAGCTTTGAAATTTATACATATTAAGCAAGTGAGTCAATAAAGCATAATCCGTGGTTCATCACATTTGGAAGCAAGTGATGCATTACGTTAGGACGGGAGGGACGATATGTCTTTACCAAATATCCCTAATATTACACCGGAAATTTCTCTTAATCGTGATGATGTTATCAATTTGCTAATTACTTCGATCGTGATGGAGGAGTTAGGGTTAAGTCATATTATTAATGCAGAGGGAGAAAAGCTTCAGTATGTGCTTGGTCAACTTCCAGGAATGACGCCACCAACATCTCCCACCATTAATGAGATACTTGAAGTAAATGAATCAGTCCGAAAAACACTAAATTCGACAATGAAGAACGAAATGTTTTTGCATTCGAAGCTTGAAAGCATTATTAGTTTATATCGTTTTGGAAGTGCAATAGAAGAGGAAAGAAGTGTGATTACGTCAGCAGTATCAGCTGGTCCCAATAATCCAGTTGTCATTACGACGAATGCCTTTGCTGCTAATACTTCAAATCGCTCTATTGAAATTAATAACGCAGGTTCAGCTATTTCTTTGCCAGACAATAAAGTTTTAAACGGGATAAAAGCAAACGAAGGAAATACTTCATTTATCGTTCCGTTATCAGGGAAGTATCTTATTTCTTATACAGTTAATATTGATTTAATTACAGGAGAATTTATTGCATTGACAATTAATAATACAATCTATACGCCTAGCATGTTAACAAGTATTAGTGGCATGAACTGCTATAGCAGCACAATTATTGTAGCTTTAGAAGTTGATGCGGAATTGTCGCTTAAGTTATTTGGTAATACAAGGGATACAAATTTATATGAAGGTTTAGGTGCATCGCTCTCTATTGTTTTACTTGAATAAAAAAGACGTCTATTTGAGAAAAAAAGAATAGCGAATTTGTTACTTATTTACGAATTTTCAATTTCTCTTAATGATAGATGTTTGAATAATATAAATATAAAGACGGCTGACATCGCGATTTTATTAATGTCAGCTTGTTTTTTTTTTGTTGACAGAAAAAAAACAATGGATCTATGCTTAAAGCACATCATTTAAATTTTTAAGCTCATTAGCATTTAGGAGGAGAAACAAAGTGCCACTAATTGATATGCCACTAGAAGAACTGCTTGTTTATCAAGGAATTAATCCTAAGCCTGAGGATCATGCTGAATACTGGGAACGTGCGTTAGCTGAAATGAAAGCTGTCGATGCTAATGTTGAACTGATTCCAAGTGAGTTTCAGGTTCCATTTGCAAAATGTTATGATTTATATTTCACAGGTGTACGAGGTGCGCGGATTCATGCTAAATACATAAAGCCTAAGCATGTGGCTGAGCCACATCCAGCCGTTGTTCAATTTCACGGATACTATGGACATTCTGGAGACTGGAATGATAAGTTAGGCTACGCTGCTCTAGGTTTTTCAGTATTTTCAATGGATGTTCGCGGTCAAGGAGGAAAATCAGAGGATACTGGTGGGGTAAAAGGGAACACATTAAATGGTCATATTATTCGCGGTTTAGATGATCATCCAGATAACTTATTGTTTAGACATGTTTTCTTGGATACGGCGCAGCTGGCAGGTATCGCTATGAATATGCCAGAGGTTGACCCAGATCGTGTAGGCGCAATGGGTGGATCACAGGGAGGTGCGCTGACACTTGCTTGTGCATCATTAGAGCCTAGAATTAAGCGACTTGCTCCAGTCCATCCGTTTTTAAGTGACTATCGTCGCGTATGGGAAATGGATCTATGTAAGGATGCATATGCAGAGCTTAAGTCATATTTCCGTTATTTTGATCCACAGCATAAACGTGAGGACGAAGTCTTTACAAAGCTAGGTTATATTGACATTCAGTATCTAGTTGAGCGAATTCAAGGAGAGGTATTGATGGCGGTAGGGCTTAGTGATACCGTTTGTCCACCTTCAACTCAATTTGCTGCTTACAACAAAATTAAAGCGCCTAAATCGTTAGAGATTTATCCTGATTTTGCTCATGAACATTATCCTGGCTTTAATGATAAAGTGATGCAATTTTTACTAGGTCTTTAGGGATATTAGCAAGCAACTAAGCAACTATTGGTAACAATATAATAAACTTTCAATATGAATTAAGAGGAACTTGGGCATAAGTTCCTCTTAATTTATTTTATATGGTTAAATATTTATGTAGTGAATTTACAAAATATAATAATATAGGATATTATTGGGGTGTGAGTTGTTATATTATTTGAAATGAGGGAGCGATATGAAGTTTGTATTGGTGTTTGGTCCTCAAGCAGTTGGTAAAATGACGGTTGGCATTGAACTAGCAAAAATCACTGATTTGAAATTATTTCATAACCATATGTCGATTGAACTGTTTCACCCATTTTTCGGATATGGACCTGAAACAATGAGATTAGCCGGTATAGTGAGAAAAGAGTTGTTTGAAGCCTTTGCTAAAAGTAATCAATACGGCTTAATTTTTACCTTTATTTGGGCTTTTGATCTGCAGGAAGATTGGGATTTTGTACAGAAAACTTGCAAAATTTTCGAAGAACAGGGTGGAGAAACGTATTTCGTTGAGTTGGAAGCAGATATGGAGACAAGATTGCAGCGCAACCGAAGTGAATTTCGTCTTGAGCAAAAACCATCGAAACGAAATATTGAAGAATCTGAGGAGGATCTGCGAGCAACGATACAAAATTATCGCATAAACTCATTGCCGGGGGAAATAACAAAAGAAAACTATATTCGCATCAATAATACACTTTTGGAACCTACTGAAGTTGCCCAAATTATTAAGGAGAAATTTCAGTTATAATGGATACGGCTCTATTCCTACCCGAAGAGGTAGTTGAATAGAGCCATTATTTTTTTTGGATAACGAGCTTATTAATATTATTCTCTATAATTCACAGGCAACGCCGTCTCCATCGCGATCTAACTTTTTGCTATAGCCAGGATCTCCTTCAAATAATGGAGTGACCCCTGCCTCATGAGCCTCTGTACAGTTTTTGTAGAGAGGTTCTTCAACTTCAGCTTGCAAATCTTCATCTAACTTTAATTCACTTTTATCTGTGTTAGGGTTAGTTTTTCCAAAAAGACTTTTTGGTTTTGCCACAATAAATAAAATACGTTCGCCATCTTCATAGGCGGAGAGCTGATGACCAATCCAACTTCCGGCACCGCGATTGTCGCTTGAATCAACATATGCAACACTTGCCCCCTCACCGCCTTCTGCACACATTGCCATTGGCCACTCATCTCGATCATAGCCATCTCTAGTGCTAATTCTTTTTAGCGATTGCTTACGTCGTTCAGCTGCACCGTCTCGATCGATTGTGCAAACATCGGAATGTCCATTTTCAATAGCTGAATAAATATGTAATGCTGTTTCAGGATAGCTGTCACTAGGAAATTCTAAAACATAGTCGTAATCATCAGGCTCAGTTTGCTTTGAAGAGACAATATTAGAATGAGTTTTTTCTGTATTTTGCACCTCTGTCAGCAGTTCTTCTGCATCCGTGTCCGTAGCTATCTGATTTTCAGATTGAGTTTTGGTTTGCTGTGGTTCAGCTATAGCTTGTGTTGATGTTAAGTGTGAATTTGATTGCTGACCACAGGCTGAAAGGAATAAGCATAGAGCTAGGACAAAAAACTTTAATGATTTCAATACAGGTTCCTCCCGTAATGATAATTGCGAGGAAATGTCCTCTGAATAGTAATGACCATTATGCCAACTAGCGATAATGGTCATCATTTTTTTATTATATGCTTATTATTAATGCATATCACGGAACAATCCGATGACTTTTCCAAGAATCGTAACATTTTTTAGAATAATTGGTTCCATTGATGAGTTTTCAGGTTGTAGGCGAATATGATCTTTTTCACGATAGAAAGTTTTTACTGTCGCTTCATCATCCTCCGTCATTGCAACTACAATATCCCCATTGTTTGCAGTTTGTTGCTGACGAACAATCACAAGATCACCATTATGAATACCAGCTTCAATCATACTATTACCGACAACAGTTAGAACAAACACATTATGCTCACCAACAAAATGGGAGGATAGCGGGAAGTAATCTTCAATATTTTCAGTAGCGGTAATTGGAATACCAGCTGTAACTTTACCGATAATCGGAATGTGTTTAACAGGAAATGGAATTACGTTGTCGGATGAATCTGTATATTCATCATCATGATCTAATATTTCAATTGCACGTGGTTTAGTAGGGTCACGGCGTATGTATCCTTTCTTTTCCAATCTATCTAGATGACCGTGTACTGTAGAGCTTGATAATAATCCTACAGCTTCAGCAATTTCTCTAACAGCAGGAGGGTATCCTTTTTCTCTTACTTCTTTTTTTATAAAGTTCAATATTTCTAATTGGCGCTTAGAAAGCTTGCTCATATAATCAACTCCCATTATTATTAGGGAAATTATAACATAGAACTCCGGTTCGCACAAACATAAGTTCTTGAGAATATATGTTCTTATTTTTTGGTAGAATCTATTGACAAGAAACATATGTTCGCATATTATAAAAACAGAACAAATGTTTGGGAGTGACATGAGATGACAACTTATAATCCGTATGCATATCAAGGCTATGAGGTCATTAAGACATCGCTAGATCATAAAAAAGGAAATACCAATTCAACACAAATCTATAAATGGATATTTAGTTTATTGGTTATAGTTTTAATAATAACTAGCTTATATTTAATTACTGCTGCTGCCGGCAGTTCTTCGTCACAATTTGCTGTGCTTGATGGTGAATCAGTTGTAACAGTTAGTACTGGTGATACATTATGGAATATTGCAAGTCGACATTATGAGCACAAAGATCTTAACTTTATTGTATTTTTAATAAAGCAACGTAATGGTTTAGAGAGTGATCTGATTAAGCCCGGCGAACAGCTAATTCTGCCCGAGCTTCCTTAATAGGGAATGTATAATAACTAAAAATATTTCTAAGCTTATAAGGCATCAGTAAATGATGTTACTTTATAAGCTTTTTTGCTATAATAAATTTGTTGTGGATTTTTTCAAAGGTTTATCATTGTAATAGGGATGCAAAGTGCAACTCCCGACCGTAGCCGGCAGAAGTTTGTATTGATAAAGAGGGGAGTGGATGAAATGGATATGGATAAAATGGTTGCGCGTATTAATGAGCTAGCGCGCAAAAATAAATCTGTTGGTTTAACGAAGGCAGAGGAAAAAGAGCGTGAAAAATTAAGAGCGCAATATCTCTCTGTGTTTAAAGCCAATTTTAAACAACAGCTTGATAGCATAAAATATGTAGAGGATGAAACTTCAGAAAGTAAACCACTGCATTAATTTCTTAAAGATAAGCAGAAATTAATATAGATAGAGGAGGAGTTTGCTTGTCTCGTTCTTGGGAAAGAAAAGTTAGAAAAAATATGGAACTGGTAAATAAGCAACGGAAAAAAGCTGGGCTCGGGGATGTGCAGCTTAATAAAGCGGCTGGACAAGATAATAAAATCGTGTTCAAAGGGCAAAATATCGTTTTTCCAATTGTACTTATTCTGTTTATTGGGATGTATAACATTTTATTGTTAATGAATCCTGTTTACGAGCTAGATGCAATGTATTGGTTAACAAATGTTGCTTATCTTGTTTTAGCAGCTCTATTTTTTTTCCGAAAGCCTTATCTTGCGATAGGGAAAGATTATATACAGTCACGTCGCATTATGGGGGACAAGCAGCTATTTGCAGTTGCGATTAAAGAGATTAAAGTTCAAGGCGGCTACATTATCATTATTCCGAAAAATGGTAGTAGCTGGGCTTTTAATAAAACATTCAATCGCTTTCCCATTGAGGATATGAAGGTTGAGTTAAAGAAGCTAGCAGAAAAACATAATATTACTTGGACTGAACTATAGCAAATAAAGGAGAGAAACAAGCGTGAAAAAGGCAGTAATGTTTGATCTGGATGATACGCTACTTTGGGATGCTCGTAGTGTAGAGGAAGCATTTCGTGCAACTTGTGAGTACGCTGCGGAAAAAAATAAAAATATTGATCCGTCTTTACTAGAAGCAGCAGTTCGCTCTGAAGCAAGAAAAATATATGAAGCCTTTGAAGCATTCCCATTTACGAAGAAAATTGGAATTAATCCTTTTGAAGGGCTATGGGCACGATTTGCAGAAGGAGAGCAACAAGAATTTCGTCAACTTGAGAAATTTGTACCTGAATATCGTCGTTCTGCATGGGTCAATGGTCTAAAAGTTATCGGGATTGACGATGAGCAGCTTGGGGCAGAGCTTGGTGAAATGTTCCCAGCAGAACGTCGTAAACGCCCGCTTGTTTATGATGAAACGTTTGCTGTGCTGGATAAGCTAAAAGGGAATTATAAACTGCTATTGCTTACAAATGGTTCGCCAGATCTTCAAAGAGAAAAGCTTGCTGGAGTTCCACAGTTAGCACCGTACTTTGATCATATTATCATTTCAGGAGAATTTGGTATTGGTAAACCTGATGTTTCGATCTTCCAGCATGCATTAAGCTTACTTCAAGTAAATGCTGATGAAGTTGTAATGGTTGGCGATAAATTAACTACAGATATTTTAGGGGCAAATACTGCTGGAATACCTTCTGTATGGATTAATCGTCATGGTGTTGATAGAACTGACGAAATCATTCCTACGCATACCATTTCTGATTTGAATCAATTATTTGCAATTATTGAAAAATAACCTTTATTTGATTTAGCATGTTCTTGTCACAAGGGCATGCTTTTTTATTTGAAAGTGGTTAGGTTAACTTTTACTCCTCGTAATCAATTAACTCTAAATAGTTTATATTGTAACCGTCACTTGTTAAATTCCATATTCCAGGAATTTGATATAATTCCCATTCATCATTTTCGTTAAGTTTAAAAATGTACTCCCTGTACCAATTTTTTAAATCCTCATTAGCCTCGGTATACTGTTCCCTGATAGTAAGCAAAGTACTATTAAAAAAATCATGCTCGTAGATATTTTTAGTGATGTATGCTTGAGTAATTGTCACGCCTTTATGAAAAACGGTCGGGTATAGTGAGTATTTCTGTACAAAAAGATCTGAATGTTGAGGTGCATCCATATCATGGATAATTAACATTTCAAGAAGCTGGGAGGCAAGCGTTTCGCCAAACTCTTCTATAAAGGCTGCTTCATAATCTGCAAATTCTTTTTGCGTGACCTTGTCCAGCATTGCAAAATCAAGTATCATTTTTTCTTTCTTTTTTACCATTTCATAAGCGGTGTTGAGATCAAAATCAGTCGTTTCCGATTCAATTAGCTTAATTTCATTCGATGATTGACATGCAGTTAGGAATAACATCACCATTAGTAACACTGCATATAAGCTTCTCATATGAACGAACTCCTAACATAATAAATTAGAGATGACCTGCTAATATATTCAATGAGCCAAGCAAAGAATCCTGTAGTTAGAAATGGGAGCGGATAATTTTTAATATTAAGAAAAAAGCACGAGCTATTAATTAGCCCGTGCTTCGTCATCCATAACTTAATGATGATTACATTATTTTTGGAAAGAAGGGTCATGGTGCGGATGAGCGATCCAGCCTTCTGTTTCGATAAACAAGCGTACTGCAACAATTTTTTTGCTTTCCATTAGTGTGAAGAAGTGAGGTGTATTTTCAGATACAGAAATAACGTCACCTGCTTGAAGCTCTACATCAAAGTAACCAACATCGTCAGTACCTTTAATGACGAAAATACCTTCACCAGCAGTAATAGCGCGGACTTCATCCTCAGTATGTGTATGAACATTTTCGAATTTCGCAAGCAACTCATCTAGGTTAGGAGTTGCTTCAGAAAGCGTAATAATGTCCCATGTGCGATAACCGCGACGCTCGGCAAGGTCACGAATTTCGCTATCAAATGTATCAAGAACTTCTTGTTTTTCCTCATCAGTTAATGTGAATTTTTCGCGTAAATCTTCACGTAGTTTATTAATATTCCAGTGTTCATAAAGAACGCCTTGGCTTGACAAAAATGCGGCTACGTTTTCTTCACCTTTAATACGTTCGTCTGTGTTGCGAATTCTTACCTCTGCCATGTATTATTCCACCTTTTCCAATAGGAATTTAATTGTTATATTATAATTATAAAACAAAAAAGTTGGATTGTCGATTATTATCCTTTCAACTTATGTGAAGTTCTGATAAAATTTGAGATAGTGATTTTGGGAAGGGGTATGAAAGTGTCCAATAATAAGCTGCAAGAACAGCTAGCAAAGCGAATTCTCATTTTAGATGGTGCAATGGGAACAATGATTCAGCAAGCGAATTTGACAGAAGCAGATTTTGGCGGTGCTGAATATGATGGCTGTAATGAAATTCTAGTATTAACTCGTCCAGACTTAATTACAAGTATCCATGAACAATATCTTGAGGCTGGAGCTGACATAATTGAAACGAATACATTCGGTGCTACTAGTGTTGTATTGTCGGAATATAATATACCAGAGAAAGCAAGAGAAATAAACCTGGCTGCTGCTAAATTAGCACGTGCAGCGGCAGACAAATATAGCACTGAGGAGCGTCCGCGTTTTGTTGCAGGTGCACTCGGACCGACAACTAAAACATTGTCAGTAACTGGCGGGGTAACATTTGATGAATTAGTAGAAAGCTATTTTGAACAAACGGTAGCTTTAATTGAAGGTGGAGTAGACGCGATTTTGCTAGAAACTTCACAGGATACATTAAATGTAAAAGCGGGCAGTATCGGAGTTCGTAACGCTTTTGAGGCAACAGGTATCACTCTTCCAATAATGATTTCCGGTACGATTGAGCCAATGGGAACTACGCTTGCTGGTCAAACGATCGAATCGTTCTATATTTCACTAGAGCATTTAAATCCAATCTCTATTGGTTTAAACTGTGCGACTGGTCCAGAGTTTATGCGTGACCATATTCGCTCATTGAGCAATATTGCTCGCACGAAGATTTCATGCTATCCAAATGCAGGATTGCCTGATGAAAATGGGCACTATCATGAGACACCTGAGTCTTTAGCTCGAAAATTAGAGGATTTTGCTGCAAATGGTTGGCTTAACATTGCTGGCGGCTGCTGCGGTACAACACCGGCTCATATCAAAGCAATTGCTGAGACAATGGCGAAATACCAGCCAAGACAAGCTTTAGGAGATCATCCTGATGCAGTTTCAGGAATTGAAACAGTTTTTATTGAAGATGATAACCGTCCGATTATGATTGGTGAACGGACCAATATTTCTGGTTCACGCAAATTTAAACGTCTTATTAAAGAAGAAAAGTTTGATGAAGCTTCTGAAATAGCACGTAGTCAGGTTAAAAACGGAGCTCAAATAATTGACATTAATTTGCAGGATACAGATATTGATGAAGCTTATGCGGTTAATCAGTTTTTACCGCAAGTTATGAAAAAAATAAAAGCTCCAATTATGATCGACTCTACTTACGATCATATTATTGAATTGGGCCTAAAATATTCACAAGGTAAAGCGATTATTAATTCGATTAACCTTGAAGATGGAGAAACGAAGTTTGAAAAAATTGTTCCGCTTATTCACAAATATGGTGCTGCCGTTGTTGTCATTCTAATTGATGAGCGTGGACAAGCAGTATCTCGTCAGGCAAAGCTGGAAGTTGCAGATCGCGCTTACAACTTGCTTGTTAATAAGTACGGAGTAAACGAGGAAGATATTATTTTCGATCCGAATATGTTCCCAATCGGTTCTGGTGATCCGCAATACATTGGTTCTGCAGTGGAAACATTAGAAGGTATTCGGATGATAAAAGAAAAATATCCGCGTACAAAAACGTTACTCGGCTTAAGTAATATTTCCTTCGGTTTGCCTGATGCAGGTCGGGAAGTATTAAACTCTGTTTATTTGTATCATGCGACGAAGGCAGGTCTGGACTATGCTATCGTTAATACAGAGAAGCTTGAGCGCTATGCTTCTATTCCAGCAGAGGAACGCGAGCTGGCGGAACAGCTAATTTATAATACGAATGATGAAACACTCGCAGCTTTTGTAGCAGCGTTCCGTGATAAAAAGGTTGAAAAGAAAGAAAAACTGTCTAATTTATCGCTAGAAGAACGACTCGCTTCTTATATTATTGAAGGAACGAAGGAAGGTCTGATTGCAGATTTAGATCTGGCTCGTGAAAAATATACTCCACTTGAAATTATTAACGGTCCGTTAATGAAGGGTATGGAGGAAGTAGGGCGTCTATTCAATAACAATGAGCTAATTGTTGCTGAAGTACTGCAAAGTGCAGAGGTTATGAAAGCTTCTGTAAGTTATCTTGAGCAGTTTATGGAAAAAACAGAGTCAGCTACTAAAGGTAAAATTTTGCTTGCTACTGTTAAAGGTGATGTTCACGATATTGGGAAAAACCTTGTTGAGATCATCTTATCGAACAATGGCTATAAAATTATTAACCTTGGCATTAAGGTACCGCCTGAAAAGATTATTGAGGCGTATCGTGAAGAGAAGGTTGATGCAATTGGCTTATCTGGCCTGCTTGTAAAATCTGCCCAGCAAATGGTCGTGACTGCGCAGGACCTTCGAAATGCTGGTATTGATGTACCGATTTTGGTGGGCGGTGCTGCACTTACACGTAAATTTACGCGTACACGTATTTTGCCAGAGTATGATGGCTTGGTTGTGTATGCTAAGGATGCAATGGAAGGGCTAGATATTGCTAATAAATTGACAAGTATTGAACAGCGTGCAGAACTAGAAAAAGAAATTGCAGAACAGCGACTAGCTTTGTTAAATGAGGAGCAGGATAGTAAAAAATTACCTCCGATGACTCGAGCTGTTCGTTCCAATATTTCGCCAGATGCTCCTGTATTTGTACCGCCTGATACTGAGCGTCACATTTTGCGCAATATTCCGTTGACACAAGTGTTGCCATATGTAAATATGCAAATGTTGCTTGGTCATCATCTAGGTGTTAAAGGGCAAGTAGATAAGCTGCTTGCTGCAGGAGATGAAAAAACGGTAAAACTAAAAGAAATAATCGACCAAATTTATCGTGATGGAGCAACACAAGGCTATCTTGAAGCAAATGCAATGTATCGCTTCTTCCCGGCACAATCGTCAGGTAATGATGTAATTATCTACGATCCGCAGGATCATACGAAGGAAATTAAACGCTTCTCCTTCCCGCGTCAGCAGGTTGAGCCATTCCTATGTCTAGCTGACTATCTGAAAAGTGTGGACAGCGGCGTAATGGATTATGTAGGTTTCTTAGTAGTAACTGCTGGTAAAGGTATTCGAGAAATTTCGAATGATTGGAAAGAAAAAGGCGATTACTTGCGTTCACATGCGCTGCAGGCTTGTGCTCTAGAAACAGCCGAAGGACTAGCTGAAAAAGTGCACCAAATGATGCGTGAGCAATGCGGTTATCCAGATCCGCCTGAAATGACAATGAAGCAACGCTTCGGCGCTCGTTATCAAGGTATCCGTGTATCGTTTGGTTATCCAGCGTGCCCGAACTTAGAGGATCAAGCGCTGTTATTTGATTTAATGAAGCCAGAAGATATCGGTGTCGAGCTAACCGAAGGCTTTATGATGGAACCTGAAGCATCTGTAAGTGCAATGGTATTCGCACATCCAGAGGCGAATTACTTTAATGTGGATAAGGCTTAGGATTTCACTGGAAAAGAACCTTACTTTTATTTGATTTATCAATCAGATGAAGGAAAGGTTCTTTTTTTCGATATAATTCATAATTTCGTTTATTGTTAATCAATGAGGAGATATAGTAAGATTTATACAAACAGTTATTGGACAAGTAGAGGTGAATCTGACTGTTGGACAAAGTTAACTTCAATGTATAAGCTCCTCTACAAGAACGATGACGCACAGGCCGACCGAAATAAATCGTCCTAACATGTCAACGTTAGAGGGCGATTTTTTGTTTTACGAGGTTAGTGGATTTTATTTAAAAGTGAGGTGTTACTATGAGTGAATCTCAAACCAAAGAATTACTTAAATTACTAGAAAATGATCTTATTCAATCTGCTCAACAAGCTAATAAAATTGGATATAATCCTAGCGTCTTTTTTAGAATGATATCTGAATATGGCGGTTATCAAACAGCAAAAAAACTAATTAATTCTTCAAAAATAACAGATGGTCTTGTTAAGCTATTCGAAAAAGGAAGAGTTGATTTAACGGTTGAGGCAATAATTTTGAATCCCAAGTATAAATCTTTATTTTCTTTCGAAGAAAGAGCAATAGCCAAAGAACGGTTAGAACAATATGGCTTTGATACAAGTAAGATACTAAAAAATGATGAATCTGAAAACACAGAAGAGCAGACGGTGCACAATAAAGTAGATGAAGATTTGCAAGATGCAGAATTTGTAAATGAAGTAGAAACACAATTGAAGATGATTGATAGAGCTCATATCAAAATTATTGATAAAATTGAAGAAGCGCCAGAAGTTATGCAAGGTAGTATACGAGGATATAAAAGAAATGTGAAAAAGCCTGCTGAGGTTATCGTAAATGCTCATTTTAAATGTGAAGTGAATCAAGATCATCGATCATTTAAATCTAAAACAACAGGAGAAAACTATTGTGAAGGACATCATTTAATTCCAATGAGTCATCAGGCTAGATTTAATGTAAGTCTAGACGTGCACGCAAACATCGTTTCACTTTGTCCAAATTGTCATCGTACTTTGCATCATGGAGTACTTGAAGAGAGTAAGATCATCCTTGAAAAATTATTTAATGATAGAAAGAGTAGATTGAAGTCATGCGGTATCAATATTTCATTGTCTGATTTAATTGATTTATATAAGTGAGGTAAAGAGATGAAACAGTTATATATACAAGTTTGTAAAACCGCTTTAATCATATTTTCGCTAGTATTGTTAATTTCATGTTCAAGTAATAGCCAATTAGAAAAGCTAGGATATAGTGAACAAGATATATTAGCAATAAAAGAAAATAAAATAGAAAAAACGATTATTAAAAATAAGATAAGCCTTGATGAATATAATCAGTTACTAAATAATGAGCATTTTAATAAGGATAACTTAACATACTACTTATCCCTATTAAATAGTAATTATGAAATAACCGACATTGATAAAATCATACTAGGTGTAAATAAACTTGCAAAAGAATCTAGTCGTTTATTGGATGAAATAAGCTCGAAAAAAGGAATTGAAACTGATACATACGAGCAAGTCTTTATTCCAAAATTGGAATTTAAAAGTGATAAGCTTTCAGCTAGTACAGAAAATGATAAAATCGAATCAATTAAAAGTATCGTTGTTGCCGAAAGTGTATTTGATAAAAATATTATCGAGCAGGTTAATGTTACTAGCGACCTTAATTTAGCAAAAATCGGAACATATAATGTAAAAATTGATGTTCAAGATTCGAAAGGTTATTCAGCTAGCATTGAAAAGCAAATTAGTGTTATTGATGATGTTACGCCTACATTAAAGGTAGCAGATAAAATAAATATATTTAAGGGTGAAAGTACTAATTTGCTTGATTTTGTTAAAGCAACAGATAATCTTGATGGGGATATTACCGATAAAGTGAAATTAAATACAAAAGATTTTTCAAGTGATGTTCCAGGCAGTTACATTGTTGAATTTACAGTGGCAGATAGTTCAGGTAATGAAATTCGAAAGACTCCGATAGTTAATGTATTAAATTTAGTCAATTTTAAAGAAACTTTTACAATTAATAAATACAATATTACGGTTAATTCATGCTCATATAATCGAACAGATAGTGAGCCTGAAGATTATTATTATCATTATTATAATGCTGGCGAAGAACAAGTATTTTTAATTTGCAACGTTAAAATAAAAAATGAACATGATATTCAGAGAAGTACGTTTGAGATCTTTGGGAATGACAGTGAAAGGTTAGAGGCCAAATTAATTTATGATGACAAATATGAATACGATACAGTGGCGCATGGATTGAATAATAATTGGTATTATGGCTTTAAGTCCTTGAAACCACTGACTAGTGATACGAATAACTTAACGTTTGAAATACCACAGGAAGTGCGAGATAGTGATAAAAGTGTAGTACTCCAATTTTCAACTTACAATTCAGATGAGGATTCTACATATATTAAAATAAAATAATTATTTAAAATAGGAAGTTTAGTTGTATAGCTAGCTTCCTATTTTGCTATAGTGAAGTAAAATTAAGTAAAGTAATTGTTTTGCAATTTAATTAAAGGATGGTGTTAAATTGTTGCCTGATAAATATAACTTAACTCATCTCGAAGCAATGCAGTTGTTCGAGGGCAAAAGAGTAAGTCTCATTCATCAATTATCTAAAATTGAACTTGTAACAACAACCTACGAACAAACTAAAGCAATTGTTGAAGGGGAAAGATTGAACGATGTTACGGAGGATGAAGTTTTAGTTATTAAAAATTTAAGCAATGCTTGTAACTATTTATTAAATGAAACTAGTGTGTTTTCATTGGAAATAGCAGAAAAAATAAATAGTTTTGTTGCTTATTATGAAGCATTAGAATGGGGGAAAATACGAAATGGTGAGGTAAGCATTGGCGGAATTAGTTACAAGCCTCCTATCCCAGTAAGAACAAAAATTGTACATGATATAGAACAGATAATGACAATGAACGTATCCGAAACATACAAGGCGATCAAATATATGTATTATGCCATGAGGAAACAATTATTTTGGGATGGTAATAAAAGAACAGCAATTTTATCAGCTAACTATATTTTGCTGCGAGCAGGTAAAGGTATGTTGACAATAGATGAACAACTTTTAGAGAATTGGCACGAGTTGCTTAGAGAGTATTATGAATCGAATGATGATCGCTTAATCATAGAATGGACATATAATAATCTTATTGTTAATCGGATTAACCCCTTAAGTTTGGAAACATAATCTCTTAATCTCATTCGTTCTTAGTTTCTTAAATCAAATGATAGTCGCACAGCCTTAATCGGAATTGTAGCAAGGGTTTATTACCAAGAGGCAACTATCAATCTGACACGAGATTCTTATTTCTGTATAGTCTCATTTTGTGAGAATACTCATGAAATTCGTTAGGGGTTGAAACTAATGCATATCTTAACTCACTGTCGAACACATAAGTGTTCTGAGGAAAGCTCAAATATCCCATCTTACATATACGTCTTCTTTAAAAGGAGGAGAAAGAATAAGCTCTTCCTTCGTTACGAGCTTCCAATCATAATGGATAGCTATCAGCAAGAATGATGTTCATTCTTTGTATAGTAACTACGATTTCTGTATGAATTAATATCACTGAAGGCTCGTTCTAGACATAGCTATTGAGGTTGTTTTTTTGAATAAACGTCGATCCTTATTTTATTCTACTAAAATTTACAATATCTGTTTCATTAGCTGTGTTAATATATTTGACAACGTAAGTACGTACAATAACTGCTGTATTTATGAATGATTTAGTTAAATTCTATAAATCACTGTTTAATACTGGAAAGGTAGCGTCAAGAAGTTTGTGTAAATAAAAATAACTTTTACTTGTAGCAGTTGAATTACGTGTTGCTTTTGAACATGGCTTGTAGTTCTGCACGAGCTTGATCAAAGCCAATATGACATCTTGTAGCAAAGCGTTGGTTATAGCCTTCGAACTGTGAAACTAAGAATTTTTCTAGTGCTTCTTCATGAGGAAATTGCTCTTTCCGCTTGGTATATTTCTTGATCTGCTTGTTAAAGGATTCAATAAGATTAGTAGAGTAAATGCTTCTCCAAATCGACTGTGGAAAGCTGTAAAACGTGAAGATATAGGGATTCTCCACTAAGGCTTTCGTTGCTTTAGGATAAGCAGTTTTCCACTTATCACAGAAACGTTCTAGTGCTTCACGACCAGCTTGCTCATCTTTTGCACGGTATACGGTCTTGAAATCATCACAGATCTCAGCACGATCAGACACACGCACTTTATGAGCAAGATTGCGAGCAAGATGAACACAACAGGTTTGGTATTTGGCACCTGGAAAGACCTCGAAAATGGCATCAACCATGCCTTTTAATCCATCAGAAATAAAGAGTAGCACTTCTTCTGTGCCTCTTTCTCGAAGGTCTTGCAGAAGCTCTTTCCACACGTAAGCAGACTCGGTTGGAGCAATGGCATAGCTTAACACTTCCTTAGAACCATCTTCGCGAATGCCAACAGCTAAGTAAACCGCTTCTTTCGAAACGGTCTCACGCTTTACAGCAATGTAGGTTGCATCCAAATAGACGCAGACATAGCGTGTAGCTAACGAGCGTTTCAAGAAGGCATCCACATGCCCTACCATCACTTGCGTCATGTTAGAAATGGTTTGCGGGGTGTAATGATGCCCATACATTTTCTCGATCAGATCAGCGATTTCAGTCATGGTTACGCCCTTTTGGAACATATGAATGACAAACGATTCTAACGTGTCGTTGGATCGCTTGTAGGGTGCTACGGTCTGCTGCTTGAACGCTCCATTACGATCACGAGGGATTTGAAGGTGCAGATCGCCGTATTCCGTATGGAGCGTACGTGTATAGCTGCCGTTACGAGAATTGCCTGTATTGAAGCCTGCACGATCATACTTTTCGTAATCTAGGAAGGCGGTTAACTCGGTTGTTAACAAGTGATTCATCGCTCTTTCGAGGTGAATACGAAAAATTTCAGTCACATCTTGTTTTGTAACTAGAGCTTGGACTAAATCTGTTGTAAAATGATTCATAGGGAAGACCTCTCTCTGTGAATTTTTGTGTGGTAACTCAATTCTACAAGAAAAGGTCTTCCTTTTGCATTTATTCATTTACACATAATATTTTATACTCTCACTGGAAAACTATTATATAATTGAATGATAGTGTTTTGTAAAATTAATAAAGTTCAGGATGGTATCTTATATGATAAGAAAATTATTTGGGAATAATTTCAATAATGAGGACGAAGAGCAAATTGCTTACATAAATTATTTAAAATTACAGCTGAAAGAAGAAAGAAATAAAAATGAGCAAGCTAATCAGTTAATTGACAGAATGCAATCCGAACTTAATGAAATGAGTGGCTATAATCAATATCGCACAGAGCTATTGCAGGAGAGAGAAAAATTAAATGAATTGATAGAGCGAAATAAATTGCTCCTTATCCTTAATGAACAATATAAGGAGCAGCTTCAGGCACAAGAGCAAATTAAAGCGGGCTTAGAAACAAAGAATGAACATTTGCAACAAGAACTTTACGAAATGACGAAAAATTATGAGCAGCTTAAAGAGCAATTTGAACCACTCTTAAAAATGTCTTCTGAGAATAAACAGTTTATTGTTGAAATGAATCAACAATTAGAAACAACTAAACAGCAAATCATTACTGATACAACAAATATCATCCAACAAATGGAAAAAGAAATAAGAGAATATTATCAGAGTCAATTGGATGTATTAAGCAAAGAAAAGAATGAACTTTCCAAAGAATATAGTCAATTACAAGAGCTTTATGCAGAGTCTGAGCAACAATTGAAAAAGACCAGACAGCAATTAAATAAGCTTGAACGTCAGCTATTAGATACTACACAACGAAATTTGAGTGCAGATACAGAGCAAGCTGTAGTTCCAGATTGGGAGCCAGTAGCAGAAATCGAAATAGAAGATCTATTTTCAGAAGAATCAGAAGAAATTGATTTAGTTGAGCAAGCTATTGATGAAGATGAATTTCTTCATTCGATGAATGAGGTGCTTACAGAAAGTGTTTCCTTGATAAACAATTCGACTGTTTCGGAAGCGGGAACTGTTTCGCCGCAAGGAGAGAAACTAACGAAATTTAAGCCTAGAACGGATCAATGGGAATATGAATATTTAGAAAAAGTAATATCCGTCATTGAAAAAATGTATGTTGAGGTAAAGCCGATTAATTTCCGCGATAACTATGAGATTGATTATGCTACTGCCTATGCAGAAAGTATCATTCGTCGCGGTCAAATGAATCAAAATCGAACAGTTGAAAAAATGTTGGACGAACCGTACTTTGGCAGAGTTGATATTGAAAGTGATACATATGGTCAAGAAACTCTTTATATCGGAACATATGGAGTTGATGGATATATTATCAACTGGCAAGCTGATGCAGCTAAAGCATATTACTATAAAACAGTCGGCACCCCTGTTCATTTGGATAAAATGGGTGTAATCACGGTTGACTATATTAGACAAATCGAAATTAGAAAAGGTCAAATCGTTAATCTGCATAGTCCAATTACGGCTGACAACGGCTTTGTTAAGGATGAAGCGCTAATACATGCTTTATCACAAAAGCGTGGCTTAGAAATGAAAGAAATTGTTGCAACCCTGCAAAAGGAGCAATATGACGCGGTTACTTTGCCTATCGTTCAGCCTATTATTATACAAGGTTCAGCAGGCAGCGGGAAATCTGCGATTGCCCTGCACCGACTAAGTTACCTGCTATATAAATATCAAAATTTGAAGGAAGATAGTGTTGCTTATTTAGGCCCAAATGAAGCATTTCTAAGTCATATAAAGAACGTATTGCCGACATTAGGTAACTATAAAGTAAAGCAGTTGACGTTTATGAACTGGGCTTGTGATATTTTAGGGATTTCCACGGCAAATATAACTCGTCATCACGTTTCAGATATAGCGATAGCAAAGGGAAAAGGTTCACTTGCCTTTAGAAATTATGTAGAAAAGAAAGTATATGAACTGATTAATGATTTAAGAAATTGGAGTATTCCTTTTGAAATTGACGGGGTAACTATATCTGTTTTGACTGTATTAAGCGAAATGCAAAACAAAAAGCAGTTAAAAGTGAAGGCAAGAGAAAATGAATACTATAACTATTTCTTCAGACAATGGAAAAAAGAATTTGAAAAGGAAGCGGCATACTATAAGCAAATTGAGCAATGGATTCACAGGCAAAGTGAGCGCTTAGTTGCTCCGATATTAAGCGAGTTAAAGCTGAGCGATAGTCATTTATTTTCAGACAAAATTCCAAACTTGGCTAGAGAATATCATGCTTTAGAAGATAATTTAAAGAAGGTTGAAAAGCTAAATGAATCCAAACTGCTTATTGAGCGCTATCTTGACACTGCAGTAAGCCGAATAACTAGTATTATTGCTGCAGCGTTGCATAAATTAGAAACTGAAGAAATGGTTAATATGATATGGGAAAGAATGGTGGAGTTAGAGTTAAATAAGGAACAAGAGAGCTTTATGCTGCAAGTAATTCATACAAGCCTTGGACCTGTGACAAATATCGACCATCTGATGAGCTCAAGCACTTATTTATCTCGTTTACAAATACTTAAAGCTAACAAAGTAAAAGAGCTTGAACAGAATAAAAACGAAGTTTTCTCACTGGAACATAAAATAAAATGTGAGGAAATTCTAAAACACTGCTTGTATTTATATGAACGAGAACTGTTAAAACGGATTAACAATGAAATGCGCCGTCTTTTCAAAAATGAGTTTGTTCAGCTAAGTGCTAAACAAGAGCCTTATCGAACAGAGCAAAAGCTGGAATTGACAGTAAAAGTAATGGAAAAGGCTGAAAAAGTAATTAAACAGCATGTAAGTGGCGTATTACAACATTTCCGTTACGATAAATTGTTCCAACAAGTAATGGAGTTAGCAGAAAAAGAAGCGATACTTGAAAAACCTACATCTGCCAGTAACAAAGCAAAGTATTATGTTGAGGATTTAGCTGCTTTGCTGCATATTGAATCGATTATTAATGGAATTCCTAAAGAGCAAAAGCTATCTTATCTTATTGTCGATGAGGCCCAAGATTATATGCCTTATGAAATTGCTCAAATGCATGACTTAACTGCTTCTAAAGGTATCATGTTAATTGGCGATTTAGGTCAAAATATAAACCCAGCCAGCAGCTTGCGCAGTTGGAATGAGCTGTATGATATAATTGGTGAGCCGCAAATTTACGAGTTAAAGGCTACCTTCCGTTCTACAGCTGAAATCGTTGAAGTAAGCAATAAAATCATTGAGCCTTTTGCCAGAGGAAAATATCAGCTATCGACACAAACGATGATTGACGGTGAGCCTGTCAATTGGATTCCTGTCAATAAGGCGGCAGAAGAGAAGGAGTTACTTGCTTTACTGGAGGAGCTTGTTTATGAGCAAGATATGGAATCGATAGCTGTAATTGTGAAGGATGAAAGCCTATTAATGCAATACTTTAAGTGGATTGCTCCATATTTTAGTACAGAGATTCAGACGATTAACAATCTTCCTAAAAATGCGAAAGTTATTATTACAACGCCTACCCTTGCAAAGGGCTTGGAGTTTAATACAGTGATTATGGTAAGGTTTGAAAATTATGAGCCTACTGATTTCGATCGCAAGCTTGCATATGTGGCAGCTAGCAGAGCAATTAAGCAGTTATATATCCTATACAATGAGAACAGACCTTTATTAGTTTCTCCATACTAATTTAAAAAGAAAAGCTGATAGTTTTGAAACATTGCAGGGACTTCCAAAAGTTAAAGTAAGCAAATCGAACTTTTGACATAAAGTACCCATTAATGACCAAAGCTATCAGCTTTTTATTTTCACGAGTTTTAACTTGCATTGTTTGCTTTCTGTCTTGTTGTACGGATAAGCAACGCACCGACTAGAACAGCGAAATAAACAGCGATGATAAGCAGCGCTAGCCAATACATTGCAGGCTTGCTTTCTCGATAACCTACAATCGGAATATTGAGAACAAGCATCATAGGAAAGCCAAAAATGATCGCGCTTGCACTGCCTACCACTAAGTTATCTGCGGTATTGGATTGAAATTTTGGATCGACGCCTTTAACAAGAGCCAGCCCTGTTGAAATTGTTCCTGTTAACATGCCATAAAAGCCTAATACGTTTGGCAGTTTATCTTTTGGAAAGGCACGAGGTACTATCCAAAGGATATACATAATGGTTACAACACCGCCTACTGCTGTAAACAGCACAATTGGCAGCGTATATTCCTTAAGTGAATATATCGAAATAGCTGCAATCGAAGCAGTAATCATAAAATCAAAAGCGCAGCCTGAAATTCGTGACAATAAGAAATTATTGGGTGAATGCTCCAGCTTCCAGCCCTTTAGCTCAAGCTTATTTAATGTAACTCGAAAAAGCATTGCGTAAATACTGCCGATAATATAATGAAAACCGATTAATAGCTGAGCAAATGTTTCTCCTGTACTGCCAAGCGGGGTAAGCAATTTATCTGCTCCGTATACTGTTAAATAAGTAATTAAATAAATCACACCGATCATTGCTAGTTGATATGTTAGATTATCAATAGCATCTGCAAGTGGGATTTCTTTGTTACCTTCATTTTGCACAGAAGATAGGCTTTGATCATGCTTATATGTTAAGCTACGTTGATAATCTTTACGTTTGCTAAGAATATTCATTAAAATGATCCCGATGAAGGTTGCCCATACAAAGCCTAAACCAGCTATTGCAAGTCCAATGTTTCCTCCATCTTGAATGCCAAGTGTTTCCCATGATGAGCCGATAGAAAAGGCTTGTCCTGGTCCTTGTCCGAAGCCTAATGGCAATCGCAGTCCAATGCCTTGAAATAAATTGGGATAGACGGTTGCAACTAATATCATCATCATACAAAGTCCAACCAAACCTTGAATTAGATAGGTTGAAACAATAATAAGTCCAGAATTGATAACGCCTGGATTATCGTTTACTTCTCTTTGCTTAAGACTCATAGCAATAAATCCAATACCCATTAGATGATAAACGAGATTGCCAAGCCTGTCCAAATTAAGAGGAATAATATTTAAAAATTCAGGTCCTAAAAACAATCCGAGAAAGCCAGCAAGCATAGCAGTGGGAACAATCCATTTTCTTAAAATTCTAATTTTAGATTTTAAGAACGCGGCTAGTATAATAAGTAAGCAGATATAGATAAAATCTAAGATGAGCTTATAAGTGTCTAACATCTTATTCCTCCGCTGATGGTTGTTGGTAAAGCTCGATTAATTTTTGCCACATATATGCTGAAGATCTCGGGTGAAAAAAGCTTAGTCGATACATTTGATTTTCATAGAAAAAGTCAAGCTTATTATGCATGTTCACATTAACTGATTCAATTTGCTTCAATGGAATGATTAGCTCATCCAGGGTATCTTTCATGCTAAGTGCAAGTGCTTGATCCTTCCAATTTAATTGAGCAGTTCGCTTTTTTCCAAATGGTTTATTATTTTCGGATATAAGCAAATGAACTTCATCGAATATGTTAGTTTCAAGTTCAATTTGCCAATTGATATTGCTTTTTTTATGCGCGATGAATTGAAGCTGCCAGTCGTTCCAATCTTTAATATACTGAAAGTGAAGTTTTTCACTATACTGCTCAAACCAACCAAACTCATTGTAGCGAACCGTATAACGGCAAGCATTGCATTTAAAAATATCGCCCTCTGAATACATATTGCCGATTGCTTCACAATTCGGACAAGCAAAGATATGGCGCTCTAGGTATTGAGCAAGATCTTTTCCTTTAAAACGATACTGATGCTCCTTGTTCCATGCGATTTCATCAAACTGAAGAGCCTCGGATAATGCGAAGTATACTTCCTCAACTGATTTATTGGTAAACGCTCCAGCACCCCATTTCTTTTCAAATGTAATCGACACTTTTCCTTTTCGCTTATTCTCTGCCCAGCGTGGATGACTTAAATATCCGCCTTTAATTTTCGCGATAATGACAGGAATATCTAACAGCTTAACTAATTTGGCCGTTGCATAAACAATTGGCTCACTATATCCATTCCAATTGCGATTTCCTTCAGGGAAAATGGAAATACTTCGATTATGCTTTTTCGCAAGCAGCATACCTCTGATTGTACTGGTATCTGTTCTAGACTTTGTTTTCGAAATTGCTCCCGTATAATCTAATAATTTTTTTAACGCCTTATTTCGAAACAGTGGAGCAGCTGCTACAAAACATAAAGGCTCGTCAACAAAGCAATTAATGAACAAAGGATCCCAATTATTAACATGGTTGGACAAAATGATATAAGGACCTTTTAAGCCAGTGGTATCGTTTTGCTCAACTGTAATGTTATATTTGCTTTTTATATAAGTGCGAATAGGTGATAATATGAGCTTTTGTTCTAGTTTGCTAGGTTTACGTTGGATACTCATTACATCACATCTTTCTTTAAGTTCAAAACAATCCTATAAATAATATCAAATAATTAATTAAAATGTCGAGTTCAAACGAATATACAAAAATAAAATACAGTTTATGTAAAAACAATAGATTTTTTATTGTGAAATATAACAATAACTGCCACTAATAATAGGGCAGTTATTTCAAATGATTATATTACATTAGTCGTTGTTGTTCGGATGTTTTTGATTTCAAAGATATATTGTGGAGAGCATGCTCTGTATCTGATGCTTGTTCTTTACGCGCTGCTGCTATGTCACCTAAAGCAATAACACCGACTAGTTTTCCGTTATCAACAACAGGAAGGCGACGAACTTGATAATGTGCCATAAGATCAGCTGCTTCATCAATACTATCATTAGGTGATACAGTTACAAGCGATTCACTTATTACTTTCTCAATTGATGTAGAGCCAGGATGCTTTTGAGCATAGCCTCTTACAACCAAATCTCGGTCGGTAACTACCCCAATTAATTGAGAGGGGTTGTGCACATCTACTACAGGAACAAAACCAATATCATTTTCTGCCATAATTACAGCAGCTTCATAAATGTTGTCCTGTAAAGTAACCGTTTTGCAATCTGTAGTCATTAGTTCCTTTACTGCTTTCAATTCTAAAACACCTTCTTCTATAAGTTTTAAAATACAGAAAATAGTGTACGTTACAGGAAAAGATATTATACGAAATAAGGATTAGGTAATTCATAGTTAACGTTGCTTAGTGTCGTACATTTTTAATCAAGATCTGTAACATTTTATAATTACTATTGAATCACGAACATGTATTCGATAAACTAGACGTTAGATAAATCGTCTCGGAAGTTTGATCTAATGAAGGAGAGCTTTAAATGAATGAGTGGACGGGTAAAGCGAGAAATATGACGGAATGGCTGGAGCAATTAAAGACGCAGGAGGACATTATGCAAAATGTAACAGAGTGGCGAGTTATTCCTCCGCGTGAAGCAAAGTATGCACCACTTCCAGATAGTCTCCATCCTGAGTTGAAAAAAGCGTTGAAGGCTAAAGGAATTGAGCAACTGTATAGCCATCAAGCTGAAGCTTTTCAAGCAGCAATGGATGGTGGTCATATTGTCACTGTTACACCAACAGCATCGGGCAAAACAATGTGCTACAATTTACCTGTGCTTCAGGAAATTGTTACAAATAATGAGTCACGTGCGCTATATTTATTTCCAACGAAAGCTTTAGCGCAGGATCAAGTTGCTGAATTACAGAAATATGCGGATTTAATGGATTGTGATTTAAAGACGCATACATATGACGGCGATACAGCGCCAAGCATTCGTACTGCAATTCGCAATGCAGGACATATTGTGGTTACGAATCCAGATATGCTGCATTCGGCAATTTTACCGCATCATACCAAATGGGTTAGATTATTTGAAAATATAAAATATATTGTAATCGATGAGGTTCACGCTTATCGCGGCGTGTTTGGCTCACATGTTGCAAATGTGATTAGACGCTTATTAAGAATATGTCAGTTTTACGGCTCGAGTCCGCAATTTCTATGTGCATCAGCAACGATTGAAAACCCAGGTGAGCACGCCTCTCGCTTAATTGGTAAACCAGTAAAAGTGATTGACAATAATGGTGCTCCTTCTGGAGAAAAGCACTTTATTTTTTACAACCCTCCTGTAGTTAATGAGCAACTTGGCATTCGTCGTAGCAGTGTGTTTGAAACGAAAAAGCTGGCTAGTGCTTTAATTAAGCAAGGGGTACAAACCATTGTATTTGCTCGAAGTCGAGTGCGGGTTGAGCTGTTGCTAACATACTTACAGGATTTGACGGAACATAAAGTAAATGATGGCAGTATTCGCGGCTACCGTGGAGGATATTTGCCAAAGCTAAGAAGAGAAATCGAAAAAGGCTTACGTGACGGCTCAATTAAAGCGGTTGTTAGTACCAATGCTCTTGAACTCGGAATTGATATTGGTCAATTGCAAGCTTGCGTGTTAAATGGCTATCCAGGAACAATCGCAAGCACTTGGCAGCAATCTGGGCGGGCAGGAAGACGCAATGAGGTATCGGTAACATTTCTCGTTGCAAGCAGCAGTCCGCTTGATCAATATATGGTAAAAAATCCGGACTACTTTTTTAACCGTCCGCCAGAGCAGGCACTTATTGATCCTGATAATTTGCTTATTTTAATTGACCATGTAAAATGTGCTGCTTATGAGCTTCCTTTTAAACGCGGTGAGCAATTTGGTGCCGAATCGTTAGAGGATATGATGGAGTTTTTAACTGAGGAAAAGGTTCTGCATCATGTTGGCGATACATGGTATTGGATGGAGCAATCATTCCCTGCTCACAACATTTCACTTAGAACAGCTGCGGGTGAAAACTTTATCATTATCGATATAAGTAATAAGAACAAAGTCATAGGTGAGGTAGATCGCTTTAGTGCGCCGACGCTTATTCATGAAGAAGCAATATATATCCATGAAGGGGTACAGTACCAGGTTGAAAAGCTAGATTATGAAGAGAAAAAAGCGTACGTGAGAGAAGTGGATGTTGACTATTATACAGATGCCAATCTAGCTGTCGAGCTTAAGGTGCTTCATGTCGATAAGCAGAAGAGTTATGGACATTTAGAGCAGTACTATGGAGAAGTTACAGTGAATGCACAACCGACCATTTTTAAGAAAATTCGTTTACGTACACATGAAAATATCGGTTCCGGCCCGATTCATTTGCCAGAGGAAGAACTGCATACGGCAAGTTATTGGTTTACATTTTCAGATGAGATGACGGCACAAATGACAAAGGAGCAAATGCAGTCGGCATTAATGGGACTTGCAAATGTATTAAGCAATATTGCTCCGCTATATTTAATGTGCGATCCATTTGATATTCGCGTAGTCCCGCAAATTAAGGCTGTGCATTCAGGTAAGCCAACGATCTTTTTCTATGATCGTTATCCAGGCGGGATTGGTTTAAGTAAAAGACTGTATGAAATTCATAGCGAACTAATAAGGAATGCCGAAAAGTTAATTAGTGGCTGCGGCTGTATAAGTGGTTGCCCGGCATGCGTTGGACCAATTGAAGAAGTAGGAATTATAGGTAAACAGGTTGCCTTACAGTTGTTGAAATGCTAATAAGTTAAATTAAACTAGAGGCTGCCGTCGTAACGAAAGGAGGGTGTGCAGAGATGAGTACGTTGCGAGCTCGCTTACAGCGATTACAAGGGAAAGCAAATGAGCAAAAGTCGATAGAAGCGCAAGCAGTCGAACCGGCTCAACAGACTGAACTTACTCAACAGAAATCTGATCAACAATATAAGGAGCAAGTTGATGAATACTCATCTCTACAGCTTGCTGATGAGACGGCTTGTTCAGCTTTGCCCTTCGTGGAAGAAAGGAAGCAAGAGCATGTCTATCATTCGTTACTGAAGCTTTCGTCAATTCCTGCTGAAGAGCTGTACTGCGATAAATGGACAAAGATGCATGTACAGTTAGCACATAATGAGTTTGGCAGCTTCTTGCTGCGAACGCTGCATGTGAGCGCTAATGAGGCGATCGGGATGCATAAGTTTAGGGAATGGCAGGAGGCAGGAGAATTTCTCAATGCCTTCTATCCCGATAATCATGCTAATCATACTCAGTTTTTGTTTCTCGATTTAGAGACGACAGGCCTTGGCAGCGGTGCAGGCAATGTACCGTTTATGGTTGGACTAGCCTTCTGGGATAACGATGGAATTACCGTGCAGCAGGCGCTTATACGACATCCAGCAGAGGAGCGGGCGATGTTAGCCTATGTTCATCATCTAACTGCATATTTTACTCATCTCGTTACATATAACGGGAAAAGCTTTGACTGGCCTTTAATACATAGTCGTTTTGTAATGAATGGTATGAGACAAAAAATATGGGAGCCTCTACATGTTGACTTGCTGCACCCGTCGCGAGCCATTTGGCGCAACACACTGGAATCATGTAAGTTAAGTCATATTGAAAAAATGCGATTAGGAATTGTCCGTTTGGATGATTTGCCGGGCTCAGAAGCACCGACAAGATATTTTCAATTCTTGAATCAAAATGATCCTGAGCTGTTATATGATGTATTTCGGCATAACGAGATTGATATGCTTTCATTAGTAACCCTTGCGATTCGCTTTGCACATCTATTAAGTAATCGAGAACTTAGTAGTGTTGTACAACAACCAAGCGATCCTGAGGAAATGGTGCGCACAGGCTTGTGGCTTGAAAAGATGGGAAATAGCATGCATTCTCAGCAATTGTTCGAACTTGCTGCCTATATTCCTAGGCAAAAAGCAGCAACGCTTATGCTGTTAGCTATGCGCGATAAAAAAATAAATAACTATGAGCGAGCGATTATGCTTTGGCAAAGAATCGTTGATTATAATAGTTATATTGTCACAAGAGAGCAAGTAGAAGCAGCAATTGAGCTCTCGATGTATTATGAGCACAAAACAAAGCAATATGATTTAGCGCTATATTATGCCGAGTTAGCGCTTGATAAGCAGCATGATATGGTAACGAGTACTCGCAGATCTGCTGCACAAAAGAAAAAAGAGATCGAGCAACTAGACAAACGAATCAATCGTTTAAAAAAGAAGACAGGTAACTCTGTATAGATTTTCAAATGTGTGTTATCTTGTAAATGATGCAATTTCTTTATTCTGTTGATGAACTGAAAAATATGGGAATAAAAATAATCGTGTTATACGAAATGGGATAATGGATGAGACTGGAGAATGAGCAAATGACAGCATTGTACGATCGCTACAAAGCGTTACTTATAGATCTTGATGGTACGGTATATCATGGCGATACACCGATTGAAGGGGCTAGTAATTTAATTGATGGTTTAAATCGACATAAATGGAGCTATCGCTTCGTTACAAATAACTCATCAGCTACCCCCGAGCAAGTTGCTGAACGACTATGCAAAATGGGAATGAAGACAACCCCTCAGCATATATGTACTTCTGCTCAAGCAACTGCTGCATACATTAAGCAAAATTACAAGGAAGCTCGTGTCATGCTAATAGGTGAGCATGGCTTGCGTCAAGCGTTAATCGAGCAAAATATCGAAATTGTTGAGCAAAATCCAACGGTGGTCGTACAAGGTATCGATCGCCAATATACGTATGAGAAAGGCAAGCTTGCTGTTCAAGCGATTCGCGCTGGTGCAGATTTCCTTATGACTAACCCTGATTTACTTCTTCCAAGCAATGAGGGCTTAATTCCAGGCGCAGGCTCTATTGGAGCGATGCTGGAGGCAGCAAGCGGCAAAAATCCGATAATTATTGGAAAGCCTTCGCGAATTTTAGTGCAATTTGCTTTAGATCAATTACAATGTGAGGCATCCGATGCATTAATGATTGGTGATAATATGTTAACAGACATTTCATCAGGTATTCAGGCAGGCTGTGACACTGCACTATTATATACAGGAATTACAACAGCTGAAAATTATGAGTATTATCGTCAATTAGCAAATTGCGAACCTACTTATCATTATGCGAATTTACAGGAGCTTAGAGCAGCGTTGCTAAATGAATAATATACTGTTATTGCTCGGGGCAACGTTGTTGTCAAGGCAATTAGGAGGCAATCGAACATGTATGAATTACCAGAATTAGAAGTGATCAAAGCAGTTATTACTGAGAAATATGCAGGAGCTGCTATTACAAATATTGTATGCAATACAAAGGTAATTACCGGAAGTAAAGCAAAGCTTATAGAAGAGCTGAAAGGTGCAACGATTTGGTTTGTCGAGCGTCGTGCTGGACATCTTGTTTTGCACTTAGATACCGGAAAACGATTAGTTATTTATCTTGCACATAATTCTTCATTTTATGGAGGAGAGGCTGGTGAAGCTTTGCCAGCAGGTCAAGATTTTGTCGTTCAATTTGGCGAGCGTTACATGACTTTTGCAAAGTTGCCTGCCAATGCTGTGCAGCTTATGACTGTGCGAGAAGTAGAGGAGCTGTTAAAAGCTTGTGCACTTGATCCGCTAGATAAACGTTTTACACTGTCTTATTTACAAGCTCAATTGCAGAAAAAACGCAGCTCGCTAAAAACTTTTTTGCTTGATGCAACGGTAGTATCGGGAATTGGAGCTGTGTATAGTGATGAAATTTTATATGCTGCAAAGCTTCATCCAGCGCGTAAAGCAAATAGCTTGACAAAGGAAGAAATTGAACAGCTTTATGAGGCGATCCGCGAAACATTAAAGGCAGCTATTGCCGATGGCGGTATGCGTGTTCAGCCTTTATATTCTCAAGATAGCTTAACAGGAAGTTATTCAGAAAAATTGGCTGTATACGGGCGAGATGGACAGAAAGCGCCAGACAGTGATGACTTAGTTGAGTTAATTACCGTAGCTAGACAAAAATGTTATGTATGCTTAGCTCAACAGCCATTATCAACAAATGCAACATCTCTTTTAAGGTAATGAAAAGATGCAAAGGAGTCTAGGTTCATGATTCATGTGTATTTAGATGATTTTCGACAATGTCCGGATGGGTTTGTATTTGCGAAAAACGCAGAGGAATGCAAACTTTTAATTGATTTAGAACAAATAGATATTTTATCACTTGATTATGATTTAGGCTGGAATGAACCAACCGGATATGAGGTCGTGAGGCATCTAATTGCTGGTGGCAAGTTTCCTAGACGCATTTATTTGCATACATCAAGCATGTATGGCAGACAACAAATGTATGATGCACTTCGTCATGCAATTACAGATGACGTTCAATTATATGCTCGCCCAATGACGAAAAGCGAACTGGATGAAGTGGCGATGCAAGCAAAAATAGAAAGAGGCAATGTATGAGCAAGTGGATAGGCACATCGAATCACGGTTTTTCTCCCTACGGCATGGATGAACTGCGAAAACTGTTTTCAAGTATACAGTTTAAACAGCTTGTTCCCGGTGAAATATATCAATTTGAAGTAGAAGAAGAAAATGATGAAGCGCTGCGGAAGTTTTCGCAAAATGAATTAATTTTTGTTAGGCATATTCAGCCGATTGATCGTGAGCTAGTCATTACCGGAGATGAACAACGTGATGCTAACACAGTTACGGAAATGATCTCTTATATTGAAAGCTCAGTAGCTAACAAAAACGTCTCGGTTCATATTCGTACGAGCAAACGACACCAATTAACGCTTAGCAAGCAAGGCTTAAAGGAAGTGTTTGCTAAAGCGTTAATCGAAGCTGGTGCAACGGTAGTTGTACAGCAGCCGCAACTGATTATTGCTGTTTTTGTACATGAAGAGCAAATGCTTGTTGGCTTTGCCACACCAGAGGAAATGGGCTCAGATTGGCCAGGTGGCGCGATTCGTTTTCAGCGTGAAGCAGAGCAAATTTCTCGTGCAAAATTTAAACTGTTAGAAGCAGAAAAAGTGTTTGGCATAGATTATAGTAAATATGAATCGGCAATTGATGTTGGCGCCGCGCCTGGCGGTTGGACAAGCCTGTTGCTAGAGCGAGGCTTGAAAGTAACAGCAATTGATCCTGCAGCGATGGATGAACGAATTGTTCACCATCCTAATTTAACTCATTTACGGATGAATGCATCGGCAGTTAAATTACCAAAAGCAAGCTTTGATCTGCTAGTATGTGATATGAGCTGGAGCCCGCTTGAAATGAGCAAGCTAATTATGCAGCTAAAAGGCGCATTAAAGCCGCATAGCTTTGCAATTATTACTGTAAAGTTATTGCATAAAAAAGCGCTGCAAAGCATTCGTGAAGTAAGAGAGCGTTTAAGCTCAGGTTTCACGGTGCTAGCAGCAAAACAGTTATTTCATAATCGTGAAGAGATTACGTTATTTTTGCAAAAAAAAGATTAAACTTAATGATTTTCAGAAAAGCATTCTGAATTAGATCTAATGTCTAATTTTAGAATGCTTTTTTTGTTTGTTATTTTTGGAAATTAGAAATGGAGGAATTTAGATGTCTATTGAAGCTGGAGCAATTATCAATCAACGATATGAGGTAATCGGAATGCTGGCAGTCGGTGGCATGGGCGAGCTTTATACTGTGCGTGATCTTCATTTAAATGGAGTAATAAGGGTATTGAAGATGCTAAAACATGTGAGCGAAAGCAGCATTGAGCAGCAAACGATTGCCAGTGAGGCAAAACTTCTTATTCATTTGAAGCATCGAGCTTTACCGCAAATCTTTGATTATAATATTTGTGCGATACGGCAAACTCCATTTATTGTGATGGAGTGGATAGATGGGATACATCTTGGGCAATGGCTAAAGCAAAATAGTAAATTTATCAGTTTATCGTTTATTTATTATGTTGCAATGGAGGTTTTGGATGCTTTAAGTTATTTACATGCACAGCATCCGCCGATTATCCACCGTGATTTGAAACCGTCGAATATTATGCTTAGTAGGGACGGAGCGGTTAAGCTAATTGATTTTGGCATCAGCAAGCAAACGTATGCCACCTTACAAGCTGAGACGCTGACAGATGAAACAATCGCCTTTGGTACGAAAGGTTATGCCGCTCCTGAACAAATACTTGGAAAAGGAACGGATGAACGAACCGATATTTACAGCTTTGGCGCGGTGCTACTCGCGATGTTAGGAATTGAACCCAAAACCGTTGTGAATGGAATGGACAACTCAATCCAACTTCGAAATCGCTTTTCTGCACTTCATGCCACTTTAAATTTTTCAGTACCAAAGCCATTGCGAGAGTTAATTATTGATTGTATGCAGGAGCAAGCTGAACATCGTCCACAGCATATTTTTGAGCTAAAGCAACGATTAAGGGAACTATCCCAACTGCATCAGATTGCGATAACCAATCTCGAACGAGAGCAGGTAAAACAGATTATTAAAAGTAATTGCTCAAGCTTTTCGCAGCATCGAGGGAAAGCAATTGCAGTGCTAAGTGCTCATCCGGGGGCTGGCAGTACCTTGCTGGCATTATCAATAGCAAGCTGGTTTGAGCAGCAAAAAATGAACTTTAGCTATATTGAGCATCGTATAAAGGATGCTGAATTATTTTACAGCCTGCAAGTCTCAAATAGTTGGGATACGACTTACCATTATCAAGAGCAGGCAATGGGACACTATATGGCAGAAGAGGAGCATTCGCTAGAAAAAGGCTTTATTTGTACAGCAGGAAAAATCGGCAGCTATTTTATTGCTAGTCCACTTATGAAACAGTCTACTGAGCAGCGATTTATGTTGACTTCGCAGCTAATTTTACAAAGCACCTTGCAGCGAGATGTAATCATTGACTACTCTTCTCATTGGGATGTCTTGCAGCTTCCTGCTATAGTACAGCAAGCAGATTACCTTGTTATCGTAAATAGCCCGTGGTTTATTCGCCAGGCGCCGCTATTTATGTCAAAGCTAGCTGCATTACTGCAATTAGCTGAGCAAAATAAGTGTCCACTTATTTGGGTTAGCAATCGAGATCAAAGCTTTCGTGGTCGCAAAGAATGGCTTAGACTTCATGGACAATTAGATCATCTTATTATTCCTGAGTTAAACCCAAAATCACTGCTTTTAGATTTATGGGAGGGTACCAATTTTCCACCTTATCAATCGACCAGAAAAGCACTTTATAAGTATTTAATGCCATTAATAAAGAAGGTAATTCGCTTGCATTAATAGTATTTTTTCTATTATGATGAATGTATGAGGAAAGAAAGGGGTGCAACACGATGGGTGAAAAAATATTAGTCGTCGAAGATGAAGCGGGAATAGCTCGCATCTTACAGCTAGAACTAGAACATGAAGGCTATGAAGTTGGAATTGCATCCGATGGTAAGCAAGGCTATGAAATGATTAATAGCGGTGAATATGAATTAGTATTGCTGGATGTCATGTTGCCGAAAATGAGCGGTATTGAAGTGCTTCGCCAAATTAGACAATCTGGTAATTTGATCCCGATTATATTATTAACTGCTCGTGACACTGTGCCGGATAAAGTTAGCGGATTTGAACACGGAGCAAATGATTATATAACAAAGCCATTCGCTGTTGAGGAGTTATTGGCGAGAGTACGTAATATATTAAGGATATTTAAGCAAAAATCTAAGGAGACGGAAGGTTCGGATACAATTACACTTGGTGATTTGAGCGTTGAACTTAGAACTCGAAAAGTTACTCGTAAAGATAATGTAATTGAACTGACACCGCGTGAATTTGAGCTTCTCGTCTTTTTACTTGAGCATGTAAACGAAGAAAAATCGCGTGAAGAAATATTGTCAGAGGTATGGGGTTACGACTTTATAGGCGAGACGAATCTAGTTGATGTGTACATTAGATATCTTAGACAGAAATTGGACAAGGGGTATCGCTACAAGCTAATTCATACAGTTCGTGGCGTTGGTTATATGATCAAGGAGCCAGATTAATGACACTGCGAAAACGATTTACGTTGTTTACTATTTTTTGGTTAATATTGATACTTATCTTTTTTAATATCTTTGTATATTTCTATGTCATAAAGATTACAACAGAGAGCGAAGAAGAGATTATAGCTAATAAAGTTAAGCTGCTCTTAGAAAATCCGCGAATTCAAAGCGGGCGCGGCTTAAATAGCGCAGATTTATTAAATGAATATTATAATGCGAATGAAATGATTCGTATTGTTAGTCCTAATAATCGTGTAGTTAATATTGTCGGATCAAATGAGATCCTTCTAGATCTTCCAGCGGAATATAGTAAGTATCAAAAGACTGGTATGTTTACGAAAAGTGGCGAACGTATTATATATTCTCGTGTACCTTTGTTTGAGGATGGAGAAGTAATCGCCATGCTGGAAGTGACAAGAATTTTGGATGAGTTGGACGATTATTTGCAAATCCTGATTGCAGCGCTAAGCGTAACGAGCGGTGGTGCAATTTTGTTTGCTATTTTCGGAACATACTGGTTTACCTCAAGATTAACAGAACCGATTTCTCAAATGGTAACAACAATACGTGAAATCGATCGCAGTGGTAAGCTACGAAAAATAGATCTTGGGGATCGAGAGGAGTCTGCTGAATTACAGCAGCTTATTCGTGCGTTTAATCAAATGATCGATCGCTTGGATCGCACATTTGAGCGGCAAAAATTTTTTATCGCCGATGCTTCGCATGAGTTAAAAACGCCGTTGACTGTTATTTCTAGCTATGCCAATATGCTAAAGCGTTGGGGAGCAGATGATGAAAATATTCGCAAAGAGGCAATTGAATCGATTGCTCGCGAAACGACTCGCCTACAAAGCTTAACTAAGTCAATGCTTACCTTAGCAGAAGCTGAACAGGAAGATTGGCTGACGCTAGAAACTTTTGATGTTGTACCAGTCATCGAAGAAATTGCTACGATGATGGAGACGACGTTCCAGCGGACGATAAGAGTTAAAGCTTTAAATCATAATGTGCGAATGGTAGGAGATAAAGATAAAATTCAGCAGCTCCTTGTTATCTTAATAGATAATGCAATCAAATATTCGAAAGAGCCAATTGATATTTCTGTTGCCCTTTCTAAAGGCATTGTAAGAATTGAAGTGAAAGATAAAGGGATCGGTATTCCTGAAAATGAAATTGCTCATTTATTTGAACGATTCTATCGCGTCGATGGTGCAAGAGCACGTTCGACTGGCGGTGTAGGCTTAGGTCTTGCAATTGCTAAACGAATTATTGACTTGCATGAAGGAAAAGTTGAAGTGTTTAGTATAGTTAATTTAGGTACTACCATTACATTGCAATTTAAACAACGCAAATAAGTGATGAAAAGAGGCTGATCATGAAATATCGTGTAGGTGCGGTACAGTATAAATTACAAGATATTAACTCGTTTCAGCAATTTGCTGAACAAGTTGAGCATTATGTGCGTAATGCAACAGAATATGGCGTGCAGCTATTGCTCTTTCCAGAGTTTATGACGACGCAACTGCTTTCTATTCCAAATGAGCTAGGGGAAGCTCAAAGCATTGAGCAACTTCCTAGCTACACCGAAGCATATTTGTCTTTATTTCAGTCTTTAGCAGCAAAATATCAAATACATATTATTGGCGGGACACATGTTGTAGCTATGGCTGATGGAAAAAGACGTAATGCAGCGCATTATTTTTCGCCAGAGGGAGAAATTCAAGTCCAGCATAAAATTCATTTGACACCTACTGAGGTAGAAGAATGGCAAATGAGCGCCGGTGACGGAGTTAACGTTTTTGCTACTCCATTTGGAAAAATTGCAATGTTAACTTGCTACGATATTGAATTCCCTGAAATCGTCAGAATGGCGAGAGCACAAGGTGCCGATGTTATTTATTGTCCTTCCTGTACCGATGACCGTCATGGCTTTCATCGTGTACGCTATTGCTGCCATGCTCGTACTATTGAAAATCAAGTTTATGTTGTTACTACAGGTACGACAGGGGCATTACGCAGAGTTGACTTTATGCGAGCAAACTATGGTCAAGCAGCAATTATCGCTCCTAATGACATTCCTTTTCCGCCAGGAGGAATTATTGCTGAGGGCGTCATTAACGATGATATGTTAGTCGTCGGAGATCTTGACTTAAGCTTATTGGAAGAGGTTCGTAAAAAGGGATCGGTTATGACTTGGCGCGACCGACGTACAGATTTATATACTGACTGGTCATAAATGGATACGATCCGTAAGTTTCAGAGGATAAAACGGAGGGAGTAGGTCAGTGATGTTTAAACAACTGTACGTGCTTCAGGACGGAAAGCCAGAGCTAGTAACGATCCGAAATTATAATTTGGATGATACTAAGCAGCTTATTGATGTGCAGCGACAAAGCTTTCCGCCGCCTTTTCCAGAGGAGTTATGGTGGAATGAGGAACAATTGAAAGAGCATACTAGTCGCTTTCCCCAAGGAGCAATATGTGCAGAAGTAAATGGAACAATTGTTGGTTCGATGACAGGACTTATTGTAAATCTTGCTGATTATGGTCACCAGCATAGCTGGAGTGAGATTACCGACGATGGTTATATTCGCAATCATAATGATTCTGGAGATACGCTCTATGTAGTCGATATTTGTGTTGTTCCTTCTTATCGCAAAGCTGGTATTGGCAAATGGTTAATGCAGTCGATGTATGAAACAGTTGTTCATCTCGGCTTAACCTCTTTGCTTGGCGGCGGGCGAATGCCAGGGTATCATCGGTATGCAGCTGAGTTATCTGCTCAAGCATATTTGGATAAAGTCATTGCAGGGGAAATTAAAGATCCAGTAATTACATTTTTACTTCGTTGCGGAAGAGTGCCAGTTGGTATTGCAGAACATTATTTAGAGGATGAAGAATCACATAATTATGCTGCTATAATGCAGTGGCGTAATCCGTTTAAACAATAAAAATTTGGGGAGGGACTTCATTGTTAACCTATTATCGTATTCAATCTATTGATGATCAATATTTTCCAGCTTTTCATCAATTACTAAGCTCGATTTTTCCACCAGAGGAAGTACTAGCGTATGAGCTTTGGAGAGAACCTTTACTAGACAGCAGCATCCATGTATATGTTGCGCTTCATGAAGGTAAAGTAGTAGGGGCTACAGAATATCGTTATTACCCTGAGCTTTCTGTTGCAATGACAGACTTTACAATTATTGGTCAAGCTAATCTTGGCATAGGTCGTTTTTTAATGCGGCAACGTGAAAAAGATTTACAGCGTATTGCTGCTGAAGCAGGAAGCAGCTCATTAGGAATGTTTGCAGAAATTTATGATCCGTTCCGTGCACAAATACATGAGTTTGGCGGAGTTTCATTAATGAATCCAATAGTGCGTCGTGAAGTTCTTTCTCATATCGGTTTCAAAAAACTTAATTTTCCTTATGTGCATCCATCCTGGGATTTGGAAGGTAATGCAGTATCTGAACTTGATCTTTGCTTTTTACCAACTGATGAAGAGAGAACTGAACTTCCAGCGAGCTTAATCGCAAACTTTCTTGAAACATACTATTCTGCCATCTCTAATAAACCTGAGGCATGGATAGAAATGGTGAAGGCATTAAAAGCGAAGGAAAGCGTAGAGCTATTGCCGTTATAACATCATTGTATGTTCTTCAAAACAGCATATGCTTCTCTTATATTCCTAAAAATCATTACGCTTTTTAGCGGAGTTAAGATTGAAAGATTGGCAATCTCCTTCATCGCAGAAGGAGATTGCTGCTTTTACTAACGAAATAATGCAGGGTGTAAGAATATAAGGCGAGGAGTCGTGTGCATTGAACAGCCTCATTTCTTTTTTCTCAAATCTCAAAATTAAGTATAAAATCTTTGTTCTCATTGCACTCCTAATGGCTACAGTTATTTTTCTAACGAATATTGTCCACAGTTTAGCATTTCGCGCGTATGATGAACTGGTGTACAAGCAGTCCTCTCAGGCACTTAATGTCTCTTCCTTAAATATGGAGAGCGAATTACAGAAAATTATGTCACTATCCTATAATGTTGTGACGGATTCCGCAATTCAAGAATATTTGTGGGAGATTATTAATACTAAAGTTGACTACGCTAGCTACGTTTCTTTTACGAAAATTCGTCAGCGACTAGTTGATTTAGGCGCTTTAGATAAATATGTCCTTTCTCTCCAGCTCTATGATGTGAATAATACGGAATACTCAGTAGGTGCTAGACCAATTACGATGAGCGAGGAGCGTATTAAGCTTCTTTGGCAAAAGGCAATTGGCAATAAAGGCGCTATTTTTTGGACAGCGCCCGATCAAGAAGATGAAGCATTAACTGTAGTGCGTTATATTCGACGCTATCAAGACCTATCATTAGACGGGTTAGGTGTGCTTGCTATTCGAGTTGATCTTAATCGTCTATTTTCAGATTTTGTTAAAGGTATTGATGCTGAAGAAGCTGCATTTATCGTAATCAATAATAGCAACGATGAAGTGGTCTATTCCGATAATATCGAGATAAAATTGCAAACGCTTTCTGATGTGAAGTTGGATGGTGAGCGCTACAAAATTGTACGTAGCAATGGAAAATCATATTTCTTAACATATCGAACGTCAAATTTAACCGATTGGACCTATTATACGGTCATGCCTTATGACAACATTTTTTTTACAACCGATAATGCAAAAAAGATGGTGCTGATTATTTATTTAGCATTATTTGTAATAGCGTCAATTGTAGCATTTCAACTTGCGAAAAGAATTACGGATCCGCTTGAAAAACTTACTGTCAAGATGAGGCGTGTACAGCTTGGGAATTTTGAATATCAAGAGGAAGGCAACGAGACAATCGCGATGGATGAGGTAGGGCAGATTCAGCGCCATTTTCGTATTATGCTGCAACGAATTAATGAATTAATTCAAGAGAATTATGTAAAGCAGCTAATGATTAAAGATACACAGTTTAAAGCATTACAAGCGCAAATTAATCCTCATTTTCTTTATAATACGCTAGAAACGATTAATTGGATGGCAAAAATGAGCAAGCAAGAGCGGATTTCGCAAATGGTTGAGTCATTAGGTTCGTTGCTTCGCCTATCGATCAATACGAAAACTGTTGTTATTCCATTACATAAAGAGCTCGAAATCATTCATCATTACTTAATTATTCAAAAGCTTCGCTTTGAGGAGCGATTAATCTTTACTTTGACTATACCTGAGCATTTGCTAAAATGTGAAGTTCCAAAGCTGTCAATTCAGCCTATTATAGAAAATGCGATTCAATATGCGCTTGAGCCTAACATTGAACCATGCACAATTAACCTTACTGCACAAATGGCTGAGCAAAACTTACTGATCACGGTAGAAGACAATGGTCCAGGTATGAGTGAATCCTTCCTAGAAAAATTAAGCCTTGGTGAAGTGAAACCTAAGGGAACTGGACTTGGACTAATGAATATTCGAGAACGAATAAAGATGCTATATGGGGAAGCATATGGCCTTAATATTGAAAGTAATTATGGTCATGGAACAAAAGTAACACTCATTTTACCGTATATCGTGAGGGATGAAGATGTACAAAGTGCTGTTGGTTGATGATGAACGTATTATTTTAGAAGGCATATCAACGATGATTGAATGGCAAGCCTATCAATCCGAGTTAATTGGTACATGTCGCAATGGGGTTGAAGCGCTTGAGTTCATTCAGAAGAACCAGCCTGATATTGTTATATCGGATATTAAGATGCCAGGGATGGATGGATTAAAACTAGTCGAGACTATTTATGAAATTAATCGAGACATTAAATTTATTCTCTTATCTGGCTTCGATGACTTTGAATATGCACGTACAGCTATGCAATTTGGCGTAAAGCACTACTTGTTAAAGCCTTGCAATGAAAATAGTATAATAGCTGCCCTACAGGAAGTAATTGAGGACCTGCATAATAAGCAAATGAAAGATCAATTTATGGAAAATTTGCAAGCCGAGCTTGCAAAGGCGCTGCCTTATGCCAAAGAGCAGTTTTTAAAGGAGTTAGTTACGAATAAAACGTATGGGACACGCGAATGGGAGCAATATCGCAGACTATTTAAAATAACCGAGCAACCAAGCACCGTTCAATTAATTTTGTTTCAACTGGAAGGTCAGTTCCAATACGAGCATTTATTTGCTGTAAAAAATATCGCAGAAGATTTGCTCGGTCACGAATTAGTGTTATTTAGTACGACGATAGCGAAGCATGTTCTTCTATTGTTGAAAGAAAGCTGTGAGCAAACCTGGTTAATGTCACGCTTAGAAAGCATTAAACAAATATATTTATCATTTTATAAGCTGGATTTAACGATAGCTGTTAGTGATGCTGCGCCAATTAATGCTGTGCGTAAAACTTATCATGAAACGTTAGAATGCATTAATTATCGCTTTTATTTAGGGGAAGGCGCAATTATTTTCAAAAAAGATATATCAAATGTGATGACAGAAACACCTGATTTTTATTTTGATGATGAGCAGATGTCTATTTATATTAAATCTGGCAACTGGGAGTCAGCTCAACACGAATTAAATCAGTTTTTTCAGCAGCTTACAGAGCAAAGATTGGATATTGCGATGAGCAAATCTTATGCCTTATCCTTACTTGTTGCTATTACTCGCTTATGCAGGAGGGATGATTTTACACAATATATGCATTCCATTGCAAAAATGGAAGAGCTACACTCATTACCGCAAATTAAACAGTATATTTTCTCGATAGCTAAGGAAATAACAGAAACAAATTTACATGTACAAAGAACTAAGCATTCCTCAATTATTCAGCGAGTAATTGAAATAGTCGAGCAAAACTTAGGAGATTCAAATTTATCGTTAAATTGGGTGGCAAGTGAAATGCTATATATGAATGCAGACTATTTGGGGAAATTATTTAAGAAAGAAACAGGTGAAAAGTTTTCAAACTACGTGATGCGATTAAGAATTAATAAGGCCTTGGAGGTTATAGAGTCGACCTCTGATGTAAAGGTATTTGAGTTGGCAGAGCAGTTAGGCTTCGGAGATAATCCTCAATATTTTAGTCAGGTGTTTAAAAAATATACTGGTCAAACACCAACAGAATATATTAAAACACCAAGTTAACTTTATCTAAAGAGGGTTTCAAACAGTGCTTGAAAACCCTCTGTTTTTTTAACAAAAATGACGTTTTTTTAGATTTAAACCGAGGACAGCTCTCTCTATAATAATCATATTAATGGAATTTATTGTCCGAATTAAAATGTCATACTTATAGAGAATAGTCGTGATGAGCTGCTCCATAATCCAGATCGATGGAACAATGGAAGGGGAGTATCTAATGAAGTATTTAGCGACAAAGCTCACTGTAGCACTTATATTGTTACTTTCCTTGTTAGTTGCCTGTAATAATAAGATCTTTTTCTCTAGCTTTTATGACAACTCAAACTCTAGTCAGGTAAAGCCAGAGCCAGTCACCCTTCGTATAGCCTGGTGGGGAGAAGATACTCGTCATGACTACACGAAAAAGGTAATTGAACTATATGAGCAGCAAAATCCTCATGTTACGATCGAGATGGAGTATGCAAAATATGATGATTACTGGAAAAAGATGGCTCCTCAAGCTGCAGCAGCAGAATTGCCCGACATTATTCAAATTGATACAAGCTACTATGCTCAGTATGCAGGAAAAAAACTGTTTGCTGACTTAACTCCTTACTTTGGTAAAGAAATTGATATTTCACATATTAATTCAGATGTTTTGCATTCCGGTTATTATAAAGATGGGAATTACGGAATGTCACTCGGTATTAATTCCCTAGGCTTTCAATATAATCCTGAGTTGCTGAAAAAAATCGGACTAGATAAAATTCCAACCTATTGGACATGGGATGATTATGAAAGTCTTGCTTTTCTAGCGCAATCTATGGGGTTATTTTTTGATGACGGGATGCGGCCAGAGATCTTTTTTGCTTATTATTTGCGTACTAAGGATGAAACACTGTACAATGCCGAAGGTACTGCATTAGGTTATGATGATGATTCATTATTTGTTGATTTCTTTGGACGATTGATTAGACTAGTACATGGCAAAGCAACACCAACGATGGATGCAAAAGTTAAAATCAAGGGGTTTGATGATAATTATCTTGTTCAGTCTAAGCAAATTGGGATTTGGCAGTGGTCAAACCAGTATTTAGCTATGCAGCAGTCCATGGATCGTCCCATAGAAATTGCTCCAATGGTAGGACCGAATATGCAAAAAGGGTTATATTTAAAATCCAGTATGTTTTTCTCAATAGCTGAAACCTCTAAAGTGAAGTCAGAAGCGGCAAAATTTATCAACTTTTGGGTGAATGATATTGAGGCAAATAAGTTAATTCTTGGCGAACGCGGTGTTCCGGTTTCCTCTGAGGTGCAGGAAGGAATTAAGCCTTATTTATCCGATACTCAACAGCAAGTATTTCAATATGTTGCTTGGTCAGAAAAAAATAGTTCACCAGCAGATCCTGTTGACCCTGTCGGTTCAGCAGAAATTATTGAGGTATTGAAAAAACTGTGGGAGGAAATGGAATATGAGCTAATAACAGTTGAGGAAGCCGCACAAATATTCCGTCGAGATGCCAACAAAATATTAGAGAAAAATATATAAACGATGAATTTGGGTAGGAGAAGAAAAATGAAAATTATATTTCACGGTACAAGTGATGCACATCGTGTGCCTCGTTTATATTGCGAGTGTGAAATTTGTCAGGAAGCACGTACAACAGCAATAAATCGACGATTGCGTTCATCGATACAATTAAAAATAGAAGAGCAATATCCTATCTCATTATGGATAGATTGTGGACCAGATTGGTATGAGCAAATGGAACATGCAAACGAACGAATAGTAGAGCATATGTTAATTACTCATGCACATTTTGATCATATTGGTGGACTACCGCAATGGTTTGACCAATGTCGTTATAATCAAAGTTCACCGAAGCTTTATGCTGCACAAGAGGTAATTGAAGAGATATTGGATCGATTTCCTTGGTTAAGCAATGGCATTGAATTTATTACCTTAGACCGTGGTTATCAGTTTGCTGAATGGCAGCTTCGAGCATGGCGAGTTAATCACGGGCGTAATGGATATTCTTATGCTTTTCGTTTTGATAATAAGCAAAATGGAAAAAGCTTTGTATATTGCCCTGATAGCATTGCTCTTACAGAGCAGCAACAGCAGCTTCTTTATCATGTTGATCTATTAATTATTGGTGCAAGCTTCTATAAGGAAAACTTCCCGTTTGAAACACGATCACTTTACGATGTAACGGAGTTGATCGAGCTGCAAAAACATTGGAAGGCAAGTCAATTATGGATAACCCATATGTCGCATGATATTGACATTCAAAAGCCTTTGCCAGAGAGCATGTATTATGCGAAAACGGGAACAGCATTAGAACTATGAAGCATGGAGATGAGGTGCAGTATGGGCAGTATGCTGCACCTTACCTTCAATCAGCAGCAAGTTAAAGATTTTCCTGACTTTATGCTTGTGAAGGAAAGGGGATTGTGATGAAAAAGCTTCCTTTAATGTTGCAGCTTGCTTTAATTTTGTTTTGTGTAATGCTCATACCAACGATCGTTATGACATTGTACAGTGGCACACAAATTTTAGGTTATTCGGAAAAGGCGATTGCAAAATCTACACTCGATGGACTGGAGTCAAATCAAAAATTAATTGAAAGCGCTTTAAATAACATTGTGCAAGATACAGTGCGAATGGCGACCTCGAATCTTTATGATGGAATACGCCAGTATCAATCATATGAGCAGTTAAATGCAGATTATAATCGAGTTGAGCATGCATTAGCTATCTTAAAAGAGCTACAACGTGTAACAAGAAGTAATGAAGGTGTAGAGACTGCTTTTTTTTACTTGTATGATGCGGACTATATTATCGCCTCTGATGAAGGGGTTTCACCAATAGAACGTTATGAATCACTGGACTGGCTGCAAGAGGCACTGACCAAAAAAGTAGGAATCGCAGGAGTTTGGCAGCCGCGAATAAACGATCATGGAGAAATGGTTATATCGTATGTACTGCCACTTAATCGATTATCGACTGCAGCAAAGGGAGTGCTTGTTGTAAATCTAAAGGAAACACAGCTTGAACAATATATGGTAGCTTCTAATTTTGATGATTCACGTTATATGTTAATCGGATTAGATAATGGATTCATTATTTCTCACGGCAATAAAGATCTTTTACTCACCTCTGCTCGTGAAATACCTTATATTTCTGATGTGCTGAAGCATGATAAACAGGAAGGATATGACTTTTATGAGCTAGATGGTCAGCGGTTACTTTATACATGGAAAAAGTCGAGTACCATGAATTGGCTTTATGTTAATCAAAATTCTATGGATTTATTAATGGCGCAAACAAAGTCCGTTCAACAAGAAATCGTCTTGTTTACAGCGATTCTTATAGGTGTAGGTGTGATATTAACCGTATTAATTGCCACTTGGCTGTCACGTCCAGTACGGCAATTGGCTGGTAGTATTCGGGCACGCGGGAATTTATCAATTTCTGATAAAAACGAGCTGGCTTTTCTAGATGCTGCTTTTCGCCGAATGCAAGAGGAAGAAGATAAGCTTAATCAACTAATTGCTGAGCACGAACGAGATGCCTGCAGCTTAGTCGTGCATCATTTAATGCGCGGCGAGCAGCTAAAGGCTTCACAGAAAGAACTGCTGCACGATATGTTTCCAAATGGATATTTTGCTATCGCAGTTATCTCGATTGACCACTATAATCACTATCGCAATCAGACTAGTCCAGAAACGCGTTCCTATCATCGTTATGCTTTTATATCTGCATATGAGGAACAGCTCTCCGCACATTTCCATTTGAAAAGCGTGTATTACGGTGAGGGAAGAATTGCTCTTATTTTAAATTTTAATGATTCAATAATTGAACAAGATGGTAGCTTAACTGCTCATTTTGCTTTAATTCAAGAACGAGCCTTAGAATGGTTTGGTCATACGGTAACGATTGGGATTAGCAGCATAGCTACAGAAGCGTATGATGCACATAATAAATTGCTTGAGGCAATGGAAGTTATTAAGCAGCGCATGATCGTGGGAAATGGTCACATTTTATATTGGAAAAACGAACAGCTTAGCAATAAATACATTTATCCTCATAACAGTGAGCGTCGTATTATCAATTATATCGATATTGGCGACATTGATAGCATTATGAATGAACTTGATGAAGTGCGAGAGCTTATCCAAACAACAAAGCCAATTTCATATGATAACATTTTGTTTATTTATAATCAGTTAATTGGCGTTACAATAAGACATTTAAATGAAAAAAATATTAACACCTCAGCCATTTTTGCTAACAAGGGCAATATTTATTCGATTATCGCTTCTATGGAGACGTTAGATGAATTGACCAGCTATTTGAAGCGTTTCTACTTAGAAATTGGTAAATACGTTTCGAGCAGCAAACATTCGGAAGTAAACTATCTTGAAAAAATCGTGTCTTACCTGGATCAGCATTACAGTAAAGATATTATTTTTGAGGATATGGCTAAGGAAATTGGAATTAGCTATTCCTATATGCGAAAGCTATTTTATGAAGGAACAGGTAAAAGTCTAATTGACTATGTAAATCAGAAACGAATTGAAGCAGCGAAGCAATTACTTATTCGCTCAACTTTAAATGTTGCGCAAATTGCAGCTCAAGTCGGCTATAACAACATTCAAAGCTTTAACAGATTTTTTAGAAAGTATGAAGGAGTCACTCCAAGCAGTTATAAGCTGTCAAAATTAAATGGTTAATTCTGATAAAAACGAAAGAAAATGATAATAAAATTCTCTCTCATAAACAGGATAGTCCGCTAGTTGCGATCATTCAGTCGTTAGCTAACTTTGATAGCCGAATGCAATCAAAAACAAGGTTCGTAAATTGTAAAAACCCAGTAATATCAAGGGTTTCAAGGCATTATCAAAAGTGATAAGCACAATCAAAATCTACAATTTACGTTTGGCGAGAGGTTATGTAATATGTGAATCAACTTCTCCATTCAATCAGTCGGTCGCAATTGATAAGGGGATGAAAACTAAAGGAGGGAGAGTGTAAATGTGAAAGTTGCAAACGCTTTAAAAACAAAAAATGCTGATAGTAAAGGATTACTTTATTATCTCAAGCGTGATTTGCAATTATATTTAATGGTTCTGGTCCCTTTGTTTTTTGTTCTTTTGTTTAAGATAGCTCCGATGTTCGGAATTGTCATTGCATTTAAGGATTACAAAATAGCGAAGGGATTCTGGGGCAGTGAATGGGTAGGCTTTGAAGTATTTGCAGAAATGTTTGCAAAACGAGACTTTATTCGAGCTGTACGTAACACGTTATTGCTTAACTTCTCCGATTTGCTGCTTAGCTTTACAGCGCCGATTATTTTAGCACTGTTACTGAATGAAATGAAAAGTGTAAAACTAAAACGTATCAATCAAACCTTGCTTTACTTACCGCATTTTCTATCTTGGGTAATTATTGGAGCGATTGCTTATCAATTACTCAGCTATGGAAATGGGATTATTAACAACTTTATTGAGAGCTTAGGCGGTTCAAGAATTCCGTTTTTGCAGTCGGACAATCACTGGTTATTGAGTTACTTGTTCATCGGGGTATGGCAAAGTATGGGGTGGGGGACGATTATCTATCTTGCCTCAATTAGCTCAATTAATCCTGAGCTTTACGAAGCTGCAACCGTTGATGGTGCCAATCGTTGGCGCAAAATGTGGCATGTGACATTGCCAGGTATTCGCGTTACAATCGTAACCCTGCTTATTATGAATCTAGGAAGAGTCATGGGCGGGTCATTCGATAGAATTTACGCGCTTGCTAACAAAGCGACAACCGAGTATACAACGACAATAGAGGTATTAGTGTACCGTTGGGGAATTGAGGGCGGTAACTTTAGTCGTGCAACCGCATTAGGTTTATTCCAAGCGGTTATCGGCTTAATTCTCGTACTCATCTCTGACCGAATAGCGAAAAAACTTGGCGAGGACGGATTATTGTAGAAAGGAGATGACAATCAATGAAACTATCGAGTAATCAAATTGCAGTCAAACGGTTCAAGCGTATCGACATATGGGACATTATTATTAACGCGGTAGTCATTATGTTATCTCTGGCCTGCTTGCTGCCCTTGGTACACATTTTGGCTAAATCGTTAAGTGCAGATGCGTATGTTATCGCAAATAAAGTAACACTTTGGCCCAAGGGATTTACCTTTGAAGCTTACAAAAAGGTGTTTTCCGATGCCTCAATTGTGCGTTCATTATATGTAACTATTTTTGTAACCGTTGTTTTCACAATTCTAGGGATGATTATTACAATTCTAGGAGCTTATCCGTTATCGAGAAGACAGTTGAAGGGACGTTCAGCACTAACATTTTTGTTCTTATTCACATTATATTTTAGCGGCGGAATTATTCCTGAATACATGCTCGTTAGCAACTTAGGGCTGTTAGATACCGTTTGGTCGATCATTTTACCGCCTGCATTTAGTGCCTTTAACTTCCTCATTATGCGAAGCGCAATATATAGTTCAATTCCGGTGAGCTTAGAGGAATCAGCCCGAATTGATGGAGCAGGTCATTTTAGAGTATTAACAAGTATCGTTCTTCCATTGTCAAAACCAATTATTGCTACTCTTTCTCTGTTCTATGCAGTGGGGCGTTGGAATGCCTATATTGACGCCTTATTTTATATTAAGCAGAACGTAGATGCTAGACCTTTGCAGCTTAAATTGTACTTTATGATTGTTGCAGCAAGTGAAAGCTTTCAACTTGAGTCAACAGTTGTTCAACTAACAAACCCTGATGTATTAAAGTCTGCGTGTGTTATCTTTGCTACAGCTCCAATTATTGTCGTATATCCGTTTATCCAAAAGTACTTTGTTAACGGTGTTATGCTTGGTGCTGTCAAAGAATAATATCATACATTTTCTTTTAATAAAAAAAGGAGGGTTTTGTAATGAATTTTAAGAAAAGTGCGATGATTCTGACATCTTTTGCTTTACTAACATCAATGTTAGCAGCATGTAGCGGCGGTAGTAATGAGAAAAACAACAATAGTAATTCAAACGCTTCGCCAACTCCTACAGCTTCTACAACTACTGATTCGGGAAGTGATGCGGCACCAGACTACTCACAAGGTTTCCCTGAAAATGTTACTATTGAAATTCCTGTCTATGACCGTGCATTTGAAGGCTGGAACGTAACAGACAACTATTACACACGATGGATTCAGAAAGAATTTGGTGACAAATATAATGTTACAGTTAAGTATGTTGCAATTTCACGTTCGAATGAAGTACAAGATTTTCAGCAACTATTAGCAGCGCACAAAGCGCCAGATATTATATTCCACTATGATATGCCTCAGCAAATTGCTTATTATAGTGAAGGAGTATTACAAGAAATCGATTGGGAAGAAATTAAAAAATACGCGCCTACGTATTGGAGTAAGCTTGGTTCTACTATCGAACAATATGGCGTGATTAATGATCAAAAAATCTTTTTCTTTGCTGAAAGACCAGACGCTGATAACTTTGTAACTTTAATTCGTAAAGACTGGGTAGAAAAAGTGGGTATGAAAGTTGAGGATTTAACTTCACTTGAAAAGTTGAATGAAATGTTGCAAAAATGGAAAGATGCTGGGTTAGGTACGCTTGGCGGCACATTAACTCGTAACAACTTTACGTATAACTATGCGTTCCGTGATTGGCCAATTAATGAGAAGGAGCGTGCGCTTTACTCCGATCTATCTGTTGCTGATTTTACTACAAAAGCAACAGAGGACTGGCTTCGCAACCTTAACTATCAATTTAACAACGGTTTAATCGATCGCGAGTTCTATTTAAGAGATGATGAAAACAAAGCAAAAGCAGAATTTGCGGCTGGCAGAACAGGTACATTTAGCAGCTATTTAACAAGTAACTCTGATGTAATCTCTGCTACGCTTGCGAATAATCCAGATGCGGAATTCGCAGTGTTACCTCCGTATGCAGGAGTTCCTGAAGGTAAAGTGCCTCAAGGTCGCGCTTATTGGCCATTTGGATTTATTATGGGAATTAACCATGAAACACCTGAACTTGAGCGTATTGCCGTATGGATGTTCTTAGAATGGATGATTCAACCTGAAAATCTATTCTTCTTACAAAACGGGGTTGAAGGTGAAAACTACACATTTGATGAAGATGGTATTCCTGTAAAAGTGGCTGACTTTAATGGTGAATCGAAGCTTTCTAATAACAACAATAAAGACTACTGGGCATTAGTTATTGAAAGCGTTGTTTACGATGATCCAGAAGTAAACAAAATTTCTCAAATTCGTAACTGGGCACCTCCAGGATATGAGCAGCTAGTTGAGGATCTAATAAAATATAGAGATGAAACTGCGGAATATCGTACACCAGATGCATTATTTACTGAAGTTGTAGAAACTGTGAGCGAATATAAAGCAGACCTTAACGATCTATTCCAGGAGCTATATATTAGAGTTGCTACTGCTCCAATTGATCAATTTGATGCAGAGTATGAAAAGGCAAAACAAATCTATTTAGATGCTGGTTATCAAGAAATTCTTGATGAAAAACAAAAAATTATCGATGCTGGTAACTATAGATAATTGAGCTTTAAGGGCTATTTGGATTTTAGCGAAAATGCTGAATATCCAAATAGCCCTTCTTAATTTCTATATCTATACATTTAATAGTGTTAAAATTAATCCTTTGCCTGAATCACAAGCAATTTTCCGCTGCCAATCGATATCGTACCTTGCTCCTGCACTAGCTCATTGCTGATTCCCATTGAAATACCTCTTGTCAGATGCAAAGGAACATCCTTTAATGGATATTTAAATCCTTGCAGTTTAATATCTGTCACTTGTTTGCTTTGCGGCAGCAGGGAGACATAATGATAATCTAGTCGATCAATGGATAGAGAGTTTGATGCATCCAGCATTTGAATGCTGTTATGTTCATCAATAATCCGCATCGGTATCTTTTGCTCTAACGCAAGTTCTAGTAGATGAATATTACCTAAGGAATGATCAAAGCGTGTTCCTAATGCACCAACAAGATTTATTAACTTTGGTTTAAGTTCAAATGCATGGATTACCGCAAGATGTGTGTCTGTGTAATCTTTATCAATGGCATCAAAGCCTTTAAATGTTTGACTTTGCTGCTCTATCTCTTTTACTTGTTCCTCAGTAACTGAATCGAAATCACCAATCGATAGATTTGGGAAGAAGCCATGCATAATGGCAAAGTGGGCGCCATAATCTACCCCGATTAAATAATCTGCTTGCTTAAGATAGGGAAGAGCCCAATCTCCAATTTGACCGCCACTACAAATAGTTACTATCATTGCGATATTTCCTTTCCTACAAATATTACTCTTTATTTTTTAAATCGAAGGGGATAATCTATGTAATCAAACATGTTAAACCAAAATCGTATAACATAGTTTACTTCAGTAATATCGTAACAAGTTATAAACGAACAAACAACCTTTTACTGCGCTTCTAGTTGTTCAACTAGCAGCAATTCGTTATAGTAGTAGTTAGATATAAGAACAACAGGATAGAAAAGAGGGTATAAGTTGAAGCAACGTGTATTATTTGTTTGTTTGGGAAATATTTGCCGTTCCCCGATGGCAGAAGCGGTTATGCGTCATTTAGTTGAACAAGAGGGTTTGTCCCATCTTGTTGAAGTAGATTCTGCTGGTACAGGAAATTGGCATATTGGCAATCAGCCGCATGAAGGAACACGAAAATTATTAGAGCAAAAGAAAATTTCATACGATGGAATTAGAGCTCGACAAATAAATGCAAACGACGCCTATCAATTCACTTACATAGTATGTATGGACAATCAAAATTTGAAGGATGTACAGCGTGTGTTTAAAAATGCAAGCGGTGAAGGTGAGCGCGGTAAAGTTATGACGTTTATGAGTCTAGTTACTGGTGCACATGTTACTGAGGTTCCAGATCCATACTATACAGGCAACTTTGATGAAGTGTATGAATTGGTGGATCAAGGGTGTCGTGCGCTGCTTGCTCAAATTAAAGCAAATTTATCGTAATCCATTAAGTAAAGGCAGGATTAGCAGATAAAAAGAAGGAGTACGCTAAGCAGTTAACTATAGTCAATGAATTCTAATTGGCTAGTTGACTAAAACAGCGTACTCCGTTTTCTTTTAATAAGATAATTAATATTCACGAATAAAATATCGGATCGCTTGCGGAACTTCTTTTTGCCAAAAACCCCATTGATGCTTTCCGTCTTTTTCCTCGTAATGGATAGTTGCATTTCGTTCTTTAAGTAAAGCATACATATTACGATTAAGTTCGACAAAATTATACACACCGCGGTCAGTTTCAAATGCATCCTCTTGCAAACCAACTATCATAAAGATATTAAGCCAATCCAGATCGCCAGTTGCAGCAACAATCGCTTGTGAGGCTTCATAAAATGCGCCAGACATACTAATGATACGAGTGAATAGCTCGGGATGCTGTAAGGCGATATGTAATGAAACAGTACCTCCTAACGAATCTCCAGCAAGAATTCTTTCCTCAGGAGTACTGCGAACAGGATATTTAGATTCAATATAAGGTAACAGTTCTAAAGCAAAGAAATCTACATAAGCCTGATGACGACGACCATCAGGTGAATATTCTTCTGTTCGCACGGACTTATCCACATCTACACCAACAATAATGAACGGTTCGATTCCTTCATCTAATATAAGCTGCTGTGCAGTGGTGGCAATACGCCCAAAGTTAAAAAAATCTTCGCCATCTTGACAGTAAATGACAGGGTAACTTAATACCTCATTGTAACCTGGGGGAAGATAAACTCGTAAATTTCGACTTCCTTCGACTAAATACTGACTATCGATGGAATCCTTTAATATTGTGCGCTTAAGGTAACGACTGTCTATCATTTTATAGACTCCTTTTGTTATTAGATTAATTTTGTATGGAATACTGGATATTAGGAAAAATAATGATGCAGCAGTATGCAAGATTGCATGAAAAAATCGAACAAAACTGGAAACTGTTAGAAAATGTCGATTTGTATCATTCTGTTATATTAAATTTTATACGCTGTTATATATACAATTTGATGATCAAATGATGAGAATTCGCTAAAATAATAGTGTTTTTCACTTTTTTACTTTGACCATCCGTGATAAACAGCGGTATAATAATTCTATAACAGAGACACACAATTTTCAAATATTATAAGATGAGGTGAGCGTTCTCAATGAGCAAATTGCCATATGAGGTTCAAACTGAGCCAGTTACACCGTTATCTGTGCTAACACTTGATGGTGATGTAGCACATCCAGAGTATATGCCAGAATTGACTGACGAGCAATTAAAAGAAATTATGTACCGCATGGTATTCACACGTACATGGGATGAGCGTGCGATCAATCTTGGTCGTCAAGGTCGTCTTGGTTTCTATGCCCCAGTGTCCGGACAAGAAGCTTCGATGATCGGTAGTGAATATGCTTTAAATAAAGAAGACTTTATTTGCCCAGGTTACCGCGATATGCCACAAATTGTTTGGCATGGTTTACCACTATATCAAGCGTTCCTATATTCTCGCGGACATCAACATGGTGGTCAAATTCCTGAAGGCGTAAACGTACTAATGCCACAAATCATTATCGGTGCTCAAGTGCTTCATGCAATGGGCGTTGCAATGGCATTTAAAAAGAAAAATGAAAAACGTGTAGCAATTACCTTTACTGGTGACGGCGGTTCATCTGAAGGTGATTTTTATGAAGCACTAAACTTTGCGGGTTCATTTAAACTTCCTGCAATTTTCGTAGTACAAAACAACGGTTATGCAATTACTACTCCATATGCTAAACAAACAGCTGCACTTTCAATTGCACATAAAGCAGTTGCTGCTGGTATTAAAGGTGTACAAGTTGACGGTATGGACGTACTTGCAGTAATTAAAGCTGTAAGAGAAGCTGCAAAACGTGGTTATGACGGCGAAGGCGCAACATTGATTGAGCTTATTACTTATCGTTACCGTCCACACTCTCTTGCTGACGATACAACTAAATATCGTACAAAAGAGGAAGAAGCGGAAAAAGCATTGCTAGATCCACTTACTCGCTTCGGCAAGTTCCTTGAGAAAAAAGGACTATGGACTGAAGAAGATACAGCTCGCGTAAAAGAAGAAGCAAAAGCGGCTGTTGCAGAGCATATCAAAAAAGCTGAGCAAACAGAAAAAATGACTGTTGCTGGTCTAATTGATTCTATGTTCGAAACTACACCGCCACATTTGCAAGCTCAAAAAGCTGATTTCGAGTAATAGGGAGGATTAATCGACAATGGCACAAATGAATATGTTAGAAGCAATTCGCGATGCGATGCGTATTGAACTAAAACGTGATCCTAATGTCGTCATCTTCGGTGAGGATGTAGGTCATGTCGGCGGTGTATTCCGCGTAACAGAAGGACTACAAAAAGAATTTGGCGAAGATCGCGTATTCGATACTCCGCTTGCTGAATCAGCAATCGCTGGTATGGCAGTAGGTATGGGTATTCAAGGTTTCCGTCCAATTGCTGAAATTCAATTCGTAGGTTTTATTTTTGAAGCATTAGACCAAATGTTTGTACAAGCTGCTCGTATGCGTTACCGTTCTGGTGGTCGTTATAACTCACCAATCGTATTCCGAACTCCATACGGCGGCGGGGTAAAAGCTGCTGAGCTTCATACAGATTCCTTAGAAGGTTTGGCTATTCAAACTCCAGGTATTAAAGTTGTTATCCCATCTAACCCTTATGATGCAAAAGGTCTAATGATCTCTGCAATTCGTGATAACGACCCTGTATTCTTCATGGAGCATTTGAACCTATATCGTGCATTCCGTGATGAAGTTCCTGAAGGCGAATATACAATTGAGATCGGTAAAGCTAACGTTGTTAAAGAAGGTAAAGACGTTACCATTCTTGCTTACGGTATGATGGTTCATACAGCGAAAAAAGCTGCTGAAGAACTTGAAAAAGAAGGCATCAACGTAGAAATTATCGACCTACGCACATTGCTTCCGCTTGATATCGATACAATCGTTGAGTCTATTAAGAAAACAAATCGTTGTATCGTTGTTCAAGAGGCACAAAAAACTTCCGGTGCTGCAGCAGAAATTATTGCTCAAATTAATGAGCATGCTATTTTGCACTTGGAAGCTCCAGTACTTCGTGTTGCTGGTCCAGATACTGTATATCCATTCGCACAAATCGAGGATATTTGGTTGCCAACACCACAACGTATCATTAAAGCGGTTAAGAAAACACTTGAATTCTAATAATAAATAAAGTTGAAATAAATTTATGTGAGTCTGCCCTCAAATTTCTAGTAAGTTTGGGGGCATGATTAACGAACAAGGAGGTTATATCGGTGGCAAAATTTGAATACCGATTTCCGGAGTTAGGCGAAGGTCTACACGAAGGTGAAATTGTTAAAGTATGTATTACTCCCGGTCAAGTTGTAACTGATGACGACGTGATTATGGAAGTTCAAAATGATAAAGCAGTTGTAGAAGTACCATGCCCTGTTAATGGTAAAGTAGTCGAAGTATTGATGAAAGACGGAGACGTTAAAAAAGTTGGTGAAGTTGTAGCGATTATCGAAGCTGAAGGTGATCTTCCAGCGGGCGCTGAACCTGCAGCTGAATCTGCTCCAGCTCCAGCACCGGCAGCAGCTCCACAAGCATCAGGCGCTGTTAACTTCGAATATCGTTTCCCTGAACTAGGCGAAGGTCTACATGAGGGTGAAATTGTTAAAGTATGTGTTACTCCTGGTCAAGCAGTAACTGATGATGATATTATTATGGAAGTACAAAACGACAAAGCAGTTGTTGAAGTACCTTGTCCAGTAAATGGTAAAGTCGTTGAAGTATTCATGAAAGACGGAGATGTGAAAAAAGTAGGAGAAGTTGTAGCCATTATTGCAGTTGAAGGCGAACTACCTGCTGGTTATGAGGCATCAGCGGCAGCATCTGCTCCTGCAGCAGCACCAGCACCAGCGGCGGCAGCTCCAGCAGCAAAAGCTTCTAACGGAACAATTCTTGCAACTCCTTCTGTACGTAAATTTGCTCGTGAAAAAGGTGTTGACCTTGCAAACGTAGTAGGCACTGGTAAAAACGGTCGTATTACTCGTGAAGATGTTGAAAACTTTGGTAGTGCTCCAGCTGCACAAGCAGCACCAGCAGCGGCGGCAGCTCCAGCAGCATCTGCAGCAGCAGCTCCTGCTCCTGAAAAAGCAAAAGCAGCGGCACCAGCAGCAAATCCTTATCGTCCTGAAGAACGTGTACCATTCAAAGGTATCCGTAAAGTTATTGCAGGTGCAATGTCTAAATCCGTATACACTGCTCCACACGTAACAATTATGGACGAAGTAGATGTTACAGAGCTAGTTGCACTACGTGCTAAATATAAACCTTACGCTGAGAAAAAAGGTTCAAAACTAACATACCTTCCATTCATCGTAAAAGCTCTAGTATCTGCTTGTCGTGAATTCCCAATTATGAACGCTACTCTTGATGAAGCTAATCAAGAAATCGTTTATAGAAAATACTACAACATTGGTATCGCGACAGATACTGAGAACGGTCTAATCGTTCCAGTTATCGAAGATGCAGATCGCAAAAACCTATTTGCAATTGCAGATAAAATTAAAGACCTTGCTGTTCGTGGTCGTGACGGAAAACTTGCTCCAAACGAGCTTAAAGGTTCTACAATTACGATCTCTAATATCGGTTCAGCTGGCGGTATGTTCTTTACTCCTGTTATTAACTTCCCTGAGGTAGCTATCCTTGGTACAGGACGTATTTCTGAAAAAGCAGTCGTTCGTAACGGTGAAATTGTAGCTGCTCCTGTAATGGCTCTATCTCTAAGCTTTGACCATCGTCTAATTGATGGTGCTACAGCGCAAAACTTTATGAATCACATTAAAAAGCTCTTGGAAAAACCTGAGCTATTCATTATGGAGGTGTAATACATGGTAGTAGGAGACGCTTCACTAGATATTGATACACTGGTCATCGGGGCAGGTCCTGGTGGGTACGTTGCTGCTATTCGTGCAGCACAACTTGGTCAAAAAGTACTTTGTGTGGATAAAGCTAATGTTGGTGGCGTATGTCTTAACGTTGGTTGTATTCCATCTAAAGCATTGATTTCCGCTTCTCATCAATATGAGAATGCACTTCATGCAGAAGATTTTGGTGTGGAAATTAGCAAACCAAAAGTAAACTGGAAAAAAGTTCAAGAATTCAAAAACGGTATCGTTTCTAAACTAACTGGCGGTGTTGCTGCACTTCTAAAAGCTAATAAAGTTGAGTACTTTAACGGCGAAGTTATGTTTATTAACGAGCATGAGGCACGCGTATTTAACGATCAAGAGGCTCCTCGTTATCGTTTCAAAAACTGTATCATTGCTACTGGCTCTCGTCCAATTGAGCTAAAAGCATTCCCATTTGGTGGACGTATTCTTTCTTCTACAGAAGCATTGTCTTTGCCTGAAATTCCAAAAAGCCTAGTTGTTATCGGCGGTGGCTATATTGGTATCGAGCTAAGCCAAATGTACGCTAACTATGGTACAAAAGTTACTGTTATCGAGGGTTCTGATTCAATCCTTCCAGGCTTTGATAAAGATGTATCTGCAGTTGTTGCTAAGAAATTTAAAGCAAAAGGTGCAAACATCATTACTGGAGCTCAAGCAAAATCTGCCACACAAACAGATAAAGAAGTTACTGTAACTTACACAGTAGGCGATAAAGAAGAGTCTGTATCTGCAGATTACTTGCTAGTAACAGTTGGTCGTCGTCCTAACACTGACGGTGAATTAGGTCTTGACCTAATTGGCATTGAAATGGCTGATCGCGGTCTAATCAAAGTTGACGAGTTTGGTCGTACGAACCATAAACATATCTATGCTATTGGTGATATTGTTCCTGGTCTAGCACTAGCGCATAAAGCTATGTACGAAGGTCGTATCGCTGCTGAGCATATCGCTGGTCTTCCATCTGCTGTAGACTACAAAGCGATTCCTGCGGTTTGCTTCTCTGATCCAGAAATCGGTAGCGTAGGTCTAAGTGAGACAGAAGCAAAAGCAAAAGGCATCAACATTAAAGTTGGTAAATTCAACTACGGTGTTAACGGTCGTGCAATGAGCTTGAACGCAACTGATGGTTTCGTTAAACTAATTGGCGATGCTGATACTGGTCTATTGCTTGGTGCTCAAATCGTTGGTCTTGAGGCTTCTAACCTAATTGCAGAAATTGCACTAGGTATTGAAATGGGCGCAACAATTGAAGATATTGCTCTTACAATTCATGCTCACCCAACACTTGGTGAAATCGTGCTTGATGCAGCAGAAATGCTACTTGGCCATCCAATTCATGCGATTGCTAAAAAATAAGCATTTAGCATTTAAATAAACGGTTTTGTTTCAGGTTGCATATGTAAGATGTATGCAACCTGAAACTATTTTAAAATGAACAGCAAGGAGTGACTGACATGGATGTGAAAAATCCTCAAGATTCTTTGACAATTATGACGCAACTCATTTTTCCATCAGATACGAATCATTATGATACGATGTTTGGTGGACGTTTAGTTGAATATATGGATAAAGCAGCTGCTATAGCGGCAATGCGTCATGCTGGAACGCGAACCGTAACAGCTTCAATGGACAGTATCGACTTTTTAGCACCAATTATGGTTGGTGAAGTAATAGAAGTAAAAGCATTTGTTACTTGGACACATCGCAGCTCGATGGAAATTTATGTTGCTGTGCAGAGTGAAAATCTATTTACTGGAGAAAAACGCAATAATGTTCAAGCATTTTTTACTTTTGTAGCATTGGATGAGCAAGGTAAGCCTACGCCAATTGCTGAGATAGAGCCAGTTACAGAGTTTGAGAAAAAATTATTTGCTACCGCGCCTGAGCGCTACGCACAGCGTAAAAAACGCAAGCAAGAGCGTATTACTGAGTAACAATTAATTTACTGCTCCAAGTTAAATTTGCAATTAAGGACAACAATAAAAGCTGAAATTAGCTAATATTTCCTTCAAGCTCCTTTCAGTCAATATTTGAATTACGAGCAAATATTAAGTTTTTTAGCAAGTTTCTGATCAATTAGAAGTATTTCCGAGTGTTTTGTTGTTCCTTTAAGATTTCTACTGCTTCACGGAAGCGAAGGGCGTGAACAATTTCACGCTCCCGTAGAAACTTCAAGCTATCTTGTAAATCTACATCGTCTGTAGAATCAATTAGCCATTGATACGTAGCGCGAGCTTTTTCTTCAGCAGCAATATCCTCATACAGATCAGCGATAGGATCACCCTTCGCTGCAATATAGGCAGCAGTCCATGGAACTCCGCTAGCGTTGTTATAAAATAACGCATGATCATGATTTACAAAGTGTGGTCCTAGTCCTGCAGCTTTTAGTTGCTCTGGTGTGGCATCCTTAGTGAGCTTATAAACCATAGTAGCGATCATTTCAAGATGAGCAAATTCTTCTGTACCAATATCAGTTAACAATCCAATCACTTTATCTGGAATAGAGTATCTTTGATTAAGATAGCGAAGTGCAGCAGAAAGTTCTCCATCAGCACCGCCGTATTGTTCAATTAACAATCTTGCCATCATCGGGTCGCATTTGCTTACCTTAACAGGATATTGCAGCTTTTTTTCATAAATCCACATAGCCAGCCTCCAATTTCATACAAATTGATGATCAACCTCAACAATTGAAAAAGTGAACATCACCTCCTTGTTACAGACTGATACTCGACTGAAGTATGTTACTAAGTAGCATAGTATAGCTTGCGGGGATATAACGGACAGAAGACATTAGCGCAGTGAGTGAAAGAAAACAACGATAAATGGTTGCTTATAAAACAGGGGGTATATTATCTTGCTTCAATAATTGTAATGGATAAAAGAGGAGTACTGTTTTTAATTAAGCATCGTAATTTATACCTGCCACGGCCATGGTGATTCAATCCAATGCCAACCGTTTGGTGAGGTACTATGACCAAATTGCAACAATGGACCATAATTAGCCTCGTAATGTTGAGCTACCTTTTTACGGACTTCAGCATACTGATTAAATTGCTGAAGTGCTGCTGCATCATTTGGATGAGTATCCAAATACAGACTTAACTCAACAAGCACGAAGTCGATGACCTGTAATTCATGCAGCAGCTGATAATATGCATCGTCAAGCTGAATGCTCATTTTTCCTCATTCACACTCCTTTCTAAAACAATTCATGTCAAACTGTTTATTAAGTTGTTCGTCCATAGGGGCTATAAAGCGGCTGCCAAAGTGTTCCGACTCTTAATGCATCATAAGGTTGAAATTGCGGCCAATCCGGCGGTTGAAAGTTAACAAACAAATTTGGCGGGACAACATAGCTTTTTACGCCAATAGGGGGGCAAGGATCGAACGGCCCACGAAATGGCTCCCAGTAGCGTACTTGATCGTTCATTGATAGTCTCCTTTCATTAAGCAGTTACTTTACAATATGATGGAGGAATAAAGGAATATGCTATTTTATTAGGGAAACGAGCAGGGAAGATTGGATGGCATAAAAAATTTGGAAAACAGGAACAGAGATGTGGCTTTAAAACAAAGCCCCTTACCTTAACTGCAAGGAGTTTTGTTGTGCACTCTAATGAATCTTTTAATTTTCCTGCGAACTATTTAATTATCTTTTAACAGCTAGGCAGTAATTTGTGTTTTCAATCGCGCGAATAACGTGATTAGGATTATTTTTGTTATAGTTATCGAATAATTGACTTGTAATCTCAGCAGGAGAAAGGTGTTGGTAGATTAGCCAACCTGTCTCCTCTAATAACTTTTCTAGCTCAGCATAGGAATAGCTTGCTTGAAATGGCTCTCCCGCATGGGAAGCCATCATTACAACATGTCTCGTACGTGGACCAGCTTCTGGTGTTAATGTGTATTCATCGGGATAGTCAAAAACAAGACTGCTGCCGCTAGGTACAATATTGGCAATATCACCTAACATTTGTTTGAAGTTAGCAGGAGTCAAATAAAAGCTTATACCGAGCAAGCTTCCAAAGCTAATATACTGTTGATTAAAGGATGAACATTGTAACAGTTGCTCCTTCCATTCACGGCTATTGAAATCAACCATTATATTGTACAAATTCGCCGGACGGTTCCAGCCAATCGACGATAAACGTTGTTGTTTATCGCTCGCTGTAGCAGGATGGTCCAGCTCAAAAATAGTAAGCTGCTTTGCCCAGTTAGGCTGTCGATAAGCAAACGTATCATATCCTGCGGCAAAAATAATATATTGCTTTGCTCCAAGCATTACTGCATTCTCTAATAATTGCTCAGTAAATGCAGCACGACCAAGTGGGCTAGGGGATAAGTGACTATCAACAATATAACGTAACGCTTCTTCTGCTGTTCCGCTAAAACCAGGCTGGAATACGTTAATATTTTGTGCCATATTGTTTGCAATATCATTGTACTCTTGCTCGGTAATTAACTGACGTGCAACTGAATCATCAAAAATTTTCACATCATTTATTTCTGAATGATAAGCTCTTGCAAATGCACTAACTAGTGCGGTTAAACTTTTATTTTTCATAAATCTTCACCTCGTCTACAGTTGTAACATGAGATAAATATATTAAATAGACTTGATTTTTCTGTAAATTTATGGTATAATAAAACTATAGAAATAATAAAATTCATAATTCAGACACAAAATATGTCATTTTTTATTATTTCAATTTTAACTGGGATTATATTGAGCTTAGCAGAGCTTATATAAAAAACAGGCTTCTCCAAATGCATGAGAAGCCTGTTTTTCTTTTATAGCAAATAAGTTTTCATAATGGAAAGTGTTAGAAAGCCTTTTTTTGATAAACAAGCAAGGTGAATAACCAAGATAAACTATAAATCATTACGACAAGTATCGTAGCAAAAGTAACCAGTGACGTCTTTGTTAACTCATTCATTAAATTAGAAATTAAACTAACTTCTATTATGTAGTTATATAACATTGGAGCAAAAATGGCTAACAGTATAAAGCTAACCATCAAAACTGTTGTGATATGACCTGGTTTGAAAATATAAAACATCGGAAATCCTATTGCTGCAAACAGGATAAATAAGCCTATTCCGATCAAAATGTCTGTAATCGTAAACGTGCGTCCAAAAAGCTGGAGAAGTAAAATTGAAATTATGATAGATAAAATCATAAAGAGGATAGCCCCTATATAACGTGCAGAGACAATTTGCTTTCGTGTATATGGTAAAGAATTTAATAAAATATTCGTTTCTGCTTTTTCATCATAGGCATAAGCATTAAAAGGAATAAAAATACTTGAAATTACAAAAACAAATGCAGGATGTTTTCCCACAGCAACAAACAGTATGATGAAGGGAATATAGAAGATAAGATGCTTCTTTTGTAAGATTAAATCTCTTTTAATTAGATTAAGCATATTGCTTCGCTCCCTTCAAGTAGTACATAATATCCTCTAAGTTTGCTTGCTCTACAACAATTGTATCGCCGAACAGTTGCTTGACCTCAGAGATTCTATTCGTTAATGCTGTAAAGGTGCTGTTTCCTTTATCAATATGAATGAAATATTGAACGGTGTCACGATCTAACAAGTCGTTATCGCCTTTAATAAGATAATAGGTATCTTTAAGCTTCGTTATTGGTTCGTTAAACAGCAACTGACCAGATTGCAGCAAAATAATATAATCTGCGATCCGATCTAAATCGGTAGTAATATGAGTTGAAAATAAAATCGTACGACGTTCATCAAGCATTAATGATTGTAAAAGCTGGAGTAGCTCACGTCTAAAAATTGGATCTAATCCCGCGGTTGGTTCATCCATAATGATTAACTCAGGATGATGAGATAAAGCAATCGCAATGGATGCCTTCATCTGCATCCCTTTCGAGAAGTGCTTAATTGACTTATTAAGCGGTAATTCAAATTGCTCTGTATATTGTGAAAATAATCGATCGTCCCAGCGCTTATAGGCAGGGGCAATAATTCGTTTTATATCCTTTAGATTTAACCCTTCAAAAAAAACATTGCTGTCATACACAAAGCCGATTCGTTCCTTAATCTCTTTTTCGTGAGTATTGTAGTCTAAACCAAAAAGCTTTACTTCTCCAGCATCAGGTTTAATTAGATTCATAATCATCTTAATAGTTGATGTTTTACCAGCTCCGTTACTGCCAATAAACCCAGTAATATAGCCTCTTTTAATTGTTAAGTTAAGATCATTTAGTTCAAATCCTTTAAATCGTTTACGTACATTTTTAAGCTCTAAAACATGTTCCATGCGCCATTACTCCTCGTATAGTAAATGTAATAACTCGCTCAAATCATTTAATGTTAGTCCTAATTCTTTGCTGTTTGCTACAACATTTGCTAACTGTTCTTCAATTACCTTTAATTTTTTTTCTCTAATTAGTTCGACATTTTGCTCGGCAACAAAAGAACCTTTCCCGACAATGGAATAAATAAAACCTTCTTTTTCTAATTCTTCATAAGCCCGTTTAGTTGTAATTACACTAACCTGTAAATCCTGTGCTAGACTGCGCATTGATGGAATAGGATCGCCTTCTTTAAGCTCTCCCGATAAAATTAACGCTTTTATTTGTGATGTAATTTGTTCATAAATCGATTCCTTTGAGTTATTCGAAATAATAATTTTCATACATGACCTCTTTTTAATGATTTGTTTTTACTAAACGGTTAGGTGTGTGAACGTGAACGAGCTGTGATTAAACTCGACAGCTCACGGAAACAACCAATCAAACCAGGGATAAGAAAAAAGACCGTAAAGGCTATTGTACTTAAGTTAAAATAGTCTACTTCATAAAAATGCAGCCACTTATTGTAGAAATCAGTTTCGAGAAAGTTTAGCAGCACTTCAAGTTTAATTGGCCTGAAATTTGGATACCATCCAATAGCTGTGCATAAATAGAAAAATAATTGTGTTAGTAGAAATACACCAATAGAAGATACCCAACCTTTACTTAAGAAATGATAGAGTTTACCTTGTTGTGACATAATAATCTCCTTTTGATTTTTAAGTTTGCATATTGTATATATCAAATATATACAATATATACACGATGAAGTCAACAATGTTTACTGATAAGAAAGGGGGATATTGATTATCTGAACTCATTTTACAGGATTTTAGAGGTATTACCCAGAATTTGTAAGGGAGGAATTCATTAAGTAAAAATAAGTATGAGCAAAGTGTTAATGAGCTAGTGAGGAGTAATTGTGAAGTTAAATCTTTTAATTTTACTGTTTGGAGCGGGTTTGTCTTTAATCTCAAAATGGTTGCAATTTTATGGAGTATCCCTAAATTTAAACTGGCTTTAGCTGGGGAAGGAACCTCGCAAATTGCGCTATGGCTTGCGATCATCATTTGTATAGCGGTCGCCCTGTTTCAGCTTACAACGATGATCGCATTTGGCAAAAAAGCTGCTGTGGGGGTTATGGTTATTTATTCCGTTTGTCGTATTAGTTACTGTCATTATTAAGCTGGTGCTGCAGCTAAAAGCACTAATGAAATAGAGAGGATAAGAACTATAGGCTAAACCGATGCAGCACACTGTAGGATGGCTGCTTATTTAATGTGGTTTTCATAATCGTAAATTCATTGACTTCCCATTGCAAAGTTGTTGGAGGATTGTCTTGTAAAATTTGTTGCAATGTTAAATTTGCATCTAAAGAACGATCGTTAAGGACTTGCCTTCTTTCATCATAATAGCGTGCTAATGTAATATGCGGCTGAAATTTACGATTCTCAGTGACAAATCCAGTCTTTTCGGTTTGTGTAATAACCTTTTTATGCAGATCGTTCAAAAGCTGTAAATCACCTTTTACGGCAGCCCATAGAATACGCGGTGCAGCAACAGGACCAAAGCTGCCTAGATGAGATAATTGCAATTGAAATTTAGAATGCTCAATACTGCCAAGCAGCGAAATTAATTGCTGGAGTTGGTCATAAGCAGTATCTCCAAGAAATTGCAGCGTTATATGTAAATCTTCAGGGTGTGTCCATTTGCGAAAAGGGATTGTAGACTGGTGTTGCTTCTGCCATTGCTGCAATTCCTGTTTAATTTGCTGAGGCAAAGGAAGAGCAATAAAGATACGCTGTTTTTCTTCGGATTTTGACATACTAACATAGCTCCTTAGTCCATAATATTGATATATTTCTTGCCTTATTATAACCAAGAAGTCAGCAATATTATAGAATTTCGATTATAATAGATAGGTGATTACATTTGGAGGTTGGATAACATGGCAAATAATGCACTAGAAAAAACGTATTTAGATTTCCTTAAATATATTTTAGATAATGGTATTACGAAAGAAGATCGTACAGGAACAGGCACGATTAGTGTGTTTGGTTATCAAATGCGCTTTGATTTGTCGAAAGGCTTTCCTTTATTTACGACAAAAAGAACATCGTTTAAGCTGATTGCTAGTGAACTTCTTTGGTTTATTAAAGGTGACACGAATATTCGTTACTTGCTGCAACATAACAACCATATTTGGGATGAATGGGCATTTAAAAAATGGGTGGAGTCTGATGAGTATAATGGTCCAGATATGACTAATTTTGGCCATAGATGTTTGGTTGATGAAGAATTTAACAAATTGTATGAGCAGGAAATGAAATCATTCTGTGAACGCGTCCTTAATGATGATGAGTTCGCTGCAAAATATGGTGATCTAGGCAATGTTTACGGTAAGCAATGGCGTCATTGGACAGATTCAGAAGGCAATGAAATCGACCAGTTAAAAGATGTTATCGAGCAAATTAAAAAGAATCCTGATTCCCGTAGATTAATTGTAAATGCCTGGAATCCAGAGGATGTAATCAATGCCGGGGCTAAAGGCAGCAAAGCTGCTTTACCGCCATGTCATTGTATGTTCCAATTTTATGTGGTGAACAACAAGCTAAGCTTACATCTTTATCAACGCAGTGGAGATAGCTTCCTTGGAATTAACTACAACATTCCATCGTATTCGCTATTGCTTCATTTAGTAGCGAAAGAGTGTAACTTAGAGGTTGGTGAGTTTATCCATACGATAGGGGATGCCCATATTTATTTAAATCATATTGAGCAAGTGAAAGAGCAACTTTCGCGCGAGCCAAGAGATTTGCCTAAATTAATAATTAATTCGGACAAGTCTATTTTTGATATTGAGTTAGAGGATTTAGTAATTGAAGGCTATAATCCACATCCATCAATTAAGGCGCCTATTGCTGTATAACTTTTCGAGGAGAGTAGAGATAATGATATCGTTAATTGGAGCCATGAGCAGAGAACGAGCGATTGGTGCAAATAATAAAATGTTATGGCATTTGCCGAAAGAGCTTGCTTATTTCAAAAGAATGACGGTAGAAAAAACGATATTAATGGGGCGCAAAACCTATGAATCACTTGGAAGACCGCTACCTAATCGGCGAAATGTCATTTTAACAAGACAAGCTGATCTTAAAATTGACGGCTGTGAGATTGTTCATTCTGTAGAAGAAGCTCTGCAAAAGTATGGGCAGGACGATGAGCTAATGATCACCGGCGGAGCTGAAATTTATAAGCTTTTTATGCCAATTGCAGATCGAATTTACTTAACAAAGGTTGATGTAAATATTGCAAATGCCGATGCATTTTTTCCTGAATTCGATGAGAATGAATTTCAGTTAATCAGCTCCCAATATGTAGAGAACGACGAAAAAAATAAATATAGCTTTACAATATGTGTTTATGATCGTGTAAAATAGTGCAAAAAAATTAAAATACAAAACATCATTAAATTTATACAAAAAGTGCAAATGATTGAGTGGATAGTCCATTACTGAACTAGCACCTCAAATGATAGCATTAGTGTATAACTTGCGGAATTATTGCCTCGAATGAGGATGAATACATTTCAGATGTATAAAGAATTGGTTTTACGCAAATACACTGAAAATGCTAATTGGAGGAATGCTATCATGTCTATGCCAACTGGATTTATGGACTACAAACGCGAAGTGCCAGCAGATCGTAAACCGCTAGAACGTGTGAACGATTGGAAGGAATTCCATAAGCACTTACCAGAGCAACAATTACAAACACAAGGCGCGCGCTGCATGGACTGTGGTACGCCTTATTGTCATACAGGTATGGAAATAGGGAATACTGTTTCTGGATGTCCGGTGAACAACTTAATTCCTGAATGGAATAATCTCGTTTATCGTGGTCTATGGAAAGAAGCGCTTGAACGTCTTCATAAAACAAATAACTTTCCTGAGTTTACTGGTCGTGTATGCCCAGCGCCATGCGAGGGCTCATGTACAGTTGGTTTAATTGGTGATCCAGTCACTATTAAAACAATAGAGGAAGCGATCATTGAACACGGTTTTGCTGAAGGTTGGGTAGTTCCACAGCCGCCAAAAGTACGTACGGGTAAAAAAGTTGCAGTTGTAGGCTCAGGTCCAGCTGGTCTAGCTGCTGCAGCACAGTTGAATAAAGCTGGACATACTGTAACAGTTTACGAGCGTGCAGATCGTATCGGCGGTTTGTTAACATATGGTATTCCAACGATGAAGTTAGAGAAGCACGTTGTGGATCGTCGTGTAAATCTCTTAAAAGAAGAGGGAATTATTTTTATTACTAATACAGAAATCGGTAAAGATATTCCTGCAGCTGATTTGTTGAGAGAATTTGATGCGGTTGTATTAGCATTAGGAGCAACGAAAGCTCGTACCGTTAATATTGAAGGCTCTGACCTGAAAGGTATTTATCCTGCAATGGACTTCTTAAATAGCACAATTAAAAGCTATTTAGATACAAACCTTGCAGATGGCACATATATTAGTGCAAAAGGTAAAAATGTTATCGTAATTGGCGGCGGAGACACAGGTACAGACTGCGTTGCGACAGCATTACGTCACGGCTGTAAATCTGTAGTTCAATTTGGTACAGTTGCTAAGGCACCAGAGCAGCGTGATCCAGTTAAAAACCCATGGCCGCAATATCCTAATGTATATACATTAGATTATGCACATGAGGAAGCAAAAGCGGTCTTTGGTGAAGATCCGCGTCAATTTTCAATCTTAACGAAGAAATTTGTTGGCGATGAGAATGGTAATATTAAAGAGCTTCATACTGTTCGCATTGAGCGTTATGTTGATGAACAAGGACGTAAAATCTATAAAGAAATCGAAGGCACTGAGGAAGTATGGCCTGTTGATTTAGCCTTAGTAGCGATAGGCTTTGAAGGTCCAGAAGCAACGATTATTGAACAGTTAGAGCTTGCTACAGACTCACGTTCTAATATTAAAGCTCGTTACGGCAACTACCGTACAAATGTTGATAAAGTGTTTGCGGCTGGTGATGTTCGTAGAGGACAAAGCTTAGTTGTTTGGGCGATTAATGAAGGACGTCAAGTAGCACGTGAAGTCGATAAATATTTAATGGGAAGTTCAATGCTGCCATAATTAAATAATGTCGCTGAATAGTCAAGCAAGAGCATTGCTGGGAGAGTATTTTCCACAGTCAATGCTCTTTTTAGCGTTTTTTAGACATCGTTTTCTCTGTACTATTTCACGAAATGATTGTACGATATTTAATAGAGAAAATAGAGAGCCAATTGATTTGGATAGCATAGCTTATATCAATAGTGTTAAATATTAATGACGTTAACTATCTAGTTTAGCATCATATTATATTGATGTAAAAGTGAGGGGATGCTATGGGGCAACGAGATGTGCTGAGTCTTGATTCTGTTGATCGTATTCGTTTTTATGTCAAGAAAAAATATGAGCATTTACCAAAGGAAAAGCATGCTGAAATTGTTGCTGATGCCATTGTAAAAATCATTATGCGTCAATTGCCGCCTTTTGCCAAGGAATTGCAGGATGAAATTTGCCAGCAATTGATTACAGATGTTATCGTTGCCCAGCGTCGTCCCGTTAGCTTAGCGGATATTGAAGTCGTTAGTCTAAAACAGGTAAAGGATAATGCCGTTGCTTTGCAGCAGCTAGCTGATTGGCGGGTTACTCAAGGATTAGTTGAGGTGCCATTACAAAGTGACGAGCAGCAAACAGGTCTATGGCGGGACAAGCTAAAGGGTATTTGGAGCAGGTATTGTAAAGTTATCGGATATAGCTTTGGTTGTTTAGCTATTATTTGTGGTGTTTTAGTTGCACAACTCATTCAGCAGCAGAGTGCTAGGCAATCAGAAGTTAGAGTAGAGGATGCCTTGCTTGTCAATGAAGCAGAGAACCAGTTGCAAGATTTGCCGGAAAATGAGTTGCCAAAGCACTATCAATATCATGAGGTTGATCATAATAAGCTAAAGGAATATCTTAAAACACGCAACTCATTATTAGCCGATGCGCGCTACTACGATGTTATTGTGGAAACGGCTAAAGAGTTTAACATATCACCTATCCTATTATTTGCAATTACTGGACAAGAGCAAGGCTTTGTACCGCGTAACAATAAACAAGCAGAGAAAATTGCAAATAATCCGTTTAATGTTTTCCATAGCTGGGAGGAATACAATACAACAATTGAGAAGTCCAGCGAAATTGCTGCTCGGACGATCGTTAATTTAAGTAAGGATCGCCCAGAGGATGTGGAAGCTATCGTATGGATTAATCGGAAATATGCTGAAGATCCAAACTGGTCAAACGGGGTAACGAGCTTATTTGCCACAATATCTAACTACATAAAAGATTAATGGCATTAATTAAAGGAGTAAGTATGAAGACGTTAATTATCGCAGAAAAGCCAGATATGGGGCGAAATATAGCAGCAGCAATTGAGCGTAATGCAAAAAATATGCGCAGCTATATCGAAGGAGAACAATATATTATAACTTGGGCTATCGGTCATCTTGTTTCTTTAGCTGAGCCTGATGCCTATGATGAGCGCTATAAGAAGTGGAATATCGCTCATCTGCCGATCATTCCTGAGAAGTTTAAGCTTATTGCCAATAAGCGAACAGCGGACCAATTAAAGGTTATTAAGGAATTGGCAGCTCGTTGTGATCGTATTGTGAATGCTTGTGATGCTGGGCGAGAAGGACAGTATATCTTCTCGCTTATTCAACGTTATCTAAAGCTTAGTCATCCCGTTGAACGACTATGGATTTCAGACTTAACAGCAGAAACGATTGTTAAAGGGTTTAAGGAATTACGACCAGAACAAGATTTCGCTAACTTAACGAAAGCAGCTTCGGCACGCAGCGAAGCAGATTGGTTAATCGGGATGAATGGTACGCGTGCGTTTACTACAAAGCATAATGAGCTGTTGTCCGTTGGGCGTGTGCAAACACCAGTGCTTGCGTTAATTTATGATCGTGAAGCGGAAATTGCAGCTTTCCAATCCCAGACTTATTATTTGGTGGAAGCAAGCTTTAAGCAAGGAAAAAGTAGCTATAAAGGTGTATGGCAAGGAGATAAGTTAACAGATTCAGCGCAGGCAGAGAAAATAGCTGCTGAAGTGAAGGGGAAAACTGGACTTATTAAGCAATACGAAACAAAAGATGTTAAAGAATATCCCCATAAGTTATATGATTTAACTTTACTTCAGCGTGAAGCGAACAGTAAGCTGAATTTTTCAGCTAAAAAAACGCTAGACATCGCACAAAGTCTTTATGAAAAGCATAAAGTAATCACTTATCCACGTACGAATTCAAATTATGTTACTGAGCAAAATATTAGTGAAATGCATAAAGCACTACAAGCACTGCAAAGTACCCCTTACGGACAATGGGTGAAAGGTGCGAATCGTTCTTTGGTTCATACAGGTAATAAAAGTATTTGTAATCCTGCAAAGGTAGAAGATCACCATGCTATATTGCCAACTGCAAAAAGAGCAGGTTCTTTATCTAGTGATGAACAAAAGCTTTATGATTTAATCGTTAAACGCTTTTTATCTCAATTTTATCCGCCAGCAAAGTATATTCAGCATCAAGTGCTTACTCGAATAGAGCAGCATCAGTTTAAAACAACCATTAAGCAACTGTTAGATCTTGGCTGGAAAGTGATATATGGAGAACAAGAAGAAGCAAAGACTAAACGAAAACGTAAGGTAAGTGACGAAGAGGATGAAATTGTTGAGCAAAGTGAGCATTTTGAGCTTGATGATAAAGCTCCAGTGCAATGTAATGGAGCTAAAGCTAAGGAAAAGGCTACACAGCCGCCCAAATCCTATACTGAAGGTACATTGCTAAAAGCGATGGAAAGCGCAGGTAAGCAAATCGAAGATGAGGATATGCGTGAAGCGATGAAGGATTGTGGGCTTGGAACTCCTGCAACTCGTGCTGCAACGATAGAGCGACTAAAGCAAGTAGGCTATATCACAATGAAGGGCAAAACAATTACGATCACAAATAAAGGGAAAACAGCAATTGAACTAATACGCGGTGCAGGTGTAGAGTTATTGACATCGCCAGAAATGACAGGTATGTGGGAAAAACGGCTTAATGAAATTGCCCGAGGTAAAGCATCACCCCAGCAATTTATGGATAATGTAAAGAAATTCGCTACTATGATTGTAGATAAAGTTATACAACAGCGGGCAGTGGCAAAGGAAAATTTCGTTAAGCCTGAAAAACCAGCTGCGAAAAAAGCAGGGCGCAGCAAAGCGTCAGACAGTAAAAAAGCTAGTAAACCAGCTTCTGAACCAGCTGCAAAAGCAACTTCTGTTCGTTCAACGACTGTAAGGAAGACAGCTGCAAGTAAATCAACTGCCATCAAAACAGCGACAGAAACCGGTAGTCAAGCAACATTAAGTAAAAACGTTTTAAGCCAAACAGCGAAATCCAGTTCACAAGCTTTTGCATCCAATGCAGCGAATTTTAAATTACTGCAAAGCATCGCGGTTTGTCCAAGAGAGAATTGTGGCGGACAGATTATTATTGGGAAAAAGGGCTATGGCTGCTCACATTATCGTGAAGGCTGTAATTTTGTAATTTGGCGTGATGAGTTTGGCATTTCATTAACACCAGAGCATATTCAAAGTTTGCTGTATAACGGAGTGACAGAGCCGTTATATATAAGGAATGAATTTGGTGAGCAGCAATTGATAAAAATTACATTAGCTGATCGCAATAGTGGAAAGCTTGCGCTACGGTATATGAATAACTAACTGTCAAATATATATGGATAAGTCTGAATAGCATCATTAAGCATGAAAAACGAAAGGTTTTATTAACGACGTAAAATAAAAGCTATCCACTCCAGACTTTCACTGCAAAAAAGCTGTGAAAAGATAAGGGTGGATAGCTTATTAAATAGCTTTCGCAATTAAACCAGGGATTTGATTAAGCGATTGAACTGAAAGGAAATGTCCCTTAGGCTCTATATTTACCTCAATAATGTTATGCTGCCATTCCTCTGAAACTTCAACATGGATGGCATGAATTCCCGCATGAAGAGCAGGAACAATATCATTGCGGATCGAATTACCGATCATCCAAGTTCGTGAACGCTCAAATCGCTGATTGTTTAAAATATGCTCCAATGCATCAATGTTCTTAACTTGACGAACATAAATACGTTGCTCGAAAAATCTTCTAAGTCGCATATCCTCAATTTTGCGTAATTGAATATGAGGCTCACCGCCAGTATATAAATGAAGCTCATGTCCTTGCTTTTGCAATTGATTAAGCATTTCTTCCATATACGGGTAAGCTTCTGTTTCGTGATTATATACATCCATGCCTAATTGCCAAAGCAAATCTTTATGCTCCTCAGCCTGTGACGTTTTATACAAGTTACAGAAATACTGATAAGTTTCAATAAAGGAACGAGGAAAATGCTCGCTCTTAAAGCCAGATTGCTGAATCAGCTCTGTATCGAAAGAAGCTTGCTTGTTCTTTACTTCCTGCGCCGTCAAATTAAACTCCTCAAACCAAGCTACAAGCTGATTGGCAAATGCATCAATTGTACGAAAAAAATAACGATTGCAATATATAAGTGTATCATCTAGATCAAATAATATTTGTTGTGTCATCGTTGTAGTCTCCTAAACTATGGAATTACTGCAGTTTGTTCATAGCATTTTAGTAGGCTATGAGCAATAGCTTGTATCAACAATCTACCTTATAATAATCATATCGTCAATTCCAATAGCTAGAATTATCCTTATGATCCATAAGAATAGCTTGCTAAATCTCTTCACTTAACTGTAACAACTCGTTAAGCATAACGATCCTTTGCTTGCTGCAGTAAGTTTTTAATAAAGGAGATACGATGTTTTACATAAAACTCTTTACTATCTCTGCGAAGCTCAGAAGGAGAGACCAGCTCCCCAGTCTCATTGTTTTCAATAACAAGTCTCCCATCGCTATAAAACATAAAAGTTAAGTCGCGTTTTGGCGGAAATTTCTCAATAAATCGAAAACGTTGACAAGTTTGATTCATGCTGATCAATCCTCCTTATATTCCATTGTAACGATAAATAGAACAAATGTTCTGATAATATTATACCAAACATTTGTTCGTATGGAAAGAGAAGATTAAATATCGTAAACTATTAAAAGAAGCGTTTGCACTAGCGGAAAGGATGACGACATGTTACGGATACAAAATCTTTCAAAATCAATTCCTGGCGGTCCTAAAATTCTAAAAAACATTACATTTGATGCGTATGAAGGAGATTTTATTGCTGTTAAAGGAGCAAGCGGCAGTGGAAAGTCAACCTTACTTAAATGCTTAGCGTTACAAGAAAACTGGACTACTGGTAAATATATATTTAATGGAAAAAATGTATTTGAGGGTGGCTTCCGTGCTAAAATGCAAGTAAAGCGCGAAGTAGCTTATTTGGAGGAAAAACCATTTCTGTTCCCAGATAAAACCGCGTTAAAAAATGTAATTATCGGTGCAGTTGGTCAAACTCCAGCATGGAGACGTTGGACAGGTATGGTGCGCAACGATGATTATATGGGGGCAATGGATATTATCGAAAAGCGCGGCTTGCTTGATAAGGCGAAGATGAAAGCTAGACATTTATCAGGCGGAGAGCAGCAGCGGATTGCAATTGCGCGCGCTTTAGTACATGGAGCGAAAGTAATTGTAGCCGATGAGCCTGTGGCTGGGCTCGATCCGCATAATGCAGATTCTGTCCTTAGCGAGTTAAAGCAATTATGTAAGGAACAAGGAATTATTGTTATTGCTGTATTGCACCAAGGCGATTGGGCAGAGCGCTATGCTGATCGCATTCTTGGATTGAATAGTGGAGAACTAGTGCTAGATGTATATGGTCGTCGTTTAACTGAGCGCGAAAAAAATATGCTCTAAAGCGTGAATAATCGATATGTTATAAAGAAGAGATAAAGGATTTGGAATCATTAAATGGTTCTAAATCCTTTTTTGTTTTGAAAATGATTGCTATATGTACTTAAGAGAAAGTGACATGCTTAATCCCTTTTGGACATATACTTTCTAGTAATTATGCTGTAAATCTTATATATTTATGGCTGAAGATTAGGAGGTAGAAGAATGTACGTTATTTCACTGCTTATGCTGCTTGTGACCGTTGCGGTAGTTTGCATGCTTGTAATTACGACGAAAGTGCAGAGGGGCTTTCGACGTATCAATTATATTAGAGGAGTAAAATACGGCAAAGTTGTACAGCAACTGCAAGATAAGCATGAGCTTCATCGCTATGGGATTGGTCAATATCTTAGAAGACAATATGGCGAGCTATCTATTTTTAGCATAGCAATGAACGCGATCGGCATGTTTCCAATGCTGCTGCTGCTATTAGCTCCGATTTTGCAGCAAGGTGGCTTGTCAGCAAGCTTATTTATATATTGTGGACTTGGTGTTTTATTCATTATTTTTATGACGCTAACTGCTCAATACTTATCTGCCCAGCCAACTGCAGGGGGACTTTACCATGCTGCCTTGAGAGAAGGGGGGAGATGGCTTGGCAGTATTGTTGGAGGCGTACAGCTTATTGGGCAAATAATGATGCTTATCGGATACAGCATTGGCTTAGTCTATTTTTCCAGACTGCTCATTCCATCCGCATTAGAATGGCTTGATCGTCCAAATGCAACATTATTAACGGTAATACTGGTCTTACTTGCTCAACTACTAATTATCGGGTTTAAGAGTTCAAGTTATCGCTTTTTTCATATTGCTGCTTGGCTAGTACAATGTGCTGGCATTGCGTGGTTGCTAATTGCGTTAATTGCGAGCTGGCGCAGCTATAGCTATAACGGGATGCACTTATTTATGACAGGCACTGCTGTAGAAGGATGGTTTCCTGCGCTGCATGAGGTTACACCATTAAACTGGGGATTATTAATTGCACTAATTGCAAGATTATTTATTGGTGGCGACAGCAGCTCGCAGCATGCAGAGGAAACATTAGAGCCGAAGGTTAAAATCTCCTGGGCAACGCTGCTTTCAACCTGCTATTCGTTTATGATCGGTCTTGCACTTTTGTTAATCCTGGCTATTTACTATATGAATCAAGCATATACCACAAGCGGGTTAACAGGTGAACAGTGGCTGCAGCAGCTTGCTGGGCAATTTGGGTCTGGACTTATCGTCATTGCACTATTAAGCAGTTGGTGCTCCAGTGTAACGTTACTGCAAAGTGCTGGCCGTACATTAATGGCGATGGCACGAGACGGTATGTTGCCGTTTAAACAGACACTTTCGATGATGAACTATTTAAAACAAGTGCCACAACGTGCGTTAATTGTTGTTATCCTATTATCGCTAGCATTGCTAGTTCCAATTTACTTTTTTAGTGCAAGCCAGCTCTTTGTGCATGTAACATTATTGGCTGTTATTTGCCACTGCATCGTTTATGTGCTTGTTTTTTTCTTTGTCCCTGTAAAAGGGCGTGCAGAGCTATGGAAAGTAGATGGCTGGGAAAAAGGCATTCGCGTCTGTGGTATGCTGCTGTTAACTGCGTTAGGCAGTATTGTAGCAGCTGCGCTTCCGCTTTCCATTATGCTTGTTGCTGCCGTGCCAGTTATCATCATCGTTTGCTATGCAGTTATTTATGGTTTTCTTATTAAGGGGCTTGCAAATAAGTTCTTTACATATGACAGCAATAAAAGTCGTGACTTATTTGAAGTAGAAGGGGAAATGCCGCTGCAATAGCCTAATTATTTCCCAGGCAAGCGCACAGATTTACAAATATCGTCTTGCATTCGACTTCGTTTCGACGGGAGCAATTGACCTTAAGTTAAAATAATTTTGTCGAAAAGAGACTAAACTGCTAGTTATTTTTCCATTTTCGTCAAATAGCCGCTATAATAGTGTTAGGTGGTGATAATATGGAAAATGAAATAGAACAACTGCAAAATAATGAACAGGGCTATGAGCGTATTAAGCAGCCAGCCTCAGTCATTTCCTTTCACGTTGCTAAACCTCAAGAGGTTGTTTATGGCAATAAACCTGTATTAACTGCAATTTTCAAGCAGGCTTCAACCAACCGTCACTGGGTTAGCTTCACTGGAGTAGAGGGCGATGCTCAAGGCGATACTGTTAATCATGGCGGTCATAACAAGGCCGTATGCGTTTATTTGCAGTCGAGCTATCGTTACTGGCAAGAGCATGGACGAGAGCTTAAGCCAGGCGCATTTGGCGAGAATATGACTCTAAGCAACTGGACTGAGGACGATGTGTACATCGGTGATGTGTATTCATTTGGAACTTTAGTAGTCCAAGTTAGCCAGCCACGACAACCATGTTTTAAGCTTGGGATCCGCAATGATTGGCCTGAACTTGTCAAACTAGCACGGGAAAGCGGCTATACAGGATTTTATTTTCGCGTATTGGAAGAAGGAGAAGCAGCACAAGGGATGGAGGCAAAGCTTGTTCGTCGCGCTGAACATTCGATGTCAATTAAAGAAGCTAACGAGATTATGTACAGTAAACATAGTACAGTTGAGCAATTACAGCGATTAGCTAGTATTCCTGAGCTTACTGATGAATGGAAAGAAAGCATACATAAAAAAATAATGCGAATGCAAGCTTAATTGCGTTAATTGTTAACCTAGTAAATGAATTCGGAATTTGAACGAATAAGCAAAGGAATAAGGAGTGAAGCAATGAGCAAGCAAATTAGCCTGGATGAGTGTAACGAAGTGCTTGCTCAATATACTTGGCAAGGCACTCCGCGCATTATCCCTGGACCTAGCGGAATGAATAATACGACATTAACGGTAGAGGATGATGAGCGGAAAGTGATCGTTCGCTTATATAATAATCATGCAGATAAGTTTAAGCTGCAATTTGAGCATTCTATGCTAGAAAAACTGCAGCAGACAAAGTTGTCAATAGCAACTCCTGCGTTAATCTATAACAGGCAGCAATCCACAATTACGTTTACAAGTAGCGGTAAATTAGCAGCAGCTTTTCATTATATAGAGGGTGAAAGACCAACTACGAACAATATGGAAGAGATGATAAGTTTAGCCAAGGCTGCTGCAGAGCTAAGTCAGGCATTTACAATGTTAGCAGTCGATGAGCAGCCAGCTTATTCCCCGTATTATGAACTTGCAAGTAATTATGCCCCTTTCGATAAAGCTGCGTTAAGAGAATTGCTCAATCATCAAGAGCTTACTGATTTAGAAGAGCAACTGCAGCTGATTGGAGCTGAACGAATTAAGCTTGAACAATTAGCTGCGCAGTTTCAAGCTTTGCCGCATCAATGGATTCATGGAGATTTAAATTGCAGCAATAGTTTAGCAGTTGATCATAAAGTTGTTGCTTTATTAGATTTTGAATTTGTAACCTATGATCTGCGCGCGATGGAGCTAGCGGTAATGCTAGCGGAAACGATTAATCCTGCTACGACCCAGCTGGAGCAACTGCTTAATGCAATGCTACAAGCCTTCCATGGAATTGTTCGTTTAAATGAGCAGGAAATCGCGTTATTGCCACAATTAATTAAGCTACGCTGTGTTGACGTAGCGATGCATTTCATTCATCGCTTTTCACAAGGACTTGATTCTCCGCAGGTTTTACGGAGGATAATAGAGGATACACATTATGCAATATATCAAATGAATGAGATTCAGCTTTCGATTTAATTTTCTTAATTTTCATAGATTTCCATTGAAGTTTAGTGATTAAATCTTATCTCATAATGGAGGCATTTTGATGGGGAATAAAGTCATTCAGCAAATTTATGAAGCAGTCAATAAAAATGTCAGCAAAGTTATTGTAGGAAAAGAAGAAGTAACAAGATTACTTGTAATTGCCTTAATTACAAATGGACATGTTTTACTAGAAGATGTGCCAGGTACTGGTAAGACGATGCTAGCAAAATCAATTGCTAGTTCGCTTTCTTTAAAATTTAAGCGCATACAATTCACCCCAGATCTTTTGCCATCAGACTTAAGTGGAATCCAGTACTATAATCAGCGCAGCGGTGAATTTGAATTTCGTGCAGGTCCTATTTTCAGTAATATTTTACTTGCAGATGAAATTAACCGAGCTACACCGCGTACGCAATCAAGTTTATTAGAATGTATGGAAGAACGACAAGTTAGTGTAGACGGAGTAACGATGAAGCTTGAAGCGCCATTTATGGTTATCGCTACCCAAAACCCGGTGGAGCAGCAAGGGACTTTTCCATTGCCAGAGGCGCAGCTTGACCGTTTCTTATTTAAAATTAAAATGGGTTACCCAAGCAGTGAAGAGGGAGTAGAGCTGCTGCGCCGCTTTAAAGATGCTAACCCTTTGCAGCAACTGCAGCCTGTAATTACGAGGGATATGTTGCTTGAAGCAGAGCAAAGCTATAGCTCAATAGCTGTACATGATGATTTGCTTCGTTATATTGTCGAGCTTGTGGAAGCAACGCGTAAAAGAGACGATGTATTAGTTGGTGTATCGCCGCGTGGCAGTCAAGCATTGCTGCGTGCCTCACAAGTTCAAGCAGCGTTAATGGGACGAAGCTATGTTACGCCTGATGATATAAAAGCGATGGCTATTCCGACGCTTGCACATCGACTAGCACTTAAAGGAATAAATCGTTCTACAGCAGCAGCAGAGGCAGTGATAGAGCAGATATTAAAACAGGTCACTGTACCTACCGAGCCACTTCCTGAAAGAGTGTAGTGTTATGATTATCTTTTGGTTTCTCGTCATTACAGCTGTTATCATTCTGCTTCAGGGCTGGGTATTTAAAAAGCTAGTGCTGCGAAAGGTGCAATATAAACGATTCTTTACGCAAACAACCTGCTTTCAGGATGAGCAAATTAATATGGTAGAAGTTTTAGAAAATCGCAAACGTTTGCCAATTCCATGGCTCTACGTAGAGTCATCCTTAGAGGCAGCTCTGCAATTTAGTGGACAAGATAACTTTTCCATTAGTAAAGGACAATATGATCAAAATCATGGCAGCTTCTTTACATTGTCAGGTTATCAACGAATACGTCGCACGCATCAGCTTACCCCGCGTAGACGTGGTGTATATTCACTGCGGACTGTAACGCTTACGAGTGGAGATTTATTAAGTTTATATCGTGTGACAAAGCAATTCCCTTTGCAATCCTCATTAACCGTCTATCCAAAGCCATTGTCACTGCCGCTTGAGCGTTTGCCTTATCATTCGTGGCAAGGCGATCATATAGTAAAGCGATTTATTTTACCAGATCCGTTTATTGTCGCTGGAACTCGTCCATATCAATATGGGGACTCAATGAGACATGTAAACTGGAAGGCAACGGCACGGGTTGGAGAGCTGCAAGTTCACCAATATGAATTCACCGCTAATCGTAAGCTGCTCGTCATTGTAAATATTGAGGATAATGAAGCAATGTGGCGTACCGTTACAAACGATGATCTTATCGAACGATTGATCAATTATGCAGCAGGAATAACTAAGCAAGTGATTGAACAGGGGATGGAGGCTGGCTTTGCAGCCAATAGCAGCAGCTTGGATCAAGCGGAAAGCGTAACTTTACTGCCAGCAGCTGGACAAGGTCAGTGGCATGCAATTTTAGAATTAATGGCAAGGCTGCAGCTTATTCGAACGGAGTCACTTGCTGATATGCTGCATCGATTAGCTGATGAGGGGTTAAGCGGCTATGATCTCTTAATCTTAAGCTCATATTGGAATGAAACAACAGAGGAGGCAGCTCAAAGGCTGCGTTTGCAGCGCAATGCAGTACTAGCATTGGTAGCAAGTGAGTTAGAAGAGTGGCAAACGAGAGAGGGGGAGCAAGATGAAGCGAGATATTCCGTTCCTTCTTAAACCGCCGTTAAGAGCAGCAATTGAGTTGATTTTTTATGCACCGATATGGTTAACATTAGCGGTCTATACATTATCACAAGAGCTGCTCATTTACTGGAGCATCTTGCTAGTTGCGCTCTATAGTATTCCGCAATATGTTTGGCATTCAGGCAAAGAGATGAAGCATGGTTTTCGTCTTTTTATTATACTTTTGCTAGGGCTAATCCCATCCTCTTTGCTAATTTTCATAACAACTCAGTCCACTTGGGCATTACTTGCTTGCGCCATTGTAGGGATTATTTTTGTTGAAAGAAGCTTTCGCTCGTTAGCAATCGGCTGGCAAAATAGTTTTTCGTCATTAGCAATGGTATTTATGCTAATTGACTCAATCATTTTACAAATATTAAAGGTGATGGTGCTTCATAAGCTAGCAGATTATAATATCCTGTTTTTCGTTTTAGGTGTTATTGCGGCTGTACTATTTTTATATATTCAAAATGAGCGCATCATTCGCGATCAACAAATGATTGATGGAGCTTCAGCGACTATCCGTCGTTCGGTAGCAATAAATCGGTTTTATATTACTGGAGTTATTTTGCTTATTGCGGTCTTAGCTTTTTTTCGAGAGGCTCAGAAGAGATTAGAGCAATGGTTCAAAGAACTTTATGAGAAGTATATTGCCTGGCTGTTAAGCAGGCAAGAACAGCCAGAAGCGCCGATTGTTGAAAACATCTCGCCTAATCAAAACATGATGGGGGATTTCGTGGCTGAAAGTGAACCATCAAAGTTTTGGCTTATTCTTGAGCAAGTGATGAAATGGACGGTTACGATCGTTTTAGTTGTCGGTGCCGTACTATTGCTTTATATTGTAGTAACCAAGTTAATTCCTATGTTCATAAAATATATTTATCGCTTGTTGAATCAGCGAGCATTATTGCAGCAAAAAAATGAAGGCTACCATGATGAGATAGAAGGAATTATGCCTCAGAAGAGCAACTCGCGCGAGAATAAACGTCAGGCAGCAAAGGCCATTACTCTCAAGCAGTGGCGTAAGTTAAGTCCGATTGAAAAGCTAAAGGCGCTTTATGTTCATTCATTAAAAGCAGGTTTAAGACAAGGTAAGCCAATTACCGCTAGTAATACTGCTAAACAGAATTTAAGCCTGCTTATTAAGGACGAGCCTACTAGCATCGTTTATGGAGAGCTGCTGCAGCAATATAATAATATGCGCTATGGCAGCGTTGAGCCTGATGAGGATAAGCTGCAACGTTTACGCGAGCAGCTAGAGCAGGAGCAAAGCAAAGAAAACAAATAATAAGGTTCATTTTACTAACGAACCAATAAGCAAAATAACCGAGCAACGATTAGTTAGCCTGTAGTCGCTAACGAATTGAAGCTCGGTTATTTTCTTTAGTTGCCTTCCCCTAAAGATTGTAAATGGGCAGCAACTTTATCGCCATGGAAACGTCCAGATTCAATAAAAATTTCGTTTGCATCCGTTTTGCGGGAAACAACTACTCCAGCTAAATAGATTCCCGGTACATTACTTTCCATCGTTTCAGGATTAAAGGTCGGATGACCTTCCGGCTCGAAAGTCACACCTGCTTCAGTTAAAAACTGATGATCTGGATGGAAGCCTGTTAACGCAAGCACGTAATCATTTGCTAATGTAACTGTTCCTTCTGTTGTTGCAACTTCAATACTAGAGTTTGTAATACGTTGAACCTGGGAATTAAACATCATTTTAATTTTGCCGCTATTCACTTTCGATTCAATTACTGGTCGTACCCATGGTTTAATATGACGTGAATAATCCCCGCCGCGATAAACAATCGTTACATGCGCTCCTACACGCTCAAGCTCCAAGGCTGCATCGATCGAGGAATTGCTGCCGCCAATAATAGCTACCTCAAGGCCAGTGTATGGATGAGCTTCACGGAAAAAATGACTAACCTTCGGCAAATCTTCTCCTGGAATTCCAAGCATATTCGGATGATCAAAATAACCTGTCGCTACGATTACATATTTTGCTTCATATTGAGAAGTTTCACCATATTGATTAACGGCATTAAGAATAAAGCCATTTTCAGATTTAGTAATGCTTTTCACCGTCGTATATGGTTGAATCCGCAAATTATGACGTTGTGCAGCTATGCGATAATAGTTTAGAGCTTCCAGACGAGTCGGTTTGTCATTTGCACATGTGAATGGAATATCGCCAATTTCTAGTCGCTCAGCAGTACTAAAAAAAGTCATATATGTAGGGTATTGAGAGATAGAATGTACAATATTGCGTTTTTCTATAATGAGCGGCTTAATACCGATGCGTTGCAGCGAAATTCCTGCTGCCAATCCACATGGTCCAGCTCCGATAATAATCGTATGTTCCTTAATCATAATATTGTTAGCCTCCTCTTACATGCTCGTTTTATTGTACTCCTCCTTTTGCGTAGGAGCAACCTAGCATATAAGCATTTTAAGTTAAAGCATACTAGACTCCATTAACTTCTAGGCTTCTTTTACGCGATCGATTGCTTCAGCCATTGTTTTATCTGTTAAGTGCGCATAGATTTGTGTCGTTTCAGGAGAAGCATGACCCAGCTGCTCCTGTGTTTTATAAATGTCATTGCGCAAATAGTAGTCAGTGGCAAAGGAATGGCGCAGCTTATGCACAGATAAATATGGTTTGCCAAAATGTGTGGCATATTTAATGACCATCGCTTGAATTGCGCGTTTTGTCATACGTGAGCCTTCATGTTTACCGTTTGCAATTGCTAAAAACAGAGCTTTTTCGCGTTTTGCTGCTTTATAAGTGGTTTCTCTTAATTCTAAATAACGCTGTAAATCTTCAGTAGCAGCATTACGGAAGTAAACCGGTGTCTTAAACGTTTCATCATTTTTACCTTTACGGAAGACGTAGCATAGCTTTTTTTTCAAATCAATATCATCTACATTTAGATTTACAACCTCAGATACACGTAAGCCTGAATGGAGAATTAAGCTAATAATGCAGCTATCTCGTACAGCATTCAAGTTATAGGAATAAAGTGCCTGCTTATTGCGTGCAATTTTTTTGCCATAATCACAGCGAACAAATTGCAGAAACTCTTCAATTTCATGCTCTTGCAGCAGCTTACCTTCTAGCTTGGCAGCTGTATCCTTTGGTTTATGCGTTCGCTTTATTGCTACCTTAGCCATTACATTGCGTTTAAGCAGCGGGTAAAAATTTTCATCCTCAGCAATTTGACTTAAATAATGAAATAGAGAGCGAAGCGAGGATAATTTACGTGTAATGGTCGTTCTGCTATTTCGCTCATCCTTATATGTCGATAAATAAAGCTTAAAGCCATCAATAGATTCCATTCGTAATTGTTCAAGTTCTAATAAGCTAACATCGCGTACAGATGTTGCTTGTGACAGACCTTCGGCCATAAGCCAGCGAAAAAAGGTCTCATAGTCACGAATATATTCTAATAGCGAGGATGGTGAAAGGTCAGGCAGCTTGTACTGAATAAACTGTTCAACATACCAAGGCATAGAAGGGAGCTTACGTTCAAGTTCTTGCCGGTCCTTTTCTTTAATAATATTCATTTTCGATACTCCTCTAATTTCTCTTCTATAAATCAAAAAGCTTATTTAGTCAATATTGTACCAACTGACGGCTTGGGGTACAATAATTGAGAATTAGATTGCTGCTATGGATTAGTGATTAATAACATTGTAGCGATTAAGGTTACATATTGGTAAAGTTAAGAAGATAAAGGGGGTTGAAAGTGGTGAAGATAGAAATCTGGTCTGATTTTGTATGTCCGTTCTGCTATATCGGAAAAAGAAATTATGAGCAGGCACTTGCTAAGCTTCCGTATCGTGAGCAGATTGTTACAGAATATAAAAGCTTTGAGCTTGATCCAAACGTGAATCCAGAGGAAAAGCGTTTAACGATTCATTCATTAGCTGAAAAATACGACATGAGTAAGGAAAAAGCAAAAGAAATGACCGCTGGAGTAGCTCAACGTGCAGCAGAAGTTGGGCTTGCTTTCCACTTTGATGATATGGTTGATGTCAATACATTTGATTGCCATCGGATTATGAAGTATGCGGCAACGCTTGGCAAGGCTCATGAGCTTGCTGAAGTTTTGTTCTATGCTCATTTTACAGACAATAAAAATTTATCGGACCATGCAGTACTTATTGAGTTAGCGAACTCGGTAGGACTTGATGTAACTGGTGTGCTAAGTAATTCAGAAGAGTACAATAAGCATGTACGAATTGATGAGCTAGAAGCACAGCAGCTAGGTGTGCGCGGTGTTCCGTTTTTTGTCATTGATCGTAAATATGCAATTAGCGGAGCTCAGCCAGTTGAGATGTTTATCGAAACGCTAAATAAAGTGTGGAGTGAACGTTCAGGAAGCTTGCAGCCGTTGCAGAACGAGCATTCTAATGATGATATATGCGGACCAGATGGCTGTAAAGTATAAACAAGTAGGAGGGGGAAATTTTTCGTGTTATTATTTGTTGGATCTTATGCTGAGACAAGCGATCAAGGTGTTGAGCTGTTTCATTTTGACGAAGAAAGCGTTAGCTTAACAAAAAAGGCAGAATACGTAGGATTAAAAAATCCTACTTTTGTAAATGTTAATCCAGGTAGCAGCAGCTTATATGCCATTTGTGAGCAAGTGAATGAGGATGGCAGCAAGTCAGGTGCGCTAGCGCATTTCAAATATACAAGCGATAGCCTGCAATTGGTTAAGCAAATTTCAACAGTTAAAGGAACCACTTGTCATGTACAACGTGATGCGTTAAATCAATTTCTAATTGTAACAAGCTATCATGGTGGCATGATTGGTTTAATTAAGCTAAATGAGGACGGCAGCTTAGGTGAAGTTGTTGACGTTGTCCAACATACTGGCTCCAGCGTTAATCCTGAGCGTCAAGATCGTCCACATCCGCATTCTAGCTTCTTTAGCAATGATGGAAACTACTTGTATGTGCAAGATTTAGGACTTGATAAGCTGCTTATTTATAAATTAGATCGTAATGCGCAAAAGCTTGTCGCTGCAGGAGAAGCAAATTTACCAGCAGGAGCAGGTCCAAGACATTTGGCATTTCATCCGCATTTGCCAATTGCTTATGTTATTAATGAGCTTAATTCGACTGTATCAGTTTTTCGTTATGAAGCAGCAACAGGTCAGCTAGAGGCATTGCAGCATATTTCTACGTTGCCAGAAGGCTTTACGGGAGAAAATGGTACTGCTGAAATTGTTGTTTCGCAAGATGGCCGCTTTGTTTATGGCTCTAATCGTGGACATGATAGCATTGTTGTATTTGCAGTTGATGAACAAGGGAAATTAACGGCAGTTCAGCATATTTCTTCTGGTGGCGGACATCCAAGACATTTTACGTTAACGCCATCTGGACGTCATCTGCTTGTTGCTAATCGTGACAATAACAATATTGTAGTACTTGCTCGTGATGAGGCAAGCGGTAAACTAAGTGAAACAGAGAAAGAATTTTTCTCCACAAAACCTGTTTGCTTAGTACCAGTACAACTATAAACCTATAACAAGAATTATTTGCAAGTGAGGAAAGTAAAGTGAGCACGACAAATACATCTTCTGATTTAAAACCAACAAAAATTCTTAAATGTAAAAATCCAGAATGCAAAGCTTGGGTGCGTGAGGAATTCGCCCAACCAAATCAAACCTGTCCATTATGTAAAGGGCCAATGATGCGCAGCATGAGACATTTGCCAGCGGTACAAAATAAAGTGCCACGCAAACCGCGTAAGCCTAAAGATGAGTTTGATATTTAATTCGTGAAATAAGAAGCAGCAACAAATAGCATGGTCTTGTATTGCTTACATGCAGCCCGTGTTATGTTGCTGCTTTTTTTGTAAGTTGTGGTATGATGTAGTTATAAACGTTATAAAAGGACATGAAAGCGATGCGAAGATTTAAGAAGTTTTATATTGAAACAACAAGTATATGTAATTTATCCTGTTATTTTTGCCCGCCGACAGAACGTGCTAAAGGCTTTATCTCGATTGAGCAATTTACGCATACACTTGAGCAAATTAAGCCGTATACTAACTATATTTATTTGCATGTAAAGGGTGAGCCGCTGTTACATCCGAAAATTGATATATTGCTAGATATTGCTCATCAACATGGGTTCAAAGTAACTATTACAACAAACGGAACATTGATTCGTAAAAATACTGCAAAGCTATTAGGTAAGCCTGCATTAAGACAAATTAACTTCTCCTTGCACAGCTTTGACGGTGACCCGGGAAATCGAGATTTGAAGCAGTATTTAGCTGATATTTTAGAATTTGTCTCATTAGCTAAAGATACTGACTTAATCACTTCATTTAGATTATGGAATCTATCTGAAGATAATGAGGAAAATGTTAAGAAAAAACGTAATCGTGAACTGCTTGCAATGATTGAAGAAGCATTTCAATTACCTTATGAAATTCAGGAAATGTATAAGCCTGGAACGGGCTCCGGTCTAAAAATTGCTGAGCGTGTATATTTAAATCAAGATCCGCAATTTCGTTGGCCAGCGTTAGATGAACCAGAGGATGATGGTGTTGGCTTTTGCTATGCGCTGCGCAATCAAGCTGGGGTACTGATTGATGGCACGGTTATTCCGTGCTGTTTAGACGGGGAAGGGATTCTAAATCTCGGCAACATTAATGAAACTAGCTTCGATGAGATCATTAATGGTGAACGTGCAACTGCGATATATAATGGCTTCTCACGCAGACAAGCAGTTGAGGAGCTATGTCGCAAATGCGGTTATCGCCAGCGTTTTGGTAAACATACAAAGCGTGAGCTTATGAATAACGTCTAAGGAGAGGTTACCCGATGAAAAAGGGGATACTAGCTATTGGCGTAGCAATGTGCCTTCTGCTGCTTGGCAATTTATCGTTTGCAGCATCATTATTTAAAGACGTAAAAGAAGGCCATTGGGCTGAAGATTATATATTATGGGGAGTAAGTGAAGGGATTATTCAAGGGTATAGGGACGGCACATTTCGTCCCAATGATAAAATAACCGAGGCAGAGTTTTTGAAAATGATCGTTGCAACGTATGAAATTCAACTTCCTAAAGACGGAGAGCTGTGGTATGACCCTTATTATAAAATAGCAAAAGATAATAACTGGTTAGCAGATGGAATTGCACAAGATTCATCAACCTATCGTAATAAGCAGATTACTAGGGGAGAAGCTGCGAAAATAATTGCTAGTGCAGATGGAATCATATTTTTGCGCGAGATTGATGCGGTGCAATATTTATTTGATAATAAGATGTCAGAGGGTAAAACATCAAAAACTTATGTAGGTTATGCTCCTAAACAACTTCTAACTAGAGCAGAAGCGATTAAATTTATTAAGTCGTTTGTAGATAATCGCCAATCCAATCATCTGAAGAAAGCAGTTATTGAGCAGGATCCATCGATACCGGTGTTATTGCCAGCTTTGGACAGCCAATCGCAGCTTATTTCATCTTTGCAAAAAAGCGGCTATGAGGTGAAAGCTAATCATCTAGTGGAAGGCTCAACATTGGAATTGTCTGTTGCTTCTAACCATGCAAATGTAATGCTGATTAGTATTGATATAACTAAAATTGCTGAAGATCCATACGTGCAGGCCACTGTCTCCATGGTTAAAGACGGTTATAAAATCGACGTAATGGCAGACATTATGAAAATGATTACGAAAAATAGCTTGGACTTATCTCAACTCAGTTATGGAAAAACACAATCGATGAAGGCTCTGTTAAATGGAATTTTATATAACTTTGTAGAATCGGAGACTAGTATTCAATCAACGATTCGTTATAAACTATAGGCCTCTGAGATTCTCAGTCTTATCTTTGAAATATATGCTAATTAAAACACTCATTAACCGGATTAAAAGGTGATATTCATCCTTAGAATAATCATTGGAAAACCATTGGTTATTTCGATGAATTCCAGGGGAGTTCAAGGTTAATGAGTGTTTTTCGTTAAAGCATAGAGATGTAGTATACTCAATGTTCACGACGATCCTGTAAAAAGTCACTTGGCGGCTGACCGTAGGTTCGTTTAAATAATCGCTGAAAATAGCTAACATCGGCATAGCCAAGATATTCAGATATTTCCGTAATCGTAAGCAGTGAAGCAGAAAGCATATACATCGCTGTTTTCATTCTTACAGCATGAACATATTCACTAATTGTTTGCCCAGTGCCCCTCTTAAAAAGTGATGCCGCATAGCTGGGACTTCGCTGAATATAATCAGCTAGCACATTCTTCGTTATTTTTTCCCGATAATGTGTTTGAATATATTGCTTCATTCGTTCAATATGGATGAGTGAAGCTGGCGCTAGCTCACCTCGATCTAGTTCACGCTGCCAGAGAGCAAACGTATCAAGCAGGAAGGAGGCGATACGCAATTCGATATAGGGAACAGATTCGCTTGCTTCCTTCCAAATTGTACGCAAAAGGTCAATACTTCGATCATAGATACCAGCTTGAGTAATTAGCCAGCCAGTGGTTTGTAATTGCGGCAGTTTTTCAAGCAGTATTGGTGTCACTCTAAAGCCGATACAATATTTTTGATGTAAGCTATTATTTAACGATTGCTCGATATATTGGCATTGCTGAGGAGCAAGTACAAAGCAGCCTTTATTGGCGATAAGGAGTTCACCATTTTCCAATTGAAAGCCGCAGCTTCCATATGTAATAACATAAAAATGAAATTGTAATTCTTCGTTCAGTATTTCTCGCTGCCAGTTCGTTCCTTGCTGATAATCGATCGTAAGCTGCTGGAGCATTCCTTCACCTCAGTATACTATTTTTCATCCATTATACTATATTTCATGTACTCCTGCTCAGAAAAGTTCTACAATTATAACATCAATGTTATTTACTTATGAATCTCGACCTCACAAAGGAGTATCTGAAATGAATCACACGAAAATTGTATGTACAATGGGTCCGTCTAGTAACTCGATCTCAATTCTTAAAGAAATGATGCTTGCTGGTATGAGCGTTGCTCGTCTAAATATGGCACATGGTGAGCTGCACGAGCATAGCGCAAGAATTAAACTTGTACGTGAAGCCGCAGAGGCAGCAGGCAAAATTGTAGCAACAATGATGGACATTAAAGGTCCTGAAATTCGTATTGGTACTTTAGAGGAAGCTAGTTACGAATTAAAAGCTGGTGAAACTTTTACACTAACTACTGAGCAAATAACAGGTAATGGACAACGTGTAAGTGTAAACTATGCTGATATGACTAGCGTGATTAAAGCTGGTGACACTATCCTGCTTGATGATGGTCTAATCGAATTGAAAGTTAAGTCTGTTGAAGGCAGCGATATGCACTGTGAGGTAATGAACGGTGGTACATTAAAGCCGCGTAAAGGGGTCAACTTACCAGGAATTAGTACAACTTTACCTGGTGTGACTGAACGCGACATTAAGCATATTATGTTTGGTATTGAAGAAAATATCGATATGATAGCAATGTCCTTTGTTCGTAAAGCAGAGGATGTTCTAGAAGTTCGTCAAATTCTAGAAGATAATAATGCAAGTCATATTCAAATTATTTCAAAAATTGAAAACCAAGAGGGTGTAGATAATCTTGATGCGATTATCGAAGCTTCTGACGGTATTATGGTTGCACGCGGCGATCTAGGGGTAGAAATTCCTGCAGAGGAAGTGCCTTTGATTCAAAAAGTAATGATCGATAAATGTAACAAAGCTGGTAAGCCAGTTATCGTTGCAACGCAAATGCTAGATTCTATGCAAGTTAACCCTCGTCCAACTCGCGCTGAAGTTAGTGACGTTGCTAACGCAGTACTTCAAGGTGCTGATGCAATTATGCTTTCTGGTGAATCTGCAGCAGGTAAATATCCGCTTGAAGCAGTTAAAATGATGGCAATGATTGCTGAGCGTACAGAAAGTACAATCGATCATAAAGAAAACTTCAGAAAGTTGATGAATACAGAATCGACTTCAGTTACTGAAGTTATTTCACAAGCAGTTGTTAACAGCTCATTGCAAATTGGTGCTAAAGCAATCCTTACACCAACTGAAAGTGGCTTCACTGCACGTATGGTATCTAAATATCGTCCTAAAGCTCCAATTATTGCAATTACTCCTAATGAAAAAACATTGCGCCGACTAACATTAGCGCGTGGGGTTGTTCCAATTAAAGGAGAGTATGTATCAACTACGGACGAAATGTTTAGCTCTGCTATTCGCAATAGTGTTCGTTCAAACTATGTTGAGTCTGGTGACTATGTTGTTATTTCAGCAGGTATTCCAACTGGACGTGCTGGAGCAACGAATTTAATTAAAATCCATCAAGTTGAATAGTCTCATCGCAAAGTGACATAGCTATATAATCAAGAAAGCGGAGAACGAGCGTTTGGTCGTCTCCGCTTTTTCTTTATTTATAGAAACATTACTTGTTTAAGGTCGAATACTGTGAATACTGAACCTCATTACGATAGCAGTTTGTCGATTCGTCGTAGAAGGATTGCGAAAGCTGATGGGAGATTTCAAAGATTGGTAGAGACGGATCAATATGTAGCGTTGATCCGAAGAACGAGCAATTTACAAATTCAAAATCCATGCACGTAATTAAAATGATACAGTTCGTAAAAATACAGTTTTTAAACGCGAATCCATCAAAACAGATCGTTTCATTTTGAAAATGCTCGTTCATAATTAAGCTTAATTCCATTCAAACGTCACCTCAATAAGTTAGTATAAATCTACAATCATCGTATCAAAGACGATAAACAAAGTTTGTCGCTTTCTGTATGTGAGAATACATATACTTATCGACAAAAGTGCGGATTCATAGTTTAATAGAACAATATTTATCTATAACTTTCAGGAAATAGTTGAGGAACATAGTAACTTCCGCTTATAATATAGCGAGATATGAACAAAGGATAGGGTGTTGTCATGAGTATTTTAACGGTAGAACGATTAAGTCATGGCTTTGGTGACCGTGCAATTTTTAATGATGTATCTTTCCGTTTATTAAATGGGGAACATATTGGCTTAATCGGGGCAAACGGTGAAGGTAAATCAACGTTTATGAATATTATTACCGGAAAACTTCAACCAGATGAAGGTAAGGTGGAATGGTCGCGCCGAGTACGTGTCGGTTATTTGGATCAGCACGCTGTACTGCAAAAAGGAATGACCATCCGCGATGTGTTAAAAAGCGCATTTCAATATTTGTTTGACCTTGAGCAAGAAATGAATGAAATGTACATGAAAATGGGTGAGGTATCGCCTGAAGAGCTGGACAAGCTGCTTGAGGAAGTTGGTACGATTCAAGATACGTTAACTAATCAAGACTTTTATTTGATCGATGCAAAGGTTGAAGAAACTGCTCGCGGTTTAGGGTTGACGGATATTGGTCTTGATAAGGACGTCAATGATTTGAGCGGCGGTCAACGGACTAAGGTATTGCTTGCAAAGCTATTGCTGGAAAAACCAGATATTTTGCTGCTAGACGAGCCGACGAACTATTTGGACGAGCAGCACATTGAATGGCTAAAACGATATTTGCAGGAATATGAAAATGCCTTCATTTTGATCTCACATGATATTCCATTCTTAAATAGTGTTATTAATCTTATTTACCATATGGAAAATCAAAAGCTTGAGCGTTATGTTGGCGACTATTATCATTTCCAAGAAGTTTATGAAATGAAAAAGCAGCAGCTTGAAGCAGCCTATAAACGCCAGCAGCAAGAAATTGCTGAGCTAAAGGATTTTGTTGCTCGCAATAAAGCAAGTGTAGCAACGCGGAATATGGCGATGTCGAGACAGAAAAAGCTTGATAAAATGGAAATTATTGAGCTTGCAAAGGAGAAACCAAAGCCGCAATTTAATTTTAAAGAAGGTCGTACTTCTGGCAAATTGATTTTTGAGGCAAAGCAGCTTGTAATTGGTTATCAGGAGCCGCTTTCTAGACCGCTTGATTTAAAAATGGAGCGCGGTCAAAAGATTGCGCTAGTTGGTGCGAATGGAATTGGTAAATCCACCTTATTGAAATCCATTTTAGGACTAATCCCTCCAGTAAGCGGCGAAGTTGTACGTGGAGAAAACTTGGAAATTGGTTATTTTGAGCAGGAGATAAAAGAAGATAACTACAATACTTGTATTGAAGAAGTATGGCAGGAGTTTCCTTCCTTTACGCAATTTGAAGTGCGTGCTGCGCTTGCAAAGTGCGGATTAACAACTAAACACATTGAAAGTAAAATTCAAGTGCTTAGCGGTGGTGAAAAAGCGAAGGTTCGCTTATGTAAAATTATTAATCGTGAAAGCAATTTACTTGTTCTGGATGAGCCGACAAACCATTTGGATGTTGACGCCAAGGATGAGCTAAAACGAGCATTAAAAGCGTATAAAGGAACAATTTTGTTAATTTCTCATGAACCTGAATTTTATCGTGATATTGTAACTGAAATTTGGAATTGTGAATCGTGGACAACTAAAGTGTTTTAATAAATCAAAATAACATTTTGATAAAGCAAACCTCCAACCTATTGCACGAAGCGTTGGAGGTTTTTTTATATATTGGTTATAATATTTTATTAATAAAACTATTTGTTTAATAATGTTAATAATTAGTATTATTTTAAAAATTATTTGAAGTGTATTTCGAAAAAAATAAATGTGTGGTATAACTATTTAAGTAACTTGTATTAAATGTTAAATTCCTATTATATATAAATAAACGATAAAATAGTAAAAGTTGGGAGGGGTACATTATTTTATGACTCCATTTAAATATAACCGTCTTTTTTCCTTAATATTATTTCTTCTTATGTTAACCTCTTGCAACAAAAATGAACCGCAGATTAAGCTTATTCCAACAGATCATTATGGAGAAAAACCTGAATATGAGCAGCGTGAACAGCTCTTGCTGCATTTTGTTCAAGCTAAGCTCACCAATGATGATGGCAGTATTTATACCAATTATGTTGACTCTGAGCAAAATGCCCAGGTAGCTACAGGACATGAAGTATTGAGTGAATCGATGGGACTTGCAATGCGTTATTACGCACGAGCTGGCTTGCAGCAGCCGTTTCAGATGACATGGTCAGCCCTTCTTAATCAATTAAATATGGAGGATGGCTTTAGTTATCGCTATAGTGACAAGCTCGAGCAAAAATATACCGTGAATGCAGCGATTGATGATTTAAGAATCATTCGAGCGTTGTTTGAAGCCGCTGAGCAGTTTAATGACAATCAATACAAGGAATTGGCAGAAGAACTAGGCGCTCGCTTTTTGACATATAACAGTAAAGATGAACGATTATTTGATTTTTATGATAATCAATATAAGCTAACGAACAACTTTATTACACTCTGCTACATTGATTTGCTAACATTGAAGCTTATTGACAGCAAGAAGGAGCAGGGTAAGCTATATCAAGCGATGCTTAACATTACAAAAAAAGGATATATATCAGATCAGTTTCCATTTTATGAAACAAGATTTATATATGACAAAGAAATGTATCAGTCGGAGGAAATTAATACAATTGAGTCGTTGCTAACTATTTTACACTTAGTTGAGGTTGGTGAGCATCAGCCTTCAAGCATCAAATTTATTAAGCAACAAGTAGAAAATGGAGAACTTGTTGGACGCTATTCACGAGAAGGGGTGCCGCTAACGGATGTTCAATCAACAGCGATTTATGCGATAGCTGCAATGATCGGCTCAGAGCTTGGAGACGAGCATTTATATGAAGCAAGTATAAACAGGATGGAGCAATTTCAAATTTTGCAAACTGAACATGAACTATATGGTGCTTACGGAAATCTTGAAACAAGACAAGCTTATTCTTTTGATAACTTGCAGGCATTACTTTCATACACATACTAATCAAAAAGAGGCGTATAAAAACATGAAGCTGAATAATACCTTGGCAAACATAGAACAGCGTTTTTATTTAACACCTGCCTTTGTAGCAGCAATTGGAGTTTTTATTATATCCGTAATTGCATTATTTACCCCTCCTTATATTGGGATGGCTGATAACGGAGACTACTTTCGGATATTGTACAGCAACGGACTATATTTTAATGACCCAGATTATGTTAATCAATATCTGGGTTATTTTGTGAAGCAATACGGTATTTTGCAATATTTTAACGAAAATGGTGCGACGATTTTTTCATCCCAATCCCTTTTTATTAAGCTAGCGATGGTATTAAATCAATGGTTTTTCAGTAAGGAAATATTTGATATTAGGTTTCAAGCAGGGCTTTACCTTGTTTTTTACACAGTTGGCATTTATTTATTGGTAGAGGCATTAACTTGGAAGCTCGATAAGCAACATAGTTATTTGATTAGCTTATTATCTATTTTAGTTTTTGCTGATACAGCTTATACAGCATACTTTAATTCTTTTTACAGTGAAAGTGTGGTAATTATTGCTTTGATTTATTTAACGGCTGCAATTGTACTTATTTACCGAAGCCGCTACAACGACTATTTACTGCTTATCATGTTTACATTGGCAAGTATTTTTTTAACAACCAGTAAGCAACAAAATGCTCCAGTCGGTATTATTATTGCTGTTGCGGGTATTATGCTGTTGTTTATAAAACGCAATAAACTATATCGCTCAGTGGCTGCAATTTCCTTAGCAATTATTTTACTTGCTGGAATCGGCTCTTATACATTGATCAGCGATGAATTTAAAAACATTAATAAATATCATGCGATGAATCGGGGCATTCTTTTAAACGAAGCTGACCCAGAGGCAGCTTTAGAAACTTTTGATATTGATCCACAATATTCATTGCTTAGCGGAGAAATTTACTATTCGCCATTTACGACTGTCGATGTAAACTCAGACAATTTACAAGAGGATTTCTTTAATAAATATGGTTACGGCTCGATTTTACGTTACTATATTACGCATCCAGATAAAGCAGGAGAAATGTTAAACTTGGCAGCAAAAAATAGCTTTGCTATCCGTCCAGCAGCAATGGGGAATTATGAGCAATCAGTCGGCAAACCTTTTGCTGCACAAACTTCATTTTTCTCCTTCTACAGTAAATTTAAGCAAGGACTGACGCCAAATAATTTTATTTTGATTGTTGTATGGTGCATTATTGTCATTGGCTTATTTGTTCCTAGTTTTGTGAAAGCAATAAACCATCGAGATCGCAGAGCGATGCTGCAACTTCCGTTTATCATTTCGCTAATTGGAATTGGCTTATCAGCAATTGTCGTATCTATTGTCGGAGCAGGTGACGCAGATCTTGCTAAGCATCAGTTTTTATTTACAGCAAGCTTCGATGTAATCAGCTTTGTTACTGTATCGGGCTTAATCAATCGTCAGCTTTGGTGAAGACAGGAAGGAGGGGATGCCTTGAAACGATATTGTATGCTAATGCTGTTTGTTCTGTTTTTGCTATCGAACCAATTAACCCTTTTTGCGGCTGAAGGAAATGTGCCGAATGAGCAGGAAGTGCTGCTCGTTTATGATAGTCTTGCTTTCGGAACAAGCAATGAAGGAAATGTTGATTCGCTTAAACGAATAATCGCGAGTTACGGAATGACAGTCATTTCTATCGATGCTGAAAATTATGATAAGGGCATGCTCTCAAATTTTTCACATGTCATCATTTTAAGGAATAAGCCTGATCAATCTCATATGCTTGATAAGGTGATGAGCGATTTATCAACGTTTCAAGGAAAATATATGCATATAGGCGCACAGCCTTCAGAAAATCTTAGTAATGCGTTACATCTAAAATTAGAAACTAAAAAAGAGGTAGCTGCGCAGTTATTTATGGATCAATTTTCAAGTAGTTTGATCTTAGATAATCATTTTGTATTGGTAAGTTCTTTTGATGAGTCAGCAAAAAGGTACGGAACGCTCAAAATAAGTGGTGAACAAGCCTCCTATCCTTATACCGTTGTGAAGGATAAATACACATATGTGTCCTATTATCATCAAGCTGATCTAAGTGAGTGGGCATTGGGCTATATACTGAAGGATTGGCTTGAGGTAGAGCAGGAAGGGAGAATTTATGTCCTGCTAACTGAAATTAATCCATTTTCTGACTTGGAGCAGCTTAGAGAGATAAGCGATCAACTTTACGAGTTAGGCATTCCATTTCTCGTAAGTATCGCTCCTTTTTTTAACAACTATGATTATTATGCTGCACTTCGTTATGTAGAAACATTAAAATACGTACAAACTCGAAATGGTTCCATCATTATTGATGCACCAGTTGTTTCCTCACAGACCATTAGTACAGATTTAACAACATTAAAAAATGATCTTTCCTCTTTTATTGATTATTTAGCCGAAAATGGTGTAGCACCGCTAGCTGCAAGTGCAGAGCAATACTGGTTTGAAGATAACTATTATGTGCCAATGGGTTTAAGCTTTTATAATTCTGCGATTATGCTGCCTAATGTAAAATTAATGCCAATTCAACCGACAAATCATTTACAGGCATTTTCCAATTCACCGTTTGCAGTCAAGCTTGAACAGTGGCAACAATACGTAAAACCTGATCAAATCATTGATGCTATGCCGCTAAATATCGCTTTAATCGTTGATATGCAACAACATGGCCAAGATATGGATGATGTCCTGCAAGCTCTAGGAGATTCATGGATATTGTTTGCGGATTACAATTCATTAAACCATACTGTATCGACTGAAGTATCAACAATCAGTTCTAATCAAGGTTTATTAACGATTAATGGTCAAACGATAAAGCTTAAAGACAGCTACCAAGAAATTGAAGCAGACGAAGCCAACGTCGAAGAAACAAAAGCTAGTTTGCAGGGCTTATTCTCTGTGCAAAATAAAATATTTATTGTCATTATCATTATCGTACTAATGATTTTCTCAGTATTGCTGGTTATCGGGTATCGCATGTACAGACAAAAATATTAGGTGTAGGGGATTTCAATGACAATATCAGATATACTAATGCTTTTTTCCGTATTTTGCATTTGGACGCTGCTGCTTGTCAATATTGTTTTAATTATTGCTGGGTATTTATATTATATAAAAAATGAAAAACAGCCTGTTCCGCAAATTGAAGGTGAATATCCTTTCGTTTCTATAATGGTGCCAGCTCATAATGAGGGAAAGGTTATCATTCAAACGGTAAAGGCATTATTAGCGCTTGATTACCCTCATGATCGCTATGAAATTATCGTAATTAACGATAATTCTTCTGATAACAGCAGTCAGTTGCTGCATGAGCTGGAAATGCAATATAAAGGACGGCAGTTAATTATTATTAACACTGATGCTGTAACTGGCGGAAAAGGAAAATCCAATGCATTAAACATTGGTTTTAGTCAAAGTAAAGGTGAAATAATCGCAATTTATGATGCAGACAATACACCAGAGAAAACAGCACTGCGTTATTTAGTCGCTGAACTGATTCATGATCCTCGTTTAGGTGCAGTTATCGGTAAGTTTAGAACACGTAATCGAAATGTCAATTTATTAACAAGGTTTATTAATATCGAAACGTTATCCTTTCAATGGATGGCGCAAGCTGGCAGATGGAATTTATTTAAGCTTTGTACGATTCCAGGCACAAATTTTATTATCCGTCGAGAGATCATTAAAATGATTGGCGGATGGGATACAAAAGCGATTGCAGAGGATACTGAAATTAGCTTTCAAATTTATCGATTAGGCTATCAAATTAAATTCCAGCCAAAATCTGTCACTTGGGAGCAAGAACCGCAAACATTAAAGGTTTGGTTTAAACAACGCTCCAGATGGGCAAAGGGGAACATTTATGTCATTATAAAAAACATTCCGTTATTGTTTAGTCCCTCTGCCAAGAAGGTTAGGTTTGATATTCTGTACTTTCTGTCTATTTATTTTTTATTGTTAACATCGTTAATTTTATCTGATACGATTCTTATTCTTAACTCCCTTGGATTAATTAAAACAACACTTGCCAGTTTTAGTACCTTTTTATGGATTTTAGCGATTATCCTTTTTATAGTAGGCACTTTTATTACGTTAATTACTGAAAAAGGAGAGATGCGACTATCGAACATATGGATAATTATGCTTATGTATATTACCTACTGTCAGTTATGGATGATTGTTGCAGCGAATGGTTTGTTGAACTATTTGAAGGATATTGTATTCAAAAGAGAAGTCAAATGGTATAAAACAGAACGATTTTAATGACTACAAGGAAGCGATCGAGAATGAATAAAAAAAGGATATATAACAGTATTATCTTTTTAGTTTTATTGCTCTGTTACTGTTTTACAATAAAGGTTAATGCTGAGGAAGCCTCAAAAATTTATACACAAAACCTTTCCTCAGTATCTTTATCAGGAGTGCATTCAGTAAATTACCAGTATTTTCGGATAGAGAATTATTGGAATATTGAGCAGGCAGAACTTCAATTGGATTATAATTTTTCATCGCTAGTTAATAAAGAAAAATCGAGCATAACGCTTTCGTTAAATGGAGCTCCGTTTCATTCATTCCGAATAGATGCTGAAAACGAAAGCAAAATATCGGTTATTATTCCGCGTGAATTAATAACTGCTGGGGTAAATACGTTAATGATTGAAGGGAAACAAACAACGAATGACGAGCAAGAGCTATACAATATATGCGATGATAATGAGGTAACTGACAACTGGCTAACTATACATGAGTCATCAACGATTACAATTTCTTATCAAAATAAGCCAATGAGTCAAACGATTAGCGATTTTTATGAACGTTTTACCGGATTAGATACTGTTAAAAATTCGAATTATGCCATTGTAGTTAATGAAAACCCTTCAACTGCAGAGCTAGAAACAGCAATTTACAGTATTGCTGGATTGGCAAAGGAGAAGGATGAGGACAATGAACAAATCCCTTTGCTTAAAGAAAATGATGATATTCGAGGCAGTAAGCAATATGCCGTATATATTAGTAAATATGAAACGTTGCCAAATGTAATTAAAGAGAAATTGGGCTCTGTCGATCTTAATGGACAAGCTTTAATTAAACTAATTTCAATGGATCAGCAACTGCTGCTGGTTGTTACAGCTAATGATGATGAATTGTTAGTGAAGGCTGGTCGTTATGTTGCCAATCAACAATTAATGCAGCAAACAGAAGCAAATGAAAAACGGATTGATGAAAATACAGATGTGTTGTCTCCATTTGAGCCAGCCAATCAGATAATTAATTTAACGGAAACTGGGGATAAATTAATTGGTCCAATGCATCAAGAAAAAAACTATTTTATTTCATTACCTGCAAACCAAGCAATTGCAGATGCCAGCAAAATTAGATTAGCAATGCGTTATGCGCAAAATCTTGATTTCAAACGTTCTTTAGTTACCATTCTAATTAATGATAAACCAATTGGCAGCAAGAAGCTAAGTGAGGTTGCTGCTAACGAAGATGTGTTGGAGCTTGATATTCCGCAAAATTTGGACGTAAACGGTAATTTTACAGTAACTGTTGCCTTTGATTTGGAGATCTCTAGCTTAATTTGTACGTATAATCAAGAGCAAACGCCTTGGGCATATATCGATCCGTCTTCAGTGCTTCAATTAAATACTGTGGACCGACATGATTTGCTATTTAATTTTTATCCTTCGAGCTTTATGCGTAATGGAAGCTTTAATGCGATTGCAGTTGTTCTGCCAAGTCAGCTTTCGCAATCAGACTACTCTACAATAGCCAATGTTTTTCATCTAATGGGCAGATATGCACAAAGTAATCATGGAGAGGTAAAGGTATACAATGATAATGTTGATCCAGCGGAGCTGGAAAATAAGCAATTAATTGTTATTGGTTCGTATAATAATAATCAGCTTATTCGTCAATTAAATGATCAAATGTTTTTCCGATACTCTGCAAATGGTGAAGGTTTTGTCTCTAATGAAAAAATGAGCATTGAACAAGAATATGGAAAACGCATTGGTTCACTTCAATTAATTGCGTCTCCATATAGTGAAGACTATGGCGTGCTAATTATTACTGGTGCTGAGCCGCAATATTATGAAATGGCTTCACAGTTGCTTATTTCAGAGAACAAGCTTTGGAAGCTGTATGGCGATGCAATCGTTGTTGATAAAAACGGAGAATTATCCTCTTATCGTTTTAAGGAAAAATTAGCAAGAAGCTCATCAGTTGTAGATGTTTTTACAAGAAAAGATGTGTTGACCTTTGTTATTTCCGCAATATTAACACTATGCTTAGCTCTTGTTGCCACCTTATTCCTGATACGTAAATATTGGCGTAAAAGGAGGGAGGAACAATGAGAAGATTTAAAAACAGCTTAATTTCTGATGTTGCTTTCCTGCTATTTGTTGGAACATGTATTGTCACGTTAATGTTTATTGCAAACAATCAAAATGACTATGTTGTCAATATGATTTTATTGAATGCAGCATTTCTCATTGCGATCATAACGTATTTTACTACGATCGTGACAGGGCTTATTCTGAATTTAATCTTTCTGTTTGGATATGGTTCATATACGTTATATCAGGTCGCAACCGCTGGGGATGCTATTAGCACAACAAATTATTTTTGGTTGTTAGCAACTCCCATTATTACGATCCTTACTTGGCTGCTTATGCAAAGCAATCGTATGTTGCAGGAAGAGAATGATAAGTTGCGCAATCAAAACTCAACTTTGGCTACAATCGACGAAACGACCAAGCTTAAAAATTTATTATCGTTTCAACAAGATATGCGAATCTTTATAGCTCTATCGGAACGTTACAACATTCCGTTAACGTTGCTGTTGCTGAATGTGAAGTACTGGGATGAGATTAAACGATTTATGAACACAGAAAAATTCTCTAATGTATTATTAGAAGTATCTGATATTAGCCAATCGCTTGTCCGTAGCAACGATTGTTTATATTTATTTAACAGTGAGCCGCCAACATGGGGAATAGTGCTATTTACTGACATCAAAGGAGCAGAAATTGTAATTAACAGAATTAAGTCAAAAATTAATGAATTAAATAAGTTTGAATTTAAAGAAAAATACAATGTTGAGTTGCAGCTTAGAGTAGGAACTGCACAATTTGATTCCAGCAGTGCAATAACGCCGCTAGAGCTAATCGGACAAGCTAAGCGAATGATGGAATATGATGTTTAATATTACGCAGATAAATTAATGTATGAAGAGTATTAGAGCAAATTGTAATACGCTCTAATACTCTTTTTTACATACTAGCAAAATAAGCAATGCAGAAGAGGGAATATGATTAATCTATACGTAAAACTAATTATGTAAACAAATGATTATGCAATATGAGCATTAGCGCAGCTAACATAACAGTTTACTATTTGCTATCTCTTTAAATGCCTGTTATTATTTAACGATAGAACATTTGTTCTTGTTTCGGAAAATAAGTATATTATTTATAAAGTTTATGAAGAAAATAGATAAATTAACGGAAGCTTAAGAAAAAGTTATGCTTTGAAAAGCAATGACTGTGGCATAAGTCCGAACCAAAGTAACGTATATATAATTATGTAAACAATTAAACATGAGACCAATTTGGTTTTAATAAAGTAATACATAACAATAATTATGTTAACTTATTTAATCAAAAAAATTTATTTGTATAATGGCGAATTATAACCGACGCTTAGTTTATTGGCAAGTAAAAAAAGTATAAGAAATTGGTTGAAAAGTGCAAAAAACAATCTAAATATTTGGTCTTTAGATTTAGTCGATTTTATATTCCTTAAAAATAACGTTATTTCAGACAATTAAAAACTGTTTTATGTAAATAACACATATAAAAAGCAGTGATGGCTCTAATAAAATTAACGTAATAACAGATTTTTATGATAAAGGTGAGCGTATACAGTTTTTTTATTGTCACAATCAGTGGTATAATAAACATGTATATTTTATTCAGAAAGTGGGAACAAAATGGGTCGTAAGTGGAACAATATTAAAGAAAAAAAAGCAAATAAAGATGCAAATACAAGTCGTATATATGCTAAGTTTGGTATTGAAATTTATGTTGCGGCTAAAAAAGGAGAGCCTGATCCAGAATCTAACCGCGCATTAAAGGTTGTTTTAGAACGTGCTAAAACATATAACGTACCGAAAGCAATTATTGACCGTGCGCTTGAAAAAGCAAAAGGAAGCTCTGATGAAATTTATTCAGAACTTCGCTATGAAGGTTTCGGGCCTAATGGATCTATGGTTATTGTTGATGCATTAACAAATAATGTGAATCGAACTGCTCCTGCAGTGCGCTCTGTATTTAATAAAAATGGCGGCAGCATGGGAGTTAGCGGTTCTGTTTCATATATGTTTACACAAACTGCAGTAATTGGGGTTTCAGGTAAAACAGAAGAGGAAGTTATGGAGCTGCTTATCGAAGCGGACATTGATGCGCGTGACATTATCGTTGAAGATGAGGATGTTATTGTTTACGCTGAACCAGACCAATTCCAAACTTTACAGGATGCATTTAAAGCTGCTGGTATTACAGAGTTCACTGTTGCAGAAATTACAATGTTGCCTAATAATGAAGTCGTACTACCGCCAGAAGCACGTGCTCAATTTGAAAAGTTAATTGATGCGCTTGAGGATCTGGACGATGTTCAGCAAGTATATCATAACGTTAATCTTGAGGATTAATTTTCAGTTGAATAGATAAGACATATTGTGCCAATCTCTACATACGTTATTACAGTGTAAGGATTGGCACTTTGTTCAATTAGCGGTACACGATAATAGTGATTAAAGGAGAAAGCATATGCATATTGAAACAATTCAGCTTTGGGAACAGTTTCCGCAAGTAACATTAACCGCCTATATTCCATATGAAATTGCCAAGGAACAACCTGCTAATCCAAAACCGGCGATTTTAATCTTACCAGGCGGCGCATATTTGTACACCTCTGATCGTGAGGCAGAGCCAATTGCCCTACGTTTTGCGTCATTAGGATACCGTGCATTTGTTTTACACTATAATACATATTTTGGACCGGCTCCTTATTCAAAAGAGCGAGAGCAAAATCCTAATCCGCATGTGAAGTTTCCACAGCCGCTTTTTGATGCAGCAAAAGCTATTGCAACGATTCGTCAACGTGCAAAGGAGTGGAATATTAACCCTGATCATATAGCTGTCATTGGCTTTTCTGCTGGAGGTCATCTTGCTGCAAGCATTGGTGTTCATTGGAATAAAGACTATGTTGCCGAACATCTTGGTTTAAATAATGAAATGTTTAAACCAAATGCATTAATTCTTTCGTACGCATTAATTGATAATCAGCTTGCAATTGAATGGATGACGGATGAAGAGAAAGAAAAGTATAAAGAGATGTATGATCTAATTAATAAAGCGATGTTTGGCGATCAAGAAGCAAATGAAGAACAGCTTAAACAGTTAAGTCCAATTCATTATGTTGGTCCGCATACACCGCCAACGTTTTTATGGCACACCTCTGAAGATGATTTGGTTTTAACCGCTCATTCCTTAAGCTTCGCTCTTGAATTAAATAAACATCGTATTCCACATGAGATGCATATTTTTGAGAAGGGTGGACATGGCTTATCCTTAGCAGACGTTACGACTGCATCAAATCCTAGTCAAATTCAGCCTACAGCAGCAAAATGGGTAGAAATGGCGCATCACTGGTTAGGACTGCACTTCGTATAACCTTTCAAGGACAGTTGATTAAAAAAGACTTCTGGTAAATTCAGAGGTCTTTTTTATAATATTTAAATGAGCTTATGTAAAACGATAAAGATTAATTTGTACAGTTAAAATGATTTAACGAGCGCTTAAAAAATGAACGAGGAGGGGAGAATTTTGTATGAAGCGAAGCATGTTATGGATATTGCTTAATCTTATGATTATATTGTTATTGATTGCGTTTGGTGCTTATTATAAGTATATTAAGGTAGCTGCTGATTTTTCAGGTATACAAGTGAACGATTTTGTCATACAAGACGGAAAAACAATACCGGGCGTTATCTCGGATCAAAAGGTTGATGTTGATGTTAACATTTCACTTTCTAAATTTTTCAACTTCTATAAGTTAACTGGAGAAGTTAAGTTAAATGGGGTTACTTATAAAATTTTATCTTCTGATCAAAACAACAAAGGATATGTTGCTGGAATATCATCTAAACCGAACAAAGTTGAAGGATTTCTTAAAATGAGTAAAAATTTAAGTCATTTTTCACTGCAATTAAATGAGATTGGTTATATTGTTTTTCCAGCAGATTCAAATGAGGAAGCAAGTAAAGTTGTTCATAAACTGTACGGATCCTAGATAACTTAATTTAACAAAAATAACTTTAAGCTGAATCATTAGCATATGAGATAAAAACTCCAAGAGTCGGAAAACGAGCTGTTGGAGTTTTTATTAGATAATGCAGATTTAATTAGTTTTGCTAAAAACACATGTAATATCCGTGTAAAAAATTTTGCATACCAAGCAACATTAAATTGGTGCAAATAGCCGATCCTATGCTATAATTAAGTGCGCAAAATATAGATTTTGCGCACTTTTGATTTAGAACGATTTTTTATTGGCTGCTTGGGTAAAATCCTTTACTTTTTTTTATTATTTTTGTCGGTTCCTCAGCACAAATGCAATTTAAACGAACAATTACATGTAAGGAGCTAGAAGTTGATGTTATTTGAACAATATGACGAACCAATCACTGCATTTAATTTATGGATGAAGCAAGCAGGTTATTCTGAAACTACAAAAAAAGAATATGGACGCGAAGTGCGAAACTTCTTAACATACTTAGATGGACTGCCATTAAATAAGGTAAAAAAATTAACGATTGTAAGTTATCTTGTTCAGGAAAAAGAAAATGTCTCTGATGGGGCACGCAATCGCAGCTTAGCTGCTTTAAGAAGCTTTTTTAAAGCGATGATTGATTTTGAGCTTATGAGCAGCAATCCTGCGCACGAGGTAAAGAAAACAAAAACAGAGCGTAATCGCAGACCGATTTATTTGGAGCAGGATAAGCTTAAGCAAACGATACAATATATAGATGGAAAATATCGTAATCGCAATATTGCTTTACTGCTATTAATGGCGTATTCTGGTCTTCGTGTAGGTGAGGTGCATCGTCTAAATTTGTCTCATTACGACGAAGAAAAAGGCGTGCTTACTGTTCTCGGCAAAGGACGAAAATGGAACGAGGTACCGCTTGCGCCAGAGGTCAACGTTTTTATGAAGGCAGTTAAGCAAGAGCGTTTGCAGCCATACCGTAAGCAAGATGATGCTTTTTTTATTTCTCAAAAAGGAAGAAGGCTCTCAATTCGACAAATTCAAAAGATTATTGCTGCGATGTTTGCCGCAATGAAGGAAGAACATAGTGAATTGCAAGGGATGAAGTTAAGCTGTCATAAACTTAGACATTCCTTTGCTACATTAATGCTGCGAAACCAAATTGATATTCGTATCGTAAAAGAGTTGATGGGGCATACATCCATTGAAACGACGATGATTTATACCCACGTGCATGAAGAAGAGAAGAAACAGGCAATTGCAAATATAGAACTTCCGACATTAAAACCTTAATCAAGATAGCGAGCTCTAATTTCAGGAGTCGGCAATAAACAAGCCTTTTGCTTTCCAAACCAACGATAGCGATTTTTTGCAAAATAACGATAAAATGAGTTGCGAATAAAGCTAGGAATAATAGCTAATAACTGGATTAGAGGCCAAGCACGATGCAAATATTTACTGGCCCGCAGCACAGCATCAGAGTAAAGATAAGCTTTGCCATTCTCGATAAAGATAAGCGAATCGATGTCCGCAGCAATGCGATAATGCACTCTTAGTAGCTTACCGAGTTCGCCTTGCTGTGCAGCAAAGTAAATTGTTGATTTTGGATCGCGCGGAATTATCCATTGCACCGCACGGTTACAGAAAGAACATTCTCCGTCATATAGTAATATTTTTTTATCCTTATATTGCTCGATATTCATTTAATTACCTCATTTCTTAACGGATATGAAGGACTACATAACAGAAAGGAAGTCTGAATACTTGTGATTTTAGGCATTGTATTAGCGCTTCTAATTTATGCAGCATTAGTGTTTTATGTTGGTTGGAGTGGTTATCGCGGCTTCGGTGTGAAAAATAAAGTATTTTTAATTGCCTACATCATACTAATCGTACTGCTGTCGACTTCCTTTATCCTTGGGAGAGTTGTAGGCGGAGCGGCTATTCTATCGATTATCGGCAACTACTGGCTAGCATTGTTTAGCTTATCGTTAATGATACTTCCAATTGTACATCTTATTATGCTTATTTTACGCTTTACTAAACTAGACCGCAATAAGACGAGAATTACTGCTACTATATTAACTTTAGTCGTTCTGTTAAGTACACTTGGTTATGGCAGCTATATGGCTTATACTCCGAAAGTGAATCAATATACGATAAAAATTAATAAAAGCTATAAGCAAGATTTAAATGTTGTCATGTTCTCTGATATGCATTTTGGTTATTTGTCTGGAGTAAAGCACGCTAAGCGTCTAGTTAAGGAAGTTAATGCGCTCAAGCCTGATCTAATTCTTATTCCTGGTGATATTATTGATGATGATTTAGAAATTGTGCAAAAGAAAGACATTTTTTCAATACTTACTGAGCTGCAGGCACCTTTAGGTGTGTATGGCTCGTTAGGAAATCATGATCGTTATAAAGGTAAAATGGATGAATTAATTGCCGCAATTGAAAGCTCAAATATCGATTTGTTATATGATGAAGGCATTGTAATCGACGAAGGTCTTGTATTAATCGGAAGAAAAGATTATTCCGAGGGGGCTAGAATGGAAACTGCTGATCTTACAGCTCCTTATGACAAGGATTTACCAATTATTTTACTTGATCATCAGCCTTATCAATATGATGAAGCTGTAGCGGCTGGGGTAGATTTAGTCGTATCTGGTCATACCCATTATGGACAGATTATGCCTGGTAATCTAATTACTGGGGCGATTTTTGAGAACGATTGGGGTTATTTACAAAAAGGAACGCTGCATACGATTGTTTCCTCTGGATATGGATTTTGGGGACCGCCAATTCGTATTGGATCACAGTCGGAAATTGTACAAATTCAAATTGATTTTATAAATTAATACAACTAATTAATGTCATTAACTAATTTTTCAGTTTTTATTCCCGGAGTTCTTATTGTTATTGTTCTGTTGGTTGCCTCACTTCAATGAATTCAAAGCAAATAATGTTATGATTACAAATTAGCCTGATTCTTCATGCTTATTAAAGCTTGTTGCTTTTAATTCCTTTTACTAAAAGCAACAAGCTTTATATATAATAGGGAAGGCTTAATCCTGCGGTTTTTCATCAGTATTGCCATATGCTCCCCACAAAATCAATAGCACGATCGAGATAAAAATAACGAGTAATGGACAAATAAGAATTAGAAATTTATCGAGGTTCATAGCCATGTCTTCCTTTCACATAATCTGAATTAAACAGAAAGAGGCGAAGGAGCAAGTATAGTGATGGTAAAAGCAGCACTAAGCCAAGTATAAAAACAATGACCAATGCTACTGCCATATTCGTATTCGTGAAATTGTTGTAAATCGTTACATACGGATAAATAATATAAGGTAAATGACCTGCACCATAGCCATAAAAGGCAAAGCCAAATTGCGCCATTACCATAATAAAAGCCAAGCCTAGCTGTTTATTGCGATAAACGAGTGTGACAGCTACAGCAAAGCAAACAAGCGAAAGGGCAAACATCCACCAAAGATCCACTAGGTTCTCAAAATGCTCTCGATTATGCTGATAGATCGCAAAAAAGACGAATAAGCTGCACAGAATGGTCGGGGCACTCCATAATAAAGCATAACTTCGCACCACCGCATATGCTCCTTTATCTGATGCTTTGTCAGCATAATAGGTAAGGAACATCGCTGAAATATAAAGCACGCTTACTAACGCTAACAGTACAACACTCCAAGAGTAAGGGCTTGTAAAAAGCTTTTTTGCATCAAAAATTACCTTTCCTGTATTAGATACGTTTATATAGCCGCCTTCGGAAATGGTGAGAACGGTAGATAAAGCTGCCGGAATAAGCAAGCCGCTTGCTCCGTATAAAAACTGATAGAGCGCGTTTGTTCGTTTTCCATAAAAGGTAAACGCATAATATGACCCGCGGATTGCTAATAAAATAATCGCGATGCTTCCAGGGATAAGTAAAGCGGTCCCTAAGTAATAGCCAATATCAGGGAAGAAACCAATGATGCCTACAAAGAAAAAGACTAAAAAAACATTAGTTACTTCCCATACAGGCGACAAATAGCGCTCAATCATACTATGAATAAGATGTCTAGTGCCGCTAATTGTACTGTAATACATAAAAAAACCTGCACCAAAGTCGATTGAGGCTACGATGAGATAGCCAAACAGAAACGTCCACAATACCGTAATTCCTAACAATTCAAAATTCATCGCAACCTTCACCTCAGCTTTCTTTGTTATATATCGCTAATTCATCCTCAACCTTATTGCGATTGAACATTCGTATCAAAACTCTAGCAGAAGAAATACCGAGAACTAAATAAAGCAAAAGGAACAGAAGCAGCATTAGATCGACTTGTCCAGATTGCGTTGCGCCTTCGGCTGTTGTCATTATTCCTCGTACAACCCATGGTTGTCTGCCAACTTCAGAAAAAATCCAACCATGTTCAATCGTCAGCATCGCAACAGGAGCTGCCACAATGACAAGAGAAAGCAGCCATTTCGCATATATATTTCCGTTTTTACGCACCAGTTGAATAATAAACAGAAATGTAATCAGCGCTAAAACGCCAACTAACATCATTTTTATATCAAATAAGTAATGCACCCAAAGCGGAGCCCAATGCTCCTTAGGGAATTGATCGAGTCCCACAACTTCAGCAGAAGGTCTGCTAAAGGCGAGTATGCTTAATCCGTACGGAATTTTTAATCCATTTTTTATTGTATAGTCATCTTGTAACACACCACCGAATACAAGCGGGGCATAGCTTGACGTATGAAAATGCCATTCTGTAGCTGCAAGCTTTTCAGGCTGATAAACTGCTAAATATTTCCCTGACAGGTCTCCAATAATAACCGTTGCAACCATAAAAACAAATGAGCAGATCATTGTAAGCTTTAACGCCTTGCGGTGATATGTATTTCGTTGTCCCTTTAACAAGGCATAAGCAGCAATGGCTGCTAAAATTAGCCCACAAGTCAAATAAGCAGAATCTAATACATGGGCAACTTTACTAGGTACTGCTGGACTAAGCATTGCCTTTATTGGATTTACATCAATGAATACTCCATCAGCATAAGTAAAGCCGACAGGATAGTTCATAAAGGCATTTACCATCGTTATAAACATAGCGGATGCACCAGAACCAATCACTACAGGAATTAAAAAGATAAGGTGTATCTTAGGATTAGAAAATCTATCCCAAGTGTAGATATAAATTCCTAAAAAGATTGCTTCAAAGAAAAAGGCGAATGTTTCCATAAACAAAGGTAAGGCAATAGATTGACCTGCTGCTTGCATAAAGCTTGGCCATAGCAAGCTAAGCTGAAGTCCGATCGCTGTCCCTGTCACAACGCCAACCGCTACTGTAATTACATAACCGCGCGACCAGCGTCTTGCCAATAAGATGTAATGAAAATCTTTTTTTCTTATCCCAATCCATTCTGCTAGTCCAATATACAGCGGCACACCAACGCCAATGGTAGCAAAAATAATGTGGAAGCCTAAAGTTAATGACGTTAACAATCGACTAAAAACTACTGGATCATAGGTATATAACAAGTTCATCATAACTACTCCTTAAAAGTAATGTCTAATCAGAGAAATTAGCATTATTCCTCCTACAGTAAAGCAAGTAATGATCAATCGACGTTCTTGTTGCTTGATGCTGTGTTGATTCCGCTGTTGCTGTTCTTTTCTCATCGCGCTTCACTCCGTCCAATATGTTGGTTTGCATTTGTTTATCATGCCTAAAAAAAACAAAATTATTCACTAATTCCATCTGGCCTTGGATTTTTTAATATGTTAAATGACACATAAAAAGCGGTATGCTATGATTCTTTTGGATTTACAGAATAGATAAGATACTAATTTACAGAGATATTTAAGATGATGTATCAATCAGAAAGTGGAGTGGAGCTATGAAACCCTATATATGGGTTGCCGCAGGCGGTGCTACTGGTACAATATTGCGCGCAATCATTAGTCAGCTATTCCCATTACAAAATGGATTCCATATTGTAGCAATCAATATAGTTGGCAGTTTTCTATTAGCGCTTATTTATACGTCTTTTTCATCCGTCACAAGATTAGGGCAGCAAATGCGTTGGTTACTTGGAGTTGGACTGATGGGGGGATTCACAACGATGTCTACTTTTTCAGTCGATATCGTTCGATTGCTAAATAGCCAGCAAATTGTTGCAGCAGTACTTTATATTGCCCTAAGTTTGTTAGGCGGACTAACGGCTAGCTGGGCAGGTATTAAGTTAATGAGTCGACAGAAGGGAGAACGTTAAATTGTTACTATTAGGTACTGGGATTTTTGGCGGATTAGGTGCAATGGCTAGATTTTATTTAAGTCAAAAGCTGAAATGGGGTGGCGGAGCTTTTCCATATGCCACACTATTGATAAATATAACAGGATCAGCAATGCTTGGTTTATTATATGGAATGCATGAGATGGAGTGGATTAGCGATTGGGTATGGCAATTAATAGGAGTAGGATTTGTTGGAGCATACACAACTTTTTCTACGTTTAGCTATGAGCTGTTTACACTAGTTCAACAAAAAAGAGGACTAGCCGCTGCTAGTTATTTAACGTTCACGGTTATCGGCGGAGTGTTAATAGCATTTCTTTGCTCTGCATTACTTAACTTTTTAAACTAAATAATAAAATAATTTAAGATTAATTGTTTACATATTGACGACAGCAAAAAAATAGGCGATAATGTACGCGTGTACATAAAACGTTTTCATTTTGAAGGAGAGATCATTTATGACTGAACGCGCAAAGCCTAATCAACCGCTAGTTACTCATATTTATACTGCTGATCCATCTGCACATGTATTTAATAATAAAATCTATATTTATCCATCACATGACCTTGAACATGATGGTCCAGATAATGATAACGGAGATCAATATCAAATGGAGGATTATCATGTTTTTTCCATGGAAAGTGTTGATGGGGAAGTCATTGATCACGGAGAAGTTTTGCATGTTCGCGATGTAAAATGGGCCAGCAAGCAAATGTGGGCACCAGATTGTGCATTCAAAAATAATACGTATTATTTATATTTCCCTGCACGCGATCATGACGGAATTTTCCGAATTGGAGTAGCAACAAGTAAAAATCCAGAAGGACCATTCAAACCAGAGGACAGTTATATTCCAGGTAGTTTTTCCATTGATCCAGCAGTGTTTGTCGATGATGATGGACGTGCATATATGTACTTCGGCGGTCTATGGGGAGGACAGCTTGAAAAGTGGCAAAGTGGACAATATGATGAAAACGGCGCAGAACCAGCTAGCAATGCTCCTGCATTAGGACCTATGGTGGCTGAACTAGCGGACAATATGCTGGAATTCAAAACTACGCCTCAAGCTGTACAAATTGTCGATGAGCAAGGCAATCCGATCCTTGCTGGCGATGAAGATAGAAGATATTTTGAAGGACCTTGGATGCATAAATATAATGGCAAATATTATTTAAGCTATTCAACTGGTACTACACATTATCTTGTATATGCTGTTAGTGATTCGCCAGTTGGCCCTTTTGTTTACAAAGGAAGAATTTTAGAGCCAGTGATCGGCTGGACAACACATCATTCCATTGTTGAGTTTAATGGAAAATGGTATTTGTTCTATCATGATAGCTCCCTTTCTGGCGGTGTAAATCATAAACGTTGTATTAAGTTCACTGAGCTGAAATACAATGAAGATGGTACAATCGTTACTATTCATCCTTACGAGAAATAATCGATATTATCGCATTTTAATCGCACCCCAATTGCTTGACATCCCTATAAGAGAGTCTGTTGTTATGCACTTCTTATGGCGGGCAATTCACTAGCAAGCAGTTGGAGGTGCTTTTTTACAATTACAAGTTAAATTGATTTGATGCAACACGTAAATAAAGAACCTATCCTAAAAAGAAAATCATTCAGATAGGTTCATTTCATCTGTCTATTAAGCTGTGTTGCTTCATTTTATACATATTAGTTTGATCTTATCGTTTTGAAGGTTATCTTATTGTCTTTAATGCTTTGCTCCAGCTTAGTAGTTGGTCAAGCATTTCATTAACATTTTTCTCATGTATCGCTTGCGGCTTAAACACTGAGAAATTTTCAAAATCCGTAAATAACGATAAAGCAGGGTGAGTACGAACATCAGCTACTTGCAGCTCGCCAAGAATGCCGCGCAAATGCTCTGCAGCACGAGCTCCGCCAACTGAGCCATAGCTTACAATACCTGCTGCTTTATTATTCCACGCTTCGCGTGCTAAATCTAACGCATTTTTTAATGCCCCGCTAATGCTATGATTATATTCACTAACAATAAAAATAAAGCCATCTAACTCAGACAGCTTATTATTCCAACGACCTACTTGCTCAGAAGCCTCTGTTTCGCCAAGTAAAGGAAGATTATAGTCTTTAATATCAACGATTTCGAATTGTGCGCCGCCATGTTTATCTGCAAGAGTTTTAACCCATTGACCTACTTGCGGGCTGACTCTGCCTTCTCGCGTGCTTCCTAAAATTATCCCGATTTTTAAATTACTCATCTTAACCTCCAGCAATCAAAATTAGATATGACTCTTTTAGTATTTGATAATGTGATTTCAAATATTCACCAGAAGTAAAAAAATGATAATGATCTAAAAAAATGTAAAATGACGAGCTGTCAATGTAGTAAACTGACGATAGTGAAGTAATGACTTGTAAATATACTGTGCGATGTTAATCGCTTACAATTGAGATGAGCTTGAAATTACAATTCATTTGAGGAAGGGGAAAAGTTATGAAGCAAAAGAAAAAAAAGCGTGCAATAATTGTTCTAGCTTCAGTAATGCTTTTGAGCGGACTACTATCCGCTTGTAGTTCTAACTCGAGCAACACCTCAGATAACAACTCAAATACTTCAAATCAAGCACCAAGTAATTCAACGAATAATGGGGCAAACAACTCAACCAACAGCGATAACGAAACGTTTGAAGGAGACGGTCCGTTCGGAAAGTATCCAGAGCCAATTACGATTCATTTCTCACGCTATACAGATAACGATATGCAGGACAACATTATCCCTAAAACACCAGGCGAAAATGTTGATGACAACCGTTGGTTGAAAGCGTATTCAGAAAAATTAAACATTAATATTGTTTATGATTGGACCGCAAACACTGGAGATGCATATGATCAAAAAATGAATGTGACATTGTCCTCTGGTGAATTACCTGATATGTTTTTCGTTTCACCCGCACAATTAAAGCAGCTGTCAGAAGCAGATATTATTGAAGATTTAACACCATACTGGGATAAATATGCCTCTGATGATCTGAAGGAACTATATAATGAGCAAGGCCCTGCTGTATTAAACTCTTCAACTATTAATGGAAAACTAATGGGAATTGGCAAAGCAGATGTATATGGCGATGGCGTATATTTATGGCTTCGCAAAGATTGGTTAGATAAACTGCAACTTCCTGAGCCAACCTCAATGCAAGATTTATTGCGAATTTCGGAAGCGTTCACAACTCAAGATCCTGATGGCAACGGAGCAAATGATACGTACGGTTTAGCGATTACGAAGGATTTGTATGGCGGTGCAATGGGATTAAACGGATTTTTTGCAGGGTACCATGCTTACCCTAATATGTGGATTGATGACGGTCAAGGAAATTTAGTATGGGGAAGTACACTGCCTGAAGTTAAAGAAGCATTAAAAGTATTAAATGAAATGTATAAAGCAGGTCAACTGGATAAAGAGTTTGGCGTAAAAGACGGCGGTAAAGTAGCGGAAAGCATTGCGGCAGGTAAGATCGGTATCGATTTTGGCGCACAATGGAATCCAATGTATCCGTTAATTAGTAACTATCAAAATGATCCTAACGCAGATTGGGTTGGTTATTCGCTAGTTTCCATCGACGATAAGCCAGCGCTTTCCCCACAAGAGTTCCAAGCGGAAGGTTATTGGGTAGTGAAAAAAGGTTTCAAGCATCCTGAAGCACTAATTAAGTTGTTTAATATGCACGTAGAGCTTAACTGGGGTGAATCTGGCGACTTCAATTATTATTACATGCCAGCAGAAAATGATAGTGTAGGTGTGTGGAAATATTCTCCAGTTCAACCTGCCTCAGCATTTAAGAACATTCGCGCACATCAAGAGATTGAAAAAGCTAGACAAAGCAATTCGTTAGACAGCTTAACAGGTGAAGCATTGGCAATTCAACGCAATATTACTGCTTTCCAAAATGGCGACACATCACAATGGGGATGGCCGAAGATCTATGGTGAGCATGGGGTTTATCGTCATGGCGTGAAATATATGGAGGAAAACTTATTCATGTATGAGGCATTTGCTGGCGCGCCTACAGATACAATGGCTGAAAGATTGTCTTCTCTTGAAGATTTAGAGAAAGAAACATTTATCAAAATTATTATGGGCGCAGTACCGTTGGATGAATTCGATAAATTCGTTGAGAACTGGTATAAAGTCGGCGGCGAAGCAATTACAAAAGAAGTGAATGAATGGTATCAATCTAATAAATAATGCATTTTCGGAAAGCAAGGAGATTCTCCTTGCTTTCCAACTTAATCAAATAGCTTATGAGAAAAGGTGAGTGAGATGAAGATTTTAAAAAAATTAAAGAAGGAATTGCCACTAAATCTCATGATATTGCCGGGATTTATTTTTATTATCATTTTTAGTTATATACCGATGGCTGGCATAATCATTGCATTTCAACGCTTTATTCCTGCAAAAAAGCTATTTGGTGATCAAAAATGGGTAGGGCTAGATAATTTCAAATATGTAATGAGCTTGCCTAACTTCGATAATATTTTATGGAACACGTTTTTTATTGCCACGATGAAGGTTATTTTAGGCTTAGTTGTACCAATTATTATTGCTTTACTATTAAATGAAATGCGTCATGCTTTGTTAAAGCGCAGTATTCAAACAGCGATCTACTTGCCGCATTTCTTATCATGGGTTGTATTAGGCGGTATTTTTATCGATATGCTTTCCCCTACAGACGGTTTAGTAAATAATTTCATCAAAGCATTAGGTTTTGAGCCGATCTTTTTCCTCGGAGATAATAAGTGGTTTCCATATACAATGATTTTTACAGATACTTGGAAGGAATTTGGCTACGGAACAATCATTTATTTAGCAGCTTTAACTGGGATTAATCCTAATCTTTATGAAGCAGCACAAATTGACGGTGCGAACCGCTTTAGACAAATGATTCATATTAGTTTGCCAGGGATGCAAATGGTTATCGTCCTACTTATGGTATTAAGCTTAGGGAACTTGCTAAATGCAGGATTTGACCAAATCTTTAATATGTACAGTCCAATGGTATATGAAAGCGGAGATATTCTTGATACATTTGTTTATCGGATTGGCTTATTGGATGCACAATTTGGTGTGGCAACAGCTGTCGGGCTATTTAAATCTCTCATTGCGTTAATTTTAGTTTCTGCTTCTTATCTGTTTGCATACAAAATTGCTGACTACCGAATATTCTAGGAGGTAACAACATGAACAAGCGAAAAAAGATAGATTGGTTTCTAATCGTTAACAATATTTTTCTTATTTGTGTTGCTGCAATTTGTATACTTCCAATGATTCATATATTAGCAATCTCCTTATCGTCTAGTGCAGTAGCTGCTACAGGAACAGTGACGTTTTGGCCGAAAGATTTCTCTTTAACTTCATATGAATTTGTTGCGCAACGTAAAGCATTTTGGGACTCGATGCTTGTCTCTATAAAGCGTATTGTTTTAGGCGGTGCGATAAATTTAATTTTAGCGACAATGGTTGCTTATCCTTTGTCAAAAGAAAAACATGAGTTTAGTTTGAGAACATTTTATGCATGGACATTTTTTATTACAATGATCTTTAATGCTGGCTTAATCCCAACCTATATGCTGATTAAAGATTTGAAATTAATCGATACAATTTGGGCGTTAATTCTTCCAGGAGCAGTACCTGTATTTAGTGTAGTTATTCTCTTAAATTTCTTTAGACAAACACCTAAAGAGTTAAGTGAAGCAGCATTTATCGATGGGGCAGGGCATTGGAGAACACTATGGAGTGTATATATTCCTATTTCCATGCCTGCAATCGCTACTATAACCCTGTTTTCTTTAGTTGGTCATTGGAATAGTTGGTTTGACGGTTTGATTTATATGAATCATCCGCAAAATTATCCGTTGCAAAGCTATATTCAGACAGTTGTAGTGCAAAAATCATTTACTACACTAACACCTGAGGAAGCAAAAATTATGATGAAAATATCTGATAAAACGTTGAAAGCTTCGCAAATCTTTTTAGGTGCATTGCCAATTATTTGTGTATATCCATTTTTACAACGCTATTTTGTAAAAGGTATGGTAATCGGCAGTGTTAAAGGATAATTTTCGATATGTAAGTAAAATCATGTAAGAAGTCAATGTTAACAAAAGATAGTTTATGATAAAATGTGGAAAAATAGGAAAGTGATATTTTATCATAAAGGAGTTGGTGACGATTAAATCCAGCATCTTTGTTAGATTAATGGCAACAATTTTGGCTGCGATCATCGTCATTGCTGCATTAGGCTTCTATATGTATGTTTGGAGCTTGAATACGGTAAAAGATGAAATTATTAAATCGACTTCAGCACAGGCTAGTTTCTACTTAGAAGGTCTTGAAGCAGAAATTGATCGAATTAAAATATTGCAATATGATGTGCTAAATGATGAAGATTTAAACAAGCTTGCTATTCGCTATCCGATTATGGACGAATATGAAATGATGGAAAGTATGAGAAAGCTTCATCATCGTTTAGTATCTATCCATAATAGCAACGCATATATTTCAGATGTTAGCGCCCATATTATTCCAATAAACAAGACATTATCTTCTAAAACTTCAGTAAATCAGCTTAATCTTAATAAAGTCCAGTCGCTGTTCATTCCGAAAGAAATGACAGGGGCACAACTCATTATGTATAATGACAAACTGCATCTAACGACCAATTTAATGGGGAATGCAGGCATCAATCCATTATATATTATTGAGATAGAGTTAAATTCAGAGGTATTTGCTCAAGACTTAAAGCAATTTGATACATACCCTGACAGTGGCTCTATCTTATTAGATTTATCAAATGAAATAACTTTCCACAGCAGCAGCGAAACAAGAGAGGAATTTGCAGGAGTCATTCAATCGTACCTAAATAATGAAAGCGATATCAAAATAGGAAAGATAACAAATCACGGTGATACGTTAATTATTGCCGAGAAATCGGATTACTTGAATATGGTGTTGTTTCGCTTTATTCCGAAAGACATTATCCTCGGTCCTTTAGAAGGCTTCTATATTTGGGTATGGATTTTTACTGGTGCAATTTTATTGCTTGTAGTGATTATTTACGCTTATACAAATAAATTGATAAATCGACCGATGAAAGAACTTGTTAAAGCATTTCGCAGTGTGGAGAAGGGTAACTTCAATGTGAAAGTTCAAGTTAATCAAAATAATGAGTTTGATTATTTAAACAAAGGTTTTAATTCGATGGTGCAAAACGTATCAAACTTAATTGACCAAGTATATAAGCACAAAATTTTAGAGCAAAAAGCAGAATTAAAACATCTTCAATCGCAAATTAGTCCGCATTTTCTGTATAACAGTTTTTTTCTTATTCATACAATGGCGAAGGTGCAAGATGAGAATCTTATTCCTTTTACAAAGCTACTGGGCGAGTATTTTCAATTTATTACGAAAAACGACTCTGATTTTGTGTCATTATATGATGATATTGAACATGCACGAACTTATGCTGAAATTCAGCTAATGCGTTACCCTAGCAAACTGACCATTGACTTTGAGCAATGTCCCGCTTCATTTAAAGAGATAATGGTGCCGCGACTAATTATTCAACCAATTATTGAGAATGCGTTTAAGTATGCCGTTGAGCATTCCAATGGAACGATTACAATTTTAGTTTATTTTCAATTGCAAAATGATAAATGGAGTATCATAGTCGAGGATAACGGGACGCAATTAACAGATACAAAGCTGCAAGAATTGCAAGCACAATTTAGACATAACGCAAGCAGTGAGGCATCGGGACTTAACAACATTCATCGACGTATTCAGTTAATTTATGGTGAGCAATATGGCATCGAGGTTGAACGCAGCAGGTTGGGCGGATTAAAAGTTAATCTTCAAATAAATCCTGGAACGAGGGAAGCGGTATGCTAAGGTTATTAATCGTAGACAATGAAGAAATTATCGTGAATCATCTTGTTGAAGTGTTTAAAGGGATGGATCATTTGGAGCTGGACGTCTATAAGGCTTACAGTGGAGAAGAGGCGATTGAATGGCTGCAGCGTACAAGGATGGATATTGTGCTTACCGACATTGATATGCCTAAAATTAACGGGCTCCAACTTATGGAGGAAATCTTTATCCGCTGGCCTCAATGTAAAGTCATATTTTTAACTGGACATAGTGAATTTAGTTATGTATATAAAGCAATACAACACCCCGATGTTGCTTATTTGTTAAAAGTCGAAGATTTAGATAAAGTCATTCAAGTTGTTGAAGACACTGTGAATAAAATTCGCAAAGAAATAAAAACGGGAGATTTATTGCGAGAAGCAAAAGAAAAGATCGATATGGCTTTTGAAATGATTCAAGAGAATTATTTGCTTAGTCTGCTAAAAGGAAATTCAGTTATTCGTGCAACGAAGGAGCAATTTGAACAGCTATCATTACCTTTTAGTATTGATGCACCTGTCATTATGGCTGTAGGTCGCTTAGATAATCATGAAGAAATGACCTATATGCAAAAAACTCATCAAGTTTATTCAATAAGACAGATTATAAAACGCTATCTTTCACTCAATTTACGAAATGTGATTATTTCAGACGATCAATTTGATTTTACAATTCTTATCCAGCCTAAAGAAGCAGCTGATCATGCCAGCTCTGCAGAGTTATACGAGTCAACGATTAGTTATTTAAAGGGAATGCTGGAGTCTATTCAACAAACCTGCAAAGACAAATTAAATCATTCGATAAGTTTTACTGCGGGAAGCCGGCCGGCTAATTGGCATGAAGTTGCTAAGCGCTATGCGGAATTGCATTCATTATTAAATTATCGTATCGGTAAGGCTGGAGCGATTTTACTAGCTGATGACGAAATAGTTTCTAAAGAGCCTGCTGACAGCTTGCCATGTAAAGATGAGCAATATGAAATTGAGCAAACTTTATTATCGTTATTAAGCTCCAGCATCATTAGCCGTTTAGAGCAATATCTTGAATCAGGACAGAGGGATAAATTTTTTGAGGAAGTTGAGCAACTGTTAACTCCTTTAAGCAAGCTGCTTCACTTAAATAACTTAGTCGGACAACAAGCCTATTGCTCTCTATCAATGTGTATTTTGTCTTATATTAATCGGTGGGGATTAGCAGAAAAAATCAATGAAAAAGCAGGCGGAATTCGACTCTTGAATACTGCTAGCTTTATGAACTGGGCGGAAGCTGCAGCTTATTTACGTATATTGCTTAGCTATATCTTTGAACTGCAATCCATGGAGCAAAAGAAAAGGGCGGATCATGTCATTTCCTTCCTGCAACAATTTATTGTTAACCATCTTAATGAAGATTTGTCTCTTGTACGCTTGTCTGAGCAAGTATATTTGAATCCGTCCTATTTATCACGAATTTTTAAGCAAGAAACGAAACGGAATTTGACTGAATTTATAGATACTGCCCGTATTCAGAAGGCAAAGGAATTATTAGCTGGCGATCAATTAAAAATTAACGAAATAGCAAGACAGGTTGGCTATGAAACTGCTACCTCATTTACTAGATTCTTCAAAAATTCTACCGGTTACTCTCCGCAAGAATACCGTGATCTTCATAAACCTCGCATGTCGATTTAAAGCGAGGTCTTTTTTAATATTTGATATTAGTATCTGGTACTAATTTATGTTATGATGATAATGAACTTATTTTAGGAGGTGTTACCAATTCAATCCAAAGCTAAAATTACTGCTATCGGTTCATACGTACCAGAGAAAGTAATGTCAAATGAGGATTTTATGCGAATGATTGACACCAGTGATGAATGGATTGTTACTCGAACTGGAATGAGAGAACGACGAATCGCTTCTGAAAATCAATTTACAAGCGATTTAGGATATATGGCAGTTCAAGATTTAATTACCCGTTATAATAAAACGATTGACGATGTTGATTTAATTATTTGCTGTACATTTAGTCCTGATTCAGCTACACCTAGCGCATCAGCCATTATCCAAGCAAAGCTAGGGCTAAAAGCTACAGGTGCAATCGATTTGAATGCTGCCTGTGCAGGATTTACGTATGGGTTACATGTTGCGAATGGATTAATTACTGCTGGACTTCATAAAAAAATATTAGTTATTGGAGCGGAAACATTAAGCAAGCTAACCGATTACAGTGATCGAACTACATGCATATTATTCGGCGATGGGGCAGGAGCAGCATTAGTAGAGTACGATGAAGAAAATCCAAGCTTTATTGCCCATCATATGGGAACTGATGGGGAAAAGAGTAAAAACCTGTACTGTAGCTTTTTAAGTCCGCAACTATTTAATGAGCCGATTAAAAGTAACAATAAAATCGTCCAAAATGGACGAGAAGTTTATCGTTGGGCAGTGACAACTGTGCCAGAGGGTGTAAATACTTTGCTAGACAAAGCAAATATGACGATGGAGCAAGTAGATTGGTTTATTCCTCATAGTGCGAATTTGCGAATGATTGAATCCATATGTGAGCGATTAAACTATAGCTTAGATAAGGCATTATATAGCCTTGAATACTATGGGAACACATCATCAGCAACGATTCCGCTGGCACTTGATATGGCTGTTAAGCAAGGTAAAATAAAGCAAGGGGAGCATTTGCTGCTCTATGGCTTTGGCGGTGGCTTAACTCATATGGGTTTACTAATAAAGTGGCAAATGTAATGCGATCGAAATAGCCACTTATTGCGAGAGCTAGACAGTTATGGTAAAATTCATATAAATTCATAAAAGGAGTTGGACGGTGTAATGTATATTTCTTGCTAATGGACTGTAGAGCTTTATACGTCATATGTTGTAGCTTTTAGTAAAAAGCTGCCTTTATTTCGTATGGCTTTAATGAACCATGTGCAGGAAAGTTACATTACAGGCTCCTTTAACCCCTTATTTAAGTTTGCGCGCTTGTACTAGGCATTGGATAATTTCCTAGTTGAATATCAAGCAGCAGACCGGATAAGCTGTTATTATTTGAGCTGTAAGAAAGTAACTTTCTTGCAGCTCTTTTTTATTTCAGCTGTTAGAGGGGGACTTTAATATGGCTTTAATCCAAGTAAATCAATTAACTTTCGCTTATGAGGGCAGTTACGATAATATTTTTGAAAATGTCAGCTTTCAAATAGATACGAATTGGAAACTTGGCTTCACTGGGAGAAATGGTCGAGGCAAGACAACCTTTCTTCAATTACTGCTTGGCAAATATGAATATAAGGGGAGTATTACGAGCAATGTTCAGTTTGAATATTTCCCTTATTCAATCGAGAACCAGGATAGATTAACGATCGATATTATTGATGAACTTAATCCGAATTATGAATATTGGCAATTAGCGCGAGAATTGCACTTGCTTCAGGTTGGGGAAGAGCTTTTATATCGACCTTTTTCATCGTTATCTGGCGGCGAGCAATGTAAAATTGCGCTGGCGGTTTTATTCTTAAAGGAGCATCAGTTTCTTCTTATTGACGAACCAACCAATCATCTTGATCGCGAAGGCAGAGAAATTGTTAGCCAATATTTAAAAAAGAAAAAGGGCTTTATTCTTGTGTCACACGATCGAGCATTTCTTGATCAATGTGTCGATCATATTTTATCGATTAATAAAACCAATATTGAAATTAGGCGAGGAAACTTTTCAAGCTGGTGGAGCAATAAACAGCTACAGGATAATTTTGAGCTGGCACAAAATGAAAAGCTTAAAAAAGATATTAAACGTCTAGAACAAGCTGCTAAACGAACTAGCAATTGGTCGCATGAGGTTGAGAAAACGAAAAATGGCACGCTGCATTACGGCTCCAAGCCAGATAAAGGTTATATCGGTCATAAAGCAGCGAAAATGATGAAGCGTGCCAAGTCGATGGAGAGAAGGCAACAGGATGCACTTGAAGAAAAAGCTAAGCTCTTAAAAAATATTGAACTCAATGCTCCAATTAAAATTACACCATTAGATTATTATAAGAAGCAGTTAGTGGAAGCTAGACAGCTCGTGCTTAAGCAAAATAATATAGAAATTTGTAAACCAGTAAGCTTTACGATTGAGCAAGGAGATCGAATTGCAATTACAGGAAAAAATGGTTCAGGGAAATCGACCTTGCTAAAGCTAATTTGTGGAGAAAACATTGCTTATCAGGGCAGCTTATCTCTTGGCAGTCAATTAAAAATCTCCTATGTCTCGCAAACGACCTCGCATTTATCGGGTAATTTAAGAGATTATGCTGCATTGCATGGCATTGATGAGGCTCAATTTAAAACGCTATTGCGTAAATTTGATTTCTCACGGGATCAATTTGATAAGGATATGGCTAGCTTTAGTGCAGGTCAAAAGAAAAAGGTGCTAATAGCAAGAAGCCTTTGCGAACAAGCACATCTATATGTTTGGGATGAGCCGTTAAATTTCATTGATGTGATTTCTCGTATGCAGATTGAGCAGTTGCTGCTGGAATATAGACCGACATTATTATTTGTCGAGCATGATTTCATGTTTTTGGAGCAAATCGCAAGCAAAATTGTAGAGCTTGATCGGTGCTAAGCGGGCTTTAGGAGAGAACAGACTAAGGTGTGTTTAACTTCGAATACTAATTCTACACAGTAGCTGTTAAGGAATGCTAAATTATGTTACATTATACATGCAACTCTAGTATACAAGTGACATCATCGTAAAATTGATAATAGAGAGAGGATAAGAGGGAGAGAATGAATAGAAGTAGAGGTTTTCGAAGTTTTCTAGCTATTAGCTGCACAGCCATCGTGCTGTTATCAGGCTGCGCTCAAACGTTGACAAAATCTACTAATGCTAATCATACTAGCCAATCTCAACTGACTTCATCTCCAAAGCAACAGTTAGTATTAGCAATAGGCGGAGAACCGGATGATGGCTTTGATCCTACGGTCGGCTGGGGAAGATATGGCTCTCCATTGTTTCAAAGTACTTTGTTAAAGAGAAATGAAAAATTAGAAATTGTTGGTGATTTAGCAAAGGAATACGAAATTAGTGAAGATGGATTAATTTGGACAGTAAACTTGCGTGAAGACGCATTATTTAGCGATGGTCAGCCTTTAACAGCAACGGATGTTGTGTTTACGTTTCAGCAAGCAAAGGAAAGTCAATCTGTTCTTGACTTAACAAATGTGGCGGAAATAACTGAATTGGGAACATACACTGTACAATTTCAGTTAAAAACTGCACAGTCAACCTTTGTCAATGTATTAGCTTCTATAGGAATTGTTCCAAAGCATGCCTATAGTTCAGAATATGCCAAACATCCAATTGGCTCAGGGCCATATAAGTTCGTTCAATGGGATCGCGGTCAGCAGTTAATTGTCGAGCGTAATGAACTGTATTATGGGGAACAACCACCGTTTACTCAACTTACGTTTTTATTCCTCTCAGAGGATGCTGCGTTTGCTGCAGCTAAAGCTGGGACAGTAGATATTGCAGCAATTCCGGCTTCTTTCAGTAAGCAAAAAGTTAAGGGAATGCGACTTGAAGCTATGGAAACCGTGGATAATCGCGGAATTATGTTTCCTTATGTGCAATCTGGATCAACCACCGCTGAAGGTTATCCTATTGGCAACGATGTAACAAGTGATGTAGCGATTCGTCAAGCGATCAATATTGCACTTGACCGCCAATTGCTCGTTGATGGAGTGCTAGAGGGCTATGGCAGTCCTGCTTATTCCTTAAATGACAAATTACCTTGGTGGAACGAGTCTACCGTATTTGAAGATAATGATCCTGAAGCAGCAAAGCAAATACTTCAAGTTAATGGTTGGCATGATGCAGATGGTGACGGAATTGTCGAGAAGGATGGAATAAAGGCACAATTTAAACTTTTATATCCAGCAGGCGATGAGCTTCGTCAATCATTGGCGCTTTCTGCAGCAGATATGATTCAGCCGATAGGCGTTGCCATCGAGGTAGAAGGGAAAAGCTGGAACGAAATTAGCAAAGAAATGTATTCCAATGCGGTACTACTTGGTTGGGGAAGTCTTGATCCATTGGAGATGGTTCATGTTTACAGCAGTCAATTTGCCGGTGTTGGTTATTATAACCCTGGTTATTATCGAAATGATACCGTCGATCTATATATGCAGCAGGCGCTTGCGGCAACCGATGAACAAGAAGCGAATCAGCTTTGGAAAAAAGCGCAATGGGATGGAACGACTGGCTTAAGCGCATTAGGCGATGCACCTTGGGCATGGCTTGTTAATGTTCACCATTTGTACTTAGTCAATGATAAGCTAGATATTGGACAGCAGTCGATTCATCCACACGGACATGGCTGGCCAATTACAAGCAATATCGAATCATGGAAGTGGATGGATGAAAGATGAACATCATAAAGCTGCTTCTTTATTGTCTGCTTAAGTTTATTTTATTAATTGCTGCTGTTAGCATTATTTCGTTTACTTTAATAAGCTTGTCGCCAATTGATCCTGTACAAGCGTATATTGGCGCTGATATGCTGCGTGTAGGTGAAGAACAACGCGCTGCGATTGCCTCATATTGGGGACTTGATCAGCCGCCTATCAATAGATTTTTTCATTGGTTAAATGCGCTGCTGCATGGAGATTTTGGCACATCAATGATTTATCGTGAACCTGTACTTGATTTTATATTAGACCGATTCTCGCATTCTTTTATTCTATTACTTATTGCTTGGCTGTTATCAGGAATATTTGGCTTTGTCGCAGGTTCAATCGCGGCTATGAAGCAAGGTACATGGATAGATCGCTTCATTCAATGGTATTGTTATGCTTTATCATCGACACCTACGTTTTGGGCAGGGTTATTGCTGCTTATTATATTTACCGTATGGCTTCCGATATTTCCAGTTGGGTTAGCTGCTCCTGCTGGGGTTGGCGCTGCTGATGTAACCTTGCTAGATCGAGTATATCATTTAGTGCTTCCGGCATGTACGTTAAGCATCATTGGGATATCCAATATTGCTTTACATACACGAGAGAAGCTCATTAATGTATTGCATAGCGATTATGTACTTTTCGCCAAAGCGAAAGGCGAGCATGGCTTTACGCTCTGGCAGCGTCATGGTCTTCGCAATATATTGATGCCGGCGATCACGTTACAATTTGCTTCGTTTAGTGAATTGTTTGGCGGAGCAGTGTTAATCGAACAAGTGTTTTCATATCCCGGCTTAGGACAAGCTATTGTGGAGGCAAGCACTAAAGGCGATGTACCGTTATTGATGGGCATTGTCCTCTTTAGCGCATGTTTCGTCTTTGCAGGTAATGCGATAGCCGAGCTGCTTTATCGCCTCGTTGATCCGCGGATAAAGGAGGGTTACGAGCGTGAAGCGTAAAATACTCATTTCTTTATCTGTTTCATCCGTTGTACTTATACTGCCCTTTATTTTATCCCTTTTGCTAAGCATTGATGGACTGAATACGCAACTAACTGCGCGAAATTTACCACCTAGTCTACAACATTGGTTTGGTACAGATTGGCTTGGTCGAGATATGTTTACTCGTACAATGAAAGGTTTGACAATTAGTATTGGTATCGGCTTACTTGCTGCCACAATAAGCGGAGTTATTGCTGGGGCGCTGGGACTTATGGCAGCAACACTTGGCAGAGGAGTAGATCGTGCAATTACTTGGCTAATCGATTTATGTTTAAGTGTCCCACATTTAGTGCTGCTCCTGCTTATTTCGTTTGTCTTAGGCGGGGGAATGAGGGGAGTTATTATTGCGGTTGCCCTTTCTCACTGGCCAAGTCTTGCAAGATTAATGCGTGCTGAAATTTTGACGTTAAAATCAAGCCATTTTGTTCTAATCTCTAGAAAAATGGGAAGGTCATCATGGTGGATTGCGACTCGCCACATGCTGCCTCACTTAATTCCACAATTTATTGTAGGCACGCTGCTGTTATTTCCGCATGCGATACTTCATGAAGCAGCGATCACTTTTCTTGGCATGGGGTTGCCCCCGCATCAGCCGGCAATTGGAATTATTTTATCTGAGTCGATGAAGTATTTATCAACAGGAATGTGGTGGCTTGCTGTTTTTCCAGGATTCTGTTTGTTTCTCGTTGTTCGCGCCTTTGATCGTTTATCTCGTACATTACTTCAGCTTGTACGCCCAGATTCAACATCAGTAAAAGGGAGGGCTAACCATTGACCTTACTGAATATTGAAAACTTGTCCATTTCCTTTACAATGTACGATCGTTTTCTGCGGAAGACCGTTCAACAGGTGATCGACGAACTGTCACTTGCTATTGAAGCAGGGGAGATTGTAGCGATAGTTGGCGCAAGTGGTTCAGGAAAAAGCTTGCTCGCGCATGCGATTCTAGACTTGCTGCCAGCTAATGCCAGTAAAACAGGATTAATTTCCTATCAAGGGAATAGGCTAAATGCGAAAACATTAGCGAAATTACGTGGTAAAGAAATTGCCCTTATTCCACAATCGTTAAATTATCTTGATCCGTTAATGCCAGTTGGCAAGCAGGTTGAGCATGCAGTTCAAAACGGTGATCCAAAGCTGCAAAGGGAGCATATCTTTCGCAGCTTACATTTGCCCGAGGGAACGGAAAAGCTATTTCCGTTTCAGCTCTCTGGAGGAATGGCAAGACGTATACTTGTAGCAACAGCTATCGCAAGTGGGGCTAAGCTGGTTATCGCCGATGAACCAACTCCTGGTCTTCATCAAGACGTTATCCAGCAAACATTGGAGATTTTTAAACAACTTGCAGCAAAGGGAACTGCTATTTTGTTCATTACCCATGACTTAGCTGCCGCAGCACAAATCGCTCATACTGTTGCGGTTATAAAGGATGGAAGACTAATTGATCGAGTTCCAGCAGCACATTTTTCAACTGACGGTCAATTACTGCAGCATCCCTATACTCGTTCACTATGGCTTTCACTTCCGCAACATCAATTTTTTGCAGCAAGGGTGGTGGAGTAATGGCGCTAGAAGCGATTTCTATTAGTAAACGACATCCTACGCTTGCGCAGAAATGGCTTTTCCAAAATAAGAGTTTACAAATAGGCAAAGGAGAAGTTGTTGGACTTCAAGGAGAAAGTGGCTGCGGTAAATCAACGCTATGTCGTATTTTGGCTGGCATGGAAGCGACGGATCAGGGGGATGTTTTGCTAAATGGCATTAGTACGCTTAAGCCAAAACAGAACAGCTTTCGCATCATTCAACGGCAGCCAAGAGTTTTTCATCCTGTCCAGCTTATTTTCCAACATCCTGAAAGTGCAGTAAATCCTCGCTGGAAAATCGAGCAAATTCTAAATGAAGGATGGCAGCCAGATAAGAGCTTATTAGAAGAACTTCAAATAGAGCAAGAATGGCTAAAGCGTTATCCATCAGAGTTGTCCGGCGGACAATTACAGCGGATCTGTATTGCACGTGCATTAAGTCCGAAAACAGAATTTTTACTAGCTGATGAGATGACGACAATGCTTGATTCTATTACTCAGGCACAAATTTGGCAGGCAATACTATCGCTAGTTGAGAAAAGGAAACTTGGCTTACTTGTTGTTAGTCACGATACCCATTTACTAAATCGGATCTGTCATCGGATTGTTTATATGAAAGCCAATTAAGTTAGTTCTTTTGAAAACAATAAGAGTTTCTTTCAAAATCTCAAGAGCATAAATAGCGCATATTCAATTATTTTTGCTTATTTCTCTCTATAAGCTTAATAACCGCATTGCCTACTAAAATTGTAATAATAATCGCCCATACAAAGTTATTGATTTTTTCTGGCAGAAACTTCAATAACCAAATTGACATCATAATCGTTGCCAGAGATAAATATTCTATTTTTTGAGCATGCTCAAACTTTTTTAAATTGAGAACTAAGATTAGATAACCAATTGGTGGAGTAACAATACAGAAAAAGATTAGGGCTTTCTTTTTTAAATACCAGGAAGTTTTTTGTGTCATTTTTTCTCCTTATTTTATATTGATTTACATTACATAAAAATAATATCAAGCTTATTATTGCATGTTAATAGTCAATTGCAAAACGTTTTTTATTTAAGATGATTGTTTAAAAAGAATTAAATTAATAGTTACAACAACCTGAAAATGATGTTAAACTATACGCTGTGTTTAAAATAAATCAAGTGAAACTAGCAGCATGAGGTGGAGAGATGATAGAAAAGATAAAGAGAGAGTGGTTTGGAAACATACGTGGAGACATTCTTTCAGGTATTGTCGTTGCGCTTGCATTAATTCCCGAGGCATTGGCTTTTGCGATCATTGCTGGTGTTGATCCTATGGTCAGCTTATATGCTTCATTTTGTATTGCCATCATCATTTCCTTTGTTGGCGGACGACCAGGGATGATTTCTGCTGCGACTGGAGCAATGTCACTATTGATGATGCCGCTTGTAAAGGAGTACGGTCTGCAGTATTTATTAGCAGCTACAATATTGACAGGGATTATTCAAGTTATTTTTGGCATATGCAAAATCGCTAATTTAATGAGATTTATTCCACGAGCCGTCATGCTTGGTTTTGTGAATGCTTTAGGGATTTTAATTTTCACAACACAGCTGCAACATATTGTTGGTATTTCTGCCTTAACATATGTCTTTGTTGCAATTACGCTGGCAATCGTCTATATTTTGCCGCGTTATGTGAAAGTCATTCCAGCACCGCTTATTGCAATTGTTGTTTTAACTGCAGTTGTCATTTTCGCTGGATTTGATTTGCGCACTGTGGGAGATATGGGGACGATTTCAAAAACGTTGCCGACTTTTCTTTTACCGGATATACCTTTTAATTTAGAGACATTAATGATCATTCTTCCTTACTCGCTTGCACTTGCGATCGTTGGTTTGCTGGAATCGTTGTTAACGAGTTCGATTATTGATGATATGACAGAAACTAGCAGTAATAAAAATAAAGAAGCAAGAGGACAAGGAATTGCCAATATCATTACTGGATTTTTCGGCGGTATGGCTGGCTGTGCGATGATTGGTCAATCGATTATTAATATGAAATCCGGCGGAAGAGGGCGTTTATCAACATTTGTCGCAGGAGCATTTCTAATGTTCTTAATTATTGTAATGGGCGATCTCGTATTAAAAATCCCGATGCCAGTGCTGGCAGGCATTATGGTGATGGTCTCCTTTAGTACATTCGATTGGTCGACGTTCAAGTTTATCCGTCAAGCTCCTAAAACTGATGTACTCGTAATGCTTGTGACTGTAGCCGTCGTGCTTTGGACACATGATTTGTCACGAGGCGTTATCGTCGGTGTGCTGCTTAGTGCCATTTTCTTTGTTGCTAAAATTTCAAAAATAAAAGTGACACAGCAACTGAATGACGATTCACCGTACTACAAGGTAAATGGCCAATTATTTTTCGCATCAACGACTGGTTTTACCCAAGCCTTTGATACATCTGTATCTCATCAAAAAATTACGATCGATTTTTCAGATGCACATATTTGGGACGATTCTGCGGTTGATGCTGTAGATAAGCTGTTAATGAAGTTTCGTGAGAATCATAATGAGGTTAAGCTTATTGGCTTAAACTCTGCAAGCAAAAAATTGGTTGACAAAGTAATTGAGCAAAGTCATAGCAAGCCGACATTAGCAAGTCATTAATTAGGTTGGTTCTTGGGGAGGAAAAGGGATGTATAAGCGTATTATGTTGGCAGTTGATGGCTCAGAGCATAGCTTACGGGCTACCCAGCATGGAGTTTACCTTGCTTCAATGCTGCCAGATTGCAGCATTGAGGTTGTACTTGTTGCAGATATTGATAAAGCAAAAAGTGAGCTGCTTCAGGTCGGCTTTGGAGAACAGCTTCAAGCGGTACGCCGCAAACGATTGGAGCCTATCGAAACGCTGCTTAAGCAGAACAATTTACAATATTACGTGCATATTTTACATGGTGAGCCAGCGCCTACCGTTGTTCAATTTGCTAATCAAAATGACATTGATCTCGTAATTATTGGCAGTCGCGGTTTAAATACATTGCAAGAAATGGTGCTTGGCAGTGTTAGTCATAAAGTCGTAAAACGTGCAAATTGCCCAGTGCTGGTCGTAAAATGATTTCACCGATGACTCCTATTAATTAGAGCTATATATTATATTTTTGTGAACCATTTAAGGCTAATTCTTTCAGCGTACAAGGAATGAACTGCTCCCTGTCAAGTAGACAGTAGAAATAACAAAAATCGTAATGTCTGGACTCCGTTAATTACGGGGTCCATTTTTATGCTGCATTTTCAAGCTGCTGACGGTAGGTCATCGGAGGCAGCTTGTTTAACCTTTTCTGTCTACGCTTGTAATTGTAAAAGTGTATGTAGTCCTCAATTGCCTTAGCAAGGCTTTCGTAATTCTCAAAATGTCCGTTCAGGTAGTACATCTCACATTTGAGGATGCCCCAGAACCCTTCCATTGGGCCGTTATCGATACAACGACCTACACGCGACATGCTCTGCGCCATCCCCGCCTTGTCTAATCTGGCTTTAAATTGTTTGCTGGTATACTGAAATCCCCTGTCGCTATGAAAGATGGGGCGTGCATCAGGGTATCTGGATACGGCTAAGTCAAAGGTGTCGAATACTAGTCGGTTATTATTGCTCTTGCCCATGGCAAAGGAGATAATGCTGTTATCCTTCAGATCGAGAATCGCACTTAAATACAATTTTTCGTTATTGCCATACTTGAATTCTGTGACATCAGCTAACCATTTCTCATTTAGTTTCTCAGCCGTAAAGTCTCGATTCAATATGTTTTCTGCCGTAACCTCTGGTGTGAAACGCTGGTAATGTGGACGCTTTCTCCGGATCACCGCTTTGATGCCAGCTAGCTGAGTCAGGCGGTAAATTCGCTTGTAGTTGTACTGGGTCTCGTACCTTGCGTTCAGTTCATCTGTCAGTCGCCTATATCCATATATCCCATAAACTTCTGCGTAGATAGCCCCAAGCTTGTGGAGCAAGTCTTCATTCTCTCGCTCCCGAGCACTTTTTTCGCGGCGTAGCCATTTGTAGTAGGATGATCTGTTTAAGTCCAGGAACTCGCAAATCTTTGCGATCGGATATCCTTCTTGTTCATGAAGCTCTTTTACAACTAGGTAAAGCTTTTCCTGGCGTACTCCGCTTAGTACCGCCTCCTTTCGATTTCCTGAAGCTTTTTTAAGATCGCATTCTCCATTTCCTTTCGTTCGATTTCGGCTCTAAGCATTTTATTCTCTGCCTGTAACCGTTCGACTTCACTCATTTCGTCTAGCGTTTTACGTTTCCCCCGCCTGTCAATGAGTCCATCTACACCTCGTTCTTCGTATTTACGTACCCAGCTATAAATCTGTTGATAGGATACGTTGTACTTCTCCATGGTTAAGCCATAGTCTTTGCCTTTAGCTAAGCAGAAGCTTACCATTTCGATTCGCTCGTCCAATGTGGTAGCTCGTCCCTTGGTCATATAGAACCCTCTCCCTTGGCTTTTTTCCCATCGATCTATATGACCATTATTATACAACGTGATCCAGTTGCGAAGCTGTGTTCTACTACGGATTTTAAATTTCTTGCAAATCTCCTCCAGACTTCCTTCTCCACGAAGATATGCTTGGACCGCTGCGGTTTTCAACCCTGCAATATATCGTTTGTTTGTATTCGTAGTGAGAAGTCCTGATGGACCCATGGATTCATAATTCGCGATCCACTGCCGAAAAGTAGTTTTCCCGATTCCGTATTCACGTGCAATACTTCGTAGACTTCCTTGTCCACGGAGATATTTTTCTACTGCCTCTAATTTTAGTTCATAGCTAATTCCTTTTCCTTTTCTACTCATAGAAAACTCCCCTCAAAAGTAGTCCTGATTTTTGTTATTTCAGGTGTCTACTTTGAGGGGAGCATATCAGAAAGGATTAGCCTTTTTTATTTATCCAATTGACCTCGAATTTAGAGAGAAAATTAATAGGGTTAATTATTTTGATAATAATTAACTTAGAGTTGATTGAAGAGAGGAAAGAAGCTATGATAAGTTTCAGCTACAAGTATTTGGTAACTGTCTAGGAATAATTAGTGAAAGGGTGGGCTAAGGATGGAATATGTTAAACTCGGAAATACAGGGCTAGATGTTTCACGAATTTGTCTAGGCTGCATGAGCTTTGGCGATGTAACGAGATGGAATCATCAGTGGCTGCTAAATGAAGAGCAAAGTCGCCCAATTATTAAAAAGGCGCTTGATCTAGGGATTAACTTCTTCGATACAGCAAACATTTATTCAACTGGAGTAAGTGAAGAAATCGTAGGTCGAGCACTAAAAGACTTTACAAATCGTTATGATGTTGTAATTGCAACAAAAGTATTTTTTAACATGAAGGAAGGACCAAATGGAGGCGGACTTTCTCGTAAAGCTATTTTACATGAGGTAGATAATAGCTTAAAAAGATTAGGTACAGATTATATCGACTTATATCAAATACATCGTTGGGACTATCATACACCAATAGAAGAAACGATGGAGGCGCTGCATGATATAGTGAAAGCAGGAAAAGTGAGATACATAGGTGCTTCAGCGATGTACGCATGGCAGTTTCAAAAAGCGTTATTTGTTGCAGAAAAGCATGGTTGGACTCGCTTTGTTTCCATGCAAAATCATATGAATTTAATCTATCGTGAAGAAGAACGAGAAATGATGCCGTTATGTAAGGAAGAAAAAATCGGCGTTATTCCTTACAGTCCTCTTGCATCAGGCAGATTAGCACGCGAATGGAACGCAACTACTTTGCGTTCAGAAACAGATCAAGCGCAAAAAAATAAATACGATGCAACTAAAGAAAGTGATAAATTGATCGCTGACGTCGTGTCAACCATTGCCCAGCGTCATGGTGTACCAAGATCACATGTTTCCCTCGCTTGGTTATTACAGAAGGAAGGGGTCACTGCCCCAATTATCGGGGTAACCAGTATAGCACAGCTTGAAGAATGTGTCGGTTCACTTCAGTTCAAACTTAGTGAGGAAGAAATCAAAGCGCTTGAAGAACCGTATGTTCCACATAAGGTTGTAGGAGCACTGTAAATATGCCGGATAATTAACTAAAACATTAGCCCATGCTGTATGGTGAAAGCCTACTAAAGTATGGGCTAGTTTTAGTTTTGTCCCTATTAAGGGCGAATTGTAACTTTGGTGCCAACTGGTACAAGGGCGGCGAGCTGTAATACATCCTCATTATACATTCGAATACAGCCTTGAGAGACTTGATGTCCAATAGAAGCGGGGTTATTTGTTCCATGAATCCCGTAATGCGGCTTCGATAAGCCGAGCCAAAATGCCCCATAAGGACCTCCAGGATTGCGCTGTTTATTAATAATCGTAAATTCCCCTACAGGAGTTTGGCTAAGCATCCTCCCGATTCCTACAGGAAAGCCTCTGACCACAATATGATTATCCAACAAATATAGCATGCGATCAGATAAATCAACGATAATTGAGTAGTTTGCCATTATTCTCACTCCTTTAAGCAATTATATGTGGCTAAGTGAGGAGAAGAGTGGGCAAAGAACTAGTTATTTTTGGTTTTTCTTTCCTTATGGCTTCTTCAAAGATGATTTCAATAACTTATCTTTACATTACGCTTGGAATGCTTTTAGTAAGCAATCCTGTGAATGAATTTAGGAAATTATGGGGATGTTAAAACATTATTGATTAAGAAGGCGAGGTGAACTAGGTGACAGAAAAAGAAAAACAATCTAATAAGAAATTACCAATCGCTAAAGCTGAGGATGTAGAATTTTCTAGAGAACTTGCGGATGAAGATGATCTAGAAGCGCTTGAAAGAGCAGAAAAAGCAGATCGTCGAGCAGAATCTAAATAGCAGAATCTAAATAGCAGAATCTAAATAAAGGAAGAACTAAATTTATAAAAAGAGTTTTTTGTTAATGACGTTAAATATTATTGATGAGCACGCTTCTAGTTTCACCTGTTAAGCGTGCTCATTTACATTTGAATGGAGGTATTTGAGCTTTTTTAGAGTATTTATATTAACGAGAAAACTTTAATTAGTAATCAATCGAAGGAAGGTTGAGGAATATGAAAATTACATACTTAGGTCATGCTGGTTTATTAGTGGAAGGAGCCGGTAAACGTATCGTTATTGATCCGTTTTTAACAGGCAATCCTTTAGCCGCTATTCCTGCAGACCAATTAAAAGCAGATCTTATTGTGTTAACTCATGGTCATCAGGATCATACGAATGACGCGCCAGCCGTAGCTTTAGCGAATTCTTGCCCAATCATTGCAGTTGTTGAGCTAGCGGATCTTATTTCACGCTCAGGAGCACAAACTGTTGGCATGAATACTGGCGGTACATACAAATTTGATGAGAATATATCAATTAAGCTAGTGCCTGCTTTCCATAGCTCATCATATACGATTGACGGTGTAGCCTATTATGCAGGACAACCGCAGGGCGTCATATTAACTGTTGGCGATAAAGTGCTCTATCATATGGGAGATACTGCTTTATTTTCAGATATTAAATTAATTGGTGAATTGCATAATATTGATATCGTTGCGATTCCAATTGGGGATCATTTCACAATGGGTCCGAAAGAAGCATTGCTTGCTGCATCATGGACGAAAGCTAAACAAGTAATCCCAATCCATTACAATACATTCCCGCCAATTGTTCAAGATGGTAAGAGCTTTGTTCAAGCATTAAACGAGCAAGGGCAAATTGGTCACAACTTGGCACCAGGAGAGTCTGTTGAAATATAAGCATAGGAGAGTTGGCTAATCATTGCCAGCTCTTTTTTCTCTGTTTATCGTACATTAAATTGTAAAATAAGGAGGGATTATCAATAAATGAGTCGAATGATAAAGAAGAATTGATAGTTTTTCTGGATAATTGTACTTTCTATTCAAAAACATTCTGTTGAGTTTAGTTGTTTAATTGCTAAAAATTTAATCCAACCTCTTTATAGAGGCTCTGTACAAAATATGTATAGTCAAGCTTTAAGTAAATCTGGTCTTAGTAAGCCCGCCTCTGTTCACATCAGAAGACATCCAAAAAGCGAAAATATATCGATAACAGCATTAACTCTATTTGACGCATAAAAAGCCTGTTCGATACCTTGTAGCTTGGAAAATATTGTTCTGGAATATTATAGAAATAATAAGTCTAAAAGTAAGCTACCTTCTTATTGGCGGATTCGGTCTACAAATAAAATAGCGGAATATGCATAGATTTGGATTACTCTATTTGCAAAAGGGCAAATAGAGAAGCAAGCAATTGCTGCAAGAGGATAGGATAGGATAGACTTTGCAACAAAACCTAATCTAATAGCGTATGAACAGTTCGGTTATTTACGGGAGACATTGGTGGATATTAAGATTTTGGAGGAATGTGATATGAAAATTGGTTCAATTCTATTTTATAAAAAGTTTGATTATGCGGCATTTCCAATTGGATTACTTGCTTTCTTACTTATCATTGGAGATCTAATTTACAATACAAGCATTGATTCTTCCTTGCTATACAGTCAATTACTTTTAGTTATTCTATATTATATTGTTACTAGAGGAAATGCAGAAAGCAACTATTTAGAAAAAGGAATTAACCCTGTTATTGTCTTAACATTTTTTGCATGTTTCGTTATACTAGCTTTTATAGTCAATGCAATCTTAATCATTAATTTATTGATCTAAAAAAACAGTAAGCAATAAATAAGCGCTGCGATCAACCTAAAGAAATTCTTTATGTTGTTGGAGCATATAAGGAGTGTAAAATGGATTTACTATTATTTATTATTGGCGTCGCTGCTGTAATTGCTTTATTAAGCAACCAGTACGCTGCATTAAAGAAAATGGATAAAATTCAATCATCCTTAAATCAGTTAAACGAAACAGCAGAAAAGCTGTTAACAGAAGAGAATAAAAATAAGTTATAACTAGAATAAATAGAATGCTAATATTAGCTTACTCATCATGACACCCACTAAAGAGCAACTATATCTGAAGTGGGTGTTTATCATTTGCATTATGACACAAATCAAAGCAAATACTACTTTAGTGAAAAAAAAGACTGCAAGCAGTTAACGTTGGCTTAGCTATTTTAGAGCATGTATGGAATCAAAGTCCTCTGCAATATTCTCATGAAGAACTCGCTCAAGCTCGAAATGACTGCCATCAATAAAAAGCACTCGAGCAATAGATAATATTGTGAGTTAATTGCAGAAATATCGCGTAAGGATTCATAATCAGGAACATACAATGAGACAGAAAAAGGAGAACAGAACATGCTTGCACTTAAATTTACTCAGAAACTGTTAAAGGACATGAAAGTAACAAAGGCAGAGCAATTAAGTGAGGTGGATCCTTTATTTAGTTGGCATGCAAACATATTGCAATTAAGAAAGAAATATATCATTTTTGTAAATGATTATAGTCGGTTAAGCATAGTGGTTGAAGGGATAAGAACCTCTCAACTTGAGAAGCTGCAAGAACAATTTAAAGCACAAGCGAAAGAATATTTACTATATGAAGGTCTAAAGAAAAGTCAAATTGATCAGTATTTCCTTGAAGCTGGTGAAATCGTTATCGGAAAAACAAATGACAGAAGTGTATTAGGTACGATGACTGAAATGACACATTATAGTCATATGGTTGAATTTGATCATCCATTTGCGTTGAACACATGGTTAAACACCATGATATATAAGCCACATTATATCGAACCGATTGAATTATTCAGAGAATTAATTACTAATCGTTATTCTCAATAAGTTACCAGAGGTTTAGATTACATAAATGAATAAGTATTGACTTTGATCGTCATGGAGATTGGATACTATGATGATATCATCTTAAACAGTCTAGGATTTCTTTTAGGATATGGGCTGTATAAAAGTATACATGTTATTTTCAGATGAAAGATTGTAATATGAAGTGCGACACCTAAAAAAATAACTCATGACGAATTCGTGTAGAATGAAGTTACCAGACACCACCTACAAGGAGAACTCGTCATGAGCTATACACATCTTACCATAAACGAGCGTACAAAAATAGAAACATTATTACATTTAGGATGGAGTGCAAGAGCCATTGCACAGCAGATCAAGCGCCACCATTCTACGGTTTCTCGTGAAATACAACGCATGAATAACCACTCTTCTACTTATGAGGCTAGCGACGCACAAGCCGATTATCAGCACAAGCGGATGCAAAGTAAACCAAAAGGAAAGTGGAACAAAGACAGAGCACATTACCTTACTCAAACTCTGGCTGCAACATGGTCTCCAGAACAAATTGAAGGTCGAATGAAACAAGACGATCCTGAGCACGCGGTATCCTTTAAGACCATCTATCGCTGGATTTACCAGGGGAAGCTCGTCCAAGGAAACACCATCTTCTTGCGACACAAGGGAAAGCGTAGAAAGCCTCGTGAAAGCAGAGGTCGCTTTAATCTTGGATTATCCATCAGGCAACGTCCAAAAGAAGTGAAGCAACGTGAAACCTTTGGTCATTGGGAGCTTGATACTGTCGTTTCTAGCCGTGGTAAAAGTAAAGGCTGCTTGGCTACCTTTGTCGAACGAAAAACACGCTATTACTACGCTGTAAAAATGCCTGACCGTTCAGCCTTGTCTATGGAGAAAGCTGTTGCTACGGCTTTAGAAGAACTTGCTTTACCTATGTTTACAGCTACCGTTGACCGTGGGAAGGAATTCGCTTGCCATCAAGCATTGTTAGAAGAACACGGCTTGATGGTTTACTTTGCTGATCCTTATTCATCTTGGCAAAGAGGCAGTAACGAAAATGCCAATGGGCTTCTCAGAGAATTCTTTCCTAAGAAGTTCGACTTAAACACGATAGATCAAGCTGAACTTGAATGTGCTTTAGATTTAATCAACCATAGACCACGTAAATGTCTAGGTTGGAAAACTTCTCACGAAGCGATTATGGACGAGTTGTCGCACTTAGCTTGACAATCTATCTTTAGTAAATCAAAGAAACGAACAAGAAACGTAACTCCATTGATCATCGTTCTTACAACTTTAATTATCGTTTGCTTTTTACCTTTTACTGCGTTAATAATCAATCTTGATTATGAGCTTAACAAATCTGAACGAGATAAAGTAGTATCCTTAATTTTGCAAGGAGAATTATCACCAAACGTTTCACACAATTCTGAGTTAATCCATTTGTCCGAGGAATTTGAACATTTATCAAGGGGCGGAGGAGAAGTGGTAGTAAAAGATAGTGGACAAGATAAGTATATTCTCTTCTTTACTTATCGAGGAGTAGTTGATAATTATGCTGGATTTCTTTATACAACTAATGAAAAAGCTCCTGATGAAACACTATTCAGTAAGTTAATCGAAATCAAACGGTTTGACAAAAACTGGTATTGGATAAATGCAACGTAAAATTATATTCACAGTGGTACGGCTTAAAATATCGATAAAAATTTAGAGCTCAGCATTTTGTCATAAGTGTCACCATAAACTTATGACACTTATCACCTACGTATTTGTTCCGGAAAGGTCTATAATAAAGATAAGAGATTGTACGGAGCAGGGGGAAATAAAATGCTGAGCACTAGTTTAAACATTGGAATTTTTGGAGATTCAATAGGAAAAGGAATATTGTTACACCCAGAATCAAAACGGTATCGTACGATAAAAATAGATTTAAATCAATTAATTGGTTTAAGCAAACGAAAAATATCTATTGAAAACTTCAGTATGATGGGAAGCACAATTACAAAGGGATTATCTGTTTTGGATCGTCAAATCGATAAAGTAAAACAATTTCAGCATGTGTTATTAGAATTTGGCGGTAATGATTGTGATTATAACTGGAAAGAAATTTCAGAAAATCCTAACATTGATCACGAATGTAACACGCCTATTCCACTTTTTCAGCATAAGTATACAGAGATGATCGAAAAAATTCGTGCACGTAATTGTCAGCCGATTATGTTAACTTTGCCGCCACTTGTACCAGATAAGTACTTTGCTTGGTTGTCAAAAAATCTTAATAAAGAAAACATCAAAGCGTGGTTGGGCGGAGATATAAATAAAATATATCGTTGGCAAGAGCTCTACAATCTAAAGGTTACATTGTTAGCTAGTAAATTAGACGTACCATTAATTGATATTCGCTCAGCATTTCTTCTAAAACCTCAATATGAGAATTTAATGTGTGAGGACGGCATTCATCCAAACGAAGCAGGCTATAAGCTAATATATAAAACGGTGTCGGAGCAATTTAGACAAATAATGCCTTCCCATTATGAAGGTTATGAGCTTGCGAAATAAATTGCAGACATCTGCAGAGCATATATTTTTTTGGTTTATTATATAAATTAATAATTGCAGTTAACTGGCTGGTTTAATGTTCGAAAATGAACTTGAACTAGCTTTTTTATTTTAACTATGTCAACCAATAAAATGGTAATATAAACTAAATGAATCATTTTTTTCTTTATTGAAAAAATAAGAGAAAGAAGGTTGTAATTGTGAAAAATATTAGTTCTATCATTATTGCCATTATCTCTGCCGTATTAGCTATAGTAGGCACTAACTTTCTAATAAATTCTGTAGCTTGGGGAAAAGAGTCTGCAGATATTTATTTAATAACGAAAGCAGGAGGAAGTATTGACTCTACCCAGTATCTTTTAGTTATGGAACAGTATATTAATATTAATAAATGGGTGGGAGTAATTTTATTATCTGTTGGTTTAATTTTTTTATTATGGAATCTTCAAAAGCTTGATTATACTAAGTTAATCAAAAAAGCTAAGGAACTATATGAAAAAAATAACTAGCTTGAAAAAGACTTAGGAGCATATTACATAATCTTTAATTACCAAGAACAACTCGTTTACAAACTAATGGAGAAACATATTTGACAAAAGTACTAATTAAAACTAAACTGTATTAGTACTAGCTAGTACAGAACTGTCTTATATTGATGAACGAGATTAGTAAAGATATGGATGCACTGTATAGGAACTTTATGGTAGATAATTAACTTATACATTGTGATTTAAATACAGGGGTATAATATAAAAATGAATCAGAATCTAACCAATGTATTAGAGACAATGAAATTATATCGCTTAAGTCATAGGAAAGTACAGCTTGCATTAAGTTCAGCGCTAAGTAAATCCGGACTTACACCTTTACAGTTCAATATTCTAGAGCTCCTATACACACAAGGTGAGTTAAGTATTACTGAGGTAATGAATCAATTATGTGCAACGAAAGGGAATATGACCGTTGTAATTAAAAACATGATTGATAAACAATGGATTTATCGTCATTCCTCTGAGACTGACAAACGAACCAGTGTAATTGGGCTGCTTCCTAAAGGGAGAAAAAAAACAGAAGATTATTTACCAATACATCAAGAAATGATTCTAAAAATTTACGAGGACTTTTCGGATGAAGAATTGCTGATGTTTGGTAAATTACTAAAAAAAATAAAATAACAGAAGAAGGTAAGCATCATGACAAAAACTATTGCAATTGTTAATGGATCATTACGTAAAAACTCATTTAATCAAACGATTGTAGAGTATGTAAAAGAAAAACTTGAAGCTAAAGGCTATTCTGTAACAGAGCTTAATATTTCTAATTTACCTTTTATAAATCAAGATATCGAATTTCCTGCACCAGAGTCTGTAGCTGCAATTCGCGAAGAATAAAAAAAAGCTGAAGCTCTTTGGATTGTAACGCCAGAGTATAATGGTAGTATTCCTGGTCCATTGAAAAATATGTTAGACTGGATATCACGTCCTGTTGAGCAAGGTGTATACGGCGCTCCTGAATTTGTAAAAGACAAATTAGTAGCAATTAGTGGTGCAGCGGGAAGTTCAAAAGCAGCATACGTGCTAGAGGAATTGAATGGTTTATTAACTCGTATGGCTATGAATCCATTGGAAGTAAGAACTGGTATAGCTTTAAGCATGGAAGCTTTTCAAACTGGAGTATTTACATTATCAGCTGAGGATAAAGAACAACTTGATCAGCAAATCGAGAAGTTTTTAGAAGCACTAAAATAAAATAAGATTAGTCTGTTTATATGATCATCGTCTAGTTCGGCATGAGCTGTACGATGATCATTTATTGTTGCTAAAAAAGTCTAATTTGCTAGAGGAGATGAAAATTGATGGCTTTTACAGTCTCAGACGAAGCACTCCATACCTTTAAAAGCTAGTGGGATGTAAAGGAAGGACAATATGTACGAATTTATGCTAAATACGTTGGTGGCGGAAAAGATGCGTTTTCTGTTGGAATAAACGTTAGTGCCGATCCTATTGATCCTGCAATCATTAAATCGATCGGTGGCATTCAATTTTTTGTTGAAAAAAGCGATGAATGGATTATTAAAGAAGCTCCATTATACATAGATAGCAATGAAGATGGAATTTACTTTAAATATGAGTAAACCTAATAAAGCTTGAGTCAGTTCTTTTAAGCATTACTATCAATTTATGGATTTACTTACTTTAATATCGCTAGATTATGTCCTGGCTAACTTACAACCGTCGTTCATTGTAAGTTAGCCTTTTAATTTCAAGCAAAAAGGAATCTCCATCATTATTTCGTTGCGGATAAACTGAGCTGTTTAACTAAATCTGCTAGTTTACGTATACTCCACTCTAGTTCATCAGGTTTAGCATATGCGTAGGAAATACGTAATAACCTTCCTGCATTTCTATCGTAAATAGAGCCAGGATTTAATAAAATCCCTTCTTTGTAGGCACGCTCTATTAATATTTGCATTTGTATATCTCCTGTTAGTTGGAGCCAAATGTAAAAACCACCTGAAGGAACAGTCCATGTGGCAATTCCCGCAAAGTAATGCTCTAGCAGTTGAACGGTTAGATCTCTTCGTTTCTTAAGCTGTTCTCTAATATAAACTACATGTTTCTGATAGAAGCCACTTGCCAGCCATTCAGCCGCCGCCCATTGCGATAGCGAGCTTGAACCGTAATCAAATTGCATCTTTATATCTGCTAAGCGCTCAATCACAGGTTCAGGTGCGACTACCCAACCAATTCTTAATCCTGGACTTAAAGATTTGGATAAGCTCCCTAAGTAGAGAACTAAAGCATTGGGATCATTTGCTTTAAGAGGCAAGGGAGGGGGATTATCAAGCCAAAGCTCGCGATAAACATCGTCTTCAATTATTGGGAGCCCTTCATCTGTACAAGCCTTCATAAGTTCTTGGCGCCTAGTCTCTGTCATAAGACAGCCTGTTGGATTATGAAAAGAAGGTATCGTATAAAGCAATGATGCGTTATAGCCTCTTTTGTATCGCCTTATTAAATTTGCCTGGATACCGTTTTTGTCCATTGGTACACCTATCATCTTTATAGCGTTAGATTGAAAAACATGTACGGAATATAAATAAGATGGCTTCTCTAATAAAATAGAAGCACCTCTTTGAAGTAATCCCATTGAAATAAGCTGTAATCCTTGAAGTGCGCCAGAAACAATTAAAATATTTGAAGGTGAGGTATGCATACCAAAGCTGCTTAAATATTTTACAACTTGTTCGCGCAAATACCGATTCCCTTGCGGCTCTTCATAGCCTAATGAAAATGAATTAGATGAAAATCTATTTAAAATTAACTGCATCTGCCCAGAGGGAAGCAAATCAGGTGATAGCTCACCCGTGCCAAGTCGAATAATCCCAGCTTGAAATTCAGCTTGGTTGATATGCTGGATAGCAGGCTGATTTGGATAATAGCTGCCTGCCTCCACATAAGTGCTCCAATCGGGCGGAGGAGTCGCAGCGAGCAAGTTCCAGGAGTTATTAATGACTTTAGTTCCACCTTTTGTATTTCCTTCAAGCAGTCCCTCAGCGATTAATTCACTTAAGCCATGTACAACCGTACTTCGATTCACATTAAAAAGCTTAGCCAATGCGCGCTGTGACGGAATTTTGGTTCCTACAGCCCATTCGCCAAGTGAAATCTTTTGCTTAATAAAGTCTTTAATTTGAATATAAAGTGGCGTGTTGGATGAGAAGTCAGGCTGCCAATCCATATTAGGTTGCTCTCCTTTTCAATCAGTCTCGCTAGTCTAGTATAACATTTGGTTGGTTTTATAGTCATCCATTTGGTTGGAGACGAATTTCGAGAACAAACTATACTAGATAGTGTTCGTTACAGGAAAGGAGAAAACAATGATGCTAGAAATATTTATTCATGGTTTACTTTTAGGTTTTGGACTTATTCTTCCACTAGGGGTACAAAACTTATTTATTTTTAATCAAGGGGCAAATCAACCTACTTATTATAGAGCACTGCCTGCTATTATCACGGCATCTATTTGTGATACAATTTTGATTTCGGCCGCTGTATTAGGTGTGTCATTGGTTGTATTAACTTATTCTTGGCTAAAACTCGTACTTTACGGCTTCGGATTTTTCTTTTTAATTTATATGGGATGGGTAATCTGGAAGAGTGCTCCTAATGAAAGCACACCGCAGCAAAAAAGCGATGCAAAAAAGCAGATACTGTTTGCCCTTTCTGTCTCCTTAATGAATCCTCATGCGATTCTTGATACAATCGGTGTCATTGGCATTAACTCATTAAATTATAGCGGGGCAGAGAAGTGGATATTTACAATCAGCATTATCCTCGTCTCATGGATTTGGTTTTTTAGCTTAGCGTACATTGGTCGCAAGGTAGTAAAGTTTGATGCAAAGGGTAAGATTATTTCAAATCTAAACAAGGTATCAGCGCTCATTATTTGGCTTCTTGCAATCTATATGAGCATATCATTATGGGAATTGCTAGCTGATGTAATCGTTAAATAAAGCAATAAAAAGCTATAAACTTACAAATCTACTTGCGTTAACTTTTAACTGTCCATAATTCCTTTCATCGTATTATCTTGTTATACTATAGTTATAAACACATAAAAGAAGGGATGCGATAGTTTATGAAAAAAATGAAAGCAGCAGTGTTACATAACGCTAAAGATTTACGTGTCGAGGAAATAGCAGCCCCCAGCGCATTATCTAATCAAGTTAAAGTAAAAGTTGAGTGGGCTGGAATTTGCGGAAGTGATCTTCATGCTTTTTCGCACGGTTTATCCATGGAAGCGCATCCATTAACAGGACAAAAACCGCCATTAACGCTTGGCCACGAATTTTCAGGAACCATTGTTGAAATCGGCGATAAGGTGACTAAATTCAAAATTGGAGACAGAGTTGCGATTGAACCGCTAATTTATTGTGGAGAATGTTTTGCTTGTAAACGAGGCTATTATAATCAATGCAGCAAAGTAGGTTTTGTAGGTTTAAACCGAGATGGCGGCTTTGCTGAATATACAATTGTTGATGAAAATATGATACATTTAATCCCTGAAAATGTAAGCTTTGAAGAAGCTGCATTAGTCGAACCAGCAGCAGTTTCATTTTATGCTGTAAGAGAAAGTAAACTAAAACCAGGTGACTCTGTAGCTATTTTTGGCGCTGGTCCAATAGGACTGCTAGCATTGTTAGCAGCAAAAGCAGCAGGCGCGACAAAAATTATTGTCGTTGATTTATCTGAAGAAAGACTTAAAAAAGCAAGTGAATTAGGGGCTACAACGATAATTGATGGTCATCGAGAAGATATTGTTGCAACAATACTTCAATTAACAAATGGCGGCGTTAGTGTCGCTTATGAGTGCGCTGGAGTACAAGCTACGATGACAAATGCAGTTGCTTCAGTAAGACAAGGCGGTCAAGTAATGGCGATTGCCGTTTATACAAAACCCGTTAGTGTAGATATGGGACAAGTCATGTTTAAGGCTGCTGATATAACGTCCACACTCGCATATCGACATGTTTTCCCTGAAGTTATTGATATGATCTCTACGGGACAATTAGATGTTAAGCAAGTCATAACCAAAAAGATAGCCCTTGATGATATTGTTGAAGAAGGTTTTCACCAACTAATGAATGATGTTAAGCAAGCAAAAATCTTGGTAAAACCTTAAATGTAATGATTGACTGAAGTCTGCACATTTGTTTCTAGCTAAAATTCCTAGCTAAATTGGTTGATGTGCGCACTTTAGCAATGTTTGTACTGAAGCAGACATGGATTTATAAATAATTTTCACTTTGAATGCCTATGCGTCTAATTAGTAGTTATTGGGCGTATAGGCTTTTACTATTAAGTTTTCTGGATGTATCTTCTAATCGAAACATTATCTAAACTTTTTTCGTTATATAGAGAGCAGAGAAAATGGGTTAAGAAGTCAATGATCATACATTCCTGTTAAATAATGCTTGTTCAAGTTAATGGTGCGAATAATAGAAAAGAGAGGGCGAAGGCCTGTGATTCAACGATTAACTAGAAAAAGATTTACATTAATAGCTATTATATGTTTGCTATTAGCAGCGATTAGCTCTGCAGCATTATGGTACTTCAGAACAGATCCACTGACTAGCTATGGGGCGACGATCTATTCAGATCCAAACGATGGACACACGGTTTATACAATAGAATTGATCAATGAAAGTCTTTTCGACATAGAAATTAAGGACGTAACGGTCAATTACGGAATGAAGCCAGATTTTGCTAAGCTTGGAGTTACCTATGATTCTACTCACTTAGTCCAATACTTTGGTGAAGACACCTACCCCAATACTAAATTTATTGAGTTAAATGAAATTGCGATCAAACAACAACTTACCCCGCAGCAGATTAAAGAAGTAATGGCAAACTTAGACCACAGCAAGCAGCCAACTCCAATCTTTTACGGTATTGCCATCCGATACGACAAAGAGCCAATTCAAGAAGTAACAATTCATTATAAATATTTAGGCTTTACAAAAACAAAAAAAATCAGCGAATGGTTTGATTGAAGATTCTTTATAACAATGATAATGTTAAGCAGTTTTTTAAAATTTAGAGGAAATTCTAATGCAGTCGATAAATTAAGATAACATGATATTCCAAAGCACAAAGGTGATTGTGATATGTTCAGCCATAGAGAGCTTCATCAAGAAGATTTAGAAGCAATTTGCAGCTTTACTCAATCTGAAGATAGAGGACAGAAGGCTAATCACTATACATATGCAGAAGAACTTACTAAACTCAAATTAGGAAAATAGGCTACCCAGTCCTAGTATATAAGATGCTTACTATCTCTTATATGCTAGGATATTTTTTTGAAAATAATTCATTTCGACATGCAACCTGCAATTCGATTTTCCTACTATATAGGTGTACCATAAATCATCCAAAAAAGTTTTGTGACAAAAGGAGAATAGGAAATGGAAGACCATCAAATTCTTCACTTGTATTTGCAACGCTCTCAGCAAGCCATTTCAGAGACAAGGGCTAAATACGGGGCATATTGCAGAGCGATTGCAAGAAATATCCTCTCCAATAATTCCGATGTTGAAGAATGTGAGAATGACACTTATTTAGCAGCATGGAATGCAATACCGCCAAATTTGCCCCAAAGACTTGCAGTTTTTCTTGGCAGAATTACACGTAATATTGCGCTGGATAAGCATGCCTATAATTCTGCGAAAAAGCGTAATCGTGAGTTCGAGATCATTTTAACAGAACTGGAAGGCTGTTTATCTTCTTTTGAAACCGTAGAAACAGCTTATGAAGCAGGTGAAGTAGCTAACTTAATTAATCAATTTCTATACACTTTAGATGAGCAAACTAGAAATTTATTTATCCGCAGGTATTGGTATTCAGATTCTATAGCTGAACTCTGTGTAAGATTTAATATGCGCAATAATAAAGTAAAATCCATCTTATTCCGAACAAGAAACAAGCTTAAAGACTATTTAACTAAAGAGGGGGTTAATGTATGAAAAGAGAAGATCTGTATAAGGAGATCGGATTAATTGACGAAAACTTAATCATTGCCGCCGGGGAAAGTGGCATGGAGAAGAAAAAGAAAATGTCTTCTAAAAAGTGGGCTATATTAGTTGCTTGTCTAGTTCTGTACAGCTCAACCGCTACTGCTTTATTAGCAAAAAATTATATGAGCAACCAGAATTCTGAGCCCTATATCCGTTATTTAACTGCTGAAAGTATGGAACTGCAACCAGATACTCAATTCGATGCAAATAAATTCTTTAACGCCTTAAAAAGCAATAATAATGAACATATTTATATCGCAATTAATCGGCTAATTGAAACTTTTAACGATCAAAGTTTAAGAGAAAAAGCGCTAAAAGAAATTAAGCCGTTTGTAAACAGTGAAAATGAGAAAATAGCTGATGCAGCTGCCTTTGCTGTAGATATTCTTTCCCAAACGTATAACAGTCCTTATCTTGTAAAATTAGCTGACGGTAGTAGCGTCTTTACGATGTTTAACAATTACTCAGATTATGGAAGTCATAATGTTCTTTGGAAAATAAAAGATGATGTGCTTGAGGCCGATTTTAGCTTTTCTGAACCATCCATGTATATTACGAAAATGATTCCTTCTCCGGATCGTAAACGAATTGCTATAGTAACATGCTCAAATAAAAGTGAATTCGTTGTAATTTATGATGTTATGAACGAGATAATTAGCCCGGAATTAGTCGAATCCGCAAGAGTAAAGTTTGGAGCAGAGCAAAAATTAGATACTTGGATACGAACTGATCACGAGAATTACAGCTACATCAATAATATCGAATGGACTGACAGTGATACGTTGTTGTTTGAAAGCTCGCTTTCCTATGAGGACACTGCGATTATAAAGAATGTTGCTGTAACGTATCATTTTAACGAAAAGAAAATTGAGGTAAAAGAGATTAACGAGGCTAGATGAAAATAGCGGCTAGCCTCAAAGATGCGGCAGATTGGATCATAAGTAAATACCAAGAAGCCGATGAAATTCATGAACTAGCTTAAACGTATCGACGCAAACCCTAACTGGTCGATTGTGATGTTTTTAACAAGTAAAGTTAACTCATTGAAGCAAATTAGCTAGCCAAGTTTGTACCTATAACGCTTTTTTACTTAAATATTTAGATTAGCATAAGATTTAATGAAATGGGCCAATCTGATAAAGATATCGTAAAAATTGGAGGAAATTAGATGACATACGATAGTCTAAAAAATAAGGTTGCCTTTATTACAGGTGCTGCATCAGGAATTGGACAAGCTGCAGCAATTAAATTAGCAAAGGAAGGCTGTAAAGTTGTTTTAGTCGATTTAATAGATGATCGTGCAGAAGCAACTTTAGCACAAATTAAAAAGCTAGGAGGCGAAAGCATTTTTGTAGATACAGACGTAGCAAACCCTAAGCGTGTAGAGTCAGCAATACAGCAAACCATCCGGCACTTCGGTACAATTGATATTATTTTCGCAAATGCAGGGATTAATGGTACAGTTGCACCGATCGAGGATTTGACTGCCGAGCAATGGGATGAAACGTTAACCACTAATTTGAAAAGTACATTTCTCACTTTAAAATATGCCATTCCACATATGAAGAAAAAAGGTGGAAGTGTGATTGTTACAAGTTCTATTAACGGCAATCGCAAATTCTCAGGATTTGGCATGTCAGCATATAGCGCCTCAAAAGCAGGACAAGTTGCATTTGCTAAAATGGCTGCGTTAGAACTTGCTCGCTATAAAATAAGAGTAAATGTAATTTGCCCAGGGGCTATTGAAACAAATATCGGTGAAAATACGTTTACACAGCCTGAAGTTGAGAAAATAAAAATACCTGTACAGTATCCAGAAGGAAGCCAGCCGCTTGAACATAAACCTGGCTCACCTGAGCAAGTTGCTGACTTGGTAGCATTTTTAGCTTCTAATAATTCAAGTCATATTACGGGAACAGAGATTTATATTGACGGTGCAGAAACATTATTATAATGATTGAACCAAATCAAATTTTCTCTTTCTTCTGCCGTTATTGAATTGCCACATTGGGTAGTAAAATACATATTGTAGGAACCCCATTAAAATGAGGTTCCTTTTTTTTACGACAAACCTTGTAAAAGAAGGGATTTTAAATAAAAAATAGAATGTATAGAATGTATTGTTATGAGTAAGCGTTAACATGAATTTACTTTATAAATTTTACTGGAATGGAGGCTAATATAAATAAGCATATCAGACTATTGGAGGAACATATGGACTATTCATTATTTAAAGAACGACTTCAAATAATTTCAAATAGAATTCATGAAATAGGCGGAGAAGTTCAAGAGCTAATTATTGATCCGCCTGCTTCTCCAAAGGAAATATTAATTATTGAAAATCAGCTTCGTTACGAACTTCCTGTCAGCTTTAAAAAAGTATTGCTTCAGTTTTCTTCACAATTTAGCTTTCGCTGGTTTTTGCCTGATGGCTTTAGTTTGCCGGGTAAATTTGAAGGCATTTTCAGCGGCAGACCTTACTGGAGTTTATCACGTATACTTGAAATTGATGCTGGCAAGGAAGATTGGGTTAAAAGTGTTTTTTCTAACCCTTTAGATTATTATGATAAAGTATGGCACAATAAATTAGCATTTTTAGAAGTAGGAAATGGCGATTATATTGCGTTTGACTTAAATGGGGATGCAGATCCTCCTGTAGTGTATTTAAGCCATGATGATGGAGAGGGACACGGTTATGTTATAGGAAAGAACTTTATGGAATTTCTAGATCATTGGTCAAGATTAGCATTTGTTGGTTCTGAGGACTGGCAATGGGTACCCTTTACATCAGATAAATATAGTGGATTACATCCAGATTGTGATCAGGCAATAGAATTTAGAGAATTATTAAAACTAAAGATATAAAATATATTCATTAAAATAAATGAATTCGTATTTGATATGGAGATATATATGCCAAAAAAATACTTACCCTCGTAATCTTAATTACATTAGTCCTTTGCTTAGCATGTACCAATGCATATCAACAAGAAGAAATAACAAGACATGAATATACAGAAACCGAGCAGGAGATCGAAACTGACCAGCTTAATACTAAAAAAATATCATCAGAGGAGAATAAACTTCTTCCTGACAAGCTAGAAGAAGAGAGTAGCGTAGAAGATGAGAATATAGAAGAAGTTGTCGTCGAGGCGCATGTTGACCATGCTTCCGCAATATCGTCTGACGGAGTCTATCGTATTGAAACATATGGAGTGTTAAATGACTCTACTGCAGGCGGACTATATGCTGCTGAAGGTATTCGATTGGTGGAAATTGAGTCAGAACAAGTGTTATGGTCAATGTCCCCTGGTTACTATACACATTCCTTCGTATGGTCTCCTAACAATAGATATGTGGCAGTATATACGGAATCAAGAATTTCTGGAGAAACGTTTGTCGTAGATACTGTCAGTAAGGAAAAGATCACCTTGCCATCTATTGAACAGGTGCGTAATTTTTTAAATGCTGAAACAACGGTAAACGAAGCTCGTCCCGACCCATACTTTAGATTTTTGAACTGGGAAGATAATGACCAGCTTAGTGTAAGTTTTCAGTGGATTGGCGCAGAGCATGATGGTTTTGAAGGATTAGATTATATAGATTTAATGTAGCGGAAAATAAACTGATTGATGCCTCGCTTAATTAGCACTTGTTGTATACTAATAGTTTAGTGATTATTAAATCTTGCTGATAGTAAGATTACATATGATAAATTTTGATAATATAGGGTATATTAATGAAAAAGTCACCAGGTGGACGGTTACAATGAAAAAATTGCTGATAACCCTTTTAATTTTATTATGTTCCTTCACAGTATCAGTAGAGGCTGCTCCTACATACGCAAAATGGGGGAAAATTGCAGTAGAAAAAACAAAAGAAAGATATAATGCAGAAATTATTGACTATAAGCATATCGGACGGTCTAATCTAACCTCAAACATGTCTGAGGAAAAATTTAAACTTTGGATTAGGAGTAAGACAGGTAAAGAGTTTGGAGTGTTGGTAGTCATCCAATTTGAACCGTCAACTGAAATTATCCATTCGATCCAGTTTACTGAAACTGAACATTAAAATCCTGCTCATTAAGCAAACATCAACTATATTTTAGCCTTCACTTATAATTAGTGGAGGTTTTTACTTAAATAAAAAACAAGCTAAAAATTCAGTGAAGCATATCAATATTCAGTTAGATAAAGGTGTTTATCATCATATATACATATGTACAAAATACGAGTTTTGTGAAGTAGTAATGCAGATCTAAAAAGGACTTCGATTTTAACTGTCTGGTTGCTATCCAAATTCGATTACTTGGATTACTTGGTTACTTCAAATTTATTATTGTCTGTCTTAAATATTAATTTCATTTTGCTGCATAACTTATACAATTTAATCGGTTTAGCTGCATTAGTTTAATCAACTTTAATTAACTTCTTGTCTTAGATATCAAATTGCTTAATTAGATTTCAATTCTTATGAATCTACATATATTAATTAAATCTGCACATTTCAATTATTTGATTTTATTACACGGTTCATTAACTTATTCTGCACCAAAACAATGAAAACCTTTACACAAAGAATATGTCATCGTTTTGTAGGTGTTTCTTTTCTAAGAGTCGCTAATAAGGCTCTAATTCAATCAGATAAGAACTAATTGGTGTTTTTTGGTAAATTTACCCCCCTTTTTAAAATTAAAATATTTATCTAGCATTAGTTTACATAATTATATTTACGTTGTTATTAGCGAATAAAAAAAGAACCGATTGCTTTAAGTTCAATCGATCCTTCAATTCAATAGAATTAATTTATCAAACATAATGTTGCTACACGGTCATACTATCAATGTTTGACTATCATCAAAGTATCAGCTATTACGGTTCACATCATTAACCAAAAAAGTAACTAATATAAATCATAACTAATAAGCCGAAAATAAATGAATAAGTCGCTGAACGCTCATATCCATGACCATGTGTTTCTGGAATAAGCTCTTTGTATACGATAAATAACATTGCTCCAGCTGCGAACGATAGACCAAATCCTATTAGCGAGGAAATATACGAAGCTGTAAAATAGCCAATTACCGCAGAAACTACTTCAACTAATCCAGTTACCGTAACGATTGAAATCGCACGCGCTTTACTAACTTGCGACTGCATCAGAAACACTGCCAGTATAAGCCCTTCTGGGACATTTTGCGCACCAATTGCAATCGCAATCATCGGACCAAGTCCTTCATTCAAACTAGCATAACTAAAACCTGTACTTAGACCCTCAGGAATGTTATGAATAAACAAAGCAATAATAACTAATAACGATTTTGCATCAAATTGCTTAATAGCTTTGTTTTGCTCTACATCAATATGTGGTACATTTCTCTCGATTATGTCTAAAACCAAAATTCCTACCAGCAACCCCAATGTAAGTATCCATATGGTGGATTCATTTAAAGCTTGTGGAATTAGTCCAAACATTGTAGCACTTACCATAATACCGGCTGTAAATGCAACGAGAATATCTTTCCACTTTTCAGACAATTTCTTTACGAACAATAATGGTAACGCTCCAAGTACAGTTGCCATCGCTGAAATAAAACTACCGATCATTGCATTTAACATACAGTAACTCCTTCAAGGTCATATTCCTCTATCCAATATATTTATCTTTCTCTTTCTCATAATTATGCCACTATGCATAAACAATATGTGTAGCCTTGCTAGATATAATGTAGTCGTAAAGCGATTGCATGTCAATCCCTATATATTCCCCTAACAACACGTATAGAATATGTAATATGGTTTAATTTTGTTACATTGTAAGTAAATAGAATTTCGAGTTTAGTTGACTGACGATTGATAACGTACAATTAAGTTCGCAAATATAAAAAAGGAAAAGTCATCGGTACCTCCGAATTGGTAAGTGTCGAGCAAACCAGAAGGAGAGATAACCGATGACCTACCCTCATTTTAATGGAAACTTAGAACAAATGCTATTGCAATTTATGTCGGAGCAGGACCCGATGTTATCGATGCTACAATGGCTATGTGAGCAACTCATGGAAGCAGAAGTTACAGCGAAAGTACAAGCTCAAAAATCTGAGCGCACAGATAGCAGAGAGGCTTACCGATCAGGCTACCGTGTGCGTCGTTTTGACACGCGTATGGGTACGATGTATCTCTTTGTTCCGAAGTTGCGGAAAGGAGGCTATGTGCCGTTCTTTGTCACAGAGAAATCACGTTCAGAAACCGCCTTGCTTCAAGTGATTCAGGAAGCCTATATTCAAGGCGTATCCACGCGCAAGATCAAGAAGCTTGCAAGCTCATTAGGCATTGAATCCATTTCAGCTAGTCAAGTCTCTCATATTACCAAAGAGCTCAACGAGCAAGTAGAAGCCTTCCGCAACCGTCAATTAGCCGACACATATCCTGTGCTGTGGGTCGATGCCTTGTATGAGAAAATTCGTGATGGGCATCGTGTCGTAAACATGGCTGTGCAGGTTGTCATCGGCATGGATCTAGAAGGTAAACGTGAGATCTTAGCGATTGAACCGATGCTGGAAGAGTCCGAAGCGACCTACAAAACGCTCTTTGAAGGACTAAAAGCTAGAGGGCTACAAGACGTTTGGCTTGTCGTAAGTGATGCTCACAAGGGGCTCTCTAAAGCCATTCGTGAGTCATTCCTTGGTTGTTCTTGGCAACGTTGTAAAGTTCATATGATGCGCAATGTCTTAGCGCATATTCCAAGTCGTGACAAAGAGAGATTTGCTGCTAGACTAAAACAAATCTGGTTACAACCTGATTACCAAACTGCTTTATCTTACGCTGAGCATCTCATGGATACGGAGGAAAAACAGTATCCTGCTGCGATTCAAACGTTAGAGGAAGGACTTGAGGATACCCTGCAATTCTTCCACTTTGAAGAAATGGACAGTCGTAAAATATCCTCTACCAACCTACTTGAACGCTTAAACAAAGAGATACGAAGACGTACGCGTGTAGTGGGGGTATTCCCCAACCAGGACTCCTACATTCGCTTAGTCACTAGTTATCTGATCGAGTACAGTGAGGAATGGTCTAGTGGACGTTCCTACATTCATCCTAAGATTATTCAACAAATTCAAGAAAAACGACTACTTGCTGCATAAACCGATGTGAGGTACTGATGCTTTTTGCGAACTATATTTGACACTAACTGACGATTCTGCATCACCTTTTAATACGTATAAATTTTTATCGAATTAGTTTACATAATTATTATTATGGATAATTGCGTTTAGCGATGTCACACCATATCAGTTAATTTTTAAAAAAATGCTGAACCTTCCGTTGTCTATTGCTAACAATTGAAGGCGCAGCATTGTAATTAAGGATTACACACTACTTCTCATACTTTTTAAACGTCTCTAAAACTTTATAATAATCTAAGGCACCACCAAAAATAGATAACGCACTACCGATTGTTAACCCTAATCTGCCCTTACTTAACTTATAAAACAGATCAATATCCTCTAAAGAGCGAGCACCGCCTGCATAAGTGGTTGGAATTGTAGTCCACTCAGCTAAGTCTCGAACTAAGCTTTGCTGAATACCGGATTGCTTTCCTTCAACATCAACCGCATGAACAAGCAACTCATCGCAGTATTGCTCAAGCTTCGCAATATTCTCCTGGTTTACTTCAAAATCGCTAAATTGCTTCCATTGATTCGTAACGACATACCAGCGTCCATCACGTGATTTGCAGCTCAGATCGATTACTAGACGTTCTTTGCCTACTCTTTCAACAATCTTGTTTAGATGTTCCCAATTTAACTGACCATCTTTAAAAATATATGAGGTTACAATAACATGGGATGCTCCTGCATCTAAGTATTGCATTGCATTATCTGCATTAATGCCGCCACCGACCTGTAAGCCTCCCTGATAAGCTGCTAGAGCTGCCTTAGCTGCCTGTTCATTATTTGGCCCTAGCATAATGACATGACCGCCACGCAAACCGTCAGTCTTGAATAACTCTGCATAATAGGTTGAATCATGCTCAGAAACAAAATTTTCAATTAACTCGGTGTTTAAAGTTTCTCCAACGATTTGCTTAACTTTCCCATCATGTAAATCAATACATGGTCTAAATTCCACTTCTCATTCTCCTATCTATTTAACAATCATTAAAATTGCTCTTATCATAGATCTAAATGAATTCTTAATTATTTTTTCTTTTCACCTGCAATAGCTGCTTTTCCTAACTCAGCTTTATTAGCTTTACCCTCGTATATAGAGCGATACTCTCCTTTTTCTGTATAAGCAATCCATAACATATAGACACTTAGTAACAATGACAAACCCGCAACCATCATAAAGATGAGATGCAAGCTGTCGTGTAAATGCAATGAATATTTGGGGTTTTCGGTATCATTATATAAAAATATGCCAAAAATAACGAGTCCAACCGCTTGTCCAATCGAACGAAACAGCTGTACTGCTGACATCCCAGCACCACGAATACGCTCAGAAGCTATCATTGTTGTTAAAATCATTAATGCTGTTAATAAAATTCCGAATGAAAAACCTGAGCAAGCGCTATAAACCATTACTAGCCAATAAGAAGAATCGATTGCTATCGTTGCCATTCCAATACTTCCAATACATAAGAAGGCACTTCCAAGTATAATCATTCGCTTAATGCCAAGCTTGATCGTAATGTTTCCCGCTACAATCGATCCAATTGGCCACATTATCGATAACGGAATCATAACGCTGCCCGAAAGTCTCGCAGAGCTATGATTAACGTTCTGCATCCATAAAGGGATATAGAAGATAATCGCCACATTAATAATACTAATTACTAGCCCGCTAAGCAGTACAAATAAAAACTGACGACTGCGGAAAATCTCTAATGGCATAAAGGCTTCAGATTTATTATGCTCCACTCTGCGGAACAGCAGAAGTAACAGTATACCGCCGCACATTAAAACAGCGTACAGCAATTTCTGCATATTGCCATTTGTTTCTACAAATTGCGTTAAGCCAAACAGTAATAAAATAATTCCGCTTGAGAAAGTAAAAATACCAGCAAAGTCGATTTTTACTTGCTTACGAACGGTTTGTTTCGGTAAAAACTTAAACAGAAGCAGTAAGGCAACAAAAGCAAACGGAACATTCAAATAAAACACGGAACGCCAGGAGACAAAATCAACTAATAAGCCACCTACAAGTGGTCCAAGTATGCCTGCAATTCCCCAAATACTTGATAGCCAGCCTTGAATTTTGGATCTTTGCTCAAGATCATACAGATCAGTTATAATAATCATCGGGAGCGTTAATAACGAAGCCCCGCCTATACCTTGTATTGCACGAAAAATAATAAGCGAGCTCATGCTCCAAGCAATACCTGATAAAGCGGATCCAACTAAAAAGATGATCGTTCCAAGAATAGTAAGCTTTTTTCTGCCGTACATATCTGACAATTTACCAAATAACGGTGTTGCTACAATCATTGCCAGTATGTAAATCGTATTAACCCAGCTATACAGATGTGCACCTTTTAAATCAGCTACGATGATCGGCATTGCAGTTGCTACGATTGTTCCTTCAATTGCTGCGAGAAACGTCGCCAAATACAATGCTATGACAACATTAGTTCTTGAATCTTTAAACATGACGACATCCTTTCTCAAATAATGATTCTTATTTTACAGATTATTAAAGCAGATTGTGTGTTTTCTTATTGAATATAACACATTATAGATTTTAGGAGAATGATTGTGGGGTACGACTTATTATTACAAATTATTGAGTATTTTGGTCCGCTTGCTTTATTTTTAGTGCTTTGTCTTGGCTTAATAGGTCTGCCCATACCGAATGAGGCCGTAGCCTTGACTGGAGGCGCATTAGCAGAAAACGGTCTTTTACACGAAATACTTGCTTATATTATGCTAATACTTGGTATGTGCTCAGCTATGTCCTTCAATTACAGTCTAGGACGATTTACGAGCAGCAAATTGTCAAAATGGATGAATGATAAGCACGGTTTTGGCGCCATTTACGAAAAATCACAGCGGCTAGTTGAAAAGCACGGCGTATATGCAATTCCAATTAGTGTATTTTTACCTTTTTTACGTCACGCCACTCCTTATATTATGGGAGTAAATCGGCTACGTTTTACTCGCTTTATCATCCTTGGGTTTCCCGCTGCTTCTTTATGGGCAGCCATTTATTATACGCTTGGTCATTTCGTAGGTGATCAAATTCCGGATATTTTACGTATCATTAATCGCTATGAATCAATCTTCTATGTGATTTTAGCAAGCATTGCATTTCTGCTTACGATTTTAGCAGTAAGAAAGTATCGTTTAAAACGAAAAAGCAATAATAGCAATAATTCAATATAAAACTAAATTAGCCGTATCAAGCCATGTTGATACGGCTATTTTTTGTTCCAAAATTGGATTATGTAATATAAATGCACGCGATAAAGCCTACTGCTCTAGCTTCGATTTCGCTGCTTCGATTAATTGCTCAAACAACTCGTCGTTTTCCTCGATTTCATCCTCTACTTCAAGCAATTGTTCTTCATTTCCTGAGCCAGACAAGAAAAACAAGCCGTATCCCCAATCATCCCCGCGCTTACTTTGCAGCGCTATCTCGTATCCTTGCTGATGCCCTTCGACTTCAAAGTGTACAGAGCCGACATAGCCATCACCTTTCGTATACGTCATTGCTGCCTGAATGATGTTTATTTTCATCTTATGTTCCTCCTACTATTTCAAATCAGACATCATAAAGTAACATAGCATGTCTAACTTTACAATGCAAGTTAGCATTCTTAGATAACTTATTAACACGCAGGCAAATGGCTGCATACACTATGCATACACCTAGAACTTGGTGTATACCAAATGCGAAAGAAGGTCGGTTACGATGGTCTTCGAATTAACCGCAATCCATTATATTTATTTATTTTTTATCCTTGCAATTATTGTCTTTATGATTTTGCGAAAAGACACTACTCTAGTCTGTATTGCTGCAATTGTAACATTAGGAGCCCTGGCAACACTCACGCTAGAAGGTTCGATAAGCGGAGTATTTAACAGCTTTATCTACGCAATTAAGGAACTGCTGGGAACGATTCTAATTATCTCCATCATTGTTGCGCTCAGTCGTGTACTTATTCGAACGGGCATCAATGAACTGATGATTAAACCATTTACCGTCTTTATGAAAACCCCCGGATTAGCTTTTTGGGGAATCGGAATTATTATGATGGTCGTTTCTTGGTTTTTCTGGCCATCTCCAGCAGTTGCTCTTATTGGTGCAGTACTGCTGCCTGTTGCTACTAGAGTTGGTTTGCCTGCACTAGGAGCTGCTGTAGCGATGAATCTATTCGGTCATGGCATAGCCTTGTCAAGTGATTATATTATTCAAGGCGCACCGAAGCTAACTGCCGATGCTGCAGGCATTCCTGTCGTTGACGTAATGAGCGCAAGTATTCCGCTTGTAATAACGATGGGCTTAGTAACAACAATTAGTGCATACTGGCTTATGAAACGTGATATGCGCAAAGGAACATGGCGTGACGGATTAATTGAAAGCGCTATGCATACTGAGGAGGAAAAACAGGAAGCTGCTAATTATCTTTCACTAAAAGCTAAACGTATTTTAGCTATCATCGTTCCAATTTGCTTTGCACTCGATGTTGCAGCAATGTTTATTCTTAAATTACAAGGCGGCGATGCAACGGCACTTGTAGGTGGTACAGCGATTTTACTTATGGTTATCATTACGATGCTTTCACACCACGCTGCAGGACTTGAACAAGCTACACAATATTTAATTCAAGGCTTCCTCTTTGGCTTTAAAGTGTTCGGTCCTGTTATTCCAATTGCTGCCTTCTTCTATTTAGGAGATAGTGGCTTTTTTGAGCTATTCGGAGAAAAGCTGCCGGAAATGTCTACAGGAATCGTCAATGATCTCGGCTTAGCATTAGCGCACTATGTACCTGTCAATGAAGCGGTTTCTGGCATTACGCTTACTGTTGTTGGTGCAATTACAGGGCTAGATGGCTCTGGTTTCTCTGGTATTTCCTTAGTTGGCTCTATCGCCTTGTTATTCGGCAAAGCCATTGGTTCAGGCATTGCAACTTTAACCGCGCTTGGACAAATCGCAGCGATCTGGGTTGGCGGCGGCACTATAATTCCTTGGGCGCTAATCCCTGCTGCAGCTATTTGCGGTGTAAGCCCATTTGAACTAGCGCGCCGTAACATTAAACCAGTGCTTTTAGGATTGGCTGTTACAACGATAGTGGCGATTATTATTCTATTATTTTAACCTTTACTAATAATGCGTTTAATGCGTTGAATTGAAACTTAACGCTTTCTGCGCATAAACAATAAAAACACCGCGCCTACAATAAGCACGACTCCTACGATGAAAAACGTTTTAATGAGCCCAGTTTTTCTGCTTTCGAGTTTCTGCTCAAGCTCTGTTTGTGTGGCGAACCGTTGAATTTGCTCAGGATGATATGGTTCTCCATCATTTTCTGAAACTGCTAAAGCTGGCGATGACGCCACTCCCCCTTCTTCAAGCAGAGTAGAGACTATCTCTTCAGGCTGATCGAGTTCATCAAATATGGGAGAATCGTCTGTAATTAATGTAGTCGCACTACAGAGAGATACTTGCAGCTCACCCTCATATTCATTTGCAAACACAGCATATCGTTGTCCCTTTTGGAAATCGTAGCCGCAAGCGGCTGAATCAGAGGCTGTTGTAACTTCCATTGACTGCTCAGCTGTCCCTTTCCAAACAGCTGACACAGCTAAAGTCACAATGATGTTACCATTCTTTTTCTCCTTCTTACTTATTACAGTTGCATCAAGTACGTGACTGCTGGCTTCCATGGCTGCCCGATAATTTTCAAAAGGCATGCAAGAGCAAGCATAGACTCTTTCTGCTCCTATAGCTGAAACAAGCATAACACTAAGAAATACAACGATAAATAATGGAAGTGCAATCCATTTCCCTCTCATAAAAAACCCTCTTTTCGTTTAGCTCTATAAAATAAACGAAAAAGAGGGTTTAAAAGTTACATAGGGTTACTATCTACTTCCTGCAATCTTATTTGAATTACTTAAGCTTACTTGGCCAGAACGACCATTTGCCGCATACTTGCGTAATTGCAGGAACGAGGAATGGACGCACAATAAATGTGTCGAGCAATACTCCTATCCCTGTAATTACACCAAATTGCATTAGTACTGTAATTGGCATTTGACATAGTACAAAAAAGGTTCCGGCCAATATTAGACCAGCACTGCTTATCACACCGCCAGTTTGACCTACTCCTTCTTTAATCGCTTGATTTAACGGCATATGCTTGGCTCTCTTCCAAATGCCAGAAATCATAAAGATGTTATAATCTTCGCCAAGTGCAATTAAAAATACGAAGGCATACAACGGTATCGCGCCTTGAATCGCATCAAATCCCATCATATAGTGTAAAATTAGCCAACCTAATCCTAAAGAAGCCGCAAAAGAAATTAATACCGTAACGACTAAATAGAATGTAGCTACTATTGAGCGCAAATAAGCCAGCAAGAGAATAATAATTAACAAAACAACGACAGGCATTACTATCTGGTTATCACGCACGGTATAACTCTGTGTGTCATATTGTTCAGCAGTTTGACCAGCAATCCAATAATTCCCTTCACCAGCTAACTGCTCCAGCTCGTCATGCAATACCGCAATATAGTCCATAGCTTCATTCGAATATGGATCAATATTTAATGTAACTGTAAATGTGCTGTACTGATCATCGACATCACTTGTTCTTACTGCTGAAACATGATGGACAAGTTCGTCATCGTTGATGGCTTGACTTATGCTTTCAGCATCAACAGCTTTCATTAACACCGTAATTGGAGCTAATTCCCCTTCGCTAAACTTTTCTCCAATAACTGTAAAGCCTTCTCGCGATTCCATATCTTCAGGGAATGAAGATAATAAATCATACTTATATTTTGTACCGGTAGAAACTAAAGCAAGACCAATTAATATGACCATTGTTGTAATGATGATTAGCCAAGGTTTCTTAGTAACTAGATCGCCAATGTTCAACCAAAAACGATGCTGCTCTTTGCGAGGCTTAACCGGCTTGTTACGTTTTGCTGCACGCTCGCGCTCCATCTCCTCAGTGCGCGGCACAAACGGATAAAATGAGGAACGTCCTAAAACGGCTAACATAGCTGGTATCAGTGTTAAACTAGCAAGCATCATTATAAATATGGACAAAGAAAACGGAACTGCAAAACGATGACTGGAGCCATATTTCGCAAGTAACAAGGCAAGCAATGCAAAAACGACTGTAAAGCCGCTCATTGCAATCGCTCCAGAAGCTCCTTTAAAAGCTTTCTTAAGCGCTGTAACGATATTGCGCTCCTCTTGCAGCTCATCACGATAACGAGTAATTAGGAAAAGACAATAGTCTGTGCCTGCACCAAACAATAGCACTGTCATAATGCTAATCGACTGCGAATCGATCGTTATCCAGCCCAGATCCGTCATCCAGCCCAATAAAGGTGACGTTACCAAATAAGCAAAACCTACACCTACAAGTGGTATAATAGCTAGTAATGGTGAACGATAAATAACTAATAATAAAATAAGTACAAGTAATACGGTTGCAACTAACAATGTAAAGTCTGCATTTAGAAACAATCCGGTTGCATCCACGGCAATTCCTACTGGACCAGTTATTCTTGCAAATAAGCCGCTACTTAGTTCAGCTTCAAAAAGATCAGACCCGACAAGTTCATTTATTGCCTGTTTGATCGATGAAAGATTTTCTTTTAAGGTGTCTGTTTCAGTCTCAGCTTCAAAGCTAATCGCTAATATAAATGTACTGCCATCTTCAGAGGCCATGCTCGGCAAAGCCATTGATGGAATCATATGAAGCGGAATAACAGCTGATTGATTTGGCAAAGGCTCATTTGTTAATTGTTCAGTTAAACCTTGTAATGCAGCATAGTCTGACTCTACCAGTCCTCCCTCCCGCTCCAAAACTAGCAGAGCAGGGACTCCTGAGTCATCTGGAAAATATTGCTCAAGCATTTCTGCTGCGACAATGGATTGTGCATCACTTGGAAGACTTTCCGTATTATTTTGCACCTTGTCGCTTGAGCTTGGTAATGTTAAGGTTAATACTATAGCAAGCATAACCCATACGAAAATGGTAACCCATCTGCTCACTTTCCCAGTAAAGCAGGATGTGATTTTATCAATCATGATTTTATTCGCTCCTTAATATATTTATTTTTATATACCGTTCGGTTAATTAATTATAAAACGATATCGCTCTAACAAGCAATGATTATTTTTGAAAATTGTATGAAAGGAATAATAATATGAACAAGCCCTCACAACCATTGAAACGAAAGCCTGGCAGACCTAAGCTTCAAAATTCTGAAACGAAAACGAAAATTCTGCGAACTGCCGCCTTATTATTCATGGAAATTGGGTATGAAAAGGTTTCTTTAGAAATCGTAGCAAAGAGTAGCGGAATAACTAAAGCAAGTGTCTACTATTATTTTCAAAACAAAGCAAGCTTATTTACAGCTTGTTTAACTTATATGCTAACCATCGCTTATGAGGCGACAATGAATATTATGCAGGAACCGATAAACTTAAAGGACAAGCTTCGAAAAATCGCCTTGAAGCAAATGCAAAATGAACATTTAGACTTTGAAACCATGATGCGTGATGCTTCGAAGGAGTTAACTGAGCATCAAAGCAGTGAAATTCGACAAGCGGAAGCAAAATTAAAGGATGCGCTAATTGCCGCATTTGAACAAGCGATTAAGGAAGGCGAAGTTTCAGCTCAGCATTCTCCTATTGTTCTAGCGCATCTATACAGTTCACTGTTGACGATGAAAAACCATCTTCCTTTGCGCACGATGCCGTTAGAGCAGCTCGTCGATGAAATGATTCAAATTTTTTGGTATGGGGCAATTGGCAAGCAAAATTGAAAATAGCTGCAATTTGGATGGTTGAGTCATACACTTACCTTAATAGCATTAAAAAATCTAAAAAGCAACAGCCTGTCATAATAAGCTGTTGCTTTTTTAATTTAAAAATATTTAATGCCATTAATTAAAAGATGATGATAAAGAAAATCGCCGCAAGTATAAAGCGATAGTATGCAAACCAAGATAATTTAAGCTTTTTCATCATATTGACAAATGTTACTACAGCCAGCATTGCAACAATAAAGGATGCACATAGTCCGATTAGAAAAAGCGGTAAATCATGCCCTGTAAGGCCTGCCCGGTTTTCAATTAAATCAAGTAAACTTGCTGCTCCCATAATTGGAACGGAGACGATAAAGGTAAATTCTGCAGCAGCCTTTTGACTTGTTCCAACAAGCATCCCTCCGGAAATCGTTGAGCCTGAGCGGGAGAAGCCTGGCCACAATGCTAATACTTGAAAGCAACCAATTAAGAAGGCTTGTTTGTAGGTTATATCATCGAGTTGTTCCGCAGTGACAGCCCGTTTGCTGCGTTCAGCTACAATGATCAAAATCGCTCCAAGCACTAAGCCGATCAATACCGTTTGCGGTCCGAATAAATACTGCTTAATCAGGGAGTGTGCCGCTACCCCTACAATGCCTGCAGGAAGCATTGCTAAAGCAATATGTATAATATTGACCCCTGCACCTAGCTTAAAGCTTAAAATGCGCATAAACTTCTTAAAATAAAGTACAAACACCGCTAACACAGCACCGAATTGAATAACGACCTCGAAAGTTTTTGCCTTTTCCCCTTCAAATCCCAATAAATGCGCAGTTAAAATAAGATGTCCCGTTGAAGATACAGGTAAAAATTCTGTTAGCCCTTCGATTATTCCCATAATGATGGCGGATATAATTTCGAACATAGTTACTCCTCCTGAAAATAAAATAGAAAGCGACATAACTTGTACGCTTTCTATTTTATGCATGACCAACGCCGGACATATCCTGTTCTCCAGATTCCACAATAATTTCAATGCTGCGTATTCGATTTTCGTCCCGTTCACGAATAATAAAGGTAGCGGAATCATGCTTCCACGCTACACCTTCTTCTAGATCAGGTTGAAGTTGATACAGCCAACCGCCAATCGTATGCGTTTCCCCGCCTTCTAATTCCAATCCTGTCATTTCATTAACATCTTCAATAAGTGCCCGACCTTCAACTAAATAGCGAAATTCGTTAATTCGATCAATTTCCATTTTTTCATCAGCATCAAATTCATCGCGAATTTCGCCAACGATTTCCTCGATAATGTCCTCAATCGTTATTAAACCTGATGTTCCACCGTATTCATCAAGCAAAATCGCCATATGAATTCGTTCACGCTGCATCATCGTTAGCAGTTTTCGAATCGGTGTCGTATCCGGAACTGCGGTAACGTCTTGCAGCATATCACGAATATCGAGCTCCTTTTTTCCATCGCTCATTGCATGAAATAAAAATACTTTTGTATTAAGTATACCGATTACGTTGTCTTTATCGCCCTGCACGACAGGGAAACGCGTATAACGCTCCTCCATAATCGTTGTAATATTTTCTTCCTGGCTATCCTCCACATATAAGCAAACCATGTCGGTACGAGGCACCATAATATCTCTGGCCAGTCTCGTATCAAACTCGAAAATTCGGCTCATATAACCAAATTCTGTCCCATTTATTTTACCGCTCTCATAGCTGTCGTTAAGAATCAATTTAATTTCTTCTTCACTATGCGCCTCTGTTTCACTTACAAACTGATAGCCCAACAGTTTAGCAAGACCATTGGCAGAGCCATTAAGTAGCCAAATAAAGGGATAGGCTATTTTATGAAACCAAACAATGTATGGGGATAGTTTAAGCGCAACTTCCTCTGCTTGAACAATCGCCACCGTTTTCGGGGTAAGTTCACCAATGACTACATGTAAATACGTCACAATAAGAAACGCCACTAAAAACGAAACTAAAGCGATAATATCAGCACTAAAGGGCATTAAAGCAAATAACGGATGCAATAGCTTATCCACTGTAGGTTCACCTAACCACCCAAGACCTAAGGCAGTAATCGTAATGCCAAGCTGACATGCGGATAAGTATCCATCTAAATTCGACGTTACTTCCTTAAGTGAACGTGAGTTTTTAACATTTTCACTTAATAGCTGTTGTACTCGACTAGGACGAACTCGAATAATCGAAAATTCAGTTGTTACAAAAAATGCAGTTAGAATGAGCAACACGATAAAGGCAACGATGTTCAACACCATAAAAAAGCCCCCTTAGTCACATCTATTGACTAAGGTTACCCCAAGCTTGGTGAATTATTCGTTAACGCCTAACATGCGCCAATGTTACCATGGTGGCGACTCATCATATTCTGTTGCTTTTTCTTCATTTTCCTCAGGACTATAGGAGTCAGATGGAGTAAATGGTTTGTCAAAGTTATGCGACGCTTTCCCCTTGTCTCCGCCAATGAACGGCAATATAGCCTCAAGCGGCGGCGGTGCAAGCAATTCTATAGGAGACTTTCCTTTTTCAAATTGAATAAAATCACTTTCGATAACTGCGACATAGCGACCGTTATGTTTAGCAATATGAACACTGTCACCAAAATCAGAAAGTAAGCCTTTGACCGTCACATTGCCGAGCTTAAAGCTCATCGTTAAGTCTTCCTTTAATGCAATTAAATTGAAATTCGCTTCTTGTACTTGCTCCGGAGTCCACCATTCCTGCAGCTCACGTTTTTCACTTGCAGCCCATAGCTCCACCGCCTCCTGCTCCTGAGCCCGCTCCGCTGGTTCAACATTATCGTTTTCCTGATATTTCGTCTCAATAAATTGCTGCACCATTTCAACAACTTGTTCACTCATTACTTCAGGAATCGGTTTTTCATAGCTAACATACTTCAAAAAGTCCTCAAAATATCGAGCATGTGAAGCTTGATGGATTTTTAGCTCCCAACGCTCCATCATTCCATCCTGCTCCATATGAGGATATTGAATACTTTTTATGCTTCGCGCACTAATCGCCATTTCAACTTCTGAAATAAGCTGCTTTTCATCGGCAATTCGCGCAATTTTCTGTTCAAAGTCACATTTAAGTATAAATAAGAAAGGCTCATCAAAAAATGTGTTAAGTGTAGATAGAGCCACAATAAAAGCACCTCCGCGCACAGCAGAGGTGTCCATATAAATTCGAATTAGCTCATCAGTTAAGCTATGAAACCGCTCTTTAGAATCTGCCTCGCGAATTCGTTGAAATAAATTATAATTGGGATTGCTGTCAAGTTCGTAGCCTGGTTCAACCATAAACATCCCGATTTTAGTCGGTGGATTCGCTGTATTCGGATGGCGTTCTGCATTGCGCTTCAATATTTTAATAAATTCTTCATCTAAAAATGTTTTTAAGGCACTATCTTCATATTCATAACCATCCATCGTCTGATAATGCTTAAACGATTTAAAGCTGCTTGTTCCTTCTTTATCCGTTTCCGATTGGATAACAAAAAAGGATAAATACTGCATTCGTAAATCCATTAGATTAGCACTCCTACAATAAGAATAACAATTACTAGATGAACAGCGATCATAATAGGCAAGCCTATTTTAAAGCTGCGATGCTGTGTTTTATGTCGATGGGCCTGCATCCCAAGATAGGCCCCCGTTGCTCCGCCTAAAGCGCTAAAAATAAAGAAATGACGCTCAGGTATGCGCTGCAACTTTTTTTTAGCAAATTCCTTATCTTTCCCCATTAGCCAATACAAATAAATATTAAGAAATAAGACATAACCAACAATCCACAAAAAAATATTATCCATTCCTATCATACCTCCTTGTCATTCCAGTCGATAGTTACGAGTAATATGATTCATTTTACTATATGGGGAGATGAAAAAGTAGTGGAAGTTTTGATTTAAAATAATGAAGGCCTGCTGTTATTCATAATTCATTTCATAAACAGCAGGCTCTAGCAAGAGACTAAAATACGCAATTGTTAAAGCTAATACCAACGACTGGCTCGTATGCTATTCCATCCTTACTCATTTAACGGATAGAAAAACAGCATAATTGGCAAGGATGAGCCAGCCGGAGCTATAAACTGTAAATGCACCATCTTTTCCGTTCCTTCAGTTTTGCCTAAACTTACAACGCCCTTCATCGGCTCTAATATTCCCGATCCAGGAACACGTACAAATTGTCCATTTACTTTAACTGCTCCTTTATAAGCGCCTCCTCTTGCCATCAATAAAATGGCCATGCGACGTGGCTTATGAATGTGAATATCGTAGACAACCCCATAATTGCCATATAGGGTTGCAGGGCGCTGCTGTTGCGCATCATATCCCTCAATAAATGGGTCACTAACTCCATCACCAAGCACTAAGCGCTGTACCGTATGCTTATCACGCTTACGCGGATAAACATCTAATTTGATTGAAGCTTGCGGAAAGCTGCCACGTACATGACCATTATACGGTAACTTCGGTAGCTGCAATAGTTCCGTTGCAAGTTCGGCATCCAAAGGTATAGATGTAACCGACTCTGCCTGTAGTAAAACTTGGGATTCCGTGTATGAAAATTGCTCATCGGTTAATGCAACAAAAGTTATCAGCAATTCACCAGTTGATTCTACATCATACATTGCATTAATACTGTATTGCGGAGGAAGCGCAGGGAACTGTCGATAAATGATTGATTCACCAGGAGCAATTGATACGGCATTTGCTTCATTCGGTTCGTCCAACTGCTTCCCATCATCAATTAAAAAATCGATCGTTGTTTCACTTCCAACCAGCATTGCCAGCTTGGAGGGAGCCGATTCCCCTTGCCTGCTTGTCGTCAGCTTAATTGATTTAGAAGTTGTATTTGTTGCTAAGATGTATAGCGACAATACTTGCGTACTTCCATTAAGATGATTAGTGTATAAACGAGCAGGACCATCGAGCGTATCTTGATATAAAATGCCTGATTGAGTAACTGTTTCAGGACTATCGCTAACTAACAATGTTCGGTTTTCGCCATTTCGCCGCTTCTTTTTTATTTCAGGAAATTCGAAAATCGCAGCATTAAACAATGCATCGCTTGCAGCAAAATACTCACCAGCCAGTTCATGTTTAATATGAAATTCAAATTCTGAGGTCACTGCTTGCTCTGTTATGTAGATCGCTTTACTGTATGGCTCACTGCGATTTCCATATTGGTCAACTGCAACTAGACTAACAATATGTTCACCTGGCGTAAAAAAAGCATCTTGTTTCCCTTCCCAAGTTAGTGCAATCGCATCGCCATCGGGATCATAACTTAAATTTGTATACGTAATCTTTTCACCCATTGCATACTGCTCTTTATCTATGACAAACTTTGCAATTGGCTTAGCATTCATTGCTGCAGCTGCATCTATATCATCAGGTTCCATGTAAGTTACAACGATTTGATCGTTTTCTTGTTGTTCCTCGTATTTTACAACTAGCTGCTCACTTAATTGCTTACTTAGCCAAGATAGCTGAATGAAAATTCGCCCATCCATCAACAAGGCAACTTTCTCATTTTCCAACGCTTCACCGTTAAGCTGGAATTGCTTTGACTTCATATTTAAAAATAAGTAAAAATCTTTTTTCGCAACCAAAACATTATTAGTTGCCGCATCATAATTCAGTGCTAGTCCAAAAAAATCCGTCAAAAATTTGAGCGGCACGTAAAGTTGACTGTCAATGTAAACTGGACTTGAATCAAGATTTACCGCTTCTTCATTAAGATACAGCTTATTTTCCTTAATATCATAATGGAGTGTTTTCACCTTGGATTTGTCGGTTGTATAGCGCATTGCCTGACTAGTTTCCGTCATTTGAACCATTGCTGCAGCAACTAATAGTACCACAAAAGAACACAACAGCTTTACCCAATGTATTTTTCTAAAGAGATAGCTATCGTTTGCATTCATTCACTGAACTCTCCTCAAACAGTTAAGTTTCGTGTTGTGTTTGAACTGCTAATGTGACCATAGCATAAACCAGTTGGGCCAATTGACTTTCTAGCTCATTCGCCGCTTCTGCATATTGATGCTCATTGGGATATTTTTTATTTTGCGAAACGGCAAAAAATATCGCATCTGTCGATGTGCCAGTTGCTATTCATTCATTAGCTTTTTCTTCCACAACCAAATCAGCTAAAGCTGCACTCTTTGCTTCAGTAGCCGTCATAATAGCATTGACCATTGCCGCCTCACTCATTCTTGTATCTAGCCAAATAAATAGATTTATTGTTCCGGCATGATAGCTCCGATTGTTTTAGACTCTCGAAATGGTTGAGTGATCTGAATAAACGGACGGAGTTGAAAAATTCCATTGCCGGCAACAATGTTTGTTGGTGATAAATCGTGTTTGCGAGCTATCGCCTCTTTAAGCTCTCGTTGAGCAGGGTATGGATAAATAGAAAAATAAAAAAATGTGCGAAGTTAATCTTTCGCACATTTTTCTCAAAAAACGCTACTAACCGAGTGATAACTGATGCAAAAACAATACAACAAGTAAAATAATCAATGATTCAACGATTTCATTCATTGCACCGTATGTATCCCCGGTTAAACCGCCTAGTTTACGTTTTAGCCATTTTGCAATTAGCCAGCCCAGGATGGCTGAACAAATTGGCAATAGCAATGATAACCAAACATAATACAAGTGCCCATCTACAATAATTCCATAGATCATTAATGCCATTAAATAGATAAATAGAGCTACTGCTGTCATTACGCTTATATATTGAAGTTTAACGCCATTAAATAATTGCGCCATACCTTCCGAGCGTGCAGGCTTCCAGCTCGATATACTAATAACCATCCACCAACGACTCCACATCGTCGCAGCAGAGATTGCTAGTACAATCCATGAAAGCCCTATGCTATCTGCTTCTACCTGCTCAAACAAATAAACTAAGCCTGCAAATTTCAGTAATATAACAAAGATTGCTGTAATGACACCGAATGCCCCGACCCGACTATCCTTCATAATTTCCAACATTTGATCTCGCTGGCGTCCACTAAATACGCCATCGGCTGTATCCATTAATCCATCTAAATGCAAACCGCCTGTTAAAAAAATCCAAAACCCTACAACAAGAACTGCCGAGATTAAAGGAGGGGCTATAAAACTAAGCAGTGTAGCTATACAGCTTAAAATTAAGCCAAGAATTACTCCGACAATCGGAAAAAATATTAGACTGCGATGCAACGTTCGCTTATCAAACGAAACCTCTAGAGGAATCGGAATACGCGTTAAAAATTGAAAGGCAGCAACACAAGCTTCGGCATACTCCTTCACTTGTTCACGCTCAGTATTAGCCACATTAACATCACTCCTAGCCAAATCATTATCGATACAATATATAAGATTATAACACTTTTTTTAATATGTATCGCTGAAAGCTTGTTGAGCTCCCATCCCATAATTGCTCTTGTTTCCCAAAATCCAAAATATCGGTTGCGTCTACCAAGCTAAATCCTAACGCTCCTGCAACAGCAGATTCAGGGATACCGCTGTTTGGACTAGGATGTTGATGAGCAAATTGACGCATTGCTGCTATAGCTCTCGAACAGCTACAGAATGGAAGAATGAGTGAGCTTAATGCATTCAAAACTCCTGTCAAACGTGCAGGAATATAATTTAACACGTCATCGAGGCGAGCAGAACATTTACCAAAGTACAAATAACGCTCATTCCGATATCCAACCATTGAATCTAACGTATTCGTTGCACGGTAAAACATTGCAAACGGAGCACTGCCTAGCAATGCCCAAAATATAGGAGAAATTACGGCATCGACAATATTTTCTGACACCGTCTCGACAGCAGCGCGAGTAATCTAGAATCATGATTCCTCTAACCGATAGGCAATTGATTTTAATTCTATCGGTATTCCAGCAGTGACGAGAAATACTTGTTCACATTGTTCAGCGATTAGAGCGTTCAGGCGGCCAACCTCATCACGATAAGTGCGGCTTAGCGGGTCAGCAGGTACTATTCCGTCACCAACCTCATTGCTAACGATAATTAGCGGGTAAGGATAGCTATAAACCTGATCGGCTAGTATACGAACTTGCTCATGAAGCAGCTTAGTACCGTTACTAGGAACATCAAGCTTAAAAAACCAATTGCTTAACCAAAGCGTCAAGCAATCTACTAATACTACAGTCTGCTCCATTTGCCGGCTAGCCTCTTCTTTTAAATTTTGCAAACAAGAAGCAAGATGCAATGGTTCCTCAATCGTTTGCCAAGCAAAACCTGATTGTTGACGATCAATTTGATGCTTATCAATGCGTTCTGCCATCTCCTCATCCAAGGCTTCTGCCGTTGCAATATATATTCCTTGTTTATGCCGATGAGCAGCTAGCTTCTCTGCAAATCTGCTTTTTCCGCTTCGAGCACCACCAGTAACGAACACCGCCATTGTCCTAACTCCTTCCTCGCCTCTAAAAGACTAACCTCATATTTACATCCAATCTATTTTTAAGCAATTAATTCGTTGCAGATTTCCCATCTACTCCCGCACTTGCGAATGTAGCCATCTCCTGCATTAGTTTTAATGCTGCGTCGATAAAGTGAAAACAAAGAACTGCGCCCGTTCCTTCTCCAACTCGTAAATCTAGCTGAATACAAGGAGCAAGTCCTAATGATGATAACGCATGTACATGACCTTGTTCCTGCGATTGATGTGAAGAAATCATATAATATTTGCAATTTGGTACTAGGGCAGCGGCAATAAGGGCAGCAGCGGTTGAAATATATCCGTCTAATACAACAGGACAACCCAATTTTGCTGAAGCGATAATTACCCCAACTAAACCTGCAATTTCAACTCCACCAATTTTGCTAAGCACATCAAGCGGTTCTTCTGTCTTAGGGGCATTAATGGAAATAGCTTGCTTAATAATGTTTATTTTGTGCTCCAGCATATGATCACTGATTCCTGTACCACGACCTGCAGCTTGCTCTGCAGAAATTCCTGTCATCGTTGCAACAATTGCAGCACTTGCCGTTGTATTGCCAATCCCCATTTCACCAGTTGCAAACATGCGATGACCTTTTTCATATAGAGCTTCAACCACTTCAATTCCAACGCCGATAGCTAGTATCGCTTGTTCGCGAGTCATTGCAGCACCTTTAGCCATATTTTTTGTACCGTACATTACTTTTTTACTAATTAATTGCTCATGCTGAATATCTGCAGCAACGCCAATATCTACACACGCTACTTCTGCCTGTGCTGCTCTTGCCAACACATTAACAGCGGCACCGCCATTGAGAAAATTGTGCACCATTTGCGGTGTTACCGATTGCGGAAATGCGCTTATTCCTTCCTCACATACACCGTGATCGCCTGCCATAATGACAACGCAGCGCTTCGAAAGATCTGGCCAAAGCTTTCCTGTAATAGCAGCGATTTGCGCTGAAATTTGCTCAAGCCGACCTAGACTGCCTGGCGGCTTCGTTAATTGGTCACTATGCTGTTGAGCCGCTTCCGCGATGCTTTGATCAGGAAGTTTAATAGTACTTGTGTAACTTTTTAATGTTTGCTCTGTCCATAATTGATTCATTTCTTAGTTCCCCTTTACTTTTAGCAATAATTGCGGCACATTGTGCTGCGGATGATTAATGACTACCGTGTCTGCCTCATAAAGCCTTGCCATATACTCATTGCTAAGAACTGTTTTAGGCTCACCCTCTACAATAATTTCCCCTTGCTGTATAGCAAGCAGCCTGTCACAATAAAGTGCAGCCAAATTCAAATCATGCATTACTGCAATAACTAATCGTTCTTCTTTTCTTTGCCATTCTTTCACTAACTCCATAATCATTTGCTGATAGCCAATATCGAGATACGTTGTCGGTTCGTCTAGCAGTAATATTTCTGGTTGCTGCACTAATACTTTTGCTAGCGCTGCTCGCTGCCGTTCTCCTCCGCTTAGTTCTTCCAGCTTTCGGTTTGCAAGCTTGCTTAAACCTGTTACCTGGATCGCCTCGTCAATTAACTGCTCTGTATTATCAGTATCAGTACCAAGCCAATTTTGATAAGGAAAACGTCCCATCGCCACGACTTCCCTAACTGTGAAGCTAAGAGACGGTAAACCGCCTTGCTGCAATACGGCAATTTTTTTAGCAATTTCTTTTCGTGAGTAGTGAGCATATGGCTTTCCCTTTAACAAAATTGAACCTAAGCTAGGTTTACGAACACCTGCTATTAATTGCAGTAATGTTGATTTACCCACACCATTTGGACCAATGATGCCATAAATCATATTTTGTTCAAAGGAATAGTTAATGTCATTAACTATCTTTCGCTGATCATATTGAAAAGAAAGGTGCTGTAATTGGATCATATTGAGTTAACCCCCTCCTGGCGATTCCGCTTTACAAGTAAATAAGTAAACAGCGGCGCACCAATCAGTGCAGTAACAACGCCAAGCGGCAACTCCTTTGGTGATAAAAGAAGTCTGGCAAGCGTATCTGCGCCAATCATATAAATCGCACCTGCAATTGCAGACAATGGGACAAGCAAGCGATAATCTGGACCAACAAGTAAACGAAGCAAGTGCGGAACAACAAGTCCGACAAAGCCAATAACTCCTGAAACAGATACTGCCGCTGCGGTTAATAATGTACAAACAATAAGGATAACTAATTTACTTCGTTCAACATCAACTCCAAGATATGCAGCTTCTCGTTCACCAAGCGTAAATAGGTTCAATTGTCTGCTATATAGCATTAAGATCGGTAAAGAAAGCAATACAATAGGTATAAGCAAATAAACATGTTCCCAGCTTTTCATCGCAATCGAGCCCATTATCCAGAACAAAATCTCATTCACTACCCCGTCAGACAACGAAACCATTAAAGATACAAAAGATCCGAGAAATGATTGAATAATAACGCCTGCAAGGACAAGTGTCTGAATTTGCATCGATCCTTTATAGCGAGCCAAAGCGATAACACCTAATAATGTTAGCATACCTGTTATAAAGGCAACGACAGGGATAGTCCATATTCCAAGCAGCAACTGATAGCCCATTAAAATAATAAATGCTGCACCTACTGAGCTGCCTGATGCTACACCTAATGTATAAGGATCAGCAAGCGGATTGCGCAATACTCCTTGAAAACCGACTCCAGCTAATGAAAGACATGCGCCAACTAATGCACCTAATAATACACGCGATAAACGAACCTGCATGACGATTGCGATTTCGCCACTGCTGTATAAACTGTCTGCACCGTTATTAAATGGCAGACTTAACCATAATATTTTCCAGACATCAATAAAAGAAATCCCCGCCGAGCCTAGTGAAATGGCGGTTACAATCGTTAATAGAAGAAGGAGCATTGCTGCTCCTCCATATAACATTAGTAACTTTTTCATATCTATTGAAACAGCTCTGGATGAATTGCTGCTGCAATACTGTACAGCCCCTCTGCAAGTCGAGGACCTACACGAACAAGTGGATCGTTATCAACTGCTACAATCCGCTTATTTTTCACAGCATCAATCACTTCCCAGCCGGGACGACTTTGAATCCCAGCTAAGATTGAGCTTTGCTCCTCTCCAAAATCAGGATAAATGATTACTTCAGGATTTTTAGCAACAATCGCTTCACCATCTACTTCATACCAATCTGCTTGATCAGCAGCGACATTTATCCCGCCAGCGATCGTTACAAGGTCGTCCATATACGTATCTTTACCAATCGTCCAACCTGGTGAGAACTCAAGGTACACTTTTCGTTTTTCTGCACCCTGCAACTTAGCAACTATATCCTCTTTTGTTTGTTTCATATGATTAATCACTTCAGCGGAAGCTTCTTGTGTATTTAGCATAGTTGCCAATTGCTCAATATGGGCTACCGTTTCATCATACGTAATTGGATCTGAAGTATAAACAGTCAAGCCAAGATTACGCAGCTTAGCAATCGCCTCAGAATTCATCTTTTCGTTAGCTAAAATTAGATCAGGATTTAACGCCATCACCGCTTCAATGTTAGTGTTTACATCGCCTACTTTCGCAAGCGTTGTGGCTTCTTGGGGATAATTGCTGTACTCGTCAACCCCTACAACACGATCTCCAGCACCGATTGCAAAAGCAATCTCAGTTTCACTTGGAACAAGACTAACAATTCGTTGCGGTTCCTGCTCTAAAACAACTTCAACTCCTGTTATATCTGTGACGGTTAATGGATAAGTCGTCTCGGCAGCTTGATTACTATTTTCTCCGCTATTCTCTTGGAAGTCTGCCTGATTATTATTGTTGGCTTCTGCTGCATTTTGCTGTGATTCATTGTTTGCTTGCTTACTGTTCGCAGCGTTGCTGCCATCACCGCATGCTGTCATAGCCATTAGCAGCAACATTAGCATAATGATGAAAAGATGCTTCATGAGGTTTGAACTTACCTTTTTCATTGTCTCTATCTCCTATCCCATTTATGTAGTCATACTGCTTGCAGACATATAGAGACGCTCCATTATTGCACTAAAAAATGATGCAAATAAAAAAGCGCCTGCCAATGTTGGAGACGCGACAAATAACTAGTTCAAAGATGAACCTGGTTCCAACATTTCCTAAATCCACGTAGGAATATGTTTGCACAAGCTTAGGCAGGTCTCCTGACTTCGATGATCAGTATTGTCGTCTTCCCAATAAGCTATCCTTATCAGTGACAAATGACAACACCTTATTCTAGCGAATTCATCGTTACAGTGGCGGGTCCGTGCTGGAATTTCACCAGCTTCCCTTTTAATCTATGCCTCAGCATAGAACCTAAACTCACAATATGCTGTTTATAAAATATAATATACACATTTTGGGACATGCTGTCTAGCAGTGAATAATAAACTAGCCTATCTACATATAATCTTGTATCAAATTATTATGCACGTCTGCTCTATGTACTTACAATAGGCTTGCACATAACATCATTAGTTGAAAGGGGCTGGCTTGTCAATGGAACAACGTTTTATCAAACAGCTCTTCAATTCAAAAACGTTTACTTTTCTCCTTTTATTTCTTACAATCGGCTGTTTTCTTTTTGTCGCAACTAGCTTTCATGCCTCTCCAGCCAAAGCAGTTTCTAGTTATTATGAGGCAGGTGGGTTTTCCATTCAGCTGTTCGCAACAAACGAACAGCACTATGCCTTACAAAATAGTCAATTTGTTTTGCAAATTGCAAACTCTCCTGCAATACAAAATGCTTTAGCTAAAAACGACAATATCCAAATCTATACGAATAAGCAAAATTTCCCACAGCTTAAAAACATTATGATTACACTGCAAATGCTAGATATGAACTGTGGTACCGTAAAAGCATTCCCATTAGCAAGTGATACTGATCCTAATGCGTACGTTGTTGATGCCGCTCCTTTAATGAAAGGTGTTTGGGTAGCCACTGCAACCTTCCAGCTTGAAAATAGCAATGAAACAATTGCTCTATCCTATCAATTTCAAGTGCTTTAAACTGAACTATCTTTATTCATTAATCTCTCTTTTTTCGTTAAGCAAATGTCTAAACAATAAGGCTGTCCAGCTCGACAACCAATTATTGACGAGCCGAACAGCCTTTTTATTATTAGTAGACTAAATTAGTAAACTAAATTAACCGTATTTGATGCTTTAGTATAACCAACAAAAACGCCAAGCTCATTGCTTATTTCTCGCAGTGGATAAAGTGCTGCCTTATCTCCTTGTTGTTCAATTACACTCGAGAAGGCAATTAACTTCCCATTTAACTTCATAACTTTTCCATCTTCAACAAGCGGCTTCGGTTTTAAAGGGGAAAGAAGCTCCTCGGCTGAAAGATCAGAGCGACCCGCATTAATCCGATAACCATTAATATCCCCAGAAGTATTAATGCCTTCTACTACTGTAAAGCTAATATTGATACCTAATGAATGACAGATACTTAAAAGTTGATCGTTGTACGCTCCATAAGGAAATGCAATTGCTGAAAGGGTATTGCCCAATTCCTCCTGCAAACGTTCTTCTGCTTTCCGAAGGTCTTCAGTGACACGAGTCGTATATTCCTCATCAGTTTCTACTCTATTTTCTTCTGGAATATATCGTTTACTTATCGCTAGCGGCAGCTTAGTACCTGCTTCATCTACAGCAACATACTCGTGCATTTTATACGTATGATTATGGAATGCGATATTATGCTGCTTCATTTCGCGCATTTGATCCCAAGAAAGTTTCTTGTCTCCTGGCAAGCTCGGATCGTCTACCCCAGAAACAATTACAAAATTAACAGCAGGGTAGTTAAACTGTTTCAAAAGCGGATAAGCATACGTATAAAAATTTTCATAGCCATCGTCAAACGTAATTAATACTGCATTATCTGGAACTTCTTCTTGTTTTTGCAAAAATGCTGCGTACTGTTCAATGCTAATCGGAACGAATCCCTCATCCTTCAGCCATTGTAAATGCTCACGAAATTGCTCTGTTGAAATGATACTATCTTTAGTTGGTTCATCCATAATGGCATGGTACATTAATACTCCAACTTTATTCCGATAATAAACTCCCTCCGGAAGCTGATCATTAGCAGCTTCGAGCTCCTCTGCAGTAGGTTCTATAAATTCTGCACCAAGTATCTCTGTAACAAATGAAGCGGGAATATACATTGTACTGCCTTTATGAACAAGTCCACTATTTTCTAGCTTCTCTCCATTTAAATTGATGGTTGGCTCCACTTGTTTAACCTCTACTGTTTTGCCAGAACATGCGCCTACAAATAATAGTAAGGATAGCAGTGCAATCCAACACAAAATATAATACCGCGATTTCAACTTAATCTCCTCCAGAACCTGTTTTATGTCATTATAGTGGTGATTGCTTAATATCCTACTATCAAAAATCTTAAGACTTTCTTAAGTTGAAATAATAATTTGATTAAAAAATAGGATTCAGCCCTACTATTGACGCAAACGATTAGAAAAGAGTTGCACTATAAATCTATGAAACTATTGGAAAACTTAATCTAAATGCCGTCCGATGAAGATCACTTTCTGCTGTAATTGTCCCTTGATGAAGTTCAACAATACTGCGTGAAATCGCAAGACCGAGTCCTGTTCCGCCACCTTCCAGAGAGCGTGACTTGTCCACCCGATAAAAGCGTTCAAAAATATATGGTAAATCACTGGATGGTATTGGATTTCCATAGTTTGCAATAACAACTAAAGCTTGTTGATTTTCAAGACGCAGTGTGACATCAACATATTTTCCTTCTTTACCGTATCGCATCGCATTTTGCATAATATTACCGATTGCGCGAACGAGCAGTTCACCATCTGCAGCAATTTTAAGTCGACGATGTTCAATGATTAACCGCCCTTCAAGCCCTTCTTTACTCATAATCGGTACATATTCTTCCATAAGCTGCTGAAGAAAATCATCTAGCAGTAACGGCTCTTTTTCAATTGGCATCCCGTTGTTCATCCGTGTATACTCAAAAAGATCGTCAATTAAACGCTTTAAATGCTCTGCTTTATTAAAGACAATATCAACATAATGCATCATTTCTACTTCATCGCGGTATCGATTTTGCTGAATAACCTCAAGAAAACCGAGAATTGACGTTAACGGAGTTCGTAGATCATGAGAAACACCTGTAACCAAATCATTTTTACTTTTTTCCGCAAGTCGTTCTTCCTCAATAGACTTTGTAAGCTGCTCTGCCATTTCATTAATTTGCTGTGCAACCTTTCCAAGCTTATGCTCATCACGTACGGGAATGCGATGAGTCAGTTGTCCTTCTCCCATTAACGCAAGACCTTCAATCATTTCGTTAATATACTCATTAAGTCCTCCCATCGAATCATGGACAGCGCGGGAAAGACTGCCTATTTCATCCCGTGTATCAATTGTTGCTGGAGGCTGCAGGTCGCCTTCACCTATACGAATTAATGATCTATGCAATTGCTGCAAACCTTCAATGACCGTACGAGTTAAAAACAGATAACTGGTCACAAACAATACTGTGCCTAGCAAAGTTAATATAATTTTAGAACCAAAATTATTAATTCCCCATTTAATAATGTCACTAAATGGTTCTTCATCTATTAAACTAGTAGCAAGCGTATAAACAACGTAAAGTACTGTTGCAGTTATTCCCCCGCTAATCAACGCTGCAAACAATAGTTTCCAGCGTATAGATATAATCCATTGTCGTTGCATCCCTGTCACCTAACCTCGTTCGCCGTGATTTTCGAGCTTGTAGCCAATTCCCCATACGGTTTTAATATAGTGAGGATTTTGCGAATCAGTCTCAATTTTTTCTCTAAGTTTTCGAATATGTACCATTACTGTATTTTTTGAATCAAGATAACGCTCTTGCCATACATGCTCATAGATTTGCTCCATGCTTAACACATGACCAACATGAGTTGCAAGCAGGTGTAAAATGGCAAACTCTCTTGGGGTTAGTTTGATTTCCTTATCTTCCACTGTAACAATATGCGAAGCGGTATTAATACACAATTGATCAATCCGAATCTCGTGCTCATGCTTCTTTACTGGTTTTTGAAATTGATTTGCTCTCCGCAATTGAGATTTTACTCTTGCGACTAGCTCTAAAGGACTAAATGGCTTCGTTACATAATCATCTGCACCAACACTTAGACCGCTAATTTTGTCCATGTCCTGTCCCTTAGCTGACAACATAATAATTGGAATATGATGTTTCTCCCTTATTCGTATGCAGGCTTCAATTCCGTCCATCTGCGGCATCATTACATCTAAAATAATTAAATCAATCGGATGCTTTTCAAGAATTTCTAACGCTTCGACCCCATTGCTTGCTTTAAACAACTGATAGTTCTCATTTTTTAAGTAAATCTCCATTAACTTTATGATTTCATACTCATCATCAACCATTAAAATATTGGCAAATGCCGCCATCATTAACCCTCTTTCGACATAAAATTACTAATCTAGTGTATAATTTTTAGGCAAATCTAGCAAATATTTGGTAATCTATTTTATTAATAGAGCGATGTATTGTATTTTCGTTCCGTTTGCTTTAACGTTTTATTGTGGTAAAATTAATTCTAACATTTTACCTTTTAACCAAATAATATTTTTTTAAGGCTGTTTCATTCTAATTTAATTATTCTATTATCTGGCTTCTTGCTTTTAGGTTTGTCTATTTTTATTTCCTTGGAAGTTTTGGAAGTTAATGCAACTATATTTATTCTTAATTACGCCCTTTGGTTTCCTCTGGGTTTTTGCTCTGCTAAATTATTAAAGCAATAACGTACATCGAGTTGTCCAAACTTTAAACAGAAATGGATAGAGCCAACAAATTTATGTGAACTCTATCCTTTTACGTTTTTTCGTTTGACTATTTAAGTTTGCCTGTTTAACCTATGTCTCAGATCAGCTCACTATTTTTTGATCCTTTCGCTGGATAATATGGATAGTCCATTTTTAATATTACTTGTTCCAACACTTCTTCATTCGTAAGTGATTCAACAAAATATAGCCCCAAATCGATAGAAGCAGAAACTCCTCCGCCTGTAAACGTATTACCATCTCTTACATAGCGCTGCTCAACCACTTCTGCACAATAAGGTCGCAATAAATCATATACGGAAGGATTTGTAGTTGCTCGTTTCCCCTCTAACATTCCTGCTGCTCCCAAAATTAAAGCTCCTGAGCAAACAGAAACTTTATATTCTACATTACGTGCAGTTTGAATCCACGCAATAAACTCTTTATCATATCTAAGTTGTCTAGTTGCCATTCCCCCGGGAATAAACATTAGATCATAAGCAGACAGATCTGGGGAAACTTGATTGATTTTTACAGTTAAGCCTCGATCATCGGAAATCTGTTCTTTATTTGAACAAAAATCCCAAGACATATTTTCTTTCGCTTTTAGCACTCTCATCCAGGTTACTGCTTCGTAAAAACCAACAAAATCTAACATTGTCATCCCGTCAAAAAAAAAATAAAAGCCATTTTCATTTTTAATCACCTGACCTTTCAACCTTACAAAATAATTGAAATAAAAAAAGTATTTGATCATCGATCAAATACTTTGCCCAGGCGTACGGCGATATAAATATGTGCTCCCTCGTGGTTATCCACGTTTACGCCAGTTGCACATACCAGATATTTATTTTTATTATATTCTGAAAAATCAGGAAATCAATACTCAACGGAGTGAATCACCTTAACCCTCGCTGCTTACCTTTAGTTCAGAAAGCAGCGGGGTTAATAACGACAAGATAAGCCTGCTATCCTCAGCCTTATAGCTTCAAATTCAGCGCGCGATACTTTCCATCCTGCTCCATAATCAGCCCAGCATCCAGCAAACGCTGCAAATGTCGATTAGTATATTGCGGCTTTAATCGCAAAACTTCACTAATCTCTAATTCCGTCTTAGGCTGTCTTAGCTCAGTTAGGATCCGATCATAACGCTTTACTCGTTTTTGCGATGATCTGCTGATTGGACTTATTTGCAAAAACTCACATTTTTGATGATGTGACATATACTCATACTCAATTAAGGCTCCAATTGGTCGAGACATTATCGCTATACTGCAATCATCGATTGTATTTGGAACGATAACATTGTGAAAGCTATCCTCAATTAAGGCATACATCCGTTCACGCGATATAATACTATTGCGGTGAATAATTTTAAGTAATGCAGGAATAAGCTGATTACTTTGCTTATGATATAAGCTTTCCGCCGTACCGTCGGACATAAGAACAAAGCCTGCAATCCGTTCGATCTTCCCTTTAAAGAGCTTCATCGCTAATGCGGCATTGCTAGATGTGATAAAAGTTGTTTGATTCGCAAATTCTCCATTTTCAGGCGATGAAGCTACTTTTAATATATCATCCTTAATATATCCTATTACCCCGTCACCAATATGCATCATAACAAAGGTATCTTCATATACAGCGACTAGCAGCAAAGTCGAAGCAAGATCTTTGAGTTCACATTGCAGCTCATCTTTTTTTGCATGCAATGCGCTTAGTAGTCGCTCTAATATATCTAGTTTAACCTGTCTGCCGTCTGGATTGCTCGCAATTGCTGAGAACTGCTCGCATAAATAGTCTGCTGCAGTATTAATGACCGTTTCAGCACCAAAATGTGACCATAGAGCCGAACCCGCTCCATCGGCAAGCGCGATAACGTCAACTCCATTTTTACGGATAGCTAACGTTTTATCTTGACAGGGTGTGCCTGTCGAAACGTGGCTTCTGCCACGTTCCGCATAGTGAACACTTTTCCACATAATTAACAATCCCTCTCCAGGTAATCCAGTAAGGATCTCCTATTACAGTTCTGTCCAATCTTTTAACCCTTCTAAATCTAGCGGAACCTTCTCACCTGGTGTAGATTGGGAGGTTCTTGAAACGCTTTGACTTAGCCATGCAAAAAACTCTCTAAACTTTAAGCCCTGCAGCTTCAACGGAATCCGTTTTGGCGAGAGCAGCTTCAACGTTTCCATACCTGCTTCATCGCCAATTCCGATTGGAAACACAGTTAGCTTGTTTGTGTTAACAAGTTCTTGCGTTCTAGCAATTGCGCGGTTTAACTCCCCTTCATCACCATTAGCTACGCCGTCTGTCATAATAACAAGCCAAGGCTGATAGTAGTCTACCCCTTTGTCCTTGTACTCGGATTTTCTGCGCTCCAGCAGATCAAGAGCTAAATTTACTCCTTCACCAAGTGCAGTATCTCCTTTTGGAATGAGTTTTGGAATTTCCTCATGACGGTCAATATTCGCAAAATCTACAATGCAATTCGCCGTACTATTAAACTCTACAATGCAAATTTCAGCAGAGTATTGTGCAATTTCGTCTTCTCTAATCGATTCATAAAAACTTTCAATTCCTTTTTGCAGCTCGCTAATTCTGCTTTTACCGCCAGTTACAACATTCCATGTTTTCCCATCTTGAAAAATGGTTTTTCCAGTTTTCACATAGTCATCGCCAATAACTGCCCCCATAGAGCCGCTTGTGTCAATACATAAGCAAATCGGTACACGAGGAGTTGGATTATTTACGAGGTCTTGCAGTCTTAATAATAGATTTGAATTCATAGTAATTCTCCTTTTCTTAGTTGAGTTTCAGTTTTGCTTTTACCGTATTGACCATTGCAATATAATGCTCTTTACAGCGATCATATTGCTCATTTTCAATCATCGTAATGCACGAACTAATGTAGTTATCATATAGATTGCGGTATATCTCATCCTTGTTAGGGGACAATTCTAGTTTTTCAACGATTTTAGGTGCAATTTCATAGTAGTGCGCGATTAATGCTGCACCATCTGGCTGTGCCTGCAGCCAAGTATCACGATACTGACGCAGCAGCGTTAATTCATAGCAATCATCTGGCTTATTGAAATATTGACAAACAGCCGTTGTAATAAAGCAGCCAAACAAACCGGATTTTTTGCGCTCGCTGCCAGAGCTAGAACTTGAGCCTGAACTAGAAGCTGAATTTGAACGCGAGCTAGTGCTCGATCCTGGCATTGTACGAATCGTTGACGTAAATGGTTTGGCAAATGACGATGTATAGGTCGTTTTATTTTTGCGACAATCGTCACAACGTTTCGGTAAATCATACCCTTTAGAAAAATAGAAATCTGCTTGGCGATTTGTAATATCGAAGCTGCGATAACAGCTTGTACAAATCTGCGTCATATATACGCGATTTTGTCGCTCAAAGCAATCTGAGCAATATTCACGTTTCCTAGCATTTTTAATATACTTTTGATAGTTTGTAAATCGTAATTCTTCACCGCAGCCGGTGCAGTAATAGACTTCACCTTCATTTAAGCATCCGTTACAAATCCCAGATTTACAAGATTCCTCAGGGTGCTCTTTGCCGCAAATGCTGCACGTGATATAGGTTACATTGCGATTTTTCTTATGTCGATCTGGAAATAACTCTAGCGACATACTATCTTGATTGCCGAATTTTCCGCTATCTAGCAAATGTAAATAATACTTAAATTTTTGCAGCCATTCATTTACATCAAGGCGATTGTCTTCTCTGTTGTTTTCGCCATCTTTACGGAAAGTGTGATAAAATGCTTCTTTAATATCATATGGCAAATGACTCCAAATAAAGCGCCAAGGTCCATCTGGCGTTTTTTTGTTCGTTTGCTCACCAAACGGATAGGAGAAATCCATATTAATAATGTTATCAATTGGGCTTTCCCCGCCCTGCTGTGAATATGGCGGCTTACCTGGCAGCATGATCATAAACAGTAACGTTGCTACCGCGAAATATTCATTGCCAAATGTACGTAAAAACGAGTCAAAGTTTTTGCGCTGAATTTCTGGCGCTGTATAATTGATCGTGCCTACAGGACAAGGAAAGCCTTCAATTTGATAGCTGTCGGTATCGACAAAATAGACTTCTGTTGGTGAAACTACTAATATATTGCAAGGGTTAATATCGCCCAAAATAATGTTACGTTCATGCAAATATTTAATTTTTTCAAGAATGGTTACACAAAGCTCAACCGTATCTCTTTTCTTCCATGTTGGGAAATTTTTAATGAGAAGCGGTTTAATAAACAAACTTTTCTGCAACTCTTTCCCTTGTGCCCTTGGCATTAAATAGCCGACAAATTGTTTGTCCATATTGTAAATCATTGCAACAGGATAGCAGACACCTTCACATTTAATCTTTTTACTTAACATTAAACGTATTTTTTCGAAGCGCCGTAAATTAATTTTTTCTGGCTTATAAATTTTCGCTACGAATGGCGTATTTGTTAAATAAATATGTCCTTCCCCACCTGATGCAACTAATTGTTCAAGCTGAATAACGCTTTGTTGCTTACCATCGTCAGCAATAACTTGCTCTCCTGCCTCTGGCAGCTTAGACACCGGCAATAGCTCCTCGGAAACATCCGTCAACGTTGTTGTTAGCTTAAAACTATTCTGCTCATTGAAAACAGGACCCTCATTTAAGTCTTTGGCTTGCACGTCTTTCGCTTGAGCTGTTCCTCGTGATTTCTCATGGTCCTGCTCTTTCGCTTGCTGCTTATTAAAAGTAAAATTACTTAAGTAGCCAAAACGATTTATTCGCTTTGCAAATACAGGATTAGCACGAACGGACTTGATATGATTCAGCTGCAAAATATCTCTTGCTAAGTCGACATCCTGTGTAATAAGCAGCAATTTATGGTTCATTCTAAATTTGGTAAATACTACTTGAAAAACATTGTCAACAAAGTTGTCAGATTTTTCTCCACGAACATCAATAAGTTCGGCACGCATTAATTTATCAATTAGCTTAAGTGCTTCCTTTGCTTTATTCGCAAGCTCAGAATTGATTTGCTGCGAGCTATGCTTTTGAATTTCTTCAATTGCTCTTGAAGGAATAATAATTTTGTTGCCCGTTTGCTCTAAAATAGGGATAACGTTAGCCCAGAATAGATCAGACGCTGTATGTAACAGACTGCACGTGTCAATAAACACTTTATGATTCGTAATACAGTCAACAAGATGATTGTGGGAATGCTGCTTTAAGGCAGCGGAATCAGGATTTGAGCTTAATTCATCAGCTTGCTCAACTGTTTCGGATTGTGAGCTTGTCTCATTACGCTGCTCCCTAGTTGTTTTAGAAGATGGTGAGCCCGACTCGTTAACTTTCTCGGCTTGATCAGCTTGCGAACTTATTTCCTCTGATTTATTAACTGGTCTAGAGTGAGGGCTGTTTTGACGATCAAGCTTAGCTGCCGTTTCAGCAGCTGCAATTTCAGCATTCTTTACTTCCTCAATTGCCTCATTAAGCTTTCGCAATTGTTCCTCGTTTAGTTCATAATCGTTCTCCGAAACGTGAATCCCTATTCCCATTAAAAAATATCTCGCCTCATCCTCAGACATTTCTAAAGCATGTGCGATTTGCTTTATTGTGACTGCTGGCATTCTTCTACCTCCCTATTTATTCAATGCTGTCCCAACCTTTGATGATATTACTAGATAGAATACCATCAGTCTCAACGCTTTCTACTTCACCTTCCTCTTTCCCGGCAATCGTTTCTTCTTGCTTCGCTTCAGCTCCATACAGCTGCAATATTCCTTCCTCATCCAAATATCCAGCACCAATCGGATAACCGACCATGTATTCCTTCTCATTCATCCCAAGAACATCAGCTGCAAGTGATTCATCTTGAGTAATCAAAAACAGTCGATAAGTTGCTTTATACTTGGCAAATACAGAAATGAAGGTGCTGTACGCATTAGCATCGTTTTTCTCTCCTCTAATTTGTAAAGCGCCTTGCTTTTGAACTTTGCTTAATAGAGCAATCGCATGCCTTGCTTGTTCTGCTAGCTCAGCATCCTCCTCTTCTGTCAGCTGCTGCAAATACTCAATTACTCTTAGCGGAACAATCAGCCCAGCCTTTGCTTCCACTAATAGCGGTAATAACTGTTCTACAAATTGATCAGCTCCAACTGTTAGAAGACTGCTGCTATCGATAAAAACTTTATAGTGTTGCGCTAATTCTTTCAGCATGTCAGGGTGCTTACCTGATGAAATTGAAATTGATTTTTGCTGCTCACCCTCAGAAAAGGTAAGAAACCATCTTTTTAAAAATGAACCTTGATAAGTATTAAATATTTCACCTTTATTTGCTGAGGTACTTAACACACTAGCTTCTAATACTGCGGATATTGCAGGTAAAAGCTCAGGCTTTTTAGCTGTAAAATTATCTATTACCGCACATATCGAAACATACTGTGTTGCCGTCATTTGACTTTTTACATTTTCTAAATTGTTAATTGTTTGTCGAGTTAATCCAATTAAATTTCCTAAATCCTGTGCGCTAAGACCCATAATTTGTCTTATTGTCCTTAATGAAAGTTGTAAGTGCTTAATGAGATCTAATCTTTCGTTCTCATACATATCAAGCATAGGGCACCTCCCATATGCATATTAAAACAATATTATTTACGTTTGTCAAATAATTTTACAAAAGTAAATTTTATTTGCTTTTTATCAAATGATTTTACGTTTCTATACTAGATTGTCGTAATCCTTTATACTAATTGGAAAATTGCATCTTTATAAAAAAACTGCACCTCTCTTTGATAGACAGATTTTCTGTGTCTAACAATAGGGGTGCAGTTCAACTATCAATTAGATTGCAGTTTTTCACTGAACATATAGATTAAAGCTTGTTAACTTAATTCTTTACGAACAATTGGTGCGACCTTCGTTGCCAGCAGTTCAATGCTTTTTGCTACTTGTTTAAATGGCACTCCGCCAATATCCATTTGCGCTAAAAAGCGTGTATGTCCAAATAGCTCGTACTGCTGCAATATTTTTTCAACGATTTGTTGCGGACTGCCAACAAATAGCGCCGTACTTGGCTCTGCAAGCTGTTCAAATTCAGCGCGTGAAAGCTTGGAGTTAATGCCACGCTGTGCATTTACAGCATTTCGATAATTACTATAGTACGGATAAAATTCATCCTTTGCCTGCTGGGTCGTTTCCGCAATATAGCTATGTCCAGTGATACCAATTTTTAATGCTTGCTCATTATACCCAGCATTTATCCCAGCTTGACGATATGCTTCTGCTAATGGCAAAAATCGTGCAGGATCGCCGCTAAGCATCGCGATTACTAAACCTATCCCATAGCTGCCTGCACGTGCTGCACTTTCCACTGTACCGCCAACCCCAAGCCAAATTGGTAGCTTCTCCTGATGTGGACGCGGAGCAATTTCAGCCTGCGTAAGTGATGGGCGAAATTGTCCGCTCCATGTCACAACTTTCTGCTCATTAATTTGCTCTAACAACTGCAAATGCTCAGCAAACAATTTATCATAATCGTCAAGCTCATAGCCAAATAACGGAAAAGACTCGACAAAAGCTCCTCGACCAACTATAATTTCAGCTCGCCCTTCTGATAACAGGTCAAGTGTAGCAAAATCCTCGAACAGTCTTACAGGATCAATCGTGCTTAATACGGTTGTTGTGCTTGTTAGCTTAATCTTTCTTGTGACCTGCGCTATTGACGCTAAAATAACAGCTGGTGATGATGCTGCATAATCTAATCGATGATGCTCTCCAATACCAAATATGTCAAGGCCTGCTTCGTCTGCAAGCTTTGCCGCATCGATAATCTCCTTTAACCTTTGTCCTGCTGATATCGTTTCACCTGTAATTGGATTTGCTACTAAATCTGCAAGCGTATAAATGCCAATTTCAAAGCGATCGCTTGCACCAATATCCTTTGTTTGATTCCCCATTGCTTCCTTTTTCCTCCATCATCTGCTCTATTACTGCTTTATCGTTTTATATCATTAATAATTAATGAGATTAATCATTATTGCAGCAGCCTTCTGCTTCTTGAAGATGACCTGAACGCTCGATCTTTGTTTTCAAATACTTTTCATTATAGCTAGATACATCTCCCCAGAGCTGTACACGTCCCTCCACATCTAATCCAGCTTGACGAAGTGCGTTTAATTTACGCGGATTGTTCGTAATTAATGTTACTGGTTTTTGACGTAATGATTTTAGTACTGTAATTGCATCGCTATAATTTCGAGAATCATCAGCAAAGCCAAGTTTTAGATTAGCATCGACTGTGTCATAGCCATTTTCCTGTAATAGATAAGCAAGTGCTTTACTGAACAATCCAATTCCTCTGCCTTCATGATTTGCAAGATAAAACAATGCTCCTTGCCCGTGTTCGGCAATATGCTTCAATGATTGCTTCAGCTGATAACCGCAATCACAGCGCTTGCTGCCAAAAATATCCCCCGTATGACAAATTGAATGAAAACGAATTAGGGCATGATCAGCCTGCGCAAAATCTCCATGCACTAATACACTAGATTGCTGAAATTCAGCTAAATTTGCCGATTGCAGTTTAATAAGCATTTGCTCAAAACTATCAGTTGCTTCCTCACAACGAAGCCAGCAATACCATTGAAAGTGTAGCGTATTCCCATCTAGATTAATTGGCAGCTTAATAGGACCGACCAAGTAAATCCCACCTTTATCGGTTGGCAGCATCTTTATTTTTTCTTGCAAATTTTTTAATACGTTAGCTTCGATACTATGTACTTGCAGCATATTAAGCATTCCCTTCAGTGACAATCTTCAAGTTTTAACTACCTTTAGTTTATCTAAAGCTGTTTCTCCTATTCAAAATAACGCTAGGTTTCGCTAAACTATGAACTAACTATACGACAAAATCATTGATCAGAGCAATTTTAGCAATGCTCAAAGCAATAATCATCACATTTCCCTTCCTTTTTTCATGGTTCATGTTAAAATGTTAAAAGGAAGGGGGCAATTATGACTACTGAAGTGAATCCAAATAAGCAAAAAGAACGGGAAGAAGAATTTAAAAAGCTCGTCGCAGCGATATATACTCGTACATTGCAGATGTTGCAAACTGAGTTTCCCGAATTTAAAGTTGAAGGAAAAATTATTCATCATTTAAGCTTAGGACCTCTATTCGCTTATCAGCTAACGTCCAATGAAAGTGATGTTCACTATGCTTGCGGCTTCTTATTGAATGAATTATTGCAAAAGCATAAAGATCCTGCTGGAGCCCAACAATGGCTTGCTTCCTTCTATATTGACATGATCAATGAAGGAGTTAATAAGCCGTTACCTAGTGCACCTCAATCTAAAGAGGAAACTACGAAAATGTTCGATAAAGTCATTATGCCTCATTGTATTAAATCAGTGAGAGAAGAGTTTAATGATGAAAAAGTTCACATTGGACTTAGTATGCATGAAAAAGCAGGTCCAGTTGTTGAAGCAGGATTTCCGTCAATTAAAGAAGGCAATAATGTGTGTGCTATGCCAATCCAATTTTTATTAACATTACATTTGTTAAATCGCGACCCTGCTGAACCTATAGTAAATGCATTATATAAAATACGTGAGGATAACGGATTAGAGTAATAAAAATAACGCAGATTAGCTGCTTATGTAACTTAGTGCATAAGTAGCCAACTTGCGTTATTTTTTCTCACGTTTTCTATTTTTTTACTCAATCATCCTACCAAAGCCAATGATGAATGGATGGAACTACGTTGTTAGCTGCTAAGCCGCGCATAATTGCAAGAAATCCGATAATGATTGCGGTACAATTGCCAATTGTCCCCATTAGCCTGCGCCAGCGCTTTGAGGCTAGTGCGGTAACTGTTGCTGCAAGCACAAGAGCTGGTAAGGTTCCTAAGGAAAATACTAGCATCGTTAATCCGCCGCCATACCAAGTTCCAGTGGCAGCTGCTTGCATCCCCATTGCATACGTTAATCCGCAAGGGATGAAGCCAAATGCGATGCCTGTCATAAACAAGTAAAGCTTATCCCCACCACGAAAATATTTAATGACATTAACAAGATGGGCATGAATATATGTGGAAGCAGTTTCTAATTGTGGAATCGTAATCTTTCGCCATACCCAAAGCAGCAGCATACAGCCACCGATAATTGAGGCAATTCCTTTTATTCCACTCCAGGCAGCAGCCACATCTAGGAAACTACCAATTAAGCCAAGCACAGTGCCAAATATCGTATAAGATATGCCTCTGCCTAAATGATACAGCAGATTACTTAATAGCGCAGATCGTCTTGATTGCATCGTAACTGCTGCGACTAGCCCTCCACACATTCCCATACAATGCGCTGCACTCATTATGCCGCTCGTAAACACTAGCATTAGGCTACTTAGCATTATGCATGCTCACCTCCACTTTATTGAGACGACGATGAAGCAGCAATGCATTGCATACTACACAAAGTGAGCTAAGCGACATAGCTATCCCTGCCATCCAAGGCTCAAGTTTGCCTAATGCAGCAATTGGCAGCATAAAGCTGTTGTAAACAAGCGCAAAGCTTAAGTTTTGCCTAATATTTTTCACAGCCAGTTTGCTCATTTGGATTGCGAGGGGGATACTGGTAAGTTTAGAATATAGTAATGTCATATGACCTGCATGAAGGGCTGCCTCTGTACTGTTACTTAATGCAATGCCAATCGGCGCACTTGCTAACGCAGGAGCATCATTCCAGCCGTCTCCTACCATGGCAATAACTTGCTGATTTTGTTTCTTTCGCTGCATTAATTCAAGCTTTTGCTCAGGCAACAGGTCAGCATGGAAGTTGTCTATTCCTACCTCATTTCCAACACGTTTTGCCGAGCCAGCATGATCCCCAGTTGCCATACTGACTGCAATATTCATTTTTTGTAAATGCTCAATTGCAGGCGCACTAGATTGCTTAACGCGATCTTGTAATCCAATAATTCCAATACAGCGATCATCCAAATAAACATAACAAACGGTTTCACCTTGCCGCTTGCGCTGCTCAGCTAACACTTGAACATATGGCGGCAACGGTTTTTTCTCGGCAACTAACATTCGGTCATTACCGATAAGTAAAGTATGATGTCCATACTTCCCTACCACACCAAAGCCAATTCGATGCTGAGCATTATCAACGGTCACTTTTTCAACTTCATGTTCTTCACTAAACGAACGAATCGCTTGAGCAATTGGATGCTGGGCGTGCTCCTCTAATGCTGCAGCAAGAGCAATCATTTTTATTTTTGAAACGAAGAAACTGTGAATGTAACTTACACTGAGCTTTCCTTCCGTTAAAGTTCCTGTTTTATCGAATATGACCTCCTGCACCTGATGCAGTCGCTCAATTACAGCAGCATCTTTAACAATAACGCCATGCTTAACCAATCTTCGGCTTGCAATCGTTAATGAAATGGGAGCAGCTAAACCAAGTGCACAAGGACATGCTACAAGCAAGACCGCTAGTCCACTAAGAACTGCCTCACTTGGTTGTCCGCCTAATAATAGCCAGACGACTACCGTTCCAATCGCAAGCATCACAATTAACGGTACAAACCAGCGCACGACATTATCGACTTGACGTTGAATGCTTGTTTTTGAGCGCTGTCCTTGCTTAACTAGCTCTCTAATGACATTGAGCATAGTCTCTTTTCCAGTTGCTGTTGCTTCTATTATGAGCTCTCCTTGCGTCAATGTTGTCCCTGCCCACACTCGGTCTCCTTTTCCTTTGAAGATAACTTGCTGCTCTCCAGTTAAAAGTGCTTCATCAACATACGCCTCACCTTCAATAACAATACCATCTATGCCAATAAGTTGAGCCTGCGAATGATGAACACGATCTCCTGCTTTTACATATTCTACACGCAGCGGAATTAACTTCCCGTCTCGCTCTACAAACACCTCGTTTATCTGTAATTCAGCAAATGGCTCATGCTGCTCCTGCAAGCGGATGGAAGCCGTTAGTTCAATATATTTTCCAAGCAGCACAACGGTAATAACGACTGCTGATGTTTCAAAATATAACCTCGGATGGGTTGTGCTTGCATAGTCGATTAATCCTTGTAATCCATGGGCAAACACCTCATAGTGACTATATAAATACGCTGCAGTCGTTCCGATCACAACAAGCACATCCATATTTGCAAGCTTTTCTCGTATTGCATAATACGCACTAATATAAAACGGAATACCAACAATAAACTGTACGCAGGTTGCTAACACTAATTGCAGCCACGGAGCAAATAACCACTTCGGTAAAACTTCAAGCAGCGGATGAAGCAAGGGAATATGCTCAGCCATGGAGCAAATAAGCGGAACAGTAAACAAAATCGCTAATAACAAACGTTTTCTAAGAAGCTCCTTCTCCCGCTTCATCTCATCAAGCGTCGAGGTATATGGATATGCTTGAAATCCAAGCGAATTAATTTTTGCAATAATGCCAGCCAAATCCAACTTATTTGCGTTTCCTCTAATCCATGCTGTTCTGAGCGGATAGCTGACTGCCACATCTTCAATCTGCTCCAGCTTCGATAGACTGCGCTCAATTCGCGTTGCACAGGCTGAACAATTCATTCCAAGAACAGTTAATACTAACTCATCTTCAACTGATTCATTTTTGTGAGGGAACTGCTTCTGCATAATTGCTTCCTCCAATTCCATATAGACGATAACTACCGCTTATCTATAACCTATATGCTTTGTCCCGCTCATACATGCCTTCCCTTCAACAAAAAAGGACCGAGATCACTTTATAAATTATAGTGATTTCGATCCTGCACAGCAGTTTATTCACTTTCTTTGTTGCAAAATTTGCAGCTATAACACTGTAGATGTCTTTCGATTCTTAGCGTACGTAATAGTTTAATCTCGCTCATAGATTGAGCCGCTGCGACTAGCATATAACTCAGTATAAACCTTTTCTGCATAATGGTCAGTCATGCCTGCAATATAATCGGTAATTAAACGATACCAAGGATAATGAGCTTTATGTTGGTCGTATGTCTCAATCCAATCAGAAGGTAAAATTAACCGGCCTGCTGCTTCATCCTCCATACTTTCCCAAAGCTTATGAAGCATATTTTCACTGCGCTTTTGCAGACGCTGTACTCGAAAATCTTTAATCATGGTGACCCAAGCTAATTTTTTTAAGATCTCCATTGTACGCAACGTTTCCACATCTTCCGCACCTTCGCGTACAAACGTAATTTTTTTCCAGCCAGCTGTCTGACTATCCTCAATAATACCAATTCGAGTTGCAAAATGATTAACCCACTGTGCCTTCATCTCACGTCTAGAGCGAGAAATATCTCTGCCAAATTGGTCAAAAATGCTCTTCCATTGCTTATAATAATTTTCCAGTACATTTGTTACAAGCTGTTTGATGTCAATGTTTGACCAATGTAGGGCAGACATACTCGCTGGATCCTCGGTAATTTCTTTAACGACATTATCGATTAATCTAGACTCTAGTAAAAAGTCTTCTGTTAATTGAATCTTTCCGGCGCGAATTCCGTCCTCAATATCGTGGGTGGAGTAAGCAATATCATCACATAAATCCATTAACTGTGCTTCTAACGTACGACAGCCTAGAGGCATTTCCCATAAATCACGGAGAAACTTAATTGCCTCCCATTCGGTTTCATAAACTCCCTTAGTCGCTCCATCTTTACCAAGCTGATAAGGGTACTTGTTAATTGCCAGTAAAGAAGCAGCCGTCAGGTCCAGTCCTCGTTCGCTTCCTGCTCGCTTTTCTAAAAACATTAGAATTCGATAATTTTGAGCATTCCCCTCATAATGTGCCCCGTACTTGCTTTGTAAAATATGGTTTAAGACCTCCTCGCCACGATGCCCATAAGGAGGGTGTCCGAGATCATGAGCAAGTGCGGCAATTTCAACTACTTCAGGAACAAGTTTCAAACCAGGATGAATATCCTTATTTAGAAATGGATATTGCTTGCCTAGCTTGCGTGTCATTTCACGGGCAATTTGTGAGACCTCGATCGAATGCGTTAAACGAGTGCGATAATAATCACCAGAGCCAGCTCCGAAAACTTGAGACTTCCCTTGCAGCCGACGAAAAGCAGGAGTTTGAATTAATCTCGCATAATCCTTTTCATACTCCTCACGATCCTCACTAGATTTTGTATGCTCAATATCATTAAGTCGGTACTTACGAATGCTTTTCTTCATGATGCACTCTCCTTTCACAAGCTGTCTTTTCATTTGCTGTCATTTAATACTCTTTTTAATCTGTTACGTTAGTTAAACTGAGGTTTGCTCTGTCCATTTCGCAAGAAGCAGATTAAACCGCTCGATAAATTGAGCTTTACTCAGCTCGTCAAGAAAAATAGCTTCCGCTGCATTACGCTGCAACGTTAGCATTTCATCAATCGTTAAGTTGCATTTCTGCTGCAACGTATAAAGTTCCTTGGTCAATGATGTTTGCGATACAGTTAAGTTATCTGTGTTGACTGTAACGACAATCCCTTGCTCCATATAACGTTTAAGCGGATATTGCTCCCACGTTGCAACAGCCTTTGTCTGTAAATTACTAATTGGACAAAACTCGAGAGGAATTCGCTGCTCTGCAATGCGCTCAAGTAGCTGTTGATCTTCCTGCAGTCTTACCCCATGCCCAATTCGCTGCGCACCAAGCTGCTCAACTGCTACTGCGATGCTTTCAGCTCCTGCTGCTTCCCCAGCATGAATCGTTATTGGCAGATTAAGCCGCTTTGCTGTTTGAAAAACAGACAAATAAAGTTCAGGTGGATACAACGCTTCTGCACCTGCTAAATCTACTGCGACTAAACCTCTTTGTAAAAAGCGTGCCGCTTCGGTAATTACTTCGATATTTTGCTGCTCACTATGTCCTCGTAAAACGATTCCGATACAACGAGCAATAATGCCAAATTGCTGCTCGCCCCGTTCTAGTCCTGCAATTACAGCTTCATAAGTTTCCGCTACTGAAAGCCCTTGCTGACGATGAAGCTGTGGGGCAAAGCGCACTTCAACGTACTGAACATTGGCAGCAGCACATTGCTGCACAATTTCGAAAGCAACTCTTTCTATCGCGTCATAAGTTTGCATAAATGGCAATACAAAATCAAACGTACGTAAATAATCGTTTAAGCTTTGACAATTTTCTGGCGCGCTCATATAGCTAAGTAGCTCCTGCGGATCATAAGTCGGCAATGATTTACCCTGTTTTTTTGCTAAATCAATTAATGTTTGCGGTAAAACACTGCCATCTAAATGAAGATGCAGCTCTATTTTTGGTAAACTTTTAATTTGCTCAATTGATAACGTCATTGCTGCTCACTCTCTTTCTTCCGTCCTTTGCCTCGTACATATTTCAATAATGTACTACACTTATATTAAGAATATACAATTTAGCAAATAAATACAGCAGTAAGTGAAAAAAAACACTAGGAAGCAGCGCTGTTAGTTTCCAACAACGATGACCCCTAGTGGTTCTATCATTAGCTTTTTTCTTTATTTACCATAAACTACTGGTCCGTGCCATCCTAGATTGCCATCACTTACATTTGTAACCTCATATCCTTGGCGTGACATATATTCACACACTCGACCGCTGCGTGCCCCGCTACGACAAATAAAGATTACTTCACCTTCTACTTCATGCACCTCATGTTCACGTGCAGTAAATTCAGAAAGCGGGATAAGTCTTGCTTGAGCAATATGCCCTGCCTCCCATTCATCAGGCTCCCGAACATCGATTAAATTGATTTTATCTCCTGCTTCTAGTCGTTGCTGTAATTCATCAGCTGTAATTTCTTTATACATTGAAAACATCCTCTCATCTTCAAACATTCTGTATCAAATTTTACCTAATGAACAGTGGAATGTCTACTTTTACTCGTTAGTCTATTTTTTTCGACGATTTTTTGCAGCGAGTAGTCGGTTCATCGTCTCAGCCTTTGAATCTTTTGGTGCTGAAAAGCTTTCTCCATTCTGTTGATCATGCGGCATCGAGCTGTTTGCTGAATGTTTCGCATGAACTGTTTTGTCTTTAGCTCCGTTAGCTAAATTTGATGCATGAGCAGAGCGCTCTGCTTCCTGCTTTTCATGTTTAGCAGATTCTGTGGAAGCTTTCCCTTCCGCAGTACGATTAGCTTGTTTAAAGATAAGAGCTGAGTTTTCCGTTTCAGCATCCATTTCAAGCGGCATAAACTTTGTCCGCTCAGCAACGCTTTGCTTGCGCTGCTTTAATCTTTGTAATGACTCACTGCTAGACAGAGAGCGCTGACTAGTAGTAACTGAGCTTTCTCCAGAGTTAGTCAAACTGCGCTGAAACATTCTGCTAGCTATTGAACTAAATTTAGCAAACCAAGTTCGCCACGGCAAAGATAGCCGACGATTACCAATATCTATTAGCCACAGCAATAAAATAAGCAACAATATATATTTTGTCCAATCATCCTTCATCCTTAATTCAACTGGCTTAAACGAAAAAATGGACGAAGTATTATCCAGTGACAAAAGCTGTCCTCCTGTCATTTCAGCTAATGTTTTAAGACGATCAGCTGCTTGCTCCAGAACTGCATCCAGTCGATATTCAGCAGAATAAGGTATGACAAAGCCTGTCGTAATCCCGTTGTTTACTGTGTCGGTGCCTTGCTGTTCCCCGATTTGCGTAAAGTAAACGCCGCTTTCTAAGTCGCTAATATCCACCTCGTATTGTCCTGGAGCTACTGGAACAAGAGGTAAAATGCTACTTTCACCCTCATGCTCAATAGTCATGCCGAGATTGGCTTGACTTGACTGATCATGACTTGTAATCAACAGTTTCCCTTGCTCATTGGCTTCTACAGTATACGGGGTTTGTACAAACTGCGGATAAGTCCATCTTACCCATTCAGTAAAAACTTGAGAAAATTTCGGCCACGATACCCAGTCCGCACTCCATTTACCATTCACATCTGAAGTAAATGCGACACTTTTTCCTGCGCCAATATTCCATCGCGCTAAAAGCGGATCCTCCTGCGGAGACCAAAGCGCAATCTCAGCAGTCGATTTTGCACTAGTAGCGACGTATGCATCGAGCTTAGGCAATCCGTCACGCCATAGCTGCGACCATGATCCTGCGTATCCCTCAACCGGTGTTATTTCACCTTCCACAATATATGCCCGTGACATTAATGTTGCCTCTCGTGAGAAGATTGCAGGAATCGTTGAAGCGTCATCGGTATAATACGATCGGCCGTTACCATCCGCTGCTAATTGCTGTAAAAATCTAATATCAGCATCTTGACCAACCGCAACAGTTGACAATGTAATATTATTCTCATTTAAATTTCGCAATAACTCTTGATACTGCGGGGTATTTGCTGACATGCCGTCTGAAAGCAGGATAATATGCTTTCTTGCATCAGTTTGTAAATCGAAGCCATTATAAGCAGCTGAAAGAGCAGGATAAATATCTGTTCCTCCATCAGGCTGAATCGACATAATGCTCGATATAACACTTTCCTTATCATCAAGCTTGACTGGCGATACGACCCAATTGGGAACTGTATCAAAGGCAATTACCCCAACGGTATCGACTGAACGGAGCAGCTCTACAGTTCTTGCTGCTGCTTCCTTTGCTAACTCCATTTTCTCGCCATACATACTGCCTGACTGGTCAATAACAAGCATTAATTGCAGGTCAGGAATTCTTTTTTTGCCAGAAAGCTGCATATTAAGCGGCAATATAGTTTCAATTGGCGTATCAAAGTAACCTCCTGGCCCGTAGCTGTCATTTCCGCCAAGCATAACAAAGCCTACTCCGTATTGACGTACAGCAGCAGCAATATGCTCCATCTTTATTTGCGGCAAATCGACTGCACTTACATTATTAAAAATAATTGCATCATACTGAATGTAAGAAGCTAACTCATAGCTTAGTTCAATCGGTGAGATCGTACGATAAGCAATAAAGGAGGAAGAAAGTGCTGCTTCGATATTGCGAGAGCTTCCTGGCTCACCTTCAACAATAAGCACCCCTGCAGGCCCTGCTACGCGACTAAAGCTATAGTTGCTATTATTTCTTGACTCAGTGTCACCCTCCATCCTAATTACAGCACGATATTGCTTCATGCCTGAGCTTGTTGCAACAGCATCTACTAAATAGCTGTTTTCCCCTTGCACAAGCTCCACCGTTTGCTGGGCGATTAGAGCATCATCTTCATAAATAAGTAGCTCTGCACCTGCTTGATGAGTGCTGTCAATTGTAATGGCCAGCTGATATTTCTCCCCCTGCTTTAGCTGTGACGGAACTTTAAGGGCAGATATCGCCGCATCCTTATTAATTTTATGTGGCAATTGAACAACATCAACCGTTACATCCATTGCTTTCAAAAGTTGTGCTTCCTTTAAAAAGTCACCCGAAGTTTCTACACCATCCGTAAGCAGCACTATTTTTCCGCCGCGGTATTGGTTAAGCATACTTCCCGCCTGACGCAACGCCGCAGCAATGCTGCTGCCTCCCTCTTGCACAACGGTACGGAAAGCATTCCATGCAGATTGACCAGCGAGCGGCTGCAATGAACGATCAATTAATACATTTTCGCCGAAGGAAATAATCGCCAAATGATTACGTTCATCATTTGTTTTTATATTCTGTAAGAAAGCTAGCGCTCCATTATCGCTGCCAATTGAGTCTGAACGATCAACAACAATTGCGACATTCCGTTGCTTAGTACTGCTATAAGGCTGAACTCCTGCTACTAAGCAAATAATAAGCAGCACGATTAAACTGCGCAAAGCTATGGCAATTGTTTTACGAGTACCAGTTATTCGTGAAGTATAGCGATATTGATACCAAATAAAGAGTGGTAAAAGGATTAGTAGTAATAATAGCCATGGAGATGCGGCTGTTAAACCAAAGCTAAAGTCCACGTCTATACACCTCCCACTCAGCAAACACAAGCAATAATAGCAATGCTGCCAGCCATGGAACTAAGCTGCTCCAGCCGCTAGTAGCGACATTAGCAACGGTTTGATCTGCTTGCTCATTGCTGCTAGGCAGCAAGGCAGTAATCTTTTCGGCAATAAAGTCTGTACTATCTTCGCTTACGATTGCAGTCCGCCGTTGCAATTGCTCACCTTGTTCATTTTCCTCAACAAGCTCATATACGCCTGGAAAAGCGGGAGCAACAATCCTTAAATTAGACTCATTCATTATTTTTTCGCTTGAAGCTAGCTTGTGCTCACCCTTCGTTGCAATTTGCTGCCAATAGCTGCTGCTTGTTCCTGCCATTAACGAAATTGTCGGCTCTGAACCAACAAGTAAAAAACCTAACTGACTGCCTGATCCGCTTGCCATATATTCAATGCTTTGCATCATTAAGATAGGAAAAGTCGCTCGCAATGGCAAATCACTATCCTGTAAGGCAAAAGCAAATCTTAAAAACGGCTTTTGCTCATTTATTCCAGCGACAATGACAGGCGAACCACCGTATTCAACTAACACATCAACATTGCTTAGCTCAGCAGTACTTAGCTTTCTAACTGTTGAAATATACGTATCCTCCATCGAAAAATAGTTCGTGATCGGGTGTTCATTTACGACAGGCGCTTTATTAACCAGTTGTGCTGCTTCAGATCCGTCAGGGTGATCGATCACCCAAATTGGAAAGTTTGAAAACAACTCCGACCATTCTGTTTGCTGCTTGAGAGAATCGTAGTTTCCATCGACAATAATAAACTGTATTTTTTTCAAAGTCTCTCCGCTTGGCGGATTAGCTTCTGCTGTAATTTTTGTAATCCCAACATTCATTAGCTGTAATGCCTTTTCCAAAAATAAATTTCCTTGGGAAATGAGTAATGCCTCATAGCTATTTTGCTCTGCGATCAGTCCAAATTGTTCATTATTATAAACATTCGGATCATTGTCCTGCGAAACTAGCTTACTATAGTAATAATAAGCGCTTGGTAAGCCGTCAAATTGAAACGTCGTCAAGCCGCCAATCTCTGCTTGTTTTTGCAATTCATCTTGATAGATAACTTTGCCCTTCTCATCATAGGCAGTAACTTCCACCTTTAATTGTGAATTAGAAGGCAAAGGAGCATGCAACACAGTTACAAATGCAGAAACTCTCTCGCCTGTTTTAGTTAAAGTAAAGCTTCGAATCGAATTATCGAATTGATGAGCGGAGCTGCTGTATAAATGCCAGGTTTCATTTATAGTGCTAGTGTTCTGGAGCGTTTGCTCAGAAACTTTATAGCGCTCATCAACAAAATAATGAACATATGACTGCTCGTCCTGTTCAGCTAAAGCACGCGCTAAACTCATTGCTGCTTCATCATCTGACACTCCGTAATAAGGAGTAATATTTTTAATCGCCTGCTCAATTTCTGCCTTTCGTTTAGCATGATTTAGCACGATAGTTGGATAATCACCATTGGTAACAAGCGTTACCTCTCCTCCAACTAATTCATCATCTAACCAATCGATCAGTTCTTGTTTAGCGCTTTGCAAATAACTATCACCCGATGCTAATGTTGATGTTGCCATACTGCTCGAGCGATCAAGCAAGATCACTACATGATTTTTCTCTGTAAGCTGCTTTTCAATTACAGGCTCCATTAAAGCTAATACAATTAAGATAGCAGTTATCAGCTGGAGCCAAAGCAGCAGCCGCTGCTTCAAGCGCTGCCACGGCTTATTGGCCTCCTGCTCCTGCAATGCTCTGCGCCAAAGTAAATGACTTGAAATCGACTTTGGCTCGTAACGCTTCTTTAAAATATACATTGCGATAATAAGCAAGCAGGATAACGCATACCATGCCGATGCTGTTGATAGCCAGTGCAAGCTGCCACCTCCTAGTTATATTTATCGATAGCGAAGCTGATCCCCTTGTAATAACAAAGACTTAAAGGATTGAGTAAACGGCTCGCTGGAATTTAAGCAATAATAAGCTACACCTCGAGATTCACAGGTTTTGCGCAGCTCACTCTGAAATGCTGCTACTCCTTGATAATACCGCTCCATCACCTGACTCGAGATAGCGACTTCGGTTGCAGAGCTCGTTTCTACATCGATTAATTTCAATTCACCTTCAAGATTTGGCTTTATTTCCTCACCATGTAAAATATGAACGAAAACAATTTCTTGTTGTCTAGCTTGCAAATTGGAAAGCAATTCCTCTAATCCTTGCTCGAATAAGCCATCTGAAAATATCCAAGTAATCCCAGCACGTCTCGGCAAATTACTTGCTTTACGAAATGCTGACATCGCATCAGAGCGATCAATATAAGCAGTTGATGGTTCTGACTTCAGCTGTTGTTGCTTAGCACGAATCATCTCTGCAAGCAGCTTCTGCATCGTAAACTTTGCCTGCTTTCCATAGAGATTAGGCAACTGCTGGCTAATGCTACTTTCGTCAAATAAACTTAATGTCATTCGATCCTCATTTTGCAGTGCAATATAGCCGATGCTTGCTGCAACTCGAAGAGCAAACATCCATTTATTTTGCTCATTTTCTCCAAAGCGTAGCATTGATTGACTGCTGTCCACATAAAGGTAAAAGCTGCGCTCCTGCTCATCCCAATATTGACGAATATAAGCTTTTCTAGTTCGACCATATAAGTTCCAGTCAATTCTGCGAATATCGTCACCGGCAATATATGGGCGATAATCAGCAAACTCAAGTGAACTACCTAAGCTGCTTGATTTTCGCTTTCCTGCCAGCATTCCTTTAGCTCTGAAATTTGCATTTAATAATAGGCTATCTAAAGTAGACAACCAGCCCTCATCTGGAAAAAGCAGCTTTAAATCTTGCAATCGTGAAGAAGCTTGTTGATCATCCATTTTTGCTCTCCTTCACCCTCTCTACATTAATTAAACTCTTGTTATGCACGATAGGAATACATGTCATACAGGGATAGACATGCAAAAAGTTAAAGCTTGCTGCGCTCCTGTTCAATTGAGTTAGTAATTTCCGCGATTAGCATATCACTGCTTATACCTTGTGCTTGTGCTTCATAGCTTAAACCGATTCGATGGCGCAGCACAGGTTTTGCGGTAACTGCAATATCGCCCCAAGAAATATGCCCTCTTCCTTGCATAAGCGCACGAACGCGCGATACTGAAATTAAGCTCTGCAATGCACGAGGTCCAGCTCCGTAGCGTACGTACTGTTTAATCATTGCAGGAGCATCCTCCTCATGAGCATGGGTACGCATAATAACAGAGACAGCTAGTTCAAGCATGTCCTCAGAGCAGATGACTTGTTTAGCTAAATGCTGTAACTGCTCTAACTGCATACCGTTTAATATAGCATTTGCAGCTATTTTCTCTGTTCCTGTAGTCCGTTTGACAATTTCTTTAAGTTCATTTCTTGAAGGATATTCAATTCCTATTTTTATTAAAAAGCGATCAAGCTGTGCCTCAGGCAATGGGTAAGTTCCTTCTTGCTCGATCGGGTTTTGTGTTGCAAGTACAAAAAATGGCTTAGGCAATGAGTAGCTCTCTCCCCCTGCTGTTACAGTCCCTTCTTGCATCGCTTCAAGCAAAGCACTTTGCGTTTTAGGTGTGGCACGGTTAATTTCATCGGCCAGCACTAAATTAGCAAATATCGGTCCTCTGCTAAATTTTTGCGAGTGAGAAGCTAATTCCAACAGCATTGTACCGGTTATATCCGCTGGCATTAAATCAGGCGTAAATTGAACACGGGAAAATTGTAAGTCTACCGCATCCGCTAATGTACGAATTAACATTGTCTTTCCTAGTCCAGGTATCCCTTCTAATAAAGCATGACCACCCGCTATTACACTCCATAGCAATTGCTCAACTACAACCTCTTGTCCGACAATAACTTTTCCTATTTCTTGCTTTAAATCAGCTATCCATTGCTGCGCTTGTTGAAATGTAATCCCTTGATTGTCCATTTTGCTCCTCCATTCAGATTGAAACCAATATTTAAATGTTATGTTACTCTGGTTGAATGGAATCAAAGTATTGTTGCACCTTTGATTGCATATGTGACGGTAAAGCAGAACGATTTAGAGAGTCTTTTGCTTCAGCCTCATACTGACGATACACCTCGGCATAATTTCCTTGCTGCCCGTCAATCATTGGGGAAATTCCACCTGAAATGACTTGCCCGCCAGTGCTTGGACCACCATCAACACTTATCTCGCTTTCCCCAGCAATTCGCGGTGTCGTTATCATTGCATGATTTCCAGGAGCATTGCCTGCACCGCTACCGCCTTGTCCTCCACCAGCGCCGCGACCACTCCCTTGTCCCGCTCCTTGTCCGGCTCCTTGACCATTACCTTGTCCTTGCCCTTGACCATTCCCTTGACCCGAACCTTGTTCGCTTCCTTGTCCTTGACTATTCCCCTCTCCTGATCCACTGTTAGCTTGCTCAGAGTCACCACCATTTCCTTGTCCGCCATTTGATTGACCTGCATTGTTGCCATCGATAGAGCTCTTAAATTGGTTAACTGCATTCGCTAAGCTTTCACTTAATGACGGATCTAAATCTGCCAGCAGATCGCTTAAACTATAAAGCTGCTCTGCCAATTCGTCACTTGCATTACTAAGTAATGAGCTTAACTGAGAAGCCGATAGCAATTGTGATAGTTCATTTGCAAGCTGCTCGACGGTTTGATCAGATATCTCCCCATCTTCTGTCAATTGCTGTGAAGCTTCATCAAACATTGAAGATAACTGTGTCTGCTGCTTTTCAAGTTGCTCTGCCAGCTGACGTAAAGCTTCAGACTGTTCCTCATTAAGTGCTTTAAGTGCTTCTCTTAACATATTCTGCTGCTGAGCACCTTGCTGCTGCATCGCTTCCTTCATCGCTTGTTGCAAACCTTGCAATGATTGTTGACGTTCCATTTCTTCTTGCAATTGACGAAGTTGCTCTGCCGAAGCTCCTTTTTCTTCAGTTAATTCTTTAAGCTGCTCTAAGGCTTGTTCAAGCTCTGTAATATTTTCCATTTCAAGCTGTTCTTGATGTTTCAATTGCTGCTGAAGTTCTTCTAGTGTGCTTATTAGTTCCTCCTGCTCTGCTTGCTCTAATGACGACTCTTCAATTTCTTCTTGTATTTGTTCAAGCTTATCAGATAACTCTTCTTTTATTTCTTCAGCTTGCTTGATTTGTTTTGCAACAGCGTCTTGTTCGTTTGGCCATGTGAAAAGAAAGCCGACTAAAATAATAGTTAACGACGTTAAATAACTCCATTTCTTTATATTCCAGCCTCGTTTATACGGAATCCGTTCCCTTAATTCTTGCTCATATTGCTTGGTTGAGAGCGCTGCTTGCTCAATGACAAGCTGTCCCATCATTGATTGCTTATTCTGCTCATTAAGGTTTAAGGCGGTTACAACGGCATCTTCACCAAGTTCAACATCAACAAGCTTTGCGGCCTCAAGTACACGCATACGTTTAAACCACATCATAATTAAGAAGATCACTATTCCAATCAACCATAATCCCGCAGCAATCCATTTGCTGTAAAGTATCGGTATCCATCTTGAAAGGAGCAGCAATACAAATGGTAATATTGCTCCGTATACGATACCCTGAACTAAGGCTATTAACAGCTTAACGCAGTTCCAACGGCGAGCTATTCTATTAAGTGATTGTATGATTGATGACATATCAGTCCCTCCTTTCACAGCTGCATTCAAATATGAGAAGAGGATGTTAAGACAGTCAGCACTAACTGACGATCAAAACATCCTTTGCAAAAATGCTACGGAATAACTAAATTATTACAAACACGATATAAATGTGTCCCTCATATTGATCGATTAACAAATCAATCGTTATTTTTTCGATGGGCGAAGCTTTTTAATAGCAGTAGCTAATGATAGAACTAATATCACTGTATAAAACACGACATATTCTAACCATAACGGGACGTAATCAAAAAATGTTTTTCCTGAATTATGGCTATTCACAATATCAAGATACCAATCTCCGCTATCAAAAACACTGTAAAGAGCAAATCCCGGATTTACTGCAAGAAAATGCAGCATCCAAGTCAAATCATAGTTTGAATTGCCGGAAAACAGATACTCATTAAAGATACTCATGAACAATAAAAATAATATTCCAGTCCCTGCAAACATAAATAAGACAACACCATATGTTACAATAACCGCAATCATTGTTCGCTTAAATATTGTCGAGAACATAATTCCGAACGATCCGAACACAAGCATGTTAAAGATGAAAAATAAAAATGCTGACAACAATTGATCAGGAGAAATACCTCCGTACAAAAAGACAATCCCATACAGCGGCAGCGAAGCAAAAACAATTAAAAACATAAAGCTTATACTGCTAATTAATTTACTGACAATAATCGTAAAAGACGATTGCTGGGTCGTTAATAACAAATTTAATGTTTGCTTTTCGCGCTCGCTGCTAATTACTCCAGCGGTAAGGCCTGGGGACATAAAGGCAATTAAGCCAAGCTGAGCAAAAGAAAGTACAATAAACGCAATCCCTGAGTAGTTATTGTCATAAGCGTTACGACCAGAACTAAGTCCGACAATGGAAAAGATAACAGCAGCAAACAGCCCCATTGCTATTAAATAAGCTAGCAAAGTCCACATTGCTTTTGCGCTGCGCATTCTTAGTCGATATTCCTTATCAATTACAGGATTTAGAAAAAACTGTTTAAGCGATTGAACGGGTGACCATTGGCTCATGCTTCATTACCTCCTCCTTTAGTAATCGCAAGGAAAATATCTTCCAAATCTGTTTGTGCCTCTTGAAACGAGATCACTTCAAATCCTGCAGCTATAATATTTCTTAGCAATGCAGCCTGCTCCTTATCTCCTCCGGAAAACTGTACCTCTAATGTCGAACCATCAATAAAAGTGCTTTGCACAAATGGTTGATCATTAAGATATTGCTTTAGTTCATCCTGACGATTAGCTAGCTTAATGCTGAGCTGACGTTTAGCCATTAACTGCTGTTGGATATGCTGAATATTCCCTACGGCAATCATTTCACCATGCTCAATTACGCCGATTTCATCAACCATTTCCGCTAGCTCCGGCAAAATATGAGAGGAAATAATTATCGTTTTCCCCATGCTTTTAAGTTCCTTTAATATTTCTCGCATTTCGATGCGTGCCCGCGGATCTAATCCAGAGGCTGGCTCATCCAAAATTAACAATTCAGGATCATGCACAAGACAACGGGCAAGACAGAGACGCTGTTTCATACCGCGTGACAACGAATCTACATAGGCATCTCGTTTATCTGATAAATTTACTAGCTCCAATAACTGTGGAATTAGCTTTTCTCGCTCCTTGCGCGGAATTCCATAGCTTCCACCATAAAAATGTAAATATTCATCTGTCTTAAATTGATCATATACTCCGAAAAAATCAGGCATGTACCCGATTTTTTTACGAACCTCATGAGGATATTGAGTGACATCAAGCCCATCGACCTTTGCTGTACCAGAAGTAGGGAGCAACAGCGTAGCAAGAATTAACATCGTTGTCGATTTACCCGCTCCATTTGGACCGACAAAGCCAAATACAGTTCCTTTTTTTATTTGCAGATCTATTCCTTTTAAGGCATGGAAGTTACCAAATTGCTTTTTCAAACCAGAAATTTCGATCATATATTCAGACATTACTGCACCTCGCTATCTAGCAGCAGCACCGGTATTGTGCCTTCATAATAAAAATTTTGTGAATTATCTAATTTAAGCTGGATCATGCCACTTTTTGATAAATATGGCTTAAGATCTATTTCAGTGTCATTTGCGGTTTCCCATTGCTGACTTTCTTCATTGTAAATTGAGTAGCTAATCCCTACTTGATTCGAAATATAATTCAAAACGAATTGTCCTAATAACGGTGCATCCTCTCTAACATCATTTACAGGGACAAAATATTTAAACAACAGTTCACCCTCATATAAAGTGAAATATTCTTGGTCGTCAATTGCATAAGAACCATCGCCAACTAAGTCAATAGATACTGGGAAAAGAGTTTTCTGCAGACCAAATTGAGTAAAGAGATCTGATAAATTAACAACCCACATTGTAAGCTCGTCGCTTTTAACTGGCTTGTTGTTGATCAAGTACTTTTCTGTATCATCATAGCTAAAGCCAACTAATGCAGCTCTGTAAGGCACAGTTTCATAAGGATAATCGAGCAATGCTGTTTCACGATTTAACTTATCCCAAGACAGTCTTGCCCCGCTAACTAAATTTCCGCCGTAGTTGTTACCATAATAGCGAGTAGAATAAGTTGGAATTACATAGTGTTGACCGCTAGCAGATGCAGAAAACGGTAAACGATAAGTCATATCCTTTCCAGCTTCGAGTGACCCAATATAATATAATTGACCATTATAGATAAGAGACAAATGATTTATTGCTTGATTCGTTTCGTTAGTTATTTGAATTGCCTCGTCATTATTGTCTTGTAAGTAACTAGCCTTTAAAGTGCCATATTGATCAGTTGGAAAAATTTGCTCACCTGTCAACACACTCTTCATTGTCCAATATTTATTATTTGTAAAAGTAACAGTGCGTTGATTTCCATCTATATTAATACGTTGATGTTTCTTCGTATCAACTTCGGAGTTACTTACATAATTTCGATTTGCGTAATTAATACGCGCATAGCTGTTATCAGGCAAAGTTAATGTAATATCCTTACTATTTGGAACGAACACTTTACTTGCCGCAATCTCTCTTACAGCTTCACCTTCAATTTGAGCAATTTTCACAGTATGAACATATTGCTCGGACTTATCTCTCGTGCCAATAAATAAAATAATGATTGTTGAACATACTGCTAGCACAGGAATTAACCACCATGACCACTCACGACGATCCATTCGACGCAGCACTAAATATAAAATTGGTGCAACAATTAAGGTATAAATAGCAAAAATAAGTAATAGCCAACCAACGTTTGGTGATTGCAATCTTGGAAAATTGCTAGTGCTGTTATCAAGCCCCCACCAGAAATCTGGCGGATAGAAGGTTCTTGTCAACAGTTCAGCATTTAATATTCTTTGAATGAATGAAGTTCTGCCATCCCAATTAGCGAAAGGCTTTAAACCTAGGTCAAAGGCGATATAGTAAACCTTTCCGCCTCCATAAGAACTATGAGCAATTATCGGAATACCGTTATACTCAAGCAATGACTTCCCTTTTATTAGCTTACCGTTAACGATCGTTAAAGGTTCAAGCTGTTCCTGGCTTTCGGCATAATTTGATAAGCTATTGGTCTCACCCCAGATCATAGTACTGCTGCCTTCAACTGGCATGATCTCAGCAAGTTTGGCAGCTGTCTGACTATAGCCAGCTCCACCGCCAACAAGCAAAGTGCCGCCGTTTGCAACCCAGTCTTTTAGCGCCTTAACTTTCTCCTCTGACCACTCTGAAGTCGCAACATCATTTAATGCGATAATCGAAAACATAGATAAGTCATGATGTGTGCTTGCATAAAAATCTTCCCCTAGTACAATCGGCGTAACGTCTATACCGTTATTGTTAAAAAATGCAACAAAGTTCAACGTGTCAGGATCGCTTGCAGCAATACCGATCACCTGATTGCTCGAAATCATTCGACCTTCCACATAACGTGTGCCATTTATCGCAACAGTATCTCCTTTAGATACGCCGCCTTCATAAAATTGTATTAGAGTGCCTTGCTTGGAAAAGGTTCCGTCTACTGTTAGCCTTGCTTCTATAGTACTTCCAGAAGTTATTTCAAGCGGCATAATGTGAGCAACAGAGTTTCCTTCGCTGTTCATGATATTTAAAACGAGATCCCCTTTTAAATCTCTACTAAAATTGTTGGTTAGCTCTAGTTTCACAGGTGTACTTACACCATTAACATACATCCCATTGTAACCAACTTCTGCTTCAACAAATAAGTTGCTAGTTTGCTTCGGCTTGTTCTCTTCAGTAGCCTGAGCTGTATAATTTGGAAGAAAAATAGCTAACATTGCTATACAACATACCAGGAAATAGAACCGTCTCCATTTTCTCTTTTTACTCACAAAAAGTCCCCTTCCTATCCTTTTAATACTTAATCATTATTGAGGCTTCCAAGCTCTTTTTTTCCATTAACATACATTTTAAAACAATTGTCATAATTACTATAACGTTTAAATACTGAAAAAGGTTGCATATATGCGTGATGTTGAAAAATACGTGACAGCTAAACGAACATTTAGTACAGTATTTGAGGGGGTTGATAAGATATGCAAATAACAAGTAAAAAAGTTCAGCGGATTCTCTTTATTATCGTGACCATATTGTTTTGGGTATCCATGTACATCTATGTCCCTATTCTATCACCATACTTATCCGCTTCAAATTATTCGTTAAAATTTATCGGTATTGTGCTAGCAAGCTACGGACTTGTACAATTACTTATTCGGTTTCCAATTGGTATTCTTTCAGATACATTAGGCAAGCGTAAACCATTTATCATTATTGGCATGTTAAGCACGACATTAAGCTGTCTACTGTTTTTAATCCCAGATCAATGGATTTGGCCATTGCTTGGACGAGCAATAGCAGGCATAAGTGCATCTACATGGGTCGCATTTACTGTTATGTATGCAAGCGGCTTCTCTAATGAAGAAATGCCTAAAGCTATGGGGCAAATTAGTCTATTAATCGTAGTTGGAGAAATGATCGGCATGCTGCTGTCAGGCTGGCTAATTGATCTAAGCGGAACGAGCACTCCGTTTATTTTTGGATCAGTCGTAGGATTTATTGGATTGTTACTTTCTCTATTTCTTTATGAGCCGCCAAGCGGGATAAAACGAGAGAACGGTATGTCCGTGAAGCTGCTCAACGAAGTAATCACAACAAAACCTTTATTAAAAGCCAGCTGGTTATCTATATTAGCTCATAGTGTCTTATTTATAACGATGTTTGGCTTTACACCACTTAAAGCTACGGAGCTAGGCGCTACAGGCAGTGAGCTTACTCTGCTTGTCTTTTGCTTTATGCTGCCGCATGCGCTAGCAGCAATTGCAACTAGCAAATGGTTTATTCCTAAGTTTGGAACAGAGGGAACGATACTACTGGCATTTCTAATTAGCGGAACTTGTACTTTAGGCTTAATTCTCGTTCCTAGTATGCCATGGATGTATGTAACACAAGCTGTAAATGGTTTCGCCCAAGGCTTGCACACTCCGCTTTTTCTTAGCCTAGCAATTGTTGATATTAAACCGCAAATGAAAGCAACGGCAATGGGCTTGTATCAAGCACTCTATGCGCTAGGAATGTTTTGTGGTCCATTTATTGCAGGGTATTTAAATAAAGCCTATGGGATCGATTATGGCTTTGCTCTTGGAGGCGTGTTTGCTTTTACTGCTGCCGCTTTTACCCTATATTGGCTGCTGCAAGAGAGAAAAGCAGCTCGTACAAAAGCAAGCTTAGCAGAAAAAACGAATGAAATTATGATTGGCAGCTCTTTTGAAAGGAACGAACAAGCATGAATAAGACATTAATCCTTGATGTAGGCGGGGTACTTGCAAGCAATTTAACTCCAACATTATGGGAGCATTTAGCCTCACTTGGCAATTGCGACAAGCAAGCACTTTATAGCGAGTATAAACGAGAGCTAAGTGAGCGGCTTTGGTGTGGTTTATGCTCTGAGGAGGATTGGCGAAGCTGGCTTATGAGCAAAGGAATTAAGTTAAGCTTTGAGCAAAGCAATCAGTTGATTGCCAAGCATCTCTGTCCGCTTCCAGCCATCGACAAGCTAGAGCATTGGGCGCAGCGTTGCAGTATTGTCGTTATGAGCAACCATCGCTCGGAATGGTTACTGCCATTACTGCACCCTTACAATAACTATTTGAAGCGCATTTATATTTCAGATAAAACAGGACTTTGCAAGCCCAATCCAAAATGGTTCCAAATCGTTGATCAAAGCTTGCCTCAGCTTGATGAAAAAATGTTTGTTGATGATAGCAATAAAAATGTAAATGCAGCTAAGCTCGTTGGCTGGCAAACAGTATTAGCAGACTCACAAGGTAACTGGATTAATAAAGTTGATAAATGGTTATATTCATAATTGCCATTGCGATCATTATCAGCATTAACCAAGTATCCTGCAGGCGCCATTTAATTACGGAATGAAAATGAGGCTGTTTATTAGGTCTATCATAGCCTCTTAACTCCAAGCTAGTTGCCAATTGATCTGCAAGCTTTAGAATGCTGCGAACGTAAGCTAATAGCAGCACAGGCAGCATTGACCAAGATATGCGGCGAACTTGCTTAAATCTACTACGGCTTAGCGCCTGCAGCCAAAGCCAACGCCCAGATAATAACGGGACAAAACGAAAAATTAACGATATCAGTAATGCGTAACTGTCTAAAGCGGGAAGCTTTTTACGACAATGCTTAAAACTTTGCTGTAATGCTCGCTGTAAACGAAATGGTGTCATTAGCGACAATAACGGCAAACCAAGTACAATAATAATGAATAGACTAAGCATCCGTTGAGCAATAGATAATGCCGATGTAAAGTGAAAAGCTAATGGAGAAAATGATAAACCTCCTACAAGCACAAGAATTAGCGCCATAAAGCTAAAACCTATAATAATGCCAAGCGATTGCTTTATATGACTGACTAACAGAAACATAACGACAATCGCTAATAAAGCATACAGGCCAATACTATACCAGCTATTCCATATAAATAGGCTCGCTGAGCATACTAGCATACAAAGCATTAATGCTCGCGGATCAAATATGTTTGTTAACGTACGAGCTAGCTTTTCGCGGTTATGCGGATCGTTGTTTACAGCTTTTTCGTTACTATAGCGACTATCGCTTATTAAGAAACTTGAGACATTCTCAATGTTAGAGTCTGCAATTAGCTTTTGATTAGTAGGCAGCGCATGTTTTTCGTCTAAATCACTGCTCATCTCATTAACGAATTGTAATCCTGTATGTGTTAACCCCAGATGACAATCAATAACTGGAACTAGCTCTGCCAGCTGATGGCTGACGATAATCGTTCCTCTGCCCTCTTTCTTTCTTGACGCAACTTTTTCAATGACAAGCTGTCTTGCAGCTCCATCAAGTCCAGCTAACGGCTCATCAAGCAGCAACCATTTCCCTTGTAAGCAAAATGCAATACTTAATGCAACACGTTTCTGCTCCCCTAAACTCATACTTAATAGCTCGCTGTTATGTCTAGAACAAGGAATACCAAACTCTTCCACGGCTTGTTTAAGTTTACGAAGCAAGTCCTGGTCAATTGAAGCATATTGCTTGGCGACCAGTGACAATTCTTGCTCTATTGTACTGCACAGCCACATCTCCTCTACATGCTGTGGCACATAATGAATTTGTTGCAGTACAGCTTTATTCCATAGAGTCGAAGAACGCCGCTTAACTGTACTGAGCGCTTTTCCATCAACATGGATACTGCCTTGTACGACCGGAGTTATCCCTGCTAAACCGCGCAATAATGTCGTTTTTCCCACTCCATTTTGCCCACTTAACAAATACTGCTTTCCTCCCTCGAAGCAGTAATTAATGGGATGTCTGCTTTCTTCTAATAATTTTACGTCTTTAAGCACGAGGTTAGCGCCTAATTTGCTTTGCGCATTAGCTATTTCGTTATAGATGCCACGCTCATGTATAACCACTTCGTTTGTGTTTTCTGCATTAGGAATTCGATCAATTGTAATTTTCCCATTCGACATTTCTGAGTTTGTGACAGATACAGCAGTTGCAGCCAGTTGTTGCTCAGTATTATTGATTTGCTCAACTTTACTAAAAAAACTGTTCTCCTTATTTAAAAGCAAATCGGCTGCTTTACCTTGATAAACAACCTCTAAGTCTTGCATTAGCCAAACGGTATCATCAGCTTCAAGCTCATCAAGCTGCTGTGTAATCCATAGCACGGCTATCCCTTTTTGCTTTGCAAGCTGACGAATCATCTTACATACACGCCATTTATTATCCTGAGAAAGCATAGATGTTGCTTCGTCTAATATAATGCAGGGAGCATCCATTAATAAGGCACCTGCAATAGCGACGAGCTGTCGTTCACCACCTGATAGCGATTCAAGCGGAACATGTTTTAATGCCAATAGTCCAAGACTTTGCAATAGCTCATTTATTAGTTGCTCAAGCTGTTCCGTATCAATCGGCTTGCCATATTGCTCATAGCTTATTAGCAAGTCCTCATATGGAGTCGAACCGAGCAAATAATCTGAGGTTACTTGAGTGATTATTGGATAAACTGCATTCCCCTGACGCTGCTCCTCTCCAGTTATCTTAATTCCCGTACGGCGCAGCCCACTAATAAATGTAGCAAGCGTACTTTTTCCTGAGCCATTATGTCCAATTATGGACACCCATTCTCCAGTATGTATCGTTACATTTATAGACTTTAATAGCAAAGAACGATCATAACTGCGAATAGGTTGAAGCTTTTTAGCAGCATATATGATAGAACGATTCAACATAAAAATTTATATCCCCCTATTCACAAAGTAGATAGTTTGTGCTACACTCCTATTGTTAACTTAATTTTAATAATAATAGGTTAACAATAAAATAGCAAGTTGAAAGGATGAACGGAATGAACTCAATTCCAATACGCTCATTAGTTTACACCGCACTCGGCAGTGCCCTATTTATCGTATTTTCTTTCTTACAACTTAAACTCGCTTTTTCTCCAGTGCCAATTACTTTTCAAACATTTGCTGTTATCTTAATTGGCATTATACTAAAACCGCGAGCTGCATTTATGAGTATCGCTATCGTTATTTTGCTCGGTTTGCTAGGCTTGCCAGTCTTTGGCGGCAAAAGCGGTATTGCTCATATTTTAGGCCCTACTGGTGGATTTATCATTTATTTCCCTTTTGGCGCAATGATAATTAGCTTTTTCATTAGCCGTTTAGAAGCAAAATTCTCTACAGCTAGCTTTGCAAAATATGCCCTTTGCTTACTCCTGTTTCTTTCATTTAGCTCTTGGTTTGCCTATGTTGTCGGTGTCCCATGGTTTATGGCTGTCTTAGATGAAATGACGCTTTTTCAAGCTCTCGGACTAGCTTGCCTGCCATTTTTACCTGGAGATGCAATGAAGGCAGTCATTGGTTTAATTCTCTATATTGCTTTACATAAGCAGTTTATGGGATTCCGAAATGAGCAGGGAGTAACGCTCAACCATTCACATAACAATCAGATTAATGCATAATCCGCTTTACTATCCTAGTCTCAAAAAAATAGCATCCTTTCTACTTAGCCTCTTTCGGCTTATGAAGAAAGGATGCTTATTTTGTTTACGCTACATTAGTCAATACATTCACTAGCTTCTGCTTTTTTAGGTGCATCTTCCAAATTAATTTTATCGGTCAATGTATCTCTAACAATAGAAATGACAAGCTGCAGCAAGTAATTAATATCTGATTGGCTTTGCTGAAATTCTCTAACAATCGGAATACTATCAAGCTCATCCTGCAATTCATCGATTTCTGCTTCAATTTTTTTGACCATTTCAGGATTTTTAAAAGTTTTTTCAAATGCAACGGCTTCTTTTTGTTTCTTTTTAATTTGTGCGATTAACTGCTGAACACGTTCGTGATTTTTAATTTTGGCTTCTGCTCGGCGATAGTATGCTACCTCTTCAGACTGAGCTAGCATATCAGCAAGCTCTCTTGCCTTTGCCTGCACATCTTCTTTTACTCGAAGGTCAACAATATGATAAGACTTTATCTCTGCATGATCACCTTTATGAGAGCAAGCCCCACCTGTCTCACCGCCATGCAGAAACAGCTTAGATTCTATTGATTGATGCAGCAACTTCATTATTATTCGCCCCTAAATTAGATATTTGACACTAATGAAGATTCAATTGGCTCTGCTTTAATATAAAAGCTTTGCGCCACCGTCACTTTTGCTTTGATTAGTTTACCAATCCATGCTTCTGGACCTTCAATATGAACAAGTTTGTTAGAGCGAGTGCGTCCTGAAAGCACTTTATCATTATTTTTACTTAAACCTTCGATCAATACTTCTACTTCTTGACCTAGCAATGCTTCATTTTTCTTGCGAGAAATATCAGCAAGCAGTTGATTTAAACGATATAAGCGCTGTTTTTTCATTTCAAGTGGCACATCATCTTCCATCACTGCAGCAGGTGTGCCTGCACGTGGAGAATAGATAAACGTAAATGCAGAATCAAAACCAACTTCTTGCACTAGACTTAGCGTTTCTTCAAACTGCTCCTCAGTTTCACCTGGGAAACCAACAATAATGTCTGTCGTTAACACTACGTTAGGAATAGCAGCTTTAATTTTAGCTACAAGTTCTAAATATTGCTCACGTGTGTATTTGCGGCTCATCCGTTTTAATACAGTCGAGCTACCAGATTGAACTGGAAGATGAATATGCTCTACAAGATTGCCGCCCTTAGCCAGCACTTGAATTAAATGATCATCAAAGTCACGCGGATGGCTTGTTGTAAAGCGAATACGCGGAATATCTATTTTTGAAATATCATCCATCAAATGACCGAAGCGATAATCAATATCTTCGAAATCTTTACCGTAAGCATTTACGTTTTGACCAAGCAACGTTACTTCTTGATAGCCTTCTCTTGCAAGTTGTCGAACTTCAGCAATAACGTCCTCAGGACGACGACTACGTTCTTTACCACGTGTATACGGTACGATACAGTACGTACAGAATTTATCACAGCCGTACATAATATTTACCCAAGCACGCATACCGTCACGTTTCTTAGGCATATTTTCAATAATATCGCCTTCTTTAGACCATACCTCAACAACAAGCTCTTTACTATAATACGCATCGCGCAACAGATGAGGCAAACGATGAATATTATGTGTACCGAAAATAAGATCGACAAACGTAAAGCGTTGCAATAAACGATTAACAACGGTTTCTTCTTGCGACATACAACCGCAAACACCAATAATAAGATCTGGTTTTTCTAGCTTTAAAGCTTTTAAATGTCCAAGCTCACCAAACACTTTTTCCTCGGCATTTTCACGAATTGCACATGTATTTAATAGAATAACATCTGCTTCCTTGCGATCTTCGGTTGCAGTATATCCCATTTCCTCGAACATACCCTTCATGACTTCAGAATCATGTTCGTTCATTTGGCAACCATATGTGTAGATTAAATAACGTCTTCCCGCCCCAAATTGCTTCATTTCTTCGGCAATGGCAAAATCATAATGCACTTGCACCTCTTGCTTGCCACGTTTTTTCTCTTCACGATGATCAGGTGCAGAATTTATTTGAATATTACGTCCTTTAATACGATATGTCTTTTTGCCATTTTCTTCGCTAATTAACTTTGCATCAGAAAAGTCAAAGTATTTGGAGTAGTCTTTACTTTCCTTTGACGACATATATATCCACTTCCTTTAGTATCGTTATTACAATTAACAGTCTCAATGCATCATTATAACATATATTATACACGATAAACAGCTAGTTCATATTTTCCTAGTTTAAAACAAAAATCCTCTTATGTCTTTATGCAGAAACGCATTATTACATAAAAGGATTTTATCATGATTTGCTATAAACTAACAGACTTGATTTTTAATCTATGTTAAAACCAAATTGTTAGTCAATAATTTCAGCGGTATCGCCATTGTTAATACCAGCAGCGTTCGCTTCATCTGTATCAATATGCATATCAAGAGCGAAGTCTGGAGATACACGAGCGATTACATTTTCAAATACAACACCACGCTCGCCACCAACAGCTACACGCAATCTTTGTTTATCTGTGATACCCCATTTTTCAGCGTCTGAAGTATGGAAATGAATATGGCGTGCTGCAATAATTACGCCTTCTTCAATTGTTACTTCGCCCGCAGGCCCTTTAATTGTAATACCAGCTGAACCAGCGATATCTCCTGATTCGCGAACTGGCGCTTTAACTCCTAGTGCAAATGAATCTGTACGGGAGATTTCAAGCTGAGTTGCTTTACGCGCTGGACCTAAAATTCTAACTTTAGGGAAAGATCCTTTTGGACCGATAACTGCAACTGTTTCATTTGCAGCGTATTGACCAGGCTGAGATAATGGCTTGAACTCAGTCAGTTGATAGCCTTTACCAAACAACTGCTCTACATGCTCCTGTGATAGATGAATATGTCTTGCTGATACGCCTACAGGCACTTTTTTTTCCATTTCTCGATACACTCCTTAAGTTCTTCCTTCTGCGAAAACATTCAAAAGGCATATGATGTCGCTCATATGCCTCTATCATACCACTTATTAAAAGCGAAGAACAAGCATTTGTGAAAATACGCACAAAATTTTCATAATTATTTTCAACTACTTATCGCTTCGCATTTAAATTTTTTATTAAAAACTGATATGAGTTCCGCCACATTATTTTTTCCACAATTTCATAATCGTAGTACTGCAGCAGAAGTTTTTCTAATTTATTTACATCACGGGGAGTTCTTAATCCATCAATGTGTGTATCGATCCCATCAAAATCAGAGCCTAGCATAATATGATTTTCTGCACCAAGCTTTAACATATGATCAATATGTTTAAGTAAATCGTTCATTGTTGCCTTAGCCCCTGTTACGACAAACCAAGGTACATAGGTAATACCAATTAATCCTTGGCTTTGAATAATCGCACTTATTTGTGCATCAGTTAAATTTCGCGGATGATCGCAGATGCTTTTTGCATTGGAATGAGAGGCAATCACTGGTTTACTGCTTATTTTCATTACATCCCAAAAGCTTCGCTCAGAAAGATGAGATACATCAATCGTTATACCTAACTTATTGCATTGTGTGACAAAGTCTCTGCCTAAGCTGGACAACCCTGAACCATTCGGCTCCATTACTCCATCTGCTGCCCAATTCATAGCATTCCATGTTAATCCTGCAAAGCGCACGCCTAAACGATAAAGCAATGAACTTAGAAAGATGTGCCCCTGTAAGCCATCTACTCCTTCCAAAGACAGTATCGCACCTACTTTATTTGTCGCTTTACAGCGCTCCACATCAATTGCTGAGTCAACAACAATGATATTGGGATGATTCGTTATCCGCTCATAAAAAATATCAATACTTTTCATAATCGTAATTATATCTTTGGGATGGTCTGATGGGATATAAATAGCAAATACTTGAATCATGTAATCGGCATCGAGTAAAGATTGTAACGTCACATCAAGTCTTTCTGAAAAATCTTCTTTGTGAAAATCTAATCTTTGTTCAACTAGCAATTTACTAATGACGTCACAATGAAAATCAATTTTCCGCATTACATCCCCTCCTACGATTAGAAATGTTAATTTTACTCAATGAAAGCAAATAACCTGTTTACCCTGGAGTAAACAGGTCGATAACGAATTTAAAACACAAATAATTTTCTAATCATTGTTGGTTATTCATGCTGTTAATTATCTAGGTTCAACGATAAGCTTAATCGCCGTTCGATCTTCTCCATCAATAACAATATCCGTGAATGCAGGAATACAAATCAAATCTACTCCACTAGGTGCAACAAAGCCACGAGCAATTGCAACAGCTTTAATCGCTTGGTTTAAAGCTCCTGCGCCAATTGCCTGTAACTCTGCTGCGCCACGTTCTCTAAGTACGCCTGCCAATGCTCCTGCTACTGAATTCGGATTAGATTTGGCTGATACTTTTAATACATCCATATTAAGAACCTCCCCTGGAATGTTTGATGGACTTTACTATACTATAATTATTCGTGAAATTTAGAAAGATTCCTGCACACAAAATTTTTATTATTTGAATTATTCAGAATTTTAAAAGAACGATAAAATAAAAAGGCCGCTTATTTCATAAGCAGCCATGAATCTTCTGTTAATCTAATCTTTTCAATTTTTATTGCCCGTCCGCTCTTACTATCTAGCTCCGCAACAATTGCATGAAAATGCCATTTCCCCTCATCTACAACAAAACGCGATGGCATACCAGTAAGAAAACGGTGTAACACAGCTTCCTTCTGCATTCCAAGCACACCTTCCTTGGAGCCAACCATCCCTACATCGGTAATAAATGCCGTTCCATTTGGCAAAATGGTATCGTCGTTAGTTTGAACATGAGTATGTGTACCAACTACGATTGAAGCTTTACCATCAAGATGCCAACCCATCGCGATTTTCTCAGAAGTGACTTCAGCATGGAAATCAACTAAAATATGCGGAGTAATCTTGCTCGCTTCTTCAATTAATTTATCTGCGGTCATAAATGGGCAGTCAATCGGCGGCAAAAATGTTCTCCCTTGAATATTGATAATCGCTAGCTTTTTACCATTCGCATTAATGATTGCTAGTCCTTTACCTGGTGCGGAATGATGAAAATTCGCTGGTCTAACAATTCGAGGTTCATCATCCATCCACTCAAAAATATTTTTATTGTCCCAGGTGTGATTTCCCATTGTAATGCCATGAATACCCCAATCATAAAAATCATTGGCGATTTGGCGGGTAATCCCTCTACCTGCCGCTGCGTTTTCACCATTAGCAATAATGATGTCCGGATTATGCTTATCTTTTAATGCTGGCAAAACGCGTTTTACTGCTTCTCTGCCGACACTCCCAACAATATCACCAATAAATAGTACTTTCATTTGTAACCATCCTTATCTATATCCTACATAAAATAGAGAAGTGGCTGTTCCCAGCCACTCCCCTACGAGCATTCTTACTTAGCATATTCAACGGCTCTCGTTTCACGAATAACCGTAACTTTAATATGACCTGGATAGTCTAGCTCGCTTTCAATTTTCTTCGTAATGTCACGAGCAAGACGGAATGCTTCTGTGTCATCGATTTTATCAGGTTGAACCATAACACGAACTTCACGCCCCGCTTGAATCGCGTATGATTTTTCGACACCATCAAATGATTCCGTAATCGCTTCAAGCTTCTCTAAACGTTTAATGTACGTTTCTAATGTTTCACGACGAGCACCTGGTCTTGCAGCAGATAATGCATCAGCTGCTCCTACAAGCATTGCAATAACCGAGGTCGCTTCTGTATCACCATGATGAGATGCAATACTGTTAATAACGACAGGATGTTCTTTATACTTTTTAGCAAGTTCAACACCAATCTCGACATGTGAGCCTTCAACCTCATGATCGAGTGCTTTACCAATATCATGTAATAGACCGGCACGTCTAGCTAAAACTACATCTTCACCTAGCTCTGCAGCCATTAAGCCAGCTAAATAAGCAACCTCCATAGAGTGCTTAAGCACATTTTGACCATAACTTGTACGATACTTTAATCGACCAAGGATTTTGATGAGATCTGGATGCAGACCATGCACACCAACCTCAAAAGTCGCTTGTTCACCATATTCACGTACACGATCATCGATTTCTTTGCGTGATTTTTCAACCATTTCCTCAATACGTGCAGGATGGATACGACCATCCGCAACAAGCTTCTCAAGTGAAGTACGAGCGATTTCACGTCGGATTGGATCAAAGCCAGACAATATGACCGCTTCCGGTGTATCGTCGATAATTAGATCAATACCGGTCAAGGTTTCCAGTGCGCGGATATTTCGACCTTCACGCCCGATAATACGTCCCTTCATTTCTTCATTTGGTAGCGTTACAACCGAAACCGTTGTTTCAGCTACATGATCAGCTGCACAGCGCTGAATCGCAAGTGAGATAATGTTTCGAGCCTTTTTATCAGCTTCTTCTTTTGCTTGCTGCTCAATATCCTTAATCATCTGTGCAGTCTCATGACGCACCTCTTGTTCCACATTGGATAGAATTATCGTTCTAGCATCTTCCATCGTCAGATTGGAAATACGTTCTAATTCACTGAGCTGTTGCTTGTAGAGCAAATCGATCTGTTGCTGTGTTTCCTCGATTCGTTTCTCCTTGCTGGCTATAGCCTCTTCTTTGCGTTCTAAGATCTCTAGTTTCTTATCCAGCGATTCTTCTTTTTGAAGCAATCGTCTTTCCAAACGTTGTGTTTCGTTACGACGTTCACGAATGTCCCTTTCAGCTTCAGTACGCAGTTTGTGGACTTCATCTTTTGCTTCAAGCACAGTTTCTTTCTTAACAGCTTCAGCTTCCTTCTTCGCATTCTCTATAATTTGAACGGCAGCTTCTTCTGCACTAGAAATTTTTGCTTCAGCAATCGATTTTCGTATCATGTAACCAATTCCAAAGAAAATTGCGCCAACAAGGATACAAACGAGGGCCCAGATTATATGTTCCATCTTGTTCACCTCCTTGTTGCATACCCAGGGTCGAGCCCTGAGATGTTGTTTGGTTTTAACCGGTTTCCACACCGCATTAATTACGCCATTAGACGAAAAACAAACATTTCGCATCAATTTTTGGAAGTAAAATTGATACAAAAATTTTAGGAATACTCCTTCATTTTATCTTTTCGGAAAATCAATTGTCAAGCAATTCCCGAATTATCCCTCGTCTGCTCTCTTTTTTGCATCATTTTCTAGCATTTTCATAACTTCTCGGCTAATTGCTCGTGAATATCCACGACGTACAAGAAATTGCATCAGTTTTCGACGAATTTCTACTTCTGTTCCTTGCAGACTGTACAGTTTTTTTTGCGCAGCCTTGTAAGCCCCTGCAAGCTCAGCTTCTTCGTCCACCTTTGCCAGTGCTTGCTCTATAATTGAACTTGAAATCCCTTTCCCTTTAAGCTCCATTGCGATTCGCAATTTGCCTTTTCCCTGTTTGCCCATTCGCGCATTCACATATTGCATTGCATATTCTTTATCGTTCATATATCCTTCACTTGTTAAGCGAGATAGTGCGTTCGAGATGTGCTGTTCGCTAAATTGCTGTCTTCTTAAATAAAGGGCAAGCTGCTGACTGCTGCGCGCCTTGGCAGCTAAGTAACGAATTGCTTTAATGTACGCAAGATAATTTGCGTTCTCATCTATAATTTCGTCAATTAGAGAAGAAGTTAAACTCTTACCTTTTACCAACTGATAAGAAATAAAAATATCCTCATGCACCTCTAATGGTTCAGGCAAAATATCGATTGTAATGCGATAAATTTTCGCTTGCTTGCTGCTTACTTTAACAGATGTAATTAGTCCTTCTGCTTGTTTCATCGTATTGCTTGCTCACCTCATTTTCAGCAAATTACCTCGTTATAATGAAGAAGCTGTTCAGGATGTCAGCGAGAAACTGACAAGCTGAACAGCTTAATAACGCTCCAGAATAGTTCCGGAATAATCCTCTTTCTTCCGCTTTTTAAAGCCTGTTGCATTTATTAATTTCTGTGACTGCAACAGGCTTTGAGGGCAGATCTCTCCCGTTTTCCAGACGTTTATTCCTTTGCTCGGAGTGCTATATTGCAGCTAGAATAGTCTAATCCTTAATGAATTTAGTTAGAAACGCTGCTTAAAATAGTTCGTCTAGCTCATCCTCTTCTTCCTCAGCAAAGCTAGCAGGAAGAGCAGCAGTAAGATCTGAAGATTCACGAATTTGACTTTCAATGGTTTGAGCAATTTCAGGATGCTCTTTTAAGAATTGCTTAGCATTTTCACGGCCTTGACCTAAACGCTCACCATTGTACGAGAACCATGCTCCACTCTTTTGAACGATATCCATTTCAACACCAATATCGATAATGCTGCCCTCTTTGGAAATACCTTCTCCGTACATAATATCGATTTCAGCTTGCTTAAATGGAGGAGCCATTTTATTTTTAACTACTTTAATACGAGTACGGTTACCAACCATTTCATTGCCTTGCTTTAAAGTTTCAACACGGCGAACATCTAAACGAACGCTGGAGTAGAACTTTAACGCACGACCACCAGGCGTTGTTTCTGGATTTCCGAACATAACGCCAACTTTTTCACGAAGCTGGTTAATAAAAATGGCAATTGTTTTTGATTTTGAAATCGCACCTGAAAGCTTACGCAGCGCTTGTGACATTAGGCGTGCTTGTAAGCCGACATGAGAATCGCCCATATCCCCTTCAATTTCTGCCTTCGGTACAAGAGCAGCAACAGAGTCAATAACAACGATATCAACAGCACCGCTGCGTACAAGTGCTTCAGCGATTTCTAGCGCTTGCTCCCCTGTATCAGGTTGGGACAGCAACAGCTCGTCAATATTAACGCCCAGTTTGCTGGCATATAGCGGATCTAGCGCATGCTCTGCATCAATAAAAGCAGCTTGTCCACCAGCACGTTGAACCTCAGCTATAGCATGCAAAGCAACTGTTGTTTTACCAGAAGATTCTGGTCCATATACTTCAATAATACGACCTCGTGGATAACCACCAATTCCTAATGCAATATCAAGAGCAAGGGAACCGCTAGAAACGGTTTCTACTTGCATATGTGTAGATTCACCTAATCTCATAATTGAGCCTTTACCAAATTGCTTTTCAATTTGACGAAGCGCATTGTCAAGCGCTGCACGACGATCACTCACGAAATTCACATCCTTCAATGTTTATATTAGTATAATACCTTACTTATCCCTTCTTGCCAATAGTTTTTTCGAACACACATTCGTATTTTTTGTGTCGCGATGCATCTCTTTGCATTTAAAAAAGAGAAACCGCGACAAAACAGCGTTCCGTCACGGTTCTTCCATGAATAATTATATTGTATCGAAATCCAGCTTTCTCTACAAGATATGAAGTGATTTTTTTCCAATTCTAGTTAATTTAATAAATCTACATGTTCTTTAAGTGCTTGCCATAAGCGGAACTGTAAATTTTTCACCGCTTTAAGCTGAATTGATGCTCGATCACCAGTAAGTTTTAACTCAAATACTTTCGTTTCTTTTCCTTTTTCAGCAATACCAATAAACACTTGACCGACAGGTTTACCTTCACTTGTGCTTGGACCTGCTACACCAGTAATAGAAACGCCAAAAGTAGAGTCAAGCAGCTCACGTACCTTTTCCGCCATAAGCTGGGCTGTAGAGCTGCTAATCGCTCCTGGCGCATGTTCCCCTTCTAACTGCGACATAGGAATGTTAAGCAGCTTATGCTTCATCTCATTCGTATAAGTAACTACTCCGCCGACAAAGCATGAAGAACCAGTAGGAACTTTAGTAATCAGTTCGGCAAATAAGCCACCACTGCAGCTTTCTGCAGAAGCAAGTGTATAATTTTTACTTTGCAGCATACGAACGATTTGTCGCTCAATTGGAATGTCCTCAACTGCATATAAATAATCGCCAACTATCGCTTTAACCTGCTCGATCGTTGCCTGCAGTTTAATATTTGCTTCATCCTCACTGCTTGCCTTTGTAGAGACACGAACTGTAACCTCACCCTCCTTGGCATATGGAGCAAGTGTTGGATCAGTTTGACCATCAATTAATGGAAGCAGCTTTGCCTCCAAATTGGATTCACCGATTCCAGCAAATTTCAGTAGCTTGGAGTAGAGAGGCTGCTGCTCTCCCCGCATAACCTCACGCAGCCAGGCTACAGCCGGTCCATTAAGCATCGTATTCATTTCTTTAGGCGGTCCAGGAAGCAACACATAATACGTGCCATCCTCAACTAGTGCATTACCTACGGCAAGCCCTGCTTCATTAGGTAACGTCACCGCACCTTCAATCGTATGTGCTTGACGGATATTACTTTCTACCATTTCAATTCCACGACCTTCAAACAAGGCCTTTATTTTCAGCAAAGCTGGCTGATCTATTTCTAGTTTGCGGCCTAAATAAGATGCTAGTACATCTTTCGTTAAATCATCCTGTGTCGGTCCGAGTCCGCCAGTAAAAATTAACAGATTAGCTCGTCCTCTAGCGATGTTAATCGCTTGCTCAATACGAGCAGCATTATCTCCAACAACCGTTTGAAAATATACATCAATGCCAAGCTCTGCTAACTTTAATGAAATGTCTCGTGCATTAGAATTTACAATTTGACCTAATAGCATTTCAGTTCCTACTGCAATAATTTCTGCTTTCATAAATGCACCTCTCAATTTTCGTTCAGACCAAATAATGCACTCCCCTGAAAATAACAAGAGAGTGCATTATATTATTCAATCGGAATTAATGATTTATTTTTTACAAAGTAATCAATACCTGAGTACACTGTAATAAGCGCTGCAACCCAAGCGCAAATGATATCAAATGGGAAATCAATAAGCTCAAATGGGAAGTTATTGAGTAATATGGCAATAATCATCGTAATTTGAATAGCTGTTTTCCATTTGCCCCATTTACTTGCAGCAACGACCTTACCTTCTAACAAAGCAATTTGCCGTAAGCCGGTAACTGCAAACTCACGTGAAATAATAACAATTGCAACAAGCGCACTTAGCTTGTCCATTTCAACTAAAGCGATAAGAACGGAAGCAACCAACAGTTTATCAGCAAGCGGATCTAGTAATTTTCCTAGATTCGTCACCAATTTATTTTTTCTAGCTATGTATCCATCTAATCCGTCCGTGCTTGCCGCAACAATAAAGATTAAAACAGCAACAATTTGATTGTACGAGATATGAACATCAGCAACTTTCAGTGCACCTAAATCAAAATTGACAAGCAGAAAAAATAAAATGACTGGCACTAAAAATATTCTAGCTATCGTTATTTTGTTAGCTAAATTCAACGTTTTCCCCCCATTACTGTTCAAACAAACGATGTCTGAACTAAGACCCTTTCGCCTTCATAACATATCAATAATCTTATTATCTATCTAAAATTGATGAATTGCAAATCTAGCTCAATCTTTGCATTGCGCAGCATAGCGATAACCGCCTGCAAATCATCCTTGCTTTTACCAGAAACACGAATTTGATCGCCTTGAATTTGGCTTTTCACTTTTAATTTTGAGTCCTTAATTAAACTGTTAATTTTTTTCGCTATATCCTGCTCAATGCCTTGACGAATTTTTACTTTTTGGCGAACCGCTCCTCCCGAGGCTGGTTCAATTTTGCCATAATCTAAATTTTTCGTAGGAACATTACGCTTAACCATTTTCCCAATTAAAATATCAATTACTGCTTTAAGCTTATAGTCATCATCAGCAAGAATGGTGATTTCGTCTTTATCAAGGGTGATTTCCGTTTTGCTTCCTTTAAAGTCGAAGCGTGTGCCGATTTCACGTTCTGTTTGTGTAACAGCATTATTTAACTCCTGCAGATCCACCTTAGACACAATATCAAATGAATAATCACTCATAAAACATTCTCCTTTCTTAACAGCTATCTTTGACTTAAAGAAAACGACAGCTATTCTGCTGTCGTTTCAGCACCCTTCATTTGCAGTAAAATGCGTTTGGAGCCTTTGTTATTGTCGCCATCTTCGACTAATACTCCATCAAGTGTCACTTCAATATTTCCTGGTCTGCCTAAATTCAAATAGACATCACCTGAAACGGTAAAACGCTCAGTCGTTCCGTCTTGGATATTTCCATAATAAAGCTTGTTTCCATTTTTACCATTTTCATAAACTTCTAACCAGCTTGCTGCACCGCTGCTTGTAATAACAAGCTCATAGCTTTCCTTCTTGGGAGTAACATCAAATGTTTCCTCCTTGCCGCTCACTTTCACAGATGTGATAGTAACAGCCTCCGGAGTTGGCGTTGGTGTTGGAGTCGGTGTTGATGTTGCCGCTGCTTGGTCCGTTGCAGTTGGCGTTGGTGTAGGTTTGAAATCACTGTTATCAGTGATTTGCGTAGGGTCTACTTCATTCGCAGGCTTCCCATCATTTCTCACTTGATAATACCAAATGACAAACAATACAAGCACTAAAAATCCCCATAGTAAAATATTGAATAATACTTTACCGAAGCGTTCTGATTTAGCAGAACGCATACGACGCGGTTTGCGCGATGGAATCGCTTCGTTAACTGGCATTTCTGGCTCTGGAGTCTCCACATTATAATGCTTTAACACCTCATCGGCATCTAATCCAACGAATTCTGCATAATTTTTTATAAATGCACGTATATAAAACTTGCCTGGCAGGACATCATAATCGCCTGCTTCTAATGCTTCCAAGTATCGCTTTCTAATTTTTGTTTGTTCCTGAACATCGTCTAAAGAAAAGCCTTTTTCCTCTCGAGCTTTTCTTAGCAGTTCACCTAACTCTGACACAATACTACCTCCTTTTCGCTAAAAATCTTCTCCATAATTAGTAAATGTCTCATACGTAATCTCTTCATCTGGTGTATTGCGCAGCTCCACGATAATATCAAAATGACTGTAATCGTAGTTGGAATCACGTACAAAAATGTCTGGATGCTCGATTACTTTAGTTGACGGCATCTCCATAATTTCTTGAATTAATGCATGATGACGTTCATTCGAACGAATCGTACTAACAATGCCATCAATAATAAAAATATTGTTAGGATCCATCTCCTGCTCGGAAAGCTGGGAACGCACCGTTTGTCTTAGCAATGTAGAAGAAACAAATGTCCATCTTTTATTCGAGCAAACACTGCCCGCAATAATGGATTCTGTTTTACCGACGCGCGGCATACCGCGTAATCCAATAACATAATTGCCCTCACGCTTAAATACCTCGCCAAGAAAATCAACTAAAATCCCCAGCTCATTGCGTGTAAAGCGAAAGGTTTTGCGGTCATCAGAATCACGTTCAATATAACGTCCATGTCTTACTGCTAATATATCAACAATGGTTGGAGTTCTCAGCTTGTTGACGGTAATATCATCAACTTTTTTTAATAGCTTACCCAATAATTCTATTTTCTCATCATCATCCGTCTGCAGGAGTAAGCCACGCGTATGATTATCGACACCGTTAATTGTAACGATATTTACTTCAAGCATCCCTAGCAAAGATGCAACATCCCCTAACAAGCCCGGTCTGTTTTTATGAATTTTGTACTCCATGTACCACTGCTTTTGTTCCAAAGAAGTCACCATCCTAATTACTATGTAAAACTGTTTAACATATGTATTCTACAAAATTCAACACTTTCCTGCAATAAATGCAAATTCATCAGCGAAAAGCCTCCAAGCGGAGGCTTCTCACAAACAGCATATTTACATAGCACTATAACCAAGTTTAAATTTTTTTCATTTATTTCACTCTTTATGATTTTTCAGCTAATTTAACCATCAATTTTGCAATGGTATGGCGATCGCTCTCATCACCAACATCCCATAATTCTTTGAGAACTGCTTGCTCACTATTTTTAGGATCAACACGTTCATCTAAGAAAGAACCAATTTCGTATGCTAGATTAGAAATCGTTTCCTCAGATAAACCAAGGTTTTTCCCTTGTTGCACGCGATCCTTCAAAAACTTTTTCCAGGAATCAAATTGATCAAGTACGGTTGACATTTAGCTTCCCTCCATATGAAGTCATTTGTTGAATGATTTCAACGTGCTTAGTTTATGCAATCTGCTAAACAGTATTCGACTCAGTAATTGCAAGCACTGGAACTTTTTACGTCAACCATCCGCCATTAGGGCTTATCACTTGACCAGTAATATAAGAAGATTCTGGCAAAGCTAAAAAATATACAAGTGAGGCAATTTCTTCTGTAGAGCCAAACCGGCCAATCGGAATTTCTTGAGCAAGTGCTTCCTTTTCTGTCTGATCAAAGCTGCTCATCATATCTGTTTCAACTACGCCAGGAGCTACTGCATTTACGGTTACTCCAGAAGGAGCAAGCTCTTTCGCCAGCGCCTTCGTAAAGGCGTTAATGCCTCCTTTAGTCGTTGAATAGAGCACCTCACAGGCCGCTCCTGTTATCCCCCATACCGAAGATATATTAATGATCCGACCATAGCGTTGCTGAATCATATGAGGCATAAAGAGCTGTGTACATAAAAACAACCCTTTAAGATTTATGTTCATCACATGATCCCATTGCTGCTCGGTAACATCACAAAGCATACCATAATGGGAGACACCTGCATTGTTTACAACAATGTCAGGCTTAATCCCTAAACTATCAAGCTTTTCCTTCATTCTTAAAAGTTGCTCTCGGCTGCCCAAATCTGCAGCAATCGTTAGCACCTCGGCACCTAATGCAATACATTCGCGCGCAGTTTCATTCGCCTGCTCATGTCCTTGCAAATAATGAATTACGATGCGATAACCTTCCTTGGCAAAGCGCTTTGCAATTGCAGCTCCTATGCCTCGGCTTCCCCCTGTAATCAGCACCGTCATATCATTTAAAGGTTTTTCCATTAGTTAGTTGGACTAACGACAATGGATACTGCCATTTGCTCAAAGTCAAAATGTTGACGCAATCGAGCATGAACATCATCCAATGTGCACTCCTGATAAAATTTAAGCACATTAAACATATCGCAATTACGGAAACGGTAGCGTGTAAATTGCGTTGCAATAGATTCAGGGGAATTCAGCATACGTAAATAATTTCCGATCTTTTTACGCTTAACTGCTTCAAACCGCTTGGAATCAATTCCGTCTTGCAGCGTCTTCTTTAAATACTCAGTAACTGCTGAAATAAGCGCATCGGGATCAGGCGTATCTCCGCCAATTACGGAAAACGCATATTGCTCAGAGCAGTTATATTCATGACCAAACGAATCAAAGATTAGTTGTCGATCATATAACGATTGATAAAACGGAGAACTGCTGCCAAATAAAATATCTAGCATTAGTTTACTTTCCACTTCATGCTTTAATAGCTCTTCACCTTGCTTCGTTACTTCTGCCTCTTTAAACCCGATCATGCATTTAGGCAAAGATACTGGCAAATGTTTAACCTTTCGTTGCTCACGAATTTCCTTTGGTTCTTTCTCAAAAAATCGATGAATTTCTCCTTGTGGAGGAAAGTTCTTTTGGGCTTGATTTTGCTTAACAAGCTCAATAATTTTTTCTGCATCCACACCGCCAACAACAAATAACAACATATTTGAAGGATGATAAAATGTATTGTAGCAGCGGTAAAGCAAATCTTTATCAATTTGGTAGATCGATTCCACAGTTCCTGCAATATCAACGGAAATAGGATGCTTTTGATACAATGCTTCAAACAAGCCGTAATATACTCGCCAATCGGCATTGTCATTATACATATTAATCTCTTGCGCAATAATGCCTTTTTCTTTTTCAACGTTTTGCTCTGTGAAATAAGGACGTTGCACAAAATCAATTAATGTCATTAAATTTTCTTCAATACGCTCTGTTGCGGAAAATAAATAGACTGTACGATCAAAGGAGGTATAGGCATTCGCTGCCGCGCCTTGCTTCGAAAAAGTAGCAAAGACATCACGACCGTCTGGTTCTTCAAACATTTTATGCTCTAGAAAATGAGCTATACCATCTGGCACCTTTAACGGTTCTTCATCGCCAACAGCAAAATGATTATCAATTGAACCATACTTCGTGGCAAACGTCGCATATGTTTTTTGAAACCCTGGTTTAGGCAATACGATAATTTCCAATCCATTATCTAGCACTTCTTGATACAAGGTTTCTTCAACTTGTGGATAATTTAAGACATTCATAGTTACACCTCCTGAAGATCGCGTAAGAAGTAAATCGTATCTAACTCAACACCTGAAGCAATCTGCTGAACATCTTCTTTTGTAACTGCTGCAATTTGTTGGATTACCGATTCTACCGAGCGATCAACACCTGAAAACTGCTTATTGAAATCAAAGCCAGCTATATCATTCGCACTATCCAAAATTTCACGCATAGCATTAGTAAGCATTGCTTTTGTTTGATCTAATTCCTCATCGCTAATCTTACCTTGTCTCATATGCTCAAGTTGCTCCTGAATTATATCTAGCGCCTTCTCATAATTGGCAAATTCTATACCAGACTGAATTGTCAAAATTCCTTTATGGGCATCGTAGCGTGAAGCACAATAGTATGCAAGACTTGCCTTTTCACGCACGTTGACAAACAGTTTAGAATGAGGATATGCACCAAGTATTCCATTATATACCAATGCTTTCGGATAATCTTCATCAGCATATAGCGTATTAATCCGCAAACCTAGATTTAACTTCCCTTGATTCACATCTAAGCGATCGACAACCGTTTTAACTGCTTCCACACGGCTGTGCGACTCAACTGAGGCATAAGGAATACTTGCTGTTGTATCGGGCAACTGAAAGGAGCTCTCTACAAATTGAATGACTTCTTCTAACGTAGTATCTCCAACAACATAAAGGTCAAACTTCGCTTCCTCTAGCCATTGCTTATAGCGAGCATAAAGATGGTTAGAAGTAACTTGCGGAAGATCTTCGATTCGTCCTGAGGCATTTAAGCGGTAAGGTTCATTTGCACACATTTCTTGAATACAGCGCTCTGCTGCATATTGAATTTTATCATTAATAATCGATTCAAGCTGCTTCTGCAATGTACTTTTTTCCGCTTCTACATACGCCTCGCGAAAGCTTCCATTTTCAAGCAACGGATTCGTTAACACATCCCCTAAATAAGCTAGAGCTTCTTTTAACAATGACTGCTCGCTATTAACAAAGCGATCATTGATAACATCCATTTTCATTTGGACAAATTGTGTATTGCCACGTTTTACTGTTGAAAATCCAAAGCCCGCTCCATACATATTATCAAGCTGTTCTCTAAGCTGAATACTTTCTGGAAAACGAGCTGTTCCACGACGCAAGACATATGGAATAAGTGCTGTCGTTGTTACCGTTTCTTCTTTAAGTGGAGTACCAGCAAATAACGTGATGGAATAGGTTTTAAAACGATTTGTTGGCAAAACATGAATATTTAATGATTTAAATCTTCCTACCTGAAAATCCATATGATCAGGACTCCTTTCGTTCTTGCCTGTTCTTTATTCTAACGTATTACAAATGGAAGAAGCAACCATTAGACGTTTCCCCAATGATTGCTTCTTCTCCCTTCTTACTACATCCTACTTACAAAATATATGCTTACCAATTGTTAAGACTTGTTGTCTTGTCCAAATCCAAGCACTTGTCGCTGTATTAGGATTGAAATAGTAAATACAGCCATAGGTTGGGTCCCAGCCATTAATCGCATCCCGCACTGCTTTTTTCGCAGTCTCGTTTGGTGTCAAATATATTTGGCCATCATCCACTGCAGTAAATGCACGTGGCTGAAAGATGACGCCGTATACGGTATTAGGAAAATCGGGATGTTTAACGCGATTAAGAATTACCGCCGCTACTGCAACCTGCCCTTCATAAGGCTCTCCTCGCGCTTCACCATAGACTGCATTCGCCATTAAATTTAAATCATTTTCCGTAAACCCTAATAAATTGGATTGCATCGAGGAATTTGAGCTGGAGCCGCTAGAACCTTTTCCAGAACCAGCCTCTGCGTGCATCGACGGACTCCAATTTTTCGTTGCATTAACAAGCTTATTTTTTGTCGCTGAACCGACTACTCCATCAGACTTCAATCCGAATTCCCATTGAAACCATGTAACAGCATTTTTTGTTCTGGAGCCGAATTGACCATCGATTTCTCCATCATAATAACCTAAATATTTTAGTCTGCCCTGTAGTTCAGAGACATCAGATCCAGACGAGCCATATTTCAATGTTGCAGAGCTAAAGGTAGGTTCAACGAGCGGCCCCCTAGTGTAATTAACAAGGACAAGACAAGTAAATAATAGGGTTACGATGCTGAACACTATCAGTTTACGAAATTTCATATTCAGTACGCCTTTCTCTTGATGCATTTTCATAGTCAGCTAGTGACATGAAAATAGTATGAGATAAGGCGCCTAATAATATACTTCAATGTAACAATTTATCCTTTGGCATTCCATTGATCCATTGTCACAAGTACAGCTCTTGGCTTGCTTCCCTCATATGGACCAACGATGCCCTTAGCTTCAAGTTGATCAATTAAGCGTGCTGCCCGTGTATATCCAATGCGTAAACGACGTTGCAATAAAGAAACTGAGGCTTGATTGCCTTCCATCACAATACGCGCTGCTTCATCAAACAATTCATCCATATCATCGACTGAGCTGTCTTCACTTTCCTCGTCAAGTTCTGGAACAAGCTCTTCGTTATATTTTGCTTCACCTTGTGCACGCACGAAGCTAACAAGCGCTTCTACCTCATCATCAGACAAGAAAGCTCCCTGAACACGTATTGGCTTGTTCATACCCATTGGTAAAAAGAGCATATCGCCTCGACCTAGCAGCTTTTCTGCACCAGCCGAATCCAAAATCGTACGAGAGTCAACTTGGGAGGAAACCCCAAACGCAATACGTGAAGGAATATTTGCTTTAATTACACCTGTAATAACATCAACTGATGGTCGTTGTGTTGCAATAATCAGATGAATACCTGCTGCACGAGCCATTTGTGCCAGTCGCGCAATTGAATCCTCGACCTCATTGGAAGCTACCATCATTAAATCTGCAAGCTCATCAACAATGACGACGATATATGGCAGCAAGTTGCTTGGTTCATCTTTCATTAGATTGTTATAGCCTTCGATATTACGAGTGCCAGACTTAGAAAATAACTCGTAACGTTTTTCCATTTCAACAACGATCTTTTTCAAAGCTAGCGCTGCTCGCTTAGGATTTGTCACAACGGGTGCAATCAAATGCGGAATTCCATTATAGACATTCAATTCAACCATTTTAGGGTCAATCATTAAAAATTTAACTTCATCAGGCTTTGCTTTATACAAAATGCTTGCAATAATTCCGTTAATGCATACCGATTTACCTGAACCCGTTGCCCCTGCAACCAATAAGTGCGGCATTTTTGCCAAATTGCCAACGATGGTTTGACCTGATATATCACGACCAAAAGCAATGGAAAGCTTGGATTGAGCATTCATAAATACAGGAGTTTCCATAACCTCTCGCATTGTAACAACAGATATTTCGCTATTTGGCACCTCAATCCCGATAGCAGATTTACCAGGAATCGGTGCTTCCATACGCACATCTTTCGCTGCTAATGCAAGCGCAATATCATCGGTTAGACTGACAATACGACTAACCTTTACACCAGTAGCTGGCTGTACTTCATAGCGTGTAACAGCAGGCCCGCGTACTACGTCCAGTACCTTTGCTCGAACGCCAAAGCTCTCTAATGTCGCCTCTAGCTTGCGACGAGCATCAAACATTTCATGACCATCTGTCATCTTGCTTTGCTGCTTAGGTGGATGCAGCAAAGAGAACGGAGGCAGCTCATACGGAACTGGCTGTGGAGCCAGTGGAGCATGTACATGACCTGATTCCTCATGAAGATTAGCTTCAGTAATTAATGCATCTGAAGTAATCGCTTGTCCTTCAGGATAATCAAACTCGTCTTCTGTTTCAGCAGACTTCTGCTCGCCAGCCTGCTCCTTTATTAATTGATCAGCAAATGCAGCGATTTTATGCTTATCGCTATCAACATCTAACTGCTTCTCTTCATCTTGATCCATGAAGCTGTCATAAGACTCATCATAGCTGGACGTTGTAGAAATCTCGGCATCTATATCATTCACGAATTCGTTCTCATCATTTATGTCATCGGAAGCATGATAAGAATCATCTAACGGCTCTTTCGCCTCATGATGAGTCTTTACTCGAACATGAATGGTTGGAGAACCTTCTTGCTCGTCTTCATTTTGTTCATTTGGTTGATATGTATAACCTTCTAGTACATTTGCTTCCTCATAACTATCTTGTCCATCATTTAGCTCCCAGTCATCATGCTGCTCTTTTGCTGATGGATTAAAATTAAAGAACCATGACTTTTTAGACTGCTTCGCAACTGTTGATGTATCATAATCGTCCTCATCATCAATTACTTCGCTGTCATCTAACGGCTGGATATGCTGTGCTTTCGCTATTGCTCTTCTTCTCTCCTGCTGTAATTTTAATTTTGCAGCAATTAGTTTGACAATGCGTCGTACTTTCCCATTGACAAAGCGCAGCATTTCAACATAGGACCTGCCTGTAATAAGCATAAATCCAATTAAATATTGCACGATATTTAAGACTAATGCGCCGTAAAAGCCAAATAGCATGTATAATAGCGAGTATTGAATTGCCCCGACATATCCACCGCTAATCGAGAGGTCGCGAATAGATTGCTCAGGTGCAAGCTCTTTTGCAAATAACTGGCTGCGCAACTCTTGGTCAAGCGTTTGAAAAATCATTCGCCCGGTTACTGCTGCATCATCTAAACCTAAATAGCGTGAATTAATATGTGAAATTGAACTGCTCAATGTTAATGCTAATACTGCAATTACTATCCCAGTTCTTCGCTGCGACCAACCTTTTGGCCAAGCCCGTTTAATCATTACTGAAAGACCAACCGCAATACCGGTAATTGCTAATACAAAATAAAATTTACCAAGAATAACTCCAAATAATCTAGATAAAGCACGTCCAACTGCTGCTTCACCTGAGAGGGCAATCATTGAAATTGTAATAATTAAAATACCGTATACTTCATATTTCAATTGTGCGCCAATCGAACGTTTTTTTCTTCGTTTCTTTGCCAAATTTTTCACCCCTTCATTAATTATAACACATGCTGTAGGCATGAGCTATGAAGGAGCGGAGCGAAAAACAGAAGTGGTCGATCCCACTCACTTATTTTCCAAGTGAAATCGACCGCTTTTTTGTTATGATTTCGGTTGAAATGGAATAAGAGCACCAGGAGCAAGCTTTGGATCAAGGTAGCAGTCAAGCGGCGGATTGATTAAACGAACGATCATCGCTTGCCCTGTTGTAAGTGGTTTTACCTCCATAAGCAATCCTTTATAAACATAGTCAACAATATGTTCAGGTGGAGTAGACTCACGAAAAACGACTTCGGTTGGCATTACTGAATAAAGCACTCCTCACCCTCTCCTTTCGTCTTGGCGATTAATGTTTTTAATTCTTTTAAGGCATCAGCAATTCCACCTACTTTATCAATCAATCCATAAGAAACCGCCTCAGCGCCAATTACGGTCGTGCCAATATCACGTGTTAACTCTCCAGTCTTTAACATTAAAGACTTAAATTTTTCTTCCGACACATTGGAGTGAGCAATTACAAATCGGGTTACTCGCTCCTGCATCTTTTCCAAATATTCAAAAGATTGCGGTACACCAATAACAAGTCCATTCATTCGAATCGGATGAACCGTCATTGTAGCCGTTTCGGCGATAAAGGAAGTATCGCCCGCAACTGCAATCGGCACACCAATGGAATGACCGCCACCCAAAACTAGGGTAACCACCGGCTTAGATAACGATGCAATCATTTCTGCAATTGCAAGTCCTGCCTCAACATCTCCGCCAACCGTATTTAAAATAATAAGAATTCCTTCAATTTTATTATTTTGCTCTGCAGCAACTAGCTGAGGAATAATATGCTCATATTTTGTAGTTTTATTTTGCGGCGGTAAAATAAGATGCCCTTCAATTTGCCCAACAATCGTTATACAGTGAATATTACTCTCTTGCGTAGCAGGGACATTGGTCACTCCTAATTGCTGAATCGCTTGAACTGCTCCTTCCATTGTTGGCTTATTTTCAGTCTCTTTAGCTGGCTCTTCATTCATTTTCAGCATATCTCAATGTACGCTCCTTTTCATGGAATTATGTCATTAGTATGGTTGACATTGCTTTTTTTATCCCAATATAAAAAGAGCATAAAAAAACTAGCTATATTCTGCTTAGAAAAGCAAAATTAGCTAGTTATTTTAGGTGAATGGAAAGCTTTAGAGTATTAGCTATACCTCCATAATGATCGGCAAAATCATTGGACGACGACGAGTTTGTTCGTACAAAAATCTACCTAGTGCGTCTTTTACATTCGTTTTTAACGATGCCCATTCATTGACTTGGTCATTCATTAATTTATTTAAGGTTGAGGTTACAATACGATTAGCTTCATCTAATAAACCTTCTGATTCACGTACATACACAAAGCCACGTGAAATAATATCTGGACCAGATAAAATTGTACCGTCTTCTTTACTTAACGTTACGACAACTACTAAAATTCCATCCTGTGACAATAGCTTGCGATCACGCAATACGATGTTACCCACATCACCTACGCCCAAGCCATCAATTAATACACGTCCTGCTGGTACTTTAGCACCTCGTGAAGCCTGACCATTTTGAAATTCAACGGTATCTCCATTGTCGAGTACAAAAATATTTTCCGGCTCAATTCCAACTTCTTCAGCAAGTGATGCGTGGATGCGAAGCATGCGATACTCACCATGAATTGGAATGAAATATTTAGGCTTAACTAAATTAAGCATCAACTTTAGTTCTTCCTGACTGCCATGACCAGAAACATGAACACCTGATACAGATCCTGATCCATAAATGACATTAGCGCCTAAACGATACAATTCATCAACAGTTCGACCTACATAACGCTCATTACCAGGGATTGGTGTCGCGGCAATGATCACCGTATCTCCAGGTAAAATATCTACTTTACGATGAGTAGATCTAGCCATTCTTGTTAGAGCAGACATTGGCTCGCCTTGACTGCCTGTACATAAAATAACGACTCTATCTGCAGCCAAACGATTTACTTCCTCTGGCTCAATAATCATACCTTCAGGAATATTTAAATATCCCAATTCATGTGCGATAGTAACAACGTTTACCATACTACGTCCAACGACTGCAATTTTGCGGCGAGTTGCAATCGCGGCGTTAATAACTTGTTGTATACGATGTACGTTTGAAGCGAATGTAGCAACAACAACACGTTGTGTAGCTGTTCGGAAAATTTCCTCTAAACGATTTCCAACATTTTTCTCGGATGGTGTGAAGCCTGGACGCTCAGCATTGGTAGAGTCAGACAGTAATGCTAACACACCTTTTTTTCCAATTTCAGCAATTCGCTGTAAATCCGCATACTGATCATTGACTGGAGAATGATCAAATTTAAAGTCTCCTGTATGAACGACCGTCCCCTCAGGGGTATCTAAACATACGCCGACCGAATCTGGTATACTGTGATTTGTCTTAAAGAAGCTTGCTTTAATTGAACCGAGCTGCAACTCACTATCTGCAGTAATTAGTATCCGTTTACTATCTCCTAGAATTCCTGCCTCTTTCAATTTGACTTCGATAAGTCCAAGTGTAAGCTTGGTCGCATATACGGGCACATTCAAGCTTTTTAGCACGTAAGGCAAACCGCCGATATGATCCTCGTGACCGTGAGTGATAATGATGCCACGTACTTTGTCTTGATTTTCCACGAGATAGCTAACATCTGGAATGACAATATCAATTCCTAGCATATCCTCCTCTGGAAATTTCAGACCAGCATCAACAACTACAATGTCGTCATTATACTGGACGACATACATATTCTTACCAATCTCACCGACACCGCCCAAAGCGAAAATCAGTAATTTGTCTTGGTTATTCTTTTTTGACAAGTGAATCTATGCCTCCTATGGTTGATTAATTATATATTACTAAAAAACGCCAGATGCCGCTCTGACGGAATTTACAAACGTTAATGATTAAATATTAAATTTGCCGCACCCATTCACTTAACACTATTATACATGATTAAAAAGCGATTACACAAGTCACGAGGAAAAATATGACGATCATCTTTATCCGTGCAAATTACGAGAGAGCGTACAGGTCCTACGATGATGGCTTAATTTAATATGTATTATTCCCTTATTAATTTTTAAAATTCCGTTCGTAAATTGCTGCATATTCACTTTAAAATCAAAAACTGCATGTCTAGACATGCAGTTGATAAGCAAAACTATAATGCACTATGATTGCGAACGTTTTTGAATATATGGCAAGCTTGCAACATACGCTGCTTCTGCATCAGTAATTGGTGCAAGCGGTAATCTAACCGATCCAACAGGTAAGCCTGTTAGCGCCAAGGCGTGCTTAACTGGCACTGGGTTAGGTGTTGGATGCGGACAGTGAAATAAGCCTTTGAATAATGGCAATAGCTCTTGATAAAGCTTAGATGCAGTCGTAACATCTCCTGAAAGGTGACTATTAATCAATTGCTTCATTTCTTTACCAACAATATGTGCTGCAACGCTAACAATACCGTATGCGCCTACAGCAAGTGCCGGTAACGCATTCGCATCATCACCAGTATATACGCGAAAGCCGTCTGGAGCTCCTTTGGCAATCGTTGTCAATTGCTCTAAATTAGCACAGTCCTTTGTACCAACGATGTTCGGAATTTCAGCAAGACGAAGTGTTGTTTGTGCAGAGACATTAACCCCCGTTCTACTTTCCACATTATATAACAAAACTGGAAGATTTACACTTTCAGCTATAGCTTTGAAATGCAAATATAGTCCTTCTTGCGAAGGTTTATTATAATACGGTGCGACTAATAATAAGCCATCGACACCACATTTTTCTGCTTCTTTAGACAGCTCAATTGAAGCTTGCGTATTATTACTGCCTGTTCCTGCGATAACTTTAACTCTGCCTGCAGCTTGTTTTACAACAAAGGAAAACAGCTCAAGTTTTTCAGCATGAGTTAATGTTGGTGATTCACCAGTAGTTCCCGCTACAACAATGCTGTCACTTTGCTCATCTACAATCAATCTTTCAACTAAGCGCTCTGTCGTAGACCAATCAATGTTACCTTCATTGTCGAAAGGGGTTACCATCGCAGTAATCAGTCTTCCGAAATCCATTCGAACTCCTCCTACTATGATATGCGATCATGCATAGTTCATCTTCTATTCAGTACTTTATCATTGTAAAACCTTTACCGATTTAGGTCAAACGTTGAATGTAAGCAGGTCAGCGCGGCAGCCATATTTTGCTCCTTAACTAGCACCCAGATCGCAGCATTGGAATCAGCAGATTGCAAAATTGGAATATTTTGTTGTTGTAATGCTGCAACAATCTTTGCCATTACCCCAGGTTGGCCATTCATGCCGCCACCGATAATTGACACCTTTGCACAATTTGGTTCCAGCTTAATCTTTAATTGCTGCTCGTTTAGCAGCTGATAAGCTAGATCTGCTTGCTCACTCTGAACAGTAAACAAGGATTGAGCGGCTGTTACATTAATAAAATCAACACTTATTCCATGCTCGGCTAAGCATTCGAAAATAAGCTGCGGGTTATGCGGCTTATGCTCTGACCCGCTAACTTGAAGTTGGGTAATACCAGTCGCATGAGCTAATCCCGTCACATGACGATCTAAGACTGCGTGCTCATTATGCTGCCACTCAATATCCTGTACCAATGTCCCTTCTTCATCAGAAAATGTAGAACGAACTCTCACAGGAATTCTTGCCTGCTGTGCAATTTCCACTGCTCGTGGATGTACGACCTTTGCTCCCTCTCTTGCCATGTGACAAATTTCAGCATAGCTTACTTGAGCGATCGGTTTAGCTTCACTTACTAGCTTAGGATCAGCCGTTAGTACTCCATTCACATCTGTATAAATATCTACGATTTCTGCACGAAGAGCCGCACCTAAGGCGGTTGCGGAAGTATCGCTTCCTCCTCTGCCTAAGGTCGTAACAAAGCCTTGCTTGGTTACACCTTGAAAGCCAGTTACGACAACAACTTGCCCAGCTTTTAATGCTTGAATAATCCGCTCAGGATGAATCGCAACAATTTTTGCTGAGCCATAATCTTCATCAGTTTCAATTCCAGCTTGTGCCCCGTTAAACACAACTGCTGGCATACCTGCAGCACGAATTTGCGCTCCTAGCAGCGTTGCACTTATCGTTTCACCGCAGCTAAGCAACATATCTCTTTCCTTCATGTCAATATAGGAAGCATATGGATTTAGCTGATCTAATAGCGTATCGGTTGCATACGGTTCTCCGCGTCTACCTATCGCAGATACAACGACGACAACGGCATAGCCGTTGTCTCGTTCGCGTTTTATATGATGGATTACTCGTTCCTTTGCTTCGCTAGTTGATAATGAAGTACCGCCGAATTTTTGAACTATAATTCGCATAGCTTCGCCTCCAAGATGACTAACCTAGGCTGCTAAGTTCACTATTGCTTATCCTTTTACGATATATTCAGCAATTTGTACAGCGTTCCATGCTGCACCTTTTAATAGATTGTCAGAAACAATCCACATATTTAATCCTTTTTCACTTGTAAGATCACGACGAATACGACCAACAAACACATCTGGTTTACCAGCTGCATCAGTCGCAAGCGGATAAACTTGATTTGCAGGATCATCAACAAGTGTTACGCCAGGAGCATTTGCAAGAAGTGTTTTTACTTCTTCAACATCATATTGCTCTGCAAATTCAACATAAACAGATTCTGAATGACCATAAATAACTGGAATACGAACACATGTAGCGGAAACTTGAATGGAGTCATCGCCCATAATTTTTTTCGTTTCGTTAGTCATTTTCATTTCTTCATATGTGTAACCATTATCTGTAAATTTGTCGATTTGCGGAATTGCGTTAAAGGCAATTTGATGTTTAACTGGTAGACCGCCTACCGGTAAAATATCTGGGTTTACTTCCTCGCCATCAAGTACAGCACGCGATTGACGTAATGTTTCTTGAATCGCACGAGCTCCTGCTCCAGATACTGCTTGATAAGTTGATACGATAATGCGTTTAATTGTATAACGGTCATGTAGCGGTTTTAATGCAGCAACCATTTGAATTGTAGAACAGTTAGGATTTGCAATAATACCATTATGCTCTTTAATTTTCTCTGGATTTACTTCAGGCACTACAAGCGGTGTGTTTGGATCCATACGGAATGCACTTGTATTATCGATACATACTGCACCGCGTTTTGCAGCTTCAGGAGCTAATGCTTTACTTACATCTCCGCCAGCGCTGAACAAGGCAATTTCAATGCCATCAAAGCTCTCTGGTTTTGCTTCCTCGATAACATGCTCTTGACCTTTAAACACAACAGTTTTACCAGCTGAACGAGCTGAGGATAAAAATTTAATTTTGTTTATAGGGAAGTTTCTCGATTCTAGCAACTTAATAATTTGTTCCCCTACTGCTCCAGTAGCACCTACAACAGCAACATTAAATAATTTTTGATTTGACATAGCTTGGTTTCTCCCCTCATAGCTTATATATTAATGCCGTTCGACTAACAACGGCTGCAATTGTTTGCCTTGCAGAGCTGCCTCACATGTTTCCATGATTAAGTCCATCCGCGCAACTAACGAATTAGGCTTATTTATCGGATCATCTTGACCGAACGGCACAAAATAAATATTTTTCGTAACAAGCAGCTTTGCAATGTTTGCTAGATTTAATCCTAACCCATCATTTGTGGAAATAGCAATAACGATCGGTCGGCCGTTGCGCATTTGCGCTTTTGCAGCCATTAATACTGGACTATCGGTTATTGCATTAGCAAGCCTACTTGTTGTATTTCCTGTACATGGAGCTATCGTCAGAACATCAATCAATTTTGATGGTCCCAGCGGCTCCGCCTGTACAATTGAAGAAATAATTTCATTACCTGTAATTCTAGTCAGCTCATTGCGCCATTTTTCCGCTGTGCCAAAACGTGTATCTGTCGTTAAAAGCGAATGAGAAACAATCGGAATGACATTCGCTCCCGCATCAACAAAACGTTGAATTTGTGGCATTACCTCTTCAAATGTGCAATGTGAACCTGACAGCGCATAACCTACAGTTTTACCTTTCCAATCCATCATACTTCCCTCCGATTCGACTTTTGTTCCAATAATAATTGGCTTAAGCAATCGGCGAGAATTAGACCTGCAGTTCTTGGAGCTACGATTCCAGGAAGTCCTGGGGCAAGCAAAGCTTTTACCCCTTTAGACTCCGCATATTGGAAGTCGGTGCCTCCTGGTTTTGTTGCAAGATCGATGATGACTGCATTTTTTTGTAGTTTATCAATTATTTGCGCTGTGATTATCATAGTCGGAATTGTGTTAAAAAGCAAGTCAATATTCGCCACAATTTGCTCAAGTTCCTTGATATAGAAGGGCTGGAAGCCCATTTCATAGGCTCGTGCAATATGCTCAGGACGCCTTACACCAACCCACACGTTTGAACCAAGTGCCTGTAAACCTCTTGCCATCGTTATTCCTGTTCTACCAAAGCCCAGCACCATCGATTGTGAACGGTGAATCGTAAAATCGGTATGCTGGATTGCCATCATTAGTGCGCCTTCCATGGTTGGAATCGAATTGAATATCGCAATATCATCTCGCTCAAACAACTCCACTAATGGGATCGAATAACGCTCACATTTTTTCTGTAAATATGGTTTAGCAATGCCTGTATAAATGACGCATGTGGTAGGTAAAGCTGCCAGCAGCTCATCAGTTAACTGAATCGACTCACTGCTATATACTGTGTGCACGTATCCCTCATCGTCGCAGCTTAATGCTGGTAGCAGTAATGCATCCAGCTTAGCAAATTCTTCCTTTGTCAGCTCTATAGGAATAGCTTTCTCATGAATCTCTTTCTTCTGTTCAAAGCCGCAAATGCGCACAGTAGCATTATTTTCGCAAAGCCGATTAATGATTTCCAGCTGCCTTGCATCTCCGCCAAGCAGAAGTACATTGACGCCCGTCAACATGGGGCACACTCCTTTCTGGCTCAAAAATATATGCTATACTATGCAGCTTAGGCTTGATAGGTGTATAACTAGCCTGTGAAAGATTAGTGAGCATAAGCTTTAAAGGAAAAAAGCTTAACTGCGCAAGGAAACTGTAAAGCAAAAAATAAAGAAAAAAGCTGCCCCAATGTCATGATGACGTTTGAGCAGCCCTCCTACATGAGCAAATCTTGCAATTGAAATGATTAGTTTCGGTTATACCCCTGTATGGCCGAATCCGCCTGCTCCACGAACTGTTTCTGGAAGTTCCTCTGCTTCCTCAATACTTACTTTAGGAACTAATCCAAATAGCATTTGCGCAATTCGTTCACCGCGCTCAATTGTAAAAGGCTTATCCCCGAGATTAATTAATAGCACTTTAACCTCGCCACGATAATCCGCATCAATTGTTCCTGGTGAATTTAAGCAAGTTATGCCATGCTTATAGGCTAGTCCACTTCGTGGACGGATTTGTGCTTCAAGCTCATTTGGCATTGCCATAGCAAAGCCAGTTGGAATTAACTTGCGTTCTCCAGGAGCAAGCGTAACTGGCTCTTCCACTGCAGCCTGCAAATCAAAGCCAGCAGAGCCTTCTGTCATTCGCTTTGGAATTGCCAAATCCTCATTTCCAGGCATACGTTTAAACAATACTTGATACAAGCTGATCCCTCCTAATGTTACTAATCCCTTTATCGCTAGAGCCAACCATAGATATTGCAAATGGAGTAGACAGCACCATTTTTGTTACTTGCTTAATGTCTTCCATTGATATTGCATCAATCCGAGCTAGTAACGTATCTAGCGTATTGTGCTTACCTAGCATCAGTTCATGTTTGCCGTTGCGATTCATGCGACTGCTCGTACTCTCCAAATTTAAAATAAGCGAACCCTTTAATTGTTCCTTACCACGCTGTAATTCAGCTTCAGTCAGTCCTTTTTGACCAACCTCATGAAGAATATCCATTGTTAAATTAACAACTTCCTTCGTCTGCTTTGGAGCTGTACCTGCATAAATCGTAAACAAACCTGAATCAGCAGCAGCGCTATGATAGGAATAGACAGAATAAGCTAAGCCCCGCTCCTCACGTATAACTTGGAACAAACGAGAGCTCATTCCTCCACCTAGAGCATTATTTAAAAGCACCATCGCATTTTGCAGCGGTGATCCCATTGCACAACCCGGGAAAGAAATACAGATATGATTTTGCTCTGTTTTCTTTTGAAAAAATGAATAGTCACTGATAAAACTAGGAGCAGAAAGCACCATATTTTCTGTTGCGTGATTATTATAATGTCCGAAATAGGTTTCTAGCAGTTCAAGCAAACTAGAAGGCTCTACATTGCCAGCAATACTTAATACAATATTTTCAATTGTATAACGTTCCTTCATAAATTGACGAAGTGTGTCACCATTCATGTTTTCTAAAGTTTGCTTTGTGCCAAGAATAGAATAAGCAAGTGAGTGATTGCCATATGCCGCTTTGGCAGCTTCATCGTGAACCCGATCATCTGGTGTATCCTCATACATTGCGATTTCCTCGAGAATAACGTTACGCTCCTTAGCTAGCTCTTCCTCATCCATTTGTGAGTTAAAAAACATATCAGCCAGCGCATCTACAGCAAGCGGTAAATGAGAATCTAACACCTTAGCAAAATAGCAGGTATACTCCTTTGCTGTAAAAGCATTCACATTGCCGCCAATGCCATCAAATAGATCGGCAATATCACGAGCTGTACGCTTTTCTGTCCCTTTGAAAAGCATATGTTCTATAAAATGTGAAATTCCGTTGTTATGTTCTGTTTCATTGCGAGATCCATTTTTCACCCAAATCCCAAAAGACACAGAGCGTACTGTCGGAATCTGTTCCACAACGACAGTCATGCCATTGCTAAGCTTGTATTTATCCACCAAGCATTTCCTCCTAAAATGTTGCTTCAATGTATTGCTTCCTTGTATATTACATTACTTACAGAAGCCTTTTCTACTTATAAATTGCTATGCTTTTGCTTCTTCTTTGTAACAAACGTTACAGCAGAAGCTTTAATTTTTTTATTATATAACAGCAATAAGCAGCTCACTTGCAAATGACCTGCTTACTTTGCTGCCAATTGCTCGGCAATTGCTGCTTGTAGCTTTGGATATGGATTTTGCCAGCCTTCTGGTTTTTTTACTTTGCCATCCTGTCCATAAATCGGCTTGCCATCCTCTCCAAGCTTACTCATATTCGCATGCTGCACAATATCCATTAGCTGCTGAGGACGAACTCCCATTTCTACTAACGTGCCAAGCGCAAAATAAATAACATCAATCATCGCGTCAGCTTGATCAGCAATTGTTTCTGCATCAAGAAACTCTTGAACCTCTTCCTTAATCCAATTCATACGTTTAACCGCACGTTCAGCATCTAACAGTGTTGGCTTATCATGAGCTGGATGATTAAAGGCAATTTGAAACTCCCGAACTTGCTGCCATGCATAATCTAAGCCTACTTCTTCGATAACTGAGCTATCTTTTCCCTTTAAACTCATTGTAATCCTCCCAAATTTAGAATGCTAGAGACAGGGTTAAATGCTTAAAACTATTTGCTTACTCTGCATTCAATATAATTACAATGATAACACGATATTAAAATATGTCCAATCCTGTCGACCTTTGTTCTAGTCGATCAGAAGATAAAGTATGCGATACCGTACCTGGGGAATACCCTCGTTCTTTTATAATCGTTAACAATTGCGGCAATGAGTTGGCTGTTGCCGAGGTTGGATGCATAAGGATTAATGCTCCTGGCTCTAACTTATTGCTAACACGAGCAATTACTTGCTCTACTGTTGGATTGCGCCAATCGATCGTATCTATCGTCCAAAGTACAGTTAGCAGTCCTTGATTTCTCGCTGCTTTTACTGTCGTTGCATTAAATGAACCAGAGGGCGGCGCGAACCATTTATTATGTACACCAAGTTCTTTTAAGAGTGATTCGGTTTTAAGAATTTGTTGCTTTTGATCGTATTCAGAAAGCTTTGCCATATCGGGATGAGAATAAGCATGATTGGAAAGCTCATGTCCTTCCTCTAAAATACGCAGAGCTAGCTCTTTATTTTTGCTTAGCCATGTGCCATCCATAAAAAACGTTGCTTTAACCTCTTCCTTGCGCAATACTTCAAGAATAGGCTCGATATATTCATTCCCCCATGCAACATTAATCATCAGACCGATTGCTTTTTTCTCAGGGTTTCCCTTATAGATTGGCTGACTGCCCAAATCTTCTAGTTGCACTGCAGGTTCTACCTCGCGATAAATAAGTTGCAGCTTACTGCCGCGAGCCTTATTTAAGTTGGCTTCAAAGGTTGCTTCAATATCAACTTCAAGTCCGTTATAGCCAGGAATTGCTTTATAAACTCTATCGATACGAGCATTAATCGGGGGAATGCGATTACGTTCTGCTTCAGCTTTAATTTGCTGTAACAGCTGATGTTTCTCTTCATTTGTAAGATTAACCTGAAAAAACGTATAAACAGCATCATTTTCTTTAACATGCTGAATAAAGCTAGTTACATTTCCATTTAGTTTTATTAAAACAATAACCATCAATGTGCTGGCTGCTATGAAGGATGCTTTCTTCCACTGTAACCACTTCACTTTACTCACTCCACTCATTACATAGATTCCTTTACGTACAAGCCTAGCCTGTACTATATGCTATGAATGGCTAGTGAATAATATGTGTTCAGCTATATGAAAACGCAAAAAAAGAGACAGATGCACTCTGACTCTTCTCGCTCACTTATTTATCGTTATTAGTTGCTTATGCTTTAGGCTCTTCAGCTTGGATAACCGCCTTACGTGACAAATTAATACGTCCTTGCGCATCGATTTCTGTTACTTTAACAGTAATTTGGTCACCAATTTTTACAACATCTTCGCATTTCGCTACGCGCTCAGTTGATAGCTGAGAAATATGCACAAGACCATCTTTATTCGGTAAAATTTCTACAAATACGCCGAATTTTTCAATTCGTTTTACCGTCCCCAGATAAATTTCACCAACAACGACTTCCTTGACGATTCCTTCAATAATCGCTTTTGCACGCTGATTCATTTCTTCATTTGCAGAAGCGATAAATACTGAACCGTCTTGCTCAATATCAATTTTCACGCCGGTTTCTTCGATAATTTTATTAATAATTTTACCGCCTGAACCGATAACATCACGAATTTTATCAGGATTAATTTTCATGCTAAGTATTTTTGGAGCGTACTTAGATAGAGTCGGACGAGGAGCTTTCATAACCTCTTCCATCTTACCCAAAATGAACAAACGCCCCTCTCTTGCTTGCTCTAATGCTTGTTTCAAAATTGCACGATCAATACCTGCAATCTTAATATCCATTTGAATCGCTGTAACGCCTTCTGCTGTACCAGCAACTTTAAAGTCCATGTCACCAAGATGATCTTCCATACCTTGAATGTCTGATAAGATCGAGAAGTGATCACCATCTTTAATTAGACCCATTGCGATCCCTGCAACTGGTGCCTTAATTGGAACCCCTGCATCCATCATAGCTAGTGTACTTGCGCAAATACTTGCTTGTGATGTCGAACCATTAGACTCCAAGACCTCGGACACAAGACGAATTGTGTAAGGGAATTCTTCCTCAGATGGAATAACTTTGGAAAGTGCACGTTCACCAAGCGCACCATGTCCAATTTCACGACGTCCAGGTGGACGAAGCGGTCTTGCTTCACCAACAGAGAATGGTGGGAAGTTATAATGATGCATAAAGCGTTTTGTTTCTTCTGTAGATAGACCATCTAAAATTTGCACATCGCCAAGTGCGCCAAGTGTACAAACACTTAATGCTTGGGTTTGTCCACGCGTAAACAAACCAGAACCGTGAGTGCGAGGCAATAATGCTACATCGCATTCGATCGGACGAATTTCATTTAAAGCACGACCATCTGGACGAACTTTATCATGAGTAATTAAGCGACGAACTTCTTCCTTCACAATATCGTAAAGAACTTCTTTCACATCGTTAATTAGCTCAGGTGTTTCTGCATAAACTTCTTCAAAATGTGCAACGGTTTCAGCATTTATCGCATCAATTGCTTCTTGACGTGCTTGTTTTTCAGGAATTTTAACTGCTTCAATTAAGCGCTCAGCTGCAAAAGCACGAACAGCATCGTTTACGTTTTCGTCGACTGTATGTAAAACGACTTCCATTTTTTCTTTTCCAGCAAGCTGTTGAAGCTCTTCAATTGCAGGAATTAATTGCTTAATTGCTTCATGACCAAACATAATCGCTTCAAGCATTACTTCCTCTGGAACTTCATTTGCCTCTGCTTCTACCATCATAATCGCATCTTTCGTTCCTGAAACAACGACATAAATATCCGATTGCTGTTCTTGTTCAACGGTTGGGTTAATAATAAATTCCCCGTTGATACGACCAACAATGACTCCTCCGATTGGACCATTAAAAGGTACATCAGAAATTGTCAAAGCTGCAGAAGTACCAATCATTGCAGCGATTTCTGGTGAGCAATCTTGATCCACTGACATAACGATGTTGGCAATTTGCACATCATTACGGAAGCCTTCAGGGAACAATGGACGAATTGGACGGTCAGTTAGACGACTTGAAAGTATTGCTTTTTCACTCGGTCTACCTTCGCGTTTAATAAATCCGCCAGGAATTTTACCAACTGCATACAAACGTTCCTCATAGTTTACAGTTAACGGAAAGAAATCCAAGTCTTTAGGCTCAGAAGATGCTGTAACTGTACATAGAACAGCTGTTTCGCCATAACGAACCATTACAGCGGCGTTCGCTTGTTTGGCCAAACGACCAGTTTCAAAAACAAGTGGTCTTCCGCCCAATGTCGTTTCTACACGATGTTGCATTTAAACCCTCCTCTTCTATTACGAAAAAGCAACCCGAAAGCCTCCAGATCCGATTAAGGATCAACTTAAAGACTGCCAGGTTGCTTTTCATTACACTGATCTTAACGGCGTAGGCCTAGTTTTTCAATCAATGCGCTATAACGATTAACATCTTTCTTTTTAAGGTAAGCAAGCAACTTACGACGTTGACCTACCATTTTCAACAAGCCACGACGCGAATGATGATCTTTCTTGTGCGTACGTAAATGCTCTGTCAAATTAGTGATGTTTTCCGTTAGGATAGCGATTTGAACCTCAGGAGACCCAGTATCGCTTGCATGCGTTTTATGTGTCTCGATAAGTTCTTGTTTACGCTCTTGAGTAACTGCCATCCTGATTCACCTCCTTGTATAATCGCCATTAGCCTAGCATTCGGCGGTGAGCTCGAAATCCAAGCTAAGGTTCAGTTGAGCAGGCTAGCCTGACAACAAGTACTAGTATAACATACTTCAAAAGAATTTGTCGAGTTTAGTTTTGAGCTAGTATTGCTTTTGCTTGAGCCGCATCCTGGCCGATTTGCTCAATTAATTGCTCAATACTAGCAAAACGTTGCTCCTTGCGGATAAAGGAAACAAACTCAATTCGAATCTGCTGCTCATAAATATTCTCTGAAAAATCGAACAAGTGCGCCTCCATCACTGGAACAATCTCATCGGCATTAAAGGTAGGCTTCATCCCGTGATTTAACACACCATGAAACTGACGATCTCCAATGTATGCTTTTATAGCATAAACACCAAGGGCAAGAGTGACATAAGGCTCAGTAAACTGTAAATTAGCTGTAGGAAAACCTATTGTCCGCCCTCGTTGATCGCCTGTTACCACCTTTCCCTCTACTGAAAATCTTCTGCCGAGCAAATGATTTGCTTCTTCAATCCGCCCTTGCTCCAAATATTCACGAATGATGGTGCTGCTTACCTTTAAGCCATCTAACTCAAAGGCTTCAACTATTTCAACCGTGATTTCAGGCTCACAAAGCTCTTTTAAGCTCTCCGTGTTGCCTGCTCCTTTTGCTCCAAAGCGAAAATCAAAGCCAGCAACGACGTTAACTACTGATAACTGCTTCAATATCTCCTCTACGAAGGCATGAGGCGTGATATTTGAAAATGTCTTATCAAAGCTAACAACAAAGGCATAGTCGACACCCAGCTCCGCAAAATAATCCAGTTTAGTCTTTAATGGCGTTAAGCATTGATAATACTGCTCACCTTGTCCCAATATAGCTTTAGGATGTGGGTGGAACGTCATTACTGCAGAAGCAATGCCTCGTTCCTTTGCAGTATTGATCGCCTTCTGAATCACTTGCTGATGCCCGCGATGAACACCATCAAAATGTCCAAGCGCAATTGAGAAGCTTTGATCGTCTAGCTCTATATCATTAAGAGATATAGGGTAAGTCAAAGTTATGATTTTCAAAGTTGACACACCTACATTTCATCATTAACATTTTACATCAAGAAAATACTTTGATCGGTGCAACGATTTGCTGTTTTTTGTTCAGTTGAAAAATACCTAAAAAAAGTCCAGCTTCATCAAAAATACGAATAAGTGCCCCATCTTTAAGTTCTTGATGTCCCGTTACGTCATTCCAATACAGCTTTTGACCTTGAACTGCATATTTACGTTTTTTTTCTATCACCACTGCAGCTGGAAGATGATCTATGGCTTTCGCTGGATCAATTAATGCTTCTTCCACTGTTCCGTTAGCAATATGCTGCTCTAATTGCTCCAGTGTAACACAATGTTCTCGGGTCAAGCCACCTGACATCGTACGAGTTAGCGCAGCCATTGCTGCAGGCACACCTAATGCCTTGCCGATATCTACACAAAGCGTACGGATATACGTCCCTTTTGAGCAAGTGACAGAAAAAGTGAACTGAGGGCGCGCTTGCTCCAAATCGAAAGACAGCAATTCAATTTCATGAATCGTTACTGTTCTTGCTTTTCGCTCAAGCGTAATCCCTTCACGGGCAAGCTCATATAAACGTTTGCCGTCAACTTTGACAGCGGAATACATAGGTGGAACCTGTGGAATATCTCCAATAAATGAATGAATCACTTTACGAATCTGTTCCTCAGTAACATGAACGTGATCTATTTGTTCTACAATATTACCGGATATATCCTCCGTGTCTGTTGCAATTCCTAACACAATTGTTGCTTCATAGGCTTTAGGGCGCTCTTGCAAATATTCCACAATTCGTGTACTTCTTCCTAAACAAAGTGGAAGCACACCCGTGACCATCGGATCAAGCGTTCCTGCATGTCCGATTCGCTTCATTCCAAGCATTCGTCTACATTTAGCAACAACATCATGCGAGGTCCAGCCAGCAGGCTTCCATATTGCTAATACGCCATCCATTATGTTAATTCTCCTCTAATTGCTTCAACAAGCATGTTTACACTTTCATCAATGTTGTCAGTTAACTTGCATCCTGCGGCACGTACATGTCCGCCTCCACCAAAGCTTTGGGCAACCTTTGACACATTTACTTTACCTGCTGAGCGAATGCTTGCTTTAAATACTCCGCTATCTGTTTGCTTAAATAGAATACCGACTTCAACACCCTCAACATTCAGTATGTAATTGACAATCCCTTCAACATCCTCTGCGAGTGCGCCAAATTTCGTAAAGTCCTCTTCTAAAATGACAACCCAGCCAATTCGTTGGTCTTCATTGAACGTAATTCGACTAAGGGCAGATTGTAAAAGCTTAAGCTTGCCCATCGTCATCTTTTCAAGTAAATGATCAGCTAGTTCATAGGCAGATACACCAAGTGAGAGTAAATGTGAAGCCATTGCTAAAACTGCAGGTGTTGTATTGGAGTAACGAAAACCACCTGTATCTGTCAATAGTCCTGAATAAAGTGCCTTTGCACATGACAAATCAGGTGTAAATGGAGTTTTTTGAATTAAATCATACAAAATTTCAACTGTTGCAGCAGCATCTGGTCGGATGATATTTAGATCACCGAAGCCATTATTTGTTGGATGATGATCGATGTTTAATAATGGAACGCCACTTTGCTTAATGCGCTCGTAAACATCTCCAATGCGCAATGCATCCGCACAATCCAGTGCAACAACAGCATCGAAGTTTAACGCTAAATTCTGATCGTATTTTAAAATGTCATCGTAACGGTACAAGTAACTTAAACGTCCAGGAAGTGAACTTTGATTTACGATTGTTACTTCTTTTCCATATTGTTCAAGCAACCAGCTCATCGCAGCACATGAGCTTATTGCATCACCGTCAGGATTTTCGTGTGCAACAACTAAATAAGAAGAATAGCCTTGTAAAAAGGCTATTGCTTCTTCTAGTTGAGCATCGTAAGACGCGTTAGTTTTCATTTTGTTTCAACATCCCCATTGATTTCAGATAATAACGCTTCAATGCGGCTGCCGTATTCGATACTGCTATCGAATTTAAATTGTAATTCAGGTGTGTGACGAAGTTTGATACGTTTGCCAAGCTCAGAGCGTAAATAGCCTGTTGCTTTAGACAATGCCTGCAAGGTCGCTTCCTTTTGCTCGTCATTGCCTAGCACACTTAAATATACGCGCGATAGTGACAAATCATTTGTTGTTTCAACACCTGTTACAGTAATGAAGCCAATGCGAGGATCCTTTAGCTCAGTTTGAATAATTTGGCTAAGCTCCTTTTTAATTTGTTCACTTACACGCCCTACACGAATTTTAGACATTTCTTACTCACCTCTCAACTGACTCCATAACAAACGCTTCGATTACGTCGCCTACTTTAATATCACTAAAGCGCTCAAGCGTGATACCACACTCAAAACCTTGGGTAACTTCTTTCGCATCATCTTTATATCGTTTCAAGGAATCAATTTTCCCTGTATAAACGACGATACCATCACGGATTAGACGAGCTTCAGCGGAACGAGTAACTTTGCCATCCGTTACCATACAACCAGCGATTGCTCCGACTTTTGAAAGTTTAAAGACGTTGCGAACTTCAGCATGACCGATAACAACCTCTTTATAAACTGGCTCAAGCAATCCTTTCATCGCTTGTTCGATTTCATCAATTACATTGTAAATGATGCTATGCAAACGAACGTCAACTTTCTCTTGTGCGATTGTTGGTTCAGCCTGTGGCTCAACACGTACGTTAAAGCCGATAACGATCGCATTCGATGCTGCAGCAAGGTTAATATCAGATTCAGTAATCGCACCTGCAGCGCTATGAATAATTTTAACGCGCACACCTTCAACTTCAATTTTAGAAAGTGAACCTTTTAACGCTTCGGCGGAACCTTGCACGTCTGCTTTTATAATGACGTTCAGTTCTTTCATTTCGCCTTCTTTAATATGGTTGTACAAGTCATCGAGTGTAACACGAGTGTTTGCACCCATTTCAGATTGACGCTGTTTAACTGCACGTTTCTCAGCGATTGAACGTGCTTTACGCTCATCTTCAAATACGATAAACGGATCGCCAGCAAGTGGTACTTCAGTTAGACCAGTAATCTCAACCGGAGTACATGGACCAGCTTCTTTTAAGCGACGTCCACGATCATTCACCATCGCTCTGACACGTCCGAAGCAAGTTCCAGCTACAAACGCATCTCCAACTTTTAGCGTACCATGTTGGATTAGTACAGTAGCAACTGGACCTTTACCTTTATCTAGCTCCGCTTCGATAACTGTACCGCGAGCGCGTTTGTTTGGATTAGCTTTATATTCATTTACCTCTGCAACTAGCAAGATCATTTCAAGCAGGTTTTCTAGACCGATACGTTGTTTCGCTGAAACTTCAACAAAGATCGTATCGCCGCCCCACTCTTCTGGTACTAGCTCATATTCGGTCATTTCTTGCTTAATTTTATCTACGTTTGCCTCTGGTTTGTCGATTTTGTTAACAGCAACAATGATTGGACAATTTGCTGCCTTAGCATGGTTAATCGCTTCTACCGTTTGCGGCATAATGCCGTCATCTGCAGCAACCACGATAATTGTAATATCGGTTACTTGTGCACCACGTGCACGCATTAATGTAAATGCTTCGTGACCTGGTGTATCAAGGAATGTAATCTTTTTACCATTGATCTCTACTTGATATGCACCAATATGCTGTGTAATACCGCCCGCTTCTCCTGTTGTTACATTCGTTTTGCGGATTGCATCTAGCAATGTTGTTTTACCATGGTCAACGTGTCCCATAATTGTAACAACTGGTGGACGAGGTAACAAATCAGCTTCATCATCCACTTCTTCAATTGTTTCGAAGTTATCTTCCTCTACAGGAATTTTCACTTCTACCTCAACACCATACTCACCAGCAATGAGCATGATTGCATCCATATCAACCTCTTGGTTGATTGTAGCCATAACCCCAAGGAAAAGCAGCTTCTTAATCACTTCAGAAGCATCTTTGTGCAACAATTTCGCAAGCTCGCCAACGGTTAATGTACCGCGAACAATAATTTTCTTTGGTGTATTGTCGATTTTCTCGCGAGGAGGCTGTTGCTGATTGTTGTTTTTACCTTTTCCTTTATTATTGCGGTTTGGTTTAAAATTAATGCTTGTACGACCATCTTCAAAGCGTTTATTACTATGTTTGCCTTTATTGATACGATCGTCTTTTGAATTGTCGTAACGTGACTCAAAGCCTTTTGCTGGAATCGTTGGTGGAGTAACCATTACTGTAGAACGAATGCTGTTGTTATTGTTTCCGCTTTGTGTACGAGCATTCCCTGAACCTTGGTTATTTCCTTGATTTCGATTTCCAGTTTGTCCGCCGCCTTGTGGACGATTATTACCGCCATGAGAACGTTGTTGATTTTGCGGACGGTTATTCCCTTGTGGACGATTATTGTTTTGACCTCTGTCTTTATGTCCTTGACCTTGTTGCGCTTTTGATTTTTGATCGCGCTGTTCATGATTTCCTGATGTTCGTCCAGCTTGTGTTTGTTGTGGACGTTGCTCACGTGTTTGATTTTCGCTCATATTATTCGAATTCATTGTCCCCTGTCTTTTTTCTTCTATATTTTGATTTTGATTTTTTGCTTGTGGTGTAGCTTGAACATTTGCCGCTTGGGTACTGCTAGTTTCTTTTGCTTTATCAACATTTGACTCAGCATTTGTTTTCTTAACTGCAGCGTTCTCCTTTATTTCACGAAAAAATCCTTCGACTTTAGCTACCATTTCATTTTCCATGACGCTCATATGGTTGTTTACAGGTAAACCTAGCCTTTTAAGTATGGTGATTATTTCTTTGCTGCTCATATTCATGGATTTTGCATATTCATAAACTCGCAGCTTTTCTTTATTTTCCTTACTATCTTGTTTATTACTCAAGTAAGATCCACCTCCATATTTTGGCTTAAGTGACCAGCAATCAATCTAGCGAATTGCACGTCAACTACTGCGATTACAACTCTTTCTGGCTTCCCGATTGCTCTCCCTAGACTAAAGCGATCATAAGCTTCAACTAAAGCAACCTGATAACTATTACATTTATCTTGAAATTTCTTCTTTGTATTTTGTGAAGCATCGCCTGCAATAATAACTAGCTGCGCCTTTTTTGTTCGAATTGCTTTAAGTACGATTTCATCGCCAGTAGCTAGCTTACCTGCACGCATTGCCATGCCTAGGGCCGATAATGCTTTATCATTCATCAGCTAACTCCTTACTAGCGAGAAATTCATCCTCAATTTTAATAAAATCTGCTTCAAGCTGATCATAAATTTCATTAGCTACAGGCTGCTTCAATGCACGATCGAGTGCCTTGCTTTTTTTTGCCAGCTTAAAACAACTTAGCTTGCCGCATAAATAAGCGCCACGACCTGATTTTTTTCCAGTCAGATCGATTAGAACTTCTTCGTTCGGTGTCCGTACGACCCGAATTAGTTCCTTCTTCGGCATCATTTCTTGGCAAGCCACACATTTGCGAAGCGGTACTTTTCTTGGTCTCATCGCACACCCTCCAAACTGAATGAACTAATCAATAGATACAGAATCTTGATGCATCACTTCTTGCGAAGTTTTAGGGCGCCCAAATTCCTGTTCTGCTTGAGTTTCGGATTTAATGTCTATTTTCCAGCCAGTTAACTTAGCTGCTAGACGTGCATTTTGACCTTTAATTCCAATCGCAAGCGATAATTGATAGTCTGGAACGATTACACGAGCCATTTTTTCAGCTTCGAATACGATAACCTCAAGCACCTTAGAAGGACTAAGTGCATTAGCAACATATTCTTCGATATTGTCAGACCAGCGTACAATATCAATTTTCTCGCCTTTAAGTTCGTTCACAATTGTTTGTACACGCATTCCTTTAGGACCAACACAGGAGCCTACTGGATCAACCTCGCTGTTACGAGAGTGTACAGCAATTTTGGAACGAAAACCCGCTTCACGCGCAACGGAACGAATTTCAACGACACCATCATAAATTTCTGGTACTTCAAGTTCAAAAAGTCGTTTTAATAGTCCTGGATGAGTACGAGATAAAATAATTTGCGGTCCTTTAGTTGTATTTTCTACCTTTGTAATAAAAGCCTTTACGCGATCAAGATGCTTAAATTTATCTGTCGGCATAAGCTCAGTTAGCGGCAAAACAGCTTCAACCTTGCCTAAGTCCACATATAAATTGCGCGTATCTTGTCTCTGTACAAGGCCTGTAACAATATCTTCTTCTTTATCAATAAATGCATTATAGATTAGGCCTCGCTCAGCTTCGCGAATGCGCTGCATAACCACTTGCTTTGCCGTCTGTGCCGCAATTCGACCGAAATCACGTGGCGTAACTTCAATTTCTGCAATGTCGTCAAGTTGATAATGAGGATTTACCTCACGAGCAGATTCTAGAGAAATTTCCAATCTAGGATCTAATACATCCTCAACAACTGTTTTACGGGCATATACTTTAATAACACCATTGTGACGATTAATCTCTACTCTAACATTTTGTGCAGTATTGAAGTTGCGTTTATAGCTGGAAATTAGTGCTGCTTCAATTGCGTCTAAAAGCACTTCTTGCGAAATTCCCTTTTCTTTCGCAATTTCTTGCAGTGCTTCAATAAACTCCATACTCATTGGAATTCTGTTCCTCCTTTCACGAATAAAAAGCTAGAAAATAATTGCAAGTCTTGCACTTGCAACTTTAGCATAAGGTATTGTATAGTCATGATTTCCTACACGGACGGTTAATTGTTCACCGTCGAATGCAAGAAGCTGGCCTTCAAATTCCTTCATTTTTTGAATTGGTTCATATGTTGTAATAAAAACATTTTTACCAATTGCCTTGTGTACATCCTCAGACTTTTTAAGCGGGCGTTCCGCGCCAGGCGAAGATACTTCGAGGAAATAAGCACCCGAAATCGGCTCATGAATATCAAGCTGTTCACTTACATATTCACTAATTCGGACGCATTCATCAATATCAATCCCGCCCTCCTTATCACAGAAAATACGTAAATACCAGTTACTACCTTCTTTTACGTATTCAATATCCACCAATTCAAATCCATTTTCTTCAAGAAATGGTGTAACGATCGCTTCAACTGCCGATTTAATTGCTGATGCACTCAAATTTTTTTCCTCCTACAACTTTTGTAGCGTAAAAGAATTTGCTCCCTGTATACAAAAGTACTTCGGAAGCATTCACTTTAACATTTCATGTACAGCCTGTTGCTCCACTGTGTACATGAAATGTACCTCGGAAGCATAGGCTTTACTTTTGTAGCGTAAAAGAATTTGCTCCCTGTATACAAAAGTACTTCGGAAGCATTCACTTTAACATTTCATGTACAGCCTGTTGCTCCACTGCGTACATGAAATGTACCTCGGAAGCATAGGCTTTACTTTTGTAGCAAAATCAATTAGGCTTCCCTTAACAAAAGTACTCCGGAAGCTTTCGCTATACACTAGAAAATGCGTTAGCATTACAAATTTTTTTGTAAACAACACATAAAGAGTGGGTTTCCCCACTCTTTAATCGCCAATTCCTTATCATCATTGCCAGAAAAATTATACCATAATCATATTATAGTGACAAGAAATGATTTCTAATTGCTTAAAATAACGAAAGCTGATTCGATTCAGGTAAGCCGCGGAAACAGCCCATTCCATTTAGCAATTCAATGATCGTTTTTGAAGCCTTCGTGCGCATTTGGAAGTCCTCAATTGATAAAAACTCTCCGCCTTCCCTTGCTGCAGCAATATTACGTGCAGCGTTAACACCAATCCCAGCAACCGCGGAAAACGGCGGAATAAGTGAGTCTCCATCCACAAGAAACTTCTCTGCATCAGAACGGTACAGATCGATCGGCTTAAATGAGAAACCGCGAGCTGTCATTTCAAGGCTCATTTCCAATTGAGATAGCATCGCTTTTTCTTTTGCCGTAGCATTAAAGCCTTTTGCTTCAATTTCCTCTATACGTTTGTATATAGCATCGTAACCTTGACATAATAAGTCAAGCTCAAAATCATCCGCACGGACGGTAAAATAAGTTGCATAAAACTCAATCGGGTAATACAGCTTAAAGAAGGCTGTACGCACTGCCGAAATAACGTAAGCTGCCGCATGGGCTTTCGGGAACATATACTCAATCTTTAGACAGGAATCAATATACCACTGCGGTACATTGCATTTTTTCATTTCCTCAATCCATTCTGGAGTAAGGCCTTTACCTTTACGAACGCTCTCGGTAATTTTGAACGCAAGAGATGCATCCATTCCAGCTTTATAAATTAAATAAAGCATAATATCGTCACGACAACCGATAACGGTTTTAATCGTACACGTTTTATTTTTAATCAATTCTTGAGCATTGCCAAGCCATACGCCTGTTCCATGGGATAGCCCAGAAATTTGCAGCAAGTCAGCAAAGGTTGACGGCTGTGTTTCTTCAAGCATTTGGCGAACGAATTTCGTTCCCATTTCTGGTACCCCATATGTTGCAACAGCACTACGAATTTGCTGCGGCGTAACGCCTAATGCCTCTGTCGAGTTAAACAAGCTCATTACCTTCGGATCATTCATAGGAATGGTCGTCGGATCAACACCAGTTAGGTCTTGCAGCATCCGCATCATTGTCGGATCATCGTGACCAAGAATATCGAGCTTAAGCAAGTTTTCATCGAACGCATGGTAGTCAAAATGCGTTGTTTTCCATTCTGCAGAAGTATCATCAGCTGGATATTGAACTGGGGTTACATCTTCTACCTCGATATAGTCAGGGACAACGACGATACCGCCAGGATGCTGACCAGTGCTTCGTTTAACCCCGGTACATCCGCTTGCTAATCTAGCAAGCTCAGCACTGCGCCATTTCTTGCCGTGCTCTTCCTGATACTTTTTGGCAAAGCCATACGCTGTTTTTTCCGCGACTGTACCGATTGTTCCTGCACGGAATACGTTTTTCTCACCGAACAGCACCTTCGTATAGTTATGGGCATGTGGTTGATATTCACCTGAGAAGTTCAAGTCAATATCGGGAACTTTGTCGCCTTTAAAGCCAAGGAATGTTTCAAACGGAATATCCTGTCCTTCCCCTTTTAGCGGCTTTCCGCATTTCGGACAATCCTTGTTAGGCAAGTCAAATCCGCTCGGCACGCTACCATCTAAAAACCATTCACTGTACTTACATTCCTTGTTAAGACATAAGTAATGGGCTGGCAATGGATTAACCTCAGAGATGCCTAAAAACGTCGCTACTACGGAGGATCCTACAGAGCCCCGCGATCCAACGAGATAGCCATCAGAATTTGATTTTTTTACCAGCTTTTCGGAAATTAGATAGTTTGCCGAGAAACCATATTTTATAATTGGCACAAGCTCTTTCTCTAAGCGATCAATAACAACTTGCGGCAATGGTTCGCCATACATCTCTTTAGCAGTTGTATAACAAGTATTGCGAATTTCATCATCCGCTCCTTCAATGTTAGGAACGAATAGCTGCTTAGGAAACATATCGTATACTTCAAAGCGATCTGCCAGCTCATTTGGATTTTTGATTACGACCTCGTAAGCAATTTCCTCACCTAAAAACATAAATTCCTGTAACATTTCATCTGTCGTGCGGAAATGTGCGTCTGGCTTACGCATCGACTTCAATGGACTAAAGCCAGTGATACCATGGATCGTAATATCTCGATAAATTTTATCCTGTGGATTTAAGTAATGGACATTGCCTGTTGCGATAACTGGCTTGTTAAGCTTTACACCAATTTGATATATCCGTCTAAGTGCATCTTCAAGCTCAGCGCGACTGGCAACAAGTCCCTTCTCCACAAGATGAATGTAAAAATCAAGCGGCTGAATTTCTAACACATCATAAAACTGTGCAACTTCCTCTGCCTCTTCCTGCGACTTATTAAGAACGGTTTCGAAAAATTCGCCTTTTTCACAGCCAGAAACAACTAATAAGCCTTCACGCAACTCCATTAGCTTACTTTTAGGAATCGTAGGCATTTTATGATAATAATCGGTATGCGATAAGCTAATTAGTTTAAATAAGTTCTTTTTACCAACTGCATTTAAGGCGTATATGCAAGAATGGAATGGACGAACATTAGATAAATCCAAACCGACATAATCATTAAGCTGAGACAGTTTTACAATTTTGCGCTCTAATGTATCTTTAATTAAACCATTTAAAATTCCACCAAGCGCGATCGTATCGTCAATCGCACGGTGATGATTTTCTAATGATACTTTATATTTATCTGCTAATGTGTTAAGACGATGATTTTTCATCGTTGGATGTAATAATCTTGCAAGCTCAAGCGTATCTAAGACAGGATTGTTCAGTTCTAGCATGCCTAATCTTTTTAAATTCGCTTGAATAAAGCCAATATCAAAGCGAGCGTTATGCGCAACTAAAATATGATCCCCTACAAATTCAACAAATTGACGCAGCGTTGGCTCCAATTCAGGTGCATCTGCAACCATTTCATCAGTAATATTTGTAAGCTGTTGAATGTTATAAGGTATTTTTTCATGTGGATTGATAAAGGAACTGAAACGTTCAATTTCTTTACCTTGTCGCATTTTTACGCCTGCAATTTCGATAATTTTATTATGAATGACCGATAGGCCTGTTGTTTCAATATCAAATACGACATAAGTTGCTTCTTCAAGAGAGTCTTCTCTAGCATTCAAAACAATAGGAACAGCATCATTAACGAGATTTGCTTCAACCCCGTACAGAACCTTTATATCATGCTTTTTTGCAGCTTTTACTGCATCAGGATAACATTGCACATTACTATGATCGGTAATGGCAATAGCTTTATGGCCCCATTTAGCCGCTGTTGCAATATATTCGCCTACATGCGTAACAGCATCCATTGTACTCATCGAGGTGTGCAAATGAAATTCCACTCGTTTTTCTTTTGCGTGGTCCATGCGACTCGGCGGAGCACTCACTTCATGCAAATCATTTGGAATCATTACAAGCTCAGGCTCTTGCATAAAACGATCATATTCTACTTTCCCGCGAGCTCTAATCCATTTTTTATTGCTTAACTTACTTAATATTTTTACGTCTTCCTTCGTCTTAGCAAACACTTTCATCGCTAAGGAATCCGTGAAGTCCGTCAAATTAAACGTAAACAAAGTGCTGCCATTACGCAGCTCCTTTACCTCTAAGTTGAAAACCATCCCTTGAACAGCAATTTTCTTCTCTTCATCTACGACATTCATAAGCGGCACAATGTCGTCACGAATATCATAGCCGATTGCAAGACGAATAGGCTCTTCCCCATCTTCCTCTGGCTCAGCTTGCACCTCTGCTTGAGCTTGTGCCATTAGCTGTTGAATAGCTTCATTATTTTCCTGCTCAATTTGCTCCATAAATTGCTCATATACTTCTTCATTGCGCTGGGCAAGCTGCAATTTCACATGAATGGAGCGGGAAAAATATTGCAAGTAATAATTTTTGACTGACTCATCAATTTTCTTCTTACGTGCTAGCTCTAGCCCTGTTGCATCAAGTAAGCCAAGCGTTAAATTAGCTCCTGCTGCTTCTACTGTAGCTTTTTGCAGCCAGCCATTAACAGAAGGAATATTTTTTTGCGCCCACTCTAAAAATAGAGGCCAATATTGCAAAACAATGTTTTCAGTAGCAACAACGTCATCGTAAATCAATACAAATGAAGTACTCGCAATATGCGCAAACTTTTTACGAACCCCGTGCATAAAGCCATTATAGGCTTGTAAAGGTACTAAGGACGTTTTGCGAATGCAAAACGTCCAATCATTGTTGTGTTTATTTACGATAACTTGTTCAATATAGCCGTCGGCAAAATAAGCCTGAATGAGATCCTGCGGCAATCCCGCTTGCTCAAGCAGCATCTCAAAGCGTTGACGCTTGCCATCAGTAGGGTTCATAGTTATCACTCCTAACTATTTTAGAAGGTTAGGAGCAGGAACGCTCTCCTTACCTTCTAACATTTCAAAGCCATACTTAAACAAGAACGTTCAACCTTTATTAGAGCATTAATAAGCTCTTGCAAAGATAACGGTATGCTTAGCTTTTTCACCACAAACTAAGCAGTTTGTTTTATGATTTTCTGGCTCAAACGGAATGTTGCGGCTAGTTGCGCCAGTTTCCTCTTTAACTTGTTTCTCACAAGCATCTGAGCCGCACCAACCAGCTTCAACAAATCCACGTTTTTTCTCCATTGCAGCTTTCATTTCATCAAGTGTATCTACAGAATAAGAATTTTCAGCACGGAATGCCTTCGCACGCTCAAACATTTCTTTTTGTGTTTCATCTAACATTTTTTGCACTTCTTCGACAAGATTAGCTTGAGCAACAACTCGTTTTTCACCCGTAATCCGTGATACTAGCACGACTTGTCCATTGTCCATATCACGCGGACCAAGTTCTAAACGAAGCGGAATACCGCGCATTTCGTATTCGTTAAACTTCCAGCCAGGGCTTACATCGGAACGATCATCAACTTTCACGCGCACTCCTGCAGCTTTAAGCTGTTGATATAGCTCATCAACGCGTGCTACAACCGCATCACGTGTTTTTGCAGGTCCAATCGGAATCATAATTACTTGTGTAGGTGCTACTTTTGGCGGCAATGCAAGCCCGCGATCATCACCATGCACCATAATTAGTGACCCAATTAAGCGAGTACTTACTCCCCATGATGTAGTGTAGCAATATTGCAGTTCATTGTTACGATCTAAATATTTGATGTCAAAAGCAACTGCAAATTTATTACCTAGAAAATGAGAGGTACCTGCTTGAACCGCTCTTCCATCCTTCATCATTGCCTCGATAGAATAAGTGTTAACTGCTCCAGCAAAGCGTTCAGAAGGTGTTTTTTCTCCTTTAATTACAGGAATCGCAAGAAAGTCCTCTACAAACTCCGTATAGACATCAAGCATTTTTAACGTTTCTTCGCGAGCTTCCTCTTCTGTTTCATGGGCAGTATGTCCTTCCTGCCATAAAAACTCACTCGTACGCAAGAAAGGCAACGTTCTTTTTTCCCACCGCACAACGTTTGCCCACTGATTAATTAGCACTGGCAAATCACGATAGGACTGAATCCATTTTGCATACATATGACCGATCATTGTTTCAGATGTCGGACGAATGGCTAAACGCTCCTCTAATACCTCTCCAGCCGCTTCAGTTACCCAAGGCAGCTCAGGATTGAAGCCCTCAACATGATCTTTTTCCTTTTGGAAAAAGCTCTCCGGAATAAATAGAGGAAAGTAAGCATTACGGTGACCTGTTTCCTTAAATCGGCGATCAAGGTCACGCTGTATATTTTCCCAAAGTTCATATCCCTCAGGTCGGAAAACAATACATCCGCGTACAGGAGAATAGTCCATTAATTCAGCCTTTTTAATTACATCAATATACCAACGCGAGAAATCCTCTGATTGAGGTGTAATTTCCGTTACAAATTGTTTATCTTTAGCCATAGGCTAGCTTTACTCCCCTCGAATTAATCTTACTATGTCATTGTACGTGACAACTAGCATTAATACCATCAATAGTGCAAAACCAATAAAATGCACTAAGCCTTCTTTATTCGGACTAATTGGCTTACGGCGAATCGCTTCAATTCCAATAAAGATAAGACGGCTACCATCAAGTGCAGGAACTGGCAACAAGTTAAAAATACCTAAGTATAGACTTAGTGTTGCCGTCCAGCTCGTAAGCTGAACAATTCCCTGTCTTGCAATTTGACTTGTTACTTCTGCTGTACGAACAGGACCACCCAAATCATCAAGCTCAACTTGCAAGGTAACTAGCATTTTAAGCCCATCCATAATAAGAACAGTCATGTCCTTCATCAAGGTTGCACCGCCAGTTATGGTTTCTCCAAGATTAGGCGTTCTAGTACCATAAGCAGGCAGCACGCCTATTTTCCCTTCTCCATTTTCATTTGGAACTGGAGTTACAGTAACAGAACCAGCAACGCCATCACGAATATACTCAATCACAATCGGCACATTTGGATGCTCAGCAATGATATCGATCATCCGATTAACATCCGTGCCAATTTTTTCTCCATCAACCGCCGTTATGATATCTCCTTCCTGCAATTTCGCTTCAATTGCAGGCATCTCCGGAGTTAATTCGCCAATTTGCAAATTTTCCTTAACACCTGCCATTTGCACATACAGGATAAATAAAATAAAGGCTAGAATAAAATTCATCATTGGACCAGCAAAGATCGCCATTGCTCGTTGTCCAACAGTTTTTCCGCCAAATTGTCGGTCAAGTGGTGCAATTTGAGTTTCGTTGCCACGTGCAATGATAAGTGCCTGCGGATGAAGCTTATAATGCTCTACCTGGCCGTCAAGCTCCAAATCAATATGTAGATTACGCTCCATATCAACGGAGACGACCTCTCCACGTATTGTCTCTCTTCGCTCATCAAGGCGATCTAAGTAGATACGATGCACAATACCATCTTTTAGACGTATCGCTATCGTTTGACCTGGCTGTATTTCGATAAGCTCTGGATCTTCTCCTGCCATTCTTACAAATCCACCAGCAGGGATTAAACGCAGTGTATACCTTGTTTCGCCTCGTTTAAATGAGAAAAGCTTAGGCCCAAAGCCGATTGCAAATTCTCGCACAAGAATACCGGCACGTTTAGCAAAAAAGTAATGTCCCCACTCATGGACTGTAACAATTACAAAAAACACGAGCACGGTTAATAGTACCGTTTGAATCATTTGCATATATTAATAGCCTCCTATCGTTACGGCCTGTACATAGATTATCATTATTCTACTATGCGACACAAGAGAACTAACAATAGTCATTAAATTACTGTTGCGATAGCTCTTGCCTCTTGGTCTACTGCAACGATAGCTTCAAGCGTATCTACTTTGCATTCCAAATGCTTGTCTAATGTTTTTTCAACTACACGCTCAATATCTAGAAATGCGATTTCCCGCTTCAAAAAGCGATCCACAGCAATTTCATTAGCAGCATTGTATACAATTGGTGCAGACAACCCTGCTTTTCCACATTCATAAGCTAACCGCAACATTGGATAGCGAGCAAAATCCATTTGTCGAAAATTTAACTGACCTAGTTTTGCCAAGTTTAATGGTTCACTATTGTTTGAAATGCGTTCTGGATAAGAAAGAGCGTATTGAATCGGCACGCGCATATCAGGCACACCAAGCTGGGCAATAATGCTATGATCGACAAATTCCACATAGGAGTGGATAATACTCTCTGGATGAATAAGTACATCGATCTGTTCATAGCTGACATTAAACAACCAATGGGCTTCTATAACTTCCAAGCCTTTGTTAGCCATGGTTGCAGAATCAATGGTAATTTTAGCTCCCATTGACCAGTTTGGATGCTTTAATGCCTGTTCAACCGTCACATTTTTCAACTGCTCGCGTGTAAAGTCACGAAAAGATCCGCCTGACGCAGTTAATGTTATGCGGTTAATCCTTTCATTTGATTCCCCATTAAGGCATTGAAAAATAGCTGAATGTTCGCTGTCAACGGGTAAAATTTGAACTCCGCGTCTTTGCGCAGATTCCATAACAATATGTCCTGCAGTAACTAACGTTTCTTTATTTGCTAAACCAATATGCTTGCCAGCCTCAATAGCAGCTAGCGTTGCTGGAAGGCCGCGACTGCCGACAATTGCGGTAATGACCATATCTGCTTCCTCAATCGAAGCAACCTCTATCAAACCTTGCTCTCCATACACGATTTTAACTGGTGATGAAAGCAATCCAGCTAATTTTTCAGCTAGCTCCTTAGTCGCTACACTTACTACCTGCGGCTTGAACTTTTGGATCTGCTCAGCAAGTAATGTAATATTACTTCCTGCTGACAGAGCTACAATGTTAAATTTATCTCTATGTTGATCAACGATATCTAACGTTTGCGTGCCAATAGAGCCTGTTGATCCGAGTAATGAAATATTTTTCACAAATTCCCTCCGCTTACATTGGGATTAATCCAGTTAAAACTAGGATAGGAAAGACAATAATCCAACTATCCGTACGATCAATAATTCCACCATGTCCCGGTAATATATTGCTCATATCCTTAATCCCGCGTACTCGTTTATAAGCAGACTGCATTAAATCTCCTAGCTGTCCTGCAATAGCAGCAACTAAGCCAATTAAAGCTGCGTGCCCTAAGCTAACGATGCTTGGTGCGATTAATGCAAAGACAATCGCAGTTACGATAGAGCTTAATACTCCACCAATTGCGCCTTCAATCGTTTTATTAGGGCTTATTAATGGGGCAAGCTTATGCTTTCCAAATGCACGACCGCAAAAATAAGCTCCAATATCACTAGCCCAAATCGTGCAAAATGCTAAGAAGCTCCACCATAGCGCATGATTATCCATTAATCTCACGTCAATCATTGCCGCGTAACCTATTCCTAAATAAACTGTTCCTATTAAAGTAAGTGCTACTTCATCAATACTATATTTATTTTTTGTGAAAACAGTTAGTGCAAGTAGTACAAACATCAACAGCCAAACAATCGTCATATCTGATAACCAGCTAACTCCATACCATTGAAATGGTAATACGAGTGCTAGTAAAGCAATATATGCTGCTAAAGCTAGAGGATTACTCCAGCTCATTTTATTCATTCTTAGAAATTCAAATAATGCTATACATGCCATTGCAACGATTAGTGCTACATAAAAATGCCCTCCTGCAATCATTAAGCCCAAAAAGACTGCACCTGCTAGGACACCAGTAATCACTCTTTGCTTCATCGCACTACTCCACCTCTAACGTGACCTACACTCCGCCAAAACGTCGTGCGCGCCGTTGATATTCTTTTATTGCTTCTAAAAAGTGCGCTTCGGTAAATTCAGGCCAATATACATCCGTAAAGTAAAATTCACTGTAGGCTAATTGCCAAAGCATAAAGTTGCTTAAACGAATTTCACCGCTAGTTCGGATTAATAAATCTGGATCTGGCATGTTTTTCGACTGCATGTAGCTTGAAAATAACTGCTCATCAATTTGATCAATTTGCAATTTACCTTCTTCTACCTGCTGAGCTATAGTTTTAACTGCTTGCAGTAATTCTAATCTACCACCATAATTTAACGCAAAATTAAGAACAAGCCCACTATTGTTCGCTGTTCTATTCATCGCTTCCTCAACAGCTTTACGCGTGTATGAAGGTAATTGTTCTCGATCTCCCATTACTCTTACTTGAACGTTGTTTTCCATTAATTCATCAATTTCAAGTTCAAGAAATTGCTGGGGCAGCTTCATCAAAAACTCAACTTCCTCTTTTGGACGCTTCCAGTTTTCAGTTGAAAAGGCATAGAGGGTTAAATATTTTACTCCAATATCATTTGCAGCAATCGTAATCCGTTTTACGGTTTTCATACCAGAATGATGCCCTGCAATACGAGGTAACCCTTTTTGTTTAGCCCATCTTCCATTACCGTCCATAATAATGGCAATATGTTCAGGTATATTATCAAGCTGAACTGGTAATTGAATTTGACGATCCTCTTCCCCTTTTTTAGTCCAAAATCGCTTTAACAATTGGCTCCCTCCCCAGCAAAGAAATCCTAGAAATGTCGCTATTTAGTGAAAGAACCCCACCTTATGGAGGGGCTTATCAACTTAAACTTCCAATATTTCTTTTTCTTTTGTAGCTAATATTTTATCGCTTTCTGCAATAAATTTATCAGTAAGCTTTTGAATATCATCTTGATAACGTTTTGATTCGTCTTCAGAAAGCTCTGTTTTTTCTAACTTTTTAATACTATCATTTGCATCGCGGCGAATATTGCGAATCGCAACTTTCGCTTCCTCTGCAATTTTCTTTGCTTGTTTTACAAGTTCATGACGACGTTCTTCTGTTAACATTGGAACAGTTAAACGAATAATAGCGCCATCGTTTGAAGGTGTAAGACCAAGGTCTGATTTCAAAATTGCGCGCTCAATTTCAGCAAGAGAAGACTTATCCCAAGGCTGAATTAATAGCGTACGAGAATCAGGTGTTGAAATGTTAGCCAACTGATTAAGTGGAGTTTGCGTTCCATAATATTCAACCGTAATACGGTCAAGTAAAGATGGACTAGCTTTGCCAGCACGTAAGGAAGCAAAATCGCGTTTTAGTGCTGCAATTGCCTTTTCCATTCTTTCTTCAGCTGACTTTTTAATTGCTTGCGGCATTATTTTCCACTTCCTTTCACAATCGTACCAATTTTTTCACCTAGCACAACACGCTTAATGTTTCCACTTTCTGTAATAGAGAAAACGATAAGTGGAATATTGTTATCCATACATAGGGATGAAGCAGTTGAATCCATTACACCTAAGTTGCGATTCAAAACATCCAAATATGTTAGTTCATCAAATTTCTCTGCAGTAGCATCTTTAAATGGATCTGCTGAATATACGCCATCTACTTTATTTTTCGCCATCAAAATAACTTCTGCTTCAATTTCTGCAGCTCGAAGTGCAGCCGTAGTATCAGTAGAGAAGAAAGGATTACCAGTACCAGCAGCAAAAATAACTACACGACCTTTTTCAAGATGACGAATCGCACGACGACGAATATATGGTTCTGCAATTTGTTGCATTGCAATTGAGGTTTGTACACGAGTTGGTACATCAATTTGCTCTAATGCATCTTGCAATGCCAATGAATTCATTACAGTAGCAAGCATACCCATATAATCAGCAGTTGCACGGTCAATTCCTTTAGCAGTCCCAGCAATTCCACGCCAAATATTACCGCCGCCAACAACAATTGCTACTTCTACTCCAAGTGCAACAACTTCTTTAACTTGGTTAGCGATGGAAGATATGACAGATGCTTCGATGCCATAGCCCTCTTGACCAGCTAGTGATTCACCGCTCACTTTCAATACGATGCGTTTATATACAGGATGTTCCAACTTATTAACCTCCATCTTACACCTCTTAGTAGAGGATTTAAGTATAATTCTATGTTTATACAAGTAAAGCGGGGCAGAAGCCCCGCCCCTCTTGGTTGAGTTCGGATTTTAACGTTTGATTTGAGCCATTACTTCTTCAGCAAAGTTTTCAACTTTTTTCTCAAGACCTTCACCTAGCTCAAAACGAGCGAAGCGGCGGATAGAAATGTTTTCACCAATCGTACTAATTTTTTCATTAACTAGAGTAGCGATTGTTTTGTCTGGATCTTTAATAAATGCTTGTTCTAACAAGCAATTTTCTTCATAGTATTTAGACATACGGCCTTCAACCATTTTTTCAACGATATGTGCTGGTTTGCCTTCATTAAGTGCTTGATTTTTAAGAATTTCTTTTTCTTTTTCAAGCTCTTCAGCCGGAACTTCTTCACGACGAACATATTTTGGATTAGAAGCCGCAATGTGCATTGCAACATCTTTTACAAATTCTTTGAACTGATCAGTTTTAGCAACGAAGTCAGTTTCACAGTTTACTTCAACAAGTACACCGATACGACCATTAGAGTGTATATAAGCTTCAACAAGACCTTCAGTTGCGATACGGCCAGCTTTGTTTGCAGCAGCTGCTAGACCTTTTTCACGCAAATGAGCGATTGCTTTATCAAGATCGCCACCTACTGCTTCTAGCGCTTTTTTACAATCAAGCATCCCTGCTCCAGTTCTTTCACGTAGTTCTTTTACTGCACTTGCGTTTACTGCCATATAGAAAACCTCCTGAAAAGTTAGATTGTATGTCCTTTTTCGTTCAAAAAAAGGGTAGCGAGAGGCTTTCACCATCTGACCACCCTTTGTTGTTTATTCAAACATTGCTATTATGCAGTTGTTTGCTCACCTTGGTTAGCTTCAACAATTGCATCTGCCATTTTAGCAGTAAGCAATTTAACCGCACGAATTGCATCATCGTTACCAGGGATAACGTAGTCAATTTCGTCTGGGTCACAGTTCGTATCAACGATACCAACAATTGGGATGCCCAATTTGCGAGCTTCTGCAACAGCAATGCGCTCTTTACGAGGATCGATTACGAACAATGCGCTTGGAAGTTCTTTCATGTTTTTAATACCGCCAAGGAACTTCTCAAGACGATCTTTTTCCTTTTTAAGAAGGATAACTTCTTTTTTAGGAAGTACATCAAATGTACCATCTTGTTCCATTTGCTCAAGAGATTTCAAACGTTCAATACGTTTTTGAATCGTTTGGAAGTTAGTTAGAGTACCACCCAACCAACGTTGGTTGATGTAGAAGTTGCCGCAACGTTCTGCTTCTTCTTTAACAGAATCTTGAGCTTGTTTTTTTGTACCTACAAAAAGCACAGTACCGCCTTCAGCAGCTACAGATTTAATGAAGTTATAAGCCTCATCAACTTTTTTTACTGTTTTTTGCAAGTCAATAATGTAAATACCGTTTCTTTCTGTGAAGATATAACGATCCATCTTTGGATTCCAACGGCGTGTTTGATGACCGAAGTGAACCCCAGCTTCTAGAAGCTGTTTCATAGAGATAACCGCCATATTCAACACCTCCTATTTTGGTTTTTTATTTTCCTCCGCTTCTCGCACTTTATGTTATTACTTGCAGCTAGCAAGCACCGATAACATAATTGAAAAGCGTGTGTTTTCAACACCGAAAATTAATATACCATATTGTACTATTAGAAGCAAGCAAATTATTTAATAAATCTGCTTTATTCGATTAACGTTAAGCTCTTTTCTGAAATTTGCTTTGTCGCCTCAGCTTTAGTAAGCGGTTGACTAGTAAACAACTTACGCAAATCCTCTAAATCAGATTGCTCCTCGACTTCAAAATAACCAGCGCGAATTAATGAATCCTTCTTTTTAAAATAGTTAATAAATGCGTCTGCATCCTCAATCACGCCATGCTCAACTAATTGCTCGGCTGTTTTTTTTATCGGATCACCATGACGCACTCTAAGAATGTAAGATGTTTTAGGTTTAGCAACCTCATCAACAGATGGCTCTGTTAATGGCTCGGCGTTATTTACTTCAGGCGTATTTGGAGCTTTAGGTGATTCCAGCTCCTCTGTTTCTACAGTATCAGTTTGCTTAGGCTGTTCATTCGTTGCTTCAGGAGAAGCATGAGGCATAGTCTCAGCTTCAGAAGTAGGTTCCACAGATGGGGTAGGAGATGCAACTTCATTTAATTGCTGTTCTATTTCCGTTAATTGCTGCTCGCTTTTTTGTCCTAGCTGAAACAGTTCCAACAATAAAGCCCCAATTATAATACCAAGTCCAATTCCAACGAGTAATGAACGTTTATGCATGGTATGCCTTCTCCTCCTGCTCAGCTAGTTGAATAATAAGTTGTATTTCTCCTTTATTTTTTCCTAGCTTTTTAGCAATTGACTCGATGGATTTCCCTGCATGATACAGCTCAAAAACATCTGCATAACGCTTATGTATACTATTTTCAGGTAAACTGACAATAGTTTTTTCTGTTTCTCCGTTACCGTTTTCAGCATTCCCTTGAGTTTCATTTATTGACAGAGGAGCAGCAGATTGGCTTAACATTTGCAGTTTAGCTTCTAATGCTGCACATTGCTGTGAGAGCTTTGCTAGCTGCTCCTCAGCCTGCTCATTACGCTTTTCTAGACGTGCAATCATTTCACTTTTCACACGTTCTTCTTCACGCAGCTTCTGCAAAGAGTCAGTTAGCATCTGCACTAAATCCTGGTGCTCTTTCTCCATATTCTCCATAAACTGCTCAAACGCTAGCTCGAGTTGCTCAATTTGAGCAGATGAACTAGCGTTATTGTTTGCTTTGTCTTTTCCTCTAGGTAGCAATAGAGCAGCAACAACAATTACTGCTCCAAGTAATGCAATATACTGCCATGAATCCATGAATATCCCGCCTTGCATCCTAATTAAAGTCGAATATCTAAGTTATGTCCTTTATACGGGTGATGTACCCCATCTTGTTCACGAAGCTCTTGCTTTTTCTTTCGTTGCTTTTTTCCTTTACCCTCTGATGATTCGCCTTCTCGATCACGTTCATCCTCGCGGATAATTCCTTTCTCCACTTCATCAACTGCCGATGTCTGTGTCCTTTTTTCTTCCGTTTCCTTTGCAACCATAGTCTCAAGAATGGTTTGTTCGGTAATTGGACGATTAATCATTTGCTGTTGTAGATTACTCAGTTCTGGAGCACGTGGTACGGATAGTTGGAGATTTAATGGATTTATTTCCATATTCCTCAACCCCAATCGTTTCCTTAGTAATAAGGCATCATTACGATCTCGCCATTTTCATATTTAAATACAATTCTGCTTGTTGTATCTTTAATATAACGTGTATAACGACCAATAACAATCTTAACTCCACCAAATGCTTGATTTTTAACGACAACTGTAGCTGATTCAGCATCTTCAAGCTGTTTCTCTAGTTCGATCAATTGCTCTTTCGCATCGCTTAACAGCTCTACGGTTTGTTTTTTTGTGACTAAAAGCTTTTGACGCATTGCTAGTCTGTCAGGTGTAAGTTTACCAGATACAGCCATTTGATCAAGGATTGCTAGAGCCTTCTCTGTACGATCCAAGTTTTCAGAATGTTCTTTAATAGCTGCTCGTAATTTAATTTGCTCGTCACGGAAAGTAGGATTAATACCAACCTCTATTGAAGTTGCAGCGGACATCGCATTACCAATTGTTTTTGCGATTACGCCATCTCCCGCTTGAATATTTCCGCCAACAATTAAGCCTTTAGGGCCATCACATATTACTTTTTTACCCGCTTTCACATTAGAATGCAGTATACTTTGACTAACTGTAACATTGCCGCCAGCTTCAACATTTGCATCTTGGATAAATGAGCATTTAATATCTTTTGCTGCTTTGATGTGACCTTTTCCAGAAGCCATAATCCCGCCAGTAATCTCAATCGAACCAGCAGCAATTAAATCAGCGCCTTCCACTCCACCTACGATGCGAATGTCTCCACCTGCATTAACTTTAAATCCTGTTAACACATTACCGCTAATAACTACTGTACCTACAAAGTCAACGTTTCCAACTCGATAATCAACATCGCCTTTTACTTCATAAACGGGAAAAACATTAATTTTATCTTTTTCAGTAATCGATATTAGTCCATCAATAGCTGAATAGAGGGTGTTTCCATCATTATTAACAACAACATTTTTACCCACTTTAAATCGAGCAGGCTTTCCTAATACACCAGGGATGACGTCACCATAAATGTCCATCCCTGGTTTTCCGATTTGGGGCGGTACAAGCTGAGCAATTAATTGGCCGCGCACAACGTTATCAAGCTGTGTCACTTGCTTAAAATCGATAACGTCGCGTTCACTTTGCTCCAGATTTTGCTTTTTGTTTACATCAACGAATTGAACATAGCCGTCCTCACCTTTACTTGCAGCAGTACCTTTAGCTATTTCAATTTTCTTATTCATATATAATATAGGTCTATTACATATTAAGGAAAGATTGTCGTGCAGTATTCCATGGACAATTCCTTTTGATTTAATAAATTGTTCCAGCTCTTGCGGTGCATAATTTTCATCATCATAAATGGTTTTAAAACTCAACCAGGCAGACAGTTTATCGGTAGAAACCTCAAGAATAACACTGGAATCAAGTTTTTCATTGTCCATACCTACACCTCCTAATAATAGTCATTGAAATAATTCTGCTTTATGCTGCTCTAAAACTCCTCGTAAACGTTGAATAGCTTTAGAATGAAGCTGAGAAATTCGCGAAGGGGATAGTTGCATTACTTCAGCAATTTCACTTAAGCTCAAATCCTCATAATAAAACAAAGAAATTACTGTACGTTCCTTCTCCGTTAATCGGTCAATCCCTTTTTCTAGGCTTGACTTTAAAAACACATCATCAACAGTTGACTCAGGCCTTTTTGCTGACTGATCTATTAAAAGAGACATACGTGTCTCTGCTTCTTCCTCACGTAATGGTTCCTCTAATGAAAACACAGTTGATAAAGAGATGTCCTGTATAATATTCGCAAAATCTTTTTCTGTAATATCAAGATATTCACATATTTCAGCATCAGTGACCGATCTCATATATCGCTGTTCTAGCACCTGATAGGCTTCATCGACCTTTTTGGCTTTTTCGCGAACCGAGCGTGGTACCCAGTCACCTTGGCGTAACCCGTCAATAATCGCTCCGCGAATTCGCCATGAAGCATAGGTTTCAAACTGTAAACCACGTAAATAATCAAATTTTTCAATGGCGTCAATTAAACCAATGACGCCATGACTTGCCAAATCTTCTTTTGAAACATTTTTAGGTAATCCAATCGACATTCGATTAGTAACATAATCCACTAGCAATAAATATTTTTCAATAAGATCCTTTTTAGCATTTAAATCACCATGTTCGCGCCATGCTCGCCATAAATCCATAGAAGTCAGGTGAGGTACTTTTTGCTCTTTCATCGGTTCACTCTCCTGTTAGGTGACGTACTGCTCTAGTCAGGTCTTCTGCTTGCAATTTATCAGTAGTTACAAGTTTCTTAGGTTTTAATGGTTGAAATTGAGACGATTTATCGTCCTCAATATTGCTCGATTCATTTACTTCTGGTTTAGTTTGTACCATTTGCTCACGCAATATCGAACTTAAATCCTCTTCACCATCAGGTGTAACAAAATCAATATTAGAGCCTGATAATTGCTCGTTTGCATCCGCATTGACTTCAGCTTTAGCTGAGTGATTGTTAATTAAACTGCCTATAATGTAACGTACACCATAGGCAAGTATGAAAAACAATAGAAACGAGTATCCACCTCGTAATAGTGAAATTTCCCAAGGATTATTGACTAACCCTAATAAGAAAATTAACACTAAGCCAAACAACCCGAAACTTACATTCCAGCGCCAGCTTCCATACATTTTAGATCTCCTTTACACCTTTTTGCACACTGCGAATGGTTAGTATTCCATTCTCTGAACTTAATTCGATTGTTCGTCCATAGTTCCCACCAGTATCTTGTGAAATCAACGGAATTTTATAATGCTCTAACATGGAAATACACGATTCAACATTTCTTGGACCAATTCGCAATGAATCAGTTTGACCAGGTAAAGTAAACATCTGAGCTCCTCCAGCTAACTTAGCCTGTATTGAACGAATGTTTGCGCCTAACGCAATCATTCGTTCAATTAGTTCAGGAATAGCGGTATCAGCATATTTGGCAACATTAATTGGAGTTTCTCTCGCAATTGATGAAGAAGGAAGCATAACATGTGCTAATCCAGCAATCTTCACAATTGGATCAAATAGTGATACTCCTACACAAGAACCAAGCCCAGTTGTTTTAAGAACCTCGCCGTTTGTTCCAGTATTGAGGTCTGCCATTCCAACTTTGATCATCTTCTCACTTATCATCGATTTCTACTCCTAAGGCTTTAAAAATCGTTTCAAATGAGTTCGGATCTGGAATTAAGAAAAAATGGCCCTCAACTGTCTCACAGTCCTCAAGAAAACTTGTTTCAATAAGCAGTGCAGAATCGCCCATTTCTCCATATTGGATAATTCCATAGCTTAAAATTGCTCCAGCCATGTCATGCGATACTACAGGAACGGAGGGTTGCATTTGCAGCTTGGTAAAATCTGCAAGTGAAGAAAGATAGGAGCCTGCAAGAATATTTCCAATCTCACAAAGCGTTGACATTTCAAGCTCCGTATATGTTCCATCATTTTTATGCTCCCCTGGCAACAATTCCTTCATTAGCTTTTCAGCATAATGCTCCTGCATAATAAAAAACATATTACCTGGCGTATCGCCTTCTACTCGCAAGAAAACGGCAATGACGATTTGCTCGAAGCCTCCAACTTTTTCTGCAACTTGTTCAAATGGCAATATCCTCACACTTGGAACAGACATATCGACAGGTTTATTAAGAAGTGTAGACAAAGCAGTTGCTGCGTTTCCCGCTCCAATATTACCGATTTCTTTCAAAACATCAAATTCAAAAGCTTTAAACCGGTTAAAGTTGGTCAATGTTTACACCTCTAATTGCTCTAATTGAATAATTTCTGATTTATTAAGCACCTCAGAAAGATTCAACATAATCAATAATCGATCTTCGCCGATTTTTGCAATTCCATCTAAATATTTAGCTTGAATACCACCTACAATTTCAGGTGGAGTATCAATAATATCTTTGTTAATATCAATTACATCATTTGCAGAATCTACGATAAAGCCTACCTCCATATCATTAACAGCAACAACTATGATACGAGTATGCTCAGTCACTTCAGTTTCTGGCAAATTAAAACGACCACTCAAATTAATAACAGGCACAACTACTCCGCGCAAATTAATAACTCCTTTGATAAAAGAAGGTGTTTTAGGTACGCGTGTAATAGGAGACATTCTCTCAATCGTACGAACTTTATCTACTTCGATGCCATATTCCTCACTGCCTAGTCCAAAAACGATTACTTTTAATTCTTCACTCATGTTAACCCCTCCTTATTTAATTAAAGCATTTGGATCAATAATTAGCGCTACTTGACCATCCCCTAAGATGGTAGCACCAGATATGCCTGCAATATTTGTTAAATACTTGCCTAGTGACTTCAAGACGATATCACTTTGACCTATAAACTCATCAATAATAAGTGCCGCCCATTTATCGCCTTTTTGAATTACGATAATTTCATGTTCGTCTTCATTCTCTTCACTAAAGCTAGGAGAATCAAATAAAGTAGAAAGTGAAATAATTGGAATAACAGCATTTCTAAATTTGACCATTGGACTGCCATGTACATTTAGAATATTCGAACGCTGAATAATTGCAGTTTCCACAATCGAAGATAACGGAATCGCATATTTTTCATCGCCAAGCTTAATTAACATCGCAGAAATAATGGACAATGTTAATGGAAGCTGTACAGAGAATTTCGTACCTTTTCCTTGAACTGAAGTTACTGAAACATTTCCACCAAGAGACGTAATTTTTGTACGTACAACATCAAGACCTACGCCGCGACCAGAAATATCAGAAATAACTTCAGCTGTACTAAAGCCCGGTGCGAAAATTAGAGAATTGATTTCATCAGTGGACAATTTGCTAGCTTCTTCCGGCTTAACAATTCCTTTACTAATAGCCTTTTCAAGCACTTTTTGCGTGTTAATTCCGCGGCCATCTTCTTCAACTTCAATAAATACATGGTTTCCGCTATGGAAGGCACGTAAGTAAACAGTACCTGTTTCCGGTTTACCCGCAGCAATCCGATCACTAATCGTTTCGATACCGTGGTCAACGGAGTTACGCAGCAAATGGACAAGCGGGTCACCAATTTCATCAATAACGGTTCTGTCAAGTTCTGTGTCAGCACCTGTAATAATAAGGTCGATTTTTTTATCTAATGACTTAGCTAGGTCACGAACCATACGCGGGAATCGGTTAAATACTGTGTCGACAGGCACCATTCGCAGCTTCAAGACGATATTTTGCAAGTCGGAACTTACACGTGCCATATGCTCGACAGTTTCTATCAAATCCTGACGTTTTATTTCGCTAGCAAGCTGCTCTAAGCGCACACGATCGATTAACATTTCACTGAAAAGGTTCATTAATGAATCAAGACGTTCAATATCGACACGGATTGTGCGGTTAGCTACTGGTGCACCATTTGATTTGGCAGCTGCTTTTGCAGGAGCTTTTGCTGCGTCGGCACTAGCTTTGTTACCTTCAGCAGGCTTTGCTGCTGGAGCTGCCGCTGCGGCTGCTGCTTGCTGCTGACCAGTACTTGCAAGGTTAGCAAGGGACTCCTCGTCAAGCGGTAGAACCTCTACTGATTCAATTTCTGAAATTCTATTAATTCTATCAACCAATTCTTCTTGACTAATTGAACTAATTGTAAATACAGTAAATGAGCGATCAAACTTTTCTTGTTCCAAATCTTCAACAGAAGGATCTGATTTTACTACTTCGCCAGAATTTTCTAGCACCTCAAATACCATATATGAACGAGCAGCTTTCAAGACACAGGTTTCTGTTAAAGTAACCTTAATATAAAATACTTGTAAGCCGCTTTCGATAGATTGCTTTAATACAGAAGATTGATATTGATCAAGCATTCCTGTATCAGAGCTAGAATTAGTTTTAGTTACTGCTGCAGGAGTAACTGTTCCAACACCGCCATTTTTATGCTCACCTTTGACAATACTTGTAAGATTGGCTACAATCGCAGAAACATCTAGCTTACCAGTACCACCCTGAACGACATCCTCTACCATTGATTCTAGTGCATCTAGACCTTTAAACAATGTGTCAAAAATAAAATCATCCATACTTAGTTTTTCATTACGCACTAGGTCTAGTACATTTTCCATCTCATGGGTTAACGATGCTAAGTCCTCAAAGCCCATCGTTGCAGACATCCCTTTAAGTGTATGGGCAGAGCGGAAAATATCCTGCACGATTGAAATATCATCAGGTGCACTTTCTAGTCTCATTAGATTGTCATTAAGTGCCTGTAGATGATCATGTGATTCGTCAATAAACATTGAAAGATAAGCATTCATATCCATAACATGACACCTCCTATTAGTTGTATTGCTCTTAGTGGGTTAAAACTCTTATTAATTCTGGAGCAATCTGTGTTAATGGTATTACTGTGTTAGCAGCTCCCAGCTCTATAGCAGACCTTGGCATACCAAAAACAATACAGCTTTCCTCGGCTTCAGCTATTGTAGAAGCAACACCTTGATCAGCAAGCTTTTTCATACCTTGTGCCCCATCGCTACCCATACCGGTCATAAGAACTATATGTCGCTCAAGCTCTGGTACATCTAGTAATGATTCAAATAGCACATCTACTGATGGACGGTGACCATTAACGGATGGTTCATCACTTAAAGCAATCTTATATTGTCCATGCTGACGAGTAACTTTCATATGCTTGCCGCCTGGTGCTATATAAGCTTTACCATTTTCTAGCTTCATACCTTCCTCTGCCTCATACACGTCAAGTTGACTTAAACTATCAAGTCGCTGAGCCAACGACTTCGTAAAGCGCGGGGGCATATGCTGAACGATGACGAGCGGAGCCGGAAAATCTTTAGGCAAGCTACAAATAACTTCATGCAATGCTCTTGGACCACCAGTTGATGTACCAATAGCTACGATTGATGTTACTTGACTGCTTAATCTTGCATTTTTACTTTCTGTTCCAGCTGGTGCAGCACGTTCATCCGTTGACTTGTTGTAAACAATCGGATTTTTCGTAACAACTGTTTGTTGCACCGGCTTCGGCTTCTTACTTACTTTTTTAGTCGTATCTTTTTCTTCAATTTGGGATTTGATAGTTTGAGAAGAAGATTTCGACAATTTTTGATTTGCTTTTATTTTATCATTTTTTGGGAGTAGCGGTTCATTTTTCTCTAAATTGTCAAGTAAATTACTACTTTTTTGAATTTTGGGCACAATTGGCTTCGGCGCTATAAATTTGCGACGTGTAAGTACCGCAATTCTCAACTTATCTAGTAGAATTTCTCCAACCGCGTGTATATCCTGTGCCTTCGCTCCTACCATGGTAGGCTTCCGAATAAAGTCAAATGCGCCATATTGCAAAGCTTTAATCGTGTCTTTCGTATTTGCTTCACTAATGCCAGATAACATAATGACAGGCAGCTTATGCTTTTTTAAGATAAGCTGTAACGCCTCTAATCCGTTCATTCTAGGCATTTCTAAATCTAGCGTTATGACGTCAGGTTTTGTTTGGTCTATACACATCACAGCATCTAATCCATTTTCAGCAGTACCTACTACTGAGAATTTAGGATCACGTTCTATTAGATCCGTTATTATCTTTCTCATAAATGCTGAATCATCTACTACCAATACACGATACCGTTCCATAATTTTGCCTCCCTACTCAGGATTATCTTGTTAGCTTAAAAAATTTATGTAGAAATCCTTTTATACCATTGGAAGTACTGGTGACTGGAAGATTAAGATATTGCTGAGCAATACCATTAATAGATTTAGAGGCTTCACAGTCCGGAAATAACAGTAGTAACGGCACTTGCTTTTTCACAGATTTAGATACATGTATGTCGTCAAAAATAAATCCCATTGTTGGGATATCAATATCCAAAAAACGCTTGGTAGCGCTAGCAACATTATTAGCTGTTCTAATTCCTTCCATTCGATCACTAATGCGATTTACAACCAATCTAAAAGAAGTTTTTTCTTCGACAGAGTAGACCATTTTTATTAGCGCATATGCATCTGTAATAGAAGTAGGCTCAGGAGTAGTAACAACAATCGTTTCATCAGAAGCTGTAATAAACTGAACTGCCTCTTTAGACAGCCCGGCTCCAGTATCAAAAATAATGAAATCATATTGCGTTTGCAGTTTAATAATTTCATTACAAAACCGTTTAATCTCCTCATCAGAAAGTCGAACCAAATCTAAAAATCCAGAACCACCTGCTATAAAATTTAAGCCATCTGGTCCGACACTAATAATCTCCCAAACATTTTTTTCATTTTTTACTAGATGATATAGATTGTAATGGGCGTTTGCCCCCATTAACACATCTATATTCGCCATGCCAAAGTCTGCATCAATCAAAAGCACACTTCTTCCTAATCGTTGCAGAGCAAGCGCAAAATTTAAGCTGAAATTAGATTTCCCAACTCCGCCTTTTCCACTTGTAATTGATATAAGCTTAGTATTCCTTCGATGTTGACGTTCGGTATTTTGTTGTACTAGCTTGCGTAAAGCCTCGGCTTGGTCATACATGTTGTGGCTCTCCTAGCATTAAATCAATATACTTCTCTAAATTAAATGCCTTAATATCATCTGGTACATTTTGACCGCTTGTCACAAACAAAGGAGTTAAGCCGTATAACATAATCAAGTTGAAAATAATTCCGTAACTGCTTGTTTCATCTAACTTAGTAAAAACAACCTTTCTGACACCATACTTGCTGAATTTTTCTGCAACGATTTTCATATCAGCAGTTCTACTAGTTAAACTAATAACTAACACAGATTCACTATGCTCATCATTAGGCAGTAAACTATTTACTTCTGATACAAACAAATCGCTTTTGTAATTGCGACCTGCAGTATCCATTAAAATCAGCTCTGCATTATCAAGTGAGGTTATCGCTCGTTCAAGCTCAAGCGGAGAAAAAACAACCTCTAAAGGAATATTTAATATATTCGCATAAGTGCGCAATTGTTCAACTGCTGCGATCCGATAAGTATCCGCTGTAATTAATCCTAACTTTTTCTGTTCCTTAATACTGTAATTTGCAGCTAACTTAGCGATCGTTGTCGTTTTCCCAACACCGGTTGGTCCAACAAACTGAACAAATCTCGTCGTAGACAAAAGGTTTCCATGCTGATATGGTGCAAGCCATTCATAAAACCTCGCCTTTGCTAGCTGCCAAAGTTCTTCAGCCGATAATGGATTACTGCCGTTTTGCTCTTTTTCCAGAAATTCCTCAATTATTGTATCAATCCATTGATTATCAACTTCCTGCTCGATCAAACGATTTTTGAGTGCTTGGAGCGAGTCAGAAAGCTGTATGCTAGATAAGCCCTTTTTACTCATTTTTAGCATTTCTTGCTTTAGGCTTTGAATCTCATCCACAATAAACTGCTCGATAGCCGTCATTTTAACAGCCTGATCGGAATGAGCCTTTTTATAATGCAACGCTTGTTCTTGTTCTAAAGCATTTGGATTTGGCTGTGTATTAGCAGCTTTAGCTGCTCCATTTTGACCAATATTAGGACCAGCATTAGCACTTGAATAAACACGAGCTGCAAAATTGGGATTAGCAGACTTCTCTGTCGATGAAACGTTAGCACTTTTTTCCTGATTAGAAACAGACTGTGCTGCAGTTGCTTCAGAAGCTGCTGGTGATTCTTGTACCTTAGGACGTTGCGATGCTTTTAATATTTGCTCAATGACAAGATCAACTTGATCCTCAGTAAGCTTTTTCTCCTTTTTAGGCTTATTACTTGTTGCATTCGGTTCTATTGCAGCAAGAACCTCTAGCTTACGTTTACGAAACATCCCTAAAAAGCCGCCTACTTTAACTTCTTTTGACTCTAATATAACAGCATCTTTACCTAGCTCATTACGAATAAGGGGTACTGCCTCGGACAATTCGTCAACAACATATCGTTTTACTCTCACAGGTTAACCACCCCAACGCTTTGTACTTCAATATTTGGCTCTAGCTCACTATAAGATAAGATCGGCAAGTCCTGCATTGTACGAGCGACGATCTGTCTTAAATACATGCGTATTGAAGGTGAAGTCAATACAATTGGCTGTTGACCAGATTGTAGCAAGCGATTTACTTGCTCATTCAAGCGCTGATAGATCTGTTGAGAACTAACTGGATCCAAAGATACATAGCTGCCTTGATCATTTTGTTGTACGGACTCCAAAATTTTCTTTTCTAACTGTGCTCCTAATGTTATAACGCGTAATGATTGACCATTAGCTGTGTATTGTTGAGTAATTTGACGGGATAACGCTTGTCTTACATACTCTGTAAGAATGTCGGTATCCTTTGTATATTGCCCATAATCTGCTAACGTTTCAAAAATAGTTACGAGATCACGAATCGATACTTTTTCTTGCAATAACTTAGTTAATACTTTTTGCACGTCACCTAATGACAAAATACCAGGTATTAAATCGTCAACAAGCGCTGGATAATTAGACTTAAGATTTTCCACAAGTGCTTTAGTTTCCTGACGTCCAATTAATTCATGTGCGTGACGCTTAATAATTTCAGTTAAATGGGTCGCAACAACAGATGGTGGGTCAACAACAGTATAGCCAGACAGTTCTGCTCTTTCTTTTGTTAACTCGTCAATCCAAATCGCTGGTAAGCCAAAAGCTGGCTCTGTAGTCTCAATACCGTGAATATTCTCATCATCTATACCTGGACTCATTGCCAAATAGTGATTGAGTAACAATTCTCCTCGAGCTACAGTATTACCTTTAATCCTAATAACGTATTCATTTGGTCTTAATTGAATATTGTCACGAATTCGAATAACTGGTACGACCAAACCAAGCTCTAGCGCACATTGTCGCCTAATCATTATAATTCGGTCTAACAAGTCTCCGCCTTGCTGTGTATCAGCAAGCGGAATAAGTCCATATCCAAATTCAAATTCGATTGGATCCACTTGCAGCAGACTAATCACACTTTCTGGACTTCTAACTTCTTCAATTTGTTGTTCTTCCACAAGCAGCTCATCCTGTTCTGCTTTTTTCAGTTGCGAACGACTTAGCATATAAGCTGCACCTGCCAGCAAGATAGCAAAAGGCCAAGTCCGCAAAATACCAATTGGTGTTAAACCTAAAAGAGCAAGCGCTCCTGCAGCAATATATAACAGCTTAGGGTATTTGAAAAGCTGAGTCGTAATATCCTCTGCTAGATTGCCCTCAGAAGCAGAACGAGTAACAATCAAACCTGCTGATGTTGAAATTAACAGAGCTGGAATTTGTGCAACCAAACCATCACCAATCGTCAAAATTGAGAAAGTGGTTAGAGACTCTTGGAAGCTTAAATCCCAATAAACCATACCAATAATAAAACCGCCAATAAGGTTAATGATTACCATAATAATAGTCGCGATGGCATCACCTTTAACAAACTTACTGGCACCATCCATTGCTCCATAAAAATCAGCTTCACGCGAAATAATTGCGCGACGTTCCTTTGCTTCTTGTTCATTGATTAATCCGGAGTTCAAATCGGCATCAATACTCATCTGTTTACCAGGCATAGCATCAAGCATAAAGCGTGCAGCTACTTCAGCAACACGTTCTGAACCCTTTGTAATAACGATAAATTGTACAACAACGAGAATTAGGAAAATGACAAAGCCGATTGCAACCTGACCGCCGCCGACCCATTGCCCGAATGTTTCGATAACTTCTCCCGCTTCTGCATTTGATAAAATACTTCGCGTAGTAGAAACGCTAAGCGCTAGACGGAATAGCGTTGTTACGAGCAAAATCGCTGGAAATATCGCAAAATCAAGTGCTGATTTCGTATTCATTGCAACAAGTAAAATAGTGATCGCTACCGTAATGTTAACTATTAATAGAAAGTCAATTAATATAATAGGGAGCGGTACGATCATCATGAGAATAATACCGATAAGGCCACATGTTATAATAATCTCTTTTAGCTTCATGATGTTCCCTCCCTCAATTATCGTTTATTACTAGCTCTACCTTTAATTCTATATACATATGCCAGCACCTCAGCAACAGCTTGGAACAAGTCTTGTGGAATTGCATCCCCTATTTCAGTTTGGCTGTATAATGCACGTGCTAATGGCTTATTTTCCATCGTTATGACATTGTTCTCTTCAGCTACTTTTCTAATTCTTAAAGCAAGATGATCCATCCCTTTGGCAACAACAACAGGAGCCTCCATGCTCAACGCATCATACTTTAAAGCAACAGCAAAGTGAGTTGGGTTCGTAATGACAACATCTGCATTAGGAACTTCCTGCATCATACGAGAAATTGCCATTTTCGTTTGTCTTTCACGAATTCTTCGTTTAGTTAACGGATCCCCTTCAGATCTCTTATACTCATCCTTAATGTCCTGCTTGGACATTTTTAAGCTTTTTTCATGCTCATATCTCTGATACAGATAATCAAAAAGTGCTAAAACAATCAAAATAGCGCCAGTCGTTATTCCAAGACGAATTACTAAAGCTGACAGATAAGAAACAACTGATTCTATAGGCTCCATACCAAGCCCAAAGATTTTGTTCCATTCGCTCTTAATTATTGTGTAAACTGCCACTGCAACAATTGACACCTTGAGTAAGCTTTTTGCAAACTCAACTAAACTTCTCATAGAAAAAATACGTTTAAATCCTGAAATAGGGTTTAATTTCTTTAAGCTTGGTTTTAATGATTCAGAAGTTAATAAAAAACCAAATTGAGCAATATTTGATACAAATCCTGCAACAAGTACAATTACAAAAATAGGTGCTAAAAGCAGTAGACATTCCAATAAAATTCGTTGGAATACTTCCCCTAAATTTGAAATTGTTACATCCATTAAGAGCCAGTTTTCAAACAAATCTTTAAGCAGTGAAGTCATATGTGTTGAGTAATAATTACCTAACATTGCGAACGAGGCAAAAGCTAATGTAACCACAATCGCTGCCGGCAATTCCTGTGACTTCGCAACTTGCCCTTTTTTACGAGCATCTCCCCGCTTCTTAGGAGTCGCCTTCTCTGTCTTCTCTTGAAATAGCTGGAGATCGAGAACTAAACGATATTTACGCACTACTTGCCTCCAATCTATGCAGGCGGACCTTGCACAATCCCAAACATTTGCTCAAGTGTATTGAACATAATAGAAAATAGTTTCTCAAAAATCGTTGCTAAACCTGGCATTAATAAAGCAATCAAAAATAGACCTAACATAATTTTGATTGGAAAACCAATGACAAAGACGTTAAACTGTGGAGCAGTTTTGGCTAAAAAGCCTAATCCCACATCGGTTAAAAACATAGCAGCCATAATCGGCAATGCTATCTGCACTCCAATAGCCAAACTCGATACAACTGCATTTGTAATAAATTCAGCTAAGCTACCATCAGCCATACGAGCAAACCAAGCATTTTCAATTGGCATATAGAGATAACTGTCCATTAATCCAGCAAGCAAATAATGATGACCATTCATTGAGAGAAAGATAATTAGCAGCAGAAGATACTTAAAGTTACCAATCAAAGGCATAGTAGCACCTGAAGTCGGGTCAACGATATTAGCCATTGAAAAACCGATTTGCATATCGTTAATACCGCCAGCTGTTTGTACGGTTAAAAACATGATTAGCACAATAAAGCCCATCATAATGCCAATTAATACTTCTCGCAAAATCATCAAAACATACTGTAAATCAAGTACTAGAGTTTGATTTAAGCCTTGCACTGAAAATACTAATAAAGAAATAAAAAAGCCGAGACCAATCTTAAAAATCGTCGGTACACTTTTATGACTAAAGATAGGAGAAACGACGAAAAAAGCTGTTACTCGACAAAAAATTAACAAAAAAATAGGAAGTGCTTCTATAAAAACTTCTGTCATATCATTCACAGCCTATCCAATGTAATTATGCAAATTGCTGAAGATGTTATAAGTAAAATCAACAATTGTATTAAGTATCCATGGACCAAAAATGATGACAGAAACTAACACGGCAACAATTTTTGGGACAAACGCAAGCGTTTGTTCTTGAATTTGTGTTGTTGCCTGAAAGATACTCACTGCTAAGCCTGTAATTAATGCTAAGACTAGCATCGGAGCCGAAGCTTTTAGGACAGTAAATACCGCTTGACCAGCAATTCCAAGAATAAATTCTGCACTCAATGTCTACACTCCTAAAACATTTTTATGGGCTAAAGCTTAGCAGCAATGATCTTACAACTAGGTGCCAACCATCTACGAGAATAAATAACAGAATCTTAAAAGGCAAAGAAATCATAATTGGTGGAAGCATCATCATCCCCATCGCCATTAATGTACTAGCAACGACCATATCAATAATTAAGAACGGGATAAAAATCATAAATCCCATTTGAAATGCCGTTTTTAATTCACTAATTGCGTATGCAGGTATTAATGTTGTAATTGGAATATCCTCATACGTAGCTGGTTTATCCTCACCTGTATAATTCATAAACAACATTAGATCCTTCTCACGCGTATGATTAATCATGAAACGCTTCAAGGGCTTCGCCGCTTCCTCAAATGCTTGCTCCTGTGTAATCTCGCCTTGGATATAAGGCTGCAACGCTACCTCGTTCACTTCGCTAAACGTCGGTGCCATCACGAAAAATGTTAAAAACATAGCAAGTCCGACTAGAACTTGTGCAGGCGGAACTGTATTTGTTCCCATCGATGTTTTCACAAAGCTTAGTACAATAACGATTCGCGTAAAGCTCGTCATTAAAACTAATATTGCAGGAGCAACACTTAACACTGTGATTAATAATAGAATCGATAGTGTACTCGTTCCTTGAGCATCCCCATCACTATTACCAATGTTAATGGATATATCCGGAATCGGTTCGGCATATGCATAAGGTACCATTATAAGAAGGAATGTGATCATCAGCGGTACAATAAGCAGCCACTTTTTTTTCATTGTCCATCAACCATTCATTATTTTTTATCCTTAAGGATAGATTCAAGCTGTTGCTTACGTTCCGCTTGCTTATCTAGCTTGGCTTGTAATAAATCTTCAAATGATCCCACATCATTCCAGCTCTCAGTGGAAACACTATCCTTGTTACTGCGACTGTTCATCTTATTGCGTGAAGCTAAAAATTGCTTAATTGAAGTAAAGCTCAAATTACTTTGCTCTTGCAGCTCAAGAGCTTGCGTAATAATAGCAACTTGCTCTGGGTCAACTTCTTTATCAAGTAATGTGACATTTTCTCCAACCCCAACAATATATAAACGACCAGCAATTTCGATTACTTGCAGTGAACTATTTTGACCCAAGCTAATACCGCCTAACGAACGTAAACCACGCTGACTAGACCAAGAACGATTTCGTCTTGACAGCCATCTTATTGTAAACATCAGCAGTGTAATAACAACTGCAAGTCCAATAAGTACCTTAACGATGTCCCATATCGGATTGGTTTGAAGAAGCGAAGCATTGCTTCCATTAGATAAATCTGTAGTTAAATCATTTCCTAGCTCACCATTACTGGAAGCAGCAACAGTGAGCATAGGAATTGAAGTACATAGGCAACTGCTTATTATTAAAATTGCTAATTTTCGCATTATGCGCCTACTCTCATTAACCAAGTGTTTTCTTAATTGCTTCAATTACACGATCAGCTTGGAATGGTTTAACAATAAAGTCTTTAGCGCCAGCTTGAATTGCGTCGATAACCATCGCTTGTTGACCCATAGCTGAGCACATAATCACTTTTGCATTAGGATCCAATTTACGAATCTCTTTTAGTGCTGTAATACCGTCCATTTCCGGCATTGTGATGTCCATAGTAATAAGGTCAGGCTTTAGTTCTTTAAATTTTTCTACTGCTTGTGAACCGTCTGGTGCCTCACCAACAACTTCATACCCATTTTTCGTTAAAATATCACGAATCATCATTCGCATAAATGCAGCGTCATCAACAATCAAAATACGATTAGCCATTGTTTTTTCTTCCTCCTAGAAATCTCTTATTGTAGTTTTTGAATTCTGTCCCATTGACTCACGATATCTGTTACACGGACACCAAAGTTCTCATCAATAACAACGACTTCACCTTTTGCAATTAACTTGTTATTAACAAGGATATCTACTGGTTCACCTGCAAGTTTATCTAGTTCAATGATAGACCCCTGTGACAACTCGAGTATGTCTTTAATTTGTTTTTGGGTCCTTCCTAATTCTACAGTGACCTTTAATGGTATGTCGAGTAGTAAATTCAGATTTGTACCATCAGTTTGAGCATATTGACCATGATTTAACGAAGCAAATTGCACAGGCTGTACATTTACATTGCGATTTACATTCGTATTATAGCTATGCTGCTGATAATCCATAGGTTGACCATACCCCCCTTGTTGAGGCGGATAATATCCCGCTGGCGGCACATTAGGCGGCATAGTAGGTTGTACGGGTTGTTGTACTACAGGCTCTTGTACAGGCGTTACAGGAGCTTGTACAGGAGCTGGTTGAGAAGCTGTTGGCTGTGGTTGTGGTGCTTCCAGCGCCGCAGGAGCTTCTGCTTCAGTTCCCATTAATGTCGCAACCATTTGCTTAGCAAATGAAATTGGCAATAGTTGAAGAATTGTTGAATCTATCAAATCACCAATTGTCAGATGAAAAGATACTTTAATCATGACATCATCAGGTGGTAAATGATCAACTCCATCGCCTGACTCTACATCAAGAATATTAATTCCTGGTGGAGAGATGTTAACTAAGCGATTAAAAATGGTAGACATCGAAGTAGCTGAAGAACCCATCATCTGATTCATTGCTTCCTGTACCGCAGAAATATGAATTTCATTCAATTCTTGTTCAGTTACATTACCTTCTCCGCCAAGCATTAGGTCAGCTATAACTTGTGCATCATTGGTACGAATGACGAGGGAGTTAATTCCTTCAAAGCCATCTACATATTGAACGCTTACTGCTACATGTGGCTTTGGAAACACAGTCGCTAGTTCACTTTTTCTAACTAGTGAAACAGATGGTGTGGTTATATCTACTTTTTTACCAAGCAAAGTAGATAACGCTGTAGCAGCACTACCAAATGTGATGTTTCCGATTTCCCCTAGTGCATCCTGCTCAAGTGAAGAAAGGTAGTCTTCTAATACTTCTCCGCCGCCTGCTGGAACAGGCAAGCTTTCTTCCTCAGCAGAGTCGCCGGAGGATTGACGAAGCAATGCATCAATTTCCTCTTGAGACAAATAATCCTTACTCGTCATGTTCTTCTTCCTCTCCTTCACTCACTATCTCATCAATTTGAATCGCTAGGCGATCTTTAATTGATCCGGGACTTCCAATAAATTTCAACTTATCTCCTACCTTTATTTTAAGTCCTTCATCAACAGATTTGTTTAACGATAACACATCACCTTGAGCTAAGCTTAAAAACTCTTGAATCGTGATGGTAGTTTCACCAAGCTCAGCAACAATTGGAAGCTTAGTATTTTTAACACGTTGCTCAAGAATTTCTACTTCTTCTGGTATACGTTCTTTTTTCTGAGAAACAAACCAATGATGAACAGACAGTCTTGGCATAATTGGCTCCAGTACAACGTGCGGAATACATAAGTTGATCATCCCAGTTGTATCTCCTATTTTTGTACTGAAGGAAATCAAAGCAATCGTTTCATTAGGAGAAACAATTTGCATAAATTGAGGATTTGTTTCTAAGCCTTCTAGCTTTGGCTTAATATCCATGATAGTCTTCCATGCCTCTTGGAGACTATCAAACGCTCTAGCAAATACTCTTTCTAAAATGTTGGTTTCAATCTCAGTCAACGCATTCATCTTAGAAGGTGCTGCTCCAGGACCGCCGAGTAAGCGATCTAACATGGCAAAAGCAACATTAGGGTTTACTTCAAGCACCATTCGTCCTTCAAGAGGCTCGGCTTCAAAGAGATTTAAAATTGTCATCTTTGGAATCGAACGAATAAATTCATCATAAGGCAATTGCTCAACATCAACTACGTTAATTTGCACAAATGTTCTTAGCTGTGCAGAAAAGTAAGTTGTCAGATAGCGAGCAAAGTTTTCATGAATTCGAGTTAAGCTACGAATATGATCCTTGGAAAAGCGTACCGCACGCTTAAAATCGTATACACTAATTTTCTTTGTCGGTTCTTCCTTCTTTAATTCTTCCGCGTCCATCTCACCAGATGATAAGGCCGCAAGCAAAGCGTCAATCTCATTCTGAGATAAAACATCAACCATGTCTCTCACCTCCTTGGAGGAATTTCAAAAACTAGATTCTAGTAATCATAAAATCAGTAATTTCTACTTTTACTAGTTTTCCTTTAGGCAGAATCGGATTAATTAAATTTAACAGCTTCGATTCTAAAGCATCCTCACCCTGAGAGCCGTTTAATTCTTCTGCGGTCATATCAGCAAGTGTTCTGCTTATAATAGGTTTAATTTCAATTTCCATGATTTGATCAAAGCTTTCCTTAGCTTTAGCACTATCTAATTGGAAAGCGAAATTAATGATAACTAAATCTTTAGGATCTTTTAAATTTCTACGGAAATCTGTTAATACTGAAGTTACCTCAACGCGTTCTTCTGCACTAAGCACTTCAACTTTTACAGGCTCATTTTCAGCATTTGCCGTGGAAGCATCATCAAACATCGTTTTATACACAACAATGCCTACCACTGCAATCAAAGTAATAGATAATAATATGGTTATTAACCATGGTAGCATCTTTTTCATCGCTAATGCTCCTTTTTCTGTTCACTCTTTTGTGAAGCTGCAACAAGTCCAATTGATTGTAAAAACTTATTATTTAATTCAATAATTTCAGCCGTAGTTTCTTTCACAACAATTTTATTGCCAGTAGTTAAAGTTATTACTGTATTTGCAGCTTCTTCAACTGATTCTATAAGCAATGCGTTAATTGTAACAGACTGACCATTAATTCTCGTTACAGTAATCATCGCTTCCTCCTAATGGCTAGGAAGGGATTCCCCCTCCTAGCTTACTATTTAACTTAGCGCTTCAAATTAACTACTTCTTGCAAAACTTCATCTGAGGTTGTAACAATTCGTGAGTTTGCTTGGAAGCCACGTTGCGCTACGATCATTTCCGTAAACTCGCTTGTTAAGTCAACGTTAGACATTTCAAGCTGTCCGGAGATAATTGCACCAGTACCTAGTTCAGCATCATTTGGTGCAACAATTTCCATTTCACCTTCAGGGTTTGCGTTTACTGTCATTCGATATAGGTTACCACCAAGTTTTTCAAGACCAGATGGGTTAGCAACACGAACAAGACCAATTTGTGGTCCTTCAACTTGACCATCTGCAGTATTACCAATAATAAAACCATCTTGAGAGATCGTAAATGAAGTAATTTCTTCATCCAAAATGATTGGCTGACCACCAGTGTCAAGAACGAACAGACCATCAGCATTTACAAGTTGGCGATTCGCATCTAGTTTAAAGTTACCAGCTCTCGTTAGTACTTGTTCACCATCATCCCCAGCTTGAAGAACAAAGAAACCATCACCATTAATACGTAAATCAGTCGATTCGTTAGTTGTCATCGCACTACCAGCAGTATGCACTGTATCGATTGATGCAATAGCGGAACCAAGACCAACTTGCTTAGCATTTACGCCCCCGCTTGTTCCTTCTTCAGGTGCTGTAACCCCGCTTACGGTTTGACTCAAAATGTCAGAAAACATTACGCGACCTGATTTGAAGCCTATTGTGTTTACGTTAGCAATATTATTACCAATTACATCAAGCTTAGTTTGGAATCCTCTCATTCCAGAAACCCCAGAATACATTGATCTTAGCATCCCTAATCCTCCTTTAACGTTTAAAGCTGCATCAGTCGTTCAGCAGCTCAAGGCTCCCTTTTAGGTCCAGCCTATGTAAGAATAATTGCACTATCAATTTGAGTAAATAAATTACTTTTCATTTGGCCGCCATCTAGCGCTGTGACAACTGTTCTAGTAGGTACATTGACAATCATTGCAATATCTCGATAAATGATTAAGGAGTCTTTTGCACCTTTTTCTGCTGCCGAGGTAACTGCTTCATTAATTTGATTCAATCCCTCTTGCGGCAAGCTTATCCCTCGTTGTGCCATACGTATCTCTGCATGATGACTAAACTTTAGCATTTGCTGATCAAATACTTCAGAAAACTTTTTGCCTTCTGCAGAGTTTGATTTAACGGTGTTACTTTTATTGACAAAGCTGTTAGGATTCACTTGCATCGGATATAGTTGTCCAACCTTTATTCCGCTGTTCATGAACCACTCACCTCATTGCCCTCCTGTGTATCATTTGAAGCTAATTGAGTCGAATCACTTTCAAAGCTATCGCTTGATTCACTGGCTTGATTCACTGAAATTTGATTAATAAAATCGATTCCTACAAGTTTGCCATTTACTTCAACATAAAGTTTATTGTCATTCGTTACAATTGATTCGACAATACCAGTACCCGTAACCACTTGTCCATTGGAATCATATTCTTGCCACGATACATACTTACCAATCAAGCTTGATGCTGTTCCAATATTTTGTCTTAGCAAGCTAATTTCATCTGCAATATTTAGCAATTGCTCTACAGATGAGAACTGTGCCATTTGCGCGACAAACTGAGTATTATCCATTGGAGATAGCGGGTCCTGATTTTTTAATTGGGCAACGAATAAACTTAAAAATTGATCTTTACCAAGTGCAGTTGATTTAGTCGAAGCTTTAGCAACATTCGTTTTACTATAGTTAGGCCATACTGGTGAACTTGTGATTGGAGTTGACATATTTTTCACCTCCCACAGTCTGTAATATTTAACATTAAACGATTTCGTTAACAGCTCTACCAAAGCCAAGCTGTTGACTCGCTACATTAATCAACAATTCTTCCTCAAAGGTTTCTTCCTTCGTACCAGATCCAGATTGCTCTTGGCCTTGTTGATTGCCACTTGAACGCTGTTTTTGACCTTGATTCAAGCCAGAAGCCAGTTCACTTTGGGATATTTCAATTTTTTCAACTGTTATCCCTTGTTGAGCAAGTGAAGTACGAAGCTGCAAAATTTGATTTTCTAGTGCATCTTTAGCCATTGCAGTTTCTGTTTGGAAAATTGCTGTTAGCACTCCATTTTGCACTGAAAGCTTCACATCAACTTGACCTAGATGTTCAGGAGTAAGTGAAATTTTCGCCTCTGTTACACCATTCAGATTAGAAATGTTGAAACGTTGAACAACAAGCTCTTTCATCGTTTCAGCAAATTCATCTGCAATTACATAAGCACTTGTTGAACCAGAAGTGCTTCTAGATAGTTGAAGAAGAAAATCTTTCGCATTATCAGCTTTTAAATGAAAATCAGGTAATGCTGTTTGAACTGGAACAGTTTCAGCGTTAGACGCTTGTACTGGTTGAGTCAATTCAGCAGCTTGTACAGTTTCAACAACTTGTGTCGCTGCAGTTGCTTGGCTTGTTTGTCCAGATTGAACAGCTTGTACTGCAATATTAGTATTCAACTCTGCAACCTTTTGTGCAACAGGATTAAATGAAGCTTCCTGTGTTAAACGTTGCAAATGATTAGTAACATTACTGTCAGAAGTTAGCTTTGGCACAACAATTTCTTGTTGACTGTTAGCTTGCTCATTACTTTTTTGCTTCACATTAGATAAAAGCTCATTTAATTTTGCTTGCACAACTTGAAGCTGATCCTGCAACAAGGAATTAGCCGATTGACCAAAAATGACTTTATTCGCATTAGTTTGCAGAGCTTGCTGTAAAACTAACAATTGATCAGACAATTTATTGATAGTTTCTTTTGAATTAAAGGACATATCAGCAGAAGCTATCAAATGGGCAACATCAAACGATGGTTCTTGCTTTGCACCATGATTTGAACCAAGAATTAAAGCAACAAGCGCGCTTATCTGCTGTAGTAATGAAGCAAGCATGTTTTGCTGTTCTTCAGTTAAATCAGCATCTGTCAACTGGTCAAGTTGATCAAGCAGTTGTTCAATAATTGCATCCAAACCTTCTTCAGTCAGTTCTTCCGATGAGATTTGGGAGGCATTATTCGCCAGCAACATTGATTGAACTAAGGCATTAGTCTCAGATGCGATTAATTCTGTCAGTTGCAGATCTGCAACCTCTGATTCAGCAACAGTTGCTGTCGGAGCAGTTGTCCCTTGCACTGTTTTGTTTGCATCTTGTGTCCCCATCACATTTAATAATTGCTTTTGAAAGTCACCTTCACCACTTCCAACAGTACCATTACCGCTATTAGCAGCATTACCTGCCAGCTGTGAAGCATTAGATGTCATCGAAAGACTATTGAATAAAGTCATAGCATCCATAATTTCACCTCCTTTCGATAATATCTTGTAAATTATTGCTTTGTATTAGGCCTTCATCAATTTTCCATTAATTTTGTTACAAGCATTGCTGCAGAACGTTCATCTATTTCAGCCATTTCTTCTAAAATTGCAGAACGCGCAGTGCTATTTGTTGCCTGAAGTACTCTTAAAACTTTACTGGAGCTAATATCCATCATTTTAGATAGCAATTCCGCTGCTGCAGAAGCATCCATTGCAGCAAATGTAGCAGCCAAGTCGCTATCGCTTACTTGAGTAGAGCTTGTATCACTTTTGCCCTCTGTTTGCAACGCTTGAATACGAGATTGCAATGCAGCGATCTCTAAATCCTTGGAGCTTTCAATATCTTTCAACTTAAGCGTAACATCTGCAGCAACTTGAGGAGTCATTTTCTCCATGATACGCACTCTGTCATCAGCACGCATACTATTAAATAGTAATGCCATTTCATCTAATGTCATGCTTTGAATAATTGGCGCTGCTTTACTTGGCGTCATTTTAGAAAACATACTTGCTAGCTCTTGAATTCGCGCAGAATACTCCTCATCGGTTGCAGCAGTTGCCGTCGTTTGCTGTTTCGCTGCTTCTTTTTGCTCTTCTAATTTGCTTATCGTTTGCTCTTGCTCTACCGTTTTGGCAGTTGCTGCTTCTAATTCCTCTTGAACTGCAGCTAGTTGAGCCTCAAGCTCTTGAATTCGCTTTGTAAACTTTTCATTTCGCAGTTCATCATCTGAAACCGTTGCACTTGTTGTAGGCTCAGGCAATATATTTTTAATGACTGGAATGTTATTTCCGATTTCTAAAGCTTTATTACGAAAATCTACATTCAAAAACGTAACAACCAATCCCAGCAGGACAACTACGAACAATAATGGAGTTATTACAAACACTGCTTTCTCAATAAAACTGCTTTCTTCCTTTTCTTCATCAACGGCAGCCAATTCCATTCACTCCCCTATCGCACAAATATCTTATGGAGCAGGTGACATAAAACGGATGGTAGCCATCTCGTCTAGCTCAAGTTGCTCTTTAAGCAGCATATCGTATTGGAATTTAGCATACGCATGCTCTTTAGCCTTATGCCATACCTTTTCTTCCTTCATTTTACTTGCTAATTTGTTTCTACAAGATTCGACTTTTTGTTCAGCTGCACAAATATCTTTACATTTACTCTTAATTTTCTGGGTAAAATATTCGATATATTGGTTAATAGTAACAATATCTCCTAAGGGAGAAGCTTCACGCACAGCTTTATCCAACTTTTGTTCCCACTCCAGTTGCTGTTGCTTCAAATACTTAAGTTGTTGCTTTTCAGCATTCAGTGCACTAATTGCATCGGAAAGTAACCATTCGGCTTGTGTCTTTTCACTTTCTTTTAAATCAACGATTTTTTGAAAGCTATATTTAAATGATGCCATTACGATAATCAACTCCTACTAAAATTCGCAATTAACTGCTGCTGAATTTGTTCAAGCGTTAGTTTTTCGTTAGTTCTTTGTTTTGTAAATGAGTTAATTAAATCGATATATTGAATTGCTAAGTCAATTTGTTCGTTTGATCCATGTTGATAAGCTCCGATATTGATTAGATCCTCTGAATCTCGATAGATTGCTAGCAATCTTTTTAGCTCATTAGCGGCATCCAACTGTTCTTCCGTAACAATTTGATTCATAACACGGCTGACTGAAGCAAGAACATCTATCGCTGGGTAATGTCCTTTATGTGCCAATGCTCGACTTAACACAATATGACCATCAAGAATACCGCGTACTGCGTCAGCGATTGGTTCATTCATATCATCGCCATCTACTAATACAGTATAAAAGGCGGTGATAGAGCCTTTAGTGCTTGTTCCAGCTCGCTCTAAAAGTTTAGGCAGTGCAGCGAATACAGAAGGAGTATAACCTCTTGTTGCTGGAGGTTCACCTATTGCAAGACCAACTTCACGCATTGCCATTGCATAACGTGTTACGGAATCCATCATCAGCATCACATTCAAGCCGCGGTTTCTAAAATATTCCGCAATCGAGGTAGCAATCATTGCACCTTTCATCCGAATTAGTGCAGGTTGATCCGATGTTGCGACAACTACAACAGAGCGAGCCAAACCTTCTGGACCGAGGTCTTTCTCAATAAACTCTAACACTTCCCGGCCGCGCTCACCAATCAGAGCAATAACGTTGACATCGGCCGCGGTGTTTCTAGCAATCATACCTAATAAAGTACTTTTACCAACACCGGACCCAGCAAAAATACCAACACGCTGACCTTCACCAACAGTTAGCAGTCCATCAATTGCTTTTACACCAGTACCTAGTGGCTTTGTTACCCTAGGACGAGCAAGTGGATTGTCAGGTGTATGATGAGTCGAATATGATGGCATTGTGCTTGGCAGAAAACTTCCATCTAAAGGATTACCAAGCCCATCGAGCACTTTGCCAAGCAATTCTGAGCCGACTTGTACAGTTAACGGCTTCCCTGTTCCGACAACATCACAACCAGGACTAATTGAATGAAGATCACCTAATGGCATTAGGATGACTTTATTTTCACGAAAGCCTACAACTTCAGCTTTCAATGGTTTGTTTGATTTTAATGGATAGATATAACATAAATCACCGATTGAAGCATCTGGACCTTGTGATTCAACTGTTAATCCAATGACCTGTGTTACTTTTCCGTTAATACGAACAGGATCAATGTTATTAAGATGCTCCTTATATTTATCCATTTGAATATTAAGCTTGGTCATTTGCCTGACCTCTTTCTTCAATGCTTTGATGTGCGATATGCATCAGCTCACGTTTAATTTCGGACAGCTGAGTGTCAATTCGTGCATCAATACTACCAAACTTAGAACGAATAACGCAGCCTTTGTCTTTCACTGAAGCATCAGGAATAATGACAAGCTCTGCTTGCGAGTCTATAGCTGCATTCAATTCCTCTCGTGCAGCTTGGACAAATGATAAGGAGCTTGGCGCTACGCAAAGTGTAATTTCACCTTGCTCACGCCGTCTCGCAAGGGTGCGAGTAATTAGCTCGACCACTAGCTGAGGCTCAAGTGATAACTGTTGATCTATAATCTTTTCAGCTATTGCACAGCTTAATTCAATAATGTAAGGTTCTGCTTCTTGAATTAATCTTTCGCGAGTATGATACGCTTCTTTTAGAATTGTGGCAGCTTCAGCTAGATTATGCTCCCATTCGCCTCTAATTTTAGCTTCAGCCTCTGCGAGACCTTGATTGTAGCCTTCATGGTAGCCAGCTTCTTGGAGCTGCGCTCGAAGCTGCTCATCTTCGTTGCGTTTCTCGAGCCACCAAACCTCAATTTGAGCTTTAGCGTCCTCGAGCATTTTTTCGCACTCTTCAGCAGCTTCCTTTACTCTTGCATCAGCTGCTACCTTAGCATCATTAATAATCTGATCTCGTAAAGAAATCGTTTCTTCATCAGGTTTATCTTCTTCTTTTTCTGGCAATTCAGAGTTAACCTGAGAAATTATTTGATTAATTCGATGATTAGAGCGCAACTTTTTATACTCATCAAGCGTTAATACATGTGAGGACTTGATTAAATTAGACAATTATATCATCTCCTCCGCCACGCGCGATGATAATTTCACCTGACTCTTCAAGTCGTCTTATAATAGCTACGATGCGAGTTTGTGCTTCTTCAACATCACGTAAGCGTACAGGTCCCATAAATTCCATTTCTTCTTGGAAAGATTCCGCCATCCGTTTCGACATATTTCGGAATACAGCCTCACGCACTTCTTCACTAGATACTTTAAGCGCAAGCTGCAAGTCAGCATTTTCAACATCGCGAATAATGCGTTGAATGGAGCGATTGTCAATATTAACAATGTCTTCAAATACAAACATGCGTTTCTTAATGTCTTCTGCAAGCTCAGGATCTTGAATTTCAAGCGCATCTAGAATTGTGCGTTCTGTACCACGGTCTACACCATTCAAAATTTGAACGATAGAATCGATACCACCAGCATTTGTGTAGTCCTGTGTAACAGTAGAGGATAGCTTTTGTTCCAAAATATGTTCAATTTGTGCAATGACTTCTGGAGAAGTACTATCCATTAACGCGATCCTTTTAGCTACATCAGCTTGCTTATCCTGTGGTAAGGAGGATAAAATTACCGCTGCTTGTTCAGGTTGTAAATAAGAAAGCACTAATGCAATTGTTTGTGTATTCTCGTTTTGAATAAAGTTCAATATTTGTGCTGGATCAGCTTTTCTCGCAAAATCAAACGGTCTTACTTGCAAGGTTGCTGTAAGTCGAGCTAGTACTTCTTTTGCCTTATCTTCACCCAACGCTTTATCTAAAATTTCTTTAGCATAAGCGATACCGCCTTGGGAGATATATTGCTGAGCCATACAAATTTGATGGAACTCTTGTAAAATGTTTTCTCTATCATCGCTGTCAACTTTGCGAACATTCGCAATTTCCAGCGTAAGTTGTTCAATTTCATCATCACGTAAATGTTTGAATATTTGCGCAGACACCTCAGGCCCAAGCGTGATCAATAAGATGGCTGCCTTTTGACGTCCCGTCAATCCTTGAGCTGTTTTAGACAAAGTAAAGCACCTCTATTCATCTACTAGCCATGTACGTAGCAAGTTAACGAATTCGTCAGGTTTGCGTTTGGCAAGCGTTTCAAGATTTTTACGAGCTTGACTTTCATTTTGAATGTTATCAAGATCGATTGATTCATATGCAGGTCGTACTGGAATATCTTCTACTTCAATTTCTTCCTCTACGTCATTTCCTTTACGACGACGCATTACTAGGAAAACAATTGCAAGAATTAGAACTAATGCTAACGCTCCAAGACCGATTACCCAACCAATGGACAATCCATTATTTGAAGCATTAGTTTCTGATTCAGCTTCAAAATCACGTGAGATTAATGTCACTTTTTGTTGAACAGCCAAATCATTAGTTAAATCTTGACCTGAATTTGCTAACTGACTTCTAACAAAACTAGTTAAATAGTTGGTAATAGCTTCTTGATCAGCTTGATTTGTTATTTCAGAAGCTTCAAAACCAACACTGATAGATAGATCTTTTACTACATAAGCTTGTGATTCAATAATATTGTTAATACGGTTATAATCATAGTTTCGAATTGTGGAATTGCTTTCGGAGCTATTTTCTCCGCCAGATTGACTGGTTTGATACGTCGGCACATCAGTTTCGCCTGTTCCGACAACGCCACCATTCGAATTCGCGCTTGTACTACTGCTAGTGTCTATTTGTTCACTAACTACGATACCGCTGTTGTTGTTATTTTCAAGCGGCAATACTAGACTTTCTTGACTTTGCTTTTTATCAAAGTTCAAGCTACTAGATACGCTAACTACGATTTTATCAACACCGTAGATTTGGCTTAAATATTGTTGAATCGTATTTTTAATTTCTTGCTCATATTTTTTCTGAATATTAAATTGTGTTTCAATAGAGTTTGTTCCACCACTGAGCAAATCACTTGCTTCAGAAGATAGCAGTTCTCCCATTTGTTGACTTGAAATTGTAATATCTTTAACATCAATACCGCCAACAGCAGCTTTAATCAAGTTATAATAACCATCAATTTCTTTTTGCGTTGGTCGATAACCTGGGACGAAACTTAACACTGCAGCAACAGTAGTTTTTTCAGCGTCTTCTGTTGATAAGAACACACTTTTTTCTGGTTGAGTTACTAAAACTTTTGAACTTTCAATACCGTTCAAACCATTTAGTAAGCGTTGGATTTCACCATTTAACGCATTTTGATATTTAACATTAAATTCATTTTCAGTTGTTCCTAATGAGCTTGTACCAATGCCGAAAGTTTCAGTAAAGCCCAGTGTACCATTTTTAATTAGTCCTTCTGATCCAACTGCTATTTTTACACGAGCAGCATCTTTCGCAGGAATTGAAATTTCTGTACCTGAAGCATTCAATTTATAAGGAATGCCATTTGAGTCAAGATAATTGATTACTGCTGCGGAGTCAGTAGAATCAAGTTTTTGGAAAGCTACCTCATATTCAGTACGTGTAAAAATAACAATTGCCAATACAACTGCAACAATAATTCCGACTATTGAAGCGGATAACCATATTTTTTGTTTTCTGCCCATTTGCTGAAAACTACTTTTAACTTTATTTACATATTGGGCTACTTTTTCGTTCACGTTTTCACCTCATCCAAGTTCTATGGGGGTACCAAGCAATTAAACTTGGATTCTCATTATTTCCTGATACGCCGCCACTACTTTATTACGAATCTCTGAGGTTAATTGCAAACTTAATTGAGATTGACTAGCTGCAACCAATACTTCAGTAGCGTCGACGCGACCAGCTAAATATTGATCATTTAATTTTTGGACATTTGCTTCCTGTGCTTCAACACTGCTTAAAGCATCACTTAAAAATTGTCCAAAAGATTTAGTAATTTCAGCACCGGTTTTGTCCTGGCTTGAAACGTTCATGGCATTCTTGTTGCTGATAGGTGTTACACCTGATAAAGAAATCTGCTCAATCATAAAACATCTCAATCCTCTCTATCTTAATCTATTATTTTATTTACCAAGCTCTAATGATTTCATAAACATAGATTTTGAAGCATTCAATGCTGTTACATTTGATTCATAAGCACGAACAGCACCAATCATGTCGACCATTTCAGTCGCTATGTCAACATTCGGCATTTGTACGTACCCTTCTTCATTCGCATCAGGATGGGAAGGATTATATACTAGCTTAAAAGGGGAAGTATCCTCAATGATATTTGTCACATTAACTCCTTTGAACTTGTTGCTAGCATCTGTACCTGACAAAGTCTTATTGAAGATTTGATTGAAGGATTGCTCTTGCGATTTCATAACAACCATCTTACGCTTATATGGCACATATTCACCATTTACATAAGCAGCTCTTGTCGTTTCCGCATTAGCAATGTTAGAAGAAATGACATCCATACGCATTCTATTTGCGGTTAAAGCAGAAGCAGATATGTCAAAACCATTTGAAATTTTCACTTATGCTTACCTCCTGTTATTTTTGTCCAGTTATTGCAATTCGCATCATTGTAAAATCGTGGTTCAATTGCTGCACATAAAAGTTATAGTTTAACTGGTTTTTGGCGAGCAATGTCATCTCTGCATCGAGATCAACATTGTTATTAGTCAACGGATTCATTGCAGAATTTTCATCCGTCACTAATTTTGCCTTAGGCAAGCCCAAACTACCCTTTCCAATGGCAATATGTTTCTCATGATTTACTCTACCTTTAATCTTTTCTTTACCTGAACCCAATTGCTCAGATAGTAAATTCTCAAAAATTAGCTCTGATCTTTTGTAATTTGGTGTCTCAGCGTTAGCGATATTATTAGAAATTACTCGCTGTCTCGCCTCAGCAGCATATAAAGCTGATTCCATTCGCTGAAATGACATACTGTTAACAAGCTTCATTCTTTTTCACCACTTTCATAATACTGCTAATCTCTTTTATTCAACATTACTATTACAAAATCCTCTATTTTCCTACAAAAAGATTAAAAAAAAATAATATTACGTCGAATCATGATGGAATCATATACCTATATCATCTTCAAATATTTTATTTTGCACAATAAGAAAAAAGCCCTAACTTCTTTCGACATTAGGGCTTTCCAACTACTATTCATGAAATTTACACGAAAGTCACTAATTTTTGTTTTTTTCTAATTCTTGAAGTAGTTGATGATTTAATATTTTAATATATGTTCCTTTCATTCCAAGCGACCTGGTCTCTATAACCCCTGCGCTTTCCAATTTTCGAAGAGCATTTACGATAACGGAGCGAGTAATTCCTACTCGATCTGCAATTTTCGATGCTACCAGCAAACCTTCTTTGCCTTCAAGCTCTTCAAAAATGTGCTCTACTGCCTCAAGCTCACTATAAGACAGCGAGTTCATTGCCACGGAAACAACCGCCCTGCTGCGGGCTTCTTGTTCAATTTCTTCACTTCGTTCACGTAAAATTTCCATTCCTACCACAGTGCTTCCATACTCAGCCAGAACTAAATCTTCATCTGTAAAACTACCCGAATTCCGAGTCAGAAGTAATGTTCCATGCCGATCTCCACCACCAATAATTGGTACAATAGTCATAAATTCGTTATCCCCAATTTTTTCAAAAAGATCAGACTGAAGTGCACTTGGTGGAATTTCAGTGCTTGTTTCTTCGACACACATAATAATGCCGTTACTTACACTAGAAAAGCGCAATTCATCTGCATCAAGTGTCCGTAAATAATCATGTGCATACACATCTAAGGCTGCACAGCCTAATATTTTGCCTCGTCGACTAATCACGAACACATTTGCCTGTAAAGTCGTGCACAAGACTTCTGCCATCTCTCTAAAGCTCACTGGTTTACCTGCAGTTCGTTGCAGTAATCGATTCAATGTTCTTGTTTTATTCAATAGGCTCATCAAAAATTTTCCTCCTAAAACTATGCCAGCAATACTGTAATGAAACTAGCGATTATAACTTGCAGGAATCGACAACCTCCTAATAAATGGTACTAAAGGAGGATTGCCAAAATGTAGCCTAGTCCTTGAAGTGTTCATTATCAGAAGATTTACAATTTTTATAATATATACTGACTTAAATCTCTATCTTTTGCAATTCCGCCCAATTTTGCTTGGACATATTCGGGTGTTATAGTCATATGGTCAAGATTCATTTCAGGAGCTTCGAAGGATAAGTCCTCTAATAGCTTTTCTAAAATCGTATGCAAACGTCTCGCTCCAATATTCTCCATATTTCGATTAACCTCTGCTGCAATTTTTGCTAATTCTTTAATCGCACCCTCAGAAAATTCGATTTTAATTCCTTCTGTTTCAAGAAGCGCAGTATATTGCTTAGTTAGCGCATTTTGCGGTTCTGTAAGAATTCTAATAAAATCATCCTCTGAAAGTGAGGTTAACTCGACACGGATTGGAAAACGACCTTGCAGCTCTGGAATTAGATCTGATGGCTTGGCAATATGGAAAGCTCCTGCTGCAACGAATAAAATATAATCAGTCTTAACTGGACCATATTTTGTCATAACTGTCGAACCTTCAACGATCGGTAAAATATCTCTTTGCACTCCCTCGCGTGACACATCTGGACCAGCCCCTCTTGAAGGTGCAGCAATTTTGTCAATTTCATCAATAAAGATTATTCCGCTTTGCTCTGCTCGGGCAATAGATTCGACAATAACCTCGTCCATATCGATAAGTTTGTTCGCTTCTTGCTGTGTTAACACCTTGCGCGCTTCTTTTACAGTCAATGAACGTTTCTTAGGTTTTTTAGGCATCAGAGAGCCTAGCAAGTCTTGCATATTCATTCCCATGCCTTCCATGCCTTGACCATTCATTAACATATCCATCATTGAAGGTGTTGTATCCTCAACTTCAATTAGAACTTTTTCATCTTCAAGTTTTCCTGCCGCTAAATCCTCTCGTATTTTCGCGCGACGCTCAGCTAATCCATGATCTGCCTCATTATCTTTATCGTTGTTTTGCTCCCCTTGTATATTTCCAAATAGCATCTCAAAAGGATTTTTACTAGCTTTTTGCTTATTTTGAGCGGGAGCGAGAAGTTCAACAAGTCGTTCATTCGCTAGTTTTTCAGCTTCATCCTGAACGAAAACAACTTTTTCAGATTTCACCATGCGAATAGCTGTCTCTACGAGGTCACGTACCATTGATTCAACATCACGTCCAACATAACCAACCTCAGTAAACTTCGTCGCCTCAACTTTAACAAAAGGCGCCTTTACAAGCTTTGCTAAACGACGAGCGATTTCGGTTTTACCTACACCAGTAGGACCAATCATCAAAATATTTTTTGGCACGATTTCATCTCTTAAGCTTTCATCCAATATACTTCTCCGGTAACGGTTACGAAGTGCCACAGCTACTGAACGTTTTGCTTCTTTTTGACCTACAATATATTTATCTAACTCGGCAACAATCTCACGAGGAGTCAATGCTTTGTTATTCATCCCTATCGCCTCCAATAGCTTATCATATACAAATAGGTGTTCCTATACAATCTCTTCTACAATGATATTATGATTCGTATATACACAAATTTCTGCAGCGATTGTAAGAGCTTCCTTTGCCATTTCCTTTGCTTCCATACCTGTAGCATGGCGTTTCAATGCGCGAGCCGCAGAAAGTGCAAAACTGCCACCAGAGCCTATTGCAATAATATCATCGTCTGGCTCTATAATTTCACCGTTACCAGAAATAAGCAGCATTCCCGTCTTATCCATCACGATCATCATCGCTTCAAGCTTACGCAGCACTCTGTCAGAACGCCATTCTTTTGCAAGCTCTACTGCTGCACGTTGTAAGTTTCCATGATGCTCCTCTAGCTTTGACTCGAATTTTTCAAACAAGGTAATCGCATCAGCAACAGAACCGGCAAAACCCGCTACTACTTGACCACGGTATAGACGACGTACTTTTTTGGCTGTACCCTTCATGACCATGGAATTGCCAAAGGTCACTTGACCATCGCCTGCGATTGCTCCTTTACCATTATGTCTAACCGCACAAATCGTCGTGGCGTGAAATTTCATTTCCATGTCTTATCCCTCCTAAAATAACATCATTTATAAAAATTTGGATATTAAATTCAGTCACATGTTTTATTGTAAATGCTGCTCTTTAAATTCAGCAATGTAGTTCAAGGCACGTCTTGCAATTGCTTCATTTTTTTCCTTCTTGTTTCGTATTTTATTCTCTAGCGGAGGAAAAAGACCGAAGTTTGCATTCATTGGCTGAAAATGTTTGAAATCAGCAGTAGTAATATAATGTGCCATGCTTCCTAGTGCAGTTTCTTTTGGCAATTCAACCAGCGACTCTCCTTTTGCTAGCTTAGCCGCATTAATCCCTGCAATTAAACCTGAGGCTGCAGATTCAACGTAGCCTTCTACTCCTGTCATTTGACCAGCAAAAAATAAAGTTTCACGTTTTTTCGTCTGGTAAGTTGCCTTAAGCAAACTTGGCGAATTTATAAATGTATTGCGATGCATTACACCATAGCGAACAAATTCGGCATTTTCAAGACCAGGGATCATTCTAAAAACACGTTTTTGCTCTCCCCACTTCAAATGAGTTTGGAAACCAACCATATTATAAAGTGTACCTGCAGCATTATCTTGTCGTAATTGGATTACTGCATAAGGTAGCTTGCCAGTATGTGGATTAACAAGTCCTACTGGTTTCATCGGACCAAACAATACAGTTTGCTTGCCGCGTGCTGCCATAACCTCTATCGGCATGCACCCTTCAAAATAAACCTCTTTCTCGAAATCCTTAAGCTGAGCAACCTCTGCGGTAATTAACGCTTCATAAAAGGCGTCAAACTCTTCCTCAGTCATAGGACAATTCAAGTAAGCAGCTTCTCCTTTATCGTAGCGAGAAGCAAGATATACTTTACTCATATCGATGGAATCCTTCTCGATAATTGGAGCTGCTGCATCGTAAAAATAAAAATACTCTTCGCCTAATAATGCCTTAATTTCATTTGAAAGTGATTCTGCTGTAAGCGGTCCTGTTGCAATTACAACAATACCATCCTGCGGAATTTCTTTAACTTCTTCGTTTCTTATTTCAACAAGCGGATGGTTGCGAAGACGCTCAGTTACTTCTCCTGAAAAGCCTTCACGATCGACAGCTAATGCTCCACCTGCTGGTACCGCATGCTTATCTGCACAGCTCATTATAATTGAATTTAACATTCGCATTTCTTCTTTTAAAACACCAACTGCATTAGTTAAACCATTAGCTCGCAAGCTATTACTACAAACTAATTCAGCAAATTGATTCGTATGATGTGCAGGAGTTTGCTTAACCGGGCGCATTTCATAAAGAACTACTTCCACCCCTTGGCTAGCAATTTGCCATGCAGCTTCACTACCTGCTAAGCCAGCACCAATAACCGTTACCTTTTGTGTATTCACTTTGTTTCTTCCTCTCATGAAACTTTAATCATACTGTTAATTATAGAAAGACAATATCCTCCCAGAAACTTGGGAGGACAAATAGGACTTACAATGCTTATCAATTACGAAAAAACACCTTCGAAGCAAATGCCTTTCGGCTAAGCGTCATATTCGATGGCGAATTTACTACTGTGCGGAATTCACTGCTGCGCCCCGCTTCGTCATCAAAGTCCGCTAATTAAACATCCTCTTTCAATCTTAGTTTAATTTACAAGCTTTCAGGACCGAGAAGATGGAACGAAACTAGAGATTGAGGCAGCGTACGCATAATGGTACGTGAGTACCGCAAATTTCGGTTGAGTTCCATATTCGACGTCGTAATAACTATTCTGTGCTACTTCGTCATCAAAGAACGTAAATTAAACATCCTCTAATATGTCTTGGGATTCTTCGATAACCTCTTCACTATAATCACACCCCACACATTGCAATCGAGCGCCATTACGATTCCTTTTTTCTACAAGCACTTGCCCGCAATTCGGACATGTTTTATTAGTTGGTTTATCCCAAGAAACATAATCACACTCTGGATAGCTGTCGCAGCCATAAAAAATTCTACCCTTTTTACTGCGGCGCTCAACAATATGACCCTTAAGACATTTTGGACAAACAACTCCAATATCTTTAACGATTGGCTTTGTATTGCGACAATCTGGAAATCCTGAGCAAGCTAAGAAACGACCAAACCGCCCCATTTTATAAACTAACGGCTTTCCGCACTTCTCACACAGCTCATCTGAGACTTCGTCTTGAATTTCAACTTCCTTCATTTCTTCTTCTGCTACTTCTAAACGTTTTTTAAACGTCTCATAGAAATCTGAAAGAACTTTAACCCAATCCTCGGTACCCTCTTCAATATGATCGAGATTACCTTCCATCTCTGCCGTGAACTCAACATTCAAAATTTCAGGAAAAAACTCCTCCATCATTTGATTAATAAGCTCACCAAGCTCTGTAGGATAAAACTTTTTATCTTCCAGTGCAACGTATCCGCGTTTTTGCACTGTTTCTAGCGTAGGTGCATACGTACTTGGACGTCCAATCCCTAGCTCCTCCATCGTCCTAACAAGTCTTGCCTCAGTATAACGAGGAGGTGGTTGAGTAAAATGCTGCTTTGGTTCAATCTTTTGCGGTTTTAACTTCTCATCAACCTGTAAAGCTGGAAGAAACGTATACTCTTCATCAGTTTCATCATCGTTCCCTTCCACATAAACCTTCATAAAGCCCTGAAATTTAATTTTAGAACCAGAAGCACGAAAAGTAGCTTCACCAGCATTCAAGTCTACAGTCATCGTATCGAGAACTGCCGAAGACATTTGACTAGCTGCAAAACGATCCCAAACCAATTTATATAATCTAAGTTGATCTCGAGATAAATAAGGTTTTAATGAATCAGGATTTCGATGAATCGAGGTTGGTCGGATGGCCTCATGAGCATCCTGTGCATTACTATTTTTCTTCACATATTGTCTTGGTTCGGATGGGATGTATTCTGTCCCAAACTTTTCACTGATGTAGTTACGCGCCTCCTCCTGCGCCACAGGAGAGATACGCGTCGAGTCTGTTCTCATATATGTAATTAGACCGACGGTTCCTTCTTTACCTAGTTCAACGCCCTCATAGAGTTGCTGAGCAACGGACATCGTCTTCGCAGCGCGAAAACCTAATTTACGGGCAGCTTCCTGTTGCAAAGAACTAGTAATAAATGGAGGAGCAGGATGACGAAGACGTTCCTTCTCTTTAACTTCCGTTACTGTAAAGTTTTGATTGTCTATCGTCTTTAGAATTGCTTCTACTTCTTCTGCATTGTTCAGCTCTTTTTTCTTGCCGTTAATGCCATAAAATTTAGCCTCAAAATTTTGGTTCTTATGATTCAACAGAGTTGTTATTGACCAATATTCTTCTGGAATAAATGCTTCAATCTCATTTTCCCGATCAATGATTAACTTTACAGCAACCGATTGAACACGCCCAGCGGAAAGTCCTTTTTTAACTTTCTTCCATAATAATGGACTAATTTTATAACCTACTAAACGATCTAGTATTCGACGTGCTTGTTGCGAATTTACTAAGTCCATATTTATTTGTCGTGGCGTTTTAAAGGCTTCTTTTACCGCCTGTTTTGTAATTTCATTAAATACAACACGACAAGGTTCATTCTTATCTATTTCTAAGTAATGAGCAAGATGCCATGCTATCGCCTCTCCCTCTCGGTCAGGGTCGGCCGCTAAATAAATATGCTTTACTTTTTTACTAGCATCTTTTAACTCTTTTAATATGCTTCCTTTACCACGTATCGTAATATACTTTGGATTAAAATCATTTTCCACTTCAATGCCAAGCTGGCTTTTCGGCAAATCGCGAATATGTCCCATGGACGCTTTCACAATATATTTACTACCTAAATATTTACCAATCGTTTTGGCTTTGGCGGGTGATTCTACAATGACTAACGAATCTGCCATTCGAGGTGCCTCCTCTTTCGAAACAAGTTACAGTGCAATATATATAGACCCAGGTTGTAGCTCTATCAATTGTTTTATACATAAATGTAGCAGAAGTACGTTCAAATGTCCAAACGGAAGTGAAGTAAACTCTATAATTTCATTAATTGTACGAGGCTGTTCTTTAATAAATGTATAAATTTTGTGCTCTTCGGGTGATAACGCTTCAACATTCCTCGTCAACTTTGAGCCTGCTAGATCCTGTTCAAGGTTAGAAGTTTTTCTTAACCATAATAGCTCATCAAATAACGACTGTGAGGACAATAGCATTCTAGCATATCCCTTCTCAATAAGAAAGTTAGGACCTTCACTTTTCTTAGAATAAATGGAACCTGGCACAGCAAACAGCTCCCGATCCATGTCAAGTGCATGTCTCGCAGTAATCATCGAACCGCTTTTTCGTTCACCTTCGATAACAATGGTCGCCCGACTAAGTCCAGCAATAATACGGTTTCGAGCATGAAATTGACCAGGATGTATTGGCATCGGTTGCACACTTTCTGACAATAACAAGCCTTCAGTTTTTAATTGCTGATAGAGATTATAGTTATTTGCAGGATAGCAATGACCAATTGCACTTGGCAGAACTGCAATTGTACTAGCAGGATAGGAAATCGCTTCCTTATGCGCAATTGTATCTATGCCATTTGCTAATCCACTGACAATAGTTATGCCAGACTCTGCAAACTCTTTAGCAAATTGCCTTGTACACTGTCTGCCATAATTGCTCGGGTATCTTGTACCAACAATTGCAATAGCCTCCTGAGTAAGGAGATCTAACCGTCCCATCGCAAAAATAATCCATGGCGGTTGCGAAATTTGCTTTAAGAGCCCCGGATATAATTCATCCCAGTAAGCGATTGCTACATACTCACTGCTTTCTTCTCGCTCTAATAACTCATCAAGCGACGGGTAGCGATAATGATTATGAAAATGACAGAGCTTACTAGCTATTTTTTTCTGAAATCCTAATGCTTCTAGCTGCTCCTCTGTCCAAATTCTATTCATATATAATTCATTGCTAATAATCCGATCAACACTATGCCAGCCAACACCTTGAATGCTTAAAGCTTCAATTATATAGTACTTGAGCTCCAGCTTATTCATACATTCACCCCAATTAAGGAGCAAAGCTTGCAAGGTCACTTCTTCATTTTGCCTTATTTACACTATTATTTGCAAGTATTGCTCATAAAATAACTGAATTGAAAGAAAAAAGCCCCATCTTCGTTAAGAAGATGAGGCTTCTTGCCTTCTAAATTATTTAATTGTAATAACTTTATCTAACATGCCTTTTTCTTCAAGCAGGCTTACTAAAGTAGAACCCATTTCAGAAGGAGTCGGTGCTACACGTATACCGCATCTTTCAAGTGTTGCAATTTTTTCCGCTGCAGTACCTTTTCCGCCTGAAATAATCGCACCAGCATGTCCCATACGTTTTCCAGGAGGAGCAGTTGCACCGCCAATAAAGCCAACGACAGGTTTAGTCATGTTCGCTTTAATCCATTCAGCAGCTTCTTCTTCAGCAGTACCGCCAATTTCACCGATCATAATAACGGCGTATGTGTCAGGATCCTCGTTAAAACGACGCAAAATATCAATGAATTCTGAACCTTTCACAGGGTCTCCACCAATACCTACTGCAGTAGATTGTCCAATACCACGAGTAGTCAATTGATGAACTGCTTCATAAGTTAAAGTACCAGAACGGGATACAACCCCAACATGACCTGGTGCATGAATATATCCTGGCATAATTCCAATTTTACATTGTCCTGGAGTAATTACACCTGGACAGTTAGGTCCAATTAGAACGGATTTTTTACCTTCCATATAGCGCTTAACTTTTACCATATCAAGCACTGGAATACCTTCAGTAATACAGATAATCAGCTCTAGCCCCGCATCAACTGCTTCGATAATTGCTTCTGCAGCAAAAGCTGGCGGTACGTAAATAACAGTTGCTGTTGCACCTGTAGCATCAACCGCTTGTTGAACGGTATTAAATACAGGGATTGAAACAACTGAACCATTTTCTAAAGTAATTTCTACATTTGTGCCACCTTTACCTGGAGTTACGCCGCCTACCATTTGCGTACCATAATCAAGGGCACCTTTTGCATGGAACAAGCCAGTAGCGCCTGTAATCCCTTGCGTAATTACTTTTGTATCACGATTTACCAAAATTGCCACTTATCTCACATCCTCTGAATGTTTTCATGTAAAGAGACTTCTTAGCGACTATTTCACTAAATTAACGATTTTTTGTGCACCGTCAGCCATTGAATCAGCAGCAACAATGTTAAGACCAGATTCGTTAAGAATTTGTTTACCTAGCTCAACATTTGTTCCTTCCAAGCGAACGACAAGCGGACGATCTAGGCCGACTTGCTTAGCAGCTTCTACAACACCGTTAGCGATTACATCACAACGCATAATCCCGCCAAAGATGTTTACGAAAATCCCTTTTACTTTTTCATCAGATAGAATAATTTTGAATGCTTCAGTTACTTTTTCAGTCGTAGCACCACCGCCAACATCAAGGAAGTTAGCTGGTTCACCACCATAGTATTTAATAATATCCATTGTTGCCATAGCTAGTCCAGCGCCATTAACCATACAGCCAATGTTGCCGTCAAGCGCAATATAACTTAAATCGTATTTGGATGCTTCAATTTCTTTTGGATCTTCTTCGTCTAAATCACGAAGCTCTAAAATATCTTTATGACGGAACAACGCATTGGAGTCAAAGTTCAATTTAGCATCCAATGCCATTACTTCTCCATCGCCAGTCACTACTAATGGATTGATTTCTGCAACAGAGCAGTCCTTATCAACGAAAGCATTATACAGGCTAACAATAAATTTAGCAGCCTTATTAATTAATTCATTTGGAATATTGATAGCGTATGCAAGCTTTCTCGCTTGAAACGCTTGCAAACCAATTGCTGGATCAACCACTTCTTTGAAGATTTTTTCAGGCGTTTTAGCAGCTACTTCTTCAATTTCAGTTCCGCCTTCTTCAGAAGCCATAATTGTTACGCGACCAGTCGCACGATCAAGCACTACGCCAATATAATATTCTTTCTTAATGTCGCAGCCTTTCTCGATTAGTAGACGCTTAACCTCTTTACCTTCTGGTCCAGTTTGATGAGTCACTAACGTTTTACCTAAAATTTCAGAGGCATATTTGCGAACCTCATCAATGTTTTTTGCTACTTTAACTCCTCCAGCTTTACCTCTACCGCCAGCATGAATTTGGGCTTTAACAACAACGACGTCTGAGCCAAGTTCCTCTGCAGCCTTTACTGCCTCATCAACTGTAAAAGCCACCTTACCTTCCGGTACAACTACGCCATATTGTTTCAGAATAGCCTTACCTTGATACTCATGGATGTTCATGTTGAAATCCTCCATTTCACAGACTAATTGCAGTCATATGTAAAGAAACTGCTTACATTGTATCATCTTTCGTCACGATTATCTTCATTTTTGCGAAAAATGAGTAAGAGAAGTTTGCTATCATACTAATCTCAAAATGAGATTGTATTGACATTTCATTTCCTAGTATGCCATATTTCATATTGAATAACTAGTAGGCTTTAATAGATTTCATGCGATGTTGCCATTCCATCTTTTAGCAATTGAAATTCTATGATATGCTAAAAATAGATAGGTTCTTGATAACATTTGAAATATTTTGAAAGTAATTATTTTATATAGTGCTGTGAGGAAGCACCTCCGATATTTGTTGGAGGTGTTTTTATGTATGCAAAAATTTATAGTGCAATAGTAGTCGGTGTTGATGGGGTCGGCGTAACGGTTGAAGCAGATATTACAAGTGGTCTGCCACAAATATCTGTTGTAGGATTGCCTGATTCAGCAGTAAGAGAATCAGTAGAGCGCGTACGTTCAGCAATTCGCAACAGCGGTTTTAAATATCCGCTCGAGCGTATAACGATTAATCTCGCTCCTGCAGCACTAAGAAAGCAAGGAAGCGGCCTTGATCTGGCAATTGCTGCTGGTTTATTGCAGGCATCCAATCAACTGCAGCATCACTTCGATCATACATTATTTGTTGGAGAATTATCACTCGATGGACATGTTCGTCCGATTCAAGGTGTGCTTGCTTTGCTTCAATACGCTAAACAGGCAGGATTTCAAAAAGTTATCCTTCCAAAAGAAAACGAACGGGAAGCAGATTTAATTTCTGAACTTCAGCTATGTCCAATTACTCATTTAAATGAGTTAAACGAGCTGAACTTTCGTTCTTCTCAACCGAATCATTCATTATATACAAGGCTCAACAGTAAAGAAACCATAGATCTTGCAGATGTTATCGGGCAATATGAAGCTAAAAGAGCTCTATTAGTTGCTGCTGCAGGCAGACATAATATTATTGTTTGTGGTCCTCCTGGAGTAGGTAAAACGATGCTAATGCGCAGATTGCCAACATTATTGCCGCCTTTAGATGAAACGAAAGCGATTGAAGTTATGAAAATATACAGTGTTGCTGGAAAACTGATAGGTGCTGCTCCTCACCTTCATTGTGAGCCCCCATTTCGTGCCCCGCATCATTCCATTTCAACTGCTGGACTAATTGGCGGCGGCAGTTTTCCAAAGCCAGGCGAAATTACTTTAGCTCATCATGGTGTATTATTTCTTGATGAACTGCCTGAGTTTTCTCGCCAAGTGTTAGAGCTATTGCGGCAGCCGTTAGAGGAGCATATCGTCACGCTGTCGCGTGCTCAAAGTCATGTCACATTTCCTGCCTCGTTTATGTTAGCAGCTTCATATAATCCATGTCCTTGCGGTTATTTTGGTTTTAGCTCAGACGGGCAGCAATGCAGTTGCAGCCAAGTTATGATTCACCGTTATCGCGCCAAGCTTTCAGGTCCATTGCTTGATCGAATCGATATTCAGCTTGATATGGCAAAGCCTAAGACTCTCAACGATTCTGGTCAAGATGAGGAATATCGTTCAAGCAAACTAAGAGAAAAGGTGATGCTTGCAGTTGAGCGACAGCAGCAACGTTATCAGCATGAGTCCTTTAGCTTTAACAGCCAGCTTCCACCTTCTGCGCTCGGTAAATACGCACCAATTCCAAAACAAGCAGCAGTTTTGCTTGATCATGCTTTCACTAAGCTAGGTTTAAGTATGCGAGGGTATGAGCGCATTATTAAAATCGCTCGCACAATCGCTGATATAGAAGGAGCTGAGCAAATAGCGACTGAGCATGTGGCAGAAGCTGTGCAATATCGCAAATTAGATATTTTAGAAAAAAAATAGGATAGCAAGCCCGACTTATTTAACTATCACAAAAGTATATAAAAAGCCCATATTTGCCAACCAACTACAAGAATCATTTCCCTTAAGCAAGTCACAAATATGGGCAAATTGTCTTAACTAGATAAGCATAATTGATTAAAATTTAATCGTTTGATCCTGTTTCAAAAAGCATCCCGTATATGAATGGCTTTCAACACTTCTTGCTTACGCTCAATTAGCACAACATCAAAACGTATGGAACGATCATACAGCTTTTTTTGATAAATATAGATTTCTGCCAGCTTCCTAATTTGCTGTTGTTTGGATGGCGGGATTGCCTCCAAAACTGAGCCAAACCGTTCCACGCCGCTCTCATATTTAGAACGAGTTCTAACTTCTACAAATACTAGAACGTTTTGATCAAGTGCAACAATATCTAGCTCTCCAGAGAAGCAGCGCCAATTCCGCGCGATGATATTGAAACCGTTCCGCTGAAGATATTCCGCCGCAAACTGCTCGCCTTGATGTCCAAGCTGTTTCCGATTCATTATAGCTCCCAATCACTCGCTTTACGATCTGCTCTATATACTGCACTTAATATTTCTGCCACTACTGCAAATAACTCTGGGGGAATCTCTTGATCGATGTCAAGCTTCGACAAAACTTCAACTAATGAACTATCCTCTTGAATAGGCACTTCGTTTTCTTTGGCCTTCTCTAATATTTTCTCGGCTAATTCCCCTTGTCCCTTCGCTACTATGACAGGTGCAGCATTGTTTAATGGATCGTATTTCATTGCGACTGCTTTTTTTAGCTTGGTCATATTTTCACTCATATCTTTAAATCTACTCCTTTGTAGCGCGTGGAGTTTATTTGATCAATATCTGGCGGAATTACAACAGCTTTGCCTTCCTCCTGCACAGTTTCAGACACCTCATTTTTTTGCGGAATAGGTGTTGTCCGAACTGAAGAAAGCAAATAACCGTAATTTTGTAAACCTGCTTGAATATCTGGTTTGATTGAATCTATGATTGGTGCAATGACTGGATGATCATTCCACAAATTTAAGCTCACGATTTTATTTACAATGTTCATGTCCACTAATGTTTGTCCGATTGTTTTCATTTGCAAATCAAACACAATTCGACAGTTATCAGAATCTAGTTCGCCCTTGCGATTTCTTCTAGTTTGAACATGGATCGTTGCTGTTTGACCATTCTCGCCATCATGGATCGGAATATACATTGTTACGTGAGATAACATAGAATGATTACGTTCTGCTGAGAGCATCAATTGCTGTCCAGTTATTGCATTAAGCAATTGCTGTGCAGTTTCCTTAACACCACTTGGCACGTCAGGGGACTGAATCAATTGCATTATTGTTGCTTTCAAGCTTTCTTGAGCAAGCGTTTGATTTGACTGCCCTAAGCTAGAAGCATTTGCGACTTCAGCATGCTGGGCCGGCATCATTCCATGCCCCTGTGTCTGTAAAGAATTACTATGTTGCAAAGCTTGACCTTCGTGCTGCATTGCAGCATTCATTTGATTAGCAGCAACTTGACTTGCTGCTGTATTAGATGCTTGCGGATTTCCTGTCTGAACATGTGCTTGATTAGCTAATGAATTAGCACCCGTGGCATTCGTCGCATGCGTATTCACTGCTTGACTATTCACAGATTGATGAGTACCAGCCCCTTGCGCATTGGCGGCTTGTGAATTGGCTTCATGACCGCTTCCAGACTGTATATTTACTGGCTGTCCATTACTCTGAGTAAGCGTAGCTTGCCCTCTATTGTTAGCTGCTGTTCCTTCCCCTGATAAAAACGGCACTGTACCTGGTTGCACAGTAGTTTGCATGCTGCTAATTGATGGAGCAGGAGCTTTAGCCGTTCCAGCTTGATTGGTTGCTTGCTGAGCCGCTCCAGTTGCTACAGAATTAGTTTGCATTCCGCCAGGAAATGTTTGTTGCAAATTCGCATTATTTTGTAGAGAGGCTGATCCAGCCTGCTGTGCCAAACTTTGCATTGGAGAAGTTATCCCTGTTCCTTGCTGAGCATTTGTCGAAGGTGCTGTAGCTGCAGCATTAGCTTGAGATTGATTAAATATCGATTTGGCTAAAATCGCCTCGTGATTAACACCTAGCCATTTCAATAATTGCGGCAACAACTGCTGATTGCTATTAGCGCCAGATTGATTAACATTCGCCGTAACCGAATTTTGCTGCGACATACCTTCTGCTGCTGACTGTGAGCTCTGTATTCCAGCGTTGCTTACCTGTTGATTCCCCGCCCCTTGTGAGGCACCTGATAAAGTATTTCCTTGTACAGAAGAAGCAGCTCCAGTTCCTGGTTGATTAGCACCATTTGGCAATCTTTGCTGGGCAGATGTTTGCTGTGTCTGACTGGATTGATTCAAATTTTGCTCACCAGCTCCAAACAGTTGATTCAATATGTTATTCCCCTGTGCTAGCTGTGTGGACAACTGGGACAATAACGGTTGAAGCTGTGGATTGCTATTATTTTGCAGCAATTGAGCGATATCACCACGTAGCTGAGAGAGCAATTGATGGATTGGAGCGCCATTTTGCAACTGATTCATAGCAGATATTGTTGAGGCGGTCATAGGAAGACCTCTTTTGAATGCCGCTGCTGCTGCATTCATCCATTGCTCTTGATTAGCTCCCGGTGGCATAAGCTGAGCTGCACGTTGAAAAGCTGCTGCAGTTTCCTTATTTAGTGCAAAACCTTCTCTTCTTAAGTCTTTAACTAACTCATGTGCCCACGCTCGATCTGGCAGACTTAAAGATTTTAATATATCTTTTAATGGGTCTTGCAGTCCCATTGATGTCGGATCAACTTGTTTTAAATAGATTTGACCATTTTTAGAGTCAGGCTGCACCTGTAAAAGTGAAGCTTGTCCCTCCATTAAAGGTATTTCAAGCTTTGCACGTATTTGAACACCGTTAATTGAAACAGTTGCTTCATTATTAGGGTGTTGTTGTAGAACAACGCCACGCACAATTTGGCCGACTCGCAGCTCTAAGGTTCTTACTTCATTACTAACGGCATCGCCCAAAATGCCATTTACATTATTAATGTTCATGAACGTTGCTCTCCTTTCCTTCGATATATTATAATATCGGCTAATGATGATATAGAAGTGAATATCTTTATATAAAAAAAGCGACATTAGGCAAATGCCTAATAGTCGCTATGTATTGCCATCATATGCTCCCATTCTTGTTCAAGTCTTTCACCGAGCAGCTTTTTTAGAAACGTTTTTCGATGCATTGGAGAAGGACCGTGCTGTAAAATAAGCTCATTATGCAGCTTTGTTCCATATCCTTTATGTTTAGGTAGTTGATATTGAGGATAGCGTTCATGCCATTCACCTTTACATAAACGATCTCTTGTTACCTTAGCTAAAATGGATGCTGCACCAATAGTCTGACTTCGTGCATCCCCTTTAATAATAGCTTGCTGGTCATAAGGTAAATCAATTGTTTCTGCATCGACTAAAATATGTTGTGGGGTAATTTTTAACCCTTCCACAGCAAGTTTCATCGTTCTTCTAGCTGCTTGTTTAATATTGATTTCATCGATAATTGGCGCAGGAATCGCTGCAATGTGATAAGCAACAGCAGCTTCAATAATTTGATCGTATAATTGCTCACGTTTTTTTTCTGTTAGCTTTTTAGAATCATTTATCCCTTCAAGCACAAAACCTTTTGGTAAAATTACAGCTGCTGCTATCACATCACCAAACAAACATCCGCGTCCAACCTCATCAACACCAGCTATAAACTCTATATCTTGTTCCCAAAGCTGTTTTTCAAATGAGAGCAGGTCGATTACTTCTTCCATCTAATCAACCTCTCTTACGGGCATATCATCATAAGGACCTTCAAGTGTTATTCTTCCTAGCTTGCCAGCTCTTAGTTCACGTAAAACAATGCTAGATGTTTTCTCAAGGTCAATATTACCGCCGCTTATGAGACAACCGCGTTTTCTGCCAATTTCCTCCATAACACGAATGATTTCCATGTTATCTTCAAGATCCTTTGGCGGCTCACTAAGCCCGAAACGCTCTGCTAATGCATCCCAATAGCGCTCACACAGCATTTTTACTGCATAGTAGCCAATATCATCAAGGTTTAAGATTTGCTCACGAATCGCCCCAGTTATCGCTAGTCGGTAACCAACCATTTGATCCTCAAACTTCGGCCAAAGAATACCTGGAGTATCAAGAAGTTCAAAATCATTGCCAGCCTTAATCCACTGTTGACCTTTTGTTACACCTGGCTTGTCTCCAGTAATCGCAACATTTCTTCCTGCCAAGCGATTAATTAATGTAGATTTTCCCACGTTAGGAATACCAACAATAAGGCTGCGAATCGATCTCGGACGCATCCCTTTCGCAATTTGACGTTCTATTTTTTCCTTTAATATTTCCTTCGCTAAATTAGCGATTTGGTTTACCCCTGTTCCGGTACTTGAGTCAACAATGGCACATGTATGACCTTCCGATTGGAAGTATTGTTTCCACTGTTCATTCATTTTAGGGTCAGCTAGATCGGATTTGTTTAAAATAATTAATCTAGGCTTTCCTTGCAATATTTCGTCAACCATCGGGTTACGACTTGAATTTGGAACACGAGCATCCAAAAGCTCGATAGCAAGATCAATTAATTTTAATTTTTCTTGTATTTGGCGCTTCGCACGGGTCATATGTCCCGGAAACCATTGAATTGCCATTCCTTCACCTCATCTAGTTGTAATGCTTAATTATCTTCACTTCACTTAAAGGCCACATTACGACATCAGCGCGACCAATAATATCTTCTTTAGAAACAAAGCCAATCATTCGACTGTCCTTACTGTCACTGCGATTGTCGCCCATTACAAAATAATGGCCCTCTGGTACGACATTTTCAGAAAACAAGTCATTAGGGAAACTATAGCTACCCGACACACCATTATATGTTTCACCGTGTGCATGACTTTCGGCGATTACCTCAGCTAAATATGGTTCATCTATACGCTCGCCATTAATATATACATCGTCACCTTGTACTTCTATTGTGTCTCCTGGAAGACCAATAATACGTTTAATGAATCGTCTTCCTTCCTGAGGAACGTTAAATACAACGACATCTCCATAGCGTGGTTCTTTTAACTTATAAACTAATAAATTAACAATAACTCGCTCTCTTGTATGGAAGTTTGGCTCCATTGATTCACCATCAACTATAAATGGGGAAAACAGAAACGTTCTAACTACAAACACAAGTAGCACAGCAATCGCAATTGCTTTAATCCATTCAACGATTTCCTTAAATGCCTTATTATCTTGTCGATCAGCTTTACGGCCTGGGAGAGGAGTAGTATACTCTGTTGAACCTTCAGCAGAAGCATGTTCATTGTTAGTAGCTTGGCTAATCGTTGAAGAATGTTCGCTATTTGTAATTTTCTCGTTACGCTCCATTCCTTTACCTCCTCAAACTAGGTACGCCGTTCTATTATATTATATACTCTATTGAAATCTCACTACAAATTTTTTATAGTAACCCTCAGTTAAAGACCTCTTAAAACACGAAAAGGAGCTTGTTAGACCAAGCTCCTCCTGATAGTTCAGTTTAGCGAATTTCTTTAATTCTTGCAGCTTTACCGCGCAAGTTGCGAAGGTAGTACAATTTCGCGCGACGAACTTTACCGCGACGTGCTACTTCAATTTTATCAACTTTTGGAGAATGTAGTGGGAAAGTTCTTTCCACGCCAACGCCATAAGAGATTTTACGTACAGTAAAAGTTTCGCTAATTCCGCCACCACGACGTTTAATAACAACGCCTTCGAATAGCTGAATACGTTCACGAGATCCCTCGATAACCTTTACGTACACTTTCAATGTGTCACCAGGACGGAAATTAGGTACGTCTTGACGAAGTTGCTCTTGAGTAATTGCTTGTACGATATTCAACACACTCAACTCCTTTCACCATAGATGTTCTTATAAGCTCCTTAATCACTAATGATTACCTCTGCACTTATAGCGGACCATCCGTTATACAAAAAACAACATTTATAAATATACCATAAAGGAGTTAATAATACAACTATTTTTAGGCAAAAAAACATTGCAATTACTGAATATTATTTGACTTTTTATATTTTGCAATCCATTCTCGCTCTGCTTCAGTTAAGTTGGCAGTTTCCAGCATATCTGGACGACGCTCTAACGTGCGAATAAGCGACTGCTCACGTCTCCATTTTTCTATTTTTGCATGATGCCCTGATAACAATTCATCTGGCACTTTCATATCGCGGAAAATGGCTGGACGAGTGTAATGCGGATACTCTAGTAAACCAGTACTGTGTGAGTCAGTTACAGCACTTGTCTCGTTACCAAGAGCGCCCGGTAATAAACGTACAATGCTGTCAATGACCGTCATCGCAGGAAGTTCACCGCCAGTTAAAACATAGTCTCCAATTGAAATTTCATCCGTAACAAGATATTGGCGAATACGTTCATCATAGCCTTCATAATGTCCGCAAATAAAAATGAGGTGCTTCGCCTGACTTAATTCCTCAGCTTTTCGTTGTGTATATCGTTCACCCTGCGGACACATTAAAATCACTCTAGGCTTCTCCTGTGTTCCTTCACAAAGACTTTCCACAGCAGCAAAAATAGGTTCTGGCTTTAATACCATACCTCCTCCGCCGCCATATGGATAATCGTCTACTTGGTTATGTTTATTGTTGGCATACATGCGAAAATTAATCGCTTGTAGCTCAACTATCCCTTTTTCCTGCGCTTTGCCTAAAATACTGCTTGAAAAAACGCCAGTAAACATTTCAGGAAAAAGCGTTAGCACATCTATCTTCATTTAAATCAGCCCTTCAAGCAAGTGTACAGTAATACGACGTTCATTAACGTCAACCTTCTGTACGACTGGATCAATGACCGGCAACAAAATAGGTTTACGTTTTGCTTGTGCTGGAGTAACTACCCACACATCGTTTGCGCCTGGAGAAAGTATTTCAGTAACCGTACCAAGCAACTCACCTTCTTCAGTGTAAACCTCGCAGCCGATGATTTGATGGTAATAGTATTCTCCTTCTTCAAGCTCTGCTTGATCTTCAGCGGAAACGCGAATTACCCAACCTTTATATTTTTCTACATCATTAATATTGTTATAGCCCTTAAGCTTTACAAGATACATTCCTTTATGCTCGCGAGCCGATTCTATTTCTATAGGTACAGATTGTCCAGTAGCATCATCAAACATTCTTAGTTTGCTTCCTTTAGCAAAACGTTCTTCAGGAAAATCTGTTTTAGACAATACTTTTAAGTCGCCGCGAATACCATGCGTATTGACAATCACACCTACGTTAAACCAATTTTCACTCATTAAATCATCCTTTTCATCACATGATAGTCCTTAGTATAACAAAAAAGGGCAGGATTTTCATCCTACCCTAGACGACGCCGCATTATGATTGAATATCGACAATCACACGCTTATTCGATTTTGTAGCTGCCGAGTTCACCACTGTTCGCATCGCTTTTGCAATACGTCCTTGCTTACCGATAACTTTACCGACATCAGATGGATGAACCGAAAGCTCATAAATCGTACTGCGTTCGTCTTCTTTTTCATGAACGCGCACATCTTCCGGATGATCCACTAAAGCCTTCGCAATGACAAGAATTAACTCCTTCATGACAAAGCCCTCCGCTTCTCAACAGCAATCAGTTCGCACTAATTACTTTTGTTGTTTAAGCTCATGGAATTTTTTCAATACACCCGTTTTAGATAGCAAATCGCGCACAGTGTCAGATGCTTGAGCACCTGTTTGTAACCATTTCAACGCTTTTTCTTCGTTGATGTTTACTTGTGCTGGTTGTGCAACTGGATTATAAGTACCGATTTCCTCGATAAAACGTCCATCACGTGGAGAACGAGAATCGGAAACAACTACACGGTAGAATGGAGCTTTGTGAGCACCCATACGTTTTAGACGAATACGTACTGCCATTATTCATTCACCTCCTTCAACAAAATAGAAATTTATATCACATCAAATCAGGGATTTGATGGTGGGTTACCTTAAAATCGTTTCGATGTCGAGTTAACAACAACGAATTACATCATGATCGAAGCCTAGTTCTAGGCTTTCAGCACCGAGAAGATGGCATGAAGTTAGGAAACGAGGAGCGCAGTGTACAACTAAATGTACATGAGCACCGCAGGCTTCCGATGAATGCCATATTCGATGTCGAAATAACAACAATGAATTACATCGTGATCAAAGCCTAGAATGGGAATCGCTTGCCCATTAGACCTTTCAAGCCCTTACCCCCGCCCTTAAGACCTTTCATACCTTTTGGCATTTTCGGTCCGCCAGGGCCCATCATTGAGCTAAATTGTTTCATCATTTTACGCATATCGTCAAACTGCTTAATTAGTCGATTGACCTCTACAATTGTCGTTCCACTACCCGCAGCAACACGTTTGCGTCTGCTATGATTTAGCAAGTCCGGGTTTTGCTTTTCTTCTTTAGTCATTGATTTGACAATCGCCTCTACTCGTGCAAGCTGGCGCTCATCAACCTTCAAATCCTTCATGTTACCTTTAAGTTTACCCATGCCAGGCAACATATCCATAATTTGCTCCAATGGACCAAGCTTGCGGACTTGTTCCATTTGCTCAAGAAAATCATCAAACGTAAATTCTGCATTACGCATTTTACGTTCCATTTCTGCTGCTTTTTCAGCATCAATTCCAGCTTGAGCCTTTTCAATGAGTGATAGCATATCACCCATGCCGAGAATACGAGAAGCCATACGCTCTGGGTGGAAAGGTTCAAGTGAATCGATTTTTTCACCCATCGCTGCAAACTTAATCGGCTTGCCAGTTACAGCTTTGACAGATAGTGCTGCACCACCACGAGTATCGCCATCTAGCTTAGTTAAAATAACACCTGTTAAATCCAACTGCTCATGGAAGCTTTGCGCCACATTCACAGCATCTTGACCTGTCATTGCATCGACAACTAACAGTACTTCATGCGGCTGAACAATGCTATGAATTTGTTTTAACTCGTCCATCAATGCTTCATCGATATGCAGACGACCTGCAGTATCGAGAATAACGTAATCATGTCCGTTATCGCGAGCAAACTGCAAACCATTACGTGCGATTTCAATCGGAGATACTTGATCACCCATTGAAAATACAGGTACTTTTATTTGCTCACCAAGCACCTGCAACTGTTTAATTGCTGCTGGTCGATAAATATCGCAGGCAACTAGCAAAGGTTTATTGTTACTGCGTTGCAGCAAGCGAGCTAATTTACCAGAGGAAGTCGTTTTACCGGCACCCTGTAAACCGACCATCATAATAACAGTTGGCGGTTTATTTGCTTTTTCAAGCTTCGCCGTCGTTCCACCCATTAGCTCGATCAGTTCTTTATGAACAATATCAACAATGACCATGCCTGGGGTAAAGCTTTTAGCTACTTCCTGACCAAGCGCTTGCTCTTTAACCTTGGCTATAAAGTCCTTCACGACTTTGAAGTTTACGTCCGCTTCTAGCAAAGCTAATCGAACTTCGCGCATCGCTTCAGCGACATCATTTTCCGTAACCTTCCCTTTGCCTTTCAGCTTGCCAAAAACACTTTGTAGCCTGCTAGTCAAGCTTTCAAATGCTGCCATTCTTTATCGCCTCCATTCTTGCCTTAATTATCTACTAAACGTAGCTGCTCAATAATTTTTGTTAGCTCATTCCGTTGCTGTTGCTCCATTGACAAGCTAGCTAATGAAGCTTCCAGCTGCTCTGTCAGTTGATTGATTCGTTCATATCTTGCAAGCAATTCAAGCTTTTCTTCATAATTTTCTAAAGCTTGTTGAGCTCGTTTTATATTATCATATACCGCTTGACGACTAATGCCAAATTCTGAGGCGATCTCACCAAGAGAAAAGTCATCGCGATAGTAATAGCTAAGTATCGTTTGTTGCTTTTCCGTTAACAATTCTTCATAAAAATCAAGCAACATATTTATTCGAGTTGTCTTGGTTAGGGCATCTGGCTCAATTCGCTCCATCATAATCCCTCCCAGCTCGTTAAGTACTGTCAAGGTTAAATCCTTTACAGACGATCAACCTTATTCATCATATCCTATTGCGTTACCTCTGTCAAGCATTTTACCTTGTCATAGATAAAAGTTAAGCAAAATCTTTAGGCGAAATAGAAAAAGAGGCTGTACTCAGCCTCTTTCAGTTCGATTAAACTTGCTCATGTGCAGATAAAGATGTAGTAGTTTCACTGTCATATGCCTGTTGTTTTTGATCTTGCTTAATGACTCGAAAATTTCGCTGCATTTTCAGCGTCAGTGGAAAAACGAGTAATAAAAACAGGCCTGCTAATAAGAAAGAATCGCGATGACTTGATGTATATATTTTCACATATTGCAGTTTATTAGCGATCATTGAAAGTGAATCCCATTTTTCAGAATAGAAATGCTGACGTGCATTAAAAAAAGAAGTGAATATACCGATGATAATTGCACTAAACAGTTGTCTTAGCCAATTCACAAGTGCTGATGCATGAGCTCGTTCTTGTGGTGTTACAGACGACATACTTACATTCGTCAAAGGAGTCATCGACAAACCTGTGCCAAAATTACGAATCGTTAAAATAAGTGTAATTGTTAGCAGGCTTGTTGTTGCCGAAATAAAGCCCAACAATAAAGTCGTTACGAATAGAATGCAACTTCCAAGCAATACTAATAGTATTGGTCCTTTTGTATTGTACAGTCTGCCAGATAAAAAAGTAGCAATTGTTAAGCTAAGTGAAGCAGGAAGAAAAACTAAACCAATTTCAAACGCACTCATTTCATGAATCTCTTCTAAAAATAAAGGAACAAAGTAAATGCCTGAATGTAAAGCAAAAGCAAGTAATAACGACATAAGCAAACTTTGCATAAATAATCCATTTGTTAATAATCTTAGCTGCAGCAAAGGTTGTTTTTTACGCAGCTCATAAAAAACGAATAATAAACTGCTGCCTGCTCCTGTTATCATTAGCAACCATGTCCATGGATGACTCCAGCCCCAAACATTTAAATTCCCGAACATAAGCAATAAAGCTGCACTTGCGGTTGATGCTAATAGCAAACCAAACCAATCAAAACTTAGAGAAGCGTCTCCCTGCTCCCGTTCTAAAATAAAACCTGCCAAAATAATAACAATAATTCCAAGCGGTATAGTTGTCATAAAAATGAGATGCCAATTGTAGCTTTGCAGCCAACCGCTCAATGTTGGTCCAATTGAAGTACCGAGAATGGTGGAGAACGACCATATGCTAAGTGCCATAACTTGTCTCCGCTCGGGGATGAGCTGGTAAACCATTGCAAGCGTAATTGGAGAAATTAACCCGCAAAATAACCCTTGCAGCGCACGAAAAATAATGAGTGACCCAATGCTCCAAGACATGCCACAGAGCAATGAAGTCACTGTAATTCCAATTAATGTGAATTGAAAGGCGTGCTTTATACCAAAGCGCTCGATAAGAAAACCAGATAAAGGGGCTATTAGTCCACAAGTAAGCATAAAACTGGTAACAATCCATTGCACCTCTTGTAAACTTGCATCAAACACTCCCATAAACCCTGGTAATGACACATTTAAGGAAACAACATGATACATGCCAACAAAAGAGCCAAAAAATATGATACCGATTATTATCCAAAATGATGAACTTGATTCATTGGCTTTTATGGCGGCTGCTTCTGTAGACAAGCATACTCCCCCTTTTTGACGCAATAAAGCATTAACTTTAAACGTGCATTAGATGAGCGGAAAATGACAGCTCACATATCGCTCTTCGTCTATCTTTTGAAACTGCGGTTCCTGATGTTTGCAAATTTCTGCAGCAAACGGGCAACGAGGATGGAAGCGACAACCTTGCGGTGGTTTTGAAGGTGACGGAATTTCTCCCTCAATCGAACGCAATCCTCTGCGCAAAGTCAGATCCGGTTGCGGTATAGATGCAATTAATGCTTTTGTATATGGATGTGCAGGTTGTTTAAACAATTCATCACTTGGCGCGATTTCAACGAGCTTGCCTAAATACATCACGCCAATTCGATCAGAAATATGCCGTACAACTTGCAGACCATGGGCAATAAATAAAATCGTTAAGCCAAGCTTACGCTGTAAATCTTGCAATAAATTAATAATTTGAGCTTGCACTGAAACATCCAGAGCAGATACTGCTTCATCAGCTAATAAAAATGAAGGATTTAATGCAATTGCTCTAGCGATGCCTATTCGTTGACGTTGACCACCTGAAAATTCATGCGGGTATCGTTTGGCAATCGCAGGGTCTAATCCAACTAATGATAATAGCTCAGCAACTCTTTGCTCCCGCTCCTTCGCTGAAAGTGAGCTATGTACATTTAATGGTTCGGCAATACTATCGCCCACTGTCCATTTCGGATCTAGTGAACTGTGCGGATCTTGAAAAATAATTTGCAACTGACTTCTTAAGCTGCGCAGCGCATTACCTTTTAATTTAGATAAATTTCTTCCTTTAAATAGTACTTCTCCAGCCGTTGCTCGCTCTAATTGAAGCAATACTCTTCCTAAAGTTGACTTTCCGCTGCCGCTTTCACCGACAAGACCAAATATTTCTTGTTTACGAATTTTAAAACTGACATCTTCCAACGCTTTTATAGTTGATCTGGACGATAAGAAAGCATTGCCTTTGAGTGGATAATGTTTAGTTAAGCCTCTTATTTCAAATAAATATTGTTCATCCTGTTCATTCTCCACGATAGCTCCCTCGCTGATTGACAACTTATTACTTTGTGACCTCTGTTCTTGCTGCAGCACTAGGCTGTTTGACTTCACTAACGCATGATTAGCTTCAAGTGGATGCCAGCATGCAACGGTTGTACCAGCATGCTTAATAAGACGCGGTTGCTCATGTCGACAGCGTTCACTTGCATAGGCACAGCGCGGATGAAAAACACAACCTGTAGGCAGGGATTGTAAGCTGGGAATAGAGCCTTCAATTGCGAATAGTCGTGTTCCTTTTTCCGAATCTAATCTAGCAATTGAATTTAGGAGCCCTTGTGTATATGGATGCCTAGGACTAGCGAATAACTCCTGGGTTGAAGCCTGTTCTACAATTTGACCCGCATACATAACGACAATTCGATCGGCTATTTCTGCTGCTACACCAAGGTCATGCGTAATTAACAAAATGGACATCCCGTATTCTCGCTTTAAATCCTGCAAAAGCAGCAAAATTTGAGCTTGAATTGTTACATCTAGCGCAGTTGTCGGCTCATCCGCAATTAAAATATCAGGATTACATGATAACGCCATTGCTATCATTGCTCTTTGCAGCATTCCGCCTGAAAGCTGGGAAGGATACTGTTTCATTCTTAGTTCAGGATCAGGAATTCCAACTCGCTTTATTAGTTCGATCCCTCTATTCCATGCTTCTTTTTTGCTAATGTGTTCATGCGTCAAAATCGTCTCGATAATTTGATCACCAATTGTAAACACTGGATCAAAGGCAGCCATTGGTTCTTGGAAAACCATGGCCACCCGTTTTCCTCTTACTTTGCGCAACTCAGTCTCAGATAAATGAGTTAAATCCAAATTTCCCAGCAAAACTTTACCGCTTGAAATAAAGCCATTTTCAAAATCGATTAAGCGCATTATCGCTTTCGAAGTTACAGTTTTCCCGCTTCCCGATTCACCAACTAAACATACCGTCTCACCTGGAGCAATCGTTAATGACACGTCCTTAACCGCAGAGAGTGTGCCGTTCTTTGTTTTAAAATCAACTGAAAGATGCTGAATCTCAAGCAAGGCCCCCATATACAGAGTCCTCCTTAATGAGATATTTGTAGCATTTTACTAAAATGTCGCCCTTATAGATTTCATTTGTATAATCCCTTACGAATCCGAGTCGTTCATATAATGAAATTGCAGCGCTCATCATATCCGAAGTATGGAGATGAAGCGAATTTGCTCCTAGCTTCGCCGCACGTTCAATGCATTCATTAATTAACGAAGTAGCGACACCCTTGCCTCGTGCTTTAGGTGTCGTAGCTAATAATCTAAGAACAGGAGCATTGATATTTATTTCAGGATTACCGTATGCCAAATCAGAGGAAGAAAATAGCAGCACACTTCCAACGATTTCCCCATTTAGCTCAGCTACAATTCTAGCATGTGGCTTTCCATCATCAACTGAGTGAATAATATCTTGCTGATACATCAGCCAGCCTTCTTGAGGCATTACTTGTTCATATTGCCGATACGCCTCTAACAACACATTTAATATAGCCTCCCGATCTGCAGGCAGCGCATCTCTAATAACGATTGAATCACTCATTTGCTTTTCCCTCCACAACAGTAAAAGTCTCTAAAGTACTTTGAGCTAATTCAGCAAAATATTGAGCGGCTGGCAAAATTGCACGTTCATCAATATCAAATTGCGGATGATGCCATTCCTTACCTTGCTCAGTTCCCCAAAAAATAAATAGCCCTGGAACTTGCTCTTGATAAAAGGCAAAATCCTCTCCTGCAGGGGAAGATAGCGGATGAACAATCGATAACCCTAAACGTTCTGCAACGTTTTTCCCTAACTCAGCTAGCGCTTTATTATTGTCTACTGGAGGTGGTCCTTCAATCCATCGTACTCTTGCTGTCGTTGCAAATGCTGCGGCTACCTGTTCAACAACTTGTTGAAATCTATACAATACTTTTTCTCTAACGTCGCGATCAAAGGTACGGATTGTTCCTTCAAATATCGCTCGTTCAGGGATAACATTCCAAGCTGTTCCACTGTGCAATTTTGTAATACTTATGACAGCTTGCTGCTGCATGCCGATATTGCGACTGACAATCGACTGAACCGCAGTAACAATATGAGCCGCTACCACAATGGGATCAATTCCTGCCTCTGGCACGGCTGCATGTGCGCCAATACCATCAATTTCTACATAAAAACCATCCGCAGCAGCCATTACTGGTCCCGACTTGATTCCTGCGGCATTTAACGGCAAGTCAGGCTTATTGTGCAGCCCCAGTATTGCTTTTACGTCTTGCAGCGCCCCGCTGGCAATCACTTGCTGCGCCCCTTTTGCTTTTTCTTCAGCAGGTTGAAATATAAAACGAACTTTTCCTTTTAATTGAGCTTCTCGCTGCTTTAATAAAATGGCAGCACCTAAAATTACTGCAGTATGGAAATCATGCCCGCATGCATGCATCTTGCCTTTGATAGTAGAAGCAAACGGTAAACCTGTCTCTTCTTGAATCGGTAATGCATCAATATCTGCACGAACAGCAACAATATTTCTGCTGTCAGGGGAGTTACCTACTTCGGCGATAACCCCTGTAGATAAATTGAAATCTAGCACATTAATCCCTGCCTGTTGCAGCCAGCTTTTAATTGAGGCAGTCGTTTCAAACTCCTCATTAGAAAGCTCAGGAAATTGATGAAGATGACGTCGAAAGCCGATAAGCAGCTCTGCTAACTGCTGCTCTCTTTTATCAATGCTTTGCAGCATACCTTTCCCTCCCTATCAATACATAAAGTGTGAAGACTTATGAGTTAACTGAGGTATGTGACAATGCTTCACTTAACAATTCGTAAGACTTCAATCTAGCATTAAAATCTGAAACATTCGTAACGGCAATAAATTCATCTACCCCGTATTGCTCTGCAAGCTGAAGCAATTGTTCCCGTACAGATTGCTTAGATCCGCTAATATAAAACGCATCACGTTCCTTTATTGTGTAATTTTGACCTGAATTTTTCCCAAACTGCTCTGCTTGCTCCACTGATAGCAAATTCAATGAACGACCGTCAGCTAACGTCACACGTACATTTTTACGATGGGTAATCAAGGAATTGGCAGATTCGTCCGTATCTGCAACAATCACATTAACTGCTAAGATTGTGCGTGGCTTGCGCTTAAATTTTTGCTCATACAGCGCGCGATATTGACTAAACGCCTCTGCTAAAGCAATTTGATCACTATTAATAAACAACGCAAACACATAGTCTAACCCTTTTTCTGCTGCTAGTTGAGCACTGCTTTCACTTGTGCCAAGTAAAAAAAGATGCGGTGGAACATCAGGTATCGGAGATGCTTGAATCCCCGCTAGCTCATGATCATCTGGTAATGTTTGCTCAATATGGTGCTTTAATTCCTCTAGCTTTTCTTCTAATGTTAAATTGTTTGAGACACCACGCTGCAATGCTAACGTCGATCTCGGCAAACCGCCCGGAGCACGCCCAATGCCAAGGTCAATTCTTCCAGGTGCTAGAGTCGATAATATATTAAAGTTTTCCGCCACCTTATATGGGCTATAGTGCTGCAACATCACACCACCTGAACCAAGACGAATCCCTCTCGTTTGTGGAATTAAATAGGCAATTAGCACTTCAGGAGAAGAACCTGCCAGCATCCCGTCGTGATGTTCCGATACCCAAAACCGATAATACCCAAGCTCCTCTGCTCGTTTAACTAAAGCAACTGTATGTGCAAACGCATCTGTTCCCTTTTCTCCGTCATAAATCGGACTTTGATCCAAAATACTAAGTTTAATCTCCTTCATTCTGTTCTCCTCCCGGCTAAATATGATATGTCCACTCTGCACTAAACCTTTTAAGAAATTGCTTCGTTCGTTCTTCCTTAGGTGAACCAAAAAGCTGTTCGGACGTTCCTTCCTCTACGATATTTCCGCCATCCATAAACACAACATAATCAGCAATCTCGCGGGCAAAGCTCATTTCATGCGTAACGATAATCATCGTAATCCCTTCTTGAGCAATTGCTCGAATAACATCTAAAACTTCTCCAACTAATTCAGGATCTAAAGCGGATGTAGGCTCATCAAATAAAATTACATCTGGATTTAGCGCTAAAGCACGGGCAATCCCTACTCTTTGTTGTTGTCCTCCAGAAAGTTGACTTGGATAGGCATTTAACCTAGCTCCTAAACCTACCTTTTCTAGCAATTGAACACTCCGTTCATAGGCCTCTTGCTTCGGTAGCTTATGAACGACAAGTAATCCTTCCATCACATTTTCCACTGTCGTTTTATGCTTAAATAAATTGTAATGCTGGAATACCATTGCTGTTCGTTGACGAAGTTGATAGATCTCTTTCTTGCTTACCTTTTCACAATCCACTTCATATTTGCCAATCCGAATTCGTCCTTGTTCTGGCCGTTCTAAATAGTTAATGCAGCGCAATAACGTAGTCTTACCTGAACCACTAGGTCCTAATATGGCAACAACATTGCCTTTGGCAACTTTTAAATTAATATTTTTTAAGACTTGCTGCTTGCCAAATGATTTTGTTATCCCTGTTAATTCGATCATGTCACACCACCTCTGTTATAACGTGCAATCTTTCTTTCAAGGACTGCTGCCAAGCGTTCAATCAATACTGTTAATCCCCAAAAAAGAATAGCCGCAGCAATGTATGCCTCTAAAAATTTCCAGTTAGTTGCAGCAACAATTTGTGCCTGTGCATTGATTTCAACAACCGATACAGTAAATGCCAACGTCGAACCATGCAGCATGCCGATCAAACTGTTCGATAGATTAGGTAAACTTACGGCAAGCGCCTGCGGCATAATAATGCGTTGAAAGGCTTGCACTGTCGACATGCCAATAGAATAAGCTGCCTCCAGTTGTCCGCGATCAATTGCACTGATTCCTGAACGCACAATTTCGGACATATAAGCGCTGGCTGTAATCGAAAATGAAATATAAGCAAAGCCAATTAGCGGAATAACCGTTGATGTGTAGGGCAGCCCCAGTGCGAGAAACACCCCATCTAACAGCTTTGGCAACCCAAAGTAAATGAGCAATAAATGCATAAGCATTGGCGTTCCGCGAATAAACATGACATAGCCAGCAGCAATTTGTGCAAGCACTGGAACTCGATGAACTCGAATAAGAGCAATGATTGTGCCTATAACAAAGCCAGAGCTTACTGAAACGATCGTTATGTATAGCGTATTAGGCAACGCTTTAAGCAGACTTAAAAAAGCAGTAATAATAAAGCTAAAATCAAGTACCAAACATTATGCCCCCTCTTTGCGAGTTGTCAGCTTGTTTGACCATATTGGCAATTTTCTACTTATTTTTAATTGTTGCACAATTGCTAGCTGATGGCGCTGCATGCGTCGCTCCACCTGTAAAAATATCCGCTCCAATATCGTGCTAATTACAAAATAAATGAAGGATAAAGCTATATAAGTTTCAAGAAAATGTTGTGTTGCTGTACCAAGAGTTTGAGCTTTTCCAGTCATCTCCATTGCCCCAAGAGAAAAAGCAAGTGAAGTATCTTTTAAATTTGCAATTACTAAATTAGCTAAAATCGGTACAGCGATAGCAAAGGCCTGAGGCAAAACAATTCGATAGAAGGCTTGGAAGCCGCTCATTCCAAGAGAATAAGCTGCCTCCACCTGCCCGCGATCTACAGCTAATACTGCTGCGCGTATTCCTTCTGATACAAAAGCGCCAGTGTGCAAGCCGTAGCACAAAATGACAAACACTAGCACATCGGTTCTCGATAAATCGATACCAAACAGTTTCATTAACTCAGGCACACCATAATAGATAAGAAAAAGTTGAATTAGAATCGGCGTTCCGCGAAAAAACGAAACATAGACTTGAGAAAAGCGCTGTAATATCGGTATTTTATATAATCTTGGCAAGGCAATAAGAAATCCTATCATAATACCTAGCACGATCGAGGCAAAAACTATCCATAATGTAATATGAAGGAAGGATAATAGCCTTGGTAAAAATTCAAGCACATAGTTAAAATCAAAAGGTCTGCCCATACAATCACCTCTCCTCGCAGCATGCTTGAATTATTGAGTAATAGCTTCCTCCAATGTTTTTGTAAAATCTTGACCTAACCATTCTGTGCTTAAGCGTGAAAGTGTACCGTCATTTTTCAATTCTTTGACAACACGATCAAGCACATCTGCGAACTCCTTGCTATCCTTGCGCAAAACAAAATACACTTCTGATTGAATAAGCGGTTCTCCAACCGTTTTTAATGCAGGCAACCCATCATCTCCTGGATAGAAATTAAGTGCAAAATCTGTAGCTAACGTAGCATCTATCCGTTTCGATTGAATTAAACTAACTAAATCATTAGCTGCCCCACTGGAATAAACAATTTCTAGCGCATGATTATTTGCTTTATTGTATTGTTCTAAGAAGTAGGCTTGGTTACTAGTTGGTGAAGTATATACTTTTTTTCCGTGCAGATCTTTAATCGATTGAATAGTCGTATCATTTTTATCCACAGCTACTTTAGATAAAAAAATGCTATATGGTTCATTACTAAATAAAAACTTCTCTTCACGTTCAGGATTTTTTTCCATTTGATGGGCAACAATATCTACTTTTTCAGTTTCTAAGCTAAGTAGCAAATTTGAAAAATCCATTGTTTGAAACTCAAACTCATAATCTTCCAATCGTGCATCAATCTCTCGGATCAGTTCAACATCATAACCTGTTAAGTTACCTTGTTCATCAATAAAGCATACATTAGGAAACCCCGTTCCTGTGCCCACAATAATTTTTTTTACATCGCTCTTCTTGTTAGCAGGTTCAGAGGATGATCCGCATCCTGTAACTAAAAGTGAGATTACACCAATTAATAAAACAGCGATTTGTCCTTTATATAGTTTCATACGTAGCTCCCATCTTTCATTTGTCTAAATTGTAATGATTGTCAATTAACGAAATATAACTAGACATTACTTTTTTCTAATGAATAACGGTTACGAGGAATTGGCAGTTCTAAATTGCCGCGAAGTGTTTCCGCTTCATATTCCTTGCGGTAAATGCCTCTCTCTTGAAGAATCGGAACAACAAGATCGACAAATTCTTCAAAGCTGCCTGGATACGAGGAGTGAATAATAAAGCCGTCTGCTCCTTCTTCTTCATACCATTGCTGAATAAGATCAGCGATTTTATCTGGTGTACCAATAAATGATGGTTTAGGTGTTGCAATTCGCAATGCAACTTCTCTTAACGTTAATCCTTGCTCCTTCGCAATCTTTTTAATTCGGTTAGTGTCTCTTTGGAAGCTGTTATTACCTAAATCGCCAAGATCCGGAAACGGTTCATCCAGCGGATATTGTTTGAAATTATGATGATCGAAAAATCTTCCCAGATATTCTAAAGCCTTATCAATCGTTACTAGACTTGCTAACTGTTCATATTTTTGTTCTGCCTCTTCTTCTGTTCTGCCGATAATCGGACCGATTCCAGGAAAAATTGCAATTTCATCTCTTGAACGTCCATTTTGCTCAGCTCTGCGTTTAACATCAGCATAAAAAAGCTTTGCATCCGCTAACGATTCATGACCGGTAAAAACAGCATCCGCACTTTTGGCTGCAAGATCTTTCCCCGCCTCTGATGAGCCCGCTTGAAAAACTACAGGATGGCCTTGTCTTGATCTAGCAATATTTAGTGGGCCTTGCACTTGAAAATATTGACCTACATGATTTAAACGATGCAGCTTTTTCGGATCAAAAAACTGACCAGTCTCCTTGTTGCGAACAAAGGCATCATCTTCCCAAGAATCCCAAAGCCCACGAACTACTTCCAAATATTCTGTAGCGATTTTGTAACGCTCTGCATGCGATGGATGCGGCTTATTGTTAAAGTTTTTCGAGGACCCCTCTAAAGGCGAAGTAACTACATTCCATCCTGCACGCCCGCGACTTATATGATCTAAAGAAGCGAATTGACGAGCTATCGTAAAAGGCTCACTATAAGTTGTTGACACCGTTCCAACAAGTCCAATATGCTTTGTAACTGTTGCTAGTGCAGATAAAATCGTAATAGGTTCAAAACGATTTAGAAAATGCGGAATCGATTCTTCAGTAATGTACAAACCATCTGCGATAAAAACGAGATCAAACTTTCCTTCTTCCGCTTTTTGAGCTTGTCGTTTATAAAAGTCAATATTTACACTTGCATCGGTAATCGCATCAGGATGACGCCACGCTCCAATATGACCACCGACTCCATGAATAATTGCACCTAGCTTCAACTGCTTTCTTTTTGACATTTTTTGTCCTCCTTTAATTTGAATATCTATTTTTCGGATCTAAATAATCTCGTAAATAATCACCAATAATGTTGATCGCCAGAACAAATAAAGTAATTGCTAAACCAGGGAACGTACATATCCACCAAGCGATCGTTAAATAGCCTCTGCCTTGGGCGAGCAACGTTCCCCAGTCCGGAATTTCTTTCAAAACACCTAAACCAAGAAAGCTTAATCCCGAACCAGCTAAAATTGCAGTTCCAATTCCGATTGTTGACATCACTAATAATGGAGACAATGCATTAGGTAGAACATGCTTGAAAAAGATCGATATAGGTTTAACGCCAATGGCTCGAGCAGCAATAATATACGTTCGACTATTTATGCTCATAATTTGTGCTCGCATCACTCTTGCATATCCTGGAATCGAGGATATCGCAATGGCTATCACAATATTAAATAGACTAGGTCCCAATGCACCTGCAATCGCTAGCGCTAATAAAATCCCTGGAATTGTCATAAGTACATCGATTAATCGCATTAACAATGAGTCTAGCTTGCCCCCAATATAACCTGCAGCTGCTCCAATTGCCCCGCCAAATAACACGCCGACAATGACTGATGCAAAACCAATCATTAATGAATCTCGACTGCCATGTACGACTAGACTAAAAATATCTCTGCCAAAATAGTCTGTGCCGAAATAGTGTTGAACGCTAGGAGGCTGCATAATACTGGATATATTCATATCTGTTGGCTCATATGGGGCTATTAATCTGGGAAAAAGAACACAAATTAACATAAACAACAGATAAATCATTGCTAGTACAACGAGTATTTTGCTAAAAGACAGTTGAACAAATGAGAAATAACGTTTTGCAGCAATTTCTTTTTTTCTCAGCAGCGGCTTTGCAGCTACAATATCATCCATAGCAGCATCTCCTTTCTTGCTAAATTGAGCGACGTACTCTCGGATCAATAAACGAATAAGATAAGTCGACGAGCAGATTGACAATGACATAGACTATCGCTGAAAAAAAGATTACCCCTTGCACAATCGGAATGTCCTTTGCCATAATTGCATCTGCAATAATTCTTCCAATGCCTTGACGAGCAAAAACTGTTTCAATTACGACTGTACCAGCTAACATCTCTCCGATAATCATCCCAATCATCGTAATTGCCGGAATAAGTGCATTACGCAATGCATGTTGATACATGACCATTCGCTCAGGTAACCCTTTTGAGCGTAGAGTCATCATAAACTGTTCATTAATTACATCAAGCATGCTATTGCGTACCATTCTGACTATATATCCTGCTCCAATAAAGCCAAGTGACATTGCAGGCAGAACAAGAGTTTTCCAGCCATTAGAACCCATTGCTGGAAACCAGCCCAAATGAATACTAAAGAGCAAAATTAACAATATTCCTGACCAAAATGTCGGCATTGAAATGCCAAACAAACCAATTAGTCGTGCTGCTGCATCAATTACGCTATTACGATGAATTGCTGAGAACACCCCTAAGCTAATGCCCACTACAATGGAAATTGTTGAACTAGCAATTGTTAACATTAATGTAGCTGGAAAATGCTTTAATATTTTGCTAAGTACCGGCTCAGAATTCAGCAGCGAATTTCCAAAATCACCTTGCAGCATGCTCGATAAATAATTCCATAATTGGATGTGGTAAGGCTGATCGACCCCTAATTGCTGACGTAAGCTTGCTATTTGCTCTGGTGTTGCCATTGTCGGATCTAGTAAATTGTCCGTCGGATCACCTGGCAATACATATAGAATTGTAAATACAAGCACAAGTGTACCTAATATGACAAGTAAGGAGTTAATGATGCGGCTAACGATTAGCCCTCTCATTGAGATGCACATCCTTTTCTATTGAGCAATATAGACATCGTTAAAAATTGGATAACCAAGAAAATCAAACAGTAAATCTTTCACCGAAATATGTGCCCCGACCGTATACGGAAATACATAAATTGGAATTATAATGGCATTATCAATAATGTAGTGCTGTACCTCTTTATAAATGTTGGCACGTTTTTCAGGATCCGTTTCTACTAAACCTTGTTCAAGCAGCTCGTCAACTTTCGGATCTTGCAGCTTAGATAATGATTTTTGTCCATTTGGATCATAGGAATGATAGAAGGCATACAGGGCGTTCGGATCAGAATTCACTTGGCTATTGCCATACAAATCATAGTCATAATTGGTGTAAACGACGGTTTTCACATCTTTCGTAATTTCAATTTGAACATCAATGCCAATATTTTTTAACTGCTGCTGGACAATAACCGCAATATCGTTACGTTTTTCACGATTTGGTGTACCATCCACATACTTTAATGTAAGTTTTTTACCATCTTTTTCTCGAATTCCGTCTGCTCCTTTTACCCAGCCAAGTTCATCCAACAATTGATTAGCTTTATCAAGATCAGGAGTGATACTGTTTTCTAATGATGAATCATAGCCCAATATACCTGGGGTCAACGGCGACCATGCTTGCTGATACGTTCCAAAATATAAGGTTTGCACAATGCTCTTAACATCAACCGCATATTGAACGGCTTGCCTTGCTTTTAATTCATTCCATGGCTCATGATCTAGATTAAAAAACAATGTGTAAGGCAGACCTACCGTATTTACTGTGAACACTTGAGCATTCGGATCACTTTGGAATGCAGCAATGTTTTGCGGAGGCACTGTCTCTGCAGCTAAAATCTGTCCGCTTTGCACACTGCCAATTCGAGTAGCTTCTTCAGGAACGATATGAAAAGCAATGCTTTCCAAGTATGGAGCCCCTTGATTGTTAACTAGTTCTGGTGCCCATGCATAAGCATCATTCCGCTTGACTACAATTTGTGCATTTTCTTCCCAGCTTTCAAATATAAATGGACCAGTTCCAACGGGATGCTGCCCCAGTTGATCCCCATATTTTTCTGCCGCAGTCGGAGAAACAATTCCTAGCAACGCCTGACTTAAGTTGCCTAAAAACGCTTGTGAAGGTGTTGACAAATTAATTTTGATTGTATACTCATCAAGCACTTCTGATGATTCATATGGTTTTAGCAATGCCACTGAATTGGCTGCCTTTGTTTCAGGGTTTACTATTCGATCAAAGTTATATTTAACTGCTTCTGCGTTAAATGGTGTTCCGTCATGGAATTTTACGTCCTCTCTTAATTTGAACGTATAGCTTTTTCCGTCCTCTGAAATTGTCCATTCTGTTGCCAACCAAGGACGAATAGAATTGTCTGGAAGCTGTACAACCAGTGAATCATAAATAGTTCTTAGTACACGAACGGCAACAGCTAAGCCACTGCGATGTGGATCTAAAGTATCTGGGGATGTCGCTAAGGCGAAGCTTAAATTACCACCTATATTTAACTGCTCTGATGATGTTTGCTCATTATCATTTACTTCACTATTAATCTTTCCTGAGGATGATTGACTAGCATTATTCGCAGAAGCGCAAGCCGATATTAGTAAAGCGAGCGATAATAACAAACTTAGCGTTGTTAAAGATTGTTTTGACATCTTAATCTCTCCTCTCTATTATTTCTTTGTTATCTCATCGACTAACTCGGATTTTATGTAAGCTCAATGAGATATTTCTGCTTGCTCCCTTCGCGCAGCATAAATATTTTGCGGGATCGCTAACCCTAAATTACCTCTCAACGTATCACTTTCGTATTCCTCGCGAAATAAGCCTCTTGCGCGTAAAATTGGCACTACCTGATCAATAAATTGTTCTAGACCGTTTGGCACTGCCGAGCCAACAATAAATCCATCCGCTGCTCCTCCTGTAAACCATTGCTCTATGCGATCAGCTACCTGACTCGGTGTTCCGATAAAGGTTGGTCTTGGAGTAGCTGTTTCAAGCGCAACTTGACGAAGTGTCAAACCTAGCTCTTTTGCTTTTTGCTTTATTTTATCTGTCGTACTTTGGAAACTATTGCGTCCAAGTTCGCCTAGCTCAGGAAATGGCGCATCTAGTTCATATTGTGAAAAATCATGGTGCTCAAAGTAACGTCCTAAATAGACTAATGCATCCTCGATCGATACTAGAGATGCTACTTCATAATATTTGCGTTCTGCTTCTTCCTCTGTTGCACCAATAATCGGAGCGATCCCTGGCATAATTAGTACTTCCTCCTTGCTTCTGCCGAACGCCTCAACTCGTTGCTTCACATCTTGATAAAAAGCTGTCGCTTCTTCAAAAGACTCTTGCGCTGTAAAAATTGCATTTGCTTCTGCAGCTGCATAATTTTTCCCTGTTTCTGATGAGCCAGCCTGAAAAATAACAGGTTGACCTTGCTTTGATCTTGCGACGTTCAATGGACCCTTGACGGAAAAATATTTCCCTTGATGATTTAATGTATGCAGCTTAGTACGGTCAAAAAAGACACCCCTCTTTTTATCGCGTATAAATGCATCATCCTCCCATGAATCCCATAACCCTCTAGTTACCTGTAAAAACTCTTTTGCAATTGCATATCGCTCACTATGAGATGGATGCGGCTTATTATTAAAATTAGCAGCGGTACCTTCCAGTGGAGATGTAACAATGTTCCATCCAACACGACCGCCGCTTAGTTGATCCAATGAGGCAAACTGTCGTGCTATTGTAAATGGATCGCTGTAGGTTGTCGAAACAGTTGCAACTAAACCAATATGATCGGTTACTGCAGCTAAGTGACTTAATAAAGTTAAAGGCTCAAAGCGATTCAAAAAATGAGGTAATGAATGCTCTGTAATATATAATCCGTCTGCAATAAACAGAAAATCAAGCATTCCTTGTTCAGCTTTAATTGCCTGATTTTTATAATAATGAATATCGATACTTGCATCAGCCTTCATTTCAGGATGACGCCAAAGTGATGTGCTATTGCCAACCCCATGTAAGGTTGCACCTAGCTTCAACTGCTTTTTGTTGCTCATTCCTGTCACCATCCCTTTCTAATTGATTGCTGCCTGAGCATATGCTTGCTGTATTCGTTTTATTTGACTGATATGATGGTGTACATGATTTGTAAATGAGCTAACAATGTCATAGATATTCACCTTATCGCCTTTTGCATTTATCGTACTTTTACTTAAATCTTCATCTGCTAATCTTGAAAGCAGTGAATGGTTATAAATAAGCAATGCTTGAAAAAACTGCAGCACATGTTTTGCTTTCTCCTTATTTGCCAGCTGTCCAGAAACCCAGCCATCCTGATTGAAGGTTAAAAATGGACCATCACCTGCTGCTAAAATATTACGGATACGAACGGACACAACGAGATTATGATCAGCTAGATGAGTAAGAACTTCGGTAATGCTCCATTTATTGGGAGCTGGCTTCCAAACTAACTCCTTCTCAGATAAATCTTGAATGGCATTCGTTAATTCAGTATACGTATTTAAATAAGCTTGCAAGTCCAATTGACTCATAGTCAGCATTCCCCCTGCTTTAGTTTTATCATTACGTTAATAGATAGCTATATATAAAACGTAAAATATAAATCATTATCCTTACAATACCTATTAGTTTAGTAAGGATTATGTTGATAATAATTTACCATCTATTCACGTTAATTAGTTATAGACTTTCTCTATTAATCAATAGAACATCGTTAGAATTGTTAAAACTGATACAGGACATGCTGACGAATGGTTTTAATGATCTTTGAATGTTCGCCAATTAAGCTAACAAGATTTGTTTGCAGGGAAATCCCTTTTGTCTCCTCAATCTCAATCGGAATAAGTTTTCCACAATTAACTTCTTCACGTACGCAAAGATCAGGCAAAAAGCAAATGCCCGCTCCTTGTAAAACTAATTTCTTTGCGGTTTCTGAATTATCAACATGAAAAACAATGTTTAATGGATGCTCTAAATGCTCAAAAACTTTATGAACGCGTTGCCAATCCAATGACCCGCATTCAAAAAAAACAAACAGCTCCTTACTAACGTCTTGGATACTTACTTTCTCCATCCGTGCAAAAGGATGAGTTTCATTTACATAAAGCCGTATCGGATCGTTGTGAAATGGAAACGTTTGGAGTGATGGATGGGCAAGTTTACGAACAAATGCTAAATCAATTTCACGATCCAATAGTTTTTCAATTAGTTTATCAGAAGGGGCAGTTACGAGCTTATACGTCAAATCAGGAAAACTATTTTTTAAGATTGTTAATAAATCAGCAATAATATAATTCGATATCGAAACTGTGCTGCCGATTCTTATTTCCATAGAGGATACACTATGATCCTGAATCTTCATTTTGCCAGTTTGATAGGTTTGTAAAATTTGCTGGGCATATGGCAAGAACTGTTTCCCTTTCTCTGATAGAACGACTTGCTTGCCTTGTCGTTCAAATAGTTTACTATTTAACTCACGCTCCAACGTCTGGATTCGTGCAGTCACTGATGGCTGTGATAAAAATAATACTTCAGCCGCTTTGTTAAAGCTTCCGTAATGATTAACGTAGACAAAGGCTTCTATATTTTCAATATTCAAGAGAATCACCACCAATTATTCTTATTATTCATATAGATTAACATGGATTTTTTTCCAAAAAAAGAGGTTCCTTTAGAATATTATCAAATTACGTAATAATATGATCATACATAGACTTCTATGCCGCCATTTAAAGTGGTTGCCTTTGACGTCATTTAAAATGAAAAGAGGCTGGGACATAACTAGTCTCTAAAGCAAGAAAAAGGTGAAATCCGCAAGTGGATTTCACCTTTTTCCTATTTTAAGTTCTATTTTCTCTGTACTCGTCTACGTTCGTAACACATATTTTCTTAAATTTACTGCCATTAAGGCTAGTCCTATCTCATGTTCTACTTTTCGTTTTCCACGAACTGAAAAACGAGTGAAACCTAAATTAGCCTTCAAGAATCCAAAAACTGGCTCTACGTCGATTTTACGTTGACGGTAGAGTTCACCTGTTTTTTCTTCTGAAAGCTGTTCTTGTACATATATTTTTTGTTGTTCCCAACGATCGTTTATTAACAGTTGTCGATTTCGTCCTTCTCCTGCCTTTGTGCAGCTTGTTCGGAAGGAACAGCCTGTACAATCCGAACATGAATAGATCTTAAACTGACGTTGGAACCCGCCTTTATCTTTACGAGTAGCATAGCGTTGAAAGGTGAGATATTGATCATTAGGGCAGGTATATCGATCTTCCTCCGTATCGTACTGCCAGTTTCTCGGTTGAAAGGGATCGTTCTTTACCTTCTTCTTTTGTTCGCGCTCATACATCGTATACTTCATCAATGGAACACGCTTGCGATTGGTGATGACATCCTCATAGTTTTGTTCACTTCCATAGCCTGCGTCCGCCACGATGTAGGTAGGTAAGTCGAAGTATTGGTTTTCAATTTCATTAAGAAAAGGAATGAGCGTCTTCGTGTCTGTTGGATTAGGATAGATCCCATACGCCAGTGTATATTGTCCTTCTGTCGCAATTTGTACGTTGTATCCAGGCTTTAACTGACCATTCTTCATATAGTCATCTTTCATCCGCATAAACGTCGCATCCGGATCGGTTTTCGAATAGCTGTTTCGATCTCCAAACTGTTGTTGATGCTGCTTGTATTTTTTCTTTCGTTCAATCCATTCACGGACTTGCTTGAGCATTTGTTTTGGCACTTTACGCTTGCTTCGTAATTGCTTTCGTTCGCTCGTATTTTCGGATGCTTCCATCTTTTCTGTATAGCTTTCAACCACGTGTTCGAGGTGTTCTGCGATCTCCAACAAGTTTTCCGTAGAGAGTTCCTGCTCATGTTCGAGCTCTGGAATAATCTTTTGTTCCAATAACTCGTTGTACAATTGATTCGACTTCTCGATTAGACGAGTATGATGCTTGTCCACGGCTTTTTTCCATACAAACGTAAACTTGTTGGCATTCGCTTCAATCTTTGTACCATCAATGAAAATCGCTTCTTGGTGAATGATCTTTTCTTCTACTAACTTCGAGCGAAATTGAACAAAGCACTGGCGGATTAATTCCTTCATCTCAGGATGAACACGGAAACGATTGATTGTGCGGTAGCAAGGTTCGTAGCCTTGTGCCAACCACATCATCCGAATACTGTCTTTCGTTAGAGCTTCAATTTTACGACCAGAAAAGGCAGATTGGGTGTAGCCACATAGAATGATCTTGAGCATCATGCGAGGATGATAGGATGGACAACCATCACGACGAACAAACGAACGAAACGCTTCATCGGGAATACTTTCGACCAAATGATGAATGGCAAACGCAATATCTTTTTCATTTAATTTAACTTCTAAATTTAGAGGCAAAACTAATTGGTTCATGTTATACTGTTTGTACATAAGGAACACCTTCTTTAATGTTTTTGTAGGAGTACTAAAATTTTAACAGATGGTGTTCCTTTTGTATTTAAAAATTTAACGGCGATGACATTTTACTTTCGTAAACGTCACCGCCGTTTTTAGTTAGGCTGGGTTATTTTGTCCCAGCCTCTTTCATATATTTCGACCTTATTAAGCAATTTATTGTCCAGCTTGCTGTTCAGCTTCTTCTTCCTTCTGAATTAATCCAGCAAACAAGGCGTGTACAAATTGCTCGGAATCAAATTCCTGCAAATCTCCCATTTTTTCACCAAGACCAACCAGCTTAACTGGCAAATTTAACTCATTGCGAATTGCAATAACGATACCACCTTTTGCAGTACCATCAAGTTTGGTAAGTACTAGACCAGTGACACCGCTTTTTTCTCCAAACAGCTTCGCTTGACTAAGTGCATTTTGCCCAGTTGTAGCATCAAGCACAAGCAGTACTTCATGAGGTGCTGAAGGTAATTCGCGCTGAATAACGCGATATATTTTATTAAGCTCTTCCATAAGATTTGTTTTGTTTTGTAAACGACCTGCCGTATCACAAATAAGCACATCAACTTTACGTTGTTTAGCAGCATGAACGGCATCGTAAATAACCGCTGCTGGGTCTGCACCCGAAGCCTGCTTAATAACATCGACTCCCACACGTTGTCCCCAAACCTCAAGCTGCTCGATAGCTCCTGCACGGAATGTATCCCCTGCAGCAAGTAGTACATTTTTCCCTTCGCTTTTCAGCTTATGAGCCAGCTTACCAATCGTTGTTGTTTTACCTACACCATTTACCCCAACAAACAAGTAAACCGTAATTTCACCTGGAGGAGCAACTGCAAGCTTTGTGTTATCCTCACCTTTAAGCATAGCAACAAGCTTTTCTGAAAGAACTGGTTGAAGCTCTGAAGCATCTTCAATTTTACGTTTTTTCACTTCATCACGCAGTTCATCAATTAACTGCATAACCGTAGTTACGCCTACATCAGCACCAATTAAAATTTCTTCAAGCTCTTCATAAAATTCCTCATCGATTTTTTTACGACGAGTAATGAGCTCCTCTACTTTTTCAACTAGCGCTGTTCTTGTTTTCGCTAGCCCTTCCTTAAATACATTAGTTACTGCTTCAGTTTTAGCAGCTATACTTTCCTTAAGTTTCTTAAAAAAACTCATTCATTACCCTCCGACTTTATTGAAATAATCTAGAGTATTACAATTACGCGCTAAGCAGTTACTCCGTCAAACGCCTTATGATCCTCCTCTAGCTTCACACTAACTAGCTTGGAGACACCGCCTTCTTCCATCGTTACCCCATATAGAACATCGGCTTCTTCCATCGTACCTTTACGATGTGTAACAACAATAAATTGTGTTAAATCGGAAAACTCACGTAAATATTGTGCAAAACGGGATACGTTTGCTTCATCTAATGCTGCTTCAACCTCGTCAAGCACACAGAACGGCACAGGCTTAACTTGGAGTATTGCAAATAATAAAGCAATCGCTGTTAATGCACGCTCTCCACCAGAAAGGAGCTGTAAATTTTGCAGCTTTTTCCCTGGAGGTTGAGCCACAATATCTATCCCTGTCTCTAGTATATTGGATGGATCAACAAGAATAAGATCTGCACGTCCACCGCCAAACAGTTTACTAAAGACTACAATGAAATGTTTACGAATTTCATCAAAGGTTGATTTAAAGCGTTTGGACATTTCATCGTCCATTTCTTTAATAACTTGATATAAAGTAGCTTTGGCTTCCATCAAGTCATTTTTTTGCTCGTTTAGGAAATCAAAGCGCTCCTTCACACGCTCATATTCCTCAATAGCCCCTAGGTTAATTTCACCAAGGCTGCTAATTTTACGTTTTAAATCACGTACATCTAGCTCAATCGCTGCAATATCTTCAACTATAGGATATTGCTGTTTAGCAAATTCATAGCTATAACCATATTCTTCAGATAGCTTCTTAATTGTATGATCAAGCTCAACATCTTGACGATTAAGAACTATTTCGGTTTGTCTTATTTGCTCATCAATATTGCGCAGCGCAATTCGCTGCTCTTTCGTAGCACTTTCGCCCTGCTCAAGTCCGCTTAGCTTCTCCTGACGTTTTAAGCGATAGGCATCTGTCCGTTCACTGCATGCCTGCTTACTCTCTCTAAGCTGCTGCAGCCGAGTCGTTTGCTGCGCTGCTTCTTCAGCTAACTGAACAGCTTGCTCCTGCAATTGCTGACGTTGTTGCTGATAGCCTTTAAGCTCCTGCTTCGCACGATTAATTTCTTCACGTAAGCGAGCTGCTTGCTCCTCATAATTGCTATACTCTTGATCTAGTTTTGCTACATTAATTTTCAGATCAGTAAGCTGCGATTGCAGCTCTTCTTTCTCTGTTTCACTCGACTTACGTTTTTGCTCTGCTAGCTTAATAGCTTCCTGGAGTGCTGCCTCCTGCTCGCTTAGCTCGGCAAGCTTTTGCTGTGCTTCTGCGATTTGTTTTGCAGCCGCTTGCTGCTCCGTTGCTTGTGCTTGTTTTTCTGTAAGTGAAAGCGCCTGTTGTTCACTTAGAAACTTCATCTCTTGCATTAGCTGCTGTTGCTCACCTTTTATGCTTTGCTCTTCAAGACGTTTTTGCTCTAATTTTTCTCTTGCCTGCTCAGCATTTTGCGTACGGATTGAAGCTTCCTTACGCTTATCATCAAGCTGCAAACGCTGCTGTTGAATTTGTTCCTTCAATAACTGAATCGCCTCGTCAAGCTGTTCGATTTGACGATGTCGACCGAGCAAGCTTGCTCCTTTTTTCTGCAAGCTACCGCCCGTCATAGAACCGCCGGCATTAACAACATCACCTTCAAGTGTGACGACACGATAACGATATTGACAGCGAGCAGCAATTCGGTTTGCTTGCTCCAAATTTTCTGCTAACAGCACGTTTCCAAGCAGATTAAATACGATTTCTTTATATTTATCATCAGTTTGTATTAGCTCTGCAGCAATTCCAACAAAACCGTCTAATTCAGAGAGAATGCGGCGTTCCTGCTCACTAATTCGTCTTCCGCGAATTACATCAAGCGGTAAAAAGGTAGCTCGTCCAAGCTGTCGCTGCTTTAAATAGCTAATTGCAGCACGAGCTGTACGTTCATCTTGCATTACAATATGCTGTAATGCACCACCAAGTGCCGTTTCCACAGCAAGCTCAATTCGTTGAGGTACGATAATAAGTTCAGCTACAGCCCCATGTACCCCCTCAATGCCCCCTTGCGGTCTGCGAGCTGCCTTTAGTATCTCTTTTACACCGAGCATAAAGCCGTCCATCGCATCTTGCATTTCTTTAAGTGTGTCTCGACGAGATAAATCACTATCTAGCTTTTGCTCTAATCGTCTAAGTTGGGAAATAGAGGACTCAATCTCAATGTTGAGCTTACGTGCTTCGTCTGCTTCCTCAAGCATCTTCGTGCGCAATCGCTCGTATTCATTAATTAATGCTTCCAGCCTTTTATCTAATTCATGTTTTTTCGCATCTAACGCACGTTGTTGCTGCTGCCACTTTGCCTCATCTTCGCCAATTCGCTCCATTCGATGCTGCAAAGCTTCTTGCTGCTGCTGCGCATAACGAATTTCATTGCGTAGCTGAGCCCCCGTGCTAAGCACAGTGAGAAGTTCATCTTTCAGACGCTCCTCTTCATCCTGGCTACTGCCAGTAGCTACCCCCTGCATACGAATTTCTTCAGCCTGCAGCTTTAAACGTAGCTCCTTTAGACGTTCCTCCAGCTCAGCAGCTTTACTGCGAATAGCCACTTCTTCCTTGGATAAATTCAAGATACGTTCATCTGTAACAGCAATATTTTGCTCAACAGCTAAAGAAGTTTGCTCATTGTGACTAATACGTTCTTTAATAACTTCGTTATATCCCTCACATTTTTCCACATCTTCACTAAGCTGCAGCATCGTTTGATGAAGTTCGTCAAGCTCCTTTTCAATCTCACGAAGCTGCATCCGATCACTTTCTAGTAAGGCATCATGCTTACTTACTACTGCTGATAGTTTAAGCTGCTCCTCCTGCAACGCTTGCAGCTTCGCAGTTGAATCGGACCATGCTTTATGTAGCGTCTCAATTTGATGAACATACAAAGCAATTTCCTTCGATTTCAACTGCTCTTTTAGTTCCTTATAATGCAGGGCAACCTCAGATTGCTTGCGCAATGGCTCAACTTGATCCTCAAGCTCTGAAACGAGATCGTGAATCCGAAGCAAATTTTGCTCAGTATCATCAAGCTTACGCTGTGCTTCTTTTTTACGAGATTTATACTTTACGATACCTGAAGCTTCCTCAAAGATTCCACGCCGATCCTCGGAGCGAGTACTTAATATCTCCTCTATACGCCCTTGTCCGATAATCGAATAGGCCTCTTTACCGATCCCTGTATCCATAAATAGTTCAGTAATGTCCCGTAATCGGCAAGCTTGTTTGTTAATCATATACTCACTATCACCGCTGCGATGCACACGTCGAGTTACAGTAACCTCATTGTATTCAAGCGGTAATGAGCCGTCTGAATTATCTAACGTTAGCGATACTTCACTATAATTCACTGCTCTTCGTGCATCACTACCAGCAAAAATAACATCCTCCATTTTACCGCCACGAAGGCTCTTAGCGCTTTGCTCACCTAGAACCCAGCGGATACCGTCAGAGATATTACTTTTACCTGAACCGTTTGGTCCAACTACAGCGGTTATGCCGTTAACAAATTCAAGCTCTGTTTTATCTGCGAAAGACTTAAAGCCTGTTAATTCAATTCTTTTTAAAAACATAGTTTGGTTTTCACCTCATAGTACATTGTACCACATATATTATCCTGCCGTGATGAATTCCTTTAGGCAAACGACATACAAAAAGCATCTCTTTGGACAATTGTCCACTGAAATGCTTTTTGTATGTTCGAAAAGGTCTTCGCTAAGTTTGAACATCAAAGCTGCCCTTATTGTTCAGCTAATTTATTCCAAGCTTCTGCAGCAGCCCGCTGCTCTGCTTCTTTTTTGGAGCGACCAACGCCTACCCCATAACAAACATCATCTATCGTTACCTCGATGACAAACTCACGATCGTGAGCAGGACCTCTCTCTTCGAGTATGCGATATTCAATTGTACCAAGACCAACATGTTGCGCACGCTCTTGCAGCTTCGACTTGGCATCCTTCATCAGCAAACCATAATTATTGGAATCAATATATGGAAACATATGCTGCTCTAAAAATGCGCGCGTTGCTTCAACACCTGCATCTAAATATAATGCACCTACAAACGATTCAAATAAATCTGCCAGCAACGCTTGACGATGTCTGCCGCCTAGTTGTTCTTCCCCTTTTCCAAGCAACACATATTGTCCAAGTTCTAAGCGCTCAGCAAAATTTGCAAGGGACGGCTCACAAACCACAGAAGCCCGCATTCTCGTTAATTCACCTTCAGGACGCTTAGGATATGTTTTGAACAAATATTCAGAGACAAGAAGCTGTAAAACAGCATCCCCCAGAAACTCTAAACGTTCGTTATCCTGGATTGAACCTCGTTTATGCTCATTCACATAAGAAGTATGGGTAAAAGCTTGGCGTAGAAGTTTTGTTTTTGTAAAATTGAGCTGCAGCTTCTGCTGCAGCTCTTCAAATCCATCATGCTTCATATTTTCTCATCATGATAGACGCGTTATGTCCACCAAATCCAAAAGAGTTTGATAAAGCAACCTTAACGTCTGCTTGACGAGGTACATTTGGCACATAGTCAAGATCAAGCTCTGGGTCTTGATTGTCAAGGTTGATTGTTGGAAGAAGAACGCCGTTCTTCAAAGTTAATGCAAGAATTACTGCTTCTACGCCACCAGCAGCACCTAAAAGATGTCCAGTCATTGATTTTGTTGAGCTAACAGCTAATTTATACGCATGATCGCCAAACGTTTTCTTAATCGCTGTTGTTTCAGATTTATCTCCAGGAGGTGTACTTGTTCCATGTGCATTAATATAGTCAATTGCACTTGGTTCAAGACCAGAATCTTTAATCGCATTTGCCATACAACGTGCAGCACCATCTGGATCAGGGTCAGTCATATGGTGTGCATCAGCACTCATTCCATAGCCGATAACTTCAGCATAAATTTTAGCCCCACGAGCTAATGCATGCTCTAATTCTTCAAGAATAAGAACACCTGAGCCTTCACCCATAACGAAACCGTCACGGTCGATGTCGAAAGGTCGGCTCGCTTTTTCAGGCTCATCGTTTCGTGTTGACATGGCACGCATTGAACAAAAACCAGCCATTCCTGTAGGACGAATAGTAGCCTCAGCACCGCCAGCAATCATAACTTCTGCGTCTCCGCGTTGAATAATTTTATAAGCATCCCCAATAGAGTGAGTTCCCGTAGCACAAGCTGTCACAGCTGTAGTATTCGGTCCTTTCGCACCTGCAATCATGGAAACTTGTCCGGATGCCATATTTGCAATCATCATCGGAATAAAGAATGGACTTACACGTTTTGGACCTTTTTCTAACAGGATACGATGTTGCTCTTCCCATGTACCAAGTCCGCCAATACCAGAACCAACGATAACGCCAACGCGTTCTGCTGGAATATGTTCACCTATCTTTAATCCTGAATCCTCAATAGCTTTTAAGCTTGTAGCAACGGCAAATTGCACAAAGCGATCCATACGACGAGCATCTTTCTTATCAATGCCGAAAGCAACTGGATCAAAATCTTTAATCTCTGCGGCAATTTTTGTAGGATAATCGGAAGTGTCAAATGATTCAATTAATGAAACACCTGATTTTCCTTCCAATAAATTTCCCCAAAATTGCTCAAGCTCCGAGCCAAGCGAAGATAAGATGCCCATTCCCGTAACAACAACTCTACGCTTCATATCGATCACCTCTACTTTATATCTAATCCCATCTATATTCAAAAGAATTGCCACACAATTCTTTAACCTTACACTTATTACGTATCCTTTATTAATGCAGAAAAAATAAGGATTGAGTCCCGTTAGTCAATAACGGGACTCGACCATCATTAGGTATGAGATTGTATGTATTCTACAACTTCTCCTACCGTAGAGATCTTTTCAGCATCTTCATCAGAAATTTCAAGGTTAAACTCATCTTCTAGTTCCATGATAAGTTCAACTACATCAAGTGAGTCAGCATTCAAATCTTCTTTGAAAGAAGCCTCAAGAGTCACCTTTTCTGCAGGTACGCCTAGGCGATCAACAATAATCGTTGTTACGCGCTCTAATACATCGGACATCCGATTCACCTCCTCTACGTATTATACGAAAACGAATTAAAAATAGCTATCTTTAGATGAAACTTCTCATAAAAGTTTGCATCAAAAGTGAAATCACATATACATGCCGCCATCAACATGGATGGTTTGGCCAGTCATATAAGAGGCAGCGTCAGAGGCTAAAAAGCGAACTGCATTCGCAATATCTTCCGCAACCCCAAGCTTAGCTAATGGAATTTGTGTAGCCAATGACTGCTTCAAATCCTCAGGCAGCTTGTCTGTCATATCTGTCTGAATAAATCCAGGTGCGACGCAATTCACAGTAATATTTCTAGCTGCGAGCTCTCGCGCACTAGCTTTAGTCAAACCAATTACACCTGCTTTTGCAGCAACATAATTGGCTTGTCCAGGATTACCTAACACACCAACAACAGATGATATGTTAATAATTTTACCAGAACGCTGCTTCATCATTGGACGAGTAACAGCTTTAATACCATTAAATACGCCTTTTAGATTTGTTTCGATAACTTGATCGAACTCCTCTTCCTTCATTCGCATAATTAAATTATCACGCGTAATGCCAGCGTTATTGACTAATATATCAATGCTGCCAAACTCATCGACAACCTGTTTTACCATGTTTTCAAACTCGTCTAGCTTGCCAACATTTGCTTTAATAATGATCGCTTGGCGTCCTAATGCTTTAATCGCTTCTGCAGTTTCAGCAGCTGCTTGTTCACTGCCAGAGTAGTTAACAGCAACGTCTGCACCAGCTTCTGCTAGCGCAATTGCAATTGCTCGACCAATCCCGCGTGAAGCGCCTGTAACAAGCGCCTTCTTGCCCTCCAAGCTTGCAAACATACCCCTACCTCCTCAAACTTTTTGTGTTTTCACCGATATACTTTCTTACACACAAAAAGTGCTTCGAAAGTATAAACTATTACTTTTTATGGGCTTCCTTAATTTTCTTCATGTAAATAAAAAGTATCTCGGAAGCATATGCCAAACTAAACTGAAGCAAGCTCAGACAATAAATCCAGTGCTTCAAGCTTATTTATCGTAATTGTATTTACATCTCTATTAATCTTTTTAATCAAGCCTGTTAATACAGAGCCTGAGCCGATTTCCACAAAGGTGTCAACACCAAGTTCGACTAACTTATTGATGCTATCTTCCCAAAGCACTGGTGCACATACTTGACGTTGTAGCAAATCTTTAATTTCACTTGCAGCAGTAACAGAAGAAGCTGTTACATTTGCAATGACAGGAATTGAAGCATCTTGCAAGGAAATTTGCCCTAGCACACCGCCAAGTTGCTCTGCCGCACTGCTCATTAAGGAAGAATGGAATGGTCCGCTTACTTCAAGCGGAATGACTCGCTTAGCACCAATTTCTTTGCCTCTCGCTACAACCTGCTGTACCCCTTCAATTGTACCAGATACAACAATTTGTCCTGGGCAGTTGACATTTGCTAGCTCTACGCTTGCACCTTGATTCGTAATTTCATTACAAAGTTGTTTCAGCGCTTCTCGCTCAGCACCAAGCACTGCTGCCATACCGCCTTGTCCATTTGGTACGGCTTGCTCCATAAATTGACCGCGTGCACGTACGGTACGTACTGCATCCTCGAAACTCATTACGTTTGCTGCCACAAGCGCACTGTATTCACCAAGACTATGCCCCGCTACGTAATCAGCTTTCAAGCCAGATTTTTCAACTAGCTTCAAAAAAACGACACTTGCAGTCAATAGTGCTGGTTGCGTATTTGCCGTTTGCTTTAAAGCCTCATCAGGACCATTAAACATAAGATCAGTTAATGAAAAACCAAGTGCTTCATTGGCTTTTTCAAAAACAGCTCGTGCGTCACTGTCATGCTCGTAAATGTCTTTACCCATGCCAACAGCTTGAGCACCTTGTCCAGGAAATACAAATGCAATTTTCCCCACAACGTTCTCCTCCAAACATTAAGCATAGTTCTATGATTTTTTATCTACCATTTCAAAACGGTTGAGCCCCAAGTTAAGCCGCCGCCAAAGCCGACTAAGCAAAGCGTATCACCTTGTTTAACTTTTCCTTGCTCTACTGCCTCTGCTAATGCAACAGGAATAGAAGCTGCAGACATGTTACCGTATCTATCAATATTAATTAGTGCTTTATCTTCTGTCAGTTCCAAGCGATTTAGAGCAGATTGAATGATACGAATGTTCGCTTGATGCGGAACAAGGAAATCTATATCTTTTTTCTCTAGACCAGCTTTTTCAATTGCTTCTTCTGCAGCACTGCCCATAATGCGCACTGCAAATTTAAATACTTCATTTCCAGCCATATAAATGCTGTGCTCGCGATTTTGGATCGTTTCCAGCGAAGCTGGTTTTCGTGAGCCGCCGCCAGCTAATTTAAGCAATTCTCCGCCTTTACCATCTGCTCCAAGAACAAACGACTTAAAGCCACGATCAGCAGGAACCTCACCTAAAACTACTGCTCCCGCTCCGTCCCCGAACAAAATACAAGTGTTGCGATCTGTGTAATCCGTAATACGTGATAAAGTTTCAGCACCAATCACTAGCACTTTTTTATACAATCCGCTTTGAATTAATCCGTTCGCAGTCGCTAAACTGTAAATAAAACCAGAGCAAGCAGCCGATAGGTCAAATGCTGGGCAAGTTGCACCAAGCTTTTCTTGAACTAAACATGCTGTCGAAGGAAACATCATATCAGGGGTAATTGTTGCAACGATGATCAAGTCAAGCTCGTTAGCAGTTATCCCTGCATTAGCTAATGCCTCTTCTGCAGCCTTAAAGGCTAAATCTGAGGTAGCCTCTTCGTTAGATGCTAAGCGACGTTCCCGAATTCCTGTACGAGTGACGATCCACTCATCGTTTGTTTCTACCATTTGCTCTAGTTGTTGATTGGTTAATACTCGTTCTGGAACGTATTTACCAGTTCCTAATACACCCACAGAAACCATATGCTGATCACTCCTTGTTGATTTCAGCTGTAATAGACTCAACTAGCTTGCCTGCAACAGCTGTTTTTGCTTGTTTAACTGCAGCTTGTACGGCACGAGCATCCGAGGAACCATGGATTTTCAAAACAAGTCCATTAATTCCAAGTAACGGTGCTCCGCCAAATTCATTCGGATCCAATGTTTTTTTCAAACCTTTAAGCTTCGGCAACATAATAGCAGCAGCTAGTTTCGTCAGCCAAGTTTGCTTAAAGGAGCTTTTTAATTCGTTAAAAATAACTGAGGCAGCACCCTCATACGACTTCAGCATAATATTCCCTGAAAATCCATCACAAACCAATACATCACATGGGCGCTCCAGCATATGCTTTGATTCGATATTACCAACAAAATTCAAACCGCTATTACGAAGCAGCTCATGGGCATGCTTCGTAACCTCATTTCCCTTCTTATCTTCTGTACCAACATTAAGAAGACCTACGCGCGGCGATTTTATACCTTGCACACGCTCACGATAAATGCTTCCCATCAAAGCGTATTGGTTTAATTGTTCGGCACTAGCATCCATATTTGCTCCTAAATCAAGGGCTAGCATACCTACTCCATCAAGGGATGGTAAAAGCGGGGCAAGTGCAGGACGCTCAATGCCTGGTATTCTGCCTACTACAAGTACTCCTGTCGCCATTAGCGCTCCGGTATTACCTGCTGACAACATTGCATCAGCTTGCTTGTCCTTTACTAGACGCCCAGCGACGACCATTGAGGAATCCTTTTTACGCTTAACCGCTCGAACAGGCTCGTCCTCCGATTCAATAACTTCCGAAGCATGTACAATTGTAAGATTACTTGGTACTGCTTCTTGGATATGAGCTTTAATTTGCTGCTCATCTCCAACGAGCAAAATTTCAATATCATTATGCTCTTTAGCAGCAGCTACTGCTCCCGCCACAATTTGCTCTGGCGCAAAATCTCCACCCATTGCATCAATTGCGATTTTCACTTTGTTCTCCTTCCTGAGTTGTAGTAGTATCGGAACGATAGATGATAAAGCTTCCTTGGAAGACAAGCTCATCTCCTACATATGTATTCAATTCTACTCTCGATTTATTCCGTTCTTCATCATTGGTGCGAACATACGCTTTGGCAATGCATTTTTCTCCAAGACGTACTGGTCTTAAAAAACGAATTTCTGCACTAGCCGTTAAGGCAATCGGACAGTCAATTACAGCTACCGCCAAAGAATTGGCTTGTGCAAACAAATGATGTCCGCGTGCGATTCCAGTTCTTGAAAATACATGCTCTTCACGAATTTCAAATAATGAAATGCCACTATGATCTAATTGTAAATCGACAATCTCACCGATAACTTCATCAAGCTGCAGAGAGCGTACAGAGTCAAACGTACGCTCAGCCATTTCCTTCATCCGCTCACGCAATTCTGGAATGCCTAGCTCCATTCGATCTAAACGAATCGTTTGGATGCTGACTTTTAACGCTCTTGTTAGCTCGCGATCAGTAACGAAAGGATTATCCTTAATATATTGGATCAGCAGCTGATGCCGTTCACGCTTTGATAATTTCGCCATGTCGGCATCACTCTCCTGTTTAGCATCTAAATTTAATACCAGGTACTAATTCAGTATAGTTCAAAATAGGAACTATCGCAATCTATTTTATTTATTTCCTTCAATTTCTATACATAAATTCAAATGAAAACGACAAAAACTAGCAGAAAATAACAAATGAGACAATAAACAATGAAAAATAAAAAAATAGCATTCTATCCTACGGATAGAATGCTATAGCAGTGATTATTATTGAGAAATAATCTCTTTAGTTTTGTAATATCCACAAACTTTACATACGTGATGAGCTAGTTTAAGCTCTCCACATTGCTCACATTTCACCATACCTGGTACTGCAAGTTTGAAATGCGTACGACGTTTGTCGCGGCGAGTCTTGGATGTTCTACGTTGAGGTACTGCCATGTTTCCCACCTCCTTCACAAATTCAAGAAGCATTATTCCTTTAAGAAATCTTTCAGCGCTTCTAGTCGCGGATCGATTCTTTCGTTACTACACTTACATGTTTCAAGGTTAAGATTAGATCCGCATTGCTGACATAAACCTTTACAATCTTCCTTACAAAGCGGAGCAAACGGCATAAATAATTGCACATATTCCTCAATATAAGGAACTAGATCAAGAACTTCATCAGCAACTTCGATCACATCTTCTTCATCATCTTCAGCCTCTTCACTAAGGAATTCAACAGGCTTAAAATGCTCAGCGAATGGAATGCTTGAGTGTACATGCGTTGACTCAAGACAACGAGAGCAGGCTAATTCCATATCTATATCAAGCATACCCTCTACGAATACTATTCCACCTTCAGGGTGAACCTTTAGGTTAATATGTACAGGGCCAGTCGAAATTACGTCTTGACGATTACGAAATAGCTCAGATACATCCAGTTGTTCATTCACGCTCACTGTTTGACCTTTTGCTAACAATTGCTGCAAACGAAACTGCATAATATCACCCCAAACAGACAAAGTTTATTATATCTATCCTGCTCATGTTTTGTCAAGATTAATCGGATGATTTGTTCTCACAATGTCCCTTCTGCTTTCAATATGCTATATTATCTTAAAGAACTTTTAAGGAAAGGACGCTAGCATAATGAAAGCAGTCGGACTTGTCGTAGAATACAACCCTTTTCATAACGGACATCAGTATCATTTGCAACAATCGAAAAAAATAACCAATCGAGATGCAGTCGTCGCAGTGATGAGCGGTCATTTTTTACAGCGAGGCGAGCCTGCATTGCTCGACAAATGGACCCGCACAAAAATGGCGTTAGCTGGAGGCTGTGACCTTGTATTAGAACTGCCTGTTGCTTATGCTACATCCTCTGCAGAGTGGTTTGCTTATGGCGCAATCGCTACCCTGCATGCGACAGGTGTTGTGGACAGCATTTGCTTCGGTACAGAAAGCGGCAAACTGCAGCCGCTGCAAGCCGCTGCAAAAATTGTCGCGGAGCATCCTCCTGCTTTGCAGAACAAGTTAAACGAAGCATTGCAGCTTGGAATGAACTACCCGAAAGCATTTAGCTATGCGCTAGAATCTATGCTGCAGCAAGACAAGCTATGGCAACAGCAAGCATTAGAGCTTGCTCAGCCTAATCACACGCTTGGGCTTCATTATTTAGTCGCCTTAGAAAAATTAACAAGTGATATTGCACCTTACACAATATCACGTCAACAAGCACAATACCACGACACAACCGTATCTGATAGTCATTCAATTGCTAGCGCAACCGCAATACGTAAACTATTACAAGAGCATCAACAGATTACTAATATTATGCCTTATGTCCCTAGCACCACATATCGTATATTGGAACAGCATATCATTTCAACGCAGCAAAGCGGTATGAGCTGGGAATGTTTCGCACAAGCTCTATTTTATCAGTTAGCTGTGCAGCCGCCAGAAACATTGTCTCAGTTTAGAGAAATTGAAGAAGGCTTAGAGCATCGCATTTTACAATGTGCTGCTCAGCTTGAGACTTATTCCGTCAATGAACTGCTAGCCGCAATAAAAACTAAACGATATACACGGACAAAGCTGCAACGTGCATTGCTTGCGATCCTACTTCAGCATCGCAAGGAACTGTTTACGAGAGAAGCTTTAGCTACAGGAATTACATACTTACGAGTGCTTGGTTTTACTGAAAAGGGACAGCAGCTTTTAAAAATTATGAAGAAGCAGGCTCATTTGCCGATTATTCATAGCCCTGTTCAGCTTAGGGAAAAGCCAGCTTACTTACAGCTTGATATTGCTGCTACAAGCTGTTATATGCAGACACAATATCCTAACAATCCTAAACTTCGACTAGCTGATTTCACTCAGCCACCTATTCGTCATAAAAGCCAATGAAGCTCCTTATTGGAACGAAGTTATTACCTGGATAGCTTCCTCTAAGCTTGATACTCCTACAATTTGCATGGACGTATCAAGCTTTTTTAATGTACGCGTCGCTGCCCTTTCATTCTTTTTCGGCACTAAAAACAGATCAACTCCCTGCTTGCTTGTTGTATATACTTTCTGCACAATCCCGCCAATTGCACCAACATTGCCGGCAGGATCGATCGTACCGGTAGCTGCAATTTGCTTGCCTTTTGTTAAGTCCCCTGCAGTTAACTTATCGATTACAGTAAGAGCAAAGACAAGCCCTGCAGATGGACCGCCAATATTATCAGTAGTAATCGTTAATTTATAGCGCTCATCATTAGGAACTACATCGCGAAGTTCAACAAAGCTATGAACAACTAAAGCTTCTGCTAACATTTTCTCATCCGAAAGCCCGTTATCTAACTCAATATCATCAAGTGCTATAAACAGCTGCTCCTCATCTCGTTGCACGATTAAGCTAGTCCCGTCCATAATTTTGCCGTTAGCAGCTTGCAACTTAAGCCATGCAGCAAGATCAGCAATACTTTGAATATTGACTTGCTCACCTGTGCTGTCGATTCCCGCTACTATAATATCTCCATCTTTAAACAGAGGCATTTTTACAGCCTGATGGTTCACTTGCTGCACTGTAACCTGCTGTGATTTTATGGAATAATCAATTGATAAATAACGATATGCAGCCTCAAGCGCGTTTTGGTGCGAGCCCTTCATCGTCGTTTTTACTGTATTAGCATACTCCTCTATCGAAGCTCCGCCTAAAACATCAGCTTTAAAGCTAACATTAGAGCCAGGTTCAAATATTGCTGCTATACTTTTCCAAATATTTGGAGTCTCTAGTAATACCGCAGTAAGGAAAAGTTGTCCTTCCTCATTGCTATTTTCATTTTGAGTATTTTGCGCTGATGGCGTATCCGCTGCATCTAGATCAATATTATGAGTTGTCAGTGAGACAAACTGCTCAGTTGATACAGCAATGCCTGGCTTCGTTACAACAAATGGAGACGGTGCATAAAGCAAGATTAACATTATAAAAAAAGTAAAAACCACTGTAATAATAACAGTGCGTATATTTATTTGAAAGCGTCCCATGTCCTCCCCCTTGGACAAAAAAATATGTAATTGAATAGATTCTGAATAGATTACTGAACCACCAGTCTATTCCATTGTTCTAAATTAGCAAGTTTTGGCGTAACAATAAAAAATGAGTTGTCCAACCCACTGCAAAGGAGAGATTGAAGTTGCACAAAACGCTCTTAATTGCCACTACAATGATCTTTCTCGTGCTTGCTGTCGTGCTCTCCCCTGAACTTGCTTTGCAAGCGTCATTATCTGGCATTTCTGTATGGTGGAATCTAGTATTTCCCGCCTTATTGCCGTTTATTATGTTATATGAGTTTATGCTGGCATTTGGGCTTATTCATGGAATAAATGCATTGCTTGCCCCTTTTATTACTCGCTTGCTCAAGCTCCCCCCTGCTGCAGGGCTTCCCTTAATTATGAGTCTTTGCAGCGGTTTTCCAAGCGGAGTAGAGCCAGCAGTTAAATTACTGCAGGAAAATAAGCTCTCGCTTGCGCAAGCAGAGCGATTAATCTCATATATTCATTTACCTAATCCGATCTTTATTGTCGTTATTCTTGGCTCTGGCGTTTTTCATTTACCGCTTTATGGCTATATTATTTTGCTGTCAGTTTGGATTGCTGCATTCCTTTTAATGATTCTCCATGCCCAGTGGCAGTCTAGAGACCATACTGAGCAAGCTGCTACACCTAAAGCAAAATTAAGCTTCCTTACAGAATTACAATTCGGTCAAAGCCTTGACGGACGCAGCTTTGGACGAGTACTGGGAGATAGTGTTTCCAGCAGCGTACAAAAGCTGTTTGTTATAGGCGGGTTTATTATATTTGCCTCCGTGATTGCAGCTTTCCTAAAACCAATTACAAGCTTTCTTTTCCCAAGTTTGCCGTTCATCGAGCAAGCATTGCTAGAGCAGCATATTGGGAGCTTTGCAATTGCGAACTGGTCTTCGCAGCAACAATCCATCGTAACTGCACTGGCCTTAATCGCTGCCTGCCTTAGCTTTACGGGGTTAAGCGGATTGCTGCAAGTAAGCTATTATTGTTCATCAATTGGCGTTTCCATGCTTCGTTTTCTTCGCTACCGCATTGTACATGCTGTTTTTAGCTTTATCGTACTTGTTATGTTATGGAAACCGTTACACTATATTTTTAACAGATGGCAAGGTGCATCAAAAACAACGCTCTATATTACGCATCCTAGCGCCACGATAGAGTTTAATCTTGCAAAAATTTGGCTTCCAAGCTTATTCATTTGTCTGCTGCTCTTTATTTTTGCTGCGCTAACGCATTTGTCGAAAAACATAAAGAATAGACACTAAATATGATATAAGAAAGCTTATATGAATGAAAAGGAATTGCCAACGTTGCAATAGCATGCATACTGAATGGCAATTCCATGATGCAAATCATCTTTACTTTTTTGCTTTGATTAAATTAGCTTAATGGTCGTTGCGGACCGCATTTTTCTCGCAAACACTTTTCCACTTCTGGCGGTACCATTTGCGACACATCTCCATGAAATCTAGCAATTTCCTTCACCATGCTGGAGCTAACATATGAGTATTTGGGATGTGTCATCATAAACACTGTATCAATCCCCTCATCCAGCATTTGATTCGTTGAAGCCATCTGCAATTCATATTCGAAATCGGTTACTGAGCGAATTCCTCTCACAATAACATTCGCTTGTTTCATCCGCATAAAACGGACAAGTAAATCACGAAAGCTATCAATTTCAACGTTAGAATATTGCTTCGTTACCTCACGAAGCATTTCTTTTCGCTCTTCAACGGTAAACATAGGGTTTTTACTTGTATTGTTTAACACGGCAACGATAATCGTATCATATTGCCGAGCAGCACGCTGAATAATGTCTAGGTGCCCATATGTAACTGGATCAAAGCTGCCTGGATAAACTGCAACTCGCTTTTTCTGTGCTGAATTGTTCATTTTATCTCTCCTAAATATTCTTGTATATCGAAACTGCAATATCTCCATATTGTGCGTGGCGAATTTGCTCTAAGCTTTCAATTCTCTGAGGATAACTCACCTTACTGTCATGCTCGATTACGACAATCGCCCCAGACGCTATTAGCTCTAGCTGTAGCATTTGGATTAGCCACTGATCCATATCGGTCATTACATATGGCGGATCTAAAAAAACGATGTCAAAAACCATTTTGCGCTTGGCAAGAGCTTTTATCGCTCTGCTAGCTTCATTACGATAGATTTCAAATGCTGACTCAGCATTTACTGCTGCTACATTGCTGCGAATAATATCAATACTTGTCTTTTCTTTATCAATACTAATGACTTTATCTATACCTCGACTCCACGCTTCTATTCCGAGTCCACCTGTACCAGCAAATAAATCAAGGGCATTGCCACCGTCAAAATATGGACCGATCATGCTGAAAATCGCTTCTTTCACCTTATCGGTTGTAGGTCTTGTCCCTTGTCCTGGTACAGCTTTTAAAGCTCTGCCTTTAGCCTTTCCTGCAATAACTCTCAAAAACCTTTCCTCCCAAAACTTTTCCATTATCATGAATGTAATTTGAGAACAGCCTATTCAATTGATCATGATAAGTAAAAAATACTTCGTAAGCATAATCTTAACTCATGTTTAATAAAACTCATGTTTAATAAAATTCCCTAGCAGCAACTGATCTGTTAGTATTATTTTTTACTTGCTTATGGAGATTACTTCATCATACATGAAAAAAACGTTCGTTGCCATCCCCATCCATCTTATCGTATCATACTACTTTTGCTGATTAAAGCTTATGTAAAAGCGAAGCTGAATTTTTTTATCAGCAATGTATAATTATGAGATGATTCGACCACAATATGTTCATCGGCATCTTTGAAAAAACTTAGATGTCGCAGAAAACCGTGTAGAGGACTTACGTTTCCCCATAAGCTCTTCATCCGGTTTCTCCTCTCCCATTTTTTTGATAAGGGGTCCTGTAACAGGGACCCCGCTATTTTTTAGTCTGAAACAGGTTGTTGACCGCTTGCTTTTCTTAGTTCATTTGCCAAACGATGAAATTCATTGCGCGCCTCTTTGCTGCTCGTAGCCATATAAGCTGCGCTTAAAAAACGAATGATTTTATTTGCATCATCCGCTGTCATAGTTACCACTCCCTCGTTCTCATCATTCTCATTGCCTTGCTCTGATGCAAGTTCTTTCAAGCGAGTATTAACCTTTGCAACAAATGAATGCCAATCTGACCATTTTCCATCATTATTCATTAACCTTGGACAGTTTTTCCCGCTCCAATCATAATGTCGGCGTAATCGCTCTGTTTTCCACCCCCGCTCATATAGCATCGATGCTATAAGCTCCACTGCATTTTTTAAAGTTTGCTCGTAATTCCCGCTTTCACAAATTTCAATCCCGATCGATGTGCGATTACCGCTTGCCTCACTACTTCCATCTCCGGCATGCCAAGCCACTTCATTAAGAGGAATAACCTCAATCGCTTCTTTATCATCGATAACAATATGAAATGAGGCAGTTCTAGTATTAGATCTATTTGTCAACCAAGCACGTTCGTTTCGTGCAGTACTTGAAGGGTTAGCCGTATTGTGAATCGTAATCGTCGTCGCTTCAAGCTTGATTCCTGGACGTCGATTATTCGGTGTCGATATGGGGATATGATCAATTCTATAGTTAACCTTCATTGAACCATCCTCCTGAATTTGCTTAAAGTCCACATAATTAATTGATAAAAAGAACTTTAGCATAGTTATCCCACTCTAGTGACATTTTCAATATATAACTTAACTGACTAGCCCTAGCATAGCTAACTCCTTCTTCTACGGTAACCTCTATCGGTTGGCTGTTTACTAAAACTGTTTTATTTATCCAAAGCACAGTTGCCCCCAAAAATTCAGCTACTTTGCGAACAGGTACATAATTGACATAATCCATATAATAAGCCGAGGCAATAAATTGCTGTTCAGCATAAATTGGGACAAGTTGAGATTTAGCAAATGTCTTTGGCACTTTAATCTTTGTAGTTGCAGAATCGTATTGTTCTAGATTGTGCTGTTTTATTAGTGCAATAAGCTTTGTTGCATAGTTAGGGTCAGTAGCATAGCCTGCTAATTGCAGTTGATCAACCTGCTCATTTGGAGTCTTTGCAGCAACTACTTTACGATATCGGCTGTTTGTAAACAGAAGGTCCTGATCCTTAAAATAGTGATAAAGGGTACGATATGCGCGAAATGCTCCTTGTTCCTTTATATTTGCACCGCTACGATACTCCCATGTATCTTTAATAACTACATCCCCTCGCCAATAATTGGTTAGTTTCCCGCTTCCAGCCTTGATACCACCCAGATTATTCCATGCAGGAATATCTCCACCAGTTTCAAGCAAACTCTGTGCCAAACGAACGGAAGGGAATATTGGAGAGCCTTGTTGACGTACAAACATTACAATCGGAGCAATTGCTGCAAAAAACTGCGTTCGCGATAGCTTTGTCATGCCCACCTCTCCTCTTTCATTCTAGTATTTAGCAATACTATAAAACTAGTATTTCTACTATCATATGTATTTAAGAGAGCGAGGCAACGGCTATCAGCACAATCCCATCCCCAATACGCAAAAAGCCCTTATCGTAAAACTTCTTACGATAAGGGCAATCAACTTCAATAGCTATGTTACGCTAAATAAAATGATTTACTGTTAAAATAGAGCTGCTCTGCTACTTGCTTCAGTGGTAACTGCTTTAGCTGAGCGATCTTTTCTGCAACTTGTACGATCATCGAAGACTCTGTCATTTGACCAGCAAATTTATCCTCAAATGGCCAAGGTCCATCTGTTTCTATCATCATTTGCTCAATCGGATAAACTTTCACCAGTTGTTGAATCTCTTGTTCATAAATAACGTCGGGAGTAATTGAGATAAAATATCCCGCAGCAATCATTCGATGAATAATTGGCTCATCCCCTTTAAACCAATGGAAATGAGCCCGCTTTACGCCATGCTTTTCTAGCAAATCACAAGCAACTTTAGCATCCTCGTAAACTGCATGAAGCACAATCGGGCGATTAAGATCCTTAGCTACTATAATAAAACGCTCAAGCAGCCGAATATAATCGCTATCATCGAAGTGCTCACCTTTTTCCTTTGCTTCAAGTCTCGTATAATATGGTAGTCCAACCTCTCCTATCGCAAAAGTCTCACCTGCATCAGCGCGTTGTTTAATCCAAGACAATAGCTCCTCTTCCGCTTCTGTCGATAATAACGGTTGTTCAGGATGAAAACCATAAGCTGGCACAATTATTGGCTGTTGACCATCTGAAGACTGGGAAGCTAACTCATAGATCGCTTGAGAACTTGCTAAATTCATCGAAACTGCAACGATATGAGTGACCCCTGCTACATGCGCATTAGCTAATAGCACTTCTCTTTGCTCTGGAGAGTATTGTTCAAGATGGATGTGAGCATCGATATAGTTAAACATTACATTCTCCTTTCACAGCTTATCGGTTTAACTTCAAAGAGCCTGTCGGTAATATCTATTGATGCCATTAAATCATTATTTTCATGCCTCTAACTGCTCATATATCCGCTGTTTCAGTTCATTAAACTGAGTGTCACTCCAAAGTTCGTTATTGCGAGGTCGAGCAAACGGTACTGTGATTTCATCAACCACAGTTGCTGGATTTGCTGAAAATACAATGATCCGATCAGATAATAATAATGCTTCCTCAATACTGTGCGTAACTAACAATACCGAGCGACGATGCTGCTCCCAAATGGATAGCAGCCAATGCTGCATATGCAATCTTGTCAATGCATCTAAAGCACCAAATGGCTCATCTAGCAGCATCAGCTTCTGTGGAGATAACAGGGCGCGCAAGAAAGAAACTCGCTGACTCATTCCACCAGACAACTTATGTGGATATTCATCGCGATATTCCGCTAACCCGACTTGAGCTAACCAGTGTTCAGCTTGCTCTTCCGCCTCCTTCTTAGCAATCCCTGCGATTTGCAACGCTAAAGCTACATTGCGTTTCACTGTATACCATGGAAGCAACGATGCATGTTGTGGCATATAAGCAATATGCCCCTTTTTTCCAGTAATATTTTTATTTTGCAGCCAAACTTCCCCTGCATCAACCTGCTGCAAGCCGCCAATTAATTGAAAAAGCGTCGTTTTGCCGCTGCCAGAAGGACCTATTATAGAGACAAATTCCCCATCTTGAACAGTAAGATTAATATTGTGCAGAACTTCATGTCTCGTTCCTTTATTAACAAATGCTTTACTAATTCCAACTAGTTTAAGCATTAGGAAACCTCCTTCTTAGGGCGCCAGCGCACGATAAGCTTTTCAATTAAAGCTACTAACCAAAACATTAGCAAACTTGTAAAAACAATTAATACTACTGCAGCAAAAACACGTTCTGGCATATAGCCACGTGATGAAAGAATCATATAGCCGCCTAAGCCAATTTTAGGGGATAACCATTCTGCAACAACTGCAGTCAGTACGCTATACGATGCCGCAATTTTCAAGCCGCTAAATAAACTGCTTAATGAGCCAGGAAGCTCTAAATGTCGAAACTGCTGCCATTTATTACTGCCAATCATCCCCATATAATTTTTCAGATGGTGATCAACTTGGGCTAATCCGCTTAGCATTGCAATACTGATTGGGAAAAAGCACACTAACGTAATTAATAAGATTTTTGGCAATATCCCGAAGCCAAGTAACATTGTAATAATTGGCGCAATAACAATAACCGGAATATTTTGCGATAAAATTAATACTGGATACATCGCATTGCGAAATAACGGTAGAAAATGAAGCAGCATGCCCAGTAAAATTCCAAATATAGCCCCGCAAGCAAACCCAAGCAAGGTAAGGCGAATCGTGGCAAGCCAATGCTCCTGCAATCTTCCCCAGCCTGTCCCTATTTCCTTTATTACTTCGATTGGTGAAGGTATGAGCCATCGGTCAACAAGCTCAATTCGAACGACAAGTTCCCATAAAATAAAAAGAATTGCAATCATAACAATTGGCGGAACAATTGTCCGCCAAATTGATTTTTTATTGTCCATTTGGATACTTCTCCAATAGCTTTTCCATTGATACGCCTTGCGGGTTATAGGAGATTTTAATTTGCGATAATGCCCCAGGACAGCCTGCTTCTATCATTGCTTCATGCATGCGCTGAACGATCGATAATAGCTCAGCTAGATCGCCCTCTATCGTTGTTTCTAGTGGGGCAACACGATATGGCAAGCCAGATGCTTTAATAATTGCGATAGCTTGATCAACATATGGAATTACACTTTCACCGTTATTTGTCTTAGGAATCATTTGGATACTTAACAATGCGTTTGCCATCATAATCACTCCTCTAACTAATCCTCTAACTAAATTACCTCTTTTAAGCTTAAACATTCCTTATTATTCTGGTAAAAACTCATTAGTAAACGCTTTTTCCGCTTCAAGCTCACCTTCAAGCAAGCCATTGCTATACATCCAGTTCGCATAACCTTGCCATACTTCTAACTTTTGCTCGCCCCAACGTTTTGCATCATCCTGATAACGTGGACTTAACCATTGCTGACTTGCCTTAACAAGCTCTGGATTTAAATCTGGCTCTGCTGCAATTAAAACATCCGCCGCTTCCTCTGGATTGTCAATGCTGTACTGATAACCCTTTGCAACCGCGGCAACAAAGCGTTTCACTAAATCAGGATTGTCAGCAATTAGCTTTTCGCTCGTAACGACGATCGGTGTGTAATAATCTAAATTCTCATTATAATCCTTCATATAAATCATATTAAGATCAACGCCGCGTAGCTCAGCTTCTATTCCAGTCCATGCATAAAAAATCCATGCAAAGTCAATATCACGTTCAATTGCTGAAAAAAAGTCACTGTTGCCCATATTTATAATGTTTAATTTGCTAAAGTCAGCATCAGTAGCTATCATTAATGATTCAATAGTCGCTTGCTCAATTGGCGAACCCCAACCTCCATAGCGCATACCTTCAAATTGCTTTGGAGTTTCAATTCCTTTCGCTTTAGGTGAAGCAAAGCCTGAAGTATTATGTTGAATAATTGCAGCAAGCGAAACAACTGGTAAACCAGCAATCCGCGCTAATGTGACGTTTTCTTGATAGCTAATTCCAAACTCAACATTGTCTGATGCAACATGTGCATCTGCACCACCATCTGCTGGAGCAATAAATTCTACCTCTAGCCCTTGCTCAGCAAAATAGCCAAGATCACGTGCAACATATAATCCAGTATGATTCGTATTTGGCGTATAGTCCAGCATTAAGCGTACTTTTTGCAGTTCTTCATTTCCCCCTTGCTGCTCGTTGACATTAGTTGCAGATTCTGCTTGCTTAACATTTTGCTCTTTGTTGTTAGCACCACCGTTGCCACAAGCCGCTAAAAGCATAATTAGCGCTGTGATTAATAACGATTTCAAAGCTACGTTTTTCATCTCTCTTCTCCACTTCCTTTTTTTCTATTGCTGTCCAATTGAACAGTTAGTACCGAGCATCCCTACGAAAAAAGGCATCCTTCACACCAGGAAGGATGCCTGTAACAAGCAATCTTCACATGATATTATGCAGAAAATAGAATTCCTCTTTTTCTCCACAATCATGCAAAACAGTGCATATTTACTATGCCGAATTTCGCCAAATTTCATTAATACGGCAAAATAAAAATCGACATAGAAAATGACTGCCGATTTAGCAAGTGCACATTTCCTACGCTGGTATTATCCAGTTCAGGTATCACGGTCGAGAACAAAACAGTTCTCCTCTCAGCCAAGTATTCTTAGCTCCCGAAGTGACTATTCAATTGGTCAAGCTTCCCACATTATAACAAATAAAACTAAGGTTGAATACCCCCTAAATTTTTAGGACTTTGACCAGCACTTTTAGCTTTTACGGTTAATAGACTAATACAAGGAGATTTTAACGTAGCACGTTTCAATTTGATATATAAAGGGTGATGATGTTGATATCTATCAGCTTATGCATGATCGTAAAAAATGAAGAAGATGTACTTGAGCGCTGTATTAACAGTGTTAAGCCTGCCGTTGATGAAATCATTATTGTAGACACTGGATCTACAGATTCTACTAAGGAAATTGCAGCCGCACTTGGCGCAAAAGTATATGATTATGAATGGACTAATCATTTTGCTGCTGCACGTAATTACAGCTTTAAGCAAGCGACCAGTGATTATATTCTATGGCTCGACGCAGATGATGTGCTTATGCCAGAGGATTTAGAGAAATTAATCGAGTTAAAAAAACAACCTGGATTTGATTATGATACAGTAACGATGAAGTACCATCTTGCGTTTGATGATGCTGGAAAACCAACCTATAGCTACCGCCGTAATCGTCTTGTAAAGCGAAGTAATAATTTTCAATGGATTGGTCCAGTACATGAATATTTAGCTGTCTATGGAAAAACGTATCATTCCGATGTTGCCGTTACCCATCGAAAAATTCGACATTCAACTGATCGTAACATCAATATCTACTTAGCGCGCTTGGAGCAGGGAGAATCTTTTTCGCCGCGTGATCAGTATTATTTTGCCAATGAGTTACGTGAACACGGGCGCTACGAGGAAGCGATTGAGTGGTATGATAAATTTCTTGATGGCAAACGAGGCTGGATCGAAGACAATATTAATGCTTGCTCACGCAAAAAATTTTGCTATATCAAACTAGGCAATTACGATATGGCATTACGCAGCCTACTCCGTACACTAGAATATACCCCACCACGTCCAGATTTCTGTTGTGAAATGGGAGGAATCTTTGCAGATTTAAGACGATATAATGAAGCGATTTATTGGTACAACCAAGCACTATTTACTTCACAATACAATTCTGATATGAGCTTTCATAACCCTGCTACAGCAACCTGGCTACCTCATTTACAGCTAACTGTTTGCTATGACCGAATAAAAGATTACGAAAAAGCAGTCGAGCATCATAAGAAAGCAAAGGAGTTAAATCCTAAACATCCAAGTATTGTCTATAACGATAATTACTATAAAAATAAAGGGTTACTAAAAGATTAATTTAACTTAGACTGGCGTTAGCCAAGCAAAATTAGAGTTAACGCCAGTCATTACATAAAGCCTGGTCCAAATCCCTCATCAATAAACCCTTTTTCATTGTTTTTTCGAGAAAGCATTACTATAATAATGAAATAAGTAAAATAATGTATAGTTATTTTTGTCATAGAAGGGTTTAATGTCAAATGAATATTAATACAGAATGGTATCGTATCTTTTTAAGTGTATCGAAGACTAAAAATTTAACGAAGGCTGCCCAGCAATTACATATTACCCAGCCATCTGTCAGTTATGCGATTAAACAGCTTGAGCAGAACCTTGGAGTTACTTTAATAACTCGATTATCTAAAGGTGTAAAATTGACTCAAGAAGGTCAAATGCTTGCTGATTATGTTGAGAAAGCTTTTCATCAGTTTGCAGCAGCAGAGAACTCTATCCAAATGCTAAAGCAATTTAAGATGGGCTATATTCGCATAGGTTCAAACGGTGCAATTATAAAAGATGTGATCTTACCAGTACTGGACAAATTTCATATTGAATACCCCGATATACGTATTCAGCTATTGCAGTCACAAACAAATGTAATCGTCGAGCAAATTAAGGAAGGCAAACTTGATGTAGGATTTGTTTATCAGCCAATTCGTGACTCTGAGGTTGTCATTACTCCGTTAAAAACTATTGAAAATTGCTTTGTCGCAGGCGGCAAGTTAAAACATTATGGCGATGAGCAACCGCTCTCGATTCAACAGCTGACAAATCTTCCTTTAATTTTGTTATCTGCAGGCAGCTTAACGCGCAATATGCTTGAAGTGTGGTTTGCTGCCCAAGGCTACACGATTAATGCAGATATAGAATTAAACAGCATTGATATGATGGTGGAGTTTGCAAAACGAGGATACGGAATAGCTTTTGCTACCAAATCAATGGTACAGCAGGAGATCGCGCGCGGCGAGCTTGTGGAACTAAAAACGGAGTTGCCGCTGCCTAAACAAGAGTTGTGCATTGTTACAAGCTACAGCAGCAGTTTGATTACGGAAATTTTTAAGAGCAAGTTTGTATAGTGGCTTAGAAAGCAGCTGTTGGAAAACGCAAGTACAAGTTTTTCAATATCGCTGCATTATCATAAGTTAAATCATCGCTTCGGAATGAGATAGCCCTTGCAGGCGCAGTTAAAATCAGATTCATTCAATCGCAATTTCAAGTATCAAGGTTAAATTGCCCGCTTCGCTTTCAGGGCTATCTATTCCTTCACTAGACGCTGTGCTTTTATTCCTGCGCATCACTGCTCCTGATTGCTTCAATCCGCTGTTCTTTCCTTGAGCTACTTTCTCTCGCTAAGAGCTGTTTTTGTAGACGCGCTCCACTGTAGCATTTCTTTTATTTCTCCAATAATATGTTCAATCATTTGCTCCTGGTTTTCATCCAATAATTCTGATTTTGCGCTTAGTGCTTTGTTTAATAATGCTTTAGTCATTAAAACATTGCCTTTTTTTAGTTAATTACTCCCTGACTTAAGTTATAAAAGGTTTGACCGTAAAATGGCTTTATTTCGCGTAAAATTTTCTCCGCTTCGTCTATAGTTTTATCTTTTATAAAGTCAATCAGCACAAACTAAAGCATGTATAACCATCCGTATGTTTAAGCGGGATGCTGGTCGCAACGATAATTGCCATATTAATAATGAGCATATAATTGAGAAAATCTATAGCAAAATAAGACATTGCAAAGCTAGTTTTCAGTAAAAGACAGCATATTACCGTGACACTGTTAAATAATATACCGCCTAATAGATAAGGAATCAGTTTTCTGCGCATTTCCCGTTCAGATAAACGATGATTTGCAAAATACATGCTCGTCATCCCAAACGAAAGAGGAAGCTGTCTATTCCATTTAATCGTAGTTTTATGCTCATTCTTCTTAGGAATTAGCAAAAGAAATCCAGCTGACATAAAATGCAGATGCAAGCCTACGATTTTTCCAATGATAAAATGACCTAACTCATGAATGGTAATTGCTATAACTCCAATTGCTATACATTGAAGCAGCAATAAATAGCTTGCTTCTTTCGTAAATAGATACAGCAAGCTAAATATCACCATAAGAATGAAGAAAATCCATAAAGGCTGTAATAACCCGGTATAGATTTTTATTAGGATTGAATTAATATTGCAGCTCTTTCTATCATTCATCTTTTTCACACCATAGCTACACTTTCATATATAAATATAACATTCAATTTGATATGATAATTTTCACATATATTTCGCCTTAAAGAAATAGCCCATTTATCTCACTTCGCCGATTCGCAATAACATTTCACTAAGTTAGCGTATTGCTTCCGCAAATTGCCAACTCTACTTCTCATATAGCTGTTTTGACTGCGTGAATCAAAGGAAGTAATTAAGCGTTCCAGCTCATTTTGGACATATTCCTTATCGATTCCTTGCTCATTGGACTCCGTTTTACGCTTTCTTTTTAAGCTTCCTTCACATTGCTCTAAATAGAATTGTGCGCCAACAAGATAATGCAGCTTATCCCAATCATTCACGTTTGAAAGAGCCTCGGCATAACAATTACGGAAAATTTGATGAGCTCGTCTGCGATTAATAACAGAATAGAAAGCAAGCAATGTGCCGAATTCGTACAAATGCCCGCTACCGCTTAAGCTGCGAAATGCTTTATTCGCATAGGTCGCTGCCTCCTCATACCGACCAAGTGCCACTAACGGTAATATTAATGATTCATAGGTAGATTCTGGCACAGAACGGCAAGTAATCTTGCCCTCTAAAATCGGCTTGACCAACTGCATCCCTCGTTTATAATGCCCTTTGCTAAAGTAGTAACCTGCTGCCGCATGCTGCTCACAAGCGCGACAGTTAGTTAAGCTATCATTTTTGGCATTACGCCATAAATGATAATATTGGCGTGCTTCTTCTTCTTTCCCAGAATGTAACAAATAGTGCATATAAGCTTCATAGTACGGCCTTAGCGAGTAACTATATTTCTCACATTGCTCTTTAAAAAGCGTGAAAAGCTGTTCTAGCTGTTCGGCAGAAAAGAGGGCACATTTCCTTAAATTTTCAACTACCCACTTAAAATTCCATAAAATATAAAATGCCGAGTAACGTTCAGGATGCTTATTAAAGGTTGACCAGCACCAAGAAAAAGAAATGAGCATTTTATCATACAAACCGTACTCTACTGCTTTATTCGTATAATCCATACGAGTTTGATAGGCATCGTTCTCCGTTAAATATTTATCAGCAAGAACAATTGCTTCCTCATACAACGCCATTATTTGTCCTTCATCTTCTGTATTCCAAATTCTTGAGCGGATTGCATCAAATCTACGTTTCATCGCTAGCTTCACCTACCTGCATTAAGCCCATATTCATAAAATAACGTAACGCTTCATTCATTAGCTTAAGTTCGTCATTACTCATCGCATAATTCCCCATCAGCAATGCTTGAGTATAAAACAACTCAATAGCTTTTCGTTGCAGGTTCGTATCTCGTGCAGCTACGACTTTGCGAATCATTGGATTATTATAGTTAAAGCATAGATTCGACAATGGCTGCTCGATTAATTCCCCTTGCAATGTACTTAATAAATCAGAAAAGACTGGTTCTGCCGTCTTTATGCTCTCATTCATCATTTTCCAAAAGTTTACTTCTTTATTGGTCGTATACAGCACAGGGATGTCAACAGGCTCGAAGTAACGAAGATTGCAAGTACATTGATAACAATTTAATATTTCTCTTGCTAGCCATAGAAAAGGCCGAGCTTCATCCTGCTCACTTATGCTTAAAGGAGTGAATCTTCCAGAAAACCTCATAACATCGATGACTTCAACTTCTACATCTCGCCATACTTGATTCACTCTAGTTAATAAACCTAAATCGTACTGATAACCGCCATTTGCAACAAGCAAGCCTTGAGACTTTGCAACTCTAGCAATTTGGCGAAACTCATCTACAGTTGCAGCAATATACAGTTTATCTGTATTCTTCATAATTTCAGACATTTCAAGTTCACCATGCGAGGTTTCAAACTTAAGATAAGGAATAAATAACTCATAAAGCTCCCAATCCTCAATCGCGATTAACTTTATCGTTTGATAGTGAATCGAAAGAATTTTTTCTAGCAAAGCCCGATTTTCTTCAGCTAATTTAATAAAATACTGCTTAATATTTGCGCCCAATTCCTCTTGAACGTGATAAAACAGATCATTTTGTTGAAATGCTTCGCGTGAAGCAGTCGGTTTTAAGCTGGTTGTATTAATAAAGGCGTCAACAAAGAAAGCCCAGCTTGGCAAGATGTCACTAAACTCATCTGAAAGCAGCATATTTTTCAAGTAAACACGATGTCGTTTCTTTTCCTGTGGGCTGACTGAATAAGGCAAGATTGCAGCGAAGCCTTCAACCCCCCCTAAATCCGAAGCAAGCGGAATAATATCTAAAGGCTGATTTCCTGTACTTTCCACAACAAATTCAATTGCTTGCTCCTTTTTCATTTTCCAAGGGAGCTGCAGCTTATTAATGTTTTCTTCATAACCTTCATCTAGCAAGGTAATATGAACATCTAAAAACTCTCCGTATTTGGTCAAAAGTGATTTTAGCTCATAATATTCAAACAATTCCTTGTATTCTTCTTTAGCTTTTAAGTAAACAGTAGAACCAATCGGCACTTCATAATCTAGCTTGCGAATTTGATATGTACCATCAGGATTTCCTTTCCATTCTAATGAATCCCCTTCTAGTGCCGAACGGGTTAGTAAAACAATTTTATCACTAACAATAAAGCAGGATAATAACCCAACTCCAAATTGACCAATATAATCATCTGCAGCATCTAAATTATCCTTTTTTGTCGTACTTCCGATACTTGCTAAAAACTGAATAATCTCACTTTCCGTCAAACCTACTCCATTATCTTGAATAGAGATCATATGATTGGAGTAGGTTTCTATATGAATTCTCGGAGCAAAAGTATGTCCTAACCTTTTGCGTGCTGTTATTGCATCAACTCCATTTTGTAATAGCTCCCTTATAAACACACCAGGATTAGAATATAGATGATTTGAAAGCAAATCGATCAAACCAGTTAAATTCACTTGGAAGTTCATATTCTTTTCCATTGAAGTGACCTCTTTCTTGTTTTCCTTCATATTACCATATAACTCTATTAGAAAAAAACGCAGCATGCTAATAAACATGCTGCGTTTAGCTTCTCCTCATTCGATAGCTTAGCGAAACATTCCCCATAACTTTAACAAATGGAACGTATTATTAGGGTCTATTTTTTGTGCAAGAACAAAATTAATAATTTGCTCCTCCTGAGTTTCGCTTAATTTCTCCTGCAATATTTTCGCTGAATCCCGCGTTAGCTTACGTACTTTAGCCCGATCTTGCAAATCATGCTTAGTTACATCAGCAAGCAAATTTTTGATTTTTTCCTTAATTACCGGATTTTTCAGCTTAAGCTTAACACGTTCAACTAATTGAGGACTAATCCCATATCGTTGATAACTCATTAGCAATCCACCTCCATAAAAAGGTACTCTAATGAGTTAACTATATGCAGAAAAGAGACAATTCTTGACTAATCTATTTGCTCTCCTTGAAATAAAGGATCATTTCTTAGCCAATCTACTAATCTGGCATAACTAGCATCCTTCCAGAAGCTTTCAGTCGCTACAAGAGCTGCTGCATCATCGCGAGCTTGCTCGAGCAGCTCATAGTCTGCAACCATATCAGCTAGCTTAAATTCTGGCAAGCCGCTTTGCTTTGTTCCGAAAAATTCTCCCGGTCCGCGTAGCTCCAAATCTCGTCTAGCAATTTCAAATCCATCGTTGCTCTCTGTCATTATCTTCATCCGCTCTTGCCCTACTTCAGACTTCGGATCAGCTAACAATATGCAGTATGATTGATGTTCGCCTCGCCCGACACGACCACGCAATTGATGCAATTGAGAGAGGCCAAAGCGTTCCGCATCCATAATCATAATAATGGTCGCATTTGGTACGTCAACACCAACCTCAACAACTGTAGTTGCGACAAGAACTTGCGCCTTATTTGCTGCAAATGCTGCCATTGCTGCATCCTTCTCAGCAGCACTCATTCTGCCATGTAAAAGCCCTACTGTTAAATCAGGAAATGCTCCTTGAATCATCATATGTACATCGAGTACATTTTCTACATCCAGCTTCTCAGATTCCTCAATTAATGGACAAATGACATAAGCTTGTCTACCTTCTGCAACCTGCTTACGGATAAATTGAAGAGCTCGCTCCAATGATGACGGTTTTAGCCAATAAGTTTGAATAGGTTTGCGACCTTGCGGTCTTTCCTTAATGGTCGAAACATCCATATCGCCAAAAGCAGTAATCGCTAATGTCCTAGGAATCGGTGTAGCCGTCATCGTTAAGACGTCAGGATGAATCCCTTTGCGTCGCAAAATACTGCGTTGATTTACACCGAAGCGATGCTGTTCATCGACAACAACAAGTCCAAGTCGATTAAAAAATACATCCTCTTGAATTAACGCATGCGTACCAACCACAATATCAACAAGTCCCATTTGCAATTCTGCCAGCAAATCCCGGCGCTTGCGTTCCGATAAGCTGCCTGTTAAAAGGCGAATTTGAAATCCTGTATTCTCGAATAATCGAGATAAGCTTTTCATATGCTGCTCTGCCAGAATTTCTGTTGGAACCATTAGGGCTGCCTGATACCCAGCTCGGACTGCGCTGTACATCGCAATTGCCGCAACTACCGTTTTACCAGAGCCAACATCACCCTGAAGCAAGCGATTCATACTGTATTTCCGTCGCATATCTACCGAAATTTCATTGATCGCCTGCTTTTGCCCATCAGTAAGCTGAAACGGCAATGTGGCTGCAAACTCTCTAATCCATTCGCTTTTAATTGGCATGGCGATACCTGACTGACGTCGATGCGAGAGCGCACGATAGGCTTGCAGACGAAGTTGAAACAAGAAAAGCTCCTCATATACCATTCGTCTCCGCGCTTCTTGTCCTAGCCGTATATCACCTGGCAGGTGGATTAAGGAAACTGCCTTTGCTCGATTCATCAGTTTATATTTTTCTAATAGGGAATAAGGTAAAATTTCTTCTATCATTGCCCCATACTGCTCAAGCGCGGTACTAATTAATTTACGTATCCAGACTTGCGTAATTTTACCGCCTACCGAATAAACTGGCTGCAATGTATTGATTTTGCCAGAAACTTTATCACCATCTAGAAATTCAGACTCTGAAACGGTTAGTTGTAAACGAGAAGGATCCCATTTTCCTGTAAGCATAATTTCTCGTTCAAGCGTTAATTGCTCACGTAAAAAATGTCGGTTAAACCAAGTCGCTGTAATTAATTGCAAACCTACTTGAATTTTGCAAGTTAGACGTGATTTTGATTTACCGTAGCGTTGTAGAATCGGTATCCCTCTGACAATACCGATAATCGTCGCTTTCTCTCCCGCTTTAATTTCTGTCAAGTCACGCACTCTATAATCTTCATAACGAAACGGAAAATATAGTAACAAATCATTTACGGTAAATAAGCCAAAGGCGTGGAGCTCTTTTTCTTTAAGAGCACTCACGCCTTTCAACTGCCTCACTGGAATTTGATCAAGTTTGATCATTGCTTCGTCACACCTTATATAAAAATACAGCTGAAGTTCCGGGACCAGTATGAGTTCCAATAACAACACCTATGTGTGCATGATTGATTTCTTTCACATTTAGTGCTGCTGTAACTTTTGCTTCCAATTCATCAGGTATCGTTTGCTCATCCGTCTTAGAAACAATTAATCCAACTTCTGTATCTCCGTAGCTTGCCTTTAACAATTCTACAATGCGAGCGATCGCCTTCTTCGTACCGCGTGCTTTGTCCACTGAATAAATAGAACCATTCGGCTCTAAAGACAATATCGGTTTAATATTTAGTAGTGAACCAATAAATGCTGCAGCCTTACCGATACGTCCGCCTTTTTGCAAATATTCAAGGGTATCAACTAAGAAATAAATTTCTGTATTTTTTTTACGTTCCTCGACAGCTTGTAAAATTTCTTCAACGGATGCTCCTTGCTGAGCAAGTCGAGCAGCTAACACAACTAACATCCCGTGACCAGCTGATGCCGAACGACTGTCAACGACATGAATGTTTTCACCAGCCTCTTCAAGCATGCTTTTTGCAATCGTTGCTGATTGAAATGTTCCGCTTAATACAGATGCAATATGGAAAGAAATGATTGGCGCATCTGGATCTTCTTTAAGCAATGCTTCAAAAACTTCAACAAAGTCAGCAGGTGATGGCTGAGAAGTTGTTGGCGTAATCGGCGAAGATTTTAACTTCGCATAAAACTCTTCTGCAGTTATGTCTACTCCGTCACGATAAGTTTCTTCTCCAAACAACACTTTCAAGGAAACCATTTTGATGTCATATTTTTCGCGAATTTCTAATGGAATATCTGCAGTACTGTCTGTCACAATACGAACCTTACTCATAACGATTGTCCTCCTTAAATTGTATTGCCTTCGATCTATTCAACAGCAAATACATACGGATAAAGAGGTTGCCCTCCATACTGCAAATCAATTTCAATATCACTATAATTTTCAGTTATCCATTCGCATAGCTCTGAAGTAATTTCTTCCGTGGAACCTTCACCAGTAAGTATTGTCAAAATATCTGCTCCCTCAGCAAGCATATTTTCTAGCAATGCTTTGGATGCAGCCAGCAATTCAGGCTGCGACGTTACAATTGTTTTTTCCTTAATTCCGATATAGTGTCCTTCTTGAACGTTCACTCCGTCAATGCTCGTATCGCGAACAGCTTTCGTCACTTGACCGGAAGTTACCATACTCGCAGCACTAATCATCCATTCCTTATTACGCTCAGGAGTTTCATCTTCTTTAAACGCCAACACCGCAGCAATACCTTGCGGAATAGTTTTCGTTGGGATGACTGTTACCGAACGATCTGTAAGCTCAATCGCTTGCTCTGCAGCAAGAATAATATTACTGTTGTTAGGTAAAATGAAGATGTGCTCTGCAGACAGAGATTCTATTGCTTTTACAAAATCCTCTGTGCTCGGATTCATCGTTTGACCGCCACTTAAAACAATATCTACATCACTGCTGGAGAAAATTTCAGAAACACCGTCTCCAAGCGCGACAGCAATGATTCCGTATGGTGCACGTTCAATCCCATGTTCTGTTGGACGGTTATCGATAGCCTGTCCTGCAAGCAATTCAGCTGCAGTTAAATTAACTGCATCTGGTTGTTGATTTTGCTCCGCTAAAATTTCACGATGTTGCTCACGCATATTTAAAATATGAATATCTGTCAACTCACCATATTGTACGGACAAATTAATTACATCACCAGGTTTACGGGAATGTACATGTACTTTTATGACATCATCATCAGTAATTACAAGAATAGAATCTCCATCCTTAGCTAATGCTTTTTTGTAAGCGGATTCATCAAATTCTGCCACCGATGTTCCCGGTAAATTACGTTTGATAAAAAATTCCATATCATAAAAATATTCGATATCTAATGTTTCCAGCTTAGCTTGAGCTGATATTGGCTCGACATGCTCTGGAACATAAACCTCGGCTGGTGCTGCTTCAGAAACGAACTCTTCAGCTTCTTCAGCCACAGTGCCAGATAAGTATTGAACAAATCCTTCATAAATAAATACAAGTCCTTGACCGCCTGAATCGACAACACCAACCTGTTTTAAGACTGGCAATTGCTCAGGTGTTTTTAACAGTGCCTCTTGCGCTTTGCTATGCACTTCTCGCATTAATTCATCAACATCTGTGTTGCGTCGTGCATATTGCACAGCATGACGTGCAGCCTCTCTTGCAACGGTTAAAATGGTTCCCTCTACTGGTTTTACAACTGCTTTATAGGCAAAATCTACACCATGTTGAAATGCAGCTGCAATTTCAATTGCGGTAGCTTCTTTACTGTTTGCTAACGATTTAGCAAAGCCTCTAAACAATTGTGACAAGATAACGCCTGAGTTGCCGCGAGCTCCCATTAGCAAACCTTTAGAGAGTGCTTCCGCTGCCTTCCCAATATCAGTTGATGGCTTTTTCTTTAATTCTGTAACTCCTGAAGTCATAGTCAGATTCATATTCGTTCCAGTATCTCCATCTGGCACTGGAAACACGTTGAGTGAGTTTACTTTTTCAGCATTACTTTTTAGTACGCTAGCGCCTTGTAATGCCATCGCTGTAAAATCTGATCCGTTAATAACTCGCTTACCCAAAAAAATTCCCCTTCCTGCTAGGTAGATACCCTTACATCTTGCACAATAATATTTACTTCATTTACGTTTAGGCCAATCACATCATTTAAAACATATTTTACCTTAGATCGAATATTATTTGCTACTTCTGAAATTTTTGTACCATAGCTAACAACAATGTGCAGGTCAATATCAATTCCAGTTGGCACTTGTCTTATTTCAATACCTTTAGTCCAATTGTCCCGACCTAGTAGAACTGCTATTCCATCCTTCAACCCGTTTCGTGATGCCATTCCAACAAGTCCATAACACTCTAATGCAGCGTAGCCAGTAATTGTCGCAATCACTCGATCAGATATCAAGATACGTCCTTGATCATTGTCTATCTGAATTGGCATGCCAATCACTCCCTACAAAATAGTATGGACTGAAATCCATTGTACTATAAACTAGCGTTTTATAGAAGTCAATTGTAAAATTCGTTGAACAGCTACCAAATTAACTTGCTTGAACTGTAACATTATGATATGATATTTAGGCGTGTTTATATTTAAATGTTTGTAATATGAACTTAAACAAGTTTCATTAACGAGAATGAACGGTCAAGCTGATATTGGATAACCCATGAAGGAGGTGTTTTCATGTCTCGCAAATGTTTCGTAACTGGAAAAGCGCCAAGAAGAGGTAATAACGTATCTCACGCTAACAACGCGACTCGCCGTACTTGGGGAGTTAACGTACAAAAGGTTCGTATTCTGGTTGACGGTAAACCAAAACGTGTATACGTCAGCGCTCGTGCGTTGAAATCTGGCAAAGTGACTCGTGTTTAATTTGCCATAGACAAAAGCACCTGATATTCAGGTGCTTTTTTGTTGTTCAATTCACCATTCAAGAATGGATCATCCAACGGTTTTTATACAATTAATTCTTTTGAAACGTATTTAGTATAGCTTTAACAAATCCACCTAAAAATTTTGGCAGCTTAATCGTATAAAATTTCATGCTCACCCCTCCTCCAAACGCAGTGACTCATGCCCAACGAATCCCCACTCTCGTAAAACATATTATGCGGAAACTGAGCAACATAGACCATTGTTAGAAAAGAGATTGCACATTAATTCATTATACTGCCCCTGAAAATAACTCTGGATGTTCCTTAAGGTATTGAATCATAGTCGTAATAAGAACGAAAAGGAAATAGAACACAATTCCGACTAAAATAAATGCGATGCGCAAGCCAATAGATTCGAAGCGACGAAAAAAACGAAATCCAATATAAAGAGTAAGCAATGAAAAAATGTATTTCAACATACTAGGAATGATTGAAAACATGGTTAATGTCGCACCAGCTAACAACGCATACCATAACACCCACATAGTAGTTGCAAACTTAGATTTCATATTTTATTTTCTCCTAATTTTAACGAAGTTCTGCGATAGCTTTTGCGCGATCTGGATGAGTAAATACTGCATTACCTGCAACGAGCACATTTGCGCCTGCGTCACGCACTAATTTAGCTGTTTGCGCATTAATTCCTCCGTCAACCTGTACATCGACATGAGAAAGCTGACGTTCTGCAAGCATAGCTCTAAGCTGACGAAGCTTATTTGTGGAGTAAGGGATAAAGCTTTGTCCACCAAAGCCAGGGTTAACAGTCATAATTAGCACAAGATCTACATCGTCTAACACAGACTCTAACACCGATACAGGCGTTGCTGGATTAATCGCCACACCTGCTGGCAGTCCCGCTTCCTTAATCGCATAAATAGTGCGATGCAAGTGCGTACAAGCTTCTGCATGGACTGTAATACGGTCTGCCCCAGCAGCAATATAATCTTTCAAGCTTAGCTCTGGACGTTCTATCATAAGATGTACATCAAAGGTTAGTTGTGTCACTGGTCGAACAGCACTAATTACTGGCGGTCCAAAAGTTAAGTTTGGCACATAATGGCCGTCCATAACATCAATATGTATCCAGTCTGCTCCTGCTTCTTCCACAGATTTAATTTCAGCGCCCAATTGAGCAAAATTAGCTGATAAAATTGATGGTGCAATTATTGTCATTTCAGTTAGTACCTCCGCTTTTGTTCTTTAAACTCTGCAAGAAAAGCCAGATAATGTTGATATCTGCTTGATGAGATTTTACCAGCTTCTAGAGCAGCTAACACAGCACAGCCTGGCTCCTGTACATGCGTGCATCCTCTAAACTTACATTCGGGTGAAAGCTCACGAATTTCTACAAACCCATAACCTAAATCTGATATTCCGAGCTCAGAAAAATCTAGTTGACTAAATCCTGGCGTATCGGCAACGAATCCTCCGCCAATATCAATTAATTCAACATGGCGAGTTGTATGTTTACCTCGACCAAGTTTATTACTAATCATATTTGTTTCTAATTGCAATCCTGGAACAAGCGCGTTTAACAACGAAGACTTTCCAACCCCAGATTGCCCTGCAAAAACAGCTACATGACCCTTTAAGCGCTCATGTAGCGCTTCAATTCCTTGGTGATCACGAGAGCTTGTATTATAAATTTCATAGCCTAGATCCCCATAAATTTGCTGCACTTTCTCTATCGTTTGCTTTGCCTCTGCTTGTATATTTTGCTGCTCTTCCGTAGTTGCATAAGCAAAGTCTTGCTTGCTTAAGCAAAGGATAGGTTTAATTCCAGAATGTTCTATATGGACTAGAAACTTATCTAGCAGTTGAAAGCTAAGCGAAGGCTCTACGACAGAAAAAACGAGTACAGCCAAATCTACATTCGCTACAGGAGGACGAATTAACTCACTAGAGCGGGGCAAAATTTCAACTACTGTCCCCTCGCCGTTCTCTGTTAGCACATAGTATACTTCATCACCAACAAGCGGAGTAATCCCCTTCTTTTTAAAAACTCCTCTAGCACGGCATTGCACCGTGCTAGAGGAAGTTTGCTCATCTCGAGGCTGAACGTAGTAATACCCGCTTAAAGCTTTCACAATCACACCAGGCAGTGATGCTGATGAATCAGACAACACTTGTTCATTCTTCTGTTTGGTGCGCCTGTTGATCGCTTTGCTCATGATTCATTGCCTCCATATCTTCTTGCTCAGAATCTTCCCAAGAGTTCTCATGGGATGGTGTTGGAGTTGGTGTAGGTTCTTCTCCAGGAATAACCATCTCATGTGTTCCCTTATTAATATCGCTATATTTTATGCTTCGTATATCCATAAACACACCGTCGCGATGAACAGAAACTTTCGCAACTGTATCCGGATCAAGCACAAGGGTTACTGGAATATCGACTGTACTTGTAATCGTACGTGTATCTAGCTCCAAGTTTTCTCCTCGAGCATCTGAATAATAAATTTTCACTTCACTCGATTCACCAAATTTGGCTGGAGAAATTCGCACATTGAACTGATAAGTCTTCGCATCCTTAGGATAGCCAGAACTTACCGTAACTGATACACTGCTTCCTTTAGCAATTTGCTCGCCAGGATGAGCGCTTTCTTGTGAAATAATATGATCCTTTTCAAATAAGTAACTCGGCTCATATTTAATATTCTTTTCTTCTAAAACAAGCCCGCGTGACTCAAGCAATACTTTTGCATCCTTCAAACGAGCATCCGTCAAATCAGGCATTTCAACTAGCTCTGGACCGGCACTGACAACAAAAGTAATTTGAGCTTCATCAGGATTAATATCTTCTCCAGCTTCTGGAGTTTGCTCTAAAATTGTTCCTGCAGGAGAATCATCATGAATCTCCTTGAAGGTAATTTGCGATTCTTTAATTCCAAGCTCGATAAGCGCATTAAGTGCCTGCTGCTTAGTAGACCCAACATAACTAAGCAGCTTTTTAAGTTCTGGTCCATCACTAACGGTCAGCTTAATATAAGCGCCTTTTTTCACCTTCATGCTCATTTTCGATTGCGCCATCACTTCGCCCTTAGGCACAAGCTTGCTAAATTCTCGCTCTATCGGCTCCTCTACATTTAAGCCAACTTTCATCAGCTCTTCACGAGCTGCTTCTTCAGTCATCCCAACGACATATGGAACTTCAACATCCTCAGTCTTAAAGGAATCGACTAACTTTATAAAACCAAAGATAAGAACAGCTAAAAACACAAGAGTTATAACAACAACCAATAATGGCTTTTTCCAAGTGCCTGATGATTTTTCCTCTTCGTTCTCTGCCCAGCGTGCAGTATTCGTATTTACTGCTCCAGTATTGCTATATCGCCCAGTAGCAGTATTTGAATATTGTCCAGTAGCTCCGCTGCGTACCATCGTATTACTCATATCACCATAGCTGCTAGTAGATGAAGAGCGAATCGCAGGCATAACTTTTGTTTCCTGCATATCCACAGACTCATAAAACGTAATCTTAGGCTCATTAAGACGATGCGGCAATAAACAAGTTTCAAGATCGTCAAGCATCGCTCTTGCAGACTCATAACGCTCACTAGGGTTTTTCCGCATCGACTTCAGCACGATATTTTCTAATGCTTGCGGGATAAGTCGATTCACCTTACGCGGCTCTTCAAAATCCTCTTGCAAATGCTTAAGTGCAATACTAATCGGACTTTCACCTAAGAAAGGCAGTTTGCCAGTTAACATTTGATACAGCACAATACCTAATGAATATAGATCCGACTTTTCTCCAGTATTTACGCCTTTTGCGTGCTCAGGGGAAAAGTAATGAACGGAACCAACAACTGAACCTGTCTGTGTAATTTTCGAGGAAGTTGCTGCGCGAGCAATCCCAAAGTCAGTTACCTTTACTCTGCCATTATTGCCAATTAATATATTATGCGGCTTAATATCGCGATGTATGATATTGTTCGAGTGCGCATGATCTAGAGCATCACAGATTTGCTGAGCAATATGAACAGCTTCCTCAATTTGCAGCGGTGCACGCTCCATAATAATTTCATTCAAATTATGACCTTCCACGTACTCCATAACAATATAGTGAATATCATCTTGCTGCCCAACATCGTATATACTTACCACATTCGGATGAGACAACGCAGCAGCACTTTGCGCTTCGCGACGGAACCGACTAATAAACTCCTCATCGTTGACAAATTGCTGACGCAATACCTTAACCGCAACTTTGCGATTAAGCAACACATCATGTGCTTTATAGACAAGCGCCATCCCTCCACCGCCAATGCGAGAGATGATCTCATAACGTCCTGCCAAATCATTTCCGATCATTGCGCTGCCTCCCTTACATCGGGATCTTGTGACATATCACATAAAATAAGAGTAATATTATCATCTCCGCCTGCCTGCAACGCTAACTGAATTAACTCATCTGCACGCTGCTCAAGCGGAGCTACGGAAGCTACCGTACGATGCAATTCTTCTTCACTTACACGATTACTTAAGCCATCACTGCAAAGAAGCAAAATATCTTGTTTATTCCACTCTAAAATTCGCACGTCAACTTCAATATCATCTTCCGTACCAATTGCACGAGTAAGTACATTTTTACGAGGATGATGTTCGGCTTCCTCAGCAGTTAATTGTCCTGAACGAACTAAGGCATTAACTAGCGAATGATCCTCAGTAAGCAATTCCAACTGTTCACTATTTATGCGGTAAGCTCTGCTGTCACCAACATGTCCGATTACGACAAGCTGATTAATTATTAATGCCGCAACAATCGTTGTGCCCATATTATGATATTGTGTTAATTGTCTCGCAAGGCTATAGATTTCATCATTGGCTTGGCGAATTGCGATACGCATTAATCGCTTTGCATCCTCCGCAGTCCAGTTTTCAATATCAACGTGCTGCTGAACTACGCGTTTGAACGCTTCAACTGCAACTTGACTAGCTACATCGCCAGCTTGATGACCACCCATACCATCTGCAACGATGGCAAATGCCAGCTGGTCGTTAATCACTCCAGTCAAGGCTGAATCCTCATTAACTTGACGAACCCTACCAATATCACTACGGTTAACCATTAACACGCTTCATCACCCCGTCGTAGATTCCATATGTTTTGCACGTAGCTGACCGCATGCTGCTGCAATATCATGTCCTTGCTCTCGACGAATAGTTACATTGATGCCGTGTTTTTCAAGTGTCTTTGCGAACTCAAAAATATCGTTACGCGGAGTACGAACATAATTTCGTTCAGGTACGTGGTTGACAGGAATCAAATTGACATGACAGAGCATGTCCTTAATGACGCTAGCCAGCTCCTCGGCATGCTCAACCTGATCGTTAACTCCACCAATTAACGCATATTCAAATGTAATGCGTCGACCAGTTTTATCTAGGTAATAACGAATTGCCTTAATTACCTCGTCAAATGGATAACGACGATTGACAGGCATAAGCTTAGAACGAAGCTTATCATTTGGTGCATGAATCGACAAAGCTAAATTAATTTGGGTATTCTCATCAGCAAATTTGTAAATGCTCGGTACAATACCGCTTGTCGACACCGTAATATGGCGTTGACCAATATTCAACCCTTTTTCATGAATCATATTTCTTAAAAAGGTCATCGTTGCATCATAGTTTTCAAAAGGTTCTCCTGAACCCATAATTACAATACTTGAAACGCGCTCATTAGATGCATCAAGCATTTGTTGTGCAGTTACGACCTGCGCAACAATTTCCCCTGCGGTAAGATTTCGTTTTAGTCCACCTAGCGTTGAGGCACAAAATGTGCATCCAATCCGACAGCCAACTTGAGTCGTTACACATACACTGTTGCCGTAACTGTGACGCATAATAACTGTTTCAATTGCATGATTGTCATGCAGACCGAACAAAAACTTAACCGTACCATCACGCGATTCTAGCCTTGTAATCTCATTTAACGTAACAAACTGAAAATGATCAGCAAGCTTTTGACGTAAGCTTTTAGACAAATTCGTCATCTCATCAAAGCTTTTTACTCGCTTCACATATATCCAGTCAAATACTTGATCAGCGCGGAATGATTTTTCACCATTCTCGCTCATCCATTCTTTTAACTGATCATGTGTATAGTCATAAATAAAAGGTTTCATTATATCACACCTGTATTCAATTTTAATAAGTCTTTTGCGCTCTTACATTCAGCACTGCCACTATTTTAACACAAACATTGCATGACAGCTATTGTGACGTATGTGCTGTCAAAAAGTTGCTGTCCGTCACATTTTCTTCACTAATTATTTTTCTCATGCTTTATTTATCCATTCTTCGTAAGCGCGCAATAAAGAATCCATCGCTACCGGCATGATAAGGCATTATTTGCAATTGTCCAGAAAAATCAGCACTAACCATATTGAGTTTTTTTAAACGTTCAAGCAACTCTGGCTGCCAATTACGATCAAGTTCAAATTCTGGATGGTTAGCTAAAAATGCAGCGATCTGCTGCTCATTTTCTTCGCTTGCGATCGTGCATGTGCTATAGACTAGCGTGCCGCCAGGCTTAACGAGTCCGCTCACCGCTTCTAGCAGCTCCGCTTGAATTTTAGCTATAGAAGCTATATCTTCTTCTGACTTGCTCCATTTAATTTCCGGCTTACGACGAATAACCCCTAAACCGCTGCAGGGCGCATCAAGCAGTACTGCATCAAAGCTTGCTGGAGAAAGCTTTGATGCAAGCTCTTTTGCATCACCACTGGATGTTTCGATATGAGATAGCCCAAGTCGCACAGCTTGCTCAGCAATAAGCTTACGCTTATGCTCATGCAAATCATTTGCAAGCAGCTTTCCTTGTCCCTGCATCAACTCTCCGATATGCATACTTTTTCCGCCTGGAGCAGCACATGCATCCAAAATCGTCATGCCTGGTCGAGGATCCAGTACTTCCGCAACGAGCATCGAGCTTTCATCCTGCATCGACCAATATCCAGCAAAAAAGTTAGGATGGTTAGCAAGATTTCCTCCTCGCTCCACATTTATTCCTGCCGCTGCTAAAGGCGACGGGGTTGCGCTTATTCCTTCCTCGTTCAGCGTCTCAAGCATTTCCTTAACCGACGTTTTCATCGTATTAATTCGAATCGAATTATGAGGCGGTTCATTGCTTGCTGCTAGCAGCTTTTCCGTTATCTCGCTGCCATAAATATTAATCCAGCGTTGGACTAGCCATAACGGAAATGAGTACCGCACACTTAAAGTTTCTGCAATATCGTCTAAAACAATATTGTCGATTGTTAGCTCTCCTTGCCGACGCAACACATTACGCAGCACACCGTTGACCATGCCCGATATGCCTTGATGCCCTTTTTTCTTCGCAATCTTTACTGCCTCATTAACGGCAGCATGGGCAGGGATACGATCGAGCCAAATAAGCTGATAAATACTCATTCGCAGCAATTGATGTACCCATAATTCGAGCTTATGTAGCCCTTTACTTACAAGCTGCGCTAACCAATAATCAATCGTTAGCTTGCGACTAATTGTGCCGTAGACTAATTCTGTTACAAGCGCAGCATCCTGACGTGACAAGTGTTGCTCCTGCAAACTGCGGTTTAGCTGCAAATTACTATATGCACCCGACTGTTCAACCTTAATTAAAATTTCAAGAGCAAGCAGTCGAGCTGATTTATTAGTTGAACTAGCCAACGACTCAGCCTGTCTAGATTGCACTGATTTGGCGCTATTTTTATTAGTTGAATTCGATTTTACCGAATGTTGCTTTCCATTATTGTGTCGGTTTTGCTTTGAAATGCTCATGATAATACCTCATTGCTAAAGCTCGTTCCTACAATTGAGCGAGCACCTTGTATCCAATCCTTTACATCCATTTTACGTTTTCCTGCAGGCTGAATAACCGTTAACAGCAATTGACCTTTGCCTGTTTGTACAACGATCCCTTCTGACGAAGCAGATACGATAACACCAGGAGCGGCATTACTTGCATCCTTATCGTTTAGCGGCTGACAGCCCCATACTTTAAATACTTCGCCATTCAGCAGCGTATATGCCCCTGCCATTGGTGATAAACCGCGCACTTGATTATAGATCTCTTCTGCGCTTTTCTCCCAATGGATAACCTCATCCTCACGAGTTAAATTCGGTGCATAAGTAGCAAGTGACTCATCCTGTGGCGTAGCGGTAAGCTCTCCTCTTAATAGAGGTGGCAAAGTTTTAATGAGAAGCTTGGCACCTGCAATACTTAGCTTTTCAAACATAGTGCCTGATGTATCCTCATGTAAAATTGGCAGCGTCACAGAGCTAATCATGTCACCAGTATCAAGCCCCTCTGCCATATACATAATCGTTACACCTGTTTCTTTTTCTCCATTAATAATCGAACGCTGAATCGGCGCACCGCCGCGATATTTTGGAAGCAGCGAGCCATGAACATTAATACAGCCATGCTTTGGCAATTCTAATATAGCCTTCGGTAAAATTTGACCGTAGGCCGCCGTAATAATTAAGTCTGGCTTATACGACGCAACCTCAGCTATCGCTTCCTCATTTCTCATTCGTTCGGGCTGTAAAACCGGTAATCCAAGCTCTAAAGCCACTTCTTTGACAGGAGATGGTGTAAGCAGTTTTTTTCTCCCTTTTGGGCGGTCTGGTTGAGTAACGACCGCCACAATCTCGTAGCCCTGTTCAATTAATGCGCGCAATGACGGTACAGCAAAGCTTGGCGTCCCCATAAAAACAATACGCATCGTTATTTTTCGCCGCCTTTTTTCACACGATCAGAAATATCGTACGTATTTAATGCAATGTCTGTAAATAAAACGCCATTCAAATGATCGACCTCATGCTGGAATGCCCGTGCTAAAAATCCAGTTGCTTCCATCGTAAAAGTTTCGCCATCACTGTTTTGTCCTTGGATAACGATACGTTCAGCGCGCAGTACTTCACCATTTAGGTTAGGAATACTTAGACAGCCTTCTGGACCAATTTGCTCCCCTTCACGCTCTAAAATAACTGGATTAACCATTTCAATTAGACCATGTTCATCCCCTACATCAACGACTATAACACGCTTTGAAATTCCAATTTGCGGTGCAGCAAGACCTACACCATCCGCATCATACATCGTATCTGCCATATCCTTTAGCAGCTTTTTAAGATTAGCGTTAAATTTTGTTACTTCCTTTGCAACCTCGCGCAGCACAGGATCTGGATCTTTTACAATTATTCGAATACTCATTTTGTTCCCTCACTTATTTAAAATCAATTTACTTTTCATACGCATTAAAACATATAAAGCTCGTATAACACTATAATCGATTTATACTATGACTTGTGGGTCAACATCAACGCTAAACGTTACCTGCTTATTGCTTTTACCTGCAACAAATGGCTCCATAGCACGCTCAACCAGAGCAGAAGCGTCAATGCTACCTCGATATTTTATCACACATTGATAACGGTAGCGATCTTTGATTCTTGCTAGCGGAGAAGCTACTGGACCTAAAACTTCCATCGCTCGCATCATTCTACTATTTAACGGTACGAGAACACCTTCAAATTGCGCAATCTCTTTAAGCTCGTTAACAAAGCGCATACTAACATCCACCAGCTGATCAAGACGTTCCGAGGACATCGTAATACATATTAAACGGCAATATGGTGGATACATCATACTCATTCTTAGCTCAAGCTCTTGCGCAATGAATTGCTCATAATTATGTTCTGCTGCCGCCAAAATTGCATAATGCTCAGGATTATAGGTTTGAACATAAACTTCACCCTGCAAATGGTGACGTCCTGCGCGTCCTGCCACCTGAGTAAGCAGTTGAAACGTTCGCTCAGCAGAACGAAAATCTGGCAAATTTAACGTTGTATCTGCGGCAATTACCCCTACTAATGTAACATATGGGAAATCAAGTCCTTTTGCAACCATCTGGGTTCCTAATAAAACATCTGCCTTTCGCTCTCCAAAAGCTTGCAGCAGCTTTTCGTGCGCATTTTTCTCCGTTGTTGTATCCACATCCATACGGATGACACGAATCCCAGGAAATAGCTTTGCTAGTTCTTCTTCTACCTTTTGCGTGCCTGTGCCAAAAAAACGAATATGTTCAGATTGACATTCTGGACAAGTTTTTGGCTCCTGCTCGGTATAGCCGCAATAGTGACAGCGCAACACATGATTTTTTTGATGATAGGTTAATGAAATATCACAATGCGGACAACTTGCAGTATATCCGCAAGAGCGACACATTACAAACGTTGAATACCCCCTGCGATTTAGCAACAGCACCGTTTGTTCTTGACGCTCTAGGCGTTGCTTTAATGCCTCATATAAGGCACTGCTAAACATCGAGCGATTGCCATTAGATAATTCTTGACGCATATCAACAATATGTACAGTTGGCATATGCTGACCAGCCACTCGTTCAGGCATTGAAATTAGCGGAGCAACCGCAGCTCCCTTAGGCACACGACTAGCCGCTACATATGTTTCTAACGATGGAGTGGCAGAACCTAGTATAACAACCGCCCCATGCTGCTTAGCACGGCGTACAGCCACATCACGTGCATGATACTTAGGCGTATCGTCCTGCTTATAGGAGGACTCATGTTCCTCATCAATAATAATTAAGCCGATGCTGGCAAACGGAGCAAAAATTGCAGAGCGAGCACCTACAACAACATCAGCTTGTCCATTGCGAATTTTACGCCACTCGTCATAGCGTTCTCCTTCAGATAAGCGGCTGTGCATCACTGCTACAGCGTCGCCAAATCTTGATTTAAATCGTTCAACCATTTGCGGAGTTAAAGAAATTTCAGGAACAAGCACAATCGCTTGTCTGCCTTGTTCAAGACAATGAGCAATAGCTTGCAAGTAAACCTCTGTTTTCCCGCTTCCCGTCACCCCATGCAGCAACATCGTTTGGCCGGTACGTCGATCCATTTCGCTAACAATTCGCTCATAGGCATGCCGCTGTAACTCCGTTAAGGCTAGCGGTGAACTTTTTTTAAACACACTATGGCGATAAGGATCTCGTTTTTGCTCTACATCTTTAATTTCGACTAAGCCTTTTTTCGCTAAACCTTGAATAACACTAGAGCTTGTATGAAGTTCTGCCACTAATTGAGACAGCGCAATAGGCTCAGGATTCGCAAGCAAATAATGCATAACTTCTGCTTGCTTGCGAGCTTGCTTATTGGCAGCAAGCTTTTCATTTGCTTCTGCAAGATCTGCAATTGGGAACACCATTTTTACAGTTTTAATGCTCATGCGATCTTTTACTTTGCTGGACAGCTGGAGCACGCCTTGCTGAAGAGCTTGCTTAATCGTCTTATGTTCATCAGGAAACATTTCCATAAGCTTATCAAATTTGATCGCTTGATGCTCCTGTCGCAAAGCAGCAAGCCATAAGCAATCTGCAAATAGACTAGCATCTGCATCTTCATCCAGGGCAATATATTTGACCTCTTTGCCTTTTAACGCAGTTGGCAGCATTACCTGTAAGGCAGCAATGCGAGAGCAGCAATATTTATCGCTTACCCACTCAGAAAGCTCTATTAAATCTGGCAGGAGCGGCGGCTGCGGATCAAGCAGCTCCTTTACATGCTTTAATTTACTTGATTCATATTCACTCTCGCTCGAAAGACCAATAACTACCCCTTGCAGAACGCGTGGACCGAAAGGCACGCCAACACGACTGCCCACTTCAATCCAAGGCTGCAAATTTTTAGGCACCAAATAATCAAAAGGCCGATCCGTCTGACGGCTCGGCACATCGACAATAATATTTGCGATCACATTCATCATCCTTAGCTTGCAAGCTTACTGTGCAGCAGCAATTATTTGCAGCAGCCGCTCTGCAGCAGCACGCTTTGACATTAATGGAAGCTGTTCTGCATTTCCAGCTTTATTGTATATCGTAATCACATTTGTATCATAGTTAAAGCCTGCCCCTTCTTGTGACACATCATTTGCCACAAGAAAATCGCAGTTTTTCCGTTTTAATTTATCTAAAGCATAGGCTTCAACCTGATCCGTCTCCGCAGCAAAGCCAACTAATATCTGATGGGTTTTACGTTGTCCAAGAGTTGCTAGTATATCAGGTGTTTTTTCGAGCTCCAGCACTAGCTGATCTGCATTTCCTTTTTTCAACTTTTGCGAATGCACCTGTTTAGGACGGTAATCTGCCACTGCTGCCGCTTTAATGACTATATCACTCTGCTCATATTCTGCTAGCACAGCGTGCAACATTTGATCCGCAGACTCAACACGAATAAGCTTTACACCCTGCGGCGGACTTACACTTGTTCTTCCTGCAACCACTGTTACCTCTGCCCCCATCTCACGAGCAGCTTCGGCTATTGCATAACCCATTTTACCTGAAGAATCATTTGTAAAATAACGAACTGGATCAAGTCGTTCAATCGTACCGCCTGCTGTTACTAATACCTTTTTCCCGCTTAAAATTTGCGGCTTTGTTAGCCATTGCTGCACCGCTAGAACAATATCCTCAGGCTCGGCAAGCCGACCTTTCGCAACATATCCGCATGCAAGTTGTCCCGTGCCTGGATCAATAAAGTACGCCCCACGCTGTGCAAGCAGCTCCATATTATGCTGAACAGCTGGATGTTCATACATATGAACGTTCATGGCTGGAGCAATGACAAGCGGACTAGTGGCAGCCAGCAACGTCGTACTCAACATATCATCAGCAATACCATGTGCCAGCTTAGCGATAATATTGGCAGTAGCAGGGGCAAGCAAGATGAGATCAGCACGGTCAGCTAAATCAATATGCGTCACAACTTGAGGATCTAGCTCTTGAAATGTATCAATATGCACCCTATTTTTCGATAAGGTCTGTAAAGTTAACGGCGTAATAAACTGCGTCGCCGACTTCGTCATAATGACATGAACCTCTGCTCCAAGCCCCACTAATCTACTGCAGATCGTCGCTGCCTTATATGCAGCAATTCCCCCGCTTATGCCAAGTAAAATCGTTTTCCCCTTTAGCACTGTGTCATCTCCTAACCATCTGTCTATCGTAAAAACTTGAACAACCATAGCTTTATTAATTTACTCAGAAAATATCTATCTCGTCAACTTAGTTTCATCTTTACCAATTGTTTCTTTGTTTTGCCCCTTGGATATGCGCCATATGATGATAGCAATGCCAGCGAGTAAAGCTTAGAAAATGCTTTAATGACATTTGAGTAACCTTTTCTGGATGATAAAACTCTCGCTCAAAATCAGCCATGCTCATTGAACGTAGCAAAGCCGCCATTCTAGAGTATGTTCCTTCAATAATAGATAAGCTTGCATTGATTGGCATTTTAGTAGAATCACTTAACAACGCCCATTCATCCTCGCGGAAAGGTTTAATTGTTGGGTTATTTTCTGTTAACGCAAGCTTAAAGCGGATTAACGCGTTAATCGAAAAATCTGCAACATGATGTACAACCTGACGAATCGTCCAGCTTCCTGCACGAAAAGGCGTATCTAGTTGTTCCTCCGTTAAGCCTTCAACAAGTGATTTCAGCTTGCTCGGATATTCCTGTAATTGTTGAATCCATTCGTCTTTTTGTGATGCAGTCATGCCTTCAAACACAAATCTTCCGATTGGATAATTCAAGTTTTCCATCATAATCCCTCCTAGAGAAATAATAGTGAACATTGCTACAAGCTTGGATTTATAGCACTTTTTAAATTTGTATGACTATCATAACACATTTGATTGACTTGATAAAAGTTCGACAGAAAGTATAAATTAACCTTCTTTTTGTGCAAATTATTTTAATTAATTTTACTCACCTTTGCAGTCATTCATTACCAAAAAAAATGCTGCCCAATTTGTCAGCCAATCACTTATAGTGAGCAAACCGACAAACAAATACTGTATTTTTTAATTAGGAATTAAATTCCAAATTATAAAATATATTTGTGAACAAAAATAAACAATAAAAGATTTATACTATAAAAGTTGCTTACATTATTGAAGTTAAATTTCGGAGGTTGTTAATGACATCATGAAGAACAGTAAATGGAAGTTAAAAATTTCTGCAAAGATCATTCTTGGATTTACCGCAGTACTAATTTTATTTACAGCAGTCTCATTCATTTCAATGAAGCAAGTGAATATTGTCGATGATTCATATAGCAATTTGCTCGTAAGGCGTGAAAACGTTGTTGAGAATGTTAATCATCTAAAAACTGAAGCGATTGTTCAAGAAAAAGCCGTTTTAGGACTTCTTCTCACTAAAAATGAAAAATACATACAAGAATATGAAAATTCATTGAATGAATATAATCAAGCGTTTGAAAAGTTTAAAGTAACAGCTCCAAATGAAAGTGCCAAAAAACAAATCGACGATCTTAAAAGCACTTACGAAAGCTATTATGCTCTGCTTGATCAAATTAAGGAACTAGCTCTCTCCAATGAAAGTGCAGCCTTAGATTTACTGCATTCTGAGAAGTTAATTGAAGTCGAGCAATCTTACAACGAGCAAATCAGTCTTATTTTAGCTACTGCCTCTAATATTATGGGACAAGATAAAATTGAAACTGCGCAAAAGACGAAAGACATTAATACATTACTTGGCTGGGCATCCATAATCGCCATTGTTATGAGTATAGCGATTAGTATCATTATTAGCCGTTTAATCTCTAAACCAGTAGTAAAAGTTTCAAAAACAATGGAACGTTTGGCAAATGGAGATTTTTCAATCGAATCGATTCACGTAAGCAACCGTGATGAAATCGGGGATATGGTCAATTCAATGAATGTCATGAAACAGGATTTAGGCGAAATGTTAGCTAAAGTTTCACAATCAAGTGACTATTTAGCAGCTTCTACAGAGGAATTAGCTGCTTCCTCAGAACAAAGTAAATCTACTGCTGGACGTGTCGTAGAATATGCTCGTCAAAGCACTGTAGGGGCTCAAAAACAACTTGAATCATTTAAAGAAACGTCCAGTAAAATTGAGCAAATCGTAAATGAGGTCGAACAAATTTCACAATCTAGTAAACAGATGTTAGAAGATACTATCCACTCGACAAAAGCAACAGATACAGCTGTCACCTTAATGGATCATGTTGTTACACAAATGAATGATATTAGCGCAACGACAGAAAATACAACAAGAGTCATCCGTACGCTGGCACAACACTCTCGTAACATTAGTGAGGTTGTGTCAATGATTACAACGATAGCACAGCAAACGAATTTACTAGCTTTAAATGCCTCTATTGAAGCAGCACGTGCGGGAGAACAGGGCAAAGGCTTTGCGGTTGTTGCTAATGAGATTCATAAACTGGCGGAGGATTCTCGCAGCTCTGCAGAACAGGTAATAGATATGATTACGTTAATCGAAAAAGGAATTCAAGAAGCGGTTACATTTATGGAATTGGAAAATCAGCTCATTGCAACTGGCTTAACAAGCACGAATGAAGCAAAACATGCTTTTACAGATATTGAGACAGCGATCAATAACGTAACCCGTCAAGTAAAAGAGGTAACGGCTTCTGTTGATGAAATAAAAGATTCTAGCAAACATATTGCAGAGGAAATTGAACATGTATATAAAATATCTGAGGAAGGACTCCACTTATCCACTGAAAGTTCTATAGCTTCGGAGGAGCAACTTAAAGCGATGGAGGAAATGCTTTCTTCAGTGCATAACTTAACCCAGCTTGCTGAAGAATTACAACGTCAAGCTAGTCGCTTTAAATTTTAACAAAGGGACAAATCAAACTTATCGCGTAACAGAAAGGTGAAATCCGTGTGCGGATTTCACCTTTCTGCTTTTTATACATTTTTTATAAACACATTATTTAGCTCAACACGCAATATTAACTTTTAAATCGCTTCCATTCCTTTTCGAATAAAAAGCGGAGCATAAAGTCTACAGCGGTCAATAAGCAAATAACTGCTAAAGAATTAAATACTTTTAGAGTGGACTTGTCAGTTTCAAACAGAATCCACAAAAAGGTGAATTCTACATTTTGAATAAGCAATTGATCACTAACAATTCTAGTAAAGACAAAGGACATATTAGATAAAAACTCCAGAGATGCTATAACAAATAGTATAAGCAATAACGTCGTTTTATTGCTTATTTTTTCATTTTTCAATTTTCCCCACTCCTCCACTCTTTTTTATTTTGCTGAAATAACTGATATGGGTTATCTTTAATCATACAGGATTAGATACTTTTATTCTATAAAAATGGAGAAACTGACTATTTATTTTCTTTTTTCCCCCCAAAAAGTAAATGAATTCATAAGACTGGACATTACTTTTTCATTACAAATAAAAAAACGCACAGCTAAGTTACCGCATCACCAATTGCTAACTAATTTTAGCAATTGGTTTGCAGCTCAGGCTAAGCTGTGCGCTTTTTTTATGCAAAGATAATCGCATTAATTAACTTTATCTTGCTGACGCTCGTCTTTTTGCTCGTCCTTCTCTTTACCAGGAACATATTCGACCTTAATAAAATCGTGGTAAATTTCCTCTAGGGCAAAACCTACAGATTTGTGAGAACGAGGATTAGTAAGTTCAGTTTTCGCTCCATTACGAAGCATTCTTGCACGTTTAGAAGCAGCAACTACTAATGTATATTTGCTGTCAACTTTTTTCATTAATTCATCAATCGATGGATACAACATAAAAAGCATCCTCCTTACTTAAGCTTTCTCTGCGGCAGAAGCCATATGTAAAATATGGGCAGGTAGACGTTCGATACGACAATTTTCTGCCAAAATAATACTACGTATTTTGTCGCAGGCTTTTTCTATCTCATCATTCATAACCGCATAGTCATAGTGACTTAACAAGCTCATTTCTTGCGCAGCCACATTCATACGAGTATTAATCGTATCCATTGACTCAGTGCCACGACCTGTAATTCTTGCTTTCAGCTCATCAAATGACGGTGGAAGCAAAAATATCATCACTGCCTCTGGAAACTTTTCCTTTACTTTTACAGCGCCCTGCACTTCGATTTCAAGAATGACATTTTTTCCAGCAGCAAGCGTCTCCTCAACAAAGCTGCGCGGAGTTCCGTAATAATTGCCGACATATTCAGCATATTCCAGCATTTCATCCTTTTCGATTAATCGCAGAAACTCTTCTTTTGTTTTGAAAAAGTAATTTACTCCATCAATTTCGCCTGGTCGCGGCTGTCTAGTCGTAGCAGATACAGAGTATACAAGTTCAGGCATACGTTTACGCAATGCAGTGCATACGGTACCTTTTCCTACTCCCGCTGGACCAGACAAAACAATTAACAATCCCATTATTCTAAACTCCTCGTATTATTCATCATTATCATCGTCTTTAGTAGATAAGCGGTGTGCAACGGTTTCTGGCTGCACAGCAGATAAAATAACATGATCGCTATCTGTAATAATGACTGCACGTGTCCGACGACCATAGGTAGCATCAATCAGCATATGACGATCTCGTGCCTCTTGAATAATGCGCTTAATTGGAGCCGACTCAGGACTCACAATAGAAATAATCCGATTCGCTGAGACGATATTTCCGAATCCAATATTAATAAGCTTAATTGCCAAGCCAGATCCCCCTCCGCATGCACCCTAATTCATCATTTTGGATACAAATGCTCCACACCATTAGCAATAACTATTATAACAATACTTATAAGCTAGTGTTGACGAAAATATTTATTCACATACAGCTATTTTGATAGCATGAATTCCATTTTAATTGATTTTTGTCATCAGAACAAGCTTTATCGTGAAATTTCTTCAGTTTTCTTATGAACATATTGTGTTAATTCTACTGCCATTCGATAATGAAGAAACGGCGTCATAATGTAGATTCCATTAAAATGCTTTATTGCACAATCAATTAATTCTTTTGCGATTTTTACACCTTCAGCTCTGCCTGCTTCTCCTTCAAGCCCAGCCATACGAGCGCGAACCTCATCAGATAGCTGGATGCCTGGCACTTCATTATGCAAATATTCAGCATTACGTCCGCTGGCAAGCGGCATAATACCAAGGAATATCGGTACAGAAAGATGCTTTGTTACTTCAGCAATTCGTTCTATTAATCCAGCATCGTATACCGGCTGAGTCATAATAAAGTCAACACCAGCAGAAATTTTTCGCTCTAAACGCTGTGCGGCTTTATCTAAGTGCTTCACATTAGGATTAAACGCACCGCCGACTATAAAGTTAGCTTTTTGTTTTAATGGTTTACCAGAAAAAGCAATTCCCTCATTCAATTGCTTTGTCATTCGAATTAACTCAAAGGAAGTTAAATCAAAGACGGAGCTGGAATCAGGCAAATCACCAAATCTCGCAGGGTCTCCCGTTACTGCTAGCACATGATTAATTCCAAGAGCATCCAGTCCCATTAAATGAGATTGTGTACCAATTAAATTGCGGTCACGACAAGCAATATGAATAAGTGGAGTCAGTCCAATGTGCTCCTTAACAAGCGCAGCAAGTGCTAGATTGCTCATACGCGTTACGGCTAGCGAATTATCGGCCATTGTCACTGCGTCTGCGCCGCAATCCTTTAAAGCCTGAGCACCTTCCATAAATTTAGAAATATCTAAATCGCGCGGCGGATCTAGCTCAACAATTACGGTATGACGCTTTTTTACTTGTTCTACTAAGCTAGGAGCCTGTCTGCGCGCCTTGCTCCATGCTGGTAAATCTGAATTATCCTTAGACTCCTGAACGACGATTCTCTCTTGCTTTGGCGCAGCTTGAGTTTCCACGACAGTTTTCGGAGTATAATCGCGCAATGCATCTGCTATTGCTGCAATATGCTCCGGGGTTGTACCGCAGCAGCCGCCGATAAGATGAGCCCCGCGATCAGCAAACTTTTGTGCCATATCAGCAAAATAGTCTGGGCCAGCGGAGTATTCATATCTGCCATCAATAAAGCTTGCTGCACCGGCATTTGGATAAACTGAATACGGTAGCTTATGTGCTCCAATGCCGTCGATTAACTTAAGAATACCATTCGGACCTGAACGGCAGTTAAAGCCAACAATATCTGCCCCGCTATCTAGCAAGCGATTAAACGCTTCCTCTAAAGCATAACCATCTACAGTTCTGCCAGAGTCTTCAGCAGCAAATTGACAGATGATCGGAACATTGCTTTCCTCACGTGCAATACGTAGAGCAAGCTTCATTTCGTCAAGGTCATAGAAAGTTTCAAACAACAATCCATCAACATTTTCATTTAACAGCGCATGAATTTGGCGATGCAATGCATCGGTTAAAGCTAATGTTCTTACATTGCCACGCTTACCATCACGCACAGAGCCTACTGTCCCAACGACATAAGCTTGATTGCCTGCAGCCTTACGTGCCAAGCGAACAGCAGCAGCGTTAATTGCTTCTACTTGATCTTCGATCCCATAACGTGCAAATTTCACTGCATTCGCTTGGTATGTATTTGTTTGAATAACCTGTGCACCTGCTGCCACATATTGTTGATGCACTTCGAGCACGGCTTCAGGCTTGGAAATGACAAGTTGTTCATATGGAACACCAATAGGGAACCCCTTAGTGAATAAAAAGGTTCCCATCGCTCCGTCACCAATTAAGATACGCTCTTTAAGCGCATCCCTAAGATTTAATTCCATTCTTTCCACGCCACCTATATCACTCTACTCGAACCTGCCGCGAAACACCTCTTCTGCAGGTCCTGTCATATATACATGATTATCGCTTGAATTCCACTCAATGTAAAGATCTCCTCCCTGCAAAGAGATCGTTGCTTCACGATCAGTTACACCGCGAAGAACAGAAGCGACCAGTGTAGCGCATGCTCCGGTACCGCAAGCCAGCGTTGGTCCTGCACCGCGTTCCCACACTCTCATTTCTACATGATTACGATTATATACGGTGACAAATTCTACATTAATTTTTTTTGGAAAGAGCTCATGTTTTTCTAATAGCGGTCCTATAACAGAATAGTCAAAGTTAGCTGCATCCTCAACTGGAATTACACAATGTGGATTACCCATAGAAACTGCGGTAAAGTTATATTTTTGTCCAGCTACTTCAATTGGATGCTCAACAACTTGTGCAGCATCAATCGTTGTAGGCACTTGTAAACCATTCAAAATTGGTTCGCCCATATCCACACGTACTTTTTCTACTTTATTGTTAACAACAGTTAGTTGCACTTTTTGTATACCAGCACCTAAAGTTTCAATCGTAATTTCATCACGATCAATATAGCCGTTATCGTAAACATATTTCGAAACACAACGAATCGCGTTACCGCATTGTTCTGCTTCCGTACCATCAGAATTAATGATTCTCATACGGAAATCTGCTTGCTCAGAAGGCAAAATATATACTAGCCCGTCCGCTCCGATACCAAAGTAACGATTGCATAATTTCAGCGCAAGCTCTGAAGCATTGGCAGGCAATTGCTGCTCTCCATATACGATAATAAAGTCATTTCCTAGACCGTGCATTTTTGTGAATTCCATGCTAAATCTCTCCTCGCCTATCAGATATCTTGTGTAGATAAGCATAATAAAAGGCGAGGAGAAGCACCATTCAAGATGTGAATGATTATTTGCACTAATTATCAGTTAGGCAGCTCTTGCTGCAGAATGCAATTTCTTGCTTCTTTTAGGCTTTCTGCCGCTAAGTACACTGCCAATCCCAAAAAAGATCGTTGGGAAAGCTGCCATGACGATAACTAAGCACCACTCACGGAAGCCAAGTGCCACCGTATTAAAGATTGGTTGAAGCGTTTCGACATACATTACTCCTAGCATTAAAATAAGTGAAGATAGCACTGCCAGTACTAATGACTTATTTTCTAGTAAATTTCGATGGAAGATCGAGCGTGAGCTGCGACAATCAAATACATGAATAAGCTGTGCCATAACTAGCGTGGCAAATGCGACGGTTTGTGCCTTTACTAAATCCCCCTCTAGCAGTGTGAGCCAGAAGGCTGCAAGTGTACAAACCCCTATTAATATACCGCGGCTAATAATTTTCCAGCCAAGCCTGCGAGCAAATATATTTTCTTTTGCCTTACGCGGTTTTTGCTTCATTAAATCATTTTCTGCTTGGTCTACCCCAAGCGCCATAGCAGGTAAGCCGTCTGTTACAAGATTAACCCATAAAATTTGAATCGGCACTAGCGGAAGCGGCAAGCCTGCCATCATCGCTAAAAACATAACGAGGATTTCACCAACATTTGATGCTAGCAAATAGCGAATAAATTTGCGGATATTTTCATAGATGCCTCTTCCTTCTTCAATCGCTGCTACTATTGTTGAAAAGTTATCATCACTTAGTATCAGGGAAGATGCTTCCTTTGATACATCGGTACCGTTGATCCCCATTGCGATCCCAATATCTGCCGCTTTAATCGCAGGTGCATCATTTACGCCATCTCCCGTCATTGCAACGACATGTCCTTTACGCTGCAAAGAGCGAACAATTCGCAGCTTATGCTCAGGTGATACACGAGCGTAAACATATACATTTTCTACATGTTCATCAAGCTCATCATCGGTTAATTGGTCAAGCTGTTTGCCAGATAACGTTTCTCCGCCGCGTGGTAATATTCCTAAGCTCGATGCAATCGCTTCTGCTGTCAGTTGATGATCTCCTGTAATCATCACTGTGCGAATTCCCGCTGCCCGACAAGTAGCAATTGCCTCCTTAACCTCAGCGCGCGGCGGATCAATCATACCAGTTAAGCCGACAAATATAAGATTTCGTTCAGCGTCAGCAGCCGTTTCACATTCTTCATAGCTCCCCAGCTCGCGATATGCAACCGCCAGTACACGCAATGCGTTCTGTGCCATTTTTTCATTAGCTACCTGGGCTTTTGCTTTAAGTGAAGGGGTTAAACTAAGCACTTTTCCTTGCCATAAAATATGGCTGCACTGATCAAGCAGCACGTCGGGAGCTCCCTTCGTTGCGATTATCCGTCCTCCCTGATGCTGCAAAACGACCGACATCAGCTTACGCTCTGAATCAAATGGAAACTCCTTAATCCGACTATATTGTGTCTCTAGTAATCGTGCTGGCGAGCCAAGCTTAGCAGCTAGTACAGCTAATGCTCCTTCGGTTGGATCGCCATTAAGCACCCATTCCTCTTGAGCGGCTGTGGCTTTACCTCGTTGTTTGCTCGCTTCCTGCTTTACTAGCTTCGCATTATTACAAAGCGCACTAATTTGCAAAAGACGTTTGAGCGCTCCATCATGCCGTACATCAACCTCGCGATTATTTTCAAGCGCCTTGCCGACTGGCTCATAACCTTCTCCTGTTATGTTAATGGTGCGATCACTAAGCCATAATGTGGTGACGGTCATTTTATTTTGTGTTAAAGTACCCGTTTTATCTGAGCAAATAACCGAGGCACAGCCTAATGTTTCGACGGAAGGCAGCTTTCGAACGATAGCTTTGCGCTTAATCATACGTTGCACTCCTAATGCGAGGGCAACTGTAACAATTGCTGGCAACCCTTCAGGAATTGCGGCTACCGCCAAGCTGACTCCAGCTAAAAACATGCCGTAAGCAGGTTGACCATGCATAATTCCCGCAATAATAACCATAATGGTAAGTGCGATAGCTACCGCTATTAAAATTTTACCGAGCTGCTCTAACCGATGCTGCAATGGGGTTTGCATTTCTTCTGTTGCTTGGATTAAATTTGCAATATTCCCCATTTCTGTTGCCATTCCAGTACGAATAACGACACCTTTTGCAGTTCCTCTTGTTACAAGTGTGCCCATAAAGCCAAGATTACGTTGGTCGCCTAGTGGCAATTCCTCATCTGAGATTGGTGCTGCATGTTTAGATACAGGAATTGATTCTCCAGTTAAGGCAGATTCCTCAATATAGCAGTTGTTTGCTTCGAGAAAGCGTATATCGGCAGGAACCCGATCTCCACTTTCAACTAACACAATGTCGCCAATGACGATCTCTTTCGCTGGTACCGTGTACGTCTTCCCGTCACGCAGCACTTTAGCCGTTGGCGCAGAAAGCTCTTTTAGTGCATTCAAGGAGCGCTCTGCTCGAAATTCCTGAATAAATCCGAGAATTGCGTTAAGAATTAAAATAGCTAAAATAGTAATCGCATCTAAGTACTCTCCTAGAAGTCCAGAAATTAATGTCGCCCCCATCAGCACAAGAACCATAAAATCCTTAAATTGGTTTAAAAATAACGTAATAGGCGACAGCTTTTGGCTCTGGGCGAGCTCATTCCAGCCATGCTTCTCTAACCGTTCATTAACGGCTTCTATGCTTAGTCCCTTTTGTTCAGAGCTGTTGACGGTTTGCAAGAGCTCTTCTTTGTTCAATTGATGCCACATCATTTGACTCATTCTCAGCTTCCCTCCTGTATTTGTCCAACTTGCTAGACAACCTCTATTACCGTAAATGTATTCGGACAAACAATAAAATATCCCTAAAGCTATTAAGTTTTTGCCGAAGATATGGCATGATAATAAATATGAATCCATGAAAAGAGGAATACAGTATGTCTTTAGACGGAATTGTAATTAAAGGATTAGTCGATGAGCTGCAACGCTGCATCGGTGCACGTATACATAAAATTCATCAACCAACTAACTCAGAGCTAGTTTTTAGTATTCGAGGAAATCAAGTTAATGGAAAGCTTCTGCTTTCTGCAAACCCAACTTATCCGCGAGTTCATTTTACACAAGCAAGCTTCGTAAACCCGCTTGAAGCGCCAATGTTTTGTATGTTAATGCGAAAATATTGCGAGGGTGGAGTTATTGAGGCAATTCATCAAGTTGGACGTGAACGAATTATCCATATCGATATTCGTCATCGTGATGAAGTCGGTGATACGTCGCTCAAACGCATCATTATTGAAATTATGGGACGACATTCCAACATTATTTTAGTTGATCCTGCAACTAATACGATTCATGACGGGATTCATCATGTGACGCCTGCGTTAAGCAGCTATCGGATCATTATGCCTGGCAGTCAATATACAGCTCCGCCAGAGCAGCATAAGATCGATCCATTGTCGATTACGAATAAGGAGCAATTTATTGCAGCTTTGCAAACTTCTAAGCAAAGCAAAAAAGCAGGAAACGGTTTTGAAACCAGCTCTAACTTACAATCTGCCCGTCAGGAGCAGACAGAGCCTTCTAGAGATAATTTTCTAGAGGAGACAGACCAAGCACCCACTATCAACAGCAAAACGCTTGTAAGCAGCTTCAGCGGCTTTAGCCCGTTGCTTGCTACCGAATGTATTTATCGCGCACTAACAGGAGTTTATGATAGCTGGTTAGATAGCTCGGAGCGCCCAATGCAACTGGGAGGCTCGTTAGAAATTGACGATTTAGATTCTTTATGGCAAAGCTTTCATAGTATGATGACTGCGTTGCAACAAGGACAATATCGCCCGATGATCGTTACAGATAAGCATAATGATAAGTCTTATTTCTCAGTGGTCGCCCTTACTCACATTGATGGTGAAGTTCAACAATTTGCTTCAGTAAGTGAAATGCTTGAAGGGTTTTACGGCGATAAGGCTGAACGAGATACGATCAAACAGCGTGCAAGTGACCTGATTCGCTTTGTTTCAAATGAAATTGCAAAAAACGAGCAAAAGCTCAAGAAGCTTGAAGCTACGTTACAGGAGGCACAGGATGCTGAGCAGTATCGCATTATCGGGGAATTAATCACTGCTTATATGCATCAAATTAACCGCGGAGATAAACAGGTTGAACTAGTCAACTATTACGATGAGAATGGAGCTACTATAACCGTTCAGCTTGACCCGCAGTTAACACCGTCAGAAAATGCTCAGCGATACTTTAAACGTTATACGAAGTCTAAAAATTCGCTTATTAGTGTGAAGGAGCAAATGGAGCTAAGCAACGAAGAGCTAAACTATTTTAATACACTGCTTGCTCAGCTAGAATATGCTTCGTTAAACGATATTGAAGAAATTCGCGAGGAGTTAGTAGCGGGTGGTTATTTGCGCGAAAGAGTGAAAAAAGGCATGAAGCGTAAAAAAAGCAATAAACCTTCTCTGCTATGCTATACCTCGTCTGAAGGAATTGAAATATTCGTTGGAAAAAATAATTTGCAGAATGAATACTTAACAAACCGTTTAGCAAGCAATAACGACACTTGGCTGCATACCAAAGATATACCCGGCTCTCATGTTGTCATTCGCAGCACACAATTTGGCGATGCAACGTTAGAGGAAGCAGCAATGCTAGCTGCCTATTACTCACAGGCTAAATCGTCCAGCATGGTACCAGTTGATTACACATTAATCCGTCATGTGAAAAAGCCTAGCGGAGCAAAGCCGGGCTTTGTTATATACGATCATCAAAAAACATTGTTTATCACGCCAGACGAGCAGAAAATTAAAAATCTTCCTTACGTCATTAAATAAATAAAAATAGTGCTTAGAGCTAGAAATGCGCTTTGAGTAAATCTTTTTAAGCTTCACTAAGTAATAAGCCTGCAACGTTTCCTAATTTACAACATAGGAGCGTCGCAGGCTTTTTCTTTTGCAACGTTATATGATTTCTATTCATTTGCTAATTTTTCCTTACGCTGTTGCTGAAGAGCGTATATTTGCTCATAAACTTCAATAGATGCTGTAACAGAGCCTAAGCCGCCATGAAAGCTTTGTCCCTGTTCATAATAGCCATGAAAATCTGAGCCTGCTGTAGCAAGTAGCTTGTATTTAGCTGCAAGCTCGCTATAGTACTGAATTTGTTCTGGCGTATGATCACTATGCTTAACTTCTACGCCATCGGGACCTGCAGCTAATAACTGCTCAACCAGTGCATCATCACCATAGATTCCTGGATGAGCTAATACAGCTACACCCCCCGCTTCCTTAATCCATTGGAATGCTTCAATGGGATGAATTCTAAGCGGCTGGACGAATGCCTTTCCATTTTCCCCTAAATATTCATCAAACGCTTGCTGCTTGCTTGACACTATCCCGCGAGCAATAAGCGCCTCAGCAAAATGAGGTCTGCCTACAGAGCCTTTATCTCCGCTTACAGCGATAACCTCCTCCATCGTCAACGGAATTCCTAGCTCATTTAACTTTTTAAGCAGCGATTGGTTTCTTGCCTCACGCGTAGCGCCGAGTTTACTTATCCGTTCAAGCCAAAGCTTGTCCTCGTTATCGGTAAAATAGCCAAGCACATGAATGTCTTTTCCTTCTGCCACCGTACTAATTTCAATGCCTGGCAAAAACTTTATTCTTACCTCTTGCGCTGCTTCCATCGCTTCTTTAATTCCAGCAATCGTATCATGATCGGTTAACGCCACGCCAGCCATATTTAATTTCGCTGCCATCCGAACGATTTCAGTAGGAGTAAACTGACCATCAGAGGCGGTTGAATGAACATGCATATCAATAACATTATTTACAGCCATTGACTTAAATCCCTTTCTCGTAAAAAGTTCAAAAATGTAACTGCTGCAATTGGCAGCAGCGTAGACTTTAAGTATACGGAATAAAATTTACGTTTAAACGTTACGTTTTCAATCGGAAGTGTCTTAATTAGCCCTAGTGCAACCTCATGCTTAACCGATGAAACCGATAAGAATGAAATACCTAAACCAGCCTCAACAGCAGATTTGATTGCCCCCGTGCTGCCAAGCTCCATTACAATTTTTAGCTGTTGCGGGTTATATCCATTTTCCATCAACTTTTCTTCCATAACTTGCCGTGTTCCTGAGCCCTGCTCTCGCAAAATAAATGGATAATTCAGCACATCCTCAAGTGTAATGACTTCTAATTTTGTTAGAGGATGATCTGCGGGAGCGACAAGCATAAGTTCATCTTCCATAACTGCTTCGATCTGTAAATCTGGATGCTGAATTAATGCTTCAACAATGGCAAATTGAAGCTGATGAGATTCAATTTCCTCGATTAAGTTGGAGGTGTTCATTACCTTCATACTTATTCCTATATTCGGATATTCTTTACCAAATGGCCCTAGCCAACGCGGCAATATCGATTCACCAATCGTTAAGCTTGCTCCTAATGTTAACCTGCCCTTTTGTTGCTGTGTAAAATTAGCCATTGCTTGATCGGTGTCACGAATAAGCTCAATGCTGCGTTTGGCATACGGAAGCAGTACTTTACCTGCCTCTGTCAGTTCAATTTTTTTCGTGGAACGCATAAAGAGCTTGCAGCCAAAATATTCTTCCAGCGATTGCACTTGCATCGTAACTGCAGGTTGGGTCATATATAACGCTTGTGCAGCAGCAGAAAAGCTGCCGCGTTCAGCAACTGTATAAAAAATATGAAGCTGATGAAAATTTAACGGCATCTAACATACTTCCTTTCTTGATGTTTGAAATTATACAACATTTTCCTTACAAAGATAAGTCAAAAAAACGCCTTGAGCTGAGCGCTGCGCTCGTCAAGGCGTTTTACATAAAACTAAATGCTATATGCTCTTGTCTTATCTTCGACATCTTTGCTGTACTCTGTTTTTATCTCGTTACGATAGGAACGCTCTACCTTACGTACATAAGATAATCGGTGTAGCTGCTTTAAATTTTCTTCAACTTTATCAGAGTTCATATAAAGCACAACATAATGCAACTTGCGCGACATATAGTGTACAGTTCCAAGTCGTTCTAAGCCACGAGCTGCCTTTAAATCACTGACCCATACAATAAACCCTGTACGCTCAGGTAACATGAATGACTCCCCTCTCAGTCATAGCAATTCTAACCGCAGCCGCCGCTGCCACAACTACATGAGCCGCCGCTACCGCAGCCCCTTAAAGCGTCCTTCTCATTGCTTGGTACTTTTATTGTATCTGAAACAGAGCGCGCGATCACAGTAGCTACCTCATGCAACAATTCATCAAGCTGTGCTTCACATTGCTTAAATTGCTGCACACAAGGAATGCTATTTAGTCGCGCTTCCACCTCCTTCACACGTTGACGTGCTTCATGGTAGTTTGGATGAAAGCGACCGAATCGCTCAGTTTCCTCAAACAATTCCTTCGCACGTTCAAACTCACGTTGAATTTGTTTAACCTCTGTATTTTTAGCAACCTCAGATTGCCAGTATAAATAATCAGCAACCGGTTTAGATGCAATAATTGTATCACCAAGCTCATACGCTTTGAGCACTAAGGAGCCCATATCTATCGTCCCAGCTCCTGGTTCGGTGGCAACAGCTTGTCCGTATTCGTACATTCATACCACCTCTTTTTTAATTTTGCTACATCATATACGTTATCATACTAAGAGAAGTCTGCCAATAGCTTTGTTCAGCTTTTCATGCATCATTAGCAAGCTGAATCCCCTCTATTTTCTCTAAATCAATCTCAAGAAACGGTTGCTTAGGCCTTGCATAGATGACCGCCGTTAGATACCATTTTCCTTCGTTTTCCTGCAAGGCTTTAGGGACAACATGCCATAAATTTCCATCAAACTGAACATACAAAGCTAAATCATATTGCAGGGCAGTTTCGACGATTTGCAGCGTCGTTGACTTATGATAGCGGCGCAGCTCTTTAAGCCAATTTCGCGGTATCTGTTGTAAATCCAGATTGCGCAGCTCATTTTTTAATTGCTGGGGAGTTAGCATCTGTCCATCATTTAGCTTGCCTAATGGACTTAAGCAATAGTTTCCCCAGTTAGATATTGAATTAAGCTCGTAATCAACTGGTACAGGGGTTATAGCATTTTTGCTTAACAAAGTATGTAAAAACTCTTTTTGAACCGTTTCTTGGCTTCTGGCCTCGCTTTTGTCCCCATTTTCCACCTCACCTTTGACCCCTTGAAGCATCGCCGAAATTAAATCAGGCAGCATATGATTGGATAAGCCCAATAACCATGCTTCAAGCAGTTCGAGCGAATGTCCGTTGTTCATATAGCGCTTGAGGGATGAAACGGTAAGACGCAACTGGACAATTTCCTGTACATCAACTAGCTCTGCTACCTCCAAGGCTTGCCATAAAAGGATTGGACACGTTCCAGGTAAAAGAAACAGCTCACCATTTGGTTCAAGATGAAGCATGTTATAGCTAGATGCAACTTGTTCGCGTTTAGCAAATAATTGCTTGAAAATACTTGATATTTCTTCCGCATCTGTTTTTCGCTGGTTATGCTTCTCACTATCTAATAAATTCGTATGTTTATCGGCAGTTGGTAAAAGTTCAGCAGCATAGGAGACGAAGCCACATTCTCTTAATAGTCTAAGCAGTTGCAGCATTTCTTCTTGCTCATCATCATATGTACCTGCTTCCACTTTTCGCTTATAGCTAAGCCAGCAATCCTTGTCTCTTGGCAAATCCAGCAAATATAGCAAAATACGGCGCATGAAGCATGACTTTTTATACTGCTCATCTAATGTCGTAATAAAATGTTCCAGCAGCCAATGCCAGATAATGTCATCTTGTTGCTGCTGACTTAACGAAAGCCATTGCATAAGCTTAGCGTTATTGAAGCCATGTGAATGCTCCTTATCAATAATCCCCATATCATAAGCAAGCTCAAGTAGTAAATATAAAGCGCCGCTTATATGATCCTCTTTCTTGCCTAAACTAGCACGTTCCTTTTGTAAAAACCAACTGTCCCATAGCTGATGTAATGCTTTGCTATTCATATATTTATCTAGCCGCTTCAAAAGATTTTTGGCTATTTTTTTATTAAGATTGCCTTGCTTAGTAAAGAGCAGGGGTTGAATTGATAATTCATGCAAAAATAATAGAAAAGCTACAGGAAAGTTTACGGCATGAGCATAACAGCTTTCTCCTAGCAGCTCATTTGGCAGTTCAGATAGCAACTCAAAGCAAGCCAGCTCCTCCTCAACATGCTCACTCGCTAATTCATGTTCCTCCCGCCATTGCAGGAGCTCAGCACGCCAATGCTGAAAAATAGGTGAAGGCATAAACCAATATATGCCGTACCAGGAATGATTCATACAGCTGACTATGCCTGCTTGAGCTAAACTAATGAGTGCTTCATAACATTGTCGCTTAGGCTTGCAAAGCATATGGGAAAGCAAGTCAAGTAATTGCTGCTCCTGCTGTGGGTTTATCAGACAGCCGCTTAACAAACACGCTAGAACTTGCCTTTCAGTTTCAGTTAAGTTTGACAACACACGTTTAATTAGTGAACGTTCAAGCACCACTTGTTCCCATTTTCTAGGGAGCTTGTCCGTATTTTGGGTCCAATGAGGACTTTCCATAAATTGAGCTTTTAGCGGTTCAGCATATATCGCTTCCCAGCCATAAAGCTTGTTCATAGCATCACCTCAGCCTGCGATAAACAACGATACTGATAACCTTGCTCAAGCATAAACATTCCACGTTTCAGGGCAAATTCAGTTTCTTTGCTTTGCTCGGTCACTAAGGTATAAAACCATGCTTCATTTAAGCCCTGCTTAGGGCGAAGCAGCCTACCTATCCGTTGTGCTTCCTCTTGACGTGAGCCGAAACTTCCTGATACTTGAATCGCCACACAAGCATCTGGTAAATCTACTGCCAAATTAGCAATGCGTGAAACAACTAGCACTTTAATTTTGCCGCAACGAAACTGGGCAAATATTTGCTCACGCTGTTCATAGCTCGTGTTGCCCGAAATAAACGGCAATTGAAACGTTTCGGCGATCTGCTGTAATTGTTCGATATATTGTCCAATTATTAAGGTTGGCATTTCCCGATGCTGCTTCAAAATCGCTTCTACAACTGTCATTTTATTAACATTTTGTGCAGCTATTTTTAGGCGGGTCCTTGGAGTTGCTTCATTGTAAAGCTGCTGCTGCTCAGTTGAAAGCGGAACACGTACCTCGATACAGTGGACTTTAGCAATATAGTTCTCATTTTCTGCTTGCTTCCAATTCATATCGTAAAGCTTAGGGCCTACTAGAGAAAAAACATCACTTGCACAGCCATCTTCACGAATTAACGTTGCGGTAAGCCCTAATCTTCTTGTTGCCTGAAGCATCGCTGTCATGCGAAATATCGGAGCTGGCAGCATTTGCACCTCGTCATAAATGATTAATCCCCAATTTCGCTCGGAAAACAACTTCATATGCTCATACTGCTGTGATTTATTGCTGCGATGCGTGAGTATTGTATAGGTGGCAATCGTTACTTTAGCTACGTTTCGTTCGCGACCGCAATACATGCCAATATCGGCTGGAGAAATCGACGTTTTATCAAGCAGCTCAGCCTGCCACTGACGGGCTGAAGTAACACTTGAAGTAACGATTAGTGCTTCAGTTTGCAAACTTGTCATAATGCCGATCCCGGTTACGGTTTTTCCTGTACCGCAGGGCAATACAATAACTCCGCTTCCACCGATTACATCACGATGAAAGGCAGCAATTGCTTTTCGCTGATAATCACGCAGCTGAAACATTTTTCCGGCCTTCGTCACAGGTAATAATTCTATTGTTAGATTTTCTCCTTCGCGAAAACCTACTTCGTCCTGAACAGAATAACCTGCACGAGCAAGCTCTTGCTTAATAAAGCCGCGTCCCTCGCGCTTAATAACCCATTTATCCTTGCTCCGTCGCTCTTCAATCCAGCTTGCAGCTATATGATTTTTCTCTAATTCCTGCATTAACGTGCTATCGCCAGTTAATACAAGCTCTTGCTCTACTAATTTCAGCTTAAGCTTGCCATAACGGGATATCCATAGCTTAATTCTATCTCCGCAAGCATTGGATAAACCTCCCCGACAATAGGTTTGCAGACTTTGTATAATACGCTCACTTTTAATTCCTAGCGCTAGTGCATTCCATACAGTTAAAGGGGTGCATTCATATACTTCAAATTGTCCAAGCACTTTCAACAGCTCGGTAAAAGGAGCTATAGCTATGCGAGCTTCTTGCGCTACGTTTGAATTTCGATCTAGCAGCATCGTCATATCACGCTGCATAATAATGATTTCCTTGCGCTGCATCAATCTTTCCTGCCCTTCTTTTGTACTCTCTATCAGTATTGAGTTTTATCGTTGCTTTTATGCTACTTAAGGGCTGGATTTTAATATAATCTATATTTTTCTTTAGATTATATGCTATAATACGTATAATTATCGTGTTTTTACGATTTTCGACATGGTGGAGGATATTCTTGCATGAGAAATTTGATCTTTGTCGTATGCTTTACGGCAATTGCTTTATTAGCATCATGCACGAACTTACCGACAGCGACTTCAAATGCTATAAAAGAGAATACCTGGTATCCAATTGGGAAAATAATTAGTAATGACACATTTGAAATTATCGTAGGCGATCGAATTGAACAAGTAACGTTTCTTTCACTTGATGTGGTTGATATTAATCATCCATTACTTGGTGATGAAGTATATCAATTTATTTTAGATCAGCTTACTGCCTCTGCTGAGGTTTCTCTTAGCTTCGATCAAGAGACTCGCAATGAAACTGGTCAATTGCAAGCGGTTGTGCAATTAAAGGACGGAAATTCGTTAAATGAGTTACTGCTCGAAGCTGGATTTGCAAAAGTACTTATTGTTGAGCCGAATATTAAGATGGAGAACAAATACAAGCAACACGAACAATTAGCAAAAAGCAATAAAAAGGGAATATGGCATGACGACGAGGAAACAAGCAATGTGGATGTAGAACTCAAAGAAACAACCTATAAAGGAATTCGACTTTCCGTCATTAAGAAGGACCAAAAAGCAATTATTTCAAATTATACGTCCAACGAATTAGATATTCATAATTGGAAGCTGGTTAGTGTTACAGGAAATGAAATTTATATTTTCGAGGATATTGTGCTGGAACCAGGAGAAAATGTTGTTGTATATGCTAAAAGCATTGAACATACTTCTGAAGAGCATACGTTATATTGGGGAAATGATTTCGTTTGGTCGCTGTCAGAAAAAGAAAGTGCGGAGTTATATAATGCTAACAATGAGCTGATTGCCGAATGGACTGAATAAGTCCTTCGGTAATCAGCTTTTTTGTATCATGTAGCAAAAACGCTATACGTTGCTCAATGCGTGCTTTGCATAATCCTCAGAAGTTGCGATAAGCATGCGCAGCGAATTTTTCATTGCACGTTCATCAATATCAAAGCGTGGATGGTGATGCGCGTAATTCGCACCTATCTCCTCGTTCCCCGCTCCAACGAACATAAAGCAGCCTTTTATCTCCTTTAGATAATAAGCAAAGTCTTCAGCTATCATAATTGGCGAGGCAAGCTCAGCTCCCTGCTTGCCAACAACAGTTTTTGCGACTTGCAAGACGCGTTCTGCCTCCTTGCCGTCATTAATAACGGCAGGATAACCCTTTTTAAGCTCGTAATCATAACTTGCACCATGCAAAGCGCAAATTTGCTTAATCGTTTGCTCCACCTTTTGCTGTGCTAATACTCTGCTTTCCTCATCAAAGGTTCTTATCGTGCCTTTTAACACACATCGCTCTGCAATAACGTTATTTGCTTGACCTGCTTGAAAACAACCAACTGATACTACCGCTGGTGAAATTGGATTAATGCTTCGGCTGACAATCGTTTGCAAACTTTGCACAATTTGCGCTCCAATAACAATCGAATCAATCGTTTGATGCGGCATACCGCCATGTCCGCCATGTCCTTTAATCTCAACTTGAAAATCATCAACTGCACTCATAAAGTTGCCACCCTTAGTGGAAACCTTACCGTATGAAAGCGGCGTCCATAAATGAACTCCATAAATTACATCTACACCATCTAATGCACCTTCAGCAATCATCGAAGCGGCTCCCCCTGGGCAAAGCTCCTCCGCTGGTTGAAACAACAACCTTCGTTCACCATGTAATAAATGTTGATGCTCTATATAAAACTGCGCTACAGCAAGCAACGTTGCAGTGTGGCCATCATGACCGCAAGCATGCATAACATTTGCTACTTTCGATGCATATTCTGTTTGCTTCTCATCTTGAATCGGCAAACCGTCCATATCTGCTCGCAATGCAATTGTAGGGCCTGGTCTAGCCCCCTTGATTTTCACGATAAGACCGTGATTATTTTGACAACGTATAATCTCTTCACAGCCCATCGCTTTAAGCTGCTCTGCAATCCAAGCTGAGGTTTGCTGCTCTTGAAATGAAAGCTCTGGATATTGATGAAGATAACGACGCCAAGACACTACTTTGCTATATATTTGCTCTGTAAAGTCCTCCAAATATGTCATTATGTCCATGTCAGTTACCTCCTATAGCATTGATAACATTATATTTACAGTTTAACAGAAAATTAGGTTTGGCGGTATTCATTCTAGTAAATGTATTGTTGTTAATCTATCATATTGCAGTAATGCTTGCACAAGCGCTAGAAACATACTATCATTATGAAAGGAAATCTATACATTCATCTTATCTTATAGGAGGAAATGGAATGATTATCGAGAATTCCGGACTGAACGGATTAAAAAGCGAGCTTGGTTATCTTGACGAAGTTACTGAAAAGCTCGGCTTTTTTAGAGGGCAATGGGAATATTATCGTGCTACATATGATCTTAAATTAGAAGATAATGAGTCTGGCAATACTTACTATCTTCGAATTAATACTCGCGCTGTCGAAGGAAAGTTAGAGCAGCCGCATGCTGTACTTGTCATTGAAGATGTTTATATCGGTCGTGCAACCTTCCCGCATGGCTTGGAATACGAATCTGAAATTCCTAAATCCATTATGAACACTGTTAACAATGTCATTAAGCAATTGCATGCAGTATTGAGCTAATGACGAGGGATAAACAATGAAAGCTCCGCAAAAAGCAAGTAAAGGTAGACCTGATTTTCTACTGCTTATTATGACTTTGATGCTAGTTGGATTTGGTCTTGTTATGGTGTTTAGCGCGAGCTCAGGTGTTGCAGTTGTTTCCGATATGTATAATAATGACCCTCTTTACTTTACAAAACGTCAGCTAATGTGGGCTGGTATCGGATTAGTGGTAATGTTTATTACGATGAACATTCCATTCCGAAGACTGAAAAAGCTACAAGTGTTATTTTTTCTCGTGGTCGTCATTATGCTAATGCTAGTGCCGTTCATTGGAGTTGAAATTCATGGCGCTCGCAGTTGGTTTGGTATTGGAGGGCTCGGTATACAGCCAACAGAGCCCGCTAAGCTAGCACTTATTTTATATCTAGCGGCTTTAATTGCCAAAAAGGGAGAAAAGTTTCGAGATTTTAAACGCGGCTTACTCCCGGTTCTTATTATTATCGGCTTCGTCTGCGGCTTAATTATGATGCAGCCAGACTTGGGTGCAGTCATTATTATCGCAGGCTGTTCAGCAATGATTGTTTGGGCGGCGGGAGCAAAGCTTCAGCACTTATTGCTAACGCTTGTATCTGCTATTGCGGTTATTACGCCGATTGTATTAATTTCGATTGAGCGAAATCCAAAAGCCTGGGAGTATCGGATGGACCGCTTTACCGCCTTTCTTGACCCGCTATCTCATGCCGAAGGTAAATCGTTTCAGCTTATCTCCTCGTTGCAAGCGCTTGGTCATGGCGGGTTAACAGGAGCAGGCTTTGGTGAAAGTGTGCAAAAGCTTCATTATTTAACATACGCACATAGCGACTTTATTTTTGCAATCATCGCCGAAGAATTTGGCTTTATTGGTGCAGCTCTTTTTCTGCTATTTATGATTGTCTTTATATGGCGTGGTTTTATCGTTGCTGTGCGCTGTCCTGATACATTTGGAATGTTAACAGGAATTGGAATTTCATCACTATTAGCTTTTCAGACCTTTATTAATATCGGTGGTGTAACCGGAGCAATTCCACTAACAGGTGTTACCCTGCCATTTATTAGTCATGGTGGCTCCTCCTTATTAGTCATGTTAATGAGTATGGGGGTATTGTTAAGCATATCGCGTGAATACTATCGTGTTACGAACAAAACGTCGGTAACTTCTGTTACAACAACAACAAAAGCGACTGCTACACCCTACGAAATGTAGGGTGACAGTCGCTTTTATGATGGATACGTTATTATTTCAAACGTACAACTACTTCTTCAGGCTCATCCTCTTTAAACACTACACCTTCAACTTTTACATTCACTTCGACAACTTGAAGTCCGGTCATATTTGACACAGCTTCACGTACATTTAACTGTAATTGACGGCAAACCTCTTGAATTGGAATACCGTAATGAACAATGATACGAAGGTCAATTGCTGCTTCTAATTGACCAACTTCAACTGTTACACCTTTTTGTACGTTTTTTCCACTTAGTCTTTTGGCAAGTCCTTCAGAGATTCCTCCAGACATTGCTGCTATACCAGGCGTTTCGAGTGCTGCAAGTCCCGCTATTGTAGCTACTACATCATCAGAGATACGAATTACACCATTTTGAAGTTCCTCGGTCATGTCACTCACTCCTCATTATGCCATATATATACATTGTAAAGGATAACACTACCTTAATCAAGTTAGAGTCCAAAATAAAGAGCGAGCTGCTAGCAATAAAATGTCGAAACAACAAAAAAAGAACAATCTCTATTGAGATCGTCCTTTCTGATCTAGTGCTTCATATAATACAGCTAGATTACGCTCTAGTCGACTTAATATATCTTTACCCTCGATATCGGTGATTAATCCGGCACGAGTAGCAAAATCAACTTCACGCGAGAATCCATACATTTGTGTATCTAAAACCTCTTCATACAACGGACACTGCCGGGTAGTAAGATTCGCCATCTGGACTTCGATAAGCTTTTCTATTTTAGCTGCATCTTCTTGCAGAAGACGTAGTGCACGTTCGGATAATAATTCAGCGCGATCTAGTGCAGACATCGAACCCCTCCTTCACACCTTCTCCAACAACTTATACTCTCTTTATATTAGACGAAAAATGAAATTAGTACAAGAATAAATCGAGCATCCCTCTAAAATAAATTAACAAGAAAATTGAAGAACTTAAATTGCGCTATCTCATAATCGCTTAGCTTTTTAATATTCACAGTAATATGTAAATATAAAATATAGACCCATACAAAAAAACGCCTCCCTGTAACAGAGAAGCGCCTCATCATTACTCAGAAACTACTTTTACACTTAAACCGTGTTTAGCAAATACCTCAGTCATTGCTTTTTTCGCTTCTTCGGCATCTGGACCATGCACATGAAGCTCATACGATTGATTACCTACAAGTGTTGTAAAAAGACCTAAAATACTTTTAACATCAATGTATTTGCTATCTGCTTGAAGAACGATTGAAGAAGTAAATTTACTCGCAGTTTGTGAAATTTCTACGATAGCTGCATTATTTGACATGGGAGATCCCTCCATCGAAAATAAGTTTTATCAGTACCATCATACCTTGAAAAGAGTTATCCATCAAGCATTTTCCAAACAAAAATCTATTTAAGCTTTTAAATTTTCAGGATTAAGGCTTTGTAAATCACTCACAACAAATCTTCCATCTTTTCGTATTAACTCACCATCGAAATAGATTTCACCACCACCATATTCTGGACGCTGTATAAGCACAAGATCCCAATGAATGGCACTGTTATTGCCGTTATTACATACCTCATAGCATTGACCAGGGGTAAAATGTAAGCTTCCAGCAATTTTTTCATCAAATAGTATATCATTCATCGGATGCAATATGTAGGGGTTAAAGCCTATAGCAAATTCACCAATATAACGTGCCCCTTCATCAGTATCTAAAATTTTGTTGAGCTTTTCGGTTTGATCTCCAGCTTCCGCCTCAATAATTTTACCTTGCTTAAAGGTTAGTTTGACATTCTTAAAGGTCGTTCCAGAATATACAGTTGGCGTATTATATTGAATAACACCCTCGACAGAATCACGAATCGGTGCAGAGTAAACTTCACCGTCAGGAATATTTCGACGGCCAGAACATTTTTGAGCTCCGATTCCTTTTATTGAGAAGCTTAAATCTGTACCAGGTGAAACAATTCTTACCTTATCCGCCTTACTCATGCGATTGTATAGTGCATCCATTGCCTTATCCATTTTTGCATAATCCAAATTACATACATCAAAATAGAAGTTTTCAAATGCCTCCGTACTCATGCCTGCAAGCTGTGCCATCGATGGATTTGGATATCTTAAAATTACCCATTTTGTATGCTTAACCCGCTGCTCCATATGTACCTTTGCACGATGAATCGATTCGTACCATTTAATAGCCTGCTCAGGTACATCGCTCAGCTCATTTACGTTGCCTCCTGAACGAATACCAATATAACCGTGCATTTGCTTCATTCGTGCTAAGTCAAACTCTGCCCATAGCTCGATCTGTTCCTTACTAGCATTTAGCAAGAGACTGCGAGTAATTTCTCTAGGATTAAGCTCTACAAATGGTCTGCCGCCTCGTTTGCTAACTTCCTCTACCAATGCCTTTACAAGTTCTATTTCCTCGCCAATCATTTCAATCAATATATTTTCATTAGGTTGAACATCAACTGAATATTGTACTAGGTTTTGGGCCAGACGTTGAATTCTCGGATCTCTCATGTGTGTTCCCCTTTCTAAGTAAACTGAATTTATAAATTCATCGTATCATCTAATTTGGTGTTAAATCAAATGTAATATTGCTTTTTCGATACTCTTTGACTTCACTCCCCTCTTTTACATATTTTAAATGAACTTGTTCATTCATATGTAATGCAACAACCCTTGTTGGTTCAATTGTAATTTCATATTGCGATGTTACTTCTAAACGCTCAAGCATTGACTCAAGCTCCTGCTCTGAACGCTCTACCTCAGCTTGTACTCGTTCTAGACGCTGTTTGTCACGTTGCACCTCTGAGAGTGCCTGTAGGGATATATTGCGAAGCTCCTGCTTAAGCTGGTCTTTCCAGCGAGCCGTTGCTGCCTCAGGTTTAACTTCTGCGCGAATGACAACGACATTTTCGTTATTGGTCTCATTAAGCTCGTTTCGAATAATTTCTGCTTGCGCAAGATTGTTTACGATAAACTCAAGCTCGTTAACCGGACTGTTGACAAAGCTATTGCTTTGCTGCACATGAAAGGCAATTTGCTTATGCTGTAAAATTTCGCCTTCAAATGCTAATGGCGAAAGCTCTTTGCTGCCTTCAAATCCCATGATCACAGAACCGTTAAACCGATAGTTATCCTCTGCAATCATTCCAGCATGAACAAGCTGAAGCCACTTTTCTGCCGTGCGATTGTCAGTAATAATACTGCATGCAGCAATGACAAACGAGCATATTAACAAGCCGATAAAACTACTATTTTTGCTTCTACGCATAGTTCACCTCATAGTCCATAATACTATGTAGCGTAACTCAAACAACTTCAACTTATGCATAAAGCAAAACATAAAAAGCTGCTTGGCAAGCCAGTAAAAGTCTGACGAGCTGAGCAGCTTTTTAGTACTGAGGTATTATGCTTTTTGCAGCTTTCCATTAAGTAAGCTTAATGTCGGAGCACTTGATTATCAAACTTGTCATACTCCTGTGCTAAAAGTCTATGTGCAGCTAATGGATGCAGTCTTTAATCAAACATAGTGATTTTCGAGTATAATCGCTTCACTAATTTTTTATGCAGTGATAGTGAAAGGCATAGCGGTCAGCAGTTTGCACTAGAGTAATTAACCGATATTTACTCGATTACGGCCACTGTTTTTCGATTGATATAATGCCATATCTGCACGATAAAATAGTGATTCTACACTTATTTTTTCATGAGTCGTATCCCATTCACTGATCCCACAAGATACAGTTACATGCGGATCAGTTTCAGTTTCCACACGCAAGCGAATTCGTTCTGCAATGTGAACGGCATGAGAAGCTGGAACATTAGGTAAATAAATCGCCAATTCTTCTCCACCCCAACGTGCAGCAATATCTCCATTTCGAATGGAGGAACGAATAATGGAGCTTACTTGAATAAGAATACGGTCACCCACTTGATGTCCGTACGTATCATTAATTGACTTGAAATAATCAATATCAACAAGAATAAGCGAACCCTGATTGTCTGTTCGCTGTTTACGCTGAATTTCTTCATCTAAATAGTGTCGAACATACAAATTCGTCAAATTATCCGTTATAATCATTTTGCGCATTTCGGCATGCAGTGAAGCATTTGTTATGGCAAGCCCTATATGCGTGCTGACTACCTGTAATAGTTTATAATTATCGTAGGAAAAATAATTGGCATTGCGGTGTGTAACTAAAATAACACCTGTTACTTCTCCCTCCACAAAAATGGGAGCCCCTATCAATGATCGTGAATTCGTCTGTTCCATTAACTCTGATACAACTGAATTTGTTCTTTTGTAATCAGATGTAATAAGCGCTTCACGAGTATGATAAACAACACCAGTAAAGCCATAGTTATTGGCAAAACTTTTACCTACAAGTGATTCTAAATTGCTTGCACGCACTTTGAACTCACAACTTTGCCGATCCAACTGCAATATACAGCAATAATCTGCTTCAAAAACTTTCAATAGTTCAAGTGTTGCATATTGAAATATTTCACGTGAACGTAACGATTGGTTTAAACGCTTCGTCATCTCATTAATGATTCTTAATTCATTTATCAGAAGAGTAGACTGTTCATAGAGCTTAGCATTTTCAAATGCCGATCCAGCCGTATCTGCAATAAGCATAAATGCAGGCAGATCGGATTCATCCCAATGTGCCATATTAATTTTAATACATAGCACGCCGTACGCAGCTTGCTTACCATTCATCGGAATAGCTAAACGAATGTAGCCTGACGCGTCTCGTTCTGTACAGCATTTCCCTTCAAGAAAAGCCTCAGTCACAATATCGTTTGCTGAATTGCGAAACTCTAACGGCCTAACTCGACTGTCACCTTCAAGATGATCTTGAGATAAATATAATAAGATTTCTGAATCTTGATACAAATCTTCAAGGCTGTGTAGCATTTCCCTAACTACGCTTTCTGCGTCAAATTGATCATATAATCGCTTAGAAATTAAAAAAAGGCGTTCTCGATGAGTAGCTTCCTTATCAATCAACGTCTTTTGCAACATAATCTCTCTTACGAATACATTTTCAAATACGCGGTAAAAGTGTAGGCGAAAATGCTTCATGTAGCTTTGCATTTCAGATTTGCTAATTGCATGTTGTTCATTCGTAGCGAAAAGAAAAGCAGCAAAAACTTTTTCGTCTTTACGTCTTGAAACAGGCACTGCATTGTACTGTACCCCATTCTCCACAAGGCTAATATAAGCTTCCTCCTGCAAACATCGCTCTGCTATTTTTTTCATTGCAGAATCCCAGTTAGCAGCAACTAAAGCATTCTCAGTGGGCATTTCTGTGGTGTATATACGCGCACTTTTGGTATATAGCCAAAACAATCCTAGCTGAGTCGCCTCGATATCCTTTGCATCTTCATACCAAGCTTTAAAGCTTTCCTCATAAAGCTCTGGTAAATATGGCTCGTCAGCGTCTTGAAAATCTTCATTTTTAAACCAAAGTGCAGGCTTATATATATCTGTACTTCTGTCTAGCTTCATAATACCCAACCCTTTCCTTCACTAACCTAAGGAGATGAGTGTTCTCTGTACTAATCATACTCTATTTTTAAGAATTTTGCACTAATAACATCCAAATTATTAGGTCTTAAGGCTGTGTGGTTAAAAGATTATTTATCAGCAGAAAATATAACGCTTTCATTTCTTGACAATTATAATTCAAACTTTATAATATTAATGATGATGGAATTATGGGCGTACGGTTTTGTGTCACCCTCAGGATTTGTATGGACTGTTGGGCCTGCGGCTGAAATGCCCGGCAGTGTAGCTTTTTCCGAGCTACGCCTACTTATCCGCGAAACAAACCCCATTCACAATAATTTTATTTGATGAAGGAGTTAATCGACACATGTCACGTTATACTGGTCCTAAATTTAAATTAAGTCGCCGTCTTGGAATTTCTCTAAGCGGTACTGGTAAAGATCTTAAAAGACCGTTCCCTCCAGGACAACACGGTCCAAACTCTCGCCGTAAAGTAAGCGGCTATGGTATGCAACTTATGGAAAAACAAAAACTTCGCCATATGTATGGTCTAGGCGAAAAACAATTCCGCAATCTTTATAACAAAGCTACAAAAATGAAAGGTATTGCCGGTGAAAACTTCATGATTCTTCTTGAGAGTCGTTTGGACAACCTGGTATACCGTCTAGGCTTTGCTAACTCTCGTGCAGGTGCTCGTCAGCTTGTAGCTCACGGTCACATTACTGTTAACGGTAAAAAAGTTGACGTCGCTTCTTATTCTGTTTCTATTGGCGATGTTATCGGTCTACGTGAACGTAGCCGCGGCTTGAAATCCGTTAAAGAAGCACTAGAAGCTCGCGTTCATTTGCCAAACTACCTTGAGTTCAATGACCAAGCGCTAGAAGGTAAATTCGTTCGTTTGCCTGAACGTGCTGAGCTTTCTCAAGAAATCGACGAAAAACAAATTGTCGAGTTCTACAGCCGTTAATCGCTGTTATAAAAAGGACTGCATTTTTATATGCAGTCCTTTTTTTATATTGTTATGCTGGAATTTCATTAATTATCCTGTTTTTTCGTTAATATTTCTTTAGCTGCTGCCGTCTGCTCAATAACAGGTACATTTTCAGCAGTTGCTGCCTTGCCGCTTGTTAAAGAAGTAATGAGCTGATTAATATTTAAACCAGTCACATTTTCCAGCATTTCTGGAGCAGTCGCCATTAAAGAAGTTACATAATTGCTAACTCTCGCTGCCCCTTCACCATTGCCAGTATCCACAACAGACAGCTTATCAATTTTACCGAGCGGTTCGGCAATTTTGCCTGCAAGCTCAGGAAGCATTTTTAATACAATATCGAGTACAGCCGCTTCGCCAAACTTCTCGAATGCCATCGCCAATTTTTCCTTTGCTTCCGCTTCTGCCAAACCTTTAAGACGAATAACTTCCGCCGTAGCTGTACCTTGAGCGCGTTCAACTTCTGCAGCAGCCAAACCTTCAAGACGTTTTTGCTCTGCTACAGCTTTTGCCTCTGCTTCAATGCGATATTGCAGTGCGTCTGCTTCACGAATTTGTCTAGCTTTATTCGCTTCAGCAGCTTGCTCTACCGCATAGCGGTCGGCGTCTGCTTTTTTCTTCACTTCAGCATCATATTGCTTTTCACGTTTAACAATTTCCATTGCTTCAAGGTCAATCTCCCGCTCCTTACGAACCAGCTCAACACGCATTTGCTCTTCGACGACAATTTGCTTCGCTTTTGCCTCCTGTATTGCATATGCTTGATCGGCTTCCGCTTTAGCAGTATCTTGGTCCTTCTTGAAGGACGCGATTTTCATTTCCTTATCGCGCTCTGCCTCAGATATGTTTGTATCTCTAATCAGCTCAGCTTTTTTAGCTGCCTCCTCTGCTAGAGCTTTTTGAATCGTAGCATCGCGAGCTGCTTCAGCTTCTGCAATTTCTGCATCTCTTTTTACCGCTGCGATTCTTGGCTTACCTAGCGCATCTAAGTATCCGTGCTTATCCCGCACATCTTTTATCGTAAAGGAAACAATTTGCAGTCCCATTTTCTTTAAATCACGAGCTGCTACGCCTTGCACTTCTTGAGCAAATTTATCACGATTTCGATAAATCTCCTCAACTGTCATCGTACCAAGTATCGCTCGTAGATGACCCTCCAGCACTTCCTGAGCCTCTGTTTTTAAGGCCTCGGTTGGCTTTCCGAGAAATTGCTCTGCTGCTGTTGCAATATCTTCAATGGAACCGCCAATTTTAATAATTGCTACGCCATTAGAAAATACTGGGACACCTTGAGCCGAGTAAACTTCTGGAGTAGCAATATCCAGCTTATGAGAAAGTAAAGATAAGTATTGGGCTTGTTGGAAAATTGGAATAATAAATGCACCGCCACCGCGAATAATTTTGACTTTTCTCCCCGATTCGTCAACCATCGTATTTTTCGAGCCAAGAAATGAACCTGTTACCAACATCGCTTCATCTGGACTTACCGTTTTATATCTAGCCCAAAAAGCCAAGCCAAGTACAACAAATACACCTACAATAATTACTGCAATCGTTATTGTAAAATTATCAAACATTCAGCATTCTCCTCTCTACTTTAAGTCAATTTCTGAGACTAGCAGAACACCATCGTGCAAATCAACTACAACTACTGTAGCTTCACTTGATATTGCAACACGATCAAAGCTTGACGCGATATGATTGACAATACCGCCTGATGTTTTAATGATGACTTCACCATAGCCTTCAGCAGGGATGGGTACCGTTACTTGAGCAACTTTACCAACCAATTCAACGATTGAATATCCTAACGATACTTCGGCGTTAGCCATTGGTTTAATATAGATATAATAGATAAGCACGATACCGAGTAAAGCAGCCAAAAATGCTAAGCAAACGATGGTCAGCATAGACCAATCTGTAAGTCTATCCATCAATATGCCAGCTCCTCCAAAGACGGTTATACCGCCTAGTAACGTCGTCGGCTGCAAAGCAGGAAGATGGCTAATAGAAAGCCATTCAGCAGGCGCCTCTAAAGCCCCAGATAGTGCATCACCAAAAATAACGACCACTAACGTAAAGAGCACGCCAACTAGAAAACATACCCAAAATACTGTTACCATACTCCCTCCTCCTAAATGGTTTATAACAAATGTAGAAAGGTTTACATTGCTGCCTCATCCAGCTTTTTAAGAATAAACCATAAGATTACGTAATTGGCAATGTCTCCTATCCACTATATTATACTATTTTTGGATGTAATCCGTTTCATTAATTACAAAAAAATGCGAATCGTAACTATTCTATGATATAATAATGAGGATATGCTGGAGGAGGTATGTAAACGAATGAACGGTGATCAAAAACCGCACTTGCGTCCTTATGGCGCTTTACGGTGGTTTGGCCTTATTAGCTTCTTAGCTTTGAAATGGATCATTCTATTTTTAATTTTTGGCGGCTTACTTGCCGGTGGTACAGTCATTGGTTATGTCGCAGCCAATGTTAAGGACGAGGAAATACGATCTCAATCTTATATTCAAAGTAAAATTGAGGAATATTCAATGACTGGCTATGTTTACTTTAATGATGGAACACTGGTCGGACAATTGCGTACTGATGAAGACCGCATTGTCGTTACATACGATGAAATTCCGCAAATTGTGCTTGATGCACTCGTAGCCACAGAAGATCAAAATTTTTGGCATCATATTGGTATCGATGCTTACGGACTAGGACGTGCGATAAAGGAAAGATTGCTTAATGAAGATACACAAACTGGTGGTAGTACATTAACGCAACAGTTAGCTAGACGAGTATTTTTAAGTCTAGATCGTACTGAAAGTCGTAAAATTAAAGAAATCTTTTTATCCATTCGTATGGAACGTTACTTGAAAAAAGAAGAAATTATTACAGCATACTTAAATAAAATGCCTTTTGGTAACGGTTCAAACGGGTATCAAGTATTTGGGATTAAAGCTGCTGCCAAAGGGATATTTGGAATTGAAGATTTAAATAAGTTGAATATTGCTCAAGCAGCTTATTTAGCAGGTTTGCCTCAGCTTCCATCCAAATATACAGCGTTTACTGGAAGCGGCAACTATAATGAGGAAGGCATTCAAAATGCGATTAGACGTCAACATACTGTATTAAAACGAATGCTAGAAACAGGTAAAATTACGAATGAACAATATGCAGAGGCACTTAATTTTGATATTCGTTCATCAATTGCAGAGCCTACGGAAAAGGCCTACAATACGTATCCTTTCCTAATGCTTGAAGCTGAGCGAGAAGCTGCAAAAATATTATTGCTTCAGCAAAACAGTGACCTTACTTTAGAGGATTTAAATAAGGAAGAAAATGCTCATTTAGTTGAGGATGCCCGCGATGCGCTTCTTCGCGGTGGTTATCATGTCTATACTACGATCGATAAAGAAGTTTATGATATTATGCATGAAATTGGGAGCAATCCAGATAACTTCACACCAGACAGCCCTGAAAAAGGAATCGAACAAGTTGGAGCTATTTTAATTGATCATTCTACTGGTGCGATTCTTGGCATGCTGGAAGGCCGAGATTTCTATAAAGAGCAAATGAACCATGCAACACAAATGGTACGTCAACCCGGCTCTACAATGAAAACGTTAGCTGCCTATTTGCCTGCAATAGAAAAAGGGCTTGTACAGCCAGCTAGTATTATTGACGATTCACCGTTAATTTTAACGGATGGACAAAAAGGATATCATATTCCGCTCAACTCGAGTCGCAAGTTTTTCGGACTTGTAACAGCTCGTGAAGCTTTAAATCGTTCACTTAATATACCAGCTCTAAAAATTTACAATGAAGAGTTAACGATTCCTGTTGCTCTCGATTTTGTTAAAGAGCTAGGTATTACTACGATAACAGATTCAGACTATTATGCAAAAACTGGGGTTATCGGTGGTCTAGAACGTGGTGTGACTGTAGAAGAAATGACAAATGCTTATGGTGCAATTCCTAATATGGGTGAGCTTAATGATTCCTATATGATCGAAAAAATAACTGATCCAAACGGAAAAGTTATATATGAACATAAGCTAACTCCGAAACGAGTTTTCTCTGAGCAAACTGCGTTTCTGATGACGGATATGCTTCGCACCGTAATTGCTGACGGCGCAGGTACAGGTGCATCCTTACGCAATCAGTTAAAAGCTTATAAATCTATCGCTTTTGCTGGTAAAACAGGTTCTACCCAAAGCTATGGCGATGTTTGGTTTGTAGGCTTCACGCCAGATGTTACTTTAGGGGTATGGGCTGGTTACGAAAAACCTATCCATACACTTTCAACTAATGGTCGAACAAGAGCTCGTTCAGTCTGGGCGCTCATTATGAATGAACTAACAGAAAAACGTCCTGACCTGTTCGAAAATAAAGAGTTTACTAAACCAGATGGAGTAGTAAAAGCAACTGTTTCTTCTACTAGCGGTCTATTGCCATCTGCATTAAATAAAGCTGAAGGATTATTAGTTACAGATTGGTTTAATAAGCAGTATCTTCCTAAAAAAGTCGATGAGACGCTCGTTAAAATGAAAATTATTGAATATAACGGCATTAACTACAAGCCAAATGAGCTAACTCCAGAAGACATGCTTATTGAGAAGGTCGTAATTGTGCGCAAAACGCCATTAGACCAATTAATGGTTGACCTAAGAGAAGCACAATCGAAATTACCTGCAAGCAGTCGTCGCGATCTATCTATTTATATTCCAGCAGATGCTGGTCGCGATGCTCCGTCAATTGTTGACCCTAGAAAAGATGACGGCGCTGATCCTGTTGCACCGCCTAACGTTAGATTGAATCGTAGCGACAACGGTTCATTCGTGTTAAGCTTTGAAAACAGTAGCTCGCAAGACGTTGTAGGTTATCGTATTTTCCGCTCGGTAAACGGTGGAGACTATGAAAAGTATGGAAACTCTGTGCTGTATAGTAAAGATAAATACTCTGTTACAGTAAATGTTGATCCTAGTCAGCATACAAGCTTTTATGTAGTAGCTGTAGACGTAGTCGGCAAGCAATCGAAGCCAAGCCTAACTGCTGAATACGGTAACTTTAATCCGTTGCCTGACATCAATGATCCATCCTCACCTGATGATTCTCCAAATGGAAATCAAGGTAATCAACCTAATGATGGTCATAATAATGGTAATGAAAATAGCAACGGGGAAGATACTGACAATAATGAGGGCATAGAGCTTACAGTTCCTTCTGCGCCAACGGGATTACATGGAGAATATGTCGGTATAAATCTGATGCTTAGTTGGACAGATAACCCGATTAGTGAGCAAATAACTGAGTATCGCATCTATTATAGTGAAAATAATGATGGTCACTATGTTAAAATTGGCTCTTCAAACACAGCCTTCTTTGAACATAGCGGTGCTCAATCTGGTGGTGCTTACGTCGTTACTGCGGTAAATGATGCTGGTGAGTCAAGTTATTCCGCTAGTCTCGTGGCTCAGTAATGGATATTTAAAATGAGTAAGAGGCAGGATAGAATGTCAAACACAAGTTCTATCCTGCCTCTTTTTTTCGTTACTTCATCATATAAAATCAGAGCGCTCGCCTTGCTCTATCTTTTACTCCTCTAGAACTCTTGTATCTATCTCTTAATTTGCCTATAGACTTAGTCCCATAATATAGTCGTCCATAACAAAGCCATTTCCAATATCTGCAACTTTCTCAGAAGCGATAACAAAACCGTTACGCTTGTATGTCGAGATCGATGCAGCGTTATCACGATTAACGGTCAACCAAATTGAGGTGCACGCTTGCGCCTTAGCAAATTGCTTAATTGCTGCAAGTGCAGCACTACCATAGCCTTGACCACGTTGCTCCTTTAATACATATAATTTACTTAAGAAGAGTTTGCCATTTTCTGATTTAACTGACGTATAACCAACCTTCTCGCCCTGCTCATTTACGATAAAAAAGTAGTTGTATCCTTCTTGTTCTACTTGACGCTGAATTGCTTCAGTTGATTGAAAACGATCAAGCATATAATCGACTTGCTCTTGAGTAATAATCGTTATGTAATATTCATTCCAAATTCTTTCCGCTAAATTAGCTACAAGTTCATATTGTTCAGTCGTATTCACACTCTCTAGCTGGATACTCATTATTCCACTCCTATTCCTTCCATAATAAAGCCTGCCACAGCTCCCTACTTTAAGGAGAATATGACAGACTAGTCTAAACATTTATGAAATCATTATATATAATACTATTTGAAATAATACCATTTCAAACTCTATGAATCAATCATCATTAATCCTCAATTGTTGATAGATCTCCTGTTGGCAAATTCAGCTCCCATGCTTTTAACACACGACGCATAATTTTACCGCTTCTTGTTTTTGGTAGCCTATCCTTAAATTCGATTTCGCGCGGAGCGGCATGAGCAGATAAACCTTCCTTGACAAATTTCTTAATATCTTGCTCAAGCTCTTCAGATGGAGTGTAACCTTCTCTTAATGAGATAAAGGCTTTAATAACCTCTCCACGAACTGGATCTGGCTTGCCAATAACTCCTGCTTCAGCAACAGCCGGATGCTCTACCAACTTAGATTCTACTTCAAATGGACCAACCCGTTCCCCAGAAGTGTTAATTACATCATCAACACGTCCTTGGAACCAGAAATATCCGTCTTCATCGCGGTAGGCAGAATCGCCAGAAATATACCAGCCATTAAATCGGAAATATTCAACATATTTCGCTTCGTTGTTCCATACTTTGCGCATCATGGACGGCCAACCTACTCGAATAGCTAAGTTCCCCATACGATAAGGCGGAAGCTCATTTCCTTGGTCATCAAGAATTGTTGCATCAACACCTGGAATTGGCTTGCCCATTGAACCAGGTTTAATATCCATACTAGGATAATTGCAAATTAATTGCGCACCCGTTTCTGTCATCCACCATGTATCATGTATTCGTTGACCATAAACCTTTAAGCCCCAGCGAACAACTTCAGGATTTAAAGGTTCACCGACACTAAGCACATGACGTAAACTGCTTAGGTTATAGTTCTTTACGACATCATCACCAGCACCCATCAGCATACGGAACGCTGTTGGCGCACTATACCACACTGTAACACCGTACTTTTCAATGACACTATACCAGTCTGCTGGACTAAATCGTCCGCCCCGTACGACATTGGTAACTCCGTTGAGCCAAGGAGCAAAAATACCATACGACGTGCCAGTTACCCAGCCTGGGTCTGCTGTACACCAGTATATATCATTTTCCTTTAAATCAAGTACGATTTGACCAGTGTAGAGCTGCTGGATCATCACATTATGCACGTGATAAATTCCCTTCGGTTTACCTGTTGAGCCAGAAGTATAATGCAAGATTAAACCGTCCTCACGGTCCACCCATTCGATTTCTGTTTCATCACTTACTCCAGCTAACAATTCACTGTAGCGCACTACGCCAGGTATTTTATCTGCTAGCTCAGATTCACCGTCTAACAATATAATATGTTTCAAGTCCGGCAATTCATCCACTTTTACTCTAGGCAGCAATGCTGGAGTCGTAACTATAGCGACTGCACCACTGTCAAGTAATCGATCTTTAACTGCAGTTTCCATAAAAGCCTCGAATAGCGGACCAACGATTGCGCCTACTTTTATGCTTCCAAGTACACTTATATAAAGCTCAGGAGTACGAGGCATGAAAATAAAGACACGATCTCCTTTTTTTATCCCAAGCTTTCGGATTCCGTTAGCAAAGCGATTGCTGGCTTTGCTCAACTGCTCGAATGTATATTGTTCTTCACGTTGTGGATCACTATAAATTAGAGCGACTTTCTCGCCACGCCCTTGCTCAAGATGTCGATCAATTGCCTCATAGGCTATATTGACTTTGCCAGTTTTTGCCCAACTAAATTGAGCTTCTATCTGCTCCCAAGAAAAATTTTGTTTTGCAGCTTCATAATCTTGCAAATTTCCATCTTTAACAGTTGCAGGAATGCGTTCTTGATGCGTGTCGATCATATTTTCACTCTCCTAACTATTCGAATAAAATCCAAAGTATGCGCTTACAACAAACTATTATAACATATTCATATTAAAAATTACTATTCTTTCCTTATCATGAATATTTCTGTATATTATATATTATTATTGCTACTACACTATCATTAGATTTTATTTAATAGAAAAGGAGCAACATATGGAACATAGAAAGCGTTTCCAGTGTAAGGAATATTACATCACTTCTTTAAATCAAACCGTTTTGATTGAAGGTCCAATTCCTCCTGAGCGTTTAGAAAAAATGAAATTAGATGAAACACTGGATGCCTTTCGCAGACCGCATGAGCAACATGCCGCTTTAGTCGAAATCGCTGGTTTGCCAGAGGGGAGAATTATTGCAGCTCATCTTGATGGACATATTGTAGGCTATGTTACCTTTCATTATCCTGATCCATACGAGCGTTGGTCAGAAGGCAATATGGAAGATCTTATAGAATTAGGCGCTGTAGAAGTAGCAGATGCTTATCGCGGAGTGGGTCTTGGTAAAGCAATGATTCAAACAGCGTTTGCTGAAGGCCAGCTCGACAATGTAATCGTCTATACTACGGAATACTATTGGCATTGGGACTTAGAAGGCAGTGGTCTGAACGTTTGGGATTATCGCAAAATGATGGAAAAGCTTATGCAATCTGTTGATATGATTTGGTACGCAACAGATGATCCTGAAATTTGCTCCCACCCAGCTAATTGCTTAATGGTAAAGATTGGTCCGGAAGTGCCGCTATCCTCTGTTGAGCAATTTGACCGAGTTCGCTTCCGCAACCGTTTTATGTATTAGTGCTATTGCACTAATTAGAAAGGAATGAGTGTCCTTATATGACAAGGTCTAATATATGCTTTATTCATTCGAGCACCGCTAACAGCTATTCTTTTCAAGCGGATCATCCCTTTAGTCCCGTACGTTATTTATTAACAATTTCACTGCTAGAGCATGTTCATGCGATAACGAAAGAGAACATCCTTCTCCCTCCAACTTATGATATGGATACGTTGCTGCCATTAGCACATCAACCATCGTATATACAAGCTATAAAAGAGCTAAGCTCTGAACATCCTTCCAGTGAAGCAATGGATAGTGCAGAGCAGTACGGTTTGCATGGTGATGATACGCCTTTTTTTCGCGGAATGCATGAGGCAGCTTGTGCAATTGTTGCTGGTACAGTTTTTGCTGTCGAGCAGGTCGCAAACGGCAATATGCAGCATGCTTATCATATGGCGGGAGGACTGCACCACGCGATGCCTAATCGAGCCTCTGGCTTTTGTATATATAACGATGCTGTTATCGCCATTCGTGCTGCACAGCAAAGACATCAGTTGCGTGTGTTATATATCGATACCGATGTGCATCATGGGGACGGTGTACAACTAGCATTTTATGCTGATCCTTCCGTCTGCACTTACTCGATTCATGAAACTGGTAAATATCTGTTCCCAGGAACCGGTTACCAATATGAGCGAGGCATAGAGCAAGGCTATGGAGCAACAGTCAATGTCCCTTTAGAGCCCTATACAGAGGACGAATCTTGGCTAAACAGCTTTGAGCTGACAGTAAAACGTACAATAGAGCATTATAAGCCCGATCTAATTGTAAGTCAGCATGGCTGTGATGCCCATGCATTTGATCCGCTTTCTCATTTACATTGCTCAATGAAAATTTATGAGCGTATCCCTGAGCTAATCCATGAGCTGGCTCACCAACATTGTGATGGCAGATGGGTTGCAATTGGCGGAGGTGGCTATGACTTGTGGCGAGTTGTACCTCGTGCTTGGGCATTAGTATGGCTAGAAATGAGTCAGCATCCATTACGGTTGGAACTAAAACGAGCAACTAAAAGCAAACAATATACCCCGCTTCCTGCTAAGTGGATCGACAAATGGAAGACGCTAGCAACTGAACCACTGCCGCTATATTGGCAAGATGTTGAAGGTGAAATTGAGCAAATTCCGCGTCGTGAAGAAATTACTGCTCGCAATGCTCAAATCGCTCAACTTGCAATTCAAGGATTTTAAAGCAAAAAGCTGATGACTTAGACATGCAATGCCAAAAGCCATCAGCTTTATATTAATGATATTCATAAGTTATTGACTAAGCTCTGAAAGCATATAGTCAATAATTGCATACGAATTATTGGCTGCTGTTACGACAAACTCTTGATATGTAACATCTGCAGAACCATCTGCTTTATCAGACATCGAACGAATAATGACAAAAGGTGTCTCGTTTGCCGTGCAAACCTGTGCAACTGCTGAGCCTTCCATCTCGGCACAAGCTCCTGCAAATTGCTCATATAATTCCTTAACCTTTTCTCTATCAGCAATAAATTGATCACCTGATAGCACTTTGCCGATTAATGTACGATTAGGGAATAAAGCTTGTCCAGCTCGTTCAGCTAGCTCTATTAATGCTGGATCTGCATGAAACTCAGATTGCTCTTGAAAAGGAATTACTCCTTTAGCAAAACCAAGCGGTGTTACATCCATATCATGCTGCAGCGCACTACTAGAAATAACAATATCGCCTACTTCTAATTTAGGGTCTAATGCTCCTGCAACACCAGTAAACCAGACGGCATCAACGCCAAATGAAAGCAGCACCTGCGTGCAAATAGCTGCATTCACTTTTCCAACTCCTGATTTGCAATAAATAACATCTTTCCCATGTAAAGTGCCGGCAAAGTAAGTAATACCGGCTTTCTTGGTTTCAGTAATATTTTTAACGTTTTGATGAAGCAGCTCTATCTCTTCAACCATGGCACCGATTATACCAATTTTGTTGAAGCTCATGCCTTGTTTCCTCCAACAGATTGACGAGAAATAAGTTCATGCGGCAAAACGACTTGCGCATGTTCAACATGCTCTTTTTTCATTAACTTTGTAAGCAAACGCATGGATACTGCGCCAATATCATACATTGGTTGAGCAACAGTTGTAAGCTGTGGACGAACCATTGATGCCATGCGGCTATTATCTACGCTAATTACTGAAATATCTTCTGGAACCTGTAAACCACGGTCTTGAATAGCATGAATCGCTCCAATTGCCATTTCATCTGTTGCAGAAAATACTGCAGTTGGGCGATTAGCTAAATCAAGGAAATAACGCATTGCTTCCGCTCCTGATTCATAACGATAGTTGCCGATTCGAACCAAAGCTTCATCATAATCAATACCTGCTTCTGCCAATGCCTTTTTATAGCCGCTAAAACGAGCATATCCGTTGGATGGATCCTCAAGTGTACCGCTGATCATCGCAATTTTTTTATGCCCTTGCTTAATTAATGCTTGTACAGCATCATAAGCCGCTTGCTCATGGTCAATATCAACAGAAGGAATATTACCTGACTCGTCTGATGTAGCACAAAGTACAATAGGAACATTCGCAGTGCGGAAAGCCTGCTGATGCTCTTCTGTCACAGCTCCACCTAAAAATAATAGACCATCAACTTGTTTTTCAAGCAAAGTATTGATTACTCGAATTTCTTTCTCTTTCTTTTTGTCTGCATTACACAAAATAATATTGTAATGATACATGTTTGCAATATCTTCAATTCCTCGCGCAACTTCAGCAAAAATCGCGTTCGAAATATCAGGAATTACAACGCCAACTGTCGTTGTTTTCTTACTAGCTAGACCTCGAGCAACTGCGTTGGGACGATAACCTAATCGTTCAATAGCTTCATACACTTTTTTACGTGTAGCTGGTTTAACGTTAGGATTATTGTTCACAACACGCGATACAGTTGCCATTGAAACTCCTGCTTCTCTTGCTACATCATATATTGTTACCGTCACGAGCACTCTCTCCATTTACTATAAATTAAATTGGTTGATACGTTCATCACATATTGGAATAATAATACTGTAAAAAAGCAAATTTCGCAATGTTTCTCCAATGTAACATACAAATTTTGAATATATGTCTGTATGTATAATGTTGCACTAACACATCAACTGTTTACCTAATTGTTGAAGTCGTTTGCGAATAGAATCTAACCATTCTTCGTCTTGCAATGATTGGGCTAATAAATAAAGATCAAGCAAATCATTTGTTCGTTGCTCTATCATTTGTTCCAGCTTATATACAGCCGTTTCAGCTGTTTTTTGCGCCAATTTATACTCTACTAGTATATTTGCCCATTCGTTACATTCATTAAACAAATAGCTTTGTTTTTGCGGATCCGCGCCTAATTCTTGAATTAATCCAGATAAATCAGCCTTTACCGCTGAAATTACTTCACTATGGCTACATGCATTGCATGTATAAATCGGTACGTTATCAATTTCAACTTTACCAGAAAAAATAACCGTTCTTAACTTCAAATGCATGATCTCACCACAATTACATTGCTTTTGCATGAGATTTCACTCCCTCACACGATCTCACATATGTGTACTCACATATAGATGGTATGTAAAAGGAATTCGACATTTTTTGATTAATTTCCTGCTAAACAGCTAAACTTAATTTTTTCCATAAGCTGCGGATAAATGGGATGCATTCTAGCAAAACCCAACAAGTTGCGCCGATCCCATCATTACGCACATCAATAATGTCCATCATCCGACCGCCGACAAACGATTGATGAATCTCATCTGTTATTCCATATAAAATACAAATTACGACAACAAGTATTTTGCCTTTCCAGTTTCTTGCTCTACTACCTAATCCGAAATCAACACAAATTGCTAAAATAAAGTAACTGACATAATGTCCCCAATTAAAATCTTCCATGAAAGGAAAGAACTTTTGAAAAAATGGAATTACGCGATTTAAGTCATCTCCTGTTTTCGATGACAAATAAAATATGACTCCCATCCAAATTAATGCAGGCAACCAGCGAAATAGCTTATGCCGCTTGCTTCGGGTTACTCCCTTGTTACGATTTTCATTTAGCACATTTCTTTTTTCATTCTTCATTTGCTTCCGCCTTTCAGGTTCATTACAATACAATTAAAATCTCAAATGGAGGAAATCTTAAATGTCAATGCAAAATGCAAATGTAATTTGTCTATTAGATGATGAGTTTGAAGATTTAGAGCTTTGGTATCCGGTTTATCGTACACGTGAAGCAGGTGCAACTGTACTTTTTGCTGGTCCGACAAAAGGAGCAAAACATATTGGGAAGTACGGAGTGCCTGCTGTAGCCGATCTTTCCTTTGATGAACTGGATGCCGATCAAATTGACGGTTTACTTGTTCCAGGCGGCTGGGCTCCGGATAAGCTAAGACGCTATCCAAAAGTTCTCGAAATCGTACGTCAACTTAATGAGCAAAACAAGCCGATTGGACAAATTTGTCATGCAGGCTGGGTGCTGATTTCCGCAAAAATCTTACAAGGCAGAACCGTTACATCTACCCCAGGAATTCGAGATGATATGGAAAATGCAGGAGCAATCTGGGTTGATGAGGCTGTAGTAGTCGATGGCAATCTTATTTCTGCACGTCGCCCTCCTGATCTTCCTGCTTATGCTCTCGCTTTTGTCCAAGCATTAGAACAGCGAATGGGTTAACCATTCGCTGTCAAATCATAGATCTCCATATATTGATCAAGCGCTGCTTTAACTTCCTCATTTGTCGTGCAATTTAACACCTCGCTAAAAATGACTCTGCATTCTTCCTGCGATGCGTAAATCAGCTTGGATTTTAGCTGCAATATCGAATGAGCCGACATACTTAAAGAATCTACCCCTAAGCTTAACCAAATTGGCAATGCTCTTATATCTCCTGCCAACTCACCGCATACACTTATCGGTAAGTGATTGCGCTTTGCTGCTTCAACGATTGAGATAAGCATGCGAATAATCGCTGGGTGATATGGATCGTACATTTGCGATATTCGTTCATTCATCCGATCTACAGCCAGGGTAAACTGCACTAAATCATTTGTACCAATACTGAAGAAATCCACTTCCTTAGCAAGAATATCGGCAATCATCACTGCGGCTGGCACTTCAATCATAACGCCAACAGGGATATTCTCTGCAAATTCTATGTTTTTCTCGCGCAGCTCCTGCTTTGCTTCCTCTAGGAGTGATTTAGCTACCTTAACCTCCGTAATCGAAGTTATAAACGGAAACATGATTTTAATATTACCGTATACACTAGCACGCAAAATAGCGCGAAGCTGTGTTTTGAACAGTTCAGGCTGATCCAGAGAAATCCTTATCGCCCGATACCCCATAAATGGATTTTGCTCTTCATCTATTTCATAATAATCAAGCTGCTTATCTCCACCGATGTCCAAGGTGCGGATAACGAGCGTGTCCCCCTTCTCATGCAGCTTTTCAGCAACTTTGGCGTATACCGCATACTGCTCTTCCTCGGAAGGGAAATAATGGCGATCCATATAAAGAAACTCTGTTCTGAATAAGCCTACTCCTTGAGCACCGCCTTTTAACGCAATATCAAGCTCTTTAAGTGAGCTAATATTTGCTTCTAGTCTTACAAACTTACCATCAGCAGTTACTGAACGATAGTTGGCAAGATGCTGCAGCATTTCTTTCGCTTCTCTTTGCTGTGCTTGAAGCTGCTTGTAACGCTCTACAACTAGCTCTGTAGGCTCCACATATACCGTACCGTCACTTCCATCCATAATTACAATTTGACCGGTCACAATCGATTCTACAAGCTTTCCTTCTGCTCCAACAATAAGTGGTATACCTAACGCTCTAGCCATAATTGCCGCATGTGAGCTAGGGCTCCCTGTTAACGTAATAATCCCTAATACATTTTCAGGATTCAGATGAGCGAGTTGAGAAGGAGATATCTCCTTTGCAATAAGAATAAACGGCTGGTTATCACTTGGAAGCTGAATTTCAGGTACTCCAAGCAAATGCTTAAGCAAACGATTCCCTACATCACGAATATCAAGCGCCCGCTCCTTCATATATTCGTCTTCCAGCAAATCGAACATCGTTACGAAATGATCAACTGCCTCCTTAACGGCAACCTCTGCAGCCTTGTATTGACGCTGAATAATTCCCTGTATCTCATTCATGAAGACAGGATCATCAAGAATCGCTAGATGTGCATCAAAGATTTGTTTTTCCTGTTCACCTACAGTATCTCTAAGTTCATCTTTAATTTGCTTTATCTCATCTTTCGACGTTCTAATGCCTTCATAAACGCGTTCGAACTCTCTGGCAAAATCAGCCACATCTATTCGTTCTTCTGGAATTTCTAGTTCCCAATTCGGCAGAACAAATGCTTTGCCGATTGCGATCCCTGCTGAAGCACCAATCCCTTGAATCATCGAACTTCCCCCTCACTCTTGCTCTCATCCAGCACTACTGACATAATCGAAGATTGCCCCTTTTTCACTGACATGAACGGAGCAAACCGCCATGCTTTGACTACTTCTGAGTTTGTTATAACCATTGGAGTAGCAAGAGACTTGCTGTCTTTTTTTACTTTATGCAAATTGAATTTAATTAATAGCTGACCAGGCTCAACTTGGTCTCCTTCTTTAACAACTGCATTAAAATATTGACCGCCAGTAAGCTTAGAAGTTTCTATTCCGATATGAAGCAGCACCTCTAGCCCTTCCTCGGTCACTAAGCCAATGGCATGCATCGTTGGGTAGATTAAACTTACCTTACCAGACACAGGCGATACAAGCTCACCGCGCTCAGGAATAAAAGCAACTCCATTACCAACTAATTGCCCTGAAAAAATTGGGTCAGGCACTTCTGATAATGGAATCATTTTCCCCTGAACAGGTGAATGAAATGAAATTTGATGCTGATCCCGTTGCATTGTTTTTAGCATCTGCTCTCGTATTAGCTCAGAATATGTGCCAAATACAATTTGTACATGACCGCCGCCTAAACGAATAATACCGGCTGCACCTAAGCTCCTTAGTGCGTTAAGATCCATTTCTTTCTCAGAACGCAGCTTAAGCCTTAATCTTGTGATGCAGGATTCCATCTGAATAATATTGTTTTTCCCACCAATCGCTTGCAAAATAAGCGGAGCTCGATAAGGAATATCTCCGACCCACTCATCAAGTGACGAACCTTCCTCACGACCTGGAGTAGGGATTTGAAACTTTCGAATTGCCCAGCGAAACAGAAAATAATAAACAATCCCCGATAATATTCCAATTGGAATAATTAACCAGCCTTTCGTTGCGAGATGCATATTTAAAATATAATCAATTGCCCCTGCAGAAAATGAAAAACCATGCAAAATTCCAAGCTCATAAGTTAACCACATAATTAAACCAGATAATAACGCATGAACGACATAAAGATAAGGAGCTACAAATAAAAATGCGAATTCAACCGGCTCTGTAACCCCTGTTAAAAAAGAGGAAAGCGCCGCCAATGTAAACGTTCTACTAATTTTTGGTTTTAAATCCTCACGTGCTTCATGAATAATGGCTATGGCTATCGCAGGTAAAGCAAACATCATTGTTGGATAAAGCCCTGCCATATAAGCTCCTGCAGCAGGATCGCCAGCAAAAAAACGCGGCAAATCGCCATAAACTAAATAACCTGCTTCTGTTTCATAGGCACCGATCTGAAACCAAAAAAGGTGACTTACTAAATGATGCAAACCAAAAATCACTAAAATTCGATGTACAAAACCAAATAAAAAAATACCGAAGCCACCTGCAATGTTAACGACTTCTCCTAATTCAATGAGCAGCCATTCAAGTTGCTTCGCCACATTTACAAGCAACATTGAAAAAATAAGGGTAACAACACTGACAAACAGCGGAACGAAACGAGGTCCGCCAAAAAACTGTATATACTCAGGCAAGCGCAAGTCTTTAAAGCGTAAATGCGAGACACCTGCAATAATTCCAATAATCGTACCAATTAGCACCGTTGGTTCTATTCCTGGTTCATAATGTGCGGTTATACCAGAATAGATAAACATCCCGACTAATGCAGCCATTCCTGCCCCAAGTCCATTACTTGTAAGACCAAGTGCAATTCCAAGTGCAAAAATATAAGGTAAAAACTTGAAAATGGCTGTAGAAGCAAGCATTAAATAGCTTTCCATTTGCGATAAGCCAAATTGCTGCCATGGTAACTGCGCTAGGCTCTGAAAAACTGCTGCTGCCGGTAAAACAATCATTGGAAGCATCACGGCTCGTCCTAGCTGCTGAAAATTCCCAAGAAACGGCATAGCTTACCTCCATTCTATATCTATCTAAATAAACATCATGTATTGTCCAATTTAAATCTTCTACAAAAAGTTCTATAACGATGTTAAAGGGTAGTCTACATTTTGTCAAAGTTTCTGTTCAGTATACTAACAAAAGTAAAGGCTGAAGACTCCTTAATTGAGCACTTCAGCCTTGGAAAAGGAATTTACCATTCAGCTGCTTATTTTCCATGAGGCAATAAAATAGAGTCCTCTACTTTAATGCAGCGATCCATAATCACCTTCATTCCTGCTGCATCAGCAATTTGAGCCGCTTCTTCTGAATAAATACCAAGCTGCAGCCATAATACCTTTGCTCCGATTTTCGCTGCTTCCTCTGCAACCTCCGGTGTATGCTCACTTCTTCTAAACACATTGACAATATCTACTGGAAAAGGAATATCTGAAAGAGTTGGATAGCAAACCTCGTCCAAAATTTCATTCGCATTTGGATTGACTGGAATAATACGATAACCCTTCTGTTGCATCGCCTCTGCAACCATATAGGAAACGCGATCACGAGAAGGGGATAAACCAACAACAGCAATAACTTCTGATTGCTTTAGTATTTCCTTAATTTCTTCACGGCTTGGATTTTGAAATGGCATTACATGTCACCTCTTTATTCAGTATATATCAATAAAGTATCACATAAATAAGTAAAAGGGAAAGCTTACATCCAATGCAAAAAGCCTACTGTTGCATTACTAGACAACAGTAGGCTTTAGCTCCATAATTGCTAACTTGTTTTAGAAGCTTTAACTACAAAAAACGGCTTAATAACTTTGTAAGCAAAATACGTCTTAGGCTTCAACCCATTCGACTTGTGCACCTAGCGCCTTCATATGATCAAAGAAATTAGGATATGACTTCGCAACATGATGAGCATCTTTTATGCGAAGAGGTTTTTGACAGCGCAAGCCAACGACGCTTAACGCCATAATTACGCGATGATCATAATGAGCATTAATTTCTACACCGCCAGGCAAACCTTCTGGACGACCATGCACAATGATTTCCGCTTGACGTTCTTCAACATTCGCTCCTGCTTTGCGCAGCTCAGTCAAGTAATCAGTAATACGATCGCATTCTTTGTAGCGGAGGTTCTCAACATTGTAGAAGCGTGAAGTTCCTTCAGCAAAGACTGCTGCAGCAACCATTGCCAGCACAGCGTCAGTTGCATGGTCCCCATCAAATTCCACTGCTTTTAGCTTGGAATTACCTTGCACATGAACTGTATTGTTTTCATGCGTTAATGGCACTTCCATCATTTTCAAAACATCAACAATTGCCCGTTCACCCTGCTTACTATTTTCCATTAAACGGTGTACAATAACATTAGAATTAGTTACTGCTGCTGCAGCTAAAATCGCAGCTGATCCAGGGTAATCGCCCTGAACTGTATATTCACGCGCTTGATAGGATTGTCTGCCTGGAACTTTGAAGTGCATATAGTCTTCACTTGCATGGATAACAATACCTGCTTGCTCTAATACCTCAAGAGTTTGTCCAATAACAACTTTTGATTTCAAATCATGCAGCACTTCAATTTCACTGTCTTCTTCAAGCAGCGGAGTTAGAAACAATAATGCACTTAAAAACTGTGAGCTGATTTGACCCGAAACTTTAATATGTCCACCGCGAGGACGACCTCCTCGAATCGTTATTGGCAGCTTTCCTTCGTTATGCTCGATTTCCACTCCCATTGACGTTAACGAATCAATTAAGTCACCATGTGGACGCTTGCCTAGAGAGTCTGGGTAACGATTAATAAATGTAACTTCTGGACATAAAGAAGCTATTGCCATCAAGAAACGTAATACAGCACCAGCATTACCAACATCCAATTGCTTAACATCTTTTGGATTGCGGCCAAAACCAGTAATTACGATTTTTTCATCATCTTCTTCCAAAATTGCACCTAAATCTTTAATACAACGGCGCATTGCATCACTATCCTCACTGTGCGCAGGGTAGTAAATTGTACTTGTTCCTTCAGCTAATGCTGCAACAAGTAAATAACGCGTTGTATAGTTTTTGGAAGACAACGCTCCGATTTCGCCTTGCAGGTTCGGAGTAGGGGTAACGATTACATCCATGTTTCAATCTCCTTTTTCTAGCTATTTACAGCTTTATTACGCCAAGCTTGACTGATCTGTGCGACAATCTCTTCAATAGAGAGCTCTGATGTATCAATTGTTAATTGAGCAAAATCATACGCTTTCGCACGTGTCTGCATTAAAGCACGAACACGCTCAGCTACATCGCCTTGTAGCAAAGGTCTACTTGTATCTTGCTGTACACGGGATATAATAACTTGCTCACTAGCAGTTAGAGCAACGACAAAGCCATGCTGCAGCATAAGTTCACAATTACTTGGTCTAAGCACTGCGCCACCGCCTGTTGCAATTACAGCGCTAGTATTATCTTGAAGCAATGATTGAAGGACTTTGCTTTCCAAATCACGAAAAGCTTGTTCTCCTTGCTCTGCGAAAATGTCAGAAATGCTTTTTCCAGCAGCTTTTACAATTTCAGCATCCATATCTATATGGGGAATTGCTAACTCTGCGGCTAGACCAGCAGCTACACTTGATTTTCCAGTCCCCATAAAACCGATAAGGATAATTTTATTGAAGGTTTTCATAGCAATCATCCTTTATAAGAGCTTATCTTCACTATAATAACAGTTTCCGCGGATGATGGATAGAGATTTGAGCGATTAACCATACGTTAATTTTAGGAGGAATTACTATGAAAGAGCATCCTGGGCACGCTTTTCAAGATCAAACCAATCAAAAAATAGCACAAATTTTAGACCCTACACACCCATTATCCCGTGATGATGTCATATGGATACTTGGCTATATAACGAAAAAAGTGGCTGATCAAGACCCAGCAATACTGAGCCTATCGCAGCCACGTCTTTTACAAAATTTCCATGCTTATGCAGAAGCAGCAATGGCATTAATTAGCCGTAGCTCAAGCTGTCAGCATGAAGCGGATCGCTTGCGCAATTGGTTGCGCGAGGCTTTACATGGAATCCATGATTAAATTCACCTTTCATCACTCGTTGCTGGAATTCAAAGGCTTCAAGGCCTTCAGTTTCATTACATTACAGTGATGAAAGGCGAATTTCCTGTTCAGTCATTAAGCTTGCAGCCAGTTGAAGTGGAATGTTCCTTCTTTGTCTACACGCTTAAATGTGTGCGCACCAAAGTAATCGCGTTGTGCTTGTAACAAGTTAGCTGGCAAACGCTCAGAACGGTAGCTATCGAAATAAGCTAGCGCACTAGAGAATGCTGGAACAGGCACACCGTATTGAACTGCAGTTGCCACAACTTCACGCCATGCAGATTGATAAGACTCAACTACATTTTTGAAGTACTCATCAAGCAATAGATTACGAAGATTTGGATCACGATCATATGCATCTTTAATGTTTTGCAAGAAGCGTGCACGGATAATACAACCGCCGCGGAAGATCATCGCGATGTCACCATAACGCAAATCCCAACCATATTCTTCAGATGCTGCACGCATTTGAGCAAAGCCTTGTGCGTATGAGCAAATTTTACTTGCGTACAATGCTTTACGGATTTTTTCAATAAATTCAGCTTTGTCGCCAGTAAATGCTGGACGCTCAGGTCCTTTAAGCACTTTGCTTGCTGCAACACGTTCTTCTTTCATTGCGGATAAGAAACGGCTGAATACAGACTCTGTAATGATGGACAAAGGTACACCTAGATCCAAAGAGCTTTGGCTTGTCCATTTACCAGTACCTTTTTGACCAGCAGAGTCAAGAATAACATCAACCATTGGTTTGCCTGTCTCAGGATCATATTTAGAGAAAATGTCACGTGTAATTTCAATTAGATAGCTATCTAGCTCGCCTTTGTTCCACTCAGTGAAAATTTCATGCAATTCTTCTGTGGAAACATTTAAGATATTTTTCAACAGATCATATGCTTCGCAAATTAGCTGCATATCCCCATATTCAATACCGTTATGAACCATTTTTACATAATGGCCTGCACCATCTGGACCGATGTATGTGCAGCAAGCGTCGTCGCCAACTTTAGCAGAGATTGCTGTTAAAATTGGTTCAACAAGCTCGTATGCTGATTTTTGTCCACCTGGCATAATTGCAGGACCTTTAAGCGCTCCTTCTTCACCGCCTGATACACCAGTACCGATAAAGCGGAAGCCAAGTGCTTCAAGCTCTTTGCTGCGACGTTGAGTGTCAGGGAAGTAAGCATTACCACCGTCGATAATGATATCCCCTTTGTCAAGATGCGGAACTAATGAGTTAATTGTTGCATCTGTACCAGCACCAGCTTGTACCATAATTAAAATCTTGCGAGGGACTTCAAGAGATTGTACAAACTCCTCAATGCTGTATGTAGGCACAAGATTTTTACCTTGACCTTCAATTTCAGCCATTAATTCATCTGTTTTTTCTCTTGAACGGTTGTAAACAGAAACTGTAAAGCCACGACTTTCAATGTTAAGGGCTAAATTGCGACCCATAACAGCCATACCGATAACGCCAATTTGTTGTTTAGACATTTGGTTTTTCCATCCCTTTGCTATAATTTTTACAATGTCTTTATTTTACTCCTTTTGCCCTGATAAGAAAACAACATTTGTATAAATTCTCTTATCACGATTATCAATTGCAGACCTGCGTTTCTTTTATATCTTGTTATATCTTATGCAAAAAAAGTAAAAAAAACGAGTGATAATTTACGTCACTCGTTTTTTTTACTGTACCTTTACAAAAACTTTACGTTTAGACTTCAAGTTGCAACATCTCAATCCGTAAAGCTTGCAATTTGTCGGTAACTTCTTTAATTCTTGCTTTATCATTATTTTGAATGGCCTCCTGCAGATTACTTAATTCATAATCCAGCTCTAATCGTAGTACACCTATTCTTTCTTCTGCACGTTTAGACTGAAAAGCTTGAATCATGTCTTCAAAGGTAACGAAAGGTTTTTTCTGATAAATAATACGATGTTCCATACCAGACACCTCCACCAATCGAATGATTTCGCCAAACATAATATTTTCGATTACGATTTGACGATCCTTGATTCTTTTTACTACAGCATGCCCGCGTGAGTCATTAATTAGCTTTTCAAGCAGCTCGGATAAACGTTCATCCTTAATCACATAATCCCCAACAATACGGTAGCATCCATTAACTTTCTCGAAGTGAAGCTTTACAAGCTTTCTTCCTGTGCGAATCGAAACAAGAAACTTTCCGTCTGTCTCACTCCAATAAAGTGAATATCCTTCCTGAATTAGCTCCCGTATTAAATTTTGGATTTGCCGCCGCTCGAAACGAAGCTCAAGGTTGCAGTATTCCACTTCATAGTTTCTATTCACGGCAATCCCTCCTATGCTAGTGTGAGAAAATAGGCGAAATGTTCTGACTATTTCCTCTTACCATTATCTTATACTTCATCTTATGTATTGGCAACTTGGTTTATTGACTATTTTCTCTGCTTTTATTGAAATAATACGGACATTAAGCTAAGAATATGTTATAATTATTATTAAATGATAAAACTTCTCAATAATTACAGAAAGGACGAAATGCATGACGATCAAGACAAAAACTGGCTTTACTAGTGAAGATTTTGCTGTATTTCATATAGATGGACTTAATGAACGTATGAAAGGGATAATTGAAAACATTAGACCGAAATTTCAACGTATTGGGGAGCAGCTTTCCGCAGAAGTTAGTCCGCTTGCAGGCAATGAAATGTTTTTACATATTGCCAAGCATGCACGCCGTACAGTAAATCCGCCAAATGATACTTGGCTTGCTCTATGTGCTAATAAACGCGGATATAAGGCACATCCTCATTTTCAGTTAGGACTATTTGATGATCATTTATTTATTTGGCTGGCATTTATTTATGAGTTACCAAATAAACGCAATATTGCTACTGCCTTGCTCAATGATTTGGATAAAGTTATCGAGCTTGTTCCTAATGATTATGTAATTTCTCAAGATCATATGAAAAAAGAAGCTACCCCTGTCAGTGAGCTTAACGAATCCGATTGGACTAACATTCTCACTCGTTTTCGTGATGTAGGTAAAGCTGAGCTATTAATTGGACGCCATCTTAAGCCTAATGATCCGATCGTTGCTGATGAGCAGGCACTTATCGCCTATGCAGCAGAAACGTATCAACAATTAATGCCGCTTTATCAAAAAGCTTGCCAAGCTTAAGCTGACTATCGTCCTTAATGTAGCAAATATAACGAAAAAGCCTTTGTTCATTGCTAATTATGCATGAAACGCATAATTAGTGATAATCAAAGGCTTTTCGTTTATGAGGTTAAACTTACTTGTCTTATTTTAATTCCGAGACAGCATGACTTGCTTTACGATCCGCTAACTTGAATCCATATAGAAGAAGTAGCGCAAGCAGACATAACGCTCCTGCCACGGAATACGGCAATGTAATAGAAAAATGGAATAACAACGAACCAATTAATGGTCCTGCAATACGTCCAAGACTGTCCATAGAATTGCTAAGACCAGATGCAACCCCTGTACCTACTCTCGTTTTCAATGTAATTAGGGAAGTGATACAAGGTCTTGCCAAGCCATTGCCGATCCCGAAAATTACAAGGGAAAATGTTGCCCAAGCAAAGGAATGGGCGCCTAGTAGCATAAAGAAACCAACAGCAGATATAATTAAGCCCGCTACAATAAATTTGGGCTCTTGTCCCTGTTTAACATAACGACGAATAACCCCGCCTTGTATTAATGCCCCTACTAAGCCACAATATAAAAACATAAGCCCGACTTGATTTGGTGTAACATCAAATCGCTGAATCCCAAATAATTGCAACGTTGCTTCTAAAAATGCAAGTGTAAAGGTAACAAAGAAAGCTAATACATAAAGAAACTTTGATACCCCTTCGAACGCCTTCCAACGTGATACTCTTGCTTCCTTAGATGTGCGCACACCAGTATCTTTCAGAATGGCAATTGCAAAAAATGCGGTAACTAAGGAAAGCGCTGCTGCGACAAAAAACGGAGTTCTTAAAGAAAGAACACTTAACATTCCGCCGACCGCAGGACCAATCATAAAGCCAAAACCGATAGAAATTCCGACAAATGCCATTCCTTTGGTCCGATTTTCTGCAGTAGTAATATCCGCAACATACGCAACAATGACAGAGGTCACTGCACCAGAAAATAAACCACTAAGTGCTCTAGCAACGTACATCAAAGGCAAATTTCCAGCCGCTAAACCAAAAAATAAAAAGCTAATCGCAAAACCGATCAAGCCAACGATAATAATCGTTCTTCTGCCAATGCGATCAGACCAACCACCCCAAAAAGGCGATAAAATAAATGAAACTAAAGAATATATTGCCAAAATGGCTCCATTATGTAATTCTGCATTGTCCGACGCTGACTGTAAAATGATTTCTGGCATGACAGGAATGATAATACCAAACCCTACAAATGTTGTCATTAAAATGGCCATTGCCACTATCATTCGTTTATCCATTATTCGTTATCCCTCCATTCATTAATCCTATCATAACTTGTCCAAAGCAAAGTATGAATTTTTCGTCACAAGTTTTAATTATAAAATTTTCATTTCAGCAGGTTTCTATCAAAAATGTATTGCATCTCATTTTGTTTTTGTTATACTCTATTTGTTTGTACATCTGATGAAAGGCAGGGATGTCGACGATGGATCATCATCGCACTCCACTTTTTACATCGCTCAAAGAGCATGCTGCACAAAGTCCAATCCAATTTCATATTCCAGGGCATAAGAAAGGAATGGGAAGTGATCCTGAATTTCGTTCCTTTGTTGGCGAAAACATTTTGTCAATTGATTTGATTAATATTGCACCGCTTGATGACCTGCACCAACCAACAGGTGTTATTCAAGAAGCTCAACGCCTTGCTGCAGACGCATTTGGTGCTGACTATACGTTCTTCTCTGTGCAAGGCACTAGTGGAGCGATAATGGCGATGATTTTATCCGTTTGCTCGCCTGGTGATAAAATCATCATTCCAAGAAATATCCATAAATCAGTGTTATCAGCGATCATTTTTGCTGGTGCACGACCAGTGTTTATTTCACCTGCACAGGATAAAAATCTTGGTATTGATCACGGTATTACAACACGTTCAGTACGTCGTGCATTAGAGCGTCATCCTGATGCTAAAGCTGTGCTTGTGATTAATCCAACCTATTTTGGAATTTGTGCCAATTTAAAAGAAATTGTTGATCTAGTCCATAGCTACCACATTCCAGTACTTGTTGATGAAGCTCATGGTGTACTCATTCATTTTAATAAAAAGCTTCCTATGTCAGCAATGGAAGCCGGCGCTGATATGGCTGCAACAAGTGTGCATAAGCTTGGCGGTTCTATGACACAAAGTTCTGTGCTTAATGTTCGCAAAGGCTTGGTTAATCCACAGCGTGTGCAAACGATATTAAGTATGCTGACAACGACATCAACGTCTTACCCGCTGCTCGCTTCACTGGATACTGCTCGCCGCCAGTTAGCATTGTACGGTGAACGCATCGCGGATCAAGCAATTGCTTTAGCTAATCAAGCACGTGAAGCAATTAATCAAATACCTGGTCTATATTGCTTCGGTGAAGAAATTCTTGGGGATGAAGCAACTTATGACTACGATCCAACTAAGCTAACGATTCATGTAAGACATCTCGGCATAACCGGCTATGATACAGAAAACTGGTTACGTGAGCATTTTAATATTGAAATCGAGTTAAGCGATATGTACAATATTCTTTGCCTTGTAACCCCTGGAGATAATGCAGAGTCAATACAAAAGCTTATTATTGCCTTAAAAACATTATCTGAAACGTTTTTTGAGGGTGCAGAGGCACGTGAATTGATTATTAAAGTTCCAGAGATTCCGCATCTTTCTTTGACTCCTCGTGATGCGTTTTATGCTGAAACAGAGGTTATTCCGTTTAGGGAATCTGCAGGACGCATTATGGCGGAATTTATTTATGTTTATCCTCCAGGCATTCCAATTCTGTTACCTGGTGAAGTCATCTCTCAGCGCAATATCGACTATATTATCGAGCATATTGAGGTAGGCTTACCAGTTAAAGGACCAGAGGATCGCAGCATTGAATATGTTAAGGTTATCGTAGAAGAAACAGCGATTTCCTAATTCGTTGAAGCGAAGAAGCATATTGTTAGTAAATAAACAAATAAGGACAGCGCAAGCTTTTCCTTCCATTGTACAAACAATGGATTGGTTGAAAGCTTACCGCTGTCCTTTTTTTACCGTTTGGCAAAACGCAAAACTAATTTTCTAATGAAAATTAATCCTCGATACCATTTTCTGCACGCGCAATTTCTTCATAAATTGCTTCAACGCGTGCCCATTCTTCATCATCTTCAATACCAACTAGGAAGGTTTCGTCTCCTTCTTCTTCAAAACGGAAAATTACTCCGTCACGCTCAGGGTCTTGACGATCAAGGAGTACAGCATACATATTTTCATCAGCTTCAAATGTGTATACCATTACCATCTCACGTTCTTCGCCCTCGTCGTCTGTTATAATAAATACATGCTCCTCATGTTCGTGGTCATGTCCGCAGCCGCAATCTGGCCCATGTTGATGTTCACTCACGCTTGTTACCTCATTTCAATTAAAAATTTTACCCAACACCTTCATCCTAACAGAATGTAGAGTGACGGTCAAACTGAATTATGATGAAGTAATTATCTTTTCAGAGGTAACTACCCAATCATTACTAAATTCTGTTTGCATATAGCAGCGGATCGTATATTTTCCTGTAGAACTAAAACGATAGCTACTCTCATCAGTCACAAACCAGTAGTTATCGCGATCCTTATCTACAGAAATTTTTTGCAGCACAGTTTCTTTTCCGTTAGGATCTTCAATCGTAAATCGCACAGCATTTAATTTAAAAGATACGTTGTCAACCTGAGCGAATACTTTAATTTTACCGCTAAAGCCCTTTGATACTTCGCCAAAAGTAGTTTCGCTGCCGTTACTGCTATTGTAGACAAACATATGAACATTAGGTTTGTAAATTTTCGCAACTTTATTGTGAGAATCCCAATCAACTATTGCATTTAAGGCTTCGCCAACTTTTCGCAAAGGTAAATACGATGTATTATCGATTAGCGCACCAACTTCTCCTAAATTGACGCTATTAACTAATACTTTAATTTTCGCTGTCGATGCACTAGCAAATATCATCGTTGAACACCATATCAGCGTTACGCAAACGAACAGCATGCCTTTTTTTAGCTTCATCGCAAGCTAAACCTCCTATAATTGAACTTTATTACGTAATTAGACTTATAAGTTTAAAAAAAGTTGCGGTTTATTATGAAAAAAAATTAATAGTTACTCATGATTGTCAATAAAATAACTTATTGAAAACGTTATACATATTGAATATGTTCATTTCATTCGCTACAATGCAAGAAACAGCACAATTTAGCAAAGTTCAAATTGTAAAAGATGTTTCTGTTTGTGATCAACATTACAGAATTAAAAATGCATTTGTGATACAGTGAAGTTGTCTATCTATAGGGGGGCTATGTTTTGAAAATAACGATGATTGGGACAGGTAATGCCTTTGCCAAAGAGTACTTTAATAATAATGCTCTTGTCGAAACTAGTCATATGAAGTTATTAATCGATTGCGGCATCACATTGCCCTATGCCTTACATCATGCAGGTAGATCTTTTGATGAATTAGATGGAGTATTAATTAGTCATATTCATGCTGATCATATTGGCGGCTTGGAAGAGTATGCTTTTCAAATGATGTTTAAATATCGAAAAAAACCTGTATTATATATAGCTGAGTCATTAATCGAGCCGCTGTGGAGTAAATCATTGCAAGGTGGATTAACGCAAGGCGAGCTTAAATCTATAGATTGTTTTTTTCATGTTATCCCTCTTCAACCAGATCAAGATATTCAGTTAGCTAAAGATTTAACCGTTAGACTAATTAAAACTGCTCATATACCTGGCAAAGATAGTTTTTCATTTTTAATTAATCATCATTTCTTTTATTCTGCAGATATGGTCTTTAATCCAAAATTGCTTTTTGAGCTTCATGAAGCAGGTGTTCATACGTTCTACCACGATTGCCAGCTTGAAAGTCCAGGAGTCGTCCATGCATCCCTAGATCAGCTGCTAACATTGCCTGTCGAGCTGCAACGAAAAATTAAGCTTATGCATTATGGCGATACAATTGGGAATTATATCGGTAAGACGGGTGAAATGACAATTGTTAAACAAGGAGTACCGTCTATTATCGAATAAGGAGTGGTTGTATGTCACAGCATGAAGTCGTAGCTGTCCGTCGCAATGCAGAGGGAAGTATCGTGGAGTTCAAGCTGTCATCAGGTGAAGTCGTCGATTATATTACTGCGCAAAATATGGTAGCGAATGGTGAAATAAAAAATCTTCAGCTATTTAAAGGTCGCGATCATGAACAGCATATTCGTTCTGTACCTGATGGTATAGCTGAAAATAATTTGGATCAATTGCCAACCTTTTAGTGGATAAAAAAGCTGCCCAGAAAGTGTTACTCCTCAAGTTAGATTTGATGATTCTAATTTTGAGGAAGCAGCACTTACAATCTGGACAGCTTTTTATGTTTCTAATATCGTTCAGCTTATTTATTTTATAGTATGCTGGTTAATTAATGCTTTTCTTACATTCCACAAATAATCACTTAATACAACAGGATATTTCTCTGGATTAAGCTTGCGCAACGTCTCAGGCCAGAATAGATCTAATTGCCGCTGATGATATTGTGCAATCTCTTGCACTGTAGGGAGTTTATAAACTAATTGACCATTTACAAAAATAGGCTGTAATATCGACTCAACTCGATAATTTTCTACTTTTCGACGAATAAATGGATGAGTTGGATCGTAAAGCATTAGCGGTTCGTTGGTGTTTTCAAGCTTCTCGTCATGCATGACGATATAATCTGCCTCTGCTTTACCCGTCTCATTGCTAATAATTCGATACACATCTTTTTTGCCAGGTGTCGTAATTTTTTCTGGATTACCGGAGATTTTGATAACAGGCTCATACTTCCCATCCTTCTCCTTAGCAACGAGCTTGTACACTCCACCTAAAGCAGGATTATCTGCAGCGGTAATTAGCTTCGTTCCTATTCCCCAGCTATCTATTTTCGCACCTTGAGCTTTTAACTCCACAATAATATTTTCATCTAAATCGTTCGAAGCAACGATTTTGACATCATGCAAACCTGCCTCATCGAGCATTGCCCGAGCGCGTTTTGATAAGTATGCCAAATCCCCGCTATCTAAGCGAATCGCTTTTAATCGTTTCCCTTTTTTTGCAAGCTTTTTTGCAGTTTCAATTGCATGCGGAACACCGTCACGCAACGTATCATACGTATCGACTAGCAGTGTAACATCATCTGGCAATGCCTCAGCATATCGATCAAAGGCTTCCTGCTCGCTGTTATGAATTTGAACCCAAGCGTGAGCATGCGTTCCCTTCGCAGATAAATTAAACAGCATAGCCGCACGTAAATTACTTGTTGCGTGAAACCCTACTAAACATGCTGCTCTTGCTCCCCAAATCGCTGCATCTGCCTCCTGCGCCCGACGAGTGCCGAATTCCATTAATGTATCATTCGGTGCAACTAGCTTAATCCGTGCAGCCTTAGTAGCAATTAACGTTTGAAAATTTATAAAATTTAAAATCGCAGTTTCAATAATTTGTGCTTCAAATATAGATGCCTCAACCCGTAAAATTGGCTCGTTCGGGAAAACTAATGTACCTTCTACCGCAGCGTAAATATCACCTTGAAAGCGAAAATTACGCAGTTCCTCTAAAAAAGCTAAATCGTAATTCTCTTCTTGTGTTGCAAGAAAAGCGATGTCCGCATCCGAAAAGCGTAAGTTTTCAATGTAACGCACCACACGCTCTAAGCCTGCTGCAACCGCAAAGCCATTGCCAAAAGGCAGCTTGCGAAAATAAACATCAAATACCGATTTTTGTTTTTGTGTACCATTCTTCCAATGAGCATACATCATATTGATCTGATATTTATCTGTATGCAGCATTAAATGCTCTTCTGTCATGCCCTAACCTTCCTCTCTGTCTCAAACAACCGATGCTCCTAGTGTGTTTTGAAAATGTGCAAGCGCCCATTCATGCCCTGCTTCATTAAAACTTGCAACAGCTCCTTTATGTACAACAATTTTAAATCCTTTATTGTACGCATCGACCGCTGTATGCAGCACACAAATATCTGTGCATACACCAACAAGGTGCAACTCAGTAATTCCTCGTGCACGCAGGCGCTGCTCAAGATCTGTGCCACAAAAAGCACTATACCTAGTTTTATCCATCCAATAAATATCATTCTTAGCCGCTTCATAAATTTCTTGCAGCTTGCCATATAGTGTTCGGCCTTCTGTTCCTTTAATATTATGTGGAGGAAACAGCTTCGTTTCCGGATGATAAGGATCATTTTCCTCATGCAAATCTACTGCCATTACAACAAAATGCCCGTCATTAACGAATTGCTTAGTTAACAAGCAAATATGATCTTCAATCTCAATTGCAGGTTCTCCACAAGGTAGCTTGCCCGTAACAAAATCAATTGTATAGTCAATGACAATTAATGCCTTCATCACCATTCACCTCATTTATTGTGTTGCTATTATTATGAAGTTTTTTTCTCAGATGTCAATTAAGAACTGATTAAAATCGAAAAATTATGTAAAAACGAAAAGTCGCTGACCAAGATGACGAGTCATCTTAATCTGCGACTTTTACACAATCGACATGTTTAAATTTTCTAACCTATTTAATTTAACGCATTTTTATAGATGTAAATTTATCTTATAGTCATTTCTCAGTGTTAATTACTTACTGTAACTTGAATTTTATAGTTGGATGCAATATACGTGTCTACAGAAACGGTAGAAATCACCTGCGGATACATCTTATCCGGATCAGGGTCAACCTTAGAAACAGAAATATAAGCAATGTCACCATCAAATACAATCGAGTTAACTTCAATGCCATAGCCAGGGTGCGGAACCGTTGCACTAATCGTTACTTTATTAACCTCTTTTGAAACTGCAGTTACTGTGTGCTTCACATCGTGCAGAACAGAAGCTTCTTCTTGCTTAGCTAATGATTCTTCCACAAAGGTTAATGCTCGATCCAGCCATGTCGCTGCTTCACCACGTGTAATTGGCTGATCTGGATTAAACTTGCCGTTTTTATCTAATTCAGCAAATTTCAATAATAGCAGCTTTTGAATATCGCCACGATATTCCTCTTTTACCTTATCAGCATCTTTATAGTCGATATACATTTCAATAATCGCATAGTCCACTTTTCGATCCACTTGCTTAATAAGGTGCGATGCAAATTCAGCTCGACTAATAGAACCATTAGGATTGATATTTTTGTCAAATACTAATCCGTTGTGATATCCGTCTATAAAAGCTTGCGAATACCATTGATTATCTTTCACCTTATTATAGTAGTCGCTTGCAAGCGGTTGCTTAATAAATTTAATGTGAGCGAGGCTTAATTCAAATGCTTCATCAAGTAAAACTGCCGCTTGCGCATAGCTTAGCTTATCATGCGGATTAAACTTATCGTTATTGCTTGCATTTCCTTTCACAATGCCTCGTTCCTTCAAATGAAGAATATGCTGCTCACCTTTAAATCCTTTAATATCACTGAATGCAGAAGTAACAGGTGTTACCGCAACTAGCGCAAGTACTGATGCAGCAATCACTGCCATACGTTTACCTTTTTTCATGTTGCTACCTCCTTATTTCTAGCTTGTATTCATTTTGGCACATGCAAGAAATTTTATTTTGTTTTTCGTAAAACTAAACGTAAATTAGTTACTAATTGTTGCAGTATACTAGAAAATCGAGTAAAAATAAGTCAAATTTCCTATGTGTTTAAACGGAAGTACATTGGGAATTTTATGCTTGCCTATCCGTTTTTGCTGTGCTAATATATTTATTGTTGCTATTATCATAGAATTTAGGACGGTAACTCAGCGGGAGAGTGCTACCTTGACAGGGTAGAAGTCGCGGGTTCGATCCCCGCCCGTCCTACCATAATCAAAATAATTAGAGCCTGGGACAAAACTTGTCTCTTAAAACAAGCAAACGGTGAAATCTGTTCAAAGATTTCACCGTTTGCTCATTTTAGGCTCTGTTTTTCTAATGCTATGCTACGTTCGTAGCACATATTTCCTTAAGTTTACTGCCATTAAGGCAAGTCCAATCTCATGCTCAACTTTCCGTTTTCCTCGAACTGAAAAGCGAGTGAAACCTAAATTAGCCTTCAAGAATCCAAAAACTGGTTCTACGTCAATTTTTCGTTGACGGTAGATCTCCCCTGTTTTTTCTCCTGAAAGCTGCTCTCTTACATAGGTTTTTTGTTGTTCCCAACGTGCATTGATCATCAGTTGTCGGTGTCTTCCTTCTTGTGCTTTCGTACATGAGGATCGGAAAGGACATCCTGTACAATCCGCACAAGCATAGATCTTGAATTGTCGCTCAAACCCATCTTTATCTTTGCGTATGGTATAGCGTTGAAACGTTAGTTCCTGTCCATTTGGACAAAGATAACGATCCTTTTCGGCATCATAGTGCCAGTTACTTGTTTGAAATGGATCGGTTTTAGACTTTCTCTTTTGCTCACGCTCATACATCGTATACTTTATTAATGGAACACGCTTGCGCTTCGTGATCACATCCTCATAGTTTTGCTCACTTCCATATCCGGCATCCGCTACGATATAGGTAGGCAAGTCAAAATAATGGGTTTCAATTTCATCAAGAAAAGGAATAAGCGTCTTGGTGTCCGTTGGATTGGAATAGATACCATAAGCCAGTGTGTATTGTCCTTCGGTTGCAATTTGTACATTGTATCCAGGCTTCAATTGTCCATTCTTCATGTAGTCATCTTTCATTCGCATGAAGGTTGCATCAGGATCGGTTTTGGAATAACTGTTGCGCTTTCCGAATCGTTGTTGATGAAGCTTGTACATGTTTTTTCGTTCCATCCAATCACGGACTTGCTTGAGTAGTTGTTTTGGTGCTTTTCGCTTGCTTCGTAATTGTTTTCGTTCACTCGTATCTTCGGATGCTGCGATCTTTTCTGTATAGCTTTCAACCACTCGCTCAAGGTGTTCTGCGATCTCCAGTAAGTTTTCCGTAGAGAGTTCTTGCTCATGTTCAAGCTCTGGAATGATCTTTTGTTCCAATAACTCGTTGTACAGTTGATTCGACTTTTCAATGAGCCGAGCATGATGTTTGTCCACGGCTTTTTTCCATACAAAGGTGAACTTATTCGCATTGGCTTCAATTTTGGTTCCATCAATGAACATCGCTTCTTGGGTAATGATCTTTTCTTCCACTAACTTCGAGCGAAATTGAACGAAGCACTGGCGGAGTAAGTCTTTCATCACAGGATGAACACGGAAACGATTAATCGTACGGTAGCAAGGTTCATAGCCTTGAGCTAACCACATCATCCGAATACTGTCTTTCGTAAGAGCTTCAATTTTACGACCAGAAAAGGCAGATTGAGTGTAGCCGCATAGAATGATCTTGAGCATCATGCGCGGATGATAGGCTGGACAACCGTCACGACGAACAAACGAACGAAACGCTTCATCTGGAATACTTTCGACCAAATGATGAATGGCAAATGCGATATCATGTTTATCTAATTTAACTTCTAAATTTAGAGGCAAAACTAATTGATTCATGTTATAATCTTTAAACATAAGGAACACCTTTCTTTTGAAATTTTTGGGGTAAGATACTTAAATTTTAACAGAAAGTGTTCCTTTTGTATGTAAAAAATGAACTCCTGGCATTCTACTTTGTAGAGCACCAGGAGTTTTCTTTCATTTAGCTGGGTTTTGTCCCAGGCTCTTTTGTTTTGTTAAAATCTAACGCACGCAATGCAATTACAATTGCTTCTGCAAGAGTAGCAGCTTGGATTAGTTTAAATGCTCCATCTGTATTACCTTTAGTAAGGTCAAGCTTCACAGCAATTGCAACATAGCGTTGCATCCATGCTGGTATGTCAGCATAATCCTTAAACGTTACCTCTGCAGCCTGCTCATTTTCTAAATCAAGACCTTTAGCTAACATAATCGTCATTTCAATGCGTGTACATTCGCAGAAAGACAAAAAGTGCATCATTATAGCAAACTATCTCTCCATCTGCTTAATCTATAAAAAATTTTATCTAGTTACATGTTATTACATAACCTTTCTACAGAACACAAAAAAAGCCTTTGTTCTTCATGTTCATGGGAATTGTTTATTTCCCAATTAGAAGCAACAAAAGGCTTAATCTCATTTAAGAACTGGTGCCGAGGACCGGAATCGAACCGGTACGGTTGTCACCAACCGCAGGATTTTAAGTCCTGTGCGTCTGCCAGTTCCGCCACCCCGGCACATTACTATGTATACTTTTTTATGTAATTAAGTATACTATGAAACTACTAACCTAAACCTACTAATAAAGACTTTAACAAACAATCTTACTTCAATAAATGGTGCCGAGGACCGGAATCGAACCGGTACGGTTGTCACCAACCGCAGGATTTTAAGTCCTGTGCGTCTGCCAGTTCCGCCACCCCGGCACAGTAAAAAAATAATTATCAGTTGGTGGGCCTTGAGGGACTCGAACCCCCGACCAATCGGTTATGAGCCGACTGCTCTAACCAACTGAGCTAAAGGCCCGAAGATTTTCATTTTTCAATAAATGATGTCATATACAATTCCGAAAAGTTTATTTGGTTGCGGGGACAGGATTTGAACCTGTGGCCTTCGGGTTATGAGCCCGACGAGCTACCGAACTGCTCCACCCCGCGTCAGAAACATCATTTCGTAGCAGCGACATATATTAATATACTACAAACATATAATCGACGTCAAGCTTTTTTTAGTAAGTTTTTCTTATTATTTTTTTTTTACATTTATTAGTGATTAAATTAATGTTTAATTATTTTTACTTTTATCGCTTTGATACCATAAATCTAACGCCGTATCTGCCTCGTTTTGATTTATAGATTTCAATTTCTTGTGGATATTCCATACCATACATCCAATAATCATGCTCCATACGTTGCATTACACAACTTGCTTGAAATTTTGAATCATATAGTCTTATCCAATATATCCACATTTTAAGTCACCTCCGGTATTTACACGGATAGCGTACCCATTTCCTGCTTATTCATACTTCTTATTGGGCAAGTTTTTGTTATAAATTGATTCTTAGCATTTCGCATAAAAGATAACAACGCCCAGCAACGTTTAATTCGCTGCTGGGCGTTTTTTAAGAGTTAGTAACCTCTGCTACGTCTTTATTACTCTCTTGATTACTCTCTTGCTCTAAGTTTTCAGAATTGTCCTCTGTTGGTTTATTCAGAAGCTCTGGCGATTTAATAATGATCTTTTCGCCATCAAACTCCATTAACACCTTATCCTTTATATTCATAGTCTGCAAATATTCTTTAGGTACTTGCAATCTGCCTACTCTGTCTACAACAACATAAGCAACATGTGCATTTTCTTTATCCTGATGTTTACTAAAGGAAACGAAGCCATCTCGATGAGCGCCTAGTTCAGGATTATGCTTAACAAACTCTGTGCTTGTTAATCCATCTCGTATTGCTACTACACGGTCAACTTGACTAGCAAGCTCCATATCATGGGTAACGATAACGATTGTAACGCCTAATTCCTTATTAAGCTTACGGAAAATATTCATAATCATATTTGAAGTAGCAGTATCAACCGATCCCGTCGGTTCATCAGCTAATAGCAGTTGCGGACGATTGGCTAAGGAAATTGCTATCGCTACACGCTGTTGCTCACCACCAGACAACTGATGCAGCTTATTATTCATACGGTGACCTAAACCAACCCATTCTAAAAGCTGCTTCGCATAGGCACGATCATGCTTGCCTGAGAGCATCATTGGCATTTCAACGTTTTCTAATGCAGTTAAGTAAGGCAATAGATTTCGAGCATTGTTTTGCCAAATAAAGCCTACTGTATCCCGTTTATACTCGACAAGCTGTTCCTCCGTCATTTTAAGCAAATCCCATTTACCGACTCTAACCTGTCCCGCAGAAGGGCGATCAAGCCCTCCTAGCGTGTTTAATAATGTCGATTTACCACTTCCGCTGTTTCCTATAATCGCCATTAGCTCACCTTGCTTAACGGTCAGATTTAGTCCTTGTAGGGCAACTACCTCAAGATCGTCTGTCTTATATATTTTAACTAAGCCTTCACAATGTATCATGAGTTACCGCTCCTCTCCCATCTTAACCGCTTGATGAACTTTCAATTTACGGATGTGCGTAAATAAGAATCCTGCTCCAATTAGCATCATGATAAGCACTACAATTAATAATTGATTCGTATCACTTGCTTTGAACACAACTCGGAATGGTGGAACCATCTTCGTTGCAGATTCTGTTGCTTGCAAGAAAGGTAAAAAGATATAGCTGACTAGTTTACCAATTCCAAAACCTAAACCAATCGCCAGACCTGCTGTAAATAGCTGTTCCAACAAGAGCATGCTTGTAAGTTCTGATTTAGATAAGCCCATTGCTCTTAGTACACCGAATTGAACGACGCGACCCGATAAGTTAAAGAACCAATATAATAGATAGCCTGCTAACGTAATTGCAACCGTTACAAGAAAACCTAAGCTCAATATTCCAAATACGCCACCTCGAGTCGGCAGCTTAGACTGAATAATTAGCTCATTGCGTACATCTTTTACGCTGTTAACTTCCATATTGGCAGCTGCCAATGTTTGAAGAATTGGCGCAACCTCGGCATCAGGCTCCATTTTTAACCATACCTCATAAGGAATAAGCGGTATTTGATCATAAATATAATCTAGATTAGCAATTAAGAATGGCTTATCATCTGGATAAAGATTTGGCCAGTAAGGAACAATGCCAACAATTGAAAATTCAACTGTACCGTCTGTAAAGCTAACGGATACATAGTCCCCTACTTTTAATTGATATTCATCTGCAACATTTTGCGGAATAATCGCTCCATGCTCAAACTCACCTAAATAAGAAAGCGGATAAGCTGGATCAATAGGGTATAAATCATTGCCGAACCAAGCCACGTCATAAAAGTCCTTGTTATCTATCCCCATAATCGTACCTTTGCCAATCGACTTACCTGAAACAATAATGTTATTCTCCGATTGCAAAACACGAGCAGCTGCCACTACACCAGGACTATTACGGAATATTTCAAATGGAGGTTCGGTATAGAGCAATTTTGGTGGTGGTTGATTGCCGCCATTACCGCCACCTGGACCGCCACCTGGACCGCCGCCTGGTCCGCCACCGGTACCGCCGCCGCCACCGGTGCCACCACCAGTGCCGCCGCCATTGCCACCGCCGTTATTCTGACCTGTTTGTCGCTCTGGAATGCCATCCCAAACAGTTTGAATAACGACATCAGTACCAAATTCATATAACGTGCGCTCTGTTGAGTTAAGATCAATTGTTCTTGCTGCCGATGCGTTATAAACCCCAAGACCGATAGTTAAAATAAGTAGCGTCATCAACGGATAATAGCCTTTCGATGAACGAGAAAGCTGAGTAAGTGTTAAATAAATTGAGACAGGTAAATATTTTTTACCTAGCCATTTGAATATTGCCAATATCCATGGGAAGATACGCAAGCAAACTAAGCCAATTGCAAAAATAGCAATCGCAGGAACAAAAAACAGGAATGGCTGTACCTGCATTTCGTCTGCACTTATTCCTGAATTTATCGACAATAGCTGACGTTCATTAAATAAATACCAACCATAAGCCGCAATCAGAACTAGGACAACATCCAAAAACCATTTTTGCCAAAAAGGCTTTTTATCTGACCGCGCTAAGTTTTGCTTATAGCTAACAATTGAAGCTCTCGCATATTGAATTGCTGGAATAATTGTAGCCAGCATAGCAATAAAGACTGCAATAAGAGCAGCAATAACTGTTTCAATTGAAAAGCCTATCGTAATCGATTTACGATTTACAAATGATAAGAAACCATCCGCTGAACCTATACTTTTCGACATAAACCAGCCTAGCATCGGTCCGAGCACTAAAGCAACGATCCCTAGTAAAATACTTTCAACTATATACATCGAGACAATTTGTCTCGTTCCAGCCCCGCGGCTGCGAAGAACAGCAATATCGCTGCGCTGTTTATCTAGAGCCTGTTTAGCATTAATGGTAATAAAGTAAAACACCATTGCAAGCATTGGCGCTGCCAGAGTAAAGAGCAATGATTGCAGCTGCGTGCTTTGCTTACGGAACTCATCGAGTGTGCTAGCAAATGATTTATCTACTCGAGTATCCTTTAGTAATGAGTACAACTCAATATCAAGACGCTTTAGCTTTGCAGCTAGATCATTAATTTGGCTGCTTTTAATTTGAGAAAGATCGAAATTATAATACCAAGAAGCATTTTGCAGCACGATTTTTTTCTGACTAAGCAAATAGTCCATCATTACATTTTCAGAAACAAATAATGTTGTAAAGTTACTCTCTAATCCTAACATCCAATAGGAATCCGTCATATCGTTAGGTGTAATAGCTCCAACGATTTTGACAAGCAAAGCTTGCGAGCTGTTCGCAATACGATATTGATATACATCACCTACGTGAACATCATTGCGGAACATCCCTTCTTCAAGCATTACCGCTTCGATGACGCCACTGCCATCCACCTTATCACTAAACCATTTACCTTGCACAAGCTCATTATGCTCCTGCAAACCGCTCATGCTTTGAATCGCAAGCGTTCTTGTACGACTTGCATCAATTAGTGAAGTATCAGTAGGAATAACATTAGCATTACGAATACCATATTCCTGAACAAATGTTAAATAATCAAAGCCAATTTCCTCAGGCAACTGATGCTGAATATATTGCTCAACAGCTCGTAAATCATCTAAGTTTGTTGGTGCTGAAGCTAGTCCTTGATACTTCATAAGCAAAGAACCTGCAGGTGAGTCAACACTGTCATTTTCTAGTTGTTTGGCGATTACTCGCTTTAAAGCTCCATCCGCATACATGGGAATACTGGAGGCAAAAGCGACAGCAACGATAAGTCCTGCTAGTGTACTTATCGTGAGCCAACGAGTATTCCACATTTTACGGAAAATGAAACGAAAGAATGGTAACCTCATCGGCTATCGACCTACAACTTTCTGACCAGGTGTTAAACCTTGTAAAATTTCAACCTCTGTAGCAGTTTGCTGTCCAACCTCTACATCAACTTCACGCTTCCCATTTTCATCGACAACTTGAACATACGTACGATTGCCGATACTGCGAAGCGCAGATGGAGGAATTACAACTGCATTTTCAGTACGCTTCGTAATGATTTGAATTGAAGCAGGAACCCCGCGTGCTGCTGCCTCTGGTAATTTCTCTACTTCAATAATCATGAAATCCTCCACACGTTCAATTTCAGAATTATTTCCACCGCCTGTCCCTCCTCCTGAATTATCAGAGGTTTGCACAGGCAACTGCTTAACTTTACCTTTAATGGCACCGCCATTGCTAATCGTTACAACTACATCCATTCCAATTGCAACTTTTTCTTGCTCTGATTTAGTAAGCTTAGCTGCAGGTACAAGCATATCTGTATTTGCAATGATTGCAACAGGACTATATGCCTTTGCCATATCTCCTTTTTTTACAGACAGAGAAACAACTGTCCCTGAAAAAGGAGCTGTGATTGTCGCCTTAGAAATCTCTTCTTCCATATCAGCAAGCTTTTGACGCTTTTCTTCAAATGCGATGCGTTGCTCCTCAAATTCAGACTGATTCATTTCATCACGCTTACGCAATATTTCTTTCATATCACGCTCATTACGTTGGAAGGAAATACGTTCGTTACGCAATGTTTTTTCTAATTCACTGGTGTCTAAAGCAGCGATTGGATCACCAGCTTCAACTGTATCGCCAACTTTTACATAAACATCCTTAATATTACGATCGCCGATTGTGAAAAATACCGTTTCTTCCTCAAGCGAAATCACTTTACCCATTACTTTTACATCTGATATTAACGTTTTTGTTGTTACTTCGTACTCAGGCTTCTGTGATATTTGTGGTGGTTTAATTTCTGGTAAAACCTCTTCTTCTCTTTCATCTGGTAATAAGCTGCAACCACTAAGCATAAGTGCAGCAGCAATACTTACAATACTAATTTTACGAAATAAATTTCCCGTCAACCATTTCATAGACATGGTCAGCAACCTCCAAAATTGTAGGATCATGTGTAGTCATACAAATTGATATTTTTTCAGTACGAATAATATTTTGAAATAATGCCATTACCTGTGCTGACATCGCTGTATCTAATTCTGCAGTCGGTTCATCGGCTAGCAATAAAATTGGACGATGCGCAATTGCTTTTGCAATCGCAACACGCTGCTGCTCACCACCAGAAAGCTCATACGGCCGATGGTGCATCCGTTTTTCCAAACCGACTAGCGTTAAGCATTCTTCAATCCTTTCCTTCCATTCCTTTTTAGGGCGATTCGCCATTCGCAGCGAGAGCTCTACATTTTCATAAGCCGAAAGTAGCGGCATTAGAGCAAATGCTTGAAAGATAAAGCCCATTTGATTACGTCTAATAATCGTTCTTTTTTTGTCGCTTAATGTGCTAAAAGGCTGTCCATTAAAATAGATCATTCCTTTGCTTGGTGTATCCAAGCCGCCAAGACTGTTTAATAATGTTGTCTTCCCCGAACCAGAGCGGCCTTTAAGCATTACTAGCTGCTGTCGCTCTACTTTCATATTAATTCCTTTGAGCACATGAAGCTCTTTCGAGCCAACCTGAAAACTCCGCTCCATATCCTTTACTTCTAATAAAGGAGCGTTGCTAGCTTCATCATTATGTACTTCAGCTTTCTTTTCCATTAAATACACGACACTCCCCATACTTAGTCTATATTACAGACGTTATAAACTAATAAAAGGTTACAGATTTCATATTTTTTCTGAAAATATTTTCTAGTGATTGCTAGCTTCATGATTGAGAATAAAAAAAGCTATTACTTCGCCGCTCAAAACGAAAATAATAGCTTTTTCTACTTAATTTAATTCACACTATTATATTTTAAAGTTAAAGATTCGCTACAAAACCGATAGTTAATTTCCATACTCCTGCGGATTCGTACGCCATGCTTGCAGTGCAGCAATATCAGATTGAGCAATTTTACCTGCTTCTGCTGCCTGTTCAATTAGCACAGAATAGTTCGAAAGTGTATGAAGTGGAATACCTGCCTCAGCAAAGGCATTCAATGCTGATTGGAACTGATAAGTAAATATTGCTAGAACAGCTAACGGCTCTGCCCCAGCTTCACGTACTGCAAGTGCTGCCTTAAGTGAGCTGCCGCCAGTCGAAATAAGATCCTCAATAACGACAACTTTTTGTCCCGGCAAAATGCGACCTTCAATCTGATTTTGTTTGCCATGACCTTTCGCTTTATCGCGAATATATGCCATTGGTAAATTCAATTTTTGTGATACCCAAGCAGCATGCGGAATACCGGCAGTAGACGTTCCTGCAATTACTTCTGCCTCTGGGTACAATTCCTTTATTAGAGTAACAAAGCCGTCAGCTACTTTATTACGAATTTCTGGATATGCCATCGTTAATCGATTATCGCAATAAATTGGTGATTTAATACCAGATGTCCAAGTAAATGGCTCATTTGGCGAAAGAGCGACCGCTTCAATATCTAACAATGATTTAGCAATATCTTTTGCTAATTGCTCAAGTGCAACATTACTCATAGTTAACTAGCTCCTCTATAATAGTTTCAAGTGCCATGCGTGGATTCTCGGCTGCCGTTATTGGACGACCTATAACCATATAGTCTGTTCCTTGCTTTAAAGCTTCACTAGGTGTCATTATACGTGACTGATCATTTAACGCAGCACCAACTGGACGAATTCCAGGCGTAATCGTTTGAAAACTGCTGCCGCAAGCACTCTTAATCGCTGTAACTTCAGAAGGGGATGCAACTACTCCATCTAGTCCAGCTGCTTGGGCAAGACGTGCATAGGCAAGCACAGCATTTTCCACAGTGCCAGGGATGCCGATTTCATCATTCATCACCTGCTGTGAAGTGCTAGTAAGTTGGGTTACTGCGATAACAGTAGGACGCTTGCTGCCACTTGAAAGTGCACGGTCTACTCCTTCCATAGCAGCCTCCATCATTGCTCGTCCGCCAGCTGCATGAACATTAAACATATCAACACCTAGGGATGTGATGCTTGAGGCACCGCCCTTAACTGTATTAGGTATATCATGCATTTTCAAATCAAGAAATACATTAAAGCCTTGCCCCTTTAAGCGCTCAATAAATGCTGGACCAACAGCATAGTAGAGCTGCATACCAACTTTAATATAGCATGGAATACCATTAATTTGCTCAAGCAACTGCTCAGCAGCTGTTGCATTTGGATAGTCCAGCGCTACCATTACTTTCGCAGCAGCCTGCTCCCTCGTTAAGCCCGCCATTCTTTTTCCTCCTAATACTTTCGTTTCACACTATAAATTACTTCCTTGCAACGAAAAGTGCACCGGAAGCTTTATCACTGTTCAAAAAGCGATATATAGTTTTCGATGCTACCTCACTTTATGTGAAGTAGCATCGAGAGTTAGTCATTTCTATTTATCTTTGATGAGATACAGGCATTGAACGAGATGAGAAGTTAATAGTTTGCATCATCGTTAGCAAAGCACGTACCGTATCAAGTGAAGTCAAACATACAACTCCATTTTCAACAGCCTCACGGCGAATGCGGAAGCCGTCACGCTCAGGAGTTTTACCTTTTGTTAATGTGTTAACTACAAATTGAGCATGACCTTCACGGATGTGATCAAGAATGTTTGGCGAACCTTCACTTAACTTGTTCACTCGAGTTACATATAAGCCAGCTGCTTCAAGCGCATCTGCAGTACCGCCAGTAGCCATTAGCTTATAACCACAGTTTGCAAAACCGCGCATTAGCTCAACTGCTTCTGCTTTATCTTTATCTGCAACTGTTACTAGAATCGTACCAGAAGTTGGAATCTTCATACCTGCACCTAGCAAGCCTTTGTACAATGCTTTTGCAAACTGCTCATCGCGACCCATAACTTCACCAGTTGATTTCATTTCTGGAGTCAACGTAGGGTCAACGCGGCGAAGCTTCGCAAAGGAGAACACTGGCACTTTCACAGACACATGGTTGTCTTCTTTCCATAGACCATCGACATAACCAAGCTCAGCTAAGCTTTGGTTCAAAATCGCTCTAGTTGCCAAATTTGCCATTGGAATGTTCGTAACCTTACTTAAGAAAGGTACTGTACGAGATGAACGTGGGTTAACCTCAATTACATATACTTTTTCATCATGGATAACGAACTGAATATTTACTAAGCCGACTACTTTTAGCGCTTTTGCAATTTTAATTGTAATATCAACAATTTGCTGTTTAATTTCTTCTGACAACGTTTGTGGCGGATACACCGCAATAGAGTCACCAGAGTGAACACCTGCGCGCTCAATATGCTCCATAATCCCTGGAATTAGCACGGTTTCGCCATCACAAATTGCATCAACCTCTGCCTCTTTACCAAGCATATAGCGGTCAATTAAGACTGGATGATCAGGGTTGATTTTTACCGCTACCTTCATGTAGCTCAATAGTTCTTCGTCAGAGTAGACAATTTCCATTGCACGACCGCCAAGGACATAAGATGGACGAACAAGCACTGGATAGCCAAGACGTTTTGCAGTATCTACTGCTTCATCAACTGAAGTTACTGTACTACCTTCTGGTTGTGCGATATTTAAGCTGCGAAGCAATGCTTCGAATTTTTTACGGTCTTCTGCAGTATCAATACTTTCAAGGCTAGAACCAAGAATTTTTACTCCTGCTTTTGCAAGCGGCTCTGCTAGGTTAATTGCAGTTTGTCCACCGAATTGGACGATAACGCCAACTGGTTTTTCTTGCTCGATAACATTCATTACATCTTCGAAGAATAGAGGCTCGAAGTATAGTCTGTCTGATGTACTGAAGTCTGTTGAAACTGTTTCAGGGTTATTGTTAATAATTACTGCTTCATAGCCTGCATGTTGAATTGCCCAAACCGCATGCACAGTAGAATAGTCAAATTCGATACCTTGACCGATACGAATTGGACCTGAACCAAGTACTAGAATTTTTTCTTTATTTGTTTTTGTAACTTCATTCTCTACTTCATAAGTAGAGTAGTAGTATGGTGTAACAGCTTCAAACTCAGCCGCACAAGTATCAACCATTTTATATACAGGCACAATATTCAATGATTTACGGAATGCGCGAATATCATGCTCATTTGTGTATTCGCCGCCTGGGAAGCCTTCTTGACGAAGCTCAGCAATTGAGCGGTCAGAGAAGCCAAAGCGTTTTGCTTCATACAATAGTTCCTCGCTTAATTCAGCTGTAGTACGAAGTTTATCTTCAAATTTAATGATGCCTTCGATTTTATCAAGGAACCACCAGTCAATTTTCGTAATATCTTGAATTTCTTGCAATGCATAACCGCGACGGAACGCTTCTGCAATAAGGAACAAACGCTCATCATCCGGTTTTTGCAGACGTGTGCGAAGCACTTCATCAGACAATTCTTTTGCTTCTTTTAGGTTAATTCGATGAACACCAATTTCAAGTGAGCGAACTGCCTTATGAATCGATTCCTCGAACGTACGGCCAATTGCCATTACCTCGCCAGTCGCTTTCATTTGTGTACCTAGTTTGCGGTTAGCGTCAACAAATTTATCGAATGGCCAACGAGGGATTTTGGATACTACATAGTCAAGTGCCGGCTCAAAGCAAGCATATGTTTGACCAGTTACTGGGTTAACAATTTCATCTAATGTGTAGCCAACGGCAATTTTTGCTGCCATTTTAGCAATTGGATAACCCGTTGCTTTCGATGCTAGTGCAGAAGAACGAGATACACGTGGGTTAACCTCGATTACATAGTATTGGAAGCTGTGTGGGTCTAGTGCAAACTGAACGTTACAGCCCCCTTCAATGTTCAATGCGCGAATAATTTTTAGTGATGCAGAGCGAAGCATTTGATATTCGCGGTCTGACAATGTTTGTGAAGGTGCTACAACGATGGAATCACCAGTATGCACACCTACAGGGTCAAAGTTTTCCATATTACATACAACGATACAGTTGTCATTTGCATCGCGCATTACTTCATATTCAATTTCTTTCATACCAGCAATCGATTTTTCGATTAGACATTGACTAATTGGTGAATAACGAATACCGGATGCTACTGTTTCACGCAATTCTTCTTCATTAGCACAAATACCGCCGCCAGTACCGCCAAGCGTATATGCTGGACGAACGATAATTGGATAGCCAATTTTATTTGCAAAATCAACCGCTTCTTCAACGCTAGTAACGATGTCACTTTCAGGTACTGGTTGCTCAAGCTCACGCATAAGCTCGCGGAACAAGTCACGGTCTTCCGCTTTCTCAATTGCTGTAAGTTGTGTACCTAACAGTTGTACATTTTCTTGCTCAAGAATTCCAGCTCTTGCTAGCTCAACTGCCATGTTTAGACCAGTTTGACCGCCAAGTGTTGGAAGCAAGCCATCTGGACGCTCTTGACGAATAATTTGTGCAACGAAATCTAATGTAATTGGCTCGATATAAACTTTATCAGCCATATTTGTATCTGTCATAATGGTTGCAGGGTTACTGTTAATAAGTACAACTTCGTAACCTTCTTCTTTCAATGCTTGACACGCTTGTGTTCCCGCGTAGTCAAACTCAGCCGCTTGACCAATAACGATTGGACCAGAACCAATAACTAGTATTTTTTTAAGCTTCGTATTTTTAGGCATTTTTTAGTTCTCCTCTCAACATTTCAGACAATACAGCTTGACGAGGTCGTTGTGGATTATTCGCTTTGTGCTTGCGAATCATCTCGATAAATTGATCGAACAAATAGCTAGAATCATTTGGACCAGGCGCTGCCTCTGGATGATATTGCACCGAGAATGCAGGATAGGTTTTATGCTTCACGCCTTCGATTGTTTTATCGTTATTGTTGATATGTGTAACAACTAGGTCAGTACCTTTGATTGATTCTTCATTAACTGCATAGCTATGGTTTTGTGAAGTAATATAGCAACGTCCAGTTTCAAGCTCCTTAACTGGGTGGTTACCGCCGCGATGACCAAATTTAAGTTTTTCAGTATCAGCACCGCAAGCTAGCGATAATAGCTGATGTCCTAGACAAATTCCGAAGATTGGGAATTCACCAAGCAGTTGTTTAATGGTTTCAACAACATGCATATTGTCTTTTGGGTCCCCAGGGCCGTTAGACAATTGAACGCCATCTGGAGCGATACGACGGATTTCCTCAGCAGTTGTTGTATGCGGAACAACGATAATATCGCAGTTACGTTTGGAAAGCTCATGAACGATACCGTTTTTAGAGCCGCAATCCAGTACAACAATACGTTCTTTTCTGCCTGGAACGTGATAAATATGATTAGTAGATGTGCGAGCAACTTGGTCGCGCAACACTGGAGTAGATTTTAATCTTTCCAATAGCTCCTCAACATGCTCATTTCCTGTTGTAAGCAACCCGCGCATTGAACCGAATTGACGAATTTTGCGAGTTAACATACGTGTGTCGATACCAGCAATGCCTGGAATTTCGTATTCTTTTAATAAATCACCTAGAGAAAATTGTGCGCGCCAGTTACTTGGAATTGGCTCGTAGCGACGAACTGCCATCCCAAACAGATTAGGACGAACCGCTTCAAAGTCATCACGCGTAATGCCATAGTTACCGATTAGTGGATAAGTCATTGTAACAATTTGTCCACAGTAGGATGGATCAGATAGTAACTCTTGATAGCCTGTCATCCCAGTATTGAATACGACCTCACCAATTTTAGTTGTATCCGCACCAAAAGATACTCCAGTAAACAACGTTCCATCTTCTAACAATAATCTTGCTTGCATGTTTTTGATTCACTCCTCAATCGTTGATTCTATTTTGTCCAGACAATTTTGCCATCTACGATAGTCGTTACAGGCCATCCTTTTAATTCCCAGCCACCGAACGGTGTATTTGTACTCTTTGATAAGAACGTACTTGGGTCTACTTTTTCGCTTGTTTCTAAATCTACAATTGTTATATCTGCAGGCTTACCAACTTCCAGGCTGCCTTGTTCAAGTCCAAACACTCTTGCTGGATCCTTAGTCATTCGTTGCAGCAAGAAGCCTAGCGTCCAGCGACCTGTTTCCACGAATTTCGTATATAGCAATGGAAATGCTGTTTCAAGTCCCACAATACCAAATGGAGCAAGGTCAACACCTTTTGCTTTTTCTTCAGCGCTATGCGGTGCATGGTCAGTTACGATAATATCAATCGTGCCGTCCTCTAATCCCTCGATTACAGCTTGTACATCGCGCGGTGTACGAAGCGGAGGATTCATTTTCCAATTCGCATCATCAAGCCCTGGGATATCTTCATCTGAAAGAATCAAATGATGTGGACAAACCTCAGCAGTAATCTTAACGCCAACTTGTTTAGCTAGACGTATTAAGCGAACAGATTGCTCAGTGCTGACGTGACATACATGGTAATGCACGCCTGTTGCTTCAGCTAGCAGTGCATCACGTCCAACATGAATCGCTTCTGATTCATTAGGAATTCCTTTGATACCATGCTTGCGAGAGAACGCACCTTCTGTTGCCCACGCTCCCTTAACAAGGGATTCATCCTCACAGTGTGCAATAACCGGCATATCTAGCGATTTTGCAAGTGTCATTGCATCCTTCATCATTTGCGCATTTTGCACACCGACGCCATCATCTGTAAACCCAATAGCTCCCGCTTGCTTAAGCGCTGCAAAATCTGTTAATTCACGTCCAAGCTCATTTTTAGTAATTGATGCATATGGCAACACTTTAGCAGTGCCTGCTTCTTTTGCCTTCTCAATAATATATGTTACTGTTTCAGGAGTATCTGTTACTGGACGAGTGTTAGGCATACAAGCAATTGTTGTAAACCCACCTTTCACTGCTGCACGACCACCAGTAATAATATCTTCCTTATGTGTAAAGCCTGGGTCACGCAAATGCACATGCATATCGATAAATCCTGCCGATACTAATTTGCCATCTGCATCTACTACCTCACTGCCTTCTGTGTTGACTTGCTCACTGCTGCTTACAATTTCAGCAATAACTCCGTCCTTTACGTGAATGTGTTTGCTTTCAAGCTCCCCATTCGCTTCATTCCAAACTTGACCGTTCAAAATCCATAAAGACATATTAGATAGCCTCCTAAAGCTTATACTTCCATATTGATTACTATATTTGTTATGACAAAGCTCGTTCTACAACTGCCATTCGAATTGGCACGCCATTTGACATTTGCGGGAAGATTTTACTGTTTGGCGCTTCTACTAGCTCACTGTCAATTTCAACTCCGCGGTTTACAGGAGCAGGGTGCATAATAATTGCATGCGACTGCATTTTTGCTGCGCGTTCTACAGTTAATCCGAAGCTTTCACGATAACTTTCAGCAGACTTTAGCATGCCTGTAGCATGACGCTCAAGCTGAACTCTCAGCATCATCACTACATCCGCCTTAATTGCCTCCTCCATCGTTACATAAGTCACATCAAGCTCAGTTGCTCTCATATTATCTGGAGCACAGAATACGACCTCTGCACCAAATTTACGCAAAGCATACAAATTACTGCGTGCTACGCGACTATGCAAAATATCCCCAATAATCGCTATCTTTAAGCCTTTTATATCTCCAAAATGCTTTTGCATCGTGTATAAATCAAGTAATGCCTGTGTCGGATGCTCATTGTTACCATCACCTGCATTGATAAGCGGAACACGTATTTTTTGTGCGATTTCTGCCAATAAGCCAACTGGCTTCATGCGAATGATACCAGCATCGATTCCCATAGATTCAAGCGTTCGTACAGTATCGTAGATAGACTCGCCTTTCTCTACGCTGGAGGCTGCTGCTGTAAAATTAATTACTTCTGCACCAAGTCGCTTTTCAGCCACTTCGAAAGATGTACGTGTACGCGTGCTATTTTCAAAAAACATATTCGCGATAAATTTACCCTTAAGCAGCTCATGTGTTTTACTTGGATGTTTCTCCCAATATGCCGCTCGATCAATAATGGATTGAATTTCCTGTTGACTAAGATCTTTGAGTCCGAGCAAACTTCTTGTTGAAATAGCTGCAGTGCTCATATAGTCGCCTCCTAATGGTTCAATGGTAAATCGTTACTTGGTCCTGATTATCAACCTCGGTAAGTTCGACCTTAATGCTTTCATGCTTTGAGGTAGGTATATTTTTACCTATATAATCTGGACGTATTGGTAGTTCGCGATGTCCACGGTCAACGAGCACAGCAAGCTGAATACTTTGTGGTCTGCCACAGTCCATAATCGCATCCATTGCCGCACGAATGGTTCGTCCTGTATAGAGTACGTCGTCAAACAGGATGATTTTTTTATTTTTTACATCGGCAGCCGTTAACTGATGTTCGTGATCCACATTCTCCAGTTCAAAACTATCAGTGCGATCGTCACGATATTTCGTAATATCCAGTTCATAAACTGGAGCTTGAATCCCTTCTATATCAGATATTCTTTCAGCAATGCGCTTAGCGAGATGTACGCCTCTTGTGCGAATTCCAACGATGATGCAATTATCAATTCCTTTGTTTTTTTCAACAATCTCATGAGCAATTCTTGTCAGCGCACGACGAATAGCTGCTTCATCCATTAAAATATGACATTCTCTCTCAGTCATTAGCATCCCACCTCAGTATCTAGCTTACTGTAACCTTATCTTCGGTAACAAAAAAACTCCTTGCGAAGTTTGCAAGGAGTAATGAAAATCACGACAAGAAAGACAGCTCAGAATCGACCATTGTGAAATGGTCGATTCTTCACAAAAAGTAGTCTTCTTATCCAATTATTCACGTTACCTTGCCAGCCTCACGGGACTGAATTAAAGGTACATCACTATCAAAAAAATTATCCCACGTTCGACATCAAATGTCAACTATTGATGCAGAAAAACTGCCCTTTCTTTTTGTTTCAAATCTAAGAAAATTGAACATTCATCATCCGATCTTTTAATGTGACGTGTTTAAGCTAAGTTGCGGCAATAATTTGCCAAGCTCTTCTGTTTTAGCCTGCGTAGAACGCTCCATATTTCGATATATTTCGATGCGATCAATTCCGATGCGAGTTAAAAGCGTAGCCGGGATACTAAACAAGCCTCCATCAAGAAAATGTACCGCAGCACCTACACTTAGTGATGCTCCAGCTTTTAATGTTCGACTGAGCAGGTCGCTTCGCGCCATTTCTAATGTTTTCTTACCTGTCAATAAAGAGCCTGGGACAAAACTTGTCTCTTAAAACAAGCAAACGGTGAAATCTGTTCAAAGATTTCACCGTTTGCTCATTTTAGGCTCTGTTTTTCTAATGCTATGCTACGTTCGTAGCACATATTTCCTTAAGTTTACTGCCATTAAGGCAAGTCCAATCTCATGCTCAACTTTCCGTTTTCCTCGAACTGAAAAGCGAGTGAAACCTAAATTAGCCTTCAAGAATCCAAAAACTGGTTCTACGTCAATTTTTCGTTGACGGTAGATCTCCCCTGTTTTTTCTCCTGAAAGCTGCTCTCTTACATAGGTTTTTTGTTGTTCCCAACGTGCATTGATCATCAGTTGTCGGTGTCTTCCTTCTTGTGCTTTCGTACATGAGGATCGGAAAGGACATCCTGTACAATCCGCACAAGCATAGATCTTGAATTGTCGCTCAAACCCATCTTTATCTTTGCGTATGGTATAGCGTTGAAACGTTAGTTCCTGTCCATTTGGACAAAGATAACGATCCTTTTCGGCATCATAGTGCCAGTTACTTGTTTGAAATGGATCGGTTTTAGACTTTCTCTTTTGCTCACGCTCATACATCGTATACTTTATTAATGGAACACGCTTGCGCTTCGTGATCACATCCTCATAGTTTTGCTCACTTCCATATCCGGCATCCGCTACGATATAGGTAGGCAAGTCAAAATAATGGGTTTCAATTTCATCAAGAAAAGGAATAAGCGTCTTGGTGTCCGTTGGATTGGAATAGATACCATAAGCCAGTGTGTATTGTCCTTCGGTTGCAATTTGTACATTGTATCCAGGCTTCAATTGTCCATTCTTCATGTAGTCATCTTTCATTCGCATGAAGGTTGCATCAGGATCGGTTTTGGAATAACTGTTGCGCTTTCCGAATCGTTGTTGATGAAGCTTGTACATGTTTTTTCGTTCCATCCAATCACGGACTTGCTTGAGTAGTTGTTTTGGTGCTTTTCGCTTGCTTCGTAATTGTTTTCGTTCACTCGTATCTTCGGATGCTGCGATCTTTTCTGTATAGCTTTCAACCACTCGCTCAAGGTGTTCTGCGATCTCCAGTAAGTTTTCCGTAGAGAGTTCTTGCTCATGTTCAAGCTCTGGAATGATCTTTTGTTCCAATAACTCGTTGTACAGTTGATTCGACTTTTCAATGAGCCGAGCATGATGTTTGTCCACGGCTTTTTTCCATACAAAGGTGAACTTATTCGCATTGGCTTCAATTTTGGTTCCATCAATGAACATCGCTTCTTGGGTAATGATCTTTTCTTCCACTAACTTCGAGCGAAATTGAACGAAGCACTGGCGGAGTAAGTCTTTCATCACAGGATGAACACGGAAACGATTAATCGTACGGTAGCAAGGTTCATAGCCTTGAGCTAACCACATCATCCGAATACTGTCTTTCGTAAGAGCTTCAATTTTACGACCAGAAAAGGCAGATTGAGTGTAGCCGCATAGAATGATCTTGAGCATCATGCGCGGATGATAGGCTGGACAACCGTCACGACGAACAAACGAACGAAACGCTTCATCTGGAATACTTTCGACCAAATGATGAATGGCAAATGCGATATCATGTTTATCTAATTTAACTTCTAAATTTAGAGGCAAAACTAATTGATTCATGTTATAATCTTTAAACATAAGGAACACCTTTCTTTTGAAATTTTTGGGGTGAGATACTTAAATTTTAACAGAAAGTGTTCCTTTTGTATGTAAAAAATGAACTCCTGGCATTCTACTTTGTAGAGCACCAGGAGTTTTCTTTCATTTAGCTGGGTTTTGTCCCAGCCTCGATGACCGCTATAGAAAAACCAGGAAAAAGAAAATCTGCAGCATCAACCGCAGTCTCTGCTGTACTAGAAGTAGAGTTAATTAGCAAGTCCTCCAACTGTTGATCTGAAATGCCGCTGTTATGAAGCGCCTCGATTGCCGAACCGCCATTTTGAAAAACTTCATCCGTAGTTAAAATTTCGATATTTGGATATTTCTCCAATGCCTCTTTCACATAACTCAATGACTCTGTTGCCTTAAGTTGCAATTCTTGGGCAACCGTTCCGTCACTGTTCACAATTTGCAAATCCCAGCCCGGCTGAGTCGGACTGTCTGCCAAATAAGCCACCTGTCCATCAGTCAATTGAATATCGCCAACAATCTCTCCGTTGTTTAACTCATCACGCACCAGTACTTCGAAATATTTTCCTTTCCACCCATTCAAATAATCCTCGATATTTCCTTCAGCTAGCACTTGATTTAAATCAACATTTGGATATTGCAAATGAAATGCTTCTTCCATTTGCGGAGTCAAATTGATTTCGTTACTATTTTTCGTAAGTGCCATCGCACCTAGCGCAGCAGTCATTGCTGCAATATCCAGAAGCGCCTTTTCTTTATTATGTGCATAATATTGATATAATAACTGAATTTCCCGTTTCCAATTAGAAGTGTTGCTTCGGTAAACTCGACGCAGCTCCTCGATTTGCTCGTAATTCATTAAGTTAACCTCCCCTGTCTAGGTTATAGCAGGCGCTTTTATATTACTCACTGAGTGAAAAACTGAATTATTTCCCATCCCACTAGAAGAAAGATGAAAGCCCCTAAAATAAGCGATATTTTTTTATATTTGCTTTCCGAAGCTGATAATCTTTGTTGTAATTGATGATTCGCTTCTACAAGTTGCTGATGATTGCTGCTAATTTCATTTTCAAGAGCTAGCAATTTACTATTTAAATCGCTCATTCTAGACAAATAAAGCTCATTCATATCTTTCAACTGATCTTGTATCATTCGCTGCACATTAGAAAGCTCATCACTAAACGTTTCATGCACTTCTGCAATTGCCGATCGTAAGTTATCATCAAGACGTCTTTCATTTTCCTTAAGCTCTTCTTGTAAAGCAGTCAACTGAACATTGATTGCAAAGATTTCCTTATCTATATCTAAAATGTGCGGATAACGCTCTTTTTCCTCAATTAGCAAATTCACTTGCTTTTGCAAATTGCTAAGCTGCTGCTGATGTTTAACGATCTGCTGGTGCATGCCAAGCAAAATTTCGGCATATTGATTCGTATATGTATCGATACTTTGAGCCAATTCTTTTCCTGTGAATCGGTCAAAAATCCCCATAATGGCACGCCCCTTTAAATACTTTAAATAAATGATGTTCGTTCTAATTTTATAAGGTTCTTTGTAAAGTTGGAAGGTAAAAAATAACATCCTATATCGTTCGTAGTTGCTTGAGCAGTAAGATAGACTGATGCAAATACGCATATGTAAGCAAATTGCAGTGAGTAAATAAAAAAGGTTGGATGAGAGCGCAACTGTCTCTCTTCCAACCCCATATTTATGGCTTATTAGAACTTATTTTACTACTTATTTGATTAAAAACTTAATTGCTTAATACGCTCAATTGCGCGTACCGTATTTTCACGACTGCCAAATGCAGTTAAGCGGAAGTAACCTTCTCCACATTGACCAAAGCCTACGCCAGGAGTACCAACAAGATTTGCTTTACTTAACAAATAATCAAAAAAGCTCCAAGAGTCATAGCCTTCTGGTGTTTTCAACCAAATATATGGTGCATTTACGCCGCCAAACACTGTAAAGCCAGCATCTTTTAAGCCATCGCGAATCATAGCAGCATTTTCCATATAATATTTAATGATTTCTTGAATTTGCGCTCTGCCTTCAGGAGAGTAGATAGCAGCTGCACCTTTTTGCGTTACATAAGAAACACCATTAAATTTAGTAGTATGACGGCGATTCCATAGCTCATTAATGCTAACTAAATTACCAGATGCATCTTTTCCTTTTAATTCTTTTGGCACAACTGTATATGCGCAACGAATACCAGTAAAGCCGGCAGTTTTAGAGAAGCTGCGGAATTCAATTGCAACTTTACGCGCACCTTCAATTTCATAAATGCTGTGCGGCACATTATCTTCAGTAATATATGCTTCATATGCAGAGTCAAATAAAATGATGCACTCATTTTCAAGCGCATAATCGACCCATACTTTTAGTTCATCCTTCGTTAGCGTCATACCCGTAGGATTGTTAGGGTAACATAAGTAAATAAGATCTACTTTTTCAGTAGGAAGGCTTGGTTTAAAACCATTCTCAGCATTGCAATCTAAATATACGATTTTTTCATAACGTCCAAGCTCAGTATTAAAGTGCCCTGCACGACCAGCCATAACGTTTGTATCTACATATACAGGATATACAGGATCCTGTACAGCAATTACGCTGCTTGTACTAAATATTTCTTGAATATTTCCAACATCACATTTAGAGCCGTCACTTACGAATATTTCATCATTGCTAAGCTCAACGCCACGTGAGCGATAGTCCCCAGCAATGATTTGGTCTGTTAAAAATGTATATCCTTGCTCTGGACCGTATCCTTTAAATGAGCTGGAATTAGCCATTTCATCCACAGCTTGATGCATTGCATCGATAACAGCTTGCGGCAATGGGCGTGTAACGTCGCCAATACCTAGGCTAATAATATCTGCATTTGGATTTTCCCCAACATATTTCGTTCTACGTTTTGCTATTTCAGAAAATAAATAACTACCTTGTAAGTCTAAAAAATGTTGATTCACGGTTGCCATTTTTTCACCAATCCTTTTCGCGTCAATGTAACATGTTTTAAGCATAACTTACATAACGCGAAAACATAATGCAGTAACTAGTCAAATATTTGTACATATCGACATTTAATCCACCTAAAAATTTCGCCATGTTTGCATTCTCAAAGATAAAAAAAGCCTGCGCTCTTAACGTGAACGCAGACTAATTAATACGTTATTCATATCTTCAGGAATTGGCACTTCAAACAATAAGCGTTCTCCTGTTCGCGGATGATCGAAACCAAGCACCCCAGCATGCAAAGCTTGTCCGTTAAGTGCTACCGTTTTATTTCGCCCATAAACAGGGTCCCCAGCTAAAGGATAGCCGATATATTTCATATGAACGCGAATTTGATGGGTTCTGCCCGTTTCAAGCTGTAACTCCACCAATGTAAAATCATGACCAATTCGTTCAACTACGCGGAAATGGGTGATCGCTTTCTTTGCATTATGCTCGGTTACAGTAAAGAGCTTACGATCATGAGGATCCCGACCGATCGGGGCATCAATTGTGCCTTCATCATGCGGTAAATTGCCATGGACCAGCGCTAAATAACGACGTGTTACTGTATGTTTTTTAAGCTGTTCTGCAAGCGAAATATGAGCCATATCATTTTTTGCAACCATAATTAACCCGGTCGTGTCACGATCGATACGATGAACAATACCAGGTCGTAATACACCATTAATACCCGATAAATCTTTACAATGATACATAAGCGCATTGACTAACGTCCCGCTGCCATGGCCAGGTGCTGGGTGTACAACCATGCCTCTTGGCTTGTTTACAACAATAACATCGCTATCCTCATAAATGACATCAAGCGGAATATTTTCTGCAACAATTTCCAGCTCCTCTGCTTCAGGAATTTGAATAAGAATATGATCTCCTGTTGCGAGCTTATAGTTGCTTTTGATTGCCTTGCCATTTACAAGCACATGTCCGTCCTTGATCCATTGTTGCACCTGCGTTCTTGAAGAATCTTCTAATTGATCAGGAACAAATTTATCAATACGCATGCCGCGATGCTGCTCTGCAGCCTCAAAGGTTAATACTTCTATACGTTCATCTTCAAGATTTAGATCAAAGTCCTCATTCTTCATTCGATGCTGCAACCTTACCTTTCTGCTCTCGTTTTAACTCTAATAATGTATCCAAAATAATAAGTGCTACGCCAACGACAATTGCTGAGTCTGCCACATTAAAAATCGGGAAAGTGTAACTGCCAAAGTTAAATTTGAAAAAGTCTACGACTTCGCCAAAGCGTAAGCGATCAATAAAGTTACCAATTGCCCCGCCCAGCACTAATGCAAGACCAATAAGCAATATCTTACTTCCTTTTTCACGCATAATATGGGCATACCATAAAATACCAATGACGATTATTATCGTAATAATAATGAAAAATAAGCGTTGCTCCTGTAAAATACCAAACGCTGCACCGCGATTACGATGTGACGTAATAAGAAAAAAGTCCCCAATTACACTAAATTGTTCATCTATTTTCATATTCGTTTTAACCCAGTACTTCGATATATAATCCAGTACAAACGCTAAAAATGCGACTAGAAAAAAAACAATGCGCATCATTTCACTCCTATCTTGTAATGTTTATTAGCTTTGTTCAGAAATACCGTACCTCAAATAATTTGCAAGCTAATTGTAAGTTTAGCATATGTTGGCGGTACATTCTACTTGCAACAGCATTAAGCAGCTCGTTCGATTGCTCCTCCCTAGAATCACCAGCATATCCAAGCTTTTCTCTATTATAATGCTTAAATTTGAAGCACAATAATGAAGCATTTATATAAAGTGAGGTGAAGTAATCATATGCAACCCCATTTATCAGAGAAAAAGCTACAGCATTTCAAAAGAAAGCTTCTCCAATTACGAAAAAATATTTTAGATGAAGAAACCTTCACCAAGCAAATGAGCACTGATCTTAATTTATCGTCAGAGCTGGCAAAAATAGATAATCATCTTGCCGATCAAGCGACAGAAATATACGAGCAGGAACGAGAAATTGCATTTTATGATGCTCAAGAGCGCCGACTTGCACGAATTGAGGAAGCACTATCGCGCATTGAAAATAAAACGTATGGCTTTTGTGTCGTTTGTCAGCAGCCTATTGAGCTAAATCGTCTTGAGGCACTTCCTGAAGCAGCTACTTGTATAGAGCATGGACCCCAAACTCACGCCTTTACAGCTTCTTATGAATATGTGCCAATCGCTATGGAGCAAATCAATATGGATGACCGTGAATTTAATGGCTTTGATGGCGAAGATAGCATTCAAGAGGTATTAAGCTATGGTAACTCATCTTATGATGAAGCAATTTCCATGCTAGACAATGAATTTGCTGAAGAGCTTGTTGATGAATTAGATGGCTTTTGTGAGCCTATGGAAAGCTTTGTCGCTACCGATATTACAGGTCAACATGTATACATCGTGCGCAACAACGCCTATCAGCGTTATATGAAGCATGAAGAAGGCGATCAAGAGCTCGAAGAGCTTTAACCTTTAGTGCTCGACATCAACATTCAGTTGAGTTTGAACAATTCTTACAATATCAGCTATGTAATCACCAATAATCGGAAGATTTAATGCACCAAGCATTTGTAATAAATAAAGGATAAGTGTAGCTAAAAATACCCAACCTACTGCTGTGCCTACTCCCTTTGCCATGCCAGCTAAAAAGTTGCGCCATAACAGTTTTAGTGGTTTATTCATCAAATTCACATAGTCTGCAATCTGCGCACGTTCAAGATCATGAGTAACCTTAATTAATTTTTGTTCGATTGAATCTAACGATTGTCTAAGCTTATTAAGCTCCTCTCGATCATTTTCAGCCATCGTTGTCATCCTTCCTGTTGCACCGAACTAATTAACTAATAGTTAGCCCGCTCGCCACTTGGCGAAGCGGGCTTTCTTAATATATCATTATCGGTTAATGAAAATGCCCACGCTTTTTTCACCTAGCTGAACAATTTCCATATTTTCAGTCTGTCCAAAAGTAACAGATTGCAAAAGTAAATTTTCATGCAATAAATCATTAAACGTTTCAAGCGCAGCTTTTAGCTCATCATCAACATGCAATTGCAAATCAATGCGTTTTTCAATTGGCAAATCAAGTTTTTTACGTGTGTCTTGTACCGCACGAATCACTTCACGAACCCAGCCCTCTTGCTCTAGCTCAGGTGTAATGTCAGTATTTAACGCAACGGTAATACCATTGCCTGAAGCCGATGCAAAGCCAGCTTTTGCTTTTTTCTCAACAAGAATTTCATCTAAAGCTACAACGACTTGCTCACCGTCTTCAGTTGTAAACACGTATTGCCCAGCTTGAACGATTTCTCTGGTTTGCTCTGGCGTCATTTCCTTAAAGGCAGATTGAATTGGAGCTACTAATTTACCAAATTTGCGACCTGCAACTTTAAGATTCAACTTCAGTGTAAAGTCAACGAAGCCACTGTCAGAATTTTGCACTGTAATATTCTTCACATTAATTTCATCTTTAATAATTTCCTCATACGATGCTAATTCGAAATCACGATCTAGCGATACGATTAACTCGGATAGAGGCTGACGAGTTTTAATGCTTGTTTCATTACGCACGTTACGAGCAAGCTCCACGATAACTTTTGCACTTTCCATATCGCGTTCTAGCTCTAAATCGATTAGCGCTTCATCAGCTACAGGGTAATCTGCTAGATGCACACTTTCGCCACCGCCAAGATTGCTAAAGATATCTTCTGCAAGCATTGGAGTGTACGGAGCGATAATTTTAGCTAGCGTAATTAGCACATTGTGCAATGTTTGATATGCAGCAATTTTATCCTCAGTTAAACCACTGCCCCAGAAACGGTCACGTGAACGACGGATATACCAGTTACTTAGCTCATCTACAAAGTCTTCAATTGCTCGAGCTGGATTCAAGAAGTCATTTGCATCTAGGCCCTTAACTGCAACTTTAATTAAGCTATTTAAGCGGCTTATAATCCAGCGATCAAGCTTGTTTTGCGACAGCTTAAACTCATGTTGATCATGCACATAACCGTCGATTGTTGCATAAAGCGCATAGAATGCATGAGTATTAACAATTGTATCAATAACTTTAGATTTTGCTTCTGCCACGATACCTTTTGAGAAGCGTTTGCTGTTCCAAGGCGCACTGTCAGCTAACATTACCCAACGGAAAGCATCTGTACCGAACTCTTCAATAATTTCCCAAGGGTCAATAACATTTCCTTTTGATTTAGACATTTTTTGTCCATTTTCATCAAGAATATGACCTGTTGAAATAACCGCTTTATATGGAGCTTTGCCATTGTAAAGTGTTGAAACAGCAAGCAAACTGTAGAACCAACCACGTGTTTGGTCAATCCCTTCACAGATAATATCCGCAGGATATTGATCTGCAAACGTATCTTGGTTTTCAAATGGATAATGATGTTGAGCAAATGGCATTGAACCGCTATCGAACCATACGTCAATAACTTCTGGTGTACGACGCATAACAGCCCCTTCAGCAAATGGGCTTTTTAGCAATATTTCATCAACATACGGCTTATGCAATTCAATATCCTCTGGTACGTCACCAACTGCACGTGCACGAAGATCAGCAATGCTTTTAGGTGCATACTGTTTGCCGGTAGCTTCACAAATCCAAACGTTTAGCGGTGTACCCCAATAACGATTGCGGCTAATATTCCAGTCAACAAGGTCTTCAAGGAATTTTCCAAAACGTCCTTCACGAATATGACCTGGATACCAATCTACTTCACTATTGTTTTTAATTAACTGATCTTTAATTGCTGTTGTTTCAATAAACCAGCTCTCAGTCGCATAGTACAATAATGGAGATTTACAACGCCAGCAGAATGGATAGCTGTGCTCATAACGTTCTTTAGCAAATAGCAGTCCTTTTTCGCTAAGCATTTTTACAATATCTACGTCGCAGTCTTTTACAAAGCGACCTGCCAAATCCGTTACTGCATCAACATAACATCCAGCATTGTTCACAACAGACAGCATGCTGATACCGTTTTGTCTAGCTACACGATAGTCATCCTCACCATGGGCTGGTGCGATATGAACGATACCTGTACCGCTTGAATCACTAACAAAGTCACCAGCGATTACGATATGACCTTTTTCAACTGCTACATAATTAAATGGTGCAGTATAGCTGCGGCCAACAAGTTCGCTGCCTTTGACTGTTCCTAATACTTCATAGTCCTCTTTCAATACAGATGATACTAGTGTTTCTGCAACGATATATACTTCGCCATTTTTGGAAGCTTTTACGTAAGTCAACTCTGGATTTACTGCTAGCGCAACGTTCGCAGGCAATGTCCAAGGCGTAGTTGTCCATGCAAGGATAAATTCATCTGCATCATTCAACTTAAATTTTACAGTAGCACTTAGATCTTTAACATCTTCATAGCCTTGCGCTACTTCATGGGAGCTTAGTGTTGTTTGACAGCAAGGACAATATGGGCTTACGCGATGTCCACGATATAACAATCCTTTTTCATGGATTGTACCAAGGATATGCCATACACTTTCAATGTAATTATTATCAAGTGTAATATACGGTTGATCCATATCTGTCCAATAACCGATTGCTTCAGTTAGTTCGCGCCATTGCTTTTCATATTCAAATACACTAGCTTTACATTGCTTAATAAACTTTTCAATACCGTATTCTTCGATTTCTTGCTTACCAGAAATGCCAAGCTGTTTTTCAACACCTAACTCAACCGGTAAGCCGTGCGTATCCCAACCAGCTTTACGAATTACACGATAGCCTCTCATTGTACGGTAACGACAAATAAAGTCTTTAATTACACGTCCAAGCACGTGACCGATATGCGGCTTACCATTAGCAGTTGGCGGTCCTTCATAGAATACGAAATTCGGCTTTCCAGCTCGATTTTCAATAGATTTTTTAAAAGTATCTTCCTTACTCCATTTTTCTAGTACTCGCATTTCACGAGCACGCGCACGCTCTTTTACATCTACGCGTTGCATATTGACAGCTCCTTTCAAATATAACAAATGCTAAGCCCAGAACTGTCACAAGTCTGAGCTTATTAATTTCAAGACTTCAATAACAGTTAAGCAAGTTACATAGCTTAACAGCGTCATGGGATTCGAGTTTTAAACATCGATCAAAAAAGCCTCGTCCCTTGGAAGGGACGAGGCGACCTCGCGTTACCACCCTTGTTCCGCTCAATGTGCAAAAGGCACAATGAAGCGACACTCAGTTCAGATGAATTCCATCTGACATCCCGATATCGGGGGACAGCCGTCTACACTTACTTAAGAGCATTACCTCTGTTCAGTGCAGCTTCTCGGAGAGGATATTCCATAGTTGTCGTTGCACCGATTTCCACCAGCCATCGGTTCTCTGTAGCAAGAGCAGCTATGTACTTGTTCTCGTCATCGAATAGTATTTTAATAATATTTATAGCTGATTCAACAACAGTTGTCAAACAAAAACTGCTACGATTATTCCGTAGCAGCAACTGGATTCTCATCCTTGCTAATATCAAGACTTTCCCATGCTTCCTCTGTAAGCAGTTCAAGCTGTGCTTCTACAAGTGTGCGGAAGCGAGCACGGTATATCGCTGCTTGTTTTTTCAACTCTTCAACATCGAGTGAAATTTTACGTGATTTATTTAACGCTTCGTTCACGATACGATCTGCATTTTTCTCAGCTTCCTTAATGATTAGCTGCGCTTCCTTCTTCGCATTATTACGCACTTCATCAGCAGCATCTTGAGCAACAATAATTGCTTTGCTTAGTGAATCTTCAAGGTTAGAAAAATGATTTAATCGCTCCTGCAAGCTAAGGATCTGATTTTGCATTTCCTTATTTTCACGAATTAATGCTTCGTAGTCTTTAATTACAAGATCAAGAAACTCATTAACTTCATCTTCATCATAACCACGAATTCTGCGTGAAAATTCCTTATTATGTATGTCCAATGGTGTCAGTGGCATTGGAGCACCTCCTATGAAAATAACAAAAATAGAACGTAACATATAATTTTCTTAACACTTCTATTCGACAACGCTAAGCAAATTCCTGCATAATTCTAAACATATTTACCGATTTTAACACGGATACGACCTTTTTTTGTAATTCCATCGACTTCAAGCAATTTAAATCGACCTAAACCTTTAATGGATACGACATCTCCTACCTGTAACATAGTCGATGGATCATCCTCTGACTTCCAATTTACTTTACATCGCCCAGCTTTTATTGGCTCAACGATTTTCGTGCGACTGATGCGATATGTATCACTAGCAATGCCATCAAGTCGCATTGACGCTACAGTGAACGACATTTCCTCAAGCTGCTGCTGCACAGGTTGTAAGCTTTCGATTGGCAATACATCTGTAAGCACTTGAATTCGATGAACCTGACGTAAACTAATGTCTAGAAATTGAGACATTTTATTTGCCACAACAATATGGCAAAAAGTATCATGTAAATGAATATCTCCAATAACATCGCGTTTAATGCCAAGACCAAGTAAAGCACCTAAAAAATCACCGTGCTCAAGCTCTTGAAATTTGTCCTGCTGACTGCTAACCTGTAAAATCGAAAGTTCTGCATCCTCGTATTCCAAATCTCGATACTCAGGGGCAATCAAAGCACGTTTTCGTTCAGCTCCCTCATATCCACCGTCCAACCTAACATTTACCATCCCATTACGATTAGCGAGCGATTGCAAAATTTGCTGTTGACGCGGATCTAAAAAATCAGTCCGCCTAAGCTCATGGAGCTCGGCGGACCGTTCAATCCATTCCAGCGCACGATCAACAAACGCTCTTTCTTCAGGATGAAAATGACTATAAAATCCGCTGTTCATATACATTCTCACCTTAAAACGTTTATTATGTTGAGACTATGTTTATTATTAAAATAAGCCCGCCAGCATACTTAACAAGTACATTACACCAGAATAAATAAACTGCAGAGCAATAAAGGCAACTATCGGCGATATATCTAGCATGCCTCCAATTGGTGGTATGAACCTACGGAAAATAGACAGATACGGCTCTGACAATCTAGCTAAAAATTGACCAATAGAGCTTTCTCGTGCATTAGGGAACCAGGACAAAATAATATACCCTAACAAAATATATCTGTATACCATAAATAGGGAGCTAATAACTCCAGAAATAGTAAGAAACAAGAACCTGTCACCTCATTTATGTTTAGTAATGATCGTTAGACAGCTCAGTGATAGCTCCATGTACCTCAACATTATCAGGCGCACACAAATAAATATTTGGACCAAGCTTCGAAATGGAACCACTTAACGCGTAAACCGTTCCAGAGAGGAAATCAACAATTCGCAATCCTAAATCAGCTCTTACACGCTGCAAGTTTACGACTACAGAGCGACGATTACGAAGCTCATCAGCAATTTGTTGTGCCTCATCATAGCTTTTAGGCTCGCAAAGAACGACACGCGTATTTTTTTGTGTATGAAGACTAACTACATTGCCGCCTACACTTGTTAAATGTGAACTTCTTGATTGTTTACGTTGTTCAAATCGATTCGTTTCAACTTCTTGCTCCTCTTGCACAGGAACTCGTTCTTGTTCAACGATCTCTTCTTCTTCCTGTAAACCAATAAAGTTCATAATCTTACCGTAAATGCTCATCATTCATCCTCCTCTGTTCCTATCAAAATCGTGCCTAGTCGAACAAATGTGGCACCTTCTTCAATAGCAACTTCAAAATCATTTGACATGCCCATCGACAGTTCCGTAATTGTACAGCTTGGTCCAAACTCCTGTACAAGTTCATCACGAAGCTGCCGTAATGCTGAAAACACTGGTCTAGTTTGTTCAGCTTCTAATTCAAATGGAGCCATCGTCATTAAGCCTATTAATTGGATTCTGTCATAAGACTCCATATCTTTAATAAACTGACGCACCTCTTGCGGCTGCATTCCTTGCTTAGACTGTTCGCCGGACACATTCACTTGAATAAAGCATTTTACGGTAACATCCAGCTTCTCAGCTTGCTTTTGCAAGGCTTGTGCTAATGAAAGTCGGTCCAATGAGTGAATATAGTGAAAACGACCAACAACATCTTTTACTTTATTGCTTTGTAACGTGCCGATAAAATGCCAAATTGGTTCAGGCAATTCAGCACGATGTTCATGTATATATTCCCATTTCGGTTTAGCAACTTGCCAGCGGTTCTCGCCTAGCTCTTTTACTCCTGCCTTTAGTGCTGCTATCGTACCTTCAATCGATACATATTTTGTTACTCCGACAACATGAATATCAGAAGCGGAGCGACCAGATCGTTCAGCAGCTGCTGCTATTCGAGCTTGTACCGTTTGTAGGCGCTGCTGTATACTCATAGTACCACTCATCCTTTTCGTAAACCAATCCAGCTTGCCATACGTCCTGTCTTACCATTTTCCATACGGTGACTATAGAACAAATCAGTTCTGCAGCCAGTACACCAATCACTTATTTCGATATGACTCGCTATAATTCCTGCTTTAATCATAATCTGTCGATTTATTTCTTTCAAGTTTATTAAGGCAAATTTTTCATTTTGTGGCTTTATGACTACCTCTAACAAATCTGATGGTAGCTCCAGCTCTCGCCACAACTCGACAATTCGCTCAATTACGACTTCATTCACCTCATAACAGCAATCACCTATAGATGGACCGATCGCACATCGCAACTGCTCAGGCTTTGAGCCAAATGTTGCTTGCATCGTTTGTATCATATTAAGTGCAATAGCTGATACCGTCCCTTTCCAGCCTGCATGTGCCAAACCAATGATCGAATGTTCTTGATCCCAAAAATATAGCGGTACACAATCAGCATAAAATGAAGTTAATAGAATATCCCTTTCATTTGTAATCAACCCATCAACACCAGGCAACGTATCTTCCATGCTGATATTGCCTCGCCCTCGCTCATTTTTCGTAACAATGGCAACTTTATTGCTATGTATTTGCTCTCCGCAGGTCCATGCATCAAAGCTAAAACCTGCACTTTCAGCCAGTTTTCGTCGATTAGTTATAACTGCTTCCGGATTATCTTGCACATGCAATCCAATATTAAAGGTATGATATGGCGGCAAACTAACCCCGCCATTGCGAGTCGTAAAGCCTGCTGATAAATTGCTATCAAGATCTATCCACTTTTGCAGCAAAAGCTGATGTGCTGATGCACTCTGCTGCTGAAATACTTCCATAACCCGCTCCCCCTACAACGCTTTTTACATAAGTGTAGCCTGTTATGCACGTGGATGCAAATCCTCTTTCCGTGCAATTGCCGGTATTTCCTCTACCCGAACAAGCACGACATCTTCGCCAATTTTCACAATATTATCCCAAGGTATAATGATAGCTGCATCCGCAGAACCAAATAAGCCAAATATTCGTTGAATTTGTGGAACGACTATCGCATCGATAGTGCCTTGTCTGGGATCGAGCTCAACATCACTAATATTTCCTAATTTTCTGCCATTCACAATATTAATGACATCCTTCATCTTAAATTCTGATATTTTCATCTACTCACCCTCCCGCATCATGATAAGACTAGATCATGATGAGACTAGTATATGAAGCAGGAAGGAAAGTATTTCTTTAATATGTACGAGATGCATGAAAAAAGACTGTCAGTGTGAATTGTACTGACAGCCTCCGTTTGCACTTAAGCATTTACATATTTTTGCATCTGACCGATAGCTGACTTTTCTAGTCGAGATACTTGTGCCTGTGATATGCCGATTTCATCTGCTACCTCCATTTGCGTTTTACCTTCAAAAAAACGCATAGATAAGATCATTTGTTCACGTTCATTTAGTCGTTGCATCGCCTCTCTAAGTGCAATTTCTTCGATCCAAGTTATATCTTTATTTTTTTCATCGCTAATTTGATCAAGAACATAAATCGGATCCCCGCCGTCATTGAAGATCGGCTCATAAAGTGAAACAGGATCTTGAATAGCATCTAAGGCAAAAACAACATCCTCTTTCGGTACATTAAGTTGTTCTGAAATCTCTTGCACCGTTGGTTCCCTAGATAACTTATTCGTTAAATTATCTCGAGCTTGCAGCGCTTTATATGCGATATCTCTTAAGCTGCGAGATACACGAATTGGGTTATTATCTCGTAAATATCTGCGTATTTCTCCAATTATCATCGGAACAGCATAAGTGGAGAATTTTACATTTTGGCTAAGGTCAAAGTTGTCAATCGCCTTCATCAATCCGATGCAGCCAACCTGAAATAAATCATCAACATATTCTCCACGATTATTAAATCGCTGAATTACACTGAGAACTAATCGTAAATTACCGTTTACTAATTTTTCTCTAGCTCCCCATTCATTACGGGTTTGCAGAGCGGTGAATAGTTCACGCATTTCAACGTTGGTAAGCACTGGTAGCTTAGCGGTATCTACACCACAAATTTCAACTTTATTACGCGTCATTCTCATTACCTCCTAAGGAGAAACATTAAGATTCAGTATCTCCTGAGGTGATGATTTTATTCCTTAGATGACAATTTACGACATTAGCAAAAAGATGCTAAGCAAGTGAAAAAAAAATAAAAACCTGCTTCACTATCCCTTTGCAGGGCAGAAACAGGCTTCATATAAATTTCCTTTTATAAAATTTACTTATTCATTCAAATCAAATATTCCTATCAACTTTGCTTGCTGACGATACAAGTAATGAAAGCTGTAATGACCTGTACTAGATGGAAGCTGATAACGCAAAATAATCGTGCAAGTTTCTCTGGGCTTCAGCTTTTTCCAAGACCATAGCATCCCTGGTTTATTAAATTCACTTATATAACTTACTTTAGGAAACGCTCTATCCTTATCTGTTGTTAGTAAAAAATATTGACTGCTAATCACTTTATCGGTCTTGCCAGAGTTCATCATATTACATTTGACAATAACTGCTTGCGTATCACGTTGTAACTCTATATTGCTAAATGTGATTTCAAAGCTTGAATCTCCTAGCGAAACAGATTCTGTGGACGTCGTGCTGTAAGGCATGACCTACTACACATCCTCTCAAACAGTTGTCATAATAATATATGTCACTCCATCTCAAAAGTGTACAACATCTAGACTTTTAAATCTGTAACCTAAACTACAACATTTTATTAAATTCTTTTCGTAGTCTTTTAATAATACGTTTCTCTAATCGTGAAATATAGGACTGCGAAATGCCTAACAAGTCAGCAACGTCCTTTTGCGTTTTCTCATGTCCATCTGCTAAGCCAAATCGAAGCTCCATAATTAGACGCTCACGCTCGGATAATTTTTCCAACGCCTTTTGTAAAAGCTTGCGATCCACCTGCTCCTCGATGTTGCGGTAAATCGTATCATTCTCTGTTCCTAATACATCAGATAACAGCAATTCATTGCCATCCCAATCGATATTTAGCGGCTCATCAAAGCTTACTTCAGTTCGGGTTTTATTATTTCGACGTAAATGCATTAGAATTTCATTCTCAATGCATCTACTTGCATAAGTTGCGAGTTTAATTTTTTTCTCGGGATCAAATGTATTAACTGCTTTAATTAATCCGATAGCGCCAATTGAAACGAGATCCTCAATATTAATTCCAGTATTTTCAAATTTACGAGCAATATATACAACCAAGCGCAAGTTTCGTTCAATTAGCATTGCACGAACTGCTTCATCTCCAGATGGCAGACGCTGTAATAAGTATTCTTCTTCCTCTCGTGTTAAAGGAGGAGGAAGAGCTTCGCTTCCCCCAATATAATAAATTGTTTCTGACTTTAAGCCTAACCGCATTAAAATTTTATAGTAAGTTAACTGAGCAATTAACTTATATCGGGCCAGCATAAATATTCCTCCTAAAACTTTTTATGATGCATTCTTGAGTTTAATTACTGTCATAAAAAGTACAGCGAAAGCATGAGTTAAGCAAAAGTTGTCCAGTTTAGTGAGCGATTAGCGAAGGATGTATAATCGCTTGATAGGAACCATCTGCACTTAACTGTCCCCCATCAAAGCCAATTAGCACTTTAGCTGTTTGATAGACCTGTTCCTGGTGCTTTATTTTGATAAGGTCAGGCCTTAACGCAAGCATAAACTGAGCATTGCGATTTACACCGCGGTATGGTACAACACGGATTCTCTCCTGCCATCTACTCATCTCTGGATTATCGGTAATCGACAATAGTGCTTTATCCATATTTCCTTGCTTAAGCGCCTCTGTAAGTGCTGAAGGCAAGATGTGGGCAAGCTCACTTATTTGTAAAATAACAACTGGTGTTTTACTTAGCGGGTCGTATAATTGGTTGCCTGTATCAATCAGTCCTTGACAGTGGATAACCTGTCCAGCTATTTGAAACTCTACACTTGACAAATGCTGCGTCAGCAGCTGATGCTTTTGTTTGCTGCGCATAAAGCATAACCATAAATAAATAATAAGTAAGCTACATACAATGATATAGAAAATGCCCATTTGCCATTTACTCGTTACTTCTCCACCAATAAAGATGAGATTTGCCCATACCTGTTGGGAGCTGCTCATTAACATGTAATACAGTCCCATTAGTCCTCCAGCTAAAACAAAGCTAATTAAATAAAAGCTTATCAGGTCACGCAAATAGGTTTGTAGCGATAGATAACCGTAGCTAATATAAATCATTACAAAGGAAACAAAGAGCTTTATTAGAAAATGATATAGCATTGCTAGGCTTGGAAATAGCATCGCGATTGTGTAGCAAGCCCCAATGCTTGCAGCTAGCAGAAGCCGCCATGGCTTGGCACGAACTCCTCGTACCCAACCTACGAGCATTAAAATAATTCCATCAAATAACAGCTCTCGTAATAGGATAATATCAGCGTAGACGGTCAATTCTACCAACTCCAAGCCGTTTCTTGCTTCAAGTGTAATCTAGCTCCGCTTGTAAATTAACAATGTAGACAGTATAGATGATATATATTCCAAAGTCTGTCAGTTTATGTCGTGCTTCTTCTTCTATTTTTGTCACATAACATCACTTAATCTCGTTGCTAAACTTACCTATTTAACACGTTGCTTAGCCAAAGAAAAATATACAAATAAAGCTGTCTATTCTATAGCCTAAGCTACAAATAGACAGCTTTATAAGTTAATTAATACTAAAGAAATTATTCCTATTTACGGCGTAAGAAAGCTGGAATTTCTAAGTCACCAGGCAAATTCGTGCCGATTGGTCTAGAAGCAGAAGCCTTTGGCTCAGTTGCTTCACCAGCATGTCCAACTTGCTTTCTTACAGGTGCTTCAGTTGCTTTTGATTCAAAGCCAGTAGCAATAACAGTTACTTTAATCTCATCCTTCATTTCTTCATCAATAATAGCACCGAAGATCATATTTACATCAGGATCAGATGCAGAAATAACAATTTCCGCTGCTTCATTAACTTCATAAAGTGACAGATTGCTGCCGCCAGTAATGTTCATAATCACACCGCGAGCACCGTCGATTGAAGTTTCAAGAAGTGGACTTTGAATCGCTTTACGAGCTGCTTCTGCTGCACGATTTTCACCAGAGGCAACACCAATACCCATTAATGCAGAGCCACGCTCAGTCATAATAGTTTTTACGTCAGCAAAGTCAAGGTTAATAAGCCCTGGTACAGCAATCAAGTCAGAAATACCTTGTACAGCTTGACGAAGCACGTTATCTGCTTCACGGAATGCTTCAAGCATCGGAGTTTTCTTATCTACGATTTCTAGCAGGCGATCATTAGGGATAACGATTAATGTATCAACTTTATCCTTAAGTGCTTCAATCCCTGATTCAGCTTGTGAAGAGCGTTTACGACCTTCAAACGTAAATGGACGTGTTACAACACCAACTGTAAGTGCACCGCATTCACGAGCGATTTCAGCAATAACAGGTGCAGCACCAGTACCAGTGCCACCGCCCATACCGGCTGTTACGAATACCATGTCAGCACCTTTAAGCTGATTCGCTATAAGGTCACGGGATTCCTCAGCAGCTTTTTTTCCTACTTCAGGGTTTGCCCCAGCGCCAAGACCACGAGTTAATTTATCGCCAATCTGTAGCTTATGCTCGGACTTTGCTAAATTTAACGCTTGTGCATCAGTATTAACAGTTATAAATTCTACACCTTTTACTCCGTTTTCAATCATTCGGTTAACAGCATTACTACCGCCGCCACCAACACCAATAACTTTAATTTGAGCAAGTTGCTCTAGTTCTAAGTCGAATTCCAACATCTACTGTATTCCCCCTGTTAAATAAATTCCTGAAACATATTTTTTAATCGTTCTAACATACGGGGTTTGGACGAAGCTGGAGTGTCTTTTTTGCGACTAATTGGCTTTTTCGTTGTACTAGCTCCTCGAACACCCATGTATTTTGAAACGTATTGAATCATTCCTACTCCGCTGCTATAAGATGGATCTTTAACACCAATATAATGTGGAGCAGCAATTCTTACATTGGCATCGAGTTCTTGCTGACCAAGAGACAGTGTACCTGGCAAGGAAACTGAGCCTCCTGTTAATACATAGCTATCTACTTTATCAGCATAGCCTAGTGCTGCAACTTCCGCTTTAATTAACTGGAAAATTTCTTGCATGCGCGGTTCAATAATACTTGCTAAGTCCTTTTGGGAAAATTCCTTTTCCACATTGCTACCCATACGTGTTACTTTAAACTTTACATCCTCTGCAGCATCTGCTACATTGGCACAACCAAATTTCAGCTTAATTTTTTCAGCATGGTCAGTTTGAGCACGTAATCCATAGGCAATATCATTTGTAACATACTGACCACCGATTGGTATAGTAGAAATAGCAGAAATTCCGCCATTTTCATAAATGGCTAGTGTAGTAGATCCGCCGCCTATGTCAACCAATGCGGTACCGTTTGTTTTTTCTTCCTTAGATAATGTCATGACACCAGAAGCTAGTGATAGTAAAATAACGCCATTTATTTTTAATCCAGCTTTATCTACGCATCTCACTAAGTTATGTACAGCAGATTTGGCACCTGTAATAACAGTAGCTTCTACTTCCAAGCGAACACCTATCATTCCTCTTGGATCTGAAATACCTTCCAGACCATCGACAATATACTGTTTCGGTACTAGGTTAATAATTTCACGATCTGGTGGTAAAGTAACGACTTTTGCAGCTTGTAGCACTCGCTCGATATCCTCTTCGCCAATTTCACGGTCTTCATTAGATACTGCTACTACTCCGTGATTCGTCTGCACACCAATATGACTTCCTTGTATGCCAACGTAAACCTCTGATATCTTAATGTCTACCATTCGTTCCGCTTGTTCAACTGCATTTTTTATCGATTGAACCGTTTGGTCAATATCAACAATCGCACCTTTACGAATACCCTCAGAGTCTGATGTACCAACACCAATGATATTTATTCCACCATCGTTGATTTCACCTATTATTGCTCGAACCTTGGATGTACCGATGTCCAAACTGACAATAATGTCACCGTTGCTCACTTCGCGGCACCTCCGTTTCAAAAATGTTTATCATGATAACGATGAATATCAGGATATTCTACCGCTTCTAATTTGCTATCGAATTGGCCCACTATGTTTTATTCAACAAATATTAGCCTTTCCCTCTTTTTTCAACATTTTTTTCTCAATTTTTCTTAAAATACAGTAGTCTAATCCTATTTTTAAGTAGTTTAAGCGATAGTATAGATAATAAGTCCTATTTTCTCACGATTTACTATGCCAGTTCATCCATACATAAAATTTTACCACTGTTTATGAAGCTTGAGTAGAGTATTTTTTCCTTGATTTACTCCTCAATGTCAGATTTGCTCTCGCCAATTTGTGGAAATGGTACAAAAGTATCTGCTAATAAGAGCGTTAGTCGACCAGGTGATTGAGTCTCAATGACACCATTAATCGTAACAATCTTCTCTGAAAGTAAGCTAATTGCTGTTATAATTTCGAACTTAGTGCGCGTATATATTAATATACGATCAGGAAATGCCTGGGACGGAATTGGAGTTATCTCGGAAATATCAGATAATAGCGCACTGCTTATATTTCCTAGTTGCTTTACAAGCTCCTTTTTATTGAGATCATCAGCACTCCAACCGGTAAGAATAGGCTTGTCCATAATTTGCATTCGTTCACTATTGGTCACAATACTAGCGCCACTTGAGAGCAAAGCGACAAGATCACCATTTTCAGAAAGTTCGAAAGCAACTACCTTATATTCTTGAACATGAATTTTTATTAAGCCAGGAAATTTTTTTGTAACGGTTGCATGCTGTATAGTATTGCTGTTCAGTAATCGCTGTTCAATTTTACTAGCTGAATTAAAGAAATAAGAATCTCCTACTGCAAGATCAGCAGCCTTAATCACATCAGCACTGCTCGTAAATTGAGTACCTGTAATTTGCACTTCGGTTATTTTACTTAGTGGAGAATTAAAGAAAATAACAGCTAGCAGTGCGACAAATAATAATACTAATATGACGATCAGCCTGACATTGCTTTTTTTCTTAGGCTCGGGCTCTCTAAGCACCGGCAAGTCGGCTCCAGTTTCCATCAAGTAACCCTCTCCTTAATACAATGCGGCCTCCTCACCGATGATGAGGAAGCCGATTATCATTCCGATGACTACTGAGCATAAGTTTCATTCTTAGAAAGTGTCGTTAAGCGTGTTATTTTTGCTCCAAGCATGGAGAGCATATTTTCAATACGATCATATCCACGATCAATATGATGAACACGTTCAACTACCGTTCTTCCTTGTGCAGCAAGTCCTGCGATAACTAGTGCAGCACCTGCTCGCAAGTCTGTTGCTTCAACCGTTGCTCCATATAATCGAGGAACCCCTCTAATATATGCGGTATTCATATCGACTCGTATATCCGCTCCCATTCTTGCAAGCTCATCAACATGTTTCAGTCGACCTTCAAACACCGTTTCCTTAATAACACTTACTCCGTCTGCCAAAGCAAGCATTACCATCATTTGCGATTGAAGATCTGTTGGAAATGCAGGATATGGTGCAGTTACAATTTTCTCCACTGCTTTGCAGCGTAATCGACTGTCGACTCTAATTATATCACCGTCTACACCAATTTGAACACCTGCGCGACGCATTACATGAATGAGAGAGCTAAGATGACCCGGCTGAGTTTTATGGAGTGTAATATGCCCCCTTGTAGCCGCAGCTGCAAGCATCAGTGTACCTGTTACTATACGATCAGGAATGACGGTATGTTGGCACGGTTTTAACTCTTTTACACCGTCAATCGTTATCGTATCTGTTCCTGCACCAAGCACCTTGGCTCCCATTGCATTTAAAAAGTTTTGCAGGTCTTGAATTTCTGGCTCGCGTGCAGCATTGCTAATTGTTGTCCGTCCTTCTGCTAACACTGCTGCCATCATAATATTTTCAGTTGCGCCAACACTTGGGAAATGCAAGTATACATCTGCACCTACTAATTTATCGGCACTGCAAATAATACTATTGCCGACTTCTTCAATCTTTGCACCAAGTGCTTTTAGGCCTTCTAAATGAATATCAATTTTCCGTTCACCAATTGCACAGCCACCAGGCTGATACACTTTTGTTTTGCCATACTTCGCGAGCAATGGACCCATTAAAAAAATGGAAGACCGCATCTGCTTCATTAACCCTTCAGGCACATGCGATGCCGCTGCATGCTTTGTGTCGATGATAATCGTACTTCCCTTATGCTCAACTTGACATCCAAGCTCTCGCAAAATTGAAATCATTACTTCGATGTCAAGCAAATGAGGAACATTTTCTAGTACGGTTGTTCCTTCAGCCAGCAGACTGGCAGCCATAATCGGCAGCACCGCATTTTTGGCGCCTTGGATTATAACCGTTCCTGACAGAGGCTTTCCGCCCTCAATCACCAATCTGTCCAATGTATCACCTCCGAATTACCGCTCGCCCACCACCAATACCTCCGGCATTAATTGGATACCGTAACGTTCCTTAATTACGCCTTGAATATGGGTAATTAGCGCGAGTACGTCATTAGCTGTCGCCTGTCCTGTGTTAACGATAAAATTGGCATGTAGCTCGGATACTTTTGCTCCTCCACATTGGAACCCTTTGAGGCCTGCTTCCTCAATTAACCTTGCAGCATAATCTCCTGGCGGATTTCGAAATACACTACCCGCACAAGCCATTTGCAACGGCTGCGTTTGTAAGCGACGTTCCTTGTGCTTTCCCATTTCAGCAGAAATTTTCTGGCGATCTCCTTCTTCAAGCTGGAAGGTTGCCTCAAGAACAACACCAGATATTTCATGCAAAATGGAATGGCGATATGAGAATTTCATATCTTCGCTTGTGTAGGTAACCAATTCTCCGTTTGACAGTACAATCTCAGCAGACTTAAAAATACGTGATACATCAGATCCATGCGCCCCAGCGTTCATATAAACAGCACCACCAACTGTACCAGGAATCCCACCAGCAAACTCTAAACCAGTAAGCCCCTTTCTCCCAGCTGTTACTGCTAATTTGATAAAAGAATAAGCTGCACCTGCGGTAACTGTGCTACCATTAAAACTGACATAATCAAGTCCTTTGTCAGGTTTAATGACGACGCCGCGAATTCCTTGATCGCTGACTAGCATATTTGAACCACGGCCAATCGTTGTCCATGGGATTCCGTGCTTATTCAGCAATTTAATTAGCGCAATGAGCTGTTCCTTGCCGTGAGGATAGACCATCACATCAGCGTTTCCGCCGATTTTCCATGTAGTGTGCTTCGATAGCGGTTCATTGAAGAGATATTCCCCAAGTTTTAACTCTTCAAGCTCCTCTATAAATTCATTCATTACGTTCTCCTCCCTTTGAGAATTCATTGTCATTCTCAAGCCATTACAGTTCAATGAGTGCTAATCGGCTTATCGCATAGCTCTGATCACGAATTATACGGTATTTTATGCCTCAACACTCATTTATGTGACAATCGCCCAAACGATATTATTTTTTCGAGGAAATACGGCTTAACGCCAGTGCAATGCGGCTTGCCGAATCTGGAACAGCTAAAAATGATGAGGCCTGTGACATTTTAGCTAAACGATGCTCATCAAGTAATAGGCTGACCATTTTTTCCAGTAAAGATCTTCCTGTTAGCTGGTTTTCCAAAATAATTTCAGCAGCACCTACCGCCTCCAAGCTGCGGGCATTTGCTTCCTGATGATTGTTCGTAACATTAGGTGAAGGTATAAGTATAGCAGGTTTACCTAATGCGTTTATTTCAGCCAATGAGGAAGCACCTGACCGACTTATTACGATGGATGCGTCGGTAAGCACCTCTGCCATATTATTAATATAAGGAAGCAGCATAATTTTACCGTTTTTCACTGCCTCATTATCTGCTAATCTGCGCTTTGTTTCTTCATAGTATATTTCTCCTGTTGCAAAAACAATTACATGCTGCGTTAGCTGATCTAATAGCTCTTGTTCCTCTGCCATAGCTACAACCGCCTCATTGAAGGCTCTAGCTCCGCGGCTGCCGCCAACAATAAGTGCATAGCGTTGATTAGGCTCGAGCCCAAGTGATGCTCTGCCTCGTCCTGGTACCGCTTCAAGTACTTGGCTAGCACATGGATTGCCTGTGAAGCTGACTTGCTTTGCTTTCGCAAAAGCGGCTAGCGAATCCTCGAAACTAACGCCAACATGAGAAACAAATTTCGTTAAAAATTTATTCGTTAATCCAGGAATCGCATTTTGCTCATGAATAAAGGTTGGAACTCCAAGACGAGCTGCTGCATATACAACAGGACCACATACATAGCCGCCAGTTCCAACGACGACATCTGGCCGGAATTCTTTAATTAATTTTTTAGAGCGGGATACACCCTGAAAAAAACGGATAACTGTCCGTACATTATCGTAGGACAGTTTACGTTTAAACCCGCTAATTTCAATACTTTCAAAAGGAATTCCTGCATTTGGCACAATCTTACTTTCCATCCCTTTTGTTGTGCCGATATATAGTAATTCCGTATTTGGATCTTGTTGTTTCATATATTTTGCAATTGCTAGTGCAGGATATATATGACCGCCAGTCCCTCCGCCTGTCAATAAAATTTTCATATCTTCACCTCGAATAACGAGAAATATTAAGCAATATGCCAAGCGCCGTTAATAGCAGCGTTAACGAGGAACCACCATAGCTTACAAGCGGAAGCGTAATTCCTGTTACAGGCATCATGCCGATAACAACACCGATATTAATTAGCACCTGCACACCGATAATGCTTGTAATGCCAATCGCCATTAAGCTGGCAAATGTATCTGGAGCAGAAATCGCGGTACGCACGCCGCGCCAAATAACAATTAGAAAAAGTAAAATAAGCGTCGAGCCTCCAATAAAGCCAAGCTCTTCTGCCAAAATCGAAAAAATAAAATCCGTTTGCGGCTCTGGCAAGTAGCTATATTTTTGTCGGCTTGCTCCAAGTCCCAAACCAACTAAACCACCCGGTCCAATTGCAAATAATGACTGAATAATTTGATAGCCGCCACCAAGCGGGTCAGACCAAGGGTCAAGAAAGCTAGTAATTCGCTTTAAGCGATATGGGGCTGCAAGGATTAAGCCAACAAAACCGACCACGCCAACTAATGCCAAACCGCCTAAATGAGAGAGTCTCGCTCCTGCTGTAAAGATAAGGATCATGGATGCACCGACCATTACTGCGCCAGTACCTAAATCAGGCTGTAGCATAATTAAACCAAATGCTAGAAAAACAAGTCCTAATGGTGGTAATAAGCCTTTCGTGAATTGAGTGATTTTTTGTTGTTCATTTGATAGCCATTTAGCTAGAAAAATAATCATCGCTAGCTTCATAAACTCGGAAGGCTGAATGCCAAACGAGCCAATTCCTAACCAACTGCGAGCCCCTCCTCGCACAACACCTATTCCTGGAATAAGCACAATGATCAATAGTCCAAAACAGATGATTAGCAATGTCGGAGCCCATTTTTTCCACACACTATAATGAATACGTGATAACACCATCATCGATAGCAGTCCTAAACCAGCAAAAATCGCTTGTCGTTTCACGAAGTAAAACCGATCACCAAATTCATGAAAAGCTTTTACTGCACCGGCGCTATACACCATTAGCAATCCAATTCCTAATATAAGCAATATTGATATTAGGAGCCAAATATCAGGAGAGAAGCGAGCTTTAACCATTTCTACACACCTCTATAACTGAAAAGTAGGGACAACCCCCCTACTTACAAGGTATGCACCGATTGTTTAAACATGCTTCCTCTTTGTTCATATGAAGAAAACATATCCCAGCTTGCGCATGCTGGCGAAAGCAAAACAATGTCTCCAGCTTGTGCCAGCGTTGCAGCTTGCTTCACTGCAGCGTCAAGCGTTTGTTCGGCACTAGCTCTAGGTTCGACGATCTGCACAGCTTCTAAACCTGCTAGCTTTGCCACATGTTCCAATTTTTTAGCAGTTTGCCCAAATGCAACAAGCGCTTTTACTCTATCCCGCAATATTGGAAGCAGCTCTTTGTAATCCGATCCTCGATCTAATCCACCTGCAATTAATACAATTGGAGCTGATAAAGAGCGAATAGTCATCGTTGTTGCAATCGAATTTGTTGCTTTTGAATCATTGTAATATTTAACTCCTTGATGCTCTCTAACGTATTCTAAGCGATGCTCAACACCACGAAATTGCTCTAATGGTGCAACCAGCTTAGCAGGCTCTGCACCAGCCATTAAACATGCTGCAATCGCTGCAATTGCGTTAGCGACATTATGACGTCCAGGAATACCGATATTTTTTACTGGCATTACGATTACTGCAGGTTCATTAGAAGACATACGATAGACGATATTACGAACTGCAGCCTCCTCAGCAGCATTAGGCAACGGTTCACCTTCTACAATTGGCTGAAAAGGTGGTTCCACATAGACGCCTTCAGTTAATCTCTCATATATTGAAAACGGAAAACTCCGTCCCTTGCAATTATTGATTAATCCTTTTGTTACTGGATCATCCCAATTTAAAACAGCAACATCATTTGCTTGCTGATTCTCTAATATTTTCGCCTTCGAGTCTATGTAATCCTGCATATCCCCATGATAATCAAGATGTGTCTCTGCAAGATTTAGAATTAAGGCAATACGTGGAGCGAAAGTAACTGTCCCTTTGAGCTGAAAACTACTTAACTCTGCAACAATCCACTGCTCCTCAGTAACTTCTCTTGCAATTTCACAAAGCGGCAAGCCTATATTGCCGCCAACAACAGGATTAAGACCAGCCGCTTGCAGCAGCTCACCAATTAATGTAGTGGTTGTCGTTTTTCCATTAGAGCCAGTTATTCCGATGATTGGCGCTTTACTTAGCCAGTAAGCAATTTCAACTTCAGTTACAACCTCAATTCCAAGCTCCTGTGCCGCGGCAACAGGCGGAGCAGTATAAGGGATACCTGGATTTTTTACAAGCAGTGCTGTATCCTCCTGTACCAGATCTTCAGGGTGATAGCCGCAAATAACGTTAATCCCTAATGCTTCAAGCTGTTCAGCTTCTGGAGACTGCTCACGCGGTTTTCGATCGTTGACACATACGTTTGCTCCGAGCTCATGAAACAACTTTGCTACACTAACTCCACTACGAGCCAATCCTAGCACAACAACCTTTTCATTTTTATACTGCGATGGATGCTTCATCATATAGACCTCACTTTTTACTGTAAGCCGAAACGGTCCTCGCTTTGCGAGAACCGTAGCAACGATTTTATAGTATAAATAATAGTCCGAGCACAGCAAACAATAAGCCTACTGCCCAGAACACCGAAACAACTTTCCATTCAGACCATCCAGACAATTCAAAATGATGGTGGATAGGACTCATTTTAAACACACGTTTTTTACGCAGCTTAAAGGATGTTACTTGAATAATGACAGAAAGCATTTCAAGAACGAACACACCGCCGATTACAATAAGGAGAAGCTCAGTTTTTGTCAAAATAGCGACCGCAGCTATACCGCCGCCAATCCCAAGCGAGCCCATATCTCCCATAAACACCTTAGCAGGATGCGCATTGTAAACTAAAAAACCTAGTACAGCACCAATCATTGCAGCAGAGAAAATCGCTGCATCATACTCAACTAGCTTTAAAGCAACAATTGTAAATGCGCCGAAGGCAATCGCGCTTGTACCAGCGAGCAATCCATCGACGCCGTCTGTAAAGTTAACAGAGTTACTAGCTGCAAACATAATGATGACAACAAACGGATAATAGAACCAACCTAAATCAATTCCTAGAGTTGTACCAGGAATAAGCAGCTCAGTACTATGTCCCATATTGTACAACTGCCAGCAAACAATAATTGAAAACAGCAATTGACCTAATAGCTTTTGTCTAGCTGTTAAGCCTAGCGATCGTTTAAACACAATTTTAATATAGTCATCGAGAAAGCCGATGATTCCGAAGCCAAGTGATGCAGTAAGCAGCACCCAAAATTCATCGCCCTTGCTTGCAAATTTAATAAAAGCAACAAGCATCGCCAACATAATAATGATACCGCCCATCGTCGGCGTGCCACTTTTTTTCAAATGACTTTGCGGGCCTTCTGTACGTATCTGCTGTCCAAATTTTAAGCGTCTTAACAGCGGTATGAACAATGGTCCGAGTAAAACTGATAGTATAAAAGATATTCCTAATGATAGTAAAATGACCATCATGTCCATACACTCACCCCTTTTCCAAAGCTTCGACAATCTGCTCCATCTTCATACCTCTTGAACCTTTTACAAGCACTAGATCATCAGCTTTAATCCGCGGCAATAGCCACGCAATTAATTCTTCTTTTGTAGTGAAATGTTGCAATTGCTCGCTGTCAGTAAAATGCATACTTGCCCCTTCAACAATATGTGCAGCAAGCTTACCATAAGCAATAACTGCATCAACCTTTGTTGAATCTGCATATTGCCCCATCTCACGATGAAACTGCACTTCGTCAGGTCCCAATTCCAGCATATCTCCCAATACTAGCCACTTTTTACGATAACCAGCCAAGCTTCCCAATAAGTCAATCGCGGCTCTTGTAGCAGTTGGATTAGCGTTATATGCATCATTTAGCACAATTGCACCATTATAGGCTTTGGTAGGAGCAATGCGCATGCCCGTTAATTGCATATCGGCAAAGCCTTGCTTTATCTTTGTTCCAGGTACACCAAACAATCTGGCAACTGCAATTGCTGCAAGGGCATTGCTAACATTATGACGACCTGAAATTCCGATATGTTGCTTTCCAACACTGCATGGCTCGCCCAAATAAGTAACGTCAAAGGTGCAGCCAAATGGGTCAATCTCAATATTTTGCGCTGACCATTCATTATGGCTTCCCAAACCGAAGGTTTTCCGTTCAATCGACTCAGAAATTGTCATTTTCGCCATTTCTTCGGCTAATAATGGCTCATCCCCATTATAGATAAATATGCCGTCATCATCTAAACCTTGCACGATTTCTAGCTTCGCTTGAGCAATTCCGCGTCTTGAGCCAAGTTGAAGCATATGCGCATCACCGATATTCGTAATTACTGCAACATCAGGCTGAGCAATTTTCGTTAGCAGCTCAATTTCGCCAAAGCCGCTCATCCCAAGCTCTACTACAGCTACATCTGTATCTTCTTCAAGTGCAAGTATTGTAAGCGGTAAGCCGATATGATTATTTAAATTTCCTTTTGTGCGACTAACCTTATAAGAAGTGCTCAGCAAAGCCGCCGTCATATCCTTTGTTGTCGTTTTACCATTACTACCTGTAATAGCAACAACTCTAGTGAATAACTCGCTTCGATAGTTCATCGCTAATTTTTGTAAGCTTGCTAAGGTATCTCGTACAAATAGGAAAGGAAAATTTGTTAAATCTTCAGGTACAGGCACACCTTTTTTCCATAGTGCCGCCTTTGCTCCATTTTCAATCGCTTGATGGATAAAGGCATGACCATCAAAGCGTTCCCCTACAAGCGGCACAAACAACTCGCCTTCTGCCATTCTAGAATCGGTCTTTACGCCTTTTATCACTAAATCCCTATGCTCCGATTTTAGAATTGCACCGCTCATATCTACGAGCTGTGCAACGGTTCTAGTAATCAATATCATTATCTCCTTTTTCCCGTTCTGCAGCTATGACATTATGTTGTCATAGCCCGAACAATATACTACATCGCAATGGCTTGCCAGTTCAATAGCTATTTTTAACAAATATAACAAATATGTAGATAGCTAATAAACATACTCACTTATTATAGCATGATGATATAGGTGTAAAAAGAGTAGCTTCTGGCAAGCCAGGTTAATTTTCCTTAATGTCTGTCTAATGATTATGGGCTTCACTTTCTGGTAAATCAGATTCATCGCCAAGATAAATTCGAATTGTAGAACCTCGTTCTACTCTTTCTCCAGCAGGGGGCGCCTGCTTAATAACTGTGTTGCCGCTTCCTGCACTTGTCAAGTTGAAGTTCATATTTAAGTCTTCATAGATTTCTGCAACAGTTTTGCCAATTAAATTGGGTACTGTAACAATTGGCGTCTCCCCATAACGATAAAGGCGATCAATTTGCCTCTCGCGCTTTGGAACTTCAAGAATTTGCAAGGCATCCTCCATAATGTTGCGCACAATTGGTGCCGCGACAACACCGCCAAATTGAATCCCTTCTGGATTATCAACAGCGACATAAATGACGATCTGCGGATCGTCTGCTGGAGCAAAGCCGATAAATGAAACAATATGCTCGGAAGTTGAATAGCGTCCATTTACGACCTTCTGTGCAGTTCCAGTTTTACCGCCTACACGATAACCATCAATAAATGCATTACGACCTGTTCCAAGCGCTACAACACTTTCTAGCGCCTCACGCACTTGCTTCGAAGTTGATTCAGAGATTACTTGGCGAACAACTGTTGGCTCATTCTCTTGTATCACTTCTCCGCTCTCACGATTAATCCACGCCTTAGTTACGTACGGCTTATACAGCGTCCCTCCATTCACGGCAGCCGACACAGCCGTAATCTGCTGAATTGGAGTAACTGAAACGCCTTGACCAAAGGCTGTTGTCGCTAATTCTACAGGCCCAACTTGACTTAATTTAAATAATATGCCGTTTTCCTCTCCGCCAATGTCTATTCCTGTTTTCTGACCAAAACCAAAGTTTCGTATATATTGGAATAATGTGTCTTTTCCTAATCGATTACCAAGCTCAACAAACCCTGGGTTACAGGAATTTTCAACTACCTCTAAAAATGTTTGACTGCCATGCCCGCCTCGCTTCCAGCAACGCAGCTTAGCTCCTCCGATTTCTACGGAGCCGCGATCGTAAAAACGTTCATTTTTCAAATCAACCTTTTTCTCCTCAAGTGCTGCAGCTAGAGTAATAATTTTGAAGGTAGAGCCCGGCTCGTAAGTCATCCAAATCGGCAAGTTACGATTGTAAATCTCTGGGTCGTAGTCTTGATAGTTGGCTGGATTATAGGTTGGTCTGCTTGCCATCCCTAATATTTCACCTGTATTTGGATTCATGGCAATGGCAATTACTGCATCAGCATTTAAGCCAATCATCGCCTGATCAAGCTCACGCTCAATCACCGTCTGAATATCTTTATCGATCGTTAATTGCAGCGTCAGCCCTTCATGCGGCTCAACATAGGTATCTGTTGAGTTAGGCATTTGTCGACCCGCTGCATCAGAGAGAAAGCTGACCATCCCTCCTGTACCTGTAAGCTTATCATTATGAGTCAGCTCTAACCCTGTTAAGCCTTGATTATCAATGCCTGTAAAACCGAGTAAATGAGCGGCGAGTTCATCATATGGATAATATCGCTTACTATCTTCAGCTACAACAATCCCCGGCAAGTTCAATGCTCTAATTTCCGCTGCAAGCTCGGTCGACATTTTTCTACCGCCAGGTCCAAGCTGAATAATCATTTGATTTTTAGATACTTTCTTTAAAATTTCTTCTTCTGTCATATTCAGAAGAGGCGCAAGTGTTTTTGCTGTTCCTTGTTTATCTTTTACTTGCACAGGAATCGCCCATACAGTTGGTGTACTTACATTGTAGGCTAGCCTTACACCATTTCGATCCCAAATTTCGCCGCGCTTAGCTACATAAGGAATGTTTCTCCGCCATGAATCTTCTGCCTTCTCTGAAAGCTCTGCCCCTTTTACAAGCTGAACGTAGCTTAAACGAACGATCAAACCAATAAAAGCGAAGATAGCGATTATCAATATTGCAAATAGTCGCCGTCTCACTGTAACATTGGAAACTTTCATCTCCATCCTCCTTACATTGAAGTTGCATGTCGAAGCGATACTCTTATTCTTCATGCCTATTCAATGCTCGGACAAGATAGAACTTGTACGTTACAAGCAAATGAGAAAGGAGAAGTGCTTTAGCGCAACATTCTCCTTATTTGTACTAGGACTATTCATTCGTTTCTTGTTTACTCTCGTCTTTATCAGCACCAGTGCTTGCAGCTTCTTCTTCGTTAGAGCTGGACTCGGCTGAATCGTCAGTCGCATTAGGATCAGTTGCCTCAAGCTCTTCATTTAGCAACTTTTCTAGTGTAGGAGAGGCTAACGTATATTCTGAGACTTCCATCGGCTTAAGCTTAATTTCCAGCACCCGTTTACCTTCCTCTTCTACTAGCTTTTGCTCGTAAACATAGCCGCTGCCTTCTACTTTCAGCTTCACTCCAAGCAGCGCTGTTATCTCTACAGCATCACGCAAGGAAGCACCTGTTAAATCCGGAACAACCAACTGCTCTTTCTTTTCTGTAATCAAATATATTTTTTGCGTAGGATGAACGAGTGAGCCTGCAGCAGGAATTTGCGTTTCAACAATGGTTCCTTCACCAACAAATTCGAACGCTAGTCCAGAAGCTTTTACTTTTTCTTTTGCAAGTGCCCCTTTCATTCCTGTTACATCAGGAGCTTCAATTAGCGCTACGACCTCGCTAGTATTTTCGCCTTCTTTTTTCTCTTGTGTTAAATAGCTTGGTGCGATATTAAGCTTACGCAAGCTTTTTAACATAATTTCACGGAATACAGGAGCAGCTACAGCTCCCCCGCCGGCTAACGAGTCATTCGGCTCGTCAATGATAACATAGACGATAAGCTGCGGATCCTCAACTGGCGCATATCCGATAAATGATACGACAAATCGATCAGTAGAGTAACCCGAACTTCCTCTAGTTACCTTCTGGGCTGTACCTGTTTTACCAGCTACACGATAGCCCTCAATATAAGCATTACGTCCAGTACCTATTTCACGGTCAGAAACAACCTGCTCCAAATATTCACTGGCTAACTTGGAGGTTTGCTCAGAAATAACGCGCCGAACAACTGTTGGCTCTGTCACCGTTGTTGTCTTTGTGACCGGATCAGTAATACTTTTAACAAGATGCGGCTTCATTAACAAACCGCCGTTAGCAACAGCCGCTACGGCTGCTACCTGCTGTATCGGTGTTACGAGCACGGCACCTTGACCAAAAGTCGCGGCTGCAACGTCACGCGGATATTGGAAACGAATTGTACCCGAGGATTCATTTGAAACCTCAATTCCTGTTTTTTGTCCAAAGCCAAAATTCGTTAAGTATTCTCTAAGCTTTTCTGCTCCAAGGCGCTCATAGCCTAATTTAACAAAAGCAACGTTACTTGATAACTTCAGCCCTTCAAGAAACGTAATTTTCCCCCAACCAACACGATTATGATCTCGAATTGGGTTCGGGTCATTGCCGACCATAATACTACCAGATTGATAGACTTCATCCGGGTCAAAAACTCCCTCTTCAATTGCCGCAGCTAAAGTTGCAATCTTAAAGGTGGAGCCTGGCTCATATAAGGAACCTACTGCATGATTGTACATAGATTCATATTTTGATTCCCAATATTCATTTGGATCGAAATCCGGATAATTAGCCATTGCTAATATTTCCATCGTATTTGGATTGGCAACAATCGCCGTCGCTGATTTGGGATTATATTTTTTGGCAACCGAGCGTAAAGCTTCTTCAGCGTATAGCTGAATGTCATTATCAAGCGTTAGCTGAATCGTCTGACCATCTTTAGGAGCAACATACTCCACATCACTGCCAACGATCTGCACACGCTTGCCGTCCTTTTTGTATGAAATATAACCGTCTTCTCCTTGCAAAATATCATCATACATCGATTCTAAGCCGATTTTATTTTCGCCATCCAGACTTATGTAGCCAATAATTTGCGAGGCCAGCTTATTACGTGGATATAATCGCTCAAACGTTTCAGTGATGTATATCCCTGTATCCGTTCCTTTCTTTTCGGCCTTTAATTCAGCCTTCAATTCGTCAATAAACTCTTTTAATTTGTCAGCAACTTCTTTTTCAATTTGCCAACCGCCTTTTCGCAACTCACGATTAGAATAGTAACTGCCATCTTCTCGCTTAAGATTAATTTGTTCGGAAATGTAATTCTTGTTTACATCCAATATCGTCGATAGCCCATCTGTAACTTTTTGTTCCAAGTCAAGGTTATGAATAAGTGTCGGGTTTATCGAGACATTGTAGGCGATCGCATCCATTGCAAGTACATTGCCATCGCGATCGGTAATTGTACCTCGTTTTGCAGGAAAAACTTCAGAGGTTGACCAACGCTTTTCTGCCATCGCGAGCCATTGTTCTCCGTTAACAATCTGTGTTTTATAGAGATGAACAATAAGAAAGACAAAAAGGAGGGTAATAAACCCTCCAAGCACTAATGTCCGTAATTTCATTCGTTTAATCATGCTTTCACTTCCTATTCAAGCTTGGCCATACCATCACTTACCGATGACTTTTTCACCACGATACCGTTATCTAAGCTGCTGGACATTCCGTTTTCTTGGGCAAATTTACGAATTCGCTCTGGGTTACTTAAGGTTTGGACCTCTCGCTGCAATTGTTCTTTTTCCAGCTGAAAGCTTTGAATTTCAGAATTCACTTGCTTTATTTGCAAGCTAATATCGTAGAGACGTGCATACTGAAAGATGATAAAACTAGCAACTACCGCAGCTATCAGTACAGTAAGTAAATATAACATTTTTTCCCCTACAGGAATAGTTTTTCTTTTTACTACTTTTTTTCTCGTTTCACGTATAACATAATCTTGCTGCTCTTTTCGTTTAGGATTCATTGCTAGATTCCCATAATGATATGCCACCAAAATTCCCCCCTACAGCTTTTCTGCAATTCTTAGCTTAGCCGATCTTGCACGAGGGTTCGCTTCTAATTCCGCGTTACTCGGTACGATTGGCTTTCGATTTACTAATTTTAATACTCCTTTATTTCCACAGACACACATTGGAAAGTCCGGAGGACAAGTACATTTTTCAACATATTGCGCAAAACTTTGCTTGCAAATGCGATCCTCTAATGAGTGGAAGGTAATAACTGAAATTCTTCCCTGAGGGGCAAGGCAGCGAATCGCTGCTTCAAGTGCTTCTTCCTCAGCTCCTAGCTCATCATTAACTGCGATACGCAACGCTTGAAAGGAGCGTTTAGCTGGATGACCACCAGTTCGTCTAGTAGCTGCAGGAATCGCATTTTTAATAATACCGGCTAATTGTCCAGTAGTTTCAATAGGTGATTGTTGTCGCTCTCTAATAATACTGCGAGCAATATTGCGAGCGAACTTTTCCTCACCATAGCGATCGAGTATGCGTGATATTTCGCGTTCATCCCATTCATTAACAATATGATAAGCTGTAAGCTCCTGTTCTCTGTCCATTCTCATATCAAGCGGTGCATCATGATTGTAGCTAAAACCGCGCTCTGCTTCATCAAGCTGCGGACTAGAAACGCCTAAGTCGAATAATATTCCATCAACCTGGGGAATACCATCCTTCATTGGAACATTACAGGTTGCCAATTGTTGTTGTAAATAACGAAAGTTACTGCGGACTAACGTTATTTTATCGAGATAAGGAGCAAGTTTAATTTTTGCATTATCTAAAGCCCAATCATCCTGATCAAAGGCAATTAATCTACCGCCTTCACCAAGGGCTGCAGCAATGCGGGCACTATGTCCTGCTCCACCTAGTGTACAATCCACATAAATACCGTTTGGTTTAATATTAAGACCTTCTACTGCTTCTTCTAACAAAACTGTTGTATGCGCAAACACTTACTTACATCCTCCGTTTTCCTCGTCTACTAGAAATTAAAATCGAATTCTACAAGCTTTTCAGCAATTTCATTAAAGGCTTGCTCAGACTGCTCATAATAGCCTTCCCAAGTTGATTTACTCCATACCTCCACACGATTGGATACTCCAAGTACCATACATTCTTTCTCTAGCTTAGCATACTCGCGCAAATGAGGCGGAATAGTGACTCGGCCTTGCTTATCAAGCTCACATTCAGTAGCACCTGAGAAGAAAAATCGTGTAAATGCACGCGCATCAGATTTCATAAGTGGCAGTGATTTTAGCTTTTGTTCTAATTGCGCCCATTCACTGGCAGGATAGACAAAGATACAGTTATCAAGTCCTCGGGTGGCAATAAAGGTAGAGCCTAATTGTTCGCGAAATTTTGCTGGGATAATCAATCTGCCTTTGTCATCGATAGAATGTTGATATTCTCCCATAAACATAATTTCGCTCCACCTCTCTCCCTCTTTGCTCCACTTCCCCCCACTTTTCACCACTCAAACACAATATTTCGCCACACACGAAAAAAATCCTGCTAAATTAGCAGGATTTTTAAAAAATAGTTCAAATTATTTATTTCCAGCTATCTAAATAGTCCTTTTGGCTCTGAGTCAAGGTATCTAGCCCCATTCCGATAGCTTCAAGCTTTAATTTTGCCACCTGTTGGTCGATTTCATAAGGCACGTTTACGACAACAGATCCTAACTTTTTATAATGATCATTTACATATTTCAAGCTTAACGCCTGTAATGCAAATGTCATATCCATTATTTCGGCAGGATGCCCATCTCCAGCAGCAAGGTTTACAAGGCGTCCTTCAGCTATTAAGTAGAATTTACGTCCGTCAGCTAGAGCATATTCTTCAATATTGCGGCGCACTGTACGCTTGCTAACGCTAATTTCAGCAAGATCGATTTTATTCACTTCAACATCAAAGTGACCTGCATTAGACAGAATCGCACCGTCCTTCATTACTTCATAATGTTCTTTTCGGATAACATCTCGATTACCTGTTACCGTTACAAATATATCTCCAAGTTTTGCTGCTTCAATCATCGGCATAACAGTAAAGCCATCCATATAAGCTTCAACTGCTTTAATAGGATCAATTTCGGTAACGATGACTTGAGCTCCTAGTCCTTTGGCACGCATCGCTACCCCTTTACCGCACCATCCATAACCAGCAACAACTACCGTTTTACCAGCAACGACAAGATTTGTTGTACGATTAAGTCCGTCGAACACAGATTGACCTGTTCCGTAGCGATTATCAAATAAATATTTACAATAAGCATCATTTACTGCTACCATTGGGAAGCTAAGCGTTCCTTCTTTCTCAAGCGCCTTTAATCGAATAATTCCTGTCGTTGTTTCTTCTGCACCGCCACGCAAATTAACTCCATATTCTTTACATTCGGAATGCAATAGAGTGACAAGATCTCCGCCATCGTCAATAATCAGATCAGGTCTTGATTCCAATGCCTTAATATTAGATGCTTTAAACTCTTCCATTGTCGGATTGTATTTTGCAAAAACCGTAATACCATCCTCCACTAAAGCTGCACATATATCGTCCTGAGTTGAGAGAGGATTGCTGCCTGTAATTGTTACTTCAGCGCCACCAGCTTGTACTACTTTAGCCAAATAAGCAGTTTTCGCCTCTAAGTGAAGAGAGATCGAAACCTTTAATCCTTTAAAAGGCTGCTCCTTTTCAAATTGCTTACGCACAGCATTTAGTACTGGCATGTGGCTGCTCGCCCAATCAATTTTTAAGTGTCCTTCCGGCGCTAATGATAAATCAGCGATCATACTATTTTCTTTCGCAGACATAAAAACCCTCCTAAAACTTTTTAGGTATATAGATAACGTTCCTTGCAACAAAAGTTACTACGAAAGTTAATCTATAACATTACAAATAAACAATTTCATGACCGCCTGTTCGAGAGAAAGGGGCATGAAGCAAAGCATCTAGCCATGCTAGATTATAACGATTCCAGTAAGAAATCATCGACAGCACTCGCTCTTGAGGTTTTCCGTTAGGTTTCAAACTAAGCTCTATACGATCAAATTGACGAATTGCAGCTTCAAATTGTTTCTGCTGAGCATCCATCGTTTTTGTTTCCATATACGTAATTTGCTCAACGATTTTCGCCATATTGGTATCACCAAGTTTCGTTAAGCCACTTTGAATGGAACCAGCCATTTGTAACAACGGCTCATACATTTTAATAAACTGTTTCTTTACTTCTGCAAAACGTTGCTCAATTCCTAGCTTATCTTGATCTTGCAGCCATTCTTTTTTACACTCCAGAAAACGATCCATCACATCAGCAAAGCTTAAGTTGTATTTATTCATATTTTTCGCAATTATTCCCTCGACTAACGTATAGGACATTCTAGGCATAATAATCGGCATTTCCATACCAAGCACTTTAAACGCCTTATGCGTTAACGCCCAATATGAAATTTCCCCAGGACCAAGCACTGTAGCTAAAACAGGGAAAACATAATCCTGCATCAACGGTCTAGTTAACACATTGTTGCTAAAGCGTGTTGGTTCCTGCTCTATCATCTGCAATAATTGCTCATAGCTCCAATGTTTTTGCCCTTTTCGATCTTGAAATTCACCATTTTCTTTATAAAGCAATACTCGATCATTGCCAAGCTCTTTGGCAAACAAAAATAAGTTGGAACTGTTTGCAGCAACATCTGCTTGCAGCGAGTATTCCATTTCTGTTAGTAAATCGGCAGCAGCTAAATATGCTTCTCCTAGCGCATCGTTGTGCTCTAATATTTGCTTAAACATCGGCTGTTCTTGCTCACGTAATGACGCAAAGTCCGAATCAATAAATAATAAGCCATATGAAGCGAACAATTGATGCATTATCGCAGCAAAGCATTCTGTTAACGAAGAACTTGCAAAGCAAATGTTTTTCAGCTCTTCAATTAAGCCTTCCTTAAATTCAGAACTTGGCAAATGCTCTGCTAGCTCATCAAGCACTTCTTGCCATTGTTTCTCTGATATAAAAGTACGGCTTACCGAAGTACGAGACTGATCAGGTTTTTGAATCGTTAACTTTTTCAAACTTTGATCGGTCGAAATAAGATAAGTATGATTAACCTCATCCCAATCATGGTCTTCACCGGCAATCCAAAATACAGGTACAATTGGACGACCAAGCTGCTCAGTAGCTTCAGCAGCAGCTTTAATGATCGTAACTGCCTTATGTACCACAAGCAACGGACCAGTCCATAACCCAGCCTGCTGTCCACCGATAACAACCTGTGCTCCTTGCTCAATATGTTGTAAATTCAATAATTGCTGTTCACTTAACTGGAATCGCTGATGATATTGACGCAGCACATTAGCTAGTTTTTGCGAAGATAAGCGTTTATCTGCTAATTGCTCTAGTCGAGCCGAACGAGTTACCCAATCTTCCTTATTTCCACTGTAGTAGCCATAGATGTTTTCAATGACTGACTGCTTTCCATTTATGTAATCCGCACTTAACTGTTGTGCGATCGGCAATACATATTTTTGACCTTCTACCACGATACCTACCTCCTGAATGTTGTGCTAGTTCCCTTTATAACGATACATGATTATCGCGGCAAAGTACACTTTATTTTTTAAAGTAGAAACAACAAAGTCTCTGCAGACACAGAGACATGTCAGAATAAAATTCAGTTAAACGGTAAATGCAAGCTTTAGCAATATATAAATATTTAAAATGATGTAGAGCAGTGCCATTATAAAAAAAGTAACACGCCATACAACTCGAATTATTCGTTTCCACGGAATTTCCTGAGTTTTTCGATATGCACTATTGCCCAATAACCCTGCTCCAATAATCATAACCAAAAAGATACCGTACAATGCAAATGAATTATTTAATAATTTGTTGAGTATAGCTGCTACATTTACAATAAAAAAGATGTTTGATACGTCCATCGCCAATCGTATCGCTTTCTTTTTATCTTTGCCAAATGCGTAAAAACCAAAAAAGACAATAACGAACGGTAAAATAGGAATGGTAGCAATCGCCGCAAATATATTTTTTAGTACCTCCATAAGCTCTGAACGCTCACTCCTTACTTAACAGGATGTAGTGCTTCGATCATATGTACGATGCTTTCATTTAACTTTGCGCTTAACTGGTGTTGCTTCGCAATTGCCGAAATTGCTCCATTAATATAAAGAACCTCTGTTTCTACTCCATTTAGCAAATCAGCTCTCATTGAGGATGTATTGCTGGCAGTTGCATGACAAAGTTCTACTATCTCATTAAAGGAACTTTTGGCAAGTGCCGGTTCTTCTATCATCAAAATCATTTTACTCTCATTAAATAGAGCTTCCATTAGCGTTAACCACTGTCTATTTTCAGGTAAATCGCCATTTTTCACATTAAACAAAGCAGTTAACGGATTAATAACGGCATTACTAATTAGTTTGCGAAAAACGTGCTCCCTGATGTTTTTCGACATAAACACACCAAATCCTGCCTTTTGCATGGCACTCTCGATATTTTTCTGATGTGTAGCGTCTCGATCGCGCTCAAGTTCATCTCCAATCCATGTTACACCTTGTCCTGTATGGGCGAGCGAACTGTCGTCTAAACGCTTTGATGCCTCACGCGTAACCGCAGTTAACAAAGGAAGACTGATATACTGGGATAATTTTTCGATATGCCCATATCCATTTTGCAACGCTACGACCGCATCATAATGGCTTTGTGAAGTTAGTGAGCGAAGTTTCGTTAACAGGGATTCATTGATATGCGTTTGCTTTACAGTGAGTAATAGATAAGTTTGCTTGTCCTCAGCTATACGCTGAGTATGTAAGGATGTTTCGCTTTCAGAGCTCATAGTAGCATGAGAAAAGTTATCTGTTAATATACTGCATGGGATACCGCATATAATCTGCTTTTCCCCTGTTGGTGAATAATAGGTTATGCCGCTTTCCATTATTCGCTTCGCTTTTTCCACAGTTCTTGTCCAAAGTCGTACACGAAATCCAGCAGCTTTCAATCTAGCTGCAAATAATAAGCCAATCGCGCCTGTACCAATTATTTCAAATTGCATGTTTATCCCCTATCTATTAATTAAACCTATTACTTGATTCTCTTATCAGCATACATGAACAACAAAAAAAGCGCTACCAGCAATGTGCAGCACTTTTTGTAATTAAAATCTATTCTATTCGTTCTAGATTACCGTTTGCATCCATCTTAAATTTTGGCTTGTTCTCTTCTTCTGTATTCAAAATTGCAAGGCGACGCGCACGATCCATAATTTGAATTAATGTTTTATAATCATCATTCACCGCTAGGTAATCTGATTGTACAGTATTAACCTCTTTTGTTAATCTTTCATTTTCTTGTTTCAGTTTTTGAATTTCCTCTTCTTTCTCTTTTAACGATTTCTCGAGCTGTCGCACTTGTCGAGAAAGATCTTGATACGTAGACTTCCAGTCCCTCAAATATCGTATAATTGAATCTAGTGATAATGGTTCGTCCTCTGTTTTTTTATCTTGATATTCATATGTCGACACAGATGAAACCTGCGGTAAAGATGCAGATTGTTTTTTCAAATAATTGCGTTTATGGCGTTGCTGCTTAGCAATTTGAATCGCTTCTTCATATTGCTTTCTAACGAAGCTATTCCAACGAAAACCGCAAGCAGCAGATGTGCGTCCTATACGTTCTCCTACCTCTTCAAAAGCTGAAAGCTGTGTGCTGCCTTCGCGAATATGGCGTAGTGTCACCTCCGCAAGCATAAGATCGTCATCAGGTGTCCAAGCATCCTGTCTAATAGCTGTCATGCTATAAACCCTCCTTAATTAATCACATATTCCTTTTAATTACGTCTAATATGGTCTTATTTATTTCTATGTCCTTAATAGAATTCATAGAATCAATTGGTTACTATTTTGTATAACCATTTTCAAAAAATCTCATACATAATCCCTTATATTTATGAACATACTATGAACAAGTTCACAATTATGACTAAATATGTTCACTTTTTCGTCATGGGCATAGTTTACACTTTAGGAAGCTAACGATATAATGAACATAGGAAATTGGGGCGTTCAACAAGAAAGGGGGTTGCTGCATGGCACGTATGTATCGCGTACTAGGCTTCTTTTGTCTAGTGATTGGTCTAATGGCTTTTGCCGGTCATATGTATGAATTTTCACTCTTATTCTTGGCTCAAGCAGCCGCATTCGTATTTCTAGGCTATCTAAAATTTTCTGAAAAAACTTACATAACGATGTTTTGGGGGTACATGATAGTCTCATTTGTTGGATTCACTTATTGGTCTGTCTTCAAAATGAGTTTACCTTACTAAACGACATTTACTTGCGTAAAATAGGTCGTACAAGCTATTCTTGTACGACCTATTTGTTGTTTTGTAAAGATATATTGCGACCACCTTCTGCATACAATGGAAACAAGGAGGGACGAGCGCTTTGAACATAATGAACAAACAGTTAAAGCTTGCTTTCTGCCTTATAACGATCCTCTCACTATTGCTTGTCAATTTTCCTATTTCTGCAGAAAACGCTCCACAGTATGCTTCTCCCCTCCTTTCAGAAGAGGACGAGGAACTTCAACGCATACTTCAATCGAGTCTTTCAATTGTTGAAATTGATAAAGAAATCGAGCGCATTCAACTTAAGGAGCAACAGTTGCAGCAACAGTTATTAGATACTGAGTTGCTGCTTTATGAGCAGGAAATGGCAATCGAGCAAAAACGCGTCGAAGCTGGTCAAGTATTGGTCGCTTACTATAAGGGAGAACGTAGCGGCATTTTTTTTAGTCTATTAAAGGTGGATTCATTTCAACAGTTAATGTTTGCTTTAGATATGATTAAATATATTTTCCGAAAAGATCGTCAAATACTTACTGCTTATAAGGAGCAGTATGAGGAATTACGTAATCTCTATGAACAATACGCAGAGGAACAAGAGAATTTACAGCAGATCGTACAGCAATTACAAGAACAACGTGAGCGAGTGTTAGCATTAGAGAAGCAAATCAATGAGGATCTAAGCAGCCGAAGCGATGCAGAGCGCGTCGAACTATTGATTAAACAGCTTACCTCCTACTGGCAAAACGAAGGAATTAAAGAGGTTAATAAATATTTTAATGCCCTTGCTGGGGCGATGAACCAGTTGCCGCAATGGTTGCAAAAGCATAAAGAATACATTAGCAACAAAGGATTTAATTACACCATTTCATTGCCTCAAGAAGCATTGAACGAGTATTTACGTCAGTACGATCCAATGTTCGAATTGTTTGAATTTCAATTTACTGAAGGATTTATCACTGCGAGAGGACAAAATGAGAAGTTATCAATAGAAATAACGGGACATTATGATGTCGTAAATGAGCCTACGAATTACATCGCCTTTACGATCGATGAACTGCTATTTAATGGATTCATTCTACCTGATACAACAAGCAACCAGCTTATGGAACAATTTGATTTAAACTTTTATCCAGGTAATATCTTAAAATTACTGCGCGCCTCCTCCGTAGAGGTCAGCGAAGAACTGCTTACAATCAAATTAAAGCTATCATTGTAAAACGGATTGATCTTCATTAATAGTTAAATAAAAATGTCGCAGCAAACGAAATGCTTAATTGATTAAAACATTTCGTTTGCTGCGACAATAAAGCCAGCTAATTTCGCAGCCATAACGTGAGCTTGTCTTGCAGCAGCTCTTTTGTTCGCCAATGCTGCTGCATCCTTTCATAATCCTCTACCCAATTACGATCCACTTGAAAAAGCTGCTTATTAATTAACTTTTCCTGAAATTTTTCCCCAAGCTCAGCTTGCACAACATTACTGCTTAATAATGCAGTAAACTTTCGGTGACTAAGCGTTCCATTAGGATGTGAACCATTGAGCATTTCCATCCATCGCATCGCTGCATCATTTTTTTCAGAACCAAATGTACTCGCACTTAGCATAAAGCTTTTACCATTCAGCCAAGGAAGCGGAGCAATCACTCCAGATAAATCATAGTATTCTGAGATAATGTCATTCTGCTCAAAATATTGACTAGCTGTTGTTAAATAAAATAAAGGCTGTTGCTCGGCTTTAGTTAAAGTCGGGCTAGATGTTGCAATATGCTCTGTATGGGTATCTATATAGTGCAAAAACTGTTGCTGCTGCTCATTAAAAGCAGTAAGCATCATATAGTCTTGCTCAGAACTTGACCATAATGATAACCAAGTTAACAAACTGCCAAAATCATCGGTTTCGACATTTAGTAACGGACCAGCAAAGTCAGTTATTTGCTCATAAAGCTCCGCCCAACGATTAAAGCTCAACTCAGTTATTAAATTGCGTGAATCTGATTCAATAGGCTGATTGCTAGATATATGACTTGATTCAGTTTTTGATAGATTTGTTAAGACGCTTACTTTGGACATAATGTCATTTGCCATTGCGTCAGCTGTTAACGTTTCTTCCTTATTTGATGCATCGGGATCTGTTGTTCTATCCATTTGTTGTTCTAACTCTCTAAATTCTTCAATATAAGTTTCAAACAAAGCCTCACCCTGCTTATGAATAAATATTAGGTAAGGATCGGTTTCATACGGAAGAGCCCATAAATAGCCATTCCACTTTAAAGCATCAACGATACTTGGCATTTGGTCGCTTAACACTTCATTGCTTATTAAGCGATCTACAGGTTGATATAATCCTTGAATAGCTAAAGGTACAACCCATTCATTAGGTACTAGTTGAATATCACCGAGCTTGCCTAATCTAGCAAGTCTTTCCCAATCTGAGTAACTAAGCTTCTTATCATAATAGTTAGTAATCTCTAATTCAAAATAAGGATATTGCTCCGCTACTTGTTCGGAAGCTTCTAGCAACTCCTGATACTCTTGCTCGTTTAGACTAACCGCTATTTCGAGCTTAATTGGAGGCTGGATCTGCGGCGTTGGCTCGATATTAACCGTTGGCTCATCTTTATACAATTCAGAAACATACGTCCAATTTATCGAACGCGATAAAAAAATAAACGCAACAGCTACTAGCAAAAGTAAACCAAACATTAATGGAATCGTTTTTCTAGTAAACACAGCCTGTCTCCTTTGCGAAGGGATATTCTTAGTATATCATATCTAGCGCTTACGTAAATCGCTTTCATTTTTTTGATTTTCCTAAAAAGTACAATGCTGTATTTTATACAAACTTAAATAAGCTTCGTCAGCATACAATTTCTGTACAATTGACGAAGCTTTAATTACCATCTTTGTTCAATGTCTCACTTTCAATGCAAAAACTTAACTCATTTACAGTAAATCTGCAGCTAATTGAGCTAGCTTAGAACGTTCTCCCTTTTCCAACGCTACATGACCGCTTAAGCTTTCATGCTTAAATCTTTCAACTAAGTACGTTAAACCATTGCTTAATGAATCTAAATACGGATGGTCGATTTGCTCAGGATCGCCCACTAATACGATTTTACTACCTTCCCCTACACGAGAGACAATCGTTTTAATTTCATGACTAGTTAAATTTTGCGCTTCATCAATGATAATGAACTGCCCTGGGATCGAACGACCGCGAATATAGGTCAGCGCTTCTACATGAATGCTGCCAAGACCCATTAAAATTTTCTCAATGTCACCAGACTTTTTTGTATCAAATAAAAATTCTAGATTGTCGTAGATTGGCTGCATCCACGGTCTTAATTTCTCATCCTTTTCCCCTGGCAAATAGCCAATATCTTTCCCCATTGGGACGACTGGTCGAGCGATTAGCAGCTTTTTATATTTATGCTCATCTTCCACCTTTAATAGCCCTGCTGCAAGAGCTAGTAATGTTTTTCCCGTCCCTGCCTTACCCGTTAATGTAACGAGCGGAATGTCATCGTTCATTAGCAATTCTAACGCCATACGTTGTTGTGCGTTGCGGGCAGTAATTCCCCAAATCGGCTCATTGCTTAAATAAAGCGGCTCTAATCTTGTACCCGCTCCATTTACTTTTAGTAACGCTGACTTTGTTGTCCCCATTTCATCCTTAAGTATAACGAATTCATGCGGATTCAAACGTTGCTTTAAGCCAAGATCGTTAATAATTAAATGGCGATAAGTATAAAACTCGTCAATAACAGCAGGATGAACATATATCGTAAAATAGCCAGCATAGCGCTCATCCTTATCTAAATTCGGATCAGAAAGGTAGTCACGCGCTTGTAGGCCCAATACATCAGCTTTAATTCGCATTAGCACATCTTTACTGACAAGTACAACCTGCTTTCGCTCCGCCTCTTGCAGTTGCTCCTGCTCTAACTGATAATTTAATGCTACAGCAATGATCCGATGATCATTCGTTACATCGCCAAATAACTGTTGTACGCGTGCCAAGTTGCGATGATTTAGCTCGACGCGAATCATTCCCCCGCTTGGCAGCTGAATCCCACTATGCAGATGCCCTCCTTCCTTTACCTTTTCCAAGAGACGAGAGACTGAACGAGCATTGCGGCCTAGTTCATCAGCTAGTCGCTTCTTAGAATCAATTTCCTCCAATACAATTGCAGGAATGACCACTTCGTCTTTAGGAAATGCGAATATTGCTTGCGGGTCATGCAGCAGCACATTGGTATCAAGAACTATAATTTGGCTCATAGAGCTCCCTCCCCATTTCGCATCATTGTACATAGAAAGAAGTAGCTAAGCGCACACTACATTTGAAAGTTATTCAATTTTGAGGTGAATGATATGAAAAAGGAACTTCTCATATTGTCAATATTGCTCGTAACGTTAGCTGGCTGTAACTCGCAGGCAACCCCACCTTCCGAAACTAATCACAATGGTATGAATATGCAGCAGGTTAAGCCGCAATCCACAGCAAATCATGATCATATTGCAGATAATGCTGATGACGTGAATAAAGTAAACAATCGTGAGGACACTGCAAGTTATCTTGAACATTTAGCAAAAGGAATTGATGGTGTTAATGACGCTCATGTCGTCTTAATTGGTAAAACAGCGGTTGTTGGAATTGATGTAGACCCTTCGCTCGAACGTTCCCGTGTCGGAACAATTAAATATTCTGTTGCTGAGGCATTAAGTAAGGATCCATATGGAGTAAATGCAATCGTAACTGCTGATCTTGATTTACGACAAAGAATTGCTGAAATTTCAGAAGATATTTCAGCGGGACGACCAGTGCAAGGTGTAATCGAAGAGTTATCTGATATTGTAGGCAGAATTGTACCGCAAATTCCAGCAGATTTAATGCCTGCAGCAAAAGAAAACACCATCGAGTCAAATAACTTAAAAAATAAAAATGATAACAAAGGTAAATATGCAAAACCAGAAGATATTATTAATGAGCATGAACAAAAAATAAAAGCTAAGTAAAAGCACAAAAAGCCTAGTTATCAATAACTAGGCTTTTAATCAACTAATCTGCAAGTAACTACCTTTACTACACTAACCATTTTATTGCCTCCTCACCTATATTAGGGACAAAAGATGCTTGATTAGTACAGTATATGATAGATAGGCTTTACTCATTCGTTTATTATGCTTTGCAGCAATTGCTTTGCTTCAGCAAGTGACTGTTCATCAGCTTCAACATACGGACTTACCCATTTCCCTTGTACTGTCGTAAAAGTAATATCGTCCAAATTAATGTTGTAGTATGTGGTCAACAAACGTTCAATTTCTTCACTCGGCATATCGGTGAACACATCTTCACTAATTTCATCAATTACATTGCCAATTTTTGCAATCCCGCCAAGCGACAACATTTTATCCAGCATTGCCTTAACGACAACTTGTTGACGAACGTTACGTTCAAAGTCACTTGAAGCGTTACGATTCTCTTTAGATTGACGGAAACGCACAAAATCAAGAGCTTTTTTGCCATCTAAGGTTTGCAATCCAGGATAAAGGTCGATATTCGTATTATCATGAGAATCCGTCCATTTCATCCTCATATCAACATCAACCTCAACTCCTCCAAGCACATCAATGACATCGCGGAAGCCTTGGAAGTTAACAGATACCGCATATTGAACTGGAATCTCGTAAAATTGTCCAAGCAAGTCCTTCATCGCAGTTTTTGCTTGACGCATCGCTTCTACTTTGTCAGCACCTTTTTTCTGAGCAGCGACATAATAATTTGCATAAAAAGCATTTGCTTTTCTTGTATGGCCATCGTACGTAATTTTCGTATCACGTGACATGCCGACAACTGCGCCTTTCTTCGTATTTGGATTGAGTGCAGCAACCATAATAACGTCTGTATTTAATCCGCCAGCTCCGCTACGTTGGTCAATACCAATTAAAGCAAACGTAACCGGCTTTTCTTTTACTGATTCGCTTACTGGTATACTAATTTTTTCTCCAATTTCGTTTACCGTATTAGCAATACTGATTTCGCCAATTGCACCCTTACCTTTAACAAATATGTAAGCACCAAAAGCGACTACCGCTAAAATGACAAAGATAACAATAAATAAGAGCACTTTTAAGAAGGGGTTCATTTTTTTCTTTTGCTTTTTATTTTTTCTTTTCCCCTTTGTTGCTACTCGGCTAGCTGTTACTTGCTGTTCAGGCATTTGATTAGCCATCCTCTCACCTTTCCTTCCTCAGTCAAACTGCTTAAGAAAAAACAGCACCGGTAATGGTTTACAGGTGCTGCTAATTCTTATCCTACATAATAGTTTAGTCAGCAGTCGAAGTTTTTTTCTTCCATTTATCATAGATTTGGCGAGCACGAAGCATTACCATCATAATAATTGCTACTCCCATACACTGAATAATCGGCAGCTTGTCAATTTGCAATATTAACAATATCCCGGAGCCAACTATCATCGTTAAATACATAAAAATAGCTTTGATCAGCGGTAATTTTACCTGCTGTGGTCGAAAAACATTTTGGAATATAAAAAATGTCATTCCAAGAATGAGAAGATACGAAACGAGCGGGTGATCGCTAAACCAAGCTTGCATTGCAACGCCTCCTCAACATCAAGAATTTGCTTGTGCCATTCTACGATGCTTCTCAGCACGTTCACGTTCACTTTTATTCAATACTTTTTTACGCAAACGTACAGATTTCGGTGTAATTTCGCAATACTCATCGTCATTCAAATATTCAAGTGCCTGTTCTAGTGAGAAGATAACAGGAGTTTTAAGTTTGACCGTTTCATCCTTTGTAGCAGAGCGAACGTTTGTTAATTGTTTTTCTTTACAAATATTCACGACAATGTCGTTGTCACGATTATGCTCACCAACGATCATACCCTCGTAGATTTCTGTTCCTGGCTCAACAAATAAGATGCCGCGATCCTCAACGCTCAGCATGCCATAGAACGTACTAACACCTGTCTCACTACTTACAAGCACACCTTGATGACGTCCACCAACGGTATTAGGCACATAAGGTCCATAGCTGTCAAATGCATGGTTCATTACACCATAGCCACGAGTTATTGTTAAAAACATCGTACGATAACCAATCAAACCGCGGGAAGGTATAATAAATTCCAAGCGAACTTGACCATTACCTTCATTGATCATGTTAACCATCTCAGCTTTACGAGTACCAAGAGATTCCATAACGGCACCCATACTTTCCTCTGGAACATCAATTAACAGACGCTCATATGGCTCACATTTTACTCCGTCGATTTCACGCACGATAACTTCTGGCTTAGAAACTTGAAGCTCATAGCCTTCACGACGCATATTTTCAATCAAAATACTTAGGTGTAATTCACCGCGACCAGAAACAATAAATGCATCTGGCGACTCTGTATCTTCGACACGAAGCGCCACATCTGTCTCAAGCTCCTTATAAAGACGTTCGCGCAACTTACGTGACGTTACCCATTTTCCTTCTCGACCAGCAAATGGAGAGTTATTTACTAGGAATGTCATTTGCAGTGTTGGCTCATCAATTTTTAATACTGGCAATGGCTCAGGATTTGCTGGATCAGCAACGGTTTCCCCAATATTAATTTCTTTAATACCGGCAATGGCAACAATATCCCCTGCCCCAGCCTGTTCGATCTCCAAACGTTTCAAGCCTTGGAAACCAAACAGTTTTTCAATTCTTGCTTGTCTAACAACGCCATCATGATTAATAACCGCTACAGGTTGTCCTTGCTTAATCATTCCGCGGTTTACACGACCGATTGCAATTCGACCTAAATATTCGTTGTAATCAAGCAATGTCACCAAAAACTGTAATGATTCTTCTGTGCTCTCTTTAGGAGACGGAATATGATCAATAATTGTTTCATATAAAGCTAACATATTTTCATCTTGTTTTTCTGGATCAAGACTTGAAGTTCCCATAAGTGCTGATGCATAAACAACTGGGAAGTCAAGCTGCTCATCATTCGCCCCTAGCTCAATGAATAAATCAAGCACTTCATCAATAACTTCAGTTGGACGTGCGTTAGGACGGTCGATTTTATTAACGACCACAATTGGAGTCAAATTTGACTCTAACGCTTTACGCAATACAAACTTCGTTTGCGGCATACAGCCTTCAAATGCGTCAACAACAAGCAATACGCCATCAACCATTTTCATTATACGCTCAACCTCACCACCGAAGTCGGCGTGTCCAGGTGTATCTACAATATTAATAAGATAATCTTTATAGGTAATTGCTGTATTTTTAGCAAGAATCGTAATACCGCGTTCACGCTCAATATCGTTGGAATCCATTGCGCGTTCTTGAATTGCTTCATGCTCTTTAAAGATACCTGATTGCTGTAAAAGTTTATCGACCAATGTAGTTTTACCATGGTCAACGTGCGCAATAATCGCAATATTACGTATTAATTGTCTGTCTTTCATTAAATGCTTCCACTCCATTTTTTATTTAATTTTATATTTACCAACGTCTGCGCGATCCGTACATCAAGTAAAGCCCTGCTAAAACGAGCAGCAAAGCCACCACATAAATGCCCCAGCCCCACAACGCGATTAATAACAAACACCCAAGTGACGCTCCTCCGAGACCAATTGCCAAATTTTTAACATAGCGCTGTCTCGGTGAACCAAATAAATGATACTCGAACAAACCTACTGCAATACCGAAAATAAACAGCGGCCACAAATAACGTAAGTTGTCCCATCCAATAATATTACATAACATAAACAACAGTGCATATACCACTAACAAACCTGCCAGAACTAATGTCGATGCTGGAAGAACTCTGCCGAAATATAGCACATGAATTAGTATACCAGGTATAAGTACAAGTATCGGCCAGAAAATCATACCTAGAAAGCTAAATAAACCCGCTTTTCCTAGCAGTATCAAAACACCAACAATCAACAACAAAATTCCAGCGGAATATTTGTTATTCATTCAGCATTCCGCTCCTTACATTATTTGTTCATACTTGACTTTATTAGTTTAACGGAATTAGTTGAAAAAAACTAGGCTTATAATAAGGTTTTACATAAAAAAACATATTCCCAATTCATAAACAATTAGGAATATGCTTTAGTAACCATTATTTTATTACGTGCAGCTTCACTAATGCTGCTGCTATAACAAGCGGGATGCATAGTAAAGGAATGAATTCAAAAGTATGCGGAAATTTGTATAAAATTATCGATTGCAGTCCTTCGTCTTTTACCAACATTTCTCCAGCAGCATATGCTAAACAGGCAGCCCCAGCATAGCTAAGAAAGAAAAATCGCCTTAGCAGTTGCTCAAGCAGCTTACTTCCCCAAATAATCATAGGAATGCTAACGATAATTCCGAGCATAATAAGTACAAGATCCCCTTTGGCAATAGCAGCAAGAGCAAGCACATTATCAAGGCTCATAACAAAATCTGCAACGACGATGGTCCAAATAGCGCCAATAAAAGTTTTTGCCTTTGCATCTGGCAACTTATGGTCTGCACCCTGTGTATCGATAAACAGCTTAACAGCAATATAAAGCAGAAGTATACCGCCAATTGCTTGTAAATATGGAATGCTTAACAGTGGCAACGCTATGACAACCAGTAAGCATCTCAGTACAACAGCAACAAGCGTTCCCCACCACATTGCTGCATTACGTTGTGCTGCAGGAAGTTTGTTACTGGCCATAGCAATAATGATCGCATTATCACCACTGAGCAGTAAATTGATTAACATAATTTCTAAAAATATAAGCAAACTATCCAATTCATATCCCTCCTTAACTTTTCATTGTGAAATGAAAAGTTCGATGGACAACCACCTCTATTAGAGGTATGTACTTGGAAGTTGAAATATGAACTGATTTAAAAATTTCACTTCACGTATGGCACAATTTGGTGTAAGCTTCTATATGGACATTTCATTGGATTGCCCGCATTGTATCATTTAAGGAGGAACCGACAAATGGATATTACTTCAGCAGAATGGTGGCTATCCTTGCTGAATATCATCTTTATCGACCTTGTGCTGGCTGGCGATAATGCAATTGTTATTGCTCTTGCAGCTCGTAACCTGCCAAGCGATAAACAGAAAAAAGTTATTATTTTGGGAACAGGCGGTGCCATTGTCATCAGAATTTTAGCTACACTATTAGTAGTCAACCTACTGAATTTACCGTGGCTACATTTAGCTGGAGGATTGTTACTCATCTGGATCGCATTTAAGCTTTTGGTCCAAGAAGAAGAAGATCAGCACAGCGATATTAAAGCTGGTGTTACATTATGGCAAGCCATTCGTACCATTATAATTGCAGATGCAGCTATGGGGCTTGATAACGTAATTGCTGTAGCTGGGGCAGCAAGCGGTCATATGATGCTTGTTATATTCGGATTACTTATTAGTATTCCAGTTGTGGTATGGGGAAGCACGCTATTTATTAAACTCGTCAATCGTTTCCAATGGATTCTTTATGTTGGCGGTGGAGTGTTAGCATTTACTGCTGCTAAAATGATTGCAAGTGAAAAAGCAAAAGTTTTTAATCTAAAAGAGTTTTTTGCGGATCGTCCTGTTATGTATTGGGGATTTGTGGTTGCAATTGTCGTGATTATCATTGCTTCTGGTTATATCGTTAATAAACGTAAAGAAGCAAAACAAAAGTCTGCTAATTCTTAATGGATGTAATTAAAGAAAGCACCTATTGGAGCTCAAATTTATAGAAGCTCTAATAGGTGCTTATTTATGTTAGAACCAGTCTTCCTCATCTTGTTCCTTAAAACCAGGTTCATTGTAGCTTAGCAGTACAGTCTCTGTACGTTCAACAGCTTGCTCGATTAGCTCATCGTAATCTTCCATACTGCTTTCCACTCGTTCTACAACACGCAAATTAGGATTTGTGCTTGGAGATTTTGGTAAAAACAGCGTACAGCAATCCTCAAACGGCAAAATAGAAGTTTCGTACGTATCAATTTTTCGAGCAATTTCAATGATCTCTTGTTTATCCATTGTAATTAACGGCTTAATCATCGGCAAATTAGCGACACGCCCAATAACGTTCATACTTGATAAAGTTTGACTAGCTACTTGGCCTAGGCTTTCTCCAGTAACTATACCGCCTGCTTTCACTTTTGCAGCAAGCTGCTCAGTAATTCGCAACATAGCCCGACGCATAAGCGTAATCGTCAAATTTTCTTGATTGCTGTGGGCAAATCTTGTTTGAATTTCAGTAAATGGTACCAAATGCAAGCGAATTGGTACACCGCTGTAATAAGAAAGTCGGCGTGTTAACGTCTTAACTTTTTCAGTTGCCTGCTCGCTCGTAAATGGATAGCTATGAAAATGCACTGCCTCAAGTTCCAAACCTTTACGCAGAGCTAACCAACCAGCAACCGGACTATCAATCCCTCCTGATAATAGCAGCATCGCCTTACCGCTTGTACCGTATGGAAACCCGCCTGAGGCTGGAATCGTCTCCCAATAAATATGAGTTGCTTCCTCATGAATATCAAGCTTAAGCTCTAGTTCTGGATGATGCACATCAACCTTCAAATCTGCAAAGCGAGGCAAAATATAAGCTCCAACCAAATGGTTCATTTCATGCGATCCATGTGGAAATGCCTTCCATACGCGTCTAGCCGTCACTTTAAACGTTGCAGGCATTTTGGGCAATGATTCCATAATTTCTAAAGCGGCCGCCTGTATTTTTTCCAGCTCTGAAGGAACTGAAATAACCGGGCTAATGGAGACAATTCCGAACAAATCCTTTAAGCGATTCATTACCGGCTGATGCTCTGTGCCATTTAGTAATACATGCATCCGCCCATAGGTGCGCCAATACGTCACTTCAGGAAATGGCTTCATAGCACGTTTAACTGACTTCAGCATTTTATCTTCAAAAACTTTGCGATTGCGACCTTTCATCGTTAAGTCACCATATCGCAGCACGATGCGATCGTATTTCAATGTTTACTTCCCCTCTCAAGGTGTTTAAGTGATTGTATAATTTGATGCAGTGCATTTAACAGCTTGTCTACGTCTTGCATAGTATGTTCCTCGCCAAAACTAATGCGAATACCGCCTGCAGCCTCGCTATGCGTTGCACCAATCGCTAATAGGACACGACTTGGCTTATCGTCCTTAGATGAACAAGCAGATCGTGTCGATGCTAAAATTCCATGTTGCTCCAGCATATGAATGACAACCTCAGGTTTCATACCTGGATACGAAAAATGTACAATAAACGGAGACAGTGGTGCACCGCCATTTAATTTTAGCTCTGGTAGCTTTGCAATTCCTGCTCGTAAATGAGCAGCGAGCTGCTCAGCCGTTTGCGCTCGCTTCTCTTGACTCGTTATTGCCAGACGCAATGCTTTCGCACTTGCTACAATAGCTGCAACGTTTTCAGTTCCTGCGCGGAGAGAAAACTCCTGTGAACCGCCTGTCTGTATAGGTGCAAGCTGCAAGCCATTCCGCACGTAAAGAAAACCTACTCCTCTTGGACCTCGCAGCTTATGAGCAGAGCCGCTCAATAAATCAATTCCCCAGCCTTCAATATCAATTGGCAGCTTACCTAAGCTTTGCACTGCATCTACATGGAATTTAAGTTTTGGATAAGATTGTAACATGCGTCCAATTTCTGCAATTGGCTGAACCGTTCCAAGTTCATTATTAACATGCATGATACTTACCAATATGGTGTCATCACGCAGCGCAGCTTTCACATCATCGAGCTGTACGTGCCCATCGCGACTTACAGGAAGCTCTGTTATTTCAAACCCCTCTGCTTTAAGCTGTGCCATAGTTTCATAAACGGAAGCATGCTCAATACTGCTCGTAATGATATGTTTACCGCGTGACTGTAATGCTTTTGCTACACCTTTTATAGCTAAATTATTTGATTCAGTTCCTCCGGAAGTAAATATCCAGCGACCTTTTTCTGTTTTCATTAATGAAGCAAGCTGTTCTCTTGCTTTTTCTAACAGCCTAGCAGCCGCAACGCCGCCACCATGAAGTGAAGACGGATTAGCATAATGCTTTGTCATCACTTCCATCATCGTACGCACAACATCCTCATGTGGAGGAGTTGATGCACAATGGTCAAAATAAAGCATAATTGTTCCCTTCTTCCGTACAGTTTCCATCACCAACGTACAATATACAACAAAAACGGGAACCGCGAAACCCCCGCCACCTTTTCAATTGGCGAAGCACGAATTCCCGTCCTTATATCATTTAATCATTCATTCAAAATTAAGCCATTGCAGCATTAACCTTACCTACATATCTTTGCGTTTCTCTAGGCAATAAGCTGTATTTTTCCTTGAAATCCGCAATAGACTTAATGCCAAGTGAATCGATTCGTCCTGGTCCAGCGTTATATGCCGCTAGTGCTATATCAACTTGACCATTATATTTTTTCAAAAGCATAGATAAATATTTGGTTCCGCCCTCAATATTTTGTGCAGGATCTAAAGAGTTACTTACCCCTAGTCCTCTTGCTGTGCCATCCATCAGTTGCATTAAGCCTTTTGCCCCTGCAGAAGAAATAGCGTTTGCATTAAAATTAGATTCCGTACGTATTACTGCTTTAATTAATGCTGAAGGCACACCATATTTCGCAGCCGCAGCTTCGATTAAATCATCGTAGCTGCTTGGGCTAGAACCGACTGAGCTTGAGCCTATAGTACCAGCGCTTGCTGCACTAAGTCCACCATATACTGGTGTTGCTTCAAATTGTCCATATTCCTGAACATAACTTACGCCGTTTAAATTGCCCCAAACTTGCTGTTCAGCCTGCTGATCTTGTTGAATTGCTTCACCAAGCTTAGGATCCCAAACTTTTTGTTGCGCTTGTTGCTCTAGCAACTCTTGAAAAGTTCTATTATCTGAATCTTGTACAGTTTTTCCTGTATAATAATTCAACTGTGATTTCGCCTGTTGAAGACTAGCTGCCTTCATAGCATTGATATCCATCAGTCATCCTCCAGTTCACACAACACTATATAAAGTTTTATCGGCAATTATTTTAAGAATTTAATAGTTGATTTCACATATATCTTTTAGTATATCACAGATTAGCGTTTTCACCTAAGTGAAAAATAACTGGTAATAAATCACCAGCTACTACATAAAACTGTGATAACAAGCGAAAACATGATGCTTCTTATGTAAAATAGCTTTATTCATCTGTTTACTGTTCTTTTTGCGACAAAAGGTAATAATAACGTTATTTCACAGCCTTTGTCGAGTTGAACCATCATCGGTGTTTTCGCTATGATATAAATTAAGGAAGTAAAACTATTATAAAGAAAAAGGATAGTGAAGAAAAAAAATGGACATAGGTCTGAAGTTGTTCATGGTTGCATTATTAATTTTTTTAACTGGTTTTTTTGTTGCGGCGGAATTTGCAATTGTTCGGGTACGCTCTAGCCGAATCGATCAATTAACGCTAGAAGGAAAAAAAGGAGCTCTTTCAGTTCAAAAAATTATTAGTAATCTTGATGCTTACTTATCCGCTTGTCAGCTTGGAATTACATGTACAGCTTTGGGTCTTGGTTTTCTCGGCGAGCCTACAGTAAAAGCAATCTTAACTCCGTTATTCGACGATCTTGGCTTATCAGAAAATCTTAGCCATCCATTATCTATTGGAATTGCCTTTATCGTAATTACTTTTTTACATGTCGTTGTTGGCGAACTAGCCCCGAAGACGATGGCGATTCAAAAAGCAGAGCAAATCACTTTTCTTGTAGCTCAGCCATTAATTTGGTTTCATAAGTTACTTTATCCTTTTATTTGGACATTAAATGGATCTGCTAATGGGCTAGTAAAAATGTTTGGGTTAAAGCCTGCTACGGAACATGAGGAAGCCCATACTGAGGAAGAAATTCAAATTATTTTGAATGAAAGTTATCAAAGTGGCAAAATTAATAACACGGAATATGGTTATGTAAGTCGTATTTTTGCTTTTGATGAGCTGCTTGCAAAAGAAATAATGGTACCGCGTACTGACATGGTATGTTTATATACTAATAATTCCTTTGAACAAAACTTAGAAATTATTCGTCGAGAACAATATACACGCTTCCCAGTTGCAATGGAAAATAAAGATAATATTGTTGGGATGATCAATACGAAGCAGCTTTTCCTTGAATATAGTCGGGATAATGTTGATTTTGATCTTAAATCACTAATTCATCCTGTATTAACCGTGTCAGAAGTTACTCCGGTTAAAACTCTACTTAGACGCATGCAGCAAGAACGCGTTCATATTGCAATATTAGTTGATGAGTATGGAGGAACATCAGGGCTAATTACGATCGAAGATATTATTGAAGAAATTGTCGGGGAAATTCGTGATGAATTTGATACAGATGAGCGCAAAGAAATCGAACTGTTGGATGAAAATTGTTATTTACTAGACGGTAAAGTATTATTAAGCGAGTTATATACACTTACGGGAGTATCCTTCGAGGAAGAAGAGGTAGAAACAATTGGCGGCTGGATTTATAGTAATTTGCAAGATCCGAAACCAGGAAAAAGATTAGATTATGAAAACCTAACGTTTATTGTGCGTGAAACAAGCAAAAACCGTATTCGCAAAATTGAAATGCAAATTAATGAACGAATAGTAGCCACTGATGAAGAAACGGCTTAATCAATAGATATAAAAAATAATAAAAACCAAAGAGCCTGGGACAAAACTTGTCTCTTAAAACAAGCAAACGGTGAAATCTGTTCAAAGATTTCACCGTTTGCTCATTTTAGGCTCTGTTTTTCTAATGCTATGCTACGTTCGTAGCACATATTTCCTTAAGTTTACTGCCATTAAGGCAAGTCCAATCTCATGCTCAACTTTCCGTTTTCCTCGAACTGAAAAGCGAGTGAAACCTAAATTAGCCTTCAAGAATCCAAAAACTGGTTCTACGTCAATTTTTCGTTGACGGTAGATCTCCCCTGTTTTTTCTCCTGAAAGCTGCTCTCTTACATAGGTTTTTTGTTGTTCCCAACGTGCATTGATCATCAGTTGTCGGTGTCTTCCTTCTTGTGCTTTCGTACATGAGGATCGGAAAGGACATCCTGTACAATCCGCACAAGCATAGATCTTGAATTGTCGCTCAAACCCATCTTTATCTTTGCGTATGGTATAGCGTTGAAACGTTAGTTCCTGTCCATTTGGACAAAGATAACGATCCTTTTCGGCATCATAGTGCCAGTTACTTGTTTGAAATGGATCGGTTTTAGACTTTCTCTTTTGCTCACGCTCATACATCGTATACTTTATTAATGGAACACGCTTGCGCTTCGTGATCACATCCTCATAGTTTTGCTCACTTCCATATCCGGCATCCGCTACGATATAGGTAGGCAAGTCAAAATAATGGGTTTCAATTTCATCAAGAAAAGGAATAAGCGTCTTGGTGTCCGTTGGATTGGAATAGATACCATAAGCCAGTGTGTATTGTCCTTCGGTTGCAATTTGTACATTGTATCCAGGCTTCAATTGTCCATTCTTCATGTAGTCATCTTTCATTCGCATGAAGGTTGCATCAGGATCGGTTTTGGAATAACTGTTGCGCTTTCCGAATCGTTGTTGATGAAGCTTGTACATGTTTTTTCGTTCCATCCAATCACGGACTTGCTTGAGTAGTTGTTTTGGTGCTTTTCGCTTGCTTCGTAATTGTTTTCGTTCACTCGTATCTTCGGATGCTGCGATCTTTTCTGTATAGCTTTCAACCACTCGCTCAAGGTGTTCTGCGATCTCCAGTAAGTTTTCCGTAGAGAGTTCTTGCTCATGTTCAAGCTCTGGAATGATCTTTTGTTCCAATAACTCGTTGTACAGTTGATTCGACTTTTCAATGAGCCGAGCATGATGTTTGTCCACGGCTTTTTTCCATACAAAGGTGAACTTATTCGCATTGGCTTCAATTTTGGTTCCATCAATGAACATCGCTTCTTGGGTAATGATCTTTTCTTCCACTAACTTCGAGCGAAATTGAACGAAGCACTGGCGGAGTAAGTCTTTCATCACAGGATGAACACGGAAACGATTAATCGTACGGTAGCAAGGTTCATAGCCTTGAGCTAACCACATCATCCGAATACTGTCTTTCGTAAGAGCTTCAATTTTACGACCAGAAAAGGCAGATTGAGTGTAGCCGCATAGAATGATCTTGAGCATCATGCGCGGATGATAGGCTGGACAACCGTCACGACGAACAAACGAACGAAACGCTTCATCTGGAATACTTTCGACCAAATGATGAATGGCAAATGCGATATCATGTTTATCTAATTTAACTTCTAAATTTAGAGGCAAAACTAATTGATTCATGTTATAATCTTTAAACATAAGGAACACCTTTCTTTTGAAATTTTTGGGGTGAGATACTTAAATTTTAACAGAAAGTGTTCCTTTTGTATGTAAAAAATGAACTCCTGGCATTCTACTTTGTAGAGCACCAGGAGTTTTCTTTCATTTAGCTGGGTTTTGTCCCAGCCTCTATTTTATACCACTTAATTGTCGAAAAATTTAATCTTTAATTTCAAGTATTGATTTCTGAAACATTCTGTGCAATAATAACAAACGTGCTCGACGAAATCTGTTGTGCCGCTTTAGCTCAATTGGTAGAGCAACTGACTTGTAATCAGTAGGTTGGGGGTTCAAGTCCTCTAGGCGGCACCATTTTTCCAATCGTCACTTTCATATTGTGGCACTTATATTGCGCCGCTTTAGCTCAATTGGTAGAGCAACTGACTTGTAATCAGTAGGTTGGGGGTTCAAGTCCTCTAGGCGGCACCATTTTGACTCATTCTTCTTCTCCTTATGGCGAAGAAGTTTTTTTGTTTTCATTTTATTTTTAATCAATAAAAATAGCTGCTTCTTCTCCCTCTTAGGATTTAGAAACAGCTACGAATTGATTTATTCATCTTTATCCCATTTCTTGGAGTATGCTTTTTTAGTTACCCATAATGTAATCCAAGTTATTATGGCAATAATAATTACACTAAAAAACCATACGGATCCAGGTACATCTGCCACAATGCCCCCTCCTTTCCTGTGCTATACATAGTGTACACTAAAACAACTGTACTATTGTTAAAAAATATGAACAATATATGAAAAGGATGATAAATTATGGGTTTTCAACTGGATTTAATGGAAAATAAAATCGAGTTTTATGAAGCGTTTTCACTTCAAGAGCTAGAAAATAAAATAGCTCAGCAAATCGATAATAACAAGGCACTGTTGCTTGAACCTTATAGCGTCACTCATCAAGCAACATTTCACCCATTACATGAAAAAATGCTCTATACCGCTGTCGTTCACTATAAGCTTCGCAGACAGTAAATTTCAGACCGAGAACAAGTATTTTTTCAATTGAGCTCCAACTAATAATTGAAGGAAACATTTAGTTATGGCTAGAAGCTCCTCCAGCTATGTGAGCTTCTAGCCATTTTCTATTATTCCTCGATACGTACAAGGCTGTAGTTTTTCTTACCTTTGCGGATAATAATAAATTTACCGCCAATTGCGTGCTCTGCTGTTACAACAAAGCTCAAATCATTAATTTTTTCTCCGTTCATGGAGATAGCACCATTGGATACATCTTCACGAGCTTGACGCTTTGATGGCTCAATGCCTAGATCAACTAACCAATCAACAATGTTCTTGGATTCTTTCGTTGCTGTATATGTCGGCATTTCTTTAAAACCTAGCTCAATTTCTTCTGCAGTTAGCGAAGCAATATCACCACTAAATAGTGCAGCGGTAATACGTTTTGCCTGTGCTAGCGCCTCTTCTCCGTGAACAAAACGAGTCATTTCTTCAGCTAACGCTTTTTGTGCTTCACGCTTATGCGGCTCAGTAGCCACTTTTTCAGCTAACTCATCAATTTGATCTTTTGTTAGGAACGTAAAGTACTTCAAATATTTAATGACGTCGCGGTCATCAGTATTTGCCCAAAATTGGTAGAATTCATATGGCGTAGTCTTTTTCGGATCAAGCCAAACAGCGCCGCCAGCAGTTTTACCAAACTTTGTTCCATCAGATTTCAGCATAAGAGGAATCGTTAAACCGAACGCTTTTGCTTCTGCGCCTTCCTTCTTACGAATCAAATCAAGTCCTGCTGTAATATTTCCCCATTGATCTGAGCCGCCAATTTGCAATTGCACATCTTCATGACGATATAAGTGTAAAAAGTCAATTGACTGAAGAATTTGATAAGAAAATTCCGTGAAGGAAATACCGCTCTCTAGTCGACTTGCGACTACATCCTTCGCCAGCATATTATTTATACTGAAATTTTTACCGAAATCTCGTAAAAACTCAATAACATTAATTTTTGAAATCCAATCATAGTTATTTACTAATCGAACTGCATTATCGCCTTCAGTAACAAACAGCTTTTTCATTTGAACCGTTAATGCATCAACATTCGCTTGAATTTGCTCAAGCGTTTGCAGTGTCCGCTCAGAGGTACGTCCACTAGGATCTCCAATCGTACCAGTAGCACCCCCAATCAAAATGACAGGACGATGACCAGCAAGCTGGAATCTTTTCAAAATAATAAACGGAATTAAATGTCCAATATGCATGCTGTCTCCGGTAGGGTCAATTCCGCAGTATAAAGAAACCGACTTTTCCTCAGTTAATTTGCGCAAGCCTTCAGCATCTGTCTGCTGATTAATCGCACCGCGCCACTCCAATTCTTCAATAATATTCATCTAACCACCCCTATATTTTGTTTAAATAAAAAACGTCCCTTTCTCTGATCAGCAGAAAAAGGGACGATGATTCACCGCGTTACCACCCAAATTGCATAGTATATAGTATAATCGTACTATGCCACTCATTGCGAAATATCGGTCGCTAAGCCGCTTGGCATTACCCAAGTACTCCAGAGTGTAATTCGTAAACTTTGCATGTATCAGGTTCCATCGCCCCCTGACTTTCTAGAACAGCGGCAAAGCTACTACTTCGCTCCTTCATAGTATTACATATTAGATTACAGACAGTATAGCCAATCATAAATTGATTGTCAACCGAAAATAAACTCTTTAAAATTTACATTAACTTTAACTGCATATATTGTGATTTATGGTACACTTAACACTATAGTCATATTTTCCTAATTGGAACTGACATGAATGGATTCAACTCTAACAACATATATCACTCTTATTTGTGTGTCAGGTGTTTTTAATTTTTTTCTTTGTACGTATGCTTTCTTTCGCAAGAAAGATATTCAAGGTGCCAATACATTTATCGTATATACACTATCCCTCTGCGTCTATTGCTTTGCCTATGCGATTGGCTTAACAAGCAGCACTTTGGAACAGGTTATGTTTTGGACAACAATTGAATATATAGGAATGCCAATCTCAGTTCCTCTTGGGTTATGTGTTATTATGCAATGCTTAGGCAGGAGGATAAAGCTTCGCTATTTATTCATCTTATTTGCAATACCAATGATTACTTTTATCCTAGTTGCAACAAATTCGTATCATCATCTTTATTACAAATCGATAGTGGAACATCCTCAATACGGACTGCCATTTGTCGAAATTGAAATTGGGCCTTGGTATGTGGTACAAGGAGTTCTTACGTTTGGCTGCCTATTGTATGCGATTATTATTCTATTCATGAGATTAATCGTAACGAAAAAGGGCTCGCGCGCTACAATCGTCGTTTTACTTCTAGGTCAGTTCATTCCGATGATTACAGCTTTCCTTTATTTAATTGGTGTAACTCCTGCTGGTATCGATCCTGTACCGATCGTTATCTTTATTTCCTCTGCTCTCTATATATGGGCGGTTCTATCTGAAAATATGTTATCACTCATCCCAATCGCCAAAGAAACGATATTTGATAATATGAGCGAAGGAGTAATTGTGTTAGATCGTAATCAGCGATTAGTTGATTATAATATACGAGCTAAATTTATGTTTCCACAATTAAAGAAAGGAATGATTGGTTACAGTGTAAATCAGTTATGGAAAGATCTCACAGGAGCAAACGTACCGAACTATAAAAATAACCCTCATAAAATCCATGAACTTTCCTTAATAAGTGAAACTGGACCTAAACATTTTCAAGTACGAACTTCATTAATTAAACAATATAACAATAAGATCGTAGGTAGCCTTATGATGTTTATTGATGTTACAGAGCTCAAACAACTACAAGGTGAATTAGAGCAGCTGGCATTTTATGATGGCTTAACTAAGATATATAATCGTACGCATTTTTTCAAGCTGGTCAATCAACAGCTTAACGATACCGAACAAACTGTTCCTGTTTCGTTTGTTTTATTAGATGTTGATCGATTTAAATCAGTTAACGATAACTATGGGCATGATATGGGCGACCGTTTGCTTATTCATATAAGTGGCTGCTGCAAAAAACTATTGCCAGACAATGCGATCTTAGCTCGATTTGGCGGTGAAGAATTTGTGTTCGCTCCAATCAATTATAATCTTGATCAAGCAGAACATTTTGCTGAAATCTTAAGACAGTACGTAAGTGATCATCCGCTGAAAGCAAATTACCTTGAATTAAAAGTAACAGCAAGCTTCGGCGTTGCCGAGGTGGATCGACAAGCAGAGGATACATTGCAGGTAGCATTAATTCATGCCGATCAAGCACTATATCGTTCTAAGCGTAATGGCCGGAACAAGGTTTCCGTTTATGAAGAAGTGTCTTAAATTTAATGCTAGTGTTAAGAAGGACGATAGTGTAATGTCAATACACTAGCATTTTTATGCAAATATAAATTGAGACAATTAATCATTTATTTTCCTTGCCAGCGTATTAGGTAAGCAACACTCATAAAAAGTAAATGGCAAATGCGACTAGTGAACTGCTCTAAGGATTAAGCATTTTTCATCATTTGCTCAAAGCTTCTTAATGGTTTTACAGTATTATTCCTTGCCCTTGCCGCAATGGAAAAGGCTTATGGACATATCAGAACAGCAGAGCGACATATACGGGCAATGGAGGGCGTAATTGTATCAATTGAAGGTACAACCCTTGCTCATTTATTACGATTGCGAAATACTGTTAAATAAACGCGGTGGACTAGGATTGCCTGGGAACATCGACTATGAATCAATTTAAGTTATCATATATTCAATTTTTCATTCACTGGCATACCTATATTTACTAGTGGATTGCTGCAATAAAATTAACTATAATAATGACATAGATATTTCGGACAAGCGCCTAAATTATTTATAAAAAATTAGTGGTATGGCAACCACTTTTTCAAGGAACCTTTCTGATGAAAGGTTCTTTTTTGTGCAGCTAAGCAAGACTTGAACCTATCAGCTATCGCTCACTAAATGATTTACATAAGTGCGCATTTTAAGCCAGCTTCTTTACTGTTAACTGTTTTCTGGTATTGAAGCCACAATCAGTTCTTTTCCTACAGTAGATTGATCTACTATTGCTTTAAGCATAACTTGAGCAACATCAGAGCGATTAGTTAAAGGAACTCTAGGCATTATATATCCATCTGCTGCATCACGTACAAGTGGATTTTCTAATAAACTTAAAAATAGCATTACAGTACTACTTAAAAATAGCTTTCATTATACAAAACAAAACCTTTGCATAAACGATGCAAAACAAAAAAGCCTACTGCAAATGCAGTAGACTTCTTCTTTGCTTGGCAACGTCCTACTCTCCCAGGACCCTTCGGTCCAAGTACCATCGGCGCTGAAAGGCTTAACGGTCGTGTTCGAGATGGGTACGCGTGGTTCCCTTTCGCCATTGTCACCAAACATGGGGTTTACACCCTCAAAACTGGATAGAAAGTTTTCATCTTACGAATCATTTAGGATAAGCCCTCGACCGATTAGTACTGGTCAGCTCCATGCATTGCTGCACTTCCACCCCCAGCCTATCTACCTCGTCGTCTTCAAGGGGTCTTACTACTTGGGAAATCTCATCTTGAGGGGGGCTTCACGCTTAGATGCTTTCAGCGCTTATCCCTTCCGTACTTGGCTACCCAGCGGTGCTTCTGGCGAAACAACTGGTACACCAGCGGTACGTCCATCCCGGTCCTCTCGTACTAAGGACAGCTCCTCTCAAATTTCCTACGCCCGCGACAGATAGGGACCGAACTGTCTCACGACGTTCTGAACCCAGCTCGCGTACCGCTTTAATGGGCGAACAGCCCAACCCTTGGGACCTACTTCAGCCCCAGGATGCGATGAGCCGACATCGAGGTGCCAAACCTCCCCGTCGATGTGGACTCTTGGGGGAGATAAGCCTGTTATCCCCAGGGTAGCTTTTATCCGTTGAGCGATGGCCCTTCCATTCGGTACCACCGGATCACTAAGCCCGACTTTCGTCCCTGCTCGACTTGTGGGTCTCGCAGTCAAGCTCCCTTCTGCCTTTACACTCTTCGAATGATTTCCAACCATTCTGAGGGAACCTTTGGGCGCCTCCGTTACGCTTTAGGAGGCGACCGCCCCAGTCAAACTGCCCACCTGACACGGTCCCTTCGCCCGATTCAGGGCGACAGGTTAGAACTCCGATACGATCAGGGTGGTATCCCAACGGCGCCTCCACACAAGCTGGCGCTCATGCTTCCTAGGCTCCCACCTATCCTGTACAGATCGTACCAAAGTCCAATATCAAGCTGCAGTAAAGCTCCATGGGGTCTTTCCGTCTTGTCGCGGGTAACCTGCATCTTCACAGGTATTAAAATTTCACCGGATCTCTCGTTGAGACAGCGCCCAATTCGTTACGCCATTCGTGCGGGTCAGAATTTACCTGACAAGGAATTTCGCTACCTTAGGACCGTTATAGTTACGGCCGCCGTTTACTGGGGCTTCGGTTCATAGCTTCGGCTTACGCCTAACCATTCCCCTTAACCTTCCAGCACCGGGCAGGCGTCAGCCCGTATACGTCGTCTTACGACTTTGCACAGACCTGTGTTTTTGCTAAACAGTCGATTGGGCCTTTTCACTGCGGCCCCCTCGGGCTATTCACCCTACCGGGGCACCCCTTCTCCCGAAGTTACGGGGTCATTTTGCCGAGTTCCTTAACGAGAGTTCTTCCGCGCGCCTTAGCATGCTCTGCTCGCCTACCTGTGTCGGTTTGCGGTACGGGCACCTTCGTCTCACTAGAGGCTTTTCTTGGCAGCCTGAACTCATGACCTTCGCTACTGCAATTTTCGCTCCCCATCACAGCCCAGCCTTTCGATGAGCGGATTTGCCTACTCACCAGCCTCACTGCTTGGACGGACATCCATCAGTCCGCGTCACTATCCTTCTGCGTCACCCCTTCGCTCAAACAACTACGGTGGTACAGGAATTTCAACCTGTTGTCCTTCCACTACGCCTTTCGGCCTCGCGTTAGGTCCCGACTTACCCTGAGTGGACGAGCCTTCCTCAGGAACCCTTAGGCTTACGGCGGATAGGATTCTCACCTATCTTTTCGTTACTCATACCGGCATTCTCACTTGAATACAGTCCACCACTCCTTACGGTATGACTTCAACCCGTATTCAACGCTCCCCTACCCAATTCGTAGGCTTCACTTCAACTTCGATGGTTTGTGTTTAGCTGAAGAACATACATTTAGTCGAATTCTTGAACAACCTTAGCGGTTGATTTCGACGAATGTTAATCGTCGCTAAACACTTCTTCAAAGAAGAAGTGAAACCTACGACTTGCCATAGCTTCGGCGGTGTGTTTAGCCCCGTTACATTTTCGGCGCAGAGTCACTCGACCAGTGAGCTATTACGCACTCTTTAAATGGTGGCTGCTTCTAAGCCAACATCCTGGTTGTCTGTGCAACTCCACATCCTTTCCCACTTAACACACACTTGGGGGCCTTAGCTGATGATCTGGGCTGTTTCCCTCTTGACAATGGATCTTAGCACTCACTGTCTGACTCCTGGATATATATCAATGGCATTCGGAGTTTGACTAGACTTGGTAACCCTCGCGGGCCCCGCACCCAATCAGTGCTCTACCTCCATGATACTCGACTCCAAGGCTAGCCCTAAAGCTATTTCGGGGAGAACCAGCTATCTCCGAGTTCGATTGGAATTTCTCCGCTACCCCCACCTCATCCCCGCACTTTTCAACGTGCGTGGGTTCGGGCCTCCAGTGCGTGTTACCGCACCTTCACCCTGGACAGGGGTAGATCACACGGTTTCGGGTCTACGCCTGCATACTTTTTCGCCCTATTCAGACTCGCTTTCGCTGCGGCTCCGTCTTCCCAACTTAACCTTGCATGCAAACGTAACTCGCCGGTTCATTCTACAAAAGGCACGCCATCACCCCTTAATTGGGCTCTGACTTCTTGTAAGCGCACGGTTTCAGGTTCTTTTTCACTCCGCTCCCGCGGTG
>NZ_CM170151.1:2487500-3892500 GCF_057221655.1 Paenibacillus sp. plas6 | reverse complement strand
CAGTTTTCAAAGAACAAGACTAGATAAAATTCATAATCGAATTTTTTGTTCATCGCCAAGCTCTTAAAAGCGGCGAGGAATTTATCTTATCATGTATTTTATCTTAATGCAAGCTTTTTTTTCGATGAAATGGAATGAGTTATTTTAATATGAAGTTTTTTAATCACACCTAAACTCATTTGCTTGCCTCATCGCCAGCCCGTTTTCGTGGGCGGAGTTATAATGTACCATAGAATTATATCATATGGCAACCTTTTTTTATAAAATTATTTATTCCAAAATTATACAGAAAGTAATAATTATATTTTAGAAACAGATTTTATAATCTAATACCAAACCAACCATTTGCTCTATCTAACTAATTGCTATATAGAAAGTAAAAGAATTGGAATCACAAATTAACTTGCCAGTATGATGAGTAAATTAAAGGCTTGAGTATTTTTTTATTCGTTAAGTTGTGAAATGTATATTAGTAAGCTAGATAACTCTTTACTAAAAAAAGATTTTCTATAACAGTACGATATGTAATAATATTTATAATAATAATGAAGTTCATTAAAAGGTGGCATTTGTGATGATTAAAATTACAGCGGATAGTACATGTGATTTAAGCCAAGAAATACTTGAGCAATTCCAAATTTCTTTAGCCCCACTACATGTGCTAGTAGATAATGAAGATTATTTAGATGGAATAGCTATTCAACCAAAAGATATTTTCGAATATGTAGGGAATCAAGGGAAAACTTGCTCAACATCAGCGATTAATATATTTGAGTACGAGCAATTTTTTAGACCATTTGCTGAAAAATATGAAGCTGTCATTCATATTAACTTAAGCCATCATCTTTCTTCTTGTTATCAAAATGCTAGGTTGGCTGCCCAAGAATTCGATAACGTTTATGTTATCGACTCATTAAATCTTTCTACAGGAAGTGGTCACTTAGTGTATGAGGCAGCTATGCTTTCTCAGCAAGGACTAACTGCTCCTGAAATTGTTGAGCAGATTGAGCGGATAAAAAGCAATGTTCGCTCCTCATTTGTTATTGATACGATGGAGTATTTAAAAAAGGGCGGCCGTTGCTCAAGTATAGAAGCTTTTGGAGCAACCCTGTTAAAAATAAAACCATCAATCGAAGTGAAAAACGGTCAGATGGTTGTAGGAAAAAAATACAGAGGAAGTTTTGATAAAGTTATTTTAAAGTATGTAGAAGATCAATTAGCTAATATTGAAGAAATAGATCCGAGCCGTATATTTATTACTCACTCATATTGTTCCCCTGAAACAGTTCAACAAGTACGTCAAAAGCTTGAAAGTTATCAGTATTTTGAACAGATTTTAGAAACGACTGCAGGGTGTACAATATCAGCACATTGCGGTCCAAATACGTTAGGTATTCTATTTAAAACATTGAAATAATCAAATACGGTATTGATAGCTCAAGTTCTAGCAAGTTATATATAGTAAGAAAAAATATACTTAAGTTATATCCAATAAATTAAATATAAAGGCCTTTTCTTGGAGAATTGTGCAGCTGCACGAATTTCACAAGGAAAGGTCTTTTATTTTCTCATCGCTACTATTTCTTAACTCCCTCTCCTGAACAATGCCCAATCCTGAAAAGTCATATCCAAATCATGCTATCAAAAATATCCAGCAAATCGAAGCAACTTTTTAAAGCGTTGTCAACCCTTCTTAGATTAATGTTTTATCATCTTTTTCTAATAACCTTCTTATTTTCCAAGTATGATAAGGCTTTCTCTTCTCATAGGTAAATGGTGGATAATTTATCTATGTTATACTGTTTTCACAGCGAAAGGGACATGTCCCACATCAAACATTAGTCATCAGGAGGATATTCATCATGAAATTAAATAAAAGCCCATTAATAAAAGTAATTACAGTTGCTGGCGTATGCTTAACGGTCGCATTTAGCGGAATATCAGTAACTTCAACAAATACTAATAGTACTACAGCATACGCAGCAACAAATGCATCTGCAAGCAATATTATTGCTACGGGAAAAAAATATATCGGTACTCCATACGTATTTGGAGCAAAATCAGGGATTACATCTGCGTTTGATTGCTCTTCCTTTGTACAATATGTTTACAAAAAGAATGGTATCTCACTTCCAAGAAGCTCCAGACAGCAAGCAAAATCAGGTAAATATGTATCGAAATCAAATTTAAAAGCTGGTGATTTGATTTTCTCAGATACTAATCGTGATGGGGTCATCAATCATGTAAGCATTTATATGGGAAATAATAAAATTCTTCATACGTATAAAAAAGGGATTGGCGTAACGATCTCTACATTCAAAGGCAGTTCTTGGGATAAAACTTATGTAACTGCTCGTCGAGTATTAAAGTAATAAAATTTAGAAGAGCCTGGGACAAAACCCAGCTAAATGAAAGAAAACTCCTGGTGCTCTACAAAGTAGAATGCCAGGAGTTCATTTTTTACATACAAAAGGAACACTTTCTGTTAAAATTTAAGTATCTCACCCCAAAAATTTCAAAAGAAAGGTGTTCCTTATGTTTAAAGATTATAACATGAATCAATTAGTTTTGCCTCTAAATTTAGAAGTTAAATTAGATAAACATGATATCGCATTTGCCATTCATCATTTGGTCGAAAGTATTCCAGATGAAGCGTTTCGTTCGTTTGTTCGTCGTGACGGTTGTCCAGCCTATCATCCGCGCATGATGCTCAAGATCATTCTATGCGGCTACACTCAATCTGCCTTTTCTGGTCGTAAAATTGAAGCTCTTACGAAAGACAGTATTCGGATGATGTGGTTAGCTCAAGGCTATGAACCTTGCTACCGTACGATTAATCGTTTCCGTGTTCATCCTGTGATGAAAGACTTACTCCGCCAGTGCTTCGTTCAATTTCGCTCGAAGTTAGTGGAAGAAAAGATCATTACCCAAGAAGCGATGTTCATTGATGGAACCAAAATTGAAGCCAATGCGAATAAGTTCACCTTTGTATGGAAAAAAGCCGTGGACAAACATCATGCTCGGCTCATTGAAAAGTCGAATCAACTGTACAACGAGTTATTGGAACAAAAGATCATTCCAGAGCTTGAACATGAGCAAGAACTCTCTACGGAAAACTTACTGGAGATCGCAGAACACCTTGAGCGAGTGGTTGAAAGCTATACAGAAAAGATCGCAGCATCCGAAGATACGAGTGAACGAAAACAATTACGAAGCAAGCGAAAAGCACCAAAACAACTACTCAAGCAAGTCCGTGATTGGATGGAACGAAAAAACATGTACAAGCTTCATCAACAACGATTCGGAAAGCGCAACAGTTATTCCAAAACCGATCCTGATGCAACCTTCATGCGAATGAAAGATGACTACATGAAGAATGGACAATTGAAGCCTGGATACAATGTACAAATTGCAACCGAAGGACAATACACACTGGCTTATGGTATCTATTCCAATCCAACGGACACCAAGACGCTTATTCCTTTTCTTGATGAAATTGAAACCCATTATTTTGACTTGCCTACCTATATCGTAGCGGATGCCGGATATGGAAGTGAGCAAAACTATGAGGATGTGATCACGAAGCGCAAGCGTGTTCCATTAATAAAGTATACGATGTATGAGCGTGAGCAAAAGAGAAAGTCTAAAACCGATCCATTTCAAACAAGTAACTGGCACTATGATGCCGAAAAGGATCGTTATCTTTGTCCAAATGGACAGGAACTAACGTTTCAACGCTATACCATACGCAAAGATAAAGATGGGTTTGAGCGACAATTCAAGATCTATGCTTGTGCGGATTGTACAGGATGTCCTTTCCGATCCTCATGTACGAAAGCACAAGAAGGAAGACACCGACAACTGATGATCAATGCACGTTGGGAACAACAAAAAACCTATGTAAGAGAGCAGCTTTCAGGAGAAAAAACAGGGGAGATCTACCGTCAACGAAAAATTGACGTAGAACCAGTTTTTGGATTCTTGAAGGCTAATTTAGGTTTCACTCGCTTTTCAGTTCGAGGAAAACGGAAAGTTGAGCATGAGATTGGACTTGCCTTAATGGCAGTAAACTTAAGGAAATATGTGCTACGAACGTAGCATAGCATTAGAAAAACAGAGCCTAAAATGAGCAAACGGTGAAATCTTTGAACAGATTTCACCGTTTGCTTGTTTTAAGAGACAAGTTTTGTCCCAGGCTCTTTTTTTGCCTTATGAAAACCGCCTCACCGCAAAAGCCTGTGCATATGCAGCTCTCGATTATAGATTTTTAGTGCCGCTTCATTGTTAATACATTTACTGATTTAATTGCTTAGTTGACGTTGACTACTATTTAACTTCTTAATTATCCAAATGGCGATTAATCCGTATAAAACAATCATAATCAAACCATTTTCTCCGCCAATGTAATACGCTAAATCTGAATGAACTTGAGTAAATTCACGATAAAATGCCCAGGATACATTGTGTGCACTATGTAAAATTGCTGCTGGCCATACGCTATTTGATTTCAATCTTACATAACCAAAAATAACACCGCCAATTATTGTTTGAACAATCATTAATGGATACATAATCATTGGATTACCTTCTGAATGGTATAGACCTGCGAGCATCAATGGAATATGAAAAACTGCATGTATAAATCCTGTAAGCAGAACTGCTTTTTTCCATCCTAAAGATATTAGCTTTGGCAAAAGATATCCTCTCCAGCCTAGCTCCTCCCCAAGTGAACTAGTAACTGTATGAAAAATAAAAACAATGAGAACTTTAATAATAACTGACCAAATAGATCCACCTGCTTCCTCAGGAACAAATCTTGAAGCATAAGGTGTCGACCAAATAATTAAATACGTACAGCTTAAACAAACTAAAGGGACCAAAATACAAAATAACCATAGATTTTTACCAGTGCGGGACAGCCCTAAAGCCCCCCACTCTTTTCTTTTATATCCATCCCTAGTAACAACAAAAAACATAATAAAAGCAGTTATCGTAGGTACAAACATATAGATTTCTGGAGAAATCTTTAACAAACCAAATAATGAAGCAAGCAACATAGCTAGTGCAATGAAAAAAGCAGATTTCTTTAAGTCAGATAAATTCGTTAGCATAAAACACCTCTAATTTCTTAAATAAGATTATTAATAAGTAAAGCAATTTCTTAGCAATCGTTTTTCTTATGTTTTCAGCTTATTCTTTTAAAGTCATAGTCAACAGTGCCAAAAAGTCATAATATTTAATGCAGAAAGTCATACTTGCTGCCGCGTACTAAATTGAACATCCCTTGCATATTCGTTATTATTTTTTGGACTTTCATTACTTTTTTATAGATTTTTTTAAACTAATAGTATACAATCTTCTTTATGAAAAAATCATCTTAAGGAGACAATTAAATAAAATGCAGACAGAAACTCTTAAAAAGCCACCATATTTAGTCATTGCCATTTTATTTTTCGGGGCGTTCGTATCATTTTTAAATAACTCTTTATTAAATGTCGCACTGCCAACGATTATGAATGACTTTGAAATTGATGCTACAACTGCTCAATGGTTAATAACTGGATATATGTTAGTCAGTGGAGTATTAATTCCAGTGTCAGCATTTCTAATTACGAAATTTAAAAACCGTTCACTATTTTTAACATGTATGATTCTTTTTACGATCGGTACAGGATTAGCTGCTTATGCACCAAACTTCGCAACATTACTTGCAGGTCGTATGGTGCAAGCTGCAGGCGCGTCTGTAATGGGACCATTGTTAATGAACATTATGCTTGTTAGTTTTCCGCGAGAAAAACGTGGAGCAGCAATGGGGATTTTCGGACTTGTTATGATTACCGCACCAGCAATTGGACCAACATTATCTGGTTATATTGTTGAATATTTTGACTGGCGCATTCTATTTGAAATGATTTTACCATTTGCTATTATTTCCGTGCTTTTAGCGTTTTGGAAACTAGAAAACATTATGGAAACAAGCAATCCATCACTAGATATTCTTTCAGTAATTTTATCTATTATTGGATTCGGTGGATTATTGTATGGCTTCTCTATGGCCAGCTCAAAAGGCTGGGATAATATGGCTCATGTTATCGTACCATTAATTATTGGAACACTTACTCTAATTTGGTTTGTAGTTCGTCAATTCAATCTAAAACAACCGCTTTTAGATTTTCGTGTATATAAGTATCCAATGTTTACATTAGGATCTATCATTTCAATGGTCAATGCAGCGGCGATGTTCTCAGGAATGATTTTAACTCCGCAATATGTGCAAAATGTTCGTGATATTACGCCTCTTGATTCAGGTTTAATGATGTTACCAGGGGCACTTGTAATGGGGATAATGTCGCCATTTACAGGTAAATTATTCGATAAATTTGGACCGCGCGTATTAGCATTTCTTGGACTAGCAGTTACTGCTTATTCAACGTATTTACTAGCTGAAGTGCAAATGGATTCTAGTTATACTTATATCGTTTTAGTATACACATTACGTATGTTTGGTATGTCTATGGTAATGATGCCAATTATGACAAATGGCTTAAACCAATTGCCAACTCGTTTAAATCCACACGGTACAGCCGTTAACAATACAGCACAACAAATTATGGGATCAATTGGTACAGCTATTTTCGTAACGATTATGACAAAACAAGCAACAAGTGAAGGGACTAAATTAGTTCAGGAGCTTCAGCAAACTGATCCTGCTAAATTACAGGAGGAAGCGACACAAGTGCTTCTTAAAAAAGAAGCGTTGTTACACGGTATTCAAGTATCCTTCTTAGTGGCGATGTTTGTTACACTCGTACCACTTGTATTGTCTTTCTTCCTAAAACGAGTTGAAGTCAATAAAGAAGCACTAAAGAAAATTGAAGAGCAATAGATAAAAATAAACTGCATCTTAATTGTTAGAGTCAAACCTCTAAATTGAGATGCAGTTTTTTTAATATTCAATAACGAAGTTTATATCCCCTTAACGCTGCAAGCCAACTTTTTAACTTACGGTTTGCTCCACGTAATAGAGTATGTAATGTTGCTACACATATTATAGTAGCAAACTGTTCATTTTCACTTAATTTGGGATTGTTAAGAAAGTCTCCAGTAATGAGTGATACATTATCGTTCTGTAACAATCGCTTTTGTGCAAGCATAATCGCTTCTTTATCGCTATCCATTTTTCCAACTGCTTCTTGAACGAAGGGAGCTAGTCGTTGAATTAACAGCCAAATATCAATATTAAATTTTGATTATGTGTCTTATCATACTCATTAGTCTCTTTTACGATGCAGAGAATCGTCACGATATAGTTGTCTTACGAGTTTAATTTAACAATTTTGGGATCATTTTTCATGGAATATTCTTCTGTCTAAAAATTTTAATATTTCATTTGTTGCAAAACACTTGAAGTGCTGATAACATAGCTATTATCTTGAAATAACATATCAACTTGCTTTCAGCAAGTAAAGACAACGCGTTGAATGCTTTGGGTTAAACTATTACAGGAGCATTTTCTGGAGAGAACGTCTTAGCGTCGCCGAAGGGTTCACTATCTCAGGCAAAAGGACAGAAGGGTAATAAAGCAAGCTTTCTTTAGCTTAAGAACTTGAATGTTAAGTTACTGTGACCAGTTTACGTCATTTGATTTTTTACTTTAACATGTTACAGTTTTTTGTTATTCTAACGTTTAATGAGACTAGTGCTATTTCCACTAGTCTCTTTTGTTTTCTATATGGATTTCCTTTTGCTTTATTTTCACAAAGAAATCCCTCAAAACATCCGTAAGTGAACTCGCTCAGTTATTCAGCTATATTGTTTCAAGAAATTTATCTTGGAGGCATCATCATGGAGCTAAAGCGAGATTTAAAAAGTCGTCACGTTCAGCTTATAGCAATTGGCGGTACAATTGGTACTGGATTATTTTTAGGTTCAGGTAAGGCGATTGCCCTTGCTGGACCAAGTATTATTTTGGCATATTTAATTGTCGGTATTGTAGTATTTTTTGTTATGCGTGCCCTTGGGGAGTTATTATTGTCCAATGCAGGTTACAAAACATTTACCGATTTTGCAACTGAATATATCGGTCCGTGGGCAGGTTATGTAACGGGGTGGACATATTGGTTCTGTTGGATTATGACAGCAATGGCAGACGTCATTGCAGTAGGCATGTACACACAATACTGGTTTGATATTCCGCAATGGGTTCCTTCACTTATCTGTGTAGTTGTACTACTGATTTTAAACTTATTAACTGTAAAACTGTTTGGAGAATTAGAGTTTTGGTTTGCTCTTATTAAAATTGTGACAATCATTGCAATGATTATTATCGGCTTATATATGATCATTACTGGTTTGCAAACAGATGTAGGTACAACTAGTGTATCAAATTTATGGGCTCATGGTGGACTATTCCCTAACGGTATAGAGGGGTTTTTACTCTCATTTCAAATGGTTGTTTTTGCATTTGTAGGAGTAGAGGTTATCGGAGTTACAGCAGCTGAGACCGCTGATCCAAAGAAAAATATTCCAACAGCAATTAATAAACTGCCGATACGAATTTTGCTATTTTATATTGGTGCATTGTTCGTTATTTTAGCAATTAACCCTTGGGATACAATGAATGCAAATAGCTCACCGTTTGTACAAGTATTTACGTTAGCGGGTATTCCGTTTGCTGCGGGTCTACTTAACTTAGTTGTATTAACATCAGCAGCATCCGCAGGGAACTCAGGGATGTTTTCAACAAGCCGTATGATGTATAACCTAGGTTTAAATAACCAAGCGAATACAAAACTTGCAAAATTAAATCATCGAGGTGTACCTAAAAATGCATTAGTTGTTTCAACGATTGTCGTATCAGTTGGCGCCTTGCTTAGCAAATTTATGCCAGACGATGCATTTAGCTTAGTAACAACTATTAGTGCTATTTGTTTTATATGGGTATGGAGTATTATTTTAATTTCACACATTATTTATAATAAGAAAAACAGAGCGTCACATGAAGCTTCAACATTTAAAGCGCCTCTTACTCCTTTTATAAACTATGTCGTGTTAACGTTCTTCGTCTTTTTATTAGGGATAATGCTTTATGCTGAATCGACACGCACGGCAATATTACTAACACCAATTTGGTTTATGATACTTATCGTTTTATATCGAATTCGTGCAAAAAAGAATATGAAATCATTTAAATAGAGATCATAATTAAAGTAAATAAATTATAGTAAAAAAGCGGTTGGTTCCTTCCAACCGCTTTTTGTATAACCTGCTATCCCCTTGCACACCTGTAGCACCAATTATTGAGCTTAGTTGGCCGAACGGATAGATAAAAACAAAAAAACCATCAGTTTAATTGATGGTTTACTTTAAAGGATATTTATTAATGGTGGAGGATGACGGGATCGAACCGCCGACCCTCTGCTTGTAAGGCAGATGCTCTCCCAGCTGAGCTAATCCTCCAACTGGCTCCCCGAACAGGACTCGAACCTGTGACAACTCGATTAACAGTCGAGTGCTCTACCGACTGAGCTATCAGGGAACAATAAGTACTATGTAAAGTTGTACTGACAATTTGTCCAGCTACACGAAGTTGCTGGACTTTTATTTTAATATAAGTCAATTACATTGACAACCCCTTTTACAAAAAAATTATACTAATATATTCAGCTAATTAATGTATTCTTCTTTAGGGATTAGGTGTAAGTGGGGCTTATTTATATGATAGATTGTCAAGCTAAGTGCGACAACTCTTCCATAACTGCCTCATGAGAAGTTTTCCAATTCAGACATTTGCGTGGTCTATGGTTAATTAAATCCAAAGCACATTGAAGTTCAGCTTGATCAACGGTGTTTAAGTCGTACTTCTTAGGAAAGAATTCTCGGAGAAGTCCATTTGCATTTTCGTTACTGCCTCTTTGCCAAGATGAATATGGATCAGCAAAGTATACCGTCAAGCCATGCTCTTCTAACAATGCTTGATGGCAGGCGAATTCCTTTCCACGGTCAACGGTAGCTGTGAGCATAGGCAACGCGAGTTCTTCTAGCACCGTAGCAACCGCTTGCTCCATAGATGCCGCTGAACGGTCTGGCATTTTTACAGCGTGGTAATAGCGTGTTTTTCGCTCAACAAAAGTAGCCAAGCAGCCTTTACTTTTACCACGGCTAGAAACGACAGTATCAAGCTCCCAATGACCAAAGGATTCACGTTGCTTCACTTCTTTTGGACGTTGCCTGATGGATAACCCGAGATTAAAGCGACCTCTGCTTTCACGAGGCTTTCTACGCTTTCCCTTCTGTCGTAAGAAGATGGTGTTCCCTTGGACTAGCCTACCTTGGTAAATCCAGCGGTAAATGGTTTTGAAGGATACCGCTTGCTCAGGATAGTCTTGTTTCATGCGCCCTTCAATTTGTTCTGGGGACCACGTTGCAGCCAAGGTTTGAGTAAGGTAATGTTCTCTTTCTTTCGTCCACTTCCCTTTAGGCTTGCTTTGCATGCGTTTGCGCTGGTAATCTGCTTGCGCATCGCTAGCCTCATAAGCAGAAGACGAGGTATTCAAACGATGAAGCTCACGAGACACCGTAGAATGATGGCGTTTGATCTGCTGTGCAATGGCTCTCGCACTCCAGCCTAAATGAAATAATGTTTCTATTTTTATACGCTCGTTTATGGTAAGATGTGTATAGCTCATGACGAGCCTCCTTGTAGATGGTGTGTGGTAACTTCATTCTACACGAGTTTTCGTCATGGGTTATTTTTTTAGGTGTCGCACTTCATATTACAATCTATCATATAAAAAACCCTCCAATTTAACACCACCCCCTCCCCCCTTTGATATATTTATTTCCGAATCTAAGGTAGTGTCAAAAGTTCTATGAAAACTCAATAGGTGTTCGGGTCGTCTCCCATTTGTTGGGTGGAAAGGCCACGCAATCGCTCTTGACAAACACGCCAATGGTTTGACTCTACTTTAACAAGGGCGACGGGGACAAAAAGAAGGCATGCTAAATAGCCCTTGGTTTTTCCATTTTAAACCATTGGCTAGTTCGGTTTGTCAAGAGTTCGCTCCGCCGATTGCTCGTTTTTACTTCGGGCTCTGCTAAACCAAAAAGTTAGGCTGGTTGTTGTTCGTTAATCCATTGTTGTGCTAAAGCGATCAGTTTAGTCCATCTCGCAGGCATATTCGGGAGCTGCAGTAACTCTGGATTAAGCACTGGCACCTTACCTTCTAATGCAGAATGAGGCCTTAAAAAGTTAAAGTAAGCTACAAACAGGGTCACAAAAGAAACAGATCCTTGTTCGGATCCAAACCCGTGTGTTGAACGATAATTGCCTTTAAATGTGCGATTTAGTCTTTCGATAACTTGTTTGAGATGCCTATACTCCGTTGACACAGGATCTTCATTGGTAAGTCCAATAACCTGCTTGATGTCGAACTGAATATCGTGTTGAGCGAAAAAGTGCTGAGCTAAGAGATAAATCGGATTGCCATCCACCACAAATGTAAGATCTTTAGGAATCTCTTTCAGTTTCATTAAGACATCATCAATGGCACGGATTGCTGACACTGTATCCCGATTTGGCGATACTGGGTAAGACAAAATAATCTTTTTTACCGCATCAAAGAAGAAAAACAAGTAATGCCAACGCCCATTCACCTTGATGTAGGTTTCGTCTCCACAGAACTGGTCAGAAAGTTCGTAGGGATAATAATCTACGTAAGGCTTAAGTATTAGGGCAACTGCATTCTCATAATTTAAAATACTTTGATGCGATATGCTTACCCCATGTACATCTTTCATGAGTGCAGCTGTTTTACGGGCCGAAAGTCCATAGTTGACATGATAGGTTAAAATGAGCCCCAAAGTATGTGGCGACGCATACAGCCTGGATAAATCAACCTTGGGCTTTTTGGGGGAAGACTTAGACAATGGCTGAAAATCGATGTGAAACTGCCGGAAAATGTATCTTAACTTAAAGGATTGAGGATCTTTTTTAAACTGTCTCTTCTCTTTCGAAGACATACCATTTAGTTTCTTTTGGTAATAGGGACAATCATTATTTTTACACTTGAACACGTTAAAGTCTTTTCGCTCTTTGATTTTTTCAAGAGTCTTAGAACAATGAGGACACTTTAAAATGGCCTCTTTCAAATAGCGGCTCTTATCATTAAACAGACAGGAACATACCTTACATTGATACTGTCCTTTGCCCCCATTATTGGCATAAAGATAATCCGATGGAGCACCACACTTCGGACAGTTCATAGATTTAGGTACAGTCGTCTTTGCATTCAAACGCCTTTGAACAGGCTTTAGATGTTTACCGTTTTTCTCTAGGTATTCTGTTAGAAGGATTCGATAATCAAGCTTCTGAAGAGTTTCGTTGATCGGAAGATCATCCACCTGAAGCTTACGATATGGTTTATTGATTGGCTCTTCTTTAGGTTTATCAAACATGTTTTTACCGATAAGAAGAGTAAGTAAAGTTTTAATAATTTGATCTTGGTACTTGATAAATTCAAGTAAATAGGTTAATAATTGAGGATACAAACTTGTCACTTCCTAGTTGTTTGGGATTAAGTGTTCGGTGTGGTAACCTTACTTTTAACCTAAAACTATGGGGGTGGCAAGTTTTTTGCTTTCCGAGACTTATATATCAAGGAAAACCCTCAATTATATATATAAAGTTTTTACAATACGGAATCTAATAAGGAGGGACTAATATGGTTTTAACCGTTAAAAATTTATCGGTCACATACGGTACTAAACTGGCTGTTAATAACATTAGTTTTTGTGTCAAATCTGGTGAGGTAATTGGCTTACTGGGAGCAAACGGAGCAGGAAAATCCTCTACAATTGCGGCTGTACTTGGAATTGAAAAAAGCAAGTACGAAGAGCTCTTATTGCTCGGAAAATCACCGATTCTCCATCGCAAGGAAGTTTTTCAAGAGGTGGGGGTACAATTTCAAGAATCAAATTTTCAAGATAAAATAACAATTCGTGAAGCGTGCCAGCAATGGAAGGCTCTTTATAAACAAACCGCTGATGTATCATCATTGTTGCAAACATTTGGTCTAGCTGAAAAGGAAACTCAACTTGTAAAATCTCTTTCCGGCGGAGAACGACAACGTTTAGCAGTACTGTTAGCATTAATATCAAACCCTAAGCTAGTATTTCTTGATGAGCTTACGACAGGGTTAGATACAAAGGCTCGACGCATACTTTGGAAGCAGCTTTTATCAATGAAAAAAAGAGGGTTGGCAATTGTGTTAACTTCACATTACATGGACGAGGTTGAATTATTATGTGATAAGATCTTGATTCTAAAAAATGGTGAGACGGTCTTTCATGGTACTATTCAGGAGGCACTTAAAGCTAGTGAAAAAGCTACACTAGAAGATGCGTATCTACATTTCTCAGGCGAGGAGGATTAAGTATGAATACATTTCTTACACTATTAAAAATAGAAGGCAAGCTCGTTTGGCGGGGCATTGATATTTTTATATTTGGAATTTGCTTCCCGATTATTTTAGCTACAGTCTTTGGATATTTACTAAGTAAGGACAATGCAGTCGGTGCTTCTAACTTTGAATTATCGTATGCAGCTGTCATTACAATTGGCATTCTAGCAACTGGCGTTATGGGGGTACCTCTAACTATTGCAGATTACCGTCATAGAGGAATATTGAAGAGATTCCAAGTAACACCTACATCGCCTCTCCAAATTTTATTTGCACAAGGATTAATTCAGCTTTCTTCAGCACTCGTATCCTTTATTGGTGTTTCACTTGTTTATCATCTATTATTTGATTATGAACTAAAGCGATCATGGGCAATATTTCTTATAACTTACTTTTTTATTATTTTAGCGATATTTAGCATTGGCATTTTCATTGGTAGCTTAGTGCCTGACCAAAAGTCAGCAAATGTTTGGAGTTCAGTTGCTTACTTTACAATGCTACTGTTTTCAGGAGCAACGATTCCATACGAAGTCATGCCTCGATCATTTCAATGGATTATGGATATTTTACCGCTCTCACACGGAATTCATTTACTAAAGCAGACAAGTACTGGTGCAGCACTAACAGATGGACTTATCCATATCTTGATTTTAACTCTTTGCATTGTAATTGGATTATGGGGGGCAGTAAAATTCTTTAAATGGAAGTAGGTGTATTGGGTGTACAAAACCAATGAAATAGCAGCACTTGTGGGAGTACATCCCAACACTGTTCGCATTTATGAGAAATGGGGCTATATTTCCCCTGTTCCAAGAAAAGCAAACGGCTATCGTATTTATTCGAATATCCATTTGTTTCAGTTAAGAGTCGCGCGAACCCTCTTTCGATGCGAAATTATACAAGGTAATCTTCGAAAAAAGGCTCGCGCAATTGTATATGCGTGTGGTAAAGAGGATTTTACGAGGGCTCAACAATTAACGATAGATTATCTTGCAAATTTAAAACGCGAATATAATCATGCTCTATCTGCTACAAAAGTAGTTGAGAAATGGTTAAGAAAAGAATCTATTGTTAATTCTTGTACTTATTCTCGAAAGGAAGTAGCATTGCTTCTAGATGTTACAACTGAAGCTTTACGAAATTGGGAACGTAACGGACTTATTACAGTTCCTAGACTATCTAATGGAAAACGAGTATATGGTGAACAAGAACTTGATCAACTGCGAGTTATACGAAGTTTAAGAAGTGCCCATTATTCTATTAATGCCATATTACGTTTACTTAAGCAAATTCATCAACCCAATCCGGATATTGTCTTAATATTAAATACACCAACGGATGAGGAAGATATTGTATCAGTGACGGATCAATTAGCCACATCACTACTAGAGGCTATATCAGATGCTAAACATACATTAGCTTTATTTGATGAAAAACCCAAATTTGAATAACAGTAACGGAATGCAGCCCTTTAATAATATATTTAGTATGGATATTTTCATAAATGAACTTGCTAATAACAAGTTAAACACTTTATATTTAATGATATGTTGCTGGAAAACCGTCTTTAGCGATAATTTTTGCTAGTAGTAATTTTGAATAGAATACTGATTACTTATGGTAGCAATAAACTTACAAGTTTTAAAACCAAAGAGCGGTTGCACGTGTCCAGCCGCTCTTTGTCAAAATTGATTATTGCATCAATAAAAAGATTCACTTCAAGCCTCTTATACCACTGAATGTTTTTTACGATGAACATTAGGAAGATTTATTATCCCCGATGCAGCTAAAACACCGATTATCACTAAAAAAGCTCCAATAATTTGAATTACAGTTATCGGAATTCCGATAACAAGGGAAATAATCATCGTCACGACAGGAACTAGGTTAAAAAATAATGATGTTTTACTTGCACCAATCTCTTTTATACCTTGATTCCACCATAGGTAACCAAGGACACTTGTAAAAAAAGCCATGAAAGCAATTGCTCCCCATGCACCAATTGGAATATTCATTAACGGAACAGGGTTAGACGTAAAAAGAGAAAACACTATTAGACTAGCAGCACCGATTATCATAGTAAATGTGGTTGTAGATAGTGTCGTGCCATCCTTTATAAATCGACGTCCAAGTACTCCATAAAGTGCCCAGCAGACGTTTCCTGCAAATATAATGAAGTCTCCACCTGAAATTGATAGGGTTTTAATAGTCTCAATAGAACCCTGCGTAATAACTAGCAATACACCAATGAAAGCGAAGAATATACCTATTACCCCTCTTTTTGTTATGTTATCCTTTAATATAATTCGAGCAAAAATCGTTGTTAATAAAGGATTCAACCCCATAATTAATGCCCCGTTCACGGGAGATGTATATTTCAAACCTACAAAAAACAAAGTATTAAAACCAAATATTCCAACAATCCCACGCATAACATACCAAAAAGCATTCTTTTGCAAATGACTTTTCTTTACACCTTCCGTGAAGATTAAAATCATTAACATAACAACAGCAGCTAAGCCAAAACGCCATGCTGCAGCAGATGCGGGTGAAAAATACGCGACTGTATATTTTGCAAGATTAAAGGTTGCTCCCGTAAAAAAGGAGAAGCCTATTAACATCAAGTATATTTTTAAATGCTTCACTTTCTTTGCTCGTCCTCTTCTAATATAGAATAATAAGTATCCAGTTTTAGCTTTGTTGTAGAAATAATTTCATCTAACTCCTTCTTTTTTTCTTCCATTTTCTCTAAGTGCTTAGTTAATATCTCAATTCGTCTATTTATTGATGGGGTGAGTTCTTTCGTTTCGATATCCGAATGAATCCTTTCTAAAATACAACCATCTTTTACAAATTCCTTAATATCTTCTAGTGACATACCTGTTTGCTTTAAACTTTTAATGAACTTTATGAAACGAACGTCCTCTTCCGTGTACATTCGTTGACCTCCGACTTTTCTTTTTGACGGAGGAAGCAACCCCATTTTTTCATAGTATCTCAATGTATAAGAACTAATCTCCGTTCTTTTTTCAACCTCACTAATGGAATACAAAATAAACTCTCCTTTCTTCTTAAAAAAGTCTATAACTTAGAGTTTACTCTAAGTCAAGTAAATAAAAAAATATTTTACGATTTATTACGGAAGGCAGGTAACTTATTGTGTAAAATAAGCCTTAAACAATAAAGAGCGGTTGCACGTGTCCAGCCGCTCTTTATTGTTTATATATTCTAGTGAATATGAATCAAAAACTATAATTTTACCAAAATGCTCATTTTTGCAAATTAGATGATTCATCACAATGCAATACACCAAGCATTCCAACTTAACTTTTAGCCACAACGGCTATATCCGCAAGACGTACATTGCTTGCAGCCTTCAATATTAATAAGACTAGCAGACCCACAGCTTGGACATAGATCGACATGCGAGCCTGTGCCAGACGCATGTGTTGCTGCGTAATGGTTGCTTTCACTTGCTGCTGTCTGCTGCTCTGTTGCTGCTGCAGCTCCCTTGTAATCAGAGTTTAACTGCTGCTTTCCTTCATCTTGCTGCTCATACGCATATTGATCCGTTCTGTTCGCTTTGTTATTTAGATGCATTTCTAACGCTTTTGCTACTGCATCTGCAATTGACTCGACACGATTGTGACCAAAACCAATTGCTCCAGTACCGCCGATACCTTTCAAATGCTTAATAAGAAGTTGTGTTTTATTACCATGGTCGCCATAGCGTAGGAACAATGAACATACGCGCCCAAGTGCTTCCGCCATAGCAAATACGTCAGAGCCTGCTTTACCAACGATTAAGAAAATTTCAGTAGGCACATCATCCAGATCATTGATCGTAATATAAGCCATACCAAGCGGTGTGTTCATTTTATAGGTTGCACCTTGCAGCACTTGCGGACGACGTTTATATTGACGATCTTCACCGAGCGCTGGCGGTCTTGTTAATCCCTTGCTATCCATCGCTCCATCTAATTGCTCGCTGTTTTCTTGCTCAGCAGCGGTTGTCGACTGCTGCAAACTGTCTTGCTCAGCTGAAACAGCAACAGCCTTTGTTTCTTTGTCAGCATCTTTTTTCTCATCTGTTAATAGTACTTGGGTATCACGGCTGCCGTCACGGTAAATCGTAACTCCTTTACAGCCGAGTTCATAAGCAAGTTCATACAGCTTTTCTGTTTCCTCGATTGTAAAATCATTTGGACAGTTTGCAGTTTTAGAAATCGAGCTGTCTACCCAGCGTTGAATTGCTGCTTGTACACGAATATGATCTTCAGCACTTAAGCTCATTGCTGTGACGAAATAGTCTGGCAGCGGCTCTCCTGGATGCTTATCCAGCCATTCTTGGGCAATTGGCACATATTGCTCATCAAATCCTAGTCGGCTTTGGCGATAATATTTGAAGGCAAAATATGGCTCAATTCCTGTGGACGTGCCGACCATAGTTCCTGTTGAACCAGTTGGCGCTTGGGTAATTACTGTTACATTGCGCATTCCATTTTTGGCAATTGCCTCGCCTACCTCTGGGAATCGTTCAATTAATACCTTCATAAAGCCGCTTTGTACATAAAGATCTTTATCAAATGCACCAAAGCTGCCTTTTTCTCCTGCAATTTCTGAGGATGCCAAGTAAGCCTCTTTGGCGATAAAGCTATATAGCTTGTCCAAAAATTCAAGTGATTCAGGTGAACCATAGCGAATACGCAGCTTAATCATTAGCTCGGCAAGCCCCATCGAGCCAAGACCAATTCTGCGTTCTTTCTTCTGATTCGCTTCATTCTCCGGAAAATGATAAGGCGTGCGATCAATTACGTTATCTAGAAAACGAACTGACCAGCGGGTAACTTTAGCCAACTCTTTCCAATCGACATCATGATTTTTTTCATCATAAAACTTAGATAAATTAATTGCAGATAAATTACATACACCCCATGCAGGCAGCCCTTGTTCACCACACGGATTTGTACAAATAATCGGATTAAAATACCAGCTGTTCGACATATTATTATAACGTTCCATAAAGACAACGCCTGGCTCTGCAGATTTCCAAGCAGATTCAATAATTGTGCTCCATACTTCTCTTGCCTTCACCGTACGGTGTACAATGACTGGTTTGCCAAGTTTGCGCCATGCTGCTAAATCACCGTTCCAAATTTCATCATATTCCGGGTCCGTTGTATCAGGGAATACGAGATCCCACTCCTTATCGTGTTTAACAGCATCCATAAAGCCATCGCTAATACATACAGACAGATTCGCATTTGTAATTTTACCCATTGTTTGCTTAACCGTTATAAAATCAAGCAAATCAGGATGCCAGTCATTTAGCATTAACATTAATGCCCCGCGACGACTGCCGCCTTGCTCGATTAAGCCGGTTGTATAGCTAAACAATCCGCCCCATGACACGGAGCCGCTTGATGTTCCATTTACTCCCACTACTGTAGTACGTTTAGGTCGAAGGGAGGACAAGTTAATTCCTACACCACCGCCGCGTGCCATAATTTCGGTCATTTCTGCAAGTGTATTCATAATTCCGCCACGGCTATCATGCGGAGAGGGAATAACATAACAGTTAAACAGCGTCAATTCGTCACTTGTTCCCGCTCCTGCAGCAATTCTTCCGCCTGGAACGAGCTTCCAATCGTCTAGTATGTAACGAAACCGTTCCTGCCACAATTGTTTTTTATCCTCGTTTTCAACTGAAGCCATTGCAGTCGCTAATCTGTCCCACATTTCCCCAGGCGTTTTCTCTAACGCATGAGTGAGCTTCTCAATCGTAGTAGTTACCTTCTCACCATTGCGCAACTGAACAACAACTTCGTTGCCTTGACGAGTTAGTACCTCACCTGCTTCCTTAACGGGAAAGGAAAGATCTTCCTTTAATAAAACAAGCACCGTATCACCGGGCTTGACATTTGCTGCATCCGCATTTTTTCGTGCATAGCGATCCAAAAATATTTTTTCACTCAATCCTTGTAATTTACTCATGGGCTCACTCCTACCCCTTCAACATATAGTATACAGATTAATATTAACATACAATATCTAGTTTTCAAATGATACTTTTTAATCAATTTTGTGACGCTCGAAATCGATTTAATAAGATTATGATTAATAGCGATTGGGCAATAATAGAGTTAAGCAACAGATTTGTAAAGGAGAAGCTATGAATAATACAATCCATTCTAACCCATATTTCACTCAGCCTGATGTTCAAAAACAGATTCATCCTTCTCTCAATCTTCATTTTAATCGGACATGGTTTAATGAGCTGCAACAGCGCATTCAACAAAATGGCCCTTGGGATCAGTGGAGTATGTTTCAGCTTGCTGTCGAGGCTAAACAGGCGACGTTAATAAAATCATTTGATGAATTGCTTTGCCTGCGAAGCTTGCCTAACTTTGTACCAATGCAGCATCAACTCGAAACAGCTAAACGTGTGCTGCATGAAATGGGCGGCCGCGCCATCTTGGCTGATGAGGTAGGTTTAGGAAAAACGATTGAGGCAGGGTTAATTTTAAAAGAATATATTGTGCGCGGTCTTGTTAAAAAAGCTCTTATTTTAGTGCCTGCTTCACTTGTGCTGCAATGGGTGCGGGAGCTGAATACGAAATTTGGCATACAGGCTGTAGCGCAACGAAAAGCCCATAGCTGGGGCTATGATATCGTAGTTGCCTCACTGGATACAGCAAAGCGCGAGCCGCATCGCGAAACGGTGCTTGCAACTGATTATGACTTAATTATTATTGATGAAGCGCATAAATTAAAAAATAAAAAAACGAGCAACTATCAGTTCGCTGTTCAGCTAAGCAAAAAGTACTGTCTGCTATTAACTGCCACCCCAATTCAAAACGATCTTGATGAGCTATTTAATTTAATATCATTATTAAAACCAGGGCAATTAGGGGGACAAGGTGAGTTTAATAGCAATTTTGTAATTGATAAACGTTTACCGAAAAATGAGGAGCAATTGCAGAATGCCCTATCCTCGATAATGATTCGGAATCGTCGCAGTGATGGCGGGATTCATTTTACAAAACGAATTGTACGAAATATCAATCTTGCACTTTCAAACGAGGAACAGGCGCTATATGATGCTGTCACAACATTCGTCCAAGAGCAAGCTAATCAAGAAGGAATGGACATTAGCAGCATCCTTTCCCTTGTTACTTTGCAGCGTGAGGTATGCAGCAGTCGTGACGCTGTATTTCTTACACTCGTCAATATGTTTAAGAAAACAAGTGAAGATTCTCCAATTCGCGCAAAAATATGGGAGCTCGTGGAATGTATTCGTGCCATTACTTCAAATACAAAAGCAGAAAAGGCATTAGAAATAATCGAGCAATGTAACGATAAAGTAATTGTGTTTACCGAGTATCGAGCAACCCAAGAGTATTTGCTGCAGTTTTTTAATAAGCACAATATTACTGCTGTTCCTTATCGTGGCGGGATGAATCGCGGTAAAAAAGATTGGATGATGGATTTATTCCGCGGAAAAGCAAGAGTGCTTATTGCAACTGAAGCAGGCGGCGAAGGGATTAATCTGCAATTTTGCAACAATATGATTAACTTCGACCTGCCTTGGAACCCAATGCGTGTTGAACAGCGAATTGGTCGCGTACATCGTCTTGGTCAGACGCAGGATGTGAATATATATAATCTATGTACCGTCAATACGATTGAGGAGCATATCCTAAATTTGCTTCATGAAAAAATAAATCTGTTTGAGATGGTTATTGGAGAGCTTGACCAAATTATCGAACGGATCGAGGCGAATAACGGCTCTATCGAGCAACAGCTTGCAAAAGCAATTTTGCGTGGTACGAACCATCAACAGCTCGGCAAGGAAATTAGCAGCATCGGTGAGGTGTTTACATCCTACCAGCAAAAAACGTTACGATAGAGGTGTGATTATTATGAACACTAAGCAGGTATATCGTTTTGTGCAACGGTATTTGGAAGCAACAAATTGTACCATCTTAGAAAAATCACCATATCATATTAAAGTAAAGCTCTCCCCTGAAGCAGACCGAGAGCTTACAAACCGCCCCTATTATTGGAGCTTCATCGATCGCTTAAATGAAACGCCAGAAACAATGAGTTTTCTTTTTGTATTTGATCCAGAAAAATACAATGAACTTGTTGCAGCTCAACCAGAGCAACGACAAGAATCTGTAATAGCCGGCGAAAAAGCATTGGAGCGCGCACTTGGCATTGTTGCCAAACCGATCATGCGAGTGCCGCAAGAGCATTTGCATTTTGGCTCTAATCGACTGCAGCAGCTTTTTCAATCTGCAGAACGCAATGGCAGTTATGTATGCCTTTATCAGGAACCACAGCAACGTGCAATGAATCCTTATGCCTCCAGGCCATACACTGCTTGGTTAGGGATTAATTATGTTGTGGAGTTTAGCTCTGACCGCAAGCGTGAAGAGCTGCACAGCTTAGGTATTTCGCTTGTTACAGGTCACTGTGTCGAAAATTTTTATGAGCAATTACAGTCTTTACGACTTACACCGCGCATCCCTCCTAATGTTCATATTACGAAAAATGGCATCTCCTATTCCAAGGCATTAGCGATTGCGGAAGCCTATCTTGAGCGGAAACTAAAAAATTACAATTATGACTGGGCAATTGAAGCACAAAACAGACTAGCAGAGGAATTAGCACGATTAGATAGCTTTTACTCTCCGTTGCTAAAGGGAGCCGAAGAAGATCAACGAGAAGAAATTGTTCAATTACAACAAAAACGCAAGGAGGAAATTCGCTGGCAATATGAACCTCGTGTTACGGCATCTGTCATGAATTGCGGAATATTTCATCTCGATGGGATTGACTAGCCTATAGTTACGGTAATACGACTAGAGTCTACAAAAAAAGAAGCTCGCTGTGGGAAATATGCGTGACAAGAACTAACAGCCTTTTTATGTCAAATTCGCTACGATAAGTGAAGAGGCCGGCTTAGGACAAGCCGCTAACATTAGTGAGGTGATTAAATGAAACTAAAGCTTGCATTACTTACGATAAAGCTTGCTGGCATACTTTTTACAGTTGGCTTGCCAGCAGCTTATCATACGGTAATAGCATTATTGCATACTGTACAGCAAAATGAGCTTTCTCAAGCCGTAAACGAATGGCAGCAGGAACTAGCAAAGCAGCAAGGCTTTGAGGAATGGAAAGATGCCACAATTTCGATTAGTGCACTTGGACCAGGTACACATAGCTGGCTAGTGCTTGTCTATCAGGATAAAGAGGTTATTGGCTATATGATCGTTCATGCTAAACAGGATGGTGGTTATATTTTAGGAGAATATGGCGTAGGCGATGTTACTAGCTTACGATTACTTGCTGAACATAGCAGCTTATTAAGCTACTACGATCCATTTCATGTCATCTTAACGCTGGAAACTGATGAAGGAATTGCGTACATCGAGCCTTTTCTACAGGAGCAGTTTCCAATTACGGAACAACATATTGCCGGTAAAAGCACTTTTCAATTAGAAGATGAATACGCTTATTTGCCGTCTGACTCCTCTGCTGTGCTGACAGACGCGATCAATGTAGCATACTTTTCACCTTACGATGTAATGCCTTGGTTAACCGGAAATCCGCTCTGTTTCGTCTTAAATGACAAAATGATTGATGATTATTCCATTGAAACAAATATTGAATTAGGCAGTCAAATACGCTATACAACAGAAAGCTGGGATAACACTGTATTTGCTGCCTATTCGGTAACAGGCTATCATAAATGGAATGAGCTTCATTTATACGTCGCATTACAGGACGAAAATGAAGCTCTTACACGCTATATTGATTATGATAGTTTATGGAAGCAAGGATTTTTCTACGAACCAACTGTTTATTAGCTCTTATTACTTACTTTTACGTTTATTTAAGTAAAACATGATCCCCATGCCTCCGGCACCAAACCAACGGAAAAGCCATTGCTCCTTTTGAGCTTTGGCTCTTTCTTTTGCTTTTTTTCGCTCCTCAGCCGGTTTTTCAATATATTCGACAAACTGTTCAGTTAAATATTGTAAGTACTCAGTACCAGTTATTTTTCCCACGATCAATCACTCCTTTTACTATAGAACTGCTTCTTAACTGTAGTATTCCCCATCAGTCAAAAATCAAACGACGTATGAAACTTTAAGCAAAATGCCATCCTAATGCAAGACACTTTTTGTTGAAAGAGGGCTGATTATGAAGCTAAAAAAATGGGGATTACATGGCTTATATCATTTAAACAAGTTTTTACTTATCATTGCACTATGTAATTTGCTTTGTTATGAGCTCTATCGCACTTCAATCGTTTATTCTGCTGCAAGTTTATTACAAAATGAAAGCAGTGCTGATGAGCAAGAGAGTGCCCATCATAGCGATATGAAGCAGCTATTGCCGACTACAGCAGTCATTATTGATGCTGGTCATGGCGGGATTGACGGCGGAGCAACAAACGGGAGTGTTCAGGAAAAAGATATTAATTTGGCGATAGGAAAAAAACTGTATGCGGTACTTACAAGTCGTGGAATCCCAACGATTCTCAATCGTACGCATGATTATGCGCTAAGTGATGATAATCGTTGGCATCGCACCTCGTCCCGACACTTAAAGGATTTATCTCAGCGTATGGGATTAACGCGAGAAATTGACCATACATTATTTGTTAGCCTGCACGTAAATTCGGTGCCAAATAAGAGAGCACATGGGCCTCTTGTATTGCATCAGCCGTATGGCGAAAGTGCAATGCTGGCTCATCATGTACAAGAGCAGTTAAATCAATTGTTTGCTACTCGCAAACGACCGCTTGCAGTAAAAAGCTTCTATGTGCTTAAATATGTCAAATCCCCTGCAATTCTTGTTGAAATGGGGTTTATCAGTAATGACGATGACTTGCGTCGTCTCACCTCGAACACAGAGCAAACAAAAATCGCTGAAAGTATTGCCGATGGAATATCACATTATCTCTGGATCAATTAGAGTAGCACGCACCAGCTCACTTAAATAAACAATTTTGCAGTGCTGTTGCAATTTTGGAATTGAGCGAGCAAGCTCTGCTGCTGTATATTTTCCCGGCATACCGACATGACCAATAATGATCGTTGCTGCATTGTCCTTTATCAATTGATAAACCTTTTGCATTTGCTTATGTACGTGCATTGCTGTATATTCATCGTCTAAAAACAGCTTATTTTCAACATATGGCACACCTAGCTCATTTGCTATCTTAGCTACAACTGATTTATCTGTTGTTTTGCTGTCTAAGTAAAATAGATTATGTTCCTTGCATACTTGCAGCACAACGCGCATAATGCGCTCATTAGCTGTTATTTTCGAGCCCATATGATTATTAATACCGATTGCATATGGTACTTGAGCGAGCGCTGCCTCAACGCGCTCTCTAACTTGCTCATCTGTTAAGTCTGAAGTAATCGCGCCAGGCCCAAGCCATCTTTTTAGCCCTTTATTTGGCTCCATTGGTAAATGTAAAATAACTTCATGGCCAGCAGCATGTGCCCGTTCTGCATCCGATTGTGAGCTGGGAAGAAACGGCATAATGGCAACAGTAAGCGGCGCATCAATCGCTAATATTTCGTCAGTTCCCTCCATATTGTTGCCAAGATCGTCTATCACAATAGCTAAAGTATGCTCGCTTGAATTTGCGGGTTCACGCTCTGCCTTTTGTGCTTGGGCATAGCAAACAGACCCATTATAAAATAGGATAATGATTGCGAAAAGTATCGAAGTAATCACTCTTTGTTTCATCCATTTATCTCCTTTACAGTAAGCTTGTTACTTTATTTTGACCATCAGCATCACTATTTATGTACAAAAAAAGATGAACAGAAGCTGCTCAGCTTCTGTTCATCCTTCTTGCTCAATCAAATAAATCCTCTAATATAGAAAAAACAGTTTTTTTCTTTTTCTTATATGGTCGGCCGTATTTATCATACCCATAATATTTGCTTTTATAGCTATCGAGATAACCTTTGCTTATACTAGAACGATAGCTGTTCGGCGGATAAGGAGAATGAGATATTGTCTTTACTGGTAATCCTTTTGCATGAATATTATGTACATACGATTGCAGTTCCTCGTATTCTTGATGTGTGGCATGAACATCGTGCATCAGTTTGTCCAGCTCACCTCGATCAAGCCACACCCCTTTACACGAAGGACAAACATCAATAAGAACGCCATTCTTTTCTACTTCACGTAACGTAATACCATCACAAACAGGACATAACATAGACTTCATCTCCTTTATTTATTTTTGCTAAACAAGATTAGGTCTTTCTTCACTTGCTGCAATATAAGTATACGTACGACTTAGCTTTACGACTCGTTTATTTTTTTTACGAAGCATAACGGATTGCTCATCCCAAGCGACTACAATACCAATTACATCGTTTTCCTCAATATTATCTCGCACTACTCTAACAAGCTCGCCAGATTGACGAAATGCATCTAATTGCTGTTCGGAGACCATTCTAACCCTCCCTTAGGAATAAAAAGTCTTAACGAAACAAATTTCGTTAAGACTTTGTTGTACCCTATTCGTTTATTGCATGTTCTTTTGAATCATTTGTTTCGAACCATTCATCAAGCACTCTTGAGGACATAACGCGACTATTAATATATTCCACTTGTTTTTCAGAAAATTGATCCTGCCAAGCTATTGAAAGCTCATCGCATAGCTTAACAATGGTAAGTAATTCTGACCAAGCTACATAGCGCTTATACCAAAAAAATTGCGGGTGCTCAATCATATAAGGATATAAATCATCAAACTCAGTATGCTTACAGTCTAATGCGCGTTCAAATGATAACTTAGCACTTGCAATTTTATCATACATAAATTGATCATTAAGCTGTTTCATAAATTATGTCCCCCTTCGCTCTTACTTCCATTATATAAGAAAATAGAAGCATCTCTCAACAAGATTAAGCTGGAAACTAATCTTTAAATACGATTTCACCTGAATCAAGTGAAGCGATTTTCACCAACGATTCAACACGAATGCCCTGTTCTCTAAAATAGTTAGCACCTGCTTGGAATGATTTCTCTACGACAATTCCCATACCTACAAGCTGTGCTCCTGCAGAATCAATAATCTTCACTAATCCGCGAGCTCCATCCCCATTAGCAATAATATCGTCAATTATTAGAATACGATCCTCCGGATTAAGAAATTGCTTAGAAATCACTAAATCAGAAACCATCCCTTTTGTAAAAGAGGGTACACGTTCAACATAGCTGTCCGGATCATTAATTACAGTTTGCTTACGTCGAGCAAATACTAAGGGTACATTTAGCTCATACGCAGTAGCAAATGCTGCAGGAATACCTGATGACTCGATTGTGATGACCTTTGTCACTTTCTCATCAGAAAATCTTTGTGCAAATTCCTTACCAATTTCCATAATTAGCGAAGGATCTACTTGCTGATTAATAATGGAATCCATACGTAAAATATCATTTGATACAATTGCAGATTCCTGTAAAATTAGTTGCTTTAATTGTTCCATAACGATTACCTCCGCTTCATACTCTTTTCAGTAAAATACCATATGTCCGTTAATCTAGCAAGCGGTGAGAAGCATTCTACAAATATTTGCCTCTAAATTGCAAATAACAAAATGTTCAGTTCCTGTAAGAGCTTGTCATGCTTGTCAGCTTCCTTACATATAATGACTAACAGTACAAATACTCAAATTTGTAGCACTTATCAATTATTCGCTGTAAAAAAGTGAGGGGAGCAAATGAATAAACAAGATTGGATTAGAGCAATGCAAATTGCTGCAATTTATATGGGCACAATTGTCGGAGCAGGCTTTGCAACCGGACAAGAAATTTTGCAATTTTTCACGAGGTTTGGCAATTGGGGCTCCTTTGCAATTATGCTAGCAACCTTTCTGTTTATTTGGCTAGGTTATAAGGTGATGCTTCTAGCAAATCAAATTCAAGCTAAATCATACGAAGATCTTAACATTGCCCTGTTTGGAAAAAAACTCGGATTCGTAATAAGCATCATTATGCTAGTTATTTTGCTGGGCGTATCCGCTGTTATGCTCGCGGGAGCAGGCACAATTTTTGAAGAGAATTGGGACCTGCCTTATCAGCTAGGTTTATTAATAACCGCGCTTATTTGCTTTTTATTATTGCTGCGCGGCATTCATGCGATTATTGCCGTAAATTCAATTGTCGTTCCTATCATGCTGCTGTTTACGTTAATCATCTTCTTCCATACGCTTGAGATGCCGAACACTCGCAGCTTTCTGACGATAAAAACCGACTATCCATTATGGACAGCCATAAGCTCTCCTTTTCTATACACTGCTTTTAACCTCGCCTTAGCGCAAGCGGTGTTAGTTCCGATTGGCTCACAAACTAAAAAGACTGTCGTTATAAAATGGGGCTCTATCCTTGGCGGAGTTGGAATTGGCTTTATGCTGCTTGTCGGTCATATTGCCTTATCTGCACATATGCCAGGTGTGCAGCAATTTGCTATTCCTATGGGTGGAATTGCTCGTAATTTGAGCACATTTGTTTATTACATCTATATTGCCATCATTTTTGCCGAAGTTTTTACAACGCTCTTAGCAGATATTTATGGTCTAGCACTACAAGTGCATGAACGTTCGAAGCTGCCTATATCCCTCATTGTACTAAGTGCAATAATTATATGTTATTTAATGAGCCAATTAGGCTTTGGTAATTTATTATCTTTACTTTATCCATTGTTTGGCTTTATTAGTCTTGGTTGGTTTATTCTCATTGCCCGAAAACGATTGTAGACGTATTTCTATTTAAATAAGTACTGTAATTATTGCAGCAATTAATTCGCAAAAACAGGCTGTACAGCTAGTCTGTAACTTTACTAGCGGTACAGCCTTTTGTCTGTAATTATTTACCTAACTCCTCACGGTAAACCTTTTTAAGCTGCGCAATGACACGCTCTAACGAAAATTCTTTTTTCGCTTTATTATTTGCTTCTCGCGCAAGCTGATAGCGATAATCTGGATCGATGATTAATGTTTCCAACGCCTCTGCTAATGCTTGATCATCCTCTGCCGGCACTAATATACCATTAACCCCGTTCTCAATTTGCTCAGAAATTCCTCCAACATCAGTTCCCACTAATGCTAGTTGGCAAAGCGCTGCTTCGGCAAACACCGAGCCAAATGCCTCTGCGCGCGAAGGCAACACAAAAATATCAAAGAACGGGATAAACTCCTCAGGATGAAGCATATATCCGTAAAATATAATATCATCATATAAGCCTAATTGCTGAGCCATATTTTCAAGCTCTTTACGAATCGGACCATCACCGATAATATGCAATACAAACGGATGTCCTTTTTCTTTAATACGAGCACATGCTTTTAGTAATATATCAAGCCCTTTTGCTGGAACAAGCCGACATACTGTAATCAATTGCGTAACTTCATTTTCATGGGCAATTGGACGGAAACGCTTTTCGTCAAAGCCATTATGAATAACCTTAATTTTATCTCCATCAACTACATAATTGTTTAAGTAGGATTTAAATGCGTACGAAACTGTCAATATTCGATCTACCGTTTCTTCTAACTCCCGATATATACTTGTAAGAAACTTTGCTTCCGCGCCATCTTGTGTAATCAATTTATTCAAAATTAGCTCTCGCTCATAACTTGAATGCAAAGTTAACACTATTTTCGTATCTGGAAATAGCTGCTTCATTGCTAAAGCTGCAATTGGATGATGGGCATGGATAAGATCATAGGACTTTTTGATTCGCATTTTAGTCCACCAAAGATAATCTCGGTAAGTTTGAATATATTTATCAATTAATTTATTACCGATATATGGCGTATAGTCGAAGGTTTTAAAGCTAATTTCATCATTACCTTTATTGCGAATTCGTTTCGGTAGAGAAAATAGCTCCATTTCATAACCCATTTGATTAAAGCGTTCCTGAATGTATGGTACCATTGAGGAAACGCCGCCCGGCTGTTCAGGTGGGAAGAACAATGCTTGTAATATTTTCACTGATACCAGCTCCTTAATTCTGTAATAACCATTCTACCACACGACAAATTATGATATTATAGAACATATGTTTCTGTAAACAAAAAATATAGCGCAGAGGTTAACACATGACAATTTTACAAAATTCTTTAACTCTTATCGATTTTCTATCGTCTTGCTTATGCCTAATTGTCATAGGGCTTTGCATTCTTACATCAATCCAGCTTATGCGTCGTTATCGGCAAAAAAACAACTTTGTAACATTAATTATCGGTTTAATGTTAGCATTAGTGCCAAAAATTCTAGATATCATCCAAATAAGCAGCACGAAAAACATGCCCGTGTCATATTATATTACTTCGACATTGACAGCTATCTTTTCCTTCATTTTAATTAATTTTATGCTTATGAAAATGTATGCTAGCGGTGTCAAGTTCAAACTTACTCCTATTCTGCTGCTTGCAATTGGTGCAATTGCAGCTAGCGTCATTAACATAGTTATAAAACCCTATGAAGTCGATAGCTATGGCAATCTAGCCTTTCCAGCGCTAGATATCTATATGTTTATATTATTGATCACTTTTGTAATTGTGACCAGACAGCTCTATCTTCCAAGTTCATACTACATAGGCTTAACCGTAATGTTTGTTTATCAGATAGCTTTTATGCTTGAGCAGTACGTATTCAAGCAGGCTGAAATTTGGTTGTCGATTATCATCCAAGTACTTCCATTCATTTACTATGTGTTTATATTTTATATTCTGCTGGAATGGATTATGGAACGACTGCTTACGACATATCAAAATGCGATTTATGACCAACTTACTGGGCTTTATATACGGAAGTATTTTCAGAAAAAGCTATCTTCTATGATGCAACGGAAACCTGTAGCTGTTATTTTTTGCGATATTGATAATTTTAAGCAACTGAACGATACAAGAGGCCATCAATTTGCTGATTCAGCTTTAAAGCAAACCGCAAGCATTATTAAAGAAGAAGTGCTTCCTTATGGCGTAGCTGGACGTTATGGAGGCGAAGAATTGCTAGCTGCTATTGATATTAGTCGAGTTAAGGCTCAAACCGTTGCGGAAAAAATCCGTGCTAGAGTAGAACAAGAAGCTCAGGTTACAATTAGTGTAGGTTTTTGTACAACAAAAGAAAGCGAGGATATATCCTCGCTAATAAAATTCGCCGATGAAGCGATGTATTATGCTAAAAAGACAGGCAAAAATAAAGTAGTTAACTACAAGTCCATTCCTGCTGCATATAAAAATTGATGTATGTAATAGCTGCTCTATGGATAAGCCACTGTCGAGGGCAGCTATTATTTTAATCAGCTATAGGTATTAATAAATCTACAACCTCATTTTCCCAACGCTCTGCTTCCAAATAATAAATTTCTAATGATACTGCTTGATCCAGCTTTTGATAGCCGTTTTCTTCAATCCAACTGTTTAGCAGATCATACCCTTCACCAATGCGATGAGAGGTGACACTAATCGCAGCATATCTATGTGCAGGAATCGTAATCGCAACAAATCCAGAAGGTAACTCATCTTCTGAATACTCCCATTCAAAGCATGCCCAATAGCTCGCAAATACTTCATTACCAAAATAAGGGCAATATAGCATATCTGGCTGAACAACATGTTTCATTTCATGTCTTCTTGCCAAAAAATCGGACTGCAAGCGAATAGACTCATCCGCTAATAAAGAATATGGTCCGCAATATGAAATACCTACAAGATGCAGAGTAGATTTGTACACGATTGAACAAGCTTCCATGCTATAATCCTCCTTAAACTTTTCTGGCTGCACAGTGAACACTATCATTAGAAAAGTACAGTGGAAGCATTCACCCAAAACAGTTGAAGCTTTTAGGTCTTTTGCAGTTTCGTTAAAAATAAATAAGTAAATCTACGTACACTATTGTAGCATAAATTTCCATGAAAAAGACAGCCATTGTGCTACTAATTAAGCATCCCCTCATTTTACGATATTATTCCATTTGCAATCGTTTCATAAAATCTTCCATCGCACTATACCCTTGCTGCTTTAAATACCAATTATTGCATGCCGCTTCAATAAGTCCAGCCACATCGCGACCAGGTTGAAGCTGAATTTCTATATGCGGCACTTTTACCCCCATATACTCAACAAAACGCGGTTCTAAGTCAAGATCGTTATTTAATTCATTATCTTTCCAACGCGTTAATTCAATATCAAGCGTAATTCTTGTTTCATCTTGAAAAGCTTTGCGACCGTATAAACGAACGACATTAATTAAGCCAATGCTGCGCAAAGCAAGAAATTCTCTCGTCTTTTCATTGTGTGAACCTAGCAATGTATGCTGGCTTAGCTTTTTAAGCACAATAATATCATCAGCTACTAAACGATGACCACGTCGGATTAACGTATGCGCGGTTTCACTTTTCCCAACCCCTGATTTACCACGAATTATAACGCCAATACCAGATACATTCATACAAACACCATGAATTGATTGCTCAGGAGCCAAAGTTCTCATTAAATAATTATCAAGTTTTCCAATAAAAACGGATGTTTCTTCAGACGTGCGCAATAACGGAATTTGCTCCTCGTCACAATATTTTTTAAGATATTTTAAGCCATCCTGACCTGCTGTGACGATAAAGCAAGGCGGATGGTATTTTACAATATTACCGATATGATGATTTCGTTCTTCTTCGGTCAGTCTATGTAAATAAGTAATTTCTTTACGACCAAGAATTTGAATATGCTGCTGCGGAAAGTAGTCAAAATAGCCTACAAACTCTAAGCCTGGCCGATAAACGCGTCCTTTTGTAATTGTGCTATGAAGCTGAGTAGCTCCAGCTAACACTTCAAGCCCAAATTGCTGTACGATGTTTTGCACCTCTATAGCTTTCATTAACGCATACCTCCTTTGATTACTGACTTTTCTCCAATGCGTAAAATCAATGCTCTCCCAATGGCTAAAAAACGCTCTCGTAGCTATGTACGAGAGCGATTCATTGTGTTCTAAAAGCTTATAGTTATATATTAAAAGTTAAAGACAAAATCATCATCTGTCAATGGCTCAACATTCAATGTACGAATATAGCCATTTCCTTTTTTCGAGAAGAAATCATGCTGCTTGGTATGAGTGCTAATTCCATTAAATACAATTGGGTTGATAGGTTCCTCTGGGAAGTGAGGTTCAAGACCTAGATTCATTAAGGCTTTATTGGCATTGTAACGAACATAAGCTTTAACTTCCTCTTGCAATCCTAGCGGTGTATACAGCTCATCCGTATAAATGACTTCATTTTCATATAGCTCTAAAAGAAGATCAAGTACTTCTTTCGCTAATCTTTCTTGTTCTTCTTGCGGGAATGAAGCAGCAAGCTCTTGTGCTAGCACCCCTACATATAGTCCATGAATACTTTCATCGCGCAAAATCAAGTCGATGATTTCACCGCTGCTAGTCATTTTACCTTGACCAGCTAAATATAACGGATAGAAAAAGCCGCTGTAGAACAAGTAACTTTCTAGCAATACTGAAGCTGCCATAGCTTTGTATAAGTCCTGTGGTGTTTTTATGCTAGTGTACCAATCTGAAATAATTTTCGCCTTTTTCTGTAGCTGTGGATTTGTTTCAACCCAACGGAAAATTTCATCGATTTCCTCTGTAGAAGCTAGCGTAGTAAAAATGCTGCTATAGGATTTGGCATGAATTTGCTCCATCATCGCCATAAAGCCAAGCACTGCTTTACGTTGCAAGCCTTCCACATGCTCTAAAATTTTTGGCATGCCGATTCCGCCTTGCACTGTATCAAGCAAAGTCAAGCCACCAAGCACATTTTTATATAATGTACGTTCTTCCGTACTCATTAATTCCCAATCCATTTTATCATCAGATAAAGGGATTTCTTCATCTGTCCAAAACTGCATAATATTTTGTTGCCAAAATGTTTGTGTAAAATCATCGTCTGGACGATTCCAGTTAACTGCTTTCATTGTAAACATACCCCTTTGAAGATGAAATATAGCTGCACCTTATACGGCGCAGCTTGTACATTCTTCGACTGAAAGTCGTTTTGTTCTCGTATAATACAGAGACTTCAAGCCTTTTTTCGCAGCGTAAATATAGAAACGAGCCAATTCTCTTGTAGACACATTACTGTTCACATGAAGGACAGTAGAAACACCCTGATCAATATGTTGACTAATCTCTGCAATTAAATCAATTAGCTTGAATTGGTCGATATTATATGCAGACTTATAGAAGAAGAAATTATCCTGTGATAGGTAAGGCATTGGATAATACGTTGTAGAGTTTGCATAAGTACGCGTTTCAATATGCTCAACAATTGGCATTACGCTAGATGTTGCATTTTGAATGTAGCTAATGCTTTGTGTTGGAGCAATTGCTAGACGATATGCATGATATAAGCCATATTTTTGTACTTTTGCTTTAAGCTCTGCCCAGTCTTCAGGACTAGGAATATGCATATCTGCAAATAACTCTTGAACGCGTGGCAACTTAGGACGGAAATCTGTTTCAAGATAACGATCAAAATATGTTCCCTTCGCATACTCAGAACGCTCAAAATCCTTAAAGGTTACACCGCGTTCCTTAGCGATTTCCATGCTTTTCTCAAGTGAATAAAAATTCATCATCATGAAAAATACGCCAGCAAATTCACGTGCTTCAGGGCTCTCATAAGTGATTTTATTTTTAGCCAAATAGCCGTTTAAGTTCATTGCTCCAAGACCTACAGAATGCAGTTCTTCATTCGCCTTACGCACACCTGGTGCATTATCTATCTTCGACAAATCACTTACGGTTGTTAGTGCTTCGATACCTACATGCACTGAATCTTTAATTGCACGATGTTCCATTACATTCACGATATTAAGCGAAGCTAAATTACAGCTAATGTCGCGACGAATAACATCTTCTACGCCATAATCGTTAATTTCGGACGTTTCTTGTAATTGGAAAATTTCCGTACAAAGATTGGACATTTTAATCGTACCAATGTCTTTTAATGCATGTGCCTTATTAGCATTACTTTTATTCATAATATATGGATAACCCGATTCCAATTGAACCGAAGCGATTTTCGTAAGCATATCGCGCGCGCTCATGACAACTTTTTTCTTAACCTTGTCATTTGCAAGCAGCTCTTCGTACATAACATCAAGATCCATATCATCAAGATGCTGACCATAAGCCTTATAAACACTATAAGGTGCAAATACATGCAATGGTTTATTTTGTTCAGCTAACTCATAGAACTTATTTGGAATGATTAGACCGATTGATAATGTTTTAATCCGTGATTTTTCATCGGCATTAATTTTTTTACAATCTAGAAACTCGATAACATCCCAGCCGAAAATATTGTAATAACCAGCGCCAGAACCTTTACGTTGCCCCATTTGGTCGGCATAGGAGAATGCATCCTCCATAAGCTTAAGTACTGGCATAATGCCTTTAGCAGCCCCATCAACGCCTTTAATCGGCTCGCCACGACCGCGTAGCTTAGATAAGTTAACAGCAACACCACCACCGATTTTAGAAAGCTGCATACAAGTTCCTAACACATAGTTGATAGAGTTCAATGAATCATCCATCTCTAGCAGGAAGCAAGATACCATTTCGCCACGACGGCTTTTTCCTGCATTCAAGAACGTTGGTGTAGCTGGTTGAAGACGTTGTTCAATCATTGCCTTAGCAATACGCTGCGCACGCTCAAAATCTCCTTCGCCAAGATGAAGAGCAACAATTGCTACGCGCTCATGATATTGCTCAAGGTATTGCTTTTTGTCATTTGTTTTTAATGCATAGTCTTTATAAAACTTTGAAGCTGCCATATATGACTGAAATTGAAAATTTTCCGATGCGGTCAAGTCGAAAATTGCTTTAACTTGATCGTATGTATACTTTTCGTAGACATTGTCATAGTAATCATTTTCAATTAAATAATTCATTTTTTCTTCGAAAGAGCCAAATTTCATAGTTTTGGCCTCGACTTCTTCCATAAAAGCGGCTACCGCTTCTTTATCCTTCTCTAGCTGATAAAACCCGTCAGGCCCGCGCTGCATCAGCTCATTGTTTAACTCAATATGCTTCAATGGATTTCACCCTTTCGATAAATTGTAGCGTATCTTGATTCGTTCCAGAAAGCTCGAACTTTAATAATACAGGTACATTGTACGTTTCTGCAATGGTATCTGCACTTTTTGCAAAGCCTGCGCCCCAGTTTCGGTTTCCGCTGGCTGATACGCCTCTCAATAGCTTGTGGTTTCTCTGTAAAAAGTTCGTTACCTTAGGGGGAACTTGTCCAAAACCCGTTGTATATGTGATTAATACATAAGGCTCGTCCACGGTAGGCATTTCATCAATGGACACCGCATGCATATTTAATTTTTTCACAAAACGTTTCACATTACCCGTTTTGGAATCATATACAACTAACATTTAACTCGCTCCTTTACCCATATATAGCAATCAAAAAGCGCTCTACTCTATTTTCAAAGAATAGGTAGTTGCGCTTGTATGCTAGAATCATGCTGACGATAAATTATATAAAACGTACTATATGTAGTCGCTGAATAGAATAATACATCAATATATTGAAGTAGTCAATTGAATATCCTCAAATTTCATCTATGAAATTTTTTTCAAAGCGACAACTCCAATAACGACGTGGGTTTGCGCGACTCGACTCATTTTATAAAATTCGTTATGATGAAGAGGGCTGAGTTAAATGCGTTAGCTATGGTTATCTTTATTTCTTAAAGTTTACAAAAATGTAAATAAAAGGTATACCATACTAATTAACACGGATAGAAAATTAAACCAACTAAATTGAAATATTGGAGGAACTTTTATGTCAACCATTCAATCAATAGAAGATGCAAGCAATAGACTCGAGTTATTGTTTCAAAAAAGCAACGAACGTGATGAGGCATTGCTTGCTTATGTGAAACAACTAGCTTTGGAAAATGAACAACTAAAGCGCTCCTTGCACAAGCTCCGCACAAGTAAATTAAGCAAAAGCAGTTCAGTAAACAGCATGCACAGTAAGCTGACAGATGCTTTGCGTGAGTAGTTTGCGCAAACAGCAACTAGCTCATACATGTGGTACCAGGCTAACAATCATCAGAAATGATTATATTATCATAAAAATAAGTCTGTTAACATAAACCGAAAGACTTATTTTAACTCAAGCAAAAAAACCTGACAACTAGCTAATGTCAGGTTTTTACATTATTCAACAAGAATGGATTATTTAATGGCTACAAAAAAGAGGCGCTCTGAGCGTTCGTCATATGGAACACACTGGAAATCAGCGTATATCTTTACTTCCCTAAAGCCTGCTTCCTGCAAAGCTCCTTTCAGCCATAGCGGATGATAGGCTCGCTGCACATGAAGCTCATCAATCCGACGATAACAATCTCCTTCTTCACAAACAAAGATCGCCAATTGATGCTCGATTATATGCTCATCCTCATCATATTGTGACGTCCACAAATAAGCGATACCGTTTTCATCATAGACGAATGGCGATTCTTCTGCATATTGCTCAAAACGAGAGATTGGATGCACGTCAAAGATAAAGCTGCCGCCTTCTCGCAAGCCTGCATAGGTAGCATAAAATGTCGCAAGCACCTCATCCTCGTCCAGCAAATAGTTTAAACAATCACAGAAAGAAATGACTGAGTCAGCTAATTTGTCAGCTTTCCACTGGCACATGTTTTGCTGCAGCCAATTTACTTTTCGGTAATCAATTTCTCGAACCAGCAATCGCTCTTTTTCAGCAGCAATTTGCAGCATATCAGAGGATAGATCTATCCCTGTTACCTCATAGCCTCGCTGCGCAAGCGGTAAAGCAATTGCCCCCGTTCCGCAGCCAAGATCAACAACATGTTTAGGCTTGCCATAACGCTCCCAAATGCCTTCGGCAAATTGCAGCCAACTGTCATAGGGCATATCCGCCATTAAACAATCATACACCGAGGCAAAAGCCTGATAAGAGGTCACAACCCTTCACCTTCTGACTCTGCAGCAGAGCGCTTTTTAGGAGCATGTTCAGTTAAGTATGTCCAGCTCCCTTGCTGAACAACTAATCCATCCCGCATTAACTTACCTAGTGCACGCTTAAACGCTCCTTTACTTATCCCGAAACGACTGCGAATGATGTCAGCCTCTGTTTCGTCAGAATACGGCATGCCCCCGCTTGGACGTTCCTTAAGAAACTGGAGAATCCGCTCAGCGTCCTCCAGACGCCCGACTTCCTTCTGCTGATACATAGACAGGTTAACCCGTCCATCCTCTCGCACAAAGGTAACTCTCGCCCGCACACGCTCTCCTAAGCGTAAGCTTGTACGACGTTCAGAGCTAGGAATTAATCCATATGCTCCAAAACCAACTACTCCACCATCAATCAGAACAAAGGAGCCCATCTGCAAACTTTTTGTTACCCAGCCCTCAACCCACTGATTTCGCCAAGTTGCAGGTGCACGAAAAGTAAGCGGAGCTAGATCAGCCTCCTGTGCAAGTCTTGCAATTTGTCGTCCACTCTTATCATGAGTTAGGATAACAAATACTTCATCGCCAGGAAGAGGACGATACTCCACTTTTTCAGGCAATTCACTTATTGGCAGTAAAAGTTGACGGCCTAAGCCCATCTCTAGAAAGCAGCCAAGCTTTGGATGCACGTCTGCAACGACTAAACGAGCCATTTCGCCAAGCGTAATATATGGCTTTTTCATCGTTGCACATATTCGATCCTCTGAATCGTAAAACAAAAATACTTCTACATTATCACCGATATGCAGCTTTGAACCGACAAGCTCAGTATATGGTAGCAGTACCTCATCCAGCCCATCAGTTAAAAAATAACCATATGGGGAAACCTCACGCGAAACCTTTAAAGAATCGAGCGTACCCGCTACAAAACTCATATAATGTCCACAACCTTCGCATCAGACCAAATTTTTTCGATATTGTAGTATTCTCGCTCTTCACGATGGAATACATGTACAACAACATCACCTAAATCAATTAATACCCAACGTGCTGAATTCTCGCCTTCAACACCGCGTACTCTCACGCCGATTTTATCAGCTTGCTTACGAATTTCCGCAGATATAGCAAGCACCTGTGTTTCAGAGTTCCCGCTACAAATGACAAAATAATCTGCAACAAGCGATACCCCGCGCAAATCAAGCGCAATTAAGTCATGAGCTTTTTTATCTTGTGCAGCATTAACAACGGTGTCTAAAATTTTTTCAATTGTTAAATTCATCTAATCCCTCCAAATATTGTTCATTTTATTTATACCATTAATGATTTACGATAATAATCATTTACTCGAAGATTAAGCGAAGCAAGTCATTTCTTGCTACTAATGTACCGGGATAAATAACACTATTTTTCTCAATTAAAAAAGTAATCGTTGAATTAAGTCCGTATAACATACATTCTTCTAAACTAGAAGCAGCAAGTTCACGTGCTTTATCAACTCCAGGGAAATTGCGGCCAGGCTCAATATAATCAGCTACCCACACAATTTTCTCCAGCTTACTCATACCTGCACGACCAGAAGTATGGTAACGAATAGCATCTTGAATGCCAGTATCCTCTATCCCATATTGTGCACGCGCAAGATGCGCTCCAATCTCAGCATGCCACAATTCCTTATTATACTGAAGCAGCTCTTCATTTAGTTTATGCTCAATTATATAATTTTTTTGTTGCTCTACTGGCCAATATTTAGCAGCATCATGAATAATCGCTGCAAGTTCAGCACGCTCAGGTTCTTCTCCGTATTGCTCTGCCAATTTACGCGAGGTACTCATTACACCTAATGTATGAATCCATCTTTTTTCAGGCATCCCGCTGGAAACTGATAAAATAATTTCTTCTTTATTCATATAAAGAATACCTCCTTATATACTGCTCCACAGGCTCAGGCACAAAATATTTCAGTGATTTGCCCTGCGCAGCTCGCTTACGTAAATCAGTTGATGAAATATCAATTAGCGGCATTGGCACAATTTCAACTAATGAGCGCCAGTAGTCGGATAATTTCTCTAAATTTAGCGGATCTGATGGACGGTTTAGCCCAATAAAACGTACTAGCTTGCTTAATTCATCGGCACGATGCCATTGCGGCAAATCATGAATTCTGTCTGAGCCAATGATATAGTAGAAGCGATAATGATTATATTGCTTCATCAAAGCTGTCACAGTATCAATGGAATAGCTTGTTCCACCACGTTGCAGTTCAATATCGATTGCGCGAAATGCCGGCTGACCACTTATTGCTAGCTTGACCATTTCCAAACGATGATGTTCATCTGCGGCTGGAGTATTAGGTTTTAATGGCGGAGATGCGGTAGGAATAAACCATACCTCATCGAGCCCTGCCGCTTCAAGCGCACTTGTCGCAGCAATTAAATGCCCGATATGAATCGGATCAAAGGTCCCCCCCATAATCCCAACTTTGCGCATTTAATCAGCTCCTCATCGCAGTTTGTTACGGAAGTTCGATCGTTTTGTGGTCTTTTGATTCTTTATACAGCACAATGGTCTTTCCTATTACTTGCACAAGTTCACTGCCTGAGGCAGCAGCGATTTCTTCTCCTAGTTGCTTTGGATCCTCCATGCAATTGTTTAAAACTGAAACCTTAATAAGCTCGCGCTTTTCAATCGCTTCTTCAATATGGCGAATTAACTGCTCATTATTACCGCCTTTACCGATTTGGAAAATTGGTGTAAGATGATGTGCTTGTGCACGTAAAAATCGTTTTTGTTTTCCTGTTAGCATGTAATAAACCTCTTTCATCCAAATTAAAATTATCAAAAGACTTCAATAAAATTGCAATCATTTATTTTGCTGTAATGCAGCTAACACAACTTCCCTCATAACAGCTACTGGTGCTTGCTTGCCCGTCCAATATTCAAATGCGTAAGCTCCTTGATAAATAAACATGCCCAGACCGCCATGCTTTATACAGCCATGTTGCGCAGCATCCTCAACAAATGCAGTATATAACGGATTATAAATTAGGTCGCTTGCAACTGCGCCTTTTTTCAGCCAGCTTCCCTGTGCAGGCTGCTGTTCAGGATGCGGATACATACCAACAGAAGTTGTATTAATAACAACATCCGCAGCTCCGCATAATTGCTGTAACTGATCCGTTGCCGCAGCGCGCAACTCGCCATTATGCTTTAACGAAGCGACAAGCTCTTCAGCACGCTCTAACGTACGATTCACAATCGTAATTGATGCAGGCTGCTCCTTAAGCAAAGCATGTACAATTCCGCGTGCTGCACCACCAGCACCGATAATAACAATATCTTTTTCGGATAGTGAAGCAATCGCCTCTTCTTTTAATGAACGTACATACCCAATACCATCTGTATTATAGCCAATCAGCTTGCCGCCATCATTCACGATCGTATTTACAGCACCAAGCTCCTCGGCATCCTTGTCGATTGTATCTAAATACTTCATTACATTCAATTTATGTGGAATCGTAACGTTTAATCCAGCAATTCTACTATTTTTAATTTCTTCAATAAAGCTCGCCAGTTCGTTTTCCGTTACTAAAAATGCGGTATAAAGCGCATCAATTCCTAATTCCTGAAAAGCTGCATTCTGCATAAGCGGTGATTTAGATTGCGCAATCGGATCGCCAATGACAGCGTACAGACTTTTATTAGGATATGCAGCGCGAAGCTGCTTTAACTGTACTACACTACTTGTCACGAAACATGCACCTCATTTTGCCGCTAGTCTTTTGTGACTAGATCATAGAATCTCGCTGTACAACTTTAATGCCCTTTGGCGCATAAACTTCAATAAGCGCACCGCTATCGCTATTGACTTTAATCCAGCCTAAGCCTGAAATGTAAATATCACTCTTACTTCCTGTTTTAACTCTGATTGAGTGTCTTGTCCAGCTTGGAATTTCAGCAAGCTGCTCTTGCGTTGGTCCGCCTAGCAATCCACCTTTATGCTCTTCGTAAAGCTCTTCTGCTCTTTCCAGCTTCGTACGGTGAATATTCAAACCATTTGCGACATATAGCGTAAACGATTGTCGTTCGCCTTCCACGAAGTCAAATCTAGCAATGCTGCTCATAAACAGCGTTTGCCCTGGATTAAGCTGATACACAAGCGGCTTAATAGGCTTATCTGGCAGTAACGTACCGAGAAAACTGCGCGGTACAATTTCTGTTAAACGGCTGCTATAAACAATTCCTGGCGTATCGATAATGGAATGACCATCATCTAGCGGAATATGAATCGCGTCCAAGGTTGTACCAGGATAACGTGAAGTTGTTAATTCCTGATCCAAATCACTATAGTCGCTAATTAGGCGATTGATAAGCGTTGATTTGCCTACATTCGTCGCACCTACAACGTAGACATCTCGATTGTCACGATAATATTCAATTGCTTCAATTACCCGATCAAATCCGATATTCCGTTTTGCACTGCATAATACTACCTCAACTGTACGCAAGCCTTCTTGTTTAGCTTTACGTTGAACCCAGTTGCGAATACGGTTCATATTTAACGATTTTGGTAAAAGATCAATTTTATTAACAACCAATAAAACTGGATTATTACCAACAAAACGTTGCAAGCCAGAAATTAAGCTGCCTTCAAAATCAAAAATGTCGACAATGTGGACGACTAATGACTTCGTATTGCCAATACCGCTTAATAATCTTAAAAAGTCATCTTGATCAAGAGCAACTGATGCAGCTTCATTATAATGCTTAATACGGAAGCAACGTTGACAAATTAATGGCTCCTTCTGTAACGCTGATTCAGGAACATAACCTGGCAGTTCTTTATTTTCCGTTTGAATGCGTACTCCACAGCCTGCACATCTTAAACTTTGCATTTCTGTCACGATTAATTATCCTCCTCTTGCCATAAGCCGCGCCTGCGCAGCCTTGCAATCGCAATTTTTTCTAATTGGCGATTGATTTTCGTTCCAAAACCTTCTTCATGTGGTGCAATTGGGGCAACTAATATTGTATAAAGCCCCATTCGATTTCCGCCAAACACATCCGTCATCATTTGATCTCCGATCATTAATGTTTGCTCAGGTTTTAATTGAAGTAAATCTAAAGCCTGTCTAAATGCACGTTGCGTCGGTTTACGCGCTGCATGTATGTACGGCAAATTTAATGGAACAGCGAATTTGCCAACTCGAACATCGTCATTATTTGATACGATTACAACTTTAAGCCCCTTTTCCTTGACGGTCGCTAGCCACGTCACTAGCTCTTCAGTAGCAAGCGGAGTTTTTGCTCCAACTAATGTATTATCGAGATCCGTAATAACTCCTCGGATGCCTTGCGCGTACAGATCATCTAATGGAATATCATAAATGGACTTCACCTTTAACTTGGGAAGAAACGCTTCAATCATTTATTAAACTCCTCTGCTTCTTGTTTCTTACGAAACTATACCATAGATTGTTAATCTGTTGCAAAACAAAATCCCGCCCACAGCAGAAGCTTATGGACGGGTTAATCGACTAAAGACTAACCATCTAAAATTTTCTCTACATATATATTATATAGATAAAATTTATAGATTAGTCTACTGTATTTTTAGGTTTTCCAGTGTTGTCTAATACTATCCACGGCTATTCTAGCTCGCTCAACCTGCTCATCGCTAATTACCGCGTTACTATAGCTTGCTAGTTCAAACATAGATAGCAACTCATCTAAAGCCTCTGATGCTGCAGGGTAATATTGCTTCCACTCCAGTAATATTTCACGCATTGTTGATGTTTTACGGACTGGCAAGCCCTTCTTTTGCCCTTGCTTAAGCAGTTTCATCGTTACTTCGCCAATTTTTTGATTGTTAGTATAAGTAATATAACGCAAATTACGCCACTGAATCAAGAGAGCTTGACGATAATAAATAAGCGTTGCAATAAAGATAATAAACAGCAAACTTAAGCTAGTCCAAACGATCATACGAACTTGGCTTTCGGTAAAAAATGAGGTTGAATCATCGGCTGTCTGATTAGCATCAGCAACCGGAGGAAATGAAGGCAGTAAAGATTGCAAAATATTTTCTGCTTCTTCTTCGCCAAATTGCTGCGGCATATTAAAGCCAGGAGTAGGCTCAAAAGGAATCCATCCATAGCCTTCAAAATAGATTTCGACCCATGAATGAGCATCCGCATTGCGGATCGTAAATGTTCCACTTGTTGCCGGTTCATAATCTTCAGCTAAATACGGATTGCTGTTTAGAAGCATCTGTTCTTGCTCATTTATTCCCGAAGTAAAGCCTTTTACCCATCTAGCTGGCATACCTAGCGAGCGTGCCATAATAACCATCGCAGTTGAGAAATAATCGCAATAACCCTCTAGCAGTTCGAATAAAAACTGATCAACAAAATCGTCAGACTGTCCACTTAAACGTGAAAGATCAGGGGTATTGGTATAACGATAATTGTAGCGCAAATGCTGCTCTAGCAACAAGGCGCGCTCATAATCATTTGCTGCAGCAGAAGTCACACTTGCTGCTAACTCATATACGCGTTCAGGAACGACATCAGGAATCGATAAATACTGGCTGTAGTATGGCTGATTAAGCTTTTTCTGTGAAAATGAAGCCGAAGCTTCCTTTAAGCCTTCAATATCAGTAATGATTGTATTTGAAACAATTGAATATTGATTTAATTGAGGAAGTTCATCGAGTGTTGCAGCGACTACTGAATAAGAAGGAGATTCCCATACAAAATCATTACTTATCGTTCCTGTTGGCAATGTTTCTAATATTGTAATTTCACTATTACCTTTACTTTGATTATAGGTGATCGTCTGTAGTTGATCCGGAATTCCATTTGCAAATAAAACCGAATAATGGTGATCGCTAAGTAAAGTTATCGTTTGATTAACTTCAACGTATGTTGCTTTATCTTCATCAGAGGTTGGCAGGATTTTGCCTACAACAACAGGTTCAAACAATGATAGATCGTCTCGCTGAATCCACCCTTTGCCGTCGTAGATTCCTCTTGTTTCGCCTCGCAAATAACCTTTATGTGTTGTTTCCACCTGCATTACAGGTGTGTAATCATAGTTAAAGCCGCCGCCTAGCAGCGAGCTATCTCTACTGTAGCCCGATGTCGTTAACAATGTATTTCTACTATTATATAAGCCGTAGCCTTTGTCGCCGATAAATGCTGGAACCTTCTCACCGCGTGATTTTAACCATAACGCGTACGGATCCTCTAAAAGCGGTGGCCCATGCGGTAAACTAAATCCTACTATCGTTATTGATAACAGAATTGCAATAAATGGCGTTATTAACGATAATGGACGTTTAAACAGCTTAGCTAGCGTCACTCGATCAAGACTACGATAATGCAGCAATGTGTGCCAAACTAAAAATAAGACTACGAGACATGCAATATTTAACCAAAGTCGCAACGGTGAAAATGAATCTCGAATACATAAAATAAGCAGGCCTACAGCAAATGCGTTAATTAGTCGCTGCTTTGATATAACATACCGTTCAAGCAAGAAGAGAATAATAATTACTGCTAGTACGATTTCGAGAAAAGGATGTATAACATAAAGCCGTTCAGAGAAATGCTCCACCAATTCAGGCTGTCGATGCCAAGTTACTCTAAACGTAATAAAAATCCCTATTAGCAAATCAAACGGTATTCGATATGACCAATGTCGGTTAGGAAATAGGATATTGATAAGTGTAATAATTGCTAATGACCAATAAACAGAGGTAAAGGTATCACGCCACCAATAATTTTGAAATACAGCAAGCACATCCACAACAAACAAAACAGCAAGCAGCGGTAATATTCGCTCGAATCTTCGATATTGCTTAACAGTTGTACTGCTCATCACGCTTCACCTCCTGCTGCCTTAACAAGCGTTGCATGAGTACTTAAATCATGAAACGGGATACCTGCATAAGCAAATGACTGTTGAGCGTTATAGATTGCTCGCTGTTCAATTTCATTGCTGTAAAAAATAACAGGATAAAAACCTTTCTGCTTGAGTAATGTTGCTGCTGAAGCCATCTCAGTTGAGACATCAGAAGTAACAATCATTAGTGTACTTGCAAAAGGCAACTCTACCACAGCACGCTGCAACAGTATGCTTAAGGGGCGCTCACTATTAGGAACTACAGTAATAAGATGCTTCATGGCTTGCCAATAAGCTGCTGAACCATGAAAACTACTGCTGCTCCAATATTCTTTTCCTGGAGATAACAATGTAAAGAGCTGATTTTGCTCCATACCGTAATGAATTAATGATGCGGCAATTGAAACAAGCTCCTCAAAATTCGATTCCCCGCCTTGTTTTCTTTGCTCCTGCGATAAATAACGATCTAAGATAACAATCCCTTTAGGCATTGCTTCTTTTTCATAATCTTTGGACTTCCATTGTCCCGTACGAGCAGTTGCATTCCAATGAACACGGCTTAAGCGATCGCCATAAACATAATCACGAATTCCGCTTTGCTGATTACTTTCTTTTGCAAAGCGATCATGAGAATGCAAATGAAATCTGCCTTTACTGCCGCTAAGCATTTGCTCCCAATTAACTTCTTTCATAATGCGCGGTAAAACCTGAAACGTATCTGAACTTTCAATCGTTCGCTTATACTCCACTAAGCCAAACACATCAAAGGTAGAACAAACGATTTGATTAAACTGATAAACGCCACGCTTTAATTGCTCAATCGAATAGTTCCATTCAACTTCGCGAAACGTATTAGGAATAGCTGTTCCTTGTATGCGCTGGATTGAACCATCATGCCGTACAAGTGTATCCTGTAACTTCACGTATGACATTGGTAAAATACTTCGATGTTGCAATTGAACATGCACCAGCAACTGCTGACCAGCCATAAATTGCTTATCGTATTGCTGACTGTCCCCCAGCTGACGCTGGCCAGTAAGCTTGCGTATTCCTAGCAAATAGTACAGTAATAGATATAGCAGCAAGGCATTAAGAATACCGAATAAGAGAATAGAGCTTCTGCCGCCTTGAAATAAGTAAAATAATAAACTGCTAATATATAAAGATACTAAAGCAATCCACTTCATTTTTCGCTTCATGCTGTACCTCCCTATCGCAAAACGGATAGTGGGGTCTGAGTCACTTCCAATATTTGCTGCAATACTTGCTCTGTTGTAACTCCTTGCATTCTTGCCTCCATACTCGGCAAAACACGATGACCGATAATATGCGGGAATAATGACTTCACGTCATCTGGAATTACATAGTCACGCTGATGAAGAAATGCTCTAGCACGTGCTGCTTTAGCTAATGAAATCGATGAACGAGGGCTGGCACCTAATCGTAAATAAACATGCGATCTTGTAGCTCCAATTAAGGCTAATAAATAACCAGCAACGGAATCGTCGAGATGCACTGCATCAACATATGCTCGAATGTCAAGCAATTCGTGAACTTCAATAACTGGCTGAAGATGCTCTGCAGGATGAATTCGTTCAATGTGTTGAATCATTGCTAGCTCGTCCTTTAAAGAAGGATAACCAAGTGAAAGCTTGAGCATAAAGCGATCAAGCTGAGCCTCCGGTAAAGAATAAGTTCCTTCAAACTCTATCGGATTTTGTGTTGCAAGTAAAATAAACGGCTCTGGGAGCTTATATCCCTCCCCGTCAACCGTCACATACCCTTCTTCCATTGCTTCAAGTAATGCCGATTGTGTTTTCGTTGTTGCTCGATTAATTTCATCGGCTAACAAAACATTGGTATGAACAGGACCGCTTCGAAATACAAATCTTTGCTCTGCAGGATGATAAATAGATACACCTGTAATATCCGTAGGAAGTAAATCAGGGTTGCATTGAATTCTCCGAAACTGTCCTCCAAGAACTGTTGCTAAAGATTTGACAAGCTGTGTTTTTCCCGTACCTGGCACATCTTCCAGCAATACATGTCCTCCAGCCAGCACTGCTATTAGTAACCGCTCAATTTCGTTTTCTTTACCTAAAATAGCTGAGCTTAGCTGCTGTAATATTTGATTACATTTCTGCATCGCAATTGAACGATTATTCATATGATTTCCTCCTAAAGTATTGTGCACGTATACTCTAGTTGTTACTTAAATTATAAAACATCTAATTAAATATAAATAGTGAAAGGCTTAACTTTAACATTTATTGTAGGTAATTACAATTTTATTTGTTATTTTTTCCAACTAAAAAACAATAGCGTCTTTAAAAGGAAAAGCACACATTTTATAACCCCAAAATACTATGTACTATTCCCCAAGAAATTTGTGAGAAAGGTGCGTGTGCTTACTTGACACATATATCATATTTTCTAACTGGAAACACCGCCAAAGGACATATGAGTTTAATTCAACAATCGTTAAGTCGCGTTAATTCATTAATCGTTATCGATGGACCATTTTTAACAGATAACGGCAATGTATTGCAGCGCTTGTACGAGGAAATATCTACACAAATTAAAGAACTTGAGCTCATCTATCATCCATCTGCACCCAGTCAGTTGCAAGGGATGATAATTCCGACATTACGAATCGCATTTTTTAGCTCAACACCAAATCATCGTGTTCCATATGAGCAGCATACTGGTTTCGTTACGATACTCAATATGTATGATTATTACGACACTAAAGTAATAACTTCTCATCAAACAGAAATTGATAACCTTACCACTGCTATTATAGAGAAGCATCAAGAAGCCTATCTTGGTTATGCAAAAGCACTAGAAATTCATGATGAGTGGGAAAAAATTTATATCGAGCAAATTGATTTTGCAAAGGCAAATGCATTTGCTAGTGAGCTAGCGGAAAAACTGCTAACTGAAGCAAAAGCTAAGGCTGAATTACAGTCATCTCAACTAGCGCCACAGCCTATTTATCGCTTTTTAGGCGCAGCAACCCCACAAGGCGCAGTTGATTTTGTACCAGAATTAACCAAAGGATTAAAGCGTTATTTAATTAAAGGCAGACCTGGTTCTGGAAAATCAACATTGCTAAGAAAGCTACTGGCGCGTGGGCAAGAATTAGGATATGAACTAGAGGTATATCAATGTGGTCTTGATCCGAATAGTCTTGATATGATTATTTGTCGAGAACTTGGCTTTGCTATTTTCGATAGCACTGCACCGCATGAATATGAGCCGACCGAGGAAACTGATGAAGTAATTGATATGTATGCTATTGCAATTAATCCAGATACAGATGAACGATTTAAAACAGAGCTGAGGGGAATTGCATCTCAATATCGCACTCAGATGAATGCCAGTACTGCTGCACTAGCTCAAGCTGCTGAGCTAGAAAACAAGCTTGCCAATATAACCAAAGCTGCATTAAATGAACAGTCGCTTAAGCAATCTGAACAATTGCTTATTAATAGTGTATTAAGCCTGCAAAAACAATTAAATCAGCTTAACTAACTTAAATAGGGGCTCTACCTTGTTTAATCTTGAATAAACCAGTAGAACCCCTTTTTTTATCATGCTCTAGTTGTCGTACTAATCCTAAGCGCAGAGAAGCCCGAAAAACGGATGTTTATCCCTTCGGTCTAGCAAATAACGCTGCGAGAAAGGAGAATATAATTGCTGCAGATATCCCTGCACTTGTCAGCTTAAATATCCCTGATATGACGCCGATCCAGCCTGTTTCAAAGTATTCCGTTAATGCTCCATGAACAAGAGCATTACCGAAGCTAGTAATTGGAACCGTAGCTCCTGCACCAGCAAATTCTACAAGCGGTTCATACCAGCCAAAGCCGTCAACAATTGCTCCTGCAACAACAAGGATTGACATCGTATGACCTGGAGTTAGTTTTGCTACATCAAATAATAGCTGTCCGATAACACAAATAAGCCCGCCGACAATATAAGCCCATATATAGATCATCAACTTAATCAACCCCCTTTCCTTTTAAAGCAACCGCATGGGCAATACATGGAATACTGTCTCCTTGCTGATAGGAAATTGGCGATAGCAATGCACCGGTAGCTACAACTAATACTCGGCGCAAATGTCCTTTATTAAGCTCATCAATAAGATGACCGTACGTAACAACGGCAGAGCATGCTGCCCCACTACCGCCAGCCTGTACAAGTTGTTCTTGAACGTTATATATCATTAAACCGCAATCATTAAACTGCGTAGTATGGATTGGAACTTGCTCTTTTTTCAGCAGATCAGTTACAATTTGATGTCCAACAGTCGCAAGGTCACCAGTAACAATTAAATCATAATCTTTCGGAGCACGATTCATATCGTTGAAATGGGCAATAATAGTATCTGCTGCTGCAGGTGCCATCGCTGCTCCCATATTAAATGGGTCAGTAATGCCAAGATCGATGACTTTTCCAATTGTTGCAGCCTCAACAGCAGGTCCTTCGCCCTCAAGTGATAATATAGCCGCTCCTGCACCAGTTACAGTATATTGAGCAGTTGGTGGTTTTTGCGCACCATATTCCGTAGGATAACGATACTGCTTTTCAACCGTACAGTTATGACTGCTGGCTGCTGCCATCCCCTTTTTTACTGCTCCTGTGCTTACGAGCTGAGCTACAATCGCTAGTGCCTCCATCGACGTAGAGCATGCTCCAAATACGCCTAAGTATGGAATTTTCAAATCTCGTGCAACAAAGTTATTTGTAATAATTTGGTTAAGCAAATCTCCACCGACGTATATTTGCAAGTCATTGGCTGTTAAATTCTTTTTTGACATGGCTAATGTAGCCGCTTCAAACAATAATTTTCGTTCTGCCTTTTCCCATGTTTTTTCTTCAATTTCTAAAGCATCGTAGCATTTATCGAAGCTATCCTTCAGCGGACCTTCCGCCTCATCAGGTCCAACTATTGTTGCCGTGCTAATAATATGTGGTTGACGATCAAATTTCCAGGTTTGTTGCCCTGTTAACATATTAATGTCCCCCTATTCCGAGCACCATATAGGCAATCCCGACAAAGAAAGCTGCAACAGTACCAAACACAATGACCGGACCTGCTACTTTAAACATATTAGCGCCTACACCAAGCACTAAGCCTTCACTGCGATGCTCAAGCGCTGCTGAACTAACTGAGTTAGCAAAGCCTGTTACTGGTACTGCCGAACCCGCACCAGCAAATTGAGCGAATTTATCATACACACCAAATGAGGTTAAAATTACTGATATTAATATTAAGGTTGCAACCGTTGGATCCCCTGCTTCTTCGGAACTCATATTAAAAAAATGCATATAAAATTCGGTTACTCCTTGCCCAAAGCAGCAAATAGCCCCGCCCACTAAAAATGCTACAATACAATTTTTCAATACACTTCTTGGCGGTTCTTTTGTTTTCGCTAAGCTTTGATATTCCTGTGCACTTAAATTAGGTTTTTTATATTTTTTTGACTTACCATTGTTGCTCATGCTTTCATCCTCCTTATCATGATGCTGAACGATATTATTGTTTACAGCATGAAATATTTCTATGTATCGGATTAGTCTTGCTACCCTCATTAAAGTCCGCTGTATGAAGCAGCTGCCTGTAAAAAAACAAGGAGCCCAATTACAGGCTCCTTGTAATAGTTACTAATTTATTCACTCCAAAGTTTAACTCGCTCTTTTATCAGTTTAGAGTATTCATCATTCATCTTTTGCACATTAATTTTGTCCAGCTCAGCTAGGAATTCATCGTAAATTTTATCGAATTCCTCTGGTTTAGCAAGAATCGCTTGCGGAATATATTTCTTCATAAGATCTTGTGATTTTTGGAAAATTACGTTCGCTTCTGATGCAGTGTCAAAATTAATCGTCCAACCAGCACCATATTTACGCTCTGGGAATGCATCATCTGCAGGCCAGAAATCTTTATATACCGTTTTTCCATATGCCGCTAATGTTTTTTTATCTTCCTCTGAATAGTTTGCAATAATTTGCTCAGGGAAGTTTGTTGTAAAGTAATTCCCTGTTGAATCCAGCACACCGTCCCCGTAACGTGCAGATATAAAGTAATTGCCAATACCAGTTTCTTTCTTAAAGTTATTATTGTCGTTAGCTAATCGTTCACGAACCTCATCATAAAAAGTTCGCTTACCGTTTTCGTCAATATAATAGTGCTTACCTTCAATACCCCAGTTAACAAGAATTTGTCCTTCTTCAGATGCCAAATAATCAAGGAATTTAATGATGCGAACCGGATCTTTTGCATCAACGGTAATTCCAATTCCATAACCGCCTAAATAACCAGTGCCCATAAACGAAGCATCCTGATATTGTTCGTTAAGCGTGACAGGGAAGTTCGCATATGTTGCTCCGAATTTGCCTTCTGCTTTAAGCGCATTTTCCGCTTCAGCATAATCCCAATCTTGATCAATGATACCAATTACGCGACCTGAAGCGATTTTTGCTTTATATTGATCATACTTTTGAACAAATGATTCTTTATCTAATAGACCAATATCGTTCATATGATTTAACCAACGGAAATATTCTCGTTCCTCAGGACGTTGATAATGCATCATAACTTCATACGTCTCTTGATTGACATAAAACTCACCATCGTCAGGTGCACCAGTCGCATAAAATGCAGGATTGGTTACTGTAATAAGAATTTGCCATTCACCGCCATTAAGTGATAGACCGATACGCGGCTGACCATCCTCAGTAGTTGGATTTTGCTCTAAATAGGTTTTAATTGCATTTTCATAATCTTCTACTGTGCGAATTTCTGGATAGCCTAAAGCTTCAAGCACTTGATGCTGAATTTGAAAGCCACCGCCTGCATCAAAGTAAGTTTGACCTACACCAGCTAACGGTAATGTATAGATTGAAGGATCCTCTTCACTGTACACAAGACGATTGATGTATTCTCCATATACCTTCAAAATATTAGGTGCATGCTCTTCAAGCAATGGTCGAAGATCGAGCAGAGCGCCTGCATCTACTAATTTATTTACATTTCCTTTTGGCATAACAAGATCAGGGTATTCGTCACTTGCTACCATTAACGCAAACATATCTGCATCAGTACCGCCTACTGGAAACTCTTGCTCAATCGTAATTGCAAACTTCTCTTTAAGAAATTTACCAATGTCGCTTTCCATATTATCCCATTGTGGATTCACATCGCCAGATGCTAGCCGAATCGTCATCGGCTCAAGTGTTGATTCTTGTTCTGCATTAGTATTGTTTGTTACTGGATTGTTGTTACTTTTATTTCCGCAGGCTGCTAGCAATAACATAGTCATTGCTACTAATACGCTTAGACCTACCTTTACAGATTTCATAAATAGAGCCTCCCTTTTTTTAATCTATATATACTTGAGCGGTCGTTAATCGACCTTTCAGGACTACCTACCATCAGCAAAGAGCTTTATGCTTTAGTTAATACAAGCTTATCTAAGTTAAAGTTAGCTTTTTACAGCGCCCAATGTCATCCCTTTTACAAAATATTTTTGCAGGAATGGATATACAAACAAAATCGGTACAGTGACTACAATCGTAATCGCCATGCGAATCGACTCTGGTGAAACCGAAGCGATTAATTGCTGTGCATTCGGATCGCGATAGTTTGTATTTGCAGAGGTTGATTGCAGCACCTTCATTAGCTCGTATTGCAATGTTGTAAGCTGCGGTTTTTGATTGTTATATAAATAGGTATCGAACCAAGAATTCCAATGACCAACTGCAACAAACAATGCAATCGTAGCAAGTACAGGCGTGCATAGCGGAAAGATAACTTTCCAAAAAATAATCCAGTCATTAGCGCCATCAAGCTTTGCTGATTCTTGCAAAGCAAGCGGCAAGCCATCTATATAAGAGCGAATAATAAACACATTCCAAACACTTAATAATGCAGGTAATAAATATACCTCAAATGTCCCGATTAAGCCTAGATGTCTAATTAACATATATCCAGGAATTAATCCGCCAGAGAAGTACATCGTCATTGCAAATAGTGGCGACATCCACTTTCTAGCCTGAAAGTCTACACGACTGAGTGTGTAAGCAAGCATAGAAGAAGTTAATACCCCGATTGCGGTTCCTAACACTGTTCTTAGCACTGTATTGCGCAAGCCAGTTAATAACGTTTCGTATGCAAATATCGTTTTATAGTTTTCTAGTGTAAATTCTCGTGGAAAAATCGTAATTCCACCGCGTACAGTATCAATTGAATTGTTAAATGAAATCGCTAATACGTTAAGAAACGGATATAGCGTAACTATGCCAACCAATATCATGATGATAATATTAACATAATCAAAGACATAATCTGCAAATGATCGCTGCTTTAGCAAGCCCTTTTGCGTGCTCATCGTTAATCCTCCTAGATGACAGATTCCTTCGTAATCTTTTTATAGATGGAGTTGGCAAGGAATACGAGAATAATGCTCACAACTGAGTTAAAAATCCCGATGGCTGTACCGTAAGAATATCTGCTCAAGTTTATGCCGTAATTTAAGGCGTATAAATCTAAAACCTCTGCATAATCGTTAACGAGCGGGTTACTAAGTAAAAATTGCTTTTCGAAGCCAATACTGATTAAATGACCGATGGATAAAATAAACAGTACCATAAATGTTGTACGAATTCCCGGCAGCGTAATATGCCACATTCTTCTAAATCGTCCAGCTCCATCAACGGTTGCTGCCTCGTATAATTCAGGATCAATTCCTGCCATCGCCGCAAGGAAAATGATCGTATTCCATCCTGTTTCCTTCCATGCATCCGATACCGTTACGATGAACCAAAACCATTCCCCTTTTGCCATAAATTGAATTGGCTGTTCAATAAGATGAAGACTTAGCAGCAGTTCATTCACAGCTCCGCCGTCTGTAGACAGCATTTTAGTAACAATCCCCGATACTACAACCCATGAAACAAAATGAGGTAAATAAGCAATGGTTTGAATTGTCCGTTTAAAGATTTGGTTACGCAGCTCATTTAGCAATAAAGCAAAAATGATCGGTACTGTAAAGCCAACAATTAATCCCATCACGCTCATAGCTAGTGTATTGCGTAATACAAGATAAAAGCGCTCATCAGAAAATAACTCGATAAAATGCTTCAAGCCTACCCATTCTTGATCGAAAATCCCATTCCGTGGCCGATAGTTTTGAAAAGCCATCAACCATCCCCAAATCGGTACATAGCTGAAAATAATAATCCATACGACAAACGGCAAAGACATTAAGTATAAATATTTCTGCTGAAACATTTTGCGAAAAAAGTTAGTTTTTCTGGATGCTCCAACTGATTGAACCTTCATCGTAATTCCCCCTGATCATGCTGCTTTCAACATTTCACTTAGCAATTGATAATGTTATTCTAAAATAAATGTAAGCGCTCTAATACCTATAAAATTTGAGATAAAATCATATAACTTTATCACATTGTCAAATAAAAATAGAGCTATGTTATGCTAACCTTGCAGCTTAGCACAACATAGCTCCAATTAATGTACAGCTCAGTTATGTCAATTTTTGATACACTTTTTGACTAGCGTTTGGCTTGAATGCCGAAGGAGAAACTCCTTTATATTTTTTAAACTTGCTATGAAAATAATCCACATTCGCATAACCTACCATTTCTGCTACTTGATGCACCTTTTTCCCTTCTTGCAATCCAATAATAGCATGCTCAATTCGTACTCGATCAAGATAGGTATTAAAGCTTTCTCCCGTATAATTTTTAAATAATTTGCCCAAATAGCCGCTGTTATAATTAAAGATTTCCGACAATGTTTCAAGCCGCAACGGTTCCATATAATGACGCTCAATAAAATCTATCATCTGCTTAATGACCATCGTATTGCTGTTGTCGCTTATTTTAAGCCGATCAATAACAGCGTATAGCTTCTCCTGCAACTGATTTAACATAAGATGATTATGAAAAGCTAAATAAAGCTGAGTTACAAGCTTTAGTTCCTGCTCGAACTGCTGTTTTGGATAAAGCGAGCTAAGTCGATTAATAACAAAGGTCACTAATTGAGCCCAACTGTTTTTAACTTGTTGCTCGGACATCCCTAGCTCTTTTAACTCCATGTCGATCTCTTCAATTATATTTGCAAGAAGCTCTTTATTTCCGACATCAATACTGTATAACAGACGCTGGGCAGCTTGTTCAGTTGGGTATGCCAAGGAAGCTTCATCCAGTGATGGTTGCTTCTTCTGAAAGTCCTCCAATTGCTGCAATTCGTAGAGTTTGTTTTCATCTAAAAAGAATCTTTGCTGCAGCCACTGTTTTATTGCTGCAATTTGCTTATACAAGCTTACAGGCTCGTTGCATTCATCACTCATCAGAGCGACAAAATAAACCTGAGCGCCACATGAATGCTCGATCATACTGGTAAGTCGTTCTCGCTTATAGCTGCTCATTTCAATTCCTTGCAGCAATATCATAATATAAGCTTCACATAAAAACACTTCTCCTAGGCATTGCTGTTTAGCCAGTTTTGAAAGTTGTTGCTTAATCTGATGAGTTATCGTTAATGAGTGCTCACGGCTATACGTATCGATTAAAATTAAGCGAATTTGCTTTGGTTCGCTTTGAAACAGTATTTTCCAATGCTCAGAGCTAAGTTCGGCTTCTACTAATTGCTGATTAACCAGCCCTTTTAACCATTCATCCTTTAATAATTGCACTGATTGGGAGTTTAATTCCTGCTCGCGTTTACGTTTAAGCAAATCCTTTTTAATTTTTTCAACATATTCCGTTAATTCTTCTTCATCAATTGGCTTTAACACATAACCATCAATTCGATATTTAATCGCCTTCTGCGCATATTCAAATTCACCATAGCCGCTTAAAATTAATATTCTACAATCCGCTCCAGAGGCGCGAAGTTCATGAATCGTTTGCAGTCCATCCATCATTGGCATCCGAATATCAAGCAGTATAAGATCTGGCTTATACTCGTTAAATTTCTCTAGAGCCTCTATACCGTTGCTAGCACTTGTACATACTTCAAATTGATAGCTTTCCCAGTCAATTAATGATTGTAGTCCTTGTCTAATCATGGGTTCGTCATCAACAATCATAACTTTAAACATCAATTACACCTCCCAGCTTCAATACAAAGGAAACGGTTGTGCCCTCACCTGGCTTAGAATGAATCGATAATGCTGCGCTTTGACCATACAATGAAATTAATCGTTGATGGACATTTCGCAAGCCAATTCTTGCTCCTTCTACCTCGTCCTGTTGGTTAATCATTTCGATTACTTGTCTTAGGCGATCCTCATTCATCCCTGATCCATTGTCTGAAATAGAGACAACTAGTTCGTTATGTTCATATCGAATTTGCAAAACGATTTTTCCTTCCTCCATCACCTGATCCAGACCATGTACAACTGCATTTTCCACGATTGGCTGAATAAGCAATGGCGGCAGCTTAATTGATAACGCTTCCTCATCAATGTTCATTTCATAAGTTAATCGTTCCTGTCCAAATCGAAATTGCTGTATTGCTAGATAATAAGTGATTACTTCAATTTCATCTGATAGCTTAATATAACCTGAACCAACTTCCAAATTTTTGCGAATCAGCTTACCTAGCATTCGAACAATATTGGCTAGCTCTTTATCCCCTTTTAAATGAGCATGCATACGGATTGACTCCAGTGCATTAAACAAAAAATGAGGGTTAATTTGACTAGCCATCATTTTCAACTTTATTTCTCCTTGACGCAGTTGCAATTGATTGCGCTGATGCTCTGTAACTCGCACACGCTCCATTAACTCGCGAATGCTGCTAACCATATTGTTAAATTGGCGCGCTAGCAAACCTACCTCATCGTTACCTGAAATATTTGAAGTTACATTTAAATTACCAGTGCCAAGCTTATGAATATTTTTAACAAGCGATAAAATTCTTTTTGATAAAAGTGAAGAGGTTGCGTAAATTAAAATCATCGACAGCAGCAAGCTAATGGCAATAATCATTGCTCCCTGCCTAGAAATGCGATTTGCCCCTTCAACAATGCTTTCAATTGTAAATATAGACATTATTTTTATGCTATTCTGACTATACTGTGGACGCAGCTCTTCTACAATAATTCGAGAAGGCTCATTGTCGATATTCATTTCATATTGTCCTACTTCCCAGCCATTGCGTCCTTCGGCAAAATCAAGCTCTGTGAGCTTTTTGCCGACAAGCGTTTGGTCTTTTGCAGCGATAATAATGTCCTCACTGTCAAAAATATAGGTATCAAAGGTTTCCTGACGAACAATATTTTGCAAGGAATCTGGATTAATGTTCATTACTAATAAGCCTTTAGTGCGATAAAGAGGAAACTCGACCTTGCGAACGAGTGTTAAATACTTATTATTTTTTTTCGTTTCATCAGCAATATAACCCCAATAAATTAGTCCGCTTTGATTGCTGTATTCATACCATGGAGAATCAGTAATATCCTTAGTAATCTGAATAAACTCCCAGTTATTTAGTAAGGTTGGATTATCCATATAAAAGCGAATATTAAATATTTCACTATACAGCTTAATATATTCTCTAAAGCTGCGATAATTTTGATAAGCTTCAACCACCTCATAAGTATTTTCAAAATGCGTATTTGAAATTCTTGATAAATCTGCGTCGCTCATAAGCATGCCTGAAATATCAATCGGTCGTTGAAGCACTTCCTCAAGCTGAAGCTTTATCCTTTCCACATTGTTATACGATTGCTCAGTTGCTTGATCTAAGACATGATTACGGAACTGCTCTGTTAAATACAGTCCAACGATAACAATTGGTACAAATGCTACGACAATATAGGAAATAAACAGCTTCTTTTTCAAACGGATATTATCTAGCAGCTGGAACAGCTTTTGAAGCGGTTTCAATAACATGTTGCCTACCCTCTTTTTTTAAAATAAGTCTGCTTGTTTATCCGTATCATACCATTAAAGTATCGTATGAGTAACATTGCTGAACACTATCTTTATTGAAGATCTTTTCATATAAAAATTCGTTTTTTATAAAAAAAGACATCTCGATCAATCAAATTGATGAGACGCCTTTTTCCTTCAAACCCATTTTTCTGTTAATCCAAAAATTATATTCTGCACCTGCATATTATCCAATGAACTAGCTTTGATGAGTACAATAAGAGATAACTGCTGCCACACATAGCAGCGCGTACATAATAAGAGAGATAATCCGTGTCGTTCTTCTGCTCATATAGCATTTTCCCCTCTCTATGTGTTACCACTAAATATATGTGTTTACCTTCACATTTAAGCCCTGTTTGCATATGTGAAGCTGCATGGTAAGCGTTTTACTTCAGCTCACTTTCATGTTAATATATAATAATATGCTTATCTTTAAATGGTTCTTAGCTTACCGAAATTTCCTTTTTCCTCCTCCTACAAAATCAATAAAAATCAGTAAAAATTGCATAAGCTAAATCAATCGTAGTAAGTTATACTTCTTGGAGGTCATCATGAATTTATTAATACGTAATCGCGGAGCAGTTCTGCTTTTGATGATTAACATTTTTATCGTCTTCATGGGGATTGGCTTAGTCATTCCAATTCTGCCAAAGTTTATGGAGCTGTTAAATATTGACGGCAGTACAATTGGCCTTATGGTTGCAGTGTTTTCTTTATCACAGTTATTGTTCTCACCAATTGCCGGTCGATTGTCAGATCGGGTTGGTCGCAAGCCAATTATTATTATCGGCATGCTTGTTTTTGCCGTTTCTGAATGGATGTTCGGTGCTGCAAATTCTACTTTTATTTTATTTGCAGCACGTATTTTAGGAGGGGGTGGAGCAGCGCTTATTATGCCTGCTGTTCTAGCTTATGCGGCTGATGTGACAACTGCTCAGGAACGAGGACAAGGTATGGGGTTTATTAATGCCGCAATAACAACAGGTTTTATTATCGGGCCTGGAGTTGGCGGAATACTAGCTCAGCTTGGTGTGCGAGCTCCATTTTACGGTGCAGCCATTGCAGGTTTATTGGCAGCAACAATAACGTTTTTATTGTTGCCTCATGCACAAAAAGTAGAGGAAGAAAGCCATGCTCCCGCTGAACATGATGATAAGCAAAACTTGCCGCTATGGAAGCAGCTTGCTTTGTCAGTAAGAGAGCCTTATTTTTTCAGTTTAATCATTATTTTTATCGTTAGCTTTGGCCTTGCCAACTATGAAACAATCTTTACTTTATTTATGGATGATAAGTTTGGCTTCAGTACTCTTGATATTGCTTATATTATTACATTTGGTTCCATTGCTGGAGCAGTCGTACAAGCTACTATCTTCGGTCGTATTCTCAATCGCTTTGGCGAATTTAAAGTAATTGCCCTTTGCTTGCTTAGCGCAGCAATTTTTGTTGTATTGACATTATTTGTACATAAGTACTGGCTCATTTTCGCAGTTACGTTCCTTGTATTTTTATCTATGGATATATTGCGACCAGCACTTGGCACATTAATGTCAAAAATGACGATTAGCCAGCAAGGCTATGTAGCTGGTCTCAATTCCGCATATACAAGTTTAGGAAATATTCTCGGACCAATTGTTGCAGGTGCACTTTACGATATAGACATTGACTATCCGTATTGGGTATCGGGACTCGTCTTGTTCATCTGTTTCATCATTTCACTAGCGACAGGTCGTAAATATTTAACAGCCCCTAAACAAAATTACTCTGAATAAAACTAGGAGTAGACAGCCCCTTCAAGGCTATCTACTCCTTCTTTATCTACGTATAAACCCCTTACTTTGCAGAAAAGGTAAAATGTTATCTCTTTGTTTTCCCTCTAATCTTTTCTTCATTGCCTCTGTCCAGCTAAACTGCTGCTTACCATTGCTGCGTTTGAATGTATACTCCTGCATAAGTTCATCATATTGAGCAACCAAATCTTTCTGTTTTCTTGCATCGTATCCATTTTCATGAAGTATAGCTGCTAGCGGCAAGCGCGGTCTTAAAATTGGCTCTTCTGCTGGATAGCCAATACACATCCCAAACAACGGATAAACATATGGTGGAAGCTGTAGCAATTCGCTTGCTTTCACAATATCGTTGCGTATGCCACCGACATACAAAATGCCTAACCCCATTGATTCAGCAGCTATTGCACTATTTTGGGCCGCAAGTGCAACATCAACCGTACTAACGATAAAGTTCTCCGTCAGCTCTAAATAATTGCTTTCACCATTAGCAGGATGATTTGTCGCTAACTTAATACGTGATAAATCTGCACACCAAACAAGAAACTCTGGCGCTTCTACAATATGCATTTGTTGACCGCTAAGCTCGGCAAATTGCTCGCGCAGCTTAGCATCCTTAATACGGATAACACTGTAAGCTTGCATATTGCTGGAGGTTGAAGCTTGCTGCCCCGCTGCTATAATTTGATGCAACTGTTCATCCGTTACTTTTCGCTCACTATATTTACGAATTGAACGATGCTCCATAAGTAATTGAATCACTTCATTCATCTTAATTCCACCTTTATTTTGATGTTACACAATAGTTTAAAGCATGATTTGCACAAGTAGCAATAAAAAACCACCCTCCTATTCGGAAGGTGGCGAGCAATCCCTTCGTTTGGTCCATTGTTTATATAAATTATGAGAAAAGGTCGATATGGCTGCAGTAAGAATTCCTTGGACAATCCCATCAAAAACAGAATCAGTTATAATTAAGCCTCCTGCAACGGCTACTAACATATTAATATAAGGGATTAGCCAATCCGATAACTTAGGAGTCATCTTCATTACCCAGCCTAAAAAAATAAGGACTGGAATTAAGATGAGCATTTCTGGCTCAATATATTGCTTTATCATTGCATATAGCTCATCCTCGAGGATCATATTTCCCCCTCCTACTAATCTAATGCACTAATACTATACGATATGTATATCACATAAAGCTTGTACATTAGATTAGTCTAGAATAAGCTAATATGCTTTAGCGAATGAAAAGTTGTTAAACTAATGCTCATAATACGAGGGTATTCTATTTGGCCCCTAAGCTAGGTTCTCTTCCGGATGAACATAGTAGCAAATATCAAGAATGACATTCCCCTCTTCGTCTTGCTCAAAAAATCTTGGGCAACAATATCGTTCAAATGCCCAAACCGCCCCTTGTTCATCCAACTTTATTTTTAGTCCTTGTTTAGCAAGCTCCTCAACGCATTTTTCTTCTTTACCATAAATATCCGGTTCCTTGCCTTTAACCCAGCTTACGCCTAACTCTGCGGCAGGCAATTGAATTTCCTCTAAACCATCTGGTGTTTTTGTCTCGGGAGGAACAAATCTTCCAATATAATAACGAAACGGTTCTCCTTCCTTACAGCGCATATATCCGATACAAGCTTCCCCGTCTTCAAAGAACGCTTTAGCTGCCTCTTTTCCCCCAACTGCTTCATCAATTATATCTTCCCATCCTTCTCCTAGCCACTTCTCCCAGCAAGCACCAAAGCTTCCGTTAACACGGTCTTCATCTCCATATTTTTTGCCGATAAATTTAGTTGCAGGGACCGACTGACGATATACCTTTACAATCTCAACCATTTCGATTCCTCCATACAATTTGATTTGTGGTAAATACCTTATGCAAGAAAAGGCACATACTGCATAATGTTATTATAGAACATATGTTCTATTTTTACAATATTTGCTTAAAAATAAAGAAGATGTTTAAACTGTTATTTGTTTAAACATCTTCCTTCATTCACTTTATCTCTTATCAACAATAAGCGCTACTTGCTGCTTCACAGTATACGTATCCTTTAAATGTTCTTCTTTTAACGCACCGACTTTTAATAAGCTAGTAATCTTTCCTTGGTCGGGCTTAGAGAGCATTCGCCAAAGTTGAGGATCAGGCAAAGCATTATAGAGTAAGTTTTCATGATATTCCTTTCGTTCCGATACGATCATTTTCACTCTATAGTTGCCAAAGGTTTGCTCAGTCGCTTGTTCTTGATTCATATGCTCAACAATTTGCTCCTTTAGTTCGGCAAGCTCTTGTTCAATCTGCTTATTCTTTTGCTTAAGCTGATAATAGCGAGCAATTAGCTTATTCATTAGATCACTCCTTACTATAGCATGCTGGAAACAAACGGCTTTAGGACAATCATATGAATAAACTGCTCACAACATTCCTTATTCTTCCTTCTTTTCTTATAATTCATGAAAATAATAAGCTTAGAACCAATTTTTCACGATTGGTTCATACACCCCATAAAGTAATCCATACAATATCGCGCCAACTACTGCACCAATTAATGCACCATTAACACGAATCCGCTGTAAATCTACTTCAACCTTACTTTCGATAAACTGAACAAGTCTATCCTCAGAGAAAGTATCTAACGTGCTGCGCACCACTTTCCCAATTACAGCATGCTCCTGTTCAATGAGATGAGAAAGAAAATCTTGCAAGGCATGTTCTACCAATTGCTGTGAACGCTCATCAGATTTAAACCAGAGCCAATATTGGTGAATTAATCGTGCCACCCATTTTTGCAATAGAGTCGTTTCATAGTGGCTAATTTCTCTCTTAACTGGGTTTAGCTGAGCGAAAAGCGCAGTAAGCAACTGTTGAATCAATGGAGAAAGGGATAGTTGCTCCAGCAGTTGCTTCTTCCATTGCTCAAGTCTTTCGCTCGCCTCATCCGACTCAAGCACATCGACAAGATTGTATAGCTGGCGCTGCAAAAGCACTCTTAGCTCATGGTCATGATCTTTAAGCTGTGCTAGTAACAACAATAGATCACGATAAATAACATCAGCTGCATCATCAAGGTTAACTGCATCTGCTGCCTGAGCAAATGAAAATAGTGCCTTTGTCAGCCAGCCCCCTCCACTTCTGTCTAACATTTTATCTTTTTCAGATTCCAGCAACTTTTTAATGCCGGGCTTTACATCGCTATAAAGTGCTCGCTTTTGCAGCGCATTTACCGCATAATCAAGCAATTGCTGATCATAACCCTTTTTTAATAAGTAAGCTAATCCGTTACTAAGAGTAGGCGCAAGCTTCCGCTTTTGTACCGCCTGCTTTAAGCTATCTTCAATACCGCTAGCAGTTGCTTCAATATTAATATTCTTCATTAACAAAGGTAATATTTTTCGTATTAGCTGCTCAGAAAATTTTATATTCCACTTTTTATCTAACAGGGTAATCAGCAATGAAGTAAAGTTAATTTTTTTTAGTTGCTCAGCAATCATTTGCTTATTTAATAATTGCTGCTCGACAAGTTGCACTACCCCATCTATTAGCTTGTCGCGATTTCGCGGTACAATTGCGGTATGCGGAATCCAGCGCATGCCTAATGGATGACGAAACAAAGCTGTAACCGCAAACCAATCGGCCAGCGCACCAACCATCCCTGCCTCAGCAATAAACAGCATTGCCTTTGCCCACCAAGGATGATCTAACGACCAATTAACAATTAACGCAACGACAAATAAAATAGCTAGCAACAGCAGGCTAATATTCGCTTTTTTTCTCATCGTCATGATAACAGTCCTCCAATTAACTCCTGTAGCACATAAAGCAGCATTCCGATAAGAGAGCCAACTAGCGTACCGTTTAAGCGGATAAATTGCAAATCTTTACCTGCTTTCTCTTGAACTAGCTCGATCAGTTGCTCAGTATCAAATTGGTCTAGCTTATTACGAACTAATGTACCGATATAATTATGATTACGTTCCACAAAAGTGATTAACGAAGCAACAATATAATCATTAAGTTGGTTAAGCAGCTCTGTTCGACTAGCAAAATGCTGCAGAAGTTCATCAAACTTATGACCTAGCCAAAGCTTTAATTGACTTTCCGAACCTTCTAACTCTGCTTTTTGCAGCTGAGCTAGCAAGCTTTCTTTCCACTCAGCAAGCTTTTCATCAGTAAATAAACGTTGCAATAAAACTTGAGTTGCTGTTTGCATACGCGTATTCCAAAGCTTAGCCTTCTCGTCCGATTGCTCCAGGCTATCTAGCAGATCCGCCACCATTTGACGCAGTTTATTGTTCCACTCATGCTTGCCTTGCTCTAAATCAGTAAGTGTTTGCTCTGCAATACTTATAATCTTAACAGATAGCTCGTCTGCATTAAGACCAGCTATACTATTAACAAATTGTCTGCTTTTTTTATTCTGCTCATAGGAACGAAGAGCTGTAGCAATAAATTCATAAATAAATTGCTTAACTGCAGGTTGTTCGATAAATTGCTTTAGTTGCTTACTTAATACTCGAACTACGACTTCATCTCGCCCATCACTGATTAACCAACGCAATAGCTTTGCTATCAATGTAACTGGCTCCGTATTACGTAAGCCTTCTGCAAATAACCGTTTAAGTGATAGACTTAATACTGCAGGGTTGGCAAGCTTAAGCAGATCGACAATTAAATTTGCGCTCAGCTCTCTAATCGCTTGTCGCCCATTTGTGCTCGTAATATAATTTGCTAACGTTTGAATCGCATTGTATTGCCCAAGCTGTTTTGCAATCATTTCTTTAGATAATAGTTCGTGCTCAACCATATCAACTAACTCGTCAATTAGCCTTTGACGATTACGAGCGATAATATTCGTTCCCATCCAAGTAGGCCATGGTATACGCAGCGGCTGACCAAATAAGGCACTTACGGCAAATGAATCCGCCAAACCTCCGATAGTCGCAGCAGTGCATGCAGCAAGCAGCAATCCGCCTATAAAATAATCTTGAAATGGAAAGCAAATAAACATACCGATGACCGCTGTAATAATTAATCCATTTACACGCTGTTTTAAGCTTAATTTCATGTAAGTACTCCTATAATGTAATAATATTGATATTATACTATCCTTTTTTTACTAAAGCATCCCTCGGAATGCAATTAAAAAAAGTACAGCAGGGTACTATGAGAAAGAAGGACTATTTGAATGAGTCAATTAGATGAAGTAAAAATATTATTAGTCGATGATGAAGAAAATATTTTACAATTTTTAGAGCTTGGTTTAAGCAATGAAGGGGCTACAATTGCGACTGCTAGTAATGGTATTGAAGCAATCGAAGTCGCTAGTACATTTAAACCGCATATTGTTATTCTTGATATAATGATGCCGGGCATAGATGGATTTGAAACTTGTCAACAGCTTAAAGCTAGCGGAGATGAAATGGCGATCATTATTCTAAGTGCGAAGGATGATGTCTCAGATCGCGTACAGGGACTAAGACTTGGAGCTGATGATTATTTAGTTAAGCCATTTAGCTTCTCAGAACTGCTTGCACGAATTCATGCACGAATTCGCAATCAATTTCCTATGCTGCTTAGCTCTGTTAAATACGGTGATTTTACATTAAATGACCGACGTAAAGAAATAAAGCTGCATGATCATGTATTGGAGCTATCGCCAACTGAATATGAACTATTAAAGCTACTGCTCGTTCATAACGGCTCGGTTTTAAGTAAAGCAGCTATACTAGATAAAGTATGGGGCTATGATTTTGGCGGAGAACAAAATATTGTTGAAGTTTATGTCCGCTCTTTACGTGAAAAATTAGGAGATAAAGAGCATCGTCTCATCCGAACGTTGCGCGGTGCTGGATACAGGTTGGATTTAGAATGAAACGATGGAAAGCAACTTTACGTGGTCAATTAACCTCAATTACGCTGTTTATTATTGCCTTTTTGCTTATGCTAGTAGGTGTACTGCAGTACACCTTTATGAAAGACTTCCTATATAATAATAAGGCTGAAGCCGTGCTTGCCCAAATTCGTGCTTGGCCGCCTGATCCGTTTTTTCTTTCAAATTTGAATGAGCTGGATGAAAAACGCAATCCTCCGGATGGCAAATCTCCAAATCGCCCGATTATTTTTCAGACTGATATGATCGTTAACCTTGTATCAAAAAATGGAGAGCAAACGATGCTAACTGATCATAGCGTTGATGCCTTGCCATTAATTAGTAAGCAAGACTATGAAGCGATCTTTAAGCAAAAGCGTCATAAACCTCAAGCTCGCTACTACTTATATGATGACGCAAACGGTAATACGTATATGGTGTTATTCCGTGAATCCGGTAAAGTTAGTAAAAATGATACAATGCTGCAAGTAAATGTTGACTTACGTCCGTTAGAGCGTCAACTTTACACACAGCTTGCAATATATAGCGGTATCGCACTTTTTGCTTTGTTAGCAGGCTTTTTCCTTATGCTGCTCAGCTTACGCAAGGCGCTAAAGCCGCTTCATCGCATGATTGATGCCGTTAAACGCACTAATGTGGAAAATCTAACAGAGCAGTTACCGCCAATGCAGATAGAAGAGCTAAACCAGCTTGCAGAAGCTTATAATAATATGCTTAGAAGATTAGATAAAGCGTTTGAATCTGAACGAAGAAGCAATGAACGAATGAGACAATTTATTGCTGATGCCTCGCATGAACTGCGTACGCCAATTACATCCATTCACGGATTTATCGAGGTGTTGCAACGAGGTGCAATGAACCATCCAAAACAACTTGAAATGTCATTAAAAGCGATGGAGCAGGAATCGACGAGAATGAAAAGTTTAGTAGAAAGCTTACTTCAGCTAGCCAAGCTAGATAATCAAGAAGCTAATGTCAAAGAGCTGCAGCCGATTGAGCTTGTTCCATTAATTCAAGAAATGCTATTCCAGCTTGAGCTAATGGCTGGAAAGCGAAAAATTTCGTTTAATGTTACTGAACAGGATCACGCTAAACTGCAAATCCTTGGTAACGCTCATCAAATTCAGCAAGTAATTTTGAATTTGGTTAGTAATGCCGTTCAACATACTGATCCTGAAAAAGGCAGCATTATTATTTCTTTAGAGCATAAAGGTGAGCAGCTCTTCCTTTCTGTTGCAGACAATGGAATCGGCATTTCCGAAGAACATCAGCATAAAATATTCCAGCGTTTTTTTAGAATTGATAAAGCCCGTTCAAGAACAGTAGGTGGTGCTGGGTTAGGTCTTGCGATTAGCAAAATGATCATTGAGCAGCATCAAGGACAAATTTCTGTACAAAGCTCGTTAGGAAATGGAACGATCTTTATCATATGCTTCCCGCTCCTTCGAAGCAATTAACGATTTCAAAAATAAAGTGGTGTGTTCAGAAACAGTCTAGTGCTTCTCTGAACACACCACTTTTAATCATTCTTGCTTAATATCACTTGGTCTAGCAATTTTCCATCCACATCATAAGCAGTATAGGTTAGTCTCGTTGGTTCAACATTAACAATTCCAAACATTGACTTCCCGTTTTGGAAAGCTACTGCTTGATAAGATTTCTCTTTCTTTTCCTCATTCAGCTTACTTCCCGCTGCATTCATTGTAATATAAACCGTTCCTTGTTCTTTATCTTTCACAGCTTCGCCATCCATTAATGGATAGCTGCGAGAATATGAATGATTGTGCCCCTGCAATACGAGATCGACGTTAAATTGATCAAATAGCTCTCCCCATTCCTTTGCATCTTTAAACTTACTGGCACCATATAAGCCGCGATGCATTGAAGCAATAATCCATGTCACTTGCTCGGCATGCTGCTCCAATACGTTACGCAGCCACATTGACTGCGCAGATATATCTGCTTCTGTATTTAAACTAATAAAGAGCGTATTTTGATATAACGCATAGTAACTCGTATACGCTGGCAAGCCTTGTGTGCCATTGCTCGGGAAAGTGACATGTGCTTGATAGTAATCTGGTTTATTATCCACTATCTCATGATTACCAAATGTTATAAGCAAAGGAAGTTTTGAAAATACATCCGCATTTTCATAGAACCACTGCCATTGTTGCAGCTTGCTCGGATCATCGGTAATATCTCCGCCATGTACAATAAATTGCGCCTCTGGAGCTAACTTTAGCGCTTGCTGCAACGTATTGCCCCATTGCTTAAAATGCTCTGCGCTTGTCCCCTGCGTATCCGTAACGTGGATAAACTGAAATGTGTTTTGATTCTGCTGTGCTACAGAAAATGTATATTCATCTGAAATAACTTTGTTATTTGCAACAACGCGGTAAGTATAGTTTTGCCCCCACGCTAGTCCGTCAATTTGTGCCCGATATGTAAAGAGAACTCCATCCTTGTTTTGGAGGTAGCTCTGCATCGCTGGGATTTCCTTTACTTCTCCACCTTGCCAGCTTGCTTCCTCTGGTTTAATTTGCAATATGCTGTTTTCATATGAACTTGCCGATAACCAAGTAAAGCTGCGCTGCAGATCATTATCAAATGAAAGCTTCATACCGTATACACTTTCTTCCGACTTAAACTTTCCCCACTCAACAAAAGCCAGTAGTGCTAATAATAAAACAATGAGCCCGATAATATAAAATGTTTGATTTTTCATTGATGCTCACTCCTCTATATTGTAGCTTTACAAAAGTTTAACATACTTTCAGCTAAACAATCATTCAGCTTACTTTCAGTTTGACTTCAGATTACTATAAGCTATTCCTTCTACAATAAAGCCATAACGTTACAACATGAACAAGAAATGAGGTGTCCAATGAATCTATCACTGCAATACCGCAACGAATTCAAATACTATATTAGCCCTCATCAACGTTTTGTCATTGCTCAGAAGCTAAAAGGTATTCTCGCTCTCGATCAGCATGCAAGTGAATCTGGCGAATATCATATTCGCAGCTTATACTTCGACGATGTAGCAAATACCGCCTTGCATGAAAAATTAGGCGGAGTAACCGAACGTGCTAAATACCGAATTCGCATCTATAACAAATCTGACAAAGTGATTCACTTTGAAAAGAAAGTAAAGTTTCGCGATTACATTGCTAAGCTAAAAGAGCCAATTACAAGAGAAATGTATGAGCAATTGATGAGCGGAAACTACGAGGTATTAAAGCAAGGAAATAAGCCGCTGCTGCTGGAGATCTATAATCAGATGAAGCATCGCTTATTACGGCCAGTCGTTATTGTTGATTATGTACGTGAGCCTTACGTTTGTCGCTTTGGCAACGTACGTATCACATTCGACAAGGAACTGCATACTGGCTTAAATCAGCTCAATATTTTCGATCCAGATTTAAAGCCAATTCCAGCGCTAGATGATGACAAAATTATTATGGAAATTAAGTATGATCAATATTTGCCTGCACCCATTCAGCAAGCATTACAGCTAGAAGGGATTTTTCGAACATCAGCATCCAAATATGTTATTTGTCGCAAATATAATAAATCAAATCATTGGGAGGACTATTAATGGAAACAACAAATACGGTTACTTCAGCAACAGAATCATCTACTAATTTTAGTGATATTATTAAAAATTCAGTGCTTGATAATTTTGGTACTGACATTGCGATTAGCGAAATTTTAGTTACATTGTGCATTTCCTTTGTTATTGGTCTATTTATTTATTTCTTATACCGTCGTATTTTTAGCGGTGTATTGTACTCTAAAAGCTTTAATGTTGCCTTAATCGGTATGACAATGATTACAGCTATGGTAATTATCGCAATCAATTCAAATCTTGTCTTATCACTAGGTATGGTTGGTGCATTATCGATCGTTCGCTTTAGAACACCGATTAAAGATCCAACAGATCTAATCTTCTTGTTCTGGGCAGCAGTTGCAGGTATTGTTACAGGTGCTGGCTTCTATACACTTGCCATTATCGGCTCGTTAATTGTAGGTCTCATTCTATTCTTCTTTATTAAAGGAAGTTCTCCAGAAACTCCATATTTATTAGTAGTGAATTGCAGCAATGATCAAGCAGAACAACAAGTTGAGCAATACGTAACAAAAGGTGTTAAAAAATTCAATGTTAAGCAAAAAAATGTTACACCAGGTAATTTAGAGGTTACTTATGAAGTTCGCTTAAAAGAAAAAACTGGTGCTTTCGTAAACGGTATCTCAGCCATCGCAGGAGTACAAAGTGCTGTACTAATTAGCTACAACGGTGACTATGTATCCTAAGATTGGAGGAGCTATGATGAAGCAGCATAATAAGTTTTATGCTTTATACTTACTCCTTTTCATTATTTTCATAAGCGGCTGCTCAAACAGGCAATGTTGGACAAGTCCAGTTGCTTTCGCATACGACTAATCAAACTGTTCAGATCGTTCAAGCACAAATGCCTTCGGATGGTGTGATGCCAACGAACACTGAAGATGCAGATGTTAATAATGAAGTCAATCCTGCATCCTTAACGATTGAAGAGCAGCAAAAACACTTGAAATTGACATTAATTAGGATTGTTTTGCTCGCTTTAGGCTGCGTAATTATTCAAATTTGGAGAAGAAAGGCTATATAGTATTTTCTACTAAGTTTCTTTAGTTAAACTAATGAATAGCTGCTGCAAATACTTGTATTATGTAAGACGCGTCTATACGACAATAGTTGTGGCATACAAATGAGGAGAGGTTAATATGTACCTCTCCTCATTTATTTAGCTGTTATTTTTTTGTTACATTCATTGCTATCGCTGCAAATATAAAATCAATTTGCTCCTGCTTTGGGATATAAATTGTTTCCCCTTGAACATATTTTTGAATTTCTTAGGCGAAATTAAACGTTTAGCCCCATGCAAAGTTCGCCTTTCCAATAATAGGCTTTGCATGAGTTAAAGAAGTACTAGAAAATCTATGTAGATTTTCCACCAGTAAGCAGCCCCTTTAATATTAAAATATGTCTATTCATTTTCCGATGCTTTGACAAACAATAATATTAAGAACTGCGCTGCTGCCATGACAAAGATGACAACTGGCAACCAGCTAGATTGCAGATCATTTGCCATTAAGACAAGCAAGGCAATCGAAGAAACCCGTCCCGCATTCAAAAATACCTCGCGCATCACAACAGACTCTACCTTAAGCTGTCCCTTGAGTGGCAATAAACTGATTAGACGATAAAAATATGATGTTAATGAATTGCTAGATAAAGGATTACAAATTGAGAACACGATCATAAAAGGAATAACAGACCATAGCTTGACATCAAACAGCAGCAATGATGCTGCCAGAACAATGCAGATTGTCGAGTAAAAAATATATTTTCGAATCTGCTCCTTTTGCGCAAAGCGAGAAATGACATAACCAGTGGCAACGGTAATTGCTGAAAATAATACACCGAAATATCCAACAAGGTCCTCTCGTTCTAATGCTTGGAACAATAATATATTTGGCAAAAATAACATAATGCCTTGAAATAACCCAAAGATAAAGAAACTGAATAAGCTATACAGCCATAGCTTATTCTTTTTCATAATTAAGCCAACGAAATTCAAATAATATTTTTTATGATGATTCACAGTCGTTTTTATCCGTGTACTAATGAATGCTGCAATGACAAACATAATAAATGCGATCATAAAGATAATAATATAGCCTTGCAAGCCTTCCATTCGCGAAATGATCGAGCCTGCTAATGCAGGTCCAATTAATCCTGCAGTATTAAAAGTGACCATATTAATTGCTAAATAACGAACACGATTTTGATCAGTCGAAACATCATATTGTAAAATTAAATACCCTGTCCAATAAAAACCCGAAGATATTCCATTTAGTATCGCAAATAAAATATAGTAGTCAGGTACTGCTTCCCGTGTAATGATTACTAGAAGGTAAAATGCTGCACAAAGCATGATTCCAAGTCGATATACGACCATACGATCCAGCTTTTTGGCGATAAATCCACCTAGGGCAAAAGCAATCGGAGTCAACGTAAAGTTTACAATATTGTATATAGCATTAATGGTAAAATCCTCGGTTAGTCTCCACAAATATAAATTAAGAAACAATCCCGACATCGATGCCCCAAATTGAAAGAAAGCATGAATAATTAGAGAAACTATCGCTTCCTTGCTTAACCTTTGCTGTGGTGGAATGGAGCTGCTGCTCAATCTGCTGCTAATCTTGCTAACAAGGTTCAAGTGTAACATCTCGCTTTCTCCCTAGTATGTATTAAACCTCTAGTCTAGACATTGACAGTTTACCATACAAATAAGACGGGAGGAGTGCCTATTATGAAATTTACTGATACAAATAATCGATCATCATCCTAACAATCTATCCATTTCAGAGAACAATTGCTAATTTTTTAGAATCGCTGCTTACCCTTATCAGATTCGCCTGCATTTCGATTAGCTTGCTCGCGATCTTGCTCCATTTCTTCGATCGTTTTTACTTTAAGTCTCGCAGCGCCTTGATAATTCTTCGTTGCAATTAGTGGTTCTGTTGCTAAGCGTTGCTTAGCGGCTGCAATCGCCTCTTTATACTGCGGCAGCCACTTTTCACCCGCTACAAGCATTTCATCGACCAATTGCCAAATTTCTTTTGGATTGCATACTGCACCAATAAGCGGATCCATCATAAATGCTTGACGCAATAGAAAATCGTCGCCATGCACTGCTGCTTCTACCGCGAGACGCTGAACGGAGATACTTGCATTACATACCGCTGCAGGTCCTAATGGAAGCTCTCCAACAACAGGCATAGAAATACCATTGCGATCAACGTAACCTGGCGCTTCAATAATAGCATCATGAGGTAAATTCGAAATAACACCATGATTTACGACATTAAAATGTCCACGATATACGCGACCTGTTTCTAATGCTTCAATAATATAGGAGCCATGCTCTTCCCCGCGATGTTCTTCTGCAAATACCATCGGCTTATCTTTCATCCAGTTAGGAAAGTCTGTTTCAAACCAATTTCGCCCCTCTGTACATACTCGTAAATAACCGCCTGTCTCACCATTTATCCATGAACCTAGATCAATCCAATCGTTAATTTCTTCAGGACGTTTACGATACCAAGGAACATATTCACTTAAATGCCCATTTGATTCTGTACTGTAGTAGCCAAAGCGGCGCAGCATATCAATTCTTACTTTTTCTGTTCGGCTATAGTCGGGATGTTTTTCAAATGCTTCTAGCAAATCCCCTGTTAAATCGCGTCCCTTATGCTTAATTGAAATATACCAAGTTTGATGATTAATGCCTGCGCAAATAATATCTACTTCATCTTTCGTTAAGCCGAACACATCCGCTATTTGTTGATGCCCATGTTGTACACCGTGACATAGCCCAATCGTGTTAACCCCGCCATATTTATTGCATGCCCATGTTAGCATAGCCATCGGATTTGCATAGTTTAGCAGCAGCACATCCTTGGCAGCCACCTCTTTAATATCTCGACAAATCTGTAACATCTCGGCAATTCCACGCTGACCATACATAATACCGCCAGCACACAACGTATCACCGACACATTGGTCAATGCCATATTTTAATGGAATATCAATGTCTGTCGCAAACGCCTCTAAACCACCAACGCGAATGGTACAAATCACATATTTTGCATCACGAAGCGCTTCTTTTCGATTGGTCGTTGCCTGGATTTTAATGTTTAACCCATTTTCATCAATATCTCGTTGACATAGTGCAGTAACCATTTCTAGATTTTTCTCATTAATATCTGTAAAAGCAATATCAATATGATTAAATTCCTGGACAGACAATAAATCGCGCAATAAACCGCGAGTAAAGCCAATTGATCCAGCTCCAATAAAAGTTACTTTAAATGTTGACATAAAAAAAGCCTCCTTAACTCGAATTGCCTCAATTGTAGCAACAACGAGAAAGAAAGCGTTATCGAAAAAGTGACTTTTACATTATTAAACTGTCAACAATTCTAACCTATATACTTTTCGCATTAGGATCCGGTAATTGTCGATTGCTTTGCTCGCGATATTGGACTGGCGTCAAACCTGTGTACTTCTTAAATAATTCATGAAAATATTGTCTGCTATTAATCCCAACAAATTCACAAATATCTGCGATTGCAATATCTGTTTGACTTAGCAGCATCATCGCTTTATCTAAGCGAAATTGATTCAAATATTGAATAATCGTCATTCCTGTTTCCGCACGAAAAATACGGTGCAAATAGTTTGGATGGACATTTACATGTCTAGCAAGCTGCTCTACTGAAAGCTCACCATCATAATTTTGTTGAATGTAATGTTGCACTTGCTTCACATATTGTTGTGCTGCCGTTAAACGATTTTCTAATTGGTTAGCAAATTTATATAAATTGGCAATATGTAAAATAAGTCCTGTAAATAATAGTTCTTGCTTTAGACTACCCTGCTCTTGATTAGCTTGCTTGCCAGACTTATTACTGCTTTCTCTCTGCCATTCCAGCTCAAGTACAAGGCTTTTCAAGGTTGCATATACTTCATCAACATCTCGTAAAACGACATAATCACTAACTTGCTTAATAAAATAAGCTAGCTCATCATTTTTGTTAGCTAGCTCATAAATGGAAGGAAGTAGCGGCAGGCCTTGCTTAAAAGTAAATTCAACATTGAGCATTCGACAACCGCTCTCAGCTTTTACAATTAAGCGATGCGGCACGTTACCGTCCAAAACGATAAATTCTCCCTTTTTCAATGAAAAAAGAGCAGGAGAATCAGCTCTGCTTAAACATAACTCAATTTGACAGCTTCCGTTAATGACATACATAATTTCAATCGAATCATGAATATGAAAATCCATTTCATAATTGTTCCATTGACGATAATAATATGCGCTAAATAGCGGTAAACTGGCTCTAGTAAGTCCATGTTTAGCAAATAATTGATTCATCCTTGCTCCTCCTGCTTAATTTCTTTTAAGCTGACAAAGCTACAAGTGCCTCAAGCGCTGCTTGAATTTCTCGTTCTACTGCTTCGCTTACTACATTCGTATGCGGATCATAATCTGCAGCAAGATCAGAATCTGCATAGCCATCTAAGGCAACAATCGCACCAGCGCGAGCGCCGCGCAATGCAGCTATTACATATAATGCTGCAATTTCCATTTCTACTGCTAATGCACCTGCTGCCTTATATTGCTTATGAGGAAAGTCATTTACCCCACTGAAAAACATATCAAGCGTTAAAGTTAACCCTTTTTTAACGATACCGCCTTGCTCAATTGCTGCAGCATATAACGCTTCAACAACTGCACTATCTCCAATTGCTGGAAAGCCATCTGGCACTAGCTGCTTCGTAAGCCCATCTGTACGAATACAGCCTGTACTAACAATTAAGCTTCCTGCTGGATGCTCAGCAGAATAAGATCCGGCTGTACCAACGCGAATTAACGTATGTACACCGCCTTTAATTAATTCTTCAAAGCAAACAGCTGCCCCAGGACAGCCTACACCATGACTAACTACGGCAAGCTCAACTCCTTTATAGCTGCCGACAAAGGTACGGTATTCGCGTGCGTATGCAAGTTCTCTCGCATTATCCAGCTTAGCAGCAATTTTCGCTGCACGTCTTGGATCACCGCATACAATTGCAAGACCTGGCAATTGCTCAGAATCAACTTCTAGTATAGATAGAAACATTTAGTCATACTCCTTCCCATGCCATTCATCCTCAGGCAAATCAAATCCCTCTTGCGAAAAACGCTGCTCAGCAAATGGCTCAGCATAGTTATGGAAACCGTTTTGCTCCCAGAAGCCTGGCGCATCTTCCTTCATAAATTCAAAGCCAGTAAGCCATTTTGCACTTTTCCAAAAGTATAAATGCGGAACAATTAAGCGCAACGGTCCGCCATGCTTTGGAGTTAATGGTTCACCTTCATACGTATGCGCTAAAATAATATTATCACGCAGCAGATCCTCTAGTGGAATATTTGTTGTATAGTCATTATCTCCGTGAACCATCACATATTTGGCTTCAGGCTTTACACCTAGCTTTGGAAGAAGATCTGAAAACTTAATTCCACGCCAATGCGTATCCAACTTCGACCAACGTGTAACACAGTGAATGTCGCAAGTAATATCTGTTTGCGGCAAGCTCATCAGCTCATCATAAGTAAAGCTTAACTCCTGCTCAACCTCACCAAAAATTTTTAATTTCCAAGTGGACATATCATACTCTGGTACATCCCCCTCATGCAAAATAGGGAATCGCTCAGTTACCGTTTGTCCAGGTGGAACTCGATGTGCCAGCTCAGGTGGCACATTTGCCTTTAGAGGAGCTTTTGTCTTTTTTAATCGCTCTGCTTTATTATGCATATTTATTAAAGCCTCCTTTTCCTATGTCTCATTCTTAGCTGTTCATTTAATCGCTGTTTATTTCAAACATTTTACTTAGCCCAATTACTAACGTGTACTGCCGCTCGACTTCTTCGCCTCATCCTTGTAGCCATTATCTTTGAAGAAAATTAGCGCCACAATTGTCACGACAAAAGGCAGCATGGATGTAATTTGCGACGGAATAGAAAAGTTTTGCAGACGATAGCTTAACGCTTCCATAAAACCAAACAATAGGCTCGCGCCAGCTACACCAATTGGGTTAGATTGACCAAGCATTGTCGCAACGAGTGCGATAAAGCCTCGACCATTTGTCATGCCTTCACTAAACATTGTAACATTACCAAGCGACAGCTGTGCACCAGCAAGTCCACATAAAACACCGCAAATAAGCACTGCCATATATTGAATTTTTTTGACATGCAACCCTAAACTGCGTGCGGCAACTGGATTTTCACCTGCGGCAAGCAGACGAAAGCCCGATACGGACTTATATAAATAAATGTGAAGCAAAATGACGATCAAAATCGCAATATAAACGAGCAATGATTGTCCAGAGAATACATCTCCGATCCAAGGAATATCCTTAAGCAGCGGAATTTCAAGCTTAGGCAATCCTTTCATATCTTTGTCATAATATGCACCTTTAACGTCAAAGATTGCCCGTAGAGCAAAGGTAGTCAATCCTGTTGCTAAAAAGTTGAGCGCAATCCCGACAACAATCGCATTAGCCTGTAAATTAATGCTCATATATGCGAATATTAACGAAAAGAGAAGCGTAATAACAATTGCAAAAGCAATCGCAACCGTAATGCTTCCTGTTAAATAGTTACCTAAAATCGCAGAGAATGCTCCGACTAAGATTAATCCCTCTAAGCCTACATTAAACAAACCGACACGAGCACATATTGCTCCACCAAGCGCAGCCAGCAAAATTGGTGCAACCATACGTAACGTCGCAGCGAACAATGATACATCAAACAGCTGATCCATCTTTTGCCCCCGCTTTCTTACGTTTTATAAATGAAATCGTGAACTTAGCTGAAATGAATAGAATAAGCACTGCTTGAATAATGCTGGATACTTCTGATGGAACCTCGGTATTGCGTTCCATTCCCATTCCGCCAGTTTGCAACGCTGCAAGCAGTACAGAAGTGAAAAAAGTACCAAGCGGATGCGAGTTAGCAAGCAACGTCGCCATTATGCCTGACCAGGCATAGTTTGCTGATGTTAAAGCACCATCCAAATAGCGATATTGTGTACCTAATACCTCGGAAGCACCTGCTAATCCGGCAAACGCGCCGCTTGCAAACATACTAATGATTAATAGTTTACCGCGATTAACACCGCCATAGCTGGCAAACAAAGGATTTCCACCCATCATCCGTATTTCATAACCTTTTGTAGTATATTTGATAAACAGATGAAGTAAGATGGTTAAAATGATAGCGATAATAAAACCTGTATGAATCGTCATACCTTTAAATAGCTTTGAAAACATAACGCTTGAATCAATCATTTCAGTTTGCGATAGTGCTGATGAGCCTGTCCGATCTTTAAAAGGATAGGTTACCATATAACTTGCAAACAATGATGCAATATAGTTAAACAAAAGCGTTGTAATCAATAAATTCATACCGAAGCGCGACTCAAGCCAGCCGGCTAATGCGCTGTACAGACCAGCGACAATCATCCCCACTAAAATCGCAGCTAACATTTTTACAATACCAGATCCTGGAACGTATATGGCAGTTAATGCAGCACTTAATGCTCCAAGCACCATTTGTCCTTCAGAACCCATATTAAAAAAGCCTGCACGGAACGCAAGAGCTACCCCTAATCCAATTAAAATAATCGGCGTTGCACGCGCAAATGTATTCGTAGTAAAGTAAAAGCTGCCGAATGCACCTTTCCACATTTCCTGATAAGTCTCAAAAATATTTCCGCCATCAATAACAATCGCGATTGCTCCAACAATTAGCCCTACGATAATTGCCAGTAGCGGCTGTATCAATGACTTCAGTGTATCTTTAAATTTATCCAACCGCCTTACCTCCTGCCATGAGTAAGCTAATTTGTTCTTCGGTTGCTGTGGAAGCATCTAGCTCACCAACAATTTTCCCTTCGAACATAACGAGAATCCGATCAGACAGCTTCATAATTTCAGTCAATTCACTTGAAACAAGCAATATCGCTGCACGCTCTTCGCGTCGCTTCAATAGTTCACCATGAATAATTTCCATTGCCCCTACGTCAACTCCTCGAGTAGGCTCAGCAGCAATTAAAAATGGTGAACTTTGAGCAAGCTCGCGAGCTACAATCAGCTTCTGCAAATTACCGCCTGACAAATACTGTGCCTTTGTATCAAGTGAACCTGTTTTAATACCAAACGTATTTACCCAACCCTGAACGAGAGAGCGTATTCGCTTTCCATTCAAAATACCATATTTACTTGTGGAGGATAAATGCCCCATAATTCCATTATCTGAAACGGTCGCTTCTTTTGACACTCCCCATAAATAACGATCCTCAGGAATATGTGCCAAACCACTATCGCGTATTTTCTTAACAGAAGCACCTGTAACATTCTTATCTTGAATTGTAATTGATCCTTGATCAATTGATGTTAAACCTGATAACGCCTGAAGCAGCTCAGATTGTCCATTACCAGAAATTCCTGCTATCCCGACAATCTCGCCTTCATTTACGTGAAAACTGACTTGATCGAGAAGCGGCTTGCTTTTATGTCCTTTAATCGTTAAACCTTCCACTTTTACAACTGTCTTTCCAGTTTCCAGCTTGCTGCGCTCCAATTTAATAAGCTCACGACCAACCATCATACGGGAAAGCTCTTCCTCACTCGTTTCTGCAGCGTTAACTGTCCCTGTTACAACTCCATCTCGCAATACAGTAATGCGATCGGATACTTCCATAATTTCACTAAGCTTATGGCTAATAATAATAAAGCTTTTCCCTTGAGCAGAAAGTTGTTTTATTGAAGCCAGCAATTCTTTTACTTCAAGAGGAGTAAGAACACCAGTTGGCTCATCAAGAATAATAATTTCGGCTCCTTGATAAAGCACTTTCAAAATTTCTACTCGCTGCTGCATGCCAAGTGAACAATCCCCAACCTTTTGTTTTGGGTCAACTGGCATGTTATACTGCTTGGACAGCCTAATTGTCTCTTCTATTGCTTGCTTGCGGTTAAACATACCGCCTTTTTTCGGCTCTCTGCTGATTACGATATTTTCAGCAATTGAAAATGCAGGAAACAACATAAAATGCTGATGAACCATACCAATTTTATGTTTAATAGCATCCGTTGGATCATTGAAAGTAACTTCTTGACCGTTTAGCTTGATATGGCCGCTTGTCGGACTTTCCATACCATACAAAATACGCATTAGCGTTGTTTTGCCCGCACCATTTTCACCAATTAGGGCATGTACTTCACCTTTGCGTAAATTAAAGCTAACATTGCGATTCGCTATCACTGATCCGTATGACTTTGTAATATTGTCCATTTCAAGCAGCATAAGGTACGCTCCTTTCAAATAATTAAACCGGCTGCATCAGATGCAGCCGGTAAATAACTAGAAATACTTTTATTCTGCAGTGATTGAAGCGTCAATCGAACCGTTTTTAATCCCCTCAGCAATTTCTTTTAGCTTAGCAATGTTTTCTTCACCAATTGCATCGCTTAATGGAGACTCAGAATCTCTAGTTACGAATGTAAGACCTACACCATCTTGAGCCAATCCATAATATTTAGGTTCATAATCAAAGTTACCTTCAACAAAGTCTTTAACAGTTTGATAAGTAACTGTATCTACACTTTTTAGCTGAGATAAAATAACATGCTCCGGATCTTCTACTGTGCGGTCAACGTCTTGACCAGAAGTGTAGAAGCCTTTTTCTTTAGCAGCTTCAAATACACCGAAATCACTAACAGCAGACATACCAGCGATAAAGTCAGCACCTTGAGAATGTTGAACAAGAGCAAGCTCTTTACCTTTTGCAGTGTCATCAAAGCTTCCTACATAGCTAACAAGCACTTCAGCTTCTGGATTTGTATATGCAAGACCTTTTTCAAAGCCTTTTGTATATTTATCCATCAATTCACTTTCGATCGCAACGACATTACCAACAACATTTGATTTTGTAATCAAACCAGCTGCTGCACCAAGCAAGAATGCTCCTTCATTTTCAACAAAGCCTACACTGCGTACGTTTGGTACATCAGTAATAACTTGGTCAATCAAAGCAAATGGTTTATCTGGATTTTCTGCAGCTACTCTGCGAAGTACGTCTTCAGCTTGGAATGTTGCAGTAATAATCAAATCATAGTCTTCAGCGACTACAGAGCGGAAGTTTTGTTCAAACGCAGTTGGATCTGCAGATTCAACAGTTTTTACTTCAATTCCAAAATCTTCGCCTGCTTTTTTAAGACCCTGATCCATCAATTCCCAGAAAGGGTTCACTCCGATTTTTTCAGGTAATACGACAGCTACTTTTATATCCTTCTTCTCGCTATCAGTACCTGACGCAGTGTTGTTCGAAGTGTTGTTAGAAGCGCTGTTTCCTGCATTGTTTGCAGAGTTACTGTTGCCGCATGCTGCCAGCAATCCAATAACTAGCACTAATGTTAATAGTAAAGCCAATCTCTTTTTCACAGTGTTCTCTCCTTTAATATAAGTTTCGACATATTTCTACTTCATCTTACACAATCCATAAACAAATTTAAGTAAAATAAAGCAAAATTCACATAATAGACAAAGTTAAAACGATTACACTATGTTACCATTAAAAATTTATCCGTTTACAACAGTTTTTCATTTTTTATATTCTTTCACGGTTTGGATCTTGCTCTAGTTCCTCTTCAAACTTCAGTAAATTATTTTGAAGCTTTGTAAATAAGTGTAACCCAAAGCTCATTTCTTCATTAGTCATATCAGCAAATAAATGCAGCATAAGTGCTTCGCGCTTCGCTTTTATTTCTTTTGCCCGTTGTTTACCTAATTCTGTTAACGCAAGCATAACAACTCGGCGATCACTGCTATCTTTTTCACGCATTAGTAAGCCATATTCGATTAATTTATCAGCTAAACCAGTTACTGCCCCACATGTAATATGAAGTTTATCTGCTAAATGAGAAGCCTTCATTGGTCCATTTTCTGCGATCATCGTCAGTAATCTTGAATGATTTAAACCAATTCCCACTGTACCGTGCCTGCTCCAATAATTTTGAATCATGCTGCGAATTTCACGAAATCCTTCATCAAGCTTAATCATCATTTCCATATTTTGCTGTTCATTGCTCATTTACGAATACCTCCTTTCAATTACTAATAAGCAATTTTGGCAAATGTTACTGCTTACTTAATATTCAAACCCTATCCTATTATTCTAGTAACCTTACTCAAACTTTGTACAGAACTAGTATAGCAAAATTATATCTCTCTTGCTTTAATTCCTTTATGCTAATTCATAAGTTTGTAGCCAGAATATGTTCATTGTGATAATATTACAACTATAAGTGTTTTTTAGTTGACAATGCAGTGAATCATTGCACTGTATGTATTTATACAAGGAGGCTCTTCATTATGGCTAGACAAAAAATGCGTTCTGATATGATCAAACGCGGATTTGATCGTGCTCCTCACCGTAGTTTGTTGCGCGCTGCTGGGGTTAAAGAGGAGGATTTTGACAAACCATTTATCGCGGTTTGTAACTCATATATTGACATCGTTCCTGGACATGTACATTTGCAGGAATTTGGTGAACTGGTTAAAGAAGCAATTCGTGAAGCTGGCGGCGTACCGTTCGAATTTAATACAATCGGTGTTGACGATGGTATTGCTATGGGACATATCGGTATGCGCTATTCCTTAGCAAGCCGTGAAATTATTGCTGACTCTGTTGAAACAGTAGTTAACGCACACTGGTTTGACGGTATGGTTTGTATTCCAAACTGTGACAAAATTACACCAGGGATGATGCTAGGTGCGCTTCGTGTAAACATCCCTACAATGTTTGTTAGCGGCGGACCAATGAAAGCCGGCAGAACAAAAGATGGCCGAGCTATTTCATTAACTAGCGTTTTTGAAGGTGTTGGAGCTCACCAAAAAGGAATCATTGATGATGAGCAATTGCTTGAGCTTGAACAATACGGTTGCCCTACTTGTGGTTCTTGTTCTGGTATGTTTACAGCAAACTCTATGAACTGTCTTGCAGAGGTGCTCGGTCTTGCGTTGCCAGGTAACGGTACAATTCTTGCTGTATCACCTGAACGTAAAGAATTCGTTAAAAAATCTGCTCGTCAGTTGATGGAACTTATTAAAATGGACCTTAAACCTCGTGATATTATTACCAAAGAAGCCATTGACAATGCATTTGCGCTTGATATGGCAATGGGCGGTTCAACAAATACCGTTCTTCATACATTGGCAATCGCTCATGAAGCTGGCATTGAATATTCAATCGAGGATATTAATGCAATCGCTGAACGCGCTCCTCATCTAGCAAAACTAGCTCCAGCCTCTGACCATCATATTGAAGATCTTCACACTGCTGGCGGGGTAAGTGCAATTATCCATGAACTTCTTAAAAAAGAAGGCGCACTTCATGGCGATTGTATTACTGTAACAGGTAAAACACTTCGTGAAAACGTTGAGGGCTGCGAAATTAAAGATCACAACGTTATTCGCCCACTGTCCAACCCGCACACAGAACGCGGTGGACTAGCTATCCTATTCGGTAACCTAGCTCCTAACGGATCTGTAATTAAAACTGGTGCGGTTGATAAATCTGTTGGCGGCTACCATAAAGGTCCTGCTGTTGTGTTTGACTCACAAGATGAATGTCTTGCAGGTCTAGCAAACGGAAAAATTAAAGAAGGCGACGTTGTCGTTATTCGTTACGAAGGTCCACGCGGCGGTCCAGGTATGCCTGAAATGCTTGCTCCAACTTCACAAATCGCTGGTATGGGGCTGGGTGCAAAAGTTGCGCTTATTACAGATGGTCGCTTCTCTGGTGCATCTCGCGGTATTTCAATCGGTCACGTATCACCTGAAGCTGCAGACGGTGGTCCAATCGCGTTCATTAAAGACGGCGATATTATCGAAATCGATATGAATAACCGTACAATTAACGTTCTAATTAGCGATGAAGAAATGGAAGCTCGTAAAGCTGCATGGCCAGGCTTTGAGCTAAAAATTAAACGCGGCTATTTAGCTCGTTACGCTCATTTAGTTACAAGTGCCAACACTGGTGCAGTAATGAAAATGTAGTTCTATTTAGAAAGCTGCTTTAGAAAGTCAGTAATGTTGCTGATTTTCTAAGCAGCTTTTTTAATGCTTATAGGATTTAAAAACTAAAAAGGATGCTTATCATTTCAGATCAGCCGATAGCTAAACCTGAAATGACAAGCATCCTTTATTTATACTATTTCATAAAATTCTTTACTAAGTAATCCGTCGACATCAATAAAATTCTTGGTTCTTCTCCTTGTTGTGCAGATAGGCCAGCTTTGGCTTCATTACTTTTTTCCCCTTTACGAGTTGGGGTTAATACTTTCATTAACAAGGAAAGATAAATCTTAGTGCTTTTCTTAAATAGACCATTTGGCAATTCGTGTATAACAAACCCAAGCTTATCTGCTCCACGATTTATCATTGTTATACCATGTAACGCTTTAACGGGCTTAACCTTACTTTCTTCATAAATTGCCTTCGCAAGTAACGGTAATGCAGCTTCTACTTCCCGGATTACTTTTATTGCAACTACTAGCGGATTTTTGGAAGCAAACGCAATCTCTGAGAGCTTTTTATTATCAAAATGCATTTCTGCAAATAAATCACCTTTACGTAATACTTGTCCTTCCTGCATCGGAAGTTCCTTGCCTTTATAAGTCAAAATCCGATAATACAAAAACGGCGCCGCACCATCACTAACTGGCTTAAGCCGCATCACTTTATGAAAAAGCAGCTCCCATCCTAGCCAAAGCTTTACAATCAATTGCTTAACTAACGGTAACTTCGTTTTATTTTTTTTCTCAGACAGCTTAATCATTTGATCAATTGTAACCATTTTCAAACCTTTTGCCGTAGCAGCTTCTAAATAAGCTTCTAGCGCAATAAGCATATTTCGGGGAGCATTCACATCTGCTCCAGGAGTTCGTCCACAGTCATGCAGCAGTAACACCTCACCAGGAGCAACTTTTTTAAGCATTCGATTTTTTAACTTTTCAGCAGTAATTTTCGCGGACCAATCTCCAAATAAAGCCGACCATAAAATAATATTTAGGGTTGTTACATTTCGATAATCAAATAAATTCATTATTCCCCAAGGAGGTCGATAGTAAATAGAACGTTCACCAGTTACTTTTTCAATAATGTCATTCGTTAATTGGATATGCTTCCTAACTGTTTTTGGACGCATCAACCAATTTGTTTTATGCTCATAATTGTGAATACCAATGACATGGCCTTCATTTTTCATCCGCAGTAATAACTCCGGGTGCTTCTCAGCATGAACACCTACAACAAAAAATGTAGCCTTAGCGTTATATTTCTGTAGCAGATCAAGTAATTTTTCTGTATACACAGGATCTGGACCATCATCAAAGGTTAGTGCTACTTCCTGTTTAGCTGTACCTCGTTTAAACACACGATAACCAAACACTCTGCTTAGCAGTCCAGGTATAAAAGCATAAAGTGCTGCAAAATAAAATCCCCAGATAAATAGGTTAGACATGATTGTATTCCTCACCAAATAAATGATATAGTCTATATATGTTAGCTGTCTGATCGGAATTAAATGCAATAAAGTCACAGCTAATATTGTAGCATATTTAATATTTTTTCACATTACTAATTCATGTTAATTAAATATCTACACTAGATAGGAAAGGATGGTTCTAGTTGTTACCCTTCTATAAAAAATATTGGAGAACGATATTTGATATTGCACTAATTGTCATAACCGTTTTCCTTGCAATGTGGCTTTTTAGTCTAGTATATAACATTGCTAAGCCGATTTTTTTTGCACTAGTTATTTTTGTCTGTATAGAGCCATTAGCTAAACAACTTAATAAACTTGGTATGAAGAAAAGTATTGCTGCGGCGATCTCAGTCATTTTGTTCACATTACTTGTTCTTGGTGTAATCGGAGCTTTAATTTTTATTGCTGCAGCCCAAGGTACCGAACTGATATCCAACTTGCCAAAATATCAACAAATTCTTACTGCTAATATCGCTAGTGGAACATCTTTTTTAGAGGAGCAATTAGGGCGTCTGCCGTTTAATGTTAATCTTGTAGATGAAATAACAACAGCATTGCAAAATGCTTCAGACAAAATCCAAAAATGGCTTATGACCGGTTTGACAGTTGTTATTAATTCCATTACATCTTTTACTTCCTTTGTATTTAATGCTGCTATCGGCTTAATCCTTGCTTATTTTTTAAGCATCGAAATACTTGATTGGAAAAGAATTGCTAAAGAAAAAACACCTAATACATTTAAGTCTGCTTTTTTCTTTTTGCGTGACAATGTATTAAAAGGAATTTGGGTATATATTAAAGCGCAATTAAAGCTGATCACTTTAACGTTTATTGTAATTTTAGTTTCACTTCTATTGCTCGGGGTCAAGCATGCGCTAGTAATTTCTTTGCTGGCAGCAATCTTTGATATATTGCCTTTACTTGGTGTTAGTACAATATTTATTCCTTGGATTACATATTTATTTATTGTCAAAGACTATCATCTTGGAATTTGGATTACTGCTATCTGGCTTGTTGTAGTAATCGCTCGTCAATTGCTGGAGCCAAAAATTACAGGTGATTCACTTGGTGTATCAGCATTTACAATGCTGTCCTTTATGATTATTTCGCTTTCCATCTTTGGCGTAGCAGGAATGATTCTATCTCCTGTTCTCGTAATTTTAATTAAAGCTCTATACGAGCAAGGTTACTTGGAAAAATGGATTCGTAAGCCGATTGGCGAATACGATACTATTGACTTACAAGATGACTAATAGCAGTCACAAAAAACTGGTAATCATAAGCTGTTTAATGCAGCTATTAAACAAAGGAGTGAGCAGTGAAGGTAGTACTTCCTTCATAGCTCACTCCTTTTGTACTGTTAACGAACGTATTGAGATTATGCGTTTTGGATAATAGGAATATAGATATCAAAATGAGGATCATTTCTATCTAGGTCGGCAGGATAGTATTCGTGCTTTATTGGTAACTCAGGATCATAATATTTTACTCCTGCTTCTCTAAATACTTTATATCCATTCGTATGAATCCATTGCTGGAGATCTCGATAAGTTTTGTCTATGTCTTGTCCTTTATGATGCGTAGTCTTAACATAAGTCCACTGTGGGATTTTAATTTCAAGCATGCCATCTGGAAGCTGCTGTTCCTCACTTACTTTATATACCGCATAATGAACAAAACCATTTTCTACAATATGATAGGATAGCCCTAGTTGCTCAGTTGGATTTAACTTAAATGTTAACTCATTAGCTCGCTCTTCCATTTTATTAATGACATCTTTTAGATGTGGCTTAATCTCTGAAAATGTTCCCTGCCATTTTAAGCCAACTGCTCGAAAGCTAGGCATCGTAATAATTTCATAGCTCACTTTTTTTCCTCCAACCTTTAAATACGCTTCTATATCATACCATATTTTCTAATGTCTTGTCAGTTTGATTTCTCTTCTTCCATATCATGCTGCTCTGCGATCATCATTACGTCCTTGAAAATTATTGTGGCTTGATTATTTGTGTTAGACTTTGCTTTGCGAATAAGCACTGCTGCCGCATATTTAGGATGGTCAGTTGGACCATAACCAATAAACCATTGATTATTTAACCCATTTAATGCTCCACTTAGCTCTGCCGTTCCTGACTTTCCTGCAAGCTTCCAGCTCCTATCGTTTTCTCTTTTATTTTCAGAAATAACTCGACCTGTACCGTGTTCGACTACACCATTCATAAAGGACATTAGCTTTCTTGCTGTAGAGGGATGGATCTGATAACGATGCTCGTGACCATATTGTACGGGAAACTCAATAAGTGGTAACCCGTCTCGATAGTTAATACTTTTGGCTGCTCTTGTTTGAAACTGCTTGCCATCATGAATAATCGTCACCAGCATATTCGCTGCTTGCAGCGGAGTCAGCCTTGCATCGCGTTGTCCAATCCCTGTTTGAGCTAAAATCCCCCCATCTCGATGTGCAAGATCCAATATTGCTACCCCTCCTTCCTCTTCTTCCAACAATCTAAGAGGAACCGTAAATGGTGCAACTGCTTTATTGGTATGCCAGCCTACTGGATAAATAACCCCTAATGCAGTGGCGGTATCATAAAATTGTTGCGGCGTTAACCGCTCAGCAAGCGTTGCAAATACAATATTACAGGAGTTTGCAAACCCCTCTGCTAATGTTTGTTTACCGTGCCCACCTTTCTTCCAGCAGGATAATCCGTATTTCCCATATTCTCCGTTACAATGGAAATACTCTTCTTCAGAAACTACACCATACTCTAGCGCAGCAGCTGCAGTCACTATTTTATAAATCGATCCTGGCTCATAGGCAGTCAGAGCATGGTTTCTCCAGCTGTTCCCATCAATCGTTGTCCAGCTCCCAGGAGTCAAGTTCGGACGGGATACCATCGCTTTAATGTCACCATTTGACGCATCTAACAGAACAATAGCTCCCTCCGCAACCCCCTGCTGCTCCATATATTGCTCAAGTTTCACTTGAAGCTTCAGATCAATAGTTGTTACCACTTGCAGCGGATAATAGGCGTTGCTGCTTTCAACAATTCTAGGTCCAATTCCAGACATATAACGGGATTGTCCATCTATTGTATACGATAAATAGGATGGCCCTAATCCATGAATTAAACGATCTAGAGAATGCTCCAAGCCATTTACGCCAATTTTCATATTTCGATCCCAATGTGCAAGCTCTTTTATTTCCTTTTCATAATGTTTCTCTGCCCATTCAGGGTTTTCTCCTGTAAAGCCAATAATATGCCTGTACTTGCCCTGATGACCGTTTCTAGCAGTATAGTAAACAAGCTCAAAGCCCTCCATTTTAATCTGTTGCAACTTTCTTACTTGTTCAGCGGTTAAAACTAGCGGAAGCTGCTTATCATCTAACAAATACTCTGCATACTGTAAATTCATTAGCCAGTTACGAAGCTGCTCAGGTGACTGATTTAAGATATTCGCAAGCTGGGTATATTGTACAAGTGAATAACTTTTCCACGCTTTCACTGGAAAGAAAGCGATCGTCATATAATTTTCCGATTGAAGCGGCTTATAATGCTCGTCCAAAAAAATAGCTCTGCCATCACTAAATTGCAATTGTTTACTGCGCTGAATAACGGCCATACGTTTCCAATTGCTCTGTTTATATTTACTTTCGACGATGGGCATCAAATACGAGGTTGGAAGAGCTTGCAGTAAAAGCAAACGAATTAAATATGCTGCAATAATAATCGTAAAAATCATGCCAACAAAAAAGGATCTGCGCTGCATTGCTGACTACCTCCTAAGTAATAACGCTTATCCATAGCTTGATAACTTTATTATTCCTCTAGCAATTAAACACTAAACGTAGCTGCTTCAAACGCAGCAAAATAAAAAAACTTCTTACTTCTCTCCTTTAGCTGAGAGATAATAAGAAGTTGAACGATTGATTAACCTTTTATTTGCTGTATAGCCTGCTCTAGTGAAGCAATTACTTTATCACACCATGCGTCAAATTCCGGATCTTCGATTTGCAACTCTGGATGAGCAAGGATATGAGCAACAGTCTCCTTTATTCCTTGGTCAAAACGAGTGGTTGCTGTAAAGCCTGGGACAAGCCGTTTAAGCTTACTATTATCAAATACAATGCTGTTTGCTTTATCCCCAAGTAGTCCTCCTCTGAATCGCTCATCACATGCTGCTAAAAAATGCGAGGAAACATATACTGCTCTTAGTTTCACTCCTAGCGCATCTGCGATTGCTTCATAAATCTGATTCCAAGTGAGTATCTCATCGGAAGTTATTTGGACGGTTTCTCCGATCGCATGAATATTTCCCATTAATCCGATAAAGCCTTTAGCAAAGTCACGACTATGCGTCATTGTCCAAAGTGATGTGCCGTCGCCATGAATAATGACCGGCTTGTTTTCCAGCATCCGTTTTGCAACCTGCCAAGAGCCTTTTAAGCCTTGAACCCCTAATGGGATTTTTCGCTCACTATAGGTATGACTTGGTCGAACGATGGTTACTGGAAAACCAGTCTCTCGATATTGCTTTATTAAATATTCCTCACAAGCGATTTTATCACGTGAGTAGTCCCAGTACGGATTAGATAAAGGAGTTCCTTCTGTAACTTGATAATGGGATAATGGCGTTTGATAAGCAGATGCAGAGCTAACAAAAATATATTGCTTTGTTTTGCCTTGAAATAATCGTACATCACGCTCCACATGTGATGGATGAAACGCAATAAAATCAGCAACAACATCAAAAGTATGAGGTTCAAGTAATTTAGCTACATGTTCTTCATCATGAATATCAGCAGTCATTATATGAGCACCTGCTGGTAATCTATCAATACGATTACCTCTATTTAATAGATAAAGCTCACAGCCTTGAGAAAGCAATTGTTCAGTAATCGCAGTGCTAATGACTCCAGTACCACCGATTAATAACGCTTTCAAAAGTAACACCTCCTAATTTATAAAAGAGGATGATTAGATGTTCAGCGTAACGCTAAACTCTAATCATCCCTTTAATCTTGCATTATTATAGCTTAAACTTAGTTAAACTGTCTTTTAAGTTGTTAGATACTTGTTGTAATTGCTCTGAAAGCTGAACTAATTGTTCACTAATATTAAGCTGCTCTGTACTTAAAGAAGCAACCTCTTCACTAGTTGCAGATGATTCCTCTGCAACAGCACTTACACTGCTAATTGAATCTCGTAATACTTCTTGCGATTTATTAACCTCTGCAAAGGATTCTTCTACTAGCTGCAAGTTTTGATTAAAGCTGTCCATTTGCGCTTGTACAGAAAGGAACAGTTCATTTGCTTCCTTAACTGAGCCTATTTGCTCTTGGAATAATGGATATGCTTTCATTAAAACATCTACTGTATCAGTAATCTCTTCAGAAATTTTTTCTGTAATTTGCGCAACAACACCGATGGAAGAACGAGATTGATCTGCAAGCTGACGAATTTCATCAGCTACGACCATAAAGCCTCTGCCTGCTGCTCCAGCTCTTGCAGCTTCAATTGTTGCATTAAGTGATAAAATATTCGTTTGTTGTGTGATCGAATTTAATACATCTAGAATTTTTACAATTGATTTAGTGCTATCTTGTAAAGCATTTACCTTCTCAACCATTGAGCGAGTCATTTGCTCAGTTGACACCGTTTTATCAATTAATTCTTTCATATAATTGATACCTTGTTGACTCGCTTCCTCTACTTTAGATGCAGATTCGCTCATTTGTTGAGAATATTGATTTACTTGATTCATTTGCTCATGAATTTTATACGTTAAATCTGTTCCTCGCTCTGTTTCCATTGCTAGACTAGTTGCTCCGCCAGCAATTTCATCTGTTGCAACAGCAATTTCTTTCGCAGCAATTGCCGTTTTATTAGATGTATCGCTTAGCAAAGTTGCTGTTTTTAGCACTTCAGCCGCGGAAACCGTAGTTTGAGTTGCAAGGGCTGCAATTTGAACCATCATTTCATCAAAGCTTTTTGCAAGCATACCAATTTCGTCAGTTCGCTTTTTAATTTCAGAACGTACCGTTAAATCACCCTTCGCACCTTTTTCCATTTGCTTGCTTAGTCGCGCCAACGGTCCGCCAATATTTTTGACAACAAAAATACCAATTAATATTGCAATAATAATTGCTACAATACAAACAATTAATGTAATACCGCTAATTTGTGCTGCCTGCTCCGCTAGATGCACAACTGGAATTGTACCGATAAGCGTCCATTCTTCATAGTTACTGAATTTTTGGAAGGCAACTAAGTATTCTTCACCATCTGCACCTTTTTGATTGAGATGATCCAGTGTAGATTCTGACTCAGATATTGTTATATTTGGCTCAGAGCCGTATAGAGCTTTTGAGCTGAACGCAAATTGGTTTTGATTGTTAAGAATATAAACATCGCTGCCTAGGCCAAAATCAACTTGTGCAACAGCTTCAAACAGCTTTGCCTTATCCAATTCAAGAACGACAACAAATGAATCTTCATTTGTCGTTAAATTACGCACTAAACGTGCAAGTGCAACGGTTTCATATGGCTGAGTAGTTAAAATACCGTTTGCTTGTGGCTCGATCCAATGAATTGCACCCTTTTTATCAAGTGCTTGTTTATACCACTCTTCACTGTAATATTGCTCTGTAGTTTTTTCCTCAGCATAGCTTGTAGTTGAAGGCCCTGCAATAACTGTTTTTACTCCCTCTTTCATAGGGATGAGGGCAATTTTTTTGATCGTATAATTCGTTGCAGTGTATTGCGTTAATCGATCATTGATTTTTCGAGATGCTGCTATTTGATTATATGCATCAGTTGAATTAACATACGCCTTCATTTCATCAGCTAATAAATCATCTACAACAATTTGGAATGATATGTCAGAAAAGCTCTTTAAAACTGTATCAACACTATAGCCTACTTGCTTTATCGTTTGCACACTAGCTTCTGAGACATTAGTCACTAATAAAGATTTTGCTTTTATGTAGGAAATAACCCCCACAGTTGAAACACAGAGAACAATACTAACAAAAAAGATGATAAATAACTTTGCACCTATACTTCGGAAAAATTTAAAGTTACTGTCAATTTTCAAGCTTTTCAACTGCGTTTTTGTATCATTCAAGCGATTACCTAGATGCTTTTTCTCCTTTCCTTGTTCTTTTGAAGTCTGTTTTTTTAAACTATCCTTCATGCTGTCTGGCACCACCTTGAAATATTATTATGAAATATGTAGTGTTTATTCCTATATCGACCACATTTATAATGATAACATTATTCTACAATTTTTTTCTACTAGATACGAATAATTACTAAAAAAATAGCGAATAATCAATAAATTTATTGATTATTCGCACACTACCTATGATCTAAATTGTGACAATGTTTGCTTAAGTCTCTCCGAAACCTGACCTAGTTCAGTCGACAATGCTACTAAGTTGTCACTAATGTTCAACTGCTCAGCGCTTAAGCTTGCAACCTCTTCGCTAGTTGCAGAGGATTGTTCTGCTACTGCACTGACATTGCTCATCGCTTCATTTAGCACATGCTGTGAAGCTTCTAGCTTTTTAACAGATTGCATAACTTCCTCTAACTTATTAATTAAGCGGCTCATTTGTCGTTGAACATTTTCAAAAATAACATTAGCTTCCTTTACAGATACTATTTGTTCTTGGAACATAGGGTATGCTCGAGACATTACCTCAACGGTTTCAACAATTTCATTTTGAATTCGATCTGTAATTTGTGCGACGACATCAATAGATTCTGTAGATTGATCTGCTAGGCTTCTAATTTCATTAGCTACAACCATAAATCCTTTTCCTGCATTTCCAGCTCTTGACGCCTCAATCGTAGCATTTAACGATAATATATTCGTTTGCTTTGTTACAGCATTGAGCACATCAAGAATTTTAACAATGGACGAGGTGCTTTCCTTCAGAGAGTCTACTTTAGACACCATTTCTCTCGTCATTTCTTCAGTTTTTCCTGTTTTCTCTATCAATTCAGCCATATAAGCTGTACCTTGTCCACTTGCATGTTCTACTTCAAATGCTGATTGAACCATTTCTTCATTCGAAACAAGTACTTGCTTCATTTGCTCGTTAATAGCAACTGTAATATCATTTCCGCGCTCAGCTTCAATAGCTAGGCTTGTTGAACCTTTAGCAATTTCTTCTGTAGCAACAGCAATTTCTTTGGCAGACAATGCTGTTTTCTTTGAAGCTTCAGTAAGTGTAGCGGCAGTACTAAGAACAGCATCTGCTGATAATTTTGTTTGTGTTGCCAAATTAGTAATTTGCTCCATCAATTGATTAAAGCTATTATTTAGTTGACCAATTTCATCACTACGCTTTTTGTTGCTAGATCTTACAGTAAGATTGCCGGTAGCCCCTTCCTTCATAAGATCACGTAATTTGATTAACGGTCTGCCGATCGTTATCATGACAACAAGAGCAATTAATACTGCGATAATCGCAGCAGCAATAGCAATCGTAATAGTTAATCTGCCAATAATTGCTGCATCCTTAACTAACTCTTCCACAGGAACAGCGCTTACAACCTGCCAGTTGTTCAGTTGCAGCTTTTGATGAATTAATAGAACTTCACCAATACCTTCAACTTCTTGAGTATCAGCATTACTATCACTGTCAACCAATGTAAATGGAGCAGCAGTGCCAATTAGTTCATTATTAGCATGAATCATATACTCATTTTTTGCATTAACAATTGCTACACTGCTATTATCTCCAAGAGAGATTTTGGATAACTCATCTGCAATAGCACTAGTTGGAATTTCTAACATTAGTATGTAGTTGGCCATATTAGAATTTGTATTTTTAAGTAAACGTGCAATTCCAAAGCTAGGCATCGAGCTGTTTGTAGAATAAGAATGATTTCGCGCATCTAGCCATACAGGACGACCAGCCTCTGCGACTACTTCTTCAATCCATGGCTCTTCCATTAATTCTTTGATTTTAGAAGTTTGGCTATTACCACCAGTGATTATGCTTAATTGCTCATCAACTGGTATTAATGCTACTCCTGTAATATCTTCATTGCCATAAATCAGGTTTTGCAGCTTTGAAGTTAAGTCTCGAGTTACAGAAAAACGTTCATACTCACCAAGGGCTGGATTTACATAATTACTAACTAACTCATGATAAGAATTGTCAACCAGTAGCTGCAACGTTACATCTTCATACATTTTCATAATATTGTCTAAATTAATTGCAAGCTGCACTAGCGTCTGTTGACTAGACTGTGAAACCTTTGATTCAATAATGTTTTTTGATTCGTTGTAAGCAAGAATTCCCATCGTTAAGACACATGCTAAAATACCACCAATGATGTAAACAAATAATTTCACTACAACAGATTTTAATGGATTTAAACTTATCGATGCCTCTTTACTCCTAAGATTTTTACTTTGATCAAACTCCTTTGACTTGTTTTGACTCATAACAAAAGCACCGCCTTCTAATGAAGTGAAACGCTTACATTATAAAACAAATCTTTATCTTTTTTCTTATCTATATTATTTGTGATAACCTACAAATTGTCAATGAGACGATTTAATAAAATAGTTTTATAGAACACCTAAATTCATTAACAAAATTGTTAATTATATCATTAAATATTAATTGATTTTTATGTAATAGTATAAATTAATTGCGATAACTTTGTACTTAATAACATAAAAAGCACTTTAATCATTGTCTCAATATAGCAATGATTAAAGTGCTTTTTAAATAAACGCTGTAATATAAAGTTTGTCGATTTATATTTAATAAAAGCGAAAGTTATCTAATTTTCTTACGCATCATATCCATCGGCTCGACTGGTTTTAAAGTGCGAATCCGAAGTTTTTGCAATGGATGACGAGCTACATCAAGCGGATTTCCTGCTAAATCAGTTATTTCAGTTACCGTTTGCTTGAAGAAGCGTCCTTTCGGACCAACAAACTCAATTTCTTGACCGACTTTAAAATAACTGCGTTGTTCAATTGTAGCAAAGCCCGTCGCAGGATCATAATCATGCACAACTGCAGCAAAGTCATATGGTACTGGTTTTTCCTCAGCTGTGTAAATATGATCCTCGCCACCTGGAACATCCAAGAAAAATCCTGTATTTAAAGGACGATTGGCTGCTTTTTGAATTTCTTCAAGCCATTCAGGCTTCAGCTCATAATTTTCAGGATCTGCAAAGTATGCATCAATAGCTTGGCGATATACGTTAACAACGGTTGCTACGTAATGAATACTTTTCATCCGTCCTTCGATTTTAAAGCTATCAATACCTACATCTATTAAATCAGGTATATGCTCAATCATACATAAATCTTTAGAGCTCATTGTAAATTGATCGTCCTCAGGTCCATTTACAGGTGCTCCTTCTAGGAAAAGATCATACTTCCATCGGCAAGATTGACAACATCCACCTCGGTTTGAATCCCGATCAGTGAAGTGGTTTGACAATACACATCGACCAGAAAAAGAAGAACACATTGCGCCATGAATAAATGCTTCAATTTCAATATCGACATTATTTTTTATTTCTTGAATTTCTTCAAAGCTTGTCTCGCGGGCAAGCACAACACGAGGCAGCCCTTCTTCTTTCCAAAATTGCACTGTACGCCAGTTTAATACAGATTGCTGAGTACTTAAATGCACTTCTAGCTTTGGCGCAACGCGTTGCGCTGTTTCTATAATAATTGGATCAGCAGCAATGATCGCTGCGATTCCTACCTCTTCTAAGTTACGAAGATATTCTTCAATTCCTGCTAAATCTTCATTATGTGCATAAATATTTGTCGCAACAAAAACCTTCGCACCATATTTTTTAGCAAATTCAACACCTTCGCGCATTTCCTCAAAGCTAAAGTTATCTGCATTAGAACGCAAGCCATACTGTTGACCACCAATGTAAACTGCATCGGCACCATAATGTACAGCAAACTTTAACTTCTCTAAATTACCTGCAGGTGCAAGCAATTCAGGACGCTCCAGGCGATTGCGTTTACCGAAATAGCGCTGGTTCCTTCTCATAATTGTACTCATCATTTCCTCCTCTATGACTTACTTCGTTATCAAATTTATACTTTTAAGCTACCTCTAGTAGACTTGTTCTTTGAAGAAGAAGCCGTAGGTTAACTCTCTTCCCTCATCTTGCAACTCTTTGATTGAATCTAATAAGCTTTCATCAAATTGATAACCTTCTGGATCAGCAAGATAAGCATCGATTACCGCACGATATGCTTTAACTACCGCTACATTGTATTCAGTAGATTTTAATATACATTCAATTTTGAAACTATCTATTTTTTCGGCAAGCAGCTCATGTAAACTGTCTAGCATACAAATATCATCAGAGCTCATAATATGCGTGCCATAATCATCTTCAAAGATTGGGTATTTTTCGTTCGGACGATCATTTTCCATTAAATATAAACCTGCTGCTTTTTGCAGCTTAGCATACTCTGCTTGCTTCTGATGCTCAGTATAGCTTTTAACTAATGAGCGTCTAGAATGATAAATGGCAGTCATCCCATGAACTTGCACTTCGACCTCTAAGCTGCAATTTTTCTTAATTTCAATAATTTCATCCAAATTCAACTCACGTGCTAAAACAAATCGAGAAGCACCGCGTCTGCCCCAGTATTCGGCTGTGGCATAATTCGTTGACGTCATTTCTGTGTTCCAATGCAGCTTCATCTCAGGAGCATGTTCTTTAGCAGCCATTAAAACTGCTGGATCGCCAAACATTATTGCATCTACGCCGAAAGATTGAATAGCTTTAATATAAGCTGGTAGCTCTGGAACTGTTGCATTATCGATTAAGTTGTTCATTGACACATATACTTTGGCATTATGAGCTTTTGCTAGTTTTACCGCTTGTTCAATCATCTCTAAACTAAATTGTCCCGCAAGACGACTTCCAAATTTTGCTTCGCCTACTAGCAAAGCGTTTGCTCCTGCTTCTAGCAACTGCTGTGCTTCCTCTAAGCTGGCAGCTGTCACTAACAATTCAGGACGATACGACATATTCTTCACCTCATCTAAACAGACGGCTTATTGTGCCGTCTGCTTACTTTTCTCAATATTTCGTTCATGCTGCTGATAGGTTTCAGCAAATAAATGTGTATTGCTTCCATCTTTTTTCGTTACATAATATAAATATTTATGTTCCTCTGGATAAAGCGCTGCTTTAATCGACTCCAAACTCGGGTTAGAGATCGGACCAGGAGGAAGACCATCAATTAAATATGTGTTATACGGATCCTTCAGCTCAGTATCCTCATAGCTTAGTTGTTCTTTTTGCTCACCGAGCGCATATTGAATCGTAGCATCGACCTGCAATCTCATCGGCTTTGCTAGACGGTTGTAAATGACACCTGCTACTTTTGCACGCTCCTCGTCAACAACAACCTCTCGCTCAATAATCGAGGCGATTGTTAACATATCATGCATTGAAATACCAAGAACATCTAATTGGTCAACCCAATCCTCAGGCAACGTTGCTAACTTATGATCCTGCTCTTTGAGCATACGCAAAATAATTTCTTCTTCTGATACCCCTTTGGCAACTTCATACGTATCAGGGAATAAATAGCCTTCTAGGCGATATTTTGCATTTGCAATATCTTTAGGAATGAAGAGCACCGTTTCTGCTCCAGACCACGATCGATCTTCTTTTGCCAATGCAAGGAACTTTTCTCGATTTACAATGCCTTCACTAGATAACTTATCAGCAATTTGCTCAATTGTATACCCTTCAGGGATAGTAAATTTAACCGTTTCCTCGGCAATAACATCCCCTGCATTTAGCTTCGCGATAACTTCAAGCTTGTCCATACCTGGCCTCAGTTCATATTTTCCTGCCTGGAAGTTTGAACCTTCATCCTTAAGCACCAAATAATATCCAAAAATAAAACTGTTCTTTATTATACCTTTTTCTTCGAGCAGCTTAGCTACACTGTTCGCAGACATTCCTTTACTAATCGTTACTTCAACAGGTGGGCCAGCTTTAGTCGGACTAAGCTGGTTCCATACATAATATAAGCCACTTACAGCAACAACGAGCATTAAAAACAGCAAGGAAAAGCAAACCCAGAAGGAAACAAGCCATACACGTGGTTTTTGGCGCTTTGGCTTCTTTGCTTTGACTGGACCTTGATCCAGTGTTTCCTCTTCAACATGATTCAAAGCTTTGCACCTCTCTTTTTAACATGCATTCAGCTTACGAACAAAATATCGGCAAAAAGAGCGGTCATTAGCCGCCCTTTTTACGAAAAACTTTTCAGTTTTCTTCGTCAACAAAAAATAAATCATCATAGGCTTCTGATACAGCTTCCCACTCATCCTCGTCAACAATGCTTTCAAGTTCAGGCTCAGCCTGATCTTTTATGACTCGCATGAATTGAAGCTCATCTTCGTCTTTAGTTGCCAGCGGCAATAAAGCAACATAGGTGACATCGCCCCATTGAAATTCTTGCTTAATAACGAAGGATACTGCTTCACCGTCATCAGTCAGCAGCTCAATTTCTTTCCCAAATTGCTCATGCAAGGTTGAAACTCGCTGTGGCGATGAGTTTGGATATTGGAATGCCATTATTTTTCCTCCAGCTCTCCAAGCAATGTGTTGAACGTTTCTTCAACAATTGCCCATTCTTCCTCATCATCAATTGTATACAGCTGCAAATCGTCGCCATCCTCTGTGTAGCGGAATGCATACACTTCGTCCTCTTCTTCATTTTCAGAAATAAGAGGAACGACCATCATATATTTCGCGTCTGAGTCATCTACCTCAAATTTCATAATGACTTCGAATTCTTCCTCATTACCATCCTCATCTGGAATATAGATGATTTCTGGCTCATCATAATTATGCTCGTGATTTGACATATTAACCCTCACCTTTTCATTTAGAATCAAGATAATTTTGCAAGATCAGCGTAGCTGCCATCTTGTCAACAACTTGCTTACGTTTTTTAAGACCGACTTCCGCTTCTGCCAATGTGCGCTCTGCTGCAACAGTGGTTAATCTCTCATCCCAAAGGTGAACAGGTATATTTAGCTTTTGCTTGATTTGCTCCGCAAATGCTATGCAAATCTCTCCGCGAGTGCCAATCGTACCATTCATGTTTTTGGGTAGTCCAACCACGACTTCAGAAACTTCATTTTGCTGGGCAAGTTCAGCGATTTTATCAATCTCGCTTCCGTCACGTCTTCGCTCAACAACGGTTAGCCCCTGTGCCGTCCATCGCAAGGCATCGCTAATTGCTACGCCTATACGACGATCGCCATAATCCAACCCCATGACTCTCATCTTGTACGTTACCTCGCTATTTCTTCTTATGCAAGAGATAATAGCGCACAAGCTCTTCGATAAGCTCATCACGCTCTTTCTTGCCAATCAAACTTCTTGCATTATTATGTCGTGGGATATATGCAGGGTCTCCTGACAACAGATAGCCGACGATCTGATTAATCGGATTATAGTCTTTCTCCAACAAGGCATCATATACCTTTAGCAGTACATCCTCTGAGGATTGTTCTCCCTCATTTATTACATTAAACTTCATCGTCTGATCCATTGAACTCATCAGCAACACCCCCTCTAACATAACCACGATACATGGCATATCTCTACTATATCACATTTGCCTGCCCAACTACTACATTTTGCACAAGTTTCAATGCTTCTTCTAACTTATTCACATCTTTACCGCCTGCTTGTGCCATATCTGGACGGCCGCCGCCATTACCGCCGCAATGTTGAGCTGCTTCTTTAATAATTTTTCCAGCGTGGAAGCCTTTTTTCACTAGATCTTGAGATACAGCTGCTGCAAAGTTCACTTTATCCTCACTAGCAGCACCTAGAACGATGACGCTAGTCGGAAGTTTAGTTTTCAACTCATCTACAATATTACGCAAAGCTTCCATATTCGATGCATTAACTTTTGCACATAGTACAGAAATATCTCCAACTTTTTCAACAGCATCAAGTAAAGAACCCGCTTCAATGTGACTTAGTTTGCTTTGCAGCGATTCATTTTCACGTTGTAATTCCTTCACTTGATTATGAATTGCATCAATACGTTTCGGAACATCAGCTACATTGCTTTTTAATTGGTTTGCTGCTTGTTTCAATAGATCAAGCTGAGACTCATAATACAAATATGCATGCTTACCTGTTACTGCTTCAATACGGCGAACACCAGAACCAATTCCGCTTTCTCCAAGCAATTTAAAGATTCCAATTTCTGATGTATTGTTCACATGGCAGCCGCCGCATAACTCGATCGAATATTTTCCAACTTGAACAACGCGAACGATATCACCATATTTCTCGCCGAATAAAGCCATTGCCCCCATAGCTTTCGCTTCATCAATTGGCATTTGCTCAATTACTACCGGTGTACCTAACCAAATTTGCTCATTCACGCGACGCTCAATATCTGCCAATTCCTCAGCTGAAATTGAACCTAGGTGTGAGAAGTCGAAGCGCAGACGTTCACCTTCAACTAGAGAACCTGCTTGGTTAACATGCTCACCAAGCACTTCCTTCAATGCTTTATGCAACAAGTGAGTCGCTGTATGGTTTTTCTCAATATCCTCGCGAACGCTCTTATCCACTGTTGCAGTAACAGCACTATTTACTTTAGCAACGCCTTCAATTACGGAAGCATGATGCAGATTTTGACCATGTGGAGCTTTAGTAACAGTATTTACTTCAATAACAAAGCCTTCGCCTTTAATTAAACCGCGATCGCCAATTTGACCGCCGCTTTCTGCATAGAATGGCGTTGTATCAAGCAGAAGTAAAATATCGTTGCCTGCAGGCACCTCATCAACTAATCTGTCATCAAACACAATCGCTGTAATTGTAGCTTCGGTCTCTAGTTCAGTATAACCAACAAATTGGCTCTTTACTGTCAAATCAGACAATGGACCGCCTTGAACTTTCATTGAGCCTGTATCTTGACGAGCTGCGCGAGCACGTTCACGTTGCGCTTCCATCGCAGCATCAAAGCCCTCGCGATCAACAGTCATGCCATGTTCAGCTGCAAAATCTTCAGTTAAGTCAAATGGGAAGCCATACGTATCGTATAACTTAAATGCATCATCACCATTAATAACTGAAATATTGTCAGCTTTTGCTTGTTCAACCAAATTTGATAGCAGCACTAGACCATCAGATAGTGTTTCGTGGAATCTTTCTTCCTCAGTGCGAATAACTTTCTCGATAAATTCGCGTTTTTCCACAACAGTTGGATAGTATACGCCCATAATATCGCCAACAGTTTTTGTCAATTGGTATAGGAATGGCTTGTTGATGCCAAGTGTTTTTCCGTAACGAACTGCACGACGAAGCAAACGACGAATAATATAACCGCGGCCTTCATTAGACGGCATTACACCATCACCTACTGCAAACGATACAGTACGAATATGGTCAGCAATAACTTTTAATGCAACATCGTGATCATTATTTGTTTTATAAGTTACCCCTGCAATTTTGCAAGTTTCTTTGATAATTGGCATAAATAGGTCTGTATCAAAGTTAGAATCAACGTCTTGTAAAATCGATGCAAAGCGCTCAAGACCTGCACCTGTATCAATGTTTTTGTTAGGAAGCGGCGTATAGCTGCCATCCTTGTTATGATTAAATTGTGAGAATACTAAGTTCCAAACCTCTAGGAAACGCTCATTTTCCCCACCTGGCCAGCACTCAGGATCATTTAGATCGCCATACTTTTCACCGCGGTCGTAGAAAATTTCTGTACATGGTCCGCATGGGCCTTCGCCAATATCCCAGAAGTTATCTTCTAACTTATAAATTCGTTCAGCTGGTAAGCCGATTTTCTCGTTCCATAGTTTGAATGCTTCTTCATCCTCAGGATAAATCGTAACGGATAAACGTTCAGGATCAAAGCCGATCCATTGCTTGTCCGTTAGAAACTCCCAAGCCCAAGTAATTGCTTCTTCTTTGAAATAGTCACCGATTGAGAAGTTACCAAGCATCTCAAAAAACGTATGGTGACGACGAGTTTTCCCTACGTTTTCAATATCATTAGTACGAATACACTTTTGTGAGTTTGCAATTCTTGGATTTTCTGGTTTTACTCGGCCGTCAAAGTAAGGCTTTAATGGTGCCATACCAGCATTGATCCATAAAAGGGATGGGTCGTTATTAGGTACAAGCGATGCGCTTGGTTCAATTTTATGTCCCTTGCTTTCAAAGAACTTTAACCATTTTTCACGAATTTCACTTGCTTTCATTAATTATTTCCTCCTTGATTGTATAAATAAAAAACGCCCCTGCAACATACAGGGACGAAGTTTGTTCGCGGTACCACCCTGGTTATTATCCTAAGATCTAAGCTTAGAACAATCGCCTTCATGAACGATAACGGGTTCAGCCGATGAGTTTGACTCATACTCTGAAAATAGCTTCCGTTATTCTTCATTAGAAGTGCTCTTTCAACCATTTCACTACAAGAAATGAAGCACTCTCTCTGGCTAATGGGCTATAACGTACTGGTTTTCATCAACGTTTTTACATTATGGATAATTCGATTATACAATATGTCTTTTCAAATTATAGCTAGTGCTAGTACCTCTGTCAAATGATGTTTGTTAAATTATTTTTCTCCGCACATAATAGGCAAACATATGCTGAATGATTACTTTGCCTGACGCAAAGATTGGCACTGCTAATATCATACCCATAACACCAGCTAATTGACCGCCTACCAGCACAGCAAAAATTATGACTAGCGGATGAAGATGAAGCGTTCGCCCTACAACTTGAGGGGAAATAATATTGCTCTCTAATATTTGACATACCGTGTTGACGATGACAACCAGCAGCATCATTTTTACAGAAATAGTGGAAGCCATCAATAGGGCTGGTGCTGCCCCGATAAATGGACCGATATAAGGAATGACATTGGTAATTGCTACGATACTCGCAAGCAGCAGTGCGTATGGCATGCCAACCAGTAAATAGCCAATATAAGCAAACGTTCCAATTATGAAGCAGACAAGCAATTGCCCGCGGATATAGCTTCCTAGCGCAGCATCGACATCCTTAAGCAGTCGAATCGTATTTTTGCGATGTGACTTGGGAACATATTTGATTATTGCTCGCTCAAACACGTCGAAATCTTTTAATATATAAAATGCGAGAAACGGTACAACAAATGCAACAAAGAGCGCATTCACCATGTCGCCAATATTGTTAACAAACGTTATCAATGTTTCGGATATTTTTCTCTCTAATAGGACAAGTGACTTATTTACCCCTTCTCGGAAACTTTCTGGCAGCGAGCTATTGTTAATATCAACGACAAGACTTTGCGCGCGCATGGAAAGCTCAGGCAAATGTTTATTTAGCTCCTGCATTTGATCAATAAACATCGGAATGACATTAACAAGCAGCACCGTTATCATGGTGCAAAACACTGCATAAATAAGCAGCACTGCCATCGTTCGCGGCACTTTCCGATCATGCAACATACTGACAATCGGGTTAAGGATATAAGAAATTATCATTGCGACAATAAAAGGGCCTAACACTGCCTTGCAAAAAGCAAAAATAGATAAAAGGATAGGCTTTAGCAAAAGAATTAAATATACGATAAATAAGAGCAAAATTGTATAAATTAAAGCTACAAAAAAACGACTCTTTGTAAATTTGTCCACGTTCCTCACCACCCATTTTTAAGACACTTCCTACCTATTCTGTGCCATTATATGTACAAGTATTCTCGTTAAGCACAGAAAATAGGACATAAAAAGAGCCTGGGACAAAACCCAGCTAAATGAAAGAAAACTCCTGGTGCTCTACAAAGTAGAATGCCAGGAGTTCATTTTTTACATACAAAAGGAACACTTTCTGTTAAAATTTAAGTATCTCACCCCAAAAATTTCAAAAGAAAGGTGTTCCTTATGTTTAAAGATTATAACATGAATCAATTAGTTTTGCCTCTAAATTTAGAAGTTAAATTAGATAAACATGATATCGCATTTGCCATTCATCATTTGGTCGAAAGTATTCCAGATGAAGCGTTTCGTTCGTTTGTTCGTCGTGACGGTTGTCCATCCTATCATCCTCGCATGATGCTCAAGATCATTCTATGTGGCTACACCCAATCTGCCTTTTCTGGTCGTAAAATTGAAGCTCTAACGAAAGACAGTATTCGGATGATGTGGTTGGCACAAGGCTACGAACCTTGCTACCGCACAATCAATCGTTTCCGTGTTCATCCTGAGATGAAGGAATTAATCCGCCAGTGCTTTGTTCAATTTCGCTCGAAGTTAGTAGAAGAAAAGATCATTCACCAAGAAGCGATTTTCATTGATGGTACAAAGATTGAAGCGAATGCCAACAAGTTTACGTTTGTATGGAAAAAAGCCGTGGACAAGCATCATACTCGTCTAATCGAGAAGTCGAATCAATTGTACAACGAGTTATTGGAACAAAAGATTATTCCAGAGCTCGAACATGAGCAGGAACTCTCTACGGAAAACTTGTTGGAGATCGCAGAACACCTCGAACACGTGGTTGAAAGCTATACAGAAAAGATGGAAGCATCCGAAAATACGAGCGAACGAAAGCAATTACGAAGCAAGCGTAAAGTGCCAAAACAAATGCTCAAGCAAGTCCGTGAATGGATTGAACGAAAGAAAAAATACAAGCAGCATCAACAACAGTTTGGAGATCGAAACAGCTATTCGAAAACCGATCCGGATGCGACGTTTATGCGGATGAAAGATGACTATATGAAGAATGGTCAGTTAAAGCCTGGATACAACGTACAAATTGCGACAGAAGGACAATATACACTGGCGTATGGGATCTATCCTAATCCAACAGACACGAAGACGCTCATTCCTTTTCTTAATGAAATTGAAAACCAATACTTCGACTTACCTACCTACATCGTGGCGGACGCAGGCTATGGAAGTGAACAAAACTATGAGGATGTCATCACCAATCGCAAGCGTGTTCCATTGATGAAGTATACGATGTATGAGCGCGAACAAAAGAAGAAGGTAAAGAACGATCCCTTTCAACCGAGAAACTGGCAGTACGATACGGAGGAAGATCGATATACCTGCCCTAATGATCAATATCTCACCTTTCAACGCTATGCTACTCGTAAAGATAAAGGCGGGTTCCAACGTCAGTTTAAGATCTATTCATGTTCGGATTGTACAGGCTGTTCCTTCCGAACAAGCTGCACAAAGGCAGGAGAAGGACGAAATCGACAACTGTTAATAAACGATCGTTGGGAACAACAAAAAATATATGTACAAGAACAGCTTTCAGAAGAAAAAACAGGTGAACTCTACCGTCAACGTAAAATCGACGTAGAGCCAGTTTTTGGATTCTTGAAGGCTAATTTAGGTTTCACTCGTTTTTCAGTTCGTGGAAAACGAAAAGTAGAACATGAGATAGGACTAGCCTTAATGGCAGTAAATTTAAGAAAATATGTGTTACGAACGTAGACGAGTACAGAGAAAATAGAACTTAAAATAGGAAAAAGGTGAAATCCACTTGCGGATTTCACCTTTTTCTTGCTTTAGAGACTAGTTATGTCCCAGCCTCTCTTAACACACTTGTCATATACATTAATGCGATTAGTGTTAGATTTTTTTCTATATTCTCGCCAAATTAATTATTTAACTGCATATCTGTTGAAGCCTGCTGTTCTTCAAAGAACAAATCATCAAGTGAGCTTAATGTGCCATCTTCCTCAACTTGATAAACTGACATTTTATCGCCATTAACAGTTAGCTCAATATAGCAGCTCCAGCAATAAAATTGGTGTGTTCCGATTTTACCTATATCCTTCGAGTTGCAATTCGGACATCTCATATACATTTCTCCCTACCCTATAAAATTGGAAGCTGCGACTGGCTCCAATTCTGATTCACTAACAGCAGGAACGATAATGACATCTTGACCAAGTAATATATTTGACATATCCTTCGGTGCTTTTAGCCATTTTCGACCTTCCATAAGATCCGAAATAAAACCATCTGTTAGCTCATAGCCTATTATCTGTGTATCCTGAAATGGATGAAAATATACATCCGATACACGACCTAGCTGAGAACCAGTTACCGTAACGATGGGCATGTCCTTTAAATGAATGACACCAGTACTGAATCCTCGTTGCAGAAGCTCTCGTCTACTTGTCTGAAGCTGCGATTCATCTTTAATAAGTATCGCATCTTCACCACATGATAGCACACAGCTCCACGGCACAGTTCGAACCTTTGTAGCAAACCATTTTGTATATTCAAGTACTAGACCTTGCAACTGCCAATGCTCATCGAACCACGCATCCAATACGATACCAACCTGCTTGCCCGTATCCATAACAATTACAGGCAAACCAATTAGTCGCTGTAGTGAAATCAATGTAAATCCCCCTTGCAACTTGCTGTTATGACACGAATATAAACTATCCATATCAATTGCTTGCATATAGCTTGTCCAAAAAGGGGCTTACTCGATTCAATAGGAGTATCTGCTATGCTATTGAGAAGTCGAAGGGGATAATCGTTTTACAATATTAGTTACAATTGGCGCTGCCTCTTCCAGTTGCTCAAGACTATTTCCCATGCCAAAGCTAAAACGAATCGCACTATTCAACCTTTCTCCGTCCAGCCCCATTGCCTTTAATACATGTGAGCGCTCCAAGGACCCTGAGGTACATGCTGAACCGCTTGATGCGGCAATTCCCTCAATGTCCAAGTTCATTAGCATGCTCTCTGTGTCTACACCAATGAAGCTAATATTGACGATATGCGGTAACGTATGGATTGGGTGTCCGTTGACTACGATGTTGCTACGATCTAGATCCTGCTGTAACAGCTCTACCCATTTATTACGTAATTCATGCAAAAAAGGTTGCCAAAACTTTCGTTCGTTCACACAAATGTCAAGAGCTTTCGCAAAGCCAACGATTCCTGCGATATTTTCCGTACCTGCACGACGTTTTCTTTCTTGGGAACCACCATGCAAAATAGACTCTAGCAGTGTACCATTTGCAACATAAAGCGCACCAATGCCTTGCGGGCCATTAATTTTATGTGATGAAAAGCTCATTAACTGCACTGGTAACGATTGCAAGTCATAATCAATATGACCAAGTGTTTGCACTGCATCAACATGCAGCAGTGCCCCGCATTGTTTAGCGAGCTCTCCAATTTGCTCAATTGGCTGAATCGTACCGACTTCATTGTTACCATGCATAATGCTAATGAGCCCAATACTGTCATCTAGTACTTGCGCTAGCTCATCCAGGTTAATCATGCCGTTAGCATCCACACCGATAACATGCAACGTAAATCCTTCATGCTTTGCAAGCCAATTCATTGTATGCAGCACAGCATGATGTTCAATTGCTGAAGTTACTAGCCCTTTGCGGCCTTTTGCAGCTTGAGCACGTGCAGCGCCGATAATTGCAAGATTATCACTTTCGGTTCCGCCTGAAGTAAAAATAAGCTCATTAGACTTGCAGCCTAAATGACGAGCAATTGTGTCACGCGCTTTATTTAAATGTGCTTTTGCACTTCTGCCGAAGTGATGGACACTAGATGCATTGCTTGGTCCTTGCTCCATCACCTTCACCATTTCTGCAATAACTTCAGGATGCATCGGTGTTGTCGCAGCATGATCAAAATAAAAAGACTTCATAGAACTTGTTCACTCCACTGCCGTTAAATATAAAACATATAAGCATCATTATTGGAATCAGGATGCTCTTCTTCCTTGAAATTAATTAAATGTTCAAGTGTAGTGGAATCCATAACATTTGCGATACTGTCACGAATTCTTAGCCACAAATCACGTTTTGCTGGATCATCTTCTTCCGTAAAATCAACAGGAGAAATCGGACCCTCCAGTACACGAATTACGTCGCCCGTAGTAATTTCAGATGGAGACTTTGACAATACATAACCTCCATATGCACCGCGAATACTTTTAACAAAACCAGCATTGCGCAACGGCGCAATAAGCTGTTCTAAATAATGCTCAGATAAATTATTTTTTTCGGCAATACTTTTTAAAGAAATTGGACCTTCTCCATATTTAGCAGCAAGCTCCATCATAATCGTAAGCCCATATCTTCCCTTTGTCGAAATTTTCATAAGATATACTCCTTTTTCTAATACAATGTAATCCTATTATTATTATATGGTATCATAACTATTTACGAACGTCTGCTACTTCAAACATCAAATTCATGAAAATCTTAATTTTATATGATACAATATGATCTGCTTGAAGTGTTAGTATAACTTTATTTCATTAGTTCTTTCTTCCTTTTTAATGAACAAGGTGGTGTATATATGTCAAACAATAAAGGGAAACGCGTCGTAATCGGAATGTCTGGCGGTGTCGATTCCTCAGTTTCAGCTCTTCTGTTAAAACAACAAGGTTATGAAGTAATCGGCATATTTATGAAAAATTGGGACGATACAGATGAATTTGGCCACTGTACCGCTGAAGAAGACGCTGAAGATGTTCGTCGTGTGTGCGAGCAAATCGATATTCCCTACTACACAGTTAATTTTGAAAAGCAATACTACGATAAAGTATTCACATATTTCCTTGAGGAATATAAGCGCGGAAGAACACCAAATCCTGATGTAATGTGTAATCGTGAAATCAAATTTGGTGATTTTCTAAAAAAAGCCGAGGAGCTTAACGCCGATTATTTGGCAACTGGTCATTATGCGCGAGTTGAACGCTTAGAAAACGGTGTAACAAAATTGCTAAGAGGCGTTGATTCTAACAAGGATCAAACTTATTTTCTAAATGCGCTTAATCAAAAGCAACTAGCTAAAGCTATGTTTCCAATCGGGCATTTGCCTAAGCCAGAAGTGCGTAAAATTGCAGAGGCTGCTGGTTTATATACCGCGAAGAAAAAAGATAGTACTGGAGTATGCTTTATCGGCGAACGAAATTTCAAGCAATTTTTAAGTCAATATTTGCCTGCAATGCCCGGCAAAATGATTGATATTGTAACTGGAGAGGAAAAGGGACGCCATGACGGTTTAATGTATTATACGTTAGGACAACGACAAGGGCTTGGTATTGGTGGCAGCGGCAATGGTGAGCCGTGGTTTGTCGCAGATAAAGATTTACAAAATAATATTTTGTATGTTGTCCAAGGAGATAGCCACCCAAGTTTATATTCAGAAAGCTTGCTGGCTACTAATATGAACTGGATTTTGCCGCAATATCATGATGCTGCGGTTGGAACTGTATTCGAATGCACCGCCAAATTCCGTTACCGTCAACCTGACCAAGGAGTAACTGTAACTAAACTGGAAAATGGTGAAGCGTTAATTACATTTGCCCAAAAGCAAAAAGCGATTACTCCTGGACAAGCAGTCGTATTGTATGATGGTGAAGTTTGCCTTGGCGGCGGAACTATCGATAAGGTCAATAAAGTAAAATACTAATTTCAATCTAGTTGATTGTGAATAACGACTAACAGGCTGTCGCGAATCGTCCTCCTGACGTTTCGGACAGCCTTCTTCTAGTTATGTAGGAAAATCTTCAGGATGAATGCTGCTAGCTAATTTGGCTAGTTGTGTTTTAGCCTGCCCATCAGCATGAATAAACTCTAATTGACTTGCAGTAAACGTTTCTTCTTTACTTGCTCGCTTATATTGAATACAAAGAAGTCCATCAGTCAATAAATAATATGCTTTAAATGTATTTGCGGGTTTATCGAAAGCTGTATCCTCAACATATTGATTAAGATTGGAATCATATTTTTGCACGGTATACGGAGCAGCTTCTTTAGGCTCGTAAAGTGCTGTTAACGGGTCTATGCTAGACACCTCTGCTAATGATGAGCCAGTCGTAATATGCTCAAAGTCTTTTATAGATAGCGACTTTGCTGCAAATAATGCACGCTCCGTAAGCCACCAATCATCTCCTTGATCCTTCTCTTGCTGTGAATTTTGCTTTTCAAAAAACAAATACATATAATAAGGCTGCTTCTCCTCAGATTCCAGTTTATAAACAACATACAGCAGCTTATCGTCAATTTGTCTTTTATATTCAATCGGATAAACATCGTGTATAGCTGCTAATGATCTTTTTGCTGCTGACATTTCGTAAATAATATCCCCATTGCTCGTAATTCCAAGTAAGCCCAGCTCATTGAAATAATAGGTTTTAGTAATGTAGTCAGCGGCGAATTTCTCATAACGTTCGTAATCTTCATATTGAGCAGAATTGTTATCCGTATTCGAAACCGACACTTCGGTTACGCTATTATATATGACTAAAAAACTAAAAAACTAAAAAATCCAATGATAAACGTTGCAATCAATATTTTCGTTTTCATAAATTACAATCCCACCCTAAAATTAACATCACCTCTCCATTATACACGTTCATCTCTTAAATTTCTAATTTTTGGTATAAATATCCCTTAGTTTTTCGAATGTCAAAATTACGATATATTCTCACAAGCTGACTAACAAGCTGAAATCCTCATTATTTTTTAGTGTTACTTTACTTTTAATTGTTCATTACTTGTTCGAAATTTGGTGTAAAATTTTAGCTTTTTTTCAGCTAAGATTTGGTATAATTCAAAAAGCATTGCTTAATGCTAGGTTGTAGCTAGCCCTTATTTTCTCAAATCTAATAACCACATCTGAACAAATGGATTATCAATTGTAGGAGGAATTAAAATGAAAAAAATAGTTATGTTCATGTGTGTACTTTTTGCCTTAATGCCACTCCAAGTATTTGCACATTCCAAATTAACTGAATCTACACCAGAGGCAGACTCAACTATTCATACATCTCCTGAGCAAATCAGCTTAACCTTTAATACAACAATTTCTTCAGCAAGTCGGATAACATTACTAAATGAAAGCGGAGAACAACTGACGCTTAACGATATTACTGTAAATGATTCTACAATTAGCGGACAACCTGCAGAAAAGCTAGACAATGGCAACTATACTGTGACATGGAATATAATTGGCGCTGATGGTCATGCAGTTGAAGGCTCTATCGGCTTTAAAGTTGAGCTTGAGGAAGAACCAGAACCTACAGCAACTGCTCAAAACGATGCTGCTGATGCTGATGCAAATGATCAATCAACAAACGAACCTGCTGAAACAACTACGCCAACACCTGCTGCAACTGCTGATGAACAACAAGCGAATGATAGTAATCAAACTACTGAAAAAAGCAAGCAACCAGTATGGCCATATGTTGTAATCGGCGTTGTTGTAGTAGCTATAATTGGTTTTGCTTTGCGTAAACGGAAATAAAATGAGCTATATTGCTGAATTTTTATTATACATTTGTTTTGCTATATTAATGGGAAACAGCATTTTACAGCTAATTGCAGTTTCCTATAAACCAACAATTGCTGTACCGAAATGGTTAATTATCGCTTGTATCATTGGCATTCCGCTGTTCGCTTATGCGCCGCTCCATACGACAGCAATTAGCTATGCGGACTCTTTTCAGCTAAGTTACGGTGCGATGATTAAAAGCATCTTGCTAGATTTACAGATTGGTAAAGGCTGGGTATGGATGACATTCGGCTCATTAGGATTAGCCATTATTATGGGCGCACCTATTTTCGCAAAAGATCGTCATATGCCCAAAGTTGCCTTTTTGCTAATCCTACTGATTGCGTTTTGGTTAGGCTATGGCAGCCATACTGCATCCTTAGATGCGGTGAGGGGACTAATCGTCCATACCGGGCATTTCCTTGCAGTTTCGATTTGGCTAGGTATATTATTTGTCGTTAGCTGGTTCTCAAAGGATGAGCTGCATTGGCAAGCGTTCTTAAAATGGTTTTCACCGCTAGCGATTGTTTGCGTCCTTGTTGCAATCATTGCAGGAATCACGCTAATGAGTTATACCGTTCCAGAGTATAATAATGCGTTAATGCTTAACTATGGACAGCTGTTACTCATGAAGCACGCGACTCTTCTTCCATTATTATGGCTGGCATTTAGTAACGGCTTTCTATACCCGAGATATGCACGTACGCACAATCTCTCTTCACAACGTAAATTATTACGTGCAGAAAGTATGATTGCCTTGCTTGTGCTTGGCTTTACTGCAGTGATGGGGCAATCTGTTCCGCCGCACACCGTCGTAGAAACATTGCGCACAGAAACGCCCGCTCCACTATTTCTTGCAATATTTCAAGGTAAATTCAGCCCTGATTTGCAATTACATTGGGAGTTAAATGTAAGTAATTCGCTGCTTATCGTAGCAACGTTAGTTGTTCTGTACGGTATTACGATCGCCTTTAAACAGCGCAGCTTCTTGTGGACGATTATTCTTTCCTTAATGATGATACTGTTCATTTATTTAATTGTTATGTTTGGGATACAGGCACAAGAGGTTGAAATTGAAGAGGCGGCGTTACTGATGTTATTCAATGATAGTCAATTGTCATTAATTCCTTGATATATTGCGCTTTTTAAAGCCTACTGCTTTTACTTTTAATTAAAGTAGCAGTAGGCTCTTTCAGCTTGCCTTTATCATTACTTTTGCCTTCTACGCTTCTCCTGATTAATTGCTATTTTCGCTTCCGCTCCTTGCTCTGTCGCTTTATAAAGCTCCACATGCGAAATGCGATCAGGTAAATACTGCTGCTTCACATAGTGGTTCGGATAATCGTGAGGATATAAGTAGCCTTTATGGCCTAGCTGCTCAGCTCCTTTATAATGAGTATCACGCAAATGATGCGGCACTTCATCAACACCATGTTGTTCTATGAGCTGATACGCTTTTTCAATCGCCAGTGCAGTTGCATTAGACTTTGGACTTTCCACAGCAAATAAAATCGCCTGGGCAATATTGTATTTCGCTTCTGGCAAGCCGATTTTATGGTAAGCATCCATCGCAGTAACTGCTTGAACCATTGCCTGCGGATTAGCTAAGCCAATATCTTCACTGCATGCAACGATTAAGCGTCGTAAAAAAATCATCGGATCCATTCCTAATTTCTCAACAGCGTAAAAAAACCAAAACAACGCAGCATCACTCGAGCCGCGAATACTTTTGTGAAAAGCAGATAAAACATCATATTGCATGGAGGTATCAGCGCGCACGGTCCGCTTGCGAATGGATTCTTGCGCTATCTCAAGCGTAATATGAACTGTTCCATCAGGCTGAGAGCTTGTTGTTACGGCTGCTAGCTCAAGTGCATTTAATGCACGGCGAATATCTCCGCCAGCCATTAAAGCAAGATGGTCTAGCGCCTCTTCATCAACTTTTAGCTTCATAAAACCAAGTCCACGCTCAGCATCATTTAATGCTCGCTCCATCGCTAATCTAGCATGCTTAGGCTCTAATGGCTCAAGTTGAAACAACGTAGAGCGTGACAAAAGCGCTCCATTTACATGATGAAACGGATTTTCAGTGGTAGCCCCGATAAAAATGATAATCCCCTGCTCCACTGCAGGCAGCAGTGCATCTTGTCTTGAAGTATTAAAGCGATGAACTTCATCTAAAAAGAGAATAGTTTTGTTGCCATAAAGCGCTTTTTCATCTCTCGCCTGCTGGATGACATCTCGCACATCTTTAACAGAGGCATCAACCGCATTTAAGCGTACAAATTTTGCTTTTGTGCGATTGGAAATAATATGTGCCAGCGTTGTTTTACCACAGCCTGGAGGTCCATATAGCAGGATCGAGCTAATTTGATCACTTTCAATCGCACGCCGCAGCAGCTTACCTTGCCCTACAATATGCTCCTGACCAATATATTCATCTAGAGTCCGTGGACGCATACGATCTGCAAGCAGCTTATGCTGCGCTATCGGCTGTTCCTCCTCAATTGAAAATAAATCCATCCCCTCACTTCCTTTCTACTAGCTAAATTTCCCCCAATATACATCAGTACGATAGTGCATCGTAACTTGCCCTTGATGCTCATGTTCGGCAAATAGCTTTTTTATTGCTGTAATAAAAGCTTCATATCGATAATCGTTGCTAGGAATACTATATGAGGACGAAGAAATTCTACCGATTAAGCCTTCCTCGTCTAACTTTTGCACATATGTAAAGCTCGTAAGTGTCGGTTGCTGACCACCGTAAAACGGAATTAATCGCTCCACACTAATTTGCTTATGCTTTACCTTATCATACTGCTCCCCAAATTGCATAAATAATTGCTCATAGGCTTCCATAAATGGAGAGGCTGCTTCATCTCGTTGATTCCATATAAGCGCTACATAACCGTTAGGCGCTAGCACTCGTTTAAATTCTGCTCTAGCAAGTCCAACATCAAACCAATGGAATGATTGGGCACAAACAATTCCATCTACGCTTTTATCTAACAATAGCGTAGTCTCAGCGGAGCCGTTGTTTACCGTAAGTGGCTTGTGAGCACGCTTTTCTTTATTAAGCTTTGATTCACTGACGGTTAAATATGGCCGTAGCTTTTCTAGCAACTTATGCCTCATTTCATCATTAGGCTCGACTGCTACAACATTTATTCCTTGCTGAAGTAAAAGCTCTGTAAATTTTCCTGTACCTGCACCAATATCAGCAATAACCTTGCCACTCTGCCACTCTAACTTGTCCTGCAAAAATGCTATAAGCTCCTTTGGATAACTTGGACGATAACGCTCATAGCTTTCAGAACGACCTGTAAAACGTTCGGTTGTTTTCATGTAGCGCACCTGCTTCCTAGATGCAAAAAAACTACTTGAATCGAGCTAAACCTTACAGTCTCGCTTCAATCAAGCAGTTTTATTGCAATCTTTTTATTTACAGCTATCTATTCGGACTTTTACAGCCTTGTCCGTATGCTATTTTTCCAACAAATCCTTAATAACAGCACTAGCCATAATTAGTCCTGCAACGCTTGGTACAAAAGCATTGCTGGCAGGCGGCATTTGCGCTTTACGAATTTCTGGAGCATTTTCTGGGACAATGCGCTGCGTTACATCCTCGCGCGGTTTAATTGGATCCTCGTCAGAGAATACCACCTTAACTCCTTTTTTAATGCCATCCTTGCGCAGCTTTGTGCGAACAACTCGCGCAATTGGATCGGTATGAGTTTTGGAGATGTCCGCAATTCTAAAGCGCGTTGGATCCATTTTATTGGCTGCACCCATGCTTGAAATAACTGGAATATTTCGTTTCAAACATTCTTTAATAAGATGCACCTTATAAATGATCGTATCAGAAGCATCTACAACATAATCAAGGCCATACTCAAAAAATTTCTCATACGTTTCTTCGGTATAAAACATTCTTACAGCAATTGCATCGCATTCAGGATTAATCTGCTTTATCCGATCACGCATTAGCTCGGCCTTAGGTTGACCTACCGTAGTTGTAAGTGCATGAATTTGACGGTTAACATTTGTAATATCAACGACATCTTTATCAACTAACACAATTCGACCAATCCCGGTTCTTGCTAATGCTTCAGCAGCAAATGAGCCAACGCCGCCAATACCTAGCACAGCAACCGAACTATTTCTCATTTTTTCTAGCCCTTCAGGACCAATTGCTAGCTCAGTACGAGAAAATTGATGTAGCATACTGCTCTTCTCTCCTCTTTAAGCTCATCTTATTCCGATTTCTTTTCACCAGCTTCTGCTTGAGCTGCAGCAGGCTTAGGTTTAACAACTGTACGAATGTGAAGTTGTTCTAGTTGAGACAATTTAACTTCAGAAGGTGCATCACATAGCAAGTCTGTCGCACTTGCAGTTTTAGGGAATGCAATTGTTTCACGCAAGTTTGTACGACCAGCAAGCAACATCACTAGACGGTCTAAACCGAAAGCAATACCACCATGCGGCGGAGTACCATAATCAAATGCATCCAATAAGAAACCAAATTGCTCATATGCTTCTTCCATAGTAAAGCCAAGTGCTTTAAACATTTTCATTTGTACATCGCGTTTATAAATACGCATTGAACCGCCGCCAACTTCATAGCCGTTCAACACTAGGTCATAAGCTTGTGCGCGAATTTGACCAGGATCTGTATCAAAGTATTCTAGATCATCATCATTTGGACGAGTGAATGGATGATGCTCAGCTACATAGCGTTTTTCTTCTTCATCATAGCTTAATAGCGGGAAGTCAACGACCCATGCAAATTTAAACACAGACTCATCAATTAGATTCAAATCTTTACCTAGTTTTAGACGAAGGTTACCTAAAACATCTGCAACTACTTTTGGTTTATCTGCAGAGAACGTTAGCAGGTCGCCTTCTTCAACTTGCAAGCGCTCAGTCAACGCTGCAATTTCTTCTTCTTTAAGGAATTTAACGATTGGACCTCTCCACTCGCCATCTTTAACTTGAATCCAAGCAAGACCTTTACCGCCATAACGAGCAGCAAATGGTTGTAAATCGTCAAGCTCTTTACGGCTCCAGCTAGCACAGCCTTTTGCGTTCAACGCTTTAACAACGCCGCCTTTAGCTGCTACAGAAGCGAACACTTTTACATCGCTGTTTGCGACAATATCTGTTATATCTTGAATTTCTAAGCCAAAACGAAGATCTGGCTTATCTGAACCATATTTGTTCATTGCATCTTTATACGTAATGCGTTGGAACGGTAATTGAAGTTCTACACCTACTGTTTCACGCAATAGCTTAGCCATAAGCTGCTCCATCATATCAAGCAATTGATCTTGTGACATGAAGGAAGTTTCAATATCGACTTGTGTAAATTCCGGTTGACGGTCTGCACGAAGGTCTTCATCACGGAAGCAACGAGCTACTTGATAATACCGTTCAACGCCACCAACCATTAATAGCTGCTTAAATAGCTGTGGAGATTGCGGCAATGCGAAGAACTCACCTTCATGTACACGGGAAGGTACTAAATAGTCACGCGCACCTTCTGGCGTACTTTTTGTCAAAATAGGTGTTTCAATTTCTGTAAATTCATTTTGATCAAGAAAATCACGGAAGATTTTCGTTGCTTTTGAACGAAGCTGAAGCGTTTTTAGCATTTCTGGACGACGAAGATCCAAGTAACGATATTTCAAACGAATGGACTCATCAACCTCAATGCCATCCTCAATAGCAAATGGAGGAGTTTTAGCCGCATTTAGTACTTCAATTTCAGTTACACGAACTTCGATTTTACCAGTAAAAATGTTCTCGTTATACGTTTCAGGATCGCGCTCAACAACTGTACCTTTAACAGCAAGCACATATTCATTACGTACGCGATCTGCGATTTTCAACGCATCTCCAGAGAAATCTGGGTTAAAGACAATTTGTACGATACCTGTACGGTCGCGTAAGTCGATAAACAATACGCCCCCAAGGTCACGACGACGTTGTACCCAGCCATTTAGAATAACTTCTTTACCAACATCTGCCATTGATAAAGTTCCACAGTTAGTTGTTTTTAGCATTACCATTTGATTGTCCCCTCTTTTCAATAATTACAATTATATTTTTTCAATCAAAGCTAGCTGCACATTATTTTTTAAGCTAATGCCTCAGCCAATTCTGTTAGTTTGACTGTGCGTTGCTCACCAGTAGCCATTTCTTTCAGCGTAATTTCGCCATTCGCAAGCTCGTCATCACCTAAAATTGCCGCATAACGCGCCTTCATGCGATCGGCTGATTTTAATTGCGCCTTCATCTTACGGCCTTGATAGTCGCGCTCTGCACGTAAACCTTTACTGCGCAGCTCATACACTAATTTTGTAATTTCGCTTTCTGCAGCCTCGCCTAAAGCGATCAAATATACGTCTAGGCCATAAAGATTAGGAATTTCTGTCGCTTGATGCTCTAATAGCATTATTGTGCGCTCCAAGCCTAAACCTAACCCAACTCCTGGTTGATCTGGACCGCCAATATCGGCAACTAGACCATTATAACGTCCACCGCCGCCCACAGTATCAATTGCCCCGATCCCTTCAGCCTTAAATTCAAAAGCTGTGTGAGTATAATAATCAAGGCCTCTTACTAGACGATGGTTAATTTCGAAAGGAATGCCCATATTGCTCAAATGTTCTTTTACTTTGCTGAAATGCTGTTCACATTCCTCATCCAAGCTATCTAGTATCGAAGGTGCATCAGCAAACTGATGCTGATCAACTTTACAATCAAGCACGCGAAGCGGATTACGCTCCATACGGCTTTGACAGTCCTTACATAAGCCTTCACGCTTAGGTTCTAAATAAGCTAATAGCTTTTCGCGGAAAGCTGCACGGACAGCAGGTGTACCGACTGAGTTAATTTCAACTCGAACCCCTTTTAAACCAACTTCTGTGTAGAAAGTATAGCCAAGCGCAATAACCTCTGCATCAAGGGCAGGATCAACAGAGCCAACTGCTTCTACACCAAATTGATTAAATTGACGATAGCGCCCTGCTTGCGCACGCTCATAACGAAACATTGGACCGATATAGTACAGCTTGGAAAGATCAGGCTCACCATATAGCTTGTTCTCTACATAAGCACGCATAACCCCTGCAGTGCCTTCTGGACGAAGTGTTAAATTACGTCCGCCTCGATCCGTAAAGTTATATGTTTCTTTTTCAACGATATCTGTCGTCTCACCAACACCGCGATGAAATAGCTCTGTTGCTTCAAACATTGGGGTGCGAATTTCTCGGAAATTAAAACGACGGCAAATATCGCGTGCTTTTTCTTCAACAAATTGCCATCTCTCTACAGCACCTGGCAGTATATCCTGAGTACCAGGCGATCGTTGGAATGACATGGATAACCCTCCTTAAAACTAATTCAAAGATAAAATTACGGCTGAGTTCAAAATTCGATGTCTGTTAAACTGCAACGCTAAGCTTCGTAATCAAAGTCGAACTTTTTGAACTCTCTCTTAAACAAAAAACTCTCGTCTCTTTGGTTACAACCAAAGGGACGAGAGTATTATTGCTCACGTGGTACCACCCAATTTCCGAATAAATCAGGTTATGATTTATTCGCTCTAACGAATATCGCTCGCTACACGCATAAAACTAATAATGCATCGCGTTGATGCACGTTCATCTTATGTTCTAAAGGATGTTATTCACTCAATCGTTGCAAGATGCTTCCAGCCAATGGCATCTCTCTCTGCAGCAGCGGTGGCTGAGTTACTTCTTCCTCTCACCGAATAACTATAAAATTGTATCTGATAAGTTATTTTACTGTTCGTCAATGTTAAAGTCAAGCATATGACAACATTCTCAAAAATTAGACAGAAAAAAACCTGCGGCATATCCACAGGTCCAAATGTATTATATATATCATTAAAAAGGGGGTCGAGTATTATTATAGGTTAGCGATGTTAAATTAAGATTATCGTAATATTACAACTTGATTACAAAAAAGAAAACGCTGTCCTTCGCTAACTTATTGGCAATTATCGCCTATTCCCGACTATCAATAATTAAAGTAACTGGTCCATCATTTACTAGCTGCACATCCATCATCGCTCCAAATCGACCTGTTTCGACATGCAACCCTTTTTCACGAAGCAATTCATTAAATTGATTGTACAGTTGTTCAGCATGATCTGGGCGTGCAGCAGCCATAAAATTAGGTCTTCTGCCTTTGCGACAATCCCCATATAGCGTAAACTGTGATACAGATAAAATGGAACCGCCTACTTGTCCAATATCATCGTTCATTTTGCCGTCTTCATCTTCAAAAACTCTTAAACCTGCAATTTTATCTGCCATCCATTTTAAATCTTGGTCAGTATCCTCATGCGTAATGCCGACAAGCAATACAAAACCATGAGTAATACTGCCCACTATTTCTCCATCTACCTTAACACTTGCTTCTTTGCTTCGTTGTAATACAACCTTCACGAATATAATCTCCTTACTGCATTATCCGATGCACAGAATAAATATCTTTTATTTGCTTAATTTTGTCTACTACTTTATTTAAGTGGTCAATGTTACTAATAAGCACTGTCATATGGATAATAGCCATTTTATTTTTATCCGTACGTCCAGAAACAGCACTTATATTCGTTTTTGTTTCCGATACAGCTTGTAAAACTTCGTTTAAGAAGCCACGACGATCACTGCCGGTAATCTCAATATCAACACTATAGTTTGCGTTGCTCGTATCCGCCCATTCAACCTCGATTACGCGATCGCCTTCCTCGTTATCCATCGGAATGTTTTGACAATCCATACGATGTACAGATACTCCACGACCACGAGTAATATAGCCGATAATTTTATCGCCTGGAACTGGGTTGCAGCAGCGAGCAAAGCGCACAAGTAAATTATCAACACCTTTAACCGTAACACCATTATTGTTATGCTTTTTGCTTTGACTGCTTGCATTACCTTTGATCTCTGTTACATCTCTCGTTAGCTCAATCTGATTAGCAGCCTCTTGCTCACGACGCAACTTTTCTGTTAACTTAGTTACAATTTGTGCCGCCGTAATTCCAGAGAAGCCAATCGCTGCTAACATATCCTCGATATCGTTAAAGGTAAATTTTGTCGCCACCTCTTGCAACTTATCCTCCGTCATCCAGACATGCGGCTCCAAACCAAGTCGCTTAAGCTCTCGCTCAATCATTTCCTTACCTTTTGCAACATTTTCCTCGCGTTTCTCCTTCTTAAACCATTGTTTAATTTTACTGCGAGCATGTGACGATTGAGCAATTTTCAACCAATCTGTACTAGGTCCATAAGAATGCTTAGAAGTTAAGATCTCTACGATGTCACCGGTCTTCAACTTATGATCTAGCGGTACAATACGACCGTTAACTTTCGCTCCTATCGTACGGTTACCAACCTCTGTATGAATACGATATGCGAAATCAAGCGGAACCGAGCCAGCTGGCAGTTCTAACACTTCTCCTTTTGGCGTAAAGACGAAGACTAGGTCAGAGAAGAAATCCATTTTGAGCGATTCCATAAATTCCGCTGCATCCTTTGTTTCCTTTTGCAGCTCCAAAATTTCACGGAACCAGCCCATTTTATCGCCAAAACTAGCATCAGGCACTACGCGCCCTTCCTTGTACGCCCAATGTGCTGCGATCCCGTATTCACTCGTACGATGCATTTCCCATGTACGAATTTGAACCTCAGTCGGTTCTCCGTTAGGTCCGATAACCGTAGTATGCAGCGATTGATACATATTTGCCTTCGGCATCGCGATATAATCTTTAAACCGCCCTGGCATCGGCTTCCATAATGTATGGATAATCCCTAACGTTGCATAACAATCCTTTATATTATCAACAATGATTCGAATCGCAAATAAATCATATATTTCACTAAACTGTTTATTACGTGTCATCATTTTTTGGTAAACGCTATATAAATGCTTAGGACGTCCTGAAATATCCCCTTCAATTCCCATCTCTTGAAGCTTCTCACGAATAGTAGCCACTACATTTTCAATAAATGCCTCGCGCTCGATCCGTTTTTTCTTCATCAAATTGGCAATGCGATAATATTGCTGAGGATTCAAATATCTTAGCGAAATATCCTCCATTTCCCATTTGATTCGCGAAATACCAAGTCGATGTGCGATAGGACAAAAGATCTCTAATGTTTCATAGGCAATTCGACGCTGAGATTCTTCCGATTGATACTTAAGGGTACGCATATTGTGCAAGCGATCGGCTAGCTTAATGATAATGACACGAATATCCTGTGCCATCGCTACAAACATTTTGCGATAGTTTTCATTTTGCTGCTCCTCGCGAGACTGAAATTTTATCTTTTCTAGCTTTGTCAAGCCGTCTACAAGCATCGCACAGGTATCACCAAATTTTTCACGAACCGTCTCCAAATCAACAGTAGTATCTTCAACAACATCATGCAGCAAAGCTGTTACGATCGATATAACATCCAAATGCATATCAAGTACAATATCCGCTACTGCAAGAGGGTGAAGAATATACGGCTCTCCTGATTTACGTATTTGTCCCTTATGAGCCTGATCAGCAAAATCATAGGCCTCTCTAATTAGCACGAGCTCATGCTCTTTCATATATTCTGATGCTTTTTCAATTAATTGCTCTATGCCCATGATCCCTTTCCCTTTCCAAGCTAATGCTCGCCTTTTTCACAACAAAATGTGTGATATACTAATTAATTATGCCTGTAAACGACATATCCCGTCAATTAGATTGTTAGTAATTTAAGTAAAAAAACAGACCGTCACATATGCGTGAAATAAAATCAGCTGCATGTGTAATCGGTCCATAAAACAATATGTTGATCCTAGTACGTAACTAGTGAATGCACTTCAATACCTTCAATCTTCTTTCTACCCTGCAGCTCTTCTAGTTCAATTAAGAAAGCAGCCCCAACAACCTCGCCGCCAAGCTCTTTAACTAGCTCTACAACAGTAGCGATAGTGCCTCCAGTTGCTAATAAATCATCAGCAATTAAAACACGTTGTCCAGGTGTAATAGCATCCTTATGGATTGCAAGCTGATCAGAGCCATATTCAAGCGCATAGCCTGCACTAATCGTTTCACCAGGTAACTTACCACTTTTTCTCACCGGCACAAATCCAACGCCAAGCTCTACTGCTAACGGTGCTCCAATAACAAAGCCGCGCGCCTCTGGACCAGCAATCACATCAATTTGATATTTCTCTACTGCTTGACGTAATTGAGCAATTGCTGCTTTGTACGCATTTCCATCTTTAAGTAATGTAGTAATGTCTTTAAATGAAATGCCTGGTGTTGGAAAATCCTCGATCACTCTAATATATTCCTTTAAATTTACAGTTGTGCTGCTCAACATTATTCAATCCTTTCTTTGACCTGTTCGCATATTATGCTTGGTACTGCTGATATTCCAGCTGTGCACGATGATAACGAGCAGAGCTTGAAAGCTCTCGCTTCTGTGGTAAAGCAACCGCCTTTATATGAGAGGATGTTTTTGTTATAAAATGTAACTCCTCGAAAACATCGATAATTAATGATATTTCTGGCGCTCCTAAACCGCTAACCTTTTGCAATGTATCAATAAGGTCACTTCGTGAAACCATTCCAGCCTTGCGAATGTACTGATAAATGATACCAAATTGTTCGCGCGATGGGAATACTTTAATTCGCTCTTTTTCGACATGCATATCAAATAATTGCAATTGTGGCTTTCTTGTGAAATTCCATTCATTAATGCTCAGTTCTCCAACAACTTCAAGTGTAGTATTTAGCGGTAAACTCGCCTCATACTCACCCATACCAAAACCAATAACATCTAAGGTTTGCTGACGATCCTTTAATTGCAGCTTAAGATGTTTACCATCTTTACCTATCGCCCGACGCTCTTTTAATTGCGCACCCTTGATTAATACACGTGGAGATGGATTTCCCATACCAAAAGGTTCTAGCAATGATAACTGAGAAATCGTTTCAAGCGTAATTTCTGAAAGTTCACACGCTAGATCAATCGTTAGCTTTGGTATCCAATCTTCCTCATTAAGCCACTCATAAGCTAGCTTACTCAATCTTTGCTCTAGCTCAGGCAGCAATTCTGCCATTAAAGTCATTCCTGCAGCCGCCTGATGTCCACCATAATGAATTAATAAATCCTCACACTCTGTTAATGCGGCATGCAAATCAAAATTATCAATCGAACGGGCAGAACCTTTTGCCTTGCCAGTCTCCTCATCTATGCCAAATACGAGCACAGGCTTGTAATAGCGTTCTAGCAGCTTTGAAGCAACAATACCAATTACTCCAACATTCCAATTTGGTCCTGCTACTACGATCACATGAGGTTCGGCTACACCTTGCTCTTTTGCTAGTTTAACCTTGTTTTGCCATTGCTCCTCTGCTTCAGCTACAATATCTTCAACAATTTGTTGACGTTCCTTATTTAACAAATCAAGCTGATTCGCTAGTTGAACTGCTTCCTGCTCATTATTTGTCGTTAATAGTTTTACCGCAAGTGCGGCATGCTTTAATCTGCCAGCAGCGTTTATCCGTGGAGCTAAACCAAAGCCGACTTTTGTTGCAGTAAGCTCCTCAATGCTAGTTCCGCTAACTTCTGCAAGAGCGTTAAAGCCTAGATGCTCTCCCTTTTGCAGTTCGGCTAAGCCTGATGCTACTAAAATACGATTTTCTCCTGACAACGGCATTAAATCGGCAATTGTACCAAGAGCAACGATGCCACTCCATTCCATTGGTGGACGTTCAAGCAGTGCAGTTGCCAACTTAAACGCAACCCCTACTCCAGCCAAGCCTTTAAATGGATATGGACAATGCTCCTGCTTCGGATTAACTACTGCAACGGCTGGCGGTAATTGCTCAGGCGGTTCATGATGATCAGTTACTACAATATCGATCCCAAGAGATGATGCATACAAAACTTCTTCATACGCACTAATACCAGTATCAACCGTTACGATTAGATTAATTCCATCTTGATTAGCCTTATCAATTGCAGCTTTATTTAAACCATAGCCTTCTAACATTCGGTGCGGAATATAATAGTCAAATTTTAGTCCGAAGCGTTGAAATGTATAATAGAGCAGTGAGGTGCTAGATACACCGTCTGCATCATAATCACCGTATATTCTTACATTTTCGCCCAATTCTTTTGCTCGCTTAATTCGCTCAACTGCAGCTTGCATACCCGCCAACTCGTAAGGATTATGCAAATTTGCTGGCGAACTGTATAGAAAAGCTCTAATACTTTCTTCATCCTGATAGCCACGCTGGATAAGCAGCTTTGCAACTAGAATTGGAATATTAAACTGTCTACTAGCTTTTTCTGCTAATTTCTCTAGTTCATCACTATATGCAGCAAGCTGCCAGCGCGTTTTTCGCTCCACCATTACTTAAGCTCCTTTCACTACGAATGCTATTGCAATATCGTAGATATCTCCTCTTGAGAGCTCGTATCATTGCTTTTATAAGGATATTCCGGTACAAATGGCTTCACATATATAATAACATCACTCAGATGCGTAAAGCGGTGCATTAACAACCAACGAACTCTTTGTGAAATTTCATGCCCTTCTTGCACCGTAATTCTCGGATTAACATTGATCGTTAAGGTAGCAACTACATAATGACCTTGCTCACGAGCTTCGCATGATTCAACAGCAATAACTCCATTCATTCTTAACACAACATTTTTAATATCATCACTGTTTTCTAATCGTCCCGTTTGCGCTGAAGCTCTCTGCTTACCGAGCAAAGCTCCAAAAAGGCGATGTAATATGCTTTTTCCCTTATCAACATCAGCAGACATATTATCCTCCTAAAACCATTCATGATATCGCTTAAACACTAATTATTTTCTTATTATATCATAATAATAAAGGCTGGCTATGGGTTGTCACGATTCCTCCATAGTCAGCCTTTTACGATAATACTACCTATACGGTAGGCTGCTTAGCCGCCGCCACAGGTTTTTTCTTTTGATTTTTTTTGAAATCAAACCAGAATTGGCTTGCAATACAAATGGTGGAGTATGCTCCACTAATTAACCCGATCAAAATTGCAAGTGAGAACAGACGAATCGACTCACTGCCAAATAAGAAAATAAATATTGTCACGATAAATACTGTTAATACTGTATATAGGTTACGTGCCATTGTTTGCCAAATACTAGCATTAACAAGCTCTGTTAGCTGAACTTTATTTTTCGCAGGATGAAACCGCATATTTTCACGGATTCGGTCGAAAATAACGATTTTATCATTAATCGAGTAACCAAGAGTCGTAAGCACAGCAGCAATAAATGGTAAATCCACTTCTAAACGAAAAATTGAAAAGATGGCAACGACCACAAAGCAGTCATATAAAATTGCCAGATTAGCTGATACAGCAAAACGCCATTCAAATCGAATCATAACATACAGCATAATTAATACTGATGCAGCAATAACCGCCCAAATCGTTTTTACTGCCAGCTCACGAGCCATATCTGCTGAGACTACGTTGACCTCAAAAGAACTATTTTCACCAAAAGCGGCCTTGAATTCATTTTGAATTTCGCGGATCTTATCACTTGCCAGCTCATCCCCAAAACGAATAGAAATTCGATCATTATTGGAACCGCCGATAGTTGGTGTTTCATCGTAACCAAGCTGTTTTAAGATTGTTACAACCTCTTGTTGCTCTACTGCTCTTTCAGTTGCGGTATCCATTGTTGTGCCTGCTTTGAAATCAATGCCCAAATTTAAGCGGAAAATAAGCAGGGAAAGAATACCGATGATGACAAGTGCACCAGAGAAAATATAAAACTTTTTCCGATTATTTACAAAGTCATAGCGAATATTCGTATTATAGCGCACGGATTTGTTCCTCCTTTACTCCAAAATATTTTGGCTTGTTGAACTTGTTGCTGCTTACGAGCAAGGAGAGCAGAAAGCGAGCTAAATAAATATTCGTAATAATGCTGACGATAAGGCTGAAAATCATCGTTAAAGCAAAACCTTTAATTGCTCCATCACCAATGACATAAAGCACAATGGCAGCAATAATACTTGTAATATTCGCATCCATAATTGTATGGAAGGAGCTTTTTGAACCAGCTTTTAAACTGGACAACATGCTCTTGCCGCTACGAATTTCTTCTTTAATCCGTTCCGCAGTAATAATGTTCGCATCCACAGCCATGCCGACACCAAGCACAAATGCCGCAATACCTGGCAAAGTTAACGTTGCATTTAACCATACGTGAACAAGAATTAATAGCCATGCATACGTAATAATGGAAACACCTGCTACAAATCCTGGTAAACGATACACAATAATCATAAAGAGCAGAACGATTATAGAACCGATTACCCCTGCAGTTACCGTATCTTTTAAGGAGTTCAAACCTAGTGTTGCACCAACGCTTTGCGTATATTTCTCAGTTAATTTAAGCGGCAACGAGCCCATATTAATCAAGTCACGCAATTCCTCGGCCTCTGCTTTTTTCGCATTGTTACCTAAAGTAATTTGTGCAGAGCCCCCTGAAATTGGATATTCTACATTAGGACGAGAAATCTCTTCATCATCCAAATAAATCGCTAAATATTTTCCAACAAGCTGTTTAGTTACATCATAAAACTTATCGCCGTTCTTAAGTTCAATTGTTACAACTGGACGATTAAAGTTATCATAAGCAACACCAGCACTATTTTCTTTAAAATCACGTCCGTCTAACATAATGGTACCGTCTGGTGCACGGAAAGTTAGGTTAATTGGCTTCGCTAATAACTCGCGAATTTCTTCCTCATTTTCTACACCAGGCAAACGAACACGAATACGATTCGTACCTTCAGGTAAAATTTCTGGCTCTGTAACCCCAGTACTGTTAATACGTTTTTCCAATGCCTTTGCAGTTTGCTTTAAGCTTTCCGGAGTAACCTCTCCACCTTCATCAAATGGAGAAGCCTCATACAAAACTTCAAAGCCACCTTTTAAGTCCAAACCAAGCTTAACATCTTTAAGGATAGATGGGCTTGTCCCAATAATTGCTGCAGCCAGTACAACAACGACAGCAACAAAGGCTAGCAGTCTTTTCATAACCATATGTCTATAGGCCTCCTTAAAATCTCAATATTCCTATTATACAGATCGTGCAAAATAACGTCAAAAAAAAGAAACTCTTTACAATTAGAAAGAGTCCCCTTTATATACTCCCATCATTAAAAAGTTCATAAATTGAGTTGGCTTTAATGACAATATATCACTAACAATTTGATGAAGGTTAGGCATTCCTGTCTTTTTATATTTCGAGCTGACACAACTCCATACCTCTTCCACTTCTGCATGTTCGTATCCGAGCAAGCGTAGTTCCTCCACCTTGCTTTCACATAATAGCTTAATAATCGCTTCTAACTCCTTATCCTCCATCATGATCGCCTCCCTATCTGCACGCTGACTAGAGCAGCGACATCATCTGAGCTTGCTTCAACTTCCTAAAATAATTCGCCAGATACAACATATTTCCTGCTGCATCCTTTAATTTTAGCATGGAAATGCAGGTGACAAGCATAGGATGAATTGTACAGGCTTCTAAATCCAATCGACATAACAATTACCGTAACCGTAACAGGCATATTAAGAGAGGTGTAAGCAATGACGAAGCAAAACTTTATAAAAGGCGCGATGATTTTGCTATTAGCTGGCATTATCAATCGTATTCTTGGCTTTATTCCACGAATTACGCTTCCACGTATTATTGGGGCTGAAGGTGTTGGAATTTACCAGCTGAGTTATCCATTTTTAATTGTTCTATTAACAATTATTACAGGAGGAATCCCGCTTGCAATTGCCAAATGGATTGCTGAGGCTGAATCAATTGGCGATACTGCAAGAGTAAAGCGTATTTATCGAACGGCAATGACATTAAGTGTCACAATCGCGCTAACTTTAACAAGTCTGATGCTTTTATTTGCTCCACTTATTATTAAATATATTATTCCTGAGCCGCGTGTTTTTCAGTCATTTATCGTTATGTCACCTATGCTTTTAATTGTTGGAATAAGTGCTGTTTATCGCGGTTATTTTCAAGGCAAGCAAAATATGATACCAAGTGCTTGGGCTCAAACGATTGAAACCGTTGTTCGTATTATTTTTTCTTTGTTGCTAGCATTTCTTTTGCTACCTTGGGGACTTCATTGGGGGGCTGCTGGGGCAATGCTAGGCGTAGTTTTAGGCGAGCTTGCTGGACTAGCTGTAATGCTGTTTAACTATCATCGAGAGCAAAATAGACGTCGCTCAACGATAAGTACCTCAACTACAGCAACAGAGCAAAAAGAACTATTAGATCCCAGTGAAATGACTAGCGAAAAAGAGGGGAAAGATAATATATTAAGAAAATTGCTTTCCTTGTCCATTCCTGTGACAGGAAGCAGGCTTGTTGGCTCTATCAGCTATTTGTTAGAGTCGATCTTTACAGCAAGGAGCCTGGCAGCCGCAGGCATAGTTACAGCAATTGCAACCGCGCAATACGGTGCGCTGCAAGGAATGGTAATGCCGCTAGTATTATTGCCAACTGCCTTAACGAATTCATTGGCAGTATCACTTGTACCTTCATTAGCTGAAGCAGCCGTGCAAAAGCAATATCAACTCATACATAAGCGACTGCATCAATCAATGCGAATCTGCTTAGTAGCTGGTGCGCCGTTTACCATTATTATGTTTTTATTTGCAGAACCAATTTGTGAATTGCTTTACGCTCATGGTGAATACGGCTCTTACTTGCAGTTAATTGCTCTTTTCGGAATATTTATTTATTTACAGGCCCCTCTGCAAGCTACACTTCAGGCGTTAGACAAGCCTGGTGTTGCATTAAAAAACACTTTGGTGGGCTCCATTGTAAGAATTGGCCTAATTATTTGGCTTGCATCTAATCCTGCTCTAGGTATAAAAGGTGCAATTATCGCGATTGCTGTAAATACGGTCTTCGTAACAATGTTGCATAGTCTCAGCGTTAAAAAATTTGTTGGTTATAAAATGAATATCCTTGATTTTATAAAGGTAGGCGCAGCAATCATCATATCAGGAGCATTTGCTCATTATGTTAAATCGTTGTTACATAGCCAGCCAGAATGGTTAAGCCTACTTGCTGCAAGCACAACAACAATGGTGCTTTATCTTTATTTCATGTTTATTATGAAGATTATTGATCGTGATGATTTATCACGAATCCCATACGTTGGCAAATGGTTTCAATAACAACTTCCTCAAAATAGCTTTATTTTTGACGTTTGCTATCAACATAAATTCGACCTTTATGATCAATGGTGCATAATAACACATCTTTAAACTGCGTAACGCCTTTTTCCTGCAAAATATTTTTTAACCAAAATCTAGTTTTTTGCAATTTTTCTAAATTGCTATCCTGTACTTTGCCATCCATAATAAGCGGAATCGGCAGCATTTCATAACGAAAACCTGGTGGTATAATACTGGAATATTGATCCTCATAAGATTTATTGCTTGTTTGTGAATTAGAGGATGAATTAACCTCAGTCGCTTGCTCTTGAGTTGTTGTTTCATTTTGGCGTGGAACAATTGACAATTTTCCGCTCGTTTCCAAGATTGCAAAATCAACATCCTCGATTGAGGTTATTCCTTGTTCACGCAGTTGCAATAACAAATCGTCTAAGTTATAGCGTTGTTTTTGCAGTTCATCATAATAAATTTGCCCTTGTGCAATAATGACTGACGGACTGCCATCAAGCGCTAATCGCAATTTTCGACTTTTCATGGATAAATAAGCGGTTAATAACTGTATGAGCATTAAGATGATGATTGGAAGGATCCCACTAAGAATATGGCTTTTCGGGTCCTCTATGTTAATGACCGCAATTTCTGCAATCATAACAGAAATTACTAAATCGAGTACGGATAATTTACCAATTTCACGTTTACCCATTACACGCAAAACAATAAACACGAAAATATACATGACGATAGTGTGCCATGTTAATACGAACCATTCCATCATCTTCACCTCTCTTTGCAGCATCGTATGTGCTATTGTGACCGCAGGAGAGATCGTTCATTCAGTTTAGCTTTACGAATAATATGCCAATACACATTATGGAATAAATGTGATGAAACTTGTACTATTTACTGGACAATCGCATATCGTGTAATAAATTAGAAAACTAAAAGCTTGGAGGGTAGCTTATGAATTCTGATTCACGCAAATTTATGGCAATGCCGATGCTTGCAGGTATTACGTATGCATTAATATGGCTCGCTATTGGTGCACTATTGCTTTCTTTGCTGCTGCATTTAACATCATTTAAGGAAAGTAATTTGGAAACGATGGCATTCGTCGTTCATAGCTTTTCAGCTTTTGTAGGCGGTTTCTGTGCAGGCAAACGAGCTTCATCAAAGGGCTGGTATTATGGAGTTAGCTTAGGTTTAATTTACGGTCTAATTATTATTACAGTGAGCTTTTTGGCATCAGATGTTTCGTTAAGCTTGCATAGCTTACTGCTGTTATTAACAGTAATTGGCGCTGGAGCGTTTGGCGGTATGATTGGTGTAAATTTGCGAAAATAAAAATACCTCCAGCAGCGATATGCGTTGAATTGCTCTCCAGTGTTCAACATCATCATCGGAGAGCAATTCGCTTTATCAGCCATAGAGGTATTTTACAAGTTCGTATGTAATTATTCAGCTGAAGGTGCTGATTGAGTTACAGAACTAATTGCGCTTTTTTCATAAGTAAGCTTTACAGAATCGTTTACACGTAGTACAACCGTATCATCAGTAAGTTCAACGATTGTTCCATGCAAACCACCAATCGTAACGACTTTATCGCCCTTTTTCAATTGCAACAACATTTGGTTACGTTGCTTTTGTTTCTTTTGTTGCGGTCTAATAAGTAAGAAGTAGAACACAACAAACATTAAAATAAATGGCAATAACAATGTCCAAATATTTCCAGATTGTTGAGTCGCATCTGCTAAGTATGTTGACATCAAATTTCACCCCTTTCTAAGTAAATAATCACTTGCTTATCAACTTCCTTTAAAAGCCTTTATCATTATCGTGCAAGCCATATTGTGTAAAAAATTGATCGCGGAAGTCAAGCAGACAATCATTCATAATGGCTTCACGAACTTGTTTCATTAAATTTGTTAAGAAGTAAAGATTATGGAATGTTGTTAAACGAATACCAAACGATTCGTCGGCTTTTATTAAATGACGAATATAAGCTCTTGTATAGTTTTTACAAGTGTAACAATCACAATTTGGATCAAGTGGAGTAAAGTCCTCCGCAAACTTCGCATTGCGAACAACTAATCGACCTTGACTTGTCATCGTTGTGCCGTTACGAGCGATACGCGTAGGCAGCACACAGTCAAACATATCAATACCGCGAATTGTTCCTTCAATTAGCGCATCTGGTGAACCAACTCCCATTAAATAACGCGGCTTATTAAAAGGTAAATGCGGTACAGTATAGTCAAGCACTTCATACATTAAATGCTTTGGCTCTCCTACACTTAGTCCACCTATAGCATAACCCGGGAAATCCATTGAAGTCAAATCTTTCGCACTTTGAATACGCAAGTCTTCATACATTCCGCCTTGCACGATAGCGAATAATGCTTGATCATGTTTTCTTTGATGAGCCGCTAAACAGCGTTCTGCCCAACGTGATGTACGTTCCGTTGATTGCTTAACGTACTCATATGTTGCTGGATATGGCGGACATTCATCAAAGGCCATCATAATGTCTGGACCAAGTGCATTTTGAATCTCCATCGCCTTTTCCGGGCTAATAAATAGCTTATCCCCATTTAAATGTGAACGGAACTCAACGCCTTCTTCACTAATTTTGCGACGTTCGCTTAAACTAAACACCTGGAAGCCACCGCTATCTGTTAATATTGGGCGATCCCAGTTCATAAATTTATGCAGACCACCTGCTTTTTTTACAATTTCATGTCCTGGGCGTAAAAACAGATGATACGTGTTGCTCAAAATAATTTGTGCATTTAATGCCTTTAATTCCTCTGGGCTCATCGTTTTAACCGTTGCTTGTGTTCCAACTGGCATAAAAGTTGGTGTTTCAATAATGCCGTGCGGCGTATGAATTCTACCTAGTCGTGCACCTGATTGCTTGCATTGCTTAATAAATTCATATTTTATTGCCAAATTCCTCACTCGTCCTATTCTCATTTAGTATATAAACATTGCTTCTAGTATATAAACATTGCATCGCCAAAGCTAAAGAATCGATATTTTAGCTGAATAGCTTCTTTATAAGCTTCTAAAATTTGCTCGCGACCTGCTAATGCACTAACAAGCATTACTAGCGTTGATTTTGGTAAATGAAAGTTTGTTAGCAACGCATTAACAAGCTGAAATTGGTAGCCTGGATAGATAAATATTGATGTCCAGCCGTTACATGCTTGCAGCGGCTCTGACTTGAATCGCTGTCCTAATGTTTCCAGCGTTCTTGCCGACGTTGTCCCCACTGCCACTATTCTACGTTTTTCTTCTCGAGCACGTTGCAAAATTTTTGCGGTTTGCTCGCTTAATTCGTAGTACTCAGCATGCATTTCATGCTCCTCAACCGTTTCTGTGCTCATAGGACGAAACGTACCTAACCCAACATGAAGCGTAATAAAAGCAATTTCTACGCCTTTCGCCTCAAGCTCCTGCAAAAATTCAGTTGTAAAATGAAGTCCCGCAGTCGGCGCAGCAGCCGATCCTTCATGCTTGGAATAAACTGTCTGATAACGTTCCTTCTCATCAAGCTTTTCTTTGATATAAGGTGGAAGAGGCATTTCTCCTAGTTTATCTAGCAGCTCATTAAAAATGCCTTTGTACGAAAATCGTACAGTACGAGCTCCCATGTCTCCCTCTTCTTCTACAGTTGCTGTTAACAGTGGAGCTCCACTTTCAGTCTCACCAAATCCAACAACCGTACCAACCTTCATTCGCTTAGCTGGCTTTGCTAGTACTTCCCAGCGATCATCTTGCAGCTGCTTAAGCAGAAGCAATTCAATACGCGCTCCTGTATCTAGCTTCGTTCCCATTAGTCTTGCCGGCAGAACTCGAGTATCATTAAGCACTAACACGTCGCCTGCCTGCAATTTATCTGCAAGATTGCGGAAAGTACCGTGTGTAATTTCGCCACTTTGCTTATTCAGCATAAGCAGACGTGATGCCGTACGCTCTTTTAATGGAGTTTGGGCAATTAGCTCCTCTGGAAGCTCAAAATCAAACAAATCTACGTTCATTGTTTATTCATCCTTAGCAATAGTTGATCCTGTATAGTAGTATTGCAGTATATATTTGTAGTCATACCCTTTAGTGGCAAGACCATATGCACCATATTGCGACATACCAACACCATGGCCATTACCTTTTCCATCAAATTGGAATTCTGCGTCCTTTGTAGCTGCTCGTACATTGCCTTGTCCATCTAACACAAATAAATAATCTGCTGAAACAGTTCCAGTGCGGCCACCCGCTCCGAGCACCTGTAAGTTACCCGCACCGTCTGATTTAGTGCGTTGCTGCTTCGAGGCTCCGAGAATTACAACTTGTCCGGTTTGTTCAATTGTAAAGTAAGTGCTTGGCAATGTACCATCTACTCCTAGTACGCTTCGTAAATCAACAGGACTAGAAACATTTAATTTTTTACCATTAAGAGAGACGCCAACTGCTCTGCCTGAAGCACCTTGCTCACTAACCTCTAATGATGTAATTGGACCTGTAACCGATAATTTACCGTTAATTACTTTTAGCAATTCTTCACTTGTATATGGTCCACGACGCCAAGTATAGCTATTGGATTCAACAACCTTCTCAAGTGCAACTAATTCAACATTACTATTAATCTGTGCAATTGGCGCAACGTTGTTTTGAATAATTGGATTGCGGCGAATGTTAGTACCATCGGTCGTCGATAGCAAGATCGGCTTGCCTGCTGGATTTACTTTTCCTGTGTCTTTTACAAGATCGTCTCGAATATAGCCTACTTTTCCGTTTGGCAATACGACACGATACCAGCTATGCAGTCCATTTTCTGCAAGTGAATCTGGACTATCAACGCTTTTCAGATAAGCTACTTCATTGCCCCAAATTTCCTTAGCATCTGCTGTACGACCACCTGCATTTGAACTGAACAGAGTCTCCACAAGTTTACCATTATACATTAGCACCTCACCCTTGGTTGCATCAACTGCAGCGATCGAGTTAGGATGCTCTGAATTAAAGCCATAGTAAGCTTGACTTGTTGTTGTATCGACTACATGTGCAACTTCAAAGCGATTACCGCCATATAAAGCGTATGTACGAGCGGCTACTGCTTGCGCCTTCAATGCTTCGAGCGGCCAAGAAGTGTACATTTCGATCGCTACAACAGAGTATAAATATTGCTCAAATGGCAACTCATTTACAAGATAGAGCTGATTGTTTAAAACTCCAGCCTCCATCACCCCGCGATAGCTCCGTTCACTGCGCTCAGTAAGCTTAAGTGTACCATTATTTGCAGGCTTCACAATAACTATTTGCTTCGGATTGTACAAATATAGCTCATCAGAACTTGAAGCACTTGCTGTTATACTGTGATCTACTCTCATCGTAAGCACATTAGTATTGCCAGACACCGGCTCTAGTTTACTGGATACTTTGCTTGCTTTTGTTTTAATGAGATCAAGCTCTGCTTGTGAACCCGTTAATCCAACAAGTACGGAATATTCAAGCTTCCCTGCGCTATTTAACGATAAGCCTAACGCAGTATCGATTCCTTGGGCACCAAAGTTGGCTGCTGCTTTTAAAGCATCCGCTTTACTCGCATGACCACTGTTTAGGAAAGCGTATGGACCAGTTATAGCCATTGAAGTACCCGTTACTTTTGTTATACTGGCACTACCCTTCCATTTGTTTAATGCAGTCGTTGCATCTTTATTGCTGGCATATCCGCCTTCAATAACTTGATACGTTACTTTATTATTTTTATTTAAGGAAATAAGAAACGGTGAACCGCCTGCTGATTTTACAGCATCAAATGCTTGTTTTGCATTATTAAAGTTTGTAGACTCGTAAACTTTTACTTTGTAATCATTAACCGCAAGCCTTAGTTGATCATTTTCCGCAAAGGTTAACCATTGTACACTTTTTCCATCTGCTTTAACAGACATTTGCATCGCTTGTGCTGAACTCAAGGTTACACTTTTTGCAATGCTACTATATTTACTAGGTAAATTCAAATAAATCGCTACTCTAATTTCATCTAGAGATGGAACTGTCGCTGCATGAGCGGGCTGAACGACACCAATCGATATACATAACATACTAAGAACAACAATGATCAAACTTTGCTTTATCCGCTTGCTCATTATTTAACCCCTCCTTACTCCTTTTCAGGATATGGAATACCAAAATGCAAATATGCTCCTCTAGTTGCAATTCTACCTCGTGGAGTGCGTTGTAAAAATCCGATTTGCATTAAATAAGGCTCGTACACATCCTCAATCGTTTGTGACTCCTCACCTATCGTAGCAGCAATCGTATCTAATCCAACTGGACGACCTGCAAAACTTGTCATCATCGCTTTAAGCATTTTATGGTCAATATGATCAAGTCCCATTGGATCGACTTGCAGCAATTCGAGTGCTGCCTTAGCAATTTCATGGGTAATAATCCCGTCACCTCGCACCTGAGCAAAATCTCGTACTCGCTTCAACAATCGATTGGCAATACGAGGAGTGCCGCGTGAACGCAAAGCAATCTCATATGCTGCTTCCCCAATGATTTCTACATTTAAAATTTCAGCCGCTCGCGTGACGATAAAAGTTAATTCATCAACTGTGTAATATTCTAAGCGGCTAACTACGCCAAATCTATCCCTGAGCGGCGCAGAAAGCTGTCCAGCTCGAGTAGTTGCACCAATAAGCGTAAATGGAGGTAAATCAAGGCGCACAGAGCGAGCACTCGGTCCTTTTCCGATCATAATATCAAGAGCAAAATCCTCCATCGCAGGATAAAGGACTTCTTCAACCGAACGATGCAAACGATGTATTTCGTCAATAAAAAGTACATCGCCTTCCTGTAAATTCGTTAATAGCGCCGCCAGATCGCCTGGACGTTCAATTGCAGGACCTGAAGTCGTTCGTAAATTAACACCTAGCTCATTGGCAATAATATTGGATAAAGTCGTTTTTCCTAAGCCCGGTGGTCCGTATAGCAGCACATGATCAAGCGCTTCTTTGCGCATTTTGGCAGCTTCGATATAGACGGTTAAATTTTCTTTTGCCTGTGTTTGTCCAATATATTCATGCAAATAACGTGGACGGAGGCTTAGCTCTACCGCATGTTCTTCCATCATTAAATTAGCGGAAATAATACGTTCATCCATTTTGCTAAACTCCTTCCCGTAAAAAATTATCCTTTAAATAATTGCTGCAATGCTTTTTTCATAAGAGCATCTACACTTTCTTCTTCTGAAACATTGGCTTGCATCGCCTGCCATGCTCTATCTAGCTCAGTATCCGTATAACCAAGCGCCTTTAGCGCTTCCTTGGCATCCTGCCAAGCCCTACCCTCAGGAATGCTTTCATGAGGAGCATCTTCATATTGTAAGCTAAATGGATTGCCTGCAGCATAAACATCAAAGCCTAGATCCCCCAGCTTGTCTTTTAAGTCAAGCAATATTCGCTGTGCAGTTTTTTTTCCAATGCCAGGCAGCTTCGTCAAATATGATAAATTCTCGTGCTGAATAGCTTGGACAAGTGCTTCGGCTGTTCCAGCAGAAAGGATGCCAAGGGCAACCTTTGGTCCGACTCCAGAGACATCAAGTAATTTGCGAAACAGTTGCTTCTCCTCACGAGTTTGGAAGCCAAACAATAATACAGCATCTTCACGTACATGATAATGAATATGTACCGTTATTGGCTGCTGGGCAGCTTTTAAGGCATAAGGATTCGGAGTAAACACGCGATACCCTATATCCCGTACCTCAACTACCGCGTAGTCACTCTCAACGAACGTAACTGTTCCCTTTAAATAATCGATCACGACCGTTTCACCTCATCTATTTTTTGTGAAAGCACTATGGAATGAGCATGACATATTGCTATAGCTAATGCATCGGCAACATCATCCGGCTTTGGTACTGCACGAAGCTTAAGAAACATTTTAACCATTTCTTGCACTTGTCTTTTTTCTGCATTACCATAGCCAACAACTGCCTGTTTAACCTGCAACGGCGTATATTCAGCAACGGGCAAGCCTCGTTGTGCTGCTGCTAAAATAATGACTCCACGTGCTTGACCAACAGCAAAAGCAGTCGTTACATTTTTATTAAAAAATAACTTTTCAACGGCAACCGTATCTGGTTTGTATCGATCCATTAGCGCACAAGCTGAATCATACACTTGAATTAAACGTTGCTCTTGCGGTGTATGTGCTTCTGTCGTGATTGCCCCGTATTGGACTGGAACTAGCTTATGACCTTGTTTATCAACAAAGCCAAATCCTGTTATGGCAATCCCTGGATCAATTCCTAAAACTCTCATCCATCCACCTCATCATGTAGTTGGCGCAATTCATAGGGCATAACACCCCTTTTTAAGCGTCTATCCTCCATTATAACAAATGAACGGAACAATGAGAACAAATGTTTCAGTATTCTTTCAATATAAGACAAAGGAGCTACTTATAATTTTTTGATGCTGCTTGCACCTAACAAAAAACCCTATCACTGAACATTTAACAGTAATAGGGTTTAATTTATCATTCTTTGCATAGATTAGCTCCCTTCACTTCATTATTGGCTTATACGATCTAAGCGAAATTCATTAAAGGTAGCTAGTACACTGTCATATTCCTCAATATCCCTAACAGGAATGCCTGATTTCAAATGCTCTAATTCACCTTCAGGCAACTTGCTTTCCAGATAAGGGAGATTTAATTGAAAAAAAGTTTTCATTACTTTCTCATTAGCAGGCACACCATCATATAAGGAGAAAACTCCCTCCTCATCAATCCCAAAAAACGCATTTCCTTTACAATATGGTGATAGATCATTAAGATGTTCTTCAAATCTAATTAATGTATGGGTTTGATCAACCGATAAGCGCCATTGCGGATTTTGCGCAGCTAGCATTACTACCTCTTCATAGCCAAGTCTATCCAATTCAATGATTTCTTCGCCACATACATAAATACGATGAAGGATCGCTCTTAACTTTTGTCCCTCTCGGAACCAAGCTGAAAGCTCCTCATCATTAACTGACTCAAGCTGAGCTGCATAAACGTTTATCGGAACAACCACCTGCCCGCTAAGCGTAAATGCTAATATTCCTAATAGAGCTGCTTGCCAGGCTAAGGAACCGTATCGTTTTATCTTTTTCCTTATCTTCTGCTTTATTTTTTTCCATACTGATTTTTGCATCATGCTGTCTCCTTCATCAAGTCTTAAACATAGTGTAGTCAATATTTGAAATTTTAATCTTTCATTTTCACGAAACATATTAGCTATAAAAGAAGGGAAGTATTCCGCTAAACAGAAATACCTCCCCTCCTGCATCCTACTATATGCTAAATTTTTAGCAATGGTTTACTTTGCTTCGATGGTTTTTGCTTTTTTGCTACTGTAATATTAACCTTTTTTCCACTGCGTTTTCCTTTTGCTGCAGGAGAAATTTTTGAAGCAGCCTGATTCGATGCGGCAAATTTGTTGGCAGATTCATTCATTCCTGCGAATTTTCCTGCTGACTGATTCATGGTGTAGGCTTGATTACCTCCACATCCACAATCTGCCTGCCAAGGTTGATAATAATTAGCATGAGGAGCTATATAAGTTGGCGGATACATTGCTGATTGTGCCACAAATGGCATATTCCATCCTCCAGGTGCATTATTTGCTGGTAATGTTTGCGGCTGTACATATCCCCAATTTGCTTGATTTGGATAAACTCCATTTCCGTATCCTTGGTTGCCATATCCAAAATAATGAGGATTACTTTGAGTTGGGTAAACTGCAGCATTATTAGATGCATAAGCTGTTGTATAAGCAGTTGCATTTGCTGTTGTGTTTGCAGATGCATTGCCATATACTGGACTAACATTTGATTTATATGCATTGCTTTCTAACTCTGTTGGTAACGGCTTATAGCCTGCATATGCAAACTTATCATTTCCGGCAACCTTATTGGCAGTTGCTGTGTTTCCTTTTGCCACTGCTTGAACCTTTGTTGTCACTGGAGCAACTTTATTTGCTGTACTTTGTGGCATTATTTTATTTGCTGACTCTACTTTTGCAGTTGGTGCTACATTATTCGAGTAAGGCGCTACATTGTTTGATAGCGGTGCTACGTTATTCGAGTATGGCGCTACATTGTTTGATAGCGGTGCTACATTATTGGAGTATGGCGCTACGTTGTTTGATAGTGGTGCTACATTATTGGAGTATGGCGCTACGTTGTTCGATAGCGGTGCTACGTTATTCGAGTATGGCGCTACGTTGTTCGATAGCGGTGCTACGTTATTCGAGTATGGTGCTACGTTGTTCGATAGCGGTGCTACGTTATTCGAGTATGGTGCTACGTTGTTCGATAGCGGTGCTACGTTATTCGAGTATGGTGCTACGTTGTTCGATAGCGGTGCTACATTATTGGAGTATGGCGCTACGTTATTCGAGTATGGCGCTACGTTGTTCGATAGCGGTGCTACATTATTCGAAGTCGCCTGTGACATAAATTTATTAGCTGACTCTGCTTTTGATGCTTGCGGCATAAATTTATTTGCCGACTCTGCTTTTGTTGCTTGCGGTGCGATTTTATTGGAATATGGTGCTACGCTATTTGAGTACGGAGCCGCATTGTTGGATAACGGCGCTACATTATTCGAATACGGAGCCACTTTGTTGGATAATGGCGCTACATTATTCGAATACGGAGCCACTTTGTTGGATAATGGCGCTACATTATTCGAATACGGAGCCACTTTATTTGATAACGGCGCTACGTTGTTCGATAGCGGTGCTACATTATTGGAGTTTGGCGCTATGTTGTTAGAAATTGCTTGTGGCTGTATCTTTGTACTTTGAGCTTCTACTTTTGTTGCTTGCGGCATCACTTTGTTTGCTTGAGCTTCAACTTTCGTTGCTTGCGGCATTACCTTATTTGCTTGAGCTTCAACTTTCGTTGCTTGCGGCATCACCTTATTTGCTTGAGCTTCAACTTTCGTTGCTTGCGGCATTACCTTATTTGCTTGAGCTTCAACTTTCGTTGCTTGTGGCATTACCTTATTTGCTTGAGCCTCAACTTTCGTTGCTTGTGGCATCACTTTATTTGCTTGAGCCTCAACTTTCGTTGCTTGTGGCATCACTTTATTTGCTTGAGCCTCAACTTTCGTTGCTTGCGGCTGCAATTTCGTGTCTTTTACTTCAGGTTTTGCTGCTTGCGCCTGTACCTTAGTATCCTTTACTTCAGGTTTTGCTGCTTGCGCCTGTAGCTTAGTATCTTTTACTTCGGGTTTTGTTGCTTGTGCCTGTACCTTAGACGGTTGAACTTCTTGTTTCGCTGGAGCAGTTGGTGTAACTTGCACTTTAATTGGTGTTACTGCCGTTCCTTTAATATTAGTGTCACTTTTTGCAATTACACCAGTGTTTTTCTTTCCAGTTGTAATAATGTTCGGATTCGTTCCAGCTTGAGCTGTTAATCCACCACTTAAATTGTGAGGTACATTAATAACTTGACCTGGAGTTAATTGATCTGGATTCGTAAGCTGACTATTGGCTGCGACAATAGCATCCATTGAAACATTCCATGCTTGAGATAGCTTCCACAATGTATCTCCTGGCTGTATAGTATAACTTTGTGTAATGCCAGCTTCAGCAATTGGAGTAGCTGAAGTTGCTCCAGGTTTTGGAACTAATAGTTTAGTGCCAATTTGCAGTTGTGTAGGATCACCTACACTAGGATTTAGGGCAAGTAGTTGATCCAGCGTTATGCCATAGTTGCTTGCGATACCAGATAATGTATCACCTTCAACAACAGTATAAATTTCAAATCCCGGCACTAATTGTTCGATTACAGAGCCTATTGATGGAAACGTAGCTTGCTCTGAAGTAAACAATGACGGAACTGATGTAGCTTGCGCAGATACCGTGCCAGTTGAGTGTGAATGTCCTGATTTTTTAGGGATATTTACAATTTCCCCGACCATGAGCACATTTGGATTTTTCAAATGTCCATTAACAGCAATCAATTCAGAAAGTGAAACTCCCCACTCTTGGGATAATTTCCAGAGAGTATCACCTGATTTTACAACATGCTGATGTATAATATTGTGATGTGCTGCTCCACCGTGATGGCCATGATGTCCTGTCGATGAGGACGGAATTTTAATTTTCATACCTACTTGCAGGTTTTGTGGATCAATTCCTGGATTTAGGCTCATTAGCTCATTAACAGTAACATGATATTTTTGAGCAAGATGATATAAGGTGTCGCCCTGCTTAATGATGTGTATCTTCACCTAATGACTCCTCCTAACAAAAATGTACTTCTGATACGGGCTATTGCCGTATTTAGTCTATACATCCTATGCAGGAAGTGGGCAGTCGTCACTAAAAATTATAAAAAAACTTTAAAGATATATGCTCTTCCATTTATTGCAAAACGATTCTCAAAGTAAAAAAAGAAGGCTCAGAACATCAACTGCCTAGCTGATATTCTAAACCTTCTATCTTACAACAGACCGGCTTATCATATTTCCATTATTAACGATTGATGAGCTTACTTATCTGATGCTTACTCCTTAGCAACTAATTGCTCATATGTATAGCACGGGTAGCTGCCAAGCACACGCACATGACAGCCAATCGCATTAATCTCTTCAAGTGCATGCTGCATTAACGCTTCAGTAAGCGAATGCTTAATCTCGATATAAAAATGATAACTGCCTAACTTCTTCTTCGTTGGTCTAGATTCAATACGTGATAAATTAAGTCTGCGCCAAGCGAATGCCGAAAGCACTTGATGCAGCGCACCAGGATAATCTTCTGGCAGTGTTACTAAAATGCTAGTGCGAATTTGTGATGGTTCACCTTTACAAAAATACGGCTCATTACCAACTAAAAAAAAACGAGTATAGTTATTATCGTGGTCAGTAACTGACTCTACCAACACATCCAAGCCATTATTCATTGCTGCAATTCTTGTACCGATCGCAAAAACACCTTCACCTGGACTATCTTTAACGATACGAACCGATTCAGCAGTGCTATTTACATGCTCACGCACTGCATTAGGCATATGCTCTCGGATAAACTTCATACATTGAGACATTGCAACTGGATGGCTATAGATTTTTTTTACACGAGAATAGTCTATCTCACCTTGCTCATTTACAATTTCTGATTTGCGACCAATGAAATTTTGGATTGATGGGTAAACCCACTCCGCCTGGATTGGCAATTCTACTTCATGAATTAACCAATCCATATGCAACGATACTGAACCGTCAATTGTATTTTCAATTGGAATAACCGAGTATTGACTTTCATTATTTGCAGTAGATAAAAACACATCAGAAATTAAACGATGATACTTATATTGTACATTTTCATGCTTAAAGAAAAGCTTTGCTGCTTCATCTGATACCGTTCCTGCTGGTAGTAACGCTACTGTAACCATCATTACACGTCCCCTTTAACTAACTCCATAAATGGCAGGTCTTGCTGAGCCTGTTCCTCACGGTAAATAATACGGGCACCAAAATGATCTGGAGCAAGATGCATCGTTTTCGCAGCAATACCATGATTGCTCATTGAATCAAGCATATATTGCACCAACCCATCTTTTTTAGTTTGGCTATCTATAAATGCGATTAATGTTGGTCCTGCACCACTTAACGCAGCACCTAGCGCTCCATAGCTAGTTGCGTTCTGTAAAATATCGCTCATACCTGGAATAAGCGAAGCGCGATAAGGCTGATGAATACGATCCTGCATTGCTGTTGAAATTAAAGATAGGTTGCCGCTAGCTAATGCTGCTACTAAAAGTGAACTCCGTCCAATATTGAATACAACATCTTGCTTAGAATATTGCTCTGGCAAAGCACCTCTTGCTTTTTCTGTAGAAAGTTGAAAATCTGGAATAATGACAATGGTTTCTAAAGCTTGCGGTGGTGTTATTTTAACATATGGAGCTTGCTTGCCATCCCAAGACGATACAATAATTCCACCAAATAAAGAGGCTCCAACATTATCGGGATGTCCTTCAAGCTCCGTTGCCATACGGAAAAGCTCTTCCTGAGCAAATACGTTGCCTAGCATTTCATTAGCAGCAACTAACGCTCCGACAATAGCCGAAGCACTACTGCCTAATCCTCTTGTTAATGGAGCGTCACTATACATTCTAATTTTAAGCGGCTGTTCAGACAGTCCCCCCTTCTTAAACACTTCCTGTGCTACTTTGTATACTAAATTACTTGAATCTGTTGGCAAACCTACTAAATTATCGCCAAACAATTCTACTTCGGTTGTGTCTGCTACAGATAATTCAAGCCATGAATATAACGATAAAGCCATGCCAAGAGCATCAAAGCCCGGACCAAGATTGGCTGTACTTGCAGGTACTTTTACAACTACTGTTCCATTCATAATTTTGTTCATGTCAACTATCCTTCTACTCGATATACGCTTTTTACTTGTCGAATTACTTCTAAATTTTTAAAGCTTGCTAATAGACTATTCATCGCTGCTTTACTAGCATCATGCGTAATAATAATGATTTCCGCTGTATTATCAGCAGGATTTGCTTGCTGTAAAACGGATTCCAAACTAATTTCGTATTTGGCAAGCTCTTGAGTAATTTGCGCCAAAACACCTGCTCGATCTGCAACTTCAAGCAATAAGAAATATTTAGAGGAAATTTGTTCCTCTGTTTTTAGAACCGTTTGTTTAAAAGCAGAATTTACTCGTTTTCCGCTAATACCCAGCTTCATATTTTTACAAATTGCTACTAGATCAGCTACCACTGAAGTTGCCGTTGGCAGTTCACCAGCGCCTGCGCCATAGAACATTGTTTCACCTACTGCTTCACCAGTAACGAGCACAGCATTAAATACGCCGTTTACAGAGGCGATTGGGTGAGATTCCTTTACCATCGTCGGCTGAACCGATACGCTTATTTGATTTTCATCACATTCAGCAATACCAAGCAGCTTTAATTGATAGCCGAGGCGCTTCGCATATTGAATATCTTCCTTCGTTACGCCAGTAATCCCTTGTACGGATACATCGGACAGCTCCACATGAGTATGAAAGCCAAGTCGCGCAAGAATCGTCATTTTGCGAGCAGCATCTAAGCCCTCCACATCACTTGTTGGATCGGCTTCAGCATAACCGAGCTGCTGAGCTTCTTTAAGCACTTCAGCATAGGAAGCTCCTTCCTGCGACATTTTGCTTAATATATAATTCGTTGTTCCGTTTACAATCCCCATTATTTTTGTAATTCGATCGGATGAAAACCCGTCTACAAGTGTACGTAAAATAGGGATGCCTCCCGCAACACTTGCTTCATAATATATATCAGAGCCGTACTGCTGAGCAAGAGCTAATAGTTCACCGCCATAGAGCGCGATCAGATCTTTGTTCGCTGTTACAACATGTTTACCAAGCTTCAATGCTTCAACAATATAGTCTTTAGTTACTGTTGTTCCACCCATGACTTCAATAATGACGTCAATTTCTGGATGACGAATAACTTCCCAAGCATCATCCGTCAACTTGCTGGCATCAACAGAAATATTGCGTTGCTTATTTAAATTCGATACAACAATTTTTTCAATTTTAACTGCACTGCCGATTTGGTTATGCAAATCATCCTGATGATTTTCAATAATACGTACTACACCAGTACCGACAGTTCCTAATCCAAGCAAACCAACTTTAATTGGCTTCATCTCTATCTCTCCTAACATTTTATGCTCTACCTAATTTGCAAAAGCGAATTGGCAGATAGCAATGATAGCTGCCTTACCCTTGAGCAATGACTTTTGCTTGTCTTACCCCTGATTGTTCCTTCAACAGATCAACAAAAGGCTCAAGCTCCATTTTAAGATTTGATACATCTACAGACAACACAACATTTGCATAGCCTTGTAATGGAATGCTCTGATTCATCGTTAGTACATTACCTTCATGGACTGCAATAATCGCTAAAACATTGGATAATACCCCAGACCGATGCTCCAAGTCCATAGCAATCGTTACGATATGCTCTTTAGCAATTTCGGTCAACTCGTACACCCTGTCTTTATATTTATAAAATGCGCTACGACTTAACCCTACTTGTTCAACGGCTTCATTAATCGTTTGCGCTTTGCCGCTCTTTAATATCTCTTTTACTTGAATCGTCTTAACGATCGCTTCAGGTAAAATATCCTCACGGACGACATAGAATCGAGTCGTCATTTTTTGTCCTCCCAGAAAAGACATCTGTTCACTTATAGTGGACATTATATCGAAATTCTCTTTAATAAGCAATAGGCAGAGAAATAAAAAAGACGATTGCAGATCTATTCTCCACGAATCGTCCTTTTGTATTTATTAAAATAACGAACAGACTTTATTCATATGGGTAATAATCAGAGCCCTCAAAAAACTCAAATGTAAAATCACCGATATGGACAGTATCCCCATCACGTGCTCCCTTTTTGCGCAGCGCTTCATCTACGCCCATCTTACGAAGCATACGGGCAAATCGCATCATTGAATCATAGCTTGTTAAATTAAAGCGTTGCATATAACGTTCAATTTCTTCACTTTCAATAACATAGTCTTCATTTAGGCGAGAAATTTTAAAGCGCTCTTCTTTTTTAGAACTTTCATATTTGAATACTTTACGTTCTGTTTGCTCTGTGCTAGCAATTGTTTGCTCTTCCTCTTCAGCAAGCTGCTTCTCAACCTCATCAAGCACGTCAGCCGCCTTATAAATGAGCTCATTGATGCCTTCCTTCGTAAGCGAAGAAATTGGCATAATAATATGCTCATGAGCTTTATCATATTCTTTTAACTTCTGTAAAAAGATCGGAAGATTTTCTTTAGCTTCAGGCATATCCATTTTATTAACTGCGATAATCTGCGGTCGATCTGCGAGCTTTGCATTATATAAACGCAATTCGTTATTAATTTTAATCCAATCATCAAATGGATCACGTCCATCTGTCGCAGCCATATCCACGACATGGATAATAACCTTAGTCCGTTCAACGTGGCGCAAAAACTCATGTCCAAGCCCTACGCCTTCATGTGCACCTTCAATTAAACCTGGCAAATCAGCCATTACAAAGCTGCGTCCATCTCCAACATCAACTACACCAAGATTAGGAGTAATTGTTGTAAAATGATACGCCCCTATTTTGGGTCTAGCTCCAGAGACTACGGAAAGCAGTGTGGATTTTCCAACACTTGGAAACCCAACTAAACCAACGTCTGCCATAACTTTTAATTCTAAAATAACCCAGCGTTCTTCACCTGGCTCTCCATTTTCTGCAATATACGGAGCTGGATTAGTAGGCGTGGCAAAACGCATATTGCCTCGACCTCCGCGTCCTCCCTTAGCAATAACAACTTCTTGACCATGACGCGTTAAATCCGCCAAAATCTCTCCAGTTGCCTCATCGGTAACGACAGTACCTGGAGGAACACGAACAATCATATCCTCAGCGGATGCACCATGCATCCCTTTAACTTTACCACGTTCGCCTTTTGCAGCTTTAAAATGCTTCTGATATCGAAAGTCCATAAGTGTACGCAGGCCTTCATCAACGCGAAAAATTAAGTCTCCGCCTTTACCGCCATCACCGCCGTATGGACCTCCATTTTCCACGTATTTCTCGCGACGGAACGATATTAAACCATCGCCACCATCGCCGCCCTTTACAAATATTTTTGCCTTATCGACAAACATATCTTGCCTCCGTTCATGTCGTAGTTAGTTGTATCTCTAGCAACTGAGCTGTCAATGGCTCACAAAAATGCGCATTACTACTATCTACTAGTTGTGTTACTTTTTGCCGCCAAACCATCTCATTGCTCAAGCTGCCCTCGTATATAAAACGAATATGTAGTCCATCTTGCTGCTTCATTATTATCAATTTAAGCAATTGATCATCTAAACTATCCTTGCTAGCATATAAGCGATATGCCGCCAAAAGCTCAATAATCAGCTGTCCTATATTTTCGTCATTTATTGTTACAAAGGATTGTCCGTCATCGCCGTGAAAGCTTACATCCAATTGCAAGCCACCGCTATTACAGCGGAAACCATAGAGAAAACTAACCAAATGCGGTTCGCCTAACTTCGAAATATTGCTGTCCGCTAGCATTTTTCCCTTTATCCGTTCGACATATTCAATAACTTGAGCTTGTTTACCTAAGCGGGCATAGCCAAAAAGCACCTGTAAATCGTTCATCCAATCATGTCGATGATGATTCATTATTGTAATCCATTGCTTATGTGTAGAAGAGATTGTAGAAGTTAATTGCTGTTTATGATGTTGACGCTGTGTAGTGACATCAATGAAGCCAAGCAATGCCACCCATAGCAATGCCAACAGATTGATCCAGCTATAGCCTGGCAATAAGATGACTAGTAGTGTAGGTATAATTGCAGAAAGCCAAAGCCAAAGCCGCCATTTCAACCAACTATTCATCTATAATCAACCTTTCGGAAACGGCTTGCTTATTCTTTGTATAATTAAAAAATAGCCCCGACCACACGTTATGGAAGGGGCTACTGTTTTATTAAGCTTCTGTTGCGGCAACTGGTGCCAATTCAACTGGGTACACGCTAACTTTTTTACGATCACGACCCAAACGCTCGAATTTCACCACGCCATCAATTTTAGCATAAAGTGTGTCATCTTTACCGATGCCAACGTTCGTTCCTGGATGAATTTTTGTACCACGTTGACGGTACAAGATGCTTCCGCCAGTTACTAATTGACCGTCTGCACGTTTAGCGCCAAGACGCTTAGAGTGCGAATCACGACCGTTCTTAGTAGAACCTACACCTTTTTTGGATGCGAACAACTGAAGATTTAATTTCAACATCTAGTGTCCCTCCTTCTTATCGTTCTGTTAAATTAACATCATGTACCACTACATGATTTCCGTATGATTGAGCGATTGTATCGAGACTTACGATCATAGACTCTAGCAATAGCTGTACCTTCTGATCAGAATCAACATCAGAAATGCTTGGAATCTGCGAAGATAACCAACCATTCTTCATTTTGACCGGAAGCTCAACTCCCGCCAACGCTTCAATCGCATTTACTGTACCGACAGATACAGCAGATACACCTGCACAGACAATGTCTTTACCACGTTTCGCAAAATTGGCATGTCCTTCAATGGCAAATGATACGATGCGATTGCTTTTGTCATCGCGCACAATAGTAACTTTAATCATTGCCGCTCCAAATTAAGCTTCAATTTTGCTAATTGTTACTTTAGTGTACGGTTGACGATGACCTTGCTTACGACGGTAGTTCTTTTTCGCTTTGTATTTGTAAACAATGATTTTTTGACCTTTACCATGTTTTTCAACAGTTGCAGTCACTTTAGCGCCAGATACTGTTGGAGTACCAGCTACAAAACCGTTGCTGCCAGATACAGCTAGAACTTGGTCGAAAACAACACTCTCGCCTTCTTGAACTTCAAGTTTTTCGATGTAAAGTACATCTCCTTCTTGAACTTTGTACTGTTTACCACCAGTTTGAATAATTGCGAACATTACGGTGCACCTCCTTAATTTTCGAAGACTCGCCTAGTCAAGGTGACAGCAAATGCTGTACTTAAACCCGATTAGTGCGGTACCTGTATTATCCTATAAAGAATAACATACCCAAACATTATATCATAAGCTGTTTACTACATCAACTCTATTTCATGCAAATACTTTGCAGTGTAACTATCACGAGTTTTTTTGCGCGTAAGCTCCATTAATCCAAGTCTTGTCCAACCAAAAACTACACATTTAGCCACATCAGACTTCACCGCCTGAACGAGCTGCTTATATATTTTTGAACGATTCTCTTCTAATTCCATATCAATAAAATCTATAATAATCATTCCACCAGTATCACGAATCCGTAGCAGTCGAGCGATAAGGTCAGCTGCCTCTTGATTTGTTTGAAACAATGTTTCCTCTAAATCTTGATTGCCGACAAATTTACCTGTATTTACATCAATGACAGTCAGTGCCTCTGTTTCTTCCCAAACAATATATCCGCCGCTATCTAATGGAATTCGCCGTTCAAATGCTTGCAATAGCTGTCGATCAATCCCAAACTGCGAAATAACAGAATTACGAGGCTGCATAAAGCAACGAATCGTTGGCATATGCTGAGGAGAAATAAGCTTTACAATCATCCGTACTTCTGCTTCAAGCTCCTTAGAGCTAACTGCAATTTCTGAAATTTCAGTGGAATAAAAATCACGAAAAACGCGGTGCAGCAGCTTTTCCTCACTATGTAATAGACATGGGCTTTTCATCGTTTCTGCTCTCGTTATAATATTTGACCATAGCTTTCGTAAATGAGACAGATCGCTCTGCAAAGCTTCCTCTGATTCACCTATTGCAGCCGTTCGCATAATAATTCCTTCAGGTGAACATAATATCCGCTCAGCGATTCCTTTCAATCGCTCTCGCTCTTGGTCGTCAGTTAACTTTTTTGAAACACCAATATAGTCTGCTTTAGGCATGTAAACTATCCAGCGACCTGCAAGATTAAAATGAGTCGTCACTCGCGCTCCTTTGTTTCCTAGCGCATCCTTGACAACTTGTACGATTAATTCCTGGCCTGGAGACACTAGCTGTGTGATCGTCGGTTTTTGCTCTGGATGCTTATCCATGTTTGGATCGAGTAAATCATCAACGTAAATAAACGCGTTTTTCGTCAATCCAATATCTATGAATGCAGCCTGCATACCGGGCAAAACATTTTTAATAATCCCTTTGTAAATATTGCCAACCAAGCTGCGTTCTTTCGTTTGCTCAACCAAAAAATCTGTCAGCTTACCATCACTTACTACCGCAGCTTGCGTATGCTCTTCATCCATATGAATAAGCAAATGCTTCATCGTTTTGTCACCGCCTAAATCTTGTTGCTTCTATTTTAACTTAAAATATCACCAACTGCACGATTTACATCAAAGTCTTTTACATAATGCAGCAATACCGTTTGCTCCGGTAATAATGAATATGGCTGCTCAAGCGAATCAACAACACATAACACATTTCGCCGATTTCGACGATAACGCTTAATGGCTTCATACAATGATAAATGAGTTGGAGCTAAAATCGGAAATACCTTTTGCTTTACGTTCTCATTAATACTACTATATCGCTTGAGCAGAAATCGATAAAATAGAAAAGGAAGATGACGCAGCATCATTAAATTTGAATAAAATAAAAAAATTCCGATCATCAATTCATTAAGGCGAATCCCTTTAGCTTGTAAAATAAATGGCAGCACGGCATAAACAATAATCCCAATACTGCATACGACACTAATTCTTGCTGACCAAAGCAAGGTCGTATAATAACTTAAGCTAACACTCATCAGTGCTTGAACAATTTTCCCTCCATCTAGCGGCATAATTGGAAGCAGATTAAAGAGAAGAATCCATAAATTCGCCACTATGAAATAGCCTGTCCACTCGTCAGACCACCAGTCAATTTCCCTTAAGCAATATGCAATTAGAAGCATAAATACATTTTGCAAAGGTCCCGCTATCGCTACAAGCATTTCCTCATAAGCTGAACCGCCTGCGGCTTCCTCTACCTCAACAACTCCACCAAATGGCAACAGTTTGACCGCACTTACCTTCCAGCCTAAGGCATGCGCCATAAACACATGACCTAGCTCATGCATTAGCACAATGCAAAATAACGTTACTAATTCAATAAAATAGCCTGTAAGTGCTGAAAGCAATAAGATGATTACAAAAAGAGGGTGCAAACTCCACTTTATTTGCCGCCATTTATTCAAGTGTAATCACTTCCAACGGATCAATATATTGATCTCCTTGCTTAATGGCAAGGAAAAGCACGCTGTAGTCTTCACCCTCTATTGGGGCAAGTCGGCCAATAACTGTTCCAGCTTCAACCCAATCTCCACTTTCTACATTGACTTCGCTTAAACGAGAATATATCGACATTCGATCATTAGCATGCTGAATAACGACGCTATTTTTCTGCGGCACAAGGATTATTCTGCCTTTTTCTATTGCGTATACCTCTGCCCCTTTATCACCAACGATTTCAATACCATTTAATAAGTCGGCAAACGCTCTTAACAGTACTCCTTGCTTTAGCGGAGAGGCATTAACATAGGCTGATTGATTAGCTAGCGCCAATTCACTTTTGTTGCCAAAGCGAGGAATAAACGAGGGAGAGCCTTCAAATCGTTCTTCATACCATACTGCTAACGCAACAAAATCAATGGAATAAGATAACTCATTTCGAATCCAATTTTTTGCCTTTATAATATAAGGATGCTCTACCTGTGAACCAATGAACATAACGATAAAAATAAGCACAGCCAAAATAGCTTGTATTTTGAAATGTTGAAAAAAACTAAAAACGTTTCGTTTTTCATGTTCATCTACATAATGTTCCTCCAAGCCTGGTTCATTCCAACGGTTTTTTTCTTGTTTCCATAGCTTTTCAGGATCACGCTCATTTTCTTTCATGACCGAATCAACTCCATCACATATGCTTTATATTTATCCATATGAAACATTAAGGACAAGTATGCCGAAACAAGAATCAGTTAAATCTTAGGAACAATAAAAAAAGAGACTACTAGAGCTTATAAAAGCATCCTGTAGACTCTTTTCTTAATCTTCAATTTCATACATCTGCTGATGTGCACGAATACTAAAAACTAAACCGATGGAAAACATGTTAATCATTAGCGATGTACCGCCATAACTGATAAACGGCAGTGTAATCCCTGTTATAGGCATAATACCAATTGACATTCCAATGTTCTGGAATATTTGGAACACAAACATCGAAACAATCCCAACAATTATATAAGCTGCTCGCCTATCCTTACAGCTGTATGCGACAATAATCATCCTATAGATAAGGAAGAAATAAAGTAAGAGCAACACCGCTGCCCCTTGAAAACCAAATTCCTCACCGATAACGACAAAAATCGAATCAGAATACATATAAGGTATAAAGCCGCCATTTTTCATAGTTCCCTTTAAATACCCTTGTCCTGAAAGTCCACCAGAGCCTATAGCTTCCTGGGAGTTTTCAGATTGCAATCTTGCATCATAAGACGCTTGCTCAGGATGAACAAATGTATTTATCCGTTGATACCAGTGCGACTTATTATGGTCATCAAAAAACTGCTTTATTTCATCATTAAAATTGGTAAACAGGAATAAAAATAACGCGATTGCGCCAACCATTATCCCAATTCCAATCAACGTATGCCAGTACTTTACATTACCCATCCATAACATACCAATTACAATTACGAAATAAATAATCGCATTACCTAGGTCAGGCTGTGCCATAACTAAACCAAATGGAACAATTGAAAACAAGCCGATCGGCAAAATATCTCTAACAAAATTAAGAGGCTCACCCTGCCGTTTACCTAATAAATAAGCAATTCCGATAATGAGAAATACTTTTACAATCTCAGCTGGCTGTACGGAGAGGCCGCCAAACTTAAACCAACCTTGTGCGCCATTTACTTCAGAGCCAATTAACAATATTAGCACCAGTGATATGATGCTAATCGCATATAACAGCCACCAGAAATTTAATAAGAAGCGATAGTTAATAAAGACCATCATAAACATGACGACAAAGCCAAAACAATAATACTTAAGCTGAGTTTTTTCAAACCCAGCGTACAGTATCGTGTGAGATGTTGCACTATGAATAATAAAATAACTGATAAACATAAGTGCTACCATTATAAAAACGATAACCCAGTCTATCTGTTTTATTTTGTTTAACACTTATATCATCCCATTCCGAAAAACTTACGGAGTCTCGTCAGCGTTCCAACCTTTTCATCTAATGTCATAAGTGGCACCATGTCACCTAACATGCGTCTTGCAATATTGCGATAAGCTACGCCTGATTTAAACGTAGGATTCAAAGCAACTGGTTCTCCATAATTTGCACCTGCAATTACTTTTTCATCCTCAGGCACAATACCTAGCAAATCAATTGCCAAAACCTGACAGATATCATTAATTTCAAGCACCTCTCCTCGCTTCATCATAGCAGGACGAACGCGATTGACAATTAGCTTAGATGGAATTTTATTTTGTTCTAATAAGCCGATTACGCGATCAGCATCACGAACAGCAGCCGTTTCTTGCGTTGTTACAACGATAGCACGCTCCGCACCTGCTATCGCATTTCGAAAGCCTTGCTCAATACCAGCTGGACAGTCAATAATAACAAAATCATGTGTTTGCTTTAAATCTGTTATAATTTGCAGCATTTGATCTGGTTTAAGGGCATCCTTGTCCTTTGTTTGAGCTGCAGGAAGCATGTACAACTCCTCAAAGCGTTTATCTTTAATAAGCGCCTGTTCTAAACGGCAACGTTTTTCTGCGACATCAATAAGATCATAGACAATACGGTTTTCTAAACCCATGATTACATCTAGATTACGTAAACCAATATCTGTATCTACTAATACTACTTTTTTTCCTAACAATGCAAGTGCTGTACCTATATTAGCAGTGGTAGTTGTTTTACCAACTCCCCCTTTACCTGATGTAACGACAATAGCCTCACCCATCGACTACACTCCTCTCATAATTACTGGTATACGATTTTCATGATGTAACAGCGTCAGCTTCTGTATGCAGATTTGTTCATTGTCTATGTAACCATATTCCATTAAGCCATCGCTCGTTTCTGAATCATTATTTACAGATTGACTTATAATATCGGCAATTTTTAGTGCGGTTGGTTTTAATAATGAAGCTACTATAATCGCATCTCTACGTCCATCCATCCCTGCATGAGCAGCGCCTTTCAACGAACCCATTACATAAATATCACCTGTACAACGTACAATTCCTCCTGGATGCACATCTCCAAGCAACAACAAATCTCCATCATATTCTATTTCTTGTCCTGAACGAACAATACATGACATAATTTTCATTTGAGCATGTGCACGAAGCTTTTGTGGAGCAGCTTCACTTTCAATTGCTTGTATCATAAGATTACCTTGTGAACGAACAATATCAGTAAATTGCTTCGTCTGCTCCTCTGTAAGTACACGCTGACCCGACTTTACGGTTATATGAATTAATGGTCCTGAAAGCAATTGCTGATGAGTTTTTTCAAGTTTGTGTTTAAGTTCTTGAATGATATCCTCGAAATCACATTGATCGTCGAGAAGGAAAATCAGACCATCTTTTACACCTTTGATAATAATATGTTGTTTTACAGCCATCTAAGTCCCTCCAACCTAATGTATTCGTGGGTCTCATAGTACTTTCCTGCTTACTCATAGATTTCATCGGATGATTCTGCATTTTTCATGCGTTTTTCAAACATTTTACGCAGAGGAACATAGACACATAGCGTGAATGCGAGCTGTAAAAACAAACTAGGTAAAATATAGTGTATTAACGACCAAGGATAGGTACCATTAGTAATTCTAAAAATATAATATACAAAATATAAGGCTGAATCATAAGCCAAGCAAGCAAAGCCAACTACGGAAATTGCCAGCAGTAAGGTTGCTTTTTTTCGCTCCAAGATTACACCTATTAAATAACCAATTAAGCCCATAAAGAAAAAATGCGGACCGATCACATGTCCATAATAAATGATATCCTGCAGCAAACCGAAGCTCATACCTAGAAAAAGCGCTTGATAGCGGCTGCCGTAAAGCGCTGAAAAAATAACAATGACAAAAATAAAATGAGGAATTATTCGGTCACTGTAGCTGCTAGGAATTAACCATGGCATTAAAGAGCCTTCTAGTATAAAAATAACTAGCATGAGCAGTACAATTCGATTCATGCTCACGACTCAGTCTCCTCTATCTCATTATTTTGTTGCGGAGCATACACGACAAAAACCTCAGTCAGCTTATTTAAATCGACAAATGGTTTTATTGTAGCAACATAAGTTAAACCATAATCTCCGACTTTTAGAGATTCAATCTGACCAATGCGCAAACCTCGCGGATAAACATTCCCAAGCCCCGATGTAATAACAACATCGCCTTCCTGCATCGGATCGTGCTCGCCAATTTTGCTCATCAAAATACGTTCTTGCTCAGTATCATAATCTGATAAAATTCCGAATGAATCTGATTCCTTGCCCATGACAGTTGCACTAATCGGATTAAATGTTGAAGTCGTTGCATTAAGCTCTGTGTACGGTGTTACTGAAGCAGTAAACGGTGAAACACTATTCACTAAACCGACCAATCCATCGACTGTGACAACCGCCATATTTTTTTTCACTCCATGTTTGGAGCCAAGATTAATATTAATTGTACGATTATTTGCATCATTATTCATAGAAATAACTTGCGCAATCATGTACTTATAGTCATTCATTTCACTTTGATGCTTTTTAAATTCCAATGCTTCCTTTAATCGTTCATTTTCACTCTTAATAAAATTATATTCAACCTTATCGCGAGCATAAGCAGCAGCAAGTTTACGAAGCTCTTCATTTTCCTCGTAAATCTCATCTAGTTTTGCAATATCCTGAAAGAAGCCCGCTACTGCACCAGCGGGCCTGTAAACAATTTGCTGCACAAAGCCAACAGCGTCTTTTAAAAAACGTTCAGGCCAAGTAATTTTTTCTCTACCACCAATTGTAAGACCAATTAATACAATTAATAATAGAAAGCCAACCATCAAGATAAATAAACGTTTATTCTTTAGAAAATTAAACAATAATGTCACCTGCCATATGACGGTTCGCAGGCTCTAACGCTTCGATTTTAACGTTGATTTGCCTTTGAAAAGATCCATATGCTCTAGTGCTAGACCTGTTCCAACTGCAACGCAATCTAATGCGTTATCTGCCACCATAACCGGCATTCCCGTTTCTTTTTTTAATAGTTCATCTAAATTTTTTAGAAGCGCACCGCCACCTGTTAAGACGATACCACGGTCCATTATATCTGCAGAAAGCTCAGGCGGACTTTTCTCAAGAGTAATTTTGACAGCATCTACAATTGCACTTACAGTATCTGTCAATGCTTCTGTAATTTCTGTAGATGAAATTGATAATGTTTTCGGTAATCCAGACAAAATATCTCGACCACGAATATCCATGGTAAGCAGCTCTTTCATCGGCAAAGCAGAACCAATTTCAATTTTCAACTGCTCTGCAGTACGCTCCCCGATTAATAAATTGTATACTTTTTTAATATATTGAATAATCGCCTCGTCCATGCTATCCCCAGCAATTCTTACTGAACGACTAGTTACAATGCCACCAAGCGAAATAATTGCTACTTCAGTAGTACCACCGCCAATATCAACAACCATACTTCCAGTTGGCTCCCAGACAGGTAAATTCGCACCAATCGCTGCAGCAAATGGCTCTTCAATCGTTTGTGCTTCACGTGCACCAGCTTGTTTAGCCGCATCTTCTACAGCACGCTTTTCAACTGCAGTTATTCCTGAAGGCACACAAATCATAATGTTAGGATGATTACCAAACATTGAACGTTTTTTCAATGCTTTATTTATAAAATATTTAATCATCGCTGTCGTCGTATCGAAATCAGCGATCACACCATCTTTCATCGGACGGATTGCACTAATATTTCCCGGTGTGCGTCCTATCATCAATTTAGCTTGCTCACCGACTTGAACAACCTCTTTTGTATCATTACGTACGGCAACAACAGAAGGCTCGCGTACGACGACGCCTTTACCTTTAATATATACTAATGTGTTTGCTGTACCTAAATCAATGCCAATATCTTTCGTACCTAACATGATGTAACTCCCTTCTAGACGGACAATCCTTAATCATTATATTATAGATAACCTTGCTCCTTCAAACTAACGAATATTCCATCGCCAATAATTAAATGATCAAGGATCTCAATACCAAGCAAGGTTCCCGCTTCAACTAACCTTTGTGTAATTTGTATATCCTCTTTACTTGGCGTTGGATCGCCACTTGGATGATTGTGCATGCATATAATTGACGCACTGCTAGAGCGAATAGCGGCACGAAATACCTCGCGTGGATGAACGAGGGATGCATTTAGTGTTCCCATAGAAAGTGTTTCTTTACCGATAATATGATTTTTCGTATTCAAAAAGAGACATACAAAATGTTCCTTTTTTAAATAACGCATTTCTTCCATCATATATAACGCTGCATCGCGCGGACTGCGTACCGTAACAACTTCACCCAGCTTACTGCGAGCTACTCGTTTTCCTAACTCAATGCCAGCTAATAACTGCAGCGCCTTTGCTTGTCCAATCCCTTTTATCGAGGTTAACTCCTCAACACTCATATCAACCAGCTCTCGTAAAGATCCGCATTGCTGCAATAAATTTGTAGCCAGTTGGATCGCTGACTGATTTTTCGTGCCAGTTCTAAGTAATATCGCTAATAACTCTGCATGACTTAAAGCATCTGCCCCATATGCGATCATGCGCTCTCTTGGACGTTGATTATGGGGAAGCTGATGCATTAATTGTCCTTGCATCTTTGCTCCCGCCTTTCTATATCATTATGTCTTCAGAGATGAACCAAAACAACTGTTGCGGCATATGCGCTCTCATACTTCAGAGGTAAATACTTAACTATTATAGTACCCTGAATAGTCTTCCACAACAGTGAGATTAAATTGTTGTTCATTCGTCATCCACAGCATGGAAAAATTAAATCGTTTTAATTTACGTTAAAACACTGTAATTACAAGCTTTATCAGCTATTTTTGCAAATTGAAATATGTAATCATTACCACACAGTTCTGAATCAAAATTAATATACACCACTTAATTATGAAAAAATGCTAATGGAGGAAGACGAAAAACATCGTTTTCGCCCCTCCATAAAGTTACATAAATGTCCAATTTAGGTTTCAACTGTAATTGTGGAAGATGGTGCGAAATTAATAACTTCCAAAACAATCGGTATATTTTGTAATATCGGTCCATCGCCAACTGGAACAGTAATTGCTAACGAACCAGTTCCAGTAGCTCCTGGAGTATAAGCAAATAGATCCTGCATTTGCAATACACCATTAATATATACATTAAACGCACTGTTGTTCGCTGCAAGTGCAGGCAAATCTGTTACTGCCGCACCTGAATCATCAAAAAATTGTGCTGCATCAATTGTTAACGTACTTCCACCAGCTGTTGGAGCCGTTGTCACATAAAAGAAACGCTGTACATCTGGATTTACTTCAACACTTGAAGTTGCTTGAACTGCAATTTTCATAATTTGCAAAGCCATTTGAAAACCTCCTAAGTCTAGAATACTAGCATTTTATGATAGAGGCTTTCGCTAGGAAACGGCATTAAACTATTATTCTTTCTTTTTTTAGTAGTTTAAATCCAATCACTTCAATGATGATTGGTGTTCCTTTGTAGATCGTTTGCCCTGTTGGCTTCAATTGAAGAGAACTAGAGCTAATATGAAACAAGCCGCTCGCCTGCATAACACCATTAATGAATACATTTGTGTAACCTGATGAACCAAACAGTCGAATTCCTTGAACGGCTTCTCCATTATCATTAACAAACTGATTAGCATTGATAATATAAAGTGTATCGAGTAAAGCAATATTCTCCGGACAAATGAAAAAGTAGCGTCTAACGATAGGCTTTACGATAATGCGTTTTTTACACTTCTTCTTTTTCACCATCCCATTAACTTGACATTTCATACTGTTATTTTTCATTTTTTCAGCTCCATATCATATACTATTTCTATTACGATATGATAGTTTACTAAGATAGGAAACAGACATATGACGATCGTATACAACTGAAAAAATGTCTCTGTACAATATTAACTTCTAGCAAACGGGCTAATCCCAAAAGCTAAAAGCATTTGATAAAGCAAATTGACCGGCAATCCCATTACACTATAGAAATCCCCTTCAAGCTTTTCGATAAACATTGCTCCCTTACCTTGAATACCATACGAACCTGCCTTATCCATTGGCTCACCTGATTTTACATATGCAACAATTTCATCTTCCGTCATCGGTCGAAATGTTACTCTGCTGCAAGTGTGACCAATTGCAGCAACAACCGATCCATTTCCTTCCAGAAACAATTTATGTTGTCCAATTTGACCAAAAGGAACTTCCTTTACTTGACCATTCCTTAGAAGTTCTTCTATCCGATCAATTGCTGAAGCAGCATTGCTGTACATTAATGCCACCCCGCTATATACATGATGACTTCTGCCTTGTAATCTTTTTAATGTCGAAATTGCCTCTTCTTCAGATGCAGGCTTGCCGAGAATTTGACCATCAATCACAACAACGGTATCTGCAGATAAAATTAATGACAAATCTGCTAAAATCTCTTCTGGAGCTGTATTTTGCAGTATTGCTTTACGTACAGCATCCGCTTTCGTTAAACTAAGACGTTCTACAGCATCAGCTGGTTGCCATGATGGCTCGATATGCTCATCAACCTCCACAGAAAAAACAGAAACCGGCAAGGAAAGGTCAAGTGATGCGACCAGTTCCTTCCGGCGCGGCGAGGATGATGCTAATATAAGTCGATGAATTGTTTCATATGTATGCTCAATCATTCTATTATACATTAGATTATGCTCCCTTAATTTCAATGTTTACATTTTTCGATAGCACCAGATTGCAACAAGCATGCCAATGATGCTCAGCAAGGTAATATTAATTTCTAACGATATATCCAGTGATATGGCATGTAAATTGAATGAGGGTGACCAGCTTGTTGTAATAGCATTTGTTAAAAAGGAAAGACCAGGAACAGCATCAAGCCAATACGCAACCAAAGAGCCAGCCAGTAACCCTAGAAGTAGTAATAAAAATAATGTCCACTTATTTTTTTTCATCTGTCTGTCATTTCCTTTCTATAGGATGCTATTTCCACTTATTTATTATACGCACATGTTTTTGCTATTACAATCCATTTGCTTGCTCAAACCAGTCTTTTTGCAGCACTACCGCTTTCACAAGCCATTGCTGAACATTCCATAGATATTTAGATTTAGGCTCAGTTTGATAACTTAGCAGCTCGTTATCTGCTTGCTGCAATGCCTCCTGCAAATTAGAAGCAAACCGCGCATCCTCCATGCTTCCCCATAGCGGTAATGCTTGTTCGCTTATAGCTAACCAATGCTTATAATGATCTTGCCATGCCGACTCAGCTGCTTTATTAATTGCACTAAATTTGGATTGCTCAAATTGAGCAGAAACTAAATCTGCATACATTGTAATTAAGTGATTTGTCGTTTGAAAATATTGATCTAATAATTCTGCATCCCCATTAAACGGCAGCTGCTGCGGTAATGTTAGTGTAAGCTGCTTGCGATACGTTTCTATATTTTTAATCCGTCCTTGTACATATTCTGCTTCGTTTGTAGAAGCTGCTAAGCCTGCATAAACCACATAACGATTGCTATCGTCGACAGTTATTTCTGCTGCATAGCCAGCTTGCTGCAAGCGAGCAATCACTTCATCTCTTGTATCTTGCTTCGTAAAAACTCCTGCTTGCAGCACATAATATTGATAACTTTGTGGGGGCAATGAAAGCATATTACCAGCTTGTACAGCGTCTTGATTAGTAAGATTTTGCTGCTTGTCATTATTCAAGTCATTTGATGTTTGCCCGTAGCTTTGTTGCATGTTAATGTTAAGCATCTTATCACTATTCATGCTGCCTTCTGCAGATATTATTTTTTGATATGAACCTAAGATGCTGGACAATGGCCAAACATGAATGCCAAATATTAGCGCTAAAAATAAATATCCTATTAAACAACCAGATACAATTGCACCAATAACCGATAAGGCGCTTCGTACCCAGTTCAGTGAGCGAATTGCATCCTGTTGTTTCTCCTCCTGCTTATAAACAACATGCTCCGATGCTTGTTTTACTTCATCGTTATGTTTTGCGAATGTGTCATATGTATCTTCTCTTTCTAACCGCTTTGTTGTCTTATTTTTTCGCTCTTCCAATACCTCTCTATCGTCGTAATTATCGTAACCTTTTATAAGCTGTTCTAATTGTGATACTTCTTCTTGTACATTCAATGGATCGGATTCCTTTATATAAACCATCTCTTCTTCCTGCCTATCATTTTCTGACGGTTCAACTTGGTTAAATTGCTTCATCGGAGTTTCTTGCACTTCATTTACTGTTTGGAGCTTCATTTTTTTTTGGACAAATTGTTCAAGCTCTTGTAGAGCTGCTGAATCATTTGCAACGGACTGTTCACTGCGCAATTCTAAATTTTCTTGTCTTCTATTTGAATTGATAAAATGATTATTTTGATTATTTGTCAGCTTATTCTCGATCCGATTGCCGTTATTATCAAAGCGATAAGTGATGCGATGAGGTTTTTCCATCTGAATCTCTCCCTTCTCAATTACATTATCATTCTATGAATTTAAGAGGAGGAGTATGCTAGATTTCTATAAAAAAAGATAGAATTAACGTTTTATAGAAAATTGTATAGCAGCCGAAAATAGTATATTGACGCCGGATAATCAAACATTTTATGATAAACGGGCAGGTAAGCTCTGGAGTTCAAATATTACCTGTAAAATGTGGAATCACAATTAAAGGAGGAATAAATTAATGAAGAGCAAAATGAAAACGCTAACATTTGTAGTTGTGTTATCATTGCTTGTAACTCTTGTTCCGACAGTATATGCAGCTGTGATCCCTCATGACCAAGTCGTAGGTTTTTCTGAAGTTACCCCTACGACAACCGCACAAATCGTCGCTAAACAATTTCAACCTACACTAAAGGTTACTACTGGTTGTGTTCCTTTTCCTGCTGTTGATGCCGCAGGTAATACGAGTGGAGGCTTAGCACCAACGGGAGGCTCTAGCTCTGGCTGCAGCTCAAGCATTGGACAAGTCTACTCACGTGCGACTTGGTATAACGGAGTTTATGCTATTATGTATTCCTGGTATATGCCTAAGGATTCACCATCTACTGGATTAGGTCATAGACATGATTGGGAAGCAGCTGTCGTATGGATTGATAATCCATCTGCTGCAACCCCTCAAATTCTGTCCATCTCCTATTCCCAGCATGGTAAATTCTATAATGCAGCACCAACAAGCTCAAATACTAATGGAACACATCCAAAGATTGAATATAAAAGTATTTGGCCGCTAAATCATGCCTTGTATATTACAAATACAACAGGCGGTTATCAGCCGCTTATTGATTGGAATGATTTAACAACGGCAGCAAGAAATGCACTTAATACTACAGACTTTGAAGCTGCAAATGTACCAATGAATGACGCTAACTTTATGAATAATATAGCGAAAGCTTGGTATCAGTAAGTTCCTCTTTAATTAAGCCGCTGATTAGCTAATCCATATTCGCTAAAAAAATAAACAGAGAAGCAGCGCTACTGGCTGCTTCTCTGTTCGTGCATATATCGCAAAAGTATTTGCTCGTGGAGACTTTCGCTATTGTTATAAATTAGCGGCTTCCTTTACATAGTCAGCAAGCTCGTGAGATACTTTCCAAATATCGCCTGCTCCCATTGTAATAATAATGCGACCAGGGGCAATAGTTTTCTTAAGCTTATCGAGCACTTGCTCCTTTGTGGCGATATATTCCACATTAGGTTGACCATTTTCAGCAATGAGCGAAACTAGCTTTTCTGAGCTAACCCCCTCAATTGCTTTCTCTCCTGCTGGAGAGTATATATCTGTAATGATTACATGATCTGCTTCAGGAAAAGCTTTCCCGAATTCCTCAAATAAATAGTATGTTCGCGTAAAGCGCTGCGGCTGAAAGACAACAGTAATTTCTTTACCTGTTGCTTTGGCAGCATTAATGGTAGCGGCAATTTCAGTCGGATGATGTGCATAATCGTCAACAATTAGCATATCATTCGTATCTGCAAGCACTTGGAAGCGACGCTTTGCTCCTGCAAATTGTACTAAAGCTTGACTAATTTTTTCATAGGCTACACCAGCTTCATGTGCGGCAATAATGGTAGCCATTGCATTGTATACATTGTGCACTCCAGGAACAGATAGCTTAAATGTACCTATAGATTTTTCGTGATGGAAGAGCTCAAAGCTGACTGAGCGATCCCCTTCAACAATATTTCTTGCACGGTACTGTGCAGGTTGCTCTATACCGTACGTAATTAATTTAGCACTAGAAGCTTCCTCTTGCTCGCCAAAAACCCGCGGCAATAGCTCACGAATATTTTTATCATCTAGACATACAATTGCTTTACCATTAGGCTTAACCTGTTTTAAAAACTGCGCATATGCTTTCTTAATATTTTCAAAATCTCCGCCGTAATTTTCTAAATGATCAGCTTCGATATTAGTAACAACTGCGATGGTTGGATTATATTTTAAAAATGATCCATCGCTTTCATCAGCTTCAGCTACGAGATAGCTGCCTTTTCCTGCCTTGGCATTTGTACCTAGATTAACAATTTCTCCACCGATAACATAAGTAGGATCTTGTTCTGTTAGTTCAAGCACCAACGCAATCATCGAGGAAGTCGTTGTTTTGCCATGAGCCCCAGCCACAGCGATGCCATTTGTGTCATTAAGTAATCTTGCCAGCATTTCTGCACGATGCAGTACAGGTATACCTGCTTCTTTTGCAGCAACTAGCTCCGGATTATCCTGAGCAACTGCCCCAGAATAAACGACAAGCGAAGCACCAGCAATATTGTCCGCATGATGACCTAGCTTAAGGTTTACTCCTTTTTCCTCTAACTTTTTAGCTAATGCAGACTTTGCTACATCAGACCCTGTAACTTTATAGCCCATTTCTAACATAACTTTGGCAATTGCGCTGACTCCGTAACCGCCAATCCCGATGAAATGAACTTGTTCATTTGCTTTCAAAGAGAATTCACCAGCCTTTTTCCGCATCCTTGTTGTGTAGCATATGCGATCGTACGTCTCCGATTAAGTATAAAGTACCTGTAACGAGAGCCATATCAGATTCGTTCGTTCGTTCCAATAACAGCTTCAATGCCTGCTTCCAATCTTGTTCAACCGTTATGTTCTGTGCAAGCGGCAAATTAAGCTCACTTACAATGTCCATCGCTTGGGCATATAGTTGCTCAGCGCTTAAGGTCGAACGAAAATTAGCCTCTGTAATAATTACAGAATCCGCTATTGGTAGTATATGCTTTAATGTGTCATGGTGATTCTTATTGTTCATCATCGCCAACATAACATGCAATTTATTATACTTGAACGTCGTTTTTATCGACTTAACAAGCATTTCAGCTCCCTCAGGATTATGCGCACCATCAATAATTAAACGAGGGCTTGAGCTTATTTGCTCTAAACGCCCCGGCCATGTAGTTTGCTTTAATCCTGCAAGTAAATCCTCATCATCTAATACGAGCGCATAATATTGTCTAAGCACTTCAAGCGTCATAAGTGCAACAGACGCATTATGACGTTGATGCTCACCTTGTAACGTAATCGTTACATCATCAATATTTCTAAATAGACCTTCAAAGCGGAATTGCTGCTCATGTTCATCAACATATAGCGGCATTTGATCAAATTGCTGTTGGTAAAGATACATTGTACTTTTTTTCTGTTTAGCAACCTCCCGGATGACTTCAATTGCCTCTGGCTGCGTTACCCCAACAACAACTGGCGTACCGGGTTTTATAATCCCCGCTTTTTCAAAAGCGATTTTTTCAAGTGTATCGCCGAGTTTATCCATATGATCATGTCCGATCGTTGTAATGACAGAAATGACTGGATGAACAACATTCGTTACATCTAAGCGGCCGCCAAGCCCAACTTCAAGTACGACATAATGGGGAAATGTTACAGTTCCATAATAAAGAATTGCTATTAATGTCGTCACTTCAAACATCGTTGGTGAGCCTAATTCAGTTTCTGCCATTTCTTCAACATATGGTCGCACTTTATTCGCTAACTCCAGCAATACATCCTCTTCAATATCTTGACCATTATACTGAATCCGATTCGTAAATTTTGTAATATATGGCGAAGTAAATGTCCCGACATCATATCCACCCTTAATTAAGGCATGGGTTAAAAAGGAGCAGACTGAGCCCTTTCCATTCGTTCCGCCGACATGAATAACACGCAAGCGACGATGCGGATTGTTAAAGGACTCAAGCAATTTTATCATGCGTTCTAAGCCCGGACGAATGCCGAATGGAATTAAGCTATTAATCCATTCGACTGCTTCGTCATAGCTGCTCATCTTCGCAGCTGCTTTATTATCGTCCATCTTAGCTCACCCTTCCTTAGCTACGAAGTTCTGCAATTCGTTGAATAACCTTATCGCGTTTTTCAGCATAGTCCTTCATCTTAGCTCGCTCTTCTTCAATAACTTTGGCAGGAGCTTTAGCAACAAAACCTTCATTAGCTAACTTTTTCTCTACTCGCTCTACCTCTTTATTTAGATGCTCTAATTCTTTCTCTAAACGAGCAATCTCTTGAGCAATATCAATTAAGCCAGCTAGCGGCAAATATAGCTCTGCGCCAGTTACGATAGCCGACATTGCTTTATCTGGAGAAACGATGTCAAGCGAAATTTCTAGCGAGCTAGTTCCACAGAAACGTTTGATAAACTCCTCGTTAGAAATTAAAATATCATATTCCGCTTGGGAAGACGGCTTAACAAGCATTTCCACCTTTTTGCTCATCGGTACATTCACTTCAGCGCGAATATTTCGCACAGAGCGAATCATATCCATTAATAGATCCATTTCTTTTACTGCTTGCTCTGCAACTAATGACTCATCATAAGTCGGCCATGAAGCAAGCGTAATAGTTTCACCTTCATGCGGCAAGTGCTGCCAAATTTCTTCCGAAATAAACGGCATGAACGGATGAATTAAACGCAATGTACGATCTAATACATATGCAAGCACAGATTGAGTCGCTTTTTTCGCTGCTTCATCCTCACCATAAAGACTAAGCTTAGAAAATTCGATATACCAGTCACATAGATCGTCCCAAATGAAATTGTAAAGCAAGCGACCAGTTTCCCCGAAGTCATAGCTGTCCATTAAACGAGTAACATCACGCACAGTCTCATTTAAGCGATGCAATATCCAGCGATCCGCAGTGCTCAAATTACCTTTAAGATTAATATCTTCATATTTAAAGTTTTCTAGGTTCATTAAAGCAAAACGAGACGCGTTCCAAATTTTGTTTGCGAAGTTACGCGCTTGTTCAACTTTTTCAAAGCGGAAACGTAAATCTTGACCTGGCGTGCTGCCTGTTGAAATCATAAAGCGCATTGCATCTGCACCGTATTGTTCAATAACATCGATTGGGTCAACACCATTGCCAAGCGATTTGGACATTTTTTGACCATCTTTATCGCGCACTAGACCGTGAATTAGCACATCTTTGAACGGAATTTGGTCTGTAAACTCAAGCGCTGTAAAGATCATGCGTGCTACCCAGAAATAAATAATATCGTAGCCTGTTACTAGCACATTTGTTGGGTAGTAGCGCTCTAGGTCTGCTGTTTTCTCAGGCCAGCCAAGTGTAGAGAATGGCCATAGCGCAGAGCTAAACCAAGTATCCAATACATCATTATCTTGACGCAGCTTAGGATCTGTTTGATCTTCACGAGATACGATAATTTCGCCAGTTTCGTCATTGTACCAAGCTGGGATACGATGACCCCACCATAGCTGACGAGAAATACACCAGTCACGTACATTTTCAATCCAGTTAAGATAAATTTTCTCAAAACGCTCTGGGATAAATTGAACGCCTTTGCCTGCTTTTTGTGCAGCTATTGCTGCTTCCGCAAGTGGCTTCATTTTTACGAACCATTGCGTAGATAAATATGGCTCAACTACAACACCACTGCGCTCACTATGACCAACTTGATGTACGTGCTCCTCAATTTTTATGCACACGCCTTGCTCTTGCAGGTCAGCAACCAATTTTTTACGGCATTCGAAGCGATCTAAGCCCTTGTATGGACCTGCTTCATCATTCATTGTTCCTGTTTCATCCATAACGATGATTTGCGGCAAGTTATGACGCTCACCAACTTCAAAGTCATTTGGATCATGGGCTGGAGTAATTTTAACCGCACCTGAACCAAAATCCTTCTCAACATATTCATCGGCGATGATTGGAATTTCACGACCTACGATTGGCAGTACAATCATTTCACCGATTAAATGCTTATAGCGTTCATCCTCTGGATGTACAGCAACTGCTGTATCTCCAAGCATCGTTTCTGGACGAGTTGTCGCAACAGTAATATATCCTGAACCATTTTTCAATGGATAGCGTAGATGATACAGGTTTCCTGTAACTTCCTTGTAAATAACTTCAATATCAGAAAGAGCAGTACGAGCTGCAGGATCCCAGTTAATAATTTTTTTGCCGCGATAAATTAAGCCTTTCTCATACAAGCGAACGAAAACTTCACGCACCGCCTTAGAAAGCCCTTCATCAAGCGTAAAACGCTCACGTGAGTAATCAAGAGAAAGTCCTATTTTTTTCCATTGTTCACGAATTGTATTCGCATATTGATCTTTCCAAGCCCATACTTGCTCAAGGAACTTCTCACGACCAAGATCATGACGCGACAAGCCTTGCTCACGCAGTTTTTGTTCTACCTTTGTTTGCGTTGCAATCCCGGCATGGTCCGTACCTGGCAGCCATAAAGCATCATAGCCCTGCATTCGTTTTTGACGAATAATAATATCTTGCAAAGTGAAATCAAGCGCATGACCAATATGCAGCATACCAGTAACGTTTGGCGGCGGTATTACAATTGTAAAAGGCTCTGCATCTGGACGCTTGCCAGCTTGAAAGAAGTTATTTTTAATCCAAAAATCATACCACTTTTGTTCAGCAGCTTTTGGATCATAAGTTGTTGGCATGCTCAATTTAGATTGATTGTCTGACATATCTTCATCCTCCACAAATTAAATATGCAATAAAAAAAGCCCTCATCCTTAATTAAAAGGACGAAAGGCTTAAGCTTCCGTGGTACCACCTTCATTCCATATGTAAGCAGTAAAACTGCTTGAGCATATGGCACTTTAACAGATAACGGCTGTAACCGGCCACACCTAATGACAAAAATCTTTGCGTTCAGCCTGGCAATTCAGAGGCGACCCATATACACGTTAACCTATAGAGCCTTTCAGCGAACAGCTCTACTCTCTGAAGGAAACAAATGTATATTATTCCTCATCAACATTATTACACATATATCAATATAATAACGTAAGACGAGCAACTAGTCAATTTTATTCGCTATTAAGGTATATACAATAGCTGTCCTTCTGTAATTGCCGATTCGAACAAATTATTATGTTGTAAAATATCGCGCGGATTAACACTGTAACGAGAAGCGATTTGCTCAAGTGTATCTTCTTTCTGGACAATGCACATTCTGATCCGCTTAAATTCGTTCTGCTCTTGTCGTTTGCTTAAAAATAGCTGCTTCCATTCAATTTGCTCATCATTAGAGCGTTTCTTTTCTTGCTCATCACGCTCACGCTCTTGTTCTTGTTGTAAACTTGCAGCTTGCTGTGCTGCCTGTTCACGCAAACTAGAATTGAGTATTGTACGAATGCCTAACACTTCATTTTGCTCTTTTTGATTGGCATTAAGCGCGATATGAAGCTCTCGTTCAATTGGCGGTTCTGCAAGTGACTGATCGACCTTTTCCAGCTCAGGCACCTGCTCTGGATTTTCTTCATCAAGCTGGAGTGATTGCAAGGTTGACTCGCGTTCCTCCTGTTGCAACGAATCTTCTGCATCTTTTGGCGTATCCCATGATGAAGAAGACCATTGGATCTCTTCATTGTTATTATGCTCTGCAAACTGCTCTTCTTGTTCTGTGCGCGAGTCTACTTCCTCCGTTGCAGCATACACCGTTTGTAATGGTGCGTAAACATCGGTGTTACTGTCTTGTTTATTTTCACTTTCAGTGTACCGCACACTTTCTTCCTCATTTGCAGCTTTATTATCTGATGATCGTGTTAGTAAAACTTCCTGCTCATTTACTTCCGTCTGTGTATCATCTGCTTCTTGTGAGTACTGTTCATATTGCTCCTGTTGCTCATATTGCTCATATTGTTCGTATTGCTCCTGTTGCTCAGACCTCTGATACTGCTCCTCCTGCGTAGCTAGCTGCCCATAACGAAGTTCGAGCTGCTGCAAATAGCTAAGCTGTTGACCTTCGTACTTCTCTGCCTCAACCCTTTCTGCTTCCTCCGCTTCCTCTTGAGCATTGCGCACCTCTTCCGCGTAAAAAGACAAGCCGTTCTCATTCGAGTCATAATACTCATTTTGAGCTTGCTGCTCTGTTTTTTCTTGTTCCTCATATGCATATTCTGCATCTTGATCGTCGCTGCCGCGCGAATGAGATACAGTGAACACTTCACTGTCCCAGCTATTGCTTTCTTCTTGCTCCAGCACAATACCTCTTAGTGACAATATCCCTGTCAAATTAAGCGCTCTAGAGGATAGCAGCACAACATCAAATGTATCGATATCAACCGTAACCTCAGACAATGTTGTAACGCGATTTAGCGGTAATGTAATTTCAACCGGTATCCAATGTTCAAGAGCAACCTGCTCGCCTTCTGTTCCTTGCGCTCGATAAATTCCATTCAATACAAGCTGCCCTTGTAAAATAGCATTTTCTCCTTGCTCTATCACTTGAATACGCGGAACAAGCTCAATTTCCTCAAGCTCATCAATACCCGCTACATTATCAGGCAAATGCACGCGCTCATAAATATCAAATCGAAGTCCTTGATTGCCATTAGACACGAAAAAGCCTCCCTTCACCAATAATGAATGCTTGTATAACGTAAGCTTTCACTATTTATCTATATGGTGCAGGAATGCGTAGCATGACTAACTTTTTGCAATATATTGTTTTATTTCTCCAAACCAAGCCGGCGGTTTTGCTTCAATAACAATCTTCTCGCCAGATAACGGATGGAAAAAGGTTAAGCTTGCTCCATGTAAAGCTTGATGACTAAGCAGCTCCGTATTACCGCCATATAGAAAATCACCAACTAACGGATGACGAATATGGCTCATATGTACACGAATTTGATGAGTTCTGCCTGTTTCTAGTTGCAGCTTAACGATCGAATAAAGCTCTCCAGCCTCAAGCAGCTCATAATGGGTAATTGCACTTTCTCCTTTAGGAGTAACAATTCTCCGTTTAGGTTGATGACGATCTTTGCCAATCGGCTCAGCAATCGTTCCTTTTTTGTTGCGCAGCTTGCCATGGACAATCGCTAAATATTGTCGCTCAATTTGTTTATTTCTCATTTGCTCATCCAAACGCTGCTGTGCAAGTTCATTTTTTGCATATAGAACTGGCCCCGATGTATCATCATCCAAACGATGAATATGTCTTACAATAAGCGGATCATTTTGCCGCAACATATGAACAGCGACAGCTACATCTAGACTGTTACGTTGTCCTTTGTTTGCCCCGTGAACTGGCATGCCGGCAGGTTTGTTAGCAACTAATAAATGCTCATCCTCATACAATACTTCAATCCGTGCAGCTCCTGATTTATGCTCCGTTTGTGCAGCACGATAATCATCATCCTGGGACAGATCTGCATAATTATAGGCAAGTAAATATAGCTTATCTCCAACCCACTTAATGCCGCCTACTGAGAAAATGCGATTAATCCATTTGACAGGAAAAACGTCGCATGCAAGTAACCATTGACGAACAATATGAGGATGACTGCCAATCTCAGGCTGATATTTCACCTGCTCCTTGTTTAAACGCTTCGCTAAGCCTTTATAGTCAAGCACTAAATCCGTTCCTTCGCGAGTAATTAAACCGCTCAGATTAACATAGTTTACACTCAATTTTTTCACCTCAAATCAACAGCAATGACTACAGCTGTGATAATGCATAACGTTGCGCTTCAATGGTCCGCTCTATATCCTCGTCACTATGTGCAGTGGAGAGGAACAGCCCTTCAAATTGGGATGGTGGGACACTAATGCCCTGATCTAACATATGCCCAAAGTAACTTGTAAAATGAGTTAGATTTGATGTTTTCGCAGTTTCAAAATTGATTACCTTTTGATCAGTGAAAAACGGACAAACCATGGAGCCCACTCGATTAACGGTAAGCGGAATACCATATTCCTTAGCGTTTTCTTCAAATCCTTGTTGCAGTCTTGCTGCCTTCACTTCTAGCTGCTGATAAGCTTCTTTCGTCATTAGCTTTAATGTAGTATAGCCTGCAACCATCGCCAAAGGATTGCCTGATAGAGTACCTGCTTGATAAATCGGACCGCTAGGCGCGATTTGCTCCATGATTTCACGACGGCCGCCATATGCACCGACAGGCAAACCTCCGCCAATTACTTTACCGAAGCAAGTTAAGTCAGGAGTAACGCCGAATCTGCCTTGCGCACAATGATAATCTACACGGAAACCTGTCATTACCTCGTCAAAAATAAGTAACGTACCGTATTGCTTTGTAATCTCTCTTAATCCCTCTAAAAAGCCTGGAAGCGGAGGCACTACGCCCATATTTCCTGCAATTGGTTCAACGATTACACAAGCAAGCTCCTCACCGTAACGCTGGAATGCCAACTTTACGCTTTCTAAATCATTGTATGGAACTGTAATCGTATTTTGCGCAACAGATTGCGGCACGCCTGGTGAATCAGGCAAGCCTAAAGTTGCAACACCTGAGCCAGCTTTAATTAACAAGCTATCCGCATGTCCGTGGTAAGAGCCTTCGAATTTTAAAATTTTCGGACGATTTGTGTAACCTCTTGCCAAACGCAACGCACTCATTGTTGCTTCTGTACCTGAATTAACCATACGTACAATATCAACGGACGGTACACGCTCCACAACAAGCTCAGCCATTAATGTTTCAAGCTCTGTTGGCGCGCCAAAGCTAGTCCCCTTCGCAGCAGTCTCTTGCAGCGCTTGAACAACTTCTGGATGAGCATGACCAGCAATAAGCGGTCCCCAGGATAGGATATAGTCAATATATTGATTTCCATCAATATCATAAATTTTACTTCCTGCACCTCGTTCAACGTAAACTGGCGTTAAGCCAACCGATTTGTAGGCACGAACTGGACTGTTCACGCCGCCAGGAATTACTTTTTTTGCTCGTTCAAATGCTTGTTTAGACAATGTATCAATACGCTTGCTCATCCTACAGCTCCTCCTTTAACCTTTCAACATTTTAACGAATTAGCCTTTAAGCCATCTTACTGCATCTTTTGCATGATAAGTAATAATTAGGTTTGCTCCTGCCCGCTTCATGCCAAGCAATGTTTCAAGCACAATCGCTTGCTCATTAATCCAGCCACTAGCCGCCGCAGCTTTAACCATTGAATATTCTGCACTTACATTATAAGCGACAATCGGCAGGTCAAATTGATCTGCAAGTGTACGCACGATATCTAGATAAGCAAGTGCGGGTTTAACCATTAAGAAGTCTGCCCCTTCTGCTACATCGCTGTCAGCCTCACGCAATGCTTCAAGCGCATTAGCCGGATCCATTTGATAAGTTTTACGATCACCAAATTGAGGCGCTGAATGAGCAGCATCACGGAATGGACCATAAAATGCAGATGCATATTTCACGGAATAAGACATAATCGCAATATGAGAAAAGCCGGCTTCATCCAATCCTTGACGAATTGCTGCTACGAAGCCATCCATCATATTAGAAGGAGCAATAATGTCTGCACCTGCCTTAGCCTGCGATACCGCAGTTTTAACAAGCAACTGCAAAGATTCATCGTTATCAATCACTGCCTCACCTGTTGCCTGCTCTACATGAACTACTCCGCAATGACCGTGGTCAGTAAATTGGCATAGGCATGTATCGGCGATTACAACAAGACCTGGTGCCCATTCTTTTATTTTGCGAATCGCTTGTTGTACGATTTCGTTATCATCGTAGGCAGAGCTGCCAAGCTCATCTTTATATGCTGGCACACCAAAAATAAGTACGGCCGGGATCCCAAGCTCAACAACTTCATCAATTTCTTGTTTTAATAAATCTAAAGAAAGATGATAAACTCCCGGCATAGATGGAATTTCTTCCTTCACGCCTTCACCATGTGTTACAAAAATCGGATAAATTAAATCTTCTGCACGCAAAGTATTCTCACGCACCATACTGCGCAATGCTGCTGTACGACGCAATCTGCGGTTACGGGTAATTGGAAAAGTCATAAATGCTTCCTCCTAAATTTTTTTGTTTGGTCTTGGTGTTATGAATTCTGTCTTTTAGCGTTATAAAGAACTAAAGCTGCAACTAGCGAGTCAATCGTTGCTTCCTCTGCTTCTACCGTCACTTGCAACCCATATCCACGAATAGTTTCTGAAGTAATCGGTCCAATACTAGCGATTGGATACTTGGATAACAAAGCGATCGGATCTTCAAAGCCATGACGCTTAAGTACTTTCACTAAATTATGAACAGTCGAGGAACTCGTAAAGGTTATTATATGAATATGATTATTTCTAATCCAGTCGAGCACAATTGGCTCCTGTTTATCAGGCATAACTGTCTCATAAACACTAATCTCATCTGCGATTATATCATGCTTTCTCAGCTGTTCTGGCAAAACAGAACGTGCAAGATCCCCGCGCGGCAACAGTATACGCTCTCCAGGCTGCATAGCCTCTGCCAACACTTCAACCAAGCCTTCTGCGTCATAGCGGCTAGCTTGCAAGTCCACTTGCCAACCTCGCTGCTCCAAACTTTCCTTTGTCTTAGGACCAACTGCAGCGATTTTGGCTCGATAAAAACGACGTACATCAACTTGCTGTTCAAGCAATGCCTGAAAAAAGTAATCGACGCCGTTAACGCTCGTAAATGCTAGCCAGTCATATTGCTCAGCTTGTTCAATACAATCCTTTATATGGGTAAGTACCTCTTGCTGTTTCGGCTTGCGGATTTCAATAACCGGAAATTCACACGGTTCTCCGCCGAGCCGTTCAATCTTTTCGGCAAATTCACTTGCTTGTGCGCGAGCGCGAGTGACTAAAACTCTTAATCCGAACAATGGCATCTTTTCATACCATTGCAATGATTCACGTTGCTTAACTACATCGCCAACAATAATAACGGCTGGCGGTTCAAAATTATGCTGCTTAACTAAATCTGCTATGGTTTCTAATGTACCAACAAGCGTTTCTTGCTCTGGTGTTGTTCCCCAGCGCACTAACGCTACTGGAGTTAGAGGGCTGCGACCATGCTTCATCAACTGTTTAGATATGTAATCGATTTTGGCAACCCCCATAAGGAATAGCAAAGTTCCTGTCGCATTCGTAACCTTATCCCAGTAGATCGAGCGTTCCAGCTTATCTGGACTTTCATGGCCAGTAATAACGGAAAAGGATGAGGCATGTTCACGATGCGTAACAGGAATCCCTGCATAAGCAGGGACTGAAATCGCTGAAGTAATACCTGGTATAATCTCAAACGGAATCCCGTGTTGATTAAGCAATTCCGCCTCTTCCCCAACTCGGCCAAAAATTGTCGGATCGCCGCCCTTCAAACGAGTAACGATATGCCCCTGAAGCGCTAAGTCAACTAACAACTGATTAATTTCTTCCTGCTTCATTGTATGGCGATCTGGAAGCTTACCAACATAGATACGTACGACATCTGGTCTTGCATAACGCAGCAGTATCGGACTAGCCAGGCGATCATAAACAATTGCCGTACATTCTTTGATGCATTGCATACCGCGAATTGTAATAAGCCTTGGATCACCTGGACCCGCTCCAACCAAATACACTTTCCCCTTATTCATCCTCTTTATCCCTCAATTTTCGCTAAAATATCGCGCGCTCCATTATTTAGCAATTCATTTGCTACCTCTTGTCCAAGCGCGATTGGATCACGACCACGACGTATCTCTTTAAGCAATGTAACACCATCTGGAGAACCTACGATGCCCGTTAGTTCTAGCACCGCGTCTTCCGCTGATTGCTCTACAATGGTCGCATGGGCACCAATCGGAACTTGACAGCCGCCCTGTAACGTGCCTAAAAAGCTTCTTTCCGCAGTAACGGTTAGCTGTGACTCGGCATCATTCAACAACGCAAGCAGCTCGACAACTGATTGATCATCGCCGCGACATTGTACACCTAGTGCCCCTTGACCAACGGCTGGCACACATACATCAATCGGCAATAGCGCAGAGATTCGATCCTCCCATCCCATTCTAGTTAATCCTGCCGCAGCTAACACAATTGCATCAAAACCCTCTGTTTCCAGTTTGCGCAAACGTGAATCGATATTGCCACGAATCCATTGCAGATCAAGGTCAGGACGAGCAAATTTTAGTTGACTGCTTCTGCGTAAACTGCTTGTCCCAACTTTTGCGCCGTGCGGCAAATCTGCAAACGAACTTCCTTGCTTTAATACAAGACAGTCTTGCGGTGATAATCTTTTTGGCACAGCTCCAATTATTAATCCTTGTGGAAGCTCATACGGCATATCCTTCATACTATGAATCGCTATGTCGATGACTCCAGTCAAAAGAGCTTGCTCAATCTCCTTCACAAAAAGACCTTTACCGCCTACCTTTGACAAGGTAACATCAAGAATTTTATCGCCTTTCGTTACAATCTTATGAATTTCAAATGTATAAGGAAGTCCATGCTTCGCACAAAGCTCCTCAAGCTGCTTAATCACTTGACCTGTTTGTGTAAGTGCAAGTTGACTTTGGCGTGTCCCAACTTTTATAACTTTAGCTTCCATGTATTTAATCCTCGCCTTCTATTTGAACAATTACATTATATAAGCTGTTATACCATTGTTCATATGACTTTATTTTTCCCTCGATCGCTTCACGAACTGCAAGCTCCATCATCGCCTGCCGTTGATTTTGAGTTAATGGGCTTCTTAGTACATCTTTACGCAATTGCTCCAGCCATTGTTTTGCTTGAGCATAACGTGGCAAATACTGCTCACCAAGTTCTTTTTTGATATGCTTAAGCAAACTTGGACTGGCGCCAGCAGATGAAATCGCAATTGTTAGTCCATCATGTTTGGCGATAGCAGGAGTAATAAAATTGCCCTGCACTCCATCGCTCACATTACATACCAGTATACCGCAAGCCAGTGCATCTTTACTAATTTGCTCATTTAATGATTTATCATCGCTAGCAGCAAAAACAAGTGTCGCACTTTTCAGTATGCTTATTTCATAGCTTTGCTTCAGCCATCTAATTTGCTTTTCTGCCAGTCGCTGCTCTAGTTCTGGACATATTGATAAAGCAATTACTGTAATTTGCTGCGCTCCGCTATTAAGTAAATTGCCGATTTTGCGAGCAGCAATATCACCGCCGCCAACAACAACAATCCGTTGCGTGCTAAGCTTTAACATAATTGGATAGTAACTGTCCATTCTGCAAGCCTCTTTCCCTTAATCGTAAACATCGTAAACAAGGTTTTTAATGAAAGTTTGAATATTCCCCAAATAGCATATTGATAATTTGTACAGCATAAGCAAGCAAATACAACTTTGCTATTTCATGTCCTGGCTTTTTATAAACAGCTCGTTGATATATAAAATATCCATATATGCCAATCGCTACAAGACTCGTTACAATTTGAATATCAAGCAAAAGATACGCTTTACCTTCAAAAACGATTGAAATAACTGCAATCGCTAATGACATTAGCAGTAATGGAAAGCCGAAAATAACCATCCGTTCCATTGTGCTAGATATTAGGGCCAAGCTTGGAAAACGACGCAGCCACTTCATCCATTTTTTCTTCTTTAATGCGTAATGCACCAGTAAATACATAATCGCAAGCAAAGCTCCTACCGTTAAGATCGCATATGAGCTTATGATTAGACTAATATGAACATATAGCAGTTCTCTAGTAGTCTGCCATTGCTCGAGTGTAATACCTTTGCTGGAAAAGCTGTATAAGTTCAGCGTAAACAGAGCAAATCCAACTATATTTACAAAAAATACGATTAGTCCAATATTATAAAACCTGCTTACGATAAATGAAATTGTGATCATCATCCAAGAAAATATTTGCAAAATATCTATATTGCTAAATTGAAATATAGGCGCTCTCATTTCCGTTACCAATCTCATCATAATAAATGCACCTGAAAGCATCCACACAAAAACAAGCAGCCCTGTGCCTAGCTGCTTCGCCTTCCGATTCTCATTAATAAAATCAGAAAAGTAAAACAACAGACTCAGGGCATATATATATACAATACTGTCGGATATTAATAATTCCCAATCCATTATTACACCACCCTGCGTTCTACATCAATCTGCACTGCGAAACTTGAGGGCAATAACGTTAATTTTATGAACGCACTAAAGCTGCTAGTTTTTTAGCAGAACGAACAATTGTGTTTCGTTCTTGAGCAGGGGCAGCGGTAGCTTGAGCGTTATGCTTAGCAGCTTGCTCTGCTTGCGCCTGCATTGTTAACTCATCCTCCAATGCAAACAGTTGAGTAAATAATTCAAACGCTTCATCCGCCTTTTTTTTACCAGCAAGTTCTTTTATGCGTACTACCGGCTCTTGAATCATTTGATTAACCATGCTTTTAGTCAGCTTACGAATCACTTTAAGCTCTTGCTCTGTTAAATTAGGCAGCTTATTGCTTAAGCTTTCCATTGTCGAGGCATGAACTTGCTCCGCTTTTTTGTGCAGTGCACGAATAAGCGGTACTACTCCAAGCGTCTGATACCAGCTTTCAAAATTATGAATTTCTTCTGAAATCATCGCCTCTATTTTAATAGCTTCACTTTTACGCTGTGCCAAATTACTTTCTACGATGTCCTTTAAATCATCAATATCATACAAATAGACGTTATCAATATCGGCAATTGCAGGATCAAAATCGCGCGGTACAGCAATATCTATTAAAAACAATGGTCGATTGCGACGCTTGTCCATAATTTTTTGAATATCTGGAGCAGTCATAATATATTGCTTTGCCGCTGTTGAGCTGATCATAATATCAGCTTGCTCGAGCACTGTTTGAGCTTGCTCATAAGTGTAGGCATTGCCATTAAACTGTGCAGCAACCTCCTGTGCCTTTTCAAGTGTACGGTTAACAACTGAGATCTGGGAAGCGCCATTGCTATGAAGATGCTTCGCCGTCAATTCACCTGTCTCACCGGCTCCAAGCACAACGACATTTTTTTGATTGAAGCTGCCAAAGATTTGCTTACCTAGCTCCACAGCAGCGTAACTAACAGATACTGCCAGCTCCCCAATTTTCGTTTCAGAATGCGCACGTTTTGCTAAAGTAATCGCTTGTTTAAAAAGCATATTAAAGATCGTTCCAGTTGTTTTTAGACTTTGCGCTTCAAGAAAAGCTGAACGAACTTGTCCTAAAATTTGCGTTTCGCCAATAATCATCGAATCTAAGCCGCATGCCACTTTAAATAAATGCTCAATCGCATGCGAATCTTCATACATATATAAATAGCTTGTAAACTGCTCTCTTGGCAAGCCAAACCAATTTTCCATAAAATAACGAACGTCATGGCCACATATTTGTGGTGTCTCCACAACAGCATATATTTCAGTACGGTTGCAGGTAGCAACAATCACACATTCCATAATGTTCATTGTCGCTTTTAATGCAATTAGCGCACTATTCAATTGATCCTCAGAAAACGTAAAACGCTCACGAACCTCTACTGGTGCGGTGCGATAATTTAAGCCAACAACGACAATATGCATGGTGATCTCCTTTCTTCCTGAAACAATTTAGAATAATTCTAATTATAACATAATAGCAGATGCTTCGAGGCATAATTTTTGACTAATATTTGAAAACTGATATGTACATTGGCATTGCTTGCCTAGTATTAGTATTGCTCGCTGAGAAAAGAAATAACCATAGACAACAGCCTATGGTTATTCAATATCGTCAATTAAACTAGCTCAGTTTTTTGTGTTTCTGTATCTACGATTTGAAGTTCACCTACACCACGTATCAACTTTTTTGCGTGAGCTTGCTTTGGCTTCAAAACCGAAAGCATGTAGTCAATCGCAAGTTGAGGATCAACAGTTTCACCGCATGTATAGCAGTCTAATGCAGCGAATCCTTTCTCAGGATACGTATGAATGGAGAGATGACTCTCTGATAACAGTACAAGCACAGTAGCGCCTTGAGGTTCAAACTGCTTAGATTGTACAGAAAGCACTGTAGCTCCACATGCTTCTGCCGCTTCTACCATATGGTATTGAAGCTCTTCTGCACTGTTTAGTAATTCAAAATCAACACCCCATGCATCAACAGCAACATGTCTTCCGAAAGTAGAATATTCCATCCTTCGGTTCCCCCTTCCTAGGAATAAAATGTTTAAAAATTTCATCCGCTAGGACCTACGTCATTCACTTCTCGAGGGATAATCTCTCTCAACATTTCGATGTCCTGAGTGAATCCTGGTTCCTAAATGTGAACAGTATTATTATTTTCAACGAGATTAAAAATACCATCTAATCAGGAGAAATGCAACAGTTTTTTTAAAATTTTAGCCGCTAACGAATATGACAACGACTTACTTTTAGATTACTCACAAATGCTCTAATTTGCTACAGATTTCGCGAGTTTTTTTGTTTAGCAGCAGCAGCGATAAAATTGTTAGCCTATATTTTTGCATAAAAATTGAATAATCTTTTTTCTCCAAATATAATAGGATAAAAAGAATGATTTTGAAAGGATGTTATTTTATGGAGCCAATTAAAATAAGAAGTATAACTTCAACCTTCGGCTTCATTTTTATCACCTGTGGCTTAATCATTTTTGGCACACTTCTTATCTCACAATTTTTTCATAATAAAGCTTTGTCGCCATTATTCATTTTGCTCGCTACAAGTTCCGCTCAATATCTTTTTTATGCAAAAGCATACTTTGTAAGTAAAAAATACAAAGCCGAGCTAGTTTTGAAGGACGATGCGCTTGTTATCTTCGATACAGAAATTAAACTGGAAGAAATACGCAGAATTATCGTGCGAGGTTATTTTACCCCGAGTTATTATATACAGTTAAAGGGCAGAAAATTTATTAAACCAGCGCACCAATTTAAATTTTCTACTGGTCAGCCATCAACAGAGGATATTTTTACAAAATGGGTCAAAGAAAAAAATATAAAGCTGGAATCAAGTGTCTATCCACTAGGAACGTTATAAGTACTAAAAGCGAAAACCGAGCTAATCCCTGGAATCTGCTAAAGATTTCAAAATTAGCTCGGTTTTTATTCATGATTTTTAAGCTTCAAGCTTAAATAAGTTAAAAGTTAATTGCTTCAATTCAGCATCAATGTTTATCAGTTCTTCCTGAGAGCTGACAATATTGCGACGATCAAGCAGTCCATCAATTCTTGCATATATCTGCATAATTTCTTTTTCAATTAGTTCACGATTAAACACGTTCTGCAGCTTTTGTAAAGTATCCTTTTTCTCAAATACAATACGTTTTTGTTGACCGCAAACTTCAACGATTCTATGCACTTTACCGTCTTTATAAGTATATTGCATTGTATAATTGCTATATATTCGATTTACTATCGCATTACCGTGGAATAAAGAAACTGCTTTGCGCATAGCATCGGTCAATTTCACATGAACAATTCTGCAGGACATTTCACAAACATAGTGATCACTTTGACGTTCAAATGTCATTTTAATTTTCTCATGACCGACGCAATCCTCTAAGACAAGAGATTGACTGCCGTTATCATGAATAAGCACTTGGTGGCATAACTGCTGTTGATCCATAAATTTAATAAAAGTTTGCATTTCAATGCTGCTTAATTGAAATCTTGCATGAACATATTCTGTGGCTATTCGTTTAGCCATAAAAAATCTCCTCAATTCTTTACTTTTCTGATACGCATTCAGAAAAGCTGAATACAGACAAAGCCTAATGAAACGATAAGTTTCATTAACTGTATTTAATATTATACTGTATTTTAAACTCATATTCCTGCTTACTAACTTTGAATATTGCACATATTTCAAGAAATAAGGCTAATTTCCCAGCAAATAAGCAGCTATAATTCACTATCTATATCATCTGCTCAAAAGCTCTCTAATTCGCTACTACTCATTATGTAAAGCGGGGCTTGTTTCGCTTATATTATGATTAGCAGCTATTTCGTGATTAGCTGCTTCTTCGGTTTCTGTAACTTCATCTGTATCTGTTGCCTTAGCAGTTAGCTCAGCTTCTTTTGCTTGTCGCTGCTCAGCATTCATCCCCGCTGCATCAATCGCATTTAATATCATTTCCCAAAGCTGATCTCTGCCTTGTCCTGTTTCCGAAGAAAATAGCACAATCGGAACTTCTTTATCTGCTCCTAATGTTTGTCTAATCATTTTTAGATGCTTGTCCCATTTTGAACGCGGGATTTTATCCGCCTTAGTAGCAACAATACAAGTAGGAATTTCGTAGTGCTTTAGCCAGTTGTACATTAAAACATCATCTTTCGATGGCTCATGTCGAATATCAATGACTAAAAGCTGCAATACCAATTGCTTACGCTCACGCAAGTAAGTTTCAATCATTACCCCGAACTGCTCGCGCTGCTTTTTTGATACCTTTGCATAGCCATAACCTGGAAAGTCTACAAAATAGACGTCTTGATTAACGCGATAGTAATTCAACTGCTGAGTTTTACCTGGCTGTGAGCTTGTTCTTGCTAAATTTTTACGCAGAATCATCTTATTGATCAACGATGATTTTCCAACGTTAGAACGACCTGCCAGAGCGATCTCTGGCAGGCCATCTACCGGATATTGACTCGGTCGAACCGCACTTACAACAAATTCTGTTTGCTTAATTTTCATTGATTAATGTCCTCCCTGCTGGACTAATGCATGCTTTAGCACCTCGTCTAGATGAGCGACAGGAATAAACTCCATTTCTTGCTTAACACTATCAGGAATATCATCCAAATCACGCACATTATCATACGGCAGCAACACTTTTTTAATTCCTGCGCGATGAGCTGCTAGTGATTTTTCCTTTAAGCCCCCTATCGGCAGAACGCGGCCTCGCAACGTAATCTCTCCTGTCATCGCCACATCCTTAGACACATAGCGTCCACTTAAGGCAGAGATAAGCGCAGTAGCCATCGTAATCCCAGCCGAAGGTCCATCCTTAGGTATTGCCCCCTCAGGAATATGAATATGGATGTCCAGCTTTTCATGAAAAGCAGGATCGATGCCAAGCTTCTCTGCATTAGCTCGAATGTAGCTAAATGCTGCTTGCGCTGATTCCTTCATCACATCGCCAAGCTTACCTGTAAGATTGAGTTTACCGCTGCCAGGCATTGTTGACACTTCAATAACTAGCGTATCTCCGCCAACTTCTGTCCAAGCTAGTCCAGTAACTGCACCAATCTGATGATCACTATCCACTGAGCCGTAACGGAAAATTGGTTTGCCAAGCCATTCTTGAACTTTAGCCTCATCCACTTCAATCGATGTTAAATTCGGATCGGATACAAACGCTTTTGCTGCTTTACGACTAATCGATGCAATTTGCTGCTCAAGATTACGCACCCCAGCCTCGCGAGTATAACGACGTATAATTAAACTTAGTGCATCATCGGTTACTGTGAGTTGCTCTTCCTCTAAGCCATGGTTACGTCGCTGCTTAGGGAATAAGTAACGTTTAGCAATTTCCTTCTTCTCCAGTTCTGTGTAACCAGAAACTTGCAATATCTCCATTCGATCAAGCAAAGGACGAGGTATTGTATGCAACGAGTTCGCTGTTGTTACAAACATGACAGAAGAAAGATCAAACGGAATTTCAATAAAATGATCGCTAAACGTACTATTTTGCTCTGGATCCAATACTTCCAGCAAGGCTGCTGACGGATCACCACGGAAATCCGATGCCATTTTATCAATTTCATCAAGTAAGAAAACTGGGTTTTTCGTGCCTGCTGTTTTCATCCCTTGCATAATGCGACCTGGCATTGCCCCAACATAGGTACGGCGGTGTCCACGAATTTCAGCCTCGTCACGTACGCCGCCTAATGATATGCGAACAAATTTACGATCAAGTGATTTGGCAATCGACTTAGCTAATGAGGTTTTACCTACTCCTGGAGGCCCTACAAGGCATAGGATTGGCCCCTTCAGCTTTTTAACCAGCTTCTGTACTGCCAAATACTCCAATACTCTCTCCTTAGGCTTTTCCAATCCGTAATGATCTCCGTCTAAAATCTGCTCAGCTTTATGAATGTCTAGATCATCATCGGTCATTTTACTCCATGGCAAGGCAAGCAACCAATCAATATAATTTCGAATAATTCCACCTTCGGCTGAAGATTGCGGCATTTTTTCTAATCGATCAATTTCTTTTGCAACTTTTTCAGCTACATGCTCCGGCAGCGCTAGTTCCTCCATCTGCTTACGCAACTCTTCGACTTCACCAAGTCTGCCGTCTTTCTCTCCAAGCTCTTTCTGGATTGCTTTCATTTGCTCACGCAAATAATATTCCTTTTGAGTTTTTTCCATCTGCTTTTTAACGCGTGAATTAATTTGCCGTTCCATCTCCAGCACTTCACGTTCATTGTTAAGCAGATCAAGAAGCGCCTCAAGGCGCTTCTCTACATCCACAGTTTCCAGAATACGCTGCTTATCTTTTATCTTTAAGGAGAGATGACTTGTTATTACATCTGCCAAACGCCCAGCATCATCGATATCCGAAACTGCAGCATAGGTTTCCGCAGTAATTTTTTTGGATAGCGAAACATAATTTTCAAATTGCGATAATACAGAGCGCATTAACGCATCTATTGCTGGAGATTGCTCTACTGGTTCTGGCAGCTCTTTTACCAATACCTCATAATAATCCTCATTGTTGACGTAATCGACGATTTCGGCGCGCACTAACCCTTCTGCCAACACGCGAATTGTGCCATTTGGCAACTTAAGCATCTGCTTTACTTTGGAAATCGTTCCAACTCGGAAAATATCTTCCTCTACCGGATTTTCAATATTAACCTCAGCTTGAGAAACTAATAAAATCGTTTGATCATCTACCATTGAACGTTCTAATGCACGTATTGACTTCTCTCTTCCCACATCTAGGTGGAGCACCATGCTGGGATAGACAAGCAAGCCCCTTAACGGTAACAATGGAATACGACGTGTTTTACCTTTGCTAGTTCCCATTCCAGCACCTCCATTTCTCAATCTTTATCTTATCACTCTAATGATTCTGCCTGCAAATAGGGATAGGTCTGCTGAGTAAATAGATTTAGCTTCCATTGCTCAGTTTGATCCTCTGAGCTCCATTTCGCATGCTCGGGAAATACATGGGCAAGCACTTCTTCAATTCGCGTAACGGGAACAACCTTTAACCCGTTCAAATTAGAAAAAATCTCTTGCCAGTTTTCTTTAGGAATTATAACAGTTAGTGCCCCTGCTTGGAAAGCGGCTTCTACTTTTGCCAGTACACCACCGACTGGTTTTACATTGCCATGAAGCCCAATTTCCCCTGTCATGGCGATACGATTATCTACAGGCAGCTTCAAAATTGCCGAAGTGATCGCCACTGCCATCGCAATGCCAGCAGAAGGTCCGTCAACAGGAGAGCCTCCAGGAAAATTAATATGTAGATCATAATCCTGAGGATTTAACCCCTTTGCACGGAGAACTGTAATAACGTTCTCAACAGAGCCTTTCGCCATACTTTTACGACGCAATGTACGTGAAGAACCTCCGAGTTCTTCCTCTTCGACAACTCCTGTTATCGTAAAATTGCCTTTGCCTTTACTAACTGGTATAGCACTAACTTCAATTTCTAGCAACGCCCCCATATTCGGACCGTATACTGCTAGTCCGTTGACATAGCCTATTTGTGGAGCAGGCGGGACTTTACGTTCAGGGCGCGGTGGTATTTGACTGCTGTTAACTACCCATTCAATATCTGCCGCAGTAATTTTATCTCGCTTCTCAGACATTGCTAGTCCAGCAGCAAGCTGAACAATATTAACTGCTTCCCGTCCATTTGTAGCATACTGCTTCACGACTTCAACCGCCTCTGGACAAGGAGCAAAGCCTATTTTTTGCACCGCATTATTGGCAATTTCCGCTATCTCATCAGGAAGCAATGGGCGGAAATAAATTTCCATACAACGGGAGCGTATAGCAGGTGGAATTTCTTGAGGCGAACGGGTTGTTGCTCCTACTAAACGGAAATCAGCAGGCAATCCATTTTGAAAAATATCGTGAATATAGGCAGGTATATTCATATCCTCTGAATGATAATAGGCACTTTCTAAAAATACTTTTCTATCCTCAAGCACCTTCAATAGTTTATTCATCTGCACATGATGCAATTCACCAATCTCGTCAATAAATAAAATTCCGCCGTGCGCCTTTGTAACCGCCCCAGGTTTTGGTTGCGGGATACCTGCTACCCCCATCGCTCCTGCGCCTTGATAGATCGGATCATGAACTGAACCTATTAATGGATCTGCAATGCCGCGTTCATCAAAACGAGCAGTTGTTGCATCGATTTCGGTAAATTTAGCACTTGGCAAAAATGGAGAAGCAGCATTGCGCTTCGCTTCCTCTAAAACAACGCGAGCTGCTGCAGTTTTCCCAACGCCAGGCGGACCATAAATAATGACATGTTGCGGATTAGCACTGCATAAAGCCGCTTTTAACGCCTTAAGACCATCTTTTTGCCCAATAATATCATCCATTGTTTGCGGTCTTGTTTTTTCAGCTAAAGGCTTTGTTAACGAAATCGAACGCAGTTTACGAAGCTTCTCCATTTCCTTTCGTGATTCTCGCTCAATCGCAGCCTTGTTCAACTTCTGATTGCGCAGTAAATTGAAAAAGTATAGACCGATTACTACTGCAAAGAATACTTGAATGATCATCAGTAAAAGACTCATGTCCATTAAACTTCACTCTCCTCATTTCCATAAGCTGAACAGAGCTGTTCAACTTACAAATACATATACTCCATTCGTTACATATCCGTTAGTATTGCCTTCTATTAGATGGAATAATCTTGCTTTATGAAAAGAAAAGTGTTGATATAAAGTTCAAGAGTCCTCGTATAAATGGAAAGCTCCTGCCAAACAATGTTGCTCGGCAGGAGCTTTAATATAAATGACGATAATTATCTATTTAATTAATGCTTCTTAATGCTTCACATGCTCTTTGCGACCAGGAATTTCTCCTGTTTCCTCATAAATGCGGACAATTTCATCGATTTCTTTTTTTAGTTCCGAGACAAGCTCTGCCTCCGGCACTTTACGAATCATTTGTCCATAACGGAACAGCAAACCTTCACCGCGCGCACCTGCAATCCCAATATCCGCTTCACGCGCCTCACCAGGACCATTAACCGCACAGCCTAGGACAGACACCTTAATTGGCACTTTAAGCTTAGAAATGTATTCCTCTACTTCATTTGCAACAGAGAACAAATCAATATCCAAGCGACCACAAGTCGGACAAGATACAAGTGTAGCTGCATTAGTAATCAAGCCGAACGTTTTTAACAGCTCACGTGCAACCTTCACTTCCTCGACAGGATCGGCAGACAGACTAATCCGCAACGTATTCCCGATGCCTAGTGAAAGCAATGCACCGATACCTGCTGAGCTTTTAATTGTTCCTGCATGCAGTGTACCAGCCTCTGTAATCCCAAGATGGAGCGGATACGGAATGACTTCCGCTGCCATCGTATAAGCTTTAATAGCCATCGGTACATCAGATGCCTTCAAGGATACGATAATGTCGTGGAAATCAAGCTCTTCTAAAATTCCGATATGGTATAGTGCAGATTCAACCATCGCTTCTGGCGTAGGATAGCCGTATTTTTCAAGTAAATGATTTTCAAGCGATCCAGCATTAACGCCAATACGAATTGGAATCCCTTTTTCTTTACAAGCTTTTACTACTGCTTCAACCTTTTCACGGCGTCCAATATTGCCTGGATTGATACGAACTTTATCAATTCCATTTTCAATTGCTTTCAATGCAAGACGATAGTCAAAATGAATATCTGCAACTAGCGGAATATGGATTCTTTTTTTAATTTCTTTTATTGCCTCAGCTGCTTCAACATTGTTCACCGTCACACGAACTAGCTGACAGCCTGCTTCCTCAAGTCGCAATATTTCTGCTACTGTTGCATCTACATTTGCTGTTTTAGTGGTACACATGCTTTGAATAAGCACTTCGTTGCTACCGCCAATCGTTAAATTACCGACTTTAACAGGCTTAGTGTGTTGACGTAGGTACATACTAACCTCTCCCATAAACATCAAAGTCCACCCCTAGCTTTGAAAAGCTTGGGGTGGCTCCTTTGATTATATTTCAGGTGCTTAAGCACTTTCTTCTTTCTTACCATCATTTTTTTCGGCACTGCCAAGCTCTGGCAACACCTTATTTTTCACAGTTTCCTCTGTAATGACACATGTTGTAATATCATCACGAGATGGAACTTCGTACATCAAATCAAGCATAATGCCTTCAATGATCGCGCGCAAGCCGCGAGCACCTGTGTTACGCTTAATTGCTTCTTTAGCAATTGCCTCAAGCGCTGCAGGTTCGAATTCAAGCTTCACATTGTCTAGTTCAAGCAGTTTTTGATACTGCTTCACTAGAGCATTTTTAGGCTCGCTTAAAATACGAACAAGCGCTGCTTCATCAAGCGGCTCAAGCGTAGAGATAACTGGCAGACGACCTACAAACTCTGGAATTAAACCAAATTTCAATAAATCCTCTGGCAGTACCATGGATAGGTATTCACCTGGCTTAAGGTCTTTCGTGGTCTCTCCGATTGAATTAAAACCGATGACTTTTTTACCGATTCTACGTTTAATAATCGATTCAAGACCGTCAAACGCGCCGCCACAAATAAATAAAATATTCGTGGTGTCGATTTGAATAAATTCTTGATGAGGATGCTTACGTCCACCTTGTGGCGGTACAGAAGCAACCGTACCTTCAAGAATTTTTAGCAATGCTTGTTGAACACCTTCACCGGACACATCACGTGTAATTGAAGGATTTTCAGATTTACGAGCTACTTTATCAATTTCATCGATATAAATAATACCGCGCTCTGCTTTTTCAACATCATAATCAGCCGCTTGAATTAGCTTTAACAGGATGTTCTCTACATCCTCACCTACATAACCAGCTTCTGTTAGTGATGTAGCATCAGCAATTGCAAACGGTACATTTAGAATTCTTGCCATTGTTTGAGCAAGCAACGTTTTACCTGAGCCAGTCGGACCTAGCAGCAAAATATTACTTTTTTGCAGCTCGACATCCTCGATTTTGCTGCCTGTATTAATACGTTTATAGTGGTTATACACTGCAACTGCCAAAGATTTTTTAGCAGAATCCTGTCCAATAACGTATGAATCCAGCGTTGCACGAATCTCTTTCGGCTTCGGTATATTTTTCAAATCAATTTCTTCTTCTTGACCAAGCTCTTCCTCCACAATTTCTGAGCATAGATCAATACATTCATCGCATATATAAACGCTAGGACCTGCAACTAATTTACGCACTTGTTCCTGCGATTTACCACAAAATGAACATTTCAATTGTGTTTTTTCATCATTAAACTTAAACATTGATTCACCCCTTCAACTAAGCTAACCCCATTAAATCTCTGGAGCAGTAATGACTTTATCAATCAAGCCATATGCTAGTGCTTCTTCCGCACTCATAAAATTATCACGATCTGTATCACGATCAATTTTTTCATATGATTGACCAGTACATTGCACATAAATTTCATTCAACTTCTGTTTTGTTCTTAAAATCCAATCAGCATGAATTTTAATGTCAGAAGCTTGACCTCTAACACCGCCAAGCGGTTGATGAATCATCACCTCAGCATTAGGTAACGCAAATCGTTTTCCCTTAGCCCCAGCAGTAAGAAGAAGAGACCCCATACTAGCTGCCATACCCATGCAAATGGTGCTTACATCAGGTTTAATATACTGCATTGTATCATATATTGCCATCCCTGCAGTTACAGAACCACCAGGTGAGTTAATGTAAAGGTGGATATCTTTTTCTGGATCCTCTGCAGCTAAAAATAACAACTGTGCAATAACTGCATTAGCTACGTCATCATCAATCGCACTTCCTAGGAAAATAATACGATCCTTTAGCAGGCGAGAATAAATATCGTAAGACCTTTCCCCACGATTCGTTTGTTCAACAACGATTGGAACTAAGTTCATGCGATCAACCTTCTTTCAAAATTAACTTTATGCGAACACTTCTATTGTATCATGTTGAAAGGATGATGTCATTTTTTCGTAAAATTAATAGCTTGCATCCAAATGACATAAACACTTTCCTTGATATACTCTTTTCATAGTATGTATATACGTGGTTGTGAAGTACTTTGCTTCACTTTTTTATGTATAGAAAATACTTAAAGCGTTATGTATTTGTTTAATCTAGATCAGCACATGTTCGGCAAGTCTCTAACAAGCAGCCTAGAAGATAACATGCAGTTTAAAAATAAGGCACGTGTAGTACGTGCCTTATCCCTAGAGCATACTGAAATATATCAGCTTAAACTGCTACGCTGTTGTCAACAAGGAACTTAATCGCTTTGCGAAGCAACAAGTCCTCTGTAAGATTTTCCATAGTACCGTTTTGAGTAAAGATGCTGCGAATTTCCTCTGCAGGACGGTTATATGCTTTTGCCAAGTTTTCTAATTCTTCGTTAATTTCTTCTTCAGAAACTTCAAGTGATTCAGCTTTTGCTACCGCTTCAAGAACAAGGTTGTTCAATACGCGTTTTTCAGCATCGCCTTTCATTTGATCACGAAGTGCTTGCTCATCTTGTCCAGAGAATTGATAGTAAAGGTCTAAAGTCATACCTTGTGCACGAAGACGGTTTTCAAAGTCTCTTAGCATGTAGTTTTGTTCTGTAACTACCATTGCTTCAGGAACCTCTACAGTAGCTGCTTGAGCAACTTTCTCAATTACTTCTGCTTCTTGAGCTAGTTTAGCTTCTTTTTCTTTGTTTTCTTGAAGTTTTTTAGCAAGATCTTGTTTAAATTCTTCAAGCGTATCAAATTCACTTACATCTTTAGCGAACTCATCATCAAGCGCCGGCAAAGATTTGCGTTTAAGCTCATGAAGTTTCACTTTAAATACAGCTGGTTTACCTGCAAGATTTTCTGCATGGTAGTTTTCAGGGAATGTTACTTCAATATCTTTGAAGTCACCTAGCTGCATACCAACAATTTGATCCTCGAAACCAGGGATAAAAGAGCCTGAACCTAGTTCAAGTGAATAACGCTCAGCTTTACCGCCTTCGAATGCTACGCCATCAACAAAGCCTTCAAAGTCGATTACAGCAATATCGCCTTTTTCTGCTGCGCCATCTTCTACTACGTTTAGCTCAGCATGACGTTGTTGTAGACGCTCAAGTTCAGCATTAATATCTTCTTCAGTTACTTCAACTGACGGTTTAGAAACCTCTACGCCTTTGTAATCACCAAGAGTAACTTCTGGTTTAACTGTTACTTTTGCAGTAAAGATGAAGGATTGTCCTTTGCCGAATTGTGTTACATCGATTTCTGGACGATCAACTGGCTCGATACCTGTTTCTTTTACTGCTTCAGCGTAAGCTTCTGGCAAAAGAATGTCAATTGCATCCTGATAAAGTGCTTCAACACCAAATTTTGCTTCAAAGATGTTGCGAGGTACTTTACCTTTACGGAATCCAGGCACGTTAAGTTTTGGTAATATTTTTTTGAACGCTTGATCTAGAGCCGCTGTTACTTTATCTGCATCAACCTCAACATTCAATTGTACAGTGTTCAGCTCTATTTTTTCCCAAGTTGCTTTCATTTTATGCTTTCCCCTCCAAAAATGCTCATGCATTACATGTTTTCACGTCTAATAAACCACTCTATTATATACAAGTTACAGTATCTTTTCAAGGCATGAATTAACGAAGTTCCTGTAAATATAATGTAACGTCACGAATTATTCGACTTGCTTGCTCGTAACGGAAGCGATATTGCTCAGTTATGCCATATAATTCACGAATATCATCTTCGTTAACTTGACCATAAACGATAAGCTCAATTGTAGTATGCAATCCTGCAGCAAAGCAATCCTCGATATAATCATCTTCGTTTAACATCCAACCATAACTTCTTGTACCGTATAAGCAATGCAGACATTCCTGCCATAGCTCAGTAACAAGTATTGGCATTGTTACGTCAACTGATTCAAGTGCTAACACCACTTTTTCTAAAATTGCATTAACGACTGGCGGAAACTGTGACAAATTTAATGGGGTCGCCTCAATTTCCAATTCAACAAGCTCTCCTAGCCGCTCAATTTCAATCGTTCCTGTAGCCCCACGTTTTTTCAACGTTTGCAATGTTTTAAATTGAAGGGCAGGATGAAGCTTTTCTGAAGTTAACCATTGGATTAATTGCTCATCTAATTCATCGCTTTGGATAAATTCAGCTCGCTCTAACGCTAACAAATGCTGATCAGTTGAGCTTGCGTTTTTCAGCAACTCCATAACTTTCGCAGTCGCTTCTCTAGGCTCAATAGAACCATAATCTCCTAATGCCGCTCGTCTGAATTGCTGCTCCAAATTATCCGTATCATCAACATTATCCTCATCGGCAGCATCATGACTTGGAAACGCCTGTTCTAGCCAGCTAAGCAAGTTCCCCCATTCTACTGCATGCTGCCGTTCTTCCCCCTGACATTGCAGTAAAAATCGCAAAAGACTTTTGGCTTCCTCATACATTTCCTTTTCTAATAACATCGTTAGCTGAATCTGATATTTATCGAGCATAGATGGAAACAAATATACATTGTCTCCTCGATGCATTTCATTACCTGGTAGATCTGTAATTTCTAACACCGCCTAACTAAGCTAATAATAACTATTGCTTAACATTCTTTCGTCAAATTATAGCATGTTGACAGCAAATTAAAAATGAACGTAATAATTTTTTCAACTTTTTTCGAAAAAGGTATTGTCAAAATGCTAATCATTTGTTATATTATTATTCGTTCGCTTAATTATTTTGTCTTGTCTCAGTAGCTCAGTTGGATAGAGCACTCGCCTTCTAAGCGAGTTGTCGGGGGTTCGAATCCCTCCTGGGACGCCAGTTTTGTTAAAATAAGCGAAGTTAATACATAAAGAAAAAGCCTGAAACCCTTGATATGATTGGGTTTCAGGCTTTTTTGTTGCCTTAGCAAATTTGGTGAGAATGCGATAGAAAACAACACTATAGAATGACTCATTTAATAATGTAGAAAGTGTAGATAAAAAAGCTTCTACTCCAGAGCCACTTTGACAATGTTCCTTGCTAGAAAGGGAGTATCTATTCTGTATATACTATTAGCTCTTGGTCTTCCCTTTGGAGATTTTGCGATGAGCGGTAAACACAAAATAATGCCGAATCAAATGAGAATTGCTTGTGTAGTTTCAGTAATTATTCAATGGTTTTCATTTTTTTATTTGCTGTTATGACACCTTTATCCTTGATCACATCCGTCTGTTTTTTATTACCGCTTTGAATAGTTAGAGCGCGCTTACGAGACATTCGTTTTTATTAAAATAAGCAAAGTTTTAATACATAAAACAAGCCTGGATCTTTACGGACTCAGGCTTTTTCTTTCGCCCTCTATTTCCTCAGATCCCTATCATTCCAATCATTTAATAAACAACAACCTCTATTCCAATGTTAATGATCGCAAAATAAGGATAATTCATGCAAATTAATGAATATTTTACTGTTAAAAATTATTATTATGAATTAATATATTATCACGATAGATTGTCAAGCTAAGTGCGACAACTCTTCCATAACTGCCTCATGAGAAGTTTTCCAATTCAGACATTTGCGTGGTCTATGGTTAATTAAATCCAAAGCACATTGAAGTTCAGCTTGATCAACGGTGTTTAAGTCGTACTTCTTAGGAAAGAATTCTCGGAGAAGTCCATTTGCATTTTCGTTACTGCCTCTTTGCCAAGATGAATATGGATCAGCAAAGTATACCGTCAAGCCATGCTCTTCTAACAATGCTTGATGGCAGGCGAATTCCTTTCCACGGTCAACGGTAGCTGTGAGCATAGGCAACGCGAGTTCTTCTAGCACCGTAGCAACCGCTTGCTCCATAGATGCCGCTGAACGGTCTGGCATTTTTACAGCGTGGTAATAGCGTGTTTTTCGCTCAACAAAAGTAGCCAAGCAGCCTTTACTTTTACCACGGCTAGAAACGACAGTATCAAGCTCCCAATGACCAAAGGATTCACGTTGCTTCACTTCTTTTGGACGTTGCCTGATGGATAACCCGAGATTAAAGCGACCTCTGCTTTCACGAGGCTTTCTACGCTTTCCCTTCTGTCGTAAGAAGATGGTGTTCCCTTGGACTAGCCTACCTTGGTAAATCCAGCGGTAAATGGTTTTGAAGGATACCGCTTGCTCAGGATAGTCTTGTTTCATGCGCCCTTCAATTTGTTCTGGGGACCACGTTGCAGCCAAGGTTTGAGTAAGGTAATGTTCTCTTTCTTTCGTCCACTTCCCTTTAGGCTTGCTTTGCATGCGTTTGCGCTGGTAATCTGCTTGCGCATCGCTAGCCTCATAAGCAGAAGACGAGGTATTCAAACGATGAAGCTCACGAGACACCGTAGAATGATGGCGTTTGATCTGCTGTGCAATGGCTCTCGCACTCCAGCCTAAATGAAATAATGTTTCTATTTTTATACGCTCGTTTATGGTAAGATGTGTATAGCTCATGACGAGCCTCCTTGTAGATGGTGTGTGGTAACTTCATTCTACACGAGTTTTCGTCATGGGTTATTTTTTTAGGTGTCGCACTTCATATTACAATCTATCTCACAAAAATAATTTTCAAATACTCTGCCCTTAACAATAGCACTTATCATCGAACATAAGAGGACAAGAGAATTATTAAGAGCTTGAACACGAATAAAGATTATCATTTTTTATAAGTATTCTCCTTAAATTTTCCTCACTGAAAATTCAAACTAACTATCACAAAGTAAAATTGTTAAATGTGAACTGTCGTCTAGCAATAACTTTTCTCATTAACGATACTTTAACATTTAGTTGGTAATACATAGAAGAATATTGATAATCAGATCTTTATGTAAACGAGCTCCAATTACATCTAAGAAAGGAAAGTAAATATGAGTAAGATTACTAGCAAGATGAGCTTTATTAGTAAGCTGGGCACAGTAAAAATGCGATTGTCACTTTCTTTTTTATTTGTACTATTAGTACCGAGTATATTAATTGGTACCTCTTCTTTTATCGCTGCTAAAAATCAAGTTCAAGATCAGATGATTGCTAAAGCTGAAAGTGATGTTTATTTGCTTAACAATGTAATTAATCAACTCATTAAAGCTAAAATTCAGGAATTAAATACAATCGCTCAGTCATTAAATTCCAATATGGTCAAATCTGAGCCTGGCTCTAGCTTCGGAGCAGGTCTAGAGGCTTCAAGAATATTAGGTAACTTTCTTAATAATCACCCTGAAATTACACTCGCATTTATCGGAACGGAAAAAGGAACTTTTTTAAATTTGCCTTCCCATTTAAAAGTTGACGCTGATTTTGATCCTCGCACTAGAGATTGGTATAAACTAGCAATGGAAAACAAAGGAGAAGTTATTATTACAAATGTATATACTTCTCTAGTGACAAATACTCCGATCATCTCCATCACAAGAACTACTCCAGACGGTAAAGGAGTAGTTGGGATTAATCTAGATTTAGGCCAAATTAGAGAAATAAGTGAATCAATTACAATAGGCAACGCAGGTTATGCCTATATTTATGGAGAAAATAGAACTGTTGTTTATCATCCTACTAAAGAAATTGGTTCTCAAGCAGATGATAATCCGCAAAATAGAGCAATCTATTCAGACGTAAACGGGCGCTTTGTTTATGAATATGAAGGAAAAAATAAAGAATTAGTCTATACAACGAATGAATATACTGGTTGGAAAATTGTAGGCAGTTTTCTCACTTCTGAGTTTGCTGATTCTGCCAATCCAATTAAAAAAATAACAATTATCGTTGTAACTGCTTCTGTTATTGTCGGTATTATTATTATTTTATTAGTATTGCGCTCATTATTAAAACCGCTAAATGTAATAATAACTGCAACCAAAAAAGTCGGAAATGGAGATTTAACTGAGAATATTCAATTAAATCGAAGCGATGAGTTAGGCGAGTTAAGTAAAAGTTTTAATCAAATGTTAGAATCTTTCCGGTCAATTATTCATAATGTCATTGATACATCTAATCAAGTAGCAACTTCATCGGAAGAACTAACTGCTAGCTCTGAACAAACGACAAAAGCAGTAGAGCAAATTACGATTCATTCACAAGAAATGGCAGATGGCGCTGAACAACAAGTAAATAAAGTCAATCAATCGTTATCTACGAGCACCGAGCTTGCTAATATTTCAAATAAGATTGCTTCTAGCATAAATGAATTGGAAGATAAAGCGTTGGCTGCTACAACTTATTCTGAAATCGGCGGTGAATCAATCCACACAGCCGTAAATCAGATGAATTCTATTCAAGTTAATGTACAATCACTGGCAGCAGATATTAATATGCTTGGTGATAAATCTGCGGAGATCGGAAATATTATTACATTAATTAAAGATATTTCTGGTCAAACTGGATTGCTTGCTTTAAATGCTGCAATTGAAGCTGCAAGAGCTGGAGAACAAGGACGCGGCTTTGCAGTGGTCGCAGCTGAAGTACGTAAATTAGCGGAGCAATCAGAAGTGGCTACAAAACAAATCGAAGTTCTGATTAGTACAATTCAAACAGAGATTAATAAGATCATTGCCTCCGTACAGGCAACAACAACGGAAACTGGAAACGGTATTCGTGTTATTCATGAAACTGGAGAGCAATTTGTCAACATACAACAAGCGATTAATCAAATTACTGATCAAATGCACATTCTGACTGCAGAATCTAAATCAGTAACTGAGGAAACTGGTTTAATGAAAACTGCTTTAAACACCATTTCAGATGTGTCAGTAGAAACATTGTCCTCATCTCAAAATGTTGCTGCTGCTGCTGAGCAAACACTATCTTCTATGGAAGAAATTGCTTCTTCTGCCGCAAACTTAGCTTCTATGGCTGAAAACTTGCAAGAGTTAGTTATGAAATTCAAGGTAAATAAATAGTAACTTAAATACTTGAGTTAAACCTAAACAGGGATAGCAATATGCAATAAACATACTGCTATCCCTAATTTCTTTTAAAACCATTGCATGGCAAAATCGTATTTTGAATCTAGAAGACTTACATATCAATTACATAATACAGATATGAATAAATCAAATTTTTCTTGTGGCATATTTTTCAATATTATGTTAATATTAACTTTGTGTTTTTATCAAAATTTGGAAGAAGGAGTCGTTTTATGAAAAAACCGTTGCACTTATCTTAATATCGTTTCTAGTACTGCTAACTGCGTGCGGATCAAATTCCAAATCTGAAATAACCGCAAATGATGTTATTCAGTCTTTTAAAGAGTATGGCTTAGAAGCAGAAAATGCTAGAGCTATGACAAAAGATGATTACGGTATTGCTCCAATGAAAGCAAAGGATGCAGTAATTTTCTATCTCCCATCGCTTGGCGAAGAGAAAAGCGGCCGTGTTTTTATTTATGATAATAAGGAAGATTTAGAAGAAATGAAAATGTACTATGACGAAATAGGAAAAGCGTCTGCTCTATTTTTTAGTTGGACTGCTGCTTCTGGCAAAGTACTGTTACAAATTAACGGTGATATGTCAGAAGAAGAATTTAATAAATATAAAGACATTGTCGAGAATTTTTAACTATAACATAAAAAGCGAGCTTAACCGCTCGCTATATTTTAATTATCCGCCAATATATGACATTCCTATCTTCTTCCGATTGTTAGCAGTAAACTCTGTACGCTCATCAGAATAACGATCTGTACGGTCAAGCCAATATTGTGAAATAGCTGCCTGCAGCTCATCATCTGATTTGCCACCGCGCAGCAAAGCTCGCAGATCAAAGCCATTGCTTGCGAATAAGCAATTATACATTTTTCCTTCAGAGGATATTCTGGCACGCGTACAAGTGGAGCAAAACGATTCAGAAACTGAGGTAATAAAGCCTAGCCGTGCTTTACTATCGTTATAACGATAATATTTAGCAACTTCGCCGTAATAACTTTGCGCTTCTGGCTTTAATACATATTCCTGCTGCAGCAAATCAAGCATTTCTTGCTTTGTCACTACTCGTTTAAAACTCCAACCGTTATCGTTGCCAACATCCATAAATTCAATAAATCGTAAAGTTATATCGCGATCTTTGAAATAGGACGCCATCGGTATGATTTCTTCATCATTTAGTCCCTTTTGCACCACCATATTAACTTTGACCTCAAAGCCAAGTTGCTTGGCATAATCAATATTTTTTAATATAAGTGCTGAATCAATGCCTCTGCCATTCATATATCCAAAAACTTCTCTGTCCAGCGCATCTAAACTAATATTGAGTCTTCTTAACCCCGCAGCAAACAATTGCTTGGCATACTTATGCAGTAAAAGTCCATTCGTTGTTAAGGCAATATCTTCTACCCCTGCTATTGCACGGATTCCTTTAATAAGTACATGTAAATCTTTACGTAATAGCGGTTCGCCGCCTGTAATTCTAATTTTCTTTACGCCTAACTTCACAAAAATGTTGACCAGTCTTATAAATTCTTCGTACGATAACAGCTCTTGTTGCGGTAAAAATGAATAATCATCGCCGAAGACTTCTTTCGGCATGCAATAAATGCAGCGAAAATTACAGCGATCTGTTACTGACAACCGCAAGTCACGCAATGGTCTATGAAGCTTGTCTCGTACTGGTGTCGTCATTTTAGTTCACTTCTTTCATCTAATCTGGTCTGTTGTGCAGCGTAAAGTTTATCTTCATTTGTAAGACTTATTATGCCATCTAGCCCTTCATATAAAAGATAGGCATATCACATGGTAATACGAGATAACGCTCCGCGTCAACATTTATCATTACAGAAACCATCAATCAAAAAAAGCATCCAGCAGTCGAAATAGCGACATGCTGAATGCCAAAATCAAAGATTTATTTGTAAAGCTTAAATTCACTAATTAAATCTTGTAACTCCTCGGCCAGCTTAGCTAATGCTCCAGCGGATGAGGAAATTTCCTCCATTGAGGCTAGTGTTTGCTCAGCAGCCGCTGCTACATTTTGTGTTGAGCTCGAAGTTTCAACAGACACATCTGAAATATTATTCATTGCACCTGACATAACTTCAATATCCGTTGAAATCAAATGAGATTGCTCTGAAACAGCCTCAATTTGCTCAGTAATTTGCAGTATCGCTTTACGAATTTCATCAAATTTTTCACCAGTTTGATGAATGATTTGAATACCTTGCTCTGTTTCCGAAGCTGCAGCCTTTACAGAAGTTACCACCATATTAATTTCTTTTTGAATCGTTGATATTAGCTGTTCAATTTGTTTTGTTCCTTCTTCTGACTGGACGGCAAGCTTACGAACTTCATCTGCAACGACTGCAAAACCGCGTCCTTGTTCCCCTGCTCTAGCCGCTTCGATAGCTGCATTTAGTGCAAGCAGGCCAGTTTGTCCAGAAATATCCTTAATGACGTTGACGATATTGCTTATTTCTGTAGAGCGTACGCCAAGCTGCTCGATGTCGGATGACAATGAGCCTACATTTTTATAGATAGAATTCATCTGATAGACAGCCGATTTTACAGTTTGTCCGCCAATTTCCGAATGCTCAGTAGCAGTTGTTGCCTTTTCTCTTAATTCATTTACGCTTAAAGCTATATGTTGCGAACGCTCAACTAATTTCGTTCCCGTTGCAAGTGAATGGTTAACTTGTTGAACTTGACTCTCTGCGCCTTCAGCCATACTTTGCGCATGTTCTGAAATTTGCTCAGTAGCTCTTGTAGTTTGCTCTGAGCTCGCGCTTAACTGCTCAGATGAAGCAGCAACTTGAGTCGATGTCTCATTAACATTTGACAATATTGAACGTATAGAGCGAACCATCTTATTAAAGCTATTATTCAAAATGCCAAATTCATCCTTGCGATGATTAACGATTTCTTCAGTTAAATCTCCAGAACTTATTTTCTCTGTAGCTGCAAGAATTCTATTCATCGGTCGAATAATTGAACGAAGTACAGTATACGAAATTAAGCATCCTGCAACAATCGAAATAATTAAAACAATAAGCATTGTACGCAGAATAGGAGATGCCGTTTCTCCAAACTCAGATTTATCAAACACTCCGACAAGCTTCCAGCCTGTAAGTTCATTTGTTAAAAAAACTACTTCCCTATAGCTTTTTGTCTCATCATTTTTGTACTCAAACGTACCGTTATCCTCCTCAAATAACCGATTAAATTGAGGAGTGTCTGGAGCTTGCGAACCAATTTCTTTTTCAGGATGATAAATAAAATTGCGCTCAGCATCAATGACATATGCATATCCTTGATTACCAATCGTAATAGATTTTGCTATCTCTTTAATTTGATCCAACTCTACGTTAAGCGCAACTACTCCTTTATTATCAGCTGTAGCTTCAGCGATTGTAATAACAAGAGAATTAGTAGCTTTAGATTCATAGATCGATGTCACAATAGGAGTTCCTTTATTCTCCATAGCAGCAATATACCAAGATCTAACTCGCGGATCAAAATCTGCTGGATTCAATAAATTGGAAGGTGAATTGATATAAACGCCGTCCTCAGTTCCTATGTAAGCAAGAGAAACCTCTGCATGACTATTTTTAAACGTATCCAATGTTTTAGTAGCTTCACTGCTAATACCAACATTCGAACCAGGTTTAACCTTAATCATGCCTCCATTTAATGTATGCGCTAACATATCTATTTCCTGCTGTTTCGCCATAATAAATTGATTGATTACTCCATTAAGCAAAGTCATACTCGTCTCTGCTTTATCAATCATTTGCTTTTCAACTTGATTTGCTGCTGTTTGATAAGAGAAGACCCCGATTAATGTGCTTGGGATTATTAATATCACCAATAAAGAAAAGCTTAATCGCGCTTTTACTGAATGAAAATAATCCCAGATTGCTTTTAAAGTATTTTGTTTTCTTGCTTTGCCCATTTCTGTCTCTTCCTCTCTGTGTCTATTCATTGCTGTCAGTGGGCTTAATAAATAATTAGTTTATTGATCTGACCCCATTCTCTTGTATCGGTTCTTCAACATCATATATGAATATTATTTATCGTATTATTTTTGGAAATATATGAGAGAACCAATCTTTAATACAGCGTTTTCATTTTATTACTTAATCTACCTTTGTATATTTAAAGCTAGGTGTTATTATTACATTCATAATAATTATTTAAATGTTTTGTTATTAATTCAATTATTTAAGGGGAATATATATGAAAAAAAAAACAAACATTCAAGTAAACACAGTGAGTAAAGTAGTATTTATTTCCGTAAAAGGTAGAATGACTTTAGAAGATTCTTCTGTTTTCATTAACGATTATCATGCCACAATGAATTCTATTAATGCAGCAGAATATACACTAGAAGTGGATTGTGTCGATATGCAGGTCGTAACTCCTGAGCTGGCAGAAGATTTAAAGAGGGTTATGGGACTATATAAAACAAGCGGCTTCAATAAAATCTTTTTCAAAATTAAAGAAAACAGTGTTTTAAAAATGCAATTATCACGACTTGCTAGAAATGCTGGCTTAACTAATGCTGAAGTAGTCGATTTAGAGCTTAAAAATTGACCAATTCTTTTTTTCTAGAAATAGTTGTTAGCTTTCGTCGTTTGGGAATAAACGTCTTCGATTTACATGTTTCGGATTAACCGTTTTTCACCCGCTTTTTAAAGCCTGTTACTATGAATAGATTAGGGTAGCAACAGGCTTTAAATGCGGAACGCTGTCGTTTCCAGTCGTTTACTTTCTCCGCTCGGAGCTTTATACACTTAACATTAGTTCGTTGTACTAGAATTCTCAGCAGAGTCTGTGTTTGATTCTGCACTAGAATCTGTATTAGCTTCGGCGGCATCTCTTTGACCTCGTCCAAAGCCTCCTATACCTTGACCGAAACCTCCACCTGGGAAGCCTCCTCCGCCACCAAAGCCCATCGTACCGGCACCTTCCGGACTAATTTGTGCAGTTAGCTCCTGAGCGTTATCATTAATTTTCAATGTGTAGTTTGCATCAGCTTTTAACTTATCGCTGCTAAACAACACATTTGAGAATTTACTATCCAGCGTGACAGAATAAATTAAAGTTTCTCCTTCATAAATTTCAATCGTTGATCCTTCTTCAGCTTTTTCTGAAGCACTATAGTATAGCGATGCTTGGGTAGATTCTTCAATAGGTTTGGCTTCAAACGGTCCAGCACCAAGAATGGTACCGCCAAGTATTTTCAAAGAACCGCTTATATCAATACCGCCGTCACCACCAATATCTGAATCGGTTACTGCCACAATATTACCACCGTAAATGGTTATATCTCCATTTGAGTCTATTCCATCGCCACTTGAATAAATGATGATATTGCCACCGTAAATATTTAAAGAGCTGCCATCAGAGGATTCCATCATCCCTCCGCCCATACCGCCACCTCCTGGACCTCTGCCAGGGAAGTTATTCATTGTTGACTGTCCGTTTGTCTCAGCTGAATTGTTTACTTCACCGTTTTCATCCGATGCTTGGGAGAACGTTTGTTGATCTGGTCGTTGTGGTCTTTGACCGCTTCCTCTCATCGTTTCGCCAGTATTTACACTAATTGCACGATTATCGGCAGTTTGTGTGTCCTCTGATTCAGATCTGTTAGATGAATTGTTAAAATTCTGATTCATGTTAAAGTTCATCATTGGAAATTCTTCTGCTGTACCAGAAGCTGTATTAATTCCATCGTCTGTTACGTTAATTGTATAATTGCCATCATAAATTGTTACATGAACGCCCTCGATACCTTCATAGCCGTTCAGAATATTGAATTCACCATCATACAAAATTAAGTCAGTTTCACTGTGAAGCGCATCATCTCCAGTAGAGATTGTAAAATCACCTTGTAATATAGTAAGCGCAGCACCAGAATGGATGGCATCATCCGCCGTATCCAAATTGTAAACCCCATTCTCAATCCAAATCGCGCCATCTGATTTAATTCCTTTATAACTGTCGCTTTCTGTAACACCAGTTGTTTCTTCGTTCGCATCATCATTAATTGATTGATTCATTTGGTCAATCGTTTCAGTTAACGTTGTCGGTGCCTTATTTTGGCTGCTTGCTTCTCCTATTGGCTGTGCTGGCGGCGCACCTTGACTGCTTGCTTCGCCATTTGGCATCGCTGGCGGCGCACCTTGACTGCTTGCTTCGCCATTTGGCTGTGCTGGAGCTATCCCCTGACTATTGACATCGCCTGTTGGCAAAGATGGCTCAGTCGTATTTTGTCCGTCAGCAAATCGTTGACTAAATTGTTTAATCATCTCTTCTGCTTCATCTTCAGTTACCGTTGAACCATCTGGAAGGGTAAAGGTACCGTCATCATTTTTAAATTGTTCCAGCATGCTTTGCATCATTGATTCATCGAAGCTAAATGGCATCCCGCCTCGCATACCCCCGCCTGGCATACCCATCATTTCTTCGCTTCTTTCAGGTCCGTTAACATAACCTCCATTAGCAACAATTTGATACTCCCCATCCAGCAATACAACATTGCTAAAGCCCTGAATTCCGTCATGACCGGAAGTTATATTAAACTGTCCATTTTCGATATAAATATAACCCTTGTCCTCATCTAAATCGTTGTTGGATTTCAAGCCGTCATTTTGTGCATGAATGGTGAAGCTACCGTCTTTAATTGCAATAGAGTCTCGTCCGCGAATTCCGTCCTCTACTGCTTCAATATCATAAATTCCTGAAATAAAAACTAAATCATCTTTACTTACGATACCGTGACTGGTATTTCCTTTAATGGTTAACTTTCCTGTGCCATTAAATACTAGATCATCTTTACTAAAAATTGTTGCAGGCTTATCATCCTCTGCTCCCTCGAGCAAGTAACTAGAACCGTCCGTCAATATATTTTCGCTTCCTTCTGCTAACGTAATGATTGTTTTTTCTGCTTGATTAATATAGATTGGGGCACTATTTTCACTTGTTAAATTTATGCCATTGAACACTAGGTGAACAGTTCTAGAATTATTTGATTTTATAAGCAACTGACCATCATTCATTGAGCCTGATAATTCATAAACTCCGCCATACAAAATAGTTACTACATTATCTTCTAGCATTGTGCCATTTCCTGATACTTGAATCCCGGCGTCGCTAAAATGAATCTTTGTTGCAGTCTGTGAGTTCCAGTAGGAATCCATATCATCTTTAGCAAATGTCACGGTAAGAGGCCTTCCATCTGCTTTTGCTACTATTGATACATTCGAAGCATTGGATGAACTAAACCATGTTCCTGCAATAATTAATACACATACAATGATTGCAATTGAGACACGATAAATCCATGGGTTATGTTTCATTTCTTATTCACTCCAATATCAATTAATCTTATAAGTTATTTGGCTTTACGTATTTCCTATACTTTTAAAAGCAAGCAAATGTATAGGCCGTTCTAATCCACTCCTAAATTTCATCCTTTCTCCTTTCTCTTTTTCTAAATGTAATGACGAAATCTGAAACCAAGATTAAAAATTATATTAAAACGTACTATTTTCAGCACATCTTCAGCTTCGATGTAAAAATATAAGCATTGCCCAGTAACAAGCAAACGGTGAAATCTGCTCAAAGATTTCACCGTTTGCTCATTTTGGGCTCTGTTTTTTAGTTCCATGATCCGTTCGTAGCACATATTTTCTAAAATTTACTGCCATTAAGGCTAGTCCAATCTCAAGTTCCACCTTCCATTTTCCACGAACCGAAAAACGAGTGAAACCTAAATTAGCCTTCAAGAATTCAAAAACTGGCTCAACGTCAATTTTTCGTTAACGGTAGAGCTCACCTGTTTTTTCTCCTAAAAGCTGCTCTCTTACATAAGTTTTTTGTTGTTCCCAACGTGCATTGATCATCAGTTGTCGGTTTCTTCCTTCTCCTGCCTTCGTGCATGCCGTTCGGACAAATATAACCATCTTTCTCAGCATCGTAGTGCCAGTTACTCGTTTGAAATGGATCGGCTTTGAGCTTGTATAGCTTTCAACCACACGATCGAGGTGTTTTGCGAGCTCCAATAAGTTTTCCGTAGAGAGTTCTTGCTCATGTTCAAGCTCTGGAATGCTCTTTTGTTTCAATAACTCGTTGTACAGTTGATTAGACTTTTTCTCTATCAATAAATCTACTATTCAATATCAAACAATTAACTTTTATAGCAATTATTTAATTTAGTAGATTTATTTATTCCTATAGTTAATAAGAATTTCGTATTTTCTTAATCCTCATGTACGAATTTAACTCTCTTGTTAACTTGCTATTATTTTTAATATTAAAAGCCAAATATAAAGTTAACCATTAGCAGGTTATTAGTTTTTTATTATAATAGCTAAATCATTGTCATTTACCCATCATAATAAACAAATTATGCTAATTATGTAATTAATTTTATTTAAGGAGGGTTCATCGATGAAGAGAAAAACTTGGATTTCAGGCATCGTTGCAGCAGTCACCATGGCGATTCTACTTACTGGCTCTGTGTTTGCAGCAACTGTTTTTTATGAACCATTCAATTACCACAATACTGATGCATGGCACAAAGCAGATGGATGGTCCAATGGCGGAATGTTTAACTGTACATGGCGTGCCAACAACGTCTCTTTCACAAGTGGAGGCGAGTTAAGACTAGCAATTACAAGTCCTTCATACAACAAGTTTGATTGTGGAGAATTCCGAACCAATTATAAGTTTGGCTATGGATATTACGAAGTTCGTATGAAACCAGCTAAAAATCCAGGTGTAGTATCCTCTTTCTTCACCTACACGGGCCCATCCGATGGTACACAATGGGATGAAATCGATATTGAATTCTTAGGTAAAGATACGACAAAAGTTCAGTTCAACTACTATACAAATGGCGTAGGTGGACATGAACACGTCGTAGACTTAGGATTCGATGCTTCACAAGCATATCATACTTACGCATTTGATTGGCAACCAGGATATATCAAATGGTACGTAGATGGTGTTTTAAAACATACTGCATATTCAAATATTCCATCAACACCAGGCAGAATTATGGTTAATTTATGGAATGCAACTGGCGTAGATGGTTGGACAGGAACTTATAACGGAGCAAATCCACTTTATGCATACTATGATTACGTAAGATATACAAGTAATTAACGATGAGTTTTCAAATCTATTGAGTGAGATAGATTTCACCGTTTGCTCTTTTTATTTAAAAAATGAACTCCTGGCACTCTACTTTTGTGGAGCACCAGGAGTTTTCTTTCATTTGGCCGAGTTTTGTTCCAGCCTCTAATTTTATTTCTATATATAATATATCAAGGGGGATTCATATCATAGCTTTGTGCAGTTTCAAACCTAACACTCTAGTATCTAGCAACAACCATTTTCTTTCTTGTGTAAAATTCTACGCCGTCTTTACCATTGGCATGTAAATCTCCATAAAATGATTTTTTGTAGCCAGAGAATGGGAAGAAAGCCATTGGTGCTGGAACGCCAACATTAATACCGAGCATCCCTGCGTCAATATTTTCACGGTAAATGCGCATTGCTTTTAAACTATTGGTATACAGCACGCTGCCGTTGGCAAATTCTGATTTGTTTGCCAGTGCGATTGCTTCTTCTAACGTATCAACACGAACAATCGATAATACAGGTGCAAATACTTCATCACGCCAAATTTTCATTTCATTTGTAACCCGATCGAAAATTGTTGGCCCAACGAAATAACCTTTATCCATATTCGCAACTGCTTCACGACCATCAAGCAGCAAATCGGCTCCTTCGTCAATCGCTGATTGAATATAGCCTAATGTTCTCTCCTTATGACTTTGACGAATAACTGGTCCAAGGAAGTAATTGCCTTCACTACCGTCGCCAATCGTAATATTTTTCGCTGCTTCAACTAATCGCTCAATTAATGGCTCAGCAACATCGCCAACCGTAACTACGACAGAGGTTGCCATACAACGTTCGCCTGCTGAACCAAATGATGCATTAATAATTTCTTTAACTGCAAGATCGAGGTCAGCATCTGGCATAACGATTGCATGGTTTTTAGCCCCTGCTAAAGCTTGAACGCGTTTGCCATGTGCGGCAGCAGTTTTATAGACATATTCTGCAACTGGCTGTGAACCAACAAAGGAAATCGCGTTTACGTCTTCATTTTCTAAAAGCTCATTAACAACATCATGCGATCCATGCACAATGTTTAGTACTCCTGCAGGCAAGCCCGCTTCTGTAATTAGTTCGGCTAAACGATTTGATAAAATTGGCGTACGCTCTGATGGTTTCAAAACAAATGTATTGCCGCATGCAATCGCGAGCGGGAACATCCAGCATGGCACCATCATCGGGAAATTAAACGGAGTAATTCCGCCAACTACCCCAAGCGGATAACGATAAAAGCCAGATTCCAGACCCGTTGCAATATCTGGCAATACGCTGCCCATCATTAAGCTTGGCGCGCCTGCTGCAAATTCTACACATTCGATCCCGCGCTGCACCTCTCCGTATGCTTCGGAATAACTTTTTCCATTTTCGATTGTAATTAGCTTGGCAAGTTCTTCCCAATGTTCAACAAGCAGCTGCTGATATTTAAATAAGATTCTCGCACGACGAGGAACTGCTGTATTTCTCCATGCTGGAAAAGCAGCTTTTGCTGCGGCAATCGCTTCCTTAACTTCCTCGCGCGTAGAATGAGGCACCGTTGCAATGGTCACGCCTGTCGCGGGATTTGGGACATCCTCGCGACGAGCGCTTTGTGAATCTACCCAATTGCCATTAATAAAGTTTTGAATTTGTTGAACCGACATCTCCATTTCTCCCTTCACTTCTATCTCTTCTGTTTCAACCGCATTAAGTCTCTAGTAGGCTAATCAGCTATCCCTGTTGTTCATGCTGAGCAATCAGCTCCTCTATTTGCGAAAACCTTGGCATTGCATCTGAGCAGCTATGACTTGCTACAACAATTGATGCAGCCGCTGCTCCCCACTTCTGGCAGGTTGGAATATCTGCACCAGTGAGCAGACCATAAATAAATGCACCCGCATAGGAATCCCCTGCACCAAATGTTTTAACTACATTAGCAGGATAAATTTTTCCGACGTACTGCTCCCCGCTTGCGGTATACACAACTGAACCATCCCCGCCATGCTTTATAACAACAAGCTTCGCTCCTTTATCTAGCCATCTTGCAGCAATTTGCTGATCATCAGCTTCACGTCCAAGCATAATTTCCATTAACTGAAATTCTTCTCTGCCACCGAAGATAACATCGCTTTTTTCCGCAATTAAACTGGCATAAATGCCCGCTTCTTCCTTTGAAGCCCAAGTGTATGCCCGATAATCAATATCAAACATAACAATGACGCCGTTTCGCTTGGCAAGCTCTACCGCCTTTAATGCTGCTTCACGCGATGGGCTCGCTGCTAGTGCAGTTCCTGAAATTAATAATGCCTTAGCGCTTTTAATATAATCTTCATCAATATCTTTTGGTTCAAGCTTTAAATCTGCAACGTTATCACGATACATTAGAATGCTGCAATCCGTTGGTGACTTAATTTCAGTAAATGCCAGTCCAGTCACTGAATAGCTTTCATTAGTTATAACATGTGATGTGTCGATCTCATTTTTTATTAAATAATTGCGTATAAATCTGCCATGCTGATCATCGGAAATTCGTCCGATAAACCCTGTATTCAAGCCAAGTCGGGCAGCAGCTATGGTGATGTTTGCTGGTGAGCCGCCAACATACTTTGTAAAGGTGACCGTTTCTTCCATCGGACGATGAATTTCATTCGCATTTAAATCGATACATAAGCGCCCTAATGCAATAAAATCTAGCGGCTTGCTCTGGTCAAATGCTAGCATCTCTTATTTCTCCTCCTTTTCTGCATCACTTTTCCATGTATCAAAAATCCATTCATGAGCCTTGTCATTATGGAATTTCCATGTACGCACTGGTCCAGCCATTACATTTAAGTAATAGCTGCGATAACCAGGAGGAGCAGACACAGGATGATATCCCTTTGGCACTAAAACGACCTGATCATTTTTCACCGTCATTAACTCATCTAAGGAGCGATCATCGGTATACACATGCTGAATAACAAAGCCATGCTCTGGTGAAACCTTATGATAATAAGTTTCTTCTAGCAGAGATTGATGCGGTAAGTCCAGCTCATCATGTTTATGAGGCGGATAACTTGACCAGTGACCTTCTGGGGTAAAAACCTCTACAACTAGCAATGATTCCGCAGGCTCTGATTCAGGCAACAGATTATGAATGTAGCGCTCCGCACTTCCTTTACCGCGCACCTCAACATTAATTTGCTCAGGTGTAATTAAGCGAGCTGCAAGTTCACCTTTAGCTGGAGCTTTGCAAAATGCAAGCTCTGCATCCGTATGAGCTACCACTTCAATTACATCTAATGGCGGAACATAGAGCAAATAAGGAGGAATTTGCTCAAATACACTCATTCGCTTGCCAACATTTTTCCACTCATTAGTAGCTGTTTTGAAGGAGACAATACCGCTCATGACAACAACAGCAACCTCTTGGTCCACCGTTTCATAATTTAATTGCTCATTGCTCGCTAGCTTATATACTTCAAAGCCAACATAGCTCCATCCAGCCGACTGAGGTGTCACCTGCACAGTTAAACCCGTTGTACTCGTAGAAGGAACAATTAATGAACTCATCCCGGCAACCTCCTATTCTACCTCGTTCATATGAACGACTCGACGTTCTAACAATGATTTTTTTGCAGCAAAGGCAATTCGTTCCGCCTGAAGCCCATCGTATAAAGAAACTGATGGTTTCACTCCGTTTTTAATGCTGTTTGCAAAGTCATTAATTTCACTGATATACGAATCGATGTAGCGATCAAGGAAGAAATATTTTGGATGATCAGTTGAAATTTTTTCCTTCGTGCTAATTTTAACTGTAGTCGGTACATCATTTTCTGCACTCACACAGCCAAGATCGCCTAATACTTCAACACGTTGGTCATATCCGTACACTGCTTTGCGGCAGTTATCAATAACGCCAAGCACACCATTCGTAAATTTCAGGGTAATGATTGCAGTGTCTATATCACCGAGCTGACCAATTTGCGGATCGACTAATACAGCTCCTTCTGCGTATACCGTTTCAACCTCACTGCCAGATAAGAAGCGCGCCATATCAAAGTCATGAATGCTCATATCCATAAACATTCCGCCTGATGCCTCAATATAGCTTGCAGGCGGCGGTGCTGGATCGCGTGACGTAATTTTCACTACTTGCGTCTGTCCGATCTCGCCGTTAACAATATGTTCTTTAACTTTGCTAAAGTTATGATCGAATCTACGATTAAAGCCTACTTGAAAGATAACGCCTGATTTATCAACTAGCTCCAAAATTTCTTTTGTATCCTCATAGTGGAAGCTGACAGGCTTCTCGCAAAAAATATGCTTTTTATGAGATGCTGCCTGCTTAATAATTTCAATATGTGTATTCGTGGGTGAACAGATAAAGATAGCCTGCACTCGCTCATCTTTAATTAGGTCCATATAGTCGTTTGATACGATAGCAAGATCTTTCCCCCACTCCTTCAAACTATCGTTTAAGAACACATCAGAGAAGCCTATTAATTCAAAGCTATTATGTCGCTGAATATGCTCTGCGTGCAGTTTTCCGATTCGTCCTAACCCGACGATACCTACTCCAATTTTCGCTGTCATAAGTCTCTCCTATTTAATAGAATGAAATAATGATTGCGCTCATTTAACTTTAGAAAGATACGTTATTTCATCAGTCCGATTTCTTGTAAATGCTTGATTGCCTTTTGTGCATAAGTTACTGGATTAGCTACCTCAGGATCCTGCTCTGCTTCAATAATAATCCAGCCATTATAGCCTCGTTTGATTAGCTCATCTGCTATTGGAGCAAATGAAATACAGCCATCGCCAGGCACCGTAAATACTCCTCTTTGCACACCTGTTCTAAAGCGAAGCCCTGATGCTCTAAGTTCATCGAGTTGAGCTTGGCGAATATCTTTCAAATGAATATAAGCAATACGGTCATAATACTTTTGCAGCAGCGTTAGCGGATCATAACCGCCGTAATAAGCATGACCTGTATCATATAGCAGATGAACAAGCTCTGGGTTTGTTTCAGCCATTAAGCGATCAATTTGATGCGGCTTCTCTATCACGGTTTCCCCATGATAATGGTAAACAAGCTTCATCCCTTTATCCCTGCAGTATTGTCCTGCTTGATGTAAACCATCGATTAAGGACGCCCACTGAGCATCAGTAAGCTCTTCAACCGTTACCTTATTGCTTGTTAAATCCTCAAACTGATTTCCACTTTCGCAGGTCACTACATGCTTACAGCCCATTGCTGCAAGAAAATCTACACTTTTTTTGAACGTTTGAAGTGATGCTGCTTTTTTGCTTTCATCGCTAAAGTTCACTGAATTCCATTGCGAGCTAAGTACCATCCCATAGCTGTCAAGCAAAGCCTTTAATTTTGCTACATCTCTAGGAAACTTGCGACAAAATTCCGTTCCTTTGAAGCCAAGACTAGACATATCCGATAAAACTTGATCTGCTGTATAATGATCACCCAATGATAAAATATCCTCATTCACCCAGTTAATCGCTGATATACCAAAGGAAATTGCCATAATATCCCCCTAACTTAGAGCTGTTTAATATTTTTAACCTGCTCCTTATATTCTTCGTATGACTTCCGTACTGCTGGCTGTGTTGATACTTCGGCTACGCCTACTTGCCACCAAGAGCGATAGTTTTGTGTGCCTGTTCCAGGTAAAACAGGAATATGGATTAACGTTGTTTTCGTTTGCTGCTTCGCTTGTTTCAATGCTTCACGCAACTCCTCTTTTGTTGTCGCTGTATAAGCAACCGCCCCCATGCTGCGTGCATGCGCGGCGAAGTCAATTGAGAGATAGTCGCCTTCAAGCATGCCGTTCTCACTGCGGGCACGGAATTCATTGCCGAAGCTATTGCTGCCATGACTGCGCTGCAAATTATGAATACATTGGAAGCCATGATTATCAAGCAGTATAATCGTGATTTTTACTCCCTCCTGAATGCTAGTAAGCAGCTCAGAATGCAGCATTAAATAGCTTCCATCTCCTACTAGTGCATATACCTCCTGATTAGGCGCTGCTAGCTTTACGCCAAAGGCGCCGCTCACTTCATATCCCATACAAGAGAAGCCATATTCTAGATGATAGGTTTTTGGCTGAGTGGTACGCCACACTCGATGTAAATCCCCAGGCATACTTCCTGCGGCACAGACAATAATCGCATCTTCCTCGATAAAGCGATTCACCTCGCCAAGCACCGCTGTTTGCACTAAGCCTAGCTCTGATTCCGCATCATATAACCGTTCAACCTCGGTATTCCATGATTGCTGCAGTGATGATATATAATTAGGCTCATATGCTGAACGATAAGAAATCGCTTTCAATTCTGCTATAAGATGTTGCAGCGTTAAACGAGCATCCCCTACGACACAAACTCCCGTAGATTTTACTGCATCTAATCGAGAAACATTTATATTAACAAATTTAACGTTTGGATGTTGGAAAGCTGTTTTCGAGGCAGTTGAAAAATCAGCTAAACGCGTACCAACTGCAATAATGACATCCGCTTCTGCTGCTAATATGTTAGCTGCCTCGGTACCAGTTACGCCAACCCCTCCTACAGCCATTGGATGTTTCCAGCTCATTGCGCTTTTCCCTGCCTGTGTTTCTGCAACTGGGATATGGCAAAGCTCCGCCAGTTGTTGAAGTTCTTCTAAAGCCTGTGAATAATGCGCTCCACCGCCAGCAATGATTAATGGCTTCTTAGCTTGCTTAATTAATTGTACAGCATCAGCAATCGCAGCATTTGCTGGTGCAAGCCGATCAATTCGATGCACTACTTTTTCAAACATTGAAGCTGGATAATCGTATGCCTCGCACTGAACATCTTGCGGTAGACAAAGCGTCACTGCTCCTGTTTCAGCAGGATCTACTAATACACGCATTGCATGAGTTAAAGAGGAGATTAATTGTTCTGGGCGCTGAATCCGATCCCAGTACTTGCTGACAGGTTTAAACGCATCATTTGCAGACACGGTATAATCCATTGGATATTCGATTTGCTGTAAAACAGGGTCTGGAGCGCGACTTGCGAAAATATCACCAGGCAGTAATAGCAACGGTATTCTGTTGACAGTTGCCACACCTGCTGCAGTTACCATATTTAATGCACCAGGACCTATCGATGAAGTACAAGCATAGGTGGAAAGGCGATTACTTTGCTTCGCGTAGGCGATCGCTGCGTGAGCCATTCCTTGTTCATTTTTCCCTTGAATAAAAGGCAAACCGTCACGCTCCTGATCTAAGGCTTGACCGATCCCTGTGACATTGCCATGCCCGAATATACCCATTATTCCAGCAAAAAACTTATATTCTGCACCGTCCAGCTCAACATATTGCTGATGCAGAAACTTCACTAACGCTTGCGCCATTGTAAGTCTAACCGTCTTCATTACCACACCTCACCTTAATAAAATAGGAAAAACGATGGTTAAGCGCTTACCCTTAACTTAAATGTAACGCATAGTCATTCTTCATGTCAACACAAAAAAAAGCTATTTTCCCTTACACACTCATTTTTATTAAGTGGTGAAAGAAAAAATAGCTGGTTCTTTTATTTTTTTGCTGCTTTGTCTGTAGAGCGGCGTACGATTAAATCAGGCATTAATACAACTCGCTGTCTAACCAATTGTTTGCTTTGAATTTGCTCGACTAATGAGTTAACAGAACGTTCACCGATTTCAACCATTGGTTGGGCAACTGTAGTTAATGGCGGATCGATAATGGTAGCTAAAATCGTATTGTCGTAGCCAACAACGGATATATCACCTGGCACTTGCATTCCCGCCTCACGAATTGCTTGAATAGCCCCAATCGCTAATATATCGTTGCAGGCAAATACTGCAGTAATGTTTGGATCGATCGCTAGTAAAGCATGCATCGCTTGTTTACCAGATTCAAGCGTATATCCGCCCTCGATAACAAGCTTTTCATCAATCTCGATTCCTGCATCAAGCATTGCATCACTGCAGCCGCGCAGCCGTTCTTTACTGCCAAGCTCTGATAAATGCTCTGCAATGACTGCGATTCGTTGATGCCCTAGCGCCAATAAATGTTGACCTGCTTGTAATCCGCCTAAATAATCATCAACCATAACTGAAGTTATCGGAGCAGTATGAAATTCTCTAGCAATCATCACAAGCGGAATTTTATCGCTGACGATTTTTTTTACTATATCATTTTGCTTGTCACGCGAAACCATAATAATCCCGTCAACCCGCTTTTTCATAAAAAGCTGATAAAACTCTTCTTCCTTTTCAGGCTCATTATCCGTGCTGCAAATAAAAACATTAAACCCATATTTACGGCCTTGGTTCTCAATCGATCGCGCAATTTCTGCGAAATATGGATTGGCTAGATCCGGCAATGTAAGTCCTATCGTATACGTGCTTTTCCCTGATAAGGCAGACGCTACTGTACTTGGCTGATAATCCAGCTCCTCTATCACTTGCAAAACAAGCTTTCTTGTTTTTTCACTAATTCGACCGGTATTATTTAATACTTTTGAGACAGTAGCAATGGATACTCCAGCACGTGCGGCTACATCATATATTGTAACTTTCATAATTCTTTCCCCTTAAAAAATAAAAATTTGCTTCCAATTACGATCAATTACGACGTCATCCATCGCTGCTTACGTTACAATGATGTTAATTGTCATCTCTTAATATCCTATCTTACTCCAAATGTTTATTATTTGAAAATAGTTATTGCTTAACTTGCATTTAGCTCTTACAATATAAGGTAAGCGCTTAACCATCTTTGTCTTAATTTATAGATGCTTTTTCACAAATCCTTGGTAATCTTTATTTAGTATTTTAGTGACAATACAACGAGAGGAGTCGCTTCATGCTAGATTTTGAATGGAAGGAAAGCTCAAAATACAATCTTGGAACTGATAATACTGCAATTTTAGAACTTGTAGCCAATCGTTATATTGGCGCTAATCCTCCAATTCCTTTTATTAACCGTGCCTTTTCAACAGCGGGAATTATGCAAAATGCTCAAGGCTTATATGCATTAGACTTTACGCAGCGATATGAAAAAGCGCCTAATGGGAGCTATGTATATGCCTTCTGTCTCGTATGGAGTGATGAAGAGCGCTCGCTCAATACTGAACTTTATCCATTAGGACCGATTAAGCTCTACCACAATGAGAAAGAGATTTATCGCTCTTCAGTAGTCGAAGAGCTGCTGCAAAATGGTAACGCTATCATTCCATTAACTTTAACAAAGGGCTGGAACACATTATTTATTGAAGCCCGTAAAACGGTAGCCGGCTTTGGCTGTTATTTTGGTGCAGAGGAAGCTAAAGTGAGAATTTTGCAAGTTCTATCACCATTCGCTGAACGTGAAGGTCAAGCAGGTTGGGTATACTCCGAGCCTTGTCAGTCGCCATTATTTGCTGATGGGCAGCTTCCTAACTGGACTGCGTCAGAAACAGAGACAGGTCTTCACTGGTATCCGCGTACAGCTTGGACCCCAGCCGAAGCAAGCGAGCGTAACCTAACTCGCATTTTTTCACAGCAAACTGAGAAAGAGAATAATTTTGCCGCTTATGCAAGAAGTTGCTTTGAGCGTCCGCTTCATTCTGATACGGTAGATATAAAACTTAATGCTAACGGTCCGACCAAAGTTTGGCTAAATGAGCAGCTTGTCATTTCAGCAAAGCAAGCTGGTCAATATAAGCTGTCAGTAGCGTTAACTGCTGCCCGTGTTCAACAGCTTTTCGTTTGGTCAGCAAGCTCAAGTGAAGGTTGGGGCTTTGAGCTTAAGCTATTAGATGATAATCAGCAAGAGCTCCGCCTTAAATGCCCTATTTCGTTGCTTGGTCATAAGGGAGAATGGCTCTATTTAGGTCCGTTTTCCAGCAGCGCACCGATTTTAGAAGATAAAAGCTTTAAGCCCCATCAGCTAATTGAAATTGATGGTCAATTGTTTTACTGGCAGCTTGATGCACCTGATTACGTCGTCCGTCCATATTATGAGAATGCTATGTTAAGCAATAAGTGGACAGTTGGTACAATGAGCAACTTTGCTCGTTGGGATTACCCGCTGGGCGTTACAATGTACGGTTTGCAGCGGACTGCTGATATGTTAAATCGAGATGATATTCGTCAATATGCGTTTGCCCATATTACCATTTGTACGGATTGGTATAATTACTCACTTTGGGATTTTGAACGTTATGGCTTTCCAAGCATTAATCATCAGCTTGTATTAATGAAAATGCTAGATAATTGCGGCTCCTTTGGTTCAGCAATGCTTCAATCCTATGAAACTACGCGTGATGAAAATGCTGCAATTATTGCTCATCATATCGCTGATTTTATTATGAATAAGCTAGAACGCAAGGAAGATGGTGCCTTCTATCGTAAAAATGAAGGAGAATATTTTGCTAATACGATTTGGGCAGATGATTTATATATGAGCACCCCATTTCTTGTTCGTTATTCACGCTTATTTAATCGGCCTGATGCGCTAGATTTGGCTGCACAGCAATTTGTGCTCTATCGCTCTTATTTATTTATGGAAGATGAGCAGTTGATGTCTCATGTATATGACTTTAAATATAATAAAGCAACTAGAGTGCCGTGGGGACGCGGCAACGGCTGGGTATTATTTTCACTAAGTGAGCTTTTAGCTGTACTGCCGCCTAATCATCAACATTATGAAACATTAATTGACTTCTTTCGCAAATTTGTAGAAGGTCTTGTAAAGCATCAGCATGAATCAGGCTTATGGCATCAAGTAATTAATGAGCATAACAGCTATCTTGAAGCCTCCTGCACTGCAATGTTTATTTATGGCATTGCCCGTGGAATTCGCTATGGCTGGTTAGATCAAGCTCAGTATTATCGCACTATTGTAGAAAAAGCATGGGACGGATTAACGACTTTAGCAATCGATCGACATGGTGCAGTTTATAAGGTGTGCAGCGGCTCTCGTTATTCCTTCGCTCCAGATTACTATATGTATGACTTACGTACAGTCGTTAACGATAACCACGGAATTGGAATTATGATGCTAGCAGGTGTAGAAATACAATGCCTGCGTCAATACGCAGAGGAGTCTGTTAGAAAGTAAACTCATCTTAGGCGTTGATTTATAACATTATGGCTTGCACGTTGGAAAATGCTCTTAGTTCGGAAATAAGTATCTTTTGAAACAATAAAATTTGACTAGGAGGTATATTATGAGCAAAAAGCTAATTATCTTTCTTGATAGCGGGGATACATTAATGAATGAGGCTACGGAAGTATATGAAGGAGATACTGAACTTGTCTTATCAGTTGAAGTTATTCCTGGCGCTGATACAATGGTAAAGGAACTGCACAAGCGAGGCTTTACATTAGCAATTGTAGCTGACGGACTAGCTCAATCATTCAAAAACGCTTTTACGCAACACGGGATATACGATTGCTTCACTTCATTAACTTATTCCGAGCAAGTGAGAGCATTAAAGCCAAGTCCGCGAATGTTTAAAGCTGCGATGGGCTCTTTAGAGCTAACCGATGAGGATATTGGCAGAATTATTATGGTCGGCAACAATTTAAGCCGCGATATTAAAGGAGCCAATCTTATGGGCATAACAAGCGTTCATATGAGCTGGACTTCTCGTTATAGTAAAATACCTGCAGACGAAACTGAGGTTCCTGATTATACTATTGCTACACCAATGGATCTCATTCCGTTAGCCGAGGAGCTTAATGCTAGATTAGAGCATGGCTTGCCTATTAAACCTGCGAAAAAACTGGTTTAGAAATTATAACTAGTTATCCTTTTATCACTAGCATATTACTAGCAATCGCCTGAATCCCTGTATTATTAAGGGGATCAGGCGTTTTTTGTTCATTCCTGTATCTAAACCTCCCCCATTATTCCATGATATTTGCACCTATTATTTCCTTATCACATATATTGTTTTGACTAATTTACTGCAAGGCTAACTAATATGAGGAGGTTTATAATGCATAATAACGACTCATCTGATGGTTCAAATTATCCATGTAATAGCGGCTATCAAGCGCGGCGTCCAATACCTGGATTTCCAGGTCCTGTTTTCCCTGGCGGCGGCTTTCCTCCAGGTGGCTTTTTCCCATTCCCACCAGCTCCAGGTGGTTTTCCAGGTTCTGGAGGTTTCTCACCTGGCGGCGGATTCCCTCCTGGCCCTGGTCCTGGACCTGGCGGCTCCACACCTCCACCACCGCCGCAAAATATTGTTAATCTGTTCCAAACAGCATCGCAAAATCCTGCACAGGCTCAAACCTTATTACAACAAAGCGGTGCTGCCACATTTGCAGCAGGCTGCGATAACAGATGGACAATTATTTTGTTAAGAAATGGGCAAGTCTTCTTAATGTTTGTCACATCCGCTAATCCTCTGGGTAATACCGTTGGCTGGATTTGGCCTACATTTACATTTGGTTCCTTCCCATCTGCTAGCATCCTCGCTTATAAATGCTAGTTCAATCACAATGCTTATAGCAAAAAAAGGAGTAACGTCTGGCGCTATTTTTTCAGACATTCTCCTTTTTATTTTCGTGCATTACAACTAGTTATTTTTCTCATTTAATTGCAGTCCGAAATTAACCTTCTCTACGAGTAAGAACATTGCGGCAATAAAAAATACAATCACGACCGAGAAAATTGAGATTGATGTTTTAGCTGCAATAAAACCAAAAAGCGGAGGTAAAAAAGCAACTCCTGTATATGCCATAGCCATTTGGTAGCCTATAATTTTAGCTGAATTTTGCTCACCAAAGCGATTAGGTGTTTCATGGATTAGGCTAGGAAAGATCGGAGCTAAGCCTAAACCAATTAGAATAAATCCTGCCAAAATTAACTGCTCAGGCACTGGAAATACAATAAATACCCCTCCAACTAATGCGGTAATTTGACCAGTGCGAATTATCGCTAAATTACTCATTTTAAAGGTGACAAACCCTGTAATAAAACGTCCTACTGTAATTCCTGCATAATATAACGCGACCCATTCCGCAGCTCTATCGGCAGATATATCTTTACTATTCACTAAGTAACTTGCTCCCCATAAACCGACCGTAGCTTCAGCCGCACAATAAAATAAAAATGCAGCGATCGTTTCTTTAAATCCTTTTAATTTGAATACATTTGAGCCGCTTGCCGCATCCTTAATAGATTGTTGCTCAACTGATTTTTTATCGACATGCACAGTTTTAGCTAATTTACTCCATATTGGTAGTGTAATAAGAAGAATTATTGCTAATGTCGCTTGCATCAGTGCTATTGTAAAATAACCCTTTCTCCACTCCAACGAATCTGTTAAATAACTAGCTAAAATAATTGGACCTAGTGTTGCTCCAACACCCCAAAATGAGTGTAACCAGTTCATATGATGTGCTTTATAATGCTTTGCAACATAGTTATTTAAGCCTGAATCTACTGCTCCTCCTCCTAAACCAAGCGGAATAGCAAGCACAATCAGCCATCCGATATTGGGAGCATAGGCTATTCCAAATAAAGATGCAGAAGTTAAAGCTGCACTTATTAATGTAAGACGTCCAGTACCGACTCTTTCTATGACATACCCACTAAATAAGCTAGATATAATAGTAGATGCTGAGGTAGCAATAGAAATATAACCTGCCGAGTCAAGCGGCAACGCTAAATCTTTACTCATTGCTGGCCAAGCACTGCCAAGTAAAGAATCAGGCAAGCCAAGGCTAATAAATGCTAAATAAATTATAATTAGTATAAATGTAGCCACTTTACTCCTCCTAGTTGTCATTTTCACTTCGACTAATCTTAAGTATAGCAAAATGTTTGACCTTATGCTGAAATGGCGATAATAAAGATGCAATTGTTTAAAGCAATTGTTAAACTACAAGAAGTGAAGAAGGGAATATTACTGTCAATGGTCACAGTCACTAGCAGATGGAGTACAATCAAGCGTATCCGAGCTAATTTTTGGTCTGGATTGCTCTTTGGTTTAGGAGCTGTCTTGTTTATTGATGAAACTATATTTCATCAAATCTTGCACTGGCATCATTTTTATGATAAATCAACTACCGAAATTGGCTTAATCTCAGATGGATTTCTTCACGCCTTTAGCTGGTTTGCAACAATTGGCGGATTGTTTTGGTTAGCTAATTTAAAAAGACATAACATATTCCTAAAGATGATATGGTTAGCAGGATTGCTAGTTGGGGCAGGAGCTTTTCAGCTTTACGACGGTACAATTCAGCATAAGCTAATGCGTATTCATCAAATTCGTTACGTCGATAACGTAATTATCTATGATTTAGTTTGGAATATCATTGCAGTTCTATTGCTCATTTCTGGCTTCATATTTTTCGTAATAGCGAAAAAGAAAACTACTGTTGTGTGAGGCAGCCAATGATCAATCATATTTCTAACGATCCTGTTCATTTTGCTAAGCTTGATGTTCTTACTTTCTTTATAGCACTACTTTTGACTTGCCTATATATTGGGTTCGCTATTGTCTCAAACTCCTATCGGCATCTGCGAAAATGGCCCTTTCATCGCTATTTATGCTTTGCGTTAGGAGCGTTTTGTGTAGCGATAAGCTGTGTCGGTCCATTAGCCCATTTAGCTCATTCTAATTTTGCAATTCATATGATTGTCCATCTTTTGCTTGGCATGCTTGGTCCACTTCTTATTGTGCTTGCAGCACCGCTTACGCTTCTATTGCGAACTATTCATGTAAAAGCGGCGCGGAGATTCGTTAAGCTTTTACATCGCCCGCCATTCTCTTTAGTTGCGCACCCTGCTATAGCCAGCATTTTAAATATTGGGGGCCTGTGGCTGCTCTATCGGTCGAATTTATTCTACATCATGCAGCAAAACTCGCTATTGCATTGGCTTATTCATCTGCATATTTTTTTAGCAGGCTACGTCTTTACTGTATCACTAATTTATATTGATCCGGCACCGCAGCATTACAGCTTTCGTTATCGAGCAATTGTATTTCTACTCGCTACTGCTGCCCATAACCTATTAGCAAAATATATTTATTTAGCTCCTCCGCTTGGAGTTGAGCAAGGGGAAGCAAAGCTGGGCGGATTACTCATGTATTATGGCGGGGATGTGATTGATGCCATTATAGTGTTTATATTTTGCTGGCAATGGTATCAACAAACTAATCCATATAAAGTCAAAATGGGCATGAAGACACTGTGAGCCTTGTAATATTGCTGTTTATTGATGCTGAGCATACATTAGTTCAATTCCTTCAATATCATCAATAAAAAACCAGTCATCTTCTACTTTGAATTTGCCAAATTGCTCACTTATCCCTTCGATAATACCTATGACACGAAGCTCCTCTATAGAGTCTGACAATGCAATCGATACAGGAATTCGCAGCTCCATCGCTTGATGCAGCATTTCGCTAATCGTTCCTTGATCCCTTAGCTTGCTTTCCATTGGATTACCTCCATATCAATAATTCCAGCCTTTGTAAAGCTGCGTATTCCTTTCGCCTGCAGGCAATACCCAAGTAGTTTATGCTCTCCTACGGCAATGATATGCACATTACGAATGGAGATTTGCTTTTTACTGTCGATATATATTAATTGCACCAGTTTTCCAATGTATTGTTTCATCACTAATCACCCTCTTTTATTATATACGAACATTTGTTCTGTTTCAATCTTAAAAAAATTTTACCTGAACCTCACTTTTTAGCATCCGCTTATGCTTTTTGACGTATTACATATTGTTACGTGTTTTATGGTGCATTTTACTTACTGCTGCACATTGCTTAACTTACAGGGAAAACTTAACTTGAAAGCCTTAATTAGTTTTCATATCTGAGGTGATGATAAATTGTTACGCAAGCGTAAAAATAAACGATTTGCCCAAGAACGCAAAGCTAGAAAGCAGCATGATTCTGATCTCTTTTTTCTAGATGTGTTGCTTGAACTGCTTGTATACGTTCCACGCTTAGCTGTTCGTTTAATAAAAGCGCTGCTGAACTAACAACAACGTTTATCTAATACTATCAGCAGCCTTTTTCCGCATTGGAGGTCTTATGAAAAAAGCTTTTATGCCCACCATATATTGGTCCATTGTTTATTACGAGGATTGGAAAATTCATCTTGCCGCGACAACGCAAGGTTTATGCTTTATTGGCTCTAACCACGGTTCATGGGCAGAACTAGAGCGATGGGGAAATGCTACCTTCGATTCCCCTCTTTTTATTCGTAACGATAAGCAGCTTGAGCCCTTTGCCAATGACCTCATTGCTTACTGGCAAGGCAGCTTAACTGCCTTTTCAATGCCAATCTGGTATAAAGGAACTGCTTTTCAAGAAGCAGTTTGGCAAGCCTTGTTTTCCATTCCATACGGACAAACCTATACTTACTCGCAAATTGCTGAAGCAATTGGCAAACCGTCTGCTGTCCGAGCAGTTGGTGCTGCAATTGGCGCAAATCCACTGCTTATTGTCATTCCTTGTCATCGTGTCATTGGTAAAAATGGCACATTAACCGGTTATCGTGGCGGAATTGACATGAAAAGCAAGCTATTGCAATTAGAGCAGCAAATCAGTTAAAGCTGCGCTAGTTGTTATGCTTATCATTTTTGCGAGGTTTGGTTAGCTAGCTTGAAATTGTTGAAGCCAATATACATAGCTTAACCTCGCTCCACCCGCTCCACATCCGCTAAAGAAAACCATTGACCGTTTAGCTTAAAACGTTGAAGCTGTACGTCAATTCGCTCCACTCTCCCTGTTATTCGAAGCTGCTCATAGCGATCATATAAATTAACGATTAGCGGTACCTTCTGCTGTAATGACTGCTGCAGCAATCTGTTAATCTCCTCCTGCTGCTGCTCATCAAGCACAATTTTCTCCCGTATTTTAAGTGATTGATTATATTGCTGTAACGCTTTTCGATGCTCTGGCAGCATCATTTTCGACGACTCCCATAATAAGTTTTGGTTTGGGGTTAATTTATTAATTTTCATGCTGTTTCTCCTCCTGCTGTAATTCACGAACATACGTTCTATTATATTACAGTATCATAAAAAATATTCATGCTCAAGATAAAAAAGCTGTCCAGAAAGTCATTCAACATCGACAAACTGAACAGCTTCTAATCTATTTTTGCTTCACAATTAGCACAATTGGCTTGGAGGTCGGTGCTTTACTGCCACCTTTAGGCTCTACAGTCAGCGTAATAAAATCAGCAGGATGTAATGGAGCTGGAGGACTAATATAGAGATGCCCTTCTGTACCGACCAGTTGAATGATGCCAAGACTGCTCGCCTGATCACCTGAAATCGCCCAAGCCTGATAATCATTCAAACCGATTTGCTGCAAATTTTCCAGCCATAAAAACGCCTCGCTCCAATCTTGTTTAAGCCATATATAGCCACTGCTCGCTTGTCCTTCAGCAGCTTCGACCCGATAACGCGCACTATTCTCTCCCTTGACAAAGGATATTGCTGCAGGCTCATAATGCTGAACATATTGGTCAAGATGTCGATCCGAATTAGCGGAAAATAGCCGAAAATGGATAAAAGTAAAAACTAGCAGTAAAACAGCAGCGGCAGAGCTAAGAGCTATTTTATGCTGCTTAGTTTTATGGAGCAATTGACGCCAAGCTGCTTGTTTTTTGACATGACATTGCAATGAACGAAGTTTTTTCTCTGATAACTCATGCGCTGGATTGCTTGCTGCTTCAAGCTTTTGCGTTGCTAAAGTATGCGAGGCAGTTTCATTAGTTGCTTCATTTAGATCGCCAAGCAATTCCCCCCATTGCTCTACTAATTGACGACAAGCTATACAGCCAGGAAGATGCTGCTCAAGCTGTTGACGCTTAGCAACTGGCAAATGATTTAAAATAAAATCAATCCATTGCTCTTCACGATAGCCATTTTTACATTGGTCATGTTGTTCAGTGGCGTTGCTCATAAGCATCACTCCTTTCATTCACTGTATGCCATCCTTTTTTCTCAAGCTGCTTACGTAAATTCCCTATCCCATAACGCAGCCACGACTTCACCGTGCCTAAAGGAACCTTCCAATCGTTCGCCATTTCCTGATGTGTTTTTTCTTTAAAATAAGCTGCATAAATCGCCCTTTGCTGTGCAGTGGGCAGCTCATTCAGCGCTTCACGAAGCAGCTCTTGCTCAATCTTCGACATTGCAGCAGCCTCTGGTGAAGCGGCCTCAACTGCTGTCACTTCATCTGAAAGCTCCGTATTATGGTCAAATATAGCTGCAACATACGCGCGGCGATGTTTTTTCCGTACAAAATCTTTACTGCGACTGCGTGCGATAATCGCAATCCATGCATCAAGCGAGCCGCGGCTGCTGTCGTAATGCTGCGACTTGCGCAATACTTCTAAAAACACATCATGACAAACTTCCTCTGCTTCCATGCGATCATTTACAATTTTTAAAGCAATATGCATGACGAGCGGAACATAATGTCGATACAGCTCATTAAAGGCTTCAACAGAGCCTTCACGAATAGACTGCAATAGCTCAATACTATATTGCTTATCATCAAGCATTTCACATCCGTTACAGCACGAAATCGCTATTTGTTACAGCCTTTTCCTGTAACGGCTTCCTCCTTTACTTAGATTAGAACACGAGCAACAATTCTACTCGTATCTTAAAACAAAAAAAATAATCACTCAACGATTTCATAATTATCGCTATTATGAAATTGATTCTATTACAAAAAAATTAAAAAAATATGAAAAAGAATAAATCCAAGTCGCCTTTTCCTGTCGTATAGACTAGTTGAAAACAACTTTTGACAGGGGGGATTTGCATGCGAAAAGCATGCCGCCAAGCAATGATGCTGGCACTATCTATCGCAATTCTATTGACTGGCTTTGTTGCATCTTCTAAACCTGCCAAGGCTGCAACCAATCTAGAGCTGTATACAGCTTATAGGCAGCTAACGGCAGCTCCAGGGGATTCTCTTAGCTATTCTATTGAACTTATTAACTTAACTCAATCCACTCAAATTGCAAATCTCGGCTTTACAACAAAGCATAAAGATTGGGATTATGAACTGACTACTGGTGGTAAAAAAGTACAACAAATCGCTGTTAAAGCAGGAGATTATCAAACGCTAAACCTGCAACTTGATGTTCCTTTGCAGGTGGATAAAGGAGAATATCAGTTTACTGTTACTGCGGGGGACGCTTCACTTAATCTTAGTGTCGTTGTCGCTGAAAAAGGCACATATAACTCCAATTTTGAAATTGAGCAAGATAATATGGAAGGCTATGCGGGCTCCAGCTTTACATTCTCCGCAACACTTCGCAACCACACTGCTGAGGAGCAAACTTATGCACTAGCAGCATCACCACAGAATGGATGGGAAGTTAGATTTCAATCGAATAGCAACTATATCTCATCCATTACACTTGAGCCTAATGCTACTCAAACCTTAAACATTCAAGTGACTGCGCCTGAAGGAGTAGCTGCAGGAGACTATAATATTCCAATTGCTGCATATAACAACGCTACTCAAGCTGAATCGGCAATTAATGTTTCAATTATTGGTTCATACGGTATCTCATTAAAAACAAGTGACGAGCGTTTAAGCACTTCAATTCGAGCTGGCGGCAGCAAAACCATTGAATTAATTGTTGAAAATACTGGTACAGCTACATTGGAGGACATTAGTTTATCTTCTATTACACCGTCTAACTGGCAAGCTCAATTTGAGCCAAAAACCATATCAAGCTTAGAGCCAGGTAAAACTGCCTCGGTGCAAGCTGTTATCACCTCTAGTGAAGAAGCATTGCCAGGCGATTATGCAATGAGCATCTCTGCAAGTACAAGTCAAAAATCAGCCGATGTTTCGATTCGCGCGACGGTAAAATCATCCGTACTTTGGGGTTGGATTGGAGTTGCAATTATTGTTGCGGTATTAGCAGCTATCTATGGCTTGTTCCGTCGTTATGGGAGGAGATAATCGTGGAACCCGTCATTGAGCTAATTAATTTGACAAAGCGCTATAATAACTTTACTGCTGTTGACTCACTTAATCTAACGCTTTATCGCGGTGAAGTGTTTGGACTGCTCGGACCAAATGGCGCCGGCAAAACAACGACCATTTTGATGATGCTTGGTCTAACTGAGCGCAGTGATGGTCAGGTAAAAGTTCTTGGCTACGATCCGCATTATGACGCACTTGCCATTAAATCTAAGGTTGGTTATATGCCTGATGACATTGGTTTCTATGAGGATCGTACAGCGATCGATAATATCGTTTATACTGCTCGCTTAAATGGAATTCCCGTAAAAGAAGCGAAACAGCGTGCAGAGCAGCTGTTGCAACGCGTCGGCCTCGAGCATGCCGCCTATAAAAAAGTAAGCGCCTTTTCACGCGGTATGCGTCAACGACTAGGACTGGCTGACGTACTAATTAAGCAGCCACAAATTATTATTTTGGATGAACCAACATTAGGAATTGACCCAGAAGGGGTGCGCGAGCTGTTAGAGCTAATCTCTACCTTAAGCCGAGAAGAAAAAATTACAGTTTTATTAAGCTCCCATCATCTGCATCAAGTACAACAAGTATGTGACCGAGTTGGTCTTTTTGTGCAAGGAAAGCTTGTTGCCTGCGGCAATATTGAGGAACTGTCAGCAGCATTAAATGAGGATAAAACGGTAACTATCCAATTAGAAGTGGACCGTCTAACAAATACATTAAAGCAAAAGCTTGAAGAAATTGAGCAAGTTTTGCACGTTCATTCAACTGAAGTGAAAACTTCCTCTGAGCTAGTGCAAATTATTTGTAGCGAGGATATTACCCCAGACATCGCAAAAATTGCGTCGCAGCATGCTCAACTTTATATGATTCAACGACGTGTCTATGGACTAGACGATATTTACCATCGCTACTTTGAAGGAGGAGAGACACGTGAAGCTGCAGGGAAAGCTTAGCTCATCAATTCAATCATTGCGCTTTTGGGATAAAGAGCGTAAACAGCAAGATAGTCCCTTTGCTCAACGTCCATCTGAGCAAGTTAAAAGTCGCAATGCAGCCTATAAACAGGCTTCGAATAGAGCATTTTGGGTAATGGTGCAAAAGGAATTTGGTGATCATATTACGTCTTGGCGCTTTACAATTTTACTTGCAATTATTGTGCTGGCATGTATTGGCTCTATTTATTCAGCCATTACTGCATTGCAGGCACAGTCCAGTTCAGCATCGGTGGAAGGCTTCTTGTTCTTAAAAATCTTTACGTTATCTGATGGAAGCATCCCACAGTTCACACAGTTTGTCGCTTTTTTAGGACCGTTAATGGGAATTGCATTAGGATTTGATGCTGTAAATACTGAGCGCAGTAAAGGAACTTTAAGCCGATTAATGTCACAGCCGCTTTATCGCGATGATTTTCTTAAAGCAAAATTTGTCTCTTCACTAATGCTCGTGACAGTCGTTATTTTCGCATTAGGCTTTCTTGTGATGGGGATGAGCTTAATTGTGATCGGTTATCCACCGACACCAGAGGAATTTTTGCGGGTAATTTGCTTCTTGCTTACAGCCGTTGTTTATGTAGGTTTTTGGTTGAATTTGTCTATTCTTTTCTCAACCCGCTTTAAGCAAGCTGCAACAAGTGCATTATCTGCAATAGCCATTTGGATCTTCTTCACAGTTTTCTACGGGATCATTATTAATTTATTGGCTAAAGCATTATTGCCAGATCAAAATGGCACAACAGATGATATTTTGCGTTATTATAATCAACTTGACTTTCTATCAAATTTGTCACCAGCAGAGCTATTCAGCGATATTACAACGACTTTGCTTATGCCTAATGTTCGCTCGCTCGGGGCATTAACGATGGAGCAAGTAACACTTGCAATAGATAGTCCTTTAGCACTTGGGCAAAGCATCCTGCTTGTCTGGCCGCAACTTACTGCATTGCTTGCCTTAACAGCCATTTGCTTTGGACTATCCTATTATCTATTTATGCGTCAAGAAATTAGAGCACGTTAATTGCACTTGCCATAATGCGCCCAAGACGCTGCTTTATACTAGCAGGCTTGGGCTTAATTTATAGATGAAAAGCTCTGCGTTCAGCAAACGATCCTGCAGGATTAACTTAAGCAAGACATTTTCTTGCATTTTAGACTATTCTCTGACTACTATCTATTGATCATTTTTGTTCATCAGCTTGCGAATAACAATGACCACAATTACAATTATTGCAGCAATCGATACTATTCCTAAAAAACCAAGAAGCAATACTAGCATGCCCATCAACCCAAAACCAGTAGCCACAAAGAGCCCTCCTCTAATTTAATTAGGTATAACCTTTACAGATGTCCAAGCTTGACGCAAGCGGCGCACGCCTTCTTCAATCTGCCTTTCTGACAAATGAGCAAATCCTAGACAAATGGCTGGCTGAATGCTAGTCATTCCATATTTACGAGCATCAACCACACTTACACCTTGCTCGCCGCAGGATTGCAAAAATGCATCAAACAACTGCTCACTTTGCCGCCATACCGCATAGATATGCAGTCCAGCCTGCAATGGCTTAGCCATCAAAATATCGGATAAATGCTGAGCAAGTAAATCTTGCATTAACTCGGCACGTCTGCGATACAATCGTTTCACTCTGCGCAAATGACGATCATATTGTCCAGAATTCATAAAGGCTGCTAAAGCACGCTGTTGAATAATCGAGCTGGGATGCCGCTCATATACCATTTTCGCTTGACGAAAAGGCGTTACTAAACGAGCTGGCAGAATAGCATAACCAATTCGTAAATCTTGCAGCATCGTCCGTGAAAAAGTACCAAGATAAATGACTCTATCTTTTCTATCTAACGATTTCATTGGCTCAATTGCTCTACCGATATAGCGAAACTCACTATCATAATCATCTTCTAGGATGTAACTATTAAATTGTTCTGCCCACTCTAGCAGCTGCAACCTTCGCTCAAGATTGAGAATGGCACCAGTAGGAAATTGTCGACTTGGTGTAACTAAAATAAGCTTATATGAGGAATGCAAAGTATTGGAAGGAGTAAAGCATATCCCTTGCTCATCTACAGGATAGGTATGAATAATAGCCCCAACCGATTCCAGCGCATGCCGTGCTCCAACATAATGAGGATCTTCCATTGCAGCATAGTCGCCTTCATTCATCATTAATTGTGCGAGCAATGTAATCGCCTGCTGCGAACCGTTAACAATCATAATTTGCTCTGGATTAGCAACAATGCCGCGATCTTTTAGTACTTGTCTAGCAATTGCTTTTTTTAGCTCATCATGACCATCACTTGAATAAGCATCACGCAGCTCATAACTATATTGCTCACGCGTCTGCTCGTACAAATAACGATTCCATTCCTTCATAGGAAAATGATCAAGCCCTACTTTACCAAGACTAAATTCAATAATATCTTCCGCTCCGCTCATTGCTGCTTTCTGTGCAGACGCAGGTTCACGTTGTACAGGCAATGCAAGTTGCTGAATTCTCTTTCCCCATCGTGATAGCTCAAGCCCCTCTGCATGCTGCGGCTTCTGCTCCGCAACCTTCTGCTGTACATCTGCAACATAAGTTCCACTTCCTGCTTTCGTATAAATATAACCCTGTGACAGCAGCATATCGTATACGGCATTCACCGTTCCACGCGATAAGCCGTATTGCTGAGCCAATTGTCTAGTTGATGGGAGTAAGCTGTCAGGCTTTAAGTTTCCCTGTAAAATCATTTCACGCAATGCTTGAAATAACGCAGCACTTTTATAACGGTAATTAGCAATATATTGCTCCAATTGGATATACAACTCCAACTTTTCTCTCCTCCCACTAACTGGTACATCAAAATTGATTATAACTGGTTCTTTTTTCCTGTCAATTTACTATCTACAATATGGCTATAACGATGCATTGAGGTGAAACAGATGAGAAGAAAAGAATTTTTAATTGGTGAAGAAAAATATGAAGATGTCGTGCAGTTTTTGCGTGAAATGAACTATGGCTTTCTCGCTACGTGGAAGCAGGGCGATTATCCAGGGATCACTCCAATTAACTATGTCTTTTTTAATGATGCAATTTATTTACATGGGAGCAAGGCTGGCGAAAAAATGAAAACAATTAAGCAAAATCCAAATGTCAGCTTCGCTATTGCCAAAGAATACTCGCTTATCCCTTCATATATGTCAGATCCCGTCTATGCCTGTCCAGCAACGGTATTTTTCAAATCGGTTTATATTTCAGGAAAAGCTGAAGTTGTTGAAGATTTACAAGAAAAATGTGATGTTTTAACGAAATTAATGGAAAAATTGCAGCCTGAAGGAGGTTATGAACCAATTAGCCTTGAGCACGAAGGCTATGTCGGACATGTAAAGGCGACAGCTATTGTACGAATTACAATTGATCAAATGACTGCTAAATTTAAATTTGGACAAAATTGGAGTGAGCAAAAGTTAAGCAACATCAGTGAGCAATTGCTTGAACGTGGACAAGAACAGGACAAGCAAACAGTCCAGCTAATGTATCGTTATTGTCCGCATGCCCAAAGTAGTGCAGCAAAAAATATGCAAATCCCATAATGCTTATCTCTTATTCACTTAAACAAATATAATAAGGCGGATTCATCATTTGTTGTCTGAATCCGCCTTAAGCACAATCTTAAATGAACAGAGCAAACATTAATTTAATACAAAATTAACGAGCTGTTGTCTTTTCTCTTCAGTTAGCTCACCACTGTTGTCAAAAATAAGGATTGAGCTTTGTGGAATATCCCAGTTAATTTGCGGTACGAAATCAACCCGCTTCTCAAAATCTTTCCAGTTATCAAGCTTCCAGCGATCACGCTCTGTTTGACGATTAACAATACGTTGATGCTGCAATTCAATGTCTTGCAATGTAACTACGATAACTTTGACATCAACTTGCTCTTTTGTCAAACCAGCCGCAGCAATAACATCCTCCAACCACTGTTTATTACGCAGCTCTGCAGTAAATGGAGAAATCATAAATACATTTTGACCAGCAGCTAAATTTTCGATACAAATATCCTTAGTAGTATCATACTCAAGATCCCGCAAATTTTCTTTATAAAACTGTGAGTCACGGTCGTTTTTATCTAAACCTTTCATTTCCAAAATCGCTTCTACAAAGCGACCACCAACGGTATCACGATCTAAAAATGCTGCTGGCAACTCCTTACTAAGCAGGCGAGCAACCGTAGTTTTACCTGTACCTGCAACCCCAACGAAAAATACTAATTTTTGCAACTTAAAAGCCTCCATCTATATGTAAGTTCAAAGATTATTACTTCTTATACTATAGAAAATTGTATACCAAGTTGCAAGCTTTACAGGCACAGTCAGCTATAAACAAACTGACAGTGAGTTATAAACCTACAATATATTCATACTTTCAATATGTTGTTTTGTCTTCTCAGTTCCACATTGATACAGCATTTGAAAGAGTCTTTTCATTTCTAAATCATAACTATCGTTCATATCACCAATCTTTTCCCCGCCTCGAAAACTAAACATCATCATCCCCTTTGCCGTAGACTCGTCATGCTCATCGAGCTTGCGAAATTGCATTTCGATTTGCTTTACTTCAGCTTCGCTTGCATAAATTTCTAAATCATAAGCTGCTGCTCCTTGTTCTCGAAGTACTTGCTTACCATGTATATCCACATAGTAGGTTTGACGATCAGTCTGTTGATCACCCTCAAAATTTTGATAATTCATATTGTTTCCTCCTAAAATGTTTAAACTAACTGCAAATAATGTGAATTTTGCCACATTTAATATACCCAATATTGTCCAAATTATTAGACCTCATCCGTTACACTATGAAAAAAATGCAAATAATAATACAATTTGTAGTCCCTTTTCTATGTTATGGACAGACAATTTTAGTTGTATTTAAGAATATACGTTATTATATGTGACGGTAAAGCGACTTTAGAGAGGATTGATGGTGATGTGTGGCATAACAGGATGGATAAATTGGCGGCAAAATTTATTGCAGCATAGCAATACACTTGAAGCAATGACAGAAACGTTAACAGCAAGAGGACCAGATGCAGGAGGTACATGGTTATCACCACATTGCGCTTTAGGTCATCGAAGACTTGCTGTAATGGATCCGAGCAATGGAGCGCAGCCAATGGTGCGCTATCGCGGCAACGATCAATTTGTTATCGTCTATAACGGTGAAATCTACAATGCAATCGAGCTAAGAGCAGAGCTAGAAGCTTGCGGGTGGATGTTTACAACGACATGCGATACCGAGGTGCTACTCGTAAGCTATATGCATTGGGGAAAAGAATGTGTTGATAAGCTGAACGGTATCTTCGCATTTGCAATATGGGATGTAACTCGCGAAGAGTTATTCGCTGCCCGTGATCGACTTGGTGTAAAGCCATTTTTTTATTATGAAAAGGATGGACAGTTCTTGTTCGGCTCTGAGCTAAAAGCGATACTTGCTAATCCTATCGCCGAGCCTATTATTGGACGAGAAGGACTTGCTGAAATATTAGTCGTTGGTCCAGCTCGCACGCCTGGACATGGCATTTATGAAAATTTTGCAGAGCTTAAGCCTGGACAATTGATGACTATTTCAAGAGAAGGAATTAAAATACGTACGTATTGGCAGCTGCAAAGTCGTGAGCATGAGCACAGTCTTGATGAAACAGTTGAACATGTACGGGAATTGCTGCAAGATACAATGAATCGGCAAATGATTAGTGATGTACCAATTTGCACGCTGCTATCAGGCGGATTAGATTCCAGTGCTTTAACAGCATTAGCAGTACAATATTACCGTGAAGCGGCAGCTAGCCCACTTCATACCTATTCCATTGATTATGTGGACAATGACAAGCATTTCAAAGCCCATGCATTTCAGCCTAATTCTGACGCTCCTTTTATTGAGCTTATGACAAAGAAGCTTTCCACTATACATCATTATTTAAAATTCGATACTCCTGAGCTAGTTTCCGCTCTAAAAGATGCAACACTGGCACGCGATTTGCCAGGAATGGCAGATATAGACTCGTCTCTCCTATTATTTTGCCGAGCAATAAAGAAAAATGCGACAGTCGCGATTTCTGGTGAGGCTGCAGATGAAGTTTTCGGCGGCTATCCATGGTTCCATAAAAAAGAAACTTTAGAGGCCGACACTTTTCCGTGGTCATTAGCAACAAAATTTCGCAGTTCATTAATTGAGGACGATATTCAAGATTGGATTGCTCCTGAGCAATATGTAAAGCAACGATTTGAGGAGGCAAAAGCAGAAGTTCCCGTGCTAAGCGGTGAAAGTGAGCAGTTACAATCAATTCGCCAAATGTCTTACTTAAATATAACCCGCTTTATGCCGACCTTGCTGGATCGCAAAGATCGGATGAGTATGGCTGCTGGCTTAGAGGTGCGTGTGCCATTTTGTGATCATCGCCTAGTCGACTATGTATTTAACATCCCTTGGGAATATAAAACTTCTGGAGATCGGGAAAAAGGAATTTTACGTAAAGCATTAAAAGGTATCTTGCCTGATGAAATTATTACCCGCAAAAAAAGTCCGTATCCGAAAACGCATAATCCAAACTATTTAGCAGCGGTGACGGAGCTGATGGAGCAAGTTATGAGTGACGATTCTGCCCCGCTCTTTCAAATTGTTAAACGTGACAAAATCGAAGAGCTGCTTAAATCTGAGCAATCATCCTCATTAGTTCCTTGGTTTGGCCAGCTAATGTCAGGTCCGCAGTTATATGCTTATTTAGTGCAAATCAATATTTGGCTAACGCACTATAAAGTGCGAATTGTATAACTCTAAACATTACAGTGACGGTGAATTTTAGATATATATTAGATATGTAGTTAAAAATAAAGTGCAAATACAGGCTAGCAAAAGAGGAATAAATGGCCCTGCAACATGACTTCAAGCAAAATGCAGCCACAACCTATTATCCCTTCAATTGCTAGCCTTAAACTCTAGCCAATATACTTTTATATACTACTTATTCATTCAATACACGTTCTACGTCTGGCAATAGTTTTTTAAGTGCTTCACCGCGATGGCTGATTTTTCCTTTTTCTTCCTTGCTTAGCTCAGCCATACTGCATTCCAGCTGTGGCACATAGAACAACGGATCATAGCCGAAGCCGCCATCACCACGAGGACGATCGATAATGATGCCATCCACTTGACCTTCAGCAATTATAAACTTTTCTTTGTCAGGAATATATAATGCAAGGGCACAGCGAAATTGCGCCTTACTTAACAATTTGCTACCATCTGCTAACTGCTCATTATTTATGTTAGCACCAACCTTTTTCAGCTCTGCAAGCAGTTTTTCATTATTTTGCGCATCACTGGCAGATGCTCCTGCATAACGTGCTGAATATATGCCCGGCTCACCGTTTAATGCATCAACTGTTAATCCAGAGTCGTCTGCTAATACTGGGATATGAAGTGCTTCTGCTGCTGCTTTTGCTTTTAGTTTAGCGTTAGCAATAAAGCTATCGCCATCCTCTACAATGTCAGGAATAGCAGGATAATCCAACAAGCTTTTTACTTCGATGCCAAGCTTAACAAACGCATGGGCAAATTCCTTTACCTTACCGGCATTTTTCGTAGCAACTACGATCGTTTTCATCTATTGCTCACCCCGAATTCGTTCGCAGACAGCACCCAAAGCTTCCTTCTGCGCAGCGATTAACTGTGCAATGCCTTGCTCAGCTAAGGCAAGTAACTCTTGGAGCTCTGTACGAGAAAATGGTGATTCCTCGCCTGTGCCCTGTAATTCAACAAATTTGCCGTTGCCGGTCATTACAACATTCATATCTACTTTTGCTGAGGAATCCTCAACATAGTTCAAATCAAGCATCGGAGTATTATCAATAATCCCGACACTTACCGATGCCAAATAATCTGTAATGGGATATTTTTGAAATGGATGAGTTTTTGCTATATGTTCAATCGCTAGGCATAGAGCGACAAAAGCTCCAGTAATCGATGTTGTCCGTGTGCCACCATCGGCTTGCAACACATCACAGTCTAACGTAATTGTACGTTCGCCTAGTGCTTGTAAATCAACAACAGAGCGCAAAGCTCTTCCGATTAGGCGCTGAATCTCCATCGTTCTGCCTGTAAGCTTGCCGCGACTGGATTCTCGTTGATTTCGAATATACGTCGCTCTTGGCAACATCGAATATTCAGCAGTAATCCAGCCTTTGCCTTGGCCTTTCATAAAAGGCGGTACTCGCTCCTCTACGGTTGCGGTACAAATCACTTTCGTATCGCCAAATTGGATAAGTACAGAGCCTTCAGCATGTTTATTTACATTCGTTGTAATCGTCACCTCACGCAATTGATTCGGTTGACGACCATCATTTCTTATCATGTAATTGCCTCCTAAAGCTATAACTTATACTATGTCTTAACAACCGCTACAAAGGAGTGCAACGGCTATATGTATTTTAACCTAATCTATTGTATCAAAGCCGTTTAGCAATTGCATTATTTTGTTGTATCGCAAACTTGTGAGAAACAAGCAAGGGATTCCAAGCAAACGCTTGAAATCCCACCTTCAAACTTCTAATTTAATTTAGTAAGCTACATCTTTAATGCATTGACATGGAGCGGCTTCGTAACTGGCTGACTATAGGATGTATTATTTTCATCAAAAATATTTACATCACCATTTACACGAATTTGAACAGTAGGCACTCCAGTATTGTCGGCAACGGCTAAAACAACTGCTTTTAATAGCTCAGAAGGAACAAATACACCTGGCTCATAGGAATCGTCTTTCAAATCAACATGAACAACACCATCATATTCCTCAATTCCTGTTACCTCTACATTTGGCAAAATAACAGGAGACAATGCCTTCGTATTCAATGGACCAGCAATAAGCTCTTCCAATGCAGCGATTTCCATTGAGTCAGTGCGTTCAATCATTCGTGTAACTGGAACAAAATATTGTTCTCCGTCAATGGTATCTGCAGAGAAGTAAAGGGTAACTGGGGCTGCTTTCGAATAATTAACTCCTTCGGCAAGCTCGATATTAATACCAATCGAACGAGTTAGCGGCTGATCTAATGGATATGACGCAATAGGCATTTCTTCAAGCTTTTCGCCATTAACTTGAATATTAACTCCTTTGACATCATCAAGCGAAGTTAATGTCCATGTAATGGCTTCAACAATAGCGCGCTCATCTGTACTATTATAGTTTACAAAAGGCTCTGATAAATTAACGGTTGCGATGCCTGTTTCAGAATCGAACTGATAACCGAGAATTTCAGTGCCTTGTGGAAGCATTGCACGGAAATCAAGCGGCAATGAGCTAGCATAAGTACCGCCGTCAACCATAACTTCAAGCAGCTTAACAGCTACCTCTTCACCTTCTGCAATAGACATAGGCAAAGATATTGGGGCTAAATAACCATTTCTATCCTGCAAATATACGACATATTGTTCAGCATCCTGAGATTGGTCTAACCAACTGCTTGTTTGCTGATCTTCCTCCTCACTAACCTCTGTTTGCGGAGGATCAATTGGTTCCGACACCGACTTAGAAAATAAACCACATCCAGTTAGCATTATCGGAATGACCAATGCCCCCATTATTGCAGTTGAACGTAACCATGTTTTTGCTATCATCGTATAAATCCTCCTCTATATTGTTTAAAAACTTTGTACAACTTGTCTTTTGTAGTAATATGTATACGAGCCCTTCAAATTTTTAGACCAGTTTTGTCCAGAAAAATGTATGGAGGAATGAATGATGTCTGAAGAGTTGAAATATAGTTTGAACAGTCAAGAGGTAGCAAAAGCAACCTATCAAGTTTTAGAACAACGCGGTGTAACGATCACGGACATCGCTGAACTCGTTTATTTTTTACAGGAAAAATATACGGAAAATCTTACAGTTCAAGAATGTGTTCATCATGTTGAGGCAGTTTTATCGAAGCGTGAAGTACAAAATGCAATATTAACAGGGGTTCAGCTAGATATTTTAGCAGAGAAAAAGCAACTGCTACAGCCGCTGCAAGCTATGATTGAAAATGACGAAGGCTTGTATGGCTGTGATGAAATATTAGCACTATCTATCGTCAACGTATACGGCAGTATTGGTTTAACAAACTTCGGCTACATTGACAAAGTAAAGCCTGGTATTCTCGTAAAGCTTAACAAAAAAGATGGAATAAATACACATACGTTCCTTGATGACATTGTTGGAGCTATCGCAGCATCCGCTGCCAGTCGTCTAGCTCATCGTAAGCAAGCAGAGCGTGAAGGAATTACAACTCCACCGCTAGATTAATGTTCAAAGCTTTTTCAGTGTTAACAATAAGGGCTTCGTAGCAAAATTATATTATGAAATAAAAATAAGCCTATGCTCCTTTGCACAGGCTTATTTTCGCTTCACTTATCGTTATACTTAAATCATTGCATAATAAATCGTTTCATCCGTAGCGACTTGCTCTCGGACTAATCCTTGCTGCTGTAAATATTGCAAATGTGCAATTACCTCAGTCAAGGCAAAACGCATATTATGAGGATTATTGCGTAAATACTTACCAAACATCCACTCACAGCAGTGAAAGGCATGCTGCGGACCATGTTGGGCAATGTATTGCTCCAGACTCTCTAAGCGACGAGTATGATGTGCTAAAATCGCATCGATCCGTTCTCTAAATTCAGCAAATGGCTGACGATGACCAGGCAACACCAGCTCTACCTCTAGCTTGCGAATATCTTGTAAATGATGAAGAAATTGCGCAAGCACTGGCCGCTCTTCACCTGCAACCACACCAACATGCGGTGTTATATGCGGCAATACTTGATCCCCGCATATTAAAAACCTATGCTCGAAATTATAGAGCATAATCCCGCCATACGCATGCCCCTCAGTATGTATAAGCTGCCAAGAGTAATTTCCAGCATCTACTCTCTCTCCTGCTGTAACATAGGTTACATCAGGCTGGGGTTCTACTTTAGCTTGAAAACTATGCAAATTATCAATGATAGCCTCCACAATTTCTTGCGGCGTGCCATGCTCTGCTAAAAGCTTAAGCATGTCCTGATGAAATTGCTCCTTGCCATCTCCCCATAACTTCTCTGTATAAGCTTTTGCCTCCCTCGTCATATAGACTGGCGCCTTACTGAGCTGCTGCACATAACCAGCTAAGCCATAATGATCGGGATGTTGATGCGTGACAACAATAGCAGAGCAGTCCTCCCAGTTAAGCGACAGCTCTGACATCACCGAATTCCACGCTTCTTCAGCTTCTAACGTATGAAGTCCGGGGTCTACAATTGTAAATGTGCCCTCTTTCTCCTGTAAAATATAGCTGTTAACCCAGCGCAAGGAGAACGGAACAGGTACACGTACTTGAATGATCGAATTTGTAATCCTTGTCCAATATGAATCTAGATTCTGCTTTCCTTCTCTATAATTAGCGGTCATCCTAATCTCCACTTCTATAGATTATTGACGAATGAGCCGTTCTGTGCGTTTTAGCTCAGCGACCGTTTGAACCCCAATGCCAAACATCGCCGCGCGCAGCTCATATTCTATTATCGCCATTCGTTCTTCAACACTTTGTCCATTATCTTTCGCTGCATGAGACAGCAGCGTACGCCCAAAACCTGCTGCATCTGCACCAAGTGCAAGCACCTTTGCTGCATCAACGCCGTTTTGCAAGCCGCCGCTGCCAATCAGCAAACTTTGCTGCATCCCATTTTTTAGCTCAAGTAAGCAGTCTGCGGTTGATATTCCCCAGTCAGCAAAGCTTAGAGCTGCCTGTCGTTGAATCGCTGAGCTCGTACGATAATGCTCAACTTGACTCCATGATGTTCCACCAGCACCCGCTACATCAATAAATTGTACACCTACAGAAAGCAATTGATCGCGAACACAAGCGTCAATACCCCAGCCTACTTCCTTTACTCCTACAGGTACATGAAGCTGACTAATGACTGCTTCAAGCTTTCTAAGTAGCCCTGCAAAGTTCGTATCGCCTTCTGCTTGAAATACTTCCTGCATGCTGTTCAAGTGAAATACAAGAGCGTCTGCATCAGCAATTTCAACGGTGCGCTTACAATCTTCAATACTGATGCCATAATTTAAGCTGACTAAGCCAAGGTTAGCGATAATCGGAATAGACGGTGCATATTGGCGAAGATTAAAAGCTGCTGCAAGCTGTGGCTGTTCGATCGCTACACGCATTGATCCTAATCCAAGTACCCAACCTCTGCGCTCAGCAGCAGCTGCCAATGTTCGGTTAATCCGATTAGCCAATTCCGTACCACCCGTCATGGAACTGATGAGCAGTGGTGTTGCAACTGCCTTGCCAAACATCTTCGTCGCTAAGCTAATATCATTAAAGTTAATTTCAGGAAGGGCCAGATGCTTAAATCTCCACTTCTCTAATCCTGTTGTAATCCCTTGACCTTGCACCGATTGCTCAAGACAAATGCTAATATGCTCATCTTTGCGTTTGACTGTTTGGTGCCCAGCATCATGCTCAAATAATTTCATAAGACGCTCCTTTATTTCGGCAAATGCCATGTAGCTGCAATAACTTTAACGTTCAATCCAAGCCTTTGCATGCAAATGCTGTTGCAATAGCTCCCAATCGGGAAGGGCTTCCCAATCACCATAAGTTTGTACAGCCAGTGCACCATTAATACTCGCCATTCGAACTGCTTCCTCCAAGCTGTAACCTTTGCAAATACCTGCAAGGAAACCAGCACAGAAGGCGTCACCTGCACCAACTGTATCAACTACGTTGTCAACTAGTTCAAATGGAATCTCCGTTTGCTGACCATTTTGGTAAATAACATTGCTGCTATCTCTGCCTTTTACAATGCTGATGGCTTTTAACTCATTTAGGGAATTGCTGATTTCCTCAACATTATCCGTATCATAAAGCAGTTTCAACTCATCCCAGCCTGGCAAAAAGTAATCTGCATCCTTCGCAATTGCAAAAATAACTTCACGCGCTTGCTCTAAACTCCACAGCTTTAAGCGCAAATTGGGATCAAAGCAAATCTTCACACCTGCCTGCTTAGCTAGCTCAATCGCACGAAAAACAGTTTCCTTGCAGCTTTCGCTTAAGGCAGGAGTAATCCCGGTAATATGTAGTATTTCCGCTCCTTGAATATAGTTTGCATCTAGCTGCTCTGGAGTCATTGTGCTTGCTGCTGATCCTTTACGCATATAGTGAACAACATTTTTTCCGCTTACTTGCTCACGCAGCATAATGCCAGTAGGCGCATTGTCACTGTAAATAACACGCGACACATCGACACCTTCACCGCGAATCGTTTTCACAATGCGTCTGCCAAGCGGCTCCGTGCCCATTACACTAAACCAACCAACATTAACACCTAAACGTGCTAGTCCAATTGCAACATTACTTTCTGCCCCGCCAAAACGCTGTTGCAGCGTATCCGAACGTTCAAGTGATTGCTGATTTGTTGGCAGAAACAATGTCATCGTTTCGCCAAATGTAATTACTTGTGGTGATTGTTTTGACATAACGAAATCCCCCATTATCAACGAATAATGAACATCGCTAAATACGTGTTTTCTTCAAAAGCACAGCTCGTATTTGAAAATACGTTATGAACTCCGGCAATACTTCCTTTACATTGCGCAGCAAGCTTGCATCTACTACATTTAAAGCCTGCAGCACTAGCTCTTCAATTTCGTTATTAAAAATCATCGACCAGTCAATCGGCTCTCCAGCTTCAATAGCTTGCAAAATGTGATTTTCCACAGTTTGTTTTTTCAAACCACGTTGAGCGCTTATTTTTTCAACTGGCTCACCAGCAACAAATGCCTGATAGGAATACATATAGCTTGGCAGCTTATGTTCCTCTTGCTCTTTATCGACAGAAGCTCCTCTGCTATAACCTTCAGTAGAATGAGCATTAGCTGTCGATTTTTCTCCTTCACTCGACTTCATAAAGCGCTTTACTTCAGCTAAAATTGCCTCACCATACTTTAACGTTTTTGCTTGACCGATTCCTTTCACTTCCATCAGCTCTTCCAGCGAGCTTGGCTGCGCTTCAGCAATTAGCCTTAATGTCGCATCTGAGCAGATCATAAATGGCGGTATTCGTTCCTCTGCAGCTTGTGCTCTGCGCCATTCCTTAAGCGCAGCAAAAATAGGCGAAGCATCCTGTGAAGTATTGCTAATCACTTGCTTAACTGAGCTGCGACGCCGCTGCCGTACCTGCTCTTTGCCTTCAATGACAAGACGCGCTCGTTCAGCAAGAGTTACAACTGGATACTGTCCCTCACTAAGCTGCAAATATTGCTCTGCTACGAGCCAATTTAACCAATCGACAATATCCTTTTCCGCATATTGCTTCATTAAGCCATAAGTCGATAAGCAATTAAGCCCTGCTGCTAATAGCCGCTTATCTGATGAACCCTTTAATACTTTGGCGACCATCGTTACCCCAAAGCGACCGCGCATGCGAGCAACACAAGAGATCGCCATTAGTGCATCCTGCGTTCGATCCACGATTTCGCTTGTATCAAGACAGCTGCTGCATTTACCGCATGGTTCCACGGCACGTTCTCCAAAATAATCTACGATGTATTGCTGGAGACATTGATCAGTGCGGCAATAGCTCATCATCGTATGCAGCTTCGCAGTTTGCACCGCTTTACGAGCTTCGTCGCCCAAGCCTTGCTCGATTAGGTAACGATGAATATGGAGATCACTGGCTTCAAACAATAGGACACATTCACTTTCCTCGCCATCACGACCAGCTCTTCCCGCTTCCTGATAATAAGATTCCAAATCACTAGGCATTTGCCAATGCAGCACATAACGTACATTCGGCTTATCTATCCCCATGCCGAAGGCATTGGTAGCAACAATGATTTTGCTTTCATCAAAGCGAAACCTTTCCTGCGCCTCGGCTCTCGCTTGATCTGATAATCCGCCATGATACAGCTCAGCTTGATAGCCTAACTGGCTAATTCGCGCATGTACGTTTTCGCATTCTTTACGTGTTGCTGCATAGATGATTCCAGATTGATTGGTACGCTGCTGCAAAAATTTTACGAGAAAGCTAAACTTATCTACTCCCGTCACAACCGATAACGATAAATTCGGACGAGCAAAGCCTGTAACATAGGTAGCTGGATTATGCAAAGCAAGGCTTGCAATAATATCATCAGCTACTTCCTTTGTTGCTGTAGCAGTAAAAGCAGCAACAATTGGACGATTCTCCAGCTTACTAATCGCTAATGCAAGCTGACGATAACTAGGACGAAAATCATGCCCCCATTGCGATATACAATGCGCTTCGTCAATTGCTATTAGCGGAATATGCAAATGCTCAGTAAGCTGTTGAAACATTGGAGCATCAAAGCGTTCAGGTGCTATATATAGCAGCTTATACTCACCGTTAAATGCTGCTCTAAGCGTAGTGCGATATTGCTCTGCAGTAAGCGAGCTATTTAAATACGCTGCCGCAACACCTAATCTTTGCAATGCATCAACCTGATCCTTCATTAATGAAATAAGCGGTGAAATGACAAGCGTTGTTCCTGTTAGCAACATAGCAGGGATTTGATAGCAAATTGACTTACCGCCACCAGTAGGCAATATCGCCAGCGTGTCTTGTCCCTGCATAAGACTATGAATAATATTGGACTGCCCTGGACGGAATTCATCATAGCCATATATTTTTTTCAATAACTGCTGAGCTTGAATCATCCGTTCCTCCTATATGTACAAAGAGAGCCGCTAGTGGGCTCTCTTTGTAGTTCAAGCATATTCGTACTTAAGAAGTTTATTAAGCAAGGTGCTTAATGATTTCGTCAGCGAACTCAGAACATTTAACTTCAGTTGCGCCTTCCATTAGACGAGCAAAATCGTAAGTAACTGTTTTGTTATTAATTGCAGTTTCCATACCGTTGTAAATTAGGTTAGCAGCTTCTTGCCAGCCAAGATGCTCAAGCAACATTACGCCAGAAAGAATAACAGAACCAGGGTTAACAACGTCTTTATCTGCATATTTAGGAGCTGTACCATGCGTAGCTTCAAAAATTGCATGTCCAGTCAAGTAGTTGATGTTTGCACCTGGAGCGATACCGATACCACCAACTTGTGCAGCTAGTGCATCGGATAGGTAGTCACCATTTAAGTTAAGTGTTGCGATAACATCAAAATCAGTTGGACGAGTCAATACTTGTTGCAATGCGATGTCAGCAATTGCATCTTTAATAATAATTTTGCCTGCTTTAATTGCTTCGTCTTGAGCTTTGTTAGCAGCTTCTACGCCTTCAGCTTCTTTAATGCGATCGTATTGACCCCAAGTAAATGTTTTATCTGCAAATTCTTGCTCTGCTACTTCGTAGCCCCAGTTTTTAAATGCGCCTTCTGTAAACTTCATAATGTTACCTTTATGAACAAGTGTTACAGATTTTCTGCCATGTTTGATAGCATATTCGATAGCTGCACGTACTAAACGTTTAGAGCCTTCAGAAGAAACTGGTTTAATACCGATACCAGAAGTTTCTGGGAAGCGAATTTTGTTAACGCCCATTTCTTTTTGAAGGAATTCGATTACTTTCTTAACAGCTTCAGTACCTGATTGATACTCAATACCAGCATAAATGTCCTCAGTGTTTTCACGGAAAATAACCATATCTACAAGATCAGGACGTTTTACTGGAGAAGGTACTCCTTTAAAGTAACGTACAGGACGCAAGCAAGTATATAGGTCTAGCTCTTGACGAAGAGCAACGTTTAGTGAACGAATACCACCGCCGATTGGAGTAGTAAGAGGTCCTTTAATTGCAACGATATATTCACGAATTGCAGTTAAAGTGTCATTAGGAAGCCATTCGCCAAATGTGTTGAATGCTTTTTCACCAGCAAACACTTCGTACCAAGCAATTTTTTTCTCACCGTTATATGCTTTCTCAACTGCAGCATCTAGTACACGTTTTGATGCTTTCCAAATATCACGACCAGTTCCATCGCCCTCGATAAATGGAATAATCGGTTGATTAGGAACTTGTAGTTTCCCGTTATCAATAGTAATTTTTTCACCTTCAGTTGGCATTGCATATTTTTCAAATAGTGACATGTAAAAAAATCCTCCTTATATTAACAAAAATGTAACAAACATTTTAAACAATGTGTAATCGCTTAACGTTCTTCAAGTGGAATATATTTTGCTTGAACAGGTCCAATATACTCTGCACGCGGACGAATTAAACGATTATTTTCATATTGCTCTAGAATATGAGCAGTCCAACCAACTACACGGCTAATTGCAAAAAGCGGCGTAAATAAATCACGCGGAATTTTTAAAGCAGTGTACACAGAAGCGGAGTAGAAGTCAACATTAGGCTTTAATCCTTTGCGACTTGTAACAAGCTCCTCAATAAGTGTGGACATTTCATATAGTTCTAGATTGCCTTTCAGCTTGCTAAGCTCGTAGGACATTTTTTGCAAATGCTTGGCGCGAGGATCACCGTTTTTATATACGCGATGACCAAAGCCCATAATTTTCACTTTATTTGCTAAAGCATTATCTATATAAGCAGTTACATTATCCTTAGAGCCAATCTCCTCAAGCATAATCATAACAGCTTCATTTGCGCCGCCATGAAGTGGTCCTTTCAAGGCACCGATGGCAGACGTCACACCAGAATATATGTCAGATAAAGTCGCTACTGTTACTCGAGCTGCAAACGTTGATGCATTCAGCTCATGATCAGCATGTAACACTAGTGCTTGATCTAAAGCTTTGACAGCAACAGGTTCAGGTTCTTCCCCAGTAAGCATATATAAGAAATTATGTGCGATTGAAACGCCTTTTTTCGGTGCAATAGGCTCTAAACCTTGGCGAATGCGAGAAAATGCTGCAACAACAGTTGGAAGCTGGGCATGCAATTTAATCGCTTTCAGTTGGTTCGCTTCAGGAGATGAATCACCACTAAGTGGATCATAAAGAGAAAGGCAAGATACTGCTGTACGAAGCGCAGCCATTGAATTAGTATCTTTAGGAAATAGTTTGATAGCTTCAATAACTTCACTAGGAAGCGCAGCATACTGATCAATCTTCTGTTGCAAATCCGCAAGCTCTGCACGGTTAGGTAACTTTCCATACCATAATAAATAAGCAACTTCTTCAAATGAAGCTTTCTCAGCAAGCTCATCAATGTTAATCCCACGGTATGTTAAAACTCCATCAATAATGGAACTGATAGAGGATTGCGCTGCTACAATACCTTCAAGACCTTTTGTTGCCGTCATCGTTCCCTCTCCTTTTTTATTAAAATTTTAATATCAATATAAAAAGACTTATCTAAACTCATCCAAATTCAATGATATAGGATTTTGTCAAAAAAGTGAACATAAGCAAAGATAGAAATGCTTTATCGCCTTCATTGATAAAATGTATCAGCAAAGATAGCTCGTTTATTATAGCATAAATTAACATATAGAAAAAAGAAATGTCGCTTTTCGCTGTAAAAAGTTAAAAAGTTTCGAAAAATTATGATAAACTATTGAACAAGATTACATACTGGAGGAATAAAATGTCTCAACGATATGGCATTATTGATATCGGCTCGAACTCAATTCGTCTTGTTATCTATGAAAAAACGGAGCATGGCGCCTATCGAGTCGTAGACGGTAGCAAGCGCTCAGCCCGCTTAAGCAGCAAAATAAATGAACGTGGCGAATTAAGCCCGGAAGGAATCCAAGCATTAATTGAAACGCTGTCTATCTTTCAATTGCTCGCTAAGCAATACCAGCTTGATGCTCTCGTTCCTATTGCAACAGCTGCGATACGCAATGCTACGAATCAGGAAGAAATACTTCAACAAGTAGAATTGCATACTTCGTTGAAGATTCGTATTTTAACAGGACAAGAAGAGGCTGAATACGGCTTTTTGGGCATGATTAATTCCTTATCCGTACAAAATGGATTTTTACTTGATATAGGCGGTGGCTCCTCCGAGCTAACGCTATTTTTAGATCGTAAAATCGTGCATAGCTTCTCCTTTTCATTTGGCTGTGTCAATCTAAATAAAAAGTATGACAGTAAGCAAGGATTAACGAATGAAGCATTCAATGAGTTAAAGCAAGAAATATTAAAGTCACTGTCTGAGCATGAATGGATTTCGCGCTTTCCACATCTTCCGTTAATTGCGGTAGGAGGAACAGCCCGTGCACTTGGAAAAATACATCAAGCCTCAATCGATTATCCATTTGCGCAAACACATAACTATCCGCTGACAAATGAAAATGTACAAATGCTGTTCGAGGAGCTTCGCGGATTGCCTCAAGATAAACGAAAAAAAGTGCCAGGACTAAGCAAGGATCGTGTTGATGTCATTGTTCCTGGTCTTGCCATTATGACAACCGTTTTTCAATATATTCAAGCTACCCATTATTTAATTTGCGGAGCTGGATTGCGTGACGGGGTATTCCATAAGCTATTTTTCCCCGAGCAGCCGCAGCATGACAATCCATTAGCTTATAGTGTTGAAAACATATTATCACTTCATACTGTTGTGCCAAGAGCTCATATCGACCATATTACTAGACTAGTTAATGAGCTGCTTAATTTTTTAGTTGAGGATAATCAAGGCAAGGAGCTTTTTGCTCTTTATCTCAATACAGCTGCTAAACTATATCGAATAGGAGCGACTATAGAATACTATAATTTCGCTCAACATACGTTCTACCTTATTATCCATTCTCATTTGAATGGCTTAACGCATAAAGAAATATTGCTAGTTGCGGCAATTGCATCATTTCGCAGCAAAAGTAAAGCAAAGGCTGAACTTAAGCACTATACTCAGCTTATTACGAGCTATGAGTTAGAAATCGTTTATCGCTTAGGCAGCTTGCTCCAGCTCGCCGTAGCACTCGATCGCAGTGAAACGCAAAGCATTAAGCAATTGCAGCTTAACAAAAGCGATGGGCAGTTGCTGATTACAGTAACAGATGCTCATACTGATTTAGAGCTTGAAGTTCATAAAGTAGAGGAACTGGCTAATGATTTCAAAAAGCAATGGGGATTAAAGCCAGTGCTGCAACTACAGCTTGCGAAGTAAAAAACGGGAGTAAAGTAAGTCAACTTGCGCAGAGCTTGCTTTGCTCCCTTTATTAAAGGCTTAGCTAATTACTGACGGTTCATACGTGCCTGTTCAATAGCTTTATCTATTTCCGCAAGAGTTTTTTCCAAATCACCATTCATTAAATATTGATTAACCTCTTCTAATATTTTGACTTGTAAAGTTTCTGTTGAAACCGTATGAGGCCAATAGAGCTTCGTTTGCTCATTCGTAATGACGTCAGCAATTTTGGCGACAATCTCATTTTCTATTTGAGCTTCTTTTAATGAAGAAACAGCTAATGAGCGATCTGCAATTTTTTGCAGCGTTTGCTTACTGTTCATAAATTTCACGAATTTCTCTGCTTCCTCTGGGTATTCCGTTTTCGAATGAATTACTCGATAGCCACCGACATTTAGATTAGGAATCGTTTGCTGCTCGCCTGGAACGAGCATAAATCCGATTTTCATATCTGGATTTTGATTCAAAAAACTAATAATATTCCAAGTCCCTGTAATAATCATTGCTGCTTTTTCTTGAAAAATTAAACTTTTCGCCTGCTCATTTTTTAATTTAAACCAATCCTTAGGCACAAATTCCTTTTCGATCAGTTCACGCTGTTTTTGAATAGAATCTATAAAAATAGGATCACGAATTGAAATTATTCCGTTCTCCAGCTTTCTCGTCCAAGTCTCATCTGCTCCATTATTTGTCATCATCGAGCCCCAGAAAAATTGCGAAGTGTCCCATTCTCCATCAATGGCAATTGGAATAATTCCCTGCTCTTTTATCGTATTACAAAGATGAATAAATTCTTCCCACGTCTTAGGTATGTTCCAGCCATATTTTTCAAACATCGCTTCATTAAATAATAAGCCGTCTGTATGCATTACTTCAGGCACAGCGTAAACTTTGCCATTGCGAGTCACAGGCTCCAATGTTTGCGGCAAAAAGTTTGATAAAAATTCCGTGTCACTATAGCTTAAATAAATATTAGGATCAAGATTCCTTAATTCTTCAAATAAACTAGGTGACCATAGATCAAAGACGTCAATCTGCTCACCGCCAAGCAATTTTATTTTCACTTGATTTGTATAATGCGTATTTTGAATAAATTCATTCTTAATTCGAACCCCAGGATTTTGCTCTTCAAATTCACTTATGATATCCCTATAAATAGAACCAGCCTGAGCATCATTTAATAAGTAGCTTACATAAGTAAGCGTTACTGAATCCTGTTCAAGGCTTTCTACTGGCTCATTTTGTAAGTTGTTGCTGCATCCGATTAGTAATATGAGAACCAATATAGAAAATGTGCAGTTCAATCTTTTCATCATAGTGAATTCCCCTTTATTTCAGCTTGTCTATATCATAACATGGCAAAGGGCAGCGCATACATATGAATTAAATAAAGAGCGTATATCGCATATACGCTCTTTATTACGACTGCAGCTGCATCTTTCCTTGCGATAATCAAGCTTACAGTTTACCGCCAGAAGTAGCAATCCCTTGAATAAATTGTTTTTGAAAGATTAAATAAATGATAAGCATTGGCAAAATAGCAATTACTGCAGCTGCCATTAATTCAGGATAATTAACAGAGTATGCACTTTGAATTCTTGCCAAAGCTGAAGATAAAGTCGATGCCTCTGCATTCGTATTGACAATCATTGGCCACATCAGATCTTTAAAGGCAAACAATGCTGTGAAGATACCTAATGCCACTGCCCCGGAGCGTGCCAACGGCAGCATAACAAACAAGAAGGTTTGACCGATATTGCAGCCATCCAATTTTGCCGCTTCTTCAAGTTCTTTCGGCAACCCTATAAAGAATTGGCGCAATAAGAAAGTACCAAATGCACTGACGAGTCCTGGGAAAACTAGGGCAAATATCGTATTTCTCATTCCCATCGCATCTATCATTAAATATTGCGGAATGATGAAAATTTGCGTCGGCACCATCATTTGGAACAATACAAGACCAAAGCCAATATTTTTTCCTGGGAAATTCAGTCTGGCAAAGGCATAAGCTGCCATTGTACTAAATAATGCCGCAGCTGCTACCCTGAAAAGCATCATCATTATTGTGTTGAAATATAGGATCACAAAGTCGTTCTGCTCAAACACCTTCATATAGTTTTCATAGCGCCACACCGTTGGAAAAAATACAAATGGATTCATTGATGTTGATTCTGAGACACTTTTGAACGAGGTTAATACCATCCATAAAAAGGGCAGGATCATAAGAGCCGCACCAATGATTAGAATAACATGTACTATGAGCTTATTCCGTAGCTTGCTTTCTCGCATCGTTTCTCCCCCTTTACATATAGTTAACCCATTTTTTCTGTGTCTTAGTTTGAATCACAGTAATGATCATAATAATTAATAATAGAAGCATAACAATTGCCGAACCGTAACCGCGATCCATATACTTAAAGGAATTATTATAGAACAAATATACTAAGGAAACGGTACGTTCATAAGCTGGATTAGATACATCGATCATCATATAAATAACGTCAAATACTTGCAAAGCTTGAATGATTGAGGTTACTAATACGAAGAACAAAGTTGGTGTTACTAATGGCACAGTGATTACAAAAAACTGACGGATTTTGTTCGCTCCATCAATCGCCGCAGCTTCATAATAGTCATGCGGAATCTCCTGCAAGCCTGCTAAAAATAGAACCATATTATATCCAATAACACTCCATATCCCAATAATTGCAATTGAAATTAAAGCAATGTTAGGATTTACCGTCCACTCCACTTTATCAAAGCCTAGTTTTTGCAAAATAACGTTAATTAAGCCGAAGTTTGAATTATATAGCCATCTCCATACCATTGTTACTGCAGCTGGCGCAGCAATCATCGGAATAAAATAAATGGTACGATAGATTGATTTCCCTTTTATATTTCCATTTAGCATTACTGCTACTACAAGTGAGATAACAATACTGATTGGCACAACCATAACTGCATAAAGCAACGTATTGCCAACAGCGTACCAAACTTGTTGATCGTTAAATAAACGTACATAGTTATCGAATCCTACGAATATATTTCCTTTGCCGAAATCACCTGATTTAAAAAAGCTTAAATACAATGTTTGAAAGATAGGTATGATGTTTAAGATAATTAATCCTGCGATAGTTGGCAAAATTAAAAACCAACCCCAGAACCATTCATTTAGCGTCGCCTTGGAGAATTTCGTGTTAACTCTTTTGCTCATCGTTTTCATCTCCTATAAAGTCGAGGTGATTTGCTTAAATGTAAACCACCTCGACTGTAATCTAGCTTTAACTATTTTTCAGTGCTCAGGCTTTCATTCATTACTTTAGCTGCATCTAGCGCAACTTCTTCCACCGTTTTCGCGCCTGTGAACGCATGTTTCAAAGCTTCTTTCGTTTTATCTTCCCAAACTACAGTTGTATTAGAATAAGGACGAATTACTGCATAATCAACCATATCGATAAATGCTTTAACATTAAAGTTTGTATTAGATGACACCCATAAATCATCAGAGCCTTTATATGCTGAGATTGCAATACCTAGCTCAGCTTGACGATCTTGACCTTTTTTGGAGCTTAAATACTCTACAAACTTCCATGCTTCTTCAGGATATTTAGTGTTATGAGCAATTGCATGACCTAAACCATTAAAGATTGACGCTTGTTTTTCTTTTTTAGGTAATACTGCTACATCGAAGTTTTCTTTCATAAAGTCACTTTCATTAAAGCCTGACAATTGCCAAGAACCGAAAATCCCCATAGCTGCTAATCCATTTTTAATTGAATCTACTGCTTCACCATCGCTATAAATTTCTGGAGATAATCCTTCTCTTACAAAATTAATATAATATTCCAATGCTTCAATCGTTTTTGGATCGTCATATCCTGAACGTTTATCATCTGTAATGATTGTTCCGCCATTTTGATAAACGAAGTTATAGTAGCCTTCTTGGTTAGATAAAGGTGTTAATATACCGTAAACTCCGTCTTTAGTAAGCGTTTTCGCAGCATTGTATAAATCATCCCAAGTCCAAGTTTCGTCAGGATAGCTCAAGTTTGCTTCATCAAATAATTTTTTGTTATACCAAAGACCGATTGTGTCATAGTCTTTCGGAATCGCAAATTGTTTACCGTCAAATTGATAAAGGTTTACAAGTCCTTCTGGAAACTTATCCATTTCAACCATCTCGCTGTTAGCAGCAAGCTCAGTCACATCATAAAGTAAACCATTTGATGCATAGCGATAGATTTCATTCGAATGCATCCAGAACACATCAGGTAAGGAGCCGCCAGTTGCACTTGCTTCAAGCATTGTCCAATAATCGCCCCACCCTGACACTGAAATATTAATTTTAATGTTAGGGTTTTCTGCTTCAAATTCATCAGCAATGACGCGCAGGCCTTTTGCTTGATTGGAATCCCACAATGCATAGTTCAGTGTAACTTGCTTGTCGCTGCCGGAGCTGTTGCCTGAATTTTGAGCATTGCTGCTACTTGTATTGCTGTTTCCGGAATTGCCAGAGCAACCAGTAATAACTACTAACAGTGCCAATACAAGTGTCCACATCGAAAATAATTTCTTTTTCATTTTCCATGCCCCCTAAAAAGATTTGTGTTACATTTTTATCTTAAACATTATAGGAGCCTTAGAAAATTAACTAACTTTACGAAACATATTGTTTTTTTTACCGCTTTCAAAACAGAAAAGACGCGCATCAAATGAACTGCTCCCTGTCAAGTAGACAGTAGAAATAACAAAAATCGTAATGTCTGGACTCCGTTAATTACGGGGTCCATTTTTATGCTGCATTTTCAAGCTGCTGACGGTAGGTCATCGGAGGCAGCTTGTTTAACCTTTTCTGTCTACGCTTGTAATTGTAAAAGTGTATGTAGTCCTCAATTGCCTTAGCAAGGCTTTCGTAATTCTCAAAATGTCCGTTCAGGTAGTACATCTCACATTTGAGGATGCCCCAGAACCCTTCCATTGGGCCGTTATCGATACAACGACCTACACGCGACATGCTCTGCGCCATCCCCGCCTTGTCTAATCTGGCTTTAAATTGTTTGCTGGTATACTGAAATCCCCTGTCGCTATGAAAGATGGGGCGTGCATCAGGGTATCTGGATACGGCTAAGTCAAAGGTGTCGAATACTAGTCGGTTATTATTGCTCTTGCCCATGGCAAAGGAGATAATGCTGTTATCCTTCAGATCGAGAATCGCACTTAAATACAATTTTTCGTTATTGCCATACTTGAATTCTGTGACATCAGCTAACCATTTCTCATTTAGTTTCTCAGCCGTAAAGTCTCGATTCAATATGTTTTCTGCCGTAACCTCTGGTGTGAAACGCTGGTAATGTGGACGCTTTCTCCGGATCACCGCTTTGATGCCAGCTAGCTGAGTCAGGCGGTAAATTCGCTTGTAGTTGTACTGGGTCTCGTACCTTGCGTTCAGTTCATCTGTCAGTCGCCTATATCCATATATCCCATAAACTTCTGCGTAGATAGCCCCAAGCTTGTGGAGCAAGTCTTCATTCTCTCGCTCCCGAGCACTTTTTTCGCGGCGTAGCCATTTGTAGTAGGATGATCTGTTTAAGTCCAGGAACTCGCAAATCTTTGCGATCGGATATCCTTCTTGTTCATGAAGCTCTTTTACAACTAGGTAAAGCTTTTCCTGGCGTACTCCGCTTAGTACCGCCTCCTTTCGATTTCCTGAAGCTTTTTTAAGATCGCATTCTCCATTTCCTTTCGTTCGATTTCGGCTCTAAGCATTTTATTCTCTGCCTGTAACCGTTCGACTTCACTCATTTCGTCTAGCGTTTTACGTTTCCCCCGCCTGTCAATGAGTCCATCTACACCTCGTTCTTCGTATTTACGTACCCAGCTATAAATCTGTTGATAGGATACGTTGTACTTCTCCATGGTTAAGCCATAGTCTTTGCCTTTAGCTAAGCAGAAGCTTACCATTTCGATTCGCTCGTCCAATGTGGTAGCTCGTCCCTTGGTCATATAGAACCCTCTCCCTTGGCTTTTTTCCCATCGATCTATATGACCATTATTATACAACGTGATCCAGTTGCGAAGCTGTGTTCTACTACGGATTTTAAATTTCTTGCAAATCTCCTCCAGACTTCCTTCTCCACGAAGATATGCTTGGACCGCTGCGGTTTTCAACCCTGCAATATATCGTTTGTTTGTATTCGTAGTGAGAAGTCCTGATGGACCCATGGATTCATAATTCGCGATCCACTGCCGAAAAGTAGTTTTCCCGATTCCGTATTCACGTGCAATACTTCGTAGACTTCCTTGTCCACGGAGATATTTTTCTACTGCCTCTAATTTTAGTTCATAGCTAATTCCTTTTCCTTTTCTACTCATAGAAAACTCCCCTCAAAAGTAGTCCTGATTTTTGTTATTTCAGGTGTCTACTTTGAGGGGAGCATATCAAAATTTGCACGTCTTTTCATTACTTTTTCTATTCTTATTTTTACTTTAGCCCTTTTTTGTTCATTTCAAGGAATGATTAAAGACATTGCACTCTAAATTCCTCAGGTGAAAAGCCTGTAACTTTTTTAAACAGCTTACTGAAATAAGCAGTATTTTGATAGCCGCATTGTGCCGAAATATCATAGATTTTTAAGTTACTATTGCGCAGCAGCTTCTGTGCATGATCAATTCTAATCTTCGTTAAGGCATTAACGAACGTATCTCCCGTTTCCTGCTTAAAAACTCGGCTTAAGTAAGAGGGATTAACATTTAGCTCCTTTGCCACCGATTGCAGCGATATATCATTGTGAAACTGCGCCTGTAATATTTTTTTAGCTTGCTCACTATAGCTCGTTGCTTCCACCATTTTTGACTTATTATACTCTTGAAGCAACTCCAAATATTGAACTACCATTTGATGAATTGAGCTCAATTTATCAGCATTCAAAAGCTGTTCATACGGGGATAAATCACCTTCCTGAACATCTGGCAGCATCGGGAAGCAAGAAGTAATTAAGCTAAACAATGACAAATAGACTTTTCGCACGCCCTGTTCAGAAACGTTTTCGGTTATCAGCGACTGACGAATGTCCTCTAGCAAGTCATAAGCTTTTTCGTCTCTTAGCTCAATACATTCACGTAGCTTAGAAAGCCACTCATTGCTGAGGGAGTAGCTTTCTAGACGCGGTGTTTTTCCTTTATCCGTTTCACAGTTGACATAAATAATTGTCGAATCATCCGTAAAGAAATGCTCTTCCAGCGCATCTTCGATTTTCTGATATGCGCAGCGAATATCAAATAACTTTTCAATAATTGGGCTAACCGTAATTCCTAGATCTATTTTTAGAAACTCTTTAATGGTTAATTTTACTTTGCGAAAAATAGAATCAAGCTGCTTTACATTATCAAATAATTCCATACTCAGCAAGCAGAAATAATGTGCCGAATTTTGAATCACAATTTCTCGTTTATACTTGCGTGGGATAACTTCCTCTAAAATATTAACAATGGAATAACGGAGTAACTTTTCATCCTGTTCAACATACTTTTGCCGAATATGATGAAATTGATTAATACTAAACTTTACTAAACACATTGGTCCATCGATGACCTGAAACTGTACCTGCTTAGCACGATTAATGATTTCTGATTCATGAACAAAGCCGCTTAACAGTTCCTTGAAGAAGTTTTCCTTTAAATATCCAATACTCTCATAAAAATGACCGTTTAACAGCTTCGTATTGGACTGACTTTGCTGCAACATTTTTTTATTTTTAACTTTTTCTAAAGCCTCAAATAATTGATCATGCTTTAGATCACTTTTAATTAAATAATCAAGTGCTCCTAAGCGAATTGCTTCCTTGGCATATTTAAATTCATCCATACAGCTTAATATGATAAACATGCAATTTGGATGGGTTTGTTGCGCTTTGCGGATTAAGTTCAACCCATCAACAATTGGCATAACAATATCCGTAATGACCAGATCAGGATTATATTTATCGATCAGTTGCAGCGCTTCCTCACCATTTGTTGCTTCGGCTACTATTTTAAATCCATGCTCTTCCCAATCAATCATCGACTTTAGTCCAATTCTCATTAATAGCTCATCATCAACAATAATTACGCTAATCATACGTCTATCACCTGTTTTTTGGAATAATGATCGTAAATTGACTGCCTTTTCCTAGCTCACTTTTAAAGCTTAAGCCATAACGATGCCCATAGTAATGTTGAATACGAGAGTGTACATTTTTTACGCCTATATGATCATCAGAGGTTTGAACACTCATTAATTTCTCTTCTAATCGTTGGGCAGTAATTTCATCCATACCGCGACCGTTATCCGCTATTGTAATTTGCACATCTCCTTTTTCATTTTCGCTAACTTTAATTTCTATGAATCCCTCGTAGTCAACATCTGCTAAGCCATGAAAGATAGCATTTTCCACCATCGGCTGCAGGACGAGCTTAGGAATTAATACATCTAATAACTGTTCATTTACATCATAATAGACATCAAATTTATTAAAATATCTTACCTTTTGAATCGCTAAATAGTTGTCGATGGACTTTAACTCATCCTCCAACCTAACAAGCGGACTGCTCGTTTGTGATGAATAACGTAACAGACCAATTAATGCCTCTGTCATTTCCACAATTTTGTCCGAACGCTGCATAGAGGCAATCCACTTTACTGAATTTAATGTGTTATATAAAAAATGAGGATTAATTTGTGCCTGTAATGCTCTAATTTCCGCCTCTTTCTTTTCTTGCTCCTCCTGATAAATGCGCTCAACAAGCTGCTTTAGCTCGCTTGACATCTGTTCAAATCGAAGGGCAAGAATACCGATTTCATCATTGGAGTTCACTTTCGCTAAATTATCAAACTTACCTTTTTCAACAAGAACGATATTGCTCATTAAACGCTTAATTGGTCTAGTAATAATCGACGTAAGATATACTGAGCTTATAATTGAAAATAAAAGTAAACCGATTGCAAGAATTATTGCATTTTTAATAAACCATTTACCTTCAAGCACCATTTCATCGACCGGCATATAAATAAAGCTTGTCCAATTTAACGATTCTAACGGAGTACTAACAATAATTTGCTGTTTTCCATCAATATGAATTATTGTATTTTGATTCTTGCTATGGACAAATTCATCATCTAACGGCAATAAATCATTAATTGGCTGCTTAATCCATTGAGTTTGGTTTGCATATACAATCTGTTGATTATTATCAACAATGGTATAAGTAAGCGCATTCGCTTTATTTACTGAGTTATTTAAGCGATGAATAAAATCGATATCGATGCTAATAACCATTACTCCTAAAAGCTTGCCATTATTCATATCGAAAATTTTTCGCAGATGGAGAATTGCCCAATGATTTTCTTCTTTAATTTGCTTATCAATTAAGCTAGAAGTATTTCTCATTATATCATCCGATGCTAAAAACTGCTGAAACCACGCTTCATCACGCGGATTGTAATCATAGTTAATCGTATTTTTTGTGCTATTCAGCAAATCATTTCCGCCATTTAAATTGTATACATAAATAGAGAAAATATCATTTTTAAGTCGAATATAATTCAGCAGCAATTGAATAGCTTGATTTTCATTCTGCTTCGTATCATTTAATAAATAATTATGCACTGGTGAAATTCCTTGATCTACCACTGAAATATAACTATTTATTCCATAACTTGTAACTAGAGAAATCTTTTTCGTTTCCTCTAAAAATTCCTCCACTCTCATATTTAATTGAGCGGATAGCTCTTGCAGCAGCTCTGTATATTTTCTTTCCAACAATTGCTGTGAAGAATAAAAGGAATTAAAAAACATAATAACTAGAGGAATAATTACTAGAACAAGCATTAACAATAGCAGCTTCGTTTTGATGCTAATCATTTTTTTGCGCCTTATCACAGCAATCCTTCACCTCCACTGTAAATATGACTATACTCTGTTCTCTCTATAAAAGTAAAGGGCTGTGACAGAATTAAAAGATAAAATAAATACAAAAAAGGCTGTTATGATCATTGTTTTTCGGATCATAACAACCCTAACCTGCTTGAATCGCTTATCATTTGTTCGTTATTAAAGCATGACTGACTTGACTGTATTTCCAGCGTTCAACCTTTTGTGCCTCAAATTGACTGCGGAAGCCACTACTTTGATTTTTAACATCTTTTAGATATTCATACTGCCCATTAACTTTAAGCACCCTAGCCTTCACCGTATCTGCTAAGCTTAAATTTAGTAAGCCGATTAAAATTCCTTTTAGCCTATTATCAAATACTGGGCATAACAGTTCCACACGTTTTTCTAAATTTCGTGTCATCCAATCAGCACTAGATAAATAGACTTCCTCATTGCCATCGTTCCAAAAATAAACGATGCGAGAATGCTCTAAATACCGGTCAACTATGCTAATCACTTTTATATTTTCACTTAAGCCGGGAACTCCTGGTCTTAACGAACAAACTCCTCGAACAATTAATTGAATTTGCACTCCAGCCTGCGAAGCTTTATATAACTTATCGATCATCTCTTGATTAGATAAGCTATTCACTTTGGCGATAATTTTAGCCTGTTTTCCTGCACGCGCATACTCAATTTCACGTTCAATTAGTTCCAGCAGCTTGTTCTTCAAACCCGATGGCGCTACCGCTAAAGCTTCCCAATTACGTGGCGCAGAATAGCCTGTAATTTCATTAAATAACGTTGACGTATCCGCTCCGATAATATCATTACTTGTCATTAGCCCAATATCTGTATACAGCTTAGCTGTATTTTCATTATAGTTTCCAGTTCCAACATGCACATATCGCTTTAAGCCGTTTTTTTCACGTCTTACAACCAGCAGCAGCTTGGCATGGATTTTTAAACCTACTAAGCCATAGACAACATGACAGCCAGCTTTTTCTAAGCGCTTCGCCCAAGCAATATTATTTTCTTCGTCAAAGCGCGCCTTTAGCTCGACAATGACTGTTACCTGCTTGCCCGCAGCGGCAGCAAATTCCAACGCTTTTACTAATTGCGACTGTCCGCTAACGCGATATAGCGTCATTTTTATGGCCAGTACATTCGGATCTTGAGCAGCCTCCCATACAAATTCATTTACCGGCTCAAACGATTCATATGGATGGTAGAGCAGCACGTCCCGCTCTGCAATAACATCCATTATATCTTTATCTTGATCAAACTCCTTCGGGTAATGAGGGTCAAATTTTTTATAGCGCAGTTGCTCATGACCAATAACCTCATTTGACAACTTAATTAAAAATCTTAAATCAAGCGGACCATCTATCATAAACAACCCATCATCAATTTCAAGCTCTTCCTTAAGGATCTGCAATGCATACGGATCAATATCTTCTTCCACCTCTAAGCGGACTGGCGCTCCCCATTTTCTCCGACGCAGCTCTTTTTCAATTTCCTCTAATAAATCTTCAGCGCCTTCTTCATCAATCGATAAATCCGAATTGCGCGTTAAACGAAACGGACTAACGGAATATACCTTATAGCCAGCAAATAAGGTGTCAATAAAAGCAGTAATAATATCTTCAAGCAATATAAATTCCTGCTTTTTGCGATTACTGCGACCAGGTACTGGTACACAGCGCGGCAATATAGAAGGAATTTGGATAATCGCAAATAACGGCTCATCTTCCTGATCATCACCTTCCTTACCAAGCGTTACCGCAAGATAAAGCTCCAGCGTATGTACATGTGGAAATGGTCGACTTTGATCGACTGCCATTGGTGTTATGACCGGGAAGACAATTTCGTTATAATACTCCTCCATCGCTCGTTGTGCTGTAGCTGTTAGATCAGAAAATTGTTTTATTACAATATCTTCCTTTTGCAAGCATTTAATAACCTCACGATAAGTGCGATATTGTTCAGTTACCATATCTTTCGTGCGCTTTAACAACCTCTTCCATAAGCCAGCTGGAGAATATCCTGTAAAATCTGTTTTCGAGAGCCCTGCACGAATTTGATCGTGAATGCCAGCTACTCGAACGCTCATAAATTCATCTAAATTACTTGAGACAATTCCTAAAAATTTAGCGCGTTCAAGTAAAGGATTTTCCTCATCCTGTGCCTCCTGGAGCACTCTGCGATTAAATTCAACCCAACTTAAATCCCGATTTATATATGGTGATATCGTCTTCGACATACGTTTTCCCCCTATGCAGCAGTCGTTAAAAAGACTGGTGCATGTAACTGTTAAACTATACTCGAATAATTAAAAGCGAATCATGAATCTGCCACTGTTCATTGCTGCTTCTATCCACTTAAGAATAATGCCTTCAAATATACGACGCGTATAAGGTATAAGCAGTAATATCCCGATAATATCAGAGAAAAAACCAGGGATAACGAGTAATAAACCGCCGACTAGCACACAGACGCCATTCACTAAAGATCGACCTGGAATTTGTCCCCGCTCCATTTGCATTCTCGCTTGTGCTAATACTTTTCTTGCTTCTGAAATTGCGGCAAATGCACCAATACAACTAAGTAAAATAATGAGCGAGAACGTATTCCATCCTCCTATCCAGTCACCGACCAGTAAAATCCCCCAAATTTCAAGTAGCGGGTATAAAATAATGATTGCAGGCAGCCATTTTTTCATGTGTTTCACACCTTTCTTTGCCCTCCTGGCATGCTCAGAATAAACTGAAATAAGGCATTATTCGAGCTAGACAGGCTGGCTTTACGGTTTGGTTCATTATATTATTATTGCTCGTTATCATTCCAAGTCATTTCATTTCTGAATTACTTAGTATTTCCATTAACTCTGGATAAACTTTCCCAAGTCTTGTCGGACGGAAGTCTTGATTTACCCAAACATGCTTCGTTCCACCGTATACAAGCAACTCGCCAGGTAATTGCTCCACAGCATCATATTGTGTTGTAACAAAATGCTCCGCTGTTACACGTCTAACCTGTGATTCAAATTCCATCCGCAATTGTGAAAACTCCTTCATTCTCGTACATATAATCACTGTATCGTCGTATTTTGCAGGCAGCACATAGCTTACTTCGAGATCGATAACAGGTAAGAGCAACCCTTTTTGCTCAATATCTGAATAGGTAATGCCAAAATTTCTTATCCATTCAGTACGTCCAATTTCGAACCAGGTTACATAATTTCCGTGAAAAACAACTCCCATTTGATCGGTTTCTTGGTATCTTACGCGAATCGGATGAACGTACCACTTATTATTCATATTAACTCTCCTTTTTTGCTTCTTATTACGATTATAATCAAGTTGCTTATGGCTGTGCAATGTTGGGAGCTTTGCCCAACCTCCTCAAAATGCTCCACATTCAGCGCTTCGCCCTACCTTCTCAAAAATGCTCCACATTCCTTACGGAATAAGTCGATTTTTGAGGAGGTTGGGCTTCGCTGGTGTTATTATGGGAGTTGCAGCACGGGAGATTTTTTAGCACTCGCTTCGTTGCTTCTACCTATTTCAGCGCTTCGCCCTCCTACTCAAAAATGCTCCGCATTCCTTACGGAATAAGTCGATTTTTGAGAAGGTTGGGCTTCGCTGGAGTTATAGGAGTTGCAGCACTGGAGATTTTTTAGTACTCGCTTCGTTGCTTCTACCTATCTCAGCGCTTCGCCCTCCTACTCAAAAATGCTCCGCATTCCTTGCGGAATAAGTCGATTTTTGAGGAGGTTGGGCTTCGCTGGTGGGGCCTTGATGCAAAAAAACAAGCAGTGCATTGGCTTTATTGCCTTGCACTGCTTGGTCACTTATTAGCGGGATCTGGTTACTTGCGGTTAAATGCCTCCATAATGGCGATATAATCACTGTCTGTCGCTAGTTTAGCTATAAAGTTATCCCAATCGTTTAGTGTGTATTCTCCTTTGATGACTTTTATTTTAACTTCTGTCATTTGCTCATCCAGTATAGTTTTTTGTTCCAGCTGTTCACGAGTAAGTTTGTAATGCAATTCGGCCTCAAGCAATGGTTTTGTAGCAATTTCGCTGCGCGCTTTTTCTATGCTGGCAAAGGAGGCTTTGGTTTGATTGTCTGCTTCTGTCAACTCTATTGTCGGTGAACCAACAAGCTCTTTAGCTACAGCTCGTTGCTTCACATCAGCATTGCTATCGTTCGCAAGCGCGTATAATGCGTCTAACACTTCTAATGATGCAGCTGTATTTGTTTCATTCGAATTTCTACTAATATAATAAATTCCGTTGTAAGGTAAGCTTGTTGCTGTTACCTTTTTAGCAGTTGCACTATGCTGCAAGGCGACTAAAGGTGAGACTTTTAAGTCGAATGTTGTTAAACGTGCAGCATCAGCAAACGTCATTGCTGCAACTCCTGCTTTGCCTTCCTTGTATACGTTTAATGCTTCATCCTTTGAATGGGTAGTAAAGGAAGGATCAAGTAAACCTTCAGCATATGCCTTTTGCAACCAACTTAAAGCATCCCGAGTTCCTTTTTGCAATGCTAAATCAACAATTTTATCTCCCTGTCGTTCATAGCGAGATGGTGTTTCATTAAAGACATGCTCAACCCAAGCTAAAGATCCTAAATCCTCAGTACCGATGTAACCTGTTAATCCATAAGTATCTTTTTTATTGATAGCATCAGGAGCATATTGAGCAAATTGCTGTAAAACAATATATAGTTCATCCATCGTTGTTGGCTGAGCTAAGCCCAATGCATCTAACCATGCTTGATTTAAAACTGGAAAAATGCCATCAACATTTGATGCTAGCTTTGGCACACCATAAACACCATTGAATGCTCGCTTTAACTGCTCTATACTTTGCTCAGGAAGCTTACTTAACATTGGATACTTTGATAGCTCACTTTCTAAATTCTTCGTAATCGCTTGGAATAACTGAGGCTGATATATGTAAGGATTAGGCATATAAGCCAAATCAATTCTTTCTCCTGCAGCGATCATCAGGTTTAATTTGTCCTGATAGTTCGTATTTGGTACAAAAATCAAATCAATATTAACGTTATGGTCTTGTTCAAACTGTCCTGTAAACTTTTCAAATTGCTCTTGCAACTCTTGCTCCCCATCTGTCTGCTGAAATGGAAGTGTAATACTAATCTTTATTGGCTCAATATGTTCAATGGTTACTGCTCGATTGCGTGAATCCCATTTTACAACGGCTTTATCTAATTCAGCAATAAAGCGTAACGGGATAAATAGTTGATTTTGCACAATCACGGCTGGCGAAGGAAGCTGTGTCCCAACACCGTTAACAGTCGCTTGCTGCTGACCGACTTGCAAAATCAGCTCTCTGCCTTGCTTATATGCAAGTAGCTGTTCCTTTTGCTCATCCCAATAGACCTTATATCCAAGTAGTTCTAACAATGTTTTTGCAGGAGCCATTGTTACACCCCTCTGGATAAAAGGAGTCGGTTCGAACTCAATCAGCTCGCCATTAAAAATCACTTGCGTTTGCTGAGCAATCTTGGTACTAGCTGCTGAACTAGGTAACGCATAGAGTGAAGAAGAAAGAACAAAAACTATTCCTAATGTCATTATTCGAGATTTCCACTTTTTCATATCAAAACCCCTCGCAAAATTTACATAATATTCTAATCTTTTATGATTATACCAAAAGTTTTGTTCTTTTTTGATAACGTACAATTAAGTTCGCAAATATAAAAAAGGAAAAGTCATCGGTACCTCCGAATTGGTAAGTGTCGAGCAAACCAGAAGGAGAGATAACCGATGACCTACCCTCATTTTAATGGAAACTTAGAACAAATGCTATTGCAATTTATGTCGGAGCAGGACCCGATGTTATCGATGCTACAATGGCTATGTGAGCAACTCATGGAAGCAGAAGTTACAGCGAAAGTACAAGCTCAAAAATCTGAGCGCACAGATAGCAGAGAGGCTTACCGATCAGGCTACCGTGTGCGTCGTTTTGACACGCGTATGGGTACGATGTATCTCTTTGTTCCGAAGTTGCGGAAAGGAGGCTATGTGCCGTTCTTTGTCACAGAGAAATCACGTTCAGAAACCGCCTTGCTTCAAGTGATTCAGGAAGCCTATATTCAAGGCGTATCCACGCGCAAGATCAAGAAGCTTGCAAGCTCATTAGGCATTGAATCCATTTCAGCTAGTCAAGTCTCTCATATTACCAAAGAGCTCAACGAGCAAGTAGAAGCCTTCCGCAACCGTCAATTAGCCGACACATATCCTGTGCTGTGGGTCGATGCCTTGTATGAGAAAATTCGTGATGGGCATCGTGTCGTAAACATGGCTGTGCAGGTTGTCATCGGCATGGATCTAGAAGGTAAACGTGAGATCTTAGCGATTGAACCGATGCTGGAAGAGTCCGAAGCGACCTACAAAACGCTCTTTGAAGGACTAAAAGCTAGAGGGCTACAAGACGTTTGGCTTGTCGTAAGTGATGCTCACAAGGGGCTCTCTAAAGCCATTCGTGAGTCATTCCTTGGTTGTTCTTGGCAACGTTGTAAAGTTCATATGATGCGCAATGTCTTAGCGCATATTCCAAGTCGTGACAAAGAGAGATTTGCTGCTAGACTAAAACAAATCTGGTTACAACCTGATTACCAAACTGCTTTATCTTACGCTGAGCATCTCATGGATACGGAGGAAAAACAGTATCCTGCTGCGATTCAAACGTTAGAGGAAGGACTTGAGGATACCCTGCAATTCTTCCACTTTGAAGAAATGGACAGTCGTAAAATATCCTCTACCAACCTACTTGAACGCTTAAACAAAGAGATACGAAGACGTACGCGTGTGGTTGGTGTATTTCCCAACCAGGATTCCTACATTCGCTTAGTAACAAGCTATCTCATTGAGTACAGTGAGGAATGGTCCAGTGGACGTTCCTACATTCATCCTAAGATTATTCAACAGATTCAAGAAAAACGATTGCTTGCTGCATAAACCCATTTGAGGTACTGATGCTTTTTGCGAACTATATTTGACACTAACTCTTTTTTCCAGCACTTAATAGATTTATCATTAAGATTCCTTTCTTCTATGATTCTATGAGTCTAGTTGGTCCATGGCATGTATGTGTCACTGCAACAATCTGAGAACTAAAAAAGCGACGGTATTTAGCACCGTCGCTTTATGCTTTGAAGCTCTATAGTTAATGTATTAATTATAGTACTTTAGATTGTCCAGAGTAAATATAACCTGTTTCAGCGTAAATGGTTACTTCCATACCATCTTTAAGAATTTCAGTTGCATTTGCAACGCCTAAAATAACAGGAATACCAAGGTTAATACCGCACACTGCAGCATGGCTAGTAATACCGCCTTGTTCAGTAATAACGGCAGCCGCAAGTTCAAAAGCAGGCATCATTTCTTTATCAGTAGCCACTGTTACAAGAATATCGCCTTCTTTTACTTTTGCATTTGCTTCCTCAGCAGTACGTGCAATTACGATTTTACCAGTAACGTTTTGACTACCAACACCTTGACCAGTTGCCAGCAACTCACCAATATGATGAATTTTCATCAAGTTTGTTGTACCAGCTCGTCCAACAGGGACACCTGCTGTAATGACAACTGTATCACCAAGAGATAGCCAGCCTGTGTTCAGACCTTCTTGCACTGCGACTTCAAACATTTCATCTGTTGTTTTCGCTTCAGGTCCCTTCACTGGGAATACTCCCCAGCAAAGTGCTAAGCTGCGCATTACTTGATCTACTGGAGTAACTGCGATAATTGGAGCTTTTGGACGGTATTTAGAAACTACACGCGCCGTAAATCCACTATGAGTAGATGTTACAATTGCCTTTGCATTCAAATCAAGCGCTGCATTAGCTACCGCTTGGCTAATCGCTTCAGTTACAGAATTTTGTTGAGCGCTAGCTTGTTTAATGAAAATATCACGATATTCAAGCGCTTCTTCTGCACGTTGTGCGATACGAGACATTGTTTCAACTGACTCAACTGGATATTTACCAGCAGCAGTTTCACCAGATAGCATAATTGCATCTGTACCATCAAAAATCGCATTGGCTACGTCGCTCGCTTCTGCACGAGTTGGACGTGGATTACGTTGCATGGAATCAAGCATTTGTGTAGCTGTAATAACTGGTTTTCCAGCTAGGTTACATTTTTTAATCATTAATTTTTGCACTAGTGGCACTTCTTCTGCAGGAATCTCTACGCCAAGGTCACCACGTGCAACCATTAAGCCGTCAGAAACTTCTAGAATTTCATCTAAGTTATCTACGCCTTCTTGGTTTTCAATTTTAGAAATAATTTGAATATGTGTAGCGTTGTGCTTTTCAAGAAGCTCACGAATCTCAAGAACGTCACTTGCTTTACGCACAAATGAAGCAGCAATATAATCGATACCTTGTTCGATACCAAAAATAATATCATTACGGTCTTTCTCAGTAATACCTGGCAAAGAAATTTTAACGCCTGGTACGTTTACACCTTTTTTACCTTTAATCGGACCACTGTTAATAATACGACAATGAATCTCTGTACCTTCGATGCTTTCAACCTTCAAGCCTATTAAACCATCATCGATTAGTACTGTTGAACCAACTGATAAATCATTAGGAAGATTACTGTACGTTACAGGAATTCGGTTGCGATCACCAAGAATATCTTCTGTTGTAAGTGTAATGGCTTCCCCTTGAACAAGCTCAATTGGTTCTTCCTTTAGCTTGCCAAGACGAATTTCTGGACCTTTTGTATCAAGCAAAATTGCTACTGATGTGCCAAGCTCCTTATTCGCCGCTTTAATATTTTTAATTCGATTGCCTTGCTCCTCATAGTCACCGTGAGAAAAATTCAAACGAGCTACGTTCATTCCAGCTTTAATAAGCTTTTTCGTATTCTCTAACGATTCACTAGATGGTCCAATTGTACAAACGATTTTAGTTTTACGCATGATAGGTTCCTCCGTTTAATGCCTGAAATTCATAACTATAACACAATCTATAATTTTATCGTTTTTAGCAATTCAATGCAACAGAAAACTACGTTATTCTATAGCTTGACCAGCTTCTGCTTCTGCCATACGAAAATGACCAATTTTTCTAAATTTTTGATAGCGGTCCTCAATTAGCTGCTCAGGCGTCATTTTCATTAATTCAGCCAGATGTCTTGCAATAGCTTGCTTAATAGATTCTGCTTGTTCAGCTTGATTTCGGTGAGCACCACCTTGCGGCTCGGGAATAATTTCCTCAATAATATCCAATTCCATCAAATCCTGTGCTGTAATTTTCATCGCTTCAGCAGCTTCATCTGCACGCGAAGCATCCTTCCAAAGAATCGATGCTGCACCATTTGGCGATATTACGGAATAAATTGCATTTTCCAGCATTAAGACGCGGTTACCGACGCCCAACGCAAGAGCACCGCCGCTACCTCCTTCGCCGATTACAACACAAATAATTGGCACACCAAAGCCTGCCATTTCGCGCAAATTGCGCGCAATCGCTTCAGACTGTCCGCGCTCTTCCGCAGTATTACCAGGATAAGCGCCTTTCGTATCAATAAACGTAATAATTGGTCGTTTAAATTTGTTTGCCTGTTGCATCAAACGCAGCGCTTTACGGAAGCCCTCCGGGTGAGGACTACCGAAGAAACGAGCGATATTATCGCGCATATCTTTCCCGCGCTGATGACCGATTACGGTTACAGGAATACCGTTGAATTTGGCAAGTCCACCGACGATCGCCAAATCATCAGCAAACAAGCGATCACCGTGCAATTCTATAAAATCAGTAAAAATTTCATTAATAAAATCTAACGAGGTAGGACGCTGATGGTGTCGAGCTAGCTGCATTTTTTGGGCAGCAGTCAGATCGCGATACATGCTATTCTCTAATTCTTTACAGCGTTCCTCAAGTCTCGCAATCTCCTCTGAAAAGTCAAGACCTTTTCCATCACTTAAGCTTTTAAGCTCTTTAATTTTGTTACGAAGCTCATTCAGCGGTTTTTCAAATGGTAGCTCACTCATTCGAAGCAACCTCCTTTACGACATGCATATCTAGCAGCTTCGTAAGCATTGTACGCATGTCCTTACGATGGACAACTTTATCAAGCTGACCGTGCTGTAAATTGAATTCTGCTGTTTGGAAATTGTCCGGAAGCTTTTGACGAATCGTTTGTTCGATTACGATACGACCGGCAAAGCCTATTAATGCGCCTGGTTCAGCAAGATTATAATCTCCTAAGCTAGCAAAACTTGCAGAAACACCGCCAGTTGTCGGATCTGTAAATACCGAAATAAATAGGCCGCCATCACCTTGAAACTTAGCTAAGGCTGCACTTGTTTTTGCCATCTGCATTAAGCTAAGTATACTTTCTTGCATTCTCGCACCGCCTGAAGTGGAGAAAATAATGAGTGGCAACTTTTTTTGATGCGCAGCTTCTATTGCACGCGTAATTTTTTCACCGGCTACAGAACCTAAACTTCCAGTAAAGAAGTCAAAGCTCATTACTGCGATAATGACAGGAAATCCACCAATTGTTCCTTCACCTGTAACTACTGAATCATAAAGCTTAGATTTCGCTTTTTGCTGCTCAAGCTTAGCTTTATAACCAGGAAAATTCAAAGGATCGACGGATTCCATCGTTTTATCATATTCTACAAAACTGCCGTCATCTAGAGTCATAGCGATTCGCTCACGCGCGTTTAAACGACCATGATAGCCGCACGAAGAGCAAACCTTTAAGTTCTTTTCTAGTTCTTTACTATATTGAATATTTCCGCATTTGCTGCATTTGTTCATTAATCCTTCTGGAACTTCACGCTTTGGACGCTCCGTTGGAATCGTGGCATATTTTTTCTTAGAAAAAAGATCTTTTATTTGCACGTTTTACACCTCTTTGGACACAATTCAAGCCTCTGACTTAAAGGCGAATAATGGTGTCAAATACCTCTCGAATCTCTTCTAATTCGCCAGATGGAACCAGAATTTCAAACTGCTGTTTAGACAAATTGACAGGGCGGATTTTAACAAGAAATCCTTCTTGGGTTAGCTTATTCTTTATGTTCTCTGCCGCACGCTCTGATGGAGCTATATAGAATACAGTCCACATGGGGTACTACCTCCTACTACATCACTTTAGCATCTCTCTAGTTAGTTATTGCTACTCTACCCGTCAACGGTCATAGATGAACTCATGATAACATAATAAGAGACAATCGGGCAAATGATATTGCCGCTTTTTTCCCTTTAATCCAAATTCCACTTCCATCCCTTTACTTGATTGCAATTGTGCCTTTTCCAAGTAATTGTTCCACTTCTGCAACCAAACGCTCACTGTAGCTGACGTAATATTGCTTACTAAGAGCTACAACTTCCCTCGTCCCTTCATAGAACAATAAGGTTTGCTGGTTGCCTTTATGTGATAATAAAATTTTCTGTAAGCTCGTTAATGTATGCTGCTCTTGCATTGGCTTAGCTAATTTAATAAATACTTTTCGCTGATCAAGCATTGAATCCTGCTGCTCTTTTGCAGTGAACCCATCTGCTTCTAAAGCTGTTGACGTTGTGTTTTTCGGCATTGTCACAGATTGTGCAGCCTTATTTACGCGCTGTGTTACCGCCGTATTTCTAGCAGCACGATGAAGCCCTTGATTACGCCATTTGGCGGCTTTCATCAACTGTTGCGCAACTGGCAGCAGTTGTTCAAACTTTCCTTCTTGAGCAAGTGCAACTTCTTGAATAATAAGCTTAATTTCATCCTCTGCCTTTTGCAGCTCAACAAGCAACAACGCTAGCTTGTCCTTGCCTAGATGATTTCCATAATTGCTCCACACCTTAGGAAAAATGACCGCTTCTAACCGCACAAGCTTATCTTCGACTTCTGCAAACGCCATTTTATTACCGCTTTTACTCGTATGTGGTCTTAATGAAACAAAGCGGGCGGGAACAACTGCAAAGCTACCATCTTCAAGTTCATACAAATCAATAAACTGATCAAGATTCGCATCTGCTAACGCTTGCTGCAGTTCATCAAGCGGATGTCCTGATAAATACATGCCTAGCAGCTCATATTCATGTTCCAGTTGCTCCTGCTTCGTAAACTCACGAATATTCGGCAGCTCGACATCCCAGTTTTGGATGACCTCAAAGCCAAATAATTCAAGCTGAAGCTCATCACGCTCCTTTTTCCACTTAGAAACAGCATCAAGAAAATCATCTAATGCAGCATTTAATTGTGCTCGATGTCCATCTAGTCCATCCATTGCTCCTGCTAAAATCAATGATTCTAGCACACGTTTGTTAACTACTCTTAAATCTACTCGTTTGCAAAAATCAATCATGCTTTTAAACTTTCCTTGTTTTCGTGCAGCAAGAATAGACTCGATCGCCTGTGTACCTACGTTCTTAATCGCCGAAAGACCAAAACGCACTCCTTCTGCTGTAGGTGTAAAATTGCTTTCACTTTCATTGATGGAAGGCGGCAAAACTTTGATTCCCATTCGCCGACATTCATCCACATACTGTGCAGTTTTTTGCAAGTTTCCAGCTACAGAAGCCAGCATTGATGCCATAAATACGGCTGGATAATGCGCTTTAAACCAAGCGGTACGAAATGCAAGCACAGCATACGCTACGGCATGGGCTCGCGGAAAACCATAATCTGCAAAGCGCACGATCATATCGTACACCGTATTGGCACTTGCTTCATCATAGCCCATACGCAAGCTGCCCTTTACAAAATGAGCGCGCTCCTCATCGAGCACCTCTCGCTTTTTCTTAGAAACAGCTCGTCTAAGCAAATCTGCTTCACCTAATGTAAAGCCAGCCATATGGGAAGCAATCTGCATAATTTGCTCTTGATATACTATAATACCGTAAGTATCCTGCAAAATATGCCGAAGTGCGTCGTGCGGAAATTCAACACTTATTTTCCCATGCTTTGCATCTATGTACTTCGGTATAAATTCCATCGGACCTGGACGGTATAACGCAAGGACAGATACAATATCTTCAAATACGTTCGGTTTCATCTCTTTCAGCACTCGCCGCATCCCCGCTGATTCAAGCTGAAACACTCCTGTTGTTTCTCCCCTGCCTAGCAATTCATAGGTCAGCGGATCATTATCAGCTATCGTAGTAAAATCGATAACTGTTCCTTCCAATTGCTCTACCCAGCGATGGGCACGCTCAAGAATCGATAACGTGCGTAATCCAAGAAAATCCATTTTCAGCAACCCGATTGACTCTAAATGTTCCATCGAGTATTGCGTTAATGTCATTCCCTCGCTGCCATGCTGTAAAGGGGTAAACTCCGTTAAAGGCTGTGAAGAGATAACAACGCCGGCAGCATGCGTCGAAGCATGTCGCGGCATTCCTTCAACTTTTAATGCCATCTCAAGCATTTGCCTTACATTTGAACTTTGGGCATATACAGCCTGCAACTGCTCATTTATAGCAAGCGCATGTTTTAAAGTGACTCCTGGACCGGAAGGAATTAACTTAGCCGTTCGATCCACCTCTTGAAATGAAACATTCAACACGCGACCGACATCACGGATCGCCGCTTTGGCAGCCATTGTTCCAAACGTAATAATTTGCGCAACATGATCCTCGCCATATTTAGCAGCGACATATTGAATAACTTCGTCGCGACGTTCATCATCAAAATCAATATCTATATCAGGCATACTAACCCGCTCCGGGTTAAGAAAACGCTCAAAAATTAAATTGTATTTAATCGGGTCAACGTCAGTAATATTTAGCACAAAGGCAACAAGACTTCCTGCGCTAGAACCGCGACCAGGACCTACAGCAATTTTTCTCTCTTTGGCAAAACGAATAAAATCCCAAACAATTAAGAAATAATCGCTGTAGCCCATCCGCTCGATAACGGAAAGCTCATAAGAAAGCCGCTTCTGTATATGCTCGCGAAACTCTGCCTCATTTATCCAGCGCTCCGAATTTCCATAACGACGGATAAGCCCTTCCTCACACAGTGCTTTAAGATAGCCAGCAGAAGTGGCTGCATGCGGCAACGGAGCAAACTGAGGCAATTTCACTCTTCCTAATGATAATTCAAGCTGACAACGCTCAGCGATACGTGCCGTATTTGCAATAGCTTGCGGCACATGAACAAAGCGCTCTAGCATCTCCTCGCCGCTTTTTAAATACATTTGATCAGTTTCCATTTTTAAGCGATCGTCATCATTTAACGTTTTGCCAGTCCCAATACAAATAAGCACCTCTTGCATCTCCGCATCCTGTTTTTCCACGTAGTGTACGTCATTAGTGGCAACAAGCGGGATTTGCAGTTGCTCTGACAGTTCTATCATCATCGAACCAGCACGCTTCTGATCAAGCAAGCCATGATCCTGCAATTCCAAATAAAATCGATCACCGAAAATTTCTTTGTAGCTTAGTGCTGCCGCCACAGCTTCATCCCAAGTACCGTGCAACAGCTTTTGATTAACTTCCCCGCCTAAGCAGGCACTTAAGCAAATAATTCCTTCGTTATAGGCAGCCAACGTTTCCTTATCAGCACGTGGGCGATAATGATTCCCTTCCAATTGAGCAATTGACACGATTTTCATCAAATTGCGGTAGCCCTGCTCATTCATTGCAAGTAAGATTAGATGATAAATCGGATTGTCCTTACGACTCCCCTTTTCAAAGCGAGACCCAGCCGTATAGTAAATTTCACAGCCTATGATTGGCTTAATCCCATGCTCCTTGCAAGCTTTGTAAAAGGCAATCGCTCCATACATCACGCCATGATCAGTAAGAGCTAGTGCCTTCATTCCCTTACTCGCAGCCGTTTGCACAAGCTCCTGTATACGAGCTGCGCCATCTAACAAGCTATATTCACTATGGACATGAAGATGGACAAATTGCTCAGCAATATTACTCATTCATTATCACTCCCTCCCTGCGTTTTCGCCGCCTTAGACGTTAGCAAATTCAAGCTCTGTTAAGCTATGAAACGATATCTATTAATTTCAAATTAAAATGGTTAAGTTTCATATTATTTTATCATATTCCTAATGGACACGCCCATACAATGAAACATAATGATTCTTTGTATGGAGGGTACTTCAGATGAATGAGTTTTTATCGAAGGCCGGATTAGACTTTTTTATCGCCTTTGGCATTGTGCTAGGAGGCTCATTAGTAGCAGGTGTTGGTGCTGTATTTATGCTGCTACCGCCAGCTACTGTAATATTAGATACCGCAGTACGCTTAAAAATATGGGCAATTGTAGCTGCTATTGGCGGCTCGATCGATCCTGTACGTGTAATAGAGAGCAATATAAGCGCTGGGCAAATTTCTCCAGCAATTCAACAGGTATGTTTTATTATTTTCGCCTTTCTTGGCGCTCATACCGCGACTGAATTAGTGAAGCTAATCTGCAAAGGAGCGGTGACGTGATGCGCCTTCCGCAATTTGATCGGTTTATCCATTATTTAAGTATGAGCGGCGCATTTCTAATTGGTGCGATTGTAGGGGCGATTGTGCTCAACGCTTTGCATCTTGTGCAGTTTGAAGCATATTATCACGAACGACTTGAACTGCAAAGCAAGCTTGTTCAATATGAGCAGGACATCCAAAATCTCGCGCAATATAAAAGTCAGCATACGGTGATTAAAAGCCTGAAGTTAAGAATCGAAGAAGAGAGCAATGAGGAAAATAGACCAAAGCTTGATTCACTTACGCAAAATGAGTTAATAAAGCAAGTAAGAGAGGATTTATCAATTTTAATTGGTCAAAGTATTTATGATATTGACACAAATGCTCAGTTTGCTAGAAAAATATTAGAGAAAAAAGTGTACCGCAATATATTTAATCAAGACTATACGATTGAGCTAAAAACTGTGCTGCTGGTCGATAACACTTTGCAGGTATGGATGACGGTACGTAAATATACACCGCCTCCATCGTAGAAACGGAATTGCATATTTTGCGGATGCTTTGCAGCGCTACGGAACTGTATGCTCTTGCGGACGCTTTTGCAGCGCTACGGAATAGCAAGCTCTTACGGACGCTTTTTAAACCTGATGCTTCTTAATAAATTATAGGTTGTTAGCATCAGGTTTAAAGGCGTCACTCTGCGCTCTCCAGAGCTTGCTTTCCTCCACTGGTAGTTTTTCAACACTGCTTCATTCTCCAGTGCTTACTTTCCTACGCTGTATATTTTTTATAGCTTAACAAGCTTCAAAGCTATAAAGCTTATTCCTCGTAGATCATTCGTTTTGTCATTCCGCCATCTACAACTAAATGCGTGCCAGTAACAAAGTCATTTTCAGGATCGCTTAAGTAAAAACATGCTTTGACAATGTCCTGTGGATTGCCAACCCTTAGGGCTGGATGTTGCTCGTGATCAATTTCACGCAATTGACTGTAATCGCCTGTTTCAATCCAGCCAGGACAGATCGCATTAACTCTTATCCGTTCCTTGCCAAGCGATACAGCCATAGCATGAGTCAACGCTAATATCCCGCCTTTTGATGCAGCATATGCCTCAGAATTTGGCTCTGACATTAACGCACGTGTCGATGAAATGTTGATAATACTGCCTCCGCGTTCATTACCGCGCATTAGCTTAGCAGCTTCTCTGGAGCATAAAAATGTTCCTCGCAAATTAGTATTAATTACATAATCCCATTCATCAAGTTGCAAATCAAAAGGAGATTTCCAAATGCCTAGTCCTGCGTTATTTATTAAAATGTCTAACTTGCCATGCTGTGTACTAACAGCCTCCATCATCGCTGAAATTTGCTGAGGATCACTAATATCAGCTCGATATGTCAGTCCTGCATAGCCTTGCGCTTTGAACTGCGCCTCTAACTCTGCAAGTTTATCTTCAGATCGATCAACAGCAATAATGAATCCACCTTGCTCGGCATAGCTTAGTGCTAGCTGCTTGCCTATTCCTGCTCCGGCTCCTGTAATCAACAGGGATTGTTCTGCAAAACGTTGCTGTAAACTCATTCCTTTTCTCCTCCTAGCAATCAAAATAAAATATGCTATAATTTACGTTAACAACAGATATAGAAAGGATACATAATGATGGAATCGACGATTTCTAGCATTATTTCAATGTTAATTTTTGTTAGTCTAATTTTCTCAATCTATTTCAGTATTCGTTCTAAACAAGCAAAGGAGCCGATTACTAAAGGCGTTTTAACTGGAAAGTTGAACATTAGTATGGGCGCCATGCTAATTTTCATTTCTGCAATACAGCTCCTCTATTCCAACGAATCTACACTAAGAATTATATTAGGCGCTATATTTCTTCTGCTCGGTTTGTTTAACCTGTTTGCAGGTTTACGCAATCTTAGCTTCTACCGCAACAAAGAACAGCAAAACAAGGCTTAACTTAATACGGGTCGATCATTTGTGCCGCCAAAATCGTTTTGGCGGCTAGTTCGTTATGGTCCATAATATTAACCTCAATTTTTGTGACCATACGACTTAGCTCCAGTGGTTTGACAATGATTTTAATTTCCCGCTCGATTGGAATAGGGTGAAGAAAATATGTGTTCACATTATCCAACAAAAAGTCGCGCTTATTCATTTCTCGCACCATATTTCGCGCCGCCTGCGTCATCAATGTGCTAAGTAATCCCTCAGATGCCATTCCTAAAGGCCCTGACATCTGTGGAGTAATCTTTCCACAATAAATAACGCTGACATCCTCTTGATTTTGCTCCGAATGTGAAACAAATCCCGTCCAAATCAACTCTTCAAACGTTTCTCCACTTTCAGGTTGCTTACCTGCAAAACGCATCGCATCAAGCACCTCTTGTCTTGTTACCGTAGCAAGCAGCTTGCGATGACGATCTACAATTGGCAACAGATCAATACCTTCCAGCGCCATTGTATGTACTGCCGAAGTAACTGTAATGTTCGGAGCAGCAGTAATCGGATGCTTACTCATCACTTTTTCTATCGGCACTTCACCGTCCATGCCAGCCGCATCCTTTGCTGTCATCATACCGACAACACGTCCGCGTTCATCTAGCACTGGATAGCGCCCTGAGCCTGTTTCACGAAATAACTCATAATATTGAGCAACAGTCTGTCCAACATACATGACGTCGGCTGGCTTCGTAAAGGTAACAATATCTTCTAGCAAAATGATTTTACGTCGAATAAGTCGATCATACATCGCACGGTTAATCATCGAGGCAACCGTAAAAGTATCGTGTCGAGTAGACATAATTGGCAGTTTCATTTGGTTAGCAAGCTCGATAACATCTTCCTCTGGTTCAAATCCCCCAGTTATAAGGATGCCCGCTCCTCGCTCTAGTGCTCTGCGATGCACATTTTTACGATTACCGACAATTAATAACGAGGATTGTCCAATATAGCTAAGCATCGCTTCAAGCTCCATCGCCCCGATAACAAACTTTTGCAGCGTCTTTTCGATCCCTTCAACTCCTCCGTGCAGCTTGCCATCAACAATTTCCGCCACTTCACGAAAGGTTAGTTGCTCCATCGCCTCTCTTCGCTTACGGTCAATACGAACAGTGCCAATTCGTTCCTTCGTTTGCACAAGTCCTGCTGCCTCGGCATCCTTAAAAGCTTTATATGCAGTCCCTTCACTAACTTCAAGCTCTTTGGCAATCGCTCGCACGGAAATTCGCGTACCAATCGGCAAGTTTTGAATATAATTGATTATCATATCATGCTTTGTCATTGTCTCTAGTGACGAAGCTTGCTCGTTATCGTGAGAGCGTTCCATAACAATCTTCCTTTCTTTATAAAAACAGAACAGCATAAATCTAAAACTCTAAAATCTATTGTACGTCATCCGCATAAGTAGAACAAATGAAAGGGATATAAAGAAAAAACGTCTAAGATTGCTCTCAGACGCTTTAGCTTTGCATATCGTATTAATAAGTTTATGTCGGCATAACTTGTACCAATCTCTAGGCGCTTTCATTAACTCTTTCTTTTGCACTTTGCTTATTTCGCTTCGCGGTTGTCTTAGAGCCGATATTCGCTAATTTGCGCTCAAAGCGAAGCGCACGATGACGTTTAATCTCCAATAATCTTTGACGCTTTTCTTCACTCATTAAAATAATATTTCCGTTAGCAGCAATCGCTAAAGCCGCAAATGCAGTCCATATTATCCAAAATGCATTAGCAAACGGTTCAGTTGAAGCACCTAACTTTGGCAAAGCAAAAAATAACATAACGACTGCTAATCCCAAATTAATAAATGGCAATATTTTACGCTTCATTATCATCCGTCCTCCCATTTATGTACAAGTTTTTAATTATTTATAGACTATGCTAGATACAATCCGCTTATGTCTTTAAACTGTTTCACCAACTTTGCAAGCCTTACATATGATACAGCATTCAATGCTCTTTTTTATTACGGAGCTGTGCCGAAAGGAGCTCAAGTATGCTGAAATCTGAACCTATTGTCCCCATCCATGTCGTTCAATCGATCCAACCTGACACCATCTTGTTAGGTGAGGATGTGATGAAGAAGCTTGAAATACCGCAAGCACAGCATATTAGCCTGCAATTTGGCATATATAAGCAAACAATTAAAATTATCCCATCATCTGACAAATCAGAACTGACTATGCATTCACGTCTTGCCCAACAGCTTGCAATTCCATTAACAAAATTGGAGTTAAAGTTAGCACTTCATTACGATAAAGCCAATGTAAGATTAAAACTCGGTCCTTTGCTTGCAGTTCTGATTAATAAAGAAACCCCAGATGATGCCGAAAAACCATTTGGCTCGATTAGCTCCTTTTGCTATGAATTAGCAGAAATATGTAATCAGCAAGGCGCATTTGTCTATTTTTTTACACCAGAAGCACTTAAAAGACACGGCACCTTAATTTCTGGCTGGGTATTAGATGAAGAGTGGCGCAAAGTCTATTTGCCATTAGCTGAGGTCATCTATAATCGTCTTCCTTCACGTAAAGCAGAAAAACAAGCAATCGTACAAAAATTAATTCACGAAACAGCCCATTTTTACAATATAGCTCTTTTTAATGAACGCTTCCTTGACAAACATGAAGTTTTTGAACTATTAGAGGAACACCCCTTACTTTCTAATCTATTGCCTGACTCTCAGCTTTTTACAGACTTTAAGCAACTGGAGGAAATGCTTAATATGCATTCAGTTGTTTACATTAAGCCGATTCATGGCAGCATGGGGCGTGGTATTTATCGAGTTACAACGCTGTCTAATGGCTATTATGGGTTAGAGCGAGCAAACAACTCAGCACAAATCTATAAATTCAGTTCGCTAAAGTCTCTTTATGCTGGGCTTCGTACAAAGCTGCGAAAACAAAAATACCAGTTACAACAGGGATTGTTTCTTATTCAAAACGGCAAAAGACCTGTTGATTTTCGCGCACTTGTGCAAAAAAACGGACAGGGACAATGGAGCATCACGTCTATTGTTGCCCGCACAGCAGGCAATGACCAATTCGTGGCCAACATTGCCAAGGGAGGCTCAATAAATTCAGTAATGGCTACCTTACCAAAAACTAATTTAGATGAACAAATTAATCATAAAGAACTTTTTCAAACTTTAAAAACTGCCGCTATTCAAATAGCTACTGCGATAGGCGAACAACTAGATGAGCATTTTGCTGAGCTTGGGATTGATTTAGCTGTTGATGTACAAGGGAAGGTTTGGTTGCTTGAGGTTAACTCAAAGCCTTCTAAAATAAGTAGCACTTCAACGAACAAACGAAAAATTAGACCCTCTGTGCGTATGCTACTGGCATATACCAAGTATTTAACCGGCTTCCAAGAAGGGAGACGTCCTAATGATGAATCTAAAATTAGGCATTCTCGTCGCTAAAATCGAAAAATTAAATAATGGCTATGGAGAAAATTATCGTGGATTGCAAGAGCCAAGGTTCTATACACAATTGGCTAAACTTGCTCCACTTTATAATATCGATCTCTTTGTATTCTCCAGCAGTGAATGGAGTGGACAAAAACTATTTGGCTATCGTTTGCATGGTGACCAGTGGCAAAGAGAAACGGTTTCATTGCCTGATGTCATTTATGATCGTTGCTTTTTTACGAGCACTAAGCAAAAGCTAAGCTGTGAGCGTATGCTCATGGAGCTTAAAAATAAAAAACCGTATTTAACGATAAATAATAATCTACCAAATAAATTACTCGTCTATGAAGCATTAAATTCAGTAGAAGGGCTAATCCCTTATCTCCCTTATACTGAATCTCTCCAATCACTTTCCTGTATCTCGAAATGGCTCAAGCTCTATCCGCAAGGAATTGTGCTTAAGCCGACATCAGGTATGCAGGGCAGAGGGATCGTTCATATCCATCACAACCTTGTACTAGAGCAATATGAGGTACGAGGGCGAAATATGCATAATGAAAGCTTTCGCATTGAATTTTGTAACGAAATAAACCTTCTGAAATGGCTATATCGTTTCAAAAAAGATATGAACTATCTCATTCAACCATATCTTGAGCTTACAGGTGAGGATGGAAAGCCATTTGATATACGCGTGCTCATGCAAAAAGATCAAAGTGGTCAATGGCAGCTTACAGGAAGCATTGCAAGAATAGGCTTTAGCCAAGGACTAACCTCCAATCTTCATGGTGGTGGTGAGGCTAGTCATCCACTACCTTTACTCACAGCAAAAATGGGCAGCTATAAAGCCGAACGTTTACTGCAACAAATCCATATGATAAGTGGGCAAACAGTTACAGAAATTGAAGGTCATTTTGGCCGTTTTGGCGAGCTTGCACTAGATTTTGGCATCACTCCGCAGGGAAGCATTTGGTTACTAGAATGTAATAGCAAGCCTGGACGACAGGCATTTAGTCTTACTGGAAATGAGCTGACCTTACTAGCACATGAACGACCATTGCAGTATGCCTTATATTTGCAGCAAAGCCAAACACTAAAGCAAAAAGTAATATAGAAAAAAACAGGCGACGGGGACATTACAACCTATCGCTCTTATTTATCAGGAGGTACACGATGAGTCTTATTACTTGTAATATCCACTTCTTACAGCAGCCAAATCAAGTAGTATTTGCTTCTACACATCTTATTCATGAGCTAAATCTTACTACGAGTAGACCAATTCATATACGTCTAGGCCAAGAAAAAATAACAGCTACACTAAAAACTTCGAAACGACAAGGAAACCATCTATATTTGCCGATGGGTATTCGTAATCATATAAAAGTTCCTTCCAGCGGAACCATTCATCTGTTCAACCATGGAAATAATGAGATTCAATTAGGACCGCTGATCGGTGTATTAACCGATAGTTATCATACTGGAGAAAGCTCTCCATTTAGCTCTCGCTCGTCTCTCGTTAAGCAGGTGATTAAAGCTGGTCATAACAAAGCATATACGTTCGGTTTTACACCTCATGATATTAACTGGCATAACAAAACGATTAACGGCTATTTTCTTAACTCGCAAGGAGGCTGGTATCGACGAGTTGTTGCTTTCCCAGACGTAATCTATAATCGCTTGCCTAATCGTCGCGCAGAAATTGGCGAGGAAATGACAAAGCTACGCGAGCGCTTTGTTGCCGAAGGAATACCGATTTTCAATTGGAGTTTTCTCAACAAAGCTGATGTTTATCAACTGTTAAAAAACGACCTAAATGCACTAGCACATATCCCTGAATCGATCCCAAATCCCTCTCCTGAGCAAATGAAAGAGTTGTTAAAAAAATATTCTTTCATTTACTTTAAACCTAGCACTGGAAGCTTAGGATATGGCATATATCGCATTACTCACCTTCCACAAAAAGGATATTTTGTGCGCTACCGCAATAATGGAACGAACTCTCTTCTAAAATTTCAAAGTTTTGACAAACTTTATCGAACATTAGCTATAAAACATGGATCAGGATTGAAAAATTATGTCGCACAGCAAGGTATTCGGCTTATCGAAATTGATAAGTGTCCTGTAGACTTTCGTTTTCATATGCACAAAGATGGAAACAATCGATGGCAGCCTGTTGGCATTGGCGCCAAGAAGGCAGGCCGAGGCAGTGTTACTACTCATATGAAGAATGGTGGAACATTGTTAACTCCTGAGCAAGCGTTAAGTCATGCTTTTGGTCATCGAGCAGAAGTGATACTAGAGCAAGCAAAGGCTATTTCAATAATGCTCTCAGAGGCAATTGAGCGTAATTATCCTTATCTGCTAGGAGAGCTTGGCCTCGACATTGGTATTGACAAAGACGGTAAGGTTTGGATGTTTGAAGCAAATGCTAAACCAGGTCGCTCCATCTTTAAGCATCCTGAATTAAAAAATGAAGGTAAACGCTCATTAAACTATTTACTTGACCATTGTCTATATCTTAGTCGTTTTCAAGGAGGTAGTGTTTCATGAGCGGAGCAACAATGGAGCAGTTAACTGCATCTGAAGTGGCGGCAACAAAAAGTAAAGATAAAGTGTTTGCGATTTTAACCTCTTTGGATGAAAAAGGAAAAATTAGAGGGAATCGTAATAACTTTATCGATCTTATTAATACCGGTACACAGGCGGGATTTACTGTATATGTTTTGCCTGTAGAAAATCTATTACTAAATCAACCACATCAGCTAGGCTATGTTTATCATAGACCTTCAAAAAGCTGGAGACGGCGTGCAATGCCACTTCCAGATATTATTTATAACCGTATTCCTAATCGCGAAATCGAGCGAACACGAAAAGTTCGGAGAAAGCTTGCTGCTTGTCAAAGTGACTCTCGCATTACGATGTTTAATCCGTATTTTTTTAATAAATGGCAATTATTCAAATGGCTCAAGGCGTCATCAACGACTAAAGTTTTTTTGCCAAAAACACAACGATTAAGCAGCGCTAAGGTTTTAGAAAAAATGCTTAATGATCATCATTTTTTATATTTGAAGCCCGAAAGCGGTAAAGCAGGTAAAGGCATTATGACCGTCTCTTATAAGCCCAATAGCTCACTGCCTTATCGCTTAAATATACAAGAAAAGCAAAGCTCGATAACCTACAATTGCGTTAACTTCAAAAAGCTATGGGCAAGAATTAGCGAAGAAATGGATAATAATCCTTATATTGTGCAACAAGGAATTACGCTTGCGACCTATCGTTCCCATAAATTTGACCTACGAGCGCTAATCCAAAAAAATAGTAATGGCGAGTGGGAATTAACAGGACTAGGAGCAAGAGTTGCAGGCGGTACAAGTATTACAACACATGTGCCTAGAGGCGGACGAATTGATGATCCGATTAAATTACTCTCCTACGCATTCAGCTCAAAAGAGTCTCATACTATAGTAGAAAAAGCTTCTAAAGCAGCGGTGACGATTGCCACACAAATCGAAAAGCAATCCAAATATCGTCTAGGTGAAATGTCTATGGATATAGGAGTAGATAAAAAAGGAGATATTTGGTTTTTCGAGGCAAATTCCAAGCCAATGAAATTTGATGAGCCGCATATTAGACAAAAGTCGCTGCAACGAATTTTTCAATATAGCCACTACCTGATCAATTCATAGATAAGTGGTATTGAGTTGGAGGTGGATGCTCATGCTTCGTCGGCTTACTTCACAAGCATGGAACAAACAAAGAGCACGAATCTTAAACTTTATTACTCGCTATGGAGAAAAACGAATTACATTAGCTGCACTTCATAGTCTGCGTGCTCTAGCCAATGAACAGCTTAATCCGCAGGTGGAGGAGCTCCCTCCTGCTGTTGTCTATACCTATACAGAACAAGGTGCATTACTCGGCGTTGGCTACACAATCGCTGACGGAAGTGGTCACTGTATTGTTGTCGTACACTCTGATGCACGAGGTAGAGGAGTTGGCAGCAAAATCATGGAGGCTTTAATTGAAGCCTCTCCCAACTTTTCCTGTCAGGTTGCTATTGACAACGTTGCTAGCTTAGCAATGTGCTTTAAAAATCAACTCCATGCCGTTGCAATGTTTAAAGGGCCTACTGGAAAAACTACGCTTCGATTTGAAAGGAGACCCGTTCATGCCTCGACAGCAATTAGGAATACTAACACTATATCTTAACAATCAAGGTTTGCTCGAGGAACGTAAAATATATGAGCAGATGACAATTGAGGCAGCTAAGCTAGATATTTCCATAGTTGTTTTCACTCCTGCAACAGAGGATATCAATTATGCTGATCAAATGATAAGAGCCCATGTATTTGATATAAAAAGCAAACGCTGGCTTCGAAAATGGCTGCCAATTCCGCAGCTTGTGTTCGATCGCTCCAGAATCCAAAAGACATTTCGTATGAAAGAACTACGTAAATTTAAAGAACGTTTTCCTCATATTCAATATTTGAATCACAAATTTGGAAATAAATGGATAATATATCAGAAATTAAATGAATCGCCGTATATTAAACCATACCTTCCTTATACAATTCAATATACTCAGCACGCTGATTTATTAAAAATGCTAAAGCAGTATCCTATTGTATACGTAAAACCCGTGAATGGCACTGGAGGACGAGGAATTCTCCGCATCGAAAAAAAATCACCACTAACTGTTAAGATTGAAGGACGTAATCATAACCGAAGGATCATTAATCCACGCATGTTATCAGTCTCTGCAATTCGTTCATTTATGAATAAATGGAATGTCCATTCTGCCTCTTATTTAATTCAACAAGGAATTCCGCTAACTTTGGAGAATGGCAGAGTACATGATTATCGTATCCTTGTGCAAAAAGATGGTTATGGTCAATGGAGCGTTACAGGAGGAGCTGGCAGAATTGGAGCTGAACGCAGTATTACTGCAAACCTGCACGGCGGCGGTTCTGCAGTAGCCATGCAACAGCTTATCGAACAGTTTGTATCTCCTAATGTTAATCTTGCCCAAGTACAAGAGGAAATTAATACATTATCACTTAATATTGCCAACTACCTTGAGCATAACAATTATACGCTTTGTGAAATTGCAATTGATATTGCAATCGATCGACAAGGTAAAATATGGATTATTGAATTAAATCCAAAACCATCTCGCGAGGTTTTTCGTGAAATTGGTGACCATGAACGATATCTGCAAGCTATTCGCAGACCAATCGAGTATGCGAAGTATTTGGTAAATCGCTCTCCATAAAACTAAAAAAAGATAAGTCGGCACAGCTCCAAGCATATCCGAGCTAGCTGGCTTTTTTTATTGAAAAGAAGCTACAGATATGGCAGACTTATGCTAGTACGTCTTAAGTTATTTTTAGAAAGGGAGAACATTAATGAAACTCTGGCTACTTCGATCCATGACGGAGCTTAGCTCGCGTAAGTGGATTTCTAAGCTGACTGGAGCCTTCGCTCAAACACCATTAAGTCGCTATTTCATCCCTACGTTTATAAACAGCTATAAAATTAATGTTGATGAAGCAGAAAAACCAGTTAATCAATATCGAACCTTAAATGAATTTTTTACACGACGCCTAAAGCCTAATATGCGTCAAATTGATAAAGCTGAAAATGCAATGGTATCGCCTGTTGATGCGGTTATCGCAAGCTGTGGGGCAATCCAAGACGGAACCATCCTTAATGTTAAAGGTCAAGATTACTCTATAGCCGATCTGCTTGCCGATGAACAGCGAAGTAAAGCATATCAGCATGGTCATTATTTCGTACTTTATTTAAGTCCTACAGATTATCACCGAATTCACGCACCAGTTGAAGGAAAGATCATACATAAGGTACATTTGCCTGGTAAAGTCTATCCTGTTAACACTTTTGGTTTAAAACATATGAAATTAGTGCTTAGTCGTAACGAACGTTTAATCACGTATATTCAATATAAAAAACATGTTATTGCTGCAGTAAAAGTTGGAGCTTTGAATGTAAGCAGCATTAAATACGTAAATACTAGCAAAATTCAACTTGAACGCGGCGAGGAGCTAGCTTACTTTGCCTTCGGTTCCACCGTGGTCTTGCTTACAGAAAGCAATAGCTTTCAACCAAATGAAAATCTCAAGCCTGGTACAAAAGTCCGTGTAGGACAGGCGCTAGGGGTTTTTACTTCCTAAATAAATATTTAAAAATAAAGAGCAGCAATAGCGCATCACTTAACTTATCTTATCTTATTAAGTGCATGCCATTGCTGCTTTATTTCTACCAGTGAATTTCATATCAGCGAATTTCAGATGGGTTTTTCCCTGTATACTGTTTAAATTGTCGGCTGAAGAAGAAAATATCACGATATCCTAGAGCATCAGCAACCTCAGTTACATTCATACCTGCATGTGTCAGAAGATATTGTGCCCGATTAATACGTGTTTGAATCATATAAGTCTGAACTGAAACGCCTAATACCTCTCGGAATTTCATTGAGAAATAACGCGGTGAAAGCTGAGCGCGCATCGCTAAGTCCTCGACTCGATGCTGTACGCTTGGATTTTGTCTAATAAAATTCGCTACCTCATGTATTGCTTCGGTTAACTGATTGCTTGCTTTCTTTTCAGTTGGGGTTTGAAAATCTGCACGAAGCAAATGAATCATAATTTGCTTAAGCACAAGCTTTGCTTCCTCTTCAGCAGCATAGGTTTGAATTAAAAATAAACGAACATAACGAGACAATAAGAACTCAAAATCAACAGTATCTTGTAGTACACGATAACGTTTAGGAATCACTTCCACTGGCTCTTCTGTAGCAAAATGAATATAAGTCAACACAAGCGGTTTTTGCGGATTATGCGTAGCGCTTGTAAAATCACCCGGGCGAAATAAAAAACAGCTTCCTGGGCCTACCTCATGATGCACGCCATTAACCTCGACATCGCCTTCACCGCTCCATACATAAAATAAATCAAAGTTTGGCATCGGCTTTTCACGTCTTGCCCATCTCCAACCTGGTTCACAAACAATCTTTGCAAATGCAGGCTTTAATATCAGCTTATCTGGCGAAATATCAAGCATTGATGAACCCTCCTCAAACTATCTAAAAATCTATCGCAGATAAATTATCACGACATGTCGTCTTAATTAACATTGTATTAAATCCCAAAATCAAGTATACAAATTGTACAAAAAAAAATGTCCCCATATACTCCATTATAATTAATCTGTGTAAAGGTTCAACAGAAAAAAACTACAAACTACAAATAATAAGTCAAAAAAGAAAATTATTTAATTATTCAATAGTATGGCGAAGCGATTAATGGTATAATTATGGGCGACTGCACTAACCTATTAATTATGATTGATTTTCGGAAGGATGGAATGAAATCCATGAACCCATTAGCTCAACAATTAAATGAGACGCTACAGCAAGAAAGTCCTGCTGTCTACGACATGTTGTCTAATCTTGGAAAAAACATTTATTTTCCAAAGGAAGGGATTCTAAGCCAATCGGCTGAAGCAAAAGCTAAAGCAAAAAAATACAATGCGACAATTGGGATTGCAACTGAAAATGGCGTTCCGATGCATCTTGATGTAATTCAAAACACGCTTAGTGCTTACAATCCTAAAGACATCTATGAATATGCACCACCAGCAGGTAAGCCAGAGCTACGCAGCGCTTGGCGCGAAAAGATGCTGAAGGATAATCCTTCACTTGCAACTATTAAGTCACAGTTTAGTAATCCTATCGTTACAAATGCGTTAACACATGGTCTTAGCATCGTTGCAGACTTATTCGCTGAGGTTGGTGACCCTGTCATCATTCCAGATAAAAACTGGGAAAACTATGAACTTACTTTCGGGATTCGCCGCAATGCAAAAATTGTAGAATACCCATTATATAATGATGAACTTCGTTTTAACAGCGAGGGATTAAAGCAAGCTTTGCTTGCCCAAAAAGAAATCGGTAAAGCGATTGTTATCCTAAACTTCCCGAACAATCCAACTGGCTTTACACCAAGCGTACAAGATGGTGAAGCGATTGTAGCGGCAATTAAAGAAGCAGCCGAGCAAGGCATCAAAGTTGTTGCTGTTACGGATGATGCATACTTTGGATTATTTTTTGAAGACTCCATGAAGGAATCCTTATTCAGTAAGCTTGCAGATTTGCATTCAAATGTGCTTGCAATTAAGGTCGATGGAGCTACGAAAGAGGAATATGTATGGGGATTCCGGGTTGGATTTATTACGTATGCTTCGCCTTCAAGTGCAACATTAGCTGCGCTTGAGCAAAAAACTCTTGGGATCATTCGTTCAACGATTTCTAGTGGTCCTCATCCTTCACAAACGTTCGTGCTACATGCGCTAAAATCTCCTGAATTTGAGGCGCAAAAAGCTGAAAAGTTTGAAATAATGAAGAAACGCGCTAACATTGTAAAAGAGCTATTGGATAGCGGCCGTTACGGAGATACATTACCTTACTATCCTTTCAACTCTGGTTACTTTATGTGTCTGAAGCTTAAAAATGTTTCTGCTGATGCGGTTCGTCTACATCTGTTGGAGCATTATGGCATCGGTACAATTGCACTTGGTGAAACTGACTTGCGAGTTGCTTTCTCCTGCATTGAAGCTGATCAACTAGAGGAGCTGTTTGACTCTATTTATGAAGCTGTAAAAACAGTAAGCAACCAAGCTTAATCAATAAATTATTGAATTATAAAAAGGAGCTTCCAGTTACTTTCTACCGGAAGCTCCTTTTTTTACTCAGCTGTACACAAAAAATATTAAAAGAGAATCCTTTTTGTGTATATAAAAACCTATAAATCATCCTCATATTCCTTTTTTAAGCGGGTTGCAAGCATTCTTCCTCGCCATAATGGATAAATCGCTAAAAAAGCTAGCATCGTCAATAATTGAGCCGTGCCGTCTCGCCACATCGGAATTGTTGGCAGCAGTAGCAATATTAGCAAGATATAATTAAGAAACCGTTCAATCCTAATCATTTGTTTATGTTGATGTTGGATTTGCAATGGAAAAATATCTCGCCAAATTGCGTGACGATGAGTTTTTCGCAACGTACTAATTTGAAAGGAGAGTAAAAGCGCAAAAATAACATAGGAAACAACTACTCCCCAGCCCTCTAGACCTCGGGCAGAAGCCGCTAAATAATTAACTAACCCGCCAAGGAAAAGCAGGCGAATACTAATTCCGCCAATCTCTGTACGAACAAATGTTATTAAATGCAAATAACTAAATGTGTTTGTTTGCGAATAGCCAATTAATTTTATAAGCCAAGACAAATAGCGCCGTGTTTTTACAGTCGGCGGACCACCTTGAACATCAATAAACCAATTAAAGAACGAAAACAGGCGACGAAGTGTTGCTTTCTCTTCATCAATTAAACGTTGCCAAGGAAAAGCAAATTTCCCTAAACGCTTATAGATAACTGAAAGCAAGCCAACAACGCTTATCGTCAATATGATTTCAATCGCTAAGGAGCGATGCTTAAGCCATGATAATACAACAATAAACATTAGCAACCAACGCAGCATACGTGTGTACACCCGCGTTATATTCCAATTTAAGCAACGTTCCTGCCAAGCAAAATATACATTTAACGGTTTAAGTAATAACAGAACGACTGCAAACCATATACCGATGTATCCCTCACTTTGTCGATAGAGCGGCCAAAAGATGAGGACAATCGCCGCTAGAAACAATAGACTATTTCGCAATGAGCGCTTAAGCGATAGCTTAAGATAAGGCATTAGCTGACCTTCAGCTGGCATCAAAAAGACGAGATCTGGATGTTTTAAATAAGTACGCAATGGGCTATATGCCAGAAACGGTGTCAATACAATAGCACCTATCCAAGCAATCGGCAAACTAGGCGGAACATTATTAATTAGTGAGACATATTGAATGATGCTCATTATGCCGACTAACGCCAAAAAAGCAGGAAACCCACTTTGTGCCATATAGCGGATATAAGGAATGATTTCCTTTATAAAGTTTCGTTTTCTTGTATGCCATAATTCAACAATAACGCTTTGCTCTGCCATTAAGTCTCTCCTCCATTAAGCAAAGCATAGAAGGCTTCCTCTAGATCGTTTATTGCTTTATTTTGATTTTGCACATTATCACTAGCTTGCTGCAACATCTGCTCAAGCGTACCTTGCGCTACTATTCTGCCTTGATTTAGCATAATAAAACGATCACAATAATGCTCAATCGTGGCAAGGATATGTGAGCTCATTAAGATAGCTGAGCCGTTTTTCTTAACTTCCACTAACTCCTGCAGCAGCGAACGGATTGCAAGCGGATCAAGACCTAAAAATGGTTCATCAATTATAAAAAGAGAAGGTTTTGCCAGTAGAGCACTCATAATCATTACCTTCTGCTTCATTCCTTTGGAAAGATGGGCAGTTAGAGCTTTGCGCTTTTTTGTCATATGAAAACGTTCCAACAGTTGTTCTGATTGTTCCTCATATTGCTGCTGTGGAACGCCATACGCCATCGCAGTTAAGCGTAAGTGCTCCTCGACAGTTAACTCCTCAAACAGTATTGGTGTTTCTGGAACATAGGTGTAACCGCTGCGATAACGCTCCACATCATCTTTTAATGTTAACCCATTAATTTCAATTCGACCTTGATGAGGTGTCATTAATCCTAAAATATGCTTAATCGTCGTACTCTTTCCTGCACCATTTACGCCGATTAAACCAATCATTTCCCCTGCTTTAATTTCAAAATTCAGTTCATGAATAATCGAGCGATTAGGACTATATCCTCCACTTAAATGTTCAACACGCAGTACTGTTTTCATAACGCCACCTCTCTACTCCTTTTGCTGCCACTTTTCCTTCAACCATTTAGGTGCACCTTTATTTTTGCTGTTTTGTTTTTTGATAGCCGAAGCCTTCTTCGGTGGTGAAGTCTTCTTATTTTTATCATTTTTCACACTGCCCGCTTGCTTGTAAGAAGCGGAATCTGCCTTAACTTTTTGTCCAGATTCAACCCGATTAGCGGATTTGCTGGAAGGCCTGTTATCATTCTTATTTACACTTTTCGCAGTTGATAGCTTGTCCTTTGCAGCAGTTGTTGTTTGAGAAGAACTGCTTACCTTCGATTTCATTCCCTTGGCTTCATTAGGAATATATTTAACCGCCTCAGAGATTTGCTCTTCTGTTAATAATTTTCCTCTAAACAACCTGCGCTCTTCAATTTCAATACCAAGCTGCTTTGCAAATTTTTCTATAATAAATCTTTCTTGCGGTGAAATAATTGAAATAACTAAGCCTTGCCTACCCATACGACCAGTACGACCTGCACGATGCACATAATGATCGGCATCGATTGCTGGCTCGATTTGAATGACTAAAGGAAGATCAATAATATCAATCCCGCGTGCAGCTACGTCTGTAGATATAATTGCTTCCAGTTTACCTTCACGAAACGCAGAAAGAGTATTGGCACGTCGCTGTTTGTCAGCATCTCCATATAATGCTTCAATTTTGAAGCCTTCATATTTCAACTTTGCTTCCCAGTTGGCAATTTGATTCGTATCGTTAATAAACAGCAGGGCAGGACTAGCATCTACTGTTCGTAATATACGACGTGTATATTCCAGCTTTGAGCGCTTATCACAAACAACATAATAATGTTCTATCGTGTCAGCAACCTTTTGCTCTCCTGAGAGATCAAGTTTTTGAGGCTGCTTCATCCAGCGACCTTCATAACGTGCCATTGTTGACGGATACGTTGCAGAGAAAAATGCAGTAATCCGCTTTTTATTAATCGAGAATAATAAATTTTCAATATCTGCAGGATTACCTAGCTCAAAAGTTTGGTCTGCCTCGTCAATAATTAAATACTTTACAGCATGAAGCTTAAGCTTCTTTAACTTGACTAGCTCGTTCATGCGACCAGGCGTACCAATTACAAGCTGTGGGTTAAGTTTAAGTTTTTCTATTTGTCTCTTCACTGCAGCCCCGCCGATTAATTGCTGTACTTTAATTCCTAGCGGAGCAGCATAGGTTTCAGCAACACGCACAATTTGCATTGCCAGCTCCTGAGTTGGAGCGAGTACAACAGCTTGTACATGTTTATCAGTTGAATCGATATTTTGCAACACTGGCAATAAGAAAGCCAACGTTTTTCCACTGCCTGTATGAGATTTCACAGCAATATCCGTTCCAGCCAACAGCTTAACGATTGCTTGCTGCTGTACTTCTGTAGGTTCTTGAATTCCTTGCTCAAGCAAAGTTTTTATTAATTGCTCATTAATTCCTAACTCCGACCATGTAGGTTTAGACATTCTGCTTTCATTCCTTTTCGTTTTAAATAACTATTTTTTATTCAACCATTTTCCGGCCAATTTATCAATAAATCTAGGACATAAGTTGTACAATTTTATTCCTATTGCCGCAAGTAAAGGAAGATTCAGCTCTGCACGTCTCGTATGCAGCAAACGTATTATCTTGCGAACAACATATTCCGGCTTCATCATAAACCAACTTATATTACGTACGTAATTGCCTGTCGGATCCGCAATATTAAAAAATCCAGTAGCAATCGGTCCTGGATTAACGGATGAGACAGCAATGTTACTTCCTCTAAGCTCCATACGCAGCGAGTTTGTAAAGCCAAGCACGGCATGTTTTGTCGCTGAATAAGCCGTCGATTTTGCTGATCCGATCATCCCTGCCATAGATGCTACATTTACAATATGCCCTTCACCATTTGCTTTCATGATTGGCAGGACAGCTTTCGTACAGCGAACAACCCCCATGAAATTCGTATCCATCATTTTCTCAAATTGTGTTAAGCTAAGTTCATCAATATGTGAAAAAAGTCCAAATCCTGCATTATTAATAAGTATATCAATTCTCCCGTATGTATTTACAGCCTGCTGTACAACAGCTTCGATTTGCTTGGCATCCGCTACATCCATTACATAATAAGAGGCAGTCCCCTCAATTTTGTGAACAATTTGCTTCAGCTTTTGCTCATTTCTTCCCGTTAATACTGGGATTGCTCCCTGCTTTGCAGCTTCAATCGCTAATAAAGCGCCTATACCGCTTGATGCCCCAGTGATAAGGATAACTTTATTTGATAACAATAGCATCACCCTTCAACAGTGTACTTCATTCCTCGTCGAGAAGCAAAAAAAACTGCTACAAGCACCATTCTAGCCGAATGTTCGCCAGGCAGCAGTTAATCTCTACTATGAAAAAAGCTCCCGCAGGAGCTTTAAGTGCATTTCTATTAAGATACGATAACTTGAATATCTAATGTACCAATAGTATCCATAATTAGCGGTACTGTTATTGCTTTTGAATTTTCAAAGCCAGCCGCTTGTGCCATTTCAACTATACGTGGCGGTGTAATATCTACCGACATCCCTTGATTAAACAAGATCGTACTAGCATTGCCGCTAATCATATTACTTAATTCTGAAATTGCGCTTTTTCCCATTTCATCAAGCTCAGATACAGCATATCCCCCCATCATTGCTGAGATAATTTTCAATGCTACATCCTCTTTTAATCCGAAAATCACATTTCCATTCATTTGGCCATTCACACCAATATGAATCCATAGACTTTCCTCGACTAATTTAATATCCTTAATAGATACATTCCCTTTCGAGGGACGAATTTGTATGACCTGCTCGATAACAGTTTGTGCGGATTCTAAGAATGGATTAATGTATTCAGCCTTCATACTTGACCTCCCTCTGTAAATTCAACGTTCGACACCTTATAACTTGTATTATACAATATTGGTTAGGCCAAGTATACTATTTTTTTAGTAATTTATTACTTTGGTTATATTAAACTATTAACATTTTATGAACTTAGTCCTTGAATCACATTACTAACTATTCCATAAAACAACTTATACTGCTGTAGCATGCAAACTATCGACTAGTTTACTCAAACTTCCGAACTCTAATTCAGTAAATTTGTTAAGTACTTTCTCCCTATTAACACATAATCTGCAGCTCTCTTCATCTAACTCTGCAATTGGCGCCTCACAATAAATGGTGGCAAGCTTACGCGATAAATGAAGCATCTCTAAATTATCTTCAATTTTCTTTTTGATCGTTGGTGAAAGCTGATCTAAATTTTGCAAAAGTCCATCGATAGATCCAAATTGTTGAATAAGCTTGTATGCGGTTTTCTCGCCAATGCCTTTTACGCCAGGGTAGTTATCTGCGGTGTCCCCCATTAATCCTTTAACATCTATAATCTGCGCCGGTGTTAAGCCTCGTTCTTCAAATAAGCTTTCTAATGTATATAACTGATAGTTGCCGATTCCTTTTTTCATAATTGCCACATATACTTGCTTATCGACTAGCTGCAGCATATCATGATCCCCAGTGACAATGATAACCTCATCCTGCTTGCCAAGCTGTGCTGCCAATGTTCCCATGCAATCATCAGCTTCGTATCCAACAACTCCTACATTCGGCACACCAAAGCTGCTAACAACTTCTTTCACAAGATCAAATTGTGGAACCAAGTCCTCAGGCGCCTCAGGTCGATTGCCTTTATAGTCTGCATATTGCTCAGTACGGAAAGTGCTGGAGCCCATATCCCAGCAGCAAATTACATGGGTTGGCTTATAAGTAGATATCGCATCAACAAAGTAACGAACAAAGCCATGCACACCATTTACAGGTATACCGCTGCTGGTCCTTCTAATTTTCCCTGTAAAGGAAGTGGCAAAATATGCGCGAAATAATATCGCCATCCCGTCCACTAGTAAATATCGACGTTTGTCGCTCATTTTCTATTCTCCCATCTTAGCTTTATTTCAAAACTGTTAAAAGCGCTGCAAAATCCCCAAACAGTCAAGCTTCTTTTTCCACTAACGCTATTCTATCATAATCTTCCCTTAGCTTGCCAAAGGCATCTCTTGGAATTGGTGTTGAACTTAGCAAAGATGTCCATTCTCACCCTACTCCAACATCCGAGAATGCATAATAAATCCTACACCTAGTGTACTTTCAAGTGAAAATGAGGCTCCTCTTTCTTCTACCACATCTACGATAATTTGCATATTTCTTAAATATTCATCTTGATTTTTGTCGATATAATAAGGAACGCCCGAAATTTCTCCAACTTTAATCTTGTTACTGCTAATATAATGTCCATCAGCAGGAAAACACATCGGCACAGTACCATCGCAGCAGCCTGATGACTGCTCAAATAAAATATTTCCATACTTCTCTTTTAACAACTCTACAATTTCAATAGCTCTGTCAGTAGCTACTAATTTTTCCATTAGAACGCCTCCAAAAAAACCTCCGCCATAAGGACGGAGGCTTTTCTAAATTATAATTAATAATGCTTATTTTCTTAGAAGAAACCAATTGGTGATTGCTTATAACTTACGAGCATACATTTAGTTTGCTGATAATGCTCTAACATCATCAAATGGTTTTCTCGACCAATACCTGATTGCTTATATCCGCCAAATGCTGCGTGAGCTGGATATTGATGATATGTGTTCGTCCATACACGGCCAGCTTGGATACCTCGCACTGCACGATATACTTGATCCATATTACGTGACCAAACACCTGCACCTAAACCGAAAATTGTATCGTTGGCGATTTGAATTGCTTCCTCGAATGTTTTAAATGTTGTTACCGATAATACTGGCCCAAAAATTTCCTCCTGGAAAATGCGCATATTATTTGTACCTTTAAACACTGTTGGGCTTACATAATAACCGCCCTTTAGATCACCATCAAGAATTTTTTGCTCGCCGCCGATTAAGATTTGAGCTCCTTCTTCTTGACCGATTTTAATATAAGACATAATTTTATCCAATTGCTGCTGTGATGCCTGTGCTCCCATCATCGTCTCCGTATCTAATGGGTTGCCCATGCGAATCGCTTTTACACGCTCTAATGCACGTTCCATAAACGGCTCATATATATCCTCATGAATTAACGCACGTGAAGGACATGTACATATTTCACCAGAGTTCAAAGCAAACATTACTAAACCTTCAATTGCTTTGTCCAAAAATTCATCATCCTGCTCCATCACATCAGGGAAGAAAATATTTGGCGATTTTCCGCCCAGCTCAAGAGTTACTGGAATAATATTTTCAGTAGCATATTGCATAATTAATCGACCTACTGCTGTCGAACCTGTGAATGCTACTTTATTAATGCGCGGATTCGTAGCTAGGTCTTTACCAGTTTCAGCCCCTAATCCATTGACGATGTTAAGGACTCCTTTAGGCAAAATATCTTGAATTAATTCAAGTAAAATCATCATCGAGGCTGGTGTTTGCTCTGCTGGCTTCATTACGATTACATTTCCTGCTGCAAGCGCAGGAGCAATCTTCCAAGCTGCCATCAAAAGCGGGAAGTTCCACGGAATTATTTGACCTACAACGCCAATTGGCTCGTGAAAATGATAGGCTACTGTATCATCATCAATCTCAGAAATTCCGCCTTGTTGTGCACGGATCGCACCAGCAAAGTAGCGGAAATGATCGACGACAAGCGGAATATCAGCATTTAATGTCTCTCGTACTGCTTTCCCGTTATCCCAAGTTTCAGCTACTGCAATTTTCTCTAAATTTTCTTCGATTCGATTTGCAATTTTATTTAGAATGTTTGCACGATAGGCAACAGAGGAGTGTGCCCAGGCATCCTTTGCCGCATAAGCAGCATCTAATGCAAGCTCAATATCTTCGATTGTCGAACGAGGCACCTCTGTAAACTTTTTACCTGTTAAAGGAGATTTTACTTCTAAATATTGCCCCTTTACGGGAGGTACCCATTCTCCTCCTATAAAGTTTTCGTAACGCTCTTTAAAATGTACAAGCGAACCCTCAGTATTTGGATTAGCATAGATCATCGTTAAAATTCCTCCAATGTTTTTACTTCAAATACAAAGTTATATTGTTGAATTTTATAGTGTATTATGCTCATCCAATAGAGTAATTATGACGAAATTTATGGAAATTATTTTAAGCCAATAAAAAAGAGCCACCTTTAAGGTGGCAATGACAATATATCCATTTAATAAGCAGCATACTGTGCTAACTGACGACATCTGCGGCATACGCACTACTATTCTATTTTATATTTGCTTACAAACTGTCCTAATCGCTTAGCCGCTTCCAGCAAACGAGCTTCATTTTCCACTAAAGCAATTCTTACATAGCCTTCCCCTTGCTTGCCAAAGGCATCTCCTGGAATGACAACAACACCAGTCTCTTCTAAGCAGCGCTTAGCAAATAAACGAGAGCTGCTTGGCTGTTCTTGAGGCTCATTTGAAAGAGTCGAAACATTAGGATACTCCAGCTTCAGTTTAGGCAGCTTAGCCCATACAAACATTGTTGCTTTTGGCGCTGCAACAGCCCAGCCCTGCTCATGTAAAGCAGGAATAAACAGATCGCGTCTAGACTGATACACATCATTTGCTTTAACAAACTGCTCATCGTACATTGCTTCATCAAGCGCAACGATGCCTGCTTCTTGGATCGGATCAAACACTCCATAGTCAATGTTCGCCTTTAATGTCGTTAGCGCTGCTACTGCAGCCTGTTGACCTACCAAAAAGCCGATTCTGCAGCCTGCCATATTAAAACTTTTTGAAAGTGAATGAAACTCAACAGCAACTTCCTTTGCGCCTGGAACTTGCAAAATGCTCGGCGGATTAAAGCCATCATAACCCATTTCAGAATATGCTAGGTCATGAACAATAAGCAAATTTTTTTCTTTCGCGAAAGCGACCAACTTTTCAAAAAAGCTGTAATCGGCAACGGCTGTAATTGGATTGTTTGGGTAATTTAGCAGCAAAAAAGAAGCACGACGCAGTACATCCTCGGGAATATTATCAAGCTGCGGCAAATAATTATTTTCCTCTACAAGCGGTAAAAAATATGGCTCAACTCCTGCCAATGCAAGAGAGGCAGAATAAATCGGATATCCTGGGTCTGGGACGATGGCGATTGAACCACGTTCAGCAATTGCCATTGCAAGATGCGCTAAGCCATCTTGTGAGCCTGCTAATGTGCAAATTTCAAGCGCAGGGTCAAGCTCTACGCCGAAACGATACTTCATCCATTCAGCAGCCTTCTGTCGAAATGGCAAACCGCTTTTTAATGCAGGATAAGCATATTGATCCTCTCGAAGAGCAAAACTTGCTAATGCCTCCCTTACCTTTAATGAAGGTGGCCGATCAGGACTGCCGATTCCAAGATCAATGACATCAATCCCTTTGCTGACAGCATTGCGTTTCCACTCTGCAACCTCAGCAAAAATAGATGAGCCTAGCTGCGAAAGTAACTTTACCACGATTTTATCCCCACACTTCCTGATACGTCTCTGCTTTAAACCCAACTGTGACCTTACTGCCATCTGTTACGATTGGTCGTTTAATTAACTTACCATGCTGGGAAAGCAGTTCTAACTGCTCTTCTTCACTCATGTTTGCCAGCTTATCTTTTAAGCCCATTGAACGATATAAGTCACCAGATGTATTAAAAAATTTTTTAAGTTCTAAGCCGCTTTGCGCCACTAATTGCTTTAACTCATCCACAGTTGGCGGAGATTCTATAATATGACGTTGCTCTAAGTCTCTGCCCAGCTCCTTTAGAAACTTTACAGCATTACGACAAGTACTGCATTTTGGATATTCATATATCGTTAATTTACTCATTTTTCTCTTCTCCCTGTAAAAAAGACTTTAGGTTTTGCATATCAATAGGCAGCGGTGCTGACCATAACATATAATTTTTACTAATCGGATGGTAAAACGCAATTTGTTCTGCATGAAGCGCATGCCTATCTATAAGGCGTTCCAGATGCTCAGATTGGATTTCCTTCTTCAAATATAGCTTATCTCCGATTAATGGATGACCAATGCTGCTCATATGTACACGAATTTGGTGGGTCCTGCCTGTATATAACTTAAGTCGGATCAAACTAACTTTAATTTCTTTGGCTTGATCATCAACCAATCCATGACTTTCGCCTGTTATCATTTTAATGGTAAAGCTATTTTCGGTCCAATATTCTGTTTTTGCATAAGCTCCATCTTCTAGTATCGTTCGCAAATGCGGCTGAGCTGGATCACGTGCTATCGGCGCTTCAATCATTCCATGTAGTTGCTGAGGAACACCGTATACAAAAGCTACGTAACGCTTGTCCACCATCCCTTTTTGCAATTGTTCGGACAGTTGTTGATGAACATAGCCGTTCTTAGCAATAACAACAAGTCCTGATGTTTCTTCATCAAGACGATGAATCGGACGAAAACGATACCGCTCTCCTTTACTTTGCCAGTAAGCAACCACTCCATTTGCTAACGTATTCGTATAATGACCATGAGTAGGATGAACGACTTGACCGGCAGGCTTATTGACAATAAGCAAATAGTCATCTTCATACACGATATTTAACTCCATCGGTTGCGGCAAAATATCTTCGGATTCCTCACGCAGCAATCGCAGTCGAACGACTTCTCCTGCTTTAACAGGCGCAGAAATATAGACCCGCTCCTCATTTATCGTTAAGCCGTATTCAGTTTTTCTTGCTGCAGCTAGCAGCTTACTAGATACACCAAACGCCTGCTCAAGCACTTCACGAATCGTTTTTCCCTCATCCTGCTCCGTTGCAACAACCGTCATTGGTGGGTAATATTGCTCAAGCAGTTCCTTATTTTCCTCTGTTCCAAATTGCTTACTCGGCTTACCATCCTGAAGATGCTTTACTACTCTTCCAGTCCATGGAATACGCTCTGACATTACTTTCCTCTTCCCTTAAAAACGTTGGCACTACGTTCATAAACGGTATCCTCAACACCTAAATGAACGTTAGCAATACGTGCTGCAGCAAAAAAATAATCGGAAAGGCGATTCAAATAAATAAGAACCGCTTCATTGATGCTTTCTTGCTGGGCTAAAGTTACTGTGCGACGCTCAGCTCTTCGGCATACAGTTCGGCAAACATGAAGTGCAGCCGATAATTCAGAACCTCCAGGCAATATAAATTTTGCTAGCTCTGGTGCAGCCTCATCATGCTCATCAATCCAGCGTTCTAAACGCTCTACAACATCCATCTGAAGCTTAAATGGATGATCAGGATTTGCATATGCCAAATCAGACCCTGCGTCAAATAATTCTTGCATAATAACATACAACTGCTCGCTCAACGCTTTCGTTTCCTCATGTCTTTCAGCCTTAGCAGCAGCTAATCCGACAAAACTATTTAATTCATCGATCGTGCCATATGCTTCTATTTTAGCATCATTTTTTGCTACCCTGCCGCCGATTACACTTGTATCCCCTTTATCTCCACCACGAGTATATAGTCTCATCCCAATCCCTCCTTATACTTAAACAATATCTCTTATTATAAATAAAAACAGGACGGAAGTGGTAAAGTTTCCGTCCTGCTCAATATTAGAAATAATTTCTGCCGATTCGACAGCTTGGTCGGATTTAAAGACGAGCTATAAAATCCAATGGATTAGCCTTGCTTCAGCTTATGAACAAATTGACCAATTCGTTCAATTGCCTCCGTTAAATTTGCGACACTCGTTGCATAGGAGCAACGCAAATGTCCCTCGCCGCCAAGTCCAAATGCATCTCCAGGAACTGCAGCAACACTGGCTTCTTCTAATAGTCGCTGTGCAAACTGCTCGCTTGTTAAACCTGTAGATTTTATTGAAGGGAATGCGTAAAACGCACCTTGTGGTTCATGACACTCTAACCCAGCATCCTTTAATCCTTGCACAACAAGACGACGACGCTGATTATATGATTCAATCATTTTATCTTTTTCTTCAAGACCGTTTGTTAACGCTTCAAGCGCTGCGTATTGACTCATTGTCGGTGCACACATCACGGTATACTGATGAATTTTAAGCATGGCAGCAATAAGATCTGGATGTCCGCAAGCATAACCTAACCGCCAACCAGTCATCGCAAACGCTTTAGCAAAACCGCTAACAAGAATCGTGCGATCTTTCATTCCCGGAATTGAAGCAAAACTTACATGCTTCGTTCCATACGTTAACTCAGCATAAATTTCATCACTAATAACAATTAAATCGTTCTCTTCGACTATTTTAGCAATCGGCAACCAATCCTCATAAGTCATTATGCCGCCAGTCGGATTGCTTGGGTAACATAAAATTAAAATTTTTGAACGCGGGGTAATTGCTTTGCGTAAAGATTCCGCGGTAAGCTTAAAGTTATCTTTTGCAAAGGTTTCAATACCAACAGGTACCCCGCCACTAATCGTTGTAATAGGTGAATATGAAATATAGCATGGCTCAGGCACTAAAATCTCATCCCCTGGAGAAATTAAAGCGCGCAATGCTAAATCAATCGCTTCACTACCGCCTATCGTTACAATTACTTCATTGGCAGCATCATACTGCACATTGAAGCTAGAATATAAATAATCGCAAATTGCTTCTCTTAATTGTGGCAATCCAGCATTGGAAGTGTATTGGGTTTTTCCCCGCTCCAAAGACATAACTGCTGCTTCACGAACATGCCAAGGAGTAACAAAGTCAGGTTCTCCCACTCCCAACGTAATGACATCCTTGCGTGTGCTAACAAGGTCGAAAAATCGACGAATTCCCGAAGGCTTTATATCGCGTACCTTGGGATTTAAATAATCGGACATTTGACGTGTTGGCACAGATACGGATGATTGTTGTGATGAATCAATCGTCATCCTATTTCACCCTTCTTAAGGTGACACCATCATTCGATGATCACTTTCAGTTTCTTCGAAGATAATGCCATCCTGTTTATATTTTTTTAGAATAAAGTATGTTTTTGTCGATAATACCGCTTCAATTGTTGATAATTTATTTGATACAAAAGAAGCGACTTCCTTCAAGCTATCGCCTTCGATTTCTACCTGTAAATCGTAGGCTCCAGACATGAGATACAATGATTTTACTTCCGGATATAAATAAATGGACTCTGCAATTCTGTCAAAGCCACGTCCTCGTTCAGGTGTAATTTGCACCTCGATTAAGGCCGTTACTTTCTCATCATGCATCTTACTCCAGTTTACAATTGTCGCATATTTAATAATTACATGATTTTTTTCCATTTCTTCAATGGCGGCTTTTACTTCTTCCACCGAGGCGTCTAGCATTGTGGCCAGTACCTCTGGTTGCATTCTGGCGTCTTCTTGTAATAGCGCCAGTACTTTTAATTGAAAATCCGATATACCTGTCATGAAATAACCCCTTCCCACTATTTGTGGCATAGCATAACGCTATGTACGTTATTTTACACCTAATATAGTAATCCTGCAAAGCCAAAAAAGTGACATATAAAAAGACGCATGATTGAAATTGAAATGTTGGCAATGCGTAGCGTATTCAATATTTGGTAAGGCTTTTACGTTTCAAAAGGTTTAGAAGCTTTTGCTCCTAAACTGAAAAATGAAAAAGAGGATATTATGCTCAAAAGTTGAACATAATACCCTCCTAAATCATTAGGCTATTTAACCATAGCTTCTAGCTTTTTATTGGATCGGCTGCTGCTGCTGATAATTAGTTGGAATGCCTTGCGGAGTTGAAGAAATACCGTGCAAGACACCTTGCTGAATACCTTGCTGCAGCCAATTTGCCGTTTGCATCTGCATAGACGTGTACGATTGAATTTGCTTAGTAATTTCTTTAAGCGGAGCAACGCTTGCTTGCTCATACATATTGTTTTTCGACATCACTGTAAATAACTCACCCTGCAACGTCAAGGTGCTAATTAGCAGGTCAGTAAACATTTTACGAGTTTGAGGACAAGTTGATTCTGTTGCAGCAGTTGCATATTCACGCACCATGCGCTTTAGATCTCCCAGTATAGCACTAACTAAATCATCCTGCGTTAGTTTTAATGTTGCATTTGCCATAGCGTGCAAAGCCTCCGTTTCATAAGTTGTTAGTTCGTTGGAGCAACGGATTGATGCTGCTCTAGAGCTTGAAGCAACGTAGCATAGTTTGCTTGGTGTGTTTTAAGCATTGATTCACAGTAGTCTTTAATTTCTGGATTAGTTGCTTCTGCGATCGCAGCCGCACAGAGTTTGATCTGCATATCTTCGTTGGACATTGAGTCGATCAAATACTCAAGCTCTTTGTTCGTCATCGCTTGCATTGAACTTCCTCCTCAGAGTTTTTACGTAGCTCTGCATTAAAACATAAAAACATAACGCTAGTAAGAAGCAGTAGCTACCCCAATAGTATGCTTCTTGGAGTAAGCAGCTATACAGGCAATATCATCTCGTTAAGTAAATAGATTCATGCTTAAATAGCGTTCTCCAGTGTCTGGCGCAATACAAAGCACTCTTTTCCCTTTTCCTAATCGTTTACCAAGTTCAATTGCCGCCCATACAGTAGCACCAGATGACGGACCTAGGAGCAGCCCTTCTTCTCTTGCTAAACGACGCATTGTGTCAATGGCATCATCATCAGCTACAGTAATAATTTCATCATAAATCGCAGTATTTAAAATTTCAGGAATAAAGCCAGGACTTGTTCCTACTAGTTTATGTGGACCAGGCTGACCACCAGACAGCACGGGTGAACCTTTTGGCTCTACCACTGCGACGTAAAGGGACGGAAGCTTTTGCTTAAGCACTTCACTTGTACCTGTAATGGTTCCGCCTGTGCCTGCCGAAGCGACAAAACCATCTAATTTGCCGTTGCATTGCTCGTAAATCTCAAGTGCAGTTGTTTTCCGATGAATATCGGGGTTAGCTTCATTAGTAAATTGATTTGGAATAAATGAATTAGGAATTTCATCATGCAGCTCTATAGCTTTAGCAATTGCCCCCGGCATTCGTTTGGATGCCTCCGTAAGTACAACCTCTGCACCATATGCTTTTAACAGAGCAATTCTTTCCTTAGTCATATTATCCGGCATTACTAAGATTAAGCGATAACCTTTTGCTGCAGCATTCATCGCTAAGCCAATCCCAGTATTGCCGCTAGTTGGTTCAATGATGGTTGCTCCTGGCTTAAGTAAGCCTTGCCGTTCTGCTTCTGCAATTAGGTTATAGGCTGCACGATCCTTAACACTCCCGCTCGGATTCATATACTCTAATTTCACTAGCACTTCCGCACAATCATCTGGTACGATCTTTTGCAGCGCAACGGCTGGTGTATCACCAACTAGCTCCAATACGCTATTTACTACTTTTACCATTTTCATTACACCTCTGTTTGCGGCTTAGCTTGAATATTTCTTTTTGGTGCAGCCTGCTCATCCAATCGCTTGTCTTGCTCATCAAAACGTTTATGCTGAATAACAAACAATTTACGCATAAATAACCACGCTACAAGCGGCGCAGAACCAACGATCAGCAACAACCAAACTAAGCCAGATTCTGTATTGATCCATAAAATGTAAATAAAAAAAGGAATTAATCCTATTACTCGACCGAGCGTTAACGCGATTTCACGAAAAATAATTAACTCCTCACGGCGCTCGACGGATTGCTTGCTCGCCCCAATCATATCAAAAATTTTTGACGTGATCGGAATAATGTAGAGCGGAAATAACAATGCTGTGCCAATCCCAAATATAAGCAGCATTGTATAATTAATTTGCCAAAAAAACGGTACAAGAAATACTGTTAAACATAGAGCACCAATCAACATGACAATACTGCGATTTTGCGGCTTTAATAAACGACCACAAAGCCAAAAGCTGAAAAGCGAGGTTAAAGATGTAATAAACGTATAGTTCCCTACCTTTGCCTCATTACTTGTCGCAATAAAGACAATTAGATTGATTAAAAACATAAACACACCTTCGCGAATACCTTGTGCAGTTATAGCAGCAAAAGCTAGACGCCATTCTTTGCTTTGCTTTGACCGCTCTTTCCATTGCTTAATTGGATAAAGCCAATCATAATAACCTTGCGGTGGCCGTTTATGAATAAACAAGCTAATTAGCCCGCAACAAGCAAAGATACAAAGGGAAGCAGTAAAAATATACATATATCCTTGCTCACCCGCAAGCAAACTGATTAGCAGTCCAGAAAGCCATGGAGCAATAATCCCTACCCCTGAACTTAATAAGCCCTGCAAACCATTAAATCGGTCGCGAGTATCAGGCTCGGTAATTTCAAAATAAACAAGGTTATATGCCACCCAATAGCATCCTAAACCTACACCGTTCAGCATCCCTAGTGGAAATGACAGCTCGCTAGCTGATTGCTTCAACCAAAGCACGATGCAATAAAAAACGCCCGAGAGTAGGCACCCTACTCGCAGGCAGTTTAGCTTATTTCCTTCTTTGATCCATTTGCCACATAAGTAAAAAGTGAGACCGGAAAAGCTGTATTGAGCTAAGGCAAATAGTGCAACCGTTAAATAAGTGCCGCTTGCTTTCCATAAGTACACAGGAATAAATGTTCCTGATAAAGCATTGGCAAAGCCGAAGGAACCATAGATTGCGAGCAGGAGCCAAGTTTGTCGATCTAACGTCTTTTGCATGTCAATCGCTCCTCTTCAATTTTTATCACTCACAATAAGTTACCCTTAGCCTAGATTGCGCATACCTTATACATTATTCCAGTAATAGGGAGCTTCGCAAATATAGTTCTTTCTTACCGCTTTTTCAGCGCTACGCAAATATAGTGTCTTTTTTCCGCTTTTTAAAGCCGACTGCTTGCTTAATTACCTTTGAGGGCTTATTCCAGACACCTATATTCGCTTCGCTGGAGTGTGTTTTCAGACTGCCCTTCTTATTCGTTCTCTTCCGCCAATGCATCAAGCATATGCTTGCGATCTTGTACGCTTAGATAGCTGTCTGTGCGATAGCAGGATGGGCATACATACCATACTACTTTCATTGTTTCAGGTATAAGCAGCTTAGTGGAATTGGGCACTTTCACTGGAACAAACTGATCTTTACCTGAAATCGTTTGTTCTCCTACTTCAATCATATATTCACGACAGTTTGTGCATTCCGGCATTTCGAATTGCTCATCAAGTAATCGTTGGATTTGACTATTCGCAGCGATTTCTCGAGTAGAGCGAAGAATGCTTGAATCTTCCTCCCAATCATCGTTATGATCATGGTCATCATGATTATGATGAGCTTCCTCATCATCTTCATCGTCTTCCCCATCTAAATAGCTACCGTCAATTTCGATCGTGCGATAATTACTTAATTCGTTATCGCAATATGGACAATATTGCTCAGGTCCAACTTCCTCGTCCCAAATAATTTCAGTTTCACACCATGGACAAACAGTTTTTAGTTCTTTCATTATTAACGTCCTTTCTAGATTACGAACAAGAATTTTACTAAATCCTTTAATTCCATTTTAATCCAATCAATTTATTCCATATTCATCACATAAATGATCCCTAGTGCAAAAAACAAAAATGCTACTAAAGCTAATACTTTCGGTAAATACTTCAAAGCAAGCACACCGCCCTACATACATCAAATTAATATCGTCGCTCCGATAACATAAGATAGTGAAATGGATATTAGCATTGCAATAAAGCCAACCGCTCGATTATCGTTCGCTAGCTCTTCATCAATTTTAAAAATTGGCGTTAAAAACTCAAACAAAAAGTAAGCAACGAGCAAAATAACAAATCCAAACATTGCCCATACTAATTGTTCATAAATTGAGCTGTTAATCGAAATCGAAAACCGGAAAATATTGCAAATACCAAATATTTTTCCGCCTGTTGCCATCGCAACTGCCAAATTACCTCTTTTGATTTCATGCCAGCAGCGATAACGCGTCACAAGCTCAAAAATCGATAAAAAAACAATTAATGTTAATATCGCAACGGACACATATACAACCGATGCCAAATATTCATTGTCCAGCAACCACTCGATTTGTGGATTCATCGTTTCCCCTCACTTCTTGCACACGGTTATTTCAATTGTGCTACCGTAACGCCATTTCCTCCTTCACCATATTCACCGTCACGGAATGATTTTACAAGACTGTGACGCTGTAAATATTGCCTAATGCCGGAACGCAGCACACCTGTACCTTTCCCGTGAATAATGTACACCTGACCCATGCCTGCAAGATAAGATTCATCAATAAAGCGGTCAACCTCAATTAGCGCTTCCTCGAGAGATTCACCTCTTAAATCAAGCTCCATTTTAACGCTATCATCTTTTGTGCGCTTAACAGTTGCAGCTTGTTTTTGTAGCTGTTGCGGTTGCTGCGGCTTACTTTGTAATACCTCTAGATCATCCAGCTTAACTTTCATCCTCATAATCCCTAGCTGAACCGTAGCTTCATCGCCATGCAGCTCAACGACATGGCCTTTAGAATTTAAGCTATATACTTTAACCTCATCACCAGGAACAATTTTTTGCTTTTTCCCTGTGCGAGGTGCTTTTGGTTTTACAGCAAGCTCTGGTTGAGCTTCATCTAGCTTACGCTTCGCCTCAATTAACTTATGCTCTTTAATAGAAGTTGCTTCTTCCATTGCCAGCTTACGAAGATCAGCAATAATTTCCTCTGCTTCCTTACGAGCCTTATTAATCGCAGCATCAGCATCCGCCTGTGCTTTTTCCAATAGCTTTCTTTTTTGCTCCTCAAATTTCTGCAACTCGCGCTCATATTTTATACGTTGCTGCTCAAGCTCAAGTCGCAATTTTTGGGCAATTTCTCGATCAGATTCTGCAGAAATTCGATTTTGCTCCAAAGAAGCAATCATGCTTTCCACCTTGATATCCTCATCACTGACCTCGCCTCTTGCACGCTCAATAATTTTTGGAGAAAGCCCTAAACGCTCTGCGATTGCAAAGGCATTACTTCGTCCAGGAATTCCGACAAGCAAACGATATGTCGGGCTTAATGTCGCTATATCAAATTCCATGCTGGCATTAATAACTCCTTTTCGATTATATGCATAAGCCTTTAATTCTGAATAATGAGTCGTTGCAATTACTCTGCACTCTTGAGTAAGAATATGCTCAAGAATGGCGATAGCTAATGCCGAGCCCTCTGCTGGATCAGTTCCTGCTCCAAGCTCATCGAGCAAAACTAAACTTTTAGAAGTCATTTGCTGTAAAATCCGAATGATGTTAGTCATATGACTGGAGAAGGTACTTAAGCTTTGTTCAATACTTTGCTCATCACCAATATCAGCAAAAATATTATCAAATACACAAAGCTGGCTGCCTTCCTCAGCGGGAATAAATAAACCAGACATTGCCATTAAACTAAGCAAACCAACCGTTTTTAGCGAGACGGTTTTACCACCCGTATTGGGTCCTGTAATAATAATCGAGTTATATTGATTACCAAGCTCAATGTCAAGCGGTACAACCTTCTTAGGATCGATTAATGGATGGCGACCGCGTTTAATTTTTATGTAGCCGCGATCATTCATTTTAGGCAAAACTGCCTTTAGTTGGCGTGCCAGTCCAGCTTTAGCGAAGGCAAAGTCTATTTGAGCAATAAGCTCTTGATCATATAAAAAATCATCAACGCAATCAGTAACAAGTGCAGTTAAACGCTGCAAGATTTTTTCAATTTCCTTCACTTCCTGCACACGCAGCTCTCGCAGACGATTATTCATTGTTACGATTACTTCTGGCTCAATAAATAAAGTTGCTCCTGAGCTCGACTGGTCGTGAACAATCCCGCCAAAGCTTGAACGGTATTCGGCCTTCACAGGAATAACGAATCGATCATTACGTAGCGTAATAATCACTTCCTGCAGCATTTTTTGCACAGAGCTAGAACGTATCATGGACTCCAGTTTTTCACGAATTCTGCTTTCTCCATTGCGAATTTCACGACGAATCGTTGCCAGCTCGGTACTGGCACTATCCATCACTTCCCCTTGATCGTCTATACAGGAGAAGATCTCTTCCTCCAACGAACGATGTTCACTAATCTGCTCGGAAAAAGAAAGTAACGACGGAATCTCATGCTCCTCATGTACTTGCTCAATATAACGCTTTACGCGTCGAGCTCCACGTGATGTTGAGGCAACTTCAAGCAACTCTGTTGCATTTAAAGTTGCATGAATGCGCGCACGATGCAAAGCTGAAGTTATATCGAAAATTCCTCCAAAAGGCGCTGCTCCTTTTAATCGTTCCGCAGCATAAGCTTCATCAGTTAAGCGAAGTAAAGCTTTTACCTGCTCAAGCTCAGTTGAAGGAGTAAGCTCTTCTGCTTTAAATTTTCCAATTGAAGTAGCGGCATGTTGCTTTAACCAATCTATAATTTTAGAGTACTCAAGAGTTGTCAATACTTTTGAATCCAACAATAACACTCCTTAAACTTATCATTAATCCTTGATTTGCTGCGTATGAATAGTTCATCGTAAAGAAGCAGCCTCTTGCTTTTTTATTATAGCTTAAAGTTTTACTTCTTGTACTATCCCATACATATATTTTTGCGATTTGGCAATACTGAATGTAGATTTTTCAGTACATTTTCGATGTACTACATTAATGTCATGGAGGTAATTGTATGAACTTTCTAGGACATGTTGTGCGATTTATCGTATCAGCATTAGTGCTTATGCTAGTGGGTTGGTTAGTTCCTCAATTCTCAGTAGGTGGCTTTTGGAGTGCTTTAGTACTTGCTCTAGTCATCGCAGCGTTAGGCTGGATTGTTGAAGGTATATTTGGTAAAAAGGTCACACCGTTTGGTCGAGGAATAGTTGGCTTTTTAATTAGTGCGTTAGTTATCTGGATTGCTCAATTCATCGTTGGTGGCGTTGAAGTTACTATACTTGGAGCCATTCTGGCCGCACTTGTAATCGGAATTATTGACTTGTTTATTCCGATTGGAAATCCATACGAAGCTGCTGATCGTAAAAAATAAACATTTTTCGTTGCAAACAATATGTTTCACTTTTAAAGAGGTAACAGGCAGTCACTCTTATAGGACTGATCACGTTGCCTCTTTCCTATTTCTCAGTAAATGTTCATTACTTTGTCATAGGCTATTCACTGGTAACTCATCTACGAATAGTATACAATTTTAGAGAGTATACAACAAAAGGGGTTATTTTATGAAGAAATGGCTAGTTCTTTTTTTGACCTTTGCATTGATGACTGTTTTGATCGCTTGTGGTACAAGCAACAACAAAAATAACAACGTTGAAGAGCCTATCCAAGTTTCTGAGGATGAAATTGTTTCAGGCGAGTTGGAAATTGTAGCATCTAACTGGAAGTTTGATAAAGAATATTATGCGATTCGTGCAGGTGAGGAGATCCAAGTAAACATCAACTCTATTGAGGGTGTTCACGGAATCGAAATTGTTGGCACTGACTACAACAATATTATTAATGGCAAACCAACTGCTGTAACGATTTCAGAGCCTGGAACTTATACGATTCGTTGCTCTGTACCATGCGGATCTGGTCATCGTACGATGATATCAAAACTTGTCGTTGTTTAATAGTTAAGCAGTAAGAAATAATAAGATGGTGTAAAGCAGTGAAGGATGTCAAGAACGCTCAGCAAGACGCTGTTGTTCTGACATCCTTCTTTTTTACTAATGCAGAACGAATTAGTTTAACAATACTTAGAAACTAATTGTTAACTCTGCTCAATTAATTCGATCCATTCGTTATATTCAGTTTGCAGCTTGGAGTATTCCCGCTTCAACTGCTCATACTGTTGCTTAACATTTTGCAGTTCATCTTGTAGCTGTTGTAACTGTTCAAGATCAACTGCAGACTGCTCTTGCTGAGCTGCAGCTGCAGCCTCTTGCAGCGCCAACAACTGTTGTTCATATATTGCAGCTTGCTGTTCATATTCCTTCACTTGAAGCTTCAACTCTTTAAGCTCTTCTTCAAGCTGTGCCAGCTCTTGCTTCTGCTCATTGCTTAATTGTTCAACATCTAACAAACTTTGCTCTAGTTTTGCTATCTTTTCTTGCGCAATATTATTTTGATTAATTGCCAATCGTTCTTGCGCTGCATGCATTTCTAACAGCTGCAATAGCTCTTCTGCTTTTGCGGCATCATCAAGCTGCTTTTTGTGTAGCTGCTCATTGCGAGCCAATGCTTCTTTTAATTGAGAATCAAGCTTTTCAATTTCTGACTTGTATTGAGCTTCCAAGCTTTGCAGCGCCGCTTGATGTTGTGCAAGCTTATCCTCTTGTTCTTTTTCAATTTCAATATAAACTTCAAGCTCCTGCTCAAGCTTCGTTTTTTGCTCAACAATTGCTTGCAGCTTACCTTCAAAATGCTGATATTGCTCTTTCGCTTGGACAAGTTGCTCCTCTAGCTGTTGATTATGCTTGATTAGCTCCTCACGTTCTGCAACTTGTTCCAATAGCTTAGCATCCAGCTCTGATATTTTAAGCGAAAGCTCTTTTGCTTTGCTTTCATATTGCTTAATATTATCTTCCAATTCCTCAATTAACTGCATCGTTAATTGCTGCTCGTTTTCAAACATTTCCTGTTGCTGCTTAAGCTTTTGCTGACTATTTTGCTCAAGCTGAGCTAGCTCGTCCTCATAAGCTTTAAGTTTTTGCTCATGCACCTGCTGAAGCTGCTCATACTGCTGCAAGGCTTGATCACGCTGCTGACGCAGTTCCTCCAAGTCACGCTTAAGCAGCTCATCCTGTTCCTCAATCGATAGCAATTTTAAGCCTTCATCAAGTAATTGTTGCTGTAAGCTTTCAATTTGTGCTTGTGCAGCAACATAATTTTCTTCAGCAGCATTAAGCTGCGATTGATGTTGTGCAAGCTCATTTGCATATTTTTGCTCAAGCTGCTGCAGCTTCTCTTGTTGCTCAGCCAATAAAGTATTGTGCTCTTCTTCCATTTGCTGACGAAGCTCTGCAAGCTGCTGCTCATATTGATGTTCTGTGCTCCGTAATTGCTCACGCAATTGTGCAACCTCATTTTGATGATTTTGCTGTAGCTGTTGCTGTTCGGCAGTTAATTGCTCTTGCACCTCCAGCAATTCTAGCTCGCGAAGCTGCAATAATTCGTTATCCTCTTGGATTTTTTGTAATTGTTGCTGTAATTTCTCTAGTTCAGCTCTAAATTGTGATTGCAATTGCTGACGAACTTCTGTTAGCTCATTACTATGCTGTGCTTCTAACTGCTCTTTTGTCTCTGCCAGCTGTATTTCATATTGAGCTTGCAGTTGTTCTCGTACCTCTATTAATTCACTATTATGCTGCGCTTGCAGTTGCTCTCTAATTCCTGCCAGCTCACTCACATGTTGAGACAGCAACTGTTGGCGTAACTCTGCTAACGCACTTTCATGCTGTGCTTGCAATTGCTCTCGCACCTCTGCTAGCTCACTGCTATGCTGCCCCTGCAGTCCTTCTCGCACCTTTGCCAGCTCACTTTCGTGCTGAGCTTGTAGCTGCTGACGGGCTTCAGCAAGGCTAGCTTCATGCGCTGCCTGTAACTTTTCCTGTTCTTCAAGCAGCTCTAATTCTCGCAACTGAGCATTTTCATATTGCTCCTGAAGCTCTTGTAACTTCTGCTGAAGTTGAGTCAGCTCTACGTCATGTTGACTTTGCAGTTGCTGTCTAGTTTGCGCAAGATTGTTATCATATTCTGTAGCAAGATTCTCTCGCAGCTGCTGCATCTTCTGCTCACTTGCTATTTGCAATTGCTCACGTTGCTGCTCAAGCTCCAATTGCTGTTGAAGCTTAAGCTCTGCAATAGCAGATGCTAATTCAGCTTGATGCTTTTCTTCAAGCTCCTGCTGAGCTATTTCAAGCAAAGTACTATGCTCGCTCTCTAATGTCAAACGTAGTCGCTCAAGCTCCTCCGCATGCTTTGCTTGAAGCTGTTCTTTAAGCTGATTAATCTCCTCTTCATGTTGAACAATTAATTGCTTGTGCGTTTCTTCTAATTGCGTTAATGCACGTGAAGCCTCATTAAGTTCAGAACGTAAAGCTTCCTCTTGCTCTAAAGCAAGTAAAATTTGTTCATCAGCTTGTGATAAACGCAATTCAAAACGTTCAGTCGATTCCGTTAATTGCGCCTTTATCGCTAAAATTTGCTGCTCGAGCTCATCCTTCTCGGCAGCCCATCGTTGCTGCTCCTCCGCATACAATGCTGCTGACTGCTCCTGCTGCAAACGAAGTTCCTCTAATGCAGATGCATGCTCATCTTGCAATTGCTGAAGTTGTTGCTCGGTTTGCTGCTTTAATAATTCTAATTGCTCATTATGAGCGTTCTCTTGCTCGGCTAATCGCTGCTCGGCAAGCTGCAGCTGCTCCTGCAATTTCTCTCGTTCGGCAGCATATTGCTGTTCTAATTCTAATTTTTCATTAATAATTGCCTCATAATCCGTTTTTTGCTTTGCTAACTCGGCTTCAAATTTACTTTTTTGATTAACTAAAGCTAGTCGTTTATCATCTTCAAATAGCTTTTGTTGCTTGGCAAGCTGTTGTTGATGCTCTGCTTTAAGCTCCACAATGCTTTGCTCTAAAGCATGCTGAAGTTTTGCCGATTGCTCAATAATCGTTTGCAGCTCGGCAGCATGTGATTGGATAAGCTGTTCCCGTTCTACTACCTGATCAGCAACAAGCTTCTCTCTCTCACGCTCAAACTGCTGTGCTTGTTCTTCTAATTGAAGTTTTAATGCTCCTGTTTCCTGTGCTAATTGCTCTTTATATAAACCTTCAAGCTGCTCAAGCTCCTGCGCCATTTGCTGCTTATATTGCTCATATTGTGCGTAAAGCTCTTGAAGTTTTCCCTTTTCAATTTGTAACTGTTCTTCTGTTTTATGCAAACGAGCTTCCTCAGCCTGCAATCTGCTGTTTTCACGTCGTAAGCGATAAGCCTCTTCTGTAATTTGAACAGCGGCAAGCACTGCTAATCTATGAGTATCAAGAATGGGATAGCTTTTAGCAAGCTTATGCATGCTTTCATCAATCGAGGCTGCGATTGATTTCATATATTCTACATTTGAATGTCCTTTTAGTTTATACTGGCTACCATATATATCAACGGTTACTACGATGTTATCTGTATTCACCTATATACCTCCCATTCCTTCTGTTTAACACTAGGTGCACGACAAAAAAAGCCACACCGAAGTTTCTAAGAAACTAATTCGATGTGGCTTAAAGAGTTTCCTGCCTACTTGCGCAATTCTGCTTTAAAAGATTCCTCTAATGTAGCAACAACTGACTCATGTAAAGTAGTAACTTCTTCATCAGTTAGCGTGCGTTCTTTATGACGGTAAACTAACGAAATTGCAACGCTCTTCTTATCTGCACCAAGACGTTCACCAGTATATACATCAAATACTTGAACAGACTCAAGCAATTCTCCGGCAGCTTGTTTAATTGCTGACAGCATATCTCCTGCTTGAATTTCCTTAGCAACAACAACTGCTATATCTCGTGTAATGGCTGGGTAACGAGGTAGCGTTTTATATACGATATCACTGCTTGCATATTCATATAGCGGAGCAAGTTCAAATTCAATTACGTAAGTGTCCTGCAAATCAGCAGCACGCTGCACTTCAGGATGCAATTGGCCTACATAACCTAGAAGTTGCTTTTGCTCATTAACATTTAGCATAATTGCTGCAGTACGACCTGGATGGAAAGATTCAGGTTGAGCTGCTTCAAAGCTAATATAGTCGCTAACTCCAAGCGCTGCAGCAATGGTTTCAACAACGCCTTTAGCATCATAGAAATCGTAAGAAACTGCTTTTTGATTCCAGCTAGCAGATAAACGTTCTCCAGTAAGCAATGCTGCAAAACGATGCTTTTCTTTTGGTAATTCTGTTAGCACAGCTTCGTTTGTATGGAACACCGAACCAATTTCGAATAATGCAAGCGATTCATTTTTACGGTTACGATTATAGGTTGCAATATCAATAAGTTGTGCGATAAGTGTTGTTCTTAGTACACTGCGCTCCTCACTCATTGGCATAAGCAGCTTAATCGCCTGCGTATTTGGCGCCAGCTCTGGGAACATTGTTGTATGCTTCGCACTTGTGAAGGAGTAGCTAATTACTTCTAGCATTCCGGAGTCAGAAAGACGTTTGCGCAGCTCACGACGAATCGCTTGTGGCTTCGTTAATGCTCCAGGAATGATTTCCCCATGAATTGGTGTTGTTGGGATATTGTCATAGCCATAGATACGAGCAATTTCCTCAATGATGTCAACAGCATACTGTAAGTCACCACGACGGGTAGGAGCTTCAACTGTATACAAATCGCCTGCTTGAACCTCATATGGGAATCCTAAGCGAGAGAAGATCGTTTGAACTTCTATGCTGGACAAGCTAGTTCCAAGTACAGCATTAATTTTCTCTAGTGAAACTTGTATTCTTTTCGCTTCACCAGGTGAAACCACTTGTTCCACAATTCCATCCAATACTAAACCTTCACCAAGCTCAGCGATTAGCGCAGCAGCTCGATTTAGTGCAGGGATGACACGATTTGGATCCACTTCCTTTTCAAAGCGCAAGCTAGATTCTGAACGAAGTCCCAGCTCACGAGAAGTTTTACGAACGGATGAACCTGCGAAGCGTGCAGATTCCAAAATAATATTTACAGTTTCTGGTGTAACCTCAGTGCTAGCTCCGCCCATAACCCCAGCTAGTGCAATAGGTGAGCTTTGGTCTGCAATAACTAGCATATGCGGCTCAAGCTTGCGTTCTTGATCGTCTAAAGTTACAAGCGTTTCTCCTGGTTTAGCTGAGCGAACAACAATGTTGCCGCCAGGAATTTTATCGCCATCAAATGCATGAAGCGGTTGACCATACTCCAGCATTACATAGTTCGTAACGTCAACGATATTGTTAATCGGACGAATTCCCGCTGCAATTAGTTTATTTTGCAGCCAAAGCGGTGAAGGTGCCACCTTAACCCCTTTTATATAACGGGCAGAATAATGACTGCACAGCTCTTTATTTTCAATTGAAACGGTAATTTTGTCACTTGCTTTCTCTGGTGTATCAGCAATAAATACTTCAGGAAGATTTACTTCGCGACCAGTAAGTGCCGCAACCTCGTAGGCTACGCCTAGCATGCTAAGCGCATCAGAACGGTTAGGTGTTAAATCTAATTCTAGCACCTCGTCGTCAAGATCTAGCACTTGCTCAATTGGTGTACCTAGTTCAAGTGTAGAAGGAAGCACCAAAATGCCCTCTTGTTGCTCCTTAGGCAATAATTTATCGTTTAACCCTAGTTCTTTCGCAGAACAAATCATCCCTTGGGATTCAACACCGCGCAATTTAGCTTTTTTAATTTTGAAATCACCAGGCAACTTAGCGCCAATAACTGCTACTGGTACATGCTGACCTGCTGCTACATTTGGTGCGCCGCAAACGATTTGCAACTCTTCGCCTGTGCCAACATCGACTTTACAAACATTAAGCTTATCTGCATCAGGATGTTTTTCTTTATGCTTTACATAGCCAACAACTACCCCTGATACTCCTTTATTTCTAGCCTCTACAATATCAATTTCAATACCGCCTCTAGTCATCTTTTCAGCTAGTTCGGCAGCTGAAATACCAGACAAATCAACATATTGTTGAAGCCATTTATATGAAACCTTCATTGATCTTCTTCCCTTCTAAAACTATTCTAGCTCTAAAGCTGCTACTTGCAGAAACAACCGTTAACTCACATTCGTGCAAACTGATTGAGGAAGCGAGTATCGTTCGTGTAGAAATGACGAATATCATCAATTCCGTACTTAAGCAATGCAATCCGTTCAATACCCATACCAAATGCGAAGCCAGTTACTTCCTCCGGATCATATCCGCCCATTTCAAGTACGCGCGGATGAACCATACCACAGCCTAAAATTTCTAGCCAGCCTGTGCCTTTACACATACGACAGCCGCAGCCACCACATTGTGCACAAGTGACATCGACCTCTGCACTAGGCTCAGTAAATGGGAAAAAGCTAGGACGAAGACGAATTTGTGTATTCTCGCCAAACATTTGCTGAGCAAATTGCAGCAACGTGCCTTTCAAATCGCTCATTCTAACATTTTTGCCGACAACGAGACCTTCCACTTGATTAAATTGGAATGAATGCGTTGCATCATCATCGTCACGACGATATACTTTACCAGGGCAAATTACACGAATTGGTGTTTTACCGTGATGTGCTTGCATTGTACGAACTTGTACTGGCGAAGTTTGCGTACGCATTAAAATTTCTTCAGTAATATAGAAGGTATCCTGCATATCACGTGCAGGGTGATCTTTTGGCAAATTCAATGCCTCGAAATTATAGAAATCCGTTTCTACCTCTGGACCTTCTGCAACAGAATAGCCTAGACCAACGAAAATATCTTCTATTTCTTGCGCTACTTTGTTAAGCGGATGAATAGCACCTGTTGCAAGCTTGCGGCCTGGTAGCGTAACATCGACCGTTTCTTCACGTAGTCGCTTATTCGTTTCTTCAGCTTGAATTTGTGCTTGCTTTTGCTCAATTACTTCTTCAATTGCAGCGCGCACTTCATTAACAACTTGACCAATAACAGGTCTTTCTTCAGCGCTTAGTGCACCCATACCGCGCAGCACTTCAGTTAGAGCACCTTTTTTACCAAGGTACTTTACACGCAGCTCTTGCAGTGCTGAGGCATCTTGAATATTGCTTAATGCCGCGAGCGCTTCTGCGCGCAATGCTTCCAATTTTTCTTTCATTACATTCGCCTCCATTAAATCTACCTTACAGCTATTAATTGGTAAAAGGGACATCAAAGTCCGCTTGTAAACCTCATTCCAATCAAAGTTTAAAAAGCAGGGCTTTCAGGTCCGAGCAGTTTGCTCGCTAGTTAGAAAGCGAGTAGCGCAGCGTAGGCTATTTCTACGTGAGCAACGGAGCTTTCGCTAGCGTGCGAAATGCGACGTCGAATTATCTTCAGTGAAAATCCTTCGGCATCAAAGTCCGCTTTTTAAACCTCATTGCACAAAAAAAGGTTATTTCTATCCCCCAAGGGACGGAAATAACCGTGGTACCACCCTAATTCAGCCGAGTTATTGAATTCTTAGCATGTAAAACCTGTTCTCGACTCTCAGACCCCTGTATCGTAGGGAATACGTGATGCTCTACTGCTTTTACTGGGTAAAAGGTTCAAGCTCATGCTCCGGAGTGAATTTCGGCAAGCCTAAGCTATAAAGCAGCTCTCAATCTCTGACTGCTTCTCCCTGTATAGTGGAATTGCGTACTTGTCTCCTTCAACGCATTACATCTGAAATTGTAAAGTATGATTTATATTATATGCAAAAGCTACCTTTCACGCAACCTTCGAATGGGAAATGATACTTAAGACAACAGCCTGTGTTAATTGTCGAACTCCAAACTAAATTGTCTTTCTCTGCCATCAGTAAACGTAATAGTAACCTCTGCCTGCCACTTGCCTGGATAAGGTAAGGTCAGCCCAGCTAACGTGTAACGAGATTCATTAAAGCCAGGAAATTCAAAATCATCGTCTAGTTGTGCTGCTTCTAGCTGGAAAACTCTTGGAACTGCCTTTTGCTTTTCAAGAGCTTGCAAACTAAGCTCTACTGACTCGATTTCTCCTTCCTCCTTAAGCGTCCATAAGCTTAAACTTACGTCGTTTGGACCTGGAGCATTAGGATATAGTTTAATCGTGTAATGCAATTCTTCACCCATTTGATGATAATTCAGTGCTTTTTCTCCGCTTGGCATTGGGCTAAGCATGCCAATTAATGCTGCAAAGGCGATAACAACAAGCAGTACTGCAAATTCCATCAATATCGGACGAAGTAGTTGAGCTTTGTTTGTTTGCTCCCTCTGATTAGCCGCATAATGAGTCAGTTTATTTTTCGCCTTATAACCTAACCAAAGCGCTAATAACACAGCAGCTATTTTCAGTATTAATATAATTCCCCAGCTCGTATACAATAAGTAATACCAGCTAGGTAAAATATTTAATGCCATAATCAAGCCACTCGCACTGACAATAGCGATAGTTAACCAAAGCAGCTTAGCATAATTTTTTAAAAAGCTAATCGCCGCTTCCTTACTTTCTCGCGAGTGCCAACAAAAACTAATTACTCCGCCAACCCAAATCGAAACAGCGGAAAGATGAACAAAATCAAATAAAACTAAAACACTATTTCCAGCTGCATGCCCGTTAAAGCTTTCAGCTAGCAGCATAGCTAACACAAGCACAATCCGTGCCATAAAGTATTTACTGCTTAGCAGTGAAAACAGCAAGCTCGATACAAATAGTGCTAACCATGCTCTTCCTGTTGCTTCCTCTAACAGCATCGAGATAAGCTGATTAAGCTCGGGTTCAAGTTGCTGTGTCCAGCTAATGATTTGCACGAAGATTGCAAGTACAATCACAAGCAACAGAACGTTTGCTAACTGCTTCATACCTTTATGTAATCGTTCTTGCCGCTGTAGGCTAACCGTCGAAGGAACAAAGCTGTTAACTAGCACATCTCCGGAAATTACGATAAGCAATAAGTAAACAAGCAGTTTTATACAATATATCAAAATATCCATCACTTTACACTTCCTTTGCTTTCACTGTCATCGACAATTACATAAAATGTAGTATGATGATTATAATGCAACAAGATATTACTTTCTTCTTAACGGCAACAGTCTGCGCTCTAAAATGTTTAGATCATCCTTCCATGAGTATCTTTAAAGCGCATACGTACATCATAATTATGTATTAGTTCGAAAAAATGATTAAGGAGATGAATACTTTTGGGCAGACAAACAAGTGCAATCGTTGAACAATCTTTACGTGTATTATTAGCAAACACTTCTATCTTACCACAATTAACTGGTACGAAACGAGAGCAAGCGTTCCAATCCTTAGGAGCAATTTTATCTACTCCTAACAAAACTCATAAAGCATTTTTACGAATTACGCTCGATAGCGGTGTCGTTGTGCGCATTCCAGCCTATCGTATCCAACATAATGACGCCTTAGGGCCATACAAGGGCGGCATTCGTTTTCATGAGTCGGTAAATGAGGATGAAGTAACTAACCTCGCTGCACTAATGACTTTGAAAAATGCATTGCATAACGTTCCATTCGGCGGAGCAAAAGGCGGAGTAGGCATTAACCCGCGGCAATATTCAGAGCGTGAGCTTTATCAAATTTGTAAAAAATATGTGCAATATTTTTCTGATATTTTAGGTCCCGATAAAGATATTCCTGCTCCTGATATGGGCACAGGCGAACGAGAAATGGATTGGATGACCGCTGAATATAAAAGCACGCATCCAGGTCAACCTTACTTAGGAAGCTTCACAGGAAAAAGCATCGCATTTGGCGGCTCGCTTGGCAGACGTGAAGCAACGGGTAAAGGGGTCTATTTTGTACTGAAATATTTACTGAACAATTATGTAAGCACGCATCTATCTCAGCTAAAAGCACTAAACAATCCATATGTCAATAGCCTCCTGCCTTATCTAAATAAGCCACTATCTATTGCTGTACAAGGTTTTGGTAACGTAGGATCAGTTGTCGCGCAAGAGGCGTTTACGGATAGTTACAAGCATCGTGTAGTAGCAGTTAGCGATCGTAACGTCACCTTATATCATGAAAATGGCTTAGCAATTGATCGTTTGCTTGCTTATGCTAAGCAAAATCATGGTGAGCTGCCGACAACTAAGGAGCAGCTGCAATTAGCAGGAATTGAAGCAGAGATATTAGACCGAGAAGCAGTGCTTTACCAAAAGGTTGATGTGTTATTTCTAGCTGCCCTAGAGGAGCAAATTCATAAAAATAATGTTGATTCTGTGCAAGCAGGAATTATTGTAGAAGGCGCAAACGCCCCTATTACTGGTGAGGCAGATGATGCATTAGCTAAAAGACATATTGTGGTTATTCCAGACATATTAGCCAACGCTGGTGGAGTGATTGTCTCCTATTTTGAATGGTTGCAAGGCAGAGAAACGAAATATTACAGTGAGGAGCATGTCTATGAGCTGCTCTACAAGCAAATGACCGATACGCTCGATCAAGTGCTTCCAACTTTCTTTGATCAGCCGCAAAACTTGCGTCAATGTTGTTATAATCACGCTGTTAATCGATTATGTAACATTCTTTATCGCCAAGGAAAACTATATTAATACAAAACTTATGAGGCTGGAAAAAACCAGCCTTTTCTTTTTAACTATGCAGTGTTGAGTAGCAGGTGCTCCCCCGTTCACATCCTATTGCAAAATAGTTAACGTATATTTTTCGACTGTCAAAATCATCAATTATCCCAAATTCGTGTGTTAAAGGCATTGTAATCATCCTTTCAGTAAGTAATCACACTTTTGTAATGACTGTAATGACTGAATGCAAAATTACGAACCTTTCAACATACAATTAATACATGTAATCCATTCCCTTTTTATATTAAAGCAAGATTTTGGAGGGCAGCAAATTTCAACAGTTATCTTTAGCCGAAATAAAAAAACTCCGAATATACTGCTTTCGGAGTTTTTCGTATAGAAGCTTCCCTCAGCCTCTTTATTGGCAATTTACTTATTTGTTTGCCATTTCTGGAGTTGTGAGCTGATCATAGAAATCAACATATTGATCCTTTTGCTCAGTTCTGCGCCAAGCCATCGCTGAACGAGGATGCTCATCCAAAATTCCAGTAATCATATATGGAATAATATATCCCCATTCTACATTTTCGCGCATCGGAATCATATATTTCTCAATCATATCGAGCACCGGACGTACATTATATTTAGCGTTTTGCAGCTCTGAAACCAATAGCTCAGTATTACAGTTCCCTGCCGCACGACCCATTCCATAAACAGATGAATCTAGCAGCTCCACGCCTTTACCTGCTGCTAGCAACGTATTAGCGAAAGCAAGCTGCAAATTATTATGAGCATGAACACCTAAACGTTTGTTAGGCAGGTGCTCTTTAAATTTATCTACAAGATAAGCCATATCATCTGGTTTTAAGCTGCCGTAAGAGTCAACAATATATACAATATCAACTACACTTTCACGAATCAGTTTAAAGGCTTCATGCAATTGATTTTCCATTACATTAGAAAGAGCCATAATGTTTAAAGTAGTTTCATAGCCGCGATCATGGAAAATTTTAACTAACTCAAGAGCTTTATCAACATCTTGAATGTAGCAAGCAACACGAATCAGATCAAGCATACTTTCACTGCGTGGCAAAATATCTTGTTCATCTACACGACCAACATCGACAAGTGCTGAAAGCTTCGTATTCCCTTTATTTGGAATAACTTTACGAAGAAAATCATCATCCAAAAATCTCCAAGGTCCCTCGGAACCAGTGCTTTTAAGCAGTTTAGGAGAATTTTTATAGCCAATTTCCATATAGTCAACGCCAGCTTCGTTTAAGCTATTATATAAGTGCTGAACAAATTCAACACTAAAATCCCAATTGTTAACTAATCCGCCATCACGAATTGTACAGTCAACTATTTTACAATGTGCTGTATTGGATTGCATATCACTTGCTCCTTTGACTTTGATTTACTGTATTAAATATATACCGTTCTAATCATCATACTTGAAATCATAAAATAACGCAAAATAAAAATTATTATGCACCTGCTAGTCCACTGATTTGTTTATCTTATAATGCATGAGCTTTCATTTACAAATTCTGTTTAAAGATTTAAAATAATACTAATATACGCTTAATTTTTCACTAGAAAAAGCGGGGGACCCAAAGTCTTCAGGGGTGAATCATGTCAATTGGAAGCGATGACAGTAGGGCCTACTCTCTAGCCCGAACCCGACAGCTAACCTCGTCAGCGTGCAAAGGAGAGATGTAGAATGTCAGTTTGTCCATCCGATGAATTTCAAAATGTGCAGCATGAATCACATATTTTGCACATTCAACGAATTGAAGTATTCGTAATACCTGCTCTAGCAGTTGATGCCAATGGTTATCGAGTTTGTCTGCGGATTTCAAGCAATCGCGGACATGGCTGGAGTGAAATTTTTATTGATGATGGAGATTCAAACTTTAATCTTGAAGATTGGAAACAGCAACTATCCCCGCTTATTGGTCCTACTACAATGGCTCGTCTTACAGAACAAGTTGAACTGCAAATGAACAACACAATAAACTGTGACGAACGTTGTCTCTATCTATTCACAAATGCTCTGCATCAGTTGAAATTTCTTCCTGATACGAACTCGGAGCATCATTATTACGAAGAAGCTGTTTTAAAACAACGGGCAGTTGAGTATTTGTCTGTATAATTACTAGCGAGCAGCATTGAGAGTATCAAACTTTCGATGCTGCTCATTTTTTTGCATGCGTAAAAATCAGTTTGCGAACCTCTACTACGGTCGCGATTCCTTGCTAAAATTATATTTTGCGATGCAGCTTACGATATTGTCTTGGTGTTAGCTGCACTTGCTTCTTAAATAAATAATTAAAATGACTAAGATCGTCAATTCCAACCTGTTGAGCAATATGAACAATTTTCTCATCGCTCTCGATTAATTTTTGTAACGCTGCTTTAATCCGCACCTCATTCCGATATTCAATAAACGTTTTGCCGACAATTTGCTTAAATTTTTTAGTAAAAACCGTCTGGCTCATTCCGCACATTCGACATACTTGCTCTAAATGAATTGGATGTGCATAATGCTGTTCAATAAATTCACATAACCCCATGATCGCCTTTATATCATCACTAGGAAAAAGCTGAGTGAGCTCCTTTCCTTCATAACAACGACTTAAATAAACTAATAGCTCAACCAATAGTGCTTTAATAACAAGTCGATAGCCTAATTGCTTACGTGTAAATTCAAAATTTAAATGATCAATTCTTCGCTTTACCTCTTGTGCTTCCATATAGGACAGCTTTAGATGGGAATCAAAATTAATCGTTTCTCTTAAATATGGCTCGACATAAAACAAGTTAACAAATGGAGCTTCTGCTGCAAGACTTGCTAATTCTGTATGTAGCAATGACGGCAGGAACATTACATTATAAACCTCTAGAGGAGTATCGCCAGTAACAATATAATCATGTTCAATACCAGGCGTAATGACAAAAAAATCACCTTTAACGATTTTATAGGAACGTCCCTTATAAATATGCTCCCCTTCACCATCCGCTACATAAACTATTTCAAAAAAATCATGATAATGCGGTCGCATTCCTCGACTTGGAAGCGTCTTATAGTACAAAACAGCAAAAGGAAAAACTTCGCTTTCTAAATATTTTTCCTTAGAATATAGCTCCATTATCATCCCTCGCCCATCTCTAGCAAGTAATCCTTCTGCTTGTAATTGTAGTAGAAGGCTATATTAGCGTCAATTTCCCTTAATACAGCGTTGAAAAGCCCAAGTTTTCATTGCCACCATTAAGCTAAAATACAATGTGTATTCAATTTCAGGAGGGAAGTTGCAATGGATCGACGCTGGCAAGCAAAGTGGATAATTGACCCGCTTTTTAAGAACTTAAAGCCGCTTGATGTTTATGGTAAAGAGCATGACGTAATAAACAATACAGCACATCGAAAGGATTTAACTAATATCCATACGCAATTTAGAAAAAGTTTTCAACTGTTACAAACGCCACTAGCAGCTAAGTTATATATTACAGCGGATGACTATTATAAGCTTTATGTCAATGGTCATTTTATTGGGCAAGGTCCAGCACAAAGCAATTATTATCACTATTTTTATAATGAATATGACATTGCACCGTATTTGCAGCAGGGAGCTAATGTAATAGCCGTACATGTCTATTATCACGGGCTTATTAGTCGCTCCTACAGCAGTGGCGATCATCGACAAGGAATGATTGCTGAGCTGCTAATAGATGGCGAGCATCTGCTAGGTTCAGATAGAAGCTGGAAATGTTCCCGTGCTGCTGAATATCAAGCTGGACCAATCATTGGCTATAATACGCAGTTCTGCGAATATATTGACAGCAGATTGGCGAAAAAGGGCTGGCGCACAAATGAGTTGGATGATTCAGATTGGTTCTTTGCATGGGAGCTGCTATCAGATGATCATCGTCTGATGCAACAGCCAACCTCTGCTCTTTCTATTTACAGAGTAAAACCTAAGCAAATTACTGCAATTAAAGGCGGCTTTCAGCTTGATTTTGGCAGTGAGCTAACTGGACAATTTACTATGAAAGCAAACGGCAAAGCTGGACAAGAGGTGATCATCCGCTGTGGTGAGGAACTCCTCCCTAATGAGCGTGTACGTTATGATATGCGTTGCAATTGCATTTATGAGGATCGTTGGATACTTTCCGGTACAGAGGATGAGCTTGAACTATACGATTATAAAGCGTTTCGCTATGTTGAAGTGTTAACTGACGCACTTGACTCTCTTAATCTCGATAGCTTTGCAGTCATTGTGCGACACTACCCGCTTGATGAACAAGCTTGTCAATTTCATTCCGCAAACGAGCTGCTAAATAAAATTTGGCATATATGTAAAAATGGTATTAAGTATGGCACGCAGGAGAATTATGTCGATTGCCCATCCCGAGAAAAGGGACAATATCTTGGCGACAATACAATTATTACGCATGCTCATGCTTATGTATCAGGAGATTTGACAATGTATCGCAAAGCGTTGCAGGACTTTGCGCTAATGTCAGCGCGTGTTTGTCCCGGCTTAATGGCTGTTGCTCCAGGGCATGTTATGCAGGAGATTGCCGATTTTTCCTTGCAATATCCAATGCAACTGCTGCAATATTATCGACTAAGCGGTGATCGTCAATTTCTCACAGAAATGTACCCTGTCGCTGAAGGAATAATGGACTATTTTAGCTCCTACTGCCGCAGTGATGGCTTGCTGGAGTCAGTTAATGAAAAGTGGAACTTAGTAGATTGGCCAGAAAATTTACGAGATGGCTATGATTTTGAGCTAAAAAGAACAGGTCTTGAAGGCTGTCATAATGTTATTAATGCGTTTTATTATGGCGCGTTAAAAACGATGCTTGAGATTGCAGAGGAACTCGATTATCCAGCAGCTGTATATCGCAAGCAGTTAGAGCAAGTGTATGATTCGTTCAACAGAGTTTTTTATGATGCAAAGCGCAAGCTTTTTATCGATGCAGAAGGCTCGCAACATGCCTCTCTCCACAGTAATGTGCTGCCGCTTTTATTCCAATGTTGTCCTAAAGAGGCTGTTTCAGAAATCGTCAAACTCATTTCTGAAAAACGACTAAGCTGCGGCGTATATATGTCATATTTTGTGCTTAAGTCGCTAGCTGCGGCAAAGCAATATGATTTACTTTATGAGTTGATTATAAGCGAGGACTTGCATTCATGGAGTACGATGGTTAAAGAAGGAGCGACAACATGCTTTGAAGCATGGTCAAAGGAGCTGAAATGGAATACAAGCTTATGCCATCCGTGGGCAAGTGCTCCAATTCCAATATTGATTGAAGAGCTATGCGGTATTAAGCCTGCTGCACCTGGTTGGTCACAGGTTAGCTTTAGCCCGCATATTCCATCCTCATTAACGAACTTAACGTTAAGCTTTAGAACCGTTGCTGGTGAAATTTCCTTTGTGCATAAGAATGGAGTAAGTAAGCTATATGTGCCTGACCATGTAACGATTCTTTAAGCAAATGCTACAGCAGCTTAACAAAGCTATTATAACTTTTGAAACAATGGGAAACAAAAATAGGAGCATATAAAAAGGTGCTGAACCTTAACTGGTAGTGTAATTACACCAATTAAGGATGCAGCACCTTATTTATGAACTAATTGATCGTAAAGTAAAAGCTTTACGAATTAGTCAAGTGATACAAGCCAGCCAAATGGATCCTCAAGTTTACCTTTTTGGATACCAGTAATCGTATCATAAATTTTAGCAGACAGCTCACCAGTTTTTCCACCGTTAATGACGAATTTTTCATTTTTGTAACTTAATTCACCAATTGGCGAAATAACTGCAGCTGTACCTGTTCCGAAAGCTTCTTCAAGTGTTCCGTTTCTATGAGCTTCAATCAATTCATCAATAGAAACACGACGTTCCTCTACAGGAAGATTCCAATGTCTTAGCAATGTAAGCACAGAGTTACGAGTAATACCGTCAAGAATACTGCCGTTAAGCATTGGAGTTACTACAACGCCATTAATTTTGAAGAACACATTCATGCTTCCGACTTCTTCGATATATTTGCGATGAACACCATCAAGCCACAATACTTGAGAATATCCACGATGTTTTGCTTCTTCTTGCGCATTTAGACCAGCAGCATAGTTACCTGCTGTTTTAGCTTCACCAACGCCGCCAGCTACCGCACGTACGAAATGATCTTCAACATGAATTTTAACTGGGTTAACACCTTCAGCATAGTATGCACCAACAGGCGACATAATAATCATAAACAAATATGACAATGAAGGATTTACACCAAGTTGTGCTTCAGTTGCAATAATGAATGGACGGATATATAAGCTAGTGCCTTCGGCAGAAGGAACCCAATCACGGTCAACATTCAATAGTTCAATTAATCCTTTATAAGCTAGTTCCTCATCAATAGCAGGAATGCTTAGACGAGCGTTTGATTTGTTCAAGCGCTCAAAATTTTTCTTAGGACGGAAAAGTTTAATTCCATCTTTTGTACGATATGCCTTCATTCCTTCAAATACAGTTTGTCCATAGTGGAATACTTTAGCAGCTGGATCTAAAGAAATATTTTGATAAGGCACGACGCGAGGTGAATGCCAGCCTTTACCTTCATTGTATTCAAGAATAAACATATGATCTGTATAATAGTGGCCGAAACCAAGATTACTTTCATCTGGTTTTGGTTTCAACTGTGTTGAACGCTCGATTGAAATTTGCTGTACCATTGAGACGACTCTCCCTTGAAATAATTATTCATATTTGAATCATACCATGCTTTGACGTATATTTATAATATCTATTAGATTTTATATCTATACCTTTTAAATATGGAAATTCCGAAAGGAAGCGTTATCATGGATATGCGACACCTAAAATATTTTTTAATGATTGCACGTGAAGGTCAAATTACGCGTGCTGCCAAATTATTAAATATGGAGCAGCCGCCGCTTAGCCGTCAGCTAAAACAGCTTGAAGAAGAGCTGGGCGTTAAGCTTTTCGATCGCCATGGTAAAGGGCTTAAGCTGACTGATGCTGGTAAACATTTAAAGCAAAAGGCAGAATCCCTATTTTCTCAGTTTAATGAAACGATTGAGGAAATGAAGGAGCTTGAGCAAGGGGTTCGTGGCGTGCTATCAATAGGTGCTGTGTTTTCCTGTAGCTCCCTTGTGCCGGAAGCAATTGAACAATATCGTAAAAAATATCCACAGGTCACCTATAAAATATTGGAAGGTGATCATTATTATTTAGGAGAGCAGCTTGAGAAGCATGCAATTGATCTAGTTATTGCCAGACTTCCGTTTGAAGCGCTGACTGAGCCAAAGCAGCTAACAATTTTGCCTTTGCCCTCTGATCCATTTGTTGTAATCGTGCCGACAATTTGGGAGCATTATCGTAACAAGACGAGCTTTTCCCTCACTGAGCTTATTGACACCCCGCTGCTTACGTTAAAAACAGATCAAACGACTCATATGCATGAGCAAGTGATCGCAGCCTGCAATAAAAAAGGATTTGAACCAAAAGTCGTATGTGAATGTTCTTCAGTCGCATTAATGTTAGCTCTTATTGCACAAGGAATGGGAGTAGCGCTTCTCCCCCGCTCTGTGATGAACGCATTTATAGAACCTCGTGTTAAGCTCATTCCATTGGCAGAGACCGAGCTATCCTCTGCGATTGGTTTGATTTGGCTTAAGGAGCATTATCTGCCAAAACGTGCGCAATATTTTATTGATATATTGAAGCAAATCTATTCAGCATAAATAATGGATAAGCTCATTTGGACAAGCTGTTGAATAATGAGCATATTGTGCAAGCATTAGCTCATATAATGAGTTGCTACTATGCTTAGTTGGGGGATGTTGATGTGACTCAGCTTGTCATAAATTGCTCTGCACCGAATTATTTTGTTGTTTTTGTTCATCTTAAATGGTTAAGCCGATACGTCATGCTTGATTTCATTAGCGGACTTGCATTTTTCGCTTTGGGAAGAATGACGTTTAATAGCGATATTTTATGTCTGCTATGCAACATTGTTGGAACTCAGATGCTTCACTATGTTCTGCCGACTCCTGCTTCTTCGTAATCCCCGTTAAAAAGCATCAGGTTTAAAATGCATCCGCAAGAGCTTACTTTTCCGAAGCATTGAACAGCCTAAGCTTCAAAGATTAGCTTTCGTATGCTGAAAAGCATAACCCACCAGGCTTCTTGCGAAGGACAATAAGCTCTGGAGAACGTAGCGGAGCGATATATCTACAGTGGAGGAAAAATAAGCTCTGAAGAACGCAGTGGGACGCCTTTAAACCTGATGCTTTCAATTTATTATTGATAAGAAGCATCAGGTTTAAAAAGCGTCCGCAAGAGCTTACTTTCCGTAGCATTAAAAGCCAAAATATCGCTTCGCATTAAAGTAGCAAATATTTTGCACAAGCTTGCCAAGATGATCGATGTCATTCGGCAATTCGCCTTGTTCAACCCAGGTGCCGATTAGATTACATAAAATTCGGCGAAAATACTCATGACGTGTAAAGCTTAAGAAGCTTCTAGAATCTGTAAGCATGCCAACAAATTGTCCCAGCAAGCCAAAATTAGCTAAGCATTCAAGCTGAGTAATCATTCCTTTTTTCGTATCGTTAAACCACCATGCTGAGCCAAGCTGCATTTTTCCCGCTACGCCGCCGCCTTGATAGCATCCAATTAACGCTGCCAATATATCATTATCGTTTGCATTTAATGAGTAAACGATCGTTTTCGGCAGTGCTCCTTCCTGCTCCAATGAATCAAGTAGGCCTTTAAGTGGCGCAGCTACGGGAGCATCATTAATAGCATCATAGCCATGGTCTGCTCCTTGCAATGCAAACATTTTCGTATTGTTGTTGCGTGTTGGGTTCATATGAAGTTGCATCGCCCAGCCATGCTTAGCATATAGCTTTGCCATATATAAAAAGGTATAGGTTTTATACTGTTGCTCTTCACTTAAGCTAATAGCTTCTCCTTTTAGCTTACGTTCAAAAATTTGAGCGGCCTGCTCCTTCGTCGCCTGACAGAATGGCACATAATCCATTCCATGATCGGACACTTTACAGCCAACTTCATTAAAATAAGAAATGCGCTCTGCCAATGCTTGCAAAAGATTTTCGTAGCTTGACAGCTGATAGCCAACTACTTGCTCTAGCTGCGCAAGCCATTCGACAAAGCCAGCTTTATTAATTTCAAGTGCCTTATCAGGACGGAACGAAGGCAATACTTTAACATCAAAATCTTCTAGCTCTTTTATCTTTTTATGAAAATCTAGTGAATCAATCGGATCATCGGTTGTACAAATCACTTTTACGTTCGACTTCGTTATGAAGTCACGTGCACGATATTCGCCTGACTGTAATTTCGCATTAACCTTCTCCCAAATTACCTTTGCATTAGCCTCATTTATAAGCTCGTGAACAGCAAAATATCTTTGCAATTCCAAATGCGACCAATGGTATAGCGGATTGCCAATCGCTTGAGGAATTGCTTGAGCATATGCGAGAAAGCGATCATAATCACTTACTCCAGCTCCTCCAGTGACCAGACTTTCCTCTGCTCCATTCGCACGCATAATACGCCACTTATAATGATCTCCTGCAAGCCAAGCTTCTGTTAAATTGTTAAAGCTTTTATTTTCATAGATCTCCTGTGGACTAAGATGGCAATGATAATCAATGATTGGCATCTCTTTTGCATAATTGTGATACAACGTAATGGCTGTAACATTTTGCAGTAAAAAATGCTCATCTAAAAATTTCTTCAAACTCGTCACTCCTATTTTTTAATAGCTTGAAGTACTGTTGCTTGCTGCTGTGCCAGCAATGTCAACTCAGCCACATTGAAAATATGCTCTTGCGTCATTGCATTTTCCGTATCATGAATCGTGTCTAAAATAAGCTGACCAAAATACGGGTAGCCAGTTAATCCAGATGCTTGAATATGATGTTCCTTCTCGCCATTAACATAGAAAACATGGTCTGCCCCTTCATCAGAACCGATATTGATATATTTACGCAGCTCGATATAGCCATCTGTACCAAGCAATAATGTTCTTCCATCTCCCCAAGTACGCAAGCCATCTGGTGTAAACCAGTCAACACGCACATAGCCGGTTACTCCATTTTCGCCGCGCAGATGAACTTCACCATAGTCCTCTAGCTCTGGATAAGCCGGATTATTTAAATTACCAACAGCACTGCTAATAATTTGCGCTTTAGAGTTTCCTGAAAAAAATAGAAACTGCTCAATTTGATGACTTGCAATATCAGCAATAATTCCGCCATATGCTTCTTTACGGAAAAACCAATCTGGACGAGAGTTCGCATTTAAACGATGTGGTCCTAATCCGATCATTTGCACGAGCTGACCAATTGCGCCCTGCTTAAGTAATTGCTCGGCATACACTGCACTTTCAACATGTAAGCGCTCACTATAATAAACAGCATATTTACGTTTTGTTTGCGCATACACTTCTTTAACTCGTTGTAGCTGTTCTAATGTTGTAAATGGACCTTTATCTGTGAAGTAATGCTTGCCAGCTTGCATTACTTTAATTCCAAGGTCGGCACGCAAATTTGGAATGGCTGCTGCCGCAACAAGTTGAATGTCAGCATCATTTAATATTTGCTCTAAGCTAGATGCAACCTCAACCTGTGGATAAGTTTTTTGAAATTGTGCAACTTTTGCTGGGTCAGGATCGTATACCCATTTTAAAGTCGCTCCTGCTTCAATTAACCCATTGGACATGCCATAAATATGACCATGATCCAATGCTACTGCTGCAAAGCAATACTCACCAGGTTTTACCACTGGAGACGGTTTACCAGTCGGTGCATAATTCATTCCATCATTTTTTTTGAACATCTCTATAGCTACCTCCCATAGTTTAGAAGCAAGTTTTTTTGATTCCAATGCTACTTTTGCTTTCTTGTACCTTATCATATCATTAAGCTTCTAACTCTCACTTCGCTATAATTAATGGTTTCATTACGTCATTTAACCGAGATTGGTGTATACTATACTCATATGTTTATATCCGATTAGGAGGGATTCGGTTGAGTTTATTCGTTACTGAACCATTTACAGTCAAATATGCTACAGATGTTCCGAATCTTTTACCATATCATACTCATTATCATTATGAAATTTATTACTTCCATGAAGGTCAAGTAAGCTATTTAATTAATGATCGAATTTATAAGCTTGCTCCCGGTGATTTGATATTAATGCATGGAATGACATTACATAAAGCAATGATAGAACGAAATGATGTGTATAAACGTACCATTGTGCATTTCGATCCTGCTTATGTAAAAAAGCATATTCAGCCAAGCTTCACCGAAAATTTATTGCTCCCTTTTACAGAGCTAAAAAATGTGCACCTCTCGTTACAGGGAGATGCACGTGAAGAATGTGAAGCACTGCTGCACAAACTAGACAAGCTTATGCTAATAAAAAATGAAAACGCTTATGCTTATCAAAAAAGTCATATCGTGCTGCTAGAACTATTACTGTTTATTTATGAGCAATGTCAGCAGCCAATGCAAAGTCGCCATCATAGTACAACAACGCAAGAGACTCATACCCAAAACATTATTACGTATATCGAGCAGCATTATACTGAAGACATCACTTTAGATCAATTGCAAAATCATCTTCATCTTAATAAATACTATTTAAGTAAAACATTTAAAGAGGTTACAGGAACTACGATCTTTCAATATTTGCTAGAACGTCGTATTTATGCTGCCAAGCTGCTACTCGTAGATAGCCAAGATAGTATTACAGACATATGTATGGAAGTAGGCTTCAAGCATCTTGCTCACTTCTCTCGTTGCTTTAAACAAGCTACAGGCATGACAGCAGAGCAATATCGACGACTGCATCAAGTGCAGTAAGCATTATATCCTAACTCTTTTAAACAATGTAATAAATTACAATATTTTCTATTTTAATTCCTTGCAAACTATAAACTATGATTTTACCTGCGCTTTGCAGCGTGTGGAATAGACTGCTCTCATTTGTAGTTGCTGAACATGATTTTTTGCTAGCAATCTCTGCTCTTATAGCATCGCATTTTATTGACCGAGCACTCTATTCCTACGCTGAAAGTTAGATTGTTACCTAATTAAAATGATATGAATTATACTATATAGTCCTTATGTAATGGTAACTGTATATCAATCAGTGTGCCTTCGCCTGGTTTACTTGTAATATGCATGGTACCCTTGTGCTCTTCAATAATACGCGAGCTGACCATTAGTCCTAAGCCAGTCCCTTTTTCCTTTGTTGTTAAAAATGGCTCGCCAATTCGCTTTTGAACATATTCAGGCATGCCTTCTCCTTCATCAGCTATTTTTACATGCAGCATTCGTTCCTGTGGATCAAAGCGAATATTAATTGTCACTTTACCTCCTTTTTGCATCGCTTCAATTGCATTTTTTATTACATTAATAAACACTTGCTTTAATTGATTTTCATTACAATAGAGACTCGGTAAATTTTCCTCAGCTTGAAAAACAATTTCCACACCATGTAAATTTGCTTGTGTGTCCAGTATAGATAACACGCTTGTAACAATTTTCTCAATGTCGTTAAATTGGAAGGAATTATAATGAGGCTTGGCTAGCGTCATGAACTCGTTAACAATAAGATTAATGCGATCAATTTCATTAGCCATGATGTCAAAATAGTAGCTGTGCTCTGTATATTTGTTGCGCAATAATTGAGTGAAACCTTTAAGAGCAGTAAGAGGGTTACGAATTTCATGTGCTACGCCAGCAGCCAATTGTCCAATTACCGAAAGCTTTTCTTGACGAACGAGCCGCTCTTCATCTTGGCGTCGTTCTGTTAAATCACGAATAACAGTTAAAATAGCTGTTCTTCCCATATAGTTTTCTATCTTTACACTGGAATGCTCTATTTCAATAACGCTATCATTTATTATCATTTGCTGTTTACGAAACGGAGTTGCTTCTTCTAGCAATAGCGCATTTTGAAAATCTTGAATAACATCGGTACGATTTTGTGAGTCAAAATAATCTAAAAAGGACTGCTCGGAAAGTCCGCTAATATGTCGTTTACCAAGAAATTCAAGACCATTGCGATTAGCAAATACAATACTATAATCAACAGTTATGTATATAGGCTCGGGAATTGTCATTAACATCCTTTGATACATTTTAGCATTACGGATCAATTCCCTCTCTTTATCATATTTTATTGTAACATCCTGTACTGTAGATAAATAATAAATGGTTCCATGATGATTAATTGGTGTGCTTTTGCCTTCTAAATAAACGATTGAGCAATTTTTATGCTTCCCGTTCCAACGAAAAATTTGATTTTTCGTTACTTCATTATCTCTAATAACACCAAATGGACGTGGTAGCAGCCAATCCTCTTCCTCAATTAAGTTCTCAACTGGTTGTCCTACAATTTCTTCAACCGTATAGCCTAGTAATTGAGCAAAATATGAATTGGCGTAAATGAAAACGTTCTCATGAATAACGAAAACACCAGCCACCATATGATCCATCAGTGTTGAGTAGAAATTTGTCTGCTCCTTCACCAATGACTCAAACATTAAATAACGATTTGACTGCTCATAAACTTGGTTATAGGCATAAGAATATTGATGTAAGGAAGCAGGCCTTAACAATGGCACTTCGTTATTTGGTTGAGATTTATAATACGGTAGTTGCATTTAAAAATCACCCCTTTTTTATTCTTATCATATATATATATTTGTCATTAAATAGAAAAAACCTTTCGAATTTTTTAAATTTCGAAAGGTTTTTTAAATATTTTTTTACAATTTTTTTAGCTTTTAACCTTGCAGCAACAATTGTTCCGGATCCTCTAAAAGTTCTTTAACGGTAACTAGGAAACGGACTGCCTCTGCTCCATCAACGATACGATGGTCGTAGGAAAGAGCAATATACATCATAGGGCGATTTTCCATACGCTCCTCATCAATCGCTACAGGACGAATTTGGATTTTATGCATACCTAAAATACCAACTTGAGGTGTATTCAATATTGGAGTAGATAGCAATGAACCAAATACACCGCCATTTGTAATCGTAAAGCTGCCGCCTTGTAGCTCTTCAAGCGTTAATGTATTGGAACGAGCTTTTTTAGCCAGCTCAGCAATATTGCGCTCAATTTCTGCAAAGCTTAAACGATCAGCATCTCGAACAACTGGTACAACAAGTCCTTCTTTAGCTGCTACTGCAATACCAATATCATAGAATTTTTTAATAACAATATCTTCACCATCAATTTCTGCATTTAGCAATGGGAACTGCTTTAATGCACCAACGACAGCTTTTGTAAAGAATGACATGAAACCCAGATTAACTTCATTTTTCTCAAAGAATTCATTTTTGCGACGTTTGCGAATATCAAGAATCGCAGTCATATCAACTTCGTTAAACGTTGTAAGCATCGCAGCAGTATGCTGTGCTTCAACTAAACGTTTAGCAATTGTTGCTCTGCGACGAGACATGCGCTTGCGCTCAACTGGTTTGGCATAACCAGCCGATGTTACGGTTGATGCAGCTGCTACTGGAGGCGCTGCTGGCGCAACTGGCGCTGGTTGAGAAGTGTGAGAACGCACATTCTCAGGATAAATACGACCGATTGCATCGGTAGATTGAACTTTACTTAAATCAATTCCTTGCTCTCTTGCTAGCTTACGAGCAGCAGGAGATGCAGTAACTGCTGAGCCGCTTACTGCAGCAGGCGTAGCTGCTGGTGCAGTTGCCTGCACAGGCGCTGCTGCTTGCTGAGCAGCTGGAGTTTCAACCGGAGCTGCATCAGCAGTTGGTGCAACTGGCGCAGAAGCACCTTCAGATATGGAGCCAATTGCTTCGCCGACATAAACAACGTCTCCATCTTTTTTATCAATTGATGCTACTACACCACTGCTTTCAGCACTAATCTCAATATTAACTTTGTCAGTTTCTAGTTCAAGAAGTACATCACCTTGAGTAACACTATCTCCAACTTTAACAAACCATTTTGTAATCGTTCCTTCTGAAATAGATTCCCCTAATTCTGGTACAATGATTTCTGCCACGAGTAGCTACCCCCTAACAATATTCGATTCGAATGGCTGTCCATTTAATGTTGATGTAATGATTTCCTGTTGCTCTCTTGCATGAACATCTTGATGACCACTTGCAGTACTTGCACGTTCTTGACGGCCAATATAATTAACCTTAACATGACTTGGTACCAGTGCGCGAATTTTTGGCTCCATATAGAACCATGAACCCATATTTCTTGGTTCTTCTTGCACCCATACCACTTCTTCAAGGTTCGGGAATAGCTTAATCAAGCGTTCAACTTCTGTTTGCGGGAATGGATAAAGCTGCTCAATGCGAGCGATACGCATCCATTCAAAATCTGAAGGTGAACTTGAAGACATCGCTTCCTCAATATCAACCATCACTTTACCAGTTCCAAGTACTAAACGTTTTACTTTTTCACGCTGCGACTTAGCTTCAGTTAGGCTAAACTGTGGAAGCACTGGTTTGAAGGAGCCTTCGCTAAACTCAAATCCGTGTGATGCTACACGCGGATTACGAATCAAGCTCTTCGGTGCCATTAAGATTAGCGGACGAACACTTTCACTGCCAAGCATTTTCGCTTGCTTACGCAGCAAATGGAAATAGTTCGCAGCGCTTGTTAAATTAGCAACTGTCCAGTTGTTCTCTGCTGACAGCTGTAAATAACGCTCTAAGCGAGCACTTGAATGCTCAGGACCTTGACCTTCGTAGCCGTGCGGCAATAGAACAACAATGCCTGATTTTTGTCTCCATTTTGCACGACCTGAACTAATAAACTGGTCAAACATTACTTGTGCAACGTTGGCGAAGTCACCGTATTGCGCTTCCCAAATAACTAAGGTTTCAGGAGCAAAAACGTTGTAGCCATATTCGAAACCAAGTACAGCCGTTTCAGACAATGGACTGTTATGCACAGCAAAGGATGCCTTTGCTTGTGGAATATAGTGTAGTGGTGAAAACTTTTGGCCTGTTATATGGTCATTTAACACAATATGACGGTGTGAGAATGTACCACGCTCAGAATCCTGTCCGCTCATACGTATTGGTGTACCATCAGACAGAATTGTTGCAAATGCTAAAGCTTCTGCATGTGCCCAATCCACTTTTTCTCCATCATTAAGGCTTATCGCTCTACGTTGTAATATACGTTGCAGCTTGCTGTATTCAGTAAAGCCCTCTGGGCGATTCAATAATTCCAAATTAATTTCACGAAGTTGCTCAAGTGGGACAGCAGTTTTCACATCTTCAGGTACGATTACTCCGTCGGATTTGTCCACTTTTTGGCTTTTGCCTTTGTTATCCGCTTGAGCCTTCATATTCGTATAAGCATTTTGCAATGTAGTCGCAATTTTGTTGCGAATATTTTCAACTTGTTCTTTAGTCAACTTATTTTGCTCAATAAGCTGATTTGCGTAAATGGTAGCAACGGTTGGATGATTGCGAATTAATTTGTACATTAACGGTTGTGTACCTTCTGGATCATCCATCTCATTGTGACCGAAACGGCGGTAACCGATAAGGTCAATAACAAAGCCTTTATTAAAACGTAAACGATATTCGCATGCCAATCTGACCGCAGCAAGACAAGCCTCAGGATCATCCGCATTAACATGCACAATCGGAAGATCGAAGCCTTTCGCTAGATCACTTGCATAATAAGTGGAGCGAGAATCATTACTATTTGTTGTAAAGCCAAGACGGTTGTTTGCAATAATATGAATTGTTCCACCATTGCGATAACCATCCAAATTATTGAAGTTAAGCGTTTCCGCAACTATGCCCTCACCAATAAACGCAGCATCACCATGTATACAAATGGTAACTGCAGCATGAAGATCTTGCTTAGGATAGCCGCGCTCTGAGCGATCCTCTTGGGCAGCACGTGTATAGCCTTCTACAATTGAATTAACAAACTCAAGATGTGAAGGGTTATTTGCTAGTGTAATGTTAGCACGAACTGTTTCACCTTCACGAACGGCGCGATCGGCACCAAGATGGTATTTTACGTCCCCTGTCCAACCAAAGTTAACAGTTTTTGCGCTTTCAAGAGCTTTGTTAGGGGCATGATAGAATTCTGCAAAAATTTGTTCATAAGGTTTTCCTAATACATGAGCAAGTACATTTAGGCGGCCACGATGTGCCATCCCCATTAAAATGTGATTTGCTCCATCATGTGCAACTGCTTTAACGATTTCGTCCAATACAGGCACAAGCATATCTAGCCCTTCAATAGAGAAGCGCTTTTGTCCAACAAATGTTTTATGAAGGAATTGCTCAAACATTTCTACTTGAAGCAAACGCTCAAGTAAAGCTTCTTTTTCACGATCAGATAGCGGAGCTGGGAAAGAACCTGATTCTGCTTGTCTAAATAACCATTCACGCTCTTGTTCATCATGGATATGAGTAAACTCATATGCAGCAGAACGAGCGTAAATTTCGCGCAAGCGAAGAATTGCTTCCCATCCGTTAGAAATATCTGATGGGGCATTATTCCAGATCAAGGACGCAGGAATAGCCTCCAAATCTTGCTTCGTCAAGCCAAATGTTTTAGGCTCTAACAATTTGGTATCAGCTACAGGGCTTAAGTTAAGAGGATTAATATCTGCTCCAAGATGTCCGTAGCGACGGATATTTAGCATTAGTTGGTGTGCAGCTACTACCTTTTGAATCATATTATTGTCTAGTTGAATATTAGCATTTGCCAAGGAAGCATGTGCTCCTGAAGCTGAACTTGCTGTAACTGAAGACTCACCAGTCACTAAATCGCTTGGTGGTTCACCATAGCGAACAAACAATTCACGTACGGAAGGTTCTACTAGATTTGGGTCTTGTAAGTAAAGCTCATATTGCTCTAGGACATATCCATAGTTTGGCCCGTAGTAGCTCTTCCAAGGAGAAGAATTTCGCTCATCATGGATGCTCATTGCAGTATATTCCACCCTCTCTATACTTTTAGCTAATTGATCTTTCCTTCATGTCATTACTCATTTTGTTATAGAAAAGCTAACGATAGACTTAGCTGTCGTAGCTTTCCTATATTCTAGTACATTAATGAAAAGGCTTCAATAGCTCATTTAGCATCGGTTTCATCGAAATCGCGTATTAATTGTCTAACAATTCATATAATCTATAGTTTATTTTAGTTTATTGATCATTTTCGGCAATTAACTCATATATGCTTCTTGTCATAACGCCAGTTGCACCTTTAGGTTCCCATCTTCGTGAGCTATTTACATATGCAGTACCGGCAATATCTAAATGTACCCAAGGTTTATTTTCTACGAAATGACCAAGAAATAATCCAGCAGTAATCGAACCAGCATGTCGTCCACCACTATTTTTCAAATCAGCAACATCGCTGGAGATTAACTTTTTGTATTCAGCATATGCAGGAAGTTGCCATATCCGTTCTCCGCTTTTCTCCGAAGCAGCAAGCAATTTTCTCATCAATTGATCATTATTTGTGATTGCACCCGTTGCTTCTGTACCTAATGCCACTAAAACTGCTCCGGTCAATGTTGCAACATCGATAAGCTTGGTAGCACCACGTTTAATTGCAGTAGTTATGCCATCGGCTAGAACTAATCGTCCTTCTGCATCAGTATTCACAACCTCTACAGTATGCCCACTCATCGTTGTAATAATATCACCTGGCTTTAATGCACGCTCAGAAGGCATATTTTCTGCTGTAGGAATAACTGCAATAACATTTGCTTTGACTTTCATCGAGGCAATCAAATGAATCGCTCCAAGTACAGCCGCTGCTCCACCCATATCGGAAATCATTTCATCCATATTGGCTGCCGGTTTTAACGAAATACCACCTGTATCAAACGTAATCCCTTTACCGATAAGTCCCCATTTCTCTTGTGAATCAGCATCACCTTCATAATGGATAACGATCATGCGCGGCGGATTGACACTTCCTTGTCCTACACCAAGCAAGCCTCCCATCCCTTCTTCAGCGCAGCTCCATTCATCTAGCACCTCAATATCAAGATTTAGCTTATGTGCAATTTCTTCTGCATAAAACGCTAGACGTTCAGGGGTTAAATCATTACCTGGCATATTCGTTAAATCACGTGCTAAATTTACACTTTCTACAATATGTTCAACTTCCTCTACAGCTTGCTCAAAGCGAATAACCTGTTGCTGCTGCTTGTCATTAAGTACAAACGTAATAGTAGTTAATTGAACTACTTCTTGAGCTTCCTTTTTATTCGTTGGGCGTACATAGAGAGCAAGTTTTAGACCTTCAAGCATGGCTTTCACAGCTTGGCGAATTCCTATCTCTTGTATAATATTTGCTATTGCTGGTGAACTTATGTCTATTGCTAGTGTTGTAAGCTTCATACTTTTTACTTTATTTGCCGCTAAAGCAAAAGCCTCACGCAATTGATATGCTGAATCCTCTACAACAACGACAATAACATTTCGTTGTGGCAGTAAGCCAAGCGTTGCAATTGCAACTGTGCTGCCGCTCTTATTGTTGAAAGTTTTGTTGTTAAGCAAAAGTTTAAGTTGCTCATCAATTTGTGGATGTAGTAAATCTTCTCCATTTTTCAAAGCTTCAAGCTCAGCTACAGTAACAGGCAGCAGCAATCCATCTTTTTCTCCTGCAGCATTGTTAAAGTTATAATTAGTCATCTGCTCTCCTCCTTAAACTTGTTCCTGTTCCATTGATCTTACGATATATATTATAAGTACATTCCATTATAGTAGTATGTATCGTTCTATTTATGCCCAATTATGTACCGTTCTCATGCAAAAAACTACAAATAAGAAAAGACTGCTTCTCGAAAAATAACTGCTTTTCGAGAAACAGCCTTTGCACTTTAAGACAATTAAACTTTTAGATTTGCTTGACCTGGTTTCCAGTTGATTGGGCAAAGTCCACCAGTTTGAAGTGCTTGAAGTACACGAAGTGTTTCGTCTACGCTACGTCCAACATTGTTGTGGTTAACAACTTGATATTGAATTTCGCCTTCTGGGTTAATAATGAATAGACCGCGAAGCGCAACGCCTTCTTCTTCAATTAATACACCATAGTCTTTTGCAACGCTCTTAGTAATATCAGAAGCTAGTGGGAAGTTAAGTTTACCAAGACCATTGTTTTCTGTTGGTGTATTGATCCATGCACGATGAGTATGGATACTGTCAATAGAAACACCAAGAACTTCAGTGTTAAGTGCTTTAAATTGGTCAGCAACTAAGCTAAGTGCTGTAATTTCAGTTGGACATACAAATGTAAAATCTAGTGGGTAGAAGAACAATACTAGCCATTTACCTTTGTAATCTGAAAGTGAAACTTTTCCAAAACCAGAACCATCACCTAGTGCTGTTTCCATAGTAAACTCAGGTGCTTTACGACCTACCAAACGATCTGCCATTATTAAATCCTCCTCTTATCCAATTGGTTTAATATCTCTCTGTTGATAAATGTTATCATTCTAATATTTAAGTGTCAAGATTATAGAGAATATTTATTGATAATAATTATAAATATTCTGTGAACAGCATGAATATTATTCCTATTTTAGTTTTATTTTATTCATCCCATGAAAAAAAACAAGCTCCAGCTCGAATGGCGTGAAGCTTGTTTAAGAAATAAAAAGTTGCTTATTTTTTCATAGCCGCAACAATTAGATCTCCCATTTCTGAAGTGCTAACTGCTTTGCTCTTATCTGCTGCAATATCACTTGTACGATGACCAGCATCAAGTACTGCTTTAACTGCATCCTCGATAGATTGAGCTGCATCATGGTAACCGAATGTTAGACGGAACATTAATGCAACGGAAAGAATTGTTGCAATTGGGTTGGCAATGCCTTGACCAGCAATATCTGGCGCAGAGCCGTGTACTGGTTCATACAAGCCAAAGCTGCCTTCACCTAGAGATGCAGAAGATAGCATGCCGATTGAACCTGTTAGCATTGCAGCTTCATCAGATAGGATATCACCAAACATATTTTCAGTAACGATAACGTCAAAGCTTGCAGGACGACGTAGAAGCTGCATTGCGCAGTTATCAACGAGTACATGTTCTAGTTCTACCTCTGGATAATCTTTAGCAACACGAAGCACAACTTCTCTCCATAGACGCGAAGTTTCTAGTACGTTCGCTTTATCTACAGAAGCTAGACGTTTGCTACGAGTCATTGCAATGTCAAATGCTTGACGAACGATACGTTCAACTTCTTTTTCATTGTAAACACAAGTATCAATTGCTTCTTGACCATTCTCAGTATCACGACGAGATTTCTCACCGAAATAAATACCGCCAGTAAGCTCACGAACAACGATTAAATCAGTGCCTTCTAGTACTTCTGGTTTCAAAGTTGAAGCATCTTTCAAACAATCAAACACAGTAGCTGGACGAATGTTAGAGAATAAACCAAGCGCTTTACGAATACCTAGTAGACCAGTTTCAGGACGTAATGCTGCTGGGTTACTATCCCATTTTGGACCACCAACTGCACCTAGCAATACAGCATCAGATGCAAGACATAGATCTAATGTTTCTTGTGGAAGCGGAGTTCCTTTTTCGTCAATGGCAATTCCACCGAACAATGCATGTTCAGTTTCAAATTTATAGCCGAACAATTCCTCAGATTTTTTCATTACTTTTAGCGCTTCAGCTACGACCTCTGGGCCGATACCGTCTCCGCCTAATACTGCGATTTTTTTTACTTCAGACATTATTGACACTCCTTAGCTTGATTAAATTAGCATTAATCTATTAAGCTCATTATACCCTTAAAAGGCATAGGTTGACCAAGATATAAAATCTATTGCCGTTATAGGCATAAACTATAAAGTTATTGATAATTATTCTCAATATATTGTGGATTGTAGGACTGATTAACAAAAACGTCTAGCTAGACGCTGCGACGCATCCTGCTAGACGTTCATTGTTTTCAGATTACATTGACATTGTGATCAATTATTTTTTGATCCAATGCATAAGTTCACGAAGTTGTTTACCAGTTTGCTCGATTTGATGAGCTGCCTCATTGCGACGAGTAGCATTCATCATAGCGAAACCAGATTGATTTTCAAGGATGAAATCACGTGCGAAGCGACCAGATTGGATATCTTCAAGCACACGTTTCATTTCTTTTTTAGTTTCTTCTGTAACGATACGAGGACCAGTTACATAGTCACCATATTCAGCTGTATTAGAGATGGAATCACGCATAGCAGCTAGTCCACCTTCATACATCAAGTCAACGATTAGTTTTAGTTCGTGCAAGCACTCAAAGTATGCCATTTCTGGAGCATAACCAGCTTCAACCAATGTCTCGAAACCTGCTTTAACAAGTGCAGAAGCACCACCGCAAAGTACAGCTTGTTCACCGAACAAGTCAGTTTCAGTTTCTTCTTTAAATGTAGTTTCGATTACACCTGCACGTGTACAACCGATACCTTTTGCATATGCAAGACCAAGAGCTTTTGCATTGCCTGTAGCATCTTGATAAATAGCGATTAGACCAGGAACACCAAAGCCTTCTACGAATGTACGACGAACCATGTGACCAGGAGATTTAGGAGCAACTAGGAATACGTCTTTATCTGCAGATGGTTTAATTTGACCAAAGTGAACGTTGAAACCATGAGAGAACATCAACGCAGCGCCATGTTTAAGGTTTGGTTCAATTTCTTCTTTATATACACGAGCTTGAATCTCGTCTGGAAGAAGAATTTGTACGATATCAGCAACTTTAGTTGCTTCTGCTACTGACAATACTTCAAAACCATCTTTTTTCGCTGCATCAGCAGATTTACCAGGGCGAAGACCAATTACAACTTTAGCGCCGCTGTCGCGAAGGTTTTGTGCTTGCGCATGACCTTGGCTACCATAACCAATAACCGCGATTGTTTTTCCATTTAGTACGCTAAAATCAGCGTCTTTTTCATAGTACAATGTAACTGCCATTTCAATAATTGCCTCCTTTAATATGACCCTTTTGAACGGGTATGTAAGAAAGAGACGTTTCTCCCTCTTACATTCCCGTTCAAAAGGCGTTAGCTTTATTCTATCATGTTTTAGTACAACAAAGAAATGCTAGATTCAAACAAACAAAGATTCGGCGTCAAGTACCCTTCATAGCAACACTTCGTCATCAAACCTAAGTTTTTTGAACTGCCTCTTACTTGATGTTGCCTCTGTTTAACGCTGTAACCCCAGTCCGTGAAATCTCACGAATTCCGTAAGGCTTCAGCAGCTCAATCATAGCATCAATTTTTTCAGTATCACCGACAACTTGTACCATTAAAGAACTTGGCGCGATGTCAACAACTGATGCACGGAATGTATCTACTACACCTAAAATTTCTGGGCGACTTGCAGGCTCCGCTTGAATTTTAATCAATGCAAGCTCGCGAGAAACCATTGGATTTGCACTTAAATCAACAACTTTAATAACATCTATAACTTTATATAGCTGCTTTGTAATTTGCTCTAATGTATGGTCATCGCCAGAAGTGACGATAACCATACGGGATAAGCCAGGTTCTTCCGAAGCCCCAACTGTAATACTTTCAATATTAAATCCACGTCTACCGAACAGTCCAGATACGCGTTGCAGAACGCCAGGCTGATCGTTAACGATTACTGCGATCGTATGCTTTTTCATTCTGCATCCCCCATCATCATTTGGTCAATTGTGCTGCCTTGCGCAACCATTGGATATACATTCTCGTAACGAGCTACCTCGAATTCGACAACAGCAGGACCAGGATGATTCATTGCTTCTTCCCAAACTTTGCGAGCTTCTTCTTTATTTGATGCACGGAAGCCTTTAACACCATAAGCCTCTGCAAGTTTAACAAAATCAGGACTACCCGCAAGGTCGATATGGCTAAAGCGATTTTCATGGATAAGCTCTTGCCATTGACGAACCATACCAAGCACGCGGTTGTTTAGAATAACAACTTTTACTGGAATGTTATTAATTGCACAGATCGCAAGCTCTTGGGCGCACATTTGCATACCGCCGTCACCATTAATTGATACAACAAGTCGATCAGGATTTGCCATCTGAGCACCAATCGCTGAAGGGAAACCAAAGCCCATTGTACCAAGTCCACCAGACGTTACCCAAGAACGAGGTTTATTAAATTTGTAGTACTGTGCTGCCCACATTTGATGTTGACCAACGTCAGTTGTAACAATTGCGTCACCGTTTGTAGTTTCATGAATCATTTCAATAACCCATTGCGGTTTTAGTTCAGTATCAGAATCAACATATTTGAACGGATATTTTTCTTTTGATGCCAACACTTCCGCTCTCCATTCATCTGCTAAATCTGCACGAACTGCAATCGCGTTAGCAGCTTGCAGTGCAGCTTTAACATCTGCAACGATTGGGATGTCAGTTGGTACATTTTTACCGATTTCCGCAGGGTCAATATCTATATGAACAATTTTCGCATGCGGAGCAAAGCCAGCAAGCTTACCTGTTACACGGTCATCAAAGCGCGCACCGATATTAATTAATAGGTCAGCCTTCTGCAGGGATGTATTTGCAGTGTAGGATCCATGCATACCTGGCATTCCTAGCCATAGCGGGTTACCGCTTGGGAAACCGCCTAAGCCAAGAAGCGTAGTTGTTATTGGAATTTGTGTTTTCTCAACAAATTCCAATAGCTCCTCATGAGCACCGGAATAAACAACGCCGCCGCCAGCTAGAATAATCGGACGTTTTGCTTCTTTAATCGCGTTGATCATTTTTTCAACCTGAAGCTTGTTAGGATTAACCGTTGGATTATAGCCACGGATATTCACTTCTGTTACAGGTTTAAACAATGTTTTCGCTGCTGAAACGTCTTTAGGAATATCAATCAATACAGGGCCTTTACGTCCAGTATTAGCGATATGGAACGCTTCATGAATAATGCGAGGCAAATCCTCAACGTTACGTACCAAATAGCTATGTTTTGTTATAGGCATTGTAATACCTACAATATCCGCTTCCTGGAAGGCATCTGTTCCGATCAAAGAACTAATTACGTTACCTGTAATTACTACAAGCGGTACTGAATCCATATATGCAGTTGCAATACCTGTTACAAGGTTTGTTGCTCCTGGACCTGAAGTTGCAATACATACACCTACTTTACCACTTGCGCGAGCATAACCATCCGCAGCGTGAATTGCTCCTTGCTCATGTCTTGTTAACAAATGGTTGAAGTCAGGATTATCATGCATTGCATCATAAATATAAAGTACTGCGCCTCCTGGATAACCAAAGACACACTCTACACCCTCAAGCAGCAGACTACGTAACAAAATTTCTGAGCCTGAAATTACTTCCGGCTTTGAAAACTTCTCAATTAGCTCTGCTCTTGATTTTGATATTACATTAGTTGTTGCCATTAATAATCCTCCTCTCGAAAAACAAAAAAGTCTTTCGTCTCTGAAACTCCTACATAGAGTTCAGGGACGAAAGACTGTATCTTCCGTGGTACCACCCAAATTCGTTATTTACCTCACGATAAATAACCTTAACAGGTTCAACAAGCATGTCAATATTTCAAATTAATGCATTTAAAATAACGATGCTTATTACACCTTAGCACTTTAACGCTTGCCTTGCGATTTTCCTTAATAAGTGTAAACCGTTCAGGAAAATGGCTCCGAGGTGACTCGTATAAAGGGATTCTGGTGTTGGTTTCAGCTACTCCAACACTCTCTGAGCAGTAGAGCCCAAAATACTTCTCCTCTTCAATGCCGATTATCAATATTCACTGAGTATTCACTACTATGCAGTGAGTTTCTTTTTCATTATTATATGCTCATTAGCTCCATACGTCAACTGCAAACTGTATGTGATTATAGTTTATCTTTTTTGAAGCTCAATTATTCATCCCGCTTTACGCTACCCTCGTATTAATATGCGTAACTGTTATAACGTTTTTTGCGTCGATGATGTCTTCGATGGTGACGATGCTTGCAGCCGCACGGACGATTACATGGAGCTCCGCAGCACGGTTTATAACAACCGCCACCGCCTCCCCAACCCCAGAAGGCGATTAAGCCGACAAATACGATACCTACCAGGAATAATCCAATAATCCAATTACTTGTTACAGCTTTACCTTTTTTACGTTGCAATGGCTTAATATAAACACGTTGATTATCAACAGCAACGAGCTTCCCTTTTACAACCGTTCCGTCTGCTTGCTTAACTTGAATGTAGCGACCCACATATTTCTTTAGCGCTTGTTTATTGATTGCTTTCAATTACACTCGCACCTCCTTTAAGATATATAACAGTCTATGTACTCACTGTCGGACAGGAGTGTATGATTGTCCTACAGGACAAAAAAAGGGCGGTGCATTTCGCAACTTAGGAAATATAATATAGAATGGGATTTTTATTAAGCAGCAGGTAAGATTTATAAAATAAAAGGCGCCTCCTGAAATGAATTGCTTTGCTCTGTTGAGCTTAGCTTTCATTTCGGAAGCGCCTTTCTATTTCTAAAAAACGTAATGCTGCAAACAATTACGCACTAAGTTTTTCTTTAGCAACTGCAGCAAGTGCATTGAAAGATGCAATATCATTTACTGCAAGATCAGCAAGCATTTTACGGTTAACTTCGATACCAGCAAGTTTCAAGCCATGCATGAATTTGCTGTAAGAAAGTCCGTTAATACGAGCTGCTGCATTGATACGAACGATCCAAAGTTTGCGGAAATCGCGTTTTTTCTGACGACGGTCGCGGTAAGCGTACATTAGAGACTTACCAACTTGCTCCTTCGCAGTTTTAAATAAACGGTGTTTGGAACCGAAATAGCCTTTAGCTAGTTTAAGAATTCTTTTACGACGACGTGCGCGGACAAATCCGCCCTTAACTCTTGCCATGTTTATAAACCTCCTGTAGGTATAATGAATTTCGTTACTTCAGTTACGTTACAATTACTTGATATTACCAAGTTGCTGTTGAATACGACGAACGTCACCAGCAGCCATCAATGGTTGGCCAGCAAGTACACGTTTTTGGCGTCCAGACTTGTGAGAAAGCAAGTGATTTCTGTAAGCTTTATAACGTTTCACTTTACCAGTTCCAGTAATTTTAAAGCGGTCTTTAAGACTGCTATGAGTTTTCATTTTAGGCATTGTAGTATCCTCCTTAAATTGTGGTCTAACAGCTTAGCTGTTGTTGTTTTTTGGTGCCAAAATCATAATCATGCTCCGGCCTTCAAGCTTAGGAGCGCGCTCAACATTGCATATTTCGGCAACCTCAGATGACAAACGTTCAAGAATTTTCAGCCCGATGTCAGCATGAGTAATTTCACGACCACGGAAACGAACAGAAGCTTTTACTTTGTCTCCATCTTTTAAGAATTTGACAACGTTGCGGTATTTCGTTTGATAGTCATGTTCCTCAATATTTGCACGGAACCATACTTCCTTAACATCAACAACCTTTTGGTTTTTGCGAGCCTCTTTTTCTTTCTTTTGTTGCTCATAACGGAATTTACCATAGTCCATAATACGACATACTGGCGGTTTTGCCGTAGGAGCAATATTTACAAGATCAAGATTCATTTCGTTTGCTAGTTGTAACGCCTCGCGAAGCGGTTTAATACCGATTTGTTCGCCATCTGGTCCAACTAGACGAACCTCTCTTGCACGAATGTCTTCATTAATTTGATGTTCTCTGCTAATATGTTACACCCCCAAAATTGATATAAATAAAAATGCGGGTTCCTAAGAACCCGCATCGTCATAAACGTAATGTATCCATAAAAACATATATAAAGTATATGTTTTGCTATGCATTACATCATCGCAAACCAGTCAGCTAATGCCGATCAGGTGAGAAGCGGGCGCTTCTACTTCAGCAATGTAATATTCACACCTTAGTTACTTTATCATACCAGCTTACATGTTGTCAACCTTAGTCCAAAACTATTTACTGCGAACTTCCTCAATTCGTACAACACGAGAATGCTCTGTATGACTCCAAACTTTGTTGTTTTGTGTAAAGAAAGCATAAACCGTAATCGGCCACCACGAAATTAAAAAGATCGGCATGCTTAGCAAGTAAGCAAACATTTTCCAAGATTTAACCTTTTCAACCATCATTGCTAATGGGAAAGGCAGAACCGAGCAAGCAATAATGATTGCGACAAGCCATGCTGGCATCGTACTATAAATCGATATAATCACATCATCTGCAGGTACAATCAAATCTATCCATAAAACCAACGTTAATAAGAAACCAATAAACGTGTTATAAACAGAGATGGAATACACTGCAGAATCAATTTTAGTCAAATTCCGCTCCTTAATTCCTGCCCAAAGCAGCGGGAAGAAATAATTACGGGCAACATTAAAGTGTCCTTGCATCCAACGCAGACGTTGTCTTGCGGAAGCCTTGAATGTTACTGGTTTTTCATCATAAACTTTTGCCTCATAGTTAAGAACCGGGTACACATTGCGTTGTACGCAGCGCATTGAAAACTCTAAATCCTCGACAAGGCTAGTAGCGCCCCAACCCATCTCTTTAAGCAAATTGGCATCAAAGCACATTCCTGTACCGCCAAGGAAATTACTCATTTTTAGATTTGTGCGTGAGAGCTGCCATAGACGATTACAATACCAATACGTAATCGCATAAGATGCAGTTACCCATGAATCATCTGGGTTTTTCGTATCCAAATATCCTTGAATGACTTGATGTCCCGCACATAGATCATCGTTCATCAAGCTTAAAAAATCTTCATTTACCAAGTTATCAGCGTCAAACATCACTACCGCATCGTACTGGCGCGGCATTGCCCAAAGCTCTTTAAGCATCCACTCAATTGCGTAACCTTTACCACGTTGCTTGTTGTTGTGACGCTCACATGCATAAACCCCATGCTGACGAGCGATATCTGCTGTCGCATCTGTACAGTTGTCACATATAACAAAAATGTCGTAAAGCTCTTTTGGGTAGTCCATTGCTTTTAAGTTTTCTATAAGTGCCCCGACTACCTTTTCTTCATTGTGTGCTGCAACAAGTACAGCAAACGATTTTTGTGGCTTTTGCTTCGGTCTTGATTTATGTTTTTTAAACCCGAACAGCGAAAGCACAAACTGGTACAGCGCAATAATTGCCAGGAAAATCTGGACAATAAGAAATGACACTGTAAAAATCATAATGCTTAGCCCCCTTAACACAACATACTTCTGTTTGGTGAAGCAACTGTGATTCGGTTTTTCATTCTCTTTCTTTTCCAAACAATCGAACCGCAGTTTCTAATTGTGCACTCTAAGATTAGCTTTTGTCAAAGTGAGAATAAGGGCATAAACTCTCGCATAAAGCAAGAAAAACGCTTGCATTAGTTATGCACATAGCATTTACTGGGATTAGCTTGCATTATGCTTATATTTCTCGATGTCAGCGACAATAAACTTCCTTAGATTAATGTTAGCTTTACCATAAATAAACGATTATATTACCCACTTACCCGCTTTAAGTGGTATAGTATTCAATATACGTAAAAATTTTTTTAGAATTTTGAGGTTATCAGCATAATGTGGATACCTGCGGAAGGATGTCATACATGGAAAAATGGATTAATCGGCTTAGATTCCATGAAGAGCGCTTACTAATATGGTTAAATCGTCGTTTGAATCATAAATTAACATATCGTTTTCTACATCGGTGGCTTAGTCTTATCACTCATCTGGGAGGAGCTACATTTACAATTTGCTGCTCACTGTTAATCGCAATTGCGGGACGTAATGAAATATCAATGGTAGGCTGGAAATGCTTAACGGCACTAGCTGTTAGTCATCTTCCTGTCGCATTGTTAAAAAATAAATTTAAACGGCTGCGCCCATATCAAGCGCTACCAAATGTTAATACTGGCTTAAAGCCGCTCGCTGATCCGTCCTTCCCATCAGGACATACAACAGCGATTTTTGCACTAGTTACGCCAATTCTGTTAAATGCTTCGTTGTTTCCGTTAATTTTAATTCCTATTGTACTGTTCATTGCCATTTCAGTTGGATGGTCAAGAATGTATTTAGGATTACATTATCCCTCTGATGTATTAGTTGGCTTTTTAATCGGGACAACGACCGCAATCCTTGTTCAATATTTTTGGCATACTCCTGCCGGCAGCGGGTTAACTTAACATTAAAACAAGCTAGCGATTCACCCCTTTCATTTATGGGCTGAATCGCTAGCTTGTTTTTATTACATCCGATATTTGCCTTTTAATGCTTCCCGATGCTCGGCAATCGCATCCTTGCCAATAACAACTTCGACACGATAAATTGGATGTCCTAATTGATGAAACTTCGTTTCATACTCCGTAAAAACTAGATCTTCACGCGGTCCGTCCTTATGCAAGTTTAATGAAATATTGCGCATAAAAAGCTCCATATCTGCGAAGCTATTCAATGAAAACTCAAACAAAGACTGCGAATCTGTCTTAAAATGAATTTCTCCGCGATCATTTAGCTTTTGAATATAGTGTTTTACAAATCGCGGATGAGTTAGTCGTCTGCGAGCATGCTTGCTTTTCGGCCATGGATCGCTAAAATTCAAGTAAATTCGCTCAATTTCGCCATCCTCAAACATTTCATTAATATTTTCGATATTTGCACGCAGTAGCGCCAAATTAGGAGGAGATTCGACACCTTTTTCACTCCAAGCAGCGCGCGCTTTTTCACTTGCACGACGAATAAGCTCATCGTACATGTCAACACCAATATAGTTGATTTCTGGGTTACGTACACTCATTTGACTAATAAACTGACCTTTTCCCATTCCGAGCTCAACGTAAATAGGACGATCATTGCCAAAAAATTGATGCCATTTTCCTTTATATTGCGATGCATCTAACACAACTAAATCCGTTTGTGAAGCGATATTTTCTAATATTCCTTTTCTTCCTCTTAAACGCATGAGTTAATCTCCTTCATTTACAATGCTCTCTGCTTCTCAATCAGATACTATTGTGCCTAACTTCGTTAACCTTGTAAAGCCCTAATAATTATTAGTAAATGTTAACGAGCAAAGCTGCAAAATCTTTGAAACTAAAAACAAAAAAGCACGAGGCTAGGAAATCTTGTTCCCAAAACTCGTGCCTTATTATCATACAAACCTAGCGTTATTAGCAACTAAGCAAGCTGTGATTCGCTTTTTTTAGAATTCCAAGCTTGCTCTAATGTATGATTCAACTTCTTGTATGCAGAAATTTTCGAAGAGTTATTGTCATATAGACGCACTCCTGTTAGTGCAATTAATTCCTTAACTGTAAGCTCAACAGTTACTACTTCATCTCCATTAGGAATTTTTGTATTTTCCATCTCAAATCACCTCATTATATAGGATATGAAAATAGAAGAAAAATATGCGAAGCTGAATCCGTTTACAAATTGTTCATGTAAGGTTAGTTTATTGATTTATCGCACTTTTAATATAACATATCATGTAATATTTATCAAGTTTACAGCTGCCTTTTTCGCTTTTTCTCAATTCCGAACAATTCTTCATTGAAGCAATAGAAAACATAGATTTTCGCTTCATTTTTCGTTACAATTGTGGGTGAAGTTGCGAAAAGGATGGTAAAAAATGATTAATCTACAATCCTCCTCCAATGAACCACTAATTTGGGGAGAAAAAAAATTTCATACTTGGAATTATGAAATGCGTCAGCAGTTTAATTCAAAAGTATTTAAAGTGATGCTCGACGCTGGTTTTACATGTCCTAATCGTGATGGCTCTATCGCAAAAGGCGGATGCACATTTTGCAGCGCACGCGGTTCAGGTGATTTCGCTGGCAGCAGACGCGATGATCTCGTTACGCAATTTAATACGATTCGTGACAGACAGCATAAAAAATGGCCTGAGGCTAAGTACATCGGCTATTTCCAAGCCTACACCAATACGTATGCACCTGTAGAGACATTGCGCGAGTATTATGAGGTAATATTGGAGCAGCCTGGTGTAGTCGGATTATCGATTGCAACTCGGCCAGACTGCCTACCGGATGATGTTGTTGATTACTTGGCAGAGTTAAATGAACGAACGTATTTATGGGTAGAAATGGGCTTGCAAACTGTACATGAATCCACTTCAAAACTAATAAATCGTGCCCATGATACTGCCTGCTACTTAAATGCTGTACGACGACTTCGAGAAAGAAATATTCGCGTTTGTGCTCACATTATATATGGCCTGCCTCAGGAAACGCATGAGATGATGTTAGAAACAGGGCGACAAGTAGCACAAATGGATGTGCAGGGTATTAAAATACATCTCCTTCATTTGATGAAGAAAACTCCTATGGTAAAACAATATGAAGCTGGGTTATTGCGTTTCCTAGAGCGCGATGAATATATAAAGCTTGTAGTCGATACGCTCGAAATATTGCCGCCTGAAATGGTTGTCGCACGTCTCACAGGTGATGCTCCACGTGAGCTGTTAATCGGGCCAACATGGAGCCGAGAAAAATGGGTCGTGCTCAATGGCATTGATAAAGAGCTTGAGCGGCGAAATAGCTGGCAAGGCAAGCTATGGACTTCTGGAGGATAAGCAGATGGGGTTTTATTCAGTTTTAACAATGGCGCAGCGCTGGGTCAGTGAGCGTGTTGAGCGCGGTGAAACGGTAATTGATGCAACTGCTGGCGGCGGTGTAGATACATTAATGCTTGCCCAGCTTGTTGGCAGCAAAGGTCAAGTGTTTGCTTTTGATATTCAGCAAGATGCGTTAGATAAAACGGCACGCAGGCTGGCTGCATTCCAAGATCAAAGCAAGCTAGGACGCGTTTCACTTATTCTTGACAGTCATGCAAATATGAAAAGCTACATTGAAAAGCCTGTTGCAGCAATTATGTTTAATCTAGGTTATTTCCCAGGCGGGGACGAGCGAATTATTACCAAAGCTGACAGTACGTTGCAGGCATTGGAACAAGGTTTAGCCTTGCTCCGCCCTGGCGGTATTATTACATGCACGTTATACCCTGGTCATGAAGGCGGAGACCGTGAAGCCGAAATCGTTGAACAATGGGCTAGCGCCTTGCCGCAGGAGTTAGCGCACTGTGTATTGTATCGTCAGCCGCAGCGTCCACACGCCCCCTATTTAATCGGTATTGAGCGTAAAGCAACTGCTATTAGTTAACGGTTGCTTTACGCAGTACTTATACATAAAAGGAGATGGAGATTGTTCTATGGCAATCAAAAAAATTGAGCATGTAGGATTAATGGTTAAAGATATTGAAGCCTCTATCGCATTTTATACTAAAGTGCTTGGCTTAAAGCATATTCGCACGATGCCTCATTCCAACGGAATCATTACACTCGCCTTTCTTGGTTATCCAGATTCCAACGAGACAATTCTTGAACTGATTCAAGGATATAATGATCAATTACCTGCTGAAGGCAAAGTGCATCATCTTGCTTTTACCGTAAGCGATATTGAAGCTGAGCTGGAGCGTTTTAAGCAAATGGATGAGGTTAAATTGCAAGATACCGAGCTAACTGTACTGCCTGATGGCTCAAAATATTTCTTCTTCTACGGTCCGGATGGTGAATCATTGGAGTTGTTCCAGCCTGGAGAGATTACTCCTTATCCGCTGCAATTCCAGCCTGAGTTTAAGGAACGCATTTGGGGCGGACGAGCACTTGAGCAATTTGGCTTAACGCTGCCTGAAGGAGCAATTGGCGAAGGTTGGATGATTAGCGATCACCCGAATGGGATTACAAAAGTCATTAACGGTCCGCTTGCTGGCACAGGGCTAGATGTCATTCGTGAGCAATTTGGCAAGCAGTGGTTTGGTAAAAATGGCTTGTCTGGGAAAAGTCATCGCTTCCCTCTATTAATTAAGCTGTTAGATTGTAATGATGATCTGTCTGTCCAAGTCCATCCGACTGACAATTATGAAAAATTGCCTGAAGGTGAGCTTGGTAAAACAGAAATGTGGTATATTTTATCGGCAAAACCGAATGCCAAAATTATATATGGTCTGCGTGATCAAGTAACGAAAGAAATGTTGGAACGTGCCTTAAAGGGCAATTATGTAATGGATATGCTGCAAGAGGTGCCTGTTAAAGCAGGAGATACCTTCTACATTCCTGCTGGTACAGTTCATGCCTTATGCTCTGGCGTTGTCGTTGCGGAAATTCAACAAAACTCTGACACGACCTATCGTCTATACGACTACAATCGTCCAGGCTTTGACGGCAAGCTGCGTGAACTGCATATTGATGATTCTTTAGCTGTTATCGCCTATGACGGTGCTGGCGCAACTTACAGCGATACGACTCAAATGAAAAGGGGCGAATGGTTAACGATAGCCTCTTCTCCATATTTCAAAGTAGATAAAGGGTTAATTGAAGGCTCTACAACGTTAACGACTTCGGAAGAAAGCTTTGAAATTCTTGTTATCGCAGAAGGTCAAGGCAGCATTAGCTGGTTTAATGGCTCACAAGATATTAAAGCTGGCGAATGCTTCCTACTTCCTGCAACTTTAGGCAATTATACACTGGAAGGCGAATTAACTGTACTTCGTTCCGTTGTTCCAAGTGAAGTAAACTAAATCGTAATATAAAGCTGTCTGCAGCAATTTAAAAAGAGCTGGGTCATTTACCTACTGCTAGATTTTTAACAATAATCTATTCAGCAGGCAAACTGCCCAGCTCCTCTTATTTTAATGACGGGTTTCTTAAATGGCACCAGAAGATTCATTTGACAGCAGCAAGCTGTACGGTTTTGCAGTAGGTTTTTCTTCTCCTTCATCCTGCACATACATCATAATAAGCAGCGATTCCCCTTCTGCAAGTAACTCGCCAGTCGCCAAATAATGCGGCATATTAAACGGAACCTTCTCAAGCGATAGATGCTTTTGTAATTCCCGTTCATTAAATTGATAGCTAGCAAAACGTTCCCCAACCTGTTCAGGCTGCTCCGCTAAAGCTTTCATCCACTTCGACCACTCACTTTTATCGAGTTCATGCTCCCACCATACTTTACGCGGCTTATAGCGATGGTTTAAGAAGTAGTCAAGCTTCATTAAGCCAACAATAACTGGCAGATTAAGCTTTATTCCTTCACGTTCCTCTACGACGTTCAAATACGACCAAAGGCGTGTAAACAGATCTTCTAACTGATGTCCGATCTTCTGCCAGCCACGCTCCTCCCAATAATCGCCAAAGCTTTGGAAGAAATCAAACGGCGACTCAAATACATGGTCAACCAAATAAAGCAGCGTATGATCCATGCGGTGAGCGTTCCAATATTTCTCTAAAACATCCTCTACGCGCTTAATTCGAACAATATCAGCAAATGGCATCAGTTCATTTCCTAGAATCTCATATGGGGCATGATCCATATAAATATATCCCCATTTATCTGCCTCTCGGCGAAGCCCTGTACCACGCAGCATTTTCAAAAAGCCAAGCTGCAGCTCCTCTGGACGCAACGCAAAAACATCGTTAAATGTGCCGCGGAACGTGTCATAGTTTTCTAGAGGCAACCCAGCAATTAAATCGAGATGCTGGGCGATTTTCCCCGATTCCTTCACCTTTGTTACCGTACGCACCAGCTTCGACCAATTTTGGCGTCGCTGCACTGCGAGATTTGTCAGATCATTGGTTGACTGCACGCCGATTTCAAAACGGAAAATTCCTGGAGGCGCATTTTCTGCTAAATAATCGAGTACTTCAGGACGCATAATATCTGCAGTAATTTCAAACTGAAAAACACAGCCGCGATGATTTTCAATAAGAAATTTAAACATTTCCAAAGCATAATCCCGCTTAATATTAAATGTCCGATCGACAAATTTGATCAGCTTTGCCCCGTTATCAATTAAATAAAGAATGTCTGCTTTTGTACGTTCAATATCAAAATAGCGTACCCCTACCTCAATACTTGATAAACAGAACTGACAGCTAAATGGACAACCACGGCTTGTCTCAAAATAAACGATACGATTGCCTAGCTGCGGCAAATCCTCAACAAAGCGATGCGGCGAAGGCAAAGTGCTTAAATCAAGCTTAGGTCGCGGAGGATTAATTCGAATTTCAGCTCCTCTCTCTAGCTGTTTACGATAAGCAATACCAAATACCATATGATATTTTTCTGTTGTTGAAATCTCTGTTAATAAATGATCAAATGTCTCTTCCCCTTCACCCATAACGATGAAATCAACTTCAGGAAGACGCTCCATCCAATATTCTGTATCATAGCTTACTTCTGGACCGCCAAGCACAATTTTAAGCTGTGGGTTAATCTTTTTTAACATATTAATAACAACAATGGTCTCTTCAATGTTCCAAATATAGCAGGAAAAGCCGATCACATCAGGATTACGTGAAAATAAATCCGAGGCGATATTCATTGCTGGATCCTTAATCGTATATTCAGCAATTTCCATATCAAATTTATGACCGCTAAACGCCTTCAAGTAACGAAGCGCTAGCGATGTATGGATAAACTTTGCATTTAATGTCGATAATACAACCTTCATCTTACAGCACCCTTTATAAAAAATAAATTCATTAGCACACGATTACAGCTTTATGCTAGCTAAATACTAACGTCCATCTTACCACTATTTCAACTGCTTTCATAGTTTACAAGCTTGAAATGATTTTGATTATTTTACAAAAATCAAGGAAGTGTGCAAATTTAGGCGATTTTTTAATAAAAAACTGCAACTAACCTCCGATAAATCCACTTTTTTTTCATGGTTTTAGCAAGAATATCTATCATTTTCCCTATATAATAGGCGGTAATATGTTTGATTTTGCATAAATGAGGAAGGTGGTTTCTATGCCAAACATTAAAGTAATGCTAGTGGATGATGAAATATTAGCTATTGAGTACATTCGCGATTTAGTTGACTGGGAATCACTAGGCTTCGAAATCGTTGCGACTCAAACTCAGCCATTAAAGGTTATCGACTCTATTCGACAAACTCGACCAGACTTAATGATTATGGATATTGTGATGCCAGGGATGGATGGCTTAGAGTTAAGCTGCAAAATAATTCAGGAGTTTCCTAATCTCAACATTATTTTGCTAACCTCCTACAAAGATTTTGAATATGCAAAAACTGCAATAAAGCTTGGGATTTATAATTATTTAGTTAAACACGAGCTAAACGCTGAGCATTTACAGGAGGAGTTGCTCCGCTTAAAACAGGATTTGCAGCTAGAACGTAAAAAGCTGCTGGATGAGTTGGAAGCATTACTACTGCATTGGTTTAGCGGGGCTCAATTGCATCAAATCTCTCCCTTGCAAAAGCTGCTGAGCTGGCAGAAGCAATGGCAGATGATATTGTTGAAAGAGAGTATTCCTTTTTCTTGGCTTGATTCTGACCATCACGATGCGCAGCAAAAATGGAATGAGCTTAACTTTGAACAAATGTTAGAGCATAAACAACGCTCAACTTCGCAACAGCTCCTGCTTACCATTTCAATTCAAAAGCGCTATATTCTGTTACTTTACGGGCTAACAGATGTTGCAAGCGTAAAAAAACAAAAGGAGTTGCTGGAAACCGAATTGCTTGCGGTTAAAGAGGCGCTTAAAGAAACCAGTACCTCTAGTTTTGCAAGCGCATTAGTTTCACAAATTACCAAAATTGAAGACATTCCTTTTATGCTTAAAACCGCCTTTGATAAATTAGAGAGCAGCTTTTTCTATGGACCTGAGGAAATTTTCCGCTTAGAACTAAGCTATGAGGAGCAACCATTACTAGAGCAGCTAACCTATGAAGAAGAGCTGGATATGATTAAGCAAAATATACAAGATTCAAGTTTTACGGAAGCTGCTAAAGGACTTGAATCCATCTTAGAGCGTATTCGTTATGCTAATGATTTAAGCGCGTTAAAAGAGAGCTGTTTAACCCTTTATATGACCTTGAATCGCCAAGCAATTAGCACACTCGGCTCTAGCCTTCCTCTGCTCTGGGAGCAAGGTGAAATTTCAGAACCTTATTTTAATAGCTTCGATGAGCTAAAGAGATGGTTTGCGTCCGTTGTAACGTGCTTTATTGCATTAACGAAAGTTCAAAAAGGGTTATCGCGGAAAGTAAGAACAGCGCTCGAATATATCGAGAGCCGCTACGCAGATAGTGATTTCCATATTGAACAGCTTGCCGAGCAGCTTAACATTAGCAGCGATCATTTGCGCCATTTATTCAAAGAGGAGCTTGGCATAACGATTCATGATAAATTAACGGAAATTCGTCTGCAACATGCAAAGCGTCTGCTGCGCGAAGGTAAGCTGAAAGTCTATCAAATTGCCGAGCGAGTTGGTTACCGGGAAAGCAAATATTTTAGTCAAGTATTTCGCAAGCATACGGGAATGACGCCGCAAGAATATATGGACAGGTCAAGGTGATATAATATGCGTTTCAAAATTAAAACGAAAATTCTCTTTAGTACTATTATCGTCGTCTCGCTTTCCTTATTGCTTAGCAGCTTTATTAGCTTTAATTATGCAAAGGAGATTTTGCGTGAGCAGACGATAAAGGATCGGCATACCAATATGAGTCAAAGCTCATTTCAAATTAATAAAATCCAAGAGCAAATTGCCAAATCCGTTGAGTACATTATTTCAGATGATGAAATTATTCGAAGCATATATGAACCTGAAAAAAGAGATCTTGAGGAATCGTATTATCAGGAGTTGCTTATTAAGGAAAAGCTGCAACGCTTTGCCGCATTAAATAGCAATATTTTAAATGTGTTAATTGTTGGTCCTGATGGGCGAACTTATTCTAATCATAGCGGTTATGAAGACTACTTCGATACATATTTACAGCAGTCGTGGTTTACAGAAATCAAGGATAACAATGTCAGCTATTCAAAGACGCATCCCTTTTTCTATCTTAATGGTAATAAGCAGGTGTTCAGCTATGTCGTTAAATTTACGCCGCTCGAATCATTGTTATCGTCTCAGCTTATGAGGTCTGAAAGCTATGTCATTATCGATGTTGCCTATACAGAAATCGCCAAAACCTTTGAGCATATTGCGAGCGATTATGAAAAGTTTGATCTTTACGTTGATGAATCCACTGCTTTATATTCCTATGGGGATAAGGTTGAGTTTGACGACAATCAGCTTTACGAAAATATCGTAAAACATGTAAGTAACAGTGACTACGATGAGGATAGTAACTGGATTATTTTAACTAATGATGAAATGATGCATGGCTGGAAGCAAGTCGCCGTCATTTCTAAAGTAAAAATGTTTGAAAAAATAAATCGGATGTTTACCTACAATTTAATCATTGTCCTTTGCGCCATTGTTTTTACAATACTCGTCACCTTCCCTATTATTAACAGTATTACAAAGCCGATCGCTGCACTAGTAAAAGCGATGAAACGGGTATCCCTGGGAGATTTGAAAGCTAAGGTCGAAGTGAAAAGCAACGATGAGCTTGAACTATTGGGGAATGGCTTTAATCGAATGATTGATGGACTCACCCTATCGATTGAAGAATCGATTCAGCATGAAAAAAAGGAACGAAAAATGCAAATAGATTTGCTTATGTCCCAGATCAACCCTCACTTTATTTACAATACATTAAACACAGTAATTTATCTTGCTCATGCGGGGCGCAATCAACAAGTTGCAGAAGTAACTCAAGCATTAATTACCATTTTACAAGATACTGTTCGCACAGGAGAAGGAGCTACAGTCGCTTCCCTGCGGCAAGAAAAAAATATTATTGATCGTTATTTCACCATTCAACAGACACGTTATCCTGATCGTTTACAGCTCGAATGGGACATCGAGCCGTCCCTGCTAGAGCGCGAAATTCCAAGAGTTATGCTACAGCCTTTGGTTGAAAATGCAATCGTTCATGGCATTATTCCCTCTGATCAGCCTGCAGGGAAAATTACTATTCGCGCTTATACAATGGGCAAGTTGCTTTATTTAGAGGTTGAAGATACGGGAATAGGCTTCCCTATGCGTGAACAATTTGAAATTAAAAGAGTGAGCATGCCAGAGCGTACGCGAGGCATTGGCTTAAGCAATATTAAAGAACGGCTAACCTCCCATTATGGTGCAGCAGCTCGACTGGAAATGCTAGCTGGCCAAGAGCGAGGATTATTAATTCGCATCATTATCCCCTAAAATTAAACCATATCACCGAATTTCAAACTGTCTGACGTAAACTAACACATTTATAATTCAAATAAAGAAAGCGTTTTCTTAATTTTCATTTAGGGGGAGACATGAAATATGAAAAAGACAATCGCATTTAAAAGCGGCGCTATGCTATTAACACTGTCTATGCTTTCGATGGCACTTGTAGGCTGCGGTGGCAATAACAAGAGCAGCAATAGCAACACTGCCAACAACCAAACACCAGCAACTGAGCAATCCGCTTCGGTTAACGACCCAACACAGCTTAGCGCAACTGTTAAAATTTGGGACTGGGATGAAGCGTTCCAGCAGGGCATGATTGCTGAGTTCAATAAGGTGTATCCGAACATTAAAATTGAACTAACTGTTGTTAATACAACGGATTATTTACAAAAGCTGCAAAGCGGTATTGCTTCTGGCTCTGATGTTCCTGATATTATTCTTGGTGAATCTGCTTACCGTGGCAAATTATTCGATCTTAATATTTTAGATAGTCTTGAAAATGAGCCTTACAATTTTGATAAAAGCACAATCGTCGATTATGTTGTGCCGTTTGTGTCTGATTCAAATGGTAACATCATTGCTGTAGACCAATCGCTAACTCCAGCAGGCTTTGCCTATCGTCGTGATCTGGCAAAACAATATTGGGGAACTGACGACCCTGTCGAGCTAGAGCAAATGCTGGCAACTTGGGATCAATTTATTGAAAAGGGAATTGAGCTAAAAGAGAAAAGTAACGGTTCAGTTACGATGCTAGCTGGTGTTGGCGACGCCTTTCTAGCGCTGCGCGGGCAAAATGTTGCACCTTATGTTAACGGAAATGAAGTCGATCTTACTAGCAAATTGCAAGCTCCACTCGCGCGTTTATTCGAAATGCGTGATGCTGGAATACTTGGTAAAAACGAGTTATGGTCCCCTGCGTGGTCTGCTTCCATGGCTAAAGGTGAAGTTATGTTCTATCCGATGGCACCTTGGGGAGCAAAATGGCATATTTCCGCTAATGACCCAGAAGGCAGCGGTCGTTGGGGACTAGTAAAAACACCTGAGCGCGGCTTTGTGCGCGGCGGTACAGCTATTGGTATTTACAAGGACAGTAAAGTGAAAGAAGCTGCTTGGGAGTTTGTGAAGTTTGCTTATTTATCTGATGAAGGCTCTCTTTATAATTTCCAAACGTTCGGTAATATGACGAGCTCTAAATCGTTCTATGATAACCATGCAGATGTCATTGAAGCTCCTGGTCCTTACGACGAGTTCTTTGGCGGTCAAAATCTTGCTAAATACTTTATGGAAAAAATCGTTCCAGATATGGCGGGTGAGCCGCAATCTAAATACGATTCTGTGCTAGATTCTGTATTTAATACGCTATATCCATTGTGGACAAAGGATAGTTCAATTACGGCTGAAACTGCATTAGAGAAATTCAAGGAAGAATTCAAAAATAAAGCGCCAGAAGCAACAGTGAAGTAAAGCTGTTAAGACGTTATCAAATGCGAATTGAGGGATGAGCATGCTTGCAGAGAACAGAGTAGAAGCCTCCACCGCATCCCGCAAACGGAAATGGGGGTCACGAATGTGGCCCTATCTTTTTGCCCTACCGTTTGTTTTAACCTATGCGGCATTTCAGCTATATCCAGTATTGTATTCCTTTCTGCTTAGTCTATATGATTGGAACGGCATTAGCGATAAAGTGTTTGTTGGTTTGCAAAATTACATTCAGCTTTGGACGCAAGATAAGCTGTTTCTTAAATCAATTTCCAATACACTTCTTATGATGCTAATGTTTATTCCAATTACGTTAATCGCTGGACTTGCGCTTGCTTATTGGACGTTTAACTTAGCACGTGGCAAGCAATTAATCCAAACGATTAATATATTGCCTTATATTACAACGCCAGTAGCAATCGGCTTTATCTTCTCCTATTTTTTCGATTGGCAAACTGGCTTAGTAAACCTGCTGTTAGTGAAATTAAATATTTTGCAAGAGGGCTATTATTGGCTGCAAGAGCCATGGAGCTCGCGCGCGATTATTGCCCTTATGGTAATTTGGCGAAATCTAGGGTATTTCATGATTATTTATATGGCTGGAATGACGACGATTCCGCAAGATGTATATGAGGCAGCTAAAGTGGACGGGGCAACAGGCTTTAAGCTATTTACGAGAGTGACGTTCCCATTGCTAAAAAACATCTCCATTTTCTTAGTCGTAACGGCGATTATCGGCGGACTTCAGCTATTTGATGAGCCGAAGCTGTTATATGGCGGCTGGTCAGGCTCCGTTCAAGTTGGTGGTCCGAACAATACAGCATTGACAATAATATGGAAATTCGTAGATGAATCGTTCATTTCAAATACAAGATTTGGTTACTCGTCAGCGATTGCATATTCCTTATTTATTATGATCGTTGTATTTTCACTTATTAGTTTCCGCATTATGTCAGGCAAGGGGGATGACAAATGAAATATTTCGTATGGATTCTGTTAGGCATCATCTCTCTTCTTTCCTTGTTTCCGTTTTATATGATGATCGTGATGGGTACGCATTACAATGAGGATTTGTTTAAAGGCATTCCTTTGTTGCCCGGTAACTATTTTTCCGAAAACTTAAAAACGGTGCTGGCTGCAGATTTTTATCGGGTTTATTTGAACAGCTTAGTTGTATCTGTTTCAGCCGTTATTTTAGCGACGATTACAAGCTGCACAATCGGCTATGCCATTGCAAAATTTAATTTCAAGGCAAAAAAATGGCTGCAAATTTTCGTTATGGTCACAATGATGGTTCCTACTCAAGTCGGCTTAATCGGATACATTATCGAAATGCGAAACTTAGGGCTTGGTAATACATTATGGCCTGTTATTCTCACTTGGGCAGCATTCCCATTTGGAGCATTCTTTATGATCCAATTTATGCGCGACTCTATCCCTACTGAAATGTTGGAAAGCGGCCGTATAGATGGTTGCAGTGAACTAGGAATATTTTTACGGTTAGTGCTTCCGCTCACAAAACCAGGATTAGCTACTTTAGCTACACTCGTGTTTCTATGGTCATGGAACAACTATTTGTTGCCGCTTGTAACAATTAATAAATCAGAATGGTATACATTAACGCTCTTTATCTCCAACCTTGGTATCGTACATCGTACAGACTATGCTGCAAGAATGATGGCTTTAACAATGACTACCGTGCCTGTACTTCTTCTCTTTATTTTAGGTTCAAAAACGTTTATGAAGGGATTAACTGCAGGTGCGGTTAAGGGGTAGTTATAAGAAAAGCCTAGCATTGTCCTACTTTCGACAATGCTAGGCTTCTGTTTTATGCATGATGTCAATGCTGACAGCAGGCGATAATTTATTCCTAAATGTTATTCCTCTGCAGGAGCATTAAAAGTGCGTGTTGCAAATTCTGCATCCATCATATAGAATGCGTTGCTATCTTGATCAATGCGTTTTAGCTTTGTAATAATACCATCAAATAAAGCTTCTTCTTCTACTTGCTCATCGATAAACCATTTCAAGAAGTTAATTGTCGCATGTTCACGATCAGCAATCGCTAGATCGGAAAGATCATAGAAGCGTTTAGTATTAGCAATTTCGTGCTGATAACCTTGCTCAAATACCTCTAACATAGAGCTATATTCATTTCTTGGCTCGCCAAGCGCTTGAATTGTAGCACGTTGTCCGCGATCATTTAAAAATTTATATATTTTCATTCCATGAAATCTTTCTTCTTCAGCTTGCACTAGAAAAAAGTTAGCAAATCCATCCAGGTTTTCGGAGGAGCAATATGCAGCCATCGCTAAATATACATGGGCTGAGTAAAACTCAAAGTTCATTTGGTCATTAAGTGCTTGAGCTAATTTATCATTCATAATGTATGCACCTCTTTCTCTTCTTTATAATTATTCTAACATAGAAATTAGAATAAGGAAAGGCGAGATGAAAATATTCCCAAAAAATTTATCCAACAATTTTCTTTAATGTTTTGTATAACTTTTTTGGTGAGGAAGCAATGATTGGCTGAGACTTAATCATAACAAAGCAGCCTGATCTGCATGATTTGCATTGTCCTAGACAACCCGTCTTTTTTTGTTTAAGCTCTGGATACTTCTTTTTCATACGCTTATAGACAGGTTTTAGCCCTTGTTCTAAGCTGCGCTTACAATATTTAATTTTCATGCTCTCACCATCCACTTCACTGACGACATTATTCATTATTCATTACAAATAAATGATAATGATTATCAATGATAAAGTCAAGTCAAACTAAATAATGACGGACATAAAAAAGGATGCGTCACATAAGGAGAATATCCCCTTGCATGACTCATCCAGTTTTTGCTTCCTTCTATGTTTAATATTTCAACTAATTGGACTGCTTTAACAGTTCAACCGCTTTATTTAACTGCGTATCATTTTCTGCAATTAAAGCCCGAATGTCCTTAATCATTTGCGTGCCATCTTTATCGTTATATTTTCCGTCCACAGGTAAGCCTTTTGCTGCTTCGTATTTTTTCAGCGCATCTTCTAGCTCTTTATCAAACACACCTTCGCTAGCTAAAGAATACCCTAATGTTTGCAAATATTTAATTAATAGCTCAACATTTTCACCGTAACTGCCAAGCTTTAGCTCAACATCGGAAGGAATAGCATGAAGATTAGCATACTCAGGAAGTTCTACAGCATGTGTTGGCTCAACTCCAATTTTATGAATGCTATTATCGTTTGGAGTTTTCCATTCTGCCTCGGTTAATACAAGCACAGAGCTGTCGCGGAATTTCTCATAGCTCTGCACAACTCCTTTGCCATACGAAGTTACGCCAACGACGTAAGCACCAACCTGTTCCTTTAACGCTGCAGTTAACACTTCACTCGCACTAGCAGAATATTCATTTATTAATACTGCAATTGGCACAGTAAGCGTCTCTTCCTCGCGAGAAACATAGCTAATTCGTCTGCTGTCATTTTTATAGACAACATCAACGATTTTTTCACCCTTCGGAATAAGCAAGCTGGCTATATTGATCGTTTGCTCAAGCAAGCCGCCAGGATTTGAACGCAAATCAATAATTAATCCTTTAAGCTCACCCTTTGCTTGAAGCTCCTTAAGCGCTTCAGCAAATTCAACATCTGTTTTCTCTTTAAACCCGCTAATCGCTATAACGCCAATATCATCTGCTAATCTTTCTGAGCTTACAGTCGTAACAGGAATTTCGGCACGCTCCATCTCAAACTCCAGCACACCTTCTACTCCTGTACGCTTCACACCAATAATTACTTTTGTTCCTTTTTCACCACGCACTTTGCTTAGCAGCTCATTGAAATTGAGACCCTCAATTGATTGACGATCGACTTGCACGATTTCGTCATCTGGCTTAATCCCTGCCTTTTCGGCTGGCATATCCTTCACTAATGAAGATATGAAATAACGTTCATTTTCCTGACGAATTTCTGCTCCAATTCCATAAAAATTGCTTTGGTATGACTGAGCGTACTCTGCCCCTTGCTCATTAGCTAAAAATTGAGAATACTGATCGCCAAGTGAGCTTACCATTCCAGATATTGCACCATCAACTAGCTTTTCATTATCAATATCGTACAAATATTTCTGGTGAATACGGTCATACGCGGTTTGCAGTAATTTGAAGTTCGGTTCATTCATAATTGAATATTGCCGCTTTGTCCAAAGCTGACCGCCAAAAAAACCGACAATTAACGTTAAAATGATAAGCGGAACTAAAAACAATTTAAGCTTACTTGGGTGGCTGTTCGAATTCATTGGCTGTTTGCTTTCAAAGTATGTGTTATTGTTTTGTTCCATATGTGTTCTCCTTGTATGTTAGGTTTGTTTTCGATACAATCAAGATTATGTAGATTACAGCAAGGGAAGGAGCAATGATCTAATGAATTATAAGCTTATTGCAATTGATATTGATGATACGTTGCTAAACGACGATATTCAAGTTACCGAGGGTACAAAAAAGGCTCTTGAACGCGCTATTCAAGCAGGTGTAACTGTAACTTTAGCAACTGGACGAATGTATGCATCCGCTAAAAAAATTGCCAAGCAAATCGATCTCAATGTACCTATTATTACCTATCAAGGAGCGCTAGTCAAAACGCTGCTTGATGGTAAAGTGTTGCATGAACGCACTGTACCTCAGGATGCTGCTCGTAAGGTACTAGCATACGCTAAAGAGAATAACCTTCATCTGCAGCTTTATGTTGATGATGTCTTATACGGTACTGAGGATAATGCACGGATTCAAGCTTATTCCAAGCTAACGAACATTCCTTACGTAATTGAGCCGAATTTTGAGCTGCTTATTGACAAGCCAAATCATAAAATGCTTATTATCGACGAGCCAGAAGTGCTTGATCATCATATTGTCATTTTGCAGCAAATGCTAGGTGATCAACTGCATATTACAAAATCTAAACCGCATTACTTAGAGTTTATGCATAAAGACGGCACAAAAGGACATGCGCTGCAATTTTTAGCTCAGCATATTGGCTGTACAATGGAGCAAACAATTGCTATCGGGGATGCCTGGAATGATCGTGAAATGATCTCCGTAGCTGGACTTGGCGTAGCGATGGGCAATGCCGTTCCAAGCTTAAAAGAAATCGCCGATTATGTAACCTTAAGCAACAATGAAGAAGGCGTTCGCCACGTAATCGAGAAATTTATTTTTAACGAGCAATAGAGCCTAAAAATTAAGCGAGTGCTTAGACGGCAAAGCTTTGCTTGCCCTTTTAAAGTTCGAGCTTGCAAATTCTTCAATGCTTCACTAACAATTCCCCATCTCCGCAACATAGTATCTGGATAATGACATTAATCCGCTATTAAAGCCGACTGCTTCCTTAATTATTTCATTGGACAGTCGGCTTTAGAAAGCGAAAGAAATACGCCATGTTGCAGGGTACATAAGCATGCAAAAAGCGCCAGCGGGGTACATTACCTCTGACGTTCGCATCCCTTTTTTAATTATCAGCCCGTTCGCTAGCATCTAAACATCCAATATTCTTTAAGCTTCATTTTGCTGCAATTACTTACTAGAATCTTTATGTGTTTTACAATTTTTATTTGGGCAGCTTTTATATAAGCCAATAAAGTCAAGACGATGGTCAAGCACTTTAAAGCCATATACCGCTTCAACACGTTGTTCTAGCTCATACAACCAATCATCTTTAATTTCCTCAAGTGCGCCGCACTCATGACAAATTAAATGATGGTGCATATGTTCATGATCTTGACCGCGTAAATCAAAGCGGGCAACACCATCCCCAAAATTCATTTTTGCAACGACTTGTAGCTCCGCTAACAGCTCCAATGTACGATAAACGGTAGCTAGACCGATCTCAGGAAATTTTTCCTTAACAAGCATATATACATCTTCCGCACTAAGATGATCTTCTTCATTTTCTAATAAAACACGAACTATAATTTCACGCTGCGTTGTAAGCTTATATCCACTTTCCATCAAGCTGTGCTTTATTTTCTCAATCTCAGCTTGTATATTCATCCGTTCGCCTCCTCAGCCCTACAAGGCAAGCTAATCTAAAGCTATCTAAAATTAGAATGATTCTAAACTAATGGTATGCTATTTTTCGCAATAAAGCAACAATAAAAAAAGGATGTCAGAAAATATTTGAATCTAATAACTCAAATCTTCTGCAATCCTTTATTATATGATTTCATTACTAAATTATAAGTCCGCCAGTACTTGATACCAAAGACCGCGCTTTGAGTATAGTTGCTCACGTACAGCATCCCAGCCGCCAAGGTATGAAATGTCAAATAACCCCTCTGGAATTGTAAACTGTTGCTTGCTTTCCTCGGCAACAATTTCGTTTACTGGACGGAAGCCGTACTTTACAAAAACTCGTTGAGCTTCCTCGGATAACAAATAGTTATAAAAAGCTTCTGCAACTTTACGATTTCCGTGCTGCTCAATATGCTTATCAACGAGTGCAATCGGATTTTCAATTAATATTGTGTTTTGGGGAATAATCACTTCGTAGTTAACCCCTTTGGCAATTCGGGCAAGCAATTCATTTTCATAGGTTACAATTACATCGCCGACTCCATACTCAAATGCAGCCATCGATGCCCGACCGCTTTTATCTAACGATTCGACATTTGCATGGATTTTTTTCAAATAGCTCTTTGCATATTCTGGATCTGGCGTACCTAGCTCTAGCTCAGCTTGTTTTAAACCTGCACCATACATCGCATTAATATCCCATTGAGCTCCGCCAGAAGTTTTTGGATTAGGATATAGCACCCGTACCCCAGTCTTCGTTAAATCATCCCAGTCTTGAATTTTTAACGGATTCCCTTCTCGCGTACCAAGCACGACAATCGAGCGAGTCACCATGCCGCTAGTTTCATTATCTTTCCAGTTATGAGTAATAAAGCCTGCCTCTTCAATCAGATCAATATCACCCTCCATTGCCAAAATTGCAATGTCTGCTTCAAAACCACCGATAATAGCTCGCGCTTGCGTTCCAGATGCCTCATATGACTCCTCAACATGAAGCTCTTGCCCAGTTTCTGCTCTCCACTTCTCTTTAAAAAGTGGTAGGAGCTCCTGGATGGCATCCTTAGCAACAGAATAAGCACCAATGACTAATGTAGCTTCACCATGCTCACGCTGTGAGGAATTTGGCGCAGCAGCGTTACTGCTACAACCAGCAAGTAACCCTACAATAAGCAACCCTAGTATTAATCTATAATAAATAGTAAGACCTTTTCCCTTAAACAAGTAGTCCACACACCTTCTCGTCTATGCTTTTTTTATTAAAAGATAGACGGATCATTAAATATAGATTGGCAACGGATCGACCTTTAATGGATTTTCCATAATCCAGCTTTTCTCATCATTAAAGAGATAAGCACGATGCACAAGTATTTTTACTTGTTCACCTGGATGCAGCACCTCTTTTTCTAATGAACGATAAGTAACTAACTTCTGTCCATTAGCCTCCAGCTCTATCATCCATTCACTGCCGCGGAAATGCAAATGTTTAACTGTTGCATCCATCGTAGCGGAGGCAATAACAATTTCTCCTTGTTTGCCTACCTCAATATACTCAGGACGAATTAACGCTTTAATCCCCTCATCTTTCGCCACTTCTTCAAAGCCTCTAAATGATTGGATATTTTCAACTAATGATGATTCACCGATAAAGCTAGCGACAAACGGCGTTTGCGGATTTTTATAAATATCCCATGGCGTTCCTTTTTGTTCTAGCTTCCCTTTACTAATAATCATAATTTCATCTGCAACTTCAATTGCCTCTTCCTGATCATGAGTGACGAAAATCGAAGTGATGCCAAGCTCATTAATCATATCTCTAAGCCAAGTACGAAGTTCCGTGCGTATTTTGGCATCAATCGCTGCAAACGGCTCATCAAGCAGCAGCAGTTGCGGCTCAGGAGCAAGTGCTCTAGCAAATGCAACACGCTGGCGTTGTCCGCCTGATAGCTGATGTGGATAACGATGCTCAAATCCCTTTAAGCCCGTAAGCTCCACTAAATACTGAACACGCTCTTTAATTACGGCTTTCGGTTGCTTTTTTACCTTTAAACCAAATGCAATATTGTCAAATACGGTCATATGCTTAAATAACGCATAGTTCTGAAACACAAAGCCAATTCCGCGCTCCTGCGGAGGAAGATCATTTACCCGCTTGCCATGGAAATAAATATCGCCTGAAGTTGGTGTTTCCAGCCCAGCAAGCATCCGCAAAATAGATGTTTTCCCGCCACCACTTGGACCTAGAAAGCCGATTAGCTTCCCTTTTTCGATTTCAAAGCTAACATCCTTAACAGCATGGAAGTTGCCAAACTCTTTATTTAAGTTTTTAACCTCAATATGCATCGTTTAATGCACTTCCTTTCTTTTCTTCGTCCACTCCATGAGGAGAAGCAACATAATGGAAAATGCCGCTAACACAAGTGCAATTCCATTAGCCGAAACGACATTAAAGTTTTCCACATCCTGATAAACTAGCGTTGTTGCAGTTTGCGTTTTGTTAATAATATTTCCAGAAACAACAAGCACAGCTCCAAATTCACCAAGTGAGCGCGCCACCGTCAATACAACCCCGTACATAACTGCAAAACGAATATTCGGCCATGTTACCTTCCAAAAGGTATACCATGAATAAGCACCAAGCGTTGTTGCAGCCTGCTCTTGCTGATCCCCTATTTCCTTTAGCACTGGCATAACTTCACGAACCATAATGGGAAAAGTAACGAATAATGTAGCAAGCACCATCCCAGGCAAGGCATAAACGATCGATACTCCCAAATTGTTAAACATCGTGCCAAGCACCGTATTTGGACCTAATAATAAAACGATCATTAAACCGCCGATAACTGGTGAAACAGCAAACGGTAAATCAACAATGCTATTACATAATCGCTTTACAACCGGAGGCAGCCATCCTCCTCGTACAAGATATAGCGAAAGCATTACTCCAAATATCGTATTAATAAGCGTCACAATAACAACTATTAAACCTGTCATTTTTAATGCATGCAGTGATTGTGTACGCAAAATAGCATCCTTAAATCCTGTAAAGCCATCAGCCCAGGCACCTGTAAAAATTTTATATAAAGGTAAAATTAACAAAAGTGCTACAACAACGTACGTTAATGTAATCCAAAGCCTTCTAATCATGACTGACCTCCACGACCTAGCTTATGAATAAACCATAGAATTAGGAAAGAAATGGTAAGTAACAAAACTGATACAGCAGTTGCTCCATGTGGATTATTGCTCTCAATTTCGCCAAAAATATAAACTGACGCAACCAACGTTTTTTCAGGAATGTTTCCAGCAATTAAAACAACTGCTCCAAACTCAGCAATTGCACGCGAAAAAGCAAGCATCGCTCCACTTAAAATACCTGGCAGCATCGTCGGCAGTATCACTTGAAAAAACGTACGAAGTTTAGATGAGCCTAATGTATACGCTGCTTCCTCTTCTGATGGATCAAGCTCCTCAAGCAATGGTTGTAACCCGCGAATAACAAATGGAAAGGTTACAAATACCATAGCAATGACAATCGCTGGCTCATGAAAAACAAGATCTAGTCCGAACCATTCATAAAATAAGCTGCTAGGCCCAACCAGCAATAGCAAAATAAAACCTGCTACAGCAGTTGGCAATGCAAAAGGCAAATCGATTACGCTATTAATTAAACTTTTTCCAGCAAATTGATAACGGGCTAATACCCAACCAATCATCGTGCCAATGACGATATTGATTAAAGTAGCAATAGCTGCAAGCTTTACTGTAAGCAATACTGCCTTCCACGCTAATGGATCAGACAAGTTGTCGATAAAACTAAATAACCCCTGGGAAAAAGATTGGGTGTAAATGCCAACAATAGGTACAATAATTAGACCGATAAAATAAATAAATACGATAGAACGAAAACTGTAGCTCCATCCTTTTCCACGAAAAAGTGAGTTCAACTTACTCTGCCTCCATAAATTAATAATTAATCCCACTTGAATACTAGGTATTTACAATGTATCATTACGGCCTTACTCTAGTCAATTAGTTTTTCGCAGATTTTCAATAATTCCCTATAAATACACATTTCTTGTAAGTGAAATTAAAAAAGCTGTTCAGCTAGTCAGGCTTAAACCGACAAGCTAAACAGCTTTTTACTTAATATATACACTTCCAAACGGCAATACTTCGCGTAACAGCCGTTTAATCCAACCGTCCTCTGAAAGTTTCATTTCTAGTTGACGATCATGGGAGCCTGTATCGATTAGCACAGGACCAGTGCCGCGCAGCTCCCACTGCACCTTCATACTTTGACTTGCTAACGAATTTCCATATACGGATAAAGCTATAGATGCATCATCAGGATAGGCAACCAAAGCATCTTTATCAACAAACAGCGGAATTTCTGGATCAAGCTGTATTGATGCCAGATTACCGCTAGTAATAATACCTAGTTTACCAGGACCAGAAAATTTAATTCGAAGCAATTCCTTCGTTATTAAAGCCGTCTTTAGCTTTAAAATTTTGCTAGTATAGCTCATTTCATCTGTATAAAACAAAACATGGCGAAAATCAAAAAGCAAATTGCTGTCTGCTGCTATCTCTACTGTTTCGATGGAAAAGCCTGCAGGTATTCCTAATATAAATGAGCAAGGGCCCTGCATACGTGAACGAATCCATTTCTTTTTGCGATAAACGCCGCCAAGGCCTAATAATTTATCTTCCCGCAGTGAAGGTGAACCTTGATAAGCAATAATCCCCTTGGAATGAAGAACATGTAAAACTTCTTCTGCTTCAAGCCTTATACTTACATGTCCAATCGGTGGCGGTGTAATAATATTCATGGCAAGTATACACCCCGACTATTTTTTTGCTTGCGCCATACGCAGAACCGCCAAATTCGAACAGATAATGTATATAGTAAACATAATCCAATGAGTACACCTATAATCGTTGCTAGTTTATAATAAAAACTTTTACGCTCCTGCTCAATTTTCTCAATTTTTATCAGAAGATTTTGATTTTCAGCAATTAGTTGGTCTGTTTGCTCACGATATTGCTCATTTTGCTTGCGAAAATACTCGTTACTTTGCTGCAATTGTTCTTGCTTACGTAACAGTTCATCGGCTTGATTGCGAGCATCTTCCAATTGCTCTCGTTGCTCTGCAAGTTCCTCTTTCATTTTTTTTGTAGCTGCATCGTACTCCTGCTGAATTTCCTCAAACTGTTCAGGAATATTGTATATCTCTTTTGCTCGATCAAAAAAGCTTGCTTGTGCAGTCGACGTAGTTAATGCTGTAAAAATTAAAATGATAGCAGAGATCGCAGTATACTTTAGAATAGCCTTCATTATAATCACCTGCTTCAACTTAGTTGTCATTTATGGGCTACTATCACCTATTCTAACATAAATATGTCATATACTGTCGAATTTTGATGAAATGATATTATTCTTTCTTATTAAAAAGGCTACTTAGTTCGTCAATTCGTACTGACGTTTTAACTAAGTAGCCTCAGCTTCATAATTGAGCAGGAAACAACGATCCTTATTTCCTTACTCATTTTCAATATAATATCGATCTTCTCCAACTGTAATCTTGCCTTTACCTTGTGTAACGTCTGTTAACCATGCTATAAATTGCTCTGCCTGATCAGCTTCTGGCAAACAGCAAACTGTAACTTTATCGGTAAACTCAATATTGCCTAATCTTGTTCCGCGCAGGTGCAATTCATTTTCCAGCTTACCGTACCACGTATAATCGACTTCAATAAAGACTTCTCGATGCAGAACATATACAATTTCCTCTGCCGCTTCTATCCCTGCTACAGCGCCATCCGTATAAGCTCGAACAAGTCCGCCTGCTCCAAGCATAATTCCGCCAAAATAGCGTGTAACGACGACTGCAACATTTTTCAGCCCTTTATTTTTAATTGCTTCTAATATCGGCTTACCTGCTGTGCCGCTCGGTTCACCATCATCGGACGCTTTTTGAAACTGATCACGCTCTCCTACAATATAGGCAGAGCAGTTATGCGTTGCTTGGCGGTGAAGACGTTTGATTTCTTCGATAAAAGCGATCGCTTCTTCTTCTGTCTCAACAGGCCGAGCGTAACCAATAAAACGAGACTTTTTGATGACTATTTCCTTACATCCATCTTTACGCACTGTTCGATATCTCTGCAGCACATAAACCCCTCCCCGCTCAAAAATCAAACAATCCTGCACAACGCTTACGCGCAGCGTGCAGGATTGTACAGGCTTTATCTTCTTAGGCAGTTACAGCCGCAACGTTGACTGCCTTTTATAGCTTTAGCGCTTAGCTTATTTTAGACGTGCTTCAAGCTCAGCTTTTTGTTTCTCGTAGCCTGGTTTACCAAGCAAAGCAAACATATTTGTTTTATAAGCTTCAACACCTGGTTGGTCAAATGGATTTACACCCAATAGATAGCCGCTCATTGCACAAGCTTTCTCGAAGAAGTAAACCATGTAACCGAATGTGTATGGAGACATATCTTTTAGGTTGACAATAAGATTTGGAACTTGTCCATCAGTATGAGCTAGCAATGTACCTTGGAACGCTTTTTTGTTAACGAAATCCATTGTTTTGCCAGCTAGGAAGTTCAATCCGTCAAGATCATCTTCATCAGCTTCGATTGTAATATGCTCTGGAACTTCATCCACTTGGATAACTGTTTCAAAAATATTGCGGTTACCTTCTTGGATGAATTGACCCATAGAGTGAAGATCAGTAGAGAAATCTACAGAAGCAGGATAAATACCTTTATAATCTTTACCTTCAGATTCACCGAACAGTTGTTTCCACCATTCAGATACAAAGTGAAGGTTTGGCTCATAGTTTACTAGAATTTCTGTTACTTTCCCTTTGCGGTACAAGCTATTACGCACAGCAGCATATTGATAAGCTTCATTTTCCGCCAGATTTGGATTGCTGTAAACTGCAGAAGCATCTGCTGCACCTTTCATCATTGCATCAATATCAATACCTGCAACAGCAATTGGCAACAAACCTACAGCTGTAAGTACAGAGTAGCGGCCGCCAACATCATCAGGAATTACGAAAGATTCGTAACCTTCAGCAGTTGCTAGAGATTTAAGAGCACCTCTTGCTTTATCTGTAGTTGCATAAATACGTTTACGTGCTTCTTCTTTACCATATTTTTTCTCAAGTTCAGCGCGGAAAATACGGAAAGCAATTGCCGGCTCAGTTGTCGTACCTGATTTAGAAATAACATTAATAGACCAGTCACGACCTTCAAGCAATTGAAGTAAGTGCTTAACATATGTAGAGCTAATATTGTTACCTGCAAAAAAGACTTGCGGAGTTTTGCGTTGTTCTTTGCTTTGTAAATTATAGAATGAATTGGATAGCATCTCAATTGCAGCTCTAGCCCCAAGATAAGAACCACCAATACCAATTACAACCAAAACATCAGAATCGTTTTGAATTTTATTAGCTGCTTGCTTAATACGTGCAAATTCTTCTTTATCATATTCAGTTGGCAAATTAATCCAACCGCGATAATCAGCACCTGCTCCTGTTCCATTGTGAAGCTGCTCATGTGCAATACGAACTTGCTCTGCAAAATAATCGATTTCATGTTGACCTACAAAGCCAAGTGCTTTGCTGTAGTCAAACTGTACAGTTTTTACCATAATTTTCAAGACCTCCAACATTTCAGAAAGAAATTATCGCTTCATTGAAAATAAGCTTTTAATTAAGAATAGCTAATTTACCTAATAAACACAAGTATAATAGGTATAATAAGTCTTTAGGTCATCTACAAATTAGTTTTATATGAGCGCGCAACGCATCGTCATCAAAGCCAAGAGCTATGTGTAGTATGGTGAGATCATTAAATACACCACTACCCCGGACAAACTTACATACAACCAAATCGGCATTGTCCAGCGAGAAACTTTACGGTGTTTCGCTACTTGATTAGTTAACCCTCTAATTGCTGAGAAAAGAGCAAAAGGAACAACCACAGCAGCTAATACGATGTGGGTAATAAGCACAAAGAAATAAATATAACGTAAAACCCCTTCACCACCGTAGGAAGTAGATTCTGTTAAGTAGTGGTAGGTGACATAGGAAACAAGAAATAATGTTGTTGTCGTAAAAGCCAGTCCAATAAACGTCTTATGCATTTTAATGTTTTTCTTTTTTATAGCTACTAAAGCTACAACTAAGGCAATAAAGGTGATGCTATTGAATATCGCATTTAACATCGGCAATATTGTCACATCAAAACCTATTTCTCCATCATACGCTGGCAGGAAAAACAAAATCGTTACTAGAGCGACGATAATAAATGTCAGCGTCATTACGAGCGGTGTATAGTTTCTTTCTTTCATTTAATATGTACCTCCTTATAGAATAAGAAATAGCTGCGGATATCCCACTATCTCATACTTTATCGTATATTAAATCTCATTACCAACCGAATCATGACACTTTTGCAACAGAAAAACGAAGTTTTTGTAAAAGTCGCTACTACTTGTGATTACTTATTGAACAATGGAAATCGTCTGCAATCACGTAGTTGTTAGAATAACATTTATTTGGCAATTATATACATCATTAACCTTTAAGCGTGCATTACTCGCAAGCACATCGACATATAAAAAGGCAGCTTTCTTCCATTTGAGTGAAAAAAAGCTGCCCTTCAACTTCAATATTACTTATGTTGTTTTAGGTTGCAAAATGAACTTATTTCCCAGGTAATCAAAAATGAGTTGCCTTTTACATACAAAATGAATAGGAGTTGATTATACTGCTCTATTGGTTTCGTTTGAGTCAATAACAATTAGCTCCTCTAGAGCAAAATATCCATTATAATTTTCTACATATACCGCTGCTCTATGACCAAAAAGCAACATTGCCTCAGTTCTTGTTGTGAGTACTTGCTCATTATCCTTGCATTTAACCCGTGTTCCAATCGGGTATTTTTTATTCCATTCTTCTATTCGTTTAGCGGCTACCTCTATTTTTTGCTGAAATACTGTCTTTTCACGTAAGCCTACTTCTTTGGATTGCGAAGTCTCTCGCCAATTTCTTGCTTGAGCTGAGAGTTCTTTAAGTGAGACATTCCTATTCTCTGTTTTAGCAGAATTGCGAAACTCTTCCTGAATTTTAGCAATCATTCTCGTTAACACTTTACCTGGTCCAAGCTCGATAAATTCCATTTCGCCTTGTTTTAACAAATAATAGATGCTATCCCTCCATTTTACTGATGAGCTCAATTGCTCGGCTAAAATAGGCAGGAAATCATCAGGCTCATAAGGACGAGCTGTCACATTTGCAATTACAGGTATTTTCAGACTAGAGTATGTGAAGCTACGCAAGTACTGCTCATACTCCTCCTTTGCTTGCTGCATATAACGAGAATGAAAAGCAGCGCTCACATTGAGCGGAATATAATCGGCTCCTTCACGTTCAAAATAATCCCTTGCTCGATCTATATCATTTTTATTGCCTGAAATAACAATTTGCTTCGCTGTATTCAAGTTTGCAATATCGATCGCATCTAGCCCATTGTTTTGCAGCACTTTCTCGATTTGCTCTACATTCAATCCTACTACTGCAGCCATTGCCCCACCGGAAGCTTTGCTCATTAACTCGCCACGTTTTTTCACAAGTCTTAATCCTGTTTCAAAGTCAAAACCGCCTGCGGCAAGCAATGCGTTATATTCGCCTAAGCTATGACCTGCAACATAATCTGGAGGAGGACTGCCGTCTCTTTGCTGCTTCATATAGGTTAATGCATTTACAACATATAACGCAGGCTGGGTATATTGAGTCAAGCGAAGCTTACCTTCAGGATCGTCTAGACAAAGGGTTTGAATCGAATACCCTAGTATTTCGTCTGCTTTCCTCGTTATTTCAGGAAATTGCTCAAATAATCCTTCTCCCATGCCTCTCACTTGCGAGCCTTGTCCAGGAAATACATAAGTTCTCATATTAACCCTCCTCTCCTTAGTCCACTAAAGCCGGAATAATATAATCTCGCATAAGCTCCCAGCGATCGATAATCATCTTATCTACCTTCGACACAACAGCAACGACAAGCTCTTTTTGAGGAATACAATAGAGATACGTTCCTCCAATGCCAACTGCTAAATTAGTAACCAGATCTCCATCCTGCCGCAGCCACCATAGATAACCATAGTCTTCAAGATGTTGGAACAGCGATTCATCGATCCATTGCTCTGGGATAATTTGCTTATCCTCCCATTTGCCTCGATTTACATATAACATGCCAAAGCGAGCAAGCTCTCTCGGAGTTAACGTTAACCCCCAGCCGCCAATATTGTAATCTTGCGGATCTTTAATCCAGCCAGTTACTCCTTTTCCTAAAACATCATCCTTAGAGAAAGATTTCATCGTTTGATCAGGAAATTCTTGAATGCCTAGCGGACGAAATAAATGCTCATTGGCAAATTCACGCGTAGACATTCCTGTGCTTCTTGTTAAAATGACAGACAGTAAATGCGGTCCGAATAAGCTGAAATGAAAATCTCCAAGCTTTCCTTTTTTTCCGATCATTTCTAAAATAAACATCGTCCAGTTTTTCTGCCTTCTAATGCGATCTAGAGGATCTCTTCCTTTCCAAGGATATGGGGCAGTCATCGTTAATAGATGTTTAATCGTTAATGTGCGCTTTAACAGATCACTGGCTTTTGCTGCTGCCTCTGGAAAATAATCAATTACTTTTTGATCCACGCCAGCAATATAGCCTTTATCAATAGCGATTCCAATTAAAGCAGACATAATGGCGTGCGTCACTGAAGTTAAATCTTGACGATCGTTTGGACCATAGCCCTGAAAATATTTCTCATAAGCAATAGATCCCTTTCTAGCAACAACAACGCCATGAATAAACCCTAGCTGGAAGTTCAATGCATTATCCAGCTCTTTTAACATATTAGAAGAAAGCCCGACCTTTTCTGCTTCTACATTCTCCCACTCTAATACCGTGCTCATCCTACATTCCCCCTTAATTATGAAGCTCCAAATATTGACCAGTGATCGAATTCGGATTGTACTTTAAATCTTGCGGTGTTCCTTCAGCGATAATTCGACCGCCTCGTTCTCCTCCTTCAGGTCCTAGCTCAATAATCCAGTCACAAATCTCCAGCACCTCGTGATTATGCTCAATCACAATAACTGAATTTCCGTTTTCAACGAGTTCACTCAACAATTTAATTAATTGTGCGGTGTCATGTAAACTTAAACCAGTTGTCGGTTCATCCAAGATATAGAGGATATTTCCCTTTCTTTGCTTGCCAATTTCTTTTGCAAGTTTAAGTCTCTGTGTCTCTCCTCCACTCATCGTCGAGGTCGGCTGACCTAACGTAATATATCCCATGCCAATTCGTTCCATAACTTCAAGTGTCGAGACGATCGCTTTATGCTCTGCAAAAAATGTAACTGCTTCGGAAATAGGCATATCAAGAACATCTGCAATGGTCTTCCCTTTATAGCGAACCATTAGCGCTTCCTCATTGTATCGTTTACCTTTACACAAACCGCATGTCGTATAAATTTTCATGCTAGTGTTTGGGAAAATTGCAACGCGACCGCTGCCGCCGCATTCTGAACAAGCTCCCTCAGAGTTAAAGGAAAAATGCCCTGCTGTTAAATTCAATTCCTTTGCTTCCTCTTGATCGGCAAATATTTTGCGAACCTTATCCCAAATTTTTGTGAATGTAATTGGTGTAGAGTTAATATTTCTGCCAATTGGCGCCTGCGACACTTCTGCAAACCCCGACAAATACTCTACTCCTTCTAAGCTCTCCGCCTTTGTCTCAATAAGTGTAAAATCATCCTCAAGCTCATTGCTGCCATCTTCGATATTGACAAACCGACGATTAGATTGTTCGCGGAAATAATTGCGCAGCATTGGCACAAGGGTGTCAGAAATAAGCGAGCTTTTGCCACAGCCAGAAACACCTGCGATCCCGACAATTGCACCTAATGGGAACGATGCCGTTACATTTTTCAAATTATTCGTTTGCGCATTGCGAATCGTTAAGCGCGGCGTAGAAAAATGCTGAATATCTTGCTTCAATGAGCGTGTTGGCATCTTAATTCTTTCTGACAAATATTGACCTGTGAGCGAATTTTCACATTGGAGCAAGCCTTCGTAGCTTCCTTCATAAACCACCTGTCCGCCTTCAACTCCCGCTTTAGGTCCAATGTCAATAATATGCTCTGCCAGCTTAATCGTACTCTTGTCATGCTCTACCACAATAACGGTGTTGCCAAGTTCTTTCAGGGCAACAATAGCGTTTAATATTTCTGCCTTTTCCGATTCATGCAATCCTACTGTCGGCTCATCAAGCACATAGATGAGCGATTCCATTTTTGACTCCAAATGAGAATTCAAAAACAATCGTTGAATTTCCCCGCCGCTTAAAGTGGACATTTCTCTATAGAGCGATAAATGACCTAGTCTTGCGGAAAGTAACGATTTTGTTTTACGTAAAATATCTTCTACTAAATTTTTTCCCGCTTCGGTGAAAGTTTCTGTCTTTAATGCAGAGCTTACGAACTGCTCAAGCTCTTCGAGCGTCATTTTGCCAACTTCTCCAATATGTTTACCGTGAATAAATACACGACGTGCCTCTTCACCAATGCGAAATCCTTCGCATTCAGGACAAGCTACTAAAGAATAATAGTCGTTAACATATTCACCCTTCTTATGGCGAATCTGTAATATGCGAGACAAGCAAAAGCTTTGATTAGCGCTGTTGCTATTCGTATAGTGACCATTAATCACTTCTTCTTTTATTTCCTCAGGTAATTGCGAGTATGGCATATCCATATACGATTTCAAATTGCGTTCAATTACTCTGCCAATCCCTGGAGTTACGCCAACAGACTGAAAAATTTCGCGTACCGTCGTTTGCTCATTGGGCACTAACTTTTCCATATGGACATGATAGTACGCACCGCGACCAGAGCATTTCATGCACATTCCATTCGCATGATTATAGGAAAAATAGCTAAGCTCAAGTTTTTCCTCTTCATTGCCGCAGCTGTTGCAAGTAAGACCTTCTTCAATTAACTCTCCGCAATCCGAGCATTGTATACGGCCTTCGCTAGAATAAAGCAGCGAAAGCAAGCCTAATAAATGAGTTCTTGATCCAACCGTTGAGCGAGGGTTGCTTTGGCGGATAATGCTTTGTTTCACAGCAACAGTTGGACCAATTCCAGCAATACTATCAAACTTCCGCTCGTCTTCCAAGCCTGCGTACATGCCAATTGACTGAAGATATTGCTTGCGCCCTTCCTCAAAAATAATATCGAACATAAGACTGGACTTGCCCGATCCGCTGACACCAGTTGCTACAATAAGCTTATTTTTTGGGATGGTAATATCAATATTTTTAAGATTGTGAATTCGTGCTCCAGTAATTGAAATGCTCTTCATCGACGTTCACTCCTAAATGTAAATTTCTTACTATTTCTGTATAACTTATACTAAAATAGGAATCAACTAGATTTTAAAAGTTTTTTTGAAAGAGCGCCCATTTCGTTCAATGCATAAAAAATGTATTAAAATCTATTTGCATTTGTGAACGGGCTGCTCTTTCATCCGTGCATGAGAGTAATCCATTACTGCGTTACCGGAACACCATCATAAAGCTGCTTACAGAAGCTCAAAATCACTTGCTGCGACTTAGCCTCTGTCAACAATGTTAAATGATTTGATGCCTCCACCTTATGAACAGTTAACGTTGGCAACTTTTCCTTCCAACGTTCAGCGAAACTTATATAATCGTAGACCGTCCCTTTATCGATTAGCCGGAAATACGATTCCTGTTCTCCAAATAAGCTACTTATCGCATTACAAAAATAGTAGCAAGCGGTTTGCTGCGGATTAGGTAAAGAAGGCACTTCGTAGATAGCTGTACTCCGATCAAGCGTATCTAAAATTTTCTCTAGCTGCAGTACAGACTTACGCAACTGTTCAGGAGATTTCGCAGCATCTTTCTGAATTGCCAGCGTAATAAGCTGCTCAAGAAACGCCTCATCTGACTGTTCAAGCTCAACTTCCTGGTCGGCAATTAAGGTTAACTCTTCATTTGCTGAAAAAGCTAACAGCAAGTTAACCGATCTTAGCATGCGGTCTTTCTTCAAGTGATGTGGCGGAAGGGAAAGCCAATGCTGACGCATTTCATCATCTGCATAAATCGATTCCAGCATAATGATAGAGTTAACAGTTTCTCCTTGCATTTGAAGTTGACGAGCAACTTCATAAGCAATCATGCCGCCTAATGATAAACCGCCAAGATCATATGGGCCTTGCGGCTGTACAGATTGAATCATTTGCACATAATATTCTGCCATCGCCTCTATGCCTTCAATGGGCTCCTCGTCATTCATATACCCTTTTGCCTGTATACCATAGAATGGACGTTCAATATGATGAGCAATAAAACGATATACTTCTACTCCGCCAAAGCCACCATGAAACCAAAAAATCGGCTGCTTCTCACTAGCTTTATTTAATCTAACTAACTCTGGATAACGAATCCGTTCACCAGACGCTTTATTAATAAAGGCAGTACTATTTACTTGCTGTACTTGCTGCATAATTGCTTGCTGACTCATTAACTGTTCACTTGTTAGTTGCAGTCGTGTCGTTTGCTCATTCCCGCTGTTATTTCCTTCACTAGATTGGTTTGAGGCAGCAACAAGCTCTACCATATCTTGCACAGTTATACATTGATATAATGCTTCAAAATCAAGATCAGGGTTTATCATTTGCAATTGTTGCAGCGCTTGCGTCAAAATAATTGAATCAACTGCTAGATCTGCTAGAGTGCTAGATAAAGTAACCTCTGAGGAGGAAATAGCTAAAAACGAAGCAAGCATAGCAATGATTTTTTCACTTATCGCGGCATGTGATAAAGATTGTCCCGAGCTCACATCAAACTCGCTGTTAATATTCTCTCGTTGTGCTGATAGAGAAGCAGACTCCGATAATACTTGGGCAAATCCGTTGGTGGTTACCGCCTGATCTTTCTTTTCATTTTTTATAGGAATCCAATGGCGCTGCCGTTCAAATGGATAGGTTGGAAGCGGGATACGACGCGGCTTAAAGCCTTGATAGAATAGCTTTTTCCAGTCAACTGCCAAACCTTTTACCCATAGACTTATAATTTTATGGAATTCACCCTTATTAGCCCATGACTCGACAATTTCTTCAAGCCCTTCGTCTTCTGCAAATAATGCAACAATATCGTCATGCTTATTAACTCGTCCGCAATAAACCGCTTGGCTGTATGCTTGATCTCCAGCGCACCAAGCTTTAAGCTTGTCCTTAAGTTCCTGCATTGAAGCAGCAACAAAAGCAAGTCTTTCTTCCAGCGCTTCGCGTCCTACCTGAAGGGTATAAGCTATATTTATTAGCTCTTCATCCTTCATTTCGCGTTTTTCTAAAGCTTTTAGCAATCGCATAGCTTGTTCGCCTAAACGCTCTTCATTCTTCGCAGATAAAACGATGATTACGGGCAATAGTGATTGTGTACCCGATTTATGTTCAGCGTTCTCCGTCATATATTCTTCAAGTAAAATATGAGCATTTACTCCGCCAAATCCAAATGCGCTTACACCAGCTCTTCGTGGAATATCCGCTTGGATTCGCTGCCATGGCTGATTTTTGCTCTGAATATAGAACGGGCTATTTTCAAAATTAATATAAGGATTCATTTCCTTAACGCTAGGTATTCCTGGAATCATCTTATTTCTCATTGCAAGAAGCACTTTGATTACAGCACCAATCCCTGCAGCAGCCTCTAAATGTCCAATATTGCTTTTCAGAGAGCCTAATGTACAATGCGGCTGAACTTCATTAATCCCTTTGCGGTTATACAATTCTGTGAAAGCTTGTTTAAGTCCGTTAATTTCAATTGGGTCACCAAGTCTAGTTCCTGTGCTGTGAGTTTCAATATAAGTAATCGTTCTTGGATCTACACCCGCTTTCTCATACACATCTATCAATAAAGCTGCTTGTGCACTGGCATTCGGAGCAGTTAAAGAAGCGCTTTTCCCCTTATGCTTCGCAGCTGAACCGCGAATAAGCGCGTGAATATGATCTCCATCAGCAATCGCATCACTCAATTTTTTTAGCAAAATTGCCCCTACTCCTTCACTTCGCACCGTGCCATTAGCGTTTGCAGCAAATACATTGCACTCTCCATTATCACTTAACATTCCAGCTTCACTAAATGCGAGATGAACGGTAGGAGTAAGGATTATATTTACTCCTCCTGCAATTGCCATTTTACAAGCACCGCTACGAATAGCTTCCACCGCTTTATGGACAGCAACAAGTGAGCTAGAGCATGCAGTATCAACCGGTTCGCTCGGGCCGTGTAAATTTAATAAAGAAGAAATACGATTTACTAGCATAAAAGGCGTTCTGCCTGTTAGTACATATGGGTTCGATTCAGTTAAGTGCTGATCAAGCAACTGTCCATAATCCTGTGTGCCAATTCCAACAAAAATCCCAGTATCAGTTCCTGAAAGATCAGATGGCTTGTAGCCTGCATCTTCAATTGCACTCCAAGCAACTTCCAGGAAAAGTCTATGTTGCGGATCCATTACTTCTGCCTCACGAGGAGAAATACCAAAGAAGGAGGCATCAAATTTATCGACCTCCTTCATAAAACCTCCCCATTTCATTCTTGGGTCAGTAAATTTGCGCCAGTCAAACCGATCGTCAGGAATTTCGGTAATGAGATTACGCTGCTCAATAAGATGATTCCAAAACTCCTCTAAATCTTTAGATTGCGGAAAGATACCATGCATACCGATAATCGCAATCTGCTCATCCGCGTATACTTTACTCCTTTGCACACTTCCTCCTATTTGTCCATCATTGGCAAAATCGCCCGAGGATAGTTCCTCAGGCGATCGAGATATAGTTGATGTTGACAATGAAGAAAAGCGATCCTTAGCTATTTGAGATAATGAGGTAGAATTCGACTCCGCCTTATGAACTGGCTCACTATCGTCTATTACTTCAGCTTCCAGTAATTCGCTGTCGTTATATCCATAATACTGTTGTAAAGACTCTAGATAATTATCACATAAATACTTAGTAAGATTAGCGATGGTCGGCAGCTCAAGCTCAAAAATAACTGTCGGCATCATATTTAACTGAAAAAGTTCATTAATTTTATTCGTATAGAGCGTAATGCTAATTGAATCGAAACCATACTGCATCAAATCTTGATTAATCTCGATATTTGGCTGTTTAAGCATCTCACAAGCGATCTCTATTAGCTTGCGCTTTACCTGCTCATTTAAATTCGTTCGGTCTAGAACGCCTCCCGGGCGCTTAGCTGGGCTTGGCTTTCTAGCTGCAACGGCATGCTGCGCCTCATTGCTTTGTCTAATTTTAGCAGGCTCGCCATGATAGACCATCACATGATTTTTCTCTTGCTGTAACGCCTTTTCCAGTGCTTGAATTCCGATATCCGGTGTAATCGGATGAATCCCTTTTGTTTGCTTTAGAAATTGAATAACTTCGTCACTTAACCGCATTTCGCAATTCACCTTCTTCCCAATATGGCCAATTTATACTAAGTATCTTGCCTGAACGAAGACCTTGAACTCTCATCGCTTCACGATAATCTGCAAAACTATTTAGAAAGCTATTAGCGTAGGCATAATCAGCTTGTCCAACATTACCAAGCTGTGATATAGAGGAGAATAATACAAAGAAATCAAGCTCTTCATCTCTAGTCGCTTCATCTAACCAAATCGTGCCATTAACTTTTGCCGCCAGCACTGATTTCACTTCATCATACGTTTTGTTCACGAGCAGCTTGTCGTTAAGTATGCCGGCGCAATGTAATATACCGTGAAGCTTGCCAAAGCGGCTGCGAACTTGCTCTAAGGCATACATTGCCTCCTCGCGTACGCTTATATCAGCTTTAATGTACATAACCTCGGAACCAAGCTTTTCAAGCTCTGCTAATGCAGCCCGTTTTCCTTCATCTAAATCAGAGCGTCCAATTAGCACTATTTTCGATTGAATCGAGCTTGAAAGATGCAGCGCTAAAACGTAACCTATACCTCCCATACCACCTGTAATTAAGTAAACCCCATCGTTACGGAATGGCATATTGCTGCCGGCTTGTTGCGGAGCTTCTGTCTCTTTTAGTCGTTTTACATATCGTGCTTTATTACGATAAAGCACCTCAACCTCATCGTCGTTAATAAATTCTGTAGCCGCAATATGCTCAGGTCGTATCTCCTCGGATTGAATGCCGATCACTTTATAAACATATTTTGGATGCTCTAAACGGACAGTTTTCATAAATCCACTTAGCGCTCCACTAAGTGCTGCAGCAACACTTTTGTCCTCATAATAAAAATGAAGCAGCTTCACTAGCTGTCGCGGTGCACTCTCTGCTAATGCTTGCGTTAAGTAAAACAATGAATAAATGCCATGCTGCATGCTCTCCTCAATATGTTCGTTTGAGCAATCGCATGACCATTGATGAACAATGTTTAACGGTTCAAGTCCTTGCTGCTTAAGCTCATCTAGTAGTCTTAGATAGTCTTCTTTTTTTCCCGGATGAATCACGTACGTATTATTGCCGCAATTTTCAAACCGCTGGCCATACTTAACGATAGTAATTACTGAGTTAGAGGCATAACGCTCACGCGCTTGCACATCGTTAGTAAATAACAGCAACGGTTCATTGATTGCTGTCACTTGCTGCTTCCATTCATCCTTCACCCAATCGCTATAATAATATAACGTTGCTGTATTAACCGATGTTCTGTCCGCTATACTATCCGTAATGACATCGCCCATCTCTCTAGTCATAGTCTCTGTCGCTGCATTTATCGCGCGAATCGAATAATTTCGAATAAACGCTACTGTTCGTCCTTCATTATCGATTAGCGTCATATTAAATTTTGAGGTTGGACTCCTATCAGACGCTAAATCTAGAGAGCGGACAGCATGGACAAAGCATTGCTTCGGAAATGGACGGATCAACTCAATCTCGTCAATAGCAAACGGCATAAATGGAGCAATATCGCGCCCCTGCATAAGTCCCACAACGGTTTGCAAACATCCTTCCAATAGCGATGGATGCAACACAAATTTATCGAAGGCAGCTTCTTGTCCTTGCGGCAATACGATTTGTGACAATGCTTCAGAGCTGTTAAAATGCAGCGTCTGGATCGGACGAAAAGCTGCACCGTATTGATAAACAGTGGAAGCTCCCTCCGCCTCGTAAAACTCAGAGTGACTAATTACTCCTTCACATCTTGCCAGACAGCCTGCAATATCGAAAATTTGTTGAACCTCTCTCTCCTCTGATAGTTCCTCCGCAGTGTAAAACTCAAGCTTTCCTTGCGCATGAATCATACGTTGTCCAAAATCATTTGTATACACTTGGAAAGCAGCTTCCTGCTCAAGCGGACGAAGCTGAATTGTTACCTCCCGCTCTCTTTCAACAACGATTGGACTAGACCAAACGATTTGCTTTATTTTGCGTACTTTGCGCCCTGCAGCAAGCTCACCTGCTGCTCTGCTCATCTCAACATATGCCACACCTGGCAGCACCTTTTTGCCATTAATGACATGATCCGCTACATAAAACTCATTTCCTCGCAACATTGTGACATATTGCTGGGACGTAAAATCAGAAATGTTACGGTCAATTAGCGGGTGCAGTTGAGCGTATGAAGGCTTTACATCATTTATTATTGTCGATGCCTCCGGCTTGTTAACTTTAGCTTTCCAATACTTTTCCTTTGCAAACGGATAAGTAGGTAAACTAACACGAAATGGCAAATGCGTATAGAGCAACTTCCAATCTAATTGATAGCCTCTTACCCATAGCTCTGCCAGCTTCTCCTTTCTATCTTTTGCAATCCATCTGTCAATAAGTTCGTTTAAATCTTCATCCTGCATTAGCCAATAATTTAACGATTCCGACATTCCTTGCTTATTCTCGTGCCAACGACCGTTACTCGGTTCACCATTAACATAGGCTGTCAATTTGCTAATTAGCTCTGCCGAATCCTTCACTATAAATACGACCCGACTGCTCATAGCTTCTCTGCCAACTTGCAATGTATATGCAATATCCTCCAGCCATGGATGAGCAAACTCACTATTCATATATTGCAGCAGCTCATCGGCATACGCGATTAAACGTTGCTCATTGCGAGCTGACAATGGGATTAACAAGCTTCTGCCTCCCGCTGAATTATCCTTGCGCAGAGACCTTCTTCTATCAATGTATTGTTCGAAAATAGCATGTCCATTCGTTCCGCCGATTCCAAAAGAGCTAAGCGCTGCGCGATGCGGAACAGCTTTGGCTTCCAAAGTTTGCAATTGATCAACGACATAAAAAGGGGTTTCTTGAAAGTTAATCTCACGATTTCCTTTTTTATAATTTAACGATGCAGGAATTTGATTATGATATAGGCTTAGTGAAAGCTTAATACAGCCAGCTAAACCAGCAGCCGTATCTAAATGTCCAATATTTGTCTTCACGGATCCGATGCCGCAAAATTGTCGCTCACTCGTATATTTTTGATAGATTTGACTAAGTGCTGCGATTTCAATCGGATCGCCCAGCTTCGTTCCAGTGCCATGTGCTTCAATATAGCTAATGCTGCGCGGGTCAATCTTTGTCGCTTTAAGCACACGCTCGATAACATCTGCTTGCCCCTTAACGCTAGGAGCATAAAAGCCTACCTTATCTCCCCCATCGTTGTTTACTTTAATCCCGCGCAACAACGCATAAATATGATCCCCGTCCGCAATCGCTTGACTCGCGCGCTTCAGCATAATAACCGCAACACCTTCGCCGCCAACCATCCCATCTGCCGTCTCATCAAATGCTTTTAAATGCCCATCACTCGAAAAATTTAAGCCCGGCATGTGAACATAGCCAGCACTTGTTGCACTATGAAGCGTTGCTGCTCCTACTAATGCATAGTCACTGTCTCCATTGCAGATAGCTTGGTACGCAGCATACAGACCAGCCAAAGACGATGAGCAGTTGGAATGAACAGAAAAGCTAGGTCCTTTTAAGCCAAGTTGATAGGAGATCATCGTTGGGATTGTTCCGCTTTGACTTAATAGCCAAGCTACATAATCATCTGGATTATCCATAATTTGAACCGTTTCACTCTGTTCAGAGGATTGGTAATAATTATTGCTTGAAGACATAAAAACAGCTGTGTTTTGCACTTCCTTCACGCAATAACCAGCATCCTCTACTGCTTTCCACGAATGCATCAGCAGTAGCCGCATTTGCGGATCCATTCGCTCGGCATCCTTTGGTGAAAGATTGAAAAACTCGGGATCAAACCATTCTTTGCCTTCTATCGTTGATTGAATTGGGACATAAGCTGGATTTTGCATTAATTTTCCAGAGATATTCAATGAGGCTAGCTCCTCATCAGATAGTAACCGTACACTTTCTTTACCTTCACGCAAGTTTTCCCAAAATTGACGATAGCCGTTAGCATCAGGGAAATGACACGAGATACCGATAATTGCAACACTATCTTGAATATAGCTAGGTAACTGTTTCCTCTCATTATCATGTTTTATCTCATTCATACTTGCTGCTAATTGTTCTGTTAATTCCTCTGCTGTATGCTTTTCGTCGTCCTGCTCCTTCTCTTTAGTTTTCAATTCCATAATAAAGCTGCATAGCTCTTTAACATTAGAATGCTCGAAAAGATTTGTCACCGTAACTTCACAGCTAAACTCCTTACTAATTCTTGCTGCAGCCGTCACTGCTGTAAATGAATCTCCACCCGCTTCAAAAAAGCCATCATCTGGATCAATTTCTTCCGTTCCGATAACCTCTTTCCAAATTGCAATAATTTTCGTTTCCGTTTCCCGGGCTGACATCGAGGAGACCGTTTCACTTTTGGAAAGATGCTCTGTCCGTTTAGCCAGTTCCAGCTTATTGACTTTCCCGTTTGGAGTCAGAGGAATCTCATCCAGTTCGGTATACACTGCTGGTATCATATGGGCTGGAAGCCACTTTTTCATATAAAGGCGCAAATCTTTTAGATCAAGCTTGTTATGACGAGCATGTTCGTGACGAACATAAAATGCTCTTAACTGCGCGTGACCTTGATGATTATGGATAACTACAGCACTCTCTCTAATGGTTGGATACATATTCAGTCTAGCCTCGATCTCCCCTGTTTCGATGCGATAACCATTTAGCTTTACTTGCCCGTCAATACGCCCCAAATATTCAATTTCCCCGTTTGCTAGCCATCTTGCCGAATCCCCAGTGCGATACATTTTCGTTCCTTGTTGAAAAGGATTAGCAATAAAGCGTTCTGCCGTTAACTCAGCTCTGTTTAAATAACCTTGAGCTATGCCGTCACCGCCAATATATAGCTCTCCTGGAACACCAATTGGCACAGGCTGCATTTTCTCGTTTAGAATATAGATTTGTGTATTAGCAATTGGTTTACCAATCGTAATCCGTTCATTATGCCTAATCTGCTTAATCGTCGACCAAATCGTAGTCTCCGTTGGTCCAAATAAATTCCACGCTTCACTTTCTGTTTCCGCAAAATATTGCTTTAATCTGACAGGAAGAGCTTCACCGCCGCACAAAATTTTTACCTTCTCCTCATTTCGCCAGCCATACAGAAAAAGCGCCATCCATGTCGCTGGTGTCGCTTGCATTAAAGTTGGTCGAACAACTTGAATTTCACGAAGCAATTGCTCAACATTTTTTATTTTATTTGTTTCACAAATATAGCATGTAGCGCCACAAATCAATGGCAAATACAATTCCAGACCAGAAATGTCAAAACAGAAGGTTGTAACTGCAAGCAAAGAATCCCCTGCTTTTATGCCCGGCTCCTGCTCCATCGACTGTAAGAAATTCGTTAAGGAGAAATGTCGGATCATTACCCCTTTCGGATTTCCCGTGCTGCCAGAAGTATACATTACATAAGCTAAACGCCCTGTGTCATCGTATCGTTGCAGCTTCTTTGCGCTTACCGCACTTTGTTCAATACTGTGCCAATCGCTATCTAGGGAAACAAACATTGCCCCGTTTTCAAGTAACTTATTAAGTTTGTCCTTTAATGAGGATTGACTAATAACAATGGAAATTTTACTGTCTTGAATCATATAACTTAAGCGCTCAATAGGATAATTAGGGTCTAGTGGCACATAAGCCCCGCCTGACTTCATAATGCCAAGCAAACCTATAAGCAAGTTCAATGACCGCTCGACGCTTATTCCAATTAGACTGCCTGGCCTCACTCCTTGCTGCTGCAAATAAATAGCTAATGCTGTACTTCGCTCGTCCAGCTCACGATAGGTAAGCTTTTCATTTTCAAAAACGACAGCGATTGATTCAGGTGTTTTTCTCGCTTGCTCCTCAAACAACTCATATACGCATTTATCTTTTGCATAAGGAATTTCTGTTTTATTCCAATTCTTGATGATTAATTGCTCTTCCTGAGGGGAAAGTAAACGATAATCCCCGAGCTTCCCCTCTGCTTTATAAATAGCTTCTTCTGCCAAACGCACTAGCTGTTCAGTCATTCGCTCAATTGTTGCCGATTCAAAAAGCTGCGGATTATACTTCATATTCAAGTGTAAACTGTGATCGTTTTCTGATACTTCCAGAGCAAGCTCATATTCTCCTTGCTGACCGATTTCTGTTACTAGCTCAAAAGCAAATTCACGATGATTGGCTTCAAGCTGACGAAGCTGACTGCCAGAAATGAAATTTTGATAGAAAAAGCCAACTTGGAAAATTGGTGAAATCGTTAATGAGCGCTTTAAATTTAGCTCCTTTACTATTAGTGGAAACGGATAATCTCCGTGGTCTATTCCTTCCAGCATCGTTAGCTGAATTTGTTTTGCAAGCTCAGCAAAACTCATCTCAGCATTGAAGTGACTGCGGATCGGAATCATATTAATAAAGTAGCCAATACTATTATCAAATCGCTCATTAGGTCTCCCCATACTCGCCATACCAACAATCAACTCGCGCTGATTTGAATATTGATAGAGCAGTACATTAAATAATGATAGAAATAAAGCGGTCATACTAATGCGCAGCGATTTGCTTAATGCTCTAAGTTGCTCAAGGAGCTCTTGATGAACAATTTTGCGATGTACTGCCCCTTGAAATGCATTTGCCTGATGGCGAGGATAGTCTGTCGCCAGCTCTAGCAGCGGCAATTCTCCAGAAAGCTGCTGTTTCCAATAATTTCGCTGGGCTTCTCCTTTTTCACTTGCTAATATCTCCTGCTCCCATTCAACAAACTCATCATATTGAGCGGAAAGAGGGACATTTGCCAAAGAATGCCCCTTCAACAATGCAAGATAACTGTCTAGCAACCCCTGTACTAAAGTTACCAATGAGCCTCCATCTGAAATAATATGATGAACGTTGATTAGCACCAGATACTCATTATCTGCTCTTTGATATATATCCGTGCGAATTAATGGACCTTCCTGCAAGGAGAAAGGTTCATGTGCCGCCCGTTGAACGAATGGCAAGATTTCCTCTCGATCTAGCTCAGCAATATTATGAAGCTTAAATGCTAAACGCTGATTTTGCTGAACAATGCGAAAAGGAACACCATCCTCTTCAATAATGACGCTTTTTAAGATTGGATGCTGCTCCAGTACATGGAGAAGTGCTTGCTGAAATAGCTTAATATCTAATTGCTTACGTATCCAAAAGCAAATTGGCAAATGATAGGCACTATTGCCTGGAGCAAGCTTTTCTAGCAGCCAGATCCCTTTCTGCCCTTCAGAAAGCGGCTTCTTGCTCATTGCTTGCTTCTTCATTTCTTGCAGCTTTTGACTAAGCTCGCTTGTTGATATTTTTCCATCCTTATACTTTTGCAACAGCTCATTAACTATCATCATCTATCTACTCCTATCAATTGTTCCAGTTGATCAAGTTTAATGTCACCATGAACAAACTTCTCAAGTGCTTCAATTACTTCCTTATCTTGATATACTTGCGGCTGCAGCTTTACTAACTCATTGTCATCACTGCTTACCGCCTTAGTACCGCCATCAGGATTATGCATAAGCTTAGCTGATAAGTAAGTAGAGATAGCGTTAATCGTGCTGTATTCATAAAGCTCTCGACTGGAAAGCTGCAAAGCAAATCGCTGCTGGACATCACGAATAAATTTTTTCATTAAAATTGAATCTGCTCCTAAATCATACAGCTCACGATTCGGAGAAATAGCTGAGATTGGAATTTCTAGCTTATCAGCAAAAAATTCAATAATATACTGCTGCAGCTTCTTAACAGAGGCATTAGCTTCAACTTCGTTACTATCGGTCAAAACAGTTACAGATTGGTTAGTTGGTTCACTAGCGGAATTTGCAGCAAGCCAATAGCGCTCCTTCTTAAATGGATAAGTAGCTAGCGGAACAATTTTTCCACGTTCCTTGCCTAAAACAAGCTCCCAATCTATTTTCTTTCCTTGTACCCATTGTGTTGCTAGACTAATGAGCAAATCATTATCGTTTGCTATTAGAGCAGCATTAGTGTTTATAGCCCCTAATCCATTGTCAAGGCTGCCATAAATTACTGGCACAGTACAGCTATGCTGCGATGCATTTACACCGTATTGCAAATAATGTGTTAAGCCATCAAGTAATTGCTCCTTCGTTCTCGCTACGATGGCTAGTCTATCCTCCATCTCTTCTCTTCCTACCTGTAATGTGTAGGCAAGATCTGCAAGAGCAAGCTCTTTTTCAGCAATATCATTCCGCATTCTGTCCACCAATTTATGCAGCTGCGCGTGATCCACTGCGGAAAAGATAAATAGATACGGTTTATCTCCTTCCATCGGCTCTAGCTTGCTTGTCTCTTCATTAAATTCCTCAATAACAGCAAATGCGTTGGTTCCGCTATTCGCCGATGTACTAATTGCTCCAAGTCTTGGCATGTTGTTGCGGGTTATCCATTCTTGATTTTCACTGCATGCAATAAATGGTGCGCTGGCAAAGTCTATATCAGAATTGGCAGCTTGAAAATGATGCAAGCCAAGCATCGTTTTAGCGTTCATCGCTTTTACCATTGTCACTAAGCTGACAAGTCCAGATGCAGCAAAGGTATGCCCGATTAAAGGCTTAACTGAGCTAATGTAACCAAGCGGACCTTGTGCTGCGTAGCTGCCAAAAACTTTTCGCAAGCCTTCAATTTCTGCAGCATCGCCAAGTTTTGTGCCAACACTGTGGGCAAGTATATATTGAACTGCAGCAGGATCAATATCGTATTTGCTCAATGTATTACGAATTAATTCTGCCTGACGAACAGGATTAGGGGTCATCATGCCGTGACCTCTTCCGTTATAATTTACGCCGCTCGCTTTAATACAGCCGTAAATATGATCGTTATCTCGCAGTGCTTTTGATAACGGTTTAAGCAAAACTGCTACAACAGCCTCACTTGGCACCATCCCTTCAGCACGTTCATCGAATACATAGCAATTTCCCGTAGGAGATAACAAGTCAAGCATTTCCATCCCTATAAACGCTGTTGGAGATAGGAATAAATTAATGCCTCCAACTAGCGCCATTTCACAATCATCCTGTCGCAATGCTTGGCAGGCTTGATGTAAAGCGACCAAACTTGAGGAGCAGGAAGCAGTAACTGACAAATTAGGACCTTTCAGATCGAGTAAATAAGCAATTCGCGCAGACAAAACAGCATTTTGATTACTGTATAATTTCCCTTGCTGCTTAGCGATAAAGCCATACTCTCCTTCTTCGATACCAACATACACGCCGCATGATGTTCCCTTAATTCGCTCGCCCATGTAGCCAGCATCCTCAAGCGCACGCCAAGCTTCCTCTAAAAACAAACGTTGACATGGATCCATCATATGTGCTTCTTTAGGCGAAATTTTGAAAAATAGCGGATCGAAGCAATCAATATCCTTAAGAAATCCTCCTCGTGAAGAATAGCTGTCAACGGCATTTGCAGCAGCTCCCGCATTCATCTTCCAATACCAACGATCAGAGGGCAGTTCCGTAATACTTTCTTTCCGTTGACTTAAATTGTGCCATAGCTCATCTATCGAGTCTGCTCCCGGAAACCTACCGCTCATTCCGATTATGGCAATTGGTTCAGTCAATTTTTCGGTATATGTGAACTCTTTGACGGCTATATTTTGCTGTTTCTCCCTAGGTGGAACAAGATGCCGCTCGTTCCGTTCACTCACATTTATTTGTCGCTGCTCAATCTGTTCCATCTCAGTTTGTCCCTGTGTCTTTTCTATTGATAAGCTTCGCTCAATCGTCTCACTTGCACTGGTGTTTGCATCTGTCGCAACGTCTGTCTCTTTTTGCAGTTGTCCATGATATGCCTGTGCAACAAGTGCTTGGTGCTCATCAATTAAAAATTGAGCAATTTTTTTAATCGTTGCATATCCAAGTAAAGACGATGTTGTTACAGCTACTCCGTACAAGTTTGAAATCTTATCAGCAAATTCAAACAAATTAATCGAATCAAAGCCATACTCTGTTAAATGCCCATTCTCATCCAGCTTCTCAATTGGAAGATGATGCTGACTGCTAATTGCTTCCTTCAAATCTTGTACTACTAACGGTAACAAAACATCACTCGGGTTTTTGTTGTCTGAATTTTCGTAATATTGTGTCGATATTTGTATAACGTTTGAGTTGAGCTTAAGCGAATCATTATCTGCTAAATGATTTGGTTCAGCCTCCAACCTGTTTAGAAACTGCTGTACTTTCTTGCGTTCTCCTAGCAAAACGAGATGCTGTGAGCGCGGCTGAGAAAGCAGCTGCTCAAAGATAAGCATTCCTTCCTCGCTTTCTAAATATCGCTGACCACTAGCTGTCAAATACTTTTCATTGTTATCTTCCAATCCCATACCGCCATTACGCCATAGCGGCCAATTGATAACAACTGTTCTGCCTAATAATTCCTGCTCCGCCTCTTTTAAGTTTTTATAGTAAGCATAGGCCATTAAAAAGCGATTGCCGATAGCATAATCACAAGTGCCAAAATCGCCCAATATTGCTGCAGAGGACGAAAAATAACAAGTAAAGTCAAGCTCGTCTTCCTTTAAAAGCTCATCCAAAATAAGTGTGCCGTGTATTTTTGGAGCAATCACGGCTTCAAAATTGCTATAATCCTTATGCAAAATACTTTGCGGATCAACTAAACCTGCTGCGTGAATCACTCCGTTAATTGCGCCAAATTGCAATCTAGCCGCTGCTAACCCGCTGCTAAGAGCTTTGGTATCAACGATATCAGCCTGAATATAGTAAACACGCCCTCCTAATTGCTCAAGCTTGCGAGCAAGTCTCTGTTTTTGCTCATCAAATGGAGAACGACCGTTAATTATAAGTTTCGCTCTGTATTGCTTAGCTAGATGACACGCTACAATCATGCCTAATTTTCCAAAGCCGCCCGTAATCCAATATGTCCCGCCTGTTTTTAGTGGAGCATACCCAGGAGTAAAGTCTGTCTCTCGCAATTTGAGTTCATATCTGCTATCTTTTTTATAAAGCACGCTATGCGACTTACTTGAAATATCCAGCTCCATACATAATTGCCGAGCCATTTCCGCGTTTAACTGACCAGTCTGCAGCTTTTGCTCTGCTTGCTGAATAACCGCTTTAACCGACGTCTTAGAAACCATCGGACCAATTGAACGCTCAAAGCCAATCCATGATTCAAGATAGCAACGTTCATATTGATTTTGATAATACGAGCCTAAAAGTAGTAAAGATGGCTCAAGTTTTGCCGAGGAAATTCCCTGCAAAATATGGACAATGACGCGATAATCCTGGAGTAAATCTCGCTCCTCATATGCCCACATATAGACAATAGCAGAGACCTCTCCTACCTCATTTTTTATACGATGAAATGCTTTTTCATAATCTTCTTTTTCATTGCCTGCCAGATAATAAACATTTCTGTCTGATTCCACTTTCACACAGTCTCTAGACAAAAAAACTATTTTTGCTTGCGGATGAATCGCTTGTAATTGGCTTTTAAATAATGCTTGGTTAGCTGGATTTGACAACAAACATACGACTGTATTTGGCGAAGGCTGATTTTTATTGGATAACGGTGTGTTTACCCAATCCTCTGTAAACAACATCAGATCGGATAAACTGTTTAACAGAGCATTTGTACTAACCGTTGGCTCTACGATTGATGCAACATGCTCTGCGTTATTAGATCCGCGATAAGATAACGCATTCTGCTTGACTAAATCCTTTTTAGCCGAACTTCCGTTAGTGTTAAGGTTATCGTCATTGCTGCTAATCCAACACCGCTCCTTCGCAAATGGATAAGTTGGCAGTGAAATACGCTGTGGCGTCGCGTTATCGTAAAGCTGGTACCAATTAATTTCGGCACCATTAACCCATAATTGCAATAATAAATTTCCATCACGATACTTTATCCAGTGATCGATCGCCTCTTGTTTATCTTTATCCGATATTGAACGCAATGCACTACCATTAGCTGTTTTGCTTGAGCTGCGATAAATGATTAAATCAGAAATATAAGCATCATTTCTATCATGTTCATATACACTTAGCAGCTTTAAGCGTAGCTCTGCAAGTGAGCTTGCCGTGAACGCTATGCGTGCGCTCATGCTGGAACGGCTAACTTGCAACGTATAAGCAATTCGTGGCAAATCCTGTTCAATATACTCTCCGCTGTCTAATGCTTTAATAAATCGACTGACATATTCATTTAATCTGTTTTCATCCTTTGCCGACAATACAAAAAGCTGAGTGTCTCTGGTATTGCTATCTCTTCCAGCTTGTCCTTTCTCCTTGCATGATCCAATATATTCCTCGACAACAAGATGCACATTGGTGCCTGTTGCTCCAAAAGAATTAATTGCGGCACAACGCGGTTTGTTTTCTGTCGTTTCCCAAGGAATTAACTCCGTATTAACAAAAAATGGGCTGTTTCTTTCATCAACACTGGAATTGCCATGCTCGTAATTTAATGTTGGAGGAATTTGTCGGTGCTTAAGTGATAACAATACTTTGATAAGTCCCGCTATACCAGCACCAAAAAACGCATGTCCAATATTACTTTTTAACGATCCTAGCGCACAATAACCGCTCTGGGTCGTAAACTGTCTGAACGATTCAGTCAGTGCTTCATATTCAATAGCATCGCCTAACTTCGTACCAGTGCCATGGGCTTCAATCATTGTAATATTTCGTGGATCAATGCCAAACTTCTCATAAACACTAGTTTGCAGGCGAATTTGAGATAATTTGCTAGGAGCCGTTATTCCATTCGTTTTACCGTCTTGATTAATCCCCCAACCGCGGATAACTCCATAAATATGATCGTTATCGGCAATTGCCTTATCAAGCAGCTTCAAAACAACTACACCAATTGCCTCAGCTACAACAGTACCGTTTGCCCGTTCATCAAATGAGTAGCATACACCATCAGGTGAGAATAGCAAAGATTGACTTGACCCGACAAGAATGCTAGGAGTTGTATATACAGAACCGCCTCCGGCAATTGCAACCTCGCAGTTGCCCATTACGAGATGATTGCAAGCCTCTGCTACTACCGTTAACGTAGAGGAGCAGGCAGTGTCAATTGACATAGCCGGACCTGTAAAATTAAGCAAATATGATAGTCTGCCCGCTGGATATGAATCAGTAGGAACATAATAGCCTGCAATTTCCTGTTGAATTGTATTACTATAATCCCCTTTAGCCAAGCAATAAACGCCCCAAGGTTTACCGCTTAATTGCTGTGGATCGTAGCCTGCATCTTCAATTGCCCGCCACGCCTCCTGAATAAACAAACGCTCACTCGGATCCATAAATTGAGCATCACGAGGGGAAATTTTGAAAAAGAGCGGATCAAATTTATCAATATCGGCTAAAAATCCGCCCCACTTGGAATACGTTTTTCCAGCAGTTTTTGGATTAGGATCGTAATAATCCTCTATATCCCAGCCCCGATCTTTCGGAGCTTCCTTTACACTGCTTCGTCCATTACGCAGATTTTCCCACAATTGATGTACATTGTCCGCGTCTGGAAATATACCAGACATCCCAATGATCGCTACTGCCGGGTAATGCTCTTGTTTCTCGCTTATTGTACTTAAGTGCTGCGCTTGTTCAACTGCTTCTCTATTTTCCTTATCAAGCGGTTTAGAAGGAGCCTTATCATTGACAGCTAATTTACTATTATCTAAACAATCACTCGTAAATATTGTCTTACAATGATTATAAAACTGCTGAACTAGAGCTTCTTGCTGCAATAGATCTAGATGATTATCTCCAGCCAAAATGATAGTTTGCATATTAGGCAACAGTTCGCTCCAGCCTTCTAGCAACGGCAGTAGAGAGCCTAGTTCTTGCTGTATGCGCTCTAAGTAATCCGGATTGCGTAACGTTTGCGATACTGCTTTTGCTGATTGTGTGTGAAACAACACCGATTTAAGCTGCTGCGGCATAGGTAGCGGCTGTGCCCGATATTTACTGATTGCATGTAAATTAGCCTGATGTACCTCTGCCATCGATTGCAGCTTAAACAACAGCTCGTTCTCGGCTTGTTTCACTCCTTTTTGCTTACAAAGAAAAACAAGATATAATGCCAATCGATCATCAGGAACGTGTGAAACTTCCTCTTCTGTTATTTGATATTGCTGCCAATCAATCTCATCGCGAGCATCGTTTCGTAGCTGAGCACTGTCACGATTTAATAGCGATAACAAGAGAAAATTAGCATTCATCAGCAAATTATTGCGCGGATTCGTAGCAAACCAAGCTCCTGCAGCATCCGACAGCAATGGAGACTCTACTAATACTAATGAATCTACGCGCTCCCCATTCAGCTGCAATTGTCGAGCCATCTCGTATGCTACTGTTCCGCCGAATGAAAATCCAGCTAAATGATATGGTCCCTTTGGCTGTATTGACGTCACGATTTCGCAATAATACTTAGCTAACTCCTGAACTGAGGCAAGCGGGCGTGACTGGGAGGAAAGAAAGCCGCGAGCTTTAATAGCTATAAGCTTAAATGCACCATCCGCCAAACTAGCAATTTGATTGTAGACACCAACATCTCCAGACAATGGATGAATCCAAAATGTAATTGGGCCATCGCCATCTGTATATAATGGAACAACTTCAGGATAGTTTCGAATCGTATGACGCAGTCGCTGCTTTAAAGATTGCGATGATAATTGCTGCACGTGCTCCTGCATTAAAATAGGTTGCTGTGATCTTGCAGACTGCTCTTGCTGCTCGCTAGGTTGCTCCGTTTTATTTTTGGCTATTGCAACTTGTTGCTGCTCCCCGCTTCTGCATAGTTGCAGCAACTCGCCAAGACTATATCTATTCAAATCGCCTAAGGAAAGCGACAATCCCAATTGATTGTGTAAAAAGGTAACAATTTCACCTAAGTCTAAGGAATCTAGGCCAAGAGTTGATAGATTTTGCCGTTCATCAAGATAATCGACTGCCAGTTTTCGATATACTAATTCTAACAGCTGCTTATCTCCGCTCTGATCATTTTCTGCAGCCTGCTTATTGTCTTTTCCTTGCTGATTTTGTACAGAAACGATATCGCCCCAAACACGATGATTAATATCATATTCAATAAGTACACCGTAACCTGAATTTTCAATATCTTTAGGCCGATAGTTCGTCAGCAAGCCTAATACTTTCGCTCCGTGCAACTGATGAAATTTCAAAATTGGATCGTCAAACAGACCATTTTTGTAAATCTGTTTCAAATACTCTTGAATTGTTGAGTAACCAGATCTAGCAACATCACGACAACGTGTAACCGCATAAATATGGTCAATTTCAGGGTGCAAAGAGAAATATTGTAGCACAAACTCTAGCAGCTCATTTCCCCAGCCTTTATCTTGCCAATCCGTCGCTATATTGAGGGCAATAAACTGAACGCAATTACCATTTAGTTGACGAAAAGAAGCTAGCGTTGCAGATGTAATTTCCTTAATGCTTTCCTTATAAATACGCTGAGTATATATTACGCCTCTTACAACACCGCAGTTCTCCAAGACAAAAGTAAAGCAGGCAGGATCAACTAGGCGCTGCTCAATCTCCGCTCTGTCGGTCTGCAAAGGTGCTGCCCAACATTGGCGCTCAATCTCCATTAATTCATTAATATCACTAGGCAACGCTAAGCGAATTCGGTAATCACGCTCGACCATATATTCCTCACGAAACAAACCGCTTTTCAACTGAGACTCGAAGCGGATATCAGGAAAAAGCTGCTTTTCAGCTGCAAGCAACAACTTATTATGGTGATGTAAATGAGTCATCGTTACGTTTCCCTCCTTGGATTCAAATGTTCAGCGATATATGTTGTAAGGCTAGATACGGACACATAATCGTAAATTACAGTCTCGCTTAAAGATATATTTAGTCGACAATTTATCTCTTTAATAAATCTAGTAACTCTAATTGAATCCAAACCTAATTCTGTAAAGTCAGTTTCAGCGAATTCATCAAATTCTTCAAGGTATAATAGGTCAATTAAAACTTCTTTGATGCATTGCTCAATTTCTGCTCGACTGAATTTTTTGTCTTCTTCAACAAGCACTGCAGCTTGCGATTGCGCCCGAGCACCAGGTTCCAAAGTTAAAGCAGCGGCATTTTGTGTCGCTATAGTGGAATGGACAGCACTTTGGATCGGCATTGTGATGCCATTTTCAGGCGCTATTTTGAAATCTGCTTCAACAATTGAATCTATTGAAATAAATGACGCTTCACTGCCATTTTGCTCAGAAGGAGAGTTTGCTGAGCTTGCTACATATGGCCAAAATCTTTTTCGACTAAACGGATAAGTTGGAAGCAGCGGCATATGCTGCAGTGAACGATTACGCTTTAACTTCTCCCAAGAAATATTCACCCCAGATTGCCATAACTGAGCTAACGCTAACCAATCCCTGTTAGCAATAAGCTGTTCAATTTGCACAGACGATAACGGCTCAAGCTGGTCAAGCAATGCTTCTTCCTGCTGTAAATATTGCGTTATACCCTTAAGCAAAGCTTGTCTGTTTTGTGCGATTACAGCAAATCTGCATTTGAAATGCTCACGATTCATTTGCAGCACATAGGCAAGTCTTTGTAAATCAAGCTCAGGATGCTGCTCTACATATTGCTTCCATAACTCCATATAGCTTCTAAGTGCTTGCTTAGTCTTAGCAGAGAAAAGGAATACGCTGATTTCCTGCTCGCTATCATATATGCTGTTTTCTTCCCGCTTAGCTTCTTGCTCTACTGCCGACTCATATTCCTCAACAATGACATGGCTATAAACGCCGCCTGCACCAAAGCTGTTAATGCCAATTCGCCGTGGAACTTTTTCTCCGTTAAGCTCTAATTTTGACCAAGCTTGCAGCTCCGTCACTACCTTGAATGGAATTTTATCAAATGGAATATGCGGATTAAGCTGCTTAGGTAACGGAATTGGCGTAATTATCTTATGCTTTAACTGTAAAATAGCTTTAATTAACTGCGCCATGCCAGATACGGCTTCTCCATGTCCTAATATCGCTTTTAGCGAGCCAAGTGTATAGCCGCCTTGGTTATTGTTGACGTTGCCAAATACTTGTCTAATGGCGGACATTTCCATCGAATCAACAAGCTCTGATCCGCTTGCTGCTGCTTCGATATGCTGAATCGTTTCTGGTTGAAGCTTTGCTGCTTCAAGCGCTTTACGAATTACTGCTGCTTGCTTTGCAGGATCAGGCACACTATAACCATTCGTTCTTCCGCTATGAGCAATAGCAGTTCCCTTAATAATTGCCCATATATGATTGTTATCTCGTTTCGCAGCAGATAATGATTTCAAAACTACTGCTCCTACACCTTCAGAAGGAATAAAGCCATTGCCTCCCTTGCCAAGTACAGTGCTACTTGAGCTGTCAGAAAGCAATCCTCCTTGGGTAAGACTTGTATAATTGGTCGGATGAGTATAGAGATTGACTGCACCGACTACTGCTGTCGTAATTTCTCCGCGTCTAATCGCCTCACAAGCCTGATGAAGTGCCGTCAAGGAGGAAGAGCACATCGTATCAATCGGAATGCTCATACCTTGGAAATCAGCAAAGTACGAGAAGCGATTAACCATTGCAGAGAAAGATGTTGTATAAAAGGAATGTTCAGCTGTATTCCATAAATTAAAGCCTGTCTTTGTTGCTGCCCCAAAAACACCAATTTGACTGCGTTCATTTTTCTCAAGCTGGGATGGAACAATTCCTGCATCTTCAATCGCTTTCCAGCATTGCTCAAGGAACAATCGCTCTTGAGGATCCATTCGCTCTGCATCTGCAGGAGCAATATTGAAAAATAGCGGGTCAAAATTCGCATATTCCTCAAGAAAACCGCCCCATTTGCTGCAGCTTTGCTTTCTGTTTATGGCTTCTTCTCGGTCGGGATTATAAAAATTCTCTAGCGGCCAGCGCTCTTTCGAAACTTCCGTTATGCAATTTTTCGCAGACTTTATATTTTCCCAAAACTGCTCGATATTGTTTGCCATTGGAAATTGCGCACTTACGCCGATAATTGCGATCGCATTCTCATCGATATCCTTCTGGCTTTGCTCATCCTGCCCAGCTTCGTTTTCATTGCGATAACGTTTATTATCAGTTGAACGAATTGGCTTTAAGCTTGCTGACGGCGATAACACAGCATGTGACGGACTGTCATTAATAAGTTTTTGCTCTAAAATAGACTTTTTCTCTAAAATAGGCTGTTGCTCTAACATTTGCTGAGATTGTTCGACTTCTTTTCTCGGCCAGCTATCACCAATCCACTTTCTGCATTCGTATGGAAATTCAGCTGCTAAATAAGAAGCCAGCTCAGCAATCGTACGATATTCAAAGAAAATCGTATTCGATATTTCTTCAAAGTATTCAGCTAGCTGCTGGCTAAGCAAGGTTAACTTAACTGAATCAGCCCCGTAAATATCGAAAGTATCTTGCTCATTAATTTGCTCGCTTGGCAGTTTTATGCTTTCGCCAAACATGTTCTTTAATTTTTGCACGCTCATTACAGTTAGTTGCTCTAAATTTACCTCTTCCATTAACTCGCTTTCTCGTTCGGAGGCAACGACAGGCTCTGTTTGCAGAACGTTAGCTCTAATTTTATTAAGATCCCCCTCAAAAACTAGCAACTGATCGTCCTTCTGCTGCAATGCTTGATATAACGCCTTAATGCCAGTATCCGTATTCATGGCAATCATGCCTAAACGAGCAAACATCCCCTGCTCAAGTACTTGATTAATTTGCATACCGCCATGCTTCCATAACGGCCAATTGATGGACACAGTTTTTCCACTGCGCTCACCCTTGGCAACTAGCTTATTGCGGTAAACGGAATAAATATCTAAAAATGCATTAGCAGCAGCATAGTCTGCTTGTCCTGGATTACCAAACTGTCCAGCTCCAGACGAGAAGAGCACCATAAAATCTAGCTCAAGTCCGCTTGTGCATTGATCTAAATTCAACAAGCCGCCTACCTTCGGTGCAATCACCTCAGCTATTTCCTCTGCTGATTTATTAATAATGAACTTGTCTTGAATTACTCCGGCACAATGGAATATTCCATTTAATTTACCGTAATTGGCTATGATCTCCGTAATTAATTGTTGAACTTGCTCATAGTCCGCAATATCAAGACGCTTATATTGAATGTTCGCTCCATATTTCCTTAATTGCTCCAAACGCTCTCCTTTTTCGGTTGAAAGAGCTGAGCGCCCTGTAAGAATTAACTGAACATTCTTCGTTGTGCGACAAATTTCTTCTGCAAAGATTAAACCTAATCCCCCTGCTCCACCGCTCAACAGATAAGTACCGCCTTCTTGCCAAGGAAGTTGATCCATTGTGCTTTGGTCAGTCAGTTGCTCTTCTGCAAAGCTTCTTGTGTATCTCACACCATCAATATAATTAATCTCCCGCTCGTGTGGAACAAGGCTTTCTTCTCTCAGCTTTGCAATAATTTCCTCTGTACTGCTTTTTGCAGGCAAGCCAATGATTTGAATCGATAGCTTTGGATATTCTTGCTGTGCAGTTTTTAGCAAACCTCCTAACCCTCTGTAAAGCTCCCAACCATCCTCATTAAAGACTACTAGTTGAACGAGTTGCTGCCCTCTCCTTTTAGCTTGCAGCATCTCTTGAACTTCCTTAAATAGTTGCACGACAACATCGGCATATTTGCTCTGTAAATCTGTGGAATCACTGTGAAGAAGACGACATTTTCCAGCAGCAAGGCTAGCCTCGATATCAGTAACTGATATCTGCTGTCCACCTTCACAAAGGAGCACTAAGCGCTGCGAATATTGCGGAATAACCCCGTTATTATCAATTAAATCGCTCTTTTGCCAAATTGGACGAACTAGCATTGCCTCAATCTGAGCAGTTTTTGAATGAATAGAGACAGACATATTTTTGTCTAAGTTTTCTTCCTCTGGCTTCTCTTGTGCAACTTCTCTTACAAGCGGCACATCTGGTATCCAATATCGCTCTTGAGCAAATGGATAGGTTGGCAAACTCATTCGCTGCGGTTTGCTCTCTTTGTACATGCTCTCCCATTCTATTTCAACACCTGCAATCCACAACTCGAGCAACGTCGTCGCTTTTTTTCGTTCTAGCAGTAATTGCAGAACCTCCTGCAGCTCCTCGCTAGCTTTAAATAAGCTAAATACATTGCGTTGTTGTCTGCCATGACTCATATATAAGCCAGCTGTATCTGTTTTTCCTTGAATATAGCTCTCCAGCTTATTCGTTAGCTCCTCCATTGTGCTTACAATAATACCTAAACGATATTCCATACTTTCTCGGCCAATTTGCAGCGTATAGGCGATATTCGCTAACTGTTCATCTCCTAGATCTCTTAGTCTAATGAATTCAAGTAAACGAATCGCTTGCTCCTTTAACAACGACTCTCTTTTAGCCGACAATACAATAATTGCCGGATGATCTGCATTTACGATTACAGGTGATGTCTCATTTTCATTTTCCACATATTCCTCAATTATTACGTGGCTATTCGAACCGCCTGCACCAAAAGAAGATACCCCTGCAATTCTTGGGAATTCTACTAACTTCCCTTCAACTTCTACTACAGGGCGCTTCCATTCCTGTAATTTCTGTTGCACATAAAACGGAGTTTGCTCAAAATCTATATGCTCATTCAGCTTTTGCGAATGTAAACTAGGTACAAGCTGTTTATACTTTAGCTGCAAGAGCACCTTCGTTAGCCCAGCTATGCCCGCTGCTGCCTCTAAGTGACCAATATTGCTTTTTAAAGAACCAATCGAGCAAAAGTTATAATCATTTGTATACGTTTGAAATGCTTTTGTCAGTCCAGCAATTTCGATTGGATCACCAAGCGAAGTGCCTGTGCCATGGGCTTCAATATAACTTATTGTTCGTGGATTTATATCGCCTTCCTTTAAAGCCTGTTGAATAACTTGCGCCTGTGCTGCAGGATTAGGTACCGAATAGCCATTTGTTTTACCGCCATGATTGGCGCTTGTCGCTTTAATGACCCCATAAATATGATCCCCGTCTGCTACAGCCTGTGCGAGCGGCTTTAAGAGTACTGCTCCAACTCCTTCACCTGGCACATACCCATCTCCACCGCTTCCAAAGCTTTCACATTTCCCTTTGCTGGACATGAAATGGTATTGACTTAAAAATAAATACTTATTTGGATGCAAGCAAAGATTAACCCCGCCTACGACAGCGAGTTTGCATCTTCCCAGCTTGATACTGTCACACGCTACATGCAATGCTGTAAGGGAGGAGGAGCACATACTGTCTATTGTCATACTTGGACCATTAAAATTACAAAAATATGAAACGCGATTGGCAATGGAAGAAGCGATACCAGATAAAGCAAGCGGCTTCCCTTGCACTTGCTTCTCCACACCAAGCAGCTGATAGTCGAGGAAAGTTACACCGACAAATACGCCAACATTATTGCTAAGCTCATCAGGTTGGCTTGGACATAATGATGTTCTCGTATATCCTGCATCCTCGATCGTTTCATACACACATTGCAAAAATAAACGTTCCTGAGGATCCAAACGTTCTGCATCATCAGGAGATATATTAAAAAATAATGGGTCGAATTTATCAACATCATTAATAAACCCGCCCCATTTACTATTTATTTTCCCAGGCTTCCCTTTTTCTGCACTGTAGTATTGCTTATAATCCCAGCGCTCATTTGGAACCTCTACAATACAATCCATTCCCTGCTGTAAATTATTCCAAAACTGCTCAAGAGTGTCCGCTCCTGGATAACGTCCTGCTAGACCGATAATCGCAATATCCATGGAAGGATAAATAGTTTTTGGTTCTGTCACTTCTAGCTTCTTGTCCTGCTTCAGCGTAGCAATCGTCTCTTTATGCTGCTTAGGTTGCGAATGCTCATTAGCATTACAGTTGACGGACGCTCTTTGCCTTTCTACTTGGTCGCTTACTGCTTCCCAATCCCCAAGCCCAAACCATGCAATCAGCTTATCCTCGAAGTTCATTACACAATACTCCGCTAATGCTTGAATAGTTTGGTACTCAAAAAATATTGTTGGCGAAAACTGTCCTAACACCTTCTCTAGTTCCCTAGCTAACTGCTTTATCATTACTGAATCAATCCCATAGCCTTCTAACGAAGCATCGTTTTCAATCCGCACAAATGGGATGCCACTTACAGCAGATAGTGTTGATTTCAAATAATGTATTGTTTTCTCTTTTAACATCGATTGCGTTACCTTTGGAAGATTATCTGCTTTATGTTCGCTTATTGACTGCTGCTGTGTTGAACTTGACATTGATTCAGCAATTGCTTCCGCAGCATTAGCTATATCTGCAGCATTAGTTATGCCTGCAAAATTAGATATGTCTGCAACGGCCCCCCCTACACGGAAGCCTTCTCCTCGCTTCACTCCTGGCACCCAGTAATGTTCTTCGGAAAAAGGATAGGTTGGCAAACTTATCCGCTTCGGCTTCCATTGCGAATAACAACGCTCCCAATCAATATTTAGACCGTTCACCCACAATTGAAGAAGCTCCTTATAGTTACCTTCGCTTATCAAGGAATCTACTTTAATCGCATTTGCATCATTATTTTCATAGCTCAATGTTTCCTGCTCACGAGAAATGAAGCCGCTATACCAATCTTGCTCTTCTTGTCCATTTAAGAAAGCTTTAAGTTTTTGCTCAAGCTCTTGCAGCGACTTCGCTGTCATTGCAAGCCGAGCTTCCATTGGTTCACGTCCAACCTGCAAAGTATATGCTACATGCGGTAAATCCTGCTCTGTAATTTTCCCTTCCTCAATTACCTGCAGCAGCTGCTTCACTCGTTCTCTAAGATTGGATTGCTGTTTGGCTGACAGGACGATCATATATGTTGTTAAGTCGCCAACAACAGGTTCCGCCGCAGTCTGCTGAGGGAGATATTCCTCAATAACTAAATGTGCATTCGAACCTCCTGCACCAAAAGCAGAAATACCAGCAATTCTAGGCAATTGCTGTTTTATCCCGTCTTTTTCAGTGACAGGTCTATGCCACTCCTCCAGTGATCGCTGCACTTTAAATGGCGTCTTTGTAAAGTTGATGTTCGGATTTAGCGTCTCAGCATGCAAGCTTGGAACGAGCTTGCCATACTTCATCTGCAGCAGCACCTTTGTTACGCCTGCTATTCCTGCTGCACTTTCCAAATGGCCGATATTGCTCTTTACCGAACCGATAGCGCAAAACTGTTTCTCATTCGTATAGGCTTCAAACGCTTTCGTCAATGCAGTTATTTCAATCGGATCACCAAGCGCAGTACCTGTTCCATGTGCCTCAATATAGCTAAGATGTCTAGCATCAACCCCAGCGTCTTTCAATGCTTTGCGAATCAAATTTGCTTGTGCATTTGGATTTGGTACGGTATATCCATTTGTTTTACCGCCATGATTAATTGCCGAACCTTTAATAACTCCATAGATTTGATCCTGATCTGCAATTGCTTTTGATAATGGCTTTAGTAAAATTGCCCCTACCCCTTCACCTGGTACATAGCCATCGCCATCCTTGCCAAAGCTTTCACATTTACCTTTGCTTGACAGAAAATGACCGCGTTCAAGCAATATATATTTATTTGGATGAATGGACACATTAACGCCGCCAGCAATCGCTAGCTCACATTCACCTAGACGAATGCTTTGACAAGCAAGATGAATCGCTGTTAAGGATGAGGAACACATCGTATTAACTCCAATGCTAGGTCCGTGAAAGTTACAAAAATACGATACTCGATTAGCGATCGATGAAGTAATGCTGCTAAGAGCAATCATTCTTCCTTTTGCTTGCTCCTGAGCGCCATAAAGCTGATACTCGTCATACATTACCCCTACATAAACACCGACATTTCCTTCAATACCGGTTCCCTGCAAGCGACTTAACGTCTGACGTGTATATCCTGCATCTTCCAGCAATTCCACAACGCATTCCAGAAACAGTCTTTCTTGCGGGTCCATCCATTCAGCTTCACGCGGCGGAATATTAAAAAACATCGGGTCAAATCGATCAATATCGTCTAGAAAACCGCCCCAACGTGCATTAGATTTACTATCGACTTCTGTATCACTATGAAATTGCTTATGGTCCCAGCGATCTTTCGGAATTTCCGTAATACAATCTCTACCGCTACATAAATTATGCCAAAATTCATCGACATTTTTCGCTTGCGGGTATCGTCCCGCCACACCAATAATGGCAATATCTGAATTGGTAGCTGCTGGGGAGCTGTATTGTTCTGTGACCATAAATCTTTTGCGCCGAGATCTTCTAGTTGGCCGCTGTACCTGTACGGGCTTTACTTGAACAGCAGTATTGTGTGCAGACTGCTGCACGGAATGGAGCAAGCCCAATTGCTCAAGCAGCTTATCCCGATGTGCTTCGAGAAAATACGCTGCGATTGAACGAATATTTTGATATTCGAAAAAAAGCGTTTTGGAAAGTTCACCAAAGTTTTTCTCTAGCTCATCATTCATCTTCATAATGACTAAAGAATCAATTCCGTACTTTTCTAGCGGTGCATCAGCATGAATTCTATCGACATCAAGTTTAATAACGGAAGCGAGCAGCTGCTTGAAATAGTGTTCCGCTTTCTCTTGCAGCAAAGCATCTGAAATATTATTGACAGCAGAGTTAGAGCTTGTACTTGCTGCTTCCGTAAATTTCAGGTTTTCGTAAACGTTTGTTGTTGATTTGGTTAAATAAGTTTGACTTAGCTTTTGCAAATCGCCCTCAACCACCATCAGTTGATCGTACGACTCATGAAGCGCAACATACATTGTAGCAATGCCAGTTTTTGTCGTTAACGGAATCATGCCGCTTCGCTCCAGCATCCGCCGCTCAATTTCCTTATTAACACTCATGCCGCCCTCTGCCCATAAAGGCCAGTTGATCGAAACAGTTTTTCCGCTTCTTTCTCCTTTTTCTGCCAACCAATTTCGATATGCCGCATATCGATCCATAAATCCATTCGCTGCAGCATAATCTGCTTGACCTAAATTCCCCATTTCCGCCGCTTCTGACGAAAACAGCATTATAAAATCGAGATTAAGCGCTTTTGTATGCATATCAAGATAATGCAAGCCTGTTACTTTTGGATGTAACACCTCTGTAAAAGCTTGCTCTGTTTTATGAATAATATATTGATCGTTAATGATTCCTGCACTATGAATAATGCCATGCAGCGAACCAAACGATGTCATTATCTCTTCAATTAATTGCTTTACTTGCCCTTCTTCAGTTATATCCGCTTGATGATAACTAATAGTAACTTGATTTCTCTTTAGAGCAGCTAGCCGCTGACGCTTCTCTCCCGATAGCTCTGAACGGCCAACTAATATTACAGCACCTTTTGTAATATGCCTAATAATTTCCTCAGCAACGATTAAACCAATACCGCCTACACCGCCAGTTATAAGGTATATTCCACCTTCTCGCCAAGGTAACACCTGTCTATCCAATCTCTCTGCCTGCAAGCTTTGCTTTAGCTCACTTAATTGCTTTGTATATCGAACACCTTCTATATAGCGAATTTCTTGGTCATTAATACAAAGACTATCAGCCTTAAGTGCAGATATAATTTCATCGGGCTTACTTTCTGCAGGGAACACAATCATTTGAAAGAATAGCTTAGGGTTTTCTAGTCTAGCTGTCTTTAACAGCCCGCACAAACCTTGAAACAACTCTTGATCCCCAGAAGCGAACAACACAAGCTGAATCAGAATATTACCACGGGCTTTATTACTTAGCATGTGCTTTACAAGCGTAAACAATTGATTAGCATACTGCACATAGCGAAGGTTGACTTCCTTAGCCTCACTGCGAAAAATTGTACAGTTGGCTCCTTGGATGCTAGTTTCTAGCAGTTGCTGTGTGATAGCTCGTTCTCCTTCGCATACAATGATTTCATGCTGTTCATACGATATGTTGGCAACGCTTCGCTCAGATTTTTTCCAAACAGGATAAAGCAACAGGCGGTTTAGCGCCGCCTGTTGCTCTGTAAAAAGATTATCGCCGAATTGTTTATCATCCACGCTTCGATCCAACATATGCTTTAACCTCTCTTTCCGTTTCTCTTGCTCGGAATGCAAACTTCCTCATACTGATTTGAAGTGTTCCATCCTGATCATATAAGTCAATGTCATATTTTTTGATAGAGTCTTCATTGGTTACATTTTCACTTGCTCTAACGAATGCCCACATCTGCTTACTGCAGCTTCCGAAAATAAGCATTTCTTCTACTGCAAAAGGCAGTGCAAGTGAACTAGAATTGTCATCAATAAAGCTATTGCTTCCTATGTTAAAGCCGATTACTGATTGAATCGCAGAATCAAGTAAACTAGGATGAAGCACATAATCGTCTAAAGTTGAACCTATTATCTCAGGTAAGGATAATTTCGCTAATAGTTTTTCAGAACCAATATACAAGCACTCGATCGCTTGATGAGCTGGGCCATATTCTATTCCCATTGCTTCAAACTGTTGATAACATTGCTGACCGCTAATGATTTGCTTGCTGCATTCTGCTTGAAGTGCCAAAATATCGATTTTAGATATCGATATAGCTTCCTCTGGAATAAATATTGCTTTTCCTTGGCAATGAATGATTCCGTCACTGCTTTGCAGATCATCCTCACTATAAATCTCAAATTCGATTTCCCGCTCATTTTCTGGGTAAAGATCAATATGCAGCTCAGCGCTTGTGCTCTGAATCGTATAAGGTTTTAACCACATCATCTGTTTTAGTCTAATTTTATTCTCGTTTAACCACGGTGCAGATTGCCGCAGTGCGGAATGACTCATTTCCATATAAGCTGCTCCTGGCAGCATTCGTTCACCTTGTACAATATGATCCCGAAGGAAAAATTCTCGTCCGGTGAACAAGCTGCTAAAGCGCTGTTTATCCAAATTCGAAGTGTTGCGGTGTAATAACGGATGTATGGCAGCCATTAATTGTGAGTCTTTGTCAGCTGGAACTCCCCCGTTATTATTCTTTTCATTTGTAAGCCAATAGCGCTCTCTGGCAAACGGATAAGTCGGCAAACTAATGCGTTTAGGCTTTTGCACACTATACAGTGAATTCCAATCTATATCAAATCCAGTTACCCATAAATTTAATAGCTTGTCATATTTCCCTTTATTTATCCATGCTTGAATCGCAAGTAAAATGTCTTCATCACTGCCAAACATCGCTCCTAGAGATTGCTCTCCAGTAACATGTCCGCGATAAACTGCCTGATCCTCATCTCCTTGTTCAATATAGCTGGTCAGCTTACTTTTCAACTGCTCAACAGAGTTAATCAACATTGCTAATCTTTCCTCATGAGCTACACGTCCGACCTGTAATGTATAGGAAATTGAAGTTAGCTCTCGTTCATTAACCTCATTTCTGTTTAGCCACCATAGCAAATTAGCTGCTTGCTGACGAAGCTGAACTTCACTTTTGGCAGATAAAACAATTATCCAAGGAGAATTATAACTGGAGTGCCAATGTTTACTGTTCTGCTCTACTGGTATATATTCCTCGACAATAAGATGAGCATTCGCTCCACCTGCACCAAACGATGATAGACCAGCACGGCGTGGATAGCTAGTCTCGCCAACAATCGGCTGCTTCCACTCTGTCGCCTCTTGCTGGACGATAAAAGGAGTGTTTATGAAATCTATCCGTGGATTTAGTTCGCGAGAATGCAAGGATGGAACGAGTGTTTTATGCTTCATTTGCAATAGCACCTTAGTCAAACCGGCAATACCAGCCGCACTTTCACAATGCCCAATATTTGTTTTTATCGAGCCGATTGCACAATATTGTCGCTTATTCGTTTGCTCTGTAAAAGCTCCAGTGAGTCCTGCGATCTCAATTGGATCACCAAGCTCAGTTCCCGTACCATGCGCTTCAACATAGCTGATCGTAACCGGATCAATATTGGCACGACGCAACGTTTCACTAATTAGTTCACGCTGCAAATTAGGATTTGGCACAGTATATCCGTTTGTTCTGCCTCCTGCGTTAATCATCGTCGCTTTAATGACCCCATAAATATGATCGCCATCTCGCTCTGCAGCAGATAATGGCTTGAGCACAACAGCACCTACGCCTTCACCATCTACGAAGCCATCTGCGTCTTTTCCAAACGCTTTACACTTATTGCCAGAGGACAACATTGTATGCCCGCATAGCCGCTCATAATGATAAGAATCTAAAATTAAATTAACACCGCCAGCAATTGCACAATAGCTCGTTCCATTTTGTAAGCTTTCTACTGCAAGATGAATCGCTGTCAGTGATGATGAACATGCTGTATCAACCGCAAGGCTCGGACCATGGAAATTCAGCACATAAGACACCCGATTAGCGATCGACCAGAACGAGGCACCAGTCCCATAATCCGCATTCATCGCCCCAACGAATACTCCAACCTTTCCTGATGGACATAATTTATCAGGAGTATATCCCGCATCCTCAATGCTGGCATAAGCGATTTCGAGAAATAATCTCTCTTGCGGATCCATTCGCTCTGCTTCTCTTGGCGAAATTCCGAAGAAAAGCGGATCAAATTTATCAACATCACTAATAAAGCCGCCCCATTTCGTATAAATCCCGCCATAAGCTTTTTTATCGGTTGTGTAATTGAATTTCCAATCCCAACGTTCAAGCGGAATTTCAGAGATGCCGCTTTCTCCATTAAGCAGCATACTCCATAATGCATCGAGATCCCTTGCTCCAGAGTAACGTCCAGCTATTCCGATAATAGCAATATCCTCTCTTCTATTATTGGGCTCCTCTTTTTCAACTCTTTTTGCGCTATGAGAAGACACTTCGTTAGGTATTTCATTGCTAGGATTAGGATAAGTCGACAATTGTTCTAAAGAGCTTGCTAAAAGTTCAGCCTGTCCATCGTACGTAGACGCTTCATTGCTGGAAAACTTAGCTAATAATGCCTCGCGATGACTTTCTACCATATAATCAACTAGCTCATCTAATGTGTGATATTCATAGAACAATGTGCTTGGCAGACGACCAACCATATCCTCCAGCAAGCGAGTCATTTCCATAATCATTAAGGAGTTAAAATCAAATTGCTCAAAGCTTTTTTTACTGATAACTTGAGCAGAGCTCATTTTCGTGACAGTAGCAATAATATTGGCAATTTCCTGTTTAACGGCAGCACGATCAAGCGTTGCTTGATTTACTCTGCTTAACTGCCATTCCTTTGCTTTGGTTTGCGGTTGTGCTGCTATATTATATTGAGGTTGTCCCGCTTGATTTAGCCCAGATGGTTGCACCGAAGTTTTCGCGTGCCGCAGTTCACTCGTAGGAACAGGCAAAGCTGTATTTCTTAATTGCTGGCGAAGCTTAGCCAGCGAACCGTAAAGCACACCAACGTTTGTTAATCCGCTTTGTAAAATGGTTGACAACGCATTCAATCCTACTTCATCAGGAATGCCGACCCAACCTTTTTCCGCTTTCAAGCGCTCTTTCTCCACATCAGAAAGCTGCATTCCGCCTGAATTCCAGAGCGGCCAATTTATTGAAATTGTCTTACTTATCCGCGGCTCATGTTGAGCCATTTCCGAGCAGTAATTAGCGAAATGATCTAAAAAACCATTGGCATATGCATAATCTGCTTGCCCACGATTGCCAAAGGAAGAAGTAACTGATGAAAAATAAACGATAAAATCCGCTTGCTCTATATAGCGATGCAAATAAACTGTGCCAGCAATCTTCGCTCTCATCACTTGCTCATAATCGTTCCATTCCTTGTGGATAAACAATCGGTCTCTAATCACACCTGCACAATGGAAAACACCCTTTATCGGTCCATAATGTTGCCTAATACGCGAAATGACCTGTCTTACATTATTTTCATCGCCAAGATCACAACTTTCATAGGCAACCCGTTCAGCAGACAAAGAGGCTAATATTTGTGCTACATTTTCATCATACTCAGCTCTGCCCAGCAGCACCGTATAAGCATGCGGATAACGCTTGAACCAGCGAGCAACTGCTTGTCCAATGCCACCTAAGCCGCCCGTAATTAGATAAACGCCATTGAAATCAGTTCCATCTTGGTCATTTTCCAGCTCAACCTCGTGTAATTCCTTCTCCATTCTTACGCTTCCTTCATACTTTACCTCAGTAGCAGACGTCTCATGGAATAGTTCAAGCAGCACCTTTGAACTATCAAGCTGCGGCCACTCGTGAGTTAATGTGCGTAAGCTTAAGTTTGGCTTTTCCATACTAATGCTTTGCAGCATTGGAGCAAGGGCAGCGACATACGGATAATATTCATAAAGTCCAGCATCTAATACTGCAAGCAAATGTATGCTTTGATTACCTACTTTTTTAACAATTGCTTTACATAGCGCGAACATTGGATGAACTGCGTGCTCTGCTCTTATCAAAGGTGAAGTGCTTCGCTCAGCAAAATAAGGAATTACTAATAAATACCGATAGTCAATGCCATGTGCGGTAAAATGCTCAAACAACGCTGCATAATCTCGTTCACTATGAAAATCAATCTGATAGATTGGATGATTAACTGTAAAATGAGTGCCTGGTAAAACTAGAATAAACTGATGAGTTGGATGATTCTTTCTTAACTTTTCATAAGTAACCTCGTCACGATCAAATAAGATTACCGTTTCCTGACCGGTTAATGAGTTTTCAGAAATTGCTCGTGCCACCCACTGAGGTGTATATATCAACTGCTGCGGAGCGCTGTTTGGCACTGCTTTTAGTACAAAATCGTTAATTTGCGCAATTGCCAAGCCATCCCCGCCATAGAGCGTAATATGACATTTTATAAATTGATTTATATCATGCTGTTCGACGATTTCGATTTGCGACCAACAAGGCGCAACATTAGCTCGATATAAATGGAATTTTCCAATGGATTGCGGCAAATATAGTTGCTCCGTGGAACCTAGCAACTCGCTGCCAATAACAGCATGAAAAGCGCCATCAAGCAATATTGGATAGAGCAATGTATCGACTTCCACAGCAGATACAGCAGTGCCGTTAAGCGCCGCAAGCAACTTATGTCCATTAGAGGTAATATGCACCGAGTCCACTACTTGATATGAATATCCGTACTGACATCCTAATTTCAAATGACGTGAATAAATATCATGCTTATTGCAGCTAGTTGGTGCATTATGAATAAACCGCTCAGGATCAAAGCTTTGCAATGATAGTTCATCTACATTGAACGATGCTACACTAGACACAGCTCCTTTTACCACATCAACATCTCCGCTGCAAATAACAAATTGTAAAGAGCTTACATCTAGCGACAATGTGATGCTAATGGCATGCTCACTCAATTTAATTGGGTGTAGCAAGCTTAGTTGCTCAATAACAAATGTGCCTGTAACAATATGCTGCATTTGAACTGCTCGCATAATCATTTCCAAATAAAATGCAGCTGGAACAATCACTTCACCGTTAATAATATGATCCTGAATCAGTCTATTTTGCTTAGTCAGGTTAATCGTATAGTGAACAGTTTGTCCTTCTCTAATAACACTGTCAAAAAATGAAGGTTGTCCATGTTTTGGCAGCGTACTGCTTGTTTTATATGCTGCTTCAATCCAATAACGTCTTTTCTCAAACGGATAACCAGGTAGAGAAAGCATTTGATTAGGACGGTGTTCATATAATTTTCGCCAGTTTATCTGCTCTCCTCTTATATAACAAGCTTTCAATTCTTCTAATCGCTGCATATATTCCGTAGTTGCAACGGAGTCTTCCGTCAATTGGGTTAGCAATGTATCACTGCTTGCTCCAGCTTTCGTTGCAGCAATAGAATCTATTAAATGATGTCTCAGTGCTCGGTTAAGCTCTGCAGCTAATTGCTCTTTATTTGCTACAACAAAGGCACATCTTTCATCGAAGTGATTTCGTCTAACACTTAGCGTAAAGGCAATATCATGAAGCGTGAAATTAGAAGCTCCCTCTAACCAGCTTGCAAGCTGCTCAATTTTTTCTTTTAATGCATTTTTCGACTTTGCAGATAAAGGGATTAAATAATACGGTTCCTCAGTAACCGTTACTGGGCTATTGGCAACATAGTCTTCCACAACGAGATGACAATTCGTTCCGCTAAAGCCAAATGAGCTTACTGCTGCTCTTCTCGGCATCGGTTTCTTATGCCATGCCTGCAATTGGGTGTTCACATAGAATGGGCTATTGGCAAAGTCTATATGCTCGTTTGCCTGTTCAAAATGCAGGGTAGGTGGAATAGCTTCATGCTTCATCGACAGCAAAACTTTAATTAATCCCGCTACTCCAGCTGCAGCAATCGTATGACCAATATTGGTCTTCACCGAGCCAATTGGACAAGCTTGCTTAGGCAGCACATGTTTTCCAAATGCTTCAGATAATGCCTTAATTTCAATCGGATCGCCAAGCTTTGTTCCTGTTCCATGTGTCTCTACATAATCAATTGATGCAGGATCAATTCCGTTCTCCTCATAGATTGATTGAAGTAATTCTAATTGACTAAGTGCGCTAGGTGCAGTAATTCCATTTGTTTTACCATCCTGATTAACTCCCGATGCCGTAATCACACCATAAATCTGATCTTGATCTGCAATGGCTTGCTCCAGCTCCTTAAGCACAACAATTCCTACTCCCTCGCCTGGAACAAAACCGTTAGCTCGATTATCAAAGGCTTTACATTTTCCGTCAGGTGACAGCATACCTAGCTTAGTAGAGGTCAAATACAGATCAGGGGTCGACATAATACTAACTCCACCTGCTATAGCCATTTCACATTCTCCTTTTAGTAGGCTTTCCGCAGCAAGATGGATTGCCACTAATGAGGAGGAGCAGGCAGTATCAATACTTATAGCAGGTCCTTTTAGATTAAGAAAATAGGCAACTCGCGCAGCCAAAATCGCAAAATCATTGCCCAGCAAGCTATATGGCCCTGGTGCATGCCCATTTTCTCGAATAAGATTGTTATAATCTCCTGGTCTTGCCCCAATAAACACGCCAACCTTTTTATTACTTAGCTCTGACTCCGAATATCCCGCATCTTCCAGCGCATGATAACATTCTTCAAGACAAATACGCTGCTGAGGATCCATATTCTCGCTTTCGATTGGTGTCAGTGAGAAAAAGTCGCCATCAAAACGGTCGATATTTTCAATAAATGCGCCCCACTTGCTTGTCGTTTTATAGTCGGCCTTCATATCAGGATCATAATATTTTTCCACTGACCAACGGTGCTCAGGAACAAGTTTTACAGAATCAACACCATTTTTTAAATTCTGCCAATATTCATCAGCGTTGTTAGCACCGCCAAATTTACAGCTTAAGCCGATGATCGCTATTTTTTTCAAATGATTTTCTTTAACCGCTTCTGTTTTAAATTGTAAGTTTGCAGCTATCGGATTCTGGCTCTTTTCATGTTCTACAATCTCAGTTGCAAACGGCGCTGATTGCTCTGTTATTTCCTGCTTCTTGTCAGTTGACACTTGATTGATTTCCTGTTGAGGCAGCACCTTTTTTACTGTTATAAGAAATTCACTTAGCTCAGCAATGCTAGCATAATCGTACAAATCACTTACAATTAAATCAGTCGTAAATTGACGATTCACTTCATTAAGAAAATCTACAATAGTTAACGAATCAAAGCCTAAAGCGTAATATTTTTTCTCGTATTCTATATATGCTCGGTCTATACGCAACACGTCTGCTGCGATAATAGCTAGCTGATGTTGCATAACAACTAAATGATCGGTTTCTGCTTTGCTTAATACTTCGTTGCTTGTCTCTGCTCCATAAAAGACTGCTTGATCAGGTTGAAACGCTGCATTGTTAACTGCCTTACATGAATTTGTATGAGACGAGTCATTTGCTTGAAGGAAGATTGTCAGCTCATCTAAACTTGCATGGTCATATAGATCTGTCACAGCAAGCTCAATGCCAAATACTTTTTTGACTGCGTTTAAAAAATCGACAATCGTAAGAGAGTCAAAGCCAAGCGCATAAAACTTTTTATGACTTTCAATAAGTGATGAGTCTACTGCTAACGTTTGACTAGCAAGAAAAATAAGTTTATCCTTGATCTCCTGCTCCGAGACAATTTGCGAGCTTTGCTGCGCTTGTGCTATTTGTGATCTTTGCTGCGCCGGAGCTAATGATACAGCTTCTGTAAGACTTTGTAGCGCTTGACGTGCTATTTTCCCATTTGGTGTTCTTGGCAACTGATCTACACGAATAAATGCCGAAGGAATCATATATTCAGATAGCTTTGCTTTCAAAAACTGATATAATTGTTCGTCAGTGACAGTATGCCCTTCCTTCAAGACGATCGCAGCGTATAGTCTGCTAACCCCTTGACGAATTTCTTTAACAAAGACTGCACTTTCATGAATTGCTGCATGCTGCTCAATCGTCTGTTCAATGCCGGTTAGCTCAAGCTTTACTCCTCTTATTTTTACTTGATTGTCACGTCTACCTAATAACTCAATCGTTCCATCAGGCAAATAACGAGCGTAATCCCCCATTTTATATAGTCGAGAACCTGCATTATCGCTGAATGGATTATTAATAAATTTGCTGCGATTACTTTCCTCATCATGCAAATATCCAGTTGCTAAGGCGACTCCTCCAACATACAATTCTCCAGGTACGCCAATTCCTGTGAAATTAAGGTTGGAATCAAGAATATATACTTTAATATTACGAATCGGCTTAAATCCAGGCAGACGATCTGGCTTGTCAATATTGCTACGAGAATCAGCATATAAAATGCCATTAACCTCTGTTGCACCAAAGTCATTTAATAGTATGGAATTAGGAACTATTTCTCGGAAATTCTGCCATAGTTCTACAGTCAACGGCTCCCCCGCCGTAATGCAAAGTTCAAGCGTAGATAAGTTTGCTTTAGCTGCACGATCTTCTAACATGCGCTTAAGCAAGGAAGGAACTACCGTAAGATGTGTGATTTGATGGCGAGCAATCGCTCGATTTAATAGATTAGGATCTTTTACTATAGCATCTGCCATTATGACCGTTGGTACACCTTTTAACAATCCGCCTAATAACTCCCACATAGACGGCATAAAGTTCATACTCGTACGTTGCCCCATACATGATGTTGACTTAAACGGATATTTTGACCAAAGCCAATTAAAGCGATTCAATAATTGTAATTGCTTATGAATAACACCTTTTGGCTTCCCTGTTGAACCCGATGTGTACATAATTAAGCAATCCTGATCTAGCAAACTTTTGCTTGCAGTTAGTTTGGTTTTAGAGTAAGCAGCCTCAATTAAGTAACTGCTATCCATCACAATGGATTTACCGCACGATACTTTTTTTACATGCTGCTCTGTTGTAATAATCGTTTGCACCTGTGCATCGTCAAGTATAAATTGTAAATGCTCCTCTGAATATGAAATATCAAACGGAACATAAATATTTCCTGACTTCCAAACGGCAAGCATCGCAATAACGGTATAAATAGATCGCTCGCCATAATAACCGATAACTTGCTTAGTTCCATTTACTGACAGTTTTTGAGCAAGGTTATCTACGGAGTAAAGTAAATCAAGATAAGAGATATATGCGATATTGTCACTGCCATCCTCATAAATTACAGCAATTTCGTTTGGAGTCTCGTTAGCCTGCTGCTCAAATAAATCATATATTGTTCTATTTAAGACATATCGAGCCTTTGATCCTCCCCAACGTTTTAACTGACTTATTTCGCTTGTAGATAAGTAAGAATAGGAAGCAATTGGCTGTTCCAAATTAGCGATTGCTCTTTGGCAAAATATGCAATAATGGTCTACGATACGATCGATAGTATTGCCTGCAATCAATTGAGAATGATATTTCACCATCCCCCACACATTATCATTATTTAGTGACAAATGAATTGCTAGCAGGACAGATTTTGACTCGTAATCATGAAGAGCTAGATTTACACTTTCAATCGTTTCCATCATCGAATGTACATCTTGTAATAATGCCGTAAAGTCCTTAGCAAGCTCGGCAAATGTTGATTGCGTTGACCACTTGCTCGTATCAAGTGTCAACTCCTTCCCATTGCAGGCTATTGTCCAAACCATGGCATCGCTATCGGTATAGCGAATAAATAAAGCTAGCAAAACGCTTATATAGTGAACAAACGTAGCTTGAGTCTTTTCATAAGGAGTCATAAAGCTGCGGTATAACTCTGTAGAGAGCTCTGCAAAATCTTGCTCAACGAAGAGAAAATCTAAGCCCCCTCCGCCTTTACTCATGCCTGTAAAATGATCAGAAAGGGATTTCGGCCATTGTAAAAGTTGATGATGTTGCAAATAAGCTATAATTTCAGCTTGCTCATCGCTTATTTCACTACTTAACTCTTTTCCATTACTTGTGCCAACAAAAAATATAGATTTCTTTTCTACTCCAAAATGTACTTTGGAGTTTGCTAGCTTATTGAATAGTTTGGTAGACTCCATCACGCAGTTCCTCCCTTATTCTCTACGAATGGCAAAGGTTAAACCATCACCGATTGGCATTAAGCTCATCGTAACTCGTTCATCTAGATGCACTCTGCGATTTACTTCTCGAATTGCACGTACATCGCGTCCTTGGTTTTGTTCATTAATGACACTGCCGTTCCATAGCACATTATCAATGAGTATTAACCCGCCAATTTTCACCAGCTTCAGTGCAAGTTCATAGTAATCAAGATATCCTTCCTTATCTGCATCGATAAAAATGATGTCGAAAGTATTTGCCTTTTCTTCTCGCAGCAGCTCACGCATAGACTGGATTGCAGGAGCTAGGCGCAACTCGATTTTTTCCTCAACTCCTGCTTTTCTCCAATAGCTTCTTGCTATCTCACACCATTTTTGGTCTACGTCGAGCGTAATAATTTTCCCGCCCTCAGGCATAGATAAAGCCATCCACAATGTTCCATAGCCAGTAAATGTCCCGACTTCTAAAATTCTTTTGGCATTCAATAATTCTACAAGCAAGCCCAAAAACTGCCCTTGCTCTGGTGGAGTTTGCATAGCAGACATCAGCATACGATTCGTATGCTCTCTAAGTTCCTGTGCTACTAATGGCTCTCGCAGTGAATTTGATAAAATATAATCATACAATTCATCTGTTACTTGCAGTGCTCTTTTCCCCATCTATACCACCCTTTATTATTGAATTGATTGAAGTTGTCGCTGCTTAATTTCGTTTAGAAATTTTATTTCCTCCATCGCTACAACAATCGGATTGCGATTCGTTTCAAAACATTCAATTGAAACAAAGCCTTCATAGCCTCTACGGTATAGTTCATTTAAGATGGAGCGATAATCCAAATCGCCATCATCCAAATTTCGAATTCCTTGGATTTTTCTATCTTTGTCCATAACATAATTGAAAGGTGTAATAAGTCCTAAATTACTTTCTGCATTTTTGGCATGCACATGAAATGTATATGGATATAACTCTTCAATTAACAACAATGGATCAATTCCTTTTTCATTTTCATATAGGTTATAAAAATCAAGCACTAAACCGACATTATCACGATTCACCTCAGCTAAAAGCTTATGAATAGAATCCAGGCGATCCGCAAGAGTATTCACATGAGTTTCAATTGCGATTTTTATATTAAATTCAGCAGCTTTATCAGCAATTACTTGTATACCTTTTACACCATTTTCCCACTCGCGCTGCGTAGCAAATTCACTGCCAACTCGACCAGTAAAACATCGAATAATCGGACAATGAATTTCGTTAGCCAAATGAATATAAGTTTCAGCTTCTAAAATACTTTCACGCCATTTTTTTTGTGACGATGTAAAATCAAAATACGGGGTAATCATAGGCACTTTAAGCTTGCTTTGCTCAAGCAGCTGCTTTAATTCAGGCAAAGCAGCTTGATATTCAAACAAATGTTTGCTCCAAATTTCAATTCCATCGTAGCCAAGCAATCCGATAATATGAATCATGTCATCTAACTTTAATGTTCGATGTCTCCAAGCGATTGTACAAAAACTAAATTTCATATACCTTCCTCCTCAGTATGATTAAAACGAATACCCTTCTACTTTTTGAAAACAGTTTTCAAAATATATAAAATAAAAAGCCTATACGTATACGCATAGGCTTTAGCATTGTTATTAGGCTTGTTGATCAAAAACAGAAATAAATTTTACATTTCTCAAATGACGTTTAATCCATAAGTAGGCTATTGGTAAAGAGAGAACATTTCCTGTCGCCATTGCGATAAATAGTCCATCTTCGCCCATCTTCAGCCCATAAACTAAGGTGCAGCATAAAGCGATTATTAAGATTACTCTAATATAGAGTATGTTAACCGCAGGCATCGGACGACCAGTTGCCTGGAAAAATGAACCGCATATCCATGTAACAGCCATAAATCCAAATGTAAATGAAATAATAAGTGCTTGACGTGTCGCCAGCTTAATTACTTCATCAATGTTCGTAAATTGAGCAAATAACCACGGAGCTATCAAAATATAAATAGCAGCAATAATGATACACATAGCAAATACTAATGAAGTACTTACCTTAAATGCTTGCCTTATCCGCTCTAATTGATTGCGTCCGAAATTTTGCGCTACAAAAATCGTTGTTGCTCCGGCAACCGCTATAACCGGAATTATAAGTATTTGGTCGATTCGGCCTACTAATGTCCATGCATTCATCGTATGCTCACTAAAGCTTGATGTAATAATGCGATTGTAAACAATCGTAATTGCATAGATTGAAACGGTCATAAGCAATTGTGGTAAGCCGATACGAATAACTTCCTTAACAATTCTTTTATTAAACTTAGAAATATTAAAAGATAATGGAATACGAGATTTCCCTTTTTGTAAAAAGCGAATGACGTAAACCAAAGCAAAAAACATTGCGAACGTTGTTGCCAGGCCTGCTCCAGCAACTCCCATATCTAAAGCAAAGATAAGAATAGGATCTAAGATTAGATTTAAAACCGTCATAAACGTTAAGGAGATTGCTAAAACATGAGTAAGACCTTCTCCTAGTAAAATTCCTCCATAAACTTGGATTAATATCATAAAGATTAAGCCCGGCGCTAATGCATATAGAAACTCTAGTCCGTAGCCTTTGGCTTCCGCACTTAACTCATTTCCAGCAAGCAAGTTCATTAACTCAGTGCCAAATAAGTAACAGCAAAGAATAAATGGAATGCCGATAATTAAAGCAACAATAACACCGCTGATGCCCAAACTATGGCATTGTTCAAATTTACGCTCCCCAATTAATCTGCCTGTCACTGTGCTGAGACCGACAGCTAAACTAGAAGCAATCGCTTCAAACACAAAAAACAATGGAAATAGCAATCCTGTACCAGCTAAAATCGCAGATGAATTACGGTCTAACATTGCAATATAATAGGTATCAATTACCAGATAGACATAGTTCATTAAGTTCCCAATAAGAATAGGAAGTCCCATTCTAATCAACATCGGTACAATCGGACCTTCGTAAATACTATTCAGCATTTGTGCTTGTGCTTTCATTCAATCGCCTCCACTAGTAGGTTTCTCCAAATATAACCTCTCTTTATCCTGAAAAGTAATCTCATAGCTATTAATGTTGAATGCTTCGATACTGATCGATAACTGCGCTTAAATTAGTAGAATCACGATTAAATCTAGTAATGATCGGAAACACCTGGAATTCTCTATCTACATTTTTCCAAATGTTTGTTAATAATGCCATCATCGTACCAGAGGGACTTAAATCGATAAACGTATATTCCCGCTTCTCATCCAACTTTTCTAGTGCATCTGCTAAGCGGATTGAACCTCGTGTAACTTGCCAAAGATGGAGTGGTGTCAGTTGATAATAAAAATCTGCTATTGAACATGATAAACTTGGTATAGCAGGCTTTTTGTATGTTAACTTACTTAGATGATGCAAATAAACATCTTTAATTGGCTCGATCTCTGTTGAATGAAAAGGATACGTAATCGGCAATCGCTGGTACAACACATTATTATCTTTCAACCATTGTTCTACTGTAGACAAGGCTGGCTCTACTCCAGCTACAACAAAATGTCCATCATAATTTGTTGCAACGAGATTTGACAATGTTTGTAGCTCCTTCGAGTTTCTATAAACATCCAGCGGAGCCAAAATGGTAATCATTCCTCCCTTCTCACAATACATTTGAACCCAATGAGATTGAAACGTTAAGCATTCTAGCATCTCCTCTGGCTCAACTGCTCCTGCTATAGCCGCGGCAACATATTCGCCTAAACTGAGACCTAGCACTATATCGGGATATATCTCCTGCTCAATCAAAGTTTGGGCAAGTGAATATTGGATAATAAACAGCGCTGGATGGGAATAAGTCAAGTTATCGAACGGTAATAAGTACGTTTTGCGTTCGTCATATAAATGAGTTAGTACAGATATACCAGCAATTTCAGATAACACCTTATCTAGACGTTGCATCCAAAATCGGAATACAGAATTAGTACGATAAAGCTCAATGCCCATTTGATAATATTGCGAGCCTTGACCGCCAAACATAAACACTGTGTCTCGTTTTCTTATTACTGACACCTCCTTTGCTGCTGATGCTGTATAGTGCGTAAACACTCAGTCTATCGCTCCCCCTATGAAAGTAGCATTGTTTGCATGTTTGCAATTAGTTGATGCAATGAGTGCGGATCGATGTCTGTAAGTTTTGGGCAGACGATAGAGACCATATAATCGCCTGCTTGAAAAGATAACGCCTTATACTGTGAAAAATTAGTATATTCGCTTATATAGCAGTTCCCCATCATCAGTTCTATTTTTTCCACTTCAAACAGATGCGGAGGCGTAGTTAATCCTGTCTTTAATACTTTGGATAATGCCTCTTTTGCAGTCCATAGCAAATATAAAGCTGCATTATGATTGATGTGTAGCTGAGCAATTAGCACCTTCTCATTGTCGGTAATAACCGATTCGATAGCTTCAAACTGAGCAGCAACACGCTCTATATCAATAGCTAGCGGGTGAGCTTCGGAAAAGACAATAGCTGCTCCAATATTGTCACAATGAGTTAAACTAACCTGAATATTTTCATAAAATGGAGCTTGGACAATCGGTTGCCCAAACACCCCTCTAGCAATATTAATTAAATGTTCATCCTCAATCCCTGTATAAGCTTTAACTGCTTTCTTCGCGCAAAATCTTCCTAGCAAATAGCTTGTTCTTCTTTTTTCAACCTCAAGCTTCTGAAAATACTTTGCTTCTTCTGCACCTAGACAATTGACTGCATCCTCAAACTGTTCTTTTTCTGAAAACCTAGTTAGGCATAAACTTGCTCTAGTTTGCTGTTGCAGTCTGCTCATTTTAATATTTAGCAGCAAATAAAACGTGGATTGACTGATCAAACAGAATACCTACCAATCTATTAAATTTAATCTTCAACGAATTGGAATAATGTGGGTTAAGCGCTGATCTGGGCTATGTAGGCATAGCTTCGCCCTTTCATGTATAAGCTTATACACTACCAGCGAGTAAATATGTTCTCAAAGACTACACCAATTGCGCCGAAACAGCATTTGGCTTAACTTTGAGTTGTCATTCCTCCACCGAATAGATAAAGTTTCTAGTTGCTTTCTAAAATTTCAATTCCAATATCGAGAAGTTGTTCCTTACCCATAAAATCTAAAGCAATTTTAGCTCTTTTCTTACGTTTATCAATTTTCTTTATAATTCCCTCGAGTCCTTTAAGCGGACCGCTATAAATCTTTACATTACTTCCTAGCACATACACTTTAGAGTAGTCGATCACTTCATCATTCCCAAGCAATCGAATAATTCTTTCCATTTCCTTTGGATCAACTTTAGAAAATAAATCATTGGACTGTGTATTATTGTTATCTTCAAGTAGTTGGCGTCTATTCTCATTACTGTCATCATATTTACAGTTATTTAGAAGTCTAAAACATTTGGGGATTTCTTTTAAGCGATAGTAGGTTGTTATATTCATAGAGGTTTGAACAAATACATAACCTGGAAACATTGTCTTGCAAACTTCATAGATCTTCCCTTGCTTTCTTTCCTGCAATTTTCTCTTCGGAACGATCGCATTTATTTCAGCCTTGTTAAATCGTTTGTGAATCATTTCTTTTACAAAATGTTCTTTTCCCGTTTCTACAAATAAGGCATACCAATCCATTTAACACCTCAACACAAATTAAAGGAGATCGTTTGAGACTATTATTTTTCATTGTTTTTCATATGAATTAAACTATACTTCATCCATTGAATAATGTTTACTCAAGCTTGAACAAAAGACTTCACAAATGCATCAACCTTTCATTCATTTTCGATGCAGCTGCTCGTAACCCTAAGATAACATAGCTTAAATACAATATAAAAAATCCTCCCTGAATGTCTGATTTCACTCATAACTGTTCCTGAAGTTGTTTTTCATGTCAAAAAAAGGTATAGTTAGGAATTTTTAAGATAAAAACTGATTATATTCGCAGATCATAAAATTCACTTGAGAAAATCAAAACTAAAAAAGACTAATGTGTACCGCATTAATGAAATAACGGTCACATTAGCCTTTACCCTTTTTATATAACTTTATATAACGAGCCTGTAAGCTACCTTCTTATTGGCTGCGAGCTAATTACCCCATAACGATTTAACAACTTTCTGCCGAGTAAGCCAACGAATCGATCAGTCAAGAATCCAATCAGCCCTAAGCAAATTAGTCCTACAAAAATCCAATCGGTACGGAAAAATAAGCGTGAATTCCAAATTAAGTAACCTAATCCTTCATTAGAAGCAATCATCTCGGCACCGATAATTGCCATATAGGAAGTTCCCATCGCAAGCCGAATCCCTGTAAACATATAGGGTATCGTAGCTGGAATAACGACATGAACGAGAATCTGCCATTCTGATGCACCAAGGCTGCGAGCAGCGCGAATTTTATCCTCTTCAACGGCAAGTACTCCAGTTAATGTATTCATCATAACGATAAATAAGGTCGCATACATAATTAAAGCGATTTTCGATTGCTCCCCGATTCCAAACCAAACGAGAAATAATGTAATAAAGGCAATCGGAGGAATAAAGCGAATAAAGTTAAGAAACGGCTCGGCAAATATTCTAACAATTGTTACTCTGCCTATAATTAAGCCTAACGGAATCGCCACCAGACTGCCAAGCAGCCAGCCGATAAATACACGATAAAAGCTAATCCCAATAAACTTTAAAAGTGTTCCATCCTCCATTAACTCAAGTGCACCTTGCCAGGTTGCAGCAGGTCCTGGAATAACATCTGGCCCATATATTCCAGCAGCTACCTGCCAAAGTACAATAATAAACACCCACAATAGCAAAATCGATATCCATTTATTTTGTAGCAAAGTCGCTTTCAATCTCCTCATCCTCCCACTTAAATGGAATACTCATGATCAAAGTGTCCTTGAATTTGCTTTTCCAAAGCAATAAAGGCTGAGGATGAAGGATCTCGCGGATATGCAAACGGCACATCATAAATATCGGTAATTTTACTATTAGGACCGCGCGACATAATCCCAATTCTTTGTCCAAGTAAAATAGCCTCTTGAATATCATGCGTTACAAAAATAACTGTTTTCTTTGTTTGGCGCCAAATGTGACTTAACTCCTTCTGCATACTTCTTCTCGTCATCGCATCAAGTGCACCAAACGGCTCATCCATCAGCAATATATTTGAATCATTCGCTAATACCCTTGCAAGCTGAACACGCTGCTTCATGCCGCCAGATAATTCGCGCGGCAGCTTTTTTTCATGTCCTGCCAAACCAACCAAATTAATATAGTAATTGGAGATTTCTCTCCGTTTCGCTTTCTCAACCTTTTGCATTTTCAATCCAAACTCAACATTTTCCTGAACATTTAACCATGGAAATAAGGAGGCATCTGCTTGTTGGAAAACGACTGCGCGATCTTGCCCTGGCTTTTCAACTTCTCGTCCACCAACCTGCAATTGCCCGCTCGTTTTACCAACAAAACCTGCAATCATATTGAGCAGAGTTGATTTACCACACCCGCTTGGGCCTAGCAGCACAAAAAATTCGCCGCCCTTAATCGTTAAATTAACGTCTTTAATAATGTAGTGCAGTTCACCTTTTTGTCGTGTGCCGTAGCTTTTATTTAACCCAGCAATGTTAATCGTTTGCTGCTCTAAGGAATTAGCAAGTGACGACATCCCTATCTCCTCCTGTACCTTCATCGTCTATAAAATCGTTAGTTGTTTTCTCTAATGAAATTTTCAAACTTAACAGCTAGCCGATATGTCTTCTCAAATTTAATCCATATCGGCTGCTGTAAATGAGATTGACCAATAGCCTTGAACCAAAAATTCTCTCTATGGCTTGAACGTAATTCGATCAGGCAACACTTCTTCCAAAGCATCTAAGCGAAGTTTATCCTTAATATCAAAATCTTGTTGAATAATTCCTTCCGCTACCATATACTCTTTTTGCTTGAGCATCGTATTGTACGACAGATCTGAAAATTGCAATTTCCATCGCGTATTGTCTAAATCCGCTAAAGTCATTTCGCGCGGCTGTTTGACTTTATCAAACATAATATCAGCAACTTTTTCTTTATTTCCTTCGATAAATTGACTAGCTTCATCAAGAGCACGCAGCAAATTTTTTACACCTTCATAATTTTCCTCCAGCAATTGATTAGGAATAATGATTTGACCACCAATACGCACCTCGGTTTGCGACATATCCGTTAATTGATGCACGCCTTCAAGCGTTGCAAACTTCTCAGTAATCGCTGCCCCGCTTACCCAAACCGCATCAATTTCACCATTTTTCAAGGCGATATAACTTTCATCAAAGCCGCCCTGTCCAATAATCTCAACATCGTCATTCGCCAAACCATGCTGCGCTAAATATTTATCCCATAAAAATGAAACAAATGTACCTCGGAAATTACTTACCTTTTTCCCCTTCAAATCGGCTGGGCTTTCGATTTCATCACGTACAAATAACTTCCAGTTTGCAGCATCCTTTTCACTTAATCCTGTTCCAGTTGATGCAATAATAGCGTAATCTCCTTTGCTAACAGCATTTAAGATTGGAAAATCAGCGCCGTATGCTACATTTACTTGATTGATAAATAGAGCATTAATCCCTTCCGCTGGAGTAGCAAAAGTAGCAATTTTCGCTTCAATATTGTATTTTTCAAAGATTCCTTCAGCTAAGGCAACTTGAAACGTAGGATTAGACACAATATCAGCAATCGTTACTGATAGTTTAGCGGTTTGCCCGCTTTCACCTGACTTACCGCATCCTGCAACAGCCAGCAACATCGTTAAGGAAATGGATAAAATCAATAATAGCTTAGAATTCACCTTCATGTTTATCTACCTTCCTGTCTATTCTTCTCTAAGTCACTGGCTATGCAAAGCGCTCCTTCAACGAATTCCTGCTGCTCTGTACCTTCAACTACAACAACTGAGTCAGTGCCAGAGGCTGCTGCACCAGGAACACGGAAATTAGCAATATCTAGCGGCTCGATCGCAATTTCCTCTGGTTTTTCCAATTGAGGCACCCACTCGTAAGGTACACGATATGCACGATAAACCATATTGGCATTAAAATTCGTTTTATATGGGGAAATATATTCCCATACAATTTCATGCTCAGCAGTAACTTCAAAAATTCGTCCATCTGCTCCTTCTGTAATTAGCGTATTGCCATTTGGCAGGCGTTGAGCTGAGCTAATATATGGACTATAGAAACGATAAGAATCCATTGGCTGTAAGAAACCTGCTGAACTTGGTGTATATTGCCACACAATTTCAAGTGTAACGGGGTTGATTTCAAGTACTCGTGAATAGTCGCGCCAAGCATTTTTACTTCCGTACGGAGATGCTGGGTTAGGCAAACCGTAACCAGCCCAGCCGCCATTATCAAACACTAATAAATTCCCTTCACCTGGCAAACCTTTTGGAATAATATGGGCATGATGTTGACCAATAATCCAGCCAAGATGCTTCAATTCTGGTTTAGAATAGTCAGGTCCAAGCTGCCAAACAATTTTTCCTGTTCGTTTATCAGTAATCGCGATTATATTCGATTCTCGCGCATCCCAAATAATATTATCTGGATGAAAGCGTTCATCACCTGCATCATAGAATTTATTTGGTCCAACAAGTGAAATGGAGTTAATATGCATCCAGTCTCCAGCAGTTTCATTGCCAAATGATCTGCCATTCGGATCACGGAATAACACATTTTTTGCTGCTTCATCGAAACCTAGCTCCTCAAAATGATCACTCACACTCCACTCCCAAACAATATTGCCTTGCCAATCAACCTCAATAATTACATCGTCTAGCAGTTCTTTATCAGAAATTTCAGATTTTTTAACGTTGCGATGTGCCAAAATTAATGTATTTCCTCCGTTTGTAAGCGGCTCTTGTCCTGGAACATAATAGCCTACTGGATTTCCTGTGCGCTGATAATCATGATGCTGGCGTGCCATCCATTGCGGCTCATTGTCTGGATCTTCGATATATTCCAACTTATTAAACTTCCAAACGATATTACCGTCAAAATCAACTTGCACTAAATCAGCCTCATCCTGAAATCCATATTTCGGATCGCGTTGCTTTGTGCTGCCTAACACATAGCCGCCAGGGAAAATTTTGTTTGGAAACCCTCTTAATCCTTTCCACAAATGAACCTCTTTACCGTTCATATCAATTAATAATGCACCTTGTCCAGCCGCTTGATAAATCGTATAACCGCTGAATGCTTTTTTCGGATTATAAATTGTTGTTCCTGTCGGATAAATTGTTGGATGTCCCATGTTCAACACTCCTTAATGTTTTCATATAAGATTTGATGTTTAATAAATTAACCAATTACGCGCTGGCTGAGCTTGCTCCTTAGCAGTCTCTGAACGAGTGGCTTGCTCGTTGCTAGCTTGCGGCTGCTCAGCAAACTTTTCAGTTATTTCCCCGATAACTGAGGTTAATTTATCGCTAAATCCTTCTAAGTTATGGATTAACTTTGTAAATACTTGAAGCTGCAGCTCCAACTCTTGTTCAGTAAAGCCTTGAAATATCATACTTGCATGAAGATGACCTAAATCGCGATAACGCTCCATAAATGCCTTTCCCTGTTCGGTTATTCGCAAATATATCGTTCGCCGATCACCTTTGTAACGAATGCGATCAGCAAGTCCCAGCTCCTCTAATTTATCGCATTGGGCTGTAATCGCACCTGAAGTTAAATCCATCTCCTCAGCTAAATCAGAAAGTCTTTGCTCGCCGGATACGTGAATTTTGCGCAAAATCATCATGCTTGGCAGGCTAATACCTTCAATCGTAATTTTATCTCGCTCTTTCACAAACTTTCTTACCGTTTTGCGAAATAAATGATCAAGCTCGATCAGCTTTTTTTCACAGTGTTCCTCCATGATCCCTCCTGCAATCCCATTCTTACTGCAATGGTTGATTAAAATTACCTACTTTTAATTCAAAGTTGCTTTCATAAGCCACTCGTTAAATAACATAAGAAAAGGCACGAAATAAACTTGCATCCTTTGATAAGGGTAGCAATGTTATTTCGTGCCTTTAGTGGTCTAATCGGCAACAATACATTTTAGTGTTAAATTGTTTAACGTTAAACAATTTAACATTCATTTAACGAAGATTGAACTTTATAGTCTTAATTTACTCCAATAATTCCTATGTGTCAAGTAGGAAATTGAAAATTTTTCTTCGTAAGCAAAAAGCTATGCAAGACAAAATAAAGGCAGCCCCTTTATTCACCAAATAACTGCCTTCAGCTAGTCATATTCCTTGCAAGCTCATTCCCTTGAAATCTATTAAACATTCTAGCAACTGGTGTAGAAAAAGTACACATTATTACCAAATATTATGATATAATAACCGTTGCATAGTTATTGGTTGAGGGACGGTAGGTTATCACTCTCGAAAGGGGGTGATGCCTGTGATCGAAGTGAAAGATGTCTTCCTTATTCTGTTTGCATTTGGAAGCTTTCTTATTGCACTTCTCACTTACTTAAAGAAAAAGTAGACCGTCCTTAAGGAGAGCGGTCTACTTCTTTTGATCGCGCTTTTATCAGCCTACCGTCGATAAACGGTAAACTATGCTAACGAGCTAAATGGTGTTCACGCACTGTTTAGCTCTTTTTTATTATATATTACCATATTTGATGTTATTATACAATCTTACAAATAAGAGCAAACATAGTCCGTAACTTCAGTAACAATTAGCTTGAACTTTTCGTTTGCAGCTACTTGGAATTCACCTGTGCCTTTAATATGTATCCATTCTGATTGTCCAGGCAAAAGCACCTTAAGATCGCCAGCTAAAATTTCCATAATTTCAATTGTATCTGTACCAAATTCATATTCTCCAGGAAGCATAATGCCTAGCGTTTTTTTTGTGCCATCAGGAAAAATAACAGCACGGCTTGTAACTTTACCATCAAAATAAATGTTCGCTTTTTTAACTACGGACACATTATCAAATTGTGACATGATTTAGTAATCTCCTTTATGAACTTTTTAGATAAAGCTAGAGAAAGCAGTCTACGCTAGGCAGACTGCTTCTCACAACATAAGACACGATTACAGTAACGCTTTAACTTTGCTTACAACGTTTTCTACTGTAAAGCCGTACTCTTTGATGACGCGGTCGCCAGGCGCAGAAGCACCAAAAGTATCGATGCCAAGAACATCGCCTTTATCGCCCACGTATTTATGCCAACCCATAGGACTAGCCATTTCGATAGCTAGACGGGCTTTTACATCTGGAAGGATAACAGAGTCTTTATACTCTTGAGATTGTTTGTTAAATAGCTCCCAGCTTGGCATGCTAATTACACGAACTGCAATGCCTTCTTCAGCAAGAGCTTTTTGTGCAGCAACTGCAAGTTGAACCTCAGAACCAGTTGCAAGGATTTGAGCTACTGGATTAGCAGCGTCAGAAATCACATAAGCACCTTTTTTCAAGTTTTCACGAGCGTTAGCTGTACCTTCTAGGATAGGAAGATTTTGACGAGTCAATACAAGCGCTACTGGACCGCCAGTATTCTCAACAGCATATGCCCAAGCTGCAGATGTTTCATTTGCATCCGCAGGACGAATAACAGTAAGGTTAGGCATTACGCGAATAGAAGCAAGCTGCTCGATTGGCTCATGCGTTGGACCATCTTCACCTACTGCAATTGAGTCATGTGTTAGTACATAAATTGCTGGTACGTTCATAATTGCGGACAAACGTACAGCTGGACGCAAGTAATCTGTAAATACGAAGAAAGTACCGCCATATACTTTTAGTCCAGTATGAAGCAACATACCGTTCATAGCTGCAGCCATACCAAATTCACGTACACCAAAGTAGATGTTACGTCCTGCATAGTTTTCAGGTGTAAAGCTTTCTTCGCCATTGATATGAGTCATTGTAGAGCTTTCAAGGTCAGCAGATCCGCCTACAAGGTAAGGAACATTTTTCGCTAAGCCATTGATTGCTTTACCAGATGCAACACGTGTAGAAACTGCTGCATCACCTACGTTATAAGAAGGAAGATCAGCATTCCAATTTTGTGGAAGACGACCAGAGATTGCAAGTTCAAATTGCTCTGCTAGCTCAGGATATGCTTTTTTGTATTCAGCGTATAGAGCATCCCACTCAGCATTGCGTTTTTCGCCTTGCGCTTTAACCGCAGCAAAATGCTCGCGAACTTCATCTGGAACATGGAATTCGTGATTTTCATCCCAGCCATAGAATTGTTTTGTAAGCTTAGTTTCTTCAGCACCAAGTGGTGAACCATGTGTACCACCATGACCACCTTTGCCTCCTTTGTTAGGAGAACCATAGCCAAGAACTGTTTTTACTTCGATTAGCGTTGGTTTGCTTGTTTCTGCTTGCGCAGCAGCAATTGCTTGTTGCAATGCAGCAAGATCATTACCATCTTCTACGCGCAATACTTGCCAGCCATAGCCTTCAAAACGACTTTGAACAGCATCAGAGTTAGAAAGATTCATTTCGCCATCAAGCGTAATATCGTTGGAATCGTACAATACGACCAATTTGCCAAGCTTCAAATGACCTGCTAAAGAAGCTGCTTCATGAGATACACCTTCCATCAAGTCACCATCGCCGCAAATAACATACGTATAGTGATTGATTAGGTCAAAGTTTTCTTTGTTGTATGTAGCAGCAAGCTGTGCCTCTGCCATTGCCATACCTACGCTCATTGCGATACCTTGTCCAAGTGGACCAGTTGTTGCATCAACACCTGCAGTATGACCTACTTCAGGGTGACCTGGAGTTTTAGAACCCCATTGACGGAATTGTTTTAATTCTTCAAGCGGCAAATCATAGCCAGACAAATGAAGCAAGCTGTATAAAAGCATAGAACCATGACCAGCAGACAATACAAAGCGATCACGATTAATCCACGCTGGATTGCTTGGATTATGGTTCATTGTTTTAGCAAAAAGTGTATAGCCCATCGGAGCTGCTCCCATTGGCATACCAGGGTGTCCTGATTTAGCTTTTTCAATGGCATCAATTGCAAGTGTACGAATTGTGTCAATGGAAAGCTGTTCGATAGATTTTTGAGAAACTGTCATTTCGGTTTCCTCCTAAGTCGTCTCTTAATAAAAAAATTACTTGAAAAACAAGCTACAAATTACCTTGAACATTGTACCATCTATTTTTAATTAAATACAACTGTCTTATTCTGATGAACTAGGATTCGATCCTCTAAATGCCATTTTACTGCACGTGCAAGTACAACTTTTTCAATTGTACGCCCAATACGCTTTAGATTATCAATATTGTCACGATGTGTTACACGTTGTACGTCCTGTTCAATAATCGGACCTGCATCCAATTCCTCTGTCACATAGTGTGCTGTTGCTCCAATAATTTTTACACCGCGCTTGTACGCTTGCGCATATGGACTTCCGCCAACAAAAGCTGGTAAGAAAGAATGATGAATGTTAATAATGCGGTTAGGAAATTGTTCAATCATACTTGGCGGAATAATTTGCATATAACGAGCAAGCACGATTAAATCAACTTTGCCAACAACAAGCTCTAGATGCTTACGCGCAGCTTCAGCTTTCGTATCTGGCGTAACAGGAACATGATAGTAAGGAATACCGAATGACTCCACCTGTTCCTTCATATCTAAATGGTTGCTGACAACCATTGTAATTTCTGCATCAAGATCACCAGATTTCCATTGCCATAGCAACTCATTTAAACAATGATCTTCTTTGGAAACAAAGATTGCTAATCTTTTTTTACGACTTGCACGGAAAGTGCTCCATTTCATATCGAAACGATCGGCGATGCGAGGAAAATCCTCAACAAGAACTGGTAAATTTTTATCTAGATCCTGCAAGTCAAACTCAATGCGAATAAAGAACATTCCACCTTCAGGATTCATCGTATATTGGTCAGATTGTACGATATTACAACCATGCTCATGCAAAAATTGAGACACCGTTGCAACAATACCTGAACGGTCAGGGCAAGAAATAAGCATTCTTGCACGATTTTCATATATGTTTGAATTACTATTTACCTGTGACATAAAAACCTTCCTTTTCCACTCATATAAGATCAATATATCTCATAGTGATTTGAGACATATAGGCTAAAATAATTTATAGCTTAAACAGTTTCTGACAACAACGCAATAAGTCGTTGATTTATCGCTTGCTCCGTCAATTCACTACTTAGTACTTCATTTTCAACTATCATATCGTATAAACGCTCGAGCGGCTCACGTCCATCAGCTTTTTTAGCTTTGGCATCCGTTTTTAGCAGCTCCCAAATTTGCGCTACATAAGCATTCGGAGAAATCTCCTTAGACGTAAAGAAATGACGCATACGTTCAACATCATCTATGAATTCAGCACCGAAATGCTCTGCTACATTTCCACGAAGCAAAGAAATTTCAACCTCGTACATCGGAGCATTATTTTTGGCATCCTTGCCAATCCAAGGTGTCTCCAAAATAAACGGTCTGCCTTGCAAAGCTTCATGATGCACCACATTTCGAATCGCTTGGTAGCCGATATACCCCGAACCGATAGGAGCATGTCTATCCTTATGCGAAGCAATGCTATTTTTACTATCATTAATATGAACGACAGCAATTCGGTCAAGACCGATTATGCTATCAAATTGCTGTAAAACGCCATCAAGATCATTAACAATATCATAACCTGCATCATGAATATGGCATGTATCAAGGCAAACAGTCAAACGATGATTTTGCTCAACCTTATCAATAATTGCAGCAATTTCCTCAAACGTTCTACCAACCTCTGTGCCTTTCCCTGCCATCGTTTCTAATGCAATATTCACATCAGTTTCAGAGGTGCCTGATAGCACTTCATTTAACCCTTGAGCAATACGATTAATTCCATATTCAGCATCCTTATCAGTATATGCTCCAGGATGCAGGACGATATTTTTTACGCCTATGTAATTCGTACGACGAATTTCTTCTTGTAGGAAGTTAACCCCTAACTCATACGTATCATCTTTATATGAACCTAAATTAATAATATAAGGAGCGTGCACGACAATTTCATTAATACCAGCCTTCTCCATTAGTGCTTTGCCTTCTTCAATATACATCGTCTCGATCGGTTTACGACGCGTATTTTGCGGAGCACCTGTATAAATCATAAATGTGCTGGAATCATAGGAAACTGCTTCTTTTACAGCAGTAACTAATCCCTTTTCTGAAAATGATACGTGAGAACCTATTTTTATCATAATTTTTAACTCTCCTTCACGAGGTTAATCACACTTTATTGTAGTTCAAGCTATAGCTATTCTGCAAGCTAAAAACGTTGCTTCTATATATTTATCGCTTCTTATATAACTAGCATATCCACAATCATGATGATTCAAATGAAAATAACTACAAAATTGTATTTTGTTTACGCAATATTTCGCTATAATAATAGATAATAAACAAGATTATAGATAAGGGTCGAAGTCTAAGTAAAACTTGCCCTTTAAAATATTGGTTGAGGTGAATGACCAGATGCAAGATGCGTTTATGTACTTTATTATGTTTTGGGCATTCGTCATGCTGGGAGCGATGAGCATTGGCGGATACTTTATGTTCCGTAAATTCCTTAAAATTATGCCAATGAAAGATGGAAAGTCTAAGCTTGATTGGCAAAACTATTGGGTAGAAGAAAGCCGTCATATGTGGACTGAGGAAACAAAAGCGTTTTTAAACGAGCTAGTATCTCCTGTGCCTAAGCCATTTCGTGACATTGCTGCTCATTCAATTGCAGCTCGTATTGGACAAGTTGCAATTGAAAGCGGTGCGAAAGAAGTAACAAAGGATCATTGCATCGAAGGATATATTCGTGCAACGCCTAAGCGCGATTATAACAGCTTAATTGCTTTTTTAAATAAGAAGCAAATCGATTATAAACGTTTCGAGCATTTGCTAAACAAGTAAAATCATGATAAAGTGCAACTTTTTGCGCCTAGCTTGCGTATAACACTATGAAAGTAGTCTTCATAATTTGCAGTGATCGCGTTGCTGCTGCTAAACACGAAATTTATGAGGCACAAAAAGTATCAGGAGGTGGCTAGACAGTGAAATGGAAAACAAGATTTAGACGCACAGCCACAACAACTAGCGCAATTTTGTTAGCTTTAATGTTGACTGCATGCAGTGACAATAATGGTGCCAACAATTCACCAGTTGTTTCTAATAGCAATAGTCAAGCTGAACAAGACAGCATACCAGACGACTCATTGCCAGATGAAACTGGTGTTTTAGATCCAGGCACATTAACATCAGATAATGATAAAGAATCAACTGATAAAGATGCAGAGAAGCCTGAAGTAACTAATAATAAGGGTGATAACTCCGATGATGCCGCAAGCGAGATTATTAGTGCTAAAGGAACGTATATTGGTGCTGCAGATGGTCATAGTGTTGAAATTCAAATTGGCGATGAAACCATCGTTTTTCAAATTGATGATAGCTTAACCCATATTATTGATGAATTTGATAGCGATCAAGCTGTCAGCATTCAGTATGTAGAAAAAGCAATTGATGGTATGGATATTAAACAACCTTGGCTAACAAAGATTGAAAAACAATAAACCAAAAAATGAGGGAGCCTGCCGGTCTGATGTTAACCGGGGCTCCCTCGTTTTTTGGCATCCTAATATGCAGATCGCTATGCTGGACTGCTCAACTAACAAGCTCATAAATAGGTCCATCTTTGCTTGCTAATTGCAGCTTATCACCCATTTGCAGCGGATAGGATTTATAGGCGATCATTAGTTGACCATTTAAGAAAGTGCCATTGCGCGAGCCTGCGTCCTTTACATGCAGCTTGCCGTTTTTAAGCTCAAATTCAATATGAATCCGCGAGACTCCCTTTGCCACTTCCCGATAATGCACACCTTCTTCCGCTCGACCAACTAAAAAGCTTGGTCCAACAATTCTAATTTGCTCTTTTTCACCGTTCATGCTTCTTAGCAGAACAAGCTCGTCCTTTTGCAGCATTGATGTCGCTTGTGCTTCATCGAGCGGGACAGTAGCTAGCTCAACCACTTTACCATGATTGCTTTGTTCTTTTCCTAGATGAATATCGTTTAGCTGAAAAGTTTGCCGCTGCACTCCAGTTTGCTCTACGGTCACTCCCTTGTTGATGTCTACTCCCTTGCTAGCTCCTCTGCTATCAGTCTCAAATTGCTGAGGCTTTGCTTGAAGTGAGCCTAACAACGAAGATAGTTTACGATTAACTTTCCTATCGTCATCGTTTTCCAAAGTTAAACTGTCCTCCATCATCATCGGACTATCCCAATCAGCAGTCAATTGTAAATCTTTATCTTGCCGCAAGCGAGCAATCCAGCGCTTTATTGGCTTTAGCAAAGTAAACGCCAGCAAAGCAATAATCCCAATTGAAATTCCGCTGCACAGCAATAAATTTTCAGAGCTTGGACTTCCCAAATATAGCTGTTGCCAAGCCAAACTAAGCAAGGCTAACATAACTATCGTTATCATCCCATGCTTCCAAGTGAATTTAGCCTCATCCATATCACCATCATATAAGTCCTCCATTTCAAGCCCCTGCCACTGGGAAAACTCGCTGGAAGTCACTGCCACCTCACCTATTAGACGATTAGCTTTATCTAAATTAACTTTATCTAAATCAGCTTTTTCATTGCTCGATATGTGATTCTTTGTATTTTCAGTAAGTACGGGTTGACTATTTGAGGGTGTGCCGGTAACTGTGTCATGGAACTGGGTAAGAGCAGAGTTGCTGTTATACTTATGTGCAGTTTTTGAACTCGACTTATGCTGGACAACAGCTAATGAAGGGTGATTTAAGACTGACGGATGGGCGTGGGTTTCAAACTGCTCACTATTTTCATTGTTTTGCGATAAGCGATGAATTAATTCCAGTAATAGCTGTCGTAATGGATTAATTGCTAGCTCCTCAGTTGATAAAAGATTAAGAATCCGATGATAACCAGCCGTGTCGAGATCAATAACTATATCTGCCCAGCGTACTGCTAAAATGAGCAGTTGCTGAGCTTGTTGCTCAGTTACTGACCCCTGCAGCGGCAAATAGGCAAGCAAAATCTTCTCTTGCTGCTCATCAATATAAAGATAATTTTCATCAATAACACAGCAATCTGGACGCAACATAAATTCATAGCAGGAAGCTAATGCATCTGTCAACGAAAGAAGCAAGCTATAGTAGCGCAGCATAGTTAGCTGCTGCTTACGTAAATAATGAGACAGTAAGCGATAGCCTTCGATTTTATATTGAAAACTAAGCTCATCATTCACCTCTAGCCAAGTTAATGGCAATAGACTACGAATGACATTATCCCGCAGCATATTGGATTCTAATTCATGCAACTCATCTCTTTTAAACGGATTTTTCCGTGTAATTACCATATGGTGACCATTATAATTATTAAAATCAATGATGAGCGTTTTTATCATATTAGTCGTTTGCTCCTTTCTTCATTATGCTGCCAAAAACCAGACTGTTAGCATTGCAGGTGCGACCGCCAACATAAACGGAAACTGATGCAGTTTTGTGATGCCTAGCAGCAATAATTTATCGTTTACTGTTGTTTCTTCGACTAATAGTGAGTTTGCATAATAATAGTTTTTCTTTATAAGCTTTAGCATAAACTGATAGACAATTAATAGAACAGATACGATTCCAGCATAAATAAATGAAAGCCCCATTAGTAAAATAATGTTCTCCATTTTTAGCAATGCTCCTAAAGCGGCAAACAACTTTACATCTCCCGCTCCAATTCCTTTACATAAAAATACAAGGAGCATAGGAAAAAAGCCGATTGCTGCCCCTAACAAGGAACTGCCTAAGCCTGTAAAGCCTTGGTTAACAACGCAATAAATAATGCCAATAAGCAGCGTGCTAAGCGCTAACCAGTTTGGAATTCGAAACTGTGTCACATCGTAACATAAAGCAATAATAGCAACGATCAATGCCAACCATAAATGAATGCTCATTGCGTTCCTCCCTTGCTGAACTTATTTACTAACTTCAAACGGGTGCTGCAAGCTGTAATTTGATTCTGTTAATGTTAGCTTCAGCATCCAAATTCCCGGTGTTGTATTACCTGAAACATGCCAAGTCCATTCCACTTCTCCATTGTCGTTGGCAGTAGCTGTTCCTAAATGCTTTGCAACACTTTTACCGCTCTTATAATAAACCTCCAGCGTTATCGTACTGTTGGGCTCCGTCAGTACTTTAATTGTTGCTTTTCTGCCCGGCTTTAATGGATTAGGCTCAATTGATGTAATATAAATATAGGATGATTCTGCTTCATCCTTAGAAACCTCGAAATTAAGAGGGACTGCATCTGGCAACCATACACGCTGCATTGCCTGCTCTCTAACCGAGAAACGATGCTCAAAAAAGGGCAGTTTAAAGGGGAGATCATATTGCAGAGCTACAATGACATTGTAGTCTGTATAATGAACAAGATCTGGTAACTGTAAATAAACAAGATGTACATTTTCCTTTTTTAATATAGAGTTTGGCTCTATTCCGACTATAAGCTGCTCAAACCATTCCCGTCCAAGCACTGTAGTGGCTAAATTAGTAGCGGGCCAATAATTGCCCTTTGCTCCTTCCTTAACAAGAGAATCAAGTGGATGAGGCAATAGCTCACCTAACTCATAAATTAGTGCTTCGATACCTTCATTTGCATTTTTAAACTTCGCTTGTTTATTGTCTAATAGTTCGTTATTTAAATAATCTGCAGTTAATGCTACAGGATGAATATAATTTGCCAAACGCTGAGCAGATTGTGCTGCTAATTGCTGTAATGCCATTTGTGCTGAAATCGCCGTGAGCATAGCATAAAAGACGAAAATAAAAGCTATCACTATCGGTACTACAAGAGCTGCTTCGAAGGTAATATGACCATGTTCCTTTATATATTGGGGCAGTGAAGTTTTTTTAACTGAATCAATAGGCTGCTGTAATAAGCTCCTGTCGTCGGTAAACATTGCCGCTCACCTCACTGTCCAATAAGCTATGAATACCTGTTAATTCTGTTAATCCAAGTAAAGACCACAAATGCATAGATAGATCAGCCTGAACAGTAATTGAAGTAGGAACTTTTAGTAAGGATATATCCAAATGATGCTCAATTAAAGCGATCATTCTCGAAAGCTTGGCAGAATAATTAGTTGGAGAAAGTAATAGCAGGAGCCGCAAATATTGTGGGTAACTTATTTTAAGCGGTGCATAACGGGAAAGATCTGTATTCCCTTCATTTATCAATTGCTTCATATCGGTAATCGCCTCTTTCATCCCATGCACGACTGCAGCTCCGAGAATAAGCAGCGGGTGGGTTAAACTGCGATTTAAAATAAACCCTTCAATTGTTCGAATTGCAAAGCGAACAACAAAAATAGTGCCGCTAGCAAGTGCAACATTGGCTAATGGCTCATGTACACCAAATAAAATATATTCCACCTCTTGTTCCGACAGATTAAGCAGACTTGCTAATTCTTTACTGTCAGTTGGAATATTCCCCATCGGAAAGCTTGAAAATTTGCTTAAAGCATATTCATTTACATAGACTGTATCACGAAATGATTCTATAGCACGGCTTAATGTCTCTAGCAAATTATTCAGCATATTAAGCGCACTAGATGCCTGCTTTTTGCCACTACCCTTTAACTCCGTGCCGTTTGGATCAATTGCTTCTCCTTGATGTTGATTGCGCTTAAAATTAAGCTGAAAAAGCTGCTTAACTGCTTCATAATCTTTAGACACCTCTTGAGTATCCTCGATTGCCATAAGCTGTTCTAATATATCTTCATATCCAGCCGATGCTTCTTGAAACTGTTGCTCGTATTGTGCCGCTTTTGCTTTTACCTCTCGTTGCTTATCCAGCTCTTGCTGCCATCTCATTAATAACGTAGCAGGAGCGCGATAATTGAAATTATAATTTTCTAGCTTGTCCTGCAGCTCAGCTAGTGTTTGCTTCGCATCATTTAAGCGAGACGAATTAGTTAAATGCGGCTGATTTACTAGACTGCTCACTTCTTCTGCAAGACGCTTGCCGCCATTAATAATTTCTTCAAGCGCGCTATGCTGACTCTGTATAGCTTCCTGATATTGAACGAAATACTGCTCTCCACGAATCATCGTGTCATCAAAATTAAGCTTATGCAGTTCATTTTCAAGCTCATTGCTGCTTTCGCTAAGCTCTTGGTCCTGTTTTAAATACAGTTTATATTTATTTTGAATACTTTGGTCTAGCGTTCTAGCTTCCCGTAACAGATTGTCATTTTGCTCTGCTAAATCACGATTTTGCTGTAATAACTTATCTAAATCTGTATTCATTATGGAGAGAACATTCGCTGCTTTTGATAGATAGGAGCTAATTTGACTAGAGTATTTATCTCTTTTCCGTTCTAAATTATCAATTTGCTTTCTTAGTTTATGTGACGGTTTTTCTTCATCATCTGAACCTTCACCTTGCTGCTCTCCACTACTAGCAAGCTCCGCCTCCTTTTTTTCAAGCTCAGCTAATCGGTCATATAGCTCGGCAATTTGCCCATTTAGTTTTTCTTCATACTCTAGCCAGCTAATATATTGCGAATATCCATTTAAGATGCTTGGAATGCTGCTGTTCACTGAACTTTGCAAGCCTGAAGCATGGACTATCCCTCCGATTTTCTCTTGATGCGCCATAATTTTCTCGAGCTTGTGCTCACGATCTTCATATAACGACTCTATTTCATTAATAACATCAACAATGTTATTCGCCTCTCTGACTGCATTTGTAATCGACAGCCATTGCTCTAAAAGCTCGATTGTAAAATCAATTGGCGCTCTATATTTCATTTCTTCAAGCACTTGCCGCTCAAAGATAGGATGAAGCCCTAAATAATCTCCTTCAAATATTTCAAATTCCTCAAGCTTAGGTTGAACAAAATCGCTGCCTTGGTCAAAGGAAAATATAGAGTAGCTATTGCTTAAATTTAGCTCCATTGCTTCACGAAACAGTTTATCTGCTGCGCTGCCTCCTCTGGCAAACAAGCCATACTGCTGATACAGCTCGCGATCATATGCAGCAATAACCGATTGAGCGGACAGCTTTAACGCAGATTCCGACGTTCGCTGAAACAGAAATATTCTGGCATAATCTAAAAGCACCATCAAAAACACGGTTAAAACCATCATTATTAATGCGCAAAATATCGTGACTGAACCATCATTGCGAAATAGCAAGCGTTTCACTGGAATAGCGCACCATCCTTATGAGGAGGAAAAGCTTTTTATCGCTTTTCCTCCTTTAAGTTTTCTTTCCTGTTGCTGTTCACTGGTTAAACTGCTAAATTGTTTTGCATAATGCAAAAACAAGTCTACATTTCTTATAAATTGAGTCGGGGCATATATATCGTATTGTGCGGTATATGAAGGGGACGGCAGCAAGATCTGTTGCCGCCAAAACAGAGGAGATATATCTCTGCGAAGCTGTACCGAGATACGAGGAATAAAACTTGAGCTAGTAAAGACTGTTTTGCCATCAACTCCGCTATTTGTAGCGACAATATATTGTTGAGCTTTAATCAATGTATCTTTAATAAGATTGCCGCTTAATGGCAAAGGCTCACTGATTCTCGTAATCTCCAGTTGCTGCGCAGTTCGTTTATCTGATACTGCAAACCATTTTTTTAGTATGACGATGGATAACTCATTTTCATATAAATTGTAATCCTTAGAGGATTGTATTTGTCCTGTACGAAATGAACGGTCTTGTCCATCCCAAATGTAGCTGGCTCGTTCTGCTGCAGTGGTACTAATATACTGTACATAAACTTGCTGATAATCGTAAATCGCAACCAGCATCATAATAACAATAACGCTCAAAATAAGCGGAAAAACTAGCATTGATTCCAGCGTTGCACTTCCTCGCTGATCAGCTCTGAAATCAACGAAAGCTACTCTAATTTTACTTAAACGCATCATCAATACCTTTTTTAGATTTGTTTACAAGCTTATCGACGTATTCCATAATAAAGTCCTTGAAGATGATAAAGATTAATACGACTACAGCAATAATGAGTACAACCTCTAATGTACCAATTCCACTCTCATTACGCCAAAATGATAAAACTTTATCTTTCGTCTTGCTAGCCTGTAACTGCCATTTACCTAACATAATCCATCCCTCCTGATTAGGAATAAACAACAACTAAAATATTTGAAATTAAAGCTACATATTGTTCATCATCATTATCGCAGGTGCAACGATTAATACCATGACTAGCAGCAATATACCGACTAAAGGGAATATCATCTTCGACGAACCTTCTTCCCCCTTTGTGCGAGCCATGTTCTTTCTCGTTTCCCAAAGCGATAAATTTAGTTCCTGTACAGACGAAATAAAGTGTTCTCCTCCTTTTCGATAGCTCAATAATATATAAGTTGTCAGCAAAGACATTTGTTGAAGTGAGCAATTGCGATTTAGTCTTTCAATTGCTGACGTAAAGGCAACCCCATTATTAATCTGATGTACTGCCTCCCGCCATTCAATGTACAATGGATGCTGGCTTGCCTGCTTATTTTGAATACATTTAATAAACGCTTGAACCAGGGTTTCTCCTGCACCTACAAGCAAGGTAATTCTCGTTAATAGCTTTGGCAGCTCCATTAATATTGCTTTACGTCGTTCATCTAACATTTTTTTAGCTGCTTGGCTCAAATTAATAACCAGCACTACGGCGACAGCAATGCAAACGCCAAGTATCGCCCACTCCTCAGCTGCATATGCCAGCCAGCTGCCGATTAGTAAGATTAATAAGGCTTGTCCAATGACTTCATTAAGCAAAAAAACCGTTCCTTCAAAGCTCCATTGATAGCGATGCAACTGCATAAAATAACCATGCAGCATATGAAGCATCGTCATAGCTCGTTGCTCTAATTGGGCTAGCTCATATAAGGAATAAGCAGGCTTATAAATAAACGTTGCTGGAAGCTTAACCTCCTTTCGTCGCTTATATGCTCGTTTTCGCTTGCTCCTTAACTCCTCTGCTTCTATGGATATGGCACGCTGCGCTTGCTTTAACGCCATTTTTTTGTTGACATATATAACGATTTTCTCCTTGCTCGGTATCCCTTTAACCTTGCTTCCGTAAATCAGTAGAAAAGTCCACAATATCGTAATGAATATCGCAACAGCTAGCATTTTTATCACCTATATTTTAATTGTCATAATCCTATCCATTATCCAAAACAGGAGCAGCAATAATAGTAAGATAACGGTTAGTAGTGTATAGCCAAACGGAGATTTTAATGAAGACATATACATAGGAGACATCATATGGAAAAATTGTAGAAAGGCAAAAGGAGTAACCATCATAATTCTGCTTTCAAGCTTCTTTTGTGCCAACAAAACTTTAATTTCATTATCTACAGCAATTTGATCACTAAGCATCGTCGCTGTTCGTTTCATAACAGCAAGCAGGTCACCACCGCTGCGTTTGCAGGTTTGTAATGCCTCGACAAATTGAGTCAGCTCTTCAATATTGGCACGTTCAGATAGCTGTTGTAGGCTTTGCTCAATACTTTCTCCATTACGAATTCGATAGTTGATTATGTCTAATTCAGCGATTAGTTCAACTTTGGAATGATGATAGAGCATTGCCATGTCTTCACTAGCTACAGCAAAGCAATTTTCTAACGAGCGTCCAACAGATAATGAAGATACTAAAGAAAGCAATACATCTTTTAACTGTAATCTCATTCGTTGCTTTCGTTTGGCAATTAGTTTTTTTCGATCATAGGAAATAAAAAAACAGGACAGTGGAGTAAAGAGAAGAGAAAGCCATAGCGACTGATAAAAACTGTAGGTAATAAGAAAGAGTAAACCGCCCCATATTAATAAGCTCTTTGTCAGCTCGATCCGCGATAACTTATATTGGTCATAATAAATGAAAGTCTCGGCGTTAGTTCGGATAATCGGCTTTGTCGGGGCACGAGCAAAATGATTTACAGCTTCCCTGCTTCCTCTAGGACCAGCTCGAGCTGTTGAGCTTGCCTGTCTATCAGCTCCTCTGAAACTATCAAAAGCTTTCCCTAATTGCTTAGAGATATTATTATTTGGCATAAAGCTCCCTCATTTCTAAATCTTTGTTTCTAATGATAAACCAGCCAGTTTGAGCTTTTCCGTACGATATAGCGGATAAGCAGTACGCTTTAGCCGTTTCTGCACACTCTGTTCCTCCCCATCGTATTGAAATAACGGCTGCAGCATGATTTCTCCGTCTTTTATACCGACAATTTGACTAATTTCATAAACCCCGCGACTGCGATCTGAAAACCTTGTTAAATGAATTAAAATATCAAGAGCAGCGCATATTTGACTGCGGACAACCCGCAGCGGTAAGTCATTGCCGCTTAAAATCATCGTTTCTAAGCGAGATAACATATCTTTCACATTGTTAGCATGACCAGTGCTCATGCTCCCCTCATGCCCAGTATTCATCGCTTGTAACATATCCAATGCTTCTTTTCCTCGCACCTCACCAACAATAATTCGATTAGGACGCATTCGCAGGGAAGCTCGAATTAAATCGCGAATCGTAATTTCACCCTTGCCTTCAGAATTTGCATTGCGCGTTTCTAGTGATACAAGATTTTCAATCTCTCTTAGCTGCAGCTCTGCCGCATCCTCAATTGTAATCACTCGTTCATCTCGGGGAATATAACTCGACAGTATATTCAAAAAGGTTGTTTTCCCCGAACCTGTCCCGCCGCTTATAAAAATGTTATATTTCGCTTGAACGAGCACCTTTAACCAAGCAGCAGCTTCTTCACTTAACGCTCCCATTTGTAATAAAGCATCCATAGTCAATGGCTGCTGCGGAAATTTTCGAATGGTTACACAAGGGCCACGTAAAGCGATTGGAGGTAACACTATACTGACGCGAGAGCCATCTGCTAATCTGGCATCCACAATTGGCGATGCTTCGTTTACTACTCGGTTTATCGGAGCAACAATTTGCTGGATAAGACTTTCTAATCGCTCTCGATTTTCAAATTGCAGCTCTAACCTGCTTATCTCGCCATCTCGTTCAATAAAAATTTGCTGCTCATTGTTAATCATAATTTCTGATATTGAAGCATCATCTAAAAGCGGCTGTAAAATATCTAAGCCACGGAAGCTATAATATAGTCGATCGATAAGTGCCAGTTTATCATCCGTTGAAATGATTGTAGTTGATGTCCAGTGCAATACTTCCTCCTCAATGTAAGCACGCAGTTCCTCATCACTAAGTGCTTGTGAAAGCATTGGATGTGAACGAAGCTGATCACGAATTTCTTTAAAAGCTGATTCCAGAATGTGCTGCTTATCATGCTGCTGAATGAATGAATAATTAGCATAAGACTGTTGCTTCATCCTACACTCACTCCTCCAGCTAATTCCCCTTGCTGGATTAAGCGCACAATACATCGTTCCACTGCCGCTCGATAACTAGCAGAACTTAGCAGGACAGGCTCGCCTTTTTGCCATGCTTCAACAAATGGTAAGCATTCAAGTGGACGAGGAATCGCGTTTTCTCCTGCATTGACAGCACTTCCATGCAGATCGTTCATTATGCTCCAGCGATCAAGCTGCAATTGTTGCATAAGATGAGCTTCAAACTGCTCAGCATGTGCGAAAGCAAGCCGATGCTTGTTTTGCCACGAAGGCTTTGGCAATTGAACCATAAAGTTAATGGCACATTGTGCAAGAATTGGCAACGTCCATTGATCTAACCCTGCTGGCATATCAACAATGATAAAATCATATAGCCCGCTTTCAGCTATTGCCATTAAAATAGCTTGCGCATCCTGCGAGGATAAGCCTTGTCGGTCTTCATCATGCTGAAAAGGAGTCAATGAATAAAAGCCGTATTTAGCTAACGCCGTTACTTTATCAGCTAACCATTTTTTTACGTTTTGCTTACTCTTCACAAGATAAAGTAAATCCGAATAAGAGACCCGTTCACTCGCTCCTGTCTCTTGTAAATAATAATCTGACGTATTCCAACGTTCTAAATTATAATAAAATACGCGATAACCTTTACTGGCAAGCAATGCTGCAATATGCAGGGCTAGCATTGTTTTTCCCGTTTGCTCAAGCGTAGAGCAAATTGCTATACAGGGCGATTGTAGCCCAGTTATTTGAAGACTTTTCGTGCCTTCACTCTGACAGGATTGATAGCGTTGCTGTATAAAATGAAGCAATGTTGTTAATGATTGAAATTTGTATAATTCATGCGAGGCTAACTCTCGGCGTTCACTGCTAAGCACGATAAGCGGGATTACTCCGCCCTTCGTCAACAATGTATGTTCCCGAATTTCTCCTCCCCCAGCTTCAATTCTTCGCAGCAATAGGTGATATATTGACTCTTCAACAACGATCAATTGTGCTCGTTCAAGCTCTGCAAGCTGGCTAATTCGTTCAGGGCTAGAGTATAGCTGCAGTCGCCACGTATGATAAATTGGACTTCCTTTCATATAACTCATCAATCTCGTTACATACTCCATATCTGAGCTAATAATTGCAACCGAAATACTCAATGAATTTCCCCCCTCCTGACGCAACAAAAAAACACCGCATAACTGTTGTGCAGAGACAACAGCTATACGGTGCTTCCGTTTCTTATTAATATTGTTGTTTCAAAATATAACATGTCAAACCAATATTTGTCAACCGTTTTTCTTAACTAATTGATGTACGAAAATCGTTTTCCAACTTATCATACCTAAATTTTTTCATTACCAAAGAAGCGGGAAATTTCGATTTCTGCATTTTCTACAGAGTCAGAACCATGGATTACATTATAGTCAACAATTAACGCATAGTCGCCACGAATTGTACCGGCGTTCGCTTCAATTGGATTGGTAAAACCAATTAATGTTCGTGCATTGCGCACTGCTTCATGACCTTCTAAAATCATGGCAAATACTGGTCCAGACGTAATATATTCCACTAATTCGCCGAAGAATGGTTTATGTGACAAATGCGCATAGTGTACTTTAGCAAGATCCTCATCAATTTGCATAAGCTTCGCCGCAGCAATCTTAAAGCCTTTTTCCTCAAAACGAGTCACAATTTTTCCAATCAATCCGCGTTTAACACCATCAGGCTTAATCATAACAAATGTTCTTTCCATACGTAATCCCCTCCAGTATGATACATGCTATATACTATTTTACTTACCTTCTAAACATTTTCTGTTAGCTCTAAAAACTGCTCTACATCTTCAGCAACTAATGTTGCCGCTTCATCCCAAAAATGAGGCTTCGTTAAATCTACGCCAAGATGTTTCTTTGCCAAATCCTCAACCATTAATCGCCCTGTATCGCGCAGCAATGCGTCATAGGAAGCTTTGAAGCTATCTCCTTCTGCTCGTGCCCGTTTATAAATGCCCGAGCTAAACAAATAGCCAAAGGTATAAGGAAAGTTATAGAAAGGGACATCTGTTAAATAAAAATGTAGCTTAGCTGCCCAAAAATGTGGATGATAGTCAGCCAATTGCTCTAAGTAGGCCTGCTTCTGTGCTGCAACCATTAGCTCGTTCAACGTCTCAACCGTTAACGGAGACTCTTTACGTCGCTCATACAAATCACACTCAAAAATAAATCGAGCATGTATATTCATGTAGAATGCAATTGCACGCTGCAACTTATCATCGAGTAGCGCTAATTTTTCCTCACGACTAGGCGCTCTTAACAGAGCTTGATCGGCTACAATCATTTCAGCAAATGTAGATGCAGTTTCTGCCACATTCATTGCATACTCTTGCGTTAAAACCGGCATATCCTTCATCACATGCTGATGATAGGCATGACCTAGTTCATGCGCCAATGTTGAGACATTAGAGGCTGAGCCTGAAAAAGTCATAAAAATCCGTGTTTGCTTGCTTTTTGGCAACGCAGTGCAAAAGCCTCCAGGGCGCTTACCTGCTCGATCCTCAGCTTCAATCCAACGATTTTCAAAAGCCTCTTTGGCAAAGTCGGCTAATTCATCACTAAAGCTCGAAAACTGCTCAATGATAAATTGTGCCGCTTCATCATAGCTCATTTTGCTGCTTGAAGCCGCTAATGGAAGCGGTGCCTCCACATCATGCCAAGAAAGCTTGTCTACTCCAAGCAACTTTGCTTTTCGCTCAAAATAAGGAATTAATAGTTTTTTACCACGATCTACTGCTTGCCACATCGCATCCAATGTTTCCTTGCTCATGCGATTCATGCGCAAAGGCTCCTCAAGATAGGAGTGCCAGTTACGATTTTGATACCATTTTAAACGAAATCCTGCCAGATGATTTAATGTATCTGCACATAAATCTGCCTGCTCACTCCAGCCCTGTTCCCATAATTGAAAGGCAGCCGCACGTACACTGCGATCAATATCGTCAAGTTTATTGGACATTTGCCCAGCAGACAATACAGAGCCATCAGGAAGCTTAAAATTGGTACGAGAGACGATCGTATTGTAAAAATCCCCCCAGCCGTGATAACCGTCAATTGCTAAATCTGCAGCAAGAGCTTCCAGTTCAGGAGCCATCTTGTGACGCGCTAGCTCTCTGCGCTCATTAACATTATATGCGATAGGAGCTAGCTCTGGCTGTGACAAAAATCTCTCCCACTCATCATCTTTTATTGTACTTATCCGAGCATCAAATAAATTTAATACTGCTGTATATGCCGCATTTATCCCCTTTAATCTATCATTGAGCTGAACTGTACGCTTATCAAACATATCCTGTGCCATAAGGCAAGAGATAAATGATTCCGTTTCCCGTAAGGTTGCTAGTATGTCTTGCACTAGTGACACTTGCTTAACTAAGTTTTCGTATGTAATTTCACCGGATTGCTTTAGTAATTGTTTCAGTTCTGCAATCTGTCCCTCGACAGCAACTAATTCCTCATTCAGCTGTGTGGAATTGGAGCCGCCCGAATATATGCTATCCAGTTCCCATTTTAATGAATAACTCATCGTATCCCTCTTTTCTTATTAACATGGTCATTGCGATTCTAGCTAGTTAAGTGTATAACAATAAGTATACCAAAATCATTGGAGGTGTGACGCTATGCTAAAGCAAATGTCACCAGAAACAGCAATGAAGCTAGCTCAACAACTAAAGATTCCAGTAGAGCAGCTCGTTCATACACCAAGACATATCCTAATGGCGAAGCTTGCCGAACTTGCAAAGCAACAAGCTCAGGAAGCAAACTCTGAACCTTCGCACTCTAACCATTCGAAGGAGTCAGAAGCATGATTCCATTTAAAAATACACTGCCTTATCAAGTTATTCGAAATGATTATTACGCAGAACAATGCCCATTTTGTTATTCCGAGCAAATATTATTGCCATTAAAAAGGAAAGAAATTCCCGACATTCAATCTGGGAAGAAAAAACTGCTCGTATTTCCTTGTTGTTATGAAAAGCTGACGATCGTTGATGTCGATGACGATTACTTGCTTGCTGATAGTCCAGTTCGTAAATAAGGTAAAAAAGCTACAGTATGAGAGAAGCGTCCTCTCAAAATACTGTAGCTTTTTTATCTGCTTTTTCACTATAAGTAGCCAGCTGGCTTTAGTTATTAAATTGATGCAATCTTCTGTTATTGAGCCATTCTTGCTTGCTCAGCAACTTCTTTCCAACGCTCACGACTTGCACGTATCATTCCTGCATCCATAATAGATTGATCGTTTACAACTCGTGAAAACCATTTGATAGCTTCATTATAATTTCCTACTCGACTGTTCAACTCGCCGATAAGATACAGCAATCTAGCATTTGATTCACTGTCGGTTTCATGCTGATATACAGTAATATATTCCTCTAAGGCAAACTGTAAGAAGCGCTGCTCGTTTGCAACATCTCCAAGTTCACGATAAAGCCATGCAATATGATGGAGATACCCTGCAATAACACGTGGGTTCTCATTAATTAACTGAGCAATCATTAATGCACGCTTGTAAGTAATAAGTGCTTGCTTAGCCGTACGCTCTCCATGAAAATATTGTTCCTTCCAATGTCTGCCGATTTGATCAAAATACAATGCTTTTTCTTCATCAGTTAACTCTTTTTTTCCGTTTTCTGAAAATGCATAACCACATTGCGGACAAACTCTAATTACATAATAGTCGGGATTAATACCATGCTTATAATAGCCACAAAAATCTGAGTCTGTTCGATACGGACCTTTAAAGCTGGGTCTAACCCTCGTAATATTAAATGTAATTTCGCAACAAGGACATTCTGTCGTTGAGATATAAATCGGCTCCATAAGCCACACTCCTATTCATCGCTGTTAACCATTTTCTTCGCTGTTAATGAAATGATATGCCGGGCCAGCTAGCTTGTCTAGGATTAAAGTCCTAGTGGAAGAGGGAAGATCAATTTCCTCTAGTGCTTCCTTCATACAACTAAGCCACGCCTTTGCTCTTTTTTCAGTTATTGCAAAAGGCAGATGACGTGCTCGCATCATGGGATGTCCATATTGCTCTGTATAAAGTGGAGGTCCGCCAAAAAATTGAGTCAAAAATAGATACTGCTTTTCCTTTACTGGATTAATATCTTGCGGAAAAAGTGGTCCTATTTCTGGATTTTGTTGCACTTTAGGATAGAATGCTTCAACGATTTGACGTATTGTTGCAGCTCCTCCAATAAGCTCGTATGTACTTTGATGCGACATTTAAATCACTCCTACGTCAATCTTGTGATCATTATATCATAGCAATAAATAAAATTTAAGATTGACTAGGTCTATAAAATTAATATTTTTACACAAAATTAAGTCTATAGTCACAAATAAGCCCTTGACAATGCGATCCAGCTGCCCGTTCACCCAATCGTTAACAGAAAAAGGCAGCAACTGCTTATATCAAGGGCTGTTTTGTATTCAAATATGCAATCTAAATAGTCCAAATCCTACTTAATTTGAAGTAACTTACACGGATAAATTCCAAGACATTTCCCAAAACGCTAATTCATAGCGGGAGCAGGCAACAAACACATCGATTAAATGCTTAATCTGCTTTTCGGTGTAATGCTCCGTCAGCGTATTCAGTGTATTTAACAGCAAAGCATTATCTTCTGAATAACGCTCAGAATTGTATCCTTTTATCCAATCTCCATAAAAATCATGATGAATAGAAGCAGGATTATTTTTAAGTATTGTTTTGGCAATGATCTCATAGCTGTAAGCGCAAGAAAGAATCGCAGCTAAAATTTCCGCCTCTCCCTCCTCATATGCAACTCGCAGCATATATGAGGTATAGGAGAGATTATCTAATGAGCGAGGAGTATTATTAATCTCTTCCTCTGTTACATGAAGTCTGTTTAAATATCCGCGATGAATGTCCAGTTCTCCATTGATGATTGAAATATATTTGGCAAACAATTTAGTCGTTTCTAGGCTTTTCGCTTTTGCCACACCAATTGCAAATACCTTCGCATAGTCCTCAAGGTAAAGAGAGTCTTGAATAATATAATGTCGAAATTTATCCTTACAAAGTGTCCCGTCTTGGATTCCCATAACAAAGGGGTGCTTATTATATTGTTGCCAAATGTCTTTAGCTGCATCTAACAATCTATCCACAGTTTTCATTAAAATCGTTCTCCTATATGACTTAAATTATTTTCTAATGCAAACTCACCAGTTAAATGAAATGTATGATGTATTGGACCATTTCCTTGTCCAAGATTGAGCATAGCAGCTAAAGCACCGGTAACATAATTTTTCGCCCGCTGCACAGAAGCAGATAGCTCAAAGCCTTTTGCCAAATTGGCAGCAATTGCGCTCGATAGCGTGCAGCCAGTTCCATGCGTATTCGAAGTTTCAATTCGCTTGCCACGGAACCATTGCAACTTCTGATTGGCATAAAGCAGATCATTGGCATCATTGACGCCATGGCCACCCTTTAGCAAAACCGAGCATTTGTAAGCTTCGCTAATCCATTGTGCGGCAACCATCATATCCTCCTCATCCTCAATCCTCATACTAGACAGCACTTCTGCTTCTGGTATATTAGGTGTGATAACAGTCGCTAGCGGCAGCAATTTTTCTTTTAGCATAGCAATTGCATCATCCTGCATTAGCTTAGAGCCAGAAGTAGAAACCATAACTGGATCAAGCACAACGTTTTTTGCTTTATAATAAATTAGGCGCTCAGCAATAACTTCCATTAGCTCCGAATTCGAAACCATCCCTATTTTTACTGCATCAGGAACAATATCTGTAAAAATCATATCTATTTGTTGCAGCAAAAATTGCGGAGATACTTCAACAATAGCGGTTACTCCTGTTGTATTTTGTGCAGTTAAGGCAGTAATTGCACTCATCCCGTAAACTCCGTTCATTGTCATCGTTTTTAGATCGGCTTGAATACCAGCGCCTCCACTGCAATCACTGCCAGCAATTGTTAATGCTGTTCTCATACTCATTCTCCTTGCCTTATAATTTACAAGTAAATGATTCCTTAAGAAACGGTATTATGTCTATTGACAGTCAGCTCAGCCAGCTTGCGAAGTTCGCGACATTCATGCTCAATATCCTCGGCAGCAAAAATAGCACTAACTAAGGCCACTCCATCAACCCCAGAATCTGCTAATTGCAGCATATTGCTTTTGTTAATCCCACCAATCGCAACTACTGGAAGATCTACGGCATGACAAATATCGCGAAGTGTCTGGAGAGTTACAGCTTTTGCATTCTGCTTGGTAGCAGTAGAAAAGACAGCACCTATTCCAAGGCAATCTGCTCCGTTACGAACAGCCTCTAAAGCTTCTTCAACGTTATGCACCGACACACCAATCATCATTCTGTCACCAACTAAAGACCGAACCTGCGAAACGTTCATATCCCCCTGGCCAACATGAATCCCATCTGCATTACACGAAATAGCAATTTCCACATTGTCATTAACAAAGAAAGGAACACCATATTGCTTACAGAGGTCAGCTATTTCTAGCGCTTCTGCCAAAAACGCTTCATAGCCGAGTTCTTTTTCACGAAGTTGCACACAGGTAACCCCACCTTTCAGGGCAGATTCTACTTGCTCATACAGACTTTGCTTACCGACCCAGGCTCGATCTGTAACTGCATAAAGTAACATATGTTTCTTATCGCACTTCATACTTTGCACCTTTCTCCAACTGTGTCGGTGTTAAATTATAAATGGCATCAATGATATAGTTTCTGCAAGATGCATTGCCATCCATAGGGGATAGTCGCAAATGAGCAAGTTCTCCTGCTATGCCCATCGCACAAACCGCCGCTGCAGTTGCTTGTAAAGGATGCTGTGGATTTGCTGCTAAAAACGATGCTATCAAAGCTGAAAGCTGACAACCAGTACCAGTTATCGAGGACATTATAGGATGACCATTGCGAATACAGTATGCTTGGTTTTCATTGGCAACAATATCGATTGCACCAGTTATAGCTACAACCGTTCTATGTTTTTGAGCAAATGCTTTTGCAAAACTAACCGCTTCGTCTAAATTCTCATCCGTTACTTTATCAGCTGCATCAGCATCGACTCCTCTGGTCGTTCCACTGCCATGAGCTAATGTTTTAATTTCTGAAATATTCCCGCGTATACAAGTGAATTGAACTTCCTCAAGCAGCTTAAAGGCTGAATCTGTACGCAATTTTGAGGCACCAACACCAACTGGATCAAAGACAACGGGATGTGCCAATTCATTTGCTTTTTTTCCTGCAGCCAGCATAGCGGCAAAGGTACTTTCGTTTAACGTGCCGAGATTAATATTAAGACTGCCACAAATTGCAGTAATCTCCGCAACTTCTTTCACATCGTCTGCCATAATCGGAGATGCCCCACAAGCGAGCACAATGTTGGCACAATCATTGACGGTCACATAGTTTGTAATATTGTGGACGAGCGGACCAGTCTTACGAACGTTAGTTAGCAAAATTTCAAACATTACATACACTCCTCTATCAATTTGAGATTTGAAGATTACTTGCAATCAGAACATTGCAACATGACCCTCTTTTACAGCAAAACAAGATAGAAAAGCGTCTTACTTTGTTCCAATGACCTTGGATTCTATGCACCTTCAGTAGCAAAAAAAAGGAGACACCTCGGGTGCCTCCTATGAAAAACTCCATCGATGACTTCCTACGGCGGCATTATCCGCATCAGGTTAAGGGTCGAAGGTCTCACCTTCCTCTCAGCCTGTTAAGACAATCTTGTCTTGTCTGCAAGCTCCCCTGCCAAATCTCTATTCAATTAAAAAAGGAGACACCTTGGGAGCGCCTCCTGAAAATAGTTCATCGACGACTTCCTACGGCGGCATTATCCGCATCAGGTCAAAGGGTCGAAGGCTTCACCTTCCTCTCAGCCTGTAAGACGATCATGTCTGCAAGCTCCCCTGCAATAATTTGTATTATACTGGCAATTTTACTATTTTTCAAGAGAAATAAAAAAGCCAGTCTCTGCACCATAGCAGAACTGGCTATCTAAACTTGTAAAATTTACAACTTTATTTATAATCATAATCTTTATTATTTGCTGGGGAGGATACTGCTTCTCTGATCACATATACAAACGCGCATACTAGAATACCTGTCAGAATGGCCATGATCATCACTCCATCATCTCATATATATTTAGTATATCACATTTCGTCATTGTTTAGTGGTCAATTTGTATTACGTTTACATTACAAATATTGATTGTTAGCTAAGCGGCATGCTTGTACCTCCTATTTCATATATATTTATAAGAATTAAAAATTAAGAGAATAGGATGTACCCGTATGTTAAAAATACTGTTCCGACCATTAAGTTTGCTTGGTATATTATCGTCAATAATCATCCTACTTATGCTTCTCTTTCCACAGCAGGCACTAAGCGCTTCGTTACGTGGTTTAGCCATCTGGTGGGAAGTTTTATTTCCTGCACTATTTCCTTTCTTTGTTATATCTGAACTTATGCTTGGCTTCGGTGTAGTGCACTTTTTCGGAAAAATTTTAGATCCGTTAATGCGACCAATCTTTCGTATTCCTGGCATTGGCGGCTTTGTCGTTACGCTAGGATATATTTCTGGTTATCCTGTTGGAGCAAAGTTAACAGCCCAATTATATGAGCAACGCTTACTAAATCGACGTGAAGGTGAGCGCTTAGTAGCCTTTACCACCTCCTCTGACCCGATTTTTTTAATTGGTGCGGTTTCAATTGGCTTCTTTGGACAGGCAAAACTGGCAGTTATCCTAGCTGCTGCTCATTATATTGGGGCATTAATTGTAGGTATTCTTATGCGGTTTCATGATGTAAGCGAAGAAGAGAAGAAGGCATTCAATAAGTTAGCAACTAAAAGCTTTGCTGGTCAATATCAACGCAGCCTGCTACATCAAGCTCTGCACGCGATGCATGAGGCAAGACTGCTGGATGGCCGATCGCTGGCTGTCATTATTCATCAAGCAATCAATTCTGCGTTACGTCTAATGATTGTTGTTGGCGGATTAGTCGTGTTCTTTTCTGTCGTTCTTCAGTTATTGTCTGATGCTAAACTTTTAGCAACGATGATTGTTGCATTAGAGCATTTGTTTCAATTGCTGGGAATTTCTCCGCTCATAGCAGAAGGCATTATTCCAGGCGTATTTGAAGTTACGCTTGGTGCGCAACAAGCCAGTTTAACTGCACTTCCTTTGCAGCATCAAGCAGCGCTCGCTGTTGCAGTGCTTTCTTGGGGCGGACTTTCAGTGCATGCGCAAATTGCCAGTATATTAAGTCACACCTCGATACGATATACTCCTTTTCTATTTGCTCGGCTTCTGCACTGCATTGTTTCGGTCATTTTATTGTATCTCCTTTGGAATTGGCTAGGACCCAGCTAAAGAAGTTATTACACCTTGAACATTGCTTTCATTTCAGCTATGCTTTTATATGTACAAGGAACATGTAAAGGAGCTTATTACATTGAAATATGCTGTTATCGATCGCGGAGACTCTTTATCCAAGGAATTAGCGCAATCCTTCATCAAACTCGCAAGTGAAAAAGGTCTTCAGCAGGATCAGCAAAAGCCGAATATTGTCCTGTCCATTGGCGGAGACGGAACGTTATTGGAAGCCTACCATTATTATTTAGATCAAATTGAGCATGTTGCTTTTGTCGGAATCCATACTGGACATCTTGGCTTTTATGCCGACTGGAAGCCTCATGAGCTGGAGCTACTTGTAGAGAAAATGAGTACTATTGAACCGAATATCGTTCAGTACCCATTAGCAAATATTGAGCTTGTTACGCAATCAGGCACTTATCAGTACTATGCGCTAAATGAGTTTACGCTTAAAGGCGTCGACAATACAATGGTCGCACAAGTGAATATTAATGGTGAGCAGTTTGAAATGTTTCGTGGAGATGGCATTGTTATTTCTACTCCTACCGGTAGCACTGCATACAATAAAAGCTTGGGAGGATCGATTGTTCATCCAACTATTGAATCTTTGCAGATCACTGAAATCGCCTCGATTAACAACATTGTTTATCGAACGCTTGGTTCGTCTGTATTGCTGCCAAAGCACCATTACTGCGATATCATTTGTATGAAACAGCAAAAAATTCAAATTAATGTGGATCATATTGGTAAAATGTTTGATGATGTTATCTCAATAAAATGTGCGGTTGCTTCTAAAAAAGTTAGATTTGCCCGCTACAGACCGTTCCCATTCTGGAATCGTGTTCGCAATGCGTTTATTGGGATCGACTCACTAAATTAATATAATCAATAAGGGATGCCTAGAAGCATTGTAACAAATGCTCTAAGCATCCCTTTCTTAATTGAGAAATGCAATTGTGGTATTGTTAGCTGTTGCTAGAATTTAATTGCTCAGCTTGATGTCTGTTGCCTTTGTTTTTTTTATCTTGAGGACGATTGCCCTTACGATAAAAATTATCTTTTCGCTTAAGCTTTCCTTCCTTCTTGCTTCCATTGTCCAACTCATTCTCTATCGCATCATCGACTTGAGCCTTAGCTTGTTGACGTTGATTGCTACGAGAGCGTTGATGGTTACGTGAGCGAGACTTCTCAGCACCGTTCTCTTCCCCGCCTTTTTCACGTTGAACGGAGCGCTTGCTGCGATTGGCAGCTTCCTTTGTATTTAAAGAGCTGAGCTCGTCATCGAAGCTATCCAGCAAAGTAGATTTTGTTTTTACTTCCTTTGAGTCACTTCCGTCTTTTTCATCCTTAGCTTCTTTAGCTTCTTTCATCTCCTTCGAATCTTTTTGCTTAGAATCCTTACTTTCCTTTTCCTTGGTTACAATCGTCGGTAAGGTTCTTGTATATTCTGGTTCTTGGAGATAAATATGCTCCTCGCCATCGTTAATCGACTCGTCCTTATTTTTTTTCTCCAGCAAAAAATAAGCACAGCCGAAATTACAATACTCATTAAGGTAATCTGTAATATAAGAAAACGTGGAGTCTTTAGTTGCTTTTTGATGGCCGTCTCTGAAAAAGCCCTTTAATCGAAGCTGATTATAGCCCCAATCTCCAACAATATAATCATAACGCTCTAAAACCTCGCTATAACGATTACGAAAAGCTTCAACATTCCAGCCATTACGATTTTCCATAATTAACTCATACGTATTTCCTGCGATATGAATAATTGCCACTCGTGCACCTCTCCTCTGACTTTAAATCACAATATTAGAGCAAGCGCCAGATCGGGAAGTAACAGCACCTTCTGTTGCTTCGGACACAACTTGATGGGATGCATCGGCTGCCATAGAAGCATAAGCTGAATCAGTTTGCTCATGGGCATGGTATGAGCTACGAACAAGCGGACCTGATTCCACATGTCTAAATCCACGCTTCAAGCCTTCCAACTTCAATTTTGCAAATTCATCTGGATGTACATAACGTTCTACTTTCAAATGCTTTGGAGTCGGTTGTAAATATTGACCAATCGTCAAAATGTTACAGTCCACTGCACGTAAGTCATCCATCGCCTCTATAATTTCATCCCACTCTTCACCAACCCCAAGCATAATGCTGGATTTCGTAGGAATCTTTGGCTTCATTTCCTTTGCACGTTTTAACAGCTCTAATGAACGTTCATATTTCGCTTTAGCACGAACTCGGTCTGACAATCTTCTGACCGTTTCAATATTATGGTTCAAAATATCTGGGTTAGCATCCATAACGACCTGTAATGCATCCCAATTTCCCATAAAATCCGGGATAAGTACTTCTACACGACAAAATGGTAATCTTTTACGGATTGCTTTTATCGTTGCAGCGAAGATCGACGCTCCGCCATCTGCCAAATCATCACGAGCTACCGAAGTAACAACGCAATGTCTTAAATCCATTTGTTCTGCAGCTTCTGCAACACGCTCTGGCTCCTGTAAATCCAATTCAGTCGGCATTCCTGTATTTACTGCACAAAAACGACAGGCACGAGTACAAATATCACCTAAAATCATAAATGTTGCTGTTCGGTTAGCCCAACATTCATAGATATTTGGACAGCGCGCCTCTTCACAAACTGTATGTAGCGTTTTAGTTCGCATCATATCTTTAATTTCAGCGTAATTACCGCCAGTAGTTAGTTTAATTCTTAGCCAATCAGGCTTTTGCAACTTTTCACTTTGTTGTTTCATTGAACAGTACCTGCTTTCAATTACTTTTTTCAATTACTTACTTGTATAAAAATTACAGTCTACAACTAAACATTGGTTTTATTATATCATAAAATTTGCAAATTGCAGTGCTTATTACTGCAGATTGAAATCCAGTTGGATATTTTTCATTATCTAGAGAACAATAACATTAGTGAATGTGTGAAAGGATGATATTGATGACAAGGCTTCGTACATTAACCTTTATTGTAATCCTTCTCCTTCCTATGTATGCTTCTTTCGCAAAAGTTGTCCAGGCCAACGAGCAAATGTCTCCTGAACAAATTTATGCTGCTAGGTTAGAGCTTTATAACAACCTCTCTGTAATGACAGGAATTCCATGGCAATGGATAGCTGCAATTGATCAATATGAGCGCTCCTTGACACGGGCTAAGCCGAAGGCAAGGCCTCAGCATGGCAAGCTCACAGGAATATACGTTGATGAAAGAAAGTGGGCAGGGGTATTAAATCCTGACAGTCAGGACGAGGAGCCTTCATCGATTGCATTTTTCCAAGGGATTGGTCGTGATGGAGATGGAGATAATCGCGCAAGCCGCAGCAGCGATATTGATCTTCTTGCCTCAGTATTATCTGAAATTGGTAAGCACGGACACGATGATGATAATTTAATGATTGGTCTATGGGAATACTATCAAAATACACGTGCTGTAAAACGTATTGAGCAATTTCATCAACTTTATCAACACTACGACAAGCTTGATTTATTTGAGCATGCATTTCCATTGCCATTAAACTCAACTTACGCCTATCGTGATACATGGGGCGATCGTCGTGGCTGGGGAGGAAAGAGAATTCATGAAGGAACAGATATTTTCGCCAGCTACGGCACTCCTGTACGCAGCACTTGCTACGGTGTCATTGAAACAAAAGGTTGGAATCGTTATGGCGGCTGGAGAGTCGGGATACGTGATTTAAATAACTATTATCATTATTACGCTCACCTTTCAGGCTTCGCCAAAGATTTGCAAGTTGGTCAAATCGTTGAGCCTGGCCAAGTGATCGGGTGGGTAGGCAGCTCAGGCTATGGAAAGCCCGGCACTTCTGGTAAGTTTCCTCCTCATTTACATTATGGTATCTATAGTGACCGCGGTCTTATTGAATGGGCCTTCGATCCATATCCAAGCCTTAAGCGCTGGGAAACAGAGGAGCGCAAACGCCTACGCAGCAAATAAGCTACGAGCGTGATGCGCTCCCTTTTGCTTTATTTCCCATGAACGATTTGCTTTAAATATTGAATTTGATAAGCCAAATTTTGCTCCGTTGATCGAGCGAGACTAAAGTCTTCGATGCTTAGCCATTCGTCATATCCAATTGCTTTCAAGTCCTCAATCACCTTCTGCCATACAACGATGCCTTCATCAATTGTTCTCCATTGAACTTCCCAGGATGAATGTTGCTTATTATATTGGTAAGCAGCATTTTTTACATGGACATGAGCTAAATACGGACCTAATATTTCTAAGCCCATACGATAAGTTTCATACCCTTCATGCACCATATTGCCTGGATCATAAATAATTCCGATATGCTGAGGGTCAAAGCCTTCAACAAGTCTGCGTGCCGCAGAAGCACTGCATGCAATATTTCCGTGATGCGTTTCGATTGCACCTTTAATACCATATTGCTTACTCAATTTCTCTACTTTAGCTAAATAATCTCTACCCGCTTCAAGCGTCTGCCAATATGAATTGTCACTGCGGTAACTTGGCGCTGGAATTCTTATCGATGGAGCGCCGAGGATAACAGCAGCTTTCATTGCTTGTTCTGTAGCTGCTAAATCTCCCTCAGGGATATAAGCAGCTAAATTGGGAATAGTTAAGCCATGCTCTTTCATTAATTGTGCTACAGCTTTAAGCTCTTCTTCGGTACTATCTGCCGCTATCGTAGAATAATTGTTTCCCCAGAAAGAAGGAACTTCATGCTGTCGTGCAGGATCATTATTGGTAAAACGCCATTCAACACCATCGTAGCCTTCCTGCTGCAATAGCTTGACTGTTTGCTCTGGCGTACAATCAGGCATCATTACGGTAAAAACAGAATATTTCATTGCTATCATCTCCTTTATACTCGAAGCATAGCAAATAAAAAATATAATCGCTTTTCTAATATTGTTCATATTTAAAGAAACATTGATTATAATTGACCTTATAGCTTTAGCATTTAGTTAGGAGGATGGTCGATGTCCATTCAACGTAAATTAATTACAGATCAAGATTTTCAAACAGCAGTAGAACAGGAAAGTCAGGTTCGCGTTTTTTTAAACAATCAAATCGTAGAGAATCGTGCAATCATCGTTCGCTTTGACGAGCATACAGTCATTACGCAAAGTAATGTAAGTGATGTAATGTATCACAATCGTGATGAAGGAGAATTTTTTCTTTTAAAAAAATAATGAAGACCGAGAACTGACTCGCTCTTCATAACGAATTATCAATTGATATTTCACAGCCTAAATGTAATGAATCCAGACCGAGCAGCAGACTGCGCACAAGCGCAAGCCGCTGCTTTTCATCTTGCACTAAGTAAACATCAATTAAGATTGATCAGTTATAATCAACGGACCGTCTGCTGTAATTGCAATGGTATGCTCATATTGAGCGGAAAGACTGCCATCAACTGTTCTTGCAGTCCAACCATCTGCATCGACTTTAGCGTGATATTTTCCTACATTTAGCATCGGTTCAATTGTAATAACCATGCCTTCTTTCAATCGAGTACCGCGACCAGCTGGTCCATAGTGAGGAACTTGCGGCTCTTCATGCATTTTCGTACCGATACCATGACCTACAAAATCACGTACAACCGAGAAGCCTTCTGCTTCAGCAAACTTTTGAATAGCGCTTGCTACATCACCTAAACGGTTTCCAACAACTGCTTGTTCAATTCCTCTGTATAACGATTCCTTCGTTACGTCAAGCAGCTTTTGTGCAGTTGGCGAAATATTACCTACAGCATAGCTCCATGCGGAATCGGCTAACCAACCATCTAAGTTAACAACCATATCAATGGTTACAATATCGCCGTCTTTAAGAACCATTTCTTTACTTGGAAAGCCATGACAAATCACATCATTAACAGAAGCACAAGTTGCAAAAGGATATCCATGATAACCTTTTTGCTCTGGAGTTGCTCCGTGATCGAGAATAAATTTTTCAGCAAACTGATCAATTTCCATTGTTGTAATGCCAGGCTTAATCATTTTTGCAATCTCTTTATGACAAGCTGCTAAAATCTCGCCCGCTTTTTTCATTTTCATAATTTCTTCCATTGTTTTTATAACAATCATTTATATCCCACTTTTCTTTCTAAGATTACATAAAGAACGCGTATTATTTAACTATAGCACAAATCAGTTAATACCTGTATCCCTAATGCGGTGCTAATTGAGTTTAAGCTTATGCAATGTTATAGAAATAATGCGTCAGTAATAGATCTTCCCACCATGCTTTTTATTTAAGCGCGATGCTGCAAGTTAAATAAACGAAACCTTTTTATTGCTTTGAACGTTTATTTTTGTAACGGAATTTTTTACGTTGCTTCGTTCTCCAAGTTTGATTCTGGCTTGTTCGTTCGCCATTGTATATTCCGTTTCTTCCTGACAGATCATACTACTATAAAGCACAAAAGGTTGACCACTGCTAGCAATATGAAGCATAATTAAAATAGTATTGTTAAATTTTCGTTATTTTATCGGGTTGCTGATACAACTATTACGTTTTCATTTGATGTTAACTCTACTATCAGTATCAACCTGAATATCTTCATTCTACAGGAGTTATTAGTCGTGAAACGTAAACAGATAGGTCTTTTAGTCGGTACTTTTTTTATTGTAGCATTTATCGCACTAATCATCGCAACAGCGCTTTTCGTACAAAAAGTATTAAAGGAAGAGCAATATAAAGAATCTTATTACGCTAGGCAGTATGGGTTGAATCAACAAGAGGATTTGGCAAATACGCCTGTCAAATTCCCTTCGCAATCCTATACGTCTCAACCTGATACGCCACAGTATAAAGCGATTGAATTAATTAGGGAAATGCATGCCCAAGCTGATTACTTCCTGCTTGGAAGCAAATTTTCTAAATATGCAGAAGGCAGCGATGAAGGCTGGAGCAATATCCTTAAATCAGAGCTGTTAAATACTAATAATTATGAAAAAATTAAGGAAGCTTTAGCAGATGAAGAAGATATTGTTAAAGATATGAACAATATCGTTGCATTAATTGAAATCGCAACATCACAATATGAGCCAAACGCATTACGCTTCATTCATCGCATCCTACATGATCTTGATTTGTATGGATACCCAGAACAGGGCAAATCAGCTTATGATTATTGGGGCGCAACCTATTCAGTAGCATCAAGCAATCCGCTCCAGCTTGAAGAAATTAATGCTTATATTGCGGAAAAGAAAAACAAGTAGAAAAATCCTTCATTGTCATTTCTAAATTAGAAAATGACGATGGAGGATTTTTTAGTTTCCTTTCCTTGCACTGACGATTTTGGCAAGCTGCATGTTCATCTCTTCCACAGTTAGCTTTAAACCGTCTTTAAACCAATGGAGAACTAAGCCGATGATTGCATTAGCATAATAGCTAGCGTGCAGTTGAATGTAGATGTCCTTTTTACTAATGTCATCTAAATTTAGGTTGCGCAGCATAAGAGCTTTAATTGTTTCAAATAATTCATAGTAATACTGCATCGGTGCATTAGGAGAAAAAACGATCGAATAAAACATCTGATACTTTTCAAAATGATTGAATATCTTAATCATTTTAGGGTTAAGCTTAGCAAGATCGAGTTCATTCACCAATCGATAAGGCTCCATATAGGCTTGATCCAAATCAACGGTAATTTCTCGAAAATACTCGGCAAATAAAGCCTCTACATTTTCATAATGCAAATAAAACGTACCGCGATTTACCTCTGCTGCTCGGCAAAGCTCAGAAATTGAAATTTTATCAAGCGGTTTATCTTTTAACAAACGAAGCAAAGCATTGCGCAACGCTTCCTTTGTTTTAACAATTCGCAAATCTGTTTTCATTTTCTTCCCCTTTATTAAACAAAATCTTTATCATTTGTTCAATATTCAACATTATACAAAAAGTTGTCACTTGAAGCTGGATAATATATCCATTATAATAGATATTGAACAGTTGTTCAATAAAATCATGGAGGTTGTGTAACATGAAGCTTAAGGATAAAGTAGCTATCGTAACTGGAGCTGCCTCTGGCATGGGAAAAGCAATTGCAATTTTATATGCTGCTGAGGGAGCAAAGGTTGCTGTGTCTGACATAAACCTTGAAGGAGCAGAAGCAGTAGTTGAAACAATTAAAGCAAACGGCGGGGAAGCATTTGCAATTAAAACGAACGTTGCTGACGATTCAGATCTAAATGCTTTATTTGCTCAAACGTTGACACAGTATGGTAAGCTAGATATTCTTGTAAACAACGCTGGTATTATGGATGGCATGGAGCCAGTTGGTGAGCTATCCGATGAACGTTGGGACAAGGTATTCGCTGTAAATACAACTTCTGTAATGAAATCTATGCGTAAAGCAGTCAACATCTTCCTAGAACAAGGACATGGTGTTATCGTTAACAATATTTCTATAGGCGGCTTATATGGAGCTCGTGCAGGTGCCGCATACGCTGCTTCTAAACATGCAGTTGTTGGTCTGACTAAAAATACAGCATTTATGTATGCTGATAAAAATATCCGTTGTAACGGTATCGCACCTGGTGCTGTTATTACTAACATTGCATCAACAATGACTAACGTTAGTGAAACAGGCGCAAAACGTCAAGCACTTGGTCTAGCAATTAATCCTCGTGCTGGTCAACCAGAAGAAATCGCTACACTTGCTCTATTCTTAGCTTCTGATGATGCAAGCTTTGTAAATGGACAAGTCATTGCTGCTGATGGCGGTTGGACAGCTTACTAATCATTAGCTCATCCAATTGTTCTTAATTTACTTAATCATTTGAACGATAAAAAGCCGTTTTCAGGTCAGGGCACTGATCTAAAAACGGCTTTTTGCTGCTCCAGTCCTATCGTAAAAAATTACGCTAATCTATCTTAGTTTTCTAGAAAATAAGGTTTGCTCGAATAAACGATTGCTCCGTCAACAATCGTCAGCTCAACAAATGGAAGCTCATGAAACTGATCAACTAATATTAGATCAGCTTTTTTCCCAAGGTCTATCGATCCCACTTGCTCAGCAATTCCTACTGCTTTTGCAGGATTCAAGCTCGCCAGCTTCACAGCCTCATGAAGCTCCAATCCATTGCGATGCAGCTTAAAAATCGCTTGCAGCATAGAGGCAGGATAATAATCTGAGCATAGAATATTAGCGCCAGCATGCAGGATTGCATCCTCAGCACGCAAATTATGATCATGTGAAGCTCCCCGCACAACATTAGGCGCTCCTACACAAACATGCATTCCTTGCTTCACTGCATATTGTGCAACCTCAAGCGTAATCGGAAATTCACTAACATTAACCCCGCTTTGGAGCGCTTCATCAATCTTATTTTTCGTATCATCATCATGTGAAGCTACAGCTATTCCTTTACTTCTTGCCTGCCAAGCGAGCTGCTTTAGCTTGTCCCAATCGACCGCTTTTCTTCGCACAAGCAAGTCATCGATAATCTGCTGAACCTCCGCAGCAGTAACCCCTTGGTTTTTCATAACATACTTCTCAAAAGAGCCCGGTTTGCGATATTGCCCCTGACCAGGGGAATGATCCATATACGACATATAATGAATCTTTTCCTGCTCAATATACCGTTCCAGCATCGGCAGTGCATCAATATAGCTGACTTCGTACCGTAAATGAATTAAATTACGTACAATGCTGCGCTGTAAATTATAACGATGAATAATATCAATACATTGATCGACTAATTCATAGCCGCGTAAACTTAATCCTACACCAAGCGAAAAGGAATGATACATCGTTGTTATACCGTTCAGCGGCAACTTTCGCTCAAACTCAAGCAAAGACATTTCCAGCGGAAACAATGTGTTTGGGCGAGGTTGGATTTCTTTTTCAATCGCATCACAGTGAATATCAATTAACCCTGGCAAAATGGTTTTGTTAGCAGCATCTATTATCGTTACTTGGTCCGCGCTATGTAATCCGTACGTCCCCATAATTTCCTGTATATTTAATTCAGCAGCTTGCTCTAAAGCAATGATTTGCTTAATTTTGTCATTATGAATAATAACATTGGCCTTCAAGCTGCGGTCTTCCATAACGACATTGCCTGAAGTTAGAATGAGTACCGAATTTGATTTAGCCGAATCATTTCTGTAACTGTTATTAAAATTAACCAATAGTTATTTCCTCCTCCAGTTAATATAGTAGGTATCTCATAGTTTAGAGCACTCCCGATTAATTGTCACTTAGTCTATCGAATTGCTTGACCACAATTTGGACAATAGCGATAAGTCGTATTCGCCACATTTTGTCCGCAGCTAGGACAAAAATTAATTTCGGTGCTAGGCGAATGCTTAGGCAATACAGTTGTATTGGAATGATGGCGATTGTCATCCTCACTGTCGCCATATCGCACTTTTCTCGCTCTGCCAAACTTTTGCTCAAAAGGATCTGGCTCATCTTCAGTAATATCATAAAGAGACATTCGATTTTCTCCCGTTGCATTAGAAAAATGATAAATCGCTTGAACAATGGCAATAACGACAAAAACAATTCCAAACAGTACAAAAAAACCAGGAGCCCCCATGCTTGCTGCACCTATCGTCCAAATGACACCAAATATTCCAACAGCAATACTGCCTACACCGCCCATCATTGACGGTCCTCGTCCAGGCTTTATACTTTTCATCAGTATCCCTCCATCTCGTTTCAACATATTCCGTCTACTTTTCCAATAATACGCAAATGTTCTAATTGTGTTTCTGCCACACGATAGAAAAAAACGTGCTGAATGAATTCAGCACGTAATCTTAGATGTTCGTCACATGATAAATTAAGCATAAATCCAGCTTAATAATTGGTAATGATAACCTCTTTGCCTGTTCGCTTATTCGCATTACTATTAATCATTCTTTTTACATCTAGTGACTGGATATGATACCCGCTATATAGCTCGTGCACAAGCGGAACATCATTATTCGAAAGCATAACTTTTGCTCCAAGACGATCAAGCTTAGCAAACAGAGCCGCAAGCCGTTTATGATCTGCCAGCTGAAATCCATCCTTCGTATAATCTGTAAAATCCGCGGTCTCACTTACAGGCAAATATGGACTGTCAAAATATACAAAATCGCCTGCTTCTACATCTTTGCACACTTCTTCAAAATCCATACAAGTTATCGTAACATCATTATTTTGTAAATATGCACCAATGGCGGTAATATTATCAGGGTCAATAGATTTACCTGTCACCTTGTTATTGTAAGGAACATTAAACAGACCTTTGCCATTTACACGATATAAACCATTAAAGCAATGCTTATTTATCCAAATCATTAATGCTGCACATTCTGTGTCAAGCTCGCGAGCAGAAATCTTTTTATTATACTTTTCACGCATAGACAAATAAAATTCTTTATCACAAGGAACGCTGTCATATTCTGTTACGAGCTTAATCAATAAATCTGGCGCATTTTTTAACTGCTTATATAAATTAACTAGCTGTTCGTTTATATCATTAATAACTGCTTTCTTTGGACTAAGACTAAGGAACACCGCTCCACCGCCAATAAACGGTTCATAATACGTGTTATAGCTTTCAGGCATTTTTGCTTTTATATGTTCTAACAGCTGTGTTTTCCCTCCTGCCCATTTAAGAACAGGAGTCATTCTTTTTTCAGTCACGTTCGTTACCTCTGTTATATATTATTCAATTCGATATATGAATGTTGTAAGCTATACGATTTCTCATTAAATTACAACCTTCATTGTATCATAGCCCCTAAAAGGCAGCAATGAATGCACAGCTTCTCAAAACATCACGAACAAACAAGCAAATCAATCATTAGAAATGGGAAGGCTTTGGAAGCATTTCAGCTTGAAAGGCTTAAATAGCTGGATGATTAAATCTTTCTAATGGATCAAAATCATACCAAAGTTTACCATGTTAAGGAAACTTCCCACCTGTTTCAAAAAAATAAGGAAGGCAATAACCTAGTCCTTCCCTATCAAAGGTCATATATTTTTATTGTTTGAAAACCTCCGCTGACGCAAAGCCTCATACAGCAGCACCGTTGTAGCCATTGCAACATTTAACGACTCGCTTTGACCTGCCATTGGAATAATCATGGTTTGATTGACGAGTGCTTCTACTTCTCTAGATAATCCATCGCTCTCGCTGCCCATCACAAGCCAGGAACCCTGCTTCCAGTTATAATCATAACAGTTTTGTGTAGCCTGTAAGCTTGTGCCTACAATATGTATTCCTTGTGCCTTAGCACGATCAATATAGCTTGTCAGTTCCCCTTCCACTATCGGCAAATGAAAGAGGGAGCCCATCGTGGAACGTACAGTTTTGGGATTATATAAGTCAACACAGCCTTTGCCAAGAATAATGCCATCGACACCAACAGCATCGGCACTTCTAATAATAGTTCCGACATTGCCAGGATCGCGCACGCCATCCAGTACAACGACGAGACCGTCCTTTTTAAACAGATTACCTTCATCATACTTAAACTTAGCAAGTACAGCAAACACAGGAGGCGGCGATGTTGTACCTGTACATTTTCCCATCACGTTAGCGGTTGCCTTAAACCACTCCGTATTTCCTGAAACATCACTTTGCAGCTCAGCAATTTCTTGAGGTAAGCCACGCTCTGCATCATAGATAATTGCCTCAATTTGTGCCTTTGCGTAAATGGCCTCCTTAAGTAAGTGAATACCTTCTATTATAAATAATCGCAAACGATCACGATGTTTTTTTTCTTGCAGTGATGCCCATAACTTAACTCGCTCATTTTGCACAGAGGACAACAGCATATGCTCTTTACTCATGAATCACAGACCTTCCTACATCATTCAATATATGAAATTGTTCATTATGTTGAATGATACCTTATTGTTTAGGGTACAGTAAAGCTGTTACAACAAATAAATACTACATAGGAGGTAAAATCAAATGCACAATTTAGATCTTCGCCAAGCGATTATTCACCGTATACAAAATAATAGCAAAAATGAGCTTCATGAAACAATTACCGATTCCTGTGATGCTGATGAACGCGCATTGCCTGGCTTAGGTGTGTTATTTGAAATTATATGGAAGGAATCTAATGAGGATCAACAAGCTGAAATGATTGACAGACTGTACGCACATTTGAATGAGTCAGAGCAAGCCTCAAATGCATCACCATCCTTCTAAACAAGGAAACGAGACTACTCAGTAACTGTCTTATTACGACAAGCTGATTAGTCTCGTTTTTTTATTCTAGATATTCGTCTATTTTTCATAATCTTCTGGCTAAACCTATAACCTTATTTCCTCCCTGCATATAATAGTATAAATATTTAACTCATTTACAGTGATATGTAGCTGCGCATTTGAAACCATCTATGAAAGGAAGCTGATCATGTCACAAGCGAATATTCCGAATATCACTCCTTCGATAACTCTTACAAGGGATGATGTAATAAATCTCTTACTATCTTCTATTGCCATGGAAGAACTTGGCATGAGTCATATCTTAAATGCCGAAGGAGAAAAATTACAGGATGTGCTTGGAACATTGCCTGGGGCAACGGGAATACAGCCAACAATTAATGACTTGCTTGAAATTAATTCAAGTGTACGTTCCGTGTTAGACAGTAGAGTGAGAAATCAAATGCTCCTGCATTCAAAAGTTGAAAATATAGTAAATACTCCAACCATGGTCGGACCGACTGGTGCTACAGGACCAACTGGACCAACAGGTGCCACTGGTGCGACGGGAGTTGGATTAGAAGGCGTAGTTACCTATAACGCAGCAATTGCACCAACTTATCCTGTAGGTCAAATTGTTACGTTTAATGGAAGCACGTATATGGTTAACAGCGCACCTCCAGCAGGTTTTCCTGATACATCAGCAGATTACACCTTAATCGCCGCAAGAGGGGCAACAGGAGATACAGGGGCTACTGGTGCTACTGGTCCGACTGGGCCAACTGGCGCTACAGGAGCGACTGGTGCTACTGGTCCGACTGGGCCAACTGGCGCTACTGGTCCGACTGGTACAAACACAACAGAAACCTCCGCCTTTGCCCAAAATACAAACGGTTCAATAGCTGTTTTATTAGGAAGCGGTCTTGTAACGTTCCCCGATAACCAATTTATTGCTACTGGAATTACAATTAACGGAGCTAATGATACCTTTACTATTAATGTGAGTGGAAACTACTATATTAGCTATCGCATTAATATGGCTGCTTCCTTGCTTACTTCCTCAAGAATACTGTTAAATGGCAACCCTGTCGCATCAACAGCTACGGCTTCCGTAACTACTACAAGCCTAGAAGCACAAACCATTATTCCGATTACAGCAGGTCAAACGATACAACTACAAGTCACTTCTACCCTTTCTGTCGGACTGCAAGCTCCTGGTGCAACAATTACAATTATTAGACTAAGCTAATCGCGCAATTCATTATAAAAGCAAAAAACAAGCTGTCTCCATAGGATGGAGACAGCTTGTTTAAGCTTTAGCTTTATTTTGCATTTTTTTAGCTAACATTATAGCAAAGAGCTGAGGAATCAAATTCAAAATAGTAACTAAAAATAATAATTGATATGGGGTTACTGGCTTGAAATAGACGCCCCAATCTTCGTTCCCTGTCATTTCGCTGACGAAATAAAAAGAAATTATTAACGATAATATATTACCGATAATTGGAACTGATAAATTGCTAAAAAATCTGCCGAGGAAAGCAAGCAGCGAAGTCGCTACAATCATAATTACATACCCAATCATTGAGTTTTTTGTGAAATCATGGTTCACTGAAAAATAAACGAAAGGAAAACAATATAGACAGACTACGAAAATACCAATTACTACTTTTCTCACATTAGTCCTCCCTCTTTACCTCTCATTAAATTATAGGTTGAGTTTGTTGGAAACAAGTAACTTTACTTCATGAGAAACCAGGAGAATCACTCAATTCTCCTGGTTTTATTGGTTTATATACGACCTAGAGGTTTATATACATTCTTATTTTTTAAATAAGCTTTTGGATTCAATCCAAAGTTTAACCTCTTAGCTCTTCAAGTTTTTAACGAGTTACTCGCAGTTAAATCACCTTCCTTTCATAAGGCTCCCGATAGCCTCTAAATTCCAATTATGTAACCCTTTCGATGAATGATGTGCGTGGTATTCTTATGTTGTCTATTGAGTATGACGATTGAAAACAGGAAATGTAACACTTGATCATTAAAATTGAATTAACACTGAAAATTAATATCATTCCTAAAATAGTTATACTTCTTAATAAAGTAACATTTACACTATATGGAATATTTTGACAGAACACCCCTTATCATTTTCAATGAGAAATAGTGGGAAAAAGAAAACATTAAAATTGCAGATTTATTGCATAGAAACTTGCTCACACTGAAAATTATTATGTTGTGTATCATCGCTAATAGTTTCCTAAAGATTCTTTTTTCTCACAGGAATTACATCGGGGGTTGAGATAATGATTTCATTACTCTTATCATTAGTGAAGGATGAAGATGACAAACAGTTTATAACAAACCTATACCTTCAATACTACCCTCTACTAAAAAAACAAGCCTATTCTATTATTAGAGATTATGGGACTGTCGATGATCTCATTCATGACGCTTTTTTAAAGTTGATTCCGAAAACTTCTCTATTACGGTCATTAAATAGTTACAAAGTGACCTCATATATCGTCTATACAGTCAGGCATGTTTGTTTGGATCATTTACGAAAAAAAACACGATACTCACAAAATATTTTTAGCGGATTGTCCGAGGATATCGCTAATCTAATTCCTGATGAACAAGCTGCTACCGAAGAAAAAATTATCAAGCACGAAGAACTTAAAGGAATGGAGCAGCTATTGCTCCAATTGTCAGAACGTGATCGAAGTTTGCTATATTACAAGTACAATATGGAAATGAAGGATCGAGAAATTGCAGCACTATTAAATATTCCAGCTAACCATATTCGACAATACATCGCACGAGCTAGACGCCGAGTTTTACTGAAAATGTCACAGGGAGTTGAAGGCAGTGACAAAAAAGAATAAGCCAATGGATGAAGAGCTTCTTCAAGAACAATACGAGGAGAGCATGATCAGATTACTTATGGCTCGATTTGCTGAAATGGAAGGCAAACAATTTCAAGAAGAAAACGAGGAAGTGCGAAAAGATCCATTCTATCTTACTTCTGAGAAAACGAAAAGGAGGTTCATCAAGAAGTTAAATCGTCGATTTACTCTTTTTTATTTAAAAGATGCTTTTGGTAAACTATTACCATCTCGCTTCCCTAAAGCCGTATTTATAATTTTGCTGATTATGATCACATTACTAGTCAGTACATTCACTGTTGAGGCAATAAGAATCAAAGTGTTGAACATGTTCATCAAAGTACAACAAGAGTACACAGAAATTCAATTTGGACAAGATTCTCCATCATTTGCAGATCATTATCTAGTAATCAACTGGGAAAATGCCTATGCGCCTACGAAAATTCCTGAAGGTTATCATATTACAGAAGTAAAGGGACATCAAACCTTAAAAGTAATTGAATACACTAACAACAAAAACACCATTTTGTTCCAACATAACACTGAAAACACTGGAATGAATGTAGATACGGAAAATGCAGATAAGGTTATGTTCATAACGATTCAGAAACACCAAGGACTTGTTGTAGAGAAAAATGATATGATAACGCTCATATGGCATACAGACAACAACCAATTTCTCCTATTAGGAGCAGCAGCGATTTTAGATGAACTTATCGAAATGGCAGAAAGTGTGACAATGTTCAAATAATTTATATCCTCTTTAATATCTTTAAATTGTTACAAATCTTAATTGTTACAAATCTTAAATCCGAGCGTTATATAGATATATGAATATAAATTGAAGGGAGAGCTCTTTAGTAAAATATTAATATCCAAAAAAAAGGGTGTCAGTCGTCAGTTTTCACCGACTTTCTGAACACCCATTTTATTTATTTCAATAGTTGATACTCTCGCTTGCCGAGAGGAAGCAGCTCAGGCTGCTCGACAAAGCTTTTCATTGTATAGTGCTTTCCTTCGAGTGCAGCATCGTGTATGCCGTGCATAGCTTCAAGCACATGATAACCTAGCTTTCCACTCGCACGATGCTCTCTGCCTTCAACAATAGCTGCTGCCATTTCTGCAGCACCTAGTCCGCGATTATTATCCTGGTGACCATAAATTAACGGCAGCTTGCTCCATTCCCTCGTTCCTACACGATGAATGCTAATCTCGCCCCCAAAAAGATTCGGGTCTGGTACAACTAATGTTCCATGGCTTCCTTGCACTTCAATGCGCGGCAATGTAGAGTATCCTGGAGTATCGAACGAGGTAATAATTGTACCGATCGCTCCATTATGAAACTCTAATAATCCCGTTACATGTGTCGGAACCTCTACCTTTACCTTTTGCCCAAACTTAGGTTTGCTTGTTATTGTCCGCTCTGGATAAGAAATTTTCGTCGAACCAGTAACGCGCTTAATCGGACCAAGCATAGCAACCATCGCCGTTAAATAATAAGGTCCCATATCGAACATCGGACCACCGCCGATTTGATAATAAAACTCTGGACTAGGATGCCAGCTTTCATGACCGCCACTTAACATAAACGCACTGGCACTAATTGGTGTGCCGATCCATCCATCAGCAATCGCCTTTGCAGCAGTTTGAATTGCTCCGCCAAGGAATGTATCTGGCGCACTGCCTACATATAAGCCCTTCTTTTCTGCAAGAGCAATCACCTGCTGCGCTTCCTCGCGAGTTACAGCAAATGGCTTTTCCACATATACATGCTTGCCTGCTTCTAAAGCTTTTAAGTTAACACTTGCATGGGCTTGTGGAATCGTTAAATTAATAACCATTTGCACATCAGGATCAGCTAGTAACTCATCTACCGACAATCCCTTAATATTATGCGCCTCTGCCCTTTCACGTGCACGCTCTATATCAAGATCGGCTATCGCAATTACTTCCATGCTGTCAAACTTGCTTCCATTTTCTAAGTAAATTCCGCTAATATTACCCGCGCCAATAATGCCAGCCTTAAGTTTACTCATGTCTATTTTCACCCAATCACGTAATATTCTAGGTTAATTGATTATCCTGCATACCTGTATACGCTGCCACTTGCTCTCCGCTTTGTGCTGCTGCAGCTTTACCATCTGCACACCATAAAAAGCCACGTCGCATCATTTCCTGAACCTCTGGAATTTCCATAATATTAGCCTGATGTCCTAGTGAATTATAATAAACTCTGCCTAGTCCCCAGCGCTTCGTCCACGCGACTGGCATATCTACCGCTTTATTGTAACGATGTGGTCCATCCACCGTTGGAAAGCGTGTAGTCGCCAGCACTTCTACTGCTGGATCGACATGTAAATAATATTGTTCTGATTCTACTTCAAAGTTTGGGATCCCTTCTACTAATGGACTCGAGCTATTACACATTTCAACCGTATAACGAACCCCGTCATTGCCAGGATGAGCTACCCATTGACCACCTGTCATAAACTGCCAATCTACATTTTTGCGGAAAGCATCACACATTCCACCATGACATCCTGCCAGCCCAACGCCGCTTTGCACTGCATTAGATACATTGTTTACAAGCTCTTGCTCAATTTCACCCATTGTCCAAACTGGAATGATAAGGTCTAAACTATGCAAATACTCAACATCACGAAAGGCTTCAAGTGTGTTTTGCACGTTTACCTCAAACCCTTCAGCTTCTAGCTGTCTCTTAAATATTGCAGAAACTTGCTCAGGCTGATGTCCATCCCAGCCGCCCCATACAATCAATGCTTTGCGCATATTCATCTTCCTCCAGCTTTTTTAAGTCTCTAACTAAGTTAGCTTACATTTCTTTAATCGCAACCCAGCGCCGCTCCTCGATCGAACGCTCTACTGCCTCTAATACTTCCTGACACTTCACTCCATCTACAAAGTTAGGAATAGGTTGGCGATTGTTAGCAATTGCATCTAACAGTTCAACTACCTCATGTGTAAACGTATGTTCATAGCCAATCGTATGACCTGCCGGCCACCATGCATCCATATAAGCATGAGCAGGATCTGTAGCAAGCACTCTGCGGAATCCTTGCACATCACTTTCGTCATCAGTAAAATACACTTGCAGCTCGTTCATTCGCTCAAAATCAAAGACAATACTTCCCTTACTGCCGTTAATTTCAAAGCGATTTGAGCAACGATGACCGCCTGCATATCTTGTTGCTTCAATGCTGCCTAGCGCACCATTTTCAAATCTAGCCATCATTAACGTTGCATCATCTACCGTAACCTGCCCCATTTGCGTAGAACCTTCGCCCGCTGTTGCACTTAACCCCGTCATATTGGCAGCGATCGGACGTTCTTTAATAAAGGTTTCACTCATGCCAATAACTTCAGCAAATTCACCAACAAGGTAACGCGCTAAATCAATAACATGCGCACCAAGATCACCCCATGATCCAGATCCTGCGATTTCTTTCTGCAATCTCCAGACTAGCGGAAATTTAGGATCAAGTATCCAATCCTGCAAGAACTGACCGCGGAAATGATAAATTTGCCCGATTCTTCCTTCATCAATTAACTTCTTCGCTAGTATAACAGCAGGAGCAAAGCGATAGTTAAAGCCAACCATATGCTTGACTCCTGCTTGCTCTGCTGCTGCTAACATTTCACGGGAGTCAGCAAGCGTTAACGCTAGCGGCTTCTCGCAAAAAATATGTTTACCAGCCTGTGCCGCTGCAATTGCAATCTCTTTATGTACATTACTCGGTGCATTAATATCTATCAGATCAATATCGTCTCGGTTTAATAACTGACGCCAATCAGTTACCGCTTCTTCCCAACCAAATTGCTTGCGAGCACGTTCAAGCTCCTCCGCATTGCGACCACAGATTACCTTCATTTGCGGAACAGCGCTGTTTGGAAAAAACATCGGCAAAACTCGATAAGCATTGCTGTGCGCCTTACCCATAAATTTATAACCAACCATCCCAATACGAATCTGACTCATTGAAAATCCACCTTTCTTAATTACTAAATTGAAGATTGTCGAACAACGAGTGATACTGGAACAATACTGTTTAACTCATTTTGGTAAGCACTATCCAGCAGCATGCAAGCTGCTTTAACTCCCATTTCGTAAAATGAAACCTTGACAGACGATAACTTAGGGGTAACAATTCTCGCAGCATCTGAATCGTCATAGCCGATAATCCGATAATGCTTGCCAGCTTCAAGCTGCAGCTCTGCCAATCCTTCCATCAAGCCAATCGCCATACGATCATTAGCCGCAAATACGCTATCTACCTCACCTTGCTGAATAAGCTCTGCAAGCTGCTTTGCAACGTTACTGCCGCTGCGACGGCTGTAGTTCCCTTCAAATATCCAGTTATTTTTCGGGGATATTTGCTGCTCAAGCAACGCTTTTTGATAGCCGTTATAGCGGTCAATACTATTTGAATACTGTTTAGGCCCGTTCAACATTGCTACTTTTGTACAGCCTTGCTCCAGCAGATGATTAACTGCTAAATAACTGCCATATAAATGATCTCCATCAACATAGCGAAACGGTTTATCGTTATAACGTTGATTGACTAGCACAAAAGGAAACTTATGATCGGTTAGCTCCTGTAATGCCTTTCTTTCATCTTCACTATCCGTTGATCCTAAAATAACGCAGGCATCTATTTTTTTTGAGCGAAATAATTTTGAGTAATCTTTTTGCTGGTCAGGATCTTGAAATACTAAGAGTAAATCCACACTAAACTTGCGTGCTACCTCCGCGATCCCGCTAAGTATTTCTGAGAAGTAATAAGTAGAGAATAAATGAACCTTTGGAACATGGGGCAATACGACGCCAAGATTTCCACTTTTTTGACGAGCAAGCTGTTGCGCTAGCGCATTTAGTTCATAGCCTAGCTGTTCGGCGGCTTTTAGCACCTTTTCACGAGTTTCTTTCTTAATCGGACCGATGTTGTTCATTACACGCGATACGGTTGCCTCTGAAACCCCAGCTAGCTTTGCAACATCTTTTCTGCTCATTCATTCACCTCCGAATCTATAATACGTTGCTAGTATATATTTATTATGTACACGCGTACATTATTTCACGTAATCGCTTTCTTGTCAATTATTATTTGGGCGCATTATAGCGCCCAATCAATTTCTGATAAGCCGTTTTCTCGCAAAAACTGGTTAGTTTTCGAATAAGGACGACTGCCAAAAAAACCTCTACTCGCTGATAGCGGACTTGGGTGCGGAGCCTGCAATACTAAATGCCGTGTTTGATCAATCATCGGCAGCTTTTCTTGCGCATGCCTTCCCCATAAAATAAATACAAGCGGCTGTTCACGCTCATTCAGCACTTCAATTACACGGTCAGTGAAGATTTGCCAGCCTAGTGTACGATGGGAGTTAGGCTCCCCCTGTCTTACTGTAAGTACGCTATTAAGCAATAATACCCCTTGCTTCGCCCACTTTTCTAGACAGCCATGCTTGGGCATAGGAACACCTAAATCATTTGTCAATTCAGTAAACATGTTTCGCAAAGAAGGTGGGAATGGTACACCTTCACGAACAGAAAAACTTAAGCCATGCGCTTGTCCAGGTCCATGATACGGATCTTGACCGAGAATAAGCACCTTTGTATCAGCATAAGGGGTCATATGCAATGCGTTAAAAATATTATGCATATCAGGATATACGACTGCGGTTTGATATTCTTCAATCAACTTTTGGCGAAGCTTTTTATAGTAATCTTTCTCAAATTCCGCATTTAAATAGTTAGCCCAATCATTGTGCAAAATCGCCAATGTACTTTCTCCTCTCAACACCTCTTGCTGCAGCTCTATTTGCTTGAAATCTATTTCATCACTGCAGCTATCTCTCTAGCTATATTTACAGTTCGTATTTACTATGAAACGATCTATTAATAGTTTAGTAGTTAAATAGCAGGTTAGTCAAACGATGTTCTTCTTTCAATTTGTATTCACCATTCACATTTTTAGTTGAAGATGGAGTTTCCTGATTACCGTTATTCATTTTTGCGTAATAGTCATTAATTAATCGATCAAGCTCCTGTGACTTTTTAAGAACAACAGCGCTAATATTACCTTCGTTCACATATAATGCATTTAGTTCTTGTCTGCAGCATTCAATATGTTTCACTATCTTTGACATATGCTCCCTCCTCACTACAAAATAAAAAGCACACGCAGCCCAATGGCTATGTGTGCTTCACATTAGCGAATTTTTCCTTTTTTTTTCATTTTAGCATATTTGATTGTACTTTTCATTAATAAAATAAAAAATCGCTCCTTACGGAGCGACTTCTAAAAACTTCGTTGTTGGATTTTTTTCGATTGCAGTTCGCATTGCATATTCATTTTCAAACAAGGCAACATAGTTGTCTTTTTTATCTTTTACAAGCATCGAATTAATGCGGAACTTACTTGGGTCAACTTTATTATCGTCGACAATCCAGCGAGCAAATTGATAGCTCATACGATGCAGTTGAACATCTACTCCATACTCAGCTTGCATACGATATTGGAACACTTCAAATTGCAGTTGTCCGACAACACCAAGAATAATGTCATTAAAGCTGTTGGAATAAAATACTTGAATCGTACCTTCTTCCGTAAGCTGATCAATCCCTTTTTGGAATTGCTTTTGTTTAAGTGCATTTTTAATGGTCACCTTAGCAAAAATCTCAGGTGAGAAGGTTGGAAGCTCATTGTAAACAATATCTTTGCCCTGCGACAAAGAATCTCCAATACGGAATATACCTGGGTCAAACAGACCGATGATGTCACCCGGGTAAGCAACATCAACAATATCACGATCCTGCGCAAGAAATTGTTGAGGCTGTGCTAGTTTAATCGTTTTGCCATTGCGCACATGTTTTACTGCCATGCCGCGCTCAAAACGTCCTGAGCAAATGCGCAAAAATGCGATACGATCTCGGTGAGCAGGATTCATATTAGCTTGTATTTTAAAGATATACCCGCTAAATAGTTCGCTTGTTGGATCAACTGGTCCTTGCTCACTAACTTTTGCTTCAGGCTTAGGAGCCATTTGTAGGAAGTTTTCAAGAAAAGTTTGCACACCAAAATTATTAACTGCACTACCGAAGAAAATTGGTGTTAATTCTCCAGCTCGAACCTTTTCATAATCGAATGGGTCCCCCGCTACATCCAATAACTCCAAATCTCCAATTAACTGGTCAGTTAAGTAATCGCCAGCCATTTCACGAATAATTGGGTCGTTATAATCTTCAACTTTTCGCACTTCAATGTTGGAATGATCGTCTTTCCCTTGGAATAGCTCCACTTGGTTTTTCATGCGATCATACACACCGCAAAGTTCGCGCCCCGAACCGATCGGCCAGTTCATTGGTACAGAGCGAATGCCTAATACTTGCTCTATTTCTTCCATAAGGTCAAATGGATTTTTACCTTCACGGTCAAGTTTGTTAATAAAGGTGAAAATCGGAATACCACGCTGACGACAAACTTGGAACAGCTTAATCGTTTGCGCCTCGACCCCTTTAGCTACGTCAATCAACATGACAGCGCTATCTGCTGCAGTTAACGTACGATACGTATCCTCTGAGAAGTCTTGGTGACCCGGTGTATCCAAAATATTTACACGATAACCTTTATAATCAAACTGCATAACAGAGGAAGTAACTGAAATTCCACGTTGCTTTTCAATTTCCATCCAGTCTGAGGTTGCATGGCGATTAGCCTTGCGCGCCTTTACTGAACCAGCAAGACGAATGGCTCCCCCGAATAGGAGGAGCTTCTCTGTTAATGTCGTCTTACCAGCATCGGGATGGGCAATAATTGCAAACGTACGTCGCTTATCAACCTCTTGTTTTATTTCTTCACTTAGGCTCATAAATGTTTCCCTTCCACAATTACGATTTATGCCACAACTCGACTTTGCAACAATACATAAGCATTGTCATCAAAGTCGAGTGTTAAACTTCCTTTATTTATTCGAGTATTGATTCAAGTTTAAAACTCGGCTTTCAGGACCAAGAAGATGGAGCGATACTTAGAAAACGAGGAGCGCAGCGTAGATAGAACCTACGTGAGCACCGCAGTTTTCGGTAGAGCTCCATATTCGCCGTCGATGATCTACATAGAAAATACATCGTCATCAAAGTCGAGTTTTTAAACATCCTCTATCTTAGCGAGAGTTTGTAATCCAGATTACATTATCCTCTTCCTGCCCATTTACAGGCCACCAATGGAAGCCGTCTTGCGCTAACATTTCATCCACTTCTTTAGGACCCCATGTACCTGCAGGATAGAATTTCAAATCCTCAGAAGTTTCACGCCAAGCTTCAGCAATTCGGTCAACAAATGACCAAGCATGCTTAACTTCATCCCAGCGTGTAAAGTAAGTAGAATCACCGCGTGCAGCATCATGAATTAGACGCTCATACGCTTCAGGTGTATTAATGCCGATTTGGCAGCTTTGACAGAATTCCATGTTCACAGTTTGCACATCACTGTCAGAACCAGGTTTTTTTGCATTGAGCTTAATATAGATGCCTTCCATTGGATTGACACGAATAACTAGCAAGTTTGGTGCCAAATCATGACGACTGCCAAACAAAATATTTTCAGCAACTGGTTTAAACTCGATAACAACTTCAGTTGTTTTAACTGGAAGACGTTTACCTGTGCGAATATAGAATGGTACGCCTGCCCAACGGAAATTATCAACGAACACTTTAGCTGCAAAGTAAGTTTCAGTTGTTGACGCTGGATCTACGGAATCTTCCTCACGGTAACCAGGAAGCGGCTTGTCTCCAAAGCTTCCAGCAGAATATTGACCACGAATGACGTTAGCGCGCACATCATCACTTGTTGCAAAGCTACGTAATGAACGCATAACTTTCACTTTTTCATCGCGAATATCTTCTCCTAGCAAACGGCTTGGTGGTTCCATCGCGATCATAGCTAACATTTGCAACATATGGTTTTGTCCCATATCGCGTAATGCACCAGATTTATCGTAATAACCGCCGCGCTCTTCAACACCAACTGTTTCAGATAGTGTAATTTGCACATTGGCAATATGTTTATTATTCCAAAGCGGCTCAAAGAATGCATTTGAGAAACGAAGCACTTGAATATTTTGAACCATTTCTTTACCAAGATAGTGGTCAATGCGGTAAATTTCCTCTTCTTTAAACACTTGACTTAGCTGCTCATTAAGCTGCTCAGCAGACTTCAAATCATAGCCGAACGGTTTCTCGATAACAAGACGATGCCATCCTTTATTTTGTAAAAGACCGCCATCACGCATATTAAAAGAAACTGGACCAAATAGAGATGGAGCAAGTGCCAAGTAAAATAGACGGTTGCCAGGAATATTAAATTGCTCTTCAAGCTCATTAGATAGTTTGTTTAATTGTTTAAAGCCTTCCACATCGTTAATATCTAAAGACATGTAAACAAAATGCTTTGCAAAATTGTTCCACATCGTTAAATCTTCGATTTTGTAGCGACAGAATTCATTAATTGAATCGTATAAATCAGAGCGGAATTGCTCATTTGTACGAGCACGACGTGCCAATCCTACAACTGCAAAGTTATCGGATAGCTTGCCTTCCTTGTACAAACTGAATAAAGCTGGAAACAATTTACGGCGTGCCAAGTCACCAGTCGCGCCAAACAAATAATAAATTGCGCCCTCAGGAGCGGCATTGTCAATCATTCTTGTGTAGGTCATGTATCTCATTCTTTCCTTCTATAAATTTTATACTTTATTACATCTAATGTAGTTTAGCACATTCGATACAAAATCGCCATGAACTTTCCATAAAAATTACTAATAAATGAGTTAAATACTTTTAATTATTCATCTCAAATTGCGATTGATCGCTTATAACGCCTCCAAATTCACCGCTAATGAGCGGTATTCCAATCGTCAGCTCATAGTCTCCAGTCGTCGAGCTTTCATGTAAAACTGCTTGCAAATTCGCCATTTTCTCATTGTTTAGCCAGCGATATTGTTTAATGCGTGAAGAAAACATTGTAGTGCTGATTGTTCCTCGATCTTTATATTCCTCAACCATTTGTGCTACCGCATATTGTTTTAAAGTTTGCATAGCATTGCTATCATTAGCTTTTCCGTACACTTTCATACTCATTTGCACATTATGATCTTTTTCATGTAATGTTTGCTGAATATTAGCAACCAATTGAGTTAGCTCTGAAATGCTATCTAGCTCAGCGCTATCTAGTTGCAGGGTAATGGTAAGCTTCTCTGCAAGCTTGTCCTGTTCTGTACGAACCAACCGCATATAGCTGGAAGGAAGCTCCAGTTTACCGTCAATTACTTGACCATTGCTGCGGATATTTTTTGCTAATAGTTTTCCCTTTTTTGTTCTAAAAAATTGCTCTGCAAGTTGCTCCATAGTGTCTCGCTGCAACAATACATCCCAACGAAAAGACCACTGACGCCCTTCGTCCTGCAGCAGTTTATCTCCCCAGTCAGTAAGCAACGCTAGATCTTGCAGTACCGGCTCATCGTTACGGCCAGCACTTGACTTTTCCTGAATCCACGCTGTTAGCATTAAAGCCCCAACAAGAAGAAAGCTTAATAGCAGCCTCATTGTTCCCTTCTTGCTCCCTCTTCTCGTTTTCTTTTTATTATTATGCTTATCGTAGTTAGGTTTCATCATATAGATCATTGCAATGCCCCCTAATCCGAGATTTTCAATATACATATACTAGATGGGAGCGTAACATCCTCCTGACAAATGGGCAGTTTCGTACGACATTTCAAAAGCAAATTCCGCTATTCTTTTTCAATTAGACATTGCCCCCACAATTGCGACATTTCATAACGAAAACAGGCAGGTTGGTAGCGTCACTTCACTTCTCTTCACCTCAATTCAACAGAAAAAAGCGTTAGTGACATTGCATTTTCCACGCAATTTTTCACTAACGCTGCTTAATAAACGGTATATTTATTCTTCTGCAATGCCATGCTTATGTGCATAAATGGCTGCCTGTGTCCGATCATCGACTTCTAATTTGTTAAATATGTTCGTAATATGGAATTTTACCGTTTTTATTCCGATAAATAATTCATCTGCAATTTCTTGATTCGACATACCTTTTGCTAAACGTTTAAGTACATCCATCTCACGCTCTGTTAATTGCTCGTGTAGTTTTACGGTAGGTTCATTTTTCGGCTGGCGTAAGCGGCTCATCATTTTTGCTGCCACTTGCGGTTCAATAACAGATTGTCCACGCACTGCTGCACGAATTGCATTCGCAATTTCCGTTGCTCGCGAAGTTTTAAGTAAGTAGCTAAACGCTCCAGCCTCAATGACAGGATAAAGCTTACTATCATCGATAAAACTAGTAAGTACAATAATTTTACAATCAGGGTGAACTTCCAAGATTTTTCTTGTCGTCTCCACTCCATCCATCGGTTCCATTACAAGATCCATCAGTACAACATCTGGCTTATAGTTAGTAGCAAAACGAACTCCATCAAGACCGTTACTTGCTTCACCTACAACTTCTATGTCTTCTTCTGTATCAAGTACTGCTGCTAAGCCAATTCGAACCATCTCATGATCATCTACTAATAATACGGTTATCGGTCTATCCATAATTGAGCTCCTCTCCTTACACCTTGCTTCCTACTAATGGAGGCTCATAAGGAATCGTAACATAAATTGCTGTTCCCTCATTTTCCTCAGAAATAATACGGAACTGCCCTCCTAATTCGATAACTCTTTCCTCCATCGTAAGTAAGCCATATGAGCCTTGCTTGCGTGTATTAACATCAAATCCAACTCCATCATCCTGAATAACAAGATGAACATTTTGCTCAAGCTTATAAAATTTTATGAGCATATGCTCTGCCTTCGCATGGCGTAATGCATTGGACAAAGCTTCTTGAGCAATACGAAATAAATGATCCTCATTTTCTTGACGCATAATTATCGTATGATCCACATCCACTTGGATTTTCATCGTAATTTTTTGCTCTAATTCGTTCACTAAAGCAATCAAAGCTTGCCCCAAGCTTTTTCCATCAAGATGAGCAGGACGTAAATGCAGCAATAGCGCGCGCATTTCCGATTGTGCAACTGAAGCCATCTCCTCAATAAGCTGCACTTGTCGACGTGCTTTCTCTACATCGATAGCAATCGTTCGGCTAACTGCCGTTGCAGTCATCGAGATTGCAAATAGCTGCTGACTTACCGCGTCATGCAGTTCTCTTGCAAGCCTCTGTCTCTCCTCGATAACAGCATTAAAGCGAACCTGCTCACGCCAAAGCCGTTCTTCTTCATCTACTATCTCTCCGCTATCCTGTTCCGGTTCCCCATTTGCAATCGTAATCGGTGAGTATTTGCGTTTTTGTTGCGTAAGCTTTTGAAGCTTCGCCTTTAATCTGGAGTTCATATAATACTGATATAGTGCAGAAATTGCAAGTCCTATCCCCACTACAGCTAGGCTTACAACCCCCCAAACCCCGCGAAAGCGAAAAATATCTAAAATGCCAACTGCCTGTAAAATAATGATTGAAAAACTTCCGATAATTAACAACCATAAAGTTGTTTCTAATAGCTTACGTCTTTGAATTTGCTTCTGCTCATTTCTCATATTTTCATTATCTTCCACAGCGTCAGCACTCCTTAACCCACATCTGCTTTATACACAGGAAAGAGCAGACCGATATCGGTCCGCTTTCCCCTATACCTATATATAGTTTACGCTTAAACCTTACTCAGATTCAGTTCCAGTTCCATTAAGCTTGCTTTTTAGTTGCGCTAACTGCTCATCAACTTTCATTTGACGTTCAAGGTCTGCTGCAGATAGTGGTGCTGTTGCTGCAGTGCCTGTTACAGAATAGCTGCTATAAGGTGTACGAAGCACATCAGCCTCAGCTTCTAGCTGCATAATTTTTTCTTCCATACGTTGGAAGCCTCTTGCTGCAGTGCCGCTTTCAATACCGCGTTTAGTTGAAACTGCAGACATTTGCTTTTGTGCTTTTGCAATTTGTGCACGAGCGGCAAGCTCATTACGCTTGTTACGAAGTTGATAAAACTCATCCTTCATTGTGTGCAATTGCATTTTTAGCTCCTCAGCATGAGCAACTGCATTAGCATGAAGCTCTGTATATTCAGCAGTTTTTTGCTCAAAGTACAATTTTTCTTCAAGCAATTTGCGAGCAAGCTCCTCATGATTGTTGCGAAGCGCCGCTTCAGCTTTTGACTCACGATCCTGTGCATTGCGGATGCTGTCATCTAGGCGTGCTTTCAAGCTGCGCTCGTTAGCAATTTGCTTAGCAACTGTAACCTCAGCAGTATGAATTTCTGCTTCCATATCACGCAAATATTGATTTAACATTACTACTGGATCCTCTAATTTATCCAACCAATCATTTAAAGATGCCTTTGTCATATCTCTTAATCTTTTGAAAATACTCATGTTATTTTTCTCCCTTCTCTAACTTCTCAATTTTAGCTTTAAGTTCTTCAATTTCACGTTTTAGTGCTTTTTTCTCCAAATCATCCATCATTTTGTCAGTAACTTGTGGATCCTGAAAATTCCCATTCATTTGTGGACCAGGATTATAATATTGTGTATTCGGATTACCATATTGCGGACCAGGATTTTGGTAAGGTCCCCCTGCATTCCAATGACCATTGTAGTTGGAATGTGGTTGATGCGGATCATGATACCCGTATGGATTGCCTCCTAAAGGACCAGGTCCAGGTCCACCAAATGGCGGAAAATAGTCTGGTTTTTTCGGAACTACCATACTTACAATGATATAAACTACAATCAATGTTCCGCTTGAGAAAACAGTTAATACAACAAATAAGATACGTAACAATGTTGCATCAACGTTTAGCAGTTCGCCAATTCCACCACATAGCCCTGTGAATATTTTATTTTCTCTTGAGCGATATAGCTTCTTCACAGAGACCATCCTTCCTTGTTAAGCTTCTCTTTTAATTGTTGCAGCTCGAGATCAACTTCTGCTGAACGGATATTGCTGTGCAAGCTCTGTCCATAGTTGCTATTGGTCTGACGAACTTGACGCAAAGCTTGAGTTTCAAGCTCCATATCTTGAATGCGGGATTCCATTCTTCTCATCATTTCCCCTGGTTGCTGTGAGCTATTAAAGCTCATTCGCTCATTCAAGCGACGTTGCAGACGAATCGTTTCCATTCGTGCTACATAATAAGCACGCTTATCATATACAATTTGATACTCCGAACGAAGCTCTCTTAGTTGAGCTTCTAGCTCAATTAAAGCGTCATTGCTTTGTTGATATAAGCTGCGATAATTGTTTGCAGTTTCTTGGATTAATGCTTTTTCATTAAGTAATGAACGTGCAATTCCTTCTTCTCCTGCTTTTAGAGCTATCATGGCTTGCTTTTCTTTTTGCTCAATTTGTTGCTCTGCTTGCAGCCATTGCGCTTTTAACTGATTAGTATGTGCGATATATTGTTGTTGCAGACGCTCTGCTTGAATAATGTCATCTCTCGTTGCCCAAAGAAACTGGTCAATAAGCTTGACTGGATCTTCAGCCTGTTCTAGACGATCATTCAAAGTCGCTACAGAAATATCGCGAATGCGTCTTAAAATTCCCATTGCTTTAACCTCCTTCAAAAAACTGCTCGCATTTCACATTCTAGTAATGATAACGAGATTTTCTGCTTAACATATAAACACCCGCTGCGATTAGAACGAACGGCAAGATGATTGCCAGTATACCGCTAAGCTTTGCAAAAAGTATTAAACCACCAATACCTATAAAAATTGTACCGATTACTTTCCGTCCATTTAACCAGCCAAGAATACCACATCCTATTAGCAGGAACGGAAGAAAGAAAACAAATATATTTCCGATATTGATGTGCAAAATTCTTAAAGCAAGCAGTCCTCCGACTAAAATACTTGCAATACCAATTAAGGTTTTATTGCTCAAATTTTATCACCTCATTTTGTAAGAATTAAATTGGTCATGCATGTTGTTTGTTGTTTGCTATTGCTTATGTACTTAGTATAGATGGAAATAACAATAACCAAAACGGACTATCGACGGTTTTTGACCTAGACCATGGTCGAGGTAGTTTATCAGTACTAAGTCCGAGAAGCTCTAAGTCTGCTAGAAAACTAGCATTTATTAGTAAGGAACAAGAGCATTCCATCGACAAAAAGAGCCCAACCTGCAGTTCAACGTACGCGGTCGAGCCCGATAAATTAACTGGAGCATTGTATGCTAATTTGAAAATATTAAAATAGCTTTTACGAAACATGTTTAATTACTCATTGAAATATCACTTTCCTTCTTCGCTAAATATTGATTAAATTGCTTTTGCTTTGCGGCAATTATTTTATCGATTCCGGCAATTTTTAGCTTATTAATATATTCTGGCAACACATCATCAGGATCAACAGATCCTGACTCGAGCGCTATTAAATATTGCTTATCTACGTTAACTACGGCTGCAATCTCATTCTTCACCTCATCACCATCAAATACAAAGCCTAGCCCAGGTGAAACAACAGCGCCCTCGTTAAATTCCCTAAATTGATCCCATTTATTTGGATCCTCAGTATCCCATAAATAGTTTAAAAACTGATTGCCAAGCATCCATTGTGCGCCGGGACTATAACGAGAAGTGGCATCAGTTTGTGTAATCATATTATCAGTTATCTTCTCATAATGAATGCCTTCAATGCCAAAATTCAATAGATTGTTTAAATAACGGTCAGAGTGAAGCAAATTTATTAGTTGCATTGCAAGCTCTGGATGACGTGAAGTAGAGGAAATAGCCAGCATTGAGCCAGTAGTTTCTGAGGTAGCGAGGGATTTTGTATTTAACGCAATTTGACCTAACTTGCCTGTAAGCCCTGTTTGCACACCTAATTCTTCTGCTTTCCCCGGCTTTAACGGTGAAACAATCGAAAAATATTCATTCGATGCGAGCGCATCATTGACCATCATTTGTGTAGTAGCTGCATCCTGATTAATGTATCCTTTAAGATAAAAATCTCTTGCAAAATATAAATGATCGATGTAGCGTTCGATTTCATACATTGGCTTAACGATTGTCGAAGTATCATCTTTTAATATGTAGCCTGGAATTGAGGTATCACCAAGTGCATCAAAATTATTTAGGTAATGCGAATTAAAATTTTCTCCATCCTTCACAAACAGCGGCGTAATCGATGGCATCTTCTTTTTAATCACGCTATAGACAGCATCCAAATCGGCAATTGAACTGACCGAGTTCATATCAAGTCCAAGCTGTTCCGCTATATCCTTCCGATAAACAATTCCTCCTTGTGAAGCAAATTCTTTATTCGTCGGTATCCCGTAATTAATGCCATCAATTTGAGCACTTTCTAATATAAGCGGATCCAGCGTTGCAAGTATATCCTGTCCATACTGTGCCAATAAATCATTTAATGGCAGGAAAGCACCTTGAGATACGTTAAACGAATACTTGCTCCACTGAGAAGTAAAAATAACATCAACTTCTTCGCGAGATGCAATGAGGATGTTTAGCCGATTATCCCATGATCCCCAATCTAGCACCATTAAATCAAGTCGAGCATTTAGCTTCTCAAGTAAATATTTACTAGCCTCTTCCTCAACAAGCGCTTCATCTAGCTGAGGTGTACCGATATAAACGAGCTTTAATGTATATGGTTCCTCTTGTGTAAGTGACAGTTCGTTTAAAACGCTTTCAATATTCTTGGAATTATAGTCTGTATGATTGGCCTTTGAACAGCCTATCACATTGAGGAGTGCTGTGATTCCTATTCCTATGGCTATTGCTTTAAACGATTTACGCAATCTCACTAGCTTCACCTCACGCATCAACCTATACCATTATTTTATCTGATTGGAAATGATTTTCAAGCTATGAGAGGCTTAGAACGATAATTCTTGCAAATATTAATGCTCAACGCTAAGGAAAGTATCCTCGTTCCGACACTTTAAAGAAGAAACTTCGTAACTTAAATGGTTGCCAGTATTTTTTAAGTGTTCATTAGGTTCAGAGGATACTTTCCTGCGCTGGTAGCTATTAATGAAATAGCGGTGCTAAAGATTCTACTGCGGATCTGCCGATATGACGCCATTTGTCGGCGTCTTCGATATAATCATCAGGATCAATCGGCTTCTGGAACTGAGCTAATCCCATTGCGTTCAGCACGCTAAAGTTACTGTCATCGCGGTCAATTCCAGTATGGACGAGATGCTTCATTAGTACTGGTTCACCAAACTCTAGAAACGCATCATCACGATCTAGTTTGCCATGAATCGTATAAACAGGCAGCCGAAGATAGACTGTCTCTCCTTCATGCTGAAATAAAATATGGTCAAAAAAAGCTTTATGATATTCCCAGTTACCATTTAACACAAAGCCGCGTGCCTCAAAATCTTGACGTATTTCACCAAAGTACGCTTTCTTTCCTTCAATAAAAGTAGATGGAATAGATAGCATATTTCATCCTCCTTCAATTGTTTTTTCATATATTTTCAGTATGTACAATTTCCATAAATTAATAATGATAAAAAAAGAATGTTCAGATAAAATCTCAGCTTAGTGCTGAAAATCTGAACATTCTTTTATATATTTTATAGGCGCAGTATTATTTTAGTTTATTGCTTAGCAAGAAAATCATCAAATTGTCTTTGTTTTTCTGCAATAACTTTATCTAGACCAGCAGCTTTCAGTGCATTTAGATATTCATCGATTACATCATCAACATTAACAACACCGTGATCAATAGCGTCTTGGTATTGCTTCATTACGTTTACAAGTGCACCAACTTCATTTTTAACTGGCTCACTGTCAAATACGAAGCCAAGTGCTGGAGATTTAATAGCACCTGTATTAAACTCTTTGAATTTCTCCCATTTTTGAGGATCTTCTGTGTCCCATAAGTAGTTCAAGAACTGATTACCAAACATCCAGCCATGACCAGGGTTGTAATCGCCAGTACGATCAGTACGAGACATAATTTCACCGTTTAATTTGTAGTGAACGTCTTTTATTCCGAAGTTGATTAAGTTATTAATTTCTTTATCTGTATGAAGCAAGTTAATAAACATCATTGCACGTTCAGGATCTTTTGATTTGGAATGAATACCTAGCATTGAACCGGCAGTTTCAGAAGTAGCAATTGTTTTATTTGTTAATTGGATTTGTCCAAGCTTACCGCTCAAGCCAGCAGCCGCAGCGACCTCTTCATCTTTACCAGGTTTTAGCGATTCAACTGACGAGAAAACAATACCTGCTTTCCATGCATCTGCCGATGATACTTGGCTAGTAGCTGCATCTGCATTGATATAGCCTTTTTTGTAAAATTCATGAGTTAAGCGGGAAGTTTCCAAGTAACGCTCAGTAGTTTCAACAGCTACAACTGTTGTATCAGTGCCATCCTTAAAAATTGCCCCAGGTATTGTCGCATCACCTAAATAATCATAGTTACCAAAGAAGTGTTCGTTAAATGTATTGTCTGATTTTGACATATATAGCGGCACCAAATCGGGACGTTTCTCTTTGACAACCGCATATACTGCATCAAGATCAGCGATCGATTTAACTTGACTCATATCAATTCCAAGCTCTTCCGCTACATCTTTACGGTAGACAATACCACCTGCTGCAGCAAGCTCTTTCGTAGTAGGTACGCCATAGTTTACACCATCAATTTTTGCACCCTCTAGGAATGCTGGATCTTGTGTTTCTAAAATTCCTTGTCCATGTTTCTCAATGAGATCATTAAGCGGCAGAAATGCGCCTTTACCAACATTTTGAGCATGACCATTCCATTGAGCAGTGAAAATAATATCAACAGGTTCACCGGAAGCAATCATCAAATTCACTTTTTCATCCCAGCTCCCCCAATCGATTGGCATCAAATCAATAGTCGCATTAATTTTTTCAGTTAAAATTTTATTAATTGCTTCTTCTACTAATGCTTCATCTTTCTGTGGCGGACCTGGATAAACGATAGATAATTTGTACGGTGCTAGTTCGTTGCTTTCACTCTCGTTCCCAGAATCATTTTGATTGTTATTTGGGCTGCTTCCTTCACTAGTAGGCTTTGGAGTAGATTCATTGCCCGCTCCATTATTGTTGTTACCACATGCACTTAAAGCTAATGCTGTGACAAGCATAAGTGATGCTAATAATTGCGCACGCTTTTTGATTTCCATCTTGTCATTGACCTCCCAAATCATTAAATTTATGCTAACCAGCTAAGCTGGATATAGCCTTAAACTTGAAATCTGCCTTATTTCACAGTCAGCCCATTAGCTCTTTACCTCTGATGATCAACCTGTAATAAGCAAGCCTTAACCCTTTACTGCACCAACAGTTAAGCCTTTGACAAAGTACTTTTGGAAAAATGGATAAGCAAACACAATTGGACCAATTCCGACAATAACCATTGCCATGCGCACGCTTTCACTTGGGAACTTGAATTCCCCGCCCGCAGCACGGATTGCTGCAGCAGCCGTGCTATTGTTAGCCAAATACTGAATGTTCATCATCGTTTTGTACATCAAATATTGAAGTGAAATATTTTGCTCTTTTGTAATAAACACAAGACTAAGGAACCAGTCATTCCAATATGTTAAAGTTTGGAATAAAGCCACTGTCGCCATTACTGGAAGTGACAGCGGCAAGACGATTTGAAAGAAAATTCGCATCTCGCCCGCGCCATCAATATTGGCAGATTCTAAAATTGCTTGTGGAATCGTCGTTTGAAAGAAGGTTCGCGTAATTAGCACGAAAAATGCAGCAACTAAAAGCGGTAAAATCAATGCCAGCATTGTGTCCTTCAATTCTAATAGCTGCACATAAACGAGATACCAAGGTACTAATCCGCCATTGAACAACATCGTAAAAAATACGAAAAAGGTAAAAAACTTAGCGTGCGGAAAGTCTTTTCGGGATATTGGGTAGGCATAAAGCGCGATAATAATCATACTTGTAATTGTTCCAATAACCGTAACAGCAATGGAAACTCCATAGGCTCTAAAAATCGCTGTAGCATCTTTAAACAGAAACTCATAGGCATCCAAGCTAAACTCGCTTGGCCAAAAACGATAGCCCTCGCGAATAATCGCACTTTCACTTGTAAATGAGACCATAATGACCAAAATAATTGGAATAACACAAAGTAACGAGTAAATGATAAACATCGTATGAACACCGAACGTTGCCAGTATAGGCAGCCGATTTTTCGGATTAGCAATATGCACTGCCTTTTCTGTTTTAGCGCTCATAACGTCACCTCCTAAACGAGTAAATAATGTAGTTAGAACAGGGCGTTATCGCTATTAATTCTTCGAACAACCCAGTTGGACAGGAAGACTAGAACAAAGCCAACTACGGATTGAATTAAACCTGCAGCCGATGATAAGCCGATATCTCCAACCGTGATAAAGGTACGATAGACGTAAGTATCAATGACGTTCGTTACTGGGAACAATACGCCAGACTCACGTGGTACTTGGAAGAACAAACCAAAGTCAGCATTAAAAATTCGACCGATTTGCAGTAAGGTCATTATCGTAATAATGGGCGCAAGCAAAGGAATCGTAATTGTGAAAATCTGTTTAAATTTGCTTGCACCATCAATCGTTGCTGCTTCGTAATATTCATCGTCTATTCCAATAATGGCTGCCATATAAATAACCGTGTAATAACCCATATTTTTCCATGTGTTTACTGTAGATAAAATATACGGCCAAACTTCCTTCGTGAAATACCAATTTAACGGTTCAAGCCCAAGCGCCGGCAATAAAGATTTGTTAAAGTACCCATTTGCATCACTTAGGAATCCGAAAACCAAATAACTAATGACTATCATTGAAAGAAAATAAGGTAAAAACATTATCGTTTGATGCAGTTTTGCTAAGAAACGATTTTTAATTTCATTGAGTAAAATTGCAAAGGTTAAAGGGAAAATTAAGTTGAGGATGATAAATGCGCTGTTATAAAGCAATGTGTTGCGAATAATAATCCATGAATCCGATGTCAAAAATAAATATTTGAAGTTTTCAAACCCGCTCCACGGACTGCCAAGAATACCATCGGTATAGTTAATTTTCTTAAAGGCGATGATAATTCCGAACATGGGAATGTAGTTATTAATGATTAGGATAACTAATGCTGGCAGCATCATAATGTAAAACATCCAATATCTCCTAAACATTAACCGAAATGACGCTCGCTTCCTCTTCGTCTGCTTTAAACTTTTCGAAGCCAAATCAATCTGCATACGCTCCACCCTTTCTGTCATCTTCGAGCTTGTTACTGTAATCAAATTGTATAAAAAAAAGACACCGAACATTGTCGGTGTCGTGACCTAATTAACGCTATCGTGACTTTAATCCTCTCGGTTATACTATTTTATACTTTGCTATAGGCTTTACGATATTCCTGCGGGGTAAGACCCGTTGTCTTCTTAAAAAGCTTGGAAAAATGCGAAATATTGACATAGCCAACCTCATAGGCAATATCGCTTACCTTATCATTGCTATATTCCAGCCTTTCCTTCGCTTTATTCATGCGCAACTTAACCATATAATCAGTTAAGCTCATTCCTGTCTCACGGCGAAACAATCGAGATAAATATGCGGGATTCAAATAAACCTGCTCTGCTAGTTTTTCTCTACTAAACTCTTGATCCAAATTAGCCAGCATATATTGTCTTACTTTTTCTACCACTGTCGATACTTGCTTGCCTTCAACACTGATATACTGGATAATTTGACTGCAAACAGAAAGCGTCCATTGCCGCAGGCGAGCTAGCGATTTTACGGTTCCTTCGTTAATCTCCCATGCCTGCTCCTCCATAATATCCGTGCTATTAATCCCTTTCGCTTGCAGCCATTGAAGTATGCTGTTCATAAAGCCAAAATAAAATGCCATTAGCTCATGGTAGCCTACTTTTGCCTGCTGCATTTTATCAAAACAAAGATTGATTTGATAGTTTAGCTGAGTTAACTTCCCTGTTTCCAGCAGCACAATCCAATCTGGAAAATGAACAGCAGCAGCAACTGAAGCTTCTCCGCGACTAGTCCCCTCCTGCTCTAACCTTACTGTGCATGATTCCGTTACATTTTGCTTTTCTAGCTGCAAAAGTGCCCTAACGCTTTCGCGAATGTTCTTAAGCGGAACGATCTTTCCGATATAACAGGAAATATATCCATGCAAATACTGGAGACAATGCTTGATAAAGCCGTGAGCTAGCTGCTGTAACTTCTCCTGCTGCCCCTCCTGCGGATGATAAATAATTAAATATAAAAGGCCCTGCCCATCCTGAATGCAATGCCCCTCTGTATGATCGCTAAGAAAATATTCCTCTGCTACATTTTTAATCGCATAAGTCATAATCTCCTCGTCACGAGCCGACCATTCCTCACGCCAACGTTCAATGCTGATTTGCATAAGCAAAATATAACTATCGGCTTCAAGCGGAATGCCGTAATTACGCATCGCCGATTCAACATAGATCGAATCTAGCAGCTGACGATAGTGAATAACATCCTGCCAAAAACGTTCAATAAGTAGCGGTCGCTGCAGTTGCCATTGCTCGTAAAACTGATCATAGGTTGCTTTTATTGAATCTAGTGAAGCCAGTTCATCTGCTTTTAAATAGGCGTCATGTAATGCCTGCTGCAGCAAATTATGATCGATTGGCTTAAGCAAATAATTAAAGCTCGCTAGTTGCACAGCCTGCTGAGCATATTTAAAATCAGCATGCCCTGTCAAAAAAATCGTAACGCAATTGGGCACATTATCGTTTATCCATTCCAGCAGTTCAAGACCATTTTCATTAGGCATATCAATATCAGAAAGCACAACATGTACCTGTTTATTAGTCATAATATCGCGTGCTTCTTCTGCATCTAAAGCGGTATAAACTTCCCCATATTGCAGTTCATCCCATTTAATTCCTTTAATTATGCCGCGAATTGCAATTTCCTCGTCATCAACAATTAATAAATTATAGCTCATTGGCTTCACTCCTCGACTATTGGAAATGTAATTTCAACTACAGCTCCGCTATCTTCTGCTTTATTGTAAAAATTAATTTTTGCTTTATCTCCATACAGCAATTCTAGTCGTTCAATCACATTACTAATGCCTAAACTGCGCCGCTGTTCATCAACAATCGCTTCACGACGTTGCAGCTTTTCCAGCACCTCTTGTGAAAATCCTGCTCCATTATCTGAAATACAAATTGTAAAGCTAGAATCCGATTCTCTTTTTGCGGCAATTTCAATTCGAAATAGCTGTTTGCGATTTTTAAATCCGTGAATAATTGCATTCTCGATAAAGGGCTGGATTGTTAAAGCTGCAATTGGATAATTGAGAAACGGCTCTACATCTTGAATGCTCATCTCAAGTCGATTGGGAAACCTAAGCTGCTGAATAATGATGTAATTTTCAATATGTTTTAACTCTTCGCGCAATGTAATCATTTCTTGGTTAGCTGTCATAATAAAGCGAAAGTAATCAGCAAGATGAAGCGACATCTTTTTTACCGATTCCATATCCTCTAGCACTGCAAAGTTATAAATGATATTCAATGAGTTCATATAAAAGTGCGGATTGATTTGTGACTGCAATTGCTTTAGCTGACCCTGCTTGACTCGCAATTGCTCCTCGTAAACATCAATTTTCAAATTTTTCACTTGTTCTGCCATATCATTAAACGTATTGGCTAAAAAGTCGAATTCTATCGTTCGATTGCCTTTTAGTCGAACTTCTAAGTTACCGAGCGATATTTTTTTCATTCCCAGCATAAGCTCATGCAATGGCTTAAACAGCATTCGTTGCATAAACAGCACATACAAGCCAAGCACAACAAGAAAGAAAATTGGCGCTACTAGCGTAGCATTGCGAAAAAATAACAGCTCCCGAACAAAGGTTTTTTCTGGAATCGCTAAACGATAAGCAATATCAGCTACATTGCTAAATTGATCCATAATCACATAACCTTTATCATTGTCGCTCGTATTAGGAGAATCTGTTAATAACGTATCAATTTCCCCGTCTGTTGTCTGATAAATATTACTAAAGCCAATTTCTCCATCACTCCATTGAATTAACAGCAGCTCCTGAATATCGGCAAGCGAAACAATTGCTCCAAAAAACATGTTTTCGCTAACTTTTATATAATTAATTAAAAAATATTTACCTTCTATCCGTTCACTCTCTCCGATGTACCAATTCGTTTTGCCAAACTGGAACATGCCTTGCTGCATTGATTTTTGCTCTGCCATATGCTCAGAAATGAGCTTAATTGTTTCACTGTATATGCTTTCTGTACCGAAAATAGTATCCGCCGGCTGATATAAAAAAACAGAATGAAGCAAATTGTAAACACCAACATCACGATTTAACTTAGCATCGATTCTTACCTTCGTTAATGTATACTCATTGCTTCCGATTGGATACGAACTAAGTAAGCCAATATCGGAATCTAACACTGCCATCTTATAGAGATAATTGTCAATTTGCATCAAATAATGATCGATTTGACCAGCAAAAATATTAAGCGTATTACTGTAAGTTTCCGATACTTTCATTCTAACTAATTCACGGGAAAGACTGTTATTAATAAGCATATAAACAATAACAGGAATCATCACTAACACATATCCTATCGTTAACCGATTTTTGACAGAATTATGAAAGCGCATTCAATAACCTCATTTCTCATTAAGCTCAAATGTATATCAACCTTTTCTTCATCTATTAAATCAAAGCAAAAAAAACTAATATTTTCATATTTTACTATATGTTTCATAAAAACGAATTGCAAGCATTGTTTCAAAGGAGCTAATTTCGCTCAACTGTGCAATATTGGTATAATATAACTGATAGACAATACTATTTACATACTGCGGAATAGAAGATGCTTGTAAAGTCCCTCTATTGTGCAGCATTGATTGGAGACTACCTATGAACAAAATTCATTTTGCCATAATCGGCGGCGGCTGGCGCAGCGAATATTATCTTAAAATTGCTAAACAGCTGCCGCATCTATTTAACATCGTCACAGTGTATATTCGAAATCCAGAAAAGGCGAAAGCTTTTCAAGAAAAATGGAATGTGCCTGTGACTAGTTCCTTAGATGAGGTAATTGCAAACAAGCAGCTGCAATTTATTGTAATGTCAATTTCTAAAAGTAATGCCGCTGCTGAGCTATTAAAGTTAAGCAAAAGTAATATTCCCCTATTAGCCGAAACACCGCCAGCAGTTACGCTTGATGAGGTAAAGACGCTCTACCGTAATCGTCAGCAAATGAATCATATTGCAATTGCTGAGCAGTATACTTACCAGCCACTTCACGCTGCGCGTTTACAGCTTATTCAAAATGGCCGAATTGGAGACGTAAATCACGCACAGGTTTCAGTAGCTCATGGCTATCATGGAATTAGCCTTATTCGCTCATGGCTTGGTGTTCGACAAGAAAAATGCACGATCACTGCAATTAAAACAAGTGATCCAGTCGTTGAAGGTCCGACAAGATATACTCAGCCTACAGAGCATCGCCTAATTTATCCCGAGCAGACGCTTGCGATCTTTCAGTTTGCTAGTGGAAAAACAGCACTGTTTGATTTTTGCAGAGAGCAGTATTTTTCACCAATTCGCTCTCCTCGAGTGCTAATTCGCGGAACAAAAGGGGAAATCGTCGCAGAACGAGTGAACTGGACTGCAACGCCAAATCAATATGCGAGCTGTGAGTTAACTCCGAAAATTTCTGGGCTGCGTGGTGAGTTACATCCGCTTTCACTTGAAGGGGTTCAATTTCAAGGAGATTGGATATATCGAAATCCATTTTTCCCTGCTTCCTTATCCGAGGAGGAAATTGCAATTGCTCAAACATTAATCAATATGCGTACATTTGTTGAGGAAAAGAAAACGTTCTATTCTTTAGAGGACGCATTATTTGATACTTATTTAGCGATTAAAATGGAGCAAGCGCTTGAGCAACAGCAAAGCGTTGTCGCTGATTTTTTAGCAGAGATGAACGATTAATAACTGCTGCTGAAAGCGTCGTGACAGAAGCGATTTACAATAAATAAGGGCGGATCCAAAGTCCGCCCTAATAACTGTTGTTGCTTTTTATAGATGCAGCATTGCTCCCAAATGATTGCAGTCTAGCGCAAGTACCTCAGCAAGCTGTGCTTTTCCTTCTTCTACTTTCCCTAATCCTAATAAACCTAGCCCTCTCATAAATTTGCAATGGATAACATTTCGCTTATTTAAGTCATCATCAAAAACAAGAAAGTCTGGCAATGAAACTGCAAAGTAATCAATTTTCACATTGTCAAATAAATGCTTTTCACCATAGGAGATTAGCTTATTAAAGCGACGTTTCGCTTCATGCTCATTTCCAAGCTTCAGCCATGCAAGTCCTTGATAGTAAATCATCTCCGGCGGTTGGTCGTTATAGAACATTGCACTTGCTGGTTCTTCTAAGCCAATTGACGCTTTTCTAAAGGCTTGAATTGCCTCCTCGGTTTTTCCCTGCTGCTCTAACGATAAACCGAGATAGTAGTAAATATTATTTTCCTGTGCCCCGGCAAGTTTAGCTTCGCTTAAATTTTCAGGATTTAATAGTGCTGTTCTAAAGTCTTGCTCTGCATCAGCATATTGTCCAGCAGCAAGCCGCTCACGTCCAAGCTCAACTAAGGCAGTAATATATTGTGCGAGTGTTTTACCTTCGCCGCCTTCCCATGGATGAAACTTTCTCGCTTGCAATAAAGCTAACGCCTCCGCATGACGCTTCAACAGATTATGCAGCGTGACATATTCAATGTACAGATCATCCCGTTGCTCGATGAGCGGTCTAGATCCATTTAGAAATGCCAGTCTTGTTTCAGGCGGAACTTGCAGCTTTTTATATAGCTGGTCTAGCTCATACAACACTCGTGCATCGGCTTTATTATTTGCAAATGCCTTTTCCAATGCCGCTTTAGCCTTATCTGGCTGCCCTAGCTTATTGTAATAAGCTAAGGCAAGGTTACGATAAACGGTAGGGAAGTTGTCGTCCAGCTGAGCACTTCTCTCCCAGACCGCAATCGCATCAGTATGGCGCTTCTTATCATAATACCAGTTACCAAGATAGTAAGCTGCTTTTGCGGCTTTTGCTGAATGCTGTAGCACATCTTCCAATACAAGCAATTCAAAGCTGCTATTAGGGAAGCAATAGTTTGAACTAGCGTCTTCCCCAAGCCCAATAAATCCATCTACCTTATCCTTCTCACCTAATTTTCCATATAAGTAAGCTAAGCTATAATAGACCATTGGATAAATGCCCTTGTCTTGCAGCTCCTTACGATATGCCTCTAGCAAAATAACCGCTTCCTTATATAAGCCGCTTGCAGCATAATCTGCTGCTAATAGCATGTAATTGTGAGGATCACGGCGCATTAGCGTGAACAATATCTGCAGCGCTTGATCTGCAGCTTTAACATTTCCTTGCTCTAGCTGCACTAAATATGCTTCAAAATGTGCCGCAAAATCCAGTTTATCCAGCTTAATTGTCGACTCAATCTCAGTCCTTGCCTTATTAAACTTTTCTTGTCTCCGATAGATCGCAGTTAATAGCGCACGGGCTTTATAGTTGCGAGTATTGCGAGTTAAACTGCGCTCTACTAGCTCTAGCGCTTCTTCGAGATTACCTTGTTCAGCAGCGATTTGCGCTAAGCTGAAATAGCCGCTATCTTGCCAAGCTGCCGACCAAACAGATTTATAAAATGCGGCAAAAGCTTGCTCTAAACGTCCTTGATATTTTAACGCTAAACCTAATTGATAATAAGCCTCGCTATCATATGGATTTGGATTTTTCCAAGTTAACGATTTTACAGCAGTGTGGAAATGCTCCTCTGCCTTTGAAAATAATCCTCGTCGCATCAGCAGCTTGCCGTAAGCAACATTGATGCGAATATCAGATGGATCACGCTTCAGGCCTTCAAAATAATATGCTTCCGGCTCAAACGTTGCATGGCGATATTGCTCAAGATGCAACCCCGCTAAATACAATTGCTCATTTGTTTGCAGTTTTTCAGGCTCTGGCAACGCCTCTGCAGGATCAGGAATATGTTCAATTTCTCGCTTTAACGGTTTATAGTCAATCAATAATTTGCCATTGGCATCAGCTACACGTACATATAACTCATGCTCCTGCTCCCCGCCCGTAATCTCTATTTCTTTCGCAAAAGTAGATATAGGAGATAGGTTTACCGTTTCGCTAAAATAAACATGCTCTAGTCCATATAGCTCAATCACTGCATGTTCAAAAATAGAGGTTGCATACACTTCAACAAGCGCTTTACCTTTTTCAAGTTGCAAATTTACCGCTGCATCAGCACTTGCATTTTTAACTATACTTACCTTTTTATAAGGCATAAAATATTGTTTAAAACTCTTCTCTTCATATGGCTGAAGCCAAGTAAAGTCAGGCTGATTATCTGTATACACGCCTGTCATCAGCTCAATATATGGCCCATCCTCATCAGTTAAATTGCGATCCCATGCTTGACCAAACTCCCCATTTCCCCAAGTCCATTGCTTTTTCCCAGGTGAAATATGATGGTTTGCCACATGAAGCAGCCCTGCCTGCTTTTGGTGATCATAGCCGCCTACAAAATTAAAGTCAGACTTATACGCCATGTAGGATGTTGGCACAGGGATGTTTTTATAGCGTGAAATATCTACACCTGCTGAATAGTCCATTTTATAATAAGTTCCTGTTGCAATTGGAAAACTCGATACATCACGCTTACCATGGTCAAATACAGCGTAGACATCTGGCGGAAAGATCGATTGAGTATGGTCATTGACTGAAACAGCAGGGTTAGCCCACCAAAGAAACGTTTGCGGCTGATCGGTACGGTTATATAGCTGGGCATGAATTTCGAGATATGCTTTGTCTGGATAAAGAGTAAAGCCGCAAGTTACTTTCGTGCCATACAAGCGATCCACTTCCCCAACCCAAGCTGTAACTGATCCGTCCTCGTGTTCTTCAAGCCGATATTCCACAGGACCAAATGTATTGGGACGATGATGCTGCGGCCAGTTAAACTCGATTCCTCCAGAAATCCATGGTCCAGCAAGTCCGACAAGGGCTGGTTTAATGACTCGATTATAGTAAACAAAGTCATAGTTATTAGTTTTATCAAGGGCGCGATAAATGCGACCGCCTAGCTCTGGCATAATTTCAATATGCAAATATTGGTTTTCTAAAATAATGATGTTATAGCTTTTTAACTTTTTCTCATCCTCAATTTTATCAATGACTGGATAAGGATACACTTTGCCAGAGCTGCCTTGATAGACGCGTTTTTCAAGAAACATTGGATTTTTATCGGGCTCACCAACACCATAGGTCGGAATTTTCACTTCTTGCTCCCATATTTTCGCCTTCATCATACTCGCTCCTATTCAAACATTTCATTTTACACCAATGTTACTTGATGAAGGCGATTGCAACCATTGCTAATGTTCTGAAAAACATGGACTATATTCGTATTGTTTTTATTGTCTCCTTTCTGCCTCATTTGGTATAGTAAAGCTACCAGTCAGCTAGTTAACTCTATTAGAAATGTATTTGAGTTATCCAAACTATTGCACAGTTAGGAGGGAATAGCGATGAGTACGAAACGTAAAGCAGAAGGGTTTGAACAGCAAAAGATGATTGTTCTAACACAAGACCATATTAAATTTATGAACCAGCACAACTTGCTAAAAGATCTGTATGTAACTGATCTAGGTTATTTCCCGAAAGCCCGCTACCATTATCGTGAACGACCACAAGGTACGGATGGCTATATTATCATTTATTGTGCGGATGGAAAAGGTAAGTTAACGATAAATAAGCAGGAAAAATACAATATTAAAAGCAATGATTTAATAATCATCCCTTCAGGAACGGCGCACCAATATGAGGCGAATGAGATACACCCATGGAGCATTTACTGGTTTCATATAGCGGGGAGCAGAGTTGCTGAATTATTTCAAACAAGCGAACTTATTCAGTACGTGCAGCCGATTCAGGCTAGTGATGCAGAAACATTCATTCGCTTATTTCATACCTGCTATGATCTTCTATCTAGTCGGATAAATGTGCAAGGATTAATCCATGCTGCTCATACGCTCCGCTTTTTAATTAGTCAAATTGGCTTATCGCAAAAAAAGATAAAGGATGAAAAAAGCGAAGCCTATTTAGATAAAGCGATTCTTTTTATGCAGCAACGAATTGAGGAGCAGCTAAGCTTAAGTGAGCTGGCTAACCATATTGGTGTTTCTCGGCAGCATCTAAACTATATTTTTCGCAAATCCTCTGGTACAACTCCAATTTATTTCTTTCTTAGCTTAAAAATGCAACGTGCCTGTCAAATGCTAGATGCAACAAACTTCTCAGTCAAAGAAGTAAGCAATTCACTTGGAATTGATGACCCGTTTTACTTCTCACGCTTGTTCAAAAAAATTATTGGCATGTCGCCTAAAGCGTATCGGAATCAGTTAAGAGGGTAAATTGTATCGTCTTTTAAACCCAAAATAAACCCCGAAGCTGCTGAATCTAATATCATTAGCATCGGGGTTAAAAGATTCTGTTCCGTTTTTAAAACTCATACTTGATTAATACAATTTGTTTAGAAGCATATCAATCACTTCGAACAGCTTTGCTCTAGTGACAGGCTGTGTATAATCTATCACTTCATCCTCTGCCTCTGGCAGTAAGCCTGCTTTTATGACTGCGGCAATCGCAGGTTTTGCCCATTGATTAGCTTGAAGTGAAGCAGCCAAATCATTGTCATCTAGCGGTAACTGTAATATACGGGCAACCATTAAGCATAGCGCTTCATAGCTCATTCGCTCATTAGGAGCAAAGGATTGCTCAGTAAAACCTAATAAAATTCCGCTTGAGGTTAAACGATCAATATATGGCTTAGCCCAATGATTGTTTGGCAAATCGTTAAAGCTTTTTGCAGCTTCAATATGTTGCTGCCAGTTAGAGCCGGTCATTAAATCAAGCAGCATGGCTGTTAGCTTACTAACCTCAGCTCGTGTTGCATACTTCTGCAATTTGACCGCACCATTTTGATCTCCTTCGATCAGACCAGCCGCTACTAATCTGCGCAATGCATCACTTTGCTCACTTTCGTCTGTAAATGAGCGAGTAACTGCTGCAATAACGTATTGTCCTCCTGTCTCAAGTTCAACTATTCCATTTTCATTTTGGTTTGTACGAACAGCTTTTACATACGTTAGGCTACCGTCCTCTTCTACTTTATAAACAGCAACACTTGAAGCTGGAACACTAGCGTTTGATGTCAGCTTGCTAATCGATTCTGAAGAAATTCCAATTGGCAGCATTACTAGTCTTCTAGCTTCATTTGCCGGGAATGTAAGTTGCCATTGTAACGGTCTATCTAGACTTGTTACGGCGCTTCCTTTAAATTTAAATTGCTTTTCCTTTTGCTCAGGTCTGGTAATCATCAAATTGCCGTTAGTGATCGTTTCTTGCTGGATAAGCTCAGCTACATTAATGTTAAAGGTCAATCCTCCCCAATTAATAACCAGCTCTGCATTCTGATGTCCGCTTAAATCAGCAAGCGGAATGCTTAGCTCCTTCATTTGCTCAGAAACAGTTACTGTAAATACCGTTTTGCCATCTTCTTCCGTTTTTGTTATTGTAGGTGTCGCACTAGGTGTCGGCTCAGCAGATGGACTCGGTGTTGATGGTTTAGAAGACGGTTTTGGTGATGAACTTGGCAACGGACTAGAAGTTGGCACTGGATCCGCTGTTGGACTTGGCGTCGGCTCTGGGTCAGCCGTTGGATTTGGCGTCGGCACTGGATCCGCTGTTGGATTTGGCGTCGGCTCTGGATCCGCTGTTGGATTTGGCGTCGGCTCTGGGTCAGCCGTTGGACTTGACGTCGGCTCTGGATCCGCTGTTGGACTTGGCATCGGCTCAACTAAGTCGCCGATACGAATAAGCTCCCAATCATCAAAATCGCCATAATCATTTAACGCATTATTGACGATAACTCCTATTTCTAACTGACCACCTGTCACGACAATATCGCTAACGACGATTTGCTTCCATTTATCCCAGCCAGTGATCTCTAAAGGTGCAGAATAAGTCTTTTCGTCTGCAGCAGCATAAAGCACACTCGTATCGGCGATCGTTTCCTCATCTATGCCAATTCGTGTTTGCACAGATAACTCATAAATTCCGTCTGGCAAATCTGTAATTACTTGCTTAGCCGTAACTGTAGCTTGATTCCAAAAATGAATCGCATACTGCCCCGCATAAGCAGCCTCAGAGCTTCTTGCAGCATTTACCAATTGCCATGCGCTCATATTCGAATCTTCAATGCTTGGGTTAACCACATAATTTTTAGGACGTACGGTTACCGTTGCTTTAATCATTTCATCATTTGCCAACGTACCTGTTAAAACATATTGACCTGGCGTATTATGATCATAATTTTGTGGCGACCAGCTTAGCACATTTACATCGCGATAGGTGTCATCACTAAACAATGCGCGAACCTGCAATGGCAGCTCAACATATATCCCTTGGCTAGTCGTTAGCTCAATATCATTCACCTCTGTAATCATTGGCGGAACGTATTCGTCACTTGCTGCTCTAACTGCTTTAAATACAGATAATGACGGCAATGCTTCACCGAAATAGTTGAACAAAGCTTGATTTGCCCATCCACTTCCTCCATCAGCAGAAATCTCCTCTTTTTGATAAGCGGAAGCATAGGTAGTTCCCCAACCTGTATCTGTTCCCATTAACCAAGCAGGCTCCCAATAAAAGATTCCGATCCCTTTATTGTTTGGAACAGCAGCTACTGCGGCGATTACATCACGAATTGCATTTGCTTGCCCTTGTGGAGACGCTAAATAATTGGATGCCTCTTGCTGTGCTTGACCGAATATATGAGCTGTTGGTCCATTGTAGATTGGTGACTCTAATGTATAGGCATAGGAAGTTTCTACAATAGCAATCTCTTTATTAAACTCCTCAGCCAAGCTATCCATTACCTCTTGCAAATTATTTATTGTTCCGTGCCAAAATGGATAGTACGATAAACCGATAACGTCGTAATCAAGATCGGTAAACGTACTGTAGAAGCTTCTTACTCGTGAAAGTCCATCTCCTGGATTCGCTCGATGAAGAACTATATCAATATGCTCTCCTCCTACTGCCTCTTCAAAATCACGTACTGCCTTGATTCCTTGCTCAAGGTATGGCTTTGCTTTTTCTGGAGAATTACCATACGGCCAAAGCATTCCGCCATTTATTTCATTGCCGATTTGAATCATATCGGGATAAACGCTTTCATCATAAAGTGCTTGTAATGTGTTATAGGTGTATTGATACACCTCTTGTTCAAGCTCATCCGCAGTCTGCTGCTCTGTGTCTTTAACCCATGATTTTGGCAAAGATTGTCTGCCAGGGTCTGTCCAAAAATCACTGTAGTGCAAATCGACCAGCAGTTTCAAATCGGCCTCCTTTACTTGTGATGCCATGCGAATGAGGGCAGCGGTATCAACATTCCCGCCACCGTATGGATTGCCTTGCTCATCGGCTGGATTAACCCATGCACGTAAACGAATCCAATTAACGCCATTTTCTTTAAGCAGCTCTAATAAAGGCTTTTCTTCGCCTAAATGATTATAAAATTTGCGATCAATTGCCGATAATGCATCAAGCATAGAAATATCGGCGCCCATCATAAACTCTGCGCGTTGATTACCTTCTAGCTCGTCGATCGGTTTAACTTGTATTTCTCCATAATTGCTTTGCAAAGATGTGGAGACAAAAATTGCAGTATTTGAGTAAGCGATAACCTCTCCGTGCTCTCTAATCGAAGCCGTAATGGTTGCCTCACCATCACTAATCGCTTCAATTAATCCAGTTTCATTGACTACGGCAACCTCTGTATTATTTGAAGAAAAGTTAACTTCTTGCTCCGGCTGCAAAGGAACATGTAGCTGAACTGTGCGTCCAGGTCGCAATATAGCAGAATTAGGTTTAACCATTCCCGTTGTTAATGAGCTCCCTTCAATAAACTGTAAATTACGAATATAGCCATAATGGTCAGAGCTGCTTTCTATTTTTATACCTAGCAACACTGTTCCATCACTACCTACCTCAATACCCGCTAATGATATAATAGCTGGCATCTCCCACTGACTTCCTGTGTAATCAAGCGGAAGATAATAAGTCCCCTTGCTTGTCGTCGCATAAGCATAGGCGTTTCCTCCAGTGGTACTATCATTGCTAAATAGCTCAAGCGATAGCTTATAACTGCCCTCTGTTAATCCATTCATTTCATGCTGCAATTCGAAATTCATCTCATCTGCACTCCAATACTCAAAGCGAGCAGGGTTTGATTGATCACCAAAAGTTTCAGGTTTCTCACCTAGCACCGTCCAAGTTGCAGCTTCTCCATTGAGCGTCAACGCCTGAGATGTGAATGTATCTGCCTCTTCCGCTTTTACTTCTGGTCGAACGGACTGCACAAAAGAAAAAACTAAGGTGAATGAAAGCAGCAAGCTTATCCATTTACGTTTGCTCATTGTTATAACCTCCTTTAATGTCACTAAGTCCATATTTCATGTCCATTTAGCTTCAACACATCCTCCTGATTATGAAAATCAAGCTTTTTAAACTACCTCTGCATTATTCTTTAACTGATCCAAGTACCAGCCCCTTCACAAAGTACTTTTGCAGGAATGGATAAATAATAATGACAGGCAACGCCCCTAAAAAGATTTGTGAAGCACGTACTGTTTTTTGTGACAGTAAATCCATCTCAATTGGATTGAAGCTCATTGAGCTCATATCACGCTGCACAATAACCGTTTGCAAAAAGGTAGCTAACGGATAATCGCTCTTATTGTTTAAATAAAGCAAACCATCAAACCAAGAGTTCCAATGAGTTACAATACTAAACAAACCAAGAGTCGCCAGTGCTGGAAGAGACACAGGTAAATAGATGCTAAATAATGTTCTAAAATGTCCCGCGCCATCAATAAGTGCCGCTTCTTCTAAATCTTTAGGTACACCTCTAAAAAAGTTCAATAGCAGAATAGTTAGCCAGACATTCACTGCCCCTGGAATTACTAGCACCCAAAACGTATCAACCAGCTTAAGCTTTTGGATGACAACATAAAATGGAACAAGTCCACCGTTGAAAATCATCGTAAACACAAATATCCATGCATAAATATCTCTAGCCTTAAATGTATGGTTCTCCTTAGATAGTGGATAGGCCGCTAAGCAGGCAAGCGCAATTGTTAAGATAGTTCCGATTACAGTTCGCTTAATTGAGACCCAGATCGATCCTAAAAAAATAGGGTTATTTAATGTTTTTTCATAGGCAATCGTCGTAAAACTAACGGGCCACAAGTTTACAAGATTACCATCTGCCGCATACTTGGCGCTAAAAGAAACGACCAATATGTGCCACACCGGCAATACACAGCAAACTGCGATAAGTAAAAGCAGAATTGTATTGAATACATTAAAAATGCGATACGGTAATGTTTTCCGGTACATCTCTTTCACCTTCCTTTAGCTAAAAAATACGATAGTTAGCCAGCTTATAAGCTAGACGATAGGAAATTACAATTAACACCATTGAAACTGCCGATTTGAATAATCCGACTGCTGTTGCTAGACCAAATTTACCTTCTAAAATTGCTGTGCGATAAACGAACGTATCAATGATGTCGCCTTTTTCATAAACAAGCGGATTGTATAGATTAAAGATTTGGTCAAAGCCGGCATTTAATATATTTCCTAATGAGAGTGTGCCAACTACTACTGCCATTGGAAGAAGCGAAGGAATTGTAATATATAGCGTCTGCTTCCAGCGAGAAGCACCGTCAACCTCAGCGGCTTCATATAGTGCTGGATTAATATTGGCTAGCGCGGCAATAAATACAATTGTGCCATAGCCAAATTCCTTCCACACTTCAGTTACAACAACCGTGAAGCGAAACCATCCGCCTTGAGATAAGAAAGGGATAGGATCAATATGAAAAACATTGGTTAAAAAGCGGTTTACAAGTCCACCATCTGTTGATAGGATGTCTACTAAAATCCCGCCAAGAATAACCCAAGATAAAAAATGCGGTAAATAGACGAGTGTTTGAACTGTGCGGCTAACATAAGCTTTGCGTATTTCATTAAGCAATAGAGCAAAAACAAAAGGAACGATTAAGTTAAATACTATTTTTAATCCAGCAATAATAAAGGTGTTCCAAATCACTTGGACACTGTCCTCACGGGCAAACAACGTTTTGAAGTTATCCCAGCCAATCCATTGTGAACCAGAAATACCTAGCCACGGCTTAAAATCTTGAAAGGAAATAATGACTCCAAACATCGGTACATAGTTAAACACAATTAGAAAAAGTAATGATGGTAAGATCATGACATGAAAGGGCCAATTCTTTATCCGCTTCATACAATTCCCTCCTAAAACCTGTTTGTACCTCAATTATAATTAGCACGGTTGCTCTGCTAACAGCCAAGTAAAGCAACATTCATGGCACGATTGCAACATCTTTTAAGGATTAAAAAAGCTCGCTCATTGCTAATTGACAGCATTGAACGAGCCTATTCACATATAAGATTACAAATGATATGATGAGCGCAATGCACACTTAATGAATGCCATCATTTTTTAACATTGTTATACCATTCGTTTACTTCGGCAGTCATTTGATCGCCGCCTCCAGCCTTCCACTCAGCAACAAAATTATCGAATGCGCTAGAATCTTTGTTGCCATAAATAATTTCATTAAATGTAGTTAGCTCGATTTTTTTCAAATAATCATTTTTGCTGTTCATCGTTTCAGTTGGCGGTCCAGTAAACATGTTTTTATAGGAAATATCCTCTTGCTGTAGCAAAATAACTGCTGCTGCAGGAGTTTCAACACCGTATGAAGACTTCACTTCTTTTTCTAGTCGTGTTTCAGGCTCTTTTCCATCTGCAAGATTCATTAATGCTTTCATCTGCGCATCAGGAATACGAGCACCGTCGCGGACAAGCAAATAACGTACTGAGTTTACATAGCCGCCTGGAATTTCATCCCAACGCAGCAATGTGCCATCCGCTGCAATATCGTAATCGTAGTTTTTAAACAATCCGTTTTCAAATACGCTGCCTGGTTTGGGATCTGCATAATTTTCAAATAAATAGTTTTGATAAGTGAAAAATGCTTCTGGATGCTCCATCTTCGTGCTAATCAATGTTACGCCATTAGTATAATGGGTGCCATGACGCATGGCTGTGCCATCTTCTCCAGTAGGAATTGGATACGGTTTCCAAACTGCATTTGGATCATTTTTAACTGTATCAGACAATGGCCAGCCGCTCATCCAATAAGGACCAGGAATAATCCCTGCTGTACCTGCAACTGCAGGTGCCGCTGTTTGGTTTTCATCCCAAAGAGCAACCTCTTTCGGAATATAACCTTTGCTGTGCCACTCATGCAGAAGCTCAAGTCCTTGCTTCATGCCTGGATGAATTGAGCCGTATTGTAAACTGCCATCCTCAGCAATATTCCATTGCTCAGGCAATGTACCAAATGCCCCGAATATCCAAGAAGGATCGCCCATCCATGTACTAAATTTAGTTTTAGTGCCGATTGTAAGAGGAGTCACCTCTTCTGGTTTTAGCCCGCTAGGGTTATTATTTTTGAATTGCTCCATTACATTTTCGAGCTCAGCAATTGTTTTTGGCGCTTCCAAACCAAGCGCATCCAACCAATCCTGACGAATCCATAATAAATAGTCATGGTTATAGGCATAGTCTAGGACTGGAATTCCCATTCGTTCACCATTTCGTATATAGGGATTCCAAACATTTTCATCTAGTGCCATCGCGTTTTTCCAAGTCTCGTTGGCATATAGATCAAATAATGTTCCTACTTCACGGAAAAGCCCCGAATCAATTAGCTCATGGGCAAGCTGAGCATCCCCGATTGTTACGACATCAGGAATTTCACTGCCTGAGTTAAGTGACAAGCGCATTTTTGTTTGAAAGGCATTGTTAGAATCTGTCACTGACCACAACGTTTTAATTTCAATGCCAAAAGTGTCTAATGCCCATTTAGTTGCAACATTGTTTTCAATCGTTTCACCGTTTTTAAATTTTAATTCAGGGTCAATCCCCCATACTGTTGTAATCGTAACTGGCGGGTCATATTTATCTCGGTATGGAGACTCCGACGAACCATCATTGCTTGATTGGTTCCCATCTGTTGTTGTCGCAGGCTGCGTTGTATTGCTAGCTTGTGTTCCGCTATTACCACTATTGCTGCCGCTGCATGCTGCCAATGTCGTAAATAACATTATTGCAGCAAGTGACAATATTGCTTTTTTCATATTAGCTCCCCCTTGCCATTAGTAAATTACAATTAAATTATAAAATGGGGATAACCACCAGCCTATGACACTGTAGAAACATTTCTGCACCTTTTCTAATCTATTACTGATCGCGGTATTCATTTGGCGTGCAGCCATAATATTTGCGAAAAATTTTGCTAAAATACTGTGGATTTTGATAACCAAGCTCGGTTGTAATTTCATAGATTTTTTTATTCGTATGCTTCAGCATATAGACTGCCTTTTCCATACGCATGCGAATAATATAATCCCCCAAACTTTCACCAGTCTCATGCTTATAAAGTTTTGAAAGATAGACAGGGTGTAAATACACTTTATCAGCAATCGTCTTAACCGATGTTTCCATCCCTAAATCTTTATTAATAAGCTCTTGAACTTGTTTAATAATATGTTTTTTATGATACGTATCACTTTCATCGTACTGCATTGATAATAAGTCTAGCATTTCATTGGACCAGTCCTGCAAACTTTTGACATCAAGCAGCATCGAACGGTTTAATAGTAAATTAACTCCATTCTCATCAATGCTGGACAAGTCTATTCCCATTTTATTAGCTACATAAATTAAAGCATTGGATATTGCGATAAACGCTTCATATAATCGTTCCCTTGTAAGCTTTTGCTGCTCGCTAGCTGTAAAAAATGCAGCTAATTTCTCCTTAGCCATTTGCCATTGTCCAGCTTCTAGCAAATTAATTAAGGATGGCGGTTTATATAGCTCTTCTAACGCAGCGTAGCTGTCAACATTCGGCTTTATGTCAAGCTCATCTAGCATAATCACTACTGTTTCATTTATTTGTAAACGATATAAAGTTGTTACTGCTTCACGGTAATATTTGTGACAGCTATCTGGAAATGAAAACCACTGAGAAGCAACAATAGAAATCTCTCCATTTAAGAAGCTCGACACCTGCTTTTGCAGCAATAAGCATAAACCTTTAATATGCGTCTTGTTAAATAATGTGGAATCACTGTCATTTGGCAATGATACAAAAATTGCCACATAATCATGTGGCGAGCTGCTATGCCAAACAGTATACGGCTCTGCAAATATTTCCTCGGCAATATTCCCAATCCCATATTTAATTAACTCACTTGACTTCTGATCCATCCCAATAAATCTGCCTGCAAGCTGAATCGTTAGCAGTATGCACTGATGTTGAAGCTCAATTCCGATTTCATATTGCTGCAATAGCTTTGCTAAATGGGCAGACGCTCGCTGTCTGCCTAGCAACAATTGATGCATAAGCTCTTTTCGCAGCACATGAAAATCTGTTTTTCGTGCGTAAATTTGCTGCAGTTGCTCCTGCTCAAATTGCTGCTCCTGTTCCAGCTGCTTAACTTGAGAAGAAATTGTTGAGATAAATGCGTCGTCATCAACAGGCTTTAATAAGTAATCTGATGCGCGCAGTTTTATCGCTTGCTTTGCATATTCAAAATCTGAATAGCCAGTTAAAAGCACCGTTTTTAGCTTAGGAAATTTTGCCTTAGCTTGCTCAATTAACTGCAAACCAGTTTGTTCAGGCATTTTAATGTCTGTCACTAAAATATGCACAGCCTTTTCTTGCATAATTTCCATTGCTTGAGCAGCAGATGAAGCCTGATACACCTGATCAATGCCAAGCTTCTGCCATGGAATCGTTAATGCTAAGCTCTCTGTTACATAGGTCTCATCGTCAACGAGTAATATATCAACCATCACTAGCCCCTCCTTTGTTTAACGATAAACAAAAGTACTTCTACACTGTTGCACTTTGTAATTGCGGATGATTGTTTACAGCATCCTTTGTAGCAATCCAGCTAATGCTAACGCTTAAGCCGCCAAGCTTCGAATGCTGCAAAATAATACCTGCTTGTTCTCCATAACGTAATGTAAGCCGCTGATGCACATTCCAAAGCCCACAGCCCATATCCTCTTGCATAGGAAACGTTAATCTTTTGCTTAACTTTACAATTTCATCCTCGCTCATTCCTGATCCGTCATCTTCAACCGTAACCGTATATTTGTTACCCGCTTGTTCTGCATGGATCACAATTTTGCCTGCACTGCTCGATCGTTCGATGCCATGCAGTACAGCATTTTCTACAAGTGGTTGCAGGGAAAGCGGCGGAATCATTTCGGTAAGCATCTCCTCTGGAATTTTAATTTCATACGTTAACCGATTCATCCGCATTACACTAATATCTAAATAATGCTGAATAAATTTCAATTCTTCTTGAAGCGTTACTAGCTCTTTTTCCTGTCTGGTTGTATAACGATAATAATGCGATAGATTTTGCGACATTGCGATAACGGCTTCGTAATTTTTAAGCTTTGCCATACTGGAAATATATGAGAAACAGTTATAAAAAAAATGAGGATTAATTTGCGATTGTAATTGCTTTAGCTTCGCTTCACGAATATGCAACTGCTCCAAATAAGATCGCTGAAACAGCTCTTGAATTTGCGATACCATTGAATTAAAGCGATTAAATAAAAATGTAAACTCAGTGTTCCCCTTCGGTTTCAGACGTACGGCATAGTCCTCATTTTTCACACGCTGAAAGCTGGTAACTAGCTGTTTGATTGGAACTTGAACCTGAGCATAAAGCAAATAAACAACAACAACTGCCATAACCAGCAAGGTGGCAACCGAACAATAAAATAATTGATTGCTTTTCGTAATCGGCAACATCATTTCAGAAATAGGCAAATAGTCGATTAATACCCAGCCTGTTGTTGTCGAGCGCTCCATATTAACGAGATATGACTCTCCTTCCAATTGAACGGTTACGGCTTGCGACGTTTTCATAGCATCGAGAGACAAATGTTCCGTTATTCGCTGCACTAGCTCAATATCTGTATGGCTATTGTAGATAAACTCTCCGTGATTAACGTAATAAAAGGGATTGCTTTGCCCTTTGCCGCGATAAGAATCGAGCAATTGCTCAATATTACGGCTATTAAACTGCACCTCTATAATTAAATTAGCTTTCTCAGGAGATTTTGAGCTAGTAAACGGAGACACTGTAAATAAGGAAAACAAATGCTCTCGTCTTTGCTCATTTCCATCAAAGCTCTCCATCTGCCAGCCTGCTACCGATATTGACGATAAACGTTCCTTATTTAACGGTTCTACCTTACTTGAAGTAATAACTCTCCCAAGCGATGGTGAATAAATCGTAAGCTGACTAAGCCAATTCACCGAATTCTCTTGAATGCTTAATTTTTTTTGAATCCGTTTAACCAATTCAATAGTTTCTAAATCTAAATAGTCACTATTATTTCGGGGAATATCTTTTAATGTAGAAATATCAGGATCATAGATTAATAAATTGGGCCATTGACTAATGGAATGGATAGTCGTGTCAAGCTGCTGCTGAAAAAAGCTTAGCTGATCACGGCTTTTATTTTTTAACTCTTCGCGTAACACATTAGAGCCTGTTTGATTGGAGTAGAAGTAGAGAACGATAATAGGAATTAATAATACAACTAATATTAAAAGCATCTTTCTAAATAGGTTAAATTTAGGCATAACTCCACCTCGCTCTAGCTGATCAGCTGTATCTTTTCAATATAGCTTCAATATAAGATTCATACAACAGACGATTTTATAACATTTATGATGTTTTTATAAACGATCAAAAAAAGCAAAAAAACAATTTACTTTTTTTTCAAAAAGTGATATCATATTTATATCAAAATAAAATCAAAATGATAAAGGGTGTGGACGGTATGGAAACAAAAAAAGCTTGGTACATCAATGGATTTTTCGCATTATTGCTAGGAGTCATCTTATTAGCTGGGGCAGTAGTTTTAATGGTTCTAGGAATTGAACCAGAGGATCCTGCGTATATTGTGCCTGCCGTTATTGTTTTTTTCGTATCGCTAATTATCTTTAGCTCATTAACAATCGTTCAACCGAATGAAGCTAAAGTAATTATGTTTTTTGGTCGCTATATCGGAAGTTTAACTAAAGATGGTTTATGGATGGTTATCCCGCTTACTACAAAGAAAAAAGTAACGCTTCGTGTAACTAACTTTAATAGCCAAACGCTAAAAGTAAATGACGCTGAAGGTAATCCGATTGAGATTGGTGCAGTTGTTGTATATAAAGTGATTGATTCTGCAAAAGCTTGCTTTGATGTTGATGATTATGAAAGCTTCGTTGAAATTCAGAGCGAAACAGCAATTCGTCATATTGCAGCGCAATATCCTTACGACAGCTTTACAGATGAACAAACGCTTACGCTGCGTGGTAACGCTGATGAGGTTGCGGAAAAGCTGCAGCTTGAATTGCAGGAACGTCTTGCAGTTGCAGGGGTAGAAATCGTTGAAACACGCCTTACTCATTTGGCATATGCGCCTGAAATTGCTGGTGCAATGCTGCAACGTCAACAAGCATCTGCGATTGTTTCTGCAAGAAAGCAAATCGTTGATGGAGCTGTTGGCATGGTTGAAACAGCGTTAAAACAGTTAGAAGCAAAAGGTATCCAATTGGATGATGAACGTCGTGCAGCGATGGTAAATAATTTAATGGTAGCGATTGTTTCTGATCGCTCTGCGACTCCTGTTATTAATGCAGGAACACTCTATAATTAAGGGTTAGAAATGGCTAAGGAAAAGAAGTCTTTTCTGCTCAGACTCGATTCCGAGCTGCACCGGGCAATTGAGCAATGGGCAGCAGATGAGTTTCGTAGCGTAAATGGTCAAATTGAATTTATATTACGTGATGCACTGCGCAGAGCCGGCAGAATTAAATCCCCGCCAAACGGTTCCTAAGCACAACTTCATAACAAAGAAGGGGCTGTAAATAAACAGCCCCTTTTACATCCCCTCGAACAAAATATTTTTTAACCAATCATACGCTTTTCTTCCGTACACTTCATGCTTACCTGAAAATAGATCGACTTGGAGCTTATCCTCCGCTTCTCTTTCACTATAAATATATGCTAAGCGTTCGATTGCCTCCCTCACTCCGCCAATCGGGAATACAGTATCCTCTAATCCAGATTCGATAAATAGATGACGAGGGGCAATTAGTCCAATAATCTCTGGTAGCTCCGCAATCTGCAAAATTCCAGGAATATAATTATCAATGCAATGTTCATCATGTAGAATGCTAGCTTTGAATGTATTCGTAAAACCGCTAAGAACAACCGCTCTAAAACGTTGATCTAAAGCAGATGAATAAGCCGCTAGTAAACCGCCTCCCGAAAAGCCCATAATGCCAAGTCGCTTTTGATCCACATCTTCTAACGTTTCCATATAATCAACAATGCGCAAAGCCTCGGCGATTCGTAAACCAGCTAACGTTTTACCATTAAGAAGTAAATGAGTAGCAAGTCGATAACAAGAATTGCGTTTGCCTGCTTTCTGATCAATGTCTAGCATCCGTTCACCAAAGCCTATCATTTCAGGAGCAAATACTTTTAATCCCCTATTAACTAGCTTTAAGGCGAAATGCTTATGTATGCTTTCTCCTGAATCTTCCTCTCCGCTTGCCGTAAGCCCAACAATTTCTTTACTGCCATAGCCATGACCATGCAAGGCTAGTACGGTTGGCAGCTTTCCGTTGTTCCCCCGTGGAGTCAACACATACATAGGCAAGGCTAAATACCCCTCAATCGACAATCTTATCTTTTCGCGAGTATATGCAGGGAATTGCTTATGCTCGATAATTTCAACTTTGAACTCTCCCTTTAGCTCTGGAAATTGCCCAAGACATTGCTGCAAAGCTTGTCTCATCGCTTTTGCCTTATCTTTATCCAACTTATCAGCTAATTGCAAATAACTTTGTTCCCGTAAAGCGTTGCTATACGTTTTTGCTAAATAATGCTCCAGTCCAAACATATCGTTCCCCCATTCTTTAGAGTTAAAAAAGGAAATGATATTGCTTTTGACATTATCTTAAACGAGTGCAAAGCAAAAGTTAACACATTTACTTCAATCTTCAAACAAAAATTAAAAACGCTTACATTTTTTATTGCCATTTTCTAGTGGGTAATATATAATTTTGCTGTACGTCTCCTGCCATCATTTTCCATTCTACACTACTCTTTGCTTTTTGTGCAAACGTTTGCTTTTGTTGATTTTATTCCTCTATTAATAATTATTAACGTTTTCCACTACTACTTATATTGACCTCTTTTTCCTATTAGCATATGGCAGGGGCACGTACAAATTTAATACGTAGGAGGAAAAATTGAATGAAGAAGAGAAGGTTTGTTCCTCTCTTGCTCAGCTTAGTGTTGACATTTTCACTAATCATCAATGTCGGTTCTACTCCTTTGAATTCTCCCTCAACTGTTTCTGCCTCAGGAAATGATGAAGCTACTGTGTACTACTATACTCCGTACAAAAACTGGTCAACTGTATTTATGCATCATAACGCTAACGGTTCTTGGACTACAGCTCCCGGTGTAACGATGACCGCTGCTTGTGAGGGCTGGACTGCCTATACGGTAAGCTTAAGTTCCAACAGCTTTCAAGCAGTATTTACAAATGGTTCAGGCGCTTGGGATAACAACAATGGCCTAAATTACACGATAACGAGCGGTGTTCATCAAGTAATGAATGGGCAGCTTATCGCAAATACCTTTGATCCATGCTCCAATTCTGGACAAAATCAAGTTACTGTCTACTATAAACCAACAAGCAACTGGTCAACCGTTAACATTCATTATAGTCCGCTTGGCGGCAGTTGGACTGCTGCACCAGGGGTTGCAATGACAAATGCTTGTGATGGCTGGTATATGAAGGAATTATCAATTGGCTCAGCAAGTGGTATTGCTGCAGCATTTAATAATGCCTCTGGCTCATGGGACAACAATAATGGGCATAACTACATTATTGGTACTGGTAACGTTCAAGTTTTTAATGGTTCAGTTACTACTGGCAGTCCTTGTTCACCGCCAATCAATGATTCAACTCCGCCCTCAGTTCCTAGCAATTTAACTTCATTATCAGTAACGAGTTCAACGGTCACTTTATCATGGACTGCATCAATTGATGAAGCTGGCGGCAGTGGGCTTGCAGGCTACGAAGTATATCGCAACGATGTATTAGTAAGCAGCTTATTAACCACGAATAGCTTTGAAGATAGTGGGCTGTCGCCTTCAACAACTTATCAGTATAAGGTGCGTGCAAAAGATAATGCGGGTAATTATTCAGCTTTTTCCACGGAAATATCCGTGACTACTGCTCAAGCTAATATTGCAGTAGTATATTACAATCTTGGAGCTCGTAACTGGAGTAACGCCTATATTCATTATGCTCCGACCGGTTCGACGTGGACGACAGCTCCAGGCGTTGCAATGGACGAAAACGCTTGTGCAACTTGGGCAAAAAAGACAATTTCTTTAGGAAACGCAACAAGCATGAAAGCAGCATTTAACAATGGTTTAGGACAATGGGACAATAACAACGCACAGGATTATACGATAGGTACAGGAATCACGGCCATTAACAATGGTGTTGTTACTACTAATGCTGCTGATCCATGTACTCCACAGCCGCCAGATGTAATCGCTCCTTCTGTTCCTACAGGTGTTACTGCGACAGCAAACGGCTTGAAAGTAACCCTTACTTGGCAAGCCTCCTATGATGATCCAGGCGGCAGTGGACTCGGCGGTTATGAAATTACCCGAACAGGCGGCAGCTATGGGATAAAAACCTATATAACAACTGCAACTAGCTTTATAGATTCAGCAACTGAAGCTCAAACATCCTATTCCTATACGATTAAAGCGTTTGACAAAGCCACTCCAGCAAACTATTCTGCTGCAAGTGTAGCAGTAACTGTTACAACAGGCGATGCTCCTTTACCACCAATTGGCGGTGAACCGCTTGGTCGTGATATGCGAGAGGATACGATCTACTTTGTAATGACCGCAAGATTTTATGATGGAGACAGCTCTAACAATATGGGCGGTCAATTTCATGAATCGAGCGGCAATGCAGCTTATAACGACCCGATGTTCCGAGGTGATTTTAAGGGCTTGATAGAAAAGCTTGACTATATTAAAGCATTAGGTTTTTCTGCAATTTGGATTACCCCTGTTGTGCTTAACCGTTCAGATTATGATTTTCACGGTTATCATGGCTGGGACTTCTATACTGTTGATCCACGACTGGAATCACCTGATGCAACCTATCAGGATTTAATTAATGCAGCGCATAATAAAGACATTAAAATTATTCAAGACGTCGTTTACAACCATTCAAGCCGTTGGGGCGCAAAAAACTTATTTGTACCAACTGTTTTTGGCATCCGTGATAGTCAATGGAGCTGGTATTACGACGAACCGATTCCAGGTCTAGAATACAATGGTCTTACAGTAAATGCTGCTGGAAAAGCATATAATGGCGACCTTTGGTCAACTGCAGAGCCAGCAAATAATACATGTGCTAATTGGGGAATGCCAATGGGCAACGGCAACTATCATTGCCAATGGCCTAGCCCAACCTCAGGTATGTTCCCGGCTGAATATTATCATCAGTGCTGGATTGGCAACTGGGAAGGCGAGGATTCACGCAGTTGTTGGATTCACGAGGATTTAGCAGATTTCAACACGGAAAGTGCAGTCGTACAGGACTTTCTTAAAGATGTTTATCGGAAATACATTGAAATGGGAGTAGATGGATTCCGCATTGATACTGCAGTCCACATTCCTCGTGTTATTTGGAATCGTCATTTCTTGCCTGATGCGATCAATCATTCCATTGCCACCTTTGGCGAGAAAGGCGAGCATTTCTTTATGTTTGGTGAAGTAGGGGCATTTGTTAACGATAAATGGAATCGCGGCTCAGTTAACCATTCTGCCCAATTTTTCACATGGAAAGAGCGGCAACAATACAGCGCTAACGATGCAATTGCCGTAATTGAGCAATACAATTATGAAAATAGCATGGGGACGAATAATCAGCCTACATCAGATAATGCATTTTTGTATGGAAACAGCTATCATATCCCTGATCATAGTCAATTTTCTGGAATGAGCGTTATTGATATGAGAATGCATATGAATTTCACAAGTGCGCAAAATGCATTTTGGAATGGTAAAGATTCAGACGATAGTTACAATGATGCCACCTACAATGTCGTTTATGTAGATAGTCATGATTATGGTCCGAACAAATCTAATACTCGCTACGACGGCGGCACTGCTGCATGGGCTGAAAATATGAGTTTAATGTGGACGTTCCGCGGGATACCAACGCTTTATTATGGCTCTGAAATTGAGTTTCAAGCAGGCAAAACTGCAGACTGTGGACCTACCTGCCCGCTAGCGACAACAGGCCGTGCATATTTCGGCGATCATTTGGAAGGTACAGTCGTAGCCAGTGATTTCAGCGTTGTGGAGTCAGCAACGGGGCAAGTTGCCCAAACGTTAGAACATCCGCTTGTTAAACATGTTCAACGTTTAAATATGATTCGTCGCGCTATTCCAGCATTACAGAAAGGGCAATATTCAACACAAGACATTCAAGGCTCTATGGCTTATAAGCGACGCTATACCGATAGTGAAACTGGAGTAGACAGCTTTGCATTAATTACAGTTAGTGAATCCGCAACATTTAGCAATATTCCAAACGGCACTTATAAGGATGCGATTACAGGTGATGTGAGGGTTGTCACCAACGGTACGTTAACAGCGAATGTCTCTGGTCAAGGTAATTTACGTGTATATGTGCTTGACTTGCCAGGCAATCCTGCACCAGGGAAAATCGGTGAAGATGGTCCTTTCCTTAAGCCGTAAATAAATGAGGAGCTGTTACCTTGCTTGACAAAGCATCAGTAACAGCTCCTTTGTTTATTAGTATTTTCTGTTTTTCAGCTCAACTGCCGCATATTCTGGAGTAAAAATATCCTCAGCAGGAATAATTCGCTTTGGCAATGTACGTCCTGCCATAATTTCTTTTACCGCCTGCATCAGCAACGCTCCCTGCAATGGGTTACATTCTACGACGGCATTAATTTTCCCCTCAATCATCATTTCAAACGCTTGTCTTGTTCCATCTACAGAAACAATAATTATATCCTCTCCAGGAACTAAACCAAATTCCTCAATAGCTTGAATTGCTCCTAATGCCATATCATCATTATGGGAAAATAATAGATGCGGATATTCTCCATTGGACTCCTGTAAAAATTGACGCATTACTCGATTACCACCTTCAATCGTAAAATCAGCTGGCATGCTCATCACGATTTCCATATCTTCTCGACTCGAAATTACGTCGCGAAAGCCTCTGCCGCGATCGATTGATGGTGTTGAGCCTACTGTCCCTTCCAGCTCAGCAATGCGGATTTTTCCAGGTTTATTTCTCATCTTATCCAGCGCATATTTTCCTGCTTTAATCCCTTCCTCATAAAAATCTGAGCCGATAAACGTAACATAAAGCGATGTATCTTCAACATTTACAGAACGATCAATAATAATTACCGGTATCCCCGCTTCCTTTACTTCCTGCAATATCCCCTCCCAACCTGTTTGAATAACGGGAGCGATTGCGATAACATCGACCTGTTTCTCAATAAAGGAACGAATCGCAGCAAATTGTGCTTGCTGTGATTGCTCGGCATTTTCCATCATTATTGTAATTCCAGCCTCCTTTGCTGCTTCCACTATAGAGGTTGTATTGGCAAGACGCCAATCACTCTCGCTGCCTAATTGGGAAAAGCCGATGACAATATCATCCTCAATTGAGCTGGAGTACAAGGAGCTAAGATTTATCTTCTCGGTCAACGAATTTTCTGTTAGAAGTGTGGTTGAAAATACCGCTTCTTGGCTGTTACTGTCTTTTTGTTTTATCGCAAAAATGCCCACTAAAATCAAACAGCAAAGCAAGCCTACTACGAAGTAAGTCATCTTTTTCATAGTATGTCCCCCCACTTCTCAATAACCTGCTTAATTACTCACGTTAGCGAACAGATAAGATTTATACAATAGAATTTCTTTTGCAAATTGTGTAATTTTTTATCTGCTATAAGAGATCTTAGGCTTAAGGATGGCTGCAAAAAATTATATTACAATTATTTTAGTAAATGGTATAAGATTAAATTTCTGTATGTAATCGTTAACAAAATCTTAACCATTTGTTATATGATAGGTAATAGGTGAATGCCAATCATTATAGAAAGGATTAGAGATATGAAGCAGATCTTTACTAGTCTTCGTGCTAAGCTGCTGGCGATGTTTATTATTTTAGCTTCTGTGCCATTGCTCATAGTAGGTATCGTTTCGTATCAAAAATCCTATCATACATTATCCGAGCATAGTAAAGCTTCAACACTGCTCATAGCTGATCAACTTGTCAGAGATATTGATACATTGTTTCTTGATACGCAGAAGCTTTTGGAGCTTGGCAGCAATCCCTCGGTGCTCTATTTTTTAAGCTCGCAAACGGAAACCTATGCTGAAGCAAAGGAAATTGTCCAAACGCTCGACACGTACCGAAGTACGTATCAATATGAAAGCGTACTCAATATTCAAATGGTAAATCTTTATGGTAAAGGAATTAGTGAGCGCAGAGGAGTTTTTCAATTAGGACATAATCCGTTACGCAATCCACATTTTACATATCTATCGCAGCATCCAGACGAAATATTGATCATTCCGCCAGATGAAGCATCCAGCTTCGATCGTCTTGATCGCTTTACCTATTCTAACAACAATGTCATTTCACTTATTTCACCAATTAAGCAACGAGTTACGCATGAAATTATCGGCTTTATCGTTATTGATTTAGACGACTCAATAATCGAGCAATATTACAATCATTTAACGATCGGCAATACTGGTTTTTTCTACGTCGCAGATAGTAACGGGAAGCCGATTTTTTGGCCAAAAGCGCGAGAGAAAGATATTCCAGCAAGCCATCAGCTGTTACAGCATATCGCAGCAGCAAGTGGCAGCTTTACGTTAAAAAATAATAAGCAAACGCAGTTTCTTGTCTATGCTACTTCAGAAATGACTGGCTGGACAATCGTAGGAATCGCCCCGCTCAAGGAGGTTATTGCTGATGCGATGGAAATTCGCTTATTAATTTTCGCCAGTGTAGCCCTGAGTGCGCTGTTTGCGATTACTCTATACCTTTCGTTAACACAGCGTATTATTCGCCCGTTGCAGGTGCTTAAAAACAAAATGCGAAAAGCAGCCGACGGTTATCTTGAAGCTAAAATTAAAACGAGCGGCAAGGATGAAATTGCTGATTTAAGCAACAGCTTTAATATCATGCTTGAAAACATTAAAATGCTGATGAAAAAAAGCAAACTGGAGCAGGAGCAAGTGAAAAAGGCCGAGCTTCGCACATTACAATCTCAAATAAATCCGCATTTTTTATACAACACCTTAGATTCAATTATTTGGATGGCGGAAGCAGGAAAAAATGAAAATGTCATTAAACTCGTAACTGCCATGTCGCGGTTCTTTAGAATTTCCTTAAATAAAGGAAAGGATTGGGTCTTGATAAAAACCGAGCTTGAGCATGCGAAAAGTTACTTAACGATTCAACAATTGCGCTATTACGATATCTTATCGTTTGATATAGACGTCACTGAAGAGTTGTATCCTTATCCAATCTTGGCAATGACACTGCAGCCGCTCATTGAAAATGCACTTTATCACGGTATTAAAAACAAACGAGGTATGGGGAAGATTACGATAACGGGTTATTTAGAAAACGATCAGTACATTATGCTGCAGGTAAAAGACAACGGAATTGGGATAAAACCAGAACGACTGCAAGAGCTAAAAGCTTATTTACAGGCTAATCCGCATGACAGTGCGTCCAGCCAAAATGAGCTTGAGCAACAGGTACAGGAGCATAATGGCGGCTTCGGCTTATTTAACGTTCATCAACGGCTAAGACTCTATTTTGGCGAGCCATGTGGTCTATTACTTGAAAGTGTTTATGGAGAAGGTACTACTATTTCTGTTCGTATTCCGCGGAAATAAAAAGTTAAAGTTCATGCTTACGAAGTACCTTTTCGTGTACATGGGAGCGTTCTAGTAAGCTCACGAAAAGTAAGCCTATGCTTCCGAGGTACTTTTTGTGTACAAGGAAGTATTCATGAAAGTTACACAAAAAGTGGTAGTGTCAAAAGTTCTATGAAAACTCAATAGGTGTTCGGGTCGTCTCCCATTTGCTGGGTGGAAAGGCCACGCAATCGCTCTTGACAAACACGCCAATGGTTTGACTCTACTTTAACAAGGGCGACGGGGACAAAAAGAAGGCATGCTAAATAGCCCTTGGTTTTTCCATTTTAAACCATTGGCTAGTTCGGTTTGTCAAGAGTTCGCTCCGCCGATTGCTCGTTTTTACTTCGGGCTCTGCTAAACCAAAAAGTTAGGCTGGTTGTTGTTCGTTAATCCATTGTTGTGCTAAAGCGATCAGTTTAGTCCATCTCGCAGGCATATTCGGGAGCTGCAGTAACTCTGGATTAAGCACTGGCACCTTACCTTCTAATGCAGAATGAGGCCTTAAAAAGTTAAAGTAAGCTACAAACAGGGTCACAAAAGAAACAGATCCTTGTTCGGATCCAAACCCGTGTGTTGAACGATAATTGCCTTTAAATGTGCGATTTAGTCTTTCGATAACTTGTTTGAGATGCCTATACTCCGTTGACACAGGATCTTCATTGGTAAGTCCAATAACCTGCTTGATGTCGAACTGAATATCGTGTTGAGCGAAAAAGTGCTGAGCTAAGAGATAAATCGGATTGCCATCCACCACAAATGTAAGATCTTTAGGAATCTCTTTCAGTTTCATTAAGACATCATCAATGGCACGGATTGCTGACACTGTATCCCGATTTGGCGATACTGGGTAAGACAAAATAATCTTTTTTACCGCATCAAAGAAGAAAAACAAGTAATGCCAACGCCCATTCACCTTGATGTAGGTTTCGTCTCCACAGAACTGGTCAGAAAGTTCGTAGGGATAATAATCTACGTAAGGCTTAAGTATTAGGGCAACTGCATTCTCATAATTTAAAATACTTTGATGCGATATGCTTACCCCATGTACATCTTTCATGAGTGCAGCTGTTTTACGGGCCGAAAGTCCATAGTTGACATGATAGGTTAAAATGAGCCCCAAAGTATGTGGCGACGCATACAGCCTGGATAAATCAACCTTGGGCTTTTTGGGGGAAGACTTAGACAATGGCTGAAAATCGATGTGAAACTGCCGGAAAATGTATCTTAACTTAAAGGATTGAGGATCTTTTTTAAACTGTCTCTTCTCTTTCGAAGACATACCATTTAGTTTCTTTTGGTAATAGGGACAATCATTATTTTTACACTTGAACACGTTAAAGTCTTTTCGCTCTTTGATTTTTTCAAGAGTCTTAGAACAATGAGGACACTTTAAAATGGCCTCTTTCAAATAGCGGCTCTTATCATTAAACAGACAGGAACATACCTTACATTGATACTGTCCTTTGCCCCCATTATTGGCATAAAGATAATCCGATGGAGCACCACACTTCGGACAGTTCATAGATTTAGGTACAGTCGTCTTTGCATTCAAACGCCTTTGAACAGGCTTTAGATGTTTACCGTTTTTCTCTAGGTATTCTGTTAGAAGGATTCGATAATCAAGCTTCTGAAGAGTTTCGTTGATCGGAAGATCATCCACCTGAAGCTTACGATATGGTTTATTGATTGGCTCTTCTTTAGGTTTATCAAACATGTTTTTACCGATAAGAAGAGTAAGTAAAGTTTTAATAATTTGATCTTGGTACTTGATAAATTCAAGTAAATAGGTTAATAATTGAGGATACAAACTTGTCACTTCCTAGTTGTTTGGGATTAAGTGTTCGGTGTGGTAACCTTACTTTTAACCTAAAACTATGGGGGTGGCAAGTTTTTTGCTTTCCGAGACTTATATATCAAGGAAAACCCTCAATTATATATATAAAGTTTTTACAATACGCAAAAAGTTGTAGGAGGAATCATATGAAAAGGATTATGCTGGTGGATGATGAGATTCTTACGCGAGAAAGCATACGCAACTGTGTGGATTGGATTTCTGAAGGCTTCATCTATTGCGGCGATGCATCAGACGGTGAAATGGCTTTACCGCTAATTGCAGAATGGGAGCCGCAAATTTTAATTACAGATATAAAAATGCCATTCATGGACGGCTTAGAGCTGGCATCCATTGTCCGTAAAACGTATCCGCATATAAAGATTATTATTTTAAGCGGACATGACGAATTTCAATATGCCCAACAGGCTATCCGTATCGGTGTGGAGGACTACTGCCTAAAGCCAGTCGGCTCAAAAGAACTAATTAAGTTATTGCAAAAAGTAAGCAAGCAAATTGATGCTGAGCAGCAAAAAAACGAGGCAGCCGCTTATAGCAAGGATAAGCTATTAGCTGACTTATGTGGCGGACTCATTAGTACAGCTAAAGCCTTAGAGATTGCATCTGATTACAATATCTCTTTAATCGCACGTTTTTACGCTGTAATTGCACTTGAGATAAACGTTGCAGGGAAAGAAGCTTTTGAAAGCGAGCAAGACTTTAGACGAGCGGAGCAAGCATTACACACTTGCTTTGCTGGAGGAGTTGAAGTATTAAGCTATAGACCAAGTCGCAACGAGCTACTTTATATTGTGAAAGCTAATGATTATGAGGAGCTGCAAAATTGCCTAAGTCATTTTCCGCAGCAAGCTAGTCGCTCCCTAGCCCCTCTTTCTTGTTTAACTGTGCATGGTATTGGCAGTATTCAGCAAAGGCTGCAATCGTTGCATTCCTCCTATCTTGAAGCTATCGACGAAAAAAATAAGCAGCGACTGTCTCAACAAACACAGTTAGAGGCAAGCAGCTTTTTATCTGAAGCAACAATCCAGCAGCCCATTGTAAATCGTGAAAAATTTATTGAATTTATTAAAATTGGAACACGCGAACAGTTGGATGATTTTCTGCAAAGCTTCTGCAAAGATATGGAGCAGCTTGCTTGGCAAAAGTCGATGTATGGCATTTACTTGCTCAATGACTTAACATTAGAGGCAATTCATACAGCTAAGCTTATCTTTCCGCTTGCTAAAGGCAATACAGAACAGCTTGCTGAATTGCAACAACGGGTCCAGACTATATCAAACATTGAACAGTGCAAATCGTATTTAAGGAGCTTAATTAGCTTGCTATGGCAATGGAGAGCTGTCAGCTCCAATCAGTATAGCGAGTTAATTTTTAAAGTAAAGCAATATGTCAGTCAGCATTATCATAACAACCAATTATCGTTGCAAGATATTTCACGTCATGTTGGGGTTAGCCCTAGTCATTTAAGTAAGGTGTTTAGTCAGGAAACGCGGCAAACACTGACCGAATTTATTACACAAACTAGAATTAATAAAGCGATGGAGCTGCTTAAAACTACTCATTTAAAAACATTCGAAATCGCTTTTGAAGTTGGTTATCAGGATCAGCATTATTTCTCGAATATTTTTAAGAAAATTACAGGAATGACACCGATTGAATTTCGCAAGCAAGGAAGCTTAGCCCATGATACTTCCCTTTATCATACAGGAGGAGCGAGTTAACGATGTCTTCACCAACCTTAAATAAGAGCTTGCTAATTAGCTTGCTTGCTGCATTAATCTTAACAGGTTGCACTAAAGGACCGCCGAATGAACGCCCTTATATTACCGCTGAGGTTGACCATGATACAGGTAACGGTTTAACCTTCGGCATTATTTTCCCTATGGCTGATCCTGCATATGAGCAAATTACTGAGCATGCAGAAAACACTGCACAAAAGCAAAATATTCGCTTAATCGTTGCTGCTCCTGATGAAGCCAATCTCGAGCAGCAAATTCGAATTATGGAATCGATGATTCGGCAAAATGTCGATGGCATTGCAATTTCGCCTGTAGATGCGGATGCCCTAAAACCAGTTATTAATCAGGCGATAGCAAAGGAAATTCCTGTCATTTGCTTTGAATCGGATTCGCCTGAAAGCAATCGTTTAAGCTTTATCGGAGCTAATAACTATGAAACCGGAAAAAAACTTGGGGAAGCAGTAAGTAAGCTATTAAATAATAAAGGCATGATTATCGTAGGAACTGGAATGTCCGCTATGCTTAGTCTAAAGCAGCGATTAGAAGGCTTGCTCGATTACGTACATGAGCAAACTGAAATTGAAGTGCTTGATGTTCAATATAATGAAGGAAAAAAAGATACTGCAATTGAAAAATTAGAAATAATGATCGATGAGCATCCACATTTTAGTGCATTTTTAAGTCTTGATTCCGTTTCAAGCTCAGCTTCTGTGCATATTTGGAAAGCAACAGGCAGCACGCGCTACGTGCTAAGCATCGGCAGAACGGAGGAATCGGAGACTGCCATCGTCAACGGACAGATCCACTCTATCATTTCACAAAATGAACAGCTATGGGGCGCAACCATTGTAGAAACGTTAATCAATGCAAGTAATAAGCAACCGATTCCTCCATTTATCGATATGGGAATTCAAGTTATAAGCCAACCAGCGGTATATTAGGTTGCTTAAGGATAAGGCGTTCAGATTTCAGCAAGCTCTGACAATTTGAACGCCTTTCTTGCTGTACTAGGCTTTAAAGACCGCTTTTTTCGCACTAAGCAGCTTTTGCAGAAGTATAAACAGGCAAAGTAATAGACCAATAACGATTTTTGTCCACCATGAGCTTAATGTTCCTTCAAAGCTAATGATCGTTTGAATAATTCCTTGAATTAGTACGCCAAAAAATGTTCCTGCAATATAGCCTACACCGCCAGTAAGCAGCGTGCCGCCAATAACAACAGCGGCGATCGTATCTAGCTCCATACCTACCGCATGCAAGCCGTAACCAGATAACATATAAAAGGTAAATACGACACCGGCCAGCGCAGAGCAAAAACCGCTAAATGTATAGACTAACACTTTCGTTCGTGCAACTGGCAATCCCATCAATAGTGCTGACTGCTCGCTTCCGCCAATCGCATAAACATTGCGTCCAAAAGAGGTATAATGTGCAATATATATTGCAGCCCCAACAACGACTAAGGCGATAACAACACTAATGGATATAAAGCTTGTGCCAAACAGTCTGATTTTCGTCTGCGCCATTGCTGTATAAAACGGATCATTAATTGTAATAGTTTGCAAACTAATGACATAGCAAAGCCCGCGTGCTAGAAACATCCCTGCTAAAGTAACAATAAACGGCTGAATCTTAAAGTAATGGATAAGCGCACCCATCCCAGCACCTAGCAGTGAACCTAAAACAAGGACAAGCGGAATAACGATAAATGGCGGCCATCCTTGCTCTTGTACGAGACTTGCAGAAATCATAGTTGTTAAGGCAATAACAGCCCCAACCGACAAATCAATCCCACCTGAAATAATAACAAAAGACATCCCTACAGCGACAATTAATAGAAAAGCATTATCAATGAGCAGATTGAATATCACTTGCCATGAAAAGAAACCAGTATAACGAATTGAACCCGCAATAAACATTAGCAAAAATAAGGAGATAGTAACGATGATAGGGATATATTTTCTATTGATTAACATGCGTAGATACCTCCCTTTCTGCAGGGTAGTTTCTTGTTTTCCAGCGTTGAACCAACGCTTTGCGGAATGTTTCTGATTGAATTAAACATACGATTAAAACAACGCATGCTTTAACGACGAGCGTAACTTCTGGAGGAACGCCAATCATATAAATCGTTGTTGTTAATGTTTGAATCATCAATGCGCCAATAACAGTACCAATTAAGAAAAATCTGCCGCCATTTAGAGATGTACCGCCGATTACGACAGCCAAAATTGCATCAAGCTCGTACCATAAACCAGCGTTATTTCCATCTGCACTTGATACATTAGAGCTTACTAGCAAGCCAGCGATTCCTGCACATAAGCCGCAAAATATATAAACGATTAGTATGACCATTTTGGAACGAATTCCTGCTAAGCGGCTTGCCTCTGGATTGCAGCCGACGGATTCGATAAATAGTCCCATCGCACTTTTTCTTGTAAATAATAACGCGATCGCCAGTACCAGCAATACAACGAAAATGGACACTGGTAATGAAGCTAATGCACCAGTTCCAATAAACGCATATTTTTCACTGTTCACTGTAATAATTTGTCCGCTTGTAATAAGCTGGGCAATTCCTCTGCCAGCAACCATTAATATTAATGTTGCAATAATCGGCTGAATCCCCCCTTGCGCAACTAATATCCCGTTCCATAAACCTAAAAATAAGGAAAGAAGCAACGCTAAACCCATCGCAGATAATACTAATGATAACGAATTTTGATCTGCACCTTTGCTGACGATTAAACAGCTTAACGCCCCTGCGATTGCGATAACTGAACCAACAGACAAATCGATGCCTCTCGTTGCTATAACAAGCGTCATTCCTATTGAAACGAGCATAAGTGGTGCACCAAAATTTAATATATCAATTAAACTGCCATAGAGCTTGCCTTCTCGAACGACAATTTTCAAAAAATCAGGCGAATAGATAAAATTGAATAGCAATAAAGCGAACAAGATTGCAGTTGGCCAAAATAAATGGTGTTTTACGATTCCTTTCATAGCGCTTCTCCTCCTGCAATAGTCTGCATAATGACTTGCTCTGTCATTTCTTCATCCCTTACTTCTTTAATTTTGCGTCGATCCCTTAGTACAGCTACGCGATGACTGACACGCAGCACCTCTTCAAGCTCTGCAGAAATAAATAAGACGGACATGCCATCCTGTGATAAATCAAGCACAAGACGCTGGATTTCTGCCTTAGCCCCAACATCAATTCCCCGTGTAGGTTCATCCAAAATAAGCAGCTTTGGCTTCGTTAGCAGCCAGCGTGCCAGCAATACTTTCTGCTGATTGCCTCCACTTAAATTTTTAATCAAATGATCCGCACTAGGTGGATTAATATTTAGCAATTTTATATAGTGCTCAGCAATTTCATTCTGCTTCTTTCTTGATAACGGTTTTAACCAGCCGCGTGTTGATTGTAATGCAACAATAATATTTTCTCTAACAGTTAAATCATCGAGAATTCCCTCCGCCTTACGATTTTCAGAGCAAAAGGCGACACCGCGATTAATCGCTTTTCGTGGTGAATCAATGCTATCTTTTGCATCGCCAATATAGATTGCACCTTTATCTAGGCTATCTGCTCCAAAAAATAATCTAGCTGTTTCCGTTCTTCCCGACCCAAGTAAGCCTGCTAAGCCAACAACCTCGCCTTTACGAATTTGCAGATCAAATGGTTCAATTGCTCCCCTTCGACCTGCTCCCTTCGCTTCAGCAACGATCTCATGGCTATCCATTTGTAAGCTTGTTGATTTTGCAGGAAGCTTTTCAAGCTGGTTGAGATCTTTACCTATCATTAAGGAAACTAGCTCTAGCTTAGGTAAATCGTTAGCCATATACTCCCCGATTAAATTGCCATTTCGTAAAATCGTAATTCGATCCGAAATTTCATATACTTGATCCAAAAAATGAGTAACGAACAAAATGGCAAGACCATCTTGCTTTAATTTTCGAATAATCGAAAACAGTTGCTTTACTTCGTTAGCATCTAAGCTTGAGGTTGGCTCATCTAAAATCAATACTTTGGCGGAGATGCTTAATGCACGTGCAATCGCAATTAATTGCTGAATCGCTACAGAATAGGCAGACAGAGGTAATGTCACATCAATATCCAGCTGCATTCTCTCTTTCAACAGCTTTGCTGCGCTGCGATTCATTTCTTTCCAATGAATTCGTCCAAAACGTCTAGGCTCTCTGCCGATAAAAATGTTCTCTGCCACTGTTAAATTGGTACAGAGATTTACCTCCTGATAAACCGTACTTATTCCAGCTTCCTGTGCTTCCAATGGACTTTTTAATTGTACTGACCGATTTGCAAGCAATACGTTTCCTTGATCAATGGAATAAACCCCTGTTAAAACTTTAATTAGCGTAGATTTGCCAGCTCCGTTTTCGCCCATTAATGCATGCACTTCCCCTGGAAACAAGCGAAAATCTACATTATTTAGCGCCTTAACACCTGGAAATTGCTTATGAATCCCGCGCATTTGTAAAACAGGTTGTTGTTTCATTTGCCTTCACTCCCAACATTTTCATCTCGCAGCCATTCAGAAATGAGAAAGTCACTCGTTTAGCGTGTAAGCCAACCTGAGTGACCTTCTACATTTATATAAGTTGAACATGTTTTAACCAGCAGGCGAACTCCATATGCTCAACCTATCAACAAGCATTAGTAAGCGCGTGTTGGTAATGCTTCTTTAGCTTGTTCAGAAGTAAATGCTGTTTCTTCTGTTGCAATGCGTTTAGGAATTTCTTTACCAGCAACAATATCTTTTACCATTTGCATAACTTGAGGTCCCATCAATGGGTTACATTCCACGATAAAGTTAATTTTGCCTTCACTCGCAGCGATCATGCCGTCTTTTACTGCATCAACCGAAATGATGATGATGTCTTCACCTGGTTTCAAGCCTGCTGCTTCAATTGCTTGAATTGCACCTAATGCCATATCGTCATTGTGTGCATATAACACGTCGATATCTTTATGTGCTTTTAAGAAAGCTTGCATAACTTCTTTACCTTTAGCACGAGTAAAGTCACCTGTTTGTGAAGCAATGATTTGCAGATTAGCGTTTTCCTTAATCACTTCTTCAAAGCCTGCTTTACGATCATTTGCAGGTGCAGAGCCTGTCGTACCTTGAAGCTCGACAATGTTAATAGGCTCAGTAGCATCTTTAAATTGCTCTAGCAACCAGCGGCCAGCTTTTCTTCCTTCTTCAACAAAGTCAGAACCAATAAATGAAGCATAAAGCGAATCATCTTCTGAATCTACTGCACGGTCAACAAGAATAACAGGAATGTTTGCATCCTTTGCTTCTTTTAATACTGTATCCCAACCAGATTCAACTACAGGTGAGAAGGCGATAACATCAACCTTTTGCTGAATAAAGGAACGAATTGCTTTAATTTGATTTTCTTGCTTTTGTTGAGCATCAGAGAACTTAAGCTCAATACCAGCTTCTGCAGCAGAATCTTGAATTGACTTTGTATTCGCCGTTCTCCAACCACTTTCAGCCCCTACTTGGGCAAAGCCAAGCACAATTTTCTTGTCACTGCTAGAATCCGCTCCTGAATTTGATGTTTGCGAGTTGTTTGTCGTATTAGTTGTACCACCAGTATTGGTTTTGTTATTACTACTTGAATTTCCGCATGCTGCAGTAAACGCCATAATGAGCACCAACAGCATAATCGCAGTTAAATTGCGATATTTTCTCATTTATAATTCCTCCCTTTTCATCGTCACCGTTTGGTGTAACTAAATTATAAAACGCTTACAAATTTGCCTTATACGAGGCTTTTTACGTTCTTTATTTAATATTTTTTGCTATTGAACGTTTTTTAGGAAAAAAGTGTAATTTTTTATTTAGAATTTGGAATTGTTAATTCGGGAGGCGCTTGCAAAAAAAAAGCCCGTTGATTTCAACGGACTCCTTATTTCATATAAGAGAATTACACTAAATTATTTATGTTTCCCGCTTATTAATCTATGATTAGTTCTTATTGCTTTTGTAGTTTTCTAACTTCGGAGGGGGTCATGCCTGTATATTGCTTATATAGCTTGGTAAAATAGGCTGCATTGTCACAGCCGATTTGGCTGGCGATCTCGCCAATTGTTGCTTCGCTTGTTTTAAGCATCCACTCTGCCTTCGTTACTCTGTAGATATTAACAAATTCAACAAAGGTTCTACCCGTTAACTTTTTGAATTGCTTGCAGAAATAAAACGGATCTAAGCCTACCATTTTTGCCGCCTGCTTGACGGTTGGCTTCTCTGCATAATGAAGCTTTACCCATTCGATTAATTGCTTAAATCGTTCACGATTGGAAAAATACGGTTCTTGTATCTGTTTTAATGCTTTATTGCTATTTCTACTATTTAATCGTGCTAGTTTAATAAGCCAAGCATAAAGCTTCGCTTTAACGACTAACTGATAGCCTATTTCCTTGCTCGCAAGCTCCTCCACTATCTCATTTAGCTCATGTGCGAGCTGCTCTGAAAAGCTGGGAAGATTGCTTAACAATAACGGAAAATGCTCTTCTCCCTCTAAATATGGAGCCAGCAACTGAATATGAATACTATCATCAAGCCATTCATGAAATAATGCAGGATTAAATACAAGGCAATCGAGCTCTATATCACTCTCTGTAATAGCATACCCAACATGCAAGCTTCCACCTGGAACAAGAATTATATCACCTTGAATGGCTTCGACAGGCTGACTATCAATAAAAAACATAACGTGGCCTTTTCTTACGATAATTAACTCCAAATGCGCATGCCAGTGCAAGTATAAAACACAATCGCCTGACTTTTGCTGAGCTAATCGATTAGGAAACAGCTGTATCGGATACGCTACCTCTGGTAATTGAGTATCTTCCCATAACTCTTTCGGATTACTCATTAGCTTAACCTCCACAAAATAAGAGAAAGTTAAAACAATTTCGATTAAAGAATCCTTATTAAATGTGGACTATAATAAAGTTGTCAGAAATAATATAGGACAATATTAGAGTGATTGCAAGAAAAACAATACTTGAGGAGGCTAGATAATGTCTCGCTACAATGTCATAATTGCTGGCTGTGGAAATATGGCTCATGTTTGGGCGGACTATGCGTTATCGCGTAGCGATACTACAATTGTTGGCTTAGTCGATATATCTCTTGATGCAGCAAAGCGATTCGCCCAGCAAAAACAGATAAGTTGCCCTATGTTCACTAGTGTCGAGGAAGCAATAAAAACAACCGGAGCTAATCTAGTATTTGATATTACGATACCTGCCAGTCATTTTGAGATTGCTTCAACTGCAATGCAATTAGGCTGCGATGTATTTAGTGAAAAGCCGCTGGCAGAAAACTTTAATCAATGTATCCAGCTTGTTAAGCTTGCACATTCTTTAGGCAGAACACATGCAATTATGCAAAACCGCCGTTTTGATCCAAGGATTCGCTCCCTGCGTCAGCTAATTACGAATAACACCGTTGGTACTGTAGGATTTGCTGCTGCCGATTTCTTTATTGGTCCACACTTTGGCGGCTTTCGCGACATTATGGATAGCCCGCTATTGCTTGATATGGCCATTCATACCTTCGACCAAGCTAGATTTATAATGGGGGCTAATCCTGTAAGCGTCTATTGCCATGAATTTAATCCGGTTGGTTCCTGGTATAAAGGAAATGCGATGGCATTATGTATTTTTGAAATGTCCGATGGTTCCGTATTTGACTATCGGGGCTCTTGGTGTGCTGAGGGTGCGCCAACCTCTTGGGAAGCATCATGGAGAATTACTGGTGAAAAAGGAACGATTATATGGGATGGGCATAATCAGCCATATGCCGAAATTATTGATTCCAGCGATCAGCAACAGAAATTTTTAAACGACTTTAATCGAATTGAAGCAACTAACATTGAGATGCCGCTAACTTTCCATCACGGCTGTTTAGAGCATATGTTTGATGCGCTTGCAGCAGGAAAAAGTCCAGAAACAGCAAGCAGCGATAACATTTACAGTATGGCAATGGTGCTCGCGGCCAGAGAAAGTGCAAGGCTTGGACAAAAGATTAAGATTGCCGATTATTTACCAACTACGGAGCTTAACCAATAAAAAGCAAGTCATTCTTAAATAACTAGAAGCAGTTCTGACAAGCAACTCCAAATTTAAAAGCAAGCCATTCGTTAGACTCGCACTGCAAAGAAGCTCTAACAAATGGCTTGCTGGCTGTTGAGTTTAATTGCGCTCATTTACTATTCGAGCTGCTCTTGCTTTAGTTATAAGTATTAAGTTCATTATTTGGAAATGCTTGCTTAATCCGCTCATATTCTTCTCTTGTTATCCGCAAAACTGTTCCATGTTTAAATCGATACGGGAAGCTAAAGCTTTCATCTGAGCGAACAAACTCACCATTCTCTATAGTTTCAGCAATAAATGGTACATAACCTTGACCTTCTCCGCGCACACCGAAAAAGTCAAGCATTAAACACCATCTTCCATCCGCTAGCTGATATGCCGTCGGCGCTTCATAAGCGCTTGAGCCGAGCTTTTCCATTTCTTTGTTAAAGGCTGTAATTTGCTCATAGTTGCCAGTTAATTGGTCTGATTTAAGCAGCACAACACTATGTGGATTGGCTTCACTTTTCAAAAAGCAATAAAACATATTGTTCACTTTATAGATGGCAGAGTCGATAACGCCGCTATCTGTTTTACGATAGAGCAGCTCTGGCTTCGAAAATGTTTTGAAATCCTTTGTTCTTGTATAAAAAATAGCTTTTTGCTCAAAGTTATCCGAAATATGTGATGAGCTCCAATGTAAAACATAATCGTCCTGCTTATCATCATAGAGAACATCTGGTGCCCATAAGCAACCAAATTGCTCATCTCCTAGCTCAAGCATGCGCTGCTCCGACCAATTAATAAGATCATCTGATTCCCATAATACAAGCTGCTTGCTGCCAAAGCGTGAAATATTTCCCCAATCAGACTTGTATTTTCCATGAAAATGTGCAGCTAAACATAAATCAGTAGAAATAATATAGAACTTGCCTTGCTTTGTTCGCACAATAGTATGATCGCGTACTCCTTGATCACCTTGCTTGCTCCATAATATTGGTTGCCCGTTATTTACTTGCTCCCATTTTAACCCATCCGTACTTAAGGCGAAATAAACCTGCTCACCATCTACTGTAGACTTTTCTTTAAAATGTACAAATAAATATGCTTCCACTAAATTCACATCCTTTATATCGCAGAAGCAGTTGCTAGACTTGATCTGCTCATAGTTGCTTCCACATTAGTTTATAAATTGCTTAATCTAGTTTTTAAACATTGGATTAATATAACAATTAATCAATTATTGATTATATTAACTAAATTGTATATGACCGTATTTAAATAAGCAATAGATTAGTTGAAGTAGCTGTATAATCTATTTTTTCAGTAACAGTAGCAGTAATCGTCTAGTCTAGCAAAATGTACAGGCGTTCATTCTTTAGTATAGTTCAGTCACAAGCAGCATTTAGTTTATCATTTCACGCTGTGCATGTTTTCGATAGCTGCTAGGCGTAACACCAGTAGCTTTTTTAAATGCATTTGTAAAATATGCGGAATCTAAATAACCAAGTCTTTCGGCAATTTCAGACATCCGCAAAGAGGTTTTTGCTAGCAGACGAGCCGCTTCTTTCATTCTCATTTCTGTAACATAGTCGGTGAACGTTTTACCTTTTGTTTGCCTAAATAGTTTACTAAAATAGCTTGGATTTAGATGCACCCGCTCCGCTGCCTCACAGGAAGACATTTCATAAGCTCTATTTCTTTCAATATATTGCACAATCTGCTCAATTGGTGTTAGATCCTTATATTCAATCTCAGGCGGACATTCCTTTAAGCAACGCTCCTTCTTCTCAATCCAAGCGCGTAAAGTAGCTCCTAATGATTCTTCCTCCACTGGCTTTAACAAATAATCGAGTGCTCCTTGCCGTAATGCCTGCTGCGCATAACTAAAATCCGCATGACCGCTAATTAAAATAACATCGATTTTTTGCTCACGCTCTTTAATATCCTGCAGCAACGATAACCCATCCATTACAGGCATTCTTATATCGGTTAGCACTAATTCTACTTGATTAGCTTTTAACCAATCTGCTGCTTCAATCCCGTTACAGGCCTCATACATAAGTTGAATTGGCAGTTCAAGCTTGCTAATGACTTTTCTTAAAGCGACGCGAACCCATTTTTCATCCTCAACAATTAATAAACGATAGTTCATTCTTTTCCCTCCAGTTCCTTGTAGGGTAAAATAACTCTAACTACAGTTCCCTCTCCTTCTCTACTCTCTATCCTTACACCACAATGTTCTCCATACACATTTCGAATACGTCGCTGTACATTCATCATGCCTATACTGGACTCCTCTGTATGCTCAGCCCTATTCAGTTGTTGCTGTAATCGACTAAGCTTGTCAATTGCTATACCGGGGCCGTTATCTTTGAGAACGATTTCAAAACACTCTAAGGATAGCTTATTAGCAGTCAACTGAATCACCGTAATCCCGTCACTTTGATCCAGAGCATGAACAATGCAGTTTTCAACTAAAGGCTGCAGCGTAAATTTTATAATTTCTTGATTTAGAGCCCAATCTGGAATATCTATCTCATATGCTAATCGCTCCTGAAAGCGATAATGATGAATTCGTAAAAATAACTCAACGATTTCAACTTCATTTTTTAATGGGACATATACCCGCGCATTTTCCACATTATAGCGAAGCAGCTTTGCAAGAGCAGCTGCCATTGCCCCTATATCATCATTATCTCGTTCTAGTGCCATCCCTCTAATCGTATCTAATGAGTTATATAAAAAATGAGGGTTAATTTGCGCTTGTAACATTTTTAGTTCTGTTTCGCGCTGTCTTAAATTCATTTGCGTTTCCCTAAGTCTTGAAAAATAAATTTCCTCCAGCAGCTCTGAAAGCCGATCCATCATCATATTAAATCCGTTTGAAATTTTACCAATTTCATCCGTCGAATTTACTGGCAGTCGTGCCTTTAAATCTCCTTTTCCGACTTTATTCATATAGCGGTAAAGTGTTTTAATCGGGTTTACTAGACTTGCAGACAGTGTAATGCTTAGTACGAGGGCGATAAGCAAAAAAAACGCTGTTGCTTCCATAATCATTTTGCCAATTGAATTTCTGCTAGTTTCCATTAGCGCATCATAGGGGACTGATGATACAATTTGCCATTGTAACGATTCACTATGAATGTAGGTAAGAAGCGTCCGAATACCGTCAACCTCTGTTATTAAAGAACCGCTTGACTGTTTTTCTAATAGCTGAATAATATGAGGCTCAGCCAGAGTTCCTATTTTTGCAGCATTTGAATGGTAAACAAAATGACCTTGCTCATCTAACATAAACAAAACGCCTTGATTTTTTTCTCCAAGCTTCACCGCTTGATCCAGATCATTTAACCGTTTATAGTTAACATCGATAACAAGCATACCAAAACGCTGCAATGTTTGCGGGTTTGCAATTACTTTAACAACTGAAATCACTGGCTCTGTTCGGTTATTCCATTCAATAATTCGACTATAAACTTTCGGTCTGCCAGTGACAGGTATCGTTTCATACCAATACTCCTCTTCAATCCCTTCAACACTGGACACTCCGTCATATACAGCAGAATTAATCGACTGAATTCTATCTAAAATCAAAGTAATGTTAATAATATCAGATTGGGAATAAGCGTAGTTTTTTAACACATTCCTTACGCTAGGAACGATGTCAGCAGCATTGACTTCTTCTGACGACTTTAATTTTAAAAACTGAACCGTATCTGGATGGTTGACAATTTTTAACGTGCTAATTTCATAGTCGCGAAAATAGTCTTCTACATACATCTTCACTTGCTCTACAAATTGCCTGCTATATCGTCTCGCCTCATTATCAAGGATATTTGAAAATTCCAAGTAGGAAACAACCCCAATAATGAACATCGGAAATACAATTAATACTGCGGAGTAAACCGTTAACTTCACCATCAATGGTTTATCTCGCAAAAGTACTACGTGCAAAATTCGTTTCAACATAGACTTTTTCATTGCCTAATGCCCCCAGCGCTACGTAATATAGTTGCAATTTGAAGAGATATAGCATTTACGGTCAAACTTCATTTTAGACAATATGGTATTTATTACATATTCTAAATAAATATCTTTAATTCCTTTTACATGCAAACAAGAGACTCTGCTAGGAGTCTCTTGCTGTCTTTATTTTGCTGCTTCAATTTGCTCTAATATTGAACGATATTCTGCTCGATAGCTCTCGATTACTGGCTTAACGGCTTCCTTCCACGGTGTAAGATCGTTTACTTCTACTATGGTTACACCTGCTGCTCGTACCGCATCCTCTGATTCTTTCTCATACTTTGCCCATTCCTCTCGTTGGTAATCGATAGAATCAAGTGCTGCTTGGCGAATAATTTCCTGATCCTCTTTCGAAAGCTTATCCCAAACAATTTTCGATACAAGCAGAACCTCTGGCACACGTTGATGACTATCTAAAATTAAATATGGAGCAACCTCGTAATGCTTACTGGAATAGTAGCTTGGATAGTTGTTTTCTGCCGCATCAATAACCCCTGTTTGCAGTGCGCTGTAGACTTCTCCATATGCCATTGGAGTTGCACTTGCACCTAAAGCATCCATTATTGATAGATTCAACTTATTCTCTTGAACACGTATTTTCAAATTTTTCAAATCCTCAATGCTATTTAACGGCTTAGCGGAATAAAAGCTTCTGGAGCCAGAGCTATACCAGCCAAGCCCCTGCAGCCCTGAAGATTGCAATGTGTCTAACAGTGCCATTCCAGACTCACCCAATAAAAACTTCCATACATGCTCATCACTATCAAAAATGTACGGTAAACTAAATACTCCAAAATCTTTATTAAATTCAGCCATTGGCCCAGTGCTGACGCGAGTAAATTCAATTGCACCTAGCTGTACCTGCTCAATAACTGATTTTTCTTCTCCGAGCTGAGCAGAAGGAAATACATCGATCGTAATCCGTCCATTAGTCCGTTCTTTAACGAGTTCAGCAAAGCGAATATCTCCTTTTGTCGTTGGGTAATCAACTGGATGAGCTTCCGCTAAACGAAATGTATAGCTTGGCGCTTCGTTATTGGTTGAAGAGTTAGAAACAACTTCTCCACTTTTAGAATTATTTGTGCCGCAAGCCGATAAAAATAAAAGCATGAACACCAGCGAAGTTTTTCCTAATCCTATAACTAACCTCTTTTTCATTCCACATTCTCCTTTACCTAAATTATAAAACGCTTTCAAAAAAATTACTTTAATTTATAAATAAAGATTAATAAGCTCTTTTAATAGGTTAGCCGTTAACCAAATTTGGCAGCCATAATGCTATGCTAGGTATATAAGTAATGATTAGCAGCACAATGACCATTACGCAGAAATATGGAATCAACCGCTTGGTCGCAGCTTCTATACTAACCTTGCCAATTGCACTGCCGACAAATAACACCGTTCCTACTGGCGGCGTAATTAAGCCAATCCCCAAGTTAAGAATAAGCACTATGCCAAAATGAACTGGATCCATTCCTAATTGTGTTACAACCGGAAAAAGAATTGGCGTCATAATTAAAATTAGCGGTCCCATATCTAATGGCGCTCCAAGCAGTAATAGCAAAACATTAATAATTAGCAAAATAATATATGGATTATCGGATAACGCTAGTAAAGCATCCGTCAGCATTGCAGGAATTTTTAAATAAGTAAGAACCCAAGCAAATGCACTGGAGGCAGCGATTAAAAATAAAACCATTGAAACTGTACGGAATGTTTTTAAGAAAATCACTTTAACATGCGATAAAGGCAAGTCCTTGTATATGAAAAATGTTAAAATAAACGCATAAACACATGCAATTGCTCCAGATTCAGTGGCAGTAAACCAGCCTGAAAAAATTCCTCCTAAAATAATAACGGCAGTAAACATTGAAAGAATTCCGTCAGCTATAATTTTAGGAACTTCCTTAAGCTTCACTGGCTCGCCTTTTGGATAATTTCTCTTTCTGGCAATAAAATATGATGTAATCATTAGAGAAACAAGCAATAATAAGCATGGTACGATACCCGCTAGAAATAAACTTGAAATCGACACTCCACCGGCAGCAATTGCATAAAGAATCATATTATGACTTGGCGGCATAACAACACCTTGAATTGCTGCTGCGGAAGTTACCGCTACAGAAAAATCACTGTCATACTTTTTCTTTTTCATCATTGGAATCATAACAGAACCAACAGAAGAGGCATCTGCAGCAGCTGAACCGCTAATATTGCCGAACAACATACATGCTACGCAATTGACTAAAGCAAGTCCACCTCGGATTGCTCCAACTACAAGCTGGGCTAAATTAATTAAACGAAGTGCCAGCTTGCCTTCGCTCATGATTTGCCCTGCCAAAATAAAAAATGGGATCGCTAATAGTGAATAGGAATTCAACCCTTGAACCATTCGCTGACCGATAACCGCAAGCGGTAAATCTAATGTAAAAGCAGTTAGCAGAGATGAAAGCGCTAACACCATTGCTATTGGAAATCTTAATAAAATTAAAACGACAAAGCTAACAATTAGCACAATCATTGACAGCGTGGTGCTCATTCACCCAACTCCTCATCTAAATTTTTGTGCTGTACTGTATCAACTCTGAACAAATGAAGAACGGAATAAATACATATCATAATTCCAGTAATTGGCATAATGATATACATTACACTGCTAGACCATCCTGTTGCAGACATCGTGTTATAATACATCAAGCGAGTAAACTGCCAGCCATTTACAACAAGAAAGACTCCAAACACAAAATTACATAATGCAATGAAAGCATCTAAAAAAAGGTTGAACCATTTAGGAAGGCGCTTGGCAAAAGCATCCATCGCAATGTGCAAGGAATCGCGGAATCCGATAGCTATTCCTAAAAATGAAAACCAAATTAATAACAGCAATGTGATTTCCTCTGACCAAAAAAATACAAAATTAAATACTTTTCGCGTAATAACCTGCAACGTTACAACTAATGTCATTAAGGCAACAAATGATACGGCGATCGTTTCTATTCCTTTATCAATCCAAATTGCAATGGATCTCATTTTGGAATATAAATTGCTCATTAAGCAATATCCCTCCCTCATTGCTTCAAATTACAGATCTGCAATTTTAATTTTATGTTCTTACAATGGAAAAAAAAGAGCTCCCATTTTACCTATTTTTGTGTTTTTTTTGTTTTTTGAATTTCATTTAAGATTAAAACGCAAGCAAGCTTGCCCTATCTAGAGCAAGCTTGCTTTATCTTATTTCCTTCAACACGCTATTCTGTTGAAGATCCGTAATCTGTAATCTCCATTTTTATGCTGAGTGTTATTTTTGCTGAACTGAAATGTTCATCCCAGTTATCCTTAAGTTTTTTCCATGCTTGTGGATGGGTTATCCGCAAGCGATTGCCAAAGCCAGCAACATCGACCTTGTACTTCTTCTGCAGCTTGTCGATCGTCTTTTGCAGCATTTTTTCAAGCTCTTTTTCAAATATTTCCTCAGCCTCTAGCAGAAAAGGAAATTTCGAGGAATCTTGATCCGGTGACCAGCTTTCGATGAGTCTGCCTTTTGACTGAATATCAATATGAAAGTTAACATTTTCCCCCTCAACCTTTGGCACTATTTTACTTTTAGTTGATTTTATCTCGTACAAAATCGTATGACCTTTATCATTTTTAGATTTTAATAAGCCACCGCTACTATCTCCATGTATCCAAGAAATGCTGCTAACATCATCTTGATCTAAATTACCAAGCCATTTGCCAGTGCTGCCGCTAATAATTCCTGCTCCAGAAAATTCAGTTTCCCCTTTCGTCGCCGCAATATTTTGCAAAATAAAGCTTTGTTTTGAATTGATATATTGATGAAGATTGGTCAATGTAACTCCCTTCATAATTTTATTGTTTCTAAATTTATTTTGAACCATCGCAGCAATATGAAATGCTGGTATCTCATCAGGTTGATCACTTTGCAACGCTTCCTCAGCCCTGCTCCTTGATAAAAACACCAAGCAGCTAGGTCTGATATCATTATCGCGCCAAATAAAGTCAAGCAGCGCCTCGATCTCTACCTGCTTAGCCACCTCCGTTGAAATAACAATAACCTTTAAATGATGTCCAATTACGGTGCGATCGCGACGCAATGAATAGGCGCGCATAATTTCGAACATCGAATCGCCTGTCTCGTAATCATTAAGATATTTTTTTACCGCTCCGTCGCCTTTGCCTCCCCCTTGTTCACCCGGTTGAACAGATTTTAACGGAACAATTTGAATCATTGTAGTTAGCAATGGCTCGCTAGAAGTAATTCCTCCCATAGACTCAATTTGCTTTTTCTCTTTCGTTTTCTTAGCAGCATCAATAGCTAGACCAACATATACACTTCTTTCTTCGATCTCCTTGCTGCTCCAACAACCAGTTAGACATAGCGCAAATACGAGCAATATGCTAATTGCTCCCAATTTATTCATTAGACTTCATTCCTTTTTTGCGGATTAGCCAAATGAGCGAAAGCGGCAGTGGAATGAGAAAAAACATACAGACTCCCATCCAGCCAATAAAATCACCAATTGCAAACAGCTCATTTATCCGCTTTGGGCTGACCGCCAATATGTAAATAATCGGAATTAAAGCAAATACAACAGGTCTGAATTTTATGTTAACCAACTGAGAAATGCCAAGAGAGGCACTGTAGTAATAACAACTGAAATTGCAAAACAATTGCATTATCCAAATAACAAGCAGCGGAAATTCTAATCGTTCAAAAATCAAACCCGCTACTTCGAAGCTACGCAGCAGATCAATAGTAGGCCATGTACTGCTTGCAATTGCTTCGATTGACATTCCACCAATAACAAAAACAACAGTAAAAAAATAAATAATGGTCGGAATGCTAATTCCTGTAATCATTGCTTTGAGCGCTTGCTCTGGATGATCCATATGAGCCACCAATAACATGATTACTTCAATTCCCGAAAATACCAACACGGTAGATCTAGCTCCTTTTAATACTGGAACATAACCATCCCCTAAAACAGGAAGAAGATTATTTACATCAAATAGTTTTAAACTTAACAAGTAAGAAGTAATTAACACAAACAAACTAATCGGCAAAATAATTTGAAACAAGCGAGAAATTGCATTAATACCGCCTAATATTAAATAGGCACTTACCCAAATAAATGGAATAAGGATTGCCCACATCGGGGTTCCTTCCAGTAAAAAAAATAATGTTACCTCGCCTAGCACACGAATTTCAAAGCTAGCAATAAAAAGAAAATAGACGATTAGGAGCAGACAAGGAAACATTGCAGGTATTCGTCCTACAACGGTTGATGAATATTGAAATACAGTTTTACCTGGAAACTGTTGACTTAATTTCACCATAACAATGATAAAGGTAATGATAATGCAACCGCCAACTAATACTGAAAGCCAAGCATCGGGTGTTTTCGTTGCAGTAGAGATGACTCGCGGCATTGTTAATATTCCCGCCCCTAATACAGCGTTGGTTAAAAATACCGATGCTTGAGGCGTTGTAATTTTGTCATCTGATCGTGTGAACATATAAGCCTCCTGCTGCTTATCTTGGAAATAAATAATTATTTGCTTACATTAGGTTATTTAGTACAGACGATTTTTTGGAAATCATCCATAAGCTTTTAATTACTTATTTTCGCTTGTTATTTTTCGTCTTCATCATACTCGGTCTGCTTTTCATTAGTGTAATTGGAGCACGAATCATCAAATCTTTTAAATCATTTAAGCGATATGGGGCTACTGGCGTCACATAAGGAACACCAAAGCTTTTTAATTTCGTTACATGGGAACAGATAAGCAAAAAGAACAAAATGGTGCCAAACATTCCCATTAAAGCAGCAAATATCACACCTGTAAATCGCAGCATACGCAGTGTTATACCTGCACTGTATACCGGGATTGCAAAGGATGAGATAGCGGTTACAGCTACCGAAATGACAAGAATTGGACTAACTATTCCCGCTTGAACTGCTGCATCGCCAATAATTAAACCTCCGACGATCCCCATTGCTGGTCCAATCGGCTTCGGTAAACGAAGACCGGCTTCGCGTAATATTTCAAGGGAAATTTCTAAAATTAATACTTCGATAAGGGATGGAAATGGTACCCCCTGTCTAGTTTCAATAATGGTAATCGTCAGCTCTGTAGGAATTAACCCAGGATGAAATGAAATAAAAGAAATATATAAAGCTGGTGTCATTAATGCGAGAAAAGCAACAAAAAATCGTAACATTCGGATTAAAGAGCTAGGCAGCCACCGTTCATAATAATCCTCCGGGGATTGGAGCAGCATGCTAAAGGTTGCAGGTACGATGAGTGCAAATGGGGTTCCATCAAGCAATATTGCAATTCGACCTTCTAGCAAAGCATTAATTACACGGTCAGGTCGCTCAGTATTTTGCACCTGCTGAAACGGACTAAGCCAATTATCCTCAATCAATTGCTCGATATACCCTGATTCTGCAAAAAAATCATGATTTAGGTTAGCAATCCGAGTCTCTACCTCTTTTAGCAGCTCTGGATTAACAATCCCCTTTATATAGACGATAACGAGATTTTTTTTAATAAGATTTCCTACTTTAACCACGGTAAATTGCATATCTGCACTGCGCCCATGCTGACGCAGCAATGCTGTATTTTCACTTAGCACCTCTGTAAAGCCAATTCGAGGACCGCGCAATAATGATTCCGAAATAGGCTCATTAATAGTTCTTACTTTAGGCTTTGGTTCACCTACTAACAACACATGAGGCATTCCATCGATAAGCAGGGCATTATGTCCTAACAAAATAGATTCTACTAATTCTTCAAGGTCCTCTACTTCTCGTATTTTAGTGACAGGCAGCAGCTTCTGCTTAATGTATGCCGTGAATTCTGGGCTATTGCTTTGCAAAGTATAGCTTTCAATTTTTTGACTACTACTATCCATTAAAATTTTCATAACTTGCTTACTAATAATCTCTTCATCCTGCATCCCTTCAATAAAAATGAGTAACGCTTGACTATTGCGGATGCTAATGCGAAAATCGCGAAATTGCACATCGCTATTACTGCCAATGCGCTCTTTAATAGCAGCAACATCGACATCAAACTGTCCAGATAGTTTTTCTTTCTCCGCTTGTTGCTCGTTTTGCGCCTCCCGACCCCCTTTATTTTTCCCCCAAGTAAACAGACGCTTCTGTATAATGCTTATTGCAATAGCGATAGCCATCGCAAAAAAAGCTTGACACCATATTTTCCAGTTTGGAATATGATCGATAATTTCTTTCCACATCTCATTCATCCTCATTTTTATAAAGTGAACTTAGTTTGCCCAATTTTTTCATATACATGCAAGCATACATAAAAACACCTTCAACTATTGCTTTCTATAGGATAGACAACATTAGTTGAAGGTGTTTATTCAAATTATATGCTTTTCGAAAATAAGCATAGCGACAATGGGGGTAAAATTTTAAACCGAGCAATGCAGAACGCCGCTGCGAAAGTAGAAGGATGATATGATCAATCGAAAGAGATTACGTACAAAAATACAACTCCCCCTCTGTTAACTTCCTAAGTTAATAAAGGGGGAGCGCTTTTTTATTAAAATATATTTAAAGAGTTCTATTAAAGCTATTCTTACGAAACTCCAAATCTAAAATAGCTTTCCGCATTGCGATAACAAATCCCTTCTACAATCGAACCAAGCAGCTCCTCATCATATGGAACTAAGCCGGCTTCTACCCACTCCCCTAGCAAATTACATAAAATACGGCGGAAATATTCATGTCTTGGGTAAGAGAGGAAACTGCGAGAATCGGTGAGCATACCGACAAAGCGTGCAAGTAATCCCATATTGGCTAGTGATTTCATTTGCGCTGTCATACCATCAATCGTATCATTAAACCACCAAGCAGAGCCTAACTGAATTTTTCCTGGGATGCCGTCTCCTTGGAAGCTGCCAATAATTGATGCCAATACGTCATTATCTGCCGCATTTAAGGAATAAAGAATCGTCCTTGGCAAGCCGCCGCCCTGCTCAATTCCATCTAGCAGCTTAACTAACGACTCAGCAAGCGGTCCATCATTAATTGAATCATAGCCTGTATCTGGACCTAGCTTCGCATACATCGCTGAATTATTGTTTCGATGCGCTTTGATATGAAGCTGCATTGTCCAGTTACGCTCTGCATATAGCCGCCCAAGGAACAGCAAAGTGTATGTTTTATAGCTAGCTTCCTCATCAGTTGATACTTTTTCCCCGCGCAACGCCTTTTCATAAATCGCAGCCGCCTGCTCCTTTGTCGCTTCGCCGTACATCACTTTATCTAGTGCGTGATCGGACAATAAGCAGCCTGTTTCATGGAAAAACTGAACTCGCTCTTCCAGTGCTTGCAGCAATTTATTATAATCTGAAAGCTGATAGCCCACTGCCTGAGACAGCCTCTCTAGCCAAGGTAAAAAGGTTTCCCGATTAATTTCCAGTGCCTTGTCTGGGCGGAACGATGGTCTTACTTGAAAATCTAAATCTTTCTCTGCAAGTAACTTCTGATGATATTGGAGTGAATCCGCTGGATCATCAGTTGTGCAAACTACTTTTACATTCGACACACGAATGAGACCACGCGGCGTAAAGTCTGCCTCACGCAACCGCTCATTTGCTTTTTCCCAAATGAGAGGGGCATTTTTTTCATTAATTAACTCATTAATACCGAATAATCTTCGAAGCTCCAGATGCGACCAATGAAACAATGGATTACCGATGGTCATAGGTACTGTTTTAGCATATGCGAGAAAACGCTCATAATCGCTCACGCCTTCCCCGCCTGTAACATACTTCTCTTCAATACCATTGGCACGCATTGCCCGCCATTTATAATGATCGCCATATAGCCATACTTCTGTAATGTTTTGAAATGGTTTATCCTCATAAATCGCCTTAGGATCAAGATGGCAATGGTAGTCAATAATCGGCATTTTTTTCGCATATTGCTCATAGAGCGTAACTGCTGTCTTGGAATTCAGCAGAAATTGCTCATCCAGAAATGGTTTCATTGTCTGTCGCCTCCTTTAACTATTCGTAAAATTTAACTAGCTCATCTACTTTTACAGCTTTGCCTGTGCGAATTGACTTATTTGCTGCAATTCCTGTTAAAATAGAGCGTGCGCCATCAATATGATTTGCTGCGCGATGGAAAGGATCGTATTCAGAAACGCCAAATAAATCGTTAAGCAACACAGGGTCTCCGCCGCCATGACCGCCTTCCCCCATTGCAAAATCTACTTTATAGGCTTCGCCAAACATTGGGAACACGAGAATATTAACCCCTTTTACCGCTCCTTCAAGTGCGCGGTCGCCACCTGCATTTACATAGGACTGCTCAACAATTTTCATCTCAATTCGTCCTTTTGTACCATTAAAGGCAATATTATAGCCTTCCCAAGGTAAATATGCATTGAGTGAATAAGTAAGCTGCGCTTTATTTTTATATTTAACTAGAACACTCATCGTATCCTCAATAGATATACCGTCGCCAAATACACTTTGATCACGCTTATAGCCATCTTCCCATTCTGCATCAAGATACATTGCCTTTAATCGTTCATTGCTGTCCAGTGGAAGGGCAAACGGATCTCCTTCTGCTAATGGATTTCCGGTAGCTCGATCATAGAACTTTGTTACCCCGCGTTTTTCTGCATTTTCACGGCCATAGAATAGAAGATCTCCCATTGCAAATACCGTATCTGGCTGTGAGCCAATCCAAAAGTTAACTAGGTCAAAATGATGAGTAGATTTATGAACAAGCAAACCGCCGCTATTGCGCTTGTCACGATGCCATCTGCGGAAATAATCCGCACCGTGCTGTGTATTTAGCAACCATTCAAAATGAATAGAGGTTACATCACCAATGACACCGCTTGCAATTAATTCACGCGCTTTTGTATGATGCGGTGCATAACGATAGTTAAATGTCACGCGAACTTGCTTTCCAGTACGATGAACTGCATCAATAATTTGCTGGCATTTCTCCTCATCCACCGTCATTGGCTTTTCCGTAATGACATCACAGCCAAGCTCTAGTGCTCGGATAATATACGTATGATGCGTGCGATCGACACTTGTCACAATAACTGTATCTGGTTTTTCAGTTTTAATCATTTCTTCGAATTGCTCGCTTTTATATGTGCGTACAGGATGATAGCCATACTTTTCTACTAGCAATTGGTTAGCAAAATCCATACGTGTTTGGTTAATATCACAGAAGGCAACAAGCTCTGATGTTTCTTTATACGTTGTCGCAATTGCGGTATAAAAAAACTCTGCACGACCACCAATGCCGACTTGTACATATTTCTTTTTAGCCATGACAATATCTCTCCTTTATGGATAGTTTTTGAACATAACTGCTTTCATCTGCACTAAATTTACCGCAAAATATCATCTTTTTCTTCTTATATTATGCTAATATTAAAGAAAACCTCTTATATTTTGTCATTAGGAGAGTGTGAATCATGAAGCTAAAAGATAATTTATTGTACGGCAATCCATTAGACCATATATATATCGAATACAATCGGCGAAAAGGTCATTTCTCAATGACAACAAGTCATATCCATAGCCATTACGAGCTATATTACTTATTTTCAGGACAACGGATCTATTTCATAAAGGATCGCTCTTATACGATAAATGCTGGTGATATCGTCATCATTCCTAGCGATGTGTTACACCGAACGTTAGACAGTGGAATTCCTGATCATGAGCGGATCGTCATTTATCTTAATGAAAGCTATTTTCAACGATTTGCTAAAGAGGAAGAAGAACTGCTACGCTCTCCATTTTTAAGCGAGCAGCCTGTCATAAGGCTTAATCGTCAAGAACAGCGGTTAATCGAGCAGCAATTATACCAAATGCTGCATGAAATTCACGAGCATTCTCCTGGCTTTACATTAACGATCGGACATACGACAACAAATCTTCTTCTGCTTGCTGCCCGAAGTCTATTGCATAACAAGGATAATTCTGCAACTTCCGAGCTATCCCCAACACAAATGAAAATGATGGAGATTGCAAAATATATTAACTCTCATTTTCAGGATGACTTAACCTTAGAGAAGTTAAGTCAGCAATTCTATTTAAGTGAAAGTTACTTAAGTCGAACCTTTAAAAAACTAACTGGATTTTCCTTAACGGAGTATATTGGAATGACAAGAGTGAAGGAAGCACAAAAATTGCTCCGAGAAAGTGATAAGCGGATTACCGATATTTCCGAAGAAGTAGGTTTTGGAAGCTTTGCCCAATTTCAAAAGGTGTTTAAAGAGCATACTAATCTCTCTCCTCGCGAATACCGCTCGCAGTTTCGCGAATAAAGAAATCCTTTTACTAATTAGCAATGATCTCCCAACTATTTAATTCTTCTAAATCCATTTATTTACTACAAAAATATCAATATATCATGTACTTTTAATCATGGGTAAATAAGTTATAAGGAGTGTAGAATAGTGAAGAAAGTAATAGCAACGTTAATAGCTTTATTTACTGCTATGAATCTATTAAGCCTAAGTACATATGCCTCTGATTTTGATGAAGTCAAAAGTATCACATTAAAAGCTTATCCCTATCAAGTTGAAAATTGGACAATTAATGGGAAATACGCTTTTAATCAACCTAGAAGCTATGTCTATGGAAACAATGAGCATGTAGCTGTAGGAAGTTACGGCACAGTCATAAAATCGAAAAACGGAATTGACTGGACCTCTTATTCACGTTTTGCAAACTATCAATTAACTGCAATAGCTTGGAACGGTAAAACTTATGTTATGTCAGGGGCAAATACTGAGTATGATCACTATGCTATCAATACTCAAGCAGAAATGTTCATCTCAAAAGACGCTGTATCCTGGAGCAAAGTAGAATTTAACTTTGAAGATTCCATTCAATATATTGTATATGGAAATAACCTATTTGTAGCAACAGGAACAAAAGGAGTTTATACTTCTAAGGACGGCTCGAAATGGGAGAAAGTAAAAAGTTTTAACTCGTATCAATATCACCCTCTGCAATTCGTAAATGGGAAATTCTTTTTAATCGCCTATGAGCAAAATAAAATTTATACGTCGAAAGACGGTGTAAACTGGAATTCAAACAACTACGATACGAAAGCTAATATCGAAACTATCATCTACTATAACGGACAATATATCGGTATTAGTGACGGGATATACAAATCCTCAGATGGAATAAAATGGACTAAATTATCTAACAGTCCTGCCAATGTTCGTTTCTACTCCATTACGACAAATGGAAAAAGAGTTGTTGCGATGGGCTCAAACTCCTCCAATCATCAGGTTGTTTATGTAAGTGATGATTTAAAATCTTGGTCAAAACAAGATTTAAAAGCGATGGGGCATCAAAATTACGTTATTTATCCTGTTAAGGATGGGTTTGCAGGTATAGGTTTTACTGCAAATAACAGCGTCTATAGTATGTATTCAAAAACAGGAATGAACTGGACACATAAACTGATAGGCAGCACAAGCAGGGTCGATTTTGAAAGTATCGCATATAACGGAAAACGTGCAGTAGCCGTTGGCGGACTAGGCAATATCATTTATACAGATAACGGAAATAATTGGCATAGCGCAAATCCATTTCCATTTAATGATAACTACAATCGCCCATACTTTAGTTCAGTTGAATATGGAAACAATAAATTTGTTGCTGTAGGCAATAACGGCGCTTTTTACTCAAAAGACGGTATTACTTGGACGCAAGCAACGTATTTTAAAAATAATCAAACTATGCTTACTGAACTAATTTGGTCGGGGAAATATTTTATTGCCTCAAGTCAAATTGAAGGAGTCTATTATTCTAAAGATGGCGTTAATTGGAGCAAGGTTACAAGTGTAAGTGACCCTAACAAATGGTTAATGTCTATGGTGAACGATGGCAAGCGTATTATTGGTGCATTCCGAATTTTTAACAACGGTAATCCATACACTCAGCTTATGCAAACAACAAATGGTACTTCATGGACAAAATTAACTACTTTAAAAATTAGTGACATTAAGCTAGGTTATAATGCAGGTACCTATCTTGCTACTGATCCATATACAAATGATCAAGTGTGGTTATCGAAAGATGCAAAAAAATGGAGCAAAACGAATATTACCTCAGTAGTAAAAGACGACTCGCTAGTCAACATAATGACATTTGACGGTTACTTTGTAGCGTTTAACCGTTCAATTCAATATATTGATGATGAATATTATAAGATTACAAATTATTACACGTCTAAGGACGGAAAACAGTGGAAAAAACATACTATACCAGCAAAGCAAGCAGAATCGTTCTTTGGCACTGAACAAATTTATGACGGCGTGAAGGCGTTTGGAAAATATATTTTTGTCGGATCGCAAGGCTTTATCCTATCTACGACTGATTTGCAGTTTGATGATCAAATCATCGTTACAGTCAATGGAACGGAAGTGAAGCAAACTGCTGATACTGGTAAAGCATTTATTGAAGGCGGAACAACTTATTTACCGCTTCGTGTAATTGGTGAGGCTTTAGGATACTCAATTCAATGGAACAGTAAAGATAAATCAGTAACCTTTAAAAAGGATTCAACTACTGCTACTTTTACAGGTGTTAAGGTGAAAAATGGAATCTCTTATGTTTCAATAAGAAACGTATCTGAGAAGTTAGGCTATAACGTTACGTATAAAAAAGAAAATAACAAAATTTACGTAGAAATTACAAAAAAATAATGAGCTAAAGCAGAAAAAGTTAAAGCCATTGAAAGTCTACTCGTCGTAAAATTTCAATGGCTTCCTTTTTTTATTGTTAAATATTAATAGACATCTTTCCACTCTGCAATGTTGCTAGAATCAAATCTGAATGGATCACCAAGCATAATTTGCGTGCCATCTCCATCTTCTACAATACTCATATCACCAAGATCACCAGCAGCAAATGATTCTCCAACTGCGCCAGTAATTTTATTATTAACTAACGCATCAGCAGTATAAGCTGCAAGATAGCCCACATCGATCGGATTCCATAGATACATCCATTGACATACTCCATTTTCAATATATTCTGCCATCTCACTAGGCAAGCCTAAGCCTGTCAATTGCACTTTACCGGCTAATCCTTTATCAGTTAATACTTTGCCTGCTGCAGCAATACCGACAGTGGTAGGAGCAATAATTCCTTTTAGGTCTGGGTATGTTTTTAGTAATGCTTCAGTTTCAGATACGCTCTTATCGCGCAAATCATCGCCATACGCTACTTTTACCAGCTCAATATTTGCATATTCTGGTTTTTCAAGCTCTTTTTTCATCCATTCAATCCATAGATTTTGATTTGTAGCTTGAGAAGTGGCACTTAAAATTGCAATTTGCCCTTCTCCGCCAATCATTTCAGAAATTCCTTGAATAAGTGTTCTGCCGATACGTTCAGGGTCCGCTTGATTGACATGAACTAAGCGACTTTCCGCATTTACAGCGGAGTCCATCGAAAGCACCTTTATTCCTCTTTGCATCGCTTTAGTTAATGCTGGCTGCAAAGCATCATTATCATTTGCTGCAATCGAAATTGAGCTAACATTTTGCGCGATTAATTCTTCAATAATTTGAATTTGAGCTTCGGCAGTAGGTTGATCTGGTGCTTTTTCAATGACTTCATGACTAAGCTCACCCATCGCTTTTTTAAACCCTTCTATCATTTTTTCTCCATAAGGATTACCGGTATTTTTGAAAACAATTGCATGTTTGCTCGCTTTGTCAGAGGAATTGTCTGAGTTATCACCGCTGTTTTGCGCGCTGCTGTTTGTATTAGAATTGGTCGTGCCTTGCGTGTTATTATCCTTCGAATTTGTACCACTGCAAGCAGCTAAAAATGAAACCACTAAAATAAGCATAAGCATCATTGATAATGTCTTTCTCACTAGATTTCCTCCCTTTTTATTATTGTTTAATTTATACCAAGCGGCTTGCACCGCAAAGTATCAAGCTTTAAGCTTTTTTGCGTTTAAGGTTTGGTAAAGCAACAGCAGCAATTAATAATGCTCCAATAATAATCAGTTGCGTTTGGGCATCGACATTGACTAATCCTAGTCCATAGCGAAGTAAGCCAATTAGAAAAATGGATATAATGGCACCAATCATTCTTCCTTTTCCGCCTGAGGTGCTAATTCCGCCTAATACAGCCATCGTAATAACTTCAAGCTCATACATATTAGCGATATTTGGACGTGTGCTTCCCATTTTTGAAGTTAAAAACAATGCTGTAATTGCTGCCATAAAACCTGTTAACGTATAAACGATTAATTTCACCCTGTTCACTGGTATTCCAGAAAATTTACTAGCGGTTGGATTATTGCCAATTGCGTACACGTAGCGACCGAATGTCGTTTTGTGCAGCAATAATCCAAAAAGGATTGCAAACACAATAAAGACAATAAGAATAAATGGAATCCCGGCGACATAACCCCAGCCTAAAAAATTAAACCATTTTGGAAATTTGCCAGCCGCTTGATCTTCTAAAATCATGTAGGCAATTCCGCGATACAGCATCATTGTAATAAGCGTAACGATGACCGCAGATAGCTCCTTGAACTTAACAATAAGCAATCCATTAACAAAGCCGCAAAGTGCACCAACAGCTAAACAAATGACAATTGCTAGCTCCATCGGCACGCCTTTGTTGTACAAGTCAGCCATAACAACGGAGGACAGCGCTACTGTTGAAGCGACTGAAATATCAATATCTGCGAGAATAATGACAAATACCATTGGCAGAACGATAAAGGCTTTATCTAAAAATGCCATCGTTGCATCCCGTAAATTGAAAAAATCTAAATAATACGGGGATAAATTAATGTTCATAATGTTTATTGCAATAAATAGAACAAGCAGCATCCATTCCCATTGGAGAAAAAACGTCTTAAGCTTGAATTCCTTTTTATCTAAAATGACTCTAGGCTGTACCATCATTAAATCTTCCTCCTTAATAGATAACTTCTATCTACGCCTCGTTTAACGAGCGCATTAGCAATTACAGCAATTAAAATAACGAAGCCTTGAATTGCTGTTTGCCAGAATGGAGAAACATTCAACAGTGGCAAAGCATTACTTAACATACCAAGTAATATAGAGCCCATAATAATACCTGAAATTTTTCCTGTTCCTCCCGCTATGCTTACTCCTCCAAGTACACAGGCTGCAATTACCGTCATTTCGTACCCCATTGCCGTATCACCTTGTGCGGAAGCGAATTTTGCTACCCATAAAACGCCAGCTAGTCCAGATAACCCGCCCATAATTGCATAAACAAGCCACAATATTTTTCCTTTATGAATCCCACTTATTTCCGCTGCATCAGGATTACTGCCAACTGCATAAATCTGTCTTCCTGTACGGGTATGGTTAATAAAGTAATAAGAAATGAGATAGACAACAATTGCTATAAATACTAAAGTATTAATCCCCAGAACAGAGCTTGTCGCAATAGCAATAAAGCTTTTTGGCATTTGGTGAGCGCTAACCCAACTGCCTCCGCTAATTGTAAAGGTAAGACCTCTGAATATGTTCATCATGCCTAATGTCGCAATAATTGGTAATATCTTAAATCTGGCAATTAGTAAACCTAATCCAGAACCGCAAACTATACCGATGACAGTACCTAACAAAATTGCTAAAATAGGATGCAATGTCGGGTATGCGCTTACAGTTTGAGCTGTAATCATCCCGGAAAGAGCTAATGTTGCGCCTATTGAAAGATCAATTCCTCGCGTAACAATAACTAGCATCATGCCAATAACAAGAATGCTTAATATGGCCGTATTTGTTAACATATCGCTTAAATTTTCGAAAGTTAGGAAGCTGCTATTTCTAATTTGAACAAAGAGTGCAAAAACGACAATAATAAGAATCATACCAACTTCTCTAAATTTCATTACTCGAGATGCGAGTGTTTTCTTGCTTTCTAACTGCTCTGTTGCAACTTGAACTACTTGTTGGCTCATAGTTCCTTCCTCTCACTTTCTCCTTTTTATACTGCTCAATTTACTTGACGAGTTGATTGGCCCTTATCCATTGCCGCTTCCAAAATACTCTCCTGTGTTGCCTCAGCTCTGTTTAAAATCTTTGTAACTCTCCCTTCTCTCATCACAACAACCCGATCACTTAAGCCGATAATTTCTGGCATTTCAGAGGAAATAAGAATCACGCCATAGCCTCTTGAAGCCAGTTCACCAATAATCTCATAAATTGCAGCTTTCGCGCCTACATCAACCCCTTTTGTCGGTTCATCTAATATGATTACTTTCAAATCTGAGGTTAATAATTTGGCAAATACAACCTTTTGCTGATTACCGCCTGATAATGAACTTACGAGGTCATAAATGGTATTTACTTTTACATTTAGCTTTTCAGCTAAAGCTTTCGCAATTTCACGTTCTTTTTTAGGCCGTAACCAGCCGAAATTGGCTAGCCGTTTTACCGCCGACAAGGTGACATTTCGATTAATATCCCAATTGAGGATTAACCCTTGTTTTTGTCTGTCTTCAGGTAAGTAACCTATTCCAAGCTTAATAGCATGCGCTGGCTTGCGAATGACAACTTCTTTTCCTTCCAAGTACACTTTTCCGCGATCATAGGAATCAATACCGAATAATGCCTGACAAACTTCACTGCGTCCCGCGCCCACAAGACCAGTTAAGCCAACAATTTCTCCCTTATGCAAATTAAAACTAATATCAGCGAAATATCCTGTTCGACCTAGACCTTCTAAGCGCAACACTTCTTCACCAATATTAGGTTCTTTTTTAGGAAATAATTGTGATACTTCACGACCTACCATCGCTACAATTAAATCCTCATTGGATATATCATGTACTCCCCAAGTTCCGATATATTTTCCATCGCGAAATACCGTTACATTGTTAGCAAGACGATACATATCCTCAAAGCGATGGGAGATAAAAATAATCGAAGCACCTTTATCTCTTAATTGCTCAGTTATTTTATATAGCTGCTCGCTCTCTCTTACTGTAAGCGCCGCAGTTGGCTCATCCATAATAATAATTTTTGCATCTGCCGATAATGCTTTAGCGATTTCAACAATTTGTTGCTGCGCAACACTTAGTGCCCCCATTACCGTCTTTGCCTCAAAATCTGCACCAAGCTCATTTAATAAACGTTGCGCTTCCCGATGCATTTCTTTCCAAAGAATTCGTCCCGTTGTTTTTTGAACTTTTTCATGCCCCATAAAAATATTTTCTGTTACCGTCAAATCAGGGTAACAAGTAACATGCTGATAAATTGCGGCAATTCCTAAAGCGGACGCATCATTTGGTCCTTTAAACTCTACCTTTTGCCCATCTACATATATCTCGCCTTCATCGGCACTATAAACGCCTGTAATCATTTTGATAAATGTGGATTTTCCAGCACCGTTCTCTCCCATAAGCGCATGAATTTCACCACGCCTTAGTTTGAAGTGAACATTATCTAGCGCTTTAACTCCTGGAAACACTTTAGTAATCCCTTTTAACTCCAGTACGAACTCGTTCATGATGCCCCACCTCTCTATATCTTTCTCTATAGGTTTAGTTTAGTTGCTGTCGCCTTTGCTCCACAGTAGACAGCATTCACTTTAGGGGGTGATTGTTCACTAGTTAGGCAACAAAAAAAGTCCGCCATGCGTTTTTATGCATAGTGGACTTTTTTGTTTTAAGGAAAAAATTTAATATTGCTTTATCAGTGCATCTCGATATTGTGACGGTGTCAAACCAACGATTTGCTTAAATAGTTTGCTGAAATATTTCACATCTTTGTAGCCTACTTTTTCACAAATGACCTGCAACTTATGATTTGGATTGTCCAAAAGCTCTTTTGCCTTTTCAATCCGCATTCGCGTGATGTAATCAAGCACTGTTTCTCCAGTTTGATTTTTGAAATATTTGCAAAAATAAGTCGGGTTCATATAAATTCGATCTGCTATACTTTTTACTGTTAAATCAGAGTCCAGATGAGCTAAAATCCATAGCTTCGCTTGCTCAACTGGCTCATTATTATGACGTGCCCGTTCTTGCTCAATACTGTTAATTATTTTTTCAATCCATGTTTTCATTTCCGATTTAAGCTCAGAAATATTAGCGGCGCGCTTTAACTCTTGTAACGCTACCTCTATCGAAGAAAAGCTGCTTTCATTGATTTCCATCCAAACAGCATAAATATTTAAGCAAACATATTCCGCCATCCGTTGAATTTGATAAGGATAATTAGATTTTTCAAGGAATTGAAAACAAAGCTGTAAATGCTCTAACGTCTCATCCATCTCCGCTCTAGCTAAACTAGACTTAAGTCTCTGAACTGCTTGCAGAAATGCCGGCTCCATCCGTTCAACATCATCCGCATTTGTCAAAGCACATTCAATTGAATTAGCGCTAAACATACGGTTTCCGCCATAAACTAAGCGGTATGTCATTAAACTTATGGCTTTCTTCATTATATTTCTTAATAAATATAGCTCCTCGATCGGTTCTGGCAAGGCGATCGATACTGTAAATGGAGTAAACCGCCTAATTTGTGTACAGATTTCCTTTGCAAGTAGCGCTGCCTGCTCGCGCACAAGTTCGAGATGACTAATATCCCTGCTATAAAGAAGCAGCCAAAATCCTAAATTTTCTCTCCACAGCCAATTTGTTAAAGCACTTTGCTGACTAATTTCATTAATAATATTTTCCATCGCATACGTATAAGCTTTCCAGTCTGTTTTTGAGTATGACCTCGCTTTTACAGGCAACATATCAAGGCTAATATACAATAAGGAATACACGCCAACTGGAAAATCTTCAACCCAATAACCAAGCTGTGAAAGATCGATGGTAGAGGAGGTAACTTCCATAAGCACCTTCGTTTGCTTTGTACGACGCAGCAGTTCAGCTTTTTTCTCTGTCTCAAGCTGCTTTAATAACTGATTTTTTTCACGAAAAATATGATTCGATATTTCTTGAAGTCGTTCTCTAAATTGCTCGCGATCAATTGGCTTTAGAATATAATCAACTGCACCCTCGCGAAGCGCTGTTTGAAGATATTCAAAATCATCATAACCGCTAATAAATAATGGAAAAAAATGATAACTCTTTTTTGCCTCCCGTACAAAAAGCATGCCATCCATTTCAGGCATTTTTACATCAGTAATTACAAGATCAACGGCACCATTTATAAGTCGCATTGTTTCAAGTGCTTCTAATCCGTCTGAACATATAGCAACGATTTCAAACTGCTCGCCGCTTAGTAATACCATTCGTTCAATGCTTCTACGAATTCTTGCTTCATCATCGACAATCATCGTTCTAATTTTTTGCACTGTCCGCAACCTCCCTTCTCTTCCATTCATAACTTTGCTCAAGTTCTAACACTGAAATTAGCGGGATTCTTATAATTATTTCTGTGCCTTTACCTTCTGTGCTGTCAATTTGTAAGCCGTAGTTTTTACCAAATAACATCACGATTCGCGAATGAACATTAATTAGACCGACACCTTTTCCTTTTTTGTCATACATAGTCCTTTTGCCAGACAATGATTCTCTAATTTGATTTAATCGCTCACTTTCGATCCCAGGTCCATTGTCTCTTATTCGGAAAACAATATCGTCCATCCCGCTTCCTGCGCCAAACTCTCTATTCACGTTAATATGGATATGAACTCCTTTGCGTAATTCAAGTCCATATTTAATTGCATTCTCGACGATGGGCTGAATAATAAATTTAGGGCAACACCATTGTTCCAGTTCAACCGTTGATTGAATTGTAAAAAATAATCGCTCTTCAAAGCGATACGTTTGAATCGTTAAATAGTCACGTACATGTTGAACCTCCTCAAAGATTCTGACAAGCTTGGATTCATGATTATTTAGCGAAAAGCGAAGCATTCTCCCAAGTACAGTAACCATTTCAACGACTGTTTCAGACTCGCCTTCCTCGACAGCAGACCCAATCGTTTCTAAAGTGTTGTACATAAAATGAGGATTAATTTGAGCTTGTAAAGCTTCAAGCTCCGCTTCCCGCTGTCTTATTTCAATAAAATAGTTTTTCTCAATAAGCTCCCTGATTGTTGTAACCATTGAATTGAAGCTTTTAGCTAGTAAACCTATTTCATCTTGCTTTTTAATTTGCAGATCAACGTTAAAATTACCGCGCTCAACATGCCTCATTAATGCGCTTAACCGTTTGATGGGTCGTGAAACATTTAAGGTAACAATAATAGATAGGGCAGAGCTTATACTTACAAATATAATAAAAAGAAGAATCGTTACATTCTTCACTAAATCCGTCCGTTCTGTTAAAGCCTTTAACGGTATACTATGTGCAAGCAACCAGCCGAATTCCTTCATCTCATACATACTAATAATGCTTGACAGCTCATTAGAATCGGCTTGAAAGCTTCCGCTATAGATGGGATACCTGTCGATTTCTTCATCCATATGCCCGATCATTGCTTCATTATTATGGTAAATAATCCGGCCTTGCTTGTTCATTACCCATACGTTTGCTTGAAACTTTTTCTCAATTTCCGAGAGAATATCATGCATAAATGTCAGCTTAACTGCAATATATATCGTTCCTAAATTGCGACGATTATCAAAGTCTGGAATAGGTTTTTGAATCATAAAATAAGGAGTTTCTTCTTCAAACTTAATAGCTAGTTCACCAGGAAGAATAATAGAAGCGTTGCGATGACGCTCGAAATTGACATGAGTATTGGCAGATAATTGACCTATTGCTTGTAAATCTGCTGCACGGATTTCACTGCGCGTACTATAAAACAGTTCACCATTAGATTCAACAAAGACACCAATGATATTCGGCTGATTACCATTAATAAACGTTCTCGACAAAAAGCCATTTACGATAAAGCGTTCCTGTTGCTCCTCAGAGAAGTTCATTTGCTCATTATTTTTTTGGCGGAGTATTTTTACAATATCATTTGAACTGTAAATAAGATCAGACATATTTAATATTTCATCAAGCTGTTTTTGAATATTACGGCTAGCAAGCGATAGATAGCCTGGCAAATATTCAGCAAATTGCAGCTTGATAGACTTTGTATATTGATGATAGGAGAGATAACCTAACAAGGACATTGGAATGACCGTTAACAGCAAGTAGGCAATAATTAACTTGGAGCCGAACCTCTTCATAAAAGGTTTGCGAAACCATCTATTAAAATTCATATTGATCAACATTATCCTTATCAAAATCTAATGGTTCTCCCATGATGACGACGTCTTCTTTAACGCGAATTGTTCCTACGTTATCAATTTCTTGACCGTCATAGGGCAGGTTGCCATCGAGTAAATTTTTTGCAAGTATGACAGTTAAATAGCCTAAACGCTTTGAGCTCCATAATGTTGCTACTTGTGCGCTTCCATTTTTCAAATAATCTCTCATAGAGTTCGGAGATGATAAGCCTACAACTTTAACTATCCCTGTTAATCCAGCTTCTTCCACGGCTCGCGCTGCGGCTGGCGGTCCAACTGACGAATTCCCAATAATTCCTGCCAATTGCGGGTAATCTTCTAACAATTGCTTAGCTAGCTGATAGGCAATTTCCTCATTATCATTGTTAGCCACTACTTTTACTAGCTCCATCTTCGGATAATATTGCTCATGTTGAACTTTTATCCAATACAGCCATTCATTTAGATTAGCGGCTTGTAATGAACCTGTCATAATGGCAAACTGCCCTTGTTCATCAGTATTTCTTGCTAATGTGTCCATTAAATGTCTCCCTAACGTTTCAGGATCTACCATATTCACGAAAAACTCTCTGCCCGACGGGTCTATATCAGCATCCCATGTAATGACCCTAATTCCTTTCTCCGCTGCTTGCTGTAAAACTGGCAGCAATAACTGAGGATCGTTCCCTGAAACTGCGATAACATCAACGTTTTGCTCAATTAACTGTTGAATAACGTCCAGTTGTGCTTGTGCATCAGCAACATCTGGCCCCTTATAAATAATGTTAACCCCTAATTCTCTAGCAGCTTCCCTCGCTCCATCCTCTGCAGCGCTAAAATAATCTATTCCTTCCAGTTTTGGTACAACGGCGACAGTATAATTATTTGAATGTAACTGAGACGATTGGATTCCCTCAAAACTAGGTGTATAAAGAACGGTGTAGTTCGTATTACTCGGTTTATTTTGGCAAGCGCTTACAATCAATAGTATTACTAATATCCCGAATATTCTCAGCTTCATAGTAATTTCCTTTCTGAATGATGCTTGCTTCAAAGAGTACACTTACGATAATCAATGGTAATAAATTCATATTACCATTTAAATTGCTTATTGGATAAATCATTCAAGATAACTATACATTTTCTTTTTTAAACTTTATTATAACTTAGCGCGTTTCCAACAATATAGGGGTTAATCTTCACTTGTGGGGGATAATTCTCACTTTTTGCTGCTTAATATTTTAAATAGCAAAAAGGGTGAAGAGCTTGCATCTCTTCACCGCCTAATTTCTTATTTTCATGCGTTCGTAGGGTCTCTATTTATTTAGCTTTACAATCCATACATCGCGTCCAGCTAGCTCACAGCTTCCTTGCAGCTTATGACCGCTAATTAGCTCAATTCCGCTATACTTCCCAAGGTCAACATTTACTGCCTCAGCATTATGGTTTAAGACGAATAGATATTGTGTATCATCTTTGTAACGAATCGTCGCTTCAACATTCTCTGGCATATTTGCGACGATTGGTTCAATGCCGCGCGCTGCACAGATGCTATGTAGCCAATCGCTAATAAACGCTTTTTCAGCCCCGGTTGCCAAATACCAAGCTTCACCTTTACCAAATTTATTGACAGTTAAGGCAGGCATTCCTGCATAGAAGTCTTCTCCGTATACAGCCTTAACCTCTGCTCCCTCGGAGTGAATAAGGTCACAAAGCATACCGCATGAATATTGCTCTTGCAAGCCAGCTTCCTTATCCGTTACAACTATACGATTACTTTGACTAGGCAATAGCGCATCAATTTCTTCTGCCCATATGCCAAGCAGCTTTCTTAATTCCCCAGGATAACCTCCTAGCGTAACGAGATCGCTTTCATTAACGATACCGCTAAAGAACGTTGTAATTAGCGTGCCTCCTGCTGCTACATATTGCTCTAATTTATTTGCAACCCCTTGTTTTACCATATACAGCACTGGAGCTATGACCAGATCATAGCCGCTAATATCCGCTTCTACACTAACCATATCAACAGCTACGCCTGCTTTATAGAGTGCTTCATAATATTTATGCACTTCATCAACATAACGCAGTGCAATTGTTGGACCGCTAGACAGCTCGATTGCCCACCAATTTTCCCAATCAAACACAATTGCTACTTTCGCCTTAAAAGAAGCATCAATGATTGAATCGCCAAGCTGCTCAAGCTCTTTGCCAAGCTGCGCACATTCACGGAATACACGCGTATGTTCATGACCAACATGCTCAATGACAGCCCCATGATACTTCTCACAAGCACCAATGGAACGGCGCAATTGGAAAAACATAATTGTGTCCGCACCTCTCGCTACCGCTTGATAGCTCCATAAACGCATAACTCCTGGACGTTTTAAGGAATTGTATGGCTGCCAGTTTTGCTGACTTGGCGTCTGCTCCATTAGCATAAATGGCTGACCATCCTTTAAGCCGCGCATCAAATCATGCATCATACCTGTATAGCTGTGAGGGGTATCAAAGCTTGGATAGTTATCCCAAGACACAACATCCATATGCTTCGCCCATTTATGGTAATCCAGCTTTTTGAAGGCTCCCATTAAATTGGTTGTGACAGGAATATGCGGTGTATGCTTTTTCACTGCCTCATACTCAAGCTTATAGCATTCTAGCAAGCTATCGGAGTGGAAACGCATATAATCTAATGAAATACCTTGGAAGCTTGTTCTTACTTGTCCGTTTTCTCCAATCCATTCCTCACTTTGACCATTTGGCAAAACAATATCATCCCAGCTATAGAAAATGTGTCCCCAGAAGCTGGTGTTCCATGCACGATTTAGCTCATCCAGCGTACCATAACGTGCCTTTAACCATACACGGAATGCTTTTTCACAGTTCTCACAGTAGCAGTTGCCTGCTCCACCATACTCATTATTAATATGCCAAATTAATAAGGCAGGATGATCCTTGTAACGTTCAGCAAGCTTTTCCGCCATACGAACTGCATATTTGCGATAGGTCGGGCTGTTTGGGCAAGAATTGTGACGACCACCAAATTTACGTTTATTACCATTAAAATCAACTTGTAGTACATCAGGATATTTACGTGCCATCCAAGCAGGATGTGCAGCAGTGCTCGTTGCAAGACAAACGCCAATCCCTGCTGCATGCAGCTTGTCCATCATTTCATCCAGCCAATCAAAGTTATACGTCTCCTCATCCGGTTGATTTTTAGACCAGCCAAATACATTTAATGTAGCTACATCAATCCCAGCCAACTTAAACATCCGTAAATCTTCATCCCAAATTGCTTTATCCCATTGATCAGGGTTGTAATCGCCACCGTACCAAATTTTTGGCTTGTTTGCGTTGATCATTTCAACCACCTCATAGATATATGATAAAAATGCATTTCACTCTTTTATCATATGACTTATAATTGCAGTATCAAATATAAAATATCAGAGTTATTATATAAGAATCTGGAGGTTTTTCATGAGACGCGTCGTGCTTGCAAAACCAATCCAATTACTTCCCTTGCAGCTCGAAGAAATTGGGATAAACCCTGATCAAGAAATGATGAATCGACCACAAGGCTATCCCGTTTATCATTGGCTGCATACAATTGATGGTGAAGGCGAAATTGTTGTCGCTGGTAAAACATGGCGATTGCCTATTCGTACTGGAATACTGCTAGCTCCCGGCATACCACATCGCTATGAAGCAAAGAACGGCTGCTGGCAAACTGGCTATATTACATTTCAAGGCAGCGCTGCCTCAAGCTTTATTCAAGCTTTTGGGTGGGGGCATAGCAGAAAATTTCAATGGGAGATTAGCAAGGGTAGTATAAGCTCGCAATTTGAAGAGCTATTGAATCTCGCAGAGGCAGGTGCTGATCCTTCGGGTTGGCATTATTCTGCAAATATTTATCGCTTTTTAACCCTGCTTCATACCGATGCTGCCCATGCCGATCATCGACCCTCGATGTCCAAACGACTTGAGCGTATTCAAACATTGCTGGATTGGTTGGATACAGAATTTCCCAATCCTTCAATTGGCTTAGCGGAAATGGCGGCGCAGCTTGGCATCGGCGAGCGTCAATTGAATGAACGATTTCGTGAATTATTCGGTATATCAGCTTATGCTTATTTAATTCAATTGCGCCTTCGTAAGGCAAAAGAATGGCTGCCAGCACGACCAGAATGGACGGTCAAACGAATTGGCGAAGCAGTAGGCTTTCGCGATCCAAGTCACTTCGTCGCTACCTTCAGACAAAAGGAAGGTATGACTCCTGAAACTTATCGCAAGCTGCACTATACTGGAAGTAATATTATTGCAGAGGATTAGTGAATTAAAAAAGGAGACTTATGTCACCAATATCAAAATGGATAGATAAAGCAGGTGATTCTTATTATCTATCCTTATTTTTATAATGAATTGTTCCGCTCAGGGTGTAAAAACATTGACAGGGGATGCAATTGTAATTCGCGAATTCCATCAACAACTAACTTTGCAATTGCCAGACCGCCATTTTCTTGAAAATGGGTATTATCTCTTACGCCATTTGAATAATTTAACCATTCCCCCCGCTCACCCCAAAGAAAAATATGTTTTGTTCCTTCCGCTCCAAGCTCCTCAAATAGTTGTTTGCTTTTATCTGCTAAATCAATAAATGCGACTTCCTCTTCCTCAGCAAGTTTACGAACTGCCTCCAAATAATCACCATGCGTATTAATAATTTTATTATCATTATCAAAATAGCGGCGATGCACAGAATTTAGCAACACTGGCGTTGCCTTTACAGAACGTGCAGCATCAATATATACCTTCAAATATTGTGGGAACGTGGTTGCAGGCTCTGTATGTCGCTCTTCATCTCTTTTTTCATCGTTATGGCCAAACTGAATAAATAAGAAATCGCCTTCCTTAATCGTCTCCATAATTGCATCTAATCTGCCCTCACTGATAAAGCTTTTGGAGCTTCTTCCGCCAATGGCATGATTTGCAACGACTACATCATGTTTAAAATAGTAGTTTAGCATTTGCCCCCAGCCTGAAAATGGATACCCTTCTGGAGTGGAATCTGTTACAGTCGAGTCTCCTGCTAAATAAACAGTAATTTGTTGTTCTGAAGGAGTAATCTCTAACGCATTAATTCGAGGAGCAAGTCCGCCAAAGCTAAGTTTAAGTTGACCATTGCGTACATTTACGCCAAATTGCTCCCGTACAATTTGCCCTGCTACTGTTTGATAGCCTTTTAATACAAGATGCTCGCCGTTCGTTTTTAGAGTAGTATTAGTTGGTGCAAGCTCATCTCCGATTAATAACGAAACAATATAGTTCCCATTTGGCAAGTCAACAACAAATGTTGTATCAAATGGAATGCAAAAATCTCCTGAAAGTTGCTGTTCTGATCGTTTTTTGGAAGACACAGTAGCAATTGAAATGAAGCCATACCCGATACTTGCATTATATTGACTGGATGCTGTCACTTTTTTATAGTTTTCTTTCGTTGTCCCTTCAATTCCAAAATCAAAATTCCAATCCATCCCTTTGCTTCCTCCATCGCTTTCAATGTTCTCGATATAAAAAGTTAGTTAATCCTTATCTCCATATTTCTTTTACTGTAGCCCAAATTTAGTATATAATCGACTATAATAATTGCTCATTTCAATTAAAAGTTGCATTTCTTGCAGGGTGGAATTTTGAGAGCGCTTTAAAAGAGTTGCCCTTCATTTTTAAAAGGGATGCACTGCTTGAGGAGGAGCATTCATGGGAATATATAAAAATAGTTCTGGGACAATTGAAGTAGATCATTATAAGCGTAAAGGTTTTTTTACGATGCCTGACCATCATGCACATGATGTATATGAGCTATATTATTTGTTTACTGGAGAACGAACTTTTTTTATTCGTGACCGTTCCTATCGTATTGAGCGCGGCAGTTTTGTTTTCGTAGAGAAGGAAGAGTTGCACAAAACGATTGATACAGAGGTTCCAAATCATGAACGTGTTGTTCTTTACTTTACATCAGAGCTATTAACAGGTTTTCCTATAGAAGGTCACAGCGGTATTATTACGTTAGCTCCGCAAGAGCAATATAAAGGTGAAGCTTTGGTAAGAGAGATTATTGCCGAGGCCAAAGGTGATGCACCTGCTCGTGATTTAATGCTGGAAACATTACTTAAGCAACTGCTAATCTTACTCTTTCGCGCACAGCATGAGCAACCAGCACAGGAGCAAGAGGTTTCTAGTGTCCAGAAAGTCATTTCTAATATTGCCGCTTATGTCGGTAACCATTATAGTGAATCGTTGCGCTTAAATGAGGTAGCAAACCAATTTTTTATAAGTCCTTATTACCTAAGTCGTAAGTTTAAAGAATGTACGGGCTTTGGTTTTTCTGAATACGTACAGCTAGTCCGAATACGTGAAGCTCAGCGATTGCTGCGCGAAACGAATTTAAAAATGATTCAAATTGCTGAGCAAGTAGGAATTGAATCTGTCGCAAATTTCTATAAGCTGTTTAAAGCAACGAACGGCTGCTCTCCCTTGCAATATCGTAAACGACAGCAAGCATTTCTTTTAAATCATACGAAACATGTAAGCCAATAAGAGAAATAATGTTACACTATTTCTCTTATTGGCTTATATAATATCTACTACTCATTCTGATAATTATTAAGCATTATTGCTACTCCATGTTACATCACATTCCCAACAAACTATATAGACTACACTTATAACTCATATCACAGCATTCTATAAAGCAATACTTGTAAAATAATCCATAATTAATGTACACTATTTAACAAATAGAACACACTATAAGGAGTGGCAATCATGAAGTTGGAACGTGAGCTTGCATTAGAGATTGTAAGAGTAACAGAATTAGCTGCATTAGCCTCCGCCCCTTGGATGGGCTTAGGTGAAAAAAATGGAGCTGATGGGGCAGCAACAGAAGCGATGCGTAAAATGTTTGAAACCGTCTGTATGAAAGGAACAGTCGTTATTGGCGAAGGAGAAATGGATGAAGCACCTATGCTCTATATCGGTGAAGAAGTTGGCGCTGGTCAAGGACCAGAGCTAGATGTTGCGGTTGACCCGCTGGAAGGAACCGAGCTCGTTGCAAAAGGATTAAACAACGCTATGTCAGTCGTCGCTGTAGCCAACAAAGGCGAGCTATTAAATGCACCAGATATGTACATGGAGAAGCTTGCCGTTGGACCTGCTCTTGCAGGAAAGTTATCTTTACTAGATCCAATCGAAGATACGTTACAAAAAGCTTCACAAATTTTATCAAAGCCGCTTAACGATTTAACGGTTACTATTCTTGACCGTGCGAGACATCAAGATATGATTGCCAGAGTTCGAAAACTTGGCGTACGAATTAAACTACTTTCTGCCGGAGATGTTGCCGGTGCAATTGCTCCTGCGTTTTCTGAAACTGGAATAGATATGTATATCGGATCAGGCGGTGCCCCTGAAGGAGTGTTAGCTGCAGCTGCACTAAAATGCTTAGGAGGGGAGCTGCAAGGAAGATTAATGCCAGAAGATGATGAGCAAATCCAACGTTGCCTAGCTATGGGACTTGCGGATCCAAGAAAGCTGTTAACAATGGAAGATATGATTGGTAAGGGTGATGTTATTTTCGCAGCAACAGGAGTAACACCAAGTGATTTTCTTGGCGGTGTGCGTTATTTGCCTAACAAGCGTGCAGAAACGTTTTCGATGGTAATGCGCGCACAAACAAGAACGGTACGTTTTATTCATTCTATTCACGATTTAACGATGAAGCCATATTTTCAGCAGCAAGGAGTCCATCCTTTACAGCAGGCACAATCTGCAGTATAGCAGTTTTTCAGAATAGATATGTAAGCATGTCTAGACAGCTAGCACTTATTCAGCTATCCGTTATTTAGGAGGAAATAATCATGGAACAAACCTTTGTAATGATTAAACCTGATGGTGTAAAGCTAGACTTAATTGGAGCAATTATTCAACGCTTTGAAAATAAAAGACTGCGCCTTGTGCGTGCTGAATTAATTAAACTTTCAATTGAACAAGCAAAAGAGCATTATCGTGATTTAGCGCATAAGCCATTTTTTAACGAACTGATCGAATTTATTACCTCTGGTGAAGTGTTGGCAATGGTATGGGAAGGACCAAATGCCATTAAAGCAGTCCGTTCCTTAATCGGCGCTACTAATCCAGTAGAGGCTGCTGCCGGTACAATTCGTGGTGATTTTGCCATAGAAGTAGACAGCAATATTATTCATGGATCAGACAGTATAGAAAGTGCAATAAGAGAAATTGGGCTTTTCTTTCCTTCCTATGCAATCAATAAATCCGTGTCTTAATGCAGTACAGAAGAGCTAAAGATCGTGTATAATGAGAAGCAATATGATATGTGTTTGACGAAGGAGGTTATTGGCATTCAACTCACACAACGACAAATTGACATTCTTGAATTTGTTCAAGCTCAATCTCCCGTAACAAGCGATCAAATTGCTGATTATCTTAATGTAAATCGTGCGACATTACGCTCTGATTTGGCTGTACTTGTCATGCTCGGTTACTTAGATGCTAAACCGAAAGTAGGCTACTTTCCAGGTAAAACGCAAAATGTTACTGCATGGAGTTCTCGGCTAGATATGATGAAGGTGAGTGATGTACAAAGTGTTCCCTTCGTCATATCTATGAATGCTACCGTTCAAGACGCTGTTATTACTTTATTTCTTGAAAATGTAGGCAGCTTAATTGTCACGGATCAGCGCGGCGCACTTGTCGGTATGGTTTCACGCAAAGACTTGCTTAAAGTGACGCTTGGCAACCAATCTGCGCCAACAATGCCAGTTAGCCTTGTTATGACTAGACAGCCTAAAATTGTTACAGTTGAACCTGATGAATCCGTTTTATCTGCCGCCAAAAAGCTACTTACGCATGAAATCGGCATGCTGCCAGTCGTTCGTAAAGTAACTGGTGAAGACGGCACTATGTATCTTGAACCAGTCGGTCGAGTTACAAAAACAACAATGACGGAATTACTTCTCAGTTTAGCTGCAGACCCTTTTGCAAAGGATGGCAATCGTGTATGAGTATAGACAATCAGCAGCAATGGATTTATGTCTGCTCGGATTCAAGAGGGACAACGGCTGAAACTGTAGCACAGGCGACAATTAGACAATTTCAAAATAATGGGGTTCAACTAAAGCGCTTTGCTGGGCTTCAAGATGAAGAAGAAATTAGAGCAATCGTCAAAAAGGCAGCAGCTGAGGGAGCGCTCATTATTTATACATTGGTACAACCAGAGCTGCGAGAAATGATGCGACTTGAAGCTGCACTATATAATATTCACGCCGTTGATGTGATGGGTCCGGCAATGAAAGGCTTTGTTGGAACGTTTCATGAACCAACTCGTTCAGTTATTCAGCATCCTCATGCAATGGATGAGGAGTATTATCGACGTATTGAAGCTATTGAATTTGCTGTACGCAATGATGATGGCAAAAGCTTAACTGAGCTGGAACAAGCAGAAATTTTGCTAATTGGTGTTTCCCGCACTTCTAAAACTCCGCTTAGCGTTTATTTGGCACATAAAGGCTATAAAACAGCTAATATTCCAATTGTGCCAGAGGTTCAGCCGCCAGAAATATTGTTGCAACTTCCAAGTAAAAAAATTTTCGGATTAACGATGAGTGCAGAGAAGCTCGTGCGGATTCGTGAAGCTCGTTTGCAAGATTTAGGCTTAACGCAAGGCGCTCAATACGCAGAGCTAGAAAGAGTAAAGCTAGAGCTAGCCTATGCTCGTCAGTTTATGGAACGCATTGGCTGCCTTATTATCGATGTAACGAATCGGGCAATTGAGGAAACAAGTGAACTTATAATGGAGTATGTAGCTGCGCAATAGATCACTCTTTTAACAGAGTGATCTATTGCGCAGCTGGCAGTATTTGTGAGTAGCGCTTGTTGACGTTGAAAGACTCGCTTTGTTGACAAGAGTGAGTATATTCCGCTAGCACACTTTATAGGGTTACTCCGTCTTTAAAGATGGCAATTTCTTTAAAGCCGTTGCGCTCGTTGTGGGTTTTTAGCTCTCCTGAGGCGAGAGCGATGATTTGCTGCCATAGCTCATCAGCCAGCTCCCCCATTGTTTTTTCACCCAACAAACGTCCAGCGTTAAAATCGATCCAATTGCGTTTCCGCTCTGCTAGTTGTGAATTGGTTGCAATTTTTACTGTTGGCACTGGTCCGCCAAATGGTGTGCCCCTTCCTGTTGTAAACAATACGATATGTGCGCCAGCTGCGCTAAGTGCAGTTACAGACACTAGATCATTTCCAGGAGCCTCTAACAGCGTTAATCCTTTTTTCTTAACTCGCTCACCATAACCTATTACATCGGTTACGATTGCATGTCCTCCCTTTTGCGTACAACCAAGCGATTTCTCCTCTAAAGTAGTTATTCCGCCAGCCTTATTTCCTGGCGAAGGATTTTCATAAATTTCCTGACCATGACGGATAAAATATTGCTTGAAGCCATTTATTAAATGAACTATATCATCAAACACTTCACGACTTGCCGCACGTTCCATTAAGATCGTTTCTGCACCAAACATTTCCGGAACTTCGGTTAATATTGCTGTCCCGCCTGCAGCAGTTATGCGATCAGCAATTACTCCAGCCAGCGGGTTGGCAGTAATACCCGACAAACCATCAGAGCCTCCGCATTTTAAGCCTATTTTCAAGTTTGAAATAGGCACAGGCTGACGCTTAAAGCTTTCCGCATACTCCACTAATTGCTCGATCAATTCTAACGCTTCTTCTATCTCATCCTCAGATTGCTGAGCTTTAATAAATTTAATGCGCCGCTCATCATATGCGCCAATTGCCTGCTGAAAAGATTCAATCTGATTATTTTCACAGCCAAGTCCTATAACGAGCACACCAGCAGCATTTGGATGATTAACGAGTGAAGCAAGCAGCTTCTGTGTATATTTCAGATCATCGCCTAATTGTGAACATCCATAAGGATGGGCGAAATGATAAATGCCATCCACTCTTCCCGCATACATGGCCGATGCTTGACGAGCAACCACTTCACAGGTTTTATTAATGCAGCCTACCGTATTAATAATCCAAATTTCATTACGAATGCCTACCTCGCCGTTTTCCCGAACATAGCCTTGAAAAGTCGCAGTCTCACCTAAACCTGCAGCTTGCTTATCTCCGACAACTGCACCTGCATGAATCGAAGCATATTGATAATCTAAAATTCCTTTTAATCCTGTCGCAAGATTATGGGTATGGACCCAATTACCAGGCTGTATATCTGTTTGTGCCACACCAATCGAATAGCCAAACTTTAACACATGATCCCCTTGTTTAATAGGCTGCAAGGCTATTTTATGACCGAATGGAACTTCATCTAAAATTGTTAAACTTCTGCCATCATCGAGTTGCACAATTTCCCCCTGTTTATATGGACGCAGTGCTATTACAACAGTATCTTTTTCATGCAATCTAATCCATTCATTCATAGCGTTGCCTCCCATGAGCTAATGATGTTCGTTAACTGCTGCGCAAGCTGAGGATAAGCAACATGCAAATTCTCTTCCCAAAGCTCAACCTTTGATAAAATGGCAGCAATCGTAGCAAGTAAAGAGCGTTCTGCGCAATTATACAGCGTCCATTCACTTGCGAGCTTCTGTAATAGCGCCGGATCATCACGCAACAAAATACGTTCGCCAGATAAGCTTACACCCCAATAATGCTCATCGACTTCCACTACGCGATAGTGACGTAATAGTGCAGCAAATGCAGTTGCTAACCCCATTGGCAGCAGTTCATCGTTCTCTGTTGATTGCTTAGCAGCTGTTGCTGTCCTTGCCGCTTGATTCTCCAAATAAAATTTAATTGAAGGCAGCAAACGTGTTTTAAATTTACTTAGACTATTCATCGAAATATCTGACAATCGATGCTGAATAAATGGATTTAAGAAACGTTGCAGCACTTCTTCAGCATAGCTATATAGCTGTTCTTGATCATATGGTAAGGATGGGATAATTTCATTAGCGATAGTTGCCCGGATGAGTTCACCAAGCTCGCTATCTTCCATCGTTAAACGCACTTCTGAAAAACCCTTTAACATCCCCAGTAAAGCCATAAACGTATGAGCGCCGTTAAGAATGCTAACTTTACGTTGCTGATAAGGCTTTAAATCATCTACCCATAGAACATTTAAGCCTGCTTTAGCAAGCGGCAGCCTCTGCTCATGCTTTTCTGTCCCTTCGATTGCCCATAAATGATAAGGTTCTGCAGTAGTCAATAGCGGATCAGTATAACCCCACTCAGCAAACCAGATTTTAGCTTGTGCTTCTGCTGGATAACCTGTCACAATCCGATCAACGAGAGAGTTAAGAAAAAGATTATGCTCTTTTACCCAATGAATAAAAGGCTCAGGCAAGTTCCAGTCCTTGCAATAACGCAATACGCATTCCAATAAAGTATCTCCATTGCGTTCTAGCAGCTCACATGGTAAGCAAAGCAGCCCCTTATCTGCCGCTCCATCAAATGCCTGATATCTGCGATATAACAAAGCAGTCAACTTTCCAGGATAGGATTGGATCGGCTTCTCATCCTCCCATGCTTCTTCTCGATAGACAAGCCCTGCTTCAGTTGTATTGGAAATGATTACGCTAAGCTCAGGTACTTCTGCCAATGAAAGAAAGCGCTGCCAGTTTTCATATGGGTCAAACACTTGTGAAAATACTGATATAATCTCACTCCGTTCCACAGGAGTGCCTTGCTCTAAGCCTCTAGTAACTAAAGTATATAGTCCTGCCTGCTTAGCTAAAGCTTCGATTTTCGCCTTGCCGCTTGGACGAGGTTGCACAACAGCTACGCTTCCATTAAACAACCCCTGCTTACGACTTTCATGCAGCATCCAATCGACAAAGCCGCGCAAAAAATTCCCCTCGCCAATTTGCAGAACTTTCACCGGTGCATGTTGCACTTCAGCAAAGTACTGCTTCTGCTCACTCGTTAACGCTTCAACATTTAAATTCATGGATTTAGACCCCTTTAATCCAAATTAAATCTTCCTTTTCTTCATTATAGAGAACATTGATTGTATAAAAAATGCTTGTTATCGTGCAATTTATACTCTATTTTGATATCTATTAAATTGTTTGCTAAACTAGATAAAGCTTAAATGATTTATCTTATTTCCCCGTGAGGTGTACAATGAATCCTTATCGTAAAACGTTTGATTTCAATGCCGATTTTCCTTTTACTTATGTTTATCGTGATATAAAAAGTGCACAAAATGAGCTTCCCGACCATGTACATGATTGGTATGAATTTGTCTATATTCACTCTGGCAGAGGCACTTTTTTTATTGATCATACCTTTTATGATGCTGAACCTGGGGATATTTTTCTTATTCCTGGCAATACGCTGCATCGTTCATTTCCTTTAGATGAAGATCCAAAAGTAGGAAGCGCGCTTTATTTTAGTGCTGCGTTTGTTCATGCGACTTCATTAGGGGATTCCTTCAATTATCTTCAACCCTTCGAAACAGCCAAGCAGCACCAATCTTTTCGACTAACGCTTCATTCTGAGCTAAGAAACTCTGTCGAGGCGCTGCTAGATCTGATTCATCAGGAACATATGCAACAAAGGACAGGCTATCGACAAGCAATACGTTTATATGTACAGGAACTGCTTATCCTAATTGAACGGTATGTAGAGGAAGCTTGGGGAATGCAAACTAACAAACGTGCGAATTCTCCTTTACCGCAATGGATGGTAGATGCCCTTCAATACGTTGATGCTCATCCTGAGCAAGATCTGAGTCTAGCTGCATTGGCTTCCCGAGCAGCAGTTACATCTGCCCATTTTTCTCGAGTATTTAAGCGGCTAACAGGGATGAATGTTACTGATTACGTAACGGCAAAGCGAATAATGAAAGCTAAAGACCTGCTGCGGCAACAAGACAGTAATATTGATGTAATTGCAGAAAACTGCGGCTTTGGCAGCCTTACTCATTTTCATCGTAAATTTAAAGACATTACAGGAATGACACCTGCTCAATATAAACGTGACTGTTAAGCGAAAGGTGAATCGTGAATAAGGCTTGCTCCTGCTATAACGATTCGCTATAGTGTAAATAAGCTTTCGAATTGCTGATTGTGAAGTTACTGGAGGGATTATCGTTGAACGATAAGGTCATCACCCACTTTAACCATGATTTATTTCATTTCGTTTATCGACGAGTCAGTATCAATAATCATCAACTGAAAGAAACGTTCCACTCCCATCGAGGCACGGAAATATTATTGATTCATCAAGGAAAAGGAACGATGATTATTAACAACGTAAGCTATGAAATTAAATCAGGTATGCTCTGTCTGTTTCAACCTTATCAGCTCCACCATCTGACATTGGATTATTCAGAGGGACAGACGTTTGAACGCTCATTAATTATATTTGAGCCGTCAGCATTTGAAGCATACTTTACTTCCTTTCCTGAACTTCATACATTTTATCAAATGGTTAACTTCGGTAAACTCGCTGCTCCCTGTGTCTATAATATACAAAATCACCCCGAGCTAGAATTGCTTTTTCATAGTACACAGCAACGACTGCCTGCTATATCTGAAGCTGAACAGCTAGAAGAAGCTTCATTATTTCTTATTAGTTTATTTCGCTGTATGAAAGGATTTTGGCCGACTCAAGCTAAGCAAATTCCTTCCCATCGTTCACGAAAGCAGCTTCATATCGAGCAAATTTTAGACTGGATTGAGCGCCATTATACAGAGCCGTTTCAATTAGAATTGATGGCTCAGGAACTGCATCTATCAAGCTATCATTTATCACATTTATTTAAAAAGACAGTAGGCATCTCGCTGACCGAATATATTGCGACTCGCAGAATTCATCAGGCATTAATTCTATTAACGACAACAGATAAACCAATATCGTGGATTTCTGAGCAAATTGGTATTACAAATTACTCATACTTCTGTAAATTTTTTAAAGAGCGAATGGGGATTACGCCACTTCAATATCGCAAAAAATGGGTAAATTAAAAGCGCAAGTGCCTTATTTGGGACAGCTTGCGCTTAAATATTGCTTTTATTCAACACGGGTTGCATTTAATTGGGCAATCAAGCTAAGCTCTGCCGCCTTAAATGCGTGCTCCTGTGTCATTGCATGTTCAGTTCGGTTAAGACAATCGAGAATAAATTGACCGAAGAACGGAGAACCAACCTGCCCCGCTACATTAATATAATGTTCACCAGTACCGTTAACAAGATAAACATGATCACCTCTTCGGTCCTTAGCTATATCTACATATTTTCGCAGCTCAATATATCCATCTGTTCCTAGTATTGTAGTCCGTCCATCTCCCCAAGTTGAAAGTCCATCTGGCGTAAACCAATCTACTCTAAAGTAACCTGTTGCTCCATTATCACCAATTAACGTTGCATCACCGAAATCTTCAAACTTTTCATATTGCTTGTGATGATAGTTCGCAATTTTACTATGTACAACCTTTGCATCACGCGCACCAGTAAAGTATAAAAATTGTTCTGCCTGATGACTGCCAATGTCACATAAAATACCGCCAAAACGATCTCGATCAAAAAACCAATCAGATCGCATATGAATACTCGTACGATGCGGTCCTAAGCCAATCACCTGCAGCACTCGCCCAATTGCTCCCTGCTCAATAAGCTGCCCTGCAAAAACTGCACTTTCCGAGTGCAATCTTTCACTGTAGTAAACTGCGTATTTACGGCCTGTTTCTACGACCTTTTGCTTTGCAAGCTCTAACTGTCCTAGTGTTGTTAACGGGGCTTTGTCAGTAAAATAATCTTTTCCATGCGACATAACACGAAGTCCAAGCGCACAACGCTCAGAAGGAATTGCAGCTCCTGCTACAAGCTGAATACTAGCGTCCTGTAAAATCTCCTGCTCAGATGAAGCTACTTTTACTTCTGGATATGTCTGAACAAATTGCTTAACCTTGTTTGGGTCGGGATCATATACGGATACTAATTGTGCCCCTGCTTCAATTAGACCATTGCACATGCCGTAGATATGTCCGTGATCAAGACCAATTGCAGCAAAGCGAAATTCTCCGCATTCGCATACAGGATTTGGCTTTCCTTGCGGGGCATAAAACATACCATTGCTCTTATCCATTTATTTTCTCTCCTCCAAACTGCTGCCCGTTGTAATTTCAAGGTCAGCAAAATTTTCTACATGACTGTTTTTTTCATAGAAATAAATTGCATTTTTAAGTACGCCTTCTCTTGTGTAGAACGGATCATCTGGCTTAAGCGGCAGTTCAACATATTGTCCCGTGCTGGCCGATTTATAAATCCCCATAATAAGCTCTAACGTAGCACGCCCGCTATTTCCATCAATTAATGGAGCTGTATTACTTTCAAGCGCAGTTAGAACATTATCAATTTGCCCTGCATGACCTTCGTGCTGCAGATTTGGTAGCTGCTCATAAAAGCTATGAATCTTTTGCTCAAGTTCGATATTCTTCTCTGGAAAGCCATTAGGCTGACTAGTTGATGCCCATACCTTCCAAGGAGCGGAAACTCTTGCATTTAAACCTTGAAATATAAGTTGTTGTTCCTCTCCATGATGAACGACTGAACTCGTCAACTGACCTAGTGAGCCATCTGCATAACGCAATATCGCTATCGATAAATCTTCAATTTCGGCGTTATCATGGGCAACATTGCTCATAATCGCCTGAACACCAGTCGGGCGACCTTGCATCCAAAGTAATGCATCGATATGATGAACTGCATGGTTCAGCGTTGGACCGCCGCCTTCTTTTTCCCAAGTGCCGCGCCACCATAAATCATAGTAGCAATGCCCTCTCCACCAAAATGAATCAACTTGTGCGTGTACAATTTTTCCTGCTAAACCGCTGTCCAAGACAGCTTTTAACTTCATCATTGGATTTCTAAAGCGATTTTGTGCAACAACGGATACCATTTTATTATTCCGCTTTGCAGCCTCGTTAATTTCATCACATTCTTTTAAGGAAGAAGCCATTGGTTTTTCTATCAATACATTGCTTCCTGCGTTAAGAAAATCAATTGCAATTTGAGCATGTACATATGGCGGTGTACAAATAGAGACAAGATCGATATTTTTGTTTAGCAATTGTTTGTAATCCTGTACGGCGACAGCGTTTAGTCCATACTTTTCGATTCTTGCTTGTGCCTTATCCAAATATAAATCACTGATAGCTACAATTTCACAGCGATCTGTAAATTTCAAATATCCTTCAATATGAGCTGTTGAAATAGCACCAGCGCCAATAATGGCTACCCTTAACATATGACTACCTCCAAATTGGTTAATTGTCTGCAGTGCTTCGAACTTCACTTCCATCATAAGAAAATCGCTATGCAATTTGTCTTGCTCTATTGTGTGAAAAATAACGCTGTATTGCGGTTTTACAGGAAATTAAATAACGTTGGTTAATGGTGAGCGAAACTTTGCAAAATCTGATACAGCTAATTTTGAAAGCTATGAAACATTTGAATAATTAAGAGAAGACTTGCATATTTTATTTGATTCAATTACAACGAAGCTGAAAGAAAAAAGAAGTGGAAAACAAGAGGAAATTATTCGTAGAGATGCTATCGCAAAGCAATATGTCAGTAGCTGAAATCACTGCAAAAACAGGCTATACAAGCGGCTCTTGTCGTATTAAGTTGCCACCATTACAGAGAGAAGAAGCGAACTAGAGCTAAATCATCAATGTGAAGATTCAACTTTAGTTCGCTTTTTTAGGCAAAAAACGTTTTATCTCTGCCTTAAAATCATCTCTATTGTAATGTTATACCTGCTTCTTACCAAAACAATTCCTTATATCCATTCAATCTAGCAATGCCTTCAGCAAAATAGTAGTCTCCGTAGATTAGCGGAACATCGATGTTTTTTTGCTCAGGAAAATGACTTGTACCATGTAATATTAAGCCTTCTTCATCTTTATCCCATGCACCATAATTGACATATAAGGAATGAAGAATTTTCTTGCCTGCTTCATGATAAAATGCCGCTTCATACTCCATTACTTGCTCAGCAATATGCAATAACCCGCAAGCGGCAATTGCGCCTGCTGATGAATCACGGTATGCTGGAACATCCTCTGGCAAGCGAAAATCCCAATGCGGCACATGATCCTCTGGTAAGTTAGCGATAAAGAAATGCGCTGCCCGTTTAGCTGCATTTAAATATCGCTCATCCCCAGTGTATTGGTAGCTAAGACTTAGCCCATAGATTGCCCAAGCTGTTCCGCGAGACCATGCTGAATGAGGAGCAAAACCTTGCCCTCCTTTTACTTCGATCTTTTCCCCTGTCTCAGGGTCAAACACAACAATATGGTTAACCGAGCCATCAGCCCGAATAAAATGCTCAAGCACCGTATCAGCATGTTTAAGCGCAATATGTTTAAAGCGAGGATCGCGCGTTTCCTTACTCGCCCAGTACAGCAATGGCAGGTTCATCATACAATCAATAATTGCCCAACCCGTAAGCTCTCCATTCCAAGCTCTTATGTAATTGCCTTGAACATTAAAGCGTGCAGCGAGTAAATTAGCAGCTAACAGTGCTCTCCGTTTAGATTGCTCATCGCGCAGCAGCTTGTAGCTTACTCTGCTAGTTAACGTCCACATAAAACCAATATCATGATCAACTATCAATGAATCAGTTAATAAAACATCTAACTGTGCTTCACATAGTTGTGCAGTTTGTTTCAACTGCTCATCCTTCGTTTCACGATAAACTAACCATAATAATCCTGGCCAAAATCCTGCTGTCCACCATCTTGCAGGCTCTAATTGGTAGCGGCCATTATGACTTGCATGTGGAAAGTTTGCACCTATACGTTGATGCACCTTTGTTACCTTATTCGTAATCTTATGCCAAGCTTCTTGTTCCCAAGTTTCTTGTGTTGTCATCATTGATACCTCCATCGGCTTAAATGATTCATATAAATTAATGTATTAATCAGCAATTGCTTTATCAATTGAAATTGCTCCGCCACTCCATACTTTGCGGGCTGTCCATTCCCCTTCTCCTTGCCAAAAAGGAGCAGTCTCAGGCAAACCTAGCGGCAGAAAAACAGTTGTACATAAATATAAGCTGCCGGTAGATATATATCCCTCACCTAGTTCCTTCTGACTGCCAACAAAGCCAATCCTTAACCACCCGTTTTCATCAAATGTATTGGGCGCCTCAAGCTGTCTTTTTATTACTGCAGTTAACGCACAGCGTACTGCAGCAGGCTCAAGACTTTCGTCTAGCTGCTCACGCAATGCCATTAGCGCAAGATGCTGAAAAGCTCCGAAACGATAAGCAATAGAGCGGCCAATTGGCGGAAAGGTACCTTCTGGGGATATTAACCTTTCAAGGACTGAGGCATAGCGTATTCCTCGCTTAATAATCGCCTCACGTTTAGCTTTCCAATCATCAAATTGATCACCTAGTAACTCTATAATTTCAATTAGCATCGGTTGAATAACAAAACTATTATAGTAGTCCCAATGAAAGGCTGGACCATCTGAATAAGCACCGTCACCAACATACCATTGTTCATGCTGCTTAATTGCGTAATCGACACGCATCCGATCCCAATCTTTGCCCATTTTAAACAATGCTGCTTCTATCATTGCACTAAACAATAACCAATTGCTAAATACTGGACGTATTGCTCTAGTCGCAATAAGTGCATCTGCAAGAAACCGCTGAACTTGTTGATCCAGCTTTTCATAAAGCTCTGTAGGAGCTCGAAGTATTGCATTTGCTAAAAATGCAGCATCAACAAGAGGCTGCCCTCCATGCTGAAAGTTCATATAATCTGGAGAATGAGGATCCGTAGCCGCAGCAATCGCTTCTCGAGCTAAACTAGCCACTTCAACCCGAAGTTTACCTTCGTTGCCTTCGCTTGGACCCGTTTCAAGCCAAGGAGCAATGCCTGCTAACGTACGACCTAATGCTTCAAGATGCGAATATTGACTGCGCTCCTCACTCCATGCCTCAACTGGCATTTTACTCTTTAACTCTCGCTTTGAAAGGGTTTGCAAAACTGGCGAAGCTATTCTTAATAATGAATTAACCCAATATTGTCGATCAGTGCTCATATGCTAACCTCCTTGATAGAGCCAGTATAGTGTGTTGTCAGCATTCAAACAATAAACTATAATGTTAAAAAACTGACCTATTGTGCTTTTTTGAGGGAGAATCTATGATCCAGTTACTTACCTGCGGCTATAATACGATTCATTATGATGGGATTGTGCGAAACCGACCAAATGGTGCTGGCAACTATATCTTTGTCTTTTTTAAAAGTCGTGCAGAGGTACGACTATTTGAAGAAACTTACGAGGTTGATAAGCATACTTTTATTCTATTTCAGCCGACAACTCCCTATTTTTATCGAGAATTAGAAAGCCCATTTATTAATGATTGGTTCCATTGCAGAGGCGAAAATTTGGCAAATCTACTAGATAACATTAACTTTCCGCTCGACACTCCAATTAAAGCATCTGATCCTATGCTTATTTCCCGATTTGTTAAGGAGCTTCAAGCGACTTTTCGCTTACGAGGATCATTTTATGAGGAGATAATCGACTGTGATCTGCGCTCTTTTTTTATGAAACTGGCTGAATTGCAACAACGTGTCGCTCCAGAAAAGCTTAGCCGATACTATTTGCCATTTTCCGAACTTCGAAATGAGCTTTACAGCAATCCGCAACATCATCTGCCTGTCTCACAGCTTGCAGCACGTTTAAATATGAGCAAATCTTATTTCCAACACATTTATAGGCAGCTTTTTCAATGCTCCGTTATGGTTGATATGATTAATGCAAGACTAGAGCATGCAAAATATTTGCTTGATCATAGCGAGCATTCCATTGCTCATATCGCTAATCTTTGCGGCTATGAAAATGAAACACACTTTATGAGACAATTTAAAAAATATGTCGGTACATCTCCGAGACGATATCGAAGCAGATACCTTTAGACGAAAACAGCCTGCTTAGGCTGAACTAATCCGTGTAACGTAAATTGTTATCATGCTCGGAATAGCTCAGCAATTTATTTTAAATTACATTAACACTAGTCCGAATACCCGCTTTCTTGCAAATACTGCAGCCATTGCTCCTTATATGTCGTTTGAATCTTTTCTAGGCCTACCTGATTCGCTTTCTCCATAAATGTTTTTAGACCGCTCTCTACATCGTCAACTATACCAGCAATCAATGGGAATAAATATTGCTTTTCCACTTGCTAAAGCGCAGAACGTGCAGCCTGATATGAGCTATAGTCTTCAGCAAAGCCAGTGTACAAAAAACCGCCATTTAGGGCGTTCATACCCTAAGGCGGTCTTATGTAATATCCATTCATCTTTATCTTTTCTTATTAGGCTGCCATTTGCCCCATGCTTTTAATTTTTGAGCTACAATTGCCCCGTGCCAATATTCAACTTTAAATTGCTCCGCTTCTCTTTTAGCAGGAGCCGTTAGATCAGACGTTGTTATAAGCATTGCTAATATACAATCATGATTACGTTTCGCTGCAACTAATTATCTTACTGTCTGTACATTTACTTTAGCTTGATTGTAGCATTTAGCTTGTACAGCTGTTTTCTCACCACGTTGGTCAATAATAACGAGGTCAACTCCACCGTCATTCCCACCTATTCCAACTTCATTAACGATATAACCTTGATCTCGAAAATATAATGCTAATAATCGTTCGAATTCTGAGCCTGAAAGCTCTGCTAACGGGCTAGATAGTATTGTCTTATCGTCCCGCATTTGATTTAATTTAACCCGAGTTTGTTCATTACGATCAATTGTCATACTACTGGTCGCTTTTGATCTAGTAGCAGTAGTTGAATTGTTATCTTTTTTTGTCACTGACTTTCTCCTTGTTGTACTTTTAGTCTTACCATTCTTCTGCGACCGGCGATAGTTTGTCCACATTGCCCCTAATATCTCAGCTATCAAAGCACCTACAATTAAAAATATAAACATAAAGGCCCAATGTAAACCAGGAATTTTATAATAGAGAATTAATCCAATAAACATTAAAATTCCTCTTAAATAATTAGCCAGTTGCCTTCCCTCAGCACGATACGTTCTAGCCATACATACAACTCCTTATTGCTACAATATTGTTAATAGTTTCTTAATTCTTCAATATTCGACTATTCGACATTTGTTATAAATTCCCTTTTATTAATATATAAACCCAGAATATAAAAAACCATCCTGCTCCACTAGGAAGCAGGATGGTTCGTTCTATCATATTTTTTTATTCTCTCGAAGCATATTGCGATACTTAGCTGGAGACTGTTTATACTCACGCTTAAACATTCGAACAAAATAATTTAGCTCCATGCCGATCATTGCTGCAATTTCTCCTATCGTTAAGTCGTTATCCTCTTCTAAATATTGAGCTCCTTTTAATAGTCTTAAATGTTGTAAATATTGATTAGGGCTCACGCCGTAAAGCTCTTTAAATTTACGTTGAAAATGCTGTTGAGTATAGCCGACCGTATGTGCAATATTAGCTATATTAACCTTGTCCATATAATGCTGCTCCATAAATTGGACTGCTGCACGTAACATCTCATTAGTCCCTGTCTGCTTATTCTGCTGCCCTTTTACAACTTCCTTTGTTACTATGGAAGCGATATAGGTTAATCCATCGTAAAGCATAGTAGATGCAGCTCGCAATGCCTTTTTCTGCTCCTCGATTTCATTACTGTGCCATAGCTTTATGATAAATTGCTCTAAACAGATAAGCTCATCAGGTGCAATCTCAATAGCTTGAAGAATAGGAAGCTTTAAGAAATGAATCAATCCATCTACATATTCACCATCAATCCCAACATAGCCCAGTACCCAAGGATCAGTACCAGATGGCGTATACTCATGCGGGACCTTGCTCGGAATAATAACCATATTTCCTTGTTTTATTTTCATATACGGTTTCTGAGCAAAGTGGAAGGTACCTGCTCCTGCAAAGCAAATCATTATTTGCAAGGTAGGATATCCCACTGGGCGATAAATCGGATGTTGCGAATGCAAGCCGCAGCTATATAAGGCTAATGGCAACTCCAAGTTCCCCCTATTGTGAAAAAGCTTAAACGGTAGCATTGTGTTTTCCATTCTAATTTCACTCTCACATCATTGTTTATAAACAACTTCTTAATTATATATCGCGCTGACCTAAAGTTATATGGTTTCAAAGATAAATCCATTATGTTTACGCGATTTCTTTCAATAAATATTCATTTTGTGCTACTTTTCGTATTAGAAAATACTAACGCTACTAACAGTAAATCCATTACAATGACTTCATTAAATGAATTCGATAACGATTTGGGAGGGACTTTTCAGTGTATACCTTCAAGCCATATTCACCGCCTGAGATTTTGAGAAATCATCTTAAGCTCGGTGGTTCAAATCCTGCTAATGATAAGATTGATGTAACCAGTCTCTACTTTACACGCAATGATGTTCCGTGGATTGCAATCATGGGCGAATACCATTTTGTAAGAGATAATCGAGAAAATTGGTATAAAGAGCTGTGCAAAATGAAAGCTGGCGGTATCACCCTAGTCTCCACCTATATCTTTTGGATTTATCATGAGGAAATTGAGGGAGACTTTGATTTCACTGGAGATCGAGATTTACGTGCTTTTATTCTCGAATGTCAACGTGCAGGGCTAGAGGTAGTAATCCGAATTGGTCCGTGGGCACATGGAGAATGTCGCAACGGCGGCTTTCCTGATTGGCTGTTGCAAAAACCATTTAAACTGCGTGATAACAATCCATATTATTTGGAGAAGGTTAAATTATTGTATGGAAAAATAGCCGAGCAAGTACAAGGCTTATTTTTTAAGGATGGCGGTAATATAATTGCGATCCAATTGGAGAATGAGCTTGTCGACAATGCGGAGCATCTCGCTAAATTAAAAGAACTTGCTATAGAATGCGGCTTAATCGCTCCGATTTATACCGTAACAGGCTGGAATTCTGCTGCTGGTGCTGAAATTCCTGTTGATGAGGTCGTTCCTGTGTTCGGTGGCTATTGTGATGCTCCTTGGGAGGAGCATCTCGATCAACTGCCTCCTTCGCCACACTATTTCTTTACAGGTATGCGCAACGACACTGGTATCGGTGCTGATCTGCTGCCGCAAAAAATTGACTTTGAAAATAATAACTGGCAGCTTCCATATGAGCGTTATCCATTTGCAACCTGTGAACTAGGTGGCGGCATTCAGGTTACCCATCATCGCAGGCCGCTAATCAAACCGATGGATATTTACGCAATTGCCCTTGTTAAGCTTGGCGATGGCAATAATCTTGTCGGTTACTATATGTACCATGGCGGCATTAATAAAATAGGCAAGCTGTCGACCTTGCAAGAATCTAAAGCTACTGGGTATCCAAACGATTACCCGCTGCTCTCCTACGACTTCCAGACAGCAATATCAGAATATGGGGAAATTCGTGAGCAATATCGCTTGCTTAATTTGCTGCATCTGTTTATTCAAGATTTTGATGCAACCTTTGCTCCAATGACTAGAGTCGAGGCAAATTCTTTTGTTGCAAGAGACGATACAAGCTCGCTGCGTTATGTGATGCGAACAAATGGAACCAGCGGTTATGTGTTTATTAACCATTATCAACGATTATCAAAGCTTAAAGATCTGTACGATGTCGTAATTGATACAGGAATCGTTACGTTCCCTTCGATTAATGTATGCGGCGACGTAAGCTTCTTCCTGCCATTTAATATGGATTTATCAGGAGTAACATTAACCTATGCAACAGCACAACCGTTATGTAGGCATCACAATACATATTTCTTTGTTGAAATACCTGGTATTGCTGCAGAGTATATGTTTGCAAATGGACAGAAATTTATATCGCAAGCAGGGCTAAATTCAGGTATTACTGCTTATGGCATCAAAATCATTACCCTTACATGGGAGCAGGCACTTTATTTACGCAGACTTGATGGAGAGCTAGTAATTGGCGATCGCTGCGATCTGTATAAAGTTGATGGGATTATTCAAGCTGTTGCCCCTGGAGATTACCAATATTATCGCTGGAATGGAGTAAATTTTGAGCTTATTTCGGTTCAGCAACCGTATTGTGAGCCAAAATTAACGTTGACTGAAATTGAACAGCCGCCATTTAAGGCAAAATATGTGGATGAAATGCATCTTGGCGGTAAACGTAAAATATTATGGAAAAAGTTACAGGTTACGGGTGAGCAAGGTTTTATTTCAATCAATTATTATGGTGACGGGGCACAGCTTTATGCTGATGGAAAGTTAGTTGCCGACAGCTTCTACTATGGTGCTCCTTGGCGAATCCCTGCCTCATTATTGAGTGGAAAAGAATGCTATATTGCTATATCGGAAATTCGTGACGACTTTTATCGAGAGTTTTAATCAACATAAGGAGTATTTTATATGACAACCAATAAGAACACCAACAAACATGAGAAGTTGACAATGGAAGAACGTCGAGATCAAGGCTTATTATGGATTGATACCGAAGTAAATAAAGGACAACAAGTTATTACTAGAGGTCTTTGTATGGATTTTAACCATACGAGACCTGACAACTCCGAGAAAAGGAATGAACTACTGCATAAAATATTTGGACATTGCGGGGATAATGTCTGGATTGAACCTCCACTTACCGTCGCAATTGGCAAAACTGTATCTATTGGGGAAGGAACTTATATCAATTCTAATTTAACACTTGTTGATGATTATAAAATTAGCATTGGTAAAAATGTGTTGATTGCCCCGAATGTTACGATTACCACCACCAACCATCCTTTGCATTATATGCTGCGTCAACGTGGGGAAATGTACTGTAAAGAAGTGACTATTGAAGACAGCGTTTGGATTGGCAGTAATGTTGTTATTTGTCCAGGAGTAACGATCGAAAAAGGTGCTGTTATTGGTGCGGGAAGTGTAGTAACTAGAGACATTCCGCCAATGACATTAGCTTTTGGCGTGCCATGTAAAGTAGTTAGAGAAATCACGGATGAAGATTTGAATCAATTTGAAAAAATATAAACACATTTGTAAAACGGATCGGTCTTAGTCAACAATTTCATTGCCTAAGACCGATCCGCTTAGTTGCTTGCATTACCCATTACTTCAAGCGTTTTATATTTCCAGTACCAACACACCATAAGCCGGAATTTCTTTCTGATGTTCCAGCCACTCTCCAGATAACAGATCCTGTACTTTCTTTTTCAATTCAATCGTTACTGGTTCGCTAGCGTAGTTAAGCAAAAATACGTATTGCTTGTCCTTTGATGCACGGATTCCTATTTCTACTTCCTCAGGGGCAATCAGCCAATCGCTTAGCGGTGAACGTAATCCCATATCAGCAATGAGCTTGTCAACAACGGCTTCATTATACGCTGAGCCATAGTAATATACGACGCCCTCGCCTACTTTACGTTTCGTCAATGCAGGTTTTCCAGCATAGTATTCCGTTGTATATTCGGCAAGCACCTCTGTGTCCTCATGTTCAAGCTGCAGCACTTCATTAAAGCCGTTGCTTGATAGCTCATCTTGAACTTGTCCTGTTGTCCACTTAAGCTTGGCAGGTTGGATCGTACCTTTAATTAATGTAAAATCTTCAACGGTAATACCGCATAAAGAAGCAACAGGACCAGGGAATGGACGCATATAACATTGACCATTGCTATCTTTATAGCCTGTACGTGCACCGAATAAAAGCGTGCCGCCTTGTTTAACGTAATGCTCTAGTAGCTCAGCAGTTTTATCTGTCATTATCGCTGCATGCGGGTAAACAATAACCTTATACTTTATCAGTTCATTTAGCGTTGTGGTCGCTCTTAAAGTCACAACATCAGCTGGAATATGATGGTATTGCAACTGTTTAAACCAGGAGTATTTACTTTGCCATTGCAGCGGACCGTGCCACTCATCAAGCTCGCCATCCCATTCATTATCGTAATCTTGCAAGATTGCTACCTCTGCTTGATAAATTGATCCCGCAAGCAATGAGCCTACCTTTGCAATTTCCTCACCAATTTGGGTCACTTCACGTACACGACGATTCGGCATATTATGATAATCATTAATTCCATGCCAATAAATTTCCGTGCCAAAGGTTGCAGTACGCCAGCGGAAATAAAGCAGCAAATCCGTTCCATGTAAAATGGATTGATAGGACCATAGTCGAATTTGTCCTGGTCTTGGTGAACCCATGCCAATTCGATCATACCAGCCTCCAGGACCAGATTGCTGCTCCATAATACAGAAATTCGGAGACATAGAACGAACATTTGATAAGTATAAGCTGCTTACTCGATCCCTAAGCGGTTTTTCCTCACTCGTAACATTAAGTGTTTGAAACTGCGGGTATGAATCATAAGACATAAAGTCTAGTAGTCGATCAGTCAACTCATGATTGTCTAGATGTCCAAAAATTCCATTAGTCGTAATCCAGTGCTGAGGTGCCAGCTCGCGAATAATCTCTGCCTGCAGCTGAGCAAAGGAAATGGTATTGTCTGAAATAAATCGCTTTTCATCAAGTGCCAAATGCGGATTCACCGAGCGCGCTATCGTTGGACGTGAAAGATAGAGTTGCTCCCAATCCGTATAGGTTTGGCTCCAAAATACGGTTCCCCATGCTTTGTTCAAATTTTCTAATGTGCCGTAACGTTTTTTCAGCCATTCACGAAATGCGACATGATCAGCTTCAGCATAGAAAACATTCGTTTCACAGTTTAATTCATTATCTATTTGCCAACCAATCACTGCGGGATGATCCTTATAAGCCTCTACCATTTTACGAACAATATTTGCAGAAAGCTCTCTATATTTTGGACTGCTATAATTGTAGTGTCTACGCATACCATGTCGATATAGGACACCATCAATATTAGCATTTAATACCTCTGGATATTTATGCGTAAGCCAAGCAGGAGGTGTTGCTGTTGGTGTGCCAAGGATCACCTTTAAGCCATATTGATGGGCAAGATCGAGCGCTCTATGAAAAAGAGAAAAATCATAGCGACCTTCTTCGGGTTCTAAAATCGCCCAAGCAAACTCCGCCATTCGAATAACAGAGATATTCATCTCGCGCATACGTCGAAAATCATCTTCCCATAATTCCTCTAGCCAATGTTCAGGATAATAACAAACCCCTAATTGAATTTTATCCATCTGTATCGATTTCGCCATTATGTTCCCTCCAATATAATAACTACCTTCATTGTAGAGGAGTGAAGAGAACGAATAAATGCTAAAAATATGCGATGTATTTTAAATTCTTGTCATAGTTTTATGAAGAGTTATACTTATTCTATTGAATATATTAGTTATCAATAATAAATTCTTGTTTGAATTTTGAATATGATGAGGTGTAAAAATGCGCGAGCATATCTTTTTTCCTAAACCGATTTTCCCCAGACATCTCTGCTTTCCCGATTTTATTGGCGGATACAGCAACTATCCAGAGCATTCGGTAAATCGTGAATTTCTTTCAAAGGATGTAAATGTTGATCGCTATTATAATTTGCATCTTGTGCTTGAAGGTAAAGGATATTTATATACGGATAGAGCAACCTATGAGCTCACAGAGGGGCAAGGCTTTCTCTACGGTCCAGGATTGCGTCAAAGATATTATTCTGATCGAGCTGTGCCTTGGAATATTCGTTGGGTGCATTTTTATGGAACTGATTTAGCGCAATTTTTAGATGGTAAAGGCTTAGATGAGCCGTGGCTGTTTAGCGTAGCTGATGTCAGATCATGTATTGAAATATTTGGGCAATTATTGCAAGCAGGTAGAAACTATCAGATGGATGATGAATATAAGGTTGCTGGATTGCTTTATCAGTTGCTTACCAGACTACAGGCAACAGCAACTCAGCTTAATGTTCCACTTAATCAAACCGCTAGTAAAATACGTTCTGTAGCAAATTACATTCGCTCTCATTGCCAAGAGCCGTTTACCCTTGAGCAAGCGGCAGCAATTGCAAGCTTAAGCCCGCATTACTTTAGTCGTAAATTTAGTGAGACATTAGGAATGTCGTTTCCGAAATTTCTATTAGAGTCAAGACTGCTGCATGCTAAACGTCTGCTTATATCTACAGGACTGTCAATTAAGCAAATCGCCTCAGACACCGGCTTTTCACAGAGCAGCTATTTTATCACCTGTTTTCGTCAAGCTGAAGGTATGACACCACAGCAGTTTAGGGATATGCATCAAGTATAAAAAAGCAACGGAATGTATAATTCTACATTTCGTTGCTATAAAGGTAAAACAGCAAAATGTTTGATTTTAAAAAAATTGGCTAGTCCAAATCCGGCAAAAACCGAACTCAAACCAGCCAATTCTTATATACTAGCCAATTCTTCTATATATGATAAAATTCGATTGGTCTAACTTTTTAGGAGTCACTGCCTCACTTAAGATGGCAATATACTAATCTATTCAGCTTTAACCAAGATTTTTACTTGATTTCTTTCTTTAAGAAGCGCTTCAAAGCCTTCAGTTACAACATCATCAAGTTTGATACGTTTAGTAACTAATTTGTCAGCTGGGAAGTAACCTTGAGCCATCAAATCAATTACTGCAGGGAAAATATTACGATAACCGATAATACCTTTTACAGTACGTTCAGCTAGTACGATATTGTTTGGATGAAGAGTAGCTTCTTTTTCCCAAATGCTGACAATCATCAATTCACCACGTACGTTTGTAGAATTCAATGCTTGACTAAGCACTGGACCTACGCCAGTAACTTCATAAGCAACGTCTACGCCGCCGTTAGTACGTTTATGAAGTTCTTCAACAACATCAACTTCTTTAGGGTCGATAACAATCGCACCAAGTTCTGCTGCTTTTTGTTTACGTTCTGGAGAAAGTTCAACTGCATAAATTTCAGCCGCACCAGCTGCTTTTAATGCTTCAATGATAAGCAAACCAATTGGACCAGCGCCAAATACAGCTGCTTTATCGCCAGCTTTAAGTTTACTTTCACGAACAGCATAAAGGGCAACTGCAGAAGGTTCTACCAATGCGCCTTGTTCGAAAGATACGCTATCAGGAATTTTGTGTACCATATGCTCATCACAAGCAACATATTCAGAGAAACCGCCGCCGCCGCCAGCAAGACCTAGGAAGCCCATTTGAGGACATAGGTTGTATAGTCCTTGTTTACAAATGTCACATTTACCACAGTTAAATACTGGTTCAACAACAACACGATCGCCAACTTTGAATTTAGTTACACCTTCACCAACTTCAACAATTTGACCAGAAAATTCATGCCCCATAACTACAGGTGCTTTTTCGCCTGTTAGTGGATGCTCAGAATCTTTAGAAATAAAGATAGGTCCCGCAGTATATTCGTGCAAATCACTACCGCAGATACCGCACCATTCAACTTTGATTTTCACTTTTCCAGGAAGTGCTTTTGGTTCTTCAATGTTATCAACTCTTAGATCTTTTTGTCCATACCAACGTAGTGCTTTCATTGTTGTCATCTCCTTAGACGATAGAACTCATTGCGCATAGCAACAAAATAAAAGAATGAAAATATAAAAATATTTTCGGAAACGTTTCCTGTTTCTATTTTTTCATTTCCTCTTCATTTTGTCAATAAAAATAAACACTTTGTTAATAATCTTTCACATGTAACGTATAGCTATTTTTATGATATAATTTTTTCACAATTCATATCGTTACGGAAACAATTCCATTTATTGAGGTGATGATCAACGATGGAAAAGAAAATTACAATTGAGGATGTAGCTAAACATGCAGGTGTCGGTATTGCGACAGTTTCACGGGCTATAAACAATGCCGAAGGGATTAGTCCAAAAACAAAAGCAAAGGTGCTCGCAGCAATTGAAGAATTAGGGTTTGTACCTAACTCCTCTGCACAAAGTTTAAAATTTCAACAAACTAATCAAATTGCACTTGCTGTACCTGATGTTCGTAACGCATTTGTCCCAGAGGTTGCTTATGCAGTTGAACAAGCTGCTAAACATTATGGTTACCGGGTTGTGCAAATTAATACACTGGGCAATGCTAAAGCAGAACTGGACTTGCTTCGTGATATTAAAAAGCTGCATGTCGATGGACTAATCATTTTACCATTAGCCTATCCAAAAACATTAAAAAATTTAATTAATAGCAGTCCTATTCCGATTTCATTAATTAACTATGGAAAGCGTCTGGAATCGGACATCAAAGCAGATATTATTAGTATGTCAACGCAAGAAGGTAAGCTCGTTATGGAGCATCTGCAAAGCATCGGTAGAACGCGAATTGCCTATGCAGGAGCGCCAAAAGAGATTATTGAGGAACGCTACTTTGCTTATGAGGATGCATTAGAATCTGTAGATAGATCACTGGTTTACTTTGGTGATGATTTTTCTTTACAAACAGGGATAAAAGCTGCAGATTATTTCGTTAGCTTAGCACGTATGCCTGATGCAGTATATGCAGGAAATGATATGGTCGCAATCGGCTTAATTAATCGTTTAAAGGAACATGGAATTAATGTGCCAGAGGATATTGCTGTTGTTGGCATAGATAACATCCTTTGGGGACAAATTACTCAACCGAAATTAACGACCGTATCAATTATGAGCTCAGAAGTTGCTAAAGTAGCTACAGAATTATTGCTGCAACGAATTCAAGAGCAACGCACAGGGGAATACGAGCGTGTCCAATTTGAACCGCGCTTAATTATTCGTGAATCTAGTGTTGTTAAAAAGCATATAAAGGAGTATTTGTAGCTCTAAGCAGCTTCTCTTTTCTAGACAATGAACGGCTCGAAAAGCATGCCAGTTCGTTTCGCTATTACGATCATAAAAGCTCATTAGAGAAAATCTCTAATGAGCTTAACTACGTATCACGTCTTAATTATTAAAGTTAAAGCTGACGACAGGATTGCTGGCACTTACAGTATAAATTCGATTCGCCCCAGATTCCCATACTACATTATTGCCATCCCGTTTTATTGCTTTAAACTCAATTGTTTGACCTTCTGGCAAGCTAATATTAAACGTCCAAGCAGGATAATTTGCTGTATTTCCAGGACCTATAGCATTCTGAGAATTCCAAGAGCCTAACTCAGGAATATTGCCAACAATATATACGTTTTGTCCATAGTAAGTGTAGGCATTGTGCACATTGAAAGTGACGTTAACCATTTGCTCGCCAGGAGGCGATTGTTGATCCGGTTCATAAAGCACAGCTATTTTTCCACTGTCTATTTGACCAGTAATTCGACCATTTGCCACTGTGAATGTACCGCCGCCAGTCGCTTTATTAGTATAAACACCACTTTCAAGATTAGTTGGCTGATTAATATAAGCATCGCCGCCAAGATTAATAATTGTCATGCCTTTCGTACCGCGTTCAACAAGTAAAATTTCATTGCCTTGATTTCTTAAATATTCTCCTTCTCCTGCCATTGCGTTATGGAATTTATTCACTGCGACAATATCAGCATCTTTCCAGAAATCATTTCCGGCTGTACCAAGACTTGCAGCGAACTTACCACTTCCAGCCGGGCGGTTGAAAAACAATGGAACCGTTTGCGCTCTTGAGGCAACGATTGCCCAGCCCATTTTAATCTGCCATTCGTTCATATTAGTTGACTCATTGTTATCACCAGCATACGTATCATGTGATTCTACCCAAGTAACTAACTTTGATGGATTAACTCCTGCTGAATAAAAATCTTTCGCTAAATTGACGTTTTTAGCACTATTGAAACCTACTGCATGGCGAACATTATAACCATAGGTAGAAGCGGTTACATGCATGTAGTTGGCGTATTGAGCAAAAGCATCCGCACCTCCTTGCATTACTTCACCATAAATAAATAGATTAGAGCTATTATTTAATGAGCCAAGGACATTCGGCCAGAAATCAGATCCTGCTCCGTATGGATCAGTTGGTAATTCAATATGTTTTGCAGCATCGAAGCGAAAACCGTCTGCACCAAGCGAAATGGCATCGTTCAAAAAGTCAATAACTTTGGCTTGAAGCGCAGGATTAGCTGTATTTAAATCTGGCAGTCCGAGTCCCCATTGGGTCACTTGCCAGCGGTCATTAAAATTTTCAATCCCCCTTGCTTCATGCCAAAAGCTAGGATCGTTACGAAATGAGGAATCAACATTGCTATGAGGAACATACTGTAGCGAACCTGAGCCTGCATTAGCGGTATGATTAGCTATTACGTCAACGATTATTTTTATGCCATATTGTTCTGCTTCTTGGCACAACAGCTCGAATTCCTCTCTTGTACCTATTTGAGCGTTACCAACCTCGAAGTTAATCGACTGATACAACAACCACCACATACTTCCTGTCATTGTATTTTCTTTTGTTCCTTGAATTGGGGATGTTTGAATCGTGTTATATCCTGCCGCAGCAATTTCAGGCAATTTACTTCTAATCGTATTGAACGACCAGTTCCATGCATGAAAGATAACACCGTCTTCTGTATTAGCTGGCAACTCATATTGATTAGTTGAAGCATAAGCTTTATTCCATTCACTGTTATTATCAATAAGTTCAACATAGGAAAACGTTTGCACAAATAGCGCAAAAGCAAAAAAAACCTTAAATAATTGCTTACGCATTTTCTTCATAAACGGCTCTCCTTTAAAATATCATTTCACTGTCGATGACGAGAAAAAACTAAATTGTATGCGCATACAAAAAATACTATTCGTCATCATCGAAATTATCTCATAGCTAGCTTAAATTATCAAACAAAATTTAGTAATAATTCCATTTTTTTCATTTATATTAAAAAAGAAAAGTCATCGGTACCTCCGAATTGGTAAGTGACGAGCAAACCAGAAGGAGAGATAACCGATGACCTACCCTCATTTTAATGAAAAACTAGAACAAATGCTGTTGCAATTTATGTCCGAGCAAGACCCTATGCTTTCGATGCTACAAGACGTTGTTTGAAGGATTGAAAGCTAGGGGGCTTTAAGACGTTTGGCTTGTTGAAAATGACGCTCATAAAGGACTGTCTAAAGCGATTCGAGAGTCATTCCTTGGTTGTTCCTGGCAACGTTGTAAAGTTCATATGATGCGAAATGTCCTGGCTCATATTCCAAGTCGTCAAACGCTAGAAGAAGGACTAGAGGATACGCTACAATTCTTCCACTTTGAAGAAATGGATAGTCGTAAAATCTCCTCTACGAACCTGCTTGACCGTTTAAATAAAGAGATACGACAGACGTACTAACATTCATCCTAAGATTATTCAACAGATTCAAGAAAAATTTCATTTGAATAGTTTATTTTAATGCTAAATATTCGTATGCCTCAATATCAAATAATCTGTTTTTATTTTTTAAGATAATTTTAGCAGAACCGCCAAACACTTCTTTTTCTAGTTTTTCCACTCGATGATTCCCTTGAGACCATGTATTTCTTTTTAGCTCTATTAACCAGTCTGGTGCATAAAAAAATATTGTTATTGGTGGAAGTTTTTTTTGTTGTAATAATGCATCTATTTTTTTGAAAGCTGCACTTTCAGTGTGTAAAAGTAGAATTAATGTATCTTCCGTTAATTCAATAGCGTGTTGTGAGATTATATGATTTATTTTCGATAATCGCATTTTATTGATATAGTTGTTTAGATTTACAACGACAACTAACAGAACTACCCCCAAACAAGTAACAATGATATTAAATAAGTACATCATTATTTGACCATTTCCTTTATCGTTTTAATACCAACAACTATATCAACAATAAGCACAAAACAAACTGAAAGCACAATATTAAAAATGGAAACTGTTAAATCCGTCTCTATTGGAATTGCCCACCAAATAATTACAAGAAGTCCTATCGCCAAGTTTCTCAAAATTGGCATTTTATTCAGGATACGAACTTCACCAAAACAACTACATGTTGAGTCTCCAGAAAGTATTCTCTTTCTATAAGTCAATAAACTTAATACGCTTAGAAAGAGTATGGCTAGTATTGCTGTTACTTCTTTAAACACATTTGTGCAAAATGCAATGAATAAATAAAATTCAATCATTAAAAGAACTATACCAGCAAGAAACAAATATTTGGAAGGAACAACTTGATATTGAAATACTTCATACTTCAGATTATAGATCTTTTTTGCCTTCATATAAAAAGATAATAAGAAAACTATTGCTAACAAAATACTTAGTATCATAAAACTTTCCTAGACCTCCTCTACTTAACCAAGATAAATAATTGAAGACCTAGTCTAAAGATTTTATAACTTCTGATGGCGATATTTTGTTGACTTGCCTTGATGGTAACCAAGTAGCAATAACAATTAGAGCTATTGCGAATATTAACATTATGCTGATATCCATATAAGGAATTATAAAGCTAGATTTCTCCTCCGTTGGTGGCAATAGAGATTGACCAAAGATATATAGCAAATAACCTCCAGAAATCCCGAATAATAGTCCATTCACAACTCCGATTATACCAATAAGCAATCCTTCCATAAGTAAAATTTGCCGAACATGCTTTTTATTTAATCCAATAAATCTTAATATGCCAAATTGTACTTTACGCTCATAGACAGATTTAAATTGAATCATAATTAATCCAAAGATACCGATAAAAATGGTAACTACAATAAAAGAAAGATAGATTGAGAAAACTTGATTTTGCATCATTTTATTCATAATAGTAAGCATAGTTGGAAACTCTACTTTAGTTACTCCTTCGGCAAAAAGCAGTCTCATTATCTCATTTACTTCTTTTATATCTTTATCATGCAAATTAAACATAATATATCCTAGCTCAGGTGTATTAGGCCATTGAAAACCATTTGATTTATACTTTTCATATATTGCAGGGGATACATACAGTGTATCGTAAAATCTAATACCAGGTTCAGCATCTACAAAGCCAATGACTTCAAAGGTCTCTGTTGTATCAATCTTTTTCTCTTCACCTAGCTCACTCTTTTTGAATATTTGAAGTTCAAGTTCACTTCCAATTTCTAAATCATTAATTGGCAATCCTGATTTTGAAAAATTATCTGTCCATTCCGAAGCTTTATATAAAAACTTCTTATCCATAATAATATATTGGCTGTTTTCAGCTAATGCTTTCCAAGCTTCAGCGTCTGTTTTAAATTGAGAGGAGCGTTTAATTAACTTAATATTTGAATTTTTGATAAAGCTATCATCTATAGTCACAATCGAAAACGAATTTAATCCAACCAATGATTCGGATTGAATGTTTAAGCGATACGGCTCTAAAATTGAATAGTTGACTTTTTCAGATAATGTTTCATTTTCCCTAAGTCTTGTTAAATAATGTTCCTTTTCAGAGCTATTGTAATATGGAATAAGACTATTAAATCCTAAAACTGCAGAATCATCTTCTTGTTCTGTTTTAAAAAATTGAGCATTCATAAGTACAGCAGTTGTAAAAATCATCACTACTATACTTAAAAGTAATGACATACCTAATGAGTAGATAAAATTTGATTTTGCGTAATGGATAACAAGCTTAATCGTATGCCTTGGAAAGCGTAGGAACTTATATAATTTTTCAAAGTAAATATAAAAAAGATGCATTGCTTTAAAAAAGAGAAAAAGTGCCGCACATGACGCAAATAACCAACAGCCTAGAACAATGATACCTTTTATTGAAAGGTTGCGGCTCATCGTATGCATCCATTCAAAACCGAGATTCGTAGTTATATGAACAATATGGAAGCCTAGGATGAAAACACATACGATAATCTTTAGCCATTCAATTGATTTTTTTGCATCCTTTTGATTGACTTCATTTGATAATTTAATTTTTCTTCCTAATACTAGTGAAATCATGTTAAGTACTATAAAAATTACAATAGACATCACTAACAAGTCTGTGACAGAAACATGATGAGTAATTGGGATATATAAGCTTTCATACTGTTGAACAATTGTTGAATATTTTATTCCAAAGAAACTTACTAACGCATAGCCTAACACAATTCCGAGTCCAGTACCCACTATTAGATTAACAAAATTCAATAATGTTGCTTCTGCATAAAAGAGTCCTCTAATTGTTCTTCTTGCTATTCCAAGCTGATGTAATATTCTATAATTTTCCTGCCTTGTATTTAAGAGAATTCGTAATATTTGAAACAGTAACAAAGCCCCGCATAACGTTGCGAAAGAGCTTGCAACAATAAATGCCATTCCGTAGTTTATTTTCAATTGATCTATTTTCTGTACAGCATCATTTTTTAACTCTAGTACCTCAAACAACCCCGAGGAACCAAAAGGAAATATCGGCGCTGCTTGGCTAGTTGGATTTTTTCGCATTACTAATATTGAGTTATATTCATTACTTTCTAAACCAAATAACTGTTGAGCCTTATCAATGGATATTAACACTGTCCCGCTTGAACGAGATTGACCTCTATAACCGCTTATCCCTTGTTCATCTACAACTGCTGTAACTATAAAATCCGTAAAAGAGTTCTCATTATTTCTGAGTTGAATTTGATTTTGTAAATCTGCTTGTAAAATAGAAGCAGCTACATCAGATAAAACAATACCGTTATCTTTAAACAACGTTTCCCAGTTCTCAGAGATTGAATTTTCAAAAAAACTCATATTCTCTGGATGAACTCCGATCACAAGAAAATTTCCTTGTGCAAGTTGTCCTGACTCATCCTCATTTAACGCAGAGGTTTCAAACATTACCGTTTTAATTTGATTCAATCTATCTTTAAGTAACTGATCAATCTCTGTTAGTTGTTGTTCAGTAAATACCAATTCTTTATTAGGTGGATTAAGCTGCCAATCAATAACTCCGAAGTGAGAGTCAAGCCAAGCTTTACCGCTGCCATTAAATGAAGAATAAAAAATAACTGTTGCAATAACTAAAGCAGTACCAATGCATCCTCCTAATATTGATAATAAGGTTTGTCTCCTTTGATTTATCATTTGCTTAACTGCAAGTTTCCAGGACAATTTCGTAAAAAACACTTTTTACACCACCGTTTTTATCTTGCATTAACTCAATCTCACAATTCTATCTGTTTCATCTGCAATATTTTCATTATGTGTTACCATAATTATTGTAGTATGTTTCTCCTTGCTAATCCGGTGTAACAAGTTAACTATCATTTTAGTATTATCTGGATCAAGCGCTCCTGTAGGTTCATCAGCTAAAATAATTTTAGGGGAACCTACGATAGCTCTAGCAATAGAAACTCTTTGATTCTGTCCGCCAGATAATTTAGCCGGATATTTGTAGATCATGTCTTCTAAACCTAGTTCTTCTAGCACAGCTTTTGCTCGACGAGTTGCTTCCTTTTCACTTATTCCTTTAGCAATAAGCGGTAAGGATACATTGTCTAAACAATTTAAAACAGGAATCAAATGATAATGTTGAAAAATAAATCCCATATGATTAAGTCGAAACTCAGTCATTTTAACTTCAGATAATGAAGTAATCTCTGTTTCTTCTATAAAAATTTTCCCTCTATCAACCTTTTCCGTTCCAGCAATTAAATTAAGTAGTGTAGATTTCCCACAACCTGATGGTCCCATGATGCTAACAAATTCGCCTTCAGTAATTTCCAATGAAAAGTTAGAAAAGATGTTTCGTTTAGACTCTCCGTCAATAAAAGATTTATCTACATCACTAATTGTTATCACTATTAATTCACCTTATTTCCAATATTCAGCTATGATTGAACATTGCATTAATCATGTACTTTCAACCAACAATTTATCAAATTTATTCTCTACCATATTGCTCGTTTCTACGTTACTTATCTCTTCATAGGTACCTTCTTTAACAATTCTCCCTTGATTCATTACATAAATTTTGTTGGCATATTGAGTTAAATCCAACTGATGAGTCACCATAATAGTTATTAAATCTCGTCTCTCCTCTTTTAATTGTTGAATTATTTTCAACGCCGTCTGAGGATCCAATGCTGACGTTGCTTCATCTATCACTAAAACATCACATCTCTTAAATAGTCCTCTCGCAATTGCAACCCTTTGCCATTGTCCTCCTGATAATTGATAAGAACCTGAAAATTCATTCCCTAGCAAAGTTCCAAAATCTATATCAGGTAGTAAATACGGATATTTATTTTTTAAATTTTGAAGTCTTTCTCGAATTATTTCATTGCTTTCTTGCATTTCTTCCAGTGCAATATTCTCATATAGTGTTAATGGATAACACATATAATTTTGATTAACTATAGAAAATCTGGTGTATAAACTTAATCTTTCCATTGTTGTTATATCTTTATTGTTATAATATAAAACTCCTTCTTCAACATCATGCAAGCCTAATAGTATCTTAGTAAGTGTAGATTTTCCTGAACCATTATCACCTACAATCGCAATAAAATCCCCTGCTTTGATTTCAATATCGATATTTTCCAAAGCAGGTTTATTTTGATTGATATAAGTAAATTGCTCTAGTTTTAATCGAATATGTTTTACTTCTATTAAATCCTCTACATTCTCATAAACAGAGGAGTGACTCGCCTGATATTTTTCCCAAAAAGCTTTCAACTTCTTTTTAGTAAGTAAAATATGACTGATTTGCGAACTAGATTGAGCTAGTCCCACTAAATTCACTTCTACTAGCGACACTGCTACAAGTATTGATGCATAGTCACCAATAGTAGCACTACTATTAAAAACTTGAACGATTAACAATAATTGAACAATTCCAAAACCTACAGGATTGGATATACCGTAACAGAAATTTGCAGCTAATTCCTTTCTTTTAAATGATATAGATTGTTTGGTTATACGTTCTGTTATTTTATTCCATTTATTAACAAAAAATTTTCTAACATTCAATAATATGATTTCAGATTGATAATTTGGTTTTAAGATAGATTCTGAAATATAGGATTTTTCTCTATCGTGTTGATTTATTTTCTCAGTGAACCGGAATCGTTTTTTTGAATTCCTAATATTAAAGACAAATTGAGGAATACTATAAAGTAATATAACTATAGGTAAATACCAAGAAAAATTTAAAAGAACAAACCCGTATGTGAAAAGATAAATTAGTTTTTGTACAAATTGAACTGATGAAATGAGAGAATTGCTAGCCTGTAACAAAGAACTTCTTAAGAAGGTAATATCATTTCGATAATTCGCATCTTCTGTTAATGTAACTGTCTTAGGTACGATTTTTTCTAAAAACGTTCTTTCAGTATTATTTCCTAATCTAGTAGATAGCTTGTACTCCTCTAACAATTGTAACGTGGTCAATAAAGAAGTAGTAAGCTTAATACCTACTACCATTGCAACAAGCATTATTATTTGATTAATTTCCTGATTACCAACTATATTGTCAAAGAGTTCCTTTGTTATTTTCAAATTAAAAATATTCAATAGAATTAGGAGAACTGTAATACAACTTATCAAAAGAAACGATAGTCCTGTATTTCTAAGCAGCTTTTTATACAAGTGCCTTCACTCCTTTTGTAAGTTATTTTGGATGCTCTAAATATTTGATCGAATTATTAACAAATGCTCGTATATCATCTACAGTATCAACAACACTGTCAGCTATTACTTGGCGAGAAGGGTTTAACATATATATATATGGAGTTATTTTAACACGATATTTATAAAGTAGTTCTTCATGTTGGTAAGAATAAATAGGGAATGTGAATTGAAAATGCTCTCTAAGTTCAATATTCTCTTCTTCACTTCCGTTCGTAAATAATATGAAATGCTCTGTTAAGCCGTTTAACTCATTTAAATGTGGTAGCAGTTCGATACAGTCATTACAATAGAAAGAAATAAAGCATAGCAAAAGATACGAATCAGTTCTATTTTTATTATCGTCATCAAATGGAAAAGTCTCGTACCGTTCAAATGATTTAATTTCAACAGTATTATCACGTTGCTTAGAAAAAAACTTCGCAAAATTCATACACTAATAAACTCCTTTATCGGATTAATAACTTCTCTGAACCATTTTTCATCAGTAAATGAAAACTTAGAAAGAACAATTCCTTCATTGTTAATTCCATAACCAAAAGGCACCCTTGCATTACCAAATAACTTCTCAAGTTTCTTTACTTCAACTCTTTGCAACTTTACTCTATCTTTAAAATAATCACTTAACTCTTCGAAGCTATCTTGTTGTGTGTCTATCAAAATAAATATTCGTAAATCTTTAATTTCTTTAGTAAATCTATCTATGACTTCTAGCGCTCCTTGACAAGGAGTGCAACTAGTACTTAGTAATACTAAGACAAGATGATTATTCTCCCTTATTTCATCTTTCACCTTAATATTCGGCTCCTCTAAAACCAAATCACCAATATAATCTCCCACTTCAAACTTATCTTCTTTTCTTTTAAAAAATTTACGATGATTACCTAATAATCTACTCATCTTTATCCTCCAATTTCATACCTTTGAAAAGAGCGGAAAGTGCTCGCGTTTATGAATCAAAAATAATTTCATAATTGCCACTTGCCGCTCTTTTAGTTAATGCAACTAAGTTATCCTTAGCAGCATTCGATTGTTACAGTCTTGACATATTCGCAAGTAACAGCACCAGTTTTGTTGTTTACACAACGCTGATATTGATGTTGAATTCTTGAGTCCCCTGACCATGGCCAAAGTGGATTACACCAATCGCCAAGGTTACAGTATGGATCTCCATAACAAACTGGTTCAGTTGGATGTGGGCTTGTACCTCCTGGACATGCCATAAAAATCACCTCATTTAATATTTTTTGATTTGCAATTGCAATTATAAATTACCATAATTATCAAATCGAAAACCTTTCATTTAATTCAGTTTTTCGACAAATGTCTACTTAAGTATATAGCCTCTCCCACGAACAGTAATAAGATGTTGAGGGTTCTTAGGATCTTTCTCTATTTTTTTTCTTAATCGGCTAATAAGTACATGCAGTTCATTTTTTGTGTAATAATCTGTTGTAAACCAAAGAAATTTAATTAATTGATCGTTACTTACAATTCTACCTTTATTAGCTACTAGCTTTTCGAGCAATCTAATTTCTAATCTAGATAAAGCGTAAGCAACATCATCCTTTATATAGACCCCTTTCCCAAAATCTATAACAAGTTTTGGATGAATGGTAACAACGTTTCTATACAAAACAGTAATGAAATTCCCCTCCTTTTTTTGAGTTAATATAATGTCCTTTGAAGCAAACAAAAGCAGCTAGATTACAACTTATATGATACGAAATAAAAAACATAAATAGATATTTTTGTAATAGACAACTCAATTTCCATCCTAGTTAGTGTCAAATATAGTTCGCAAAAAGCATCAGTACCTCACATCGGTTTATGCAGCAAGTAGTCGTTTTTCTTGAATTTGTTGAATAATCTTAGGATGAATGTAGGAACGTCCACTAGACCATTCCTCACTGTACTCGATCAGATAACTAGTGACTAAGCGAATGTAGGAGTCCTGGTTGGGGAATACCCCCACTACACGCGTACGTCTTCGTATCTCTTTGTTTAAGCGTTCAAGTAGGTTGGTAGAGGATATTTTACGACTGTCCATTTCTTCAAAGTGGAAGAATTGCAGGGTATCCTCAAGTCCTTCCTCTAACGTTTGAATCGCAGCAGGATACTGTTTTTCCTCCGTATCCATGAGATGCTCAGCGTAAGATAAAGCAGTTTGGTAATCAGGTTGTAACCAGATTTGTTTTAGTCTAGCAGCAAATCTCTCTTTGTCACGACTTGGAATATGCGCTAAGACATTGCGCATCATATGAACTTTACAACGTTGCCAAGAACAACCAAGGAATGACTCACGAATGGCTTTAGAGAGCCCCTTGTGAGCATCACTTACGACAAGCCAAACGTCTTGTAGCCCTCTAGCTTTTAGTCCTTCAAAGAGCGTTTTGTAGGTCGCTTCGGACTCTTCCAGCATCGGTTCAATCGCTAAGATCTCACGTTTACCTTCTAGATCCATGCCGATGACAACCTGCACAGCCATGTTTACGACACGATGCCCATCACGAATTTTCTCATACAAGGCATCGACCCACAGCACAGGATATGTGTCGGCTAATTGACGGTTGCGGAAGGCTTCTACTTGCTCGTTGAGCTCTTTGGTAATATGAGAGACTTGACTAGCTGAAATGGATTCAATGCCTAATGAGCTTGCAAGCTTCTTGATCTTGCGCGTGGATACGCCTTGAATATAGGCTTCCTGAATCACTTGAAGCAAGGCGGTTTCTGAACGTGATTTCTCTGTGACAAAGAACGGCACATAGCCTCCTTTCCGCAACTTCGGAACAAAGAGATACATCGTACCCATACGCGTGTCAAAACGACGCACACGGTAGCCTGATCGGTAAGCCTCTCTGCTATCTGTGCGCTCAGATTTTTGAGCTTGTACTTTCGCTGTAACTTCTGCTTCCATGAGTTGCTCACATAGCCATTGTAGCATCGATAACATCGGGTCCTGCTCCGACATAAATTGCAATAGCATTTGTTCTAAGTTTCCATTAAAATGAGGGTAGGTCATCGGTTATCTCTCCTTCTGGTTTGCTCGACACTTACCAATTCGGAGGTACCGATGACTTTTCCTTTTTTATATTTGCGAACTTAATTGTACGTTATCTCCATCCTATATGCATGAAGATTCTATTTTAGTGATTCTTTTTTTTATATTTATGACTTCTAAGCTAAAATTTAAATCTCTACATCAATTTTACATATTAACAGTACACCTTCTTATTAGTTATTTAGACCGTAGGGAAATATTTTATAAAAAAGAAGCATTATTTTTAGATTACATAAAGCAGTCTAAAAATAATGCTTATCGATGCCGAGCTTATATAGCTATTGAGCTCTTATTCACAATTAATCATTCGGTAACTCTCGTAACCACTTAACCCACCCTCGAATCGTCGATGCTCGTCTGCGGTAAGTTGACTCTGAACAAATATTGTATAACTGATGATGTTTCATTCTACTGACAATGTAATCTGTCGTAACATTTCCTTCTTCAACCGTTTTATCATAGATTTCTTTAAACACCTTATGCTGTAAAATCCGCTGCGCCAACGCTAATCGTTTTTGTCGATAAGGAAGTTGCATAATTCTTCTGCCTTCTTCATTAAGCGTTGCAAACGTGCCTTCCTCATTGCGATATTTATTTGCCAAACCTAAATAAAGACAACTATTATAATAATAATCGCTTTGTCGTTTATCAAAATCAATCTGCTCCGCTATATCCTCCTTTGTCATATCTTGTTCATACAAATAAGCTAGTAAATCAAGCACTTTTCTAAAATCATCTGCTTGTGGAAATGGTACTTCAGGTTCATCAACAAAATTTTTAATACTTGCCGCTACTTCATTCACATCTTGTTGTGTGATGCTTTCATAATTGACCATATAATCCTGCTGTCTTACTAAAACTAATGAATTATAAATATTATCATTTTCAAATTCAAACTCAAAGAAATGAAATACATCGTTGGATATTGTGAAAAAAACAGGGCGTATCTTCTTATTTGTTTTTTGCCTCCATACTCGATAAGGATAATAAAGCTGTCTAATGTTGAAATTATCTACTTTTTGCTTTTTCGCTTCAACTAACATAAAGTTTGTCCGTCCTTCATATCCTCCGTCAACCTCAATCATCGCACCAGTAACATGAATTTGTCTAGCAGCCCCAGTACTGCTAAGTACATCATATTTAAAATTACCGCTGCCCATTTTTCCGCTAACCGTAAATGCGGTTTCTTCACCTAAAAAGTCATCGATCATACCTGTTAAATACGCACAATGAAGAGCTGATGCCTCTGAATACAAATCGGTAGGCTTGACGGTTTCGATATGAGCTGGAATACTCATCAATTTTGGTACGATGGTTTGATCATACTGTAACTCCTTAAACAATTTAAAATCGCCAATGATATAGGATTTTGTTGATAGCGGCAGAACATTTAAATGATTGCTTTTAAAAATATCTGGCAAATTGCTTTCATGGTCAAATTTACACATTAAGCGCGGTTCACGAAACTCCTTGATATTGTCTGCAGCTATTTCAAAAAATCCATTTAATTTTATCTCTTGTAAAATATCATACTTTTTAAATATTTCTTCCCATGCCCTATCGTTTTTCGTTTTCTGTACCATTTTCGATAACTAGAGCCTCCTTATTTCCCATTATAATGATGATCATCCTCAATTAATCGGCTCTCCTCATTAGGACAAGTTGTCGTGAACATCTATAAACACTATTATATAACTACAAAAAGAAATCAAAAAAGCCCATTAGAGAAGTTCTCTAATGAGCTACGCTTGTATGTACTGGTGCCGGTGAAGGGACTTGAACCCCCACTCCCTTGCGAGAAACGGATTTTGAGTCCGTCGCGTCTGCCATTCCGCCACACCGGCTTATTCTCTTTTCTTTGCGCCCTATTTCAGCTAGCAAAGATGGCGCGGCCTAAGAGATTCGAACTCCTGACCTTTTGATTCGTAGTCAAACGCTCTATCCAGCTGAGCTAAGGCCGCATGTTCTTGCTTGTGATTTGTGGAGGCGCCACCCAGATTCGAACTGGGGGTAAAGCTTTTGCAGAGCTCTGCCTTACCACTTGGCTATGGCGCCAAATTAATTATGGAGCGGAAGACGGGAATCGAACCCGCGACCCTCGCCTTGGCAAGGCGATGCTCTACCGCTGAGCCACTTCCGCATAGTTAATATTGTTTATAAATAAATGGCTGGGGATCAAGGATTCGAACCTTGGAATGACGGAGTCAAAGTCCGTTGCCTTACCGCTTGGCTAATCCCCAGCGTCATGTTTTAATGGGGCGATCGATGGGACTTGAACCCACGAATGCCGGAGCCACAATCCGGTGCGTTAACCACTTCGCCACGACCGCCATATTCTATTAATCTTCCTTTGGCAGGGGCAGCAGGAATCGAACCCACACCAAAGGTTTTGGAGACCTTTGTTCTACCTTTAAACTATGCCCCTATAGGAATGGTGGGAGATGATGGATTCGAACCACCGAACTCGTCAGAGAACAGATTTACAGTCTGCTGCGTTTGGCCACTTCGCTAATCTCCCTTACAATGGTGCCGCCTAGAGGACTTGAACCCCCAACCTACTGATTACAAGTCAGTTGCTCTACCAATTGAGCTAAAGCGGCATATGTAATGAATATCATGGTGGCTCGGGACGGAATCGAACCGCCGACACGAGGATTTTCAGTCCTCTGCTCTACCGACTGAGCTACCGAGCCCAATCGTTGTCGTAGATGGCGGAGCTGACGAGATTCGAACTCGCGATCTCCTGCGTGACAGGCAGGCATGTTAGGCCTCTACACCACAGCTCCATACAACAAAAGGGACTTCTTTTTTTTGGTTGCGGGGACAGGATTTGAACCTGTGGCCTTCGGGTTATGAGCCCGACGAGCTACCGAACTGCTCCACCCCGCGGCATTAAACTTCTCCAACTATGTTTGTCCGAAATTAATCGGAATATGGTGGAGGATGACGGGATCGAACCGCCGACCCTCTGCTTGTAAGGCAGATGCTCTCCCAGCTGAGCTAATCCTCCGTAAAACAATCAATTATTATGTTCATCACCCGTTCGGTGTGACTCAAATAATATATCATGATTTTCAATTGAATGTCAAGGATATTTTTAAAATTAAATAGTTCAATTTATTTTAATACCTACTTCATCAAATCATCATATGTAAATTTACCCAGATATAAGCATCGTTTTTAGAATTCTGATATAATAATTCACGTTATTTCTTAATAAAAGGAGTTTTTTATGAACAATACCATTTCTACAAAAGACATGATTGTTATCGGTCTTATGCTTTTTGCTCTTTTCTTTGGAGCAGGTAATTTAGTTTTTCCTGTAATGCTTGGGCAATTATCAGGAACAGAGGTTTTATCTGCAACGATAGGCTTTTTACTTACTGGCGTTGGCTTACCGTTGCTCGGTGTTATTGCCTTTAGTTTTTCTGGTAAACCAGACCTGCTTTCTTTAGCGAGTCGCGTCAATCCGATTTACGGAGTCATTTTTACAACTACTCTATACCTAACAATTGGTCCATTGTTTGCGATGCCTAGAACAGGAAGCGTATCGTATGAAATCGCAATTAAACCGTTTGTTGCTGAACAAAATAATACAATTGTATTGCTTATTTTCACAGTTTTATTTTTTGCAATAACCCTGTTTCTTTCTTTAAGTCCATCAAAAATGATTGATATTGTTGGTAAGCTTCTTACACCGTTGCTGATTTTATTTATCGCTATTTTAAGCATTGTTGCTTTATTTAACCCGCTTGGCTCTTTGCAGCCTCCACAAGGAAAATATCAGGCTGATGCACTGTTCCAAGGTTTCCAAGAAGGATATTTAACGATGGACGCGCTGGCAGCATTTGTATTCGGGATAATCGTCATCAATGCAATTAAGGAAAAAGGAGCAAGCACTAAAAAAAGCCTGCTAATAACTGGTGTGAAATGCTCATTAATCTCTGCTGCATTTCTTGCAATTATTTACTCGGCCCTTTCCTTTATCGGAGCAACGAGCGTAGAAGGAGTAGGCTATCAGGAAAATGGCGGACAAGTGTTAACACAAATTTCGCAATATTATTTCGGCGTATACGGAAATATTATTTTAGGAGTTATTGTGTTGCTTGCTTGTTTAACGACAAGTATTGGACTAACAACAGCATGCTCTAGTTACTTGCACAGATTAATGCCTCGTCTGTCATATAAGACGTACGCTGTTCTGTTATCAATTATTAGCGCATTACTTGCAAATGTTGGCTTAACTGAGCTTATTGAAATTTCCGTACCTGTACTAACGACTATCTATCCATTAGCAATGGTGCTGATGATATTAACTTTCCTTCATCCATTGTTTAAAGGTAAACGTGCAATCTATTGGTTTAGCTTAGCCTTTACTTTTATCGTAAGCATTGTTGAAGGTTTAGATAACTCGATTTTGAAAGTTGAAGCACTGCATGATTTTTATAGTTCATATGTACCAATGTACGATATTGGACTTGGCTGGCTTATTCCAGCTTTTATTGGGGGCTTGATTGGCTTTGTTTGGCCAAGCAAATCACAAGTCGATGTAGCTACAGAATAGTTAAACTTCAAAGGCGTTGAAATGGAATGAGATGAAATGATCATTCCACGCCCACATGTTAAGACTTCTTAAATCTATATAATAAAGCCCACTGCTTAACCTAGGTGCTGCATTTTCCAAAGAGTGTAAAAAACTTTTAAGGAACAGCACCTTTTTAGTTAGCAGTGGGTTTTATGGGTATTATACTATTGTTTTATACTAGACTATTTCATTCGAGAAAGAAGAAATACAAAATATGGTGCACCAATTAGTGCCACAACAACTCCTGCTGGCAAACCATCTGGATAAGCAATATTTCTGCCAATAAGATCTGCAAGCAGTAATAACCATCCGCCAAGTAGAATCGATACAGGTATAAATCTTTGTGCTCTTGGTCCAACAAGCGCTTTAGCAATATGCGGTCCTAGCAAACCAATAAACGATATGCCTCCAGTGACTGAAACAGCAGCTGTGGCAAGAGAAATTGCAGCTAATAGCAATAGTCCTCTCTCGCGATTTAGCTTTGCTCCTAAACCAATAGATGCAGCATCACCTAAGCTAATTACATTTATCGTATTCATTTTATAGAAAGTAAATGGAATAAAGACAATTAGCCATGGCAACAATGCTGCAATATATGGCCAATCAGCTCCCCAAATATTTCCTGCTAGCCATTTCGTAACAAATTGTACCTTCTCATACTCCGCTGAAGCAATGAGAATGACCATAATTCCAGATAGTGCCATTGAAATCCCAACACCGGTCAAAACTAATCTTGTTGGACTAAACCCAATATGGCGCTGATAAGAAAACAGATAAATAATTGCAACAGTCAATAAGCCGCCTAATAATGCAACTAGCGGGAAGATTAAAGCATATTTCTGTCCTACTGGTGCAAAAAAGTAATATAACGTAATCGCTACACCAGCTCCTGAATTAATGCCAAGTAAGCCTGGTTCAGCAAGTTCGTTTTTTGTAATGCTCTGCAATATCGCCCCAGAAAGAGCTAACGCCATTCCTGCGAGCAACGTTATCAACATTCGCGGCAGACGAATGGAAAATAAAATCGTTGTTTCTTTTGTCGTTCCCTCACCTAGTATGGTAGGAATTAAACGATCAAAGGCTAATGATGCATGACCGATTCCCATTCCTAAAATAAACGTAATAACGATAAGTAAAAATAAACTCAATACAATCCATAATTGCTTTATACTCTTTTTTCTTATTACATTCATGCTGTTCCACCTCGCTTATTTACAATAAATAAGAAAAATGGAACACCGATAACGGCGACAATAGCTACAATTGAAGTTTCATAAGGAGCATTGATAGTTCTTGCAACCGTATCCGCCGCTAGTAAAAATATTGCTCCTAACATTGCTGAAATTGGAATAATCCGTTTATAGTCTACCCCTACCAGCTTTCTTGCAATGTGCGGAACCATTAATCCTACAAACACAAGATTACCCGCTACTGCTACAGATGCACCTGCAAGAATAATAATAACGACAAATAAAATAGCTTTAACTATAGACGTTTTTTGACCAAGGCTTGTCGCTACTTCTTCATTTAAACTTAATATTGTAACCTGCCTAGAAAGTAAAATCGCAATAAGTATTCCTAAAACGATAATTGGAACAAGCAATTGCAACTGGCTCCAATTACTTCCAACAAAGCCTCCTGATGTCCACATCGAAACATCTTTAGCGACACGAAAGTTAATCGCTATCCCTTCCGAAACTGCAAAAAGAAATGCCGATACCGCAGCTCCTGACAGTACTAAGCGAACAGGAGAAAAACCATTTCTTTTCATTGCTCCAATAGCAAAGACAAGCATTGCACCTAGAGCTGAACCTACGAAACAAGCAACCAGCATAGATATAAACGAGACTTGAATGGCAAATGCCATTGTGACAGTAAGTGCTGTATTCGCTCCTGCCGTCAAACCTAACAAACCTGGATCAGCTAGCGGATTCCTTGTCATTCCTTGCATTATCGCACCAGCAACAGCAAGAGCAGCTCCAATAAATAGAGCTGCTAGTTCTCTTGGTAATCTGATCTCACGAATAACTAATATTTGATCATTTACTTTATTGGTGAAGAGCGCTTGTAAAACATTACTCAGCGATATATCAGCTGCACCTAAAACAATAGATGCAACAAAAATGAGCAGGAGCAGCACCAATAACCCAAACGTGATTAAAGTATTCGTTAAAACTTGATTTTTCATAGATCATTTAATTCCTTCAATAAAGAAGTGAAGCTGATATTCAAGCGTAACAGGATCATCAAAGTAAAATTGTGCTGCATCTGCCGTTAACACCCGATTATTTTTAACCGATTCAAGATTTTTATAGGTTTCTGTTTCCAAGAATGAGTTATCTGCAGTGCTAGATTTACTAAATACAAGAAAGTCGCCGCCAAGCTGTGGCAATATTTCAGGAGAAATCGCAGAATAACCTGCGTCTGAAACTAGCTTATTTACTTCATCTGTTCTTTTTAGCTTCATAGCATCATATAAAATTTCAGTTCCACGCCCATAATTATCGCCAAATACATAAAGCTCTTTATCCCAGCTCTCAATAATTGTTACAGTAACATCATCGCCAAGTTTAGCGCGTATATCATTGCCTGCTTGAATCGCTCGGGCTTCAAAATCTTCTACCCACTCTCTTGCTTCCTTCTCTTTATTTACGATTTTCCCGATTTCAATTAAACGAGAAAGATAGGTTTGTGAAGAATATGTCAAACCAAGTGTAGGAGCAATCTCACTTAACTGCTTTAAGTTCGTTGCATTATCTTCTGCAATAATAAGATCTGGCTCTAGCTCTATAATTTGCTCTAAATTATCTGGATTTACTTCTGCTACTCCTTCAAGATAATCTGCCATAAGTGGATTTTCATAAGTATAAGACTCTACCCCAACTACTGGTGCTCCTAAAAACAAAGCATGACCAGCATATGACCCGCTAAGAATAACAATTCGTTGCGGATTTACTGGAATTTCAACCAATCCTGCTGCCGTCTCATATGTCTTGGTTTCACTTTGCGCAATGTCATCATTTTGAGTATTCCCTCCATTTTGGGAAGTTGATGAATTTTGCGTTGATGTGGCATTTTTCGACGAATTTGAATTGGAATTGCTGCTATTGCTGCAAGCAACTAATGCAAGACATAGAATTAAAAATAAAGCTACTACTGTTTTTTTCATTTCCTTAATCCCCTTTAACTCCTTTTAAGTAAATATTAATGATAATCATTATCAAATAGTTTAGCATTTATTGAATATATTGTCTATACGGTAAAAATAAACTAGGACGCTCGCTAAAACTGTTTTCTCCTCCGTCGCCTTTTGGGCAAAGTCGTCGAAAACAGTTTTAGCTCGCTTAGTAAGTAAAAACCTTCGCGCTATAGCTTTTTTCTCCTCCGTCGCCTTTTTGGGCAAAGTCGTCGAAAAAAGTTTTAGCTCGCTTAGTAAGCAGTAAGTAAATAGTAAAAAAACTCCACCGATGGACCGAGGAAGCGGCTTGCATTGCCTCATTGGTCTGTCGGTGGAGTTTTAAGCGTGCATTGGAAATTAAGTTATTTATATCGAATTCAAACTATATATTTACGCAAGTTGCACAATAACCTCGATCTCAACTAGTGCATCTTTTGGCAGTCTTGCAACTTCAACTGCACTGCGGGCTGGATAAGGTTGTGCAAAGAAGCTTGCATATACTTCATTTACAGTTGCAAAATCATTCATATCCTTTAAGAATACAGTTGTTTTTACAATATCATTCATGGTCGCCCCTGCTGCTTCAACGATTGCTTTTACATTATTCAAAGATTGTTTTGCCTGTTCTGCAACACCTTCTGGAAATTGACCTGTTGCTGGATCAAGCCCTAGTTGACCAGATGTAAACAATAGGTTGCCGACCTTTACAGCTTGGGAATAAGGACCGATTGCTTGTGGCGCATTATCTGTATGGATTGCTTGTTTCATTGTTCATTACCTACCTATTCTTCTAATATAGTGCTTTGCCTTTCATTATATCCTATTTTTGGGCGTACGAAAAATAAGCGGCGCAATAATAATTGCGATTAATAAAAAAAGACCTAAGAAAAGAAACCAGCCATATTCCTGTAGCCATAATGGATACTTTTTCAATTTTTCAAATACAATTCCGCCTAAAGTAGGACCGATAAATCCAGCAATCCCTGTAATCGCTGAAAACACAGCAATGTAAATCGGACGAGCCGCTTTAGACGATGAACCAATCATAAAAATAAAAATCTGTTGATTATAGCCGCCTAGACCAATGCCTAAAAAAATGAACACTAGCACTAACACAAGCAATTGTGGCAAAATGTTTAGAGCACTCCATAATAAGGCTGCTGCTGCAATAAACGGTAAGGAACCAATTAGTAAAGCTCGATCACTCCATCTGCTAGAAAGCAGCCCGCATATATAGAAGCCTGCCATCGAAGCAACCGTTTGCAAGATTACTAGATTAGCTACCGTTTGATAAGGTACTTGTAAAATATCTAGCATCACATAAGAGAAAAATGGATGTGTCATCGTCATAATAAATGTCCAGACTGTTAAAAAGATTAAACCATTGCGAAAGCTTACATCATGAAACGGCTGAAGAACGAAAGCACCAAGCTTCATTCCCTCATTTTTCTCAAATTGTGGATTAGGATACTTTATAAAATAGATAATGTTCATCACTACTGTTATTGCTGCCAGACAAAACATAATATTAAAGCCTGTAGCACCTTGATAATGCTCGAGGATGATCCCTGTTAGATAAAGCCCTGCACTATTGGCAGCATTTGTAATGACATTGCGAACGCCAAAATATTTGCCACGAACCTCTGATGGGACCATATCAGAAATTATCGAAGTCCATATTACTCCTAAAAACGCGTTTATAGCACTAAATAAAAAGAAAATGATAATAAATGAGATAAGCCATAATTCCTTAGGAAATATGAAAGGAATTGCTCCTGTTGATATTCCTACCAAGCGATGAACAGTACCAAGAATTATGAAAGCGCGTTTACGATGAATAAGTTTTTGCATGTACATTGCTGCCAAAACTTGAAGCAGATTAGCTAATGCTGGAATAGCCAACACAAGACCAATCTGGGATGAAGTCGCTCCCAAATAAAGCAAATATGCCGTTAGAAACGGACCAGAAAGCATGGTAAGCAATAGAACTGCCCATATTCCTTCAACAATAGCAACCTGCATACCTGGGGTGAAGGAAGAATTACCTCGATAATTAAAGCGAAATTTATCTGCTAAAGATCTCCACATCTCCAGCACTCCTTTTCTACGCTGTCCGAATTAAATTACAAATATGCTGACATTTTTACATGCGGGATGCCATCTTCCATATAGGGCTCAGATTCTACGACAAAGCCAACTTCCCCATAAAAGGCAGTTAAATGCTGTTGTGCAGAAATTGTGATTTGCTTACCTCCCCAATGTTTTTCGATAAATTCGATTCCTCGTGACACCAATTGCTTTCCATAACCTGTTCCGCGCAGCTCAGGAGCAATAATTACTCTGCCAAGCGAATAGCAAGGATAGCTAACACCTTGATTTAAAATTCGTAAATACCCTAGTAATTTTCCTTGATCATTTCTAAGCATTAGATGGAAGGCATCAAGATCCTTATTGTCGCAATCACTATAAATGCTCTGCTGCTCAACAACAAAAACATCAGTACGCAGCTTTATAATTTCGTACACTTCCAAATTGCTTAATTCATTAAAATGCTTTATACTCCAGTTCATGCTGACTAACTCCTTCAATCCGCTTGATTTAACTAAATTAACTTTATCTGCTGCTTTTTGCAATCACTTTCTCTCCACATCATACAACGCTTTTTATAAAATGAAAATCCGCTTTAAAAAATATTTTTCCTTCATTTTTGCGATAAGTAATTTCATCACGTATACTTAGAAAAAATAGTTTTTGGTAGTGTCAAAAGTTCTATGAAAACTCAATAGGTGTTCGGGTCGTCTCCCATTTGTTGGGTGGAAAGGCCACGCAATCGCTCTTGACAAACACGCCAATGGTTTGACTCTACTTTAACAAGGGCGACGGGGACAAAAAGAAGGCATGCTAAATAGCCCTTGGTTTTTCCATTTTAAACCATTGGCTAGTTCGGTTTGTCAAGAGTTCGCTCCGCCGATTGCTCGTTTTTACTTCGGGCTCTGCTAAACCAAAAAGTTAGGCTGGTTGTTGTTCGTTAATCCATTGTTGTGCTAAAGCGATCAGTTTAGTCCATCTCGCAGGCATATTCGGGAGCTGCAGTAACTCTGGATTAAGCACTGGCACCTTACCTTCTAATGCAGAATGAGGCCTTAAAAAGTTAAAGTAAGCTACAAACAGGGTCACAAAAGAAACAGATCCTTGTTCGGATCCAAACCCGTGTGTTGAACGATAATTGCCTTTAAATGTGCGATTTAGTCTTTCGATAACTTGTTTGAGATGCCTATACTCCGTTGACACAGGATCTTCATTGGTAAGTCCAATAACCTGCTTGATGTCGAACTGAATATCGTGTTGAGCGAAAAAGTGCTGAGCTAAGAGATAAATCGGATTGCCATCCACCACAAATGTAAGATCTTTAGGAATCTCTTTCAGTTTCATTAAGACATCATCAATGGCACGGATTGCTGACACTGTATCCCGATTTGGCGATACTGGGTAAGACAAAATAATCTTTTTTACCGCATCAAAGAAGAAAAACAAGTAATGCCAACGCCCATTCACCTTGATGTAGGTTTCGTCTCCACAGAACTGGTCAGAAAGTTCGTAGGGATAATAATCTACGTAAGGCTTAAGTATTAGGGCAACTGCATTCTCATAATTTAAAATACTTTGATGCGATATGCTTACCCCATGTACATCTTTCATGAGTGCAGCTGTTTTACGGGCCGAAAGTCCATAGTTGACATGATAGGTTAAAATGAGCCCCAAAGTATGTGGCGACGCATACAGCCTGGATAAATCAACCTTGGGCTTTTTGGGGGAAGACTTAGACAATGGCTGAAAATCGATGTGAAACTGCCGGAAAATGTATCTTAACTTAAAGGATTGAGGATCTTTTTTAAACTGTCTCTTCTCTTTCGAAGACATACCATTTAGTTTCTTTTGGTAATAGGGACAATCATTATTTTTACACTTGAACACGTTAAAGTCTTTTCGCTCTTTGATTTTTTCAAGAGTCTTAGAACAATGAGGACACTTTAAAATGGCCTCTTTCAAATAGCGGCTCTTATCATTAAACAGACAGGAACATACCTTACATTGATACTGTCCTTTGCCCCCATTATTGGCATAAAGATAATCCGATGGAGCACCACACTTCGGACAGTTCATAGATTTAGGTACAGTCGTCTTTGCATTCAAACGCCTTTGAACAGGCTTTAGATGTTTACCGTTTTTCTCTAGGTATTCTGTTAGAAGGATTCGATAATCAAGCTTCTGAAGAGTTTCGTTGATCGGAAGATCATCCACCTGAAGCTTACGATATGGTTTATTGATTGGCTCTTCTTTAGGTTTATCAAACATGTTTTTACCGATAAGAAGAGTAAGTAAAGTTTTAATAATTTGATCTTGGTACTTGATAAATTCAAGTAAATAGGTTAATAATTGAGGATACAAACTTGTCACTTCCTAGTTGTTTGGGATTAAGTGTTCGGTGTGGTAACCTTACTTTTAACCTAAAACTATGGGGGTGGCAAGTTTTTTGCTTTCCGAGACTTATATATCAAGGAAAACCCTCAATTATATATATAAAGTTTTTACAATACGTAGTTTTTTTCAGGAGTGGATTTATGAAACAGCTTTTTTCCTTTATGAAGGCTAAGCAACGATTAATCGGACTTGCCCTAATCAGCTTCCTTATTTTTATTTTTGGCTTAACAACAGGCTGTAGCAATATACAGCTAAATCTAAACAGTAACAATCATGAAACAGCGATAAACAATGCTTCCGAATCTGATAGTGCGAATAATTTAACAACTTTTGCTGAAGTCTCGGCCTATATTCGCGAGCATGGCAAGTTGCCGGACAATTTTATAACGAAAAAGGAAGCTGAGGCGTTAGGCTGGGTACCATCAGAAGGTAATTTGCATGAAGTAGCCCCTGGAAAAAGCATTGGCGGGGATCGGTTTGGAAATCGCGAAGGCTTATTGCCAAAGAAGCAAGGAAGAATATGGTATGAGGCAGATATTAACTATCAAGGCGGCAAACGAAATGGCGATCGTATCGTCTTTTCAAATGATGGTTTAATTTATATGACTACCGATCATTATCAAACTTTTACGGATATTACGGAGGGAATGCCTGAATGAAGCAAACGATTAAATTAATACAATCAGAAATTCCCTTATATCCCTCCACACATCATTATTTAGCCAGCAAACTGAACTTCCCCTCGCATTATGGTCACAATTTAGATGCACTGTGGGATTGCTTAACTGGTGAAATCGAACTGCCGCTCACAATTGTTTGGGTTAATGATACTTTAAATGACACAAATGACTCTAAAATTGAGGATAATGAGTACAGTACATTTATTTCATTATTTAAAGAAGCTGCAGAGGAAGTTAACGGCTTATGTTTTCAGTATGTAAATCAATCAGCAGAAACTGATTTAAGCTCGTAGCAGTGAATAAGTGAGCAACTATCAGACATACAAAGCTTACGGCAAAAAAATACGAGCTAAAAGAGATCGAAAGAGAAGGAAATTCAGGCTATCTCGTCGATCTCTTTTCTTTTGCCAAATTTATGAATAGGTGCATAAACTATTGAATATTTATACAGTATGTTGTATTATTATTCGTATTGATGGGAGGTTGATGAAAATGTCATTACCTTTAATACAACTTGAAAAGTTATCTTTGCAGCATTGGCCTGCTTTAAATACCGAATATATGGACGGTTGGAAGCTGCGTATGGCAAATGGCTATACAAAGCGAGCAAATTGCGTTAGTACAATTGAACATATGATTAACAGAACGTCACAAAGCATGTTTATGAATATTGCTAACTGTGAATATAAATACAGTGCAGTTAAACAACCAACTATATTTAAAATTACTCCTTTTTCTGAGCCGCAATTAGATGAACTGCTTGCGCAATTAGACTATGAGCGAATTGATCTTTCGCTGATGCTAACGTTAAGCCTTGAGCAGCTTTCTCATGAAGTTCCGAAAATCAATGAGCAGCTTAAGGAGCAGCTTAGTTTAGAAGTTGAGGAGCATATTTCTTTGCGCTGGTTAGAGCAATATTGTCAATTAAGCGGTGTTGATCCTCGCCATATTCCAACGATGATTGATATGATTGCCGCTATGCCAGGTCAAGTCATGCTTGCAAAATGTAAAGTAGATGATGAAGTGGTGGCGCTTGCGATGGCTGTTGTAGATAAAAATACTGTCGGGATCTACGATGTAATTACTGCTAAAGCTTATCGTAATAAAGGCATCTGCTCTTATTTGCTATACCACTTATTAATGAAATGTAAGCAAGCAGGGGCAAGCACCAGCTACCTTGCTGTATTAGATAGCAATGAAGCTGCCAAACATGTTTATTTCAAATTAGGCTATCAAGTAGCTTATCAATACTGGTATCGTATCAAGCAATAAGCGAGCTATAATAAACTTTCTATTTAAAAGCAAAAGGTGCAGTCTACTGCAAACTGAAAGCATTCAGTTTTGCCGCCGCTGCACCTTTTTACATCTAATTGCTTCAATATTACTTATAGTAGCTTAAACAAAGCTAAAGGATTATTGCTGCCTTAAAAAGAGCAATGTTGTCCCCATTATCTCCTTCGCTTGTTCATATAATCTTGTCCCACGAAACGCATCTATAAACGATGATAGCAATGCATTTATAATATGAATTTTAAGCGTCTCCCTTTTCAGCTCCTGTATTAATCCTTCGGTTAGCTCAAGTTGAACCTGGGTTAGCTTGTAGTTAACGATCAGCTGTTCAAGTTGTTCAACTACTTCTTCACAGCTTATGATTTCTTGATTAATTTCCGATCTAATGAAGGAAATTTTATCCGGATCAAGTACTGCAGTACCGTCATGAATTAAGCTGTTAATAATTAATCGCATATAGTGGAATACTGAGTTTACTATTTGCTCTGGCATAATGCTTCGCTGATGGGTAACCCTTGCAGCAAACATTAAATTCTGCTGCGCACCGTAATAAATAATGGCTGCTTCAATTGCATATGGTCTAAGTTCATCACCAAAAACCTCAACCAAGCGACTAGCCAGCCATTCAATTTCCTGAAGTCGATAATTCATTACGACTTTTTTTAGTTCTTTGTCTCCAGAGTGCATAATCTCTTCAAATAGGCCAGCTATTCCAAGCTGCTCATGTGTTCGTGTAAACATACAAACTTGCTGAACAAGAACATTTAAGTCTTCCGCATTATTTTTAAGTAACAATTCTTGTCGTTTTATTGTTGTTTCTTGATAAGCTTGTTGTAAAATTGCAGTTACACATTCATTTTTAGATGAAAAATAATTATAAAATGTTCCTTTTGAAATCCCTGAACGTTCAATAATATCTTGAATCGAGGTTTGTTGTATCCCTTTTTCTAAGAAAAGTGCTTTCGCATGATCGACAACTATTTTTTTGCGCTTATTCATTTGCGTCCCCTTATAATCATTGATAGCCTTAGTATACCCATGTCTAAGTCAAATTTTCAAGGGATTTGGACACAAAGTATAAAAAACTTGAAATAAATAAACCAATGATTTAAAATCATCAAGTGACTTAAAAATAAAGAGAGATAGGAGCGACTAACATTATGAGCGAAACATTACAGCAATTAAAAAAGCCACCATACTTAATGATTGCAATTTTATTTTTTGGCGCCTTCGTTTCGTTCTTAAACAACTCATTAATGAACGTTGCGCTGCCAACGATTATGGTCGACCTAGGAATTGAAAGCTACGGCACAATCCAATGGTTATCAACAGGCTATATGCTTGTAAGTGGTGTCCTTATTCCTGTGTCTGCCTTTTTATTAATGAAATTTACGAACCGCCAATTATTTCTTACTGCAATGTCAATTTTTACGATTGGTACTGCGGTGGCAGCAATTGCCCCAAACTTTGGTACGCTGCTAACAGGTCGAATGATTCAAGCAGCAGGTTCTTCTGTTATGTCACCGTTACTTATGAATATTATGTTAATTAGCTTCCCGCGCGAAAAACGCGGTGCAGCAATGGGTGTTTTCGGATTAGTTATGATTACTGCTCCGGCACTTGGACCTACCTTGTCAGGATACATTGTTCAATATTACGATTGGCGCCTGTTGTTTGAAATGATTTTGCCGTTTGCTATTTTAAGCTTAGTGCTTGGTTTATTTAAACTGCAAAATGTTATGCCAACTTCGCCTACATCTTTAGATTATTTTTCAATTGTACTGTCTACGCTTGGTTTCGGCGGTATTTTGTACGGCTTTAGTACAGCAAGTACAGATGGCTGGGATGACTCCATCGTTATTACAACGATCGTTGTCGGTATTATCTTAGTAGCCCTGTTTGTCATTCGTCAATTTAGAATTAACGTTCCTTTATTAAATCTTTCTGTTTATAAATATCCGATGTTTGCCTTGAGTTCAGTAATCTCAGTCGTAAACTCTGCTGCGTTATTTGCGGGAATGATTTTAACACCAGCTTATGTGCAAAATGTTCGAGGGATTTCAGCATTTGATTCCGGATTAATGATGCTTCCTGGTGCGCTTGTTATGGGGATTATGTCACCAATTACCGGTAAATTATTTGATAAATTCGGACCTAGAATTTTAGGTGTAACTGGTTTATTGATTACTGCGATCACAACTTATATGATGACAACTTTTGAAGTTGATACGACGTATACCTATATTATTACCCTGTACTCCGTACGAATGGTTGGTATCTCAATGATTATGATGCCAATTATGACAAATGGTCTTAACCAGTTGCCAACTCGACTTAACCCGCACGGAACAGCCGTTAACAATACATTAAACCAAGTTGCCGGTGCATTAGGTACAGCCGTATTCGTTTCATTAATGAACTCTCATGCCAAAGATAGTATCAACGAGAAACTAAGCCAAGTTGATCCAAGTACACTTACAGAAATCCAACAAGCTCAAATTCAACAGCAAGGATTGCTTGATGGTATTCATTTTTCTTTTATGATTGCTGCACTAACATGCCTTGTCGCTTTAATTTTGACACTGTTTATGAAGCGCGTTGATGTAAGTAAAGAAGCATTAGCTAAAATTGAGGCTGATGATTTGGCAGCAGCTACTAAATAAATACCTACTGTTTAAATTCTGCTCATTAAGCCTATTTGAATAGCTGTAGAATTTAAAGACAAACGGAATTATTAGAAGCAAACCTTCCAGCTCTTGTTATCGCAGCAGCAGTTGTCCGCCCAATTAAAACTTTGGTGTTAGGATGCAGTTCCATGCTCGCTTAACAAGAAATGGTCGGTTTGCTTATTTAATTAGTCAATACATTTTACTTCGGAAGAAATACAACATCTCCGTTAAAATAAACAGTATACTATAAATGATAATATAAGGTTTAAGTCTTTCTTTTTTTCCTTTTAAATAAAGAATTTCTAAGAAAGCAATCACACCAAATATTAAAGCGATGAGTATCATTGTAATTCCTCCGTTTTTTTCTTCTTATTAGAGCCTCGAATAAGATCAACCACATAATAAAGCAATGGCAAACATTCGATAACATATAAGCCGTTCGTTATATTGATATTATTAAACAGACTCAATTGCAGAGGAGATTTTGCTACCATAATCGCCGCAACGCCTGTTAATATTACAAGCGGATAAACAAGGGATTCCTCGTGCTCTAGCTTAAAGAGTTCGCTCAAAATTTGCGCGCATATTAGCAGCATAAAGCTTAATTTAATAAAGATCGTAATGATCCATAAGGTAATAATGATCGGGTCCATCGTTTCTAAATAAGAACCGCTAGGAATAAGACGAATCATCTCCAGCTCAGGAAAGTTTAAATTGGCAGCTAGATCAGGTCCAAGCACTAAAATAAGAATGCACAGATGAACGCAAACTAGCAAAATTACAATCGACTTCAGATATATAACTGTTCTTTTCGTTAACTCCTTCTTATTTAGATAAGGATAGATATATACGATAAACGCCACTTCGCCAAAAATTGATCCCATATAGTAGCCATCATCCCAAGCACTTCGGAAATTAAAATGGGTAATTAAACCCTCCATCATAAACCATTCAACATTCGATTGCACTAAAAATGGGATAATGATAAACGATAGCATACTTATATAAAACAAGCCTTCCGCAGCTCTAAATATCGTTTTCACCCCAAAACGTGCAGTATAGGCTATACATAAGCAACTTAAAATAATAACAATAAATGGAGGCGTATCTAATAGATAAAACTGTAAAAGGAAGTCCTGTGTTTTCCACAAATCAAGCACAGTAATCCATAAATTGATCAGGATGACACACATCATTAATGGGTAATGAACCCAGCGTGAAACAATCTCAGCGCCGTAAGCCGCAAAATGCTCATCCGGACGACGCTGAACAAATTTAAGATTTAATAAAACAATGAGCAAGGCGATGCAGCCACCAATGATGGCTCCATAAGGTGCATTAAATCCGCCCTTTAACAGCACTGCTCCTGTAAAAAAGGCTACGATCGTCGCTATCATATTGATTACGAAAAATTTAAGCACCTGCTTTTGTGTAACAGATATGATGTCCATTGCTAGCTACCGCCTTCCATCTTAACTTCCTTAAAAAAGTTATTAAATGAACGTACGTTTGACCCTTTACGACGTAAATTAACGACGTTATCCACTTCAATATTAAGTTGATCACGATAAAAATCTCGCCAGCTAGACTTTAACTTATTCCATTCGTTCGGATATTTCACGCTAAAGTAACGATCGAAGTGAAATACGTCAGCTCCGGTTTGTTGCACAACCTTTACTGTGTCAGCGATCAAATTATTGAGAAATTGTTCTATTTGCTTTTCCATCATCATGGTATGCTCAATGCTTGAAAAATCGATCATTGAATTATTTGAAAGGACTACGATTTCCGAAACAGGTCTAATAATCACGCTAAATTTTCCATCTTTTTTTGTAATATGTGTTTTTTCATTCACGATTGTGCTGTATAAGCCGACAGGTTTTTCATCTATTGGTGACGGCACACTAAAATAATATTGTCTTAGCTGATCGCGAACACTTTTAGCAGCTGATGCCTGCAAAGGAGTAAGGAGTGGTTTTACCAATTTACCTTCGCGAAAAATTCCAGCACCGCCTGTACCAACTGTTGATGCAGTTTCATCCGATGAACCTTCGGATACTTGCGAAAAATTGATAATTGGAATCACTGCATCACCTCCGGTTGTTTTAGAGATGATTAGATCTCGAATCGTCGTCTGTAAAGAGGTCCATTGTTCCACATATTTATTTAAAATCGTTACGACAAAACGCTCAGATACGATCGTCGCTTTCGAAATTTCCTCCTTGGCATTACCGTCAACCATAAATATATTCGTATTTAGCCGCATATAAGGGTTATTTGAAAAAAACTCAACAATCGGCATTATCCCGCTTTCAGCCATAGTCCTTCCGATAACAATATTGCGATTTTGTCCAAAGTTTGCTTTACGTGACAGGTCCCCCTGCACCTTCTGCAATGCATCCTCAATCGTTGATGCCCTACGGCTAAAATAACCAAACAGTTGTCCGCCTGAGGAACCACCTACATCGCCAACAGCCATATTGTTCGTTAATGGTACGCCTAAAGTTATCTCTATTTGATCATCCACCTTATCGACAATAATGACACTGACAAAAGCTACATCATTTAGTTCCTGAGACGACCAGCAGCCAGTCAGTAAAAAGGTAAATAATAAAGCGAGCAGCATTACTCTTACTTTTTTCACGTTTGCTCCTCCTCTTTTGTCCAGCCGCGTATGTCTTTGCTATCCTCTTTCTGTCTATTTTGTAATGCAAAGGTTGGTTTATTTTTCAGCTTCCACCATGGAAAACGAACAAAGGTATCTTCCATTGAGCTGAAGCTGCTTGGCGCAAGTGGTGATAAGAAAGGCACCCCTACAGATTTAAGATTGAGCATATGCGTATAAATTAAAATTAAACCGCATGCGATGCCAAAAATACCGAGAAAGCCTGCAAGCAGCATTAATGGAAAACGAAGCAGACGTAACGTTAAACTCAAATCATATCCAGGGATTATAAAGGAGGCTACCCCTGTAACCGATACAATGATAACCATTGCTGATGATACGATCCCGGCTTGCACTGCAGCAGTTCCGATAATAAGCGCCCCGATAATTGATACCGTCTGTCCAATATACTTTGGAATACGTACGGACGCCTCACGCAATGCTTCAAAGGAAATTTCCATAATAAACGCTTCAAGCAAAGCAGGAAACGGAACGATTTCTCTTGCCGAAGCTACAGAAATAAGCAAGTTAAACGGAATCATTTCTGCATGAAAAGTAGTAACTGCTATATAAAAAGAAGGAAGCATAAGTGAAATAAACATAAAAAGAAAGCGAATCATCCGAATAAAGCTTGTCGCAATAAAGTTTTGGTTATAATCCTCCAAGGACTGCATTTTCATCATTAATGTTGCTGGCGCCAGCATCGCATCTGGAGAGTTGTCGATTAGAATTGCTATTCTGCCTTCTAACAGAGCTGCACTTACAACATCAGGACGTTCTGTATGCTGCAATTGTGTAAACAGACTTTTCGGATTGTCCGAGATTGCCTCCTCAATTTGTGTAGCAGCGATTAATCCATCGGCTTCGATATAATCAATTCTTCTTTTAATTTCAGCAATTAATGATGGCTTACATACTCCTTCCAAATAAGTAACAACAAGTCTAGTTGATGTATACTTTCCTATCTCAAACTGCTCTGTTTTCAAATGATGACTTTTTACTCTTCTGCGAATTAAGCTAATATTCGTTTGCAAATCTTCAACGAACGCTTCACGCGGACCCCGTATAACTGTTTCATTCGGTGCTTCTTCAATTCCCCGCTTCTCAAATTTGCTAAACGGCAAAATTAAAAATCGTTCGTCTCCTTCAAAGAAAAAGATTCCTTGACCATTGAGAATGCTTTTTCTTGCCTCTTCCCCATCCTTTTCCCAGCGTATTTCAGTAACTGGCAAACGATTCAGTGAATAAAGATATTGACTTAGCTCCTGCTTCGTATAAAAGTTGCGCTCTAGCAGTGGCTTGAGCACATGTAGTTCTGCTTGGGCAATATCAAACATTCCATTCGTATAAATAAGCATTGCTTCTATGCCTGCAATTCCAATCCCAGCATTCAGCGTCATATTATGAAACACAATGTCCGAGCAGCGATCAAATTGCTGCTTAAACCATTGCTTGCGTGGTTCAAGCTGAGTCGTGCTTTCATATGGAATTTCTTGCATAGCTAAAGCTGCTTCCTCTTTATAGTCAGATTGCTTCTGTTCATTGTACTCTTTGCTACTAGACTCATTTTTCGTAATCCCGCTGCGATTTGGGCTATCTTTGCTAGCCCCGCTTTCGCTTTTCTCGCTTTCACTAGCCTCGTTGCCTAACCGCTGATTGTCCATTTCAACTTTCACCCTTTCATAGCCAAGCTATCCATAGTTTGGACATTAATTGTAAAAATATGAGTTTTTTCAACAGTTAAATAAAAATAATGCGAAATTTATAGCTGTCTCCTTTGTTGTGCTATACTAAAAATCAGAAGAATAAAGGAGTAAACCAACGATGAATCAGTCAATTGCCGCTTGGGCCCAAAATATGTTGATCTTAGATGAAAGTGATTTGCTGCAAAGCGTTGATCCGATGCTTTCTTTTGCCAAAGATGAATTGTTATTAAAACAAGCAGCACAACATCACTTAAAAATATGTAGAATATGGCGCCATCCTAACGGATTTGTATTAGGTCAACAGGATGCTCGTTTGCCCTTTGCTAAGCAAGCGATGGAATGGCTGCAAAGCAACCAATACTTACCGATTGTTCGTAATTCAGGGGGAGCTGCTGTTCCGCTAGATGATGGAGTAGTCAACATCTCGCTTATTTTCCCTTCTCATCCCAATAACAAAACCAATTTAAAAGAAGATTTTGAAAAAATGTATCAGCTTATCTCTATTGCTCTTGCTGAAAATGGATCTGCTGTGCAGAAAGGAGAAATTCGTGGGGCATACTGTCCAGGTGATTATGATCTGAGCATTAATGATCGTAAATTTTGCGGAATTGCCCAGCGTAGATTACTAAATGCTTACTGTGTGCAAGCCTTCGTTGTTGCTTCAGGCATCGGCAAACATAGAACAAGCTTAGTTCGGCGCTTTTATGAAATTGCGGCAAATGGTGACGCTGCGCTTAAGTATCCAAACGTAACTGATGAAAGCACTGCTAGCCTAGAGGAGCTAACTTCACTAAAAGAGCCAGTTCATACAAGCTTTACGAACTTGATTAAGCAAGTGCTGCTAGAGCATAATGGAACGATTTTAGAGCAAAATTTATCTCTCTCTTCTCACCCGCTTATGCTGCCTAACGCAGATGAACTTGCTCAAATGGCAAAGAAGCTAAACGAACGCTATAATTTGACATGTTAAAAATACTAGTTCAAAAATTGTAAATATTATTGTTTCTATTGGTAATGATGGTATATAATAGATTTGTTGAGAGATACAATATAAAGGCAATGTTACCGCCACCCTCGTTTATGTCAGTTTACATAAACGTTTTAAGAAAAGGTACAACCTCGGATTTAATAAATTAGAGGTTGTACCTTTTTTTGTATGAATCTCTTAAATTTATTGTAGGAGTGATGTTCAATGTTACTTGAAGCTGTTTATCACAGACCTAAGCAAAACTGGTCGTATGCCTACGACAAACAGACAATTCATTTGCGACTTAGAACAAAAAGAGACGATTGCTCACTGGTTGAAGCAATTGTCGGAGATAAGTACGCATGGGAAAAAACTGTGCAAACTATCCCAATGAAAATTTTTGCGCAAGACGCACTATATGATTATTGGGAGATTAATGTTGTCCCGCCTTTTCGCAGACTTCGCTACGCATTTGTACTAACAGACGCGGTTACAGGTGAAAAAATTACCTTTACAGAGGGCGGCTTTGCATCGCAAACACCGGAAAATCCTCACAAAGACTTTTTTGATTTTCCATTTATTAACCCGATAGACGTATTTAATCCGCCAACATGGGTAAAGGATGCTGTCTTTTATCAAATCTTTCCTGAACGATTTGCTAATGGCGATCCATCAATTAGCCCCGAAAATGTCGAGCCTTGGGGCGGCAAACCAACACCGAAAAACTTCTTCGGCGGCGATCTTCAAGGCGTAATTGATCATCTTGATCATCTTGCTGAGCTTGGCATTAATGCAATTTATTTTACGCCTATTTTTGAAGCAACAACCAATCATAAGTACGATACGCAAGATTATTTAAAGGTGGATCCTCACTTTGGAACTAATGAGAAGCTTAAAGAACTTGTTGAGGCTTGCCATAAACGCGGTATTCGTGTCCTGCTTGATGCAGTATTCAACCATTCAGGACGCACCTTCGCACCATTTGTCGATGCGCAAAAGAATGGAAAAAATTCAAAATATGCGGACTGGTTCCATGTACGCGAGTGGCCATTGCAAATCGTGGACGGCATCCCTACTTATGATACATTTGCGTTCGAGCCATTGATGCCTAAGCTAAACACTGAAAATCCAGAGGTTAAGCAATATTTATTAAATGTCGCTCGCTACTGGATTGAAGAAATCGGAATTGATGGCTGGAGACTTGATGTAGCAAATGAAGTGGATCATCAATTTTGGCGTGAATTTAGAAAAGTAGTCAAAAGCGTAAATCCAGATGCATATATTCTAGGTGAAATTTGGCATGATTCGATGATGTGGCTGCAAGGTGATCAATTTGATGCAGTAATGAACTATCCATTTACTAATGCAGTGCTGGACTTTTTCGCACATGAAACGATAAATGCCCAAAACTTTGCTAATGCGATCGGTAGACAGCTTGCCTCATATCCGCAACAGGTGACGGAAGTATCCTTCAATCTATTAGATAGTCATGACACGCCACGACTGCTTACCGTTTGTGGCGATAATGAGGAGAAAATGAAGTTAGCTGCTCTATTCCAGCTTACTTTCCCAGGCACACCTTGTATTTATTATGGCGATGAAGTAGGCATTAACGGTGAAGGAGATCCTGATTGCCGAAAATGTATGGTATGGGAGCCTGAGCAACAAAATCAAGAGCTTTTACAATTTTATAAAAATACGATCGGATTACGTCATTCCTATAAAGCACTGCGCAGCAGTCAAATTTCCTTTATTCATATCGGTCAAGATAAGGAGGACGGCAGCTTAGTCTATGAACGACGCGAAGAAAACGAGCGTATCATTATTGCGCTAAATGCACGTCAAAGTAATTCTCAGCTTGAGCTAGATATTGAATCAGCGTCTAACTGGAAAGTGCTAACTGCAAACGGCGGTGCTGAGATTATTACTAAGTCATCAGCAGCAACTAATAAGCTTTCACTATCCCTGCCTGCTTACAGCTTTATTGTGCTTCTTGAAAAATAAAGATGAAAAGTAAAAAATGCCACTTCATTACGAATTCGTAATGCAAGTGGCTATTTTATTCAAACGTTTGCAATCCCTGCTAGACAAAATTGTAAGTTTATGGCATAATAACTTAAACGATTAAGTAACGATATGTGCAAAAGGAGCTGTTGCTTTGAAAAAAGTTACTTTAAAAGAAATAGCAAAACAAACGGGCGTTTCCACAGCTACAGTCAGTTATGTATTAAACAATGTTGCCAATCAAACAATTGCTGAGGAAACACGTACCCGTATCTTAGAAACTGCCAAAGCACTTGGTTATGTCCCTAACTTAGCTGCACGCTCTCTAGTAAAACAGCAATCTGGTTTAGTCGGCTTGCTCATTAATATGCCTGAAAAGACTACAAGTTGGGGACTGCTTCGCTACAACGAACTTATTCATGATATCGAACTGGAATTTAATAAACATGGCTATCATTTAATTATTCATCGTCTTAATGCTAATTCACCAAAGCTAGATATTGTTGCTGAACGTAAGCTCGATGGAGTAATTGTAGTTGATGCGAAAAGTGAGCATTTTCATCATATATCTGGACATTTTCCTTACGGTGTTCCACTGCTGATTATAGACAGCATGATCGATGATCCTTTGTTCAAGCAAATCATTTTTGATTATGAGGATGCTTTTACTCGAATCAGTTCATTAATTAAGCAACCTGACAAATACTATGCTGTGCTGGACAATTATAATAATCAACAATTAATGCAATACATTGTGAAGCTTTTGCCATTGCCGCAGGAGCAAATTTATATTATGACTAGTGAACAAGAGCTTAAGCAATTTCTGTCTAAGCAGAACGATAAAAAAGGAATTATTATAAATGAAGCTATCGCGCTAATCGCTGCCAAATATACTCCTAGTGAACAATTAACTGTCATTTGTACAGTAGGAATGTCGCAACTGTTGCCACCTAGTTCCGCAGCTATTACCTTTAGCCAATCAAAGGGAACTATTGCAGCAGCTCAATTAATAAATCTATTACAAAAATCAGCACCCAATCAAGGTCATAATAGTAAAACTTATAAAATAAAGGCAGAATAAATCTGCTTTTATTTAGCAAAACTTAAACGTTTAAGTTTAATTTTTTACTAGAAACGGAGGATGTGCGTATGACTGATTCTCGTTATTTCCAATCTGAGGAAGCTGCTGCAATTGAAGCACCTAGCTTAGCAGAAGTTAACCTTAAAGTCGAAAAACATTTTCATGATGAGAAAAATTCAATTTGGCGTAATCGCGCTTATCTTTTTGTATTTACTAGCTATAGTTTATCCTTACTAGGCAACACTTTTCATAGCATCGCTTTAAACCTATGGATTCTCCAAACATCGGGCAGCGCAAAGCTAATGTCCGCTGTTTTAATTATTCACCTTGTTATTGCTATGTTATTCAGCTCATTTGCAGGTACGCTAGCAGATCGGGTAAATCGTCGCATGTTAATGTGGTCAATTGACTTTATCCGGTTTATCCTTGTAGCTTTCATCGCCTTATTAATTTATTTAGAAACGACATCCTACTTCTCAATTATTACTTTAACTGCCTTGGTAGCTTTAACTGGCTGCTTTCGAACACCAGCTTTCCAAGCTTCGCTCGTTCAAATTGTCGGCAAGTCCCAAATTCATCATGCAATAGCAGCAATAAATATTTCTGATAATATAGTTCGTATTATTGGATTTTCTTTAGGGGGAGCAGCAGTCGCGTTGTTAGGAGGAGCAACGGCTATCGCAATTGATGCTGTAACATTTTTAATTTCCGCGCTGCTCGTTTTAATAGCGGGAAAATTTCGTTACGAAACCATTAGGCAAGATCAGCGTCGGAAGGTTTCCTTTCTCCAAGATATGAAGACAGGTTTTATCTTTATCTTGCAACATCCAATTGCTAAAGCTTCACTGTTCATTTTACCGCTTGTTATCATTTTTTTCCTTTCAAACTTTATGTTAGTCCAAGTTATGGCAGTAAAGGAATGGAAAGCAAGCCCGATTTTTTTCGGATTTATTGAAATGTGCATCCCGCTTGGTTATGTGCTCGGTTCACTTCTCATAATAAAAGCAAATGAGCGTATGAAAAACAAAGCTTGGCTTATTACGCTCAGTATCATTTTAATGGGAGCATGTTTTGTACTTATCGCCCTATTAAATAACGTCTATCTCGCCTTGCCTTTTATTTTGATTGTTGGCATTTTGTTTAGCTTTAGCACGACGATTATTTATATTTTGCTGCGAACTACGATTAGAGATGAGCTTCAGGGCAGAGTGACTGGCTTGCTTAACTCTGCAACGAGTGTCGCTCCGCCGCTAGGTTTGGCGTTATTTTCGATGTTAGCAGATGAATTAGGTGCGTCTATTGTAATGCTATTCAGTGGCAGTTTTCTTCTTATCAGCGGACTATTGCTGGCCAAAGTCATTATGCGCTTATATTCCCAAACTTAAAAAGCTGCCAGGAAGGTCAGTTACAATTGACCTTCTTGGCAGCTTAGCCACTCTGTCTTACGTTACTTTGGGAACATACTTCTTGCTCAATCTTCTAACGAATAATGACTGAGCTGTAAGGTGGAATCGTTAGTTCATTGCCTGATAGCTTTGCTGCTTCGTCGCTCGCAAATATCATTTGCTCAAAGCTACCATATTCATTCGATGCAGTAAGTGTCGCTTGTTGCTTTTCGCCAGATAAGTTATGCAAAACGAGTAAACGTTCATCCTCTGTTACCCGCAAATAGGCACTTAGTTTATTATTCTTAATTTCTAACTTATACTCCTCGATTGCCCCGTTTTGCAGTGCTGGCTCACTGTTTCGCAAAGCGATAAGCTTACGATAATGATGGTATAAAGAGCTCTCATCAGCAAGCTGAGCTTCTACCGAAGTTTCCCCTGCGTCACTATTATATCGTGAAGCGATCCAAGTCGTTTGTCCTTCTCCTCCAGCAGGATTAGAATACCAAAGCATCGGCTCACGAATATACTCGTCAGGCTTAGCTCCTTGCATACCAATTTCCTCACCGTAGTAAATAAAAGGGGTGCCTGGCAACGTTAGCAGCAATGAAGCCGCCATCTTCGCATGATTCATATTGCCGCCCAATACAGTCATTACACGATTTTGATCATGATTGCTTAAAAACGGCGCATCAACAAATTGATTATTAGACGATTGCGCATAAAAAGAATGAGCACGACCTAAGGAAAAGGCTAAATCTGGATCACGTTCGTCTGAAACTCCATTTAACAATCGCTCAGCAAGATCAAAATTAAAAGCAGAGTCAAGTGCTTGATCAAAATATGGTCCGATAACAGACATCGAATCCCATACTTCGCCAATCAGGAACGCATCAGGATTGACTTCATCCATCCCTTTTCTAAATTCTTGCCACCATGTTTTGTTAGCGGCTTGAATTTCCGGAGTGCTAATTGTCGATTTAAAGTCACCATAAATATGCTTAGCGGCATCTAAGCGAAAGCCATCTAAGCCTTGCTTGAGCCAAAATTGACCGATTTTAATTAGCTCCTCGCGAACCTTCGGCTCATCAAAATTAAAATCAGGCATACCACTCCAAAACACACCTAAATATTTGCTGTTTCCGTACGGATGCCAAGGACTGCCATTGCTTGCTGCACTGTCACTGTTTGTTTGCTCATCTTTAGAAACGATATGATACCAATTGCGATATGGACTATCTGGATTAGTAATAGCATCCTTAAACCAAGGATGCTCGCTGCTGGAGTGATTCACCACTAAGTCCATAATTACTTTAATATCTCGTTTATGCGCTTCATCAATCAATTTCTTTAAATCGTCAATCGTTCCATAATCAGAATTAATATCGTAATAATCCGTTGTATCGTAGCCATGATAGCTTGGCGAAGAATTGATCGGCATTAGCCATATTCCACCGATTCCTAGATTCTGCAAATAATCTAGCTTCGCAGTAACCCCGTTCAAATCACCAATTCCATCCCCATCACTATCATAAAAAGCTCGCACAAAAATTTCGTAAAATACTGTTCCTGGCTGCTCAATTACCTCGTAACTTGCATGCTTCTGCTCATCTCCGCTTTGCTCCTTATCAACTTGCTGCGACTCTGCTGTTTGCTGAACAGTTGAGTTTTGAGATTGGGCAGAATTTCCTGTGCAAGCTGTAACAGTAAGCATAAGCAGCAGTAGAAAAATAACATAAGAGATTTTACGATTGCCTCTCAGACTTATCATCCTTTCATTGCTCCAGATGTAAGTCCTTGTACTAGGAAGCGTTGCAAGAATAAGAATAGGATTGTAATCGGTATTGCAATGATCACGCAACCAGCAGCAAACAGCGTGAAATTACTGTTTTGCTGCGAATTAATCAGCTCAAACATACCGACTGCAACTGTATAATTTTCCTTTGTTCGCAATACTAGACGAGCGAAAATAAAATCTCCCCATACTCCTGTAAACGAAGTAAGTGCAACATACGTTAAAATTGGCTTCGACAATGGAAGCATAATTTTCATAAATACTTGAAGATGACTTGCTCCATCAATTCGTGCCGATTCGTCTAAGCTGCGAGGTATCGTATCGAAGTAGCCTTTGACGATAAATCCGCCAAGCGCAGCTCCTGCAGAATAGACGAGTACCATCGCAAAATGCGTGTCAAGCAAGTTAAGCTGAAGCAAAATAATATAAATCGCGATCATACTCATAAAGCTTGGGAACATTCCCAAAATTAGCATTATGGTCAACATCGTTTTACGACCGCGGAAGCGGAAACGAGATAATGCATACATACTAAGTGTCATTAAAAATACAGAAAAAATCATCGTAAAGAACGCAATTTTTAATGTATTCAAATACCAAACACCAAAAGTATATTGTGTTCCGGTAAATAGCTTCACATAGTGATCAAGTGTCCAAGTTTCTGGTAAAAATGTATCGCTATATAAGGAGGTGCCGGGACGAAAAGAAGACACGACGACCCATACAGCCGGATATAATGCACATACTGCCAAAACGATTAGCAATAAATAACTTAAAGATAAGCGAATAACACTGTTTCTTTTCCTCATGACAGCATATCCTCCTCTTTAAACGATTTCGTTCTACGGAAGCTATAAATAGAAAGAGAAGCGATAATGATAAAGATTAAAATACCAATTGCCGAAGACATATTGTATTTACTATTTGTTAGCGTCAAATTAAACAACCAAGTTACTAGCAAGTCTGTTGAACCTGCAAACTGATATTCTCCTTTTGGAGGTCCACCGCCAGTCATTAAGTAAATGACGTTAAAGTTATTAATATTTCCTGCAAATTGTGTAATTAGAATTGGAGCTGTCGCAAATAGCAGATACGGCAGCGTAATAATTTTAAATTTTTGAAAACCAGTTGCGCCATCTACTTCAGCAGCTTCATATAAATCTCGTGGTATTGCAGTTAAAACTCCCATCGCTAACAGCATGCTGACTGGAATTCCAATCCACATATTAACAACGATTAGCGTAACCTTTGCCCAAAACGGATCGGTTAACCATGGTAGTCCATCAAGCCCAAAATATGCAAAGTATTGGTTAATCGGACCAAATTTAGCGTTAAAGATGTTACGCATAACTAGCAAAGAAATAAGCTGCGGAATCGCATACGGAATAATAAAGAGCGTCCGCCACAACTTCTTGAATCGAATCCCTTTTGATTCAACGAGCAAAGCAACAAGAATACCGCCAAAGTAACAAGTAACTGTTGCAGTAATTGCCCAAATAATTGTCCAAAATAATAGACCAAAAAAGGTTTTGCTCCAAGCTTTCATTTGAAGCAGATCTTTAAATGTTTGGAAACCTACCCAATCGACGAGATTGGCTGGTGGTATATTATTAGGCGCTGAATAGTTTGTAAACGCCAGCATAATCGAGAATAATATCGGCATAATTGTAAAGAACAACACACCGAGAATAGGTAAAAACAACATAAAATAAGGAAAATGCTTAACTGTTGCATTGTTCCAAGATTTCGCAAAATTTGGTACATCCTTGCCTTCATCTCGTTTTTTGCCGTTTTGATATGCATCATATACATTAAACACAAAAATCAATAGAAAGATTAAAAAAACTAGTATTGTAATAATACCTTCAAGCATTAAGAAGATCGAATGATCGCCTTCAACCATTTGGGTTGTTTTACCAACTTTAACCCATCCTTGCTTTTTTTCACCTAATGTAACTAATCCCCAAATAGCATGACCTAAGCGCGGAATAAGATAAAAAAGTCCCAATCCATGTACACAAAGAAAAATAATCCCTTTTAGCCATTGCCGATTATACAATTGACCAAGACCTTGCAGCGCTACCGATAACAAGGCTGCTATAGTGCGATGTCGCTTCATTTTCCTTCGGCTCCTCTCTACATTGCACAGAATGAAAGGTTTCCCCACTAAGGTGAGGAAACCGTATATTTCATTCCTGCATAGATTTAGTTAGCAGCACCAATACTGTCCTTAATTTGATTTACAGCATTATCAAGCGCAGTTTTTGGATCTTTTCCGTCATTCCAAATTTCAGTGAATGCAGAAGTGATTGGGTTCCATACGCTATCCATTTGTGGAATAGATGGCATTGGAGTAGAATTTTCAAATTGTGCTAAGAAACCTTTAATCACTTCGTCATTCGCAACTCTATCCTCTTTTGATGCTTCAATGTTAGAAGGAATTAAATTGTTCATATCATAGTTTTTCAATTGTGCTTCTTTAGTAGACAAGAAGCGAGCAAACAATTGAGCTGCTTGCGGATATTTAGAATAAGCGTTGATATAGTAAGCTTGAACACCAGAGAATGAAGTCATCGGTTGACCATCAACTTTAGGAAGCGGTGCAACACCAATGTTCATACCTGCTTCTTTAAGCGCTGCAATAGCCCAAGGACCGTTAATATCGATCGCTAGCTTGCCTTGCTCGAATAGACCTTTCTTAATATCAAAATCAATATCGCCAGTGTTAATTGGAAGCAGTTTTTCTTTGATCTCTTTAAGTAATGTTGCACCTTTTACAGCGCCTTCATTATTTAGACCGATATCATTAGGGTTAGTGTTATCGTCTCCAAACATATAGCCGCCTTGAGATGCTAGGAAAGCAAAGTTGTAATAGAATTGTTGAAGCTCCCATGCAAAAGCAAATTTGTTTTTAGAAGGATCTGCGAATGTTTCTGCAAAAGTAAAAATATCTTCCATTGTTTGCGGTGCTTCTGCAATAAGATCTTTATTATAGACTAGTGCATAAGTTTCTACGGAACGAGGGAAGCCATACAAGATTCCATCGTAAGAAACCGCTTTAACCGTTTTTTCAGCATTTTCATTAACTACTTCTTCTTCAAAGGCTGTGTTTGGTAATAGTAGTCCAGCTTCAGCTGCTCTACCTACATGGTCATGCGGGAATAGCAAAACGTCTGCTGCAAGTCCTGCAGGACCATCAGTCATTAGCTTACTAACTTGGTCTGTGTTACCAACTTCTTCAAATTTAACACTTACACCATATTGCTGTTCAAATTCTTTAGCCATTTCCTCGATAAAACTAGCTTGGTTGTTGGAATCCCAGATTACTAGGCTTGCGCCTGGTTCTGGTACTAGCTCATCCTCTACTGCTTCTTCTGCTGAGCCACTGTTGTTTGTTGATTCTTGAGAACTGTTGCTGCTGTTATTTGTAGGTGCGACGTTGCCTCCTCCGTTGCTATTGCTGCTACAAGCAGCAACAAAAACTAGAGACATGACCATCGTTAACATGAGCAATTTTTTCATTCTTAAGAAATCCCCTTTCGATATATGATTTCAAAATGATAAATAGTCTGCTTACTTAATCCTTAAATATCTATGCAGTAACTTATAGCAACCTAGCGCAAACGTTTGTTCACCAGCTATAAAAAAGCTGTAGTTTACGCAAGCCCCCTTTTATTTTTAGCAATTTGAAGTAAAAGGACTAACATGTAAGCGTTCTATTTGTGATTTAATCATACAACACAATTTGCAGATTGTTAAAACGTTTGCATTGGTCAATTTGGCGGTTTTTTCCCATTTACCCTTTAATTTTCTCTCTTTTTCTTCAATTTTGATAGTTTTTCTCTATTTGTTAAACGTTTACATTTCAGCTATAGTAATTTTTTAGTACGCTATGTACAAATTATTTACAGTTTGAACAATCGATTGCACTTAAAGGGGAAGTCCTTATGGTAACGATCAAAGATATTGCGAAGGCTGCTGGTGTATCGCCTTCAACAGTCTCACGAGTCATCTCGAATCATTCACGAATAAGCGCTTCAACTAGTGAAAAAGTAAAGCGGATCATGCATGAAATGGGCTATCATCCAAATATGATGGCGAAAAGCCTAGTCTCAAAAACTACGAAAACATTAGCTATTCTGTTACCGCGTCCGGCTGAGGAGCTGTTTCAAGATTTCTTTTTCGGAGAGTTGCTGCGTGGAATATTAACTCAAGCTGCCCCAGCTGGTTATGATATGCTTTTAACAGCAGCTACTTCCCCTTTAAATGAACAGGAAACAGTATCACGGCTCGTATTGGGCAGACGTGTAGATGGTGTAATACTGCTTTCAGCAAAAGTTGATGATCCATTAATTACAATGTTAAATGAGCAAAACTTTCCTACGGTGCTTATTGGCAGCGCGAACAACTCAGCATCCCTGCTTTCAGTAGACAATGACAATGAGCAGGCTGCTTATGATGCTACACGTCATCTCATAATGCAAGGTCACGAGCGAATCGGCTTTGTAAGTGGACCACCAAATATGACCGTTGCTTTGGACCGCAAGGCTGGTTATCAACGGGCAATGCTTGAGGCTGGCTTGGATATTCAAGAAGATTGGATTGTCGAAAGTGAATATTTGCAAAATGGCGGCTATCGAGCAATGAATTTTTTTATGAGCTTGCCTCAGCGCCCAAGTGCACTAGTAGTAATTGATGACACAGTTGCCTTTGGCGTATTACATGGATTAACTGAGCTTGGCTTTAAAGTGCCGCAAGATATGGCGATTGTAAGCTTTAACAATATTGCATTATCTGAGCTTGCTTCACCGCCGATTAGCTCAATAGATATTGGCACCTATCAGCTTGGCTATACTGCATCACAAATGCTAATAAAGCTTATTCAACACCCAGAATCGATTCACCAACATAGAATTATTATTCCACACCGACTGGTTGTACGGGAATCTTCACTGTATACAATACGTTAGCAGCTAATATTTTTTACGCTCACTTTCTTTTTACCTGCAGCATTAACTATAACTGAAATAAATGTTTATGCTGCTCGAAAAAAGAATAAAAGAAACGGATATTTTCTAGCTCATACCAGTTTGCAACACGCAGCGGTCGAGCATCAAGATTATAAATTTTCGCATGCAGTGTACCTAGTAAAAATGGAGAGTGCGTAGCGATAATAAATTGACAAGCAAAATATTTAGCCAATTCATTGATATTTTCTGCAAGTTTAATTTGATTAGCCGATGAAAGAGAGGTTTCAGGTTCATCTAGTAAATAGAGTTGATTGGGCTGTAGATGCTCCTCAAAAAACTGCATAGATGTCTCACCATTTGAATATTTTTCTTGGGCAAATGATATAGTTTCCATTTGCCTTTTTAGCTTATTCGAGTTCAAATATTGCTCTATCAACGCTTGAGAAGAAGAAGTTCGCGCTTGCTCATACAGCAAGCTTTCACGCAACACATGCTCCTGTTGAATTTTTTTAATTTCATAGAGAATATCCTCTGACTTTAAGTATTTGCTATTTTCAGGCAAGGCGTGCAGCTTACGCTCTCCTTCATCTTCACCAAGCTCATAGCTGCAATGATGGATAAAATTTTTAGCATACATGCTTTCACCGAAGCTTGTCATACGTTCGCTTCCTTTAATTTGCAATTTATTTGCAATTATATTAAGTAAACTGGACTTGCCAGATCCGTTACTGCCATAACATACTGTAATTCGATCCATGACAAGTAGCTCTCCAGCCATATGTCTAAATACATGATCTGGATAGGCATTTGGATTTCTATCTATGATTGAAGACAGCTTAAAGCTTTTCAAATAAATCATATTCTTTACCTCCTATAACAGATAACTAAAGAAGCTGCGGACCGTGAAAGAAGAATCACAATTCGCAGCTTCCTCTATTTTAATTACCAAGGGGAGGGTAATCTTACATTATCATATCCTATCCCAGTAAATTTTTCAGTAAACATTTGGTAAATTTTCGAACAAAATGTGTATATCTTATAAAATCTATGATTTTTATTCTATAATAACAAAACTATATTATTTATACTTTTAAGTTGTGAATGATTAAAAGTATTAAATAATAATATTAGCTTGGAACATAAATCATACTCCGATATACTTCATCCCTGCTATGTTCAACAAAACCTAGCCGTTCGTATAAACGCCCTGCAGGATTAGTTAGCAATACAGAAAGAGCAAGCTGCTTTGCTTGCTGTCTTGCTTCTGTCTGCAATTGCGTAATTAGTTTACTGCCAATCCCTTGATTTTGCATTGCTGGTAAAATCGATATATCAACAATCCGCCAATTATGCTCCTGTCGATCAACAATGAATCTGCCAACTCTTTGCTCATTATGCCAAATCACATCATAGTTCCGATAACTTATCGGTCTATCATATTGCTGCCTTTGAAAATGATATTGCATTTGCAGAAAAAATTGCTTTTCTCCCTCTGGCATCGGCCAAGCGCTTATTTCTGCTGCACGAATTTCATAATAAAGCTGTTGTAAAAATGGCTCATCTTGCTCAGTTTTAGGCAGTAAAATAATAAGGATCCCTCCTACTCGCAATCCCAGTACGTCGACCATATATTTTCATTATTTTTAAATTTATACAAGTTTTTATAACATTAATACACTTTCCCTGTCAACGAGATCCAGATTATTCTACATATTATTTCCTCGGAAATGAACTGACTAAGAACGCCACCAGTCATCAAACATTGAAACAGGCATTCGACGCTTATGTTCCGTAGCCTTATAACGTTTTATAAGCGCAGCCTCATCTTCACTAGACACAGGCTTGCCAGTTAAAAAGCTATCAATTACTTCATAGCTTAATCCTAGTTCCGTTTCATCCAATTGCTGCGGCTTTTTATCTAATAAATCTGCAGTCGGCGGTTTTTCGCTAAGCAGCTTGCCTGCTCCTAATTCGTCTAATAACCTGCGAACCTGCGATTTAACTAAACCACTCAATGGTAAAATATCTGCAGCGCCATCGCCAAACTTTGTGAAAAAGCCTGTAATTGATTCAGCCGCATGATCAGTCCCGATAACAAGCAAACTTTGTTCTCCGGCAATCGCATATTGCATCAGCATTCTAACTCTGGCCTTCATATTGCCTTTATGAAAGTCAGATAGCGGCTTACCTGTAACCTGCTCATAAAGTGCAGCTAAAGCATCTACTCCAGCAGCAATATTAAAGGTAAATGTTTTACTAGGTGCGATAAATTGCAACGCCTTTTGCGCATCTTGCTCATCTAGCTGCTCTTTATAAGGCAAGCGAAGTGCAACAAATTGCTTTTGCTGCCCTTGTTCATTCATTCTATCGACCGCCATTTGTGCTAGTTTACCTGCTAATGTTGAGTCAGCTCCTCCGCTAATTCCAAGCACAAAGCCATTTGTTTTAGTATTCATGCTATATTCCATTAAAAAATTAACTCGTCTTTCAATCTCCGTCTTTGCATCAATCGTTGGCTTTACTTTAAGCTCTGTAATAATTTTATTTCTCATTATTTTCCACCTTCCACATATTTTGCTTTTAACATACTTTCACAATATGTGGAAGTTTATTCGCCTGTAACTTAGTCTTTTATATGCATAAGTTCTTCTGCTTCGTGCCACGGTACGGAATATCCCGCTCCCTTTGCACAAAAAATGGAGGAAGAAGTATACTCAGGATCTGCATCCTTATCATAGTTAATCTCTGCAATCACCGCACTTGAATTATGACATAGCTCATATCCACCAAAGCTCAATTGCAACCTTCCTTTTCCTTGAGTAAATGCTGCTAATTCTGTCCCATAATCAAGAAATGTGGAAACAGGTGCTTTTCCGGTTAAAATCGCTCTGTCTCCATTTGTTATAAGCGGATCCAAAACGCCGCAAGCACGTTGAACATCGCTCATTACCCGACCAATCAAGTCGCTATGCACCACAATCTTAAATTGATAATAAGGCTCTAGTAATAAATTTTCTGCTTTTTCTAACCCTTGACGAAGAGCGCGCAATGTCGCTTCACGAAAATCTCCGCCATGCGTATGCTTATTGTGCTCTCTGCCGCGCAATAGTGTAATATGAACATCTGTAAGCGGAGAGCCAGTTAGCAAACCGTGATGCTCTCGCTCCAGCACATGTTGCCCGATAAGTCGCTGGGATGCAGCAGATAACTCATCAACGTGACATTGTGAAGAGAAGCTAACTCCCGATCCGCGCGGTGCTGGCTCTAGCTTTAAATGAACTTCTGCATAATGCTTTAGCGGCTCAAAGTGTCCGTAGCCAATAACAGGTGCAGCAATCGTTTCTTTATAAAGTATTTTTGGAGGAGCAAAAGTTATATGTATGCCAAAGCGCTCCTTAACGACCTCCTCTAATACTTCCAGTTGAATTTTCCCCATTACATGAAGTTGAATTTGACTATGCTTCTCTGACCAAATTACATTTAATGAAGGATCTTCATCCTCTAGCATACGAAAATAAGGAAGCTTTTCCTTCGCATTAACATCTTCAGCAAATACAACACTTGAAGTAAGTGCAGGGGTCATTGAGTATTGGAAAGCTTCCATTAACTGTCCTACTCCATCACCCGCATGCGCTTCCGATAAGCCAACCACTGCAATTAATTCACCTGCATAGGCTATACTAATCACTTCATATTGATTACCGTTATAGCGCCGCAATTGGGTAACTTTTTCACGTTGTTCCGCACCTTGTCGAAGCCCATAGTTTACCTCTTCACGCACAGACAATTTGCCGCTAAGCAGCTTAATAAATGTTAAACGTGTACCTGATTTATCATAACGAATTTTGTACACTCGTCCAGATAATGCTTGATGTTCATCATAGCTTGTAAGCGTTAATTGATCAAAAGCATTGAAAAAGGGGGCAATTCCAATGTTTTGCAAGGCAGAGCCGGCAAAGCAAGGGAATATTTCCCGCATTGTGATCATACGTTGCAGCGCTTGCTGCCATTGTTCCTCTTTATAACCATGCTCAAAATAAAAATTAAGCAATTGCTCGTTGCGCTCAGCGATTGCTTCGATTTGCTCTGTGGTAAGCTCAAGACCTTGTTCTGAAGCATTTAGCAATATTGCATCGCTTGAAAGCTCCTGCTGCAGTTGTTGCATTACGCGCTCTGCATCTGCTCCTGTGCGATCGATTTTATTAATAAAGAAAAATGTAGGAATACGATGCTTACTCAGTAATTGCCAAACGGTTTCAGTATGTGCTTCAACGCCTTCAACCGCGCTGACAATAATAATCGCTGCATCTAACACAGCAATCGAACGTTCCATTTCAGGTGAGAAATCGACATGGCCTGGCGTATCAATTAAATAATACGAATTATCCCTATATTGAAAGTTCGCTTGCTCAGCAAATACGGTAATGCCTCGCTGACGTTCGATCTGGTGATGATCTAAAAATGCACTTTGATGATCAACTCGTCCAAGCTGTTTAATGCTTTTCGTATAATATAGAAGCTGCTCAGAAAATGTCGTTTTGCCCGCATCAACATGTGCAAAAATTCCAATTGTTTTGTTCATTCTATCACATCCCTATTGCTGGTCTTTTCCTTTAGCTGAACTAGCAATAAATTCAATCTGCTAATATGCATCTTCTCATAGATTTAAAGCGCTTCGCAATAGTAAATAAGAAATGCAAAAAGACCATTCCCAAGTGATGGGATGGCCTTGCACAGTTAATTTTAATGTTTACGATACTATCAATTCTAATGATCTTGCTCTGTATGATCGACGAGATCATTCAATTCATTTAAATTTTACTCATATCTATTTTTATTAAAGTGATTGACGACTACAAAATTCAAAGCTAGTACTATTTCACATAATCGTTTATAATAAAAATACGCAATGGGAGCGGACAACTGCACCATTGCGTATTTTTTATTTCCTTATATAACAAGGCGGCATTTTCCACAGCTCAATTCTACATCTATCCCATATTTGCTGAGCAAGAAGCTGTATTTCCCATATCGTGTTGCCAAGCATCCTTACTACGAGACCGCCGCTACTAGCTTGACTAACAGCAGCAAGCAGCTTATTGTTAGCACATGCTTCACAGGCTGCTAACTGCTCACGAATGCTGTGCAGAAGAGTCTGCTTTACTAGAGGAGAAAAAATCCACATCACTGCTTGATGCGTATAATGCTCAAGCACTCCGCTTACAGCAAATTTATGCAGGCTAGGAATTAAACAGAAGGAATCACTAGCCACCAGTTGTCCTTCAATATAAATTTCCGTAGCTGATTTATATTTCGCAAATTGAAAGATTTCATTGCGATGCGTTCTGCCTGGGGTTATCATTTCAACAAAAATTAACGAGGAAGTCTTCTCTAAATAAAATAAATTACTACCACTATAGATACTGTCCTTATATGGAATTGTTGGTTCAGGTATATATTCGAGAAGCGCTCCTTCACCAATCGTAAACTGCGAATGATAGCTTGCGCCACAGCTAGCAGCAGGATGAATCTTCGTAAAAGACTGATTAGTAAGCACAAGATGTGTTTGCGACTCAAGCTTTATATCTAATTTATAAGCATCCCCCTCCATCATCCCCGGTGAAGCATCCATCATATAAAGCATAAGTGCATTAGTAACTGGCTCGCGAAAGGTTTTGCTTACTTTTAACGGCGCTTGATGATAACGTTCAGTAAGTACAGATTGATGATCAATTCGTTGACAACGTGCACGTAGCAGCGATGAACGGCTTGTCGTTTGTGTTTCCATAGGCTATGCCTCAATGATGCATGGGTTGGTTTGTATCATGACTGTGGTGATGGTGTGAAGGAGTAGAATGATTTGAGTTTGGCTCATGCTGAGAAATGCGATGCTTGCCGGGAAGCTGATGCTCCAGCCAATGAACAATTTGCTCTACACCGATTTCATCACGCAGATTGGTCATAATATACGGACGATTGCCGCGCATCATTTCGGTATCTTGCTTCATTACTTCAAGACTTGCTCCTACATATGGTGCTAAATCAATTTTATTAATAATTAACAGATCGGAGCGGATAATCCCAGGTCCACCTTTACGCGGAATTTTCTCTCCTTGCGCAACATCAATAATATAAATGAAACGATCGACAAGCTCTGGACTAAAGGCCGCAGCTAAATTATCTCCACCACTCTCGATAAAAATAATTTCTAAATCTGGAAAGCGGCTTTGCAACTCTTCTACAGCCTCAAAATTCATTGAAGCATCTTCGCGAATCGCTGTGTGCGGACAACCGCCAGTTTCTATGCCAATAATTCTCTCTTCTGACAAGGCATCCTCACGAATCAAAATGCGCGCATCTTCTGCTGTATAAATATCATTCGTAATAACACCCAGACTGTAATGCTCTCGCATTGCCTTTGCCAGTTTCTCAACAAGCGCTGTTTTCCCCGATCCTACTGGTCCACCAATTCCGATACGAATTGGACGTCCTAATTGAATTGTTGGTGTTTCCCATTGATCATGTGAATGATTTGCTCCTTGACACATATTATCCTCTCCTTAAATAAATTAATACCTCAAGACATAAACAGCCTAGAATAAAGCGTCTCATGCTGCATCGCCATAATTTCCTGCACAACTGCAAAGCAAAATAGCTCATCATAGTCATGTTGCTTCATCTCTTCCCATAAAGCTAACCCAAATTGCACGGCTCGACTAATAAGCAATTGTCCGTCTGTCTGACCTAAAGACATTAGACGTAGGGCACTATTGACGATCATACTAGTGTTTGTATACAAGTAACCAGAAATCGTTAGCTCTTCATCTAAACCTAAATGAAAAGCAATCCAAGTAAAAACGGTAGCATACGTGCCATAACCCCGTTCACGCTGCAGCAAATGTTCAAGCTCTAATAGCCTCCCCTCAGGAAACAGTGATTTCCCTAATTTAATTAAACGCTTGCCCATTTTATGCAGACCATCTCTAGTTTCCTGCGCTGTGCGCTGCGTATGACAAAGCGCATCTAGGCGAATAATTCGTTGCAGAATAGTTGTTTCATTTAATAAATCATTGGAGCTAGCAACTGCATATTCCTCTGCCCCTTCAGCTAAAGCGCGATAAATGTCTCGTATTATTAACACATCAAACGGAATAATTGCAGACTGTAGCTGTGCCTGGATATAATGCTCTAGTTGCTGCAAATTGTTGATTTTCTCCTGCTGAACAAAGGTTTCCAGTCCAAAGGAATGAGAGAAACTGCCGATCGGAAATGCTGAATCTAGCATTTGAATATAAGCCAGCAGTTGTCCTTGATTACTCAATCCCCCTCCCTCCTTTTTCTCGTTCTTCATTTGCTGCCTATCAGCGTCAACCTCATAATCATTTACTAGAATAAAAAGTAGCGCTGCGCCATCGGTAGCTCCTTAGCTGGCTCACAGGTAATATGCTCGCCATCGACCGTAACCTCATACGTTTCCGGATTTACTTTAATTTCTGGTGTCGCATCATTGTGAATCATATCCTTTTTCCCGATATTTCGTGTATTTTTTACTACAGCAATTTGCTTCTGCAAACCAAGCTGGATATGGACACCTCGATCATAGGCAACTGCTGATAAAAATGTAAACGAGCCCTTACTTACCGCCTTGCCATATGAGCCAAACATCCCTCTGCCAAATACAGGCTGCGGAGTTGGAATCGAGGCGTTCGGATCGCCCATTTGTGCATAAGCGATAAAACCGCCCTTTAAGACAAGTTCTGGCTTTACCCCGAAAAACGCAGGTTGCCAAATGACAAGATCTGCCCATTTGCCAGGTTCGATTGATCCAACAATATGCGAAATACCATGAGCAATCGCAGGATTAATCGTATACTTCGCAATGTAACGTTTAATCCGCTCGTTATCGCTCCGGTCCGCTTCATTCGAAAGAGGATTAGTTCTTTCAGCTTGATATGCATCGCGCTGTGCCTTCATTTTATCTGCCGTTTGCCATGTTCGGGTAATTACCTCACCTACTCGGCCCATTGCTTGAGAATCAGAGCTAATAATACTAAAGACTCCCATATCATGAAGAATATCTTCAGCGGCAATCGTTTCAGGACGAATTCTTGAGTCGGCAAAAGCAACGTCCTCTGGTATAGAAGAATCCAAATGATGACAGACCATTAGCATATCTAAATGCTCTTCAATCGTATTCACCGTAAATGGACGTGTTGGATTAGTTGAAGAAGGAATAATGTTTGGATAGCTCGCTGCTGTAATAATATCAGGTGCATGACCACCGCCAGCCCCCTCGGTGTGATACGTATGAATCGTTCTGCCCTTAATTGCAGCCAATGTATCCTCAACAAAGCCTGCTTCATTTAAAGTGTCAGTATGAATTGCCACTTGTACATCAAACTTATCTGCGACAGATAGACAGGTATCGATCGTTGCAGGTGTCGTGCCCCAATCCTCATGCAGCTTAAGCCCAATTACGCCAGCTTCGATTTGCTCAATAAGCGGGGCTTCTGTTGCACAATTTCCTTTACCAAGGAAGCCAATATTCATAGGAAAAGCCTCTGCTGCTTCAAGCATCCGATGAATATGCCATGCTCCCGGTGTACAGGTTGTCGCATTTGTTCCTGTTGCTGGTCCTGTTCCGCCTCCGATCATCGTTGTAATCCCCGAAGCAAGTGCAGTTTCAATTTGTTGCGGACAAATAAAATGAATATGGGTATCAATTCCGCCTGCTGTCACAATTCGACCTTCTCCTGCAATAATTTCGGTCGAAGCGCCGACGATAAGTTCCGGATGAACACCATCCATCGTATCGGGATTACCGCCTTTACCAATTGCTACGATACGTCCATCACGAATCCCAATATCCCCCTTTACAATTCCCCAATGATCAATAATGATTGCATTTGTAATTAAAACATCAAGCGCTCCTTTAGCTCTCGTAATCCGAGACGACTGTCCCATACCGTCACGAATAACTTTCCCTCCACCAAATTTGCACTCATCACCATACACTGTATAATCTTGTTCGATACAAGCCCATAAATTTGTATCTGCTAAGCGCACCGCATCGCCCGTCGTTGGACCAAAAATGGATGCATATTGCTCTCTAGATATTGAGGTCATGGCTTTTTCTCCTCCCATGCCTTTAATACTTGCTCAAGCTTAGGATCATCTGCCCAATGCTTTCCAGCACTTCCTTGCGTCAGTTTATTTAACCCAAATACAATTCGCGCTCCCCCGAGCTCAACAAGCTCAACTGGTTTTTCTTCTCCTGGCTCAAAGCGTACAGCAGTACCTGCAGCTATATTAAGCCGCATGCCAAACGCCTGCTTCCTATCAAAGCTTAGCGCACGATTCACCTCATAAAAGTGATAATGCGAGCCTACCTGTATCGGACGATCACCTTTATTAATGACGAGTAAAGAAATTGTTCGTCTTTTGCTATTAAGTTCAATGCTGCCTTTTTGAATTCGGTATTCTCCAGGAATCATCGCTTCATTCCTCCTTAACCAAGTATGAGCCTAACGAACTCACTGGCGAATCGGTTCATGAATCGTTACTAGTTTTGTGCCGTCTGGGAAAGTTGCTTCTACTTGCACTTCTGCGATCATTTCTGGAATTCCCTCCATACATTGTTCCTTCTTCAAAATCGTCCCGCCATATTCCATAAGCTGCGCCACAGTTTTTCCTTCTCTAGCCCCTTCAAGCACCTCGGAAATTAGGATTGCCATCGCCTCAGGATAGTTAAGCTTTATTCCTTTTTCCATCCGCTTGCGTGCTAGTTCAGCGGCATAACTAATCATTAGCTTCTCTTTTTCACGCTCTGTTAAATGCATAGCTTTAGGTCACCTCCAGTGAACATTCCGCAAAACTTTCCGCATCACGTAAATATATATAACACATAATTTAGGATATATAAAGAACTTTTTGTAAATTTTCACAATTATCCTATTTATTTGCACAAATCGAACTTTTTATGTAAATATTATTGACACAATAATTGTCCATTCTTATAATTTGAAACACGAACATTTTATTCCAAAAGATGAAAAATGTTCACATTTTTTATATAGTGTTATAAAAAGGGAGTGGGGGAAAATGATGAAAAAATTTTGGAGCAGCGCAATATTATTAATGCTTGCATTCAGTCTTGTTGTAGCAGGCTGTGGAAAGGGAGGAAACTCAACGCCAAGTGCATCACCTACTGCAGAAAGCGGCGGTAGTTCACCTACTGCAACACCAACTGATGATGGGGACACGATAAAAGTCGGTATTTTGCATTCATTAAGCGGTACGATGGCTATAAGTGAAGTCTCTGTAAAAGATGCTGAGTTGCTTGCAATCGAAGAAATTAATGCAGCAGGCGGGGTACTAGGAAAGCAAATTGAAGTTGTTCTTGAAGATGGCGCCTCTGACTGGCCAACCTTTGCCGAAAAAGCGAGAAAGCTACTGCAGCAAGATAAAGTAGCTACTGTATTTGGCGGATGGACTTCTGCAAGCCGCAAAGCAATGCTTCCTGTTTTCGAAGAGCTTAACGGTTTGCTTTGGTATCCAGTGCAATACGAAGGTTTAGAGTCATCCCCTAACATTTTCTACACAGGAGCAACAACAAATCAACAAATCGTTCCAGCAGTAGAATGGCTACTAGAAAATCGCGGTAAAAAATTCTTCTTGCTTGGCTCTGACTATGTTTTCCCGCGTACAGCCAACAAAATCATTAAAGCACAGCTTGAAGCATTAGGCGGTGAAACTGTTGCTGAAGAATATACACCGCTAGGTCATACTGATTACAGTACTGTTATTAGCAAAATTAAAGAAGCAAAACCAGATGTTGTCTTTAATACGCTGAATGGCGATAGCAACGTAGCATTCTTTAAGCAGCTTAAAGATGCTGGTATTACTGCCGCTGACTTAACGACTCTTTCTGTAAGTGTCGCTGAGGAAGAAATTCGCGGTATTGGTACGGATGTGTTGGAAGGACATTTAGCAGCTTGGAACTATTTCCAAACTACAGAAACTCCAGAAAATGAAAAATTCGTCGCAGGCTATAAAGCTGCTTATGGCGATAATCGTGTAACCGCCGACCCAATCGAGGCTGGATATATTGCCGTTTACCTATGGGCAGCAGCTGTAGAGAAAGCTGGAACAACCGATGTTGATAAAGTTCGTGAGGCAGCAGCTGGCATAGAATTTAATGCGCCTGAGGGTAAGGTCACTATTGATGGTGAAACTCAGCACATTTATAAGAAGGTATTAATTGGTGAAGTGCAAAGTGACGGTATGTTTAAAACATTGTACAGCACGGAGGAGCCAGTTAAACCAGATCCATATTTGAAAGGTTACGACTGGGCAAGCGGTCTAGCAGAATCAGAATAATGGCTAGATAATGGCTTGTCGAAACTTAGGTCTTACAATCACATAATACTCACGCATATTGACCTATCTATACAGGACAATAGCCTGTGCGGTGTAGCTACTGCACAGGCTTCCACCTTTAGGCTATGGCTAAACATGGAAAGGAGTTTTTACGTATGGATGTTCAGCTCCTGCAGCTTTTTAATGGAATAAGTGTAAGCTCAATCTTATTATTAATTGCGCTTGGTCTTGCCATTACCTTTGGCTTAATGAATGTCATTAATATGGCTCATGGCGAGTTTATTATGATTGGTGCATATGCAACGTATGTTACTCAATTATTTTTTTCTGCTAATCTCCCTGCACAATACTTTGGTTACTACTTTCTATTATCTATTCTCGTTTCGTTTGCAATAGCTTTCATTTTTGGCTTTATTTTAGAAATTAGTCTAATCCGCTTTCTATACGGCAGACCACTGGACAGTTTGCTTGCAACTTGGGGAGTCGGTTTAGTACTACAGCAGCTAGCGCGCACCATTTTCGGCGCTCCCAATGTGGCAGTGCAAGCTCCTGAATGGTTAAATGGCGGCTTAGAGGTAATGGATGGAGTTATTCTTCCATATAAACGGTTATTTATTATCGCTCTTGTTGCCGTCGTCCTGCTCGCTATGTATTTATTCATTTATCGCAGTAATGCTGGCCGCAGAATGCGCGCCGTTATGCAAAATCGTGAAATGGCGGCTTGTCTTGGCATTTCCACTCGCCGTGTTGATTCTATCACCTTTGCTATCGGATCAGGAATTGCAGGTATTGCTGGCTGTGCAATTACGTTACTTGGATCGATCGGACCTTCACTCGGCACCTATTATATTGTTGATGCCTTTATGGTCGTTGTGCTTGGCGGTGTTGGTAAGCTAATCGGCTCTGTATTTGGAGCGCTTGGGATTGGCATTACAGGTACATTCTTTGAATATTGGACTAACGCATCAATCGGTAAAGTACTTGTATTTATCGCTATTATCGCCTTCCTGCAATGGAAGCCTAAAGGTCTAGTTACAATGAAAACACGGGCACTAGATTAAGGAGGGATTCAAATGAAGCACATAATAGAGAAAACATCCTTACAAAAGAAATTAATACTAACCTCCGTTTATTCCGTTATTGTAATGTTTTTATTATTAGCACCAACCTTTATGTCAGATTTTCGCTTAAGCTTATTAGCAAAATTTCTTGCTTTCGCTATTGTCGCAATTGGCCTCGATCTTATATGGGGTTACACAGGAATATTAAGTCTTGGTCACGGTGTATTTTTCGGGCTTGGCGCATATTGTATGGGAATGTTTTTGAAGCTGGAAGCTACGGGCGGCAAGCTCCCTGACTTTATGAGCTGGAGCGGCTTGAATGAAATACCTTGGTTTTGGAAGCCCTTTGCACACGCGTGGTTGGCCTTACCTGCTGGGATTATATTGCCAGCAGCACTAGCTTTGCTGCTAGGCTTTTTCACCTTTCGCAATCGAATACGCGGTGTCTATTTTACGATATTAACGCAAGCTCTTGTCATTATTATGACGACGCTATTTGTCGGACAGCAGCAATATACTGGCGGAACAAACGGAATAACTGGTTTCTCAACGATCTTTGGTTATTCCTTAAAAGAGCAATCCACAAAAATTGTCCTTTATTTAATAACTGTCATCATGCTTGTTGCCGTTTATTTCCTTTGTCATCGTTTAGTAAACAGCCGTTCTGGCCGCGTGCTGCGTGCCGTACGAGACGCAGAAAATCGCGCTCGTTTTATTGGTTATAATCCTTCCAGCTATCAGTTATTCGTATTTTGTTTATCTGCAGCAATCGCTGGCTTAGCAGGAATGCTGTTTGTACTGCATGTTGGGATCATCTCGCCAACGACAATGGGAATTGTTCCATCGATTGAAATTGTGCTCTGGGTAGCACTTGGCGGACGTGGTACGTTAATCGGTGCAGTCATTGGAGCAATTGCTGTTAATGCAGCAAAGAGCGGACTTAGTGAAAGCTATCCAGATTCTTGGCTGTTTTTACTTGGTGCATTATTCGTCATCGTTGTTGTATTTATGCCTAGAGGGCTAGTCGGTCTTTATCAAGACTTTAGTATGAAAATTCAATCACGCCTGCGAAATTTTGCAACGATAAAAGCAAATAAAACAAAAAAAGTCGCTTCGTAAGAAAGCAGCTTACGTTAATCACTTTGTTTAATATTTAAGGAGGTTTTTATAATGAAATCTTCACCAATTTTATCTTGTGAAAATGTGACGGTTACGTTTGACGGCTTCAAAGCTGTGAATGGGATGAATCTTCAGCTAATGCCTGGTGAGCTGCGCTTCCTTATAGGACCTAACGGAGCAGGAAAAACAACGATGCTCGACGTAATTTGCGGTAAAGTTAAAGCCTCATCTGGAACCTTGCGCTTTAAAGAGCAGTATGATATTAGCCGTAAAAAGGAGTATGAAATTGCTGAGCTAGGCATTGGTCGTAAGTTCCAAGCACCATCAATTTTCGTTGGCTTAACCGTCTATGAAAATTTAGAGCTGGCAATGAGTCAAAGCCGCAGCGTATGGGCTACGTTACGTGCCTCCCTCTCACGTGAGGATCATATCCGAATTACTCGTCAGCTTGATATGATCGGATTAAGTCATCGTAGGGATGTGTTAGCAGGCAGCTTATCTCATGGCGAAAAGCAATGGCTGGAAATTGGCATGATGCTTATGCAGGAGCCAACTCTCCTTTTGCTTGATGAGCCAGTTGCCGGAATGACCGATACAGAAACCGAAAAAACAGGTGAACTGCTGCAAGAAATTATTAAGGAACGTACCGTTGTCGTTGTTGAGCATGATATGGATTTCGTTCGCAGCTTTGCGACCAAGGTTACTGTTATGCATGAAGGCAAACTGCTTAAAGAAGGTTCAATGCAAGAAATTCAAGCAGATGAAGTTGTATCCGAAGTATATTTAGGCCATGGGAGGGATGCCCGTGCTGTCAGTTAAAAATGTAGAAGCAGGCTACGGCGAAAGTATCATTTTGCGAGATATTTCAATTAAGGTAGAGCCTGGGCAAGTCGTTTGCTTGATGGGACGTAATGGTGTAGGAAAAACAACACTTACGAAAACGATTATGGGCTCAATTAAAGCAAAAAAAGGAAGCATTGTCTATGAGGATCGGGATATTACAAAACTGCCCCCCTATGAACGAGCAAAATTAGGAATTGGTTATGTCCCACAAGGCAGACAAATTTTTGCCCAACTAACTGTTCAAGAAAATTTGCTGCTTGGCTTAGAGGCTAGCAAAAATCGTAAAGCTGGTGTTCCCGCTTCTGCCATTGATAAATTTCCTGTCCTTCCTTCAATGTATCAACGTAAAGGCGGCGATTTAAGCGGCGGACAACAGCAACAACTAGCATTTGCCAGAGCGCTTGCCTCAAAACCTAAGCTTCTTCTACTTGATGAACCTACTGAAGGGATTCAACCTTCCATCGTCTATGATATTCAAGAAGTCATTCGCGGCATTAAACAGCAAGCTGATACTGCAATTTTACTTGTAGAGCAAAGTATTGATTTTGTGAAAAGCGTAGCAGACTATTACTACATTATTGAAAAAGGCGCAGTTGTTGCAGAAGGCTCCATTGATACGTTTGATGATTCTGTCGTTCGTCAGCATCTTGTTGTATAAAGCTCCGGGACAAAGCCTCCTTTTTGTCGCGGTTTAAAGCCAGTTGCTGTCACTTACTTTATGGTGGCAACTGGCTTTAAAAGCGACACACTTCGTTAACAGGAGGCTTTGCTCCTCCGCTGGAGTTGGATTGTTATCCTTTGAAGCTGTTTCCCTTCTTGTCGGCAAAGCAAAGAGCTGGATGACTTTGCATTCCCCTTTTCCATATGTTATAACAGGTACGTAATCAAACTGTAAGGAGTGCAAAGATGAGAACAGAGGATCAAATTAAACGTAAGCTGTATGAGTTAAACCAATTACTTAGCAACACTCAAGATGAACAACGTAGCAGCATCATCAGGGCACAAGCAGAAATACTGGAATGGGTGTTGAACAATCCTACTGGTGCTTATCATTGGGATGATATGGAGCAAAAAAACTATTAAAAGCGAAATAAGCATATCTCTTCTATAGCAATAAGTGCTGGTAAGAGATATGCTTATTTTTTATGCTAAGATTCTGTGCTTGTTGTCTGTTTAAATAAAAACGTCGTCTGCCTCATTAACTGAGGAGACGACGTACTAGAGTTTATCTAAATACAGCGTTACAAACTTATTTGTTTACAATTATTAAATTATTATTTCAACAATTGTTCTGCTGTTGCGACAACATTGTCAACTGAGAAGCCAAAGTATTCTTGAACTTGTGATCCAGGACCAGAAGCACCATACGTTTCAATAGAAATCACTTTTCCGTTAACTCCTGCAAAGGAATCCCAACCAAGTGAAATCCCTGCTTCAATTACAACACGCGCCTCTACATTAGCAGGTAATACAGCTTGTTGATAAGCTTCATCCTGTTTTTTGAATAGCTCACGTGAAGGCATTGCAACAACACGAACAGAACGTCCTGCTTCCTCTAGTTTTGCTTTCGCTTGAACAGCTAGAGAAACTTCAGAGCCGGTTGCAATTAAAATAAGCTCTGGTGAATCGTTAGTTTCTGTAAGCACGTATCCGCCTTTCGCCACATTTGCTAAGTTGCCTTTTGTTTCTTCTAGCACTGGCAAGTTTTGACGGCTTAGTACTAGCGCCACAGGTCCTTCATTATGATTTAACGCATATGCCCATGCGCTTGCCGTTTCATTTGCATCACTTGGACGAATAACAGTTAGACCTGGAATTGTACGAAGAGCTGCAAGCTGCTCGATTGGCTCATGCGTTGGACCATCCTCACCAACGGCAATTGAATCATGTGTAAATACGTAAATTAGCGGTAATTTTTGCAATGCAGCAAGACGAATCGCTGGACGCAAATAATCGCTAAATACGAAGAATGTACTTACAAATGGTTTAACTCCGCCATGCAATGCCATACCGTTTCCTGCTGCACCCATTGCATGCTCACGTACCCCAAAGTATACGTTACGGCCAGCATAAGTATCGATTGCAAATTTAGGCTCACCATTAATATCAGTCATTGTAGAACCGGAAAGGTCGGCACTGCCGCCAAAAATCGCAGGTACAGATTTAATAAAATGATTAATTGCTTGACCGCTAGCAACACGGGTAGAAATTGCCTTTGAAGTATCGAATGTTAACACATCAGCTGCGCTAAGCTCTACTTTACCAGCAACCGCTTGTTCAAACTTAGCAGCAAGCTCTGGATGTTGCGCTTTATATGCACTAACTAATTCATTCCACGCTTGCTCCTTAGCTGCACCTTGTTTTTTAAGCTCTTCGAAATGAGCTTTTACTTCTGCTGGTACAGTAAAGTCATCATATTCCCAGCCATATTGAGCTTTAGTTGCGATGGCTTCTTCTTTGCCAAGCGGAGCCCCGTGCGCTTTGTTAGTACCTTGCACTTTCGGGCTGCCGTAGCCAATAATTGTGCGAACTTCAATTAGCGATGGTTGTTCTTTATTGGCTTTAGCTTGCTCAATCGCAGCATTAATTGCTGCAATGTCGTTGCCATCCTCAACGCGAATATATTGCCAATTTACAGATTCAGCACGTTTTTTAATATCCTCACTAAAGGAAAGATTTAACTCTCCATCAAGCGAAATATCATTGCTATCATAAAGAACGATTAGTTTACCTAGCTTCATATGACCTGCCATGGACATTGCCTCATAAGCAACACCTTCCATTAAACAGCCATCACCAGCCAGTGCATATGTGTAGTGATCAACTACAGGGAAATTCTCTTTGTTAAATACGGCTGCTAAATGCGCCTCAGCCATTGCCATACCAACAGCCATACCGATACCTTGGCCAAGCGGTCCTGTTGTTGCGTCAACACCGTCTGTATGACCAAACTCAGGATGACCAGGTGTTTTACTGTTTAACTGACGGAATTGTTTTAAGTCTTCAATCGTTACATTGTAGCCAGATACATGAAGTAAGCTATAAAGCAAAGCAGAACCATGACCTGCAGAAAGAATAAAGCGATCACGGTTAAACCATTTTGCATTTCCTGGATTGTGATTTAGTTGCTTTGCCCATAATGTGTAAGCCATAGGGGCTGCTCCCATTGGAAGCCCAGGATGACCTGAATTTGCTGCGTTAATGGCATCGATAGATAATGTGCGCAGCGTTGTAATCGATAATTGATCAATTGCTTGAGTAGACATATTGTTGCTCTCCTTGTTCTTGTTTTATAGTTTCTGGCTTAGCGTCCAGCCACCAGTGATGGCCATGTTGTGCAAGCAGTTCATCAGCTGCAGCAGGACCATTAGAGCCAGCTGGATAATAATGAAGCGGAATTGAACCTTCAGCGAAGGCATCTAAAATCGGCTGCACCCATTTCCAAGACAGCTCAACTTCATCCCAGTGAGCAAAGAAGGTTGGGTCGCCGTTCCAAGCATCATATATTAAGCTTTCATAGGCTTCAGGAACTTCATCTCCATTTGAATGGAAATCAATAAAAATCGGTTTAAATTGCTCTTTATTTTGCGGATCTCTAGAATTAAGCTGGAATGTAATGCCCTCATTCGGACTAATTTCAAAAATAAGCAGGTTTGCAACCTGATTGCTATTATTCAAAGCTTGGTTATTATTACGCAATGCTTCTTTAAACTCAACAATAATGCGAGTAGATTTTTCTGCCATACGTTTGCCAGTACGAATATAAAACGGTACACCGCGCCAGAATGGATCATCAATTTCCAATTTCGCTGCGATATAGGTATCATTTTGCGAATCTTTTGGAATACCTGGCTCATCTAAATATCCGACAACTGGCTTGCCGTTTATTGAACCCGCCGAATATTGTGCTCGCACAATATGCTTCGCAATATTTTCGCGATGCAATGGCTCTAACGCTTCAAGAATTTTCTTTTTCTTAAAGCGGACAACCTCTGGAGTACTGTTTTCAGGCAAATGAAGCGTAAGCATCATCAAAATTTGCAGCATATGGTTTTGGAACATATCGCGAATTGCACCGGTATGGTCGTAGTAACCAGCACGCTCCTCAACCCCTACAGTTTCACTTGCAGTGATTTGCACATTAGCGATATAACGGTTAGACCATAAAGCTTGCAGTACTGGATTGCTTTGCTGCAAAATTTCCAGCTTTTGAATCATCGGTTTACCTAAATAATGGTCAATACGATAAACCTCATCTTCAGTGAACGATTGACTTAGCTCGGCATTAAGCTGTCTTGCTGACTCAAGGTCATGACCAAATGGCTTTTCGATGACAAGACGTTTCCAGCCTTTTGCATCACCAAGTCCACTTTCTTTAATGTTGTTTGCAATCGTAGCAAAAAACTCAGGACCAACAGATAGGTAAAACATGCGATTTGGTTTACCTGTCATACTTGCTTCATAATGTTCAACAAGCTGCAGCAATTTTTTATAGTCCTCTTTATGATCAATATTTAGCGGGCAATAAGAAAAAGCAGAGATAAATTCTTTCAACTGTTGTACTGGCTCGGCAGGTCTTCTTGAAAATGTTTTTACAGAGCTTTCTACATTAGCTTGAAAGCTTTCATCAGTATTTGGTGTTCTTCCTAAGCCAATTACGCGAAATTGCTTAGGAAGCTTACCATCAATAAACAAATTATATAGCGCAGGATAAATTTTGCGTTTAGCTAAATCTCCTGTAGCTCCAAACAATACAAAAGTTGTTGCCTCCATGTTCATCTTCCCTTCAAATTACGATATATAAATCGACAATTTTGGCATATCGAAAATTAGATACTAGCTAAATTCCATATAGTTCTACTATAATACTAATAACCTCTATACAAGTAATTAATACATTTGACAGGAGATATAGACCATGTCTATGACTAATTATGAGCTTTACAAAGTTTTCTACTGGGCTGCAAAGACGGGAAGCCTTACAAAAGCAGCAAAAACACTATATTTAACCCAGCCGAGCGTCAGCTATGCGATTAAGCAGCTGGAAGATCATTTCCAGATGAAACTGTTTTATCGTACACCGAAGGGAGTCGCATTGACGGAGGAAGGGCATGTCCTATTTTCATATATCGAGCAATCGCAAGTGTTAATTACGATGGCTGAAGAAAAAATGGCTGCCTTAAAAAATTTAACAAGCGGCGAGCTGCGTATAGGCGGAAGTGATTCCTTGTTTAAACACTATGTGCTATCACATTTGGAGGAATTCCACTATGAATATCCTTCGATTAAGCTGCAACTAATTCATGGTACGACTCCTGAAATTATTAATTATTTGAAAGAAGGCAAAATTGATCTTGGCGTCGTACGTTTGCCAATTACAGATCCTCAGCTAGAGTTTCGTGAAGGAATTACATTGCAGGATTGCTTTGTTGCTGGGGAGCGTTATAAAGAATTAAATGGTGTGGAGCTTACGTTCAAAGAGCTGGCAAATAACTATCCCATTATTTTATTTTCTCGAAACAGTCGTGCTCGTATGACTATTAACGAGTTAGCTCAAAAATACGATATTGAACTTAAACCAGTAATTGAGGTTGGAAGTGTTGATTTATTGATTGAGCTGGCGCGTCGAGGTACAGGGATCTCTTATGTGACGCGCGAATTTGTCTCTAAAGAGTTAGAAGAAGGCTCTTTGTTTGAGCTTAAATTGGACGTTCCGATTCCGCCATCACGCGTCGGCATTATGAATTTGCGAAATGTACCGCTGTCTACGGCAGCGCAAAGGTTTGTAGCACGATTTGATCCGCAAATAAAATAAGCTTTTACTTGAGGAATGAACTTTCCTTCGCTGTTTAAAGCAGATGCCAATTATGTTGCATCTGCTTTAAAAGCAAATCGAAAAGCCATTGCAAAGGATCAGTTTTAGTGAGAGAATACAAAATTTTAACCTGCTAAATAGCTTGTTCTTCAAGCAGCATATCTATACGCTCGGCAGCATGTTTTAATGTTTGATCAATTTCATGTCCGCTTATAAAAATGTTTAGAATTGTTTCATTGTAGATATTTTCAATTTCTGTCCACTGGGAAATTGAAGGACGGTAAAAAGCGCGATTAACCCCTTCAATGTAAGCGTTTAAATAACGATTTGTAACATTATTTTGCGCTTTCCCTGCTTCTAATGCTGACACATTTGCAGGAATTAATCCCGCTTTAAAAAGATTTAACTGAGTTTGATAGGAAGTCATCCAGCTCATAAATGTCCATGCCTCATCCTTATTTCTCGCATGTTTAGTCATTACAAGACTTTCGCCGCCGATAATTGAACCAGCTTCGCTTGGAAATGGCATTGGAATCGTACTTTTTAGTAAATCAACATCAACACTGGACGAATTAAGCAAAATGCTGTAATACCATGGACCATCATCAATCATAATCACTTTCCCTTGGCTGTAAACTTCCTTCCATAAATCAATATTTCCATTTAGTAAGTATGGATTAATAATTCCTTGCTGATAAAGTTCTAACAGTTGTTTCATCGCGTTGATACTTTCCCTGCTGTCAAAAAAGCCAGTTGAGCGTGTAAAAGAGTCATTCGTAATTGTACCACCTAATGCCATAAAATACGGTAAGCTATTCCATAGCTCTGTTCCGCTCATTCCAATAATATAACTATTATTTTTTGCAAGCTCTACTAATTCAGCAAATGTTTCTGGAGGTTGACTTAAACCAGATTTTTTTAGTAATTTCGAGTTATATATTGCTGCTTTAGTCGTTATATTAAGCGGCAGTCCAAAAGTTTCACCATGAAACGTATTCCTTTCTACCATATGTTCCTGTAAGCCAGTCGTCACATTATGAAACTCAGTAAATTGATTAAGCGATTGCAGTAAATCTCGTTCCACAAACAGGGGGATCCATGTGTAATCCATTCGGATAATATCAGGTGTCTTGCCTGCGGTAGCGCGAGCAATTAATGCTGCGTGATACTCCTGATTATGATTTTGTCTAACTGATTCGATTTTAATATTAGGATAAGCTGCTTCAAATGCAGGAATAACTTCCTTCTCAAAAATAATCGTTTCCTCATCGCTATACGTATGCCATATAACTACCTTTTTCTCTTCTTCATCTCCAATTTTTCTAACATTACGCTTATCTTCGATAATTGAACTGCTTGAACAACCTGCACATATGAGTAATAGACAACATGTTAGAAGCCTGCATAATCTCATAATCGATGAATCATCCAACTTGAGCATTCGACCTAGCCTCCTATTTCATTGGAATCATCATTAACATCCATGTGATGATCACGATAATCAATTGGACTATAGCCAGTCATTTTCTTAAACAATTTGCTGAAATATTTAACATCGTTGAAGCCTGATTTTTCTGCTACTTCATAAACTTTTAAGTTCGTTTCAGTTAGCATTTCTTTTGCTTTTTGAATGCGCAGCATAATCAAATAATCTATAAAGTTTTGTCCTGTCACTTTCTTAAATAAAAGCGACAAATAATTTTTACTTACATGAACAGCATCAGCAACTTGCTGAAGGGTAATCATATTCAAATAATTTTTATTAATATAATCAACGGCCTGCTCAATTGGATGATGTGTAGATCCAATCTCCATGCTTTCCAAGTGAGTTTTTCTTAACTCCGCAATACTTTGCTTCAATGATTCACATAGCTCAATAAAAGTTTCTGTCTTAAACAATCTATCGAACATCTCAACTAAAGCGTGAGGATCTAGATTATGCTTAAATTTCATTGAAATAACTCGACAAGCTTGTTCTTTGAGAGCACGCGGCTCACATCCACCATTTGACCAATCAGAATACCATTTATCAATTAGACTGTTAATAGTACTTTCACTGTGCGCAGTCTCGGATTGAATTAACTCTGGCAAATTCACCCCATCCCGCTGACCAATTGTTTCAGCATAATAACGATAAATCCCGCTTCCTTCAAAAAATCCACGTTTGCATGCTTTCCTGCTGTACTCGAACATGTGACGGACATCAATTCCCTCATCACTTTCAGCATAGCCAACAATGACGCTTAATGTGCCATCCTCCTCCAACAATTGCATTTTTACGCGTTCAATCACTCCATTAGGAAGCTTGTGATCCATAGTTGAAGGGATTAAAACGAACAGCTCATTTTCCGCTGTTTGAATAACAAGTCCATGCGGGACCTCACGATAGAGAATATCGGCAAACTGTTCTAGCAATATCGCTCTATACAAGTATCCATGTTTCTCCTCAATAGCAGAAACTGCATTTAAACGAATGCAAAATGCAATGTAGCGGCTTTTTAGCCATGCTGGATAGTCAGAATCTGCTAATTTTACCCCACTTTGAATAATATACCGTTTAAGTTTGCTTTCAAAATGACGACGTTGATCTAAAAATTCATTTTCATCCATAACAGGTAATTGTTTTAGTCCTCTTTTTTCTTGCTCTAATTGATTTTTGCAGTGTCGAATAATTGTTAATAGTTCTTCAGGCTCTAACGTATGCTTTAAAATGTAATCAACAACTCCTAATTTCAACCCTTCTCTAACATAATCAAAATCGTTATAACTACTTACAAGGATAACTTGTATGGATGAATTATGATCTAAAGCAAGACGTGATAAGGTAAGCCCATCCATTACCGGCATCTTAATATCCGTAATTAAAATATCGATCGTATTCTGTTGAATCAATTGCCAAGCTTCTGCGCCATTAGCACAGTCTGCCACAATTTCAATCCCCTCTTGATGCCAATCAATTGAAGCTTTAATCCCAAATCGTATGATTGGCTCATCATCGACGATAATTGCTCGCCACATCATGTCAGTTATTTCCCCCTTTTTTTGGATACAGTACGATTCGTGCAAGCGTACCGCCTTGAGGACGCCGTTCAAGTGTGAATGATGAACTAAAATCATAGTAAAGTCTTATCCCATCATAAACATGCATCAATCCTATGCCTGTATGCCCTGCATGAATTTCTTGTTCAAGTGAGTCAAGAAGCTCGATACGATCAGGTAATATTCCAATACCATCATCTGCTACAGTAATCGTAATCGCGTTACCATCACTAATAACATCTATTTCAATCGTGCCATCAGTTCCTTTAGGTACAATTCCATGAAATATCGAATTTTCAACTAGCGGCTGGATTAACATTCTTGGAATCAACTGTTCAGCAGCTAGCTGGTCTTTACGTACGACTAGATTGAAATGCTTATTGTAGCGCAGCTCTAAAATAACTAAATATTTTTCAATAATGTCTATTTCTTCAGCAATCGTCACAAAAGTACCTTTTTTTCCCATATTCGCTTCTAATAAACGAGTAAGCGCTGATATTCCTTCATAGGCTCGATCTGCTTGTCCATATTTGATAAGCCAGCGTAATGTTCCTAGCGTATTAAAAAGAAAGTGCGGATTAATGCGATGCAATGCTGCTCTTAATGCAGCCTCCTGCTTCTGTTTTTGCTCTTCTTTCACCTGGTTCATTAAATTATCAATATCCGAGATCATTTTATTGAATTGATGACTCATTAACCCGAATTCATCGCTTGTATTAACATCAATTCGCACTGACAAATCTCCTTTTTGTGCCTTTTTCATTCCTCTAGTAAGCTTTTTTACAGGCTTTGTAACAAGATTTGCAATTACTAGACCGATTCCTATGCCGAGCAACGTAAATATCCCAAATGAATAAAGAATATTGCGATGTAACGTTGCTAACTTATCTGTTATTTCATAGACGGGCACTATCCCTACAAGGAGCCAACCGTTGCTAAGCTGCTGTTTCACACCATAATATGCTGTTTGCTGTTGCTCAAATTCAAATTCAACATCCGGCTGTTCTACAATATTTGCAAGTAACTTTGGATTTTCAACTGGTTTTCCGATAGTCTCAAAATCTGAGGCTACCATAATAACTCCTTCTTGATTGACAACAAAAAACTTGCCCGTCTCTCCGAGCTTCATCTCATTAATTTTATCAATAATCTTTCTGCCATTCAGATTTACTAGAATATACCCAAGCAGTTCATTACTATTAAAATCATGAATTGCCCTGCCAATTGGCAGCACCATTTCTGTATTGTCCCCACCATTGCTGAGCTTATCTGCTTGAATTTCTCCCCAAACTAGTCCGCCTCTTAATTTGGCAGCTTCCTTTCCCCACGGCTCCTGCTCAACGTAATAACGCGCTAACTTTATTCGTGAAAATGTTCCGCTTCCCCAACCTGTTTTATTGTCCTTTAATACATATACGATATTAATAAATGAGCTCGAATACACAATATTGTTTAGAAAGCTGCTCATGTAATCTTCATTCTCACGCCATTTTACGAGATCATTTTTATTTTCCGGCTCTCCTTCAAGAACGTTGCGAACACGCAAATCAATGTAAATCATATCAGCCACATCGCTGCCGGCATTTAAAATAAAGGAAAGTGAATCTGCCCCTTGCTTAGCAATTTGAATTGAGCTTTCTCTAACATTTTGCTTTACCGTTCTGTTGGAGACGATATAAAAAGAGAAACTGGTAAATAAAGTTGATAATAGGATAACAATTACAAAAGCACCTATCATCTTTGCAGTAAAGGATACCCGACTAGTCTTTTTCCATCGTTCCAACATAACAACGCTCTCCTTTTTTTAACTAGGTTATTTAAAACTACATCACTTATTGTAACATTAACAATATATTTAAAATACTAAACACAACGGCAGAAAGACGCTTCTATAAGCGTCTTTCATTTCTAATATTCATCTAATATTCAAGCACAAGCATCGTGTAATACTTAAGCTTTGGAACTGTAACGATCAGTTCCTCATTTTTCTGCTCAAATTGCAGTTCTATAGCAGAGGCTTGATAATAGTCTGGAGAAGCCATCCACACTTTATTTACAGTTTTTTCGGTCTCGATAGAAATTGTGATATTTTCCATTTCAAGCGGCTCTGTCTGTGTTGCAGCAGCATCATTCCAGTTCATGCTTTTCGCATTGGTAAAGTTGATTAAGTGCAGCATCGTACTGTTTCCCCTTTGCTTAGAGAACATCCAAACCGCACCTAACTGTGGCACTTTAGTTAAATTTGCTCCTTCTATTGAACTAACTTGCAGTTCGATATCTCTCGTTTTATCGCGAAGCAAATTTTGATAGGCAGTTAAGAAATCATAATAATGAATAAGTGCTTGCTCCAATTCTTTTGTCATCGCTAAGTTTTTATTAGGAAAGTATTCTTTCGCCAGCATATTTTCCCCAAGCTCTAAGTGCGCCCCGCCTGAAGCAAATATAACTGCATTTGTTAGCAATACACCTGGTGTATTGAACTCTCCTTTAGAATCGGCATGATCATAATTCATATAAGCAGCAAGTACGGTATTTAACTGCCCATTGCTCAGTTTTAGATTTTGGTCCACAATCTCCTTTAAATGACGATATTGTGGGTGCCCATCCCAAACCTCAGTATACAAAAATGTTACTGGAGAGTTTGCAATATACGGTTGCCCGTACTGTGATACTGCGTTCATGACTAAGTCAATCCCAAGCTCTTGTTTTGCCCTTTCTAAAAATGGTTTATATGTTTCAGCAAGATTCACTTTTTGCGAATTGCCATCGTACAGCACTCCTCGATCACCTAATTGATCTACATGCCAGCCATCAAAAGGTAAATATTGAAATACCTTTTTTTCTTCATTCAATAAAAACTGTTGCCATTCGTTATTTGCAGGATTGTATAACACAATATCACTTGCCCAGCTATCAGGGAGTGGGTGCTTATCTTGATTTTTTAGCAGAGGATCTTTAAATAAGCCCCATTCTTTTTTCACTCCATCTTGTTCAGCATCTTCATACGCGCCAAATAATAGATTATAGTTCATTACGTTCATATTTTTCTCATGTGCCAAGTCAATATAACTTTTTACAGTGTCATATGATACAAGCCGATTAGCAATTTCAGTCCATTTCTCCGCAGGCTGATCTCCATCCATCTTTAACGGCTGATGATGCTTCCATTGCCAATCATAAAATTGAATTCCATTAATTCGATAACGATTAAGTTTTTCAATAATAGATTGTTGTTCAGTTACATCCATTTCCATAAAATCAGCTAAATAGCCATAACGCGGAAACTTTCCCCAATCGGATGATACATCGATCGCAATATTCAGTTGATCAACAAGCTGTTTTTCTTGTCGCAGAAGGATCTCTGCCAAATAGCCCTGAAAATCTTCGCTTGGCGGTAACCAATCCCATGTCACCTCATACGTTTCCCCATCCCAAGCTAATATATCTTCTTCTACCGTTTCATCTAAATGCTTATAACGTACAATAATTTCTCCTGCTTTATCACTTTCATTAAGCAGCAATTTAAATTTAACCTGCTCTTTTGGATTGTAACGGCTTTTATCTGTCGTAACGAACTGTAACACATCCGAATTGGCTATAGTCGTTAAATCAATCGGTTGAGGCTTACTTGTACAACTTGTTAATAAACCTGTTAATAGCAATGCACTTGTACCTGTAAATATCGTTTTCTTATGTCGCAGATTCATCATAATCTCCTTTTCACTGCATGATCTATAAAGAAAATCTTACCCCTTAATGCCGCCTTCATTGTAACCAGATTGAACAAATTTTTTCTGGAATGTGATATACAGCAAAATAACCGGCAGTAAGGCAATGACTGAAGCAGCAAACACTTGACCATAATTTGTAGAATATTTGTCGTTAAACATAAGAATCGCAATCGGTAATGTACGCATAGCCTCACTTTTAATAATGGTTAAAGCAAGGAAATATTCTTCCCATGTACCTTGAAAGATTAAAATTGCTAACGTTCCTAGCGCAGGCAGTGACTGTGGTAAATATATATTCCAAAAAATTCGCCAATTTCCTCCGCCATCTATCAGTACAGATTCCTCAAGTTCCTTTGGAATACTCTCGAAAAACCCTCTTAAGAAAAAGACATTTCCAATAACTCCGCCAGCAATATATATAAGCCATAATCCGCTGTATGTGTTAACTAACCCCATATCTTTAATCACAATAAACTGAGGAATTATATTAATAACTCCAGGGATAAACAAGGTTAATAAGAAAATTCGAAACACAAGCTCTTTTCCCGGAAACGTAAATCTAGCAAAACCATAAGCAGTAAGCGCACCGAAAAAGAGCGAACCGATCATCGCAACAGTAGTCACGATGACGCTGTTCATAAAATAGTTCACAAAGTTATTTTTGTTCCATACAGTGATGTAGTTTGAAAAATTAACTTTTACTGATAATACTTGCTCAGGTTTTGGCAATGTATTTGTACCTAGAAAAAAAGATGTTAAAATCATGTAAATAAACGGGAAAACAAACAAAAGAGCGCCCGCTATAATAATGGCATATACGACAACTTTTTGAAGCAATGGCGTTTTCATTATTTCCCCTCCTTAAAACATTCGCTGTCTGCCAATTTTTTTCATTTGTGTATATGTTAATATAAAGACAAGTATTCCCATCATGACACCCATCGCTGATGCTGGTCCAAACTTAAGATTTTGGAATGCCTCAATGTAAATTAAACTAGGAATAACATGGGTTTGGTTCATCGGTCCGCCTTGAGTAATGAAATAGACTTGCGGGAAGAATCCAAAAGCACCATTTATTAGATTAATTAAAACAAATAATGTAGTTGGACCTAGTAACGGAATCGTAATTCTCCAAAATTTTTGATACTCATTAGCTCCATCAATATCTGCGGCTTCGTATAAATCTTTTGGTATTCCTTGCAGTGCTGCAAGATATATAACAACGCCCCAGCCAACTGTTTTCCAAATATGAAAAAGCCAAATCATCACCATTGCCGACCAATAGTTGCTTCGCCATGAAATCGCCTCAGGCAAAATACCGAGTTGCTTATGAAGAATAAAGTTAATTAATCCTCCGTCTCCGTCCGCAAATAAATATTTGAACAAAAGTGCGATAATAATCCATGATGTTACAATAGGCAAATAATATATCGTACGAAAAGCAATTTTAAACTTAACAAACTTAGCATTAATAAGCACAGCAAAAAAAACTGCAAAAAACCAGTTTACTGGCACAGTCGCAATTACGTTTAAAAAAGTATTGCGCAATGCTATTAAAAAGCGATCATTAGGATCTTGAAATGCTTTCGCATAATTATCAAAACCTACCCACGGGTTTTCTGCATTGGGCATAATACTGAAATCTTGGAAACTAATCATAATATTGCGGATCATCGGATATATAACAAATACTGCAACACCAATAAATCCGATAATTACATATGGAAATACTGCCATCCACTGCTTAAGTCCAGTTTTAAATCGATTTTTATTAGAAGGTCTAACCGATTTTAATTCTGAAGTTAATAAGGAATTGGACATTCGTCTAGTCCTCCATTCATGAATAATCTGTCGGTGTTAATTAATTTTCAAATGAAAGGTCGAGAAAAATGGGCGCTTTCTTAGAGCAAATGTCTCATCAAACGCCCATTTTCAATACCGTGGCAGCCTATTTCAAAATTGTGCTAATTTGACTAACTGCTTCGTCTAATGCTTCTTTAGCACTTTGCTCACCACGAATTGCTTTTTCGAATGCTAGATTAAAAATAGACTCTACTTCTCCCCATTGCGGAATTGGTGTACGTGGCAATGCTGTTTCAAGTTGCGCTACAAATGTATCAACAAATGGAATATCCATTTCTTTCATCGCTTCTGCTGCCGCTTTATTGGCAGGAATCAAGCCTATTTCAGCCATAAGCTTTTGCGGTTCTTCTGTTAGCATCCATTTTGCAAAAGTCCATGCTTCTTCAGGATGTTTAGAATTAGCGAAGATCACAAGATTTTCTCCACCAATAATTGAACGGCTTCCTCCATCGCCTGCTGGCATTAATGCTCTGACTGTTTCCTCTAGCGGATCAAACCCAGTTGCTTCCTTCTCAGCAATTTTTGTACTGTAGAACCAAGGACCATCATCAGACATTAAATATTCACCGCTGATGATGCCATCCCATGTACCAGGTTCGCCTCCAAGCATTACAGGCAGTACTAATCCTTCATTATTCCATTCAACGATCGTTTCAAGTGCTTCTACACTTGCATCACTATTCAAATAACCATCGACCTCTGTATAGTCTTCATTTGTAATTGAACCGCCCAAACTCCAGAACCAAGGACCTAGCCCCCATGCATGAATACCAGATACTCCTATACCGTATTTGCCTTTTTCTTTTAGTACTCTCGCTGCAGCCACAAGCTCATCCATCGTTTTTGGAGCTTCTGTCAAACCAGCCTCTGCCAATGTCGACTTATTATAGATGGCAACTTTTGTATTCGTATTAACTGGTACCCCATAATACTTCTCATTGTAGTAATTCGTAGCTAACGAAGCTTCAAACACGTCAGATTTTAATTGTTCAAATCCTTCTAGCTCACTTACATCCATCAAAGCATTTTGCGCTGCAAACTCAGGAACCCAAATAATATCCATTCGCATTAAGTCTGGCGCTGCTTCTCCAGCTACCCCAGCAATAACTTGCTGCTTTAAACCTTCATATGGCATCCGTGTAAGCTTAAGTTCAATGTTAGGATACTCTGCTTCAAACAACGGTTTAATTTTTTCTATTAGAACAACTTCTTCTGCATCGCTGTACGTATGCCAATATTCAATTGTAACTTTTTCTGAATTAGCTCCTGCGTTACTCTGGTTAGCACTTTTTCCTCCATTACTAACCGTATTGCTGCCACCATTACTACTGCATGCAGTCATCATAACAGTCAAGGTTAAAGCTAGTACTGCAATACATTTCTTTTTGAAACCTGTCATTTGCTTCAGTTCCCCCTTTGAGTAATTTCAGTTTAATTATGCCTGTATCAGCACGTAATGGTAACCGCTTGCAATACGCTGTTGGTGTCTAATATTCATCTCTTTAGTTATCAAGGTGCAGCATAATAGAGCAAAAAAATACGATGAGGTGAATATATTCCCCCATCGTATTGACTAAATCTACTTATTGTAAACGATATACTCTTGCTTCATATGGACGTAACTTTAAACTGCTTAAATCGGTATATTCTTCTGCATCGTTATAATTGCTAATCATTAATGTTCCTGACCGCTCTGCAATCTCGCTAGGCATCGTAAATAACTCTATGTTGGCAAAGAAATTAAGTATAATAATCCACTTCTCATTATTTAGCTCACGTATATAGCAATATAGGCTGTCATGATCTTCTAACAGCAGTTTATAGCTGCCATAAACTATAATGTCATGTTTTTTACGCAAGGAGATTAGTTTGCGATAATAATTAAAGATAGAGTTCGGATCAGCGACTGCTTGTTCGGCATTAATCTCAGCATAATTTGGATTAATTCCAATCCACGGTGTACCGGTCGTAAAGCCTGCATTTGGAGCAGTACTCCATTGCATTGGAGTACGAGCATTGTCTCTACCTTTGGCATATATCGCTGCCATTACTTCATCCTCTGACTTTCCTTGCTCTAAGTAATATTCACGGTACATATTTAATGTTTCAATATCACGATAATCATTTATCGATTCAAAGCGTACATTAGTCATACCTAATTCTTCGCCCTGATAAATGAATGGTGTACCCTTTAGCGTATGCAGTAACGTCGCTAACATTTTTGCTGATTCCAGACGGTATTGCCCATCATCCCCAAAACGTGATACCATGCGTGGCTGATCGTGATTGTTTAGATACAAACTGTTCCAGCCAACTTCGCTAAGTCCAACCTGCCATTTATGCAAAACATTACGTAAATCTTTTAGCGTCCATGGCTTAATATCCCATTTACCTCCTGAGCCGGAATCTACATCCATATGCTCAAATTGAAAAACCATATTCAACTCATTTCTACGCTCATCCGTATAAAGCATAGCTTGCTCTACCGTTACACCTGGCATTTCGCCAACGGTCATAATTTCTCTGTTTGCTAGAACCTTCTCGTTCATTTCTTGCAAATATTCATGAATACGAGGACCATTTAAAAAATACTCTCCTCCCCATGCATAACGCTCGTTACCTACACTTGGCAGTTCAGGATGCTTGGATATACAGTTAATTACATCCATGCGGAAACCATCTACACCTTTTTCAAGCCAAAAATTCATCATGTCATATACTTCATTACGCAAAACTGGGTTTTCCCAATTCAAGTCAGGCTGCTTTTTCGAGAATAAATGAAGATAGTATTCACCTGTTTGCTCATCGAATTGCCATGCTGATCCTCCGAAAAACGAAACCCAGTTATTCGGCTCTTTTCTGTCTGCACTGCCAGGTCGCCAAATAAAGAAATCACGATATTGATTTGATTTTGATGAGCGTGCTTCAACGAACCATTTATGTTCATCTGAGCAATGATTAACAACAAGGTCCATCAACAGCTTCATACCACGTTCATGGATAGCTGCTAAAAGTTGCTCCCAATCTTCCATCGTGCCAAACTCGTCCATAATATCTCGATAATCACTAATATCATAGCCGTTATCATCATTAGGTGATTTATAAACAGGACTAAGCCATATAACATCGACTCCTAATTGCTTCAAATAATCGAGCTTCGAGATAATGCCTTGCAAGTCACCGATTCCATCCCCATTAGAATCCATAAAGCTTCGAGGATATATTTGATAAACTACAGCTTCCTTCCAAAATGCCTTTTTCATATTATCACTCCTACAAATAAAATCATATTTATAGTATGGTTAACATCTATTAACCAGGAAACGTAATATAATCGGCAATAACGTAATATAAGACACCTTTTCTCAACCAAATAAAAGGATCTAGAAGCCGTTCATATAAGAACGGCGTCATTCCCACATTAACTCTATTTGCCAATTGGTTCTAATGGAACATCTATTCGTCCCGCTACACTTGATGCGCCAACTGTTGGGACGGCCCAGCGTACGGCATTGCTTATAACTTTTAGCACCTCTGGCTGATGATAAACTGGAAAAGTTTCATGTCCAGGACGGAAATAGAATATTTTCCCTCTGCCACGCCGATAGCAGCATCCACTGCGGAACACTTCCCCTCCTTCAAACCAAGAAATAAAGATTAGCTCGTCAGGAGCAGGAATTTCGAAGCGCTCCCCGTACATTTCTTCTTTTGGAATTTCAAAGTAATCGTTTAGGCCTTCAGCAATCGGATGACCAGGTTCAATTACCCATATCCGCTCCTTCTCACCTACTTCTCTCCACTTCAATGTTCCAGTTTTCGTCCCTAACAGACGCTCAAAAATTTTCGATCCATGACCAGAATGGAGCACGATTAATCCCATACCATCCAGTACGCGATTTTGAACTTTTTCTACAATATCATCTCTTACTTCATGATGAGCAAGATGTCCCCACCAAATCAAGACATCAGTTTGCATAAGCACCTCATCAGTCAATCCATGATCTGGCTCGTCTAATGTCGCAGTTTTCACAGCCATTCCTTCCTGTTTTTGGAGATGGCTAGCAATCGTATGATGAATCCCTTTTGGATAAATGCTTGCCACCTGTTCATTGTTTCGTTCATGACGGTATTCATTCCATATCGTAACATTAATTGTTTTCATCATATTACCTCCGAATTTTATACAGTAATCCAGCATTCCTGTTCAAACGATTTCACAATTGCATCCAATGTTTTTTGGTTAATAAAACCATCTTCAACCGTCGCATCCAAACCGTCACTTTTTCCATTCACAATATTAATAAACGACTGGACTTGATCTACTTTATATTGCTCTGGAATTTCAATTTTTCTAAACTGTGTATCTCCATCTTCAATAAAGCAAACTTCGAGTGAATCTTGTTCTTCTAAATGGTAAACGAGAGAGCCTTTTGAGCCATATATTTCAATACGCTGATAATTACCGCGTCCGTTTGCAAAGCGAGAAATTTGCATTGAAGCTGAAACTCCGTTATCCATTTTTGCTAGCACATGACAATAATCATCCACATCAACCGCACCATAACCATCCCCTACTAGCAGCTTTCTTTGTTGAATAATTGTATCTGCATGTGCAACAACACGATGTGTATCTCCTACTAAAAAACGATGCAAATCTAAAATATGTGATCCTAAATCCCCAAGAGCGCCTGAACCAGACAACGATTTATTGAAACGCCAAAATAAAGGAACCTGCTCATTATTTGCCCAACTCTGCAAATATTGACTGTACACATGATATATTTTGCCCAGCTTGCCTTGCTGGATTAAATCTCTTGCATACCGTGTTGCTGCTTTATAGCGATAGGAGAAACAAACCATATGAGGAAGCGGTGAAGTTTTCAGCTCTTCACATATCCCAACTGCTTCCTCCGCAGACAGCGCTATCGGCTTTTCTAAAGCAAATGGCTTGCGGTACTTCAACGCTTCCCTAGCAATTGCTATATGATTAACGTTTGGAGTACCAATCATTACTGCATCTAGCTCTTGATTTTGCAATATTTCACTGTAATTAAGATAACGTCTAGCTTCGGGAATATTAAGTTGCTGCCCTCGCTGTTGTAATCGCTCATGATTACTGTCGCAAATTGCCCATAACTCAGCCTCTCTATGATTGTTTAAGCTAGAAATATAAAAGTTTGCTATATCGCCAATACCAATTAAGCCTATCTTCAGCTTTTTCACCAATTTGCCTCCTTGGACATGAATTCATTTCACTCAAATTATAGGTTGCTTTGCCCAAAGACAACATGCATAATAATGACAGTTCTTGTATAAAACCGACTTTTCACAACGATTGAGGTGATGACTATGTTAAAAATAGATGTCGAACAAGTGCCATCAGTAACTCTAATAGGCTATATTTCTTATAAAACACCGTGGATTCATTTTTACCGCAATACAGATGAATTTGTGCTTTATATTATTAAAAATGGTGAGTTGCATTTACGCGAGAATAAGGTGAATTATCATTTAAAACGAGGAGATGTCCTGTTACTGGAACCTGGATTAGATTTGGAAGGAACAAAAAAATCGACCTGTGATTACTATTACTTTCACTTTAAACATCCTGCAATGAATAAAGTAGCAATAAACGATACTATTGCCTTAGCTAGAAGTATGCTATTTGAACAGTTAGAGAACGAACACCAAAGACACTGTTACATTCCAAAATATTATACTGCGTCCGACAAAAGCACTATTAGTCATCTATTACATACCTCTAATGAACTTTGTAATCTTTATTTAAGAAAACAACATTTCGCTTCTTGTATTGCTCCAATTCATTTATTAGAAATGTTAATTGAATTGTCTCGTCTCTTTTTTGTGCAAACGTTACAGCAAAGCAGTAATAAAAGGTCAAAGGTTGTTATTAAAGTTCAGGCATTATTAGAGTATATTCATCATCATTATTCAGAAAATATAAACAGCTCGATTATTACAAAGGAATTTGATTCTAACTATGACTACTTAAATCGAATCTTTAAAGAGCTGACAGGCTATACAATTACTAGATATGTAAATAAAGTGAGAATCGGACATGCCCAAGAACTAATCAGAGCAACGCATATGAATTTTAATGAAATTAGTTATTTAGTTGGCTTGAATGATCCTTATTATTTTAGCAAAATGTTTAAACAGTTTACTGGGCTATCACCTGCCCAATATTATAAGCAAGTAAAGGCTAACGAATCTTGGAAAGCAAATGAACCATAGAACATTTTAAATGCACCTTAGCCCGCCATATCGAAACTGAAAAAATTAAAAACGGTCAGTCCTCTAAAGACTGACCGTTATAACGATTAAAACTCTTCCTTTATGTTAAAGCTACGTGCCCAGTATAGAACTGGTGTTGAAATGACAGAGATAATGAATTTAAAAATATATGTTGTAAAGACGATTTGAAGAAATTCATTCATCGTATACAGGCCTGTTCCAGCGAACGCTACCGTACAGAAAACTATGGAATCGACTAACTGGCTTATGCCTGTACTTACATTCGTGCGAATCCAAAATTGATTTTTTGCACCAAACTTGCGACGCAAGTAACCATAAACTCGAACATCTAAAAATTGACTGATTAAATAAGCAAGCAGACTTCCCGCTGCAAGACGCGGCATAAGTCCAAAAATCGCTTGCAAATGTTCTTGGGCAAAATCTGTTTCTTGCGGCTCAAATTTCAATACCATTTGCATAATAACCGTTGAAGCAATTAACGTAAAAAAACCAAACCAAACTGCTTTGCGCGCTACTTGCGGACCATATTTTTCATTAAGCATGTCAGTGCTCATGGAAATCGTTGTATACATCGTATTACCAAGCGTCATAATGATGCCAAAAGATAACAGCGACAGCTCGATTGTTTTTGTTACTTGAATGTTCGCTATTACCGTAGCAAACCCGATCCACGCATATAGGCCAACTCGTCCAAAAAAACGATAACATGCTAAAAATAAGGCAAAGTTGACTGCAATAAATAAAATTCCCCAGCCTAAATTAAACATCATATTCCTCCTTAGTTTTGGTTACGCGGGATGGTCACGAACCGCGGGTCTCATCTCCTAGCATCTTTCCCAAATTCTAAACAAGCAAACGACCATTGATAAGAATAACAGAAGTTTCTTAGAAAAGAAATGATTGTTTCGCAACCCGATCTGCTCAATTACTTTTTCTACTTAGATTATCCATTCTGAAAAAATATTAACAAACGTATTCCAAAAGAATTGTAACCGTTTTATTGTTTACAAAAGAAACCAAACAAACTATAATGAACGTGTAAACGTACAAAAATGAACATTTTGTGAGGTGTGATTTATGGAAATTAGACACGCTACAAATCCAATTGATGTACAACGTTTGAATACTACAGAACTTCGCGAACGCTTTTTAATTGAAAATTTATTTGAAGCAGACAAAATTAACATGGTATACAGCCATCATGATCGTTTAGTTATTGGCGGTGCTCATCCTATTAATGAGAAGCTAGAGCTTGAAGCAGCAGCAACACTTAAAACCGAATATTTCTTAGAGCGTAGAGAAGTTGGCTTTATAAATATCGGCGGTCCTGCTATTATTGAAGCTGATGGTGAAAGCTTTGAACTATTAAAGCTTGATGCACTTTATGTTGGAAAAGGTACGAAAAAGGTAGTTATCTCCAGTAAGGATGCAGCTAATCCTGCTAAGGTTTATTTCACTTCGGCACTGGCCCATGCTGTATTCCCTACTACAAAAATCGAGCTGGCTAAAGCAACGCCTAATCATCTTGGCTCGAAAGAAGCATGTAACGAACGTACTATTTATCAATATATTCATGAAGGTGCAGTGCAAAGTTGTCAGCTAATGCTTGGAGTTACTATATTGAAAGAGGGAAGCATTTGGAATACAATGCCTGCACATATCCATGACCGTCGTATGGAGGCTTATCTATACTTTGATTTGAAGGACGATGCTCGCGTATTCCATTTTATGGGCGAGCCTAATGAAACTCGTCACCTCGTTATTTCTAACGAACAAGCCGTTATTTCTCCAAACTGGTCGATTCACTCAGGTGCTGGTACAAGTAACTACTCCTTCATCTGGGCAATGGCTGGAGAAAACTATACATTTAAAGACATGGACGTCGTTCCAATGAATGAGCTTCGTTAATCGAAAGCAGTGGGACAGCACATTAGGCTAAATATCTAAAGCGGTGCTTACAATGATTTTGGGAGGTTAAAGTGTGTTAGCAGCAACAAGGCATAAATTAATATTGGAGCAATTACAAAACAATGGCTTTGTAAAGGTTTCCGAGCTAAGTCAGCAGTTCAACGTTACGGAAAAAACGATTCGTGAGGATCTTATTAAGCTGGAAAAGCAACAATGGCTAAAAAGGATTCATGGAGGTGCCGTATTCGTTGAGTCATCTGAACAGCCCGACTTTGCCTTAAAGCTGCCTAACACTGTTAACCAAAATGAAAAGCAGTGTATTGCCAGCTTCGCAGTAAAGCATATTGTCGAGGCTCATGACATTATTGCTCTAGACAGCGGCAGTACGACTCTCGAAATTGCGAAGCAATTAAGCAATATTCCGCTTACGATAATTACAAACGACTTGCTCATTATTCGCGAAGTGATGACGAAGGATCAAATTAAACTTGTTGTGCCTGGCGGCTACAGCAGACATAACTTACTAATTCCTTCTAGTCCGATCGAGTGGGTAAATGAACTGAACATATATAAGCTGTTTCTTTCAACTTCAGGTGTCCATCCTAACTTTGGACTGTCTATTTTTTCCTACGAGCAGCTTGCGATTAAAAAAACGCTAATTCAGGCTTCCAAGGAAGTGATTTGTGTCGCCGATCATAGCAAATTTGGTCGCGGCGCGCTGCATACCTTTGCTCAATTAGAGCAAATTAACTGCTTTATTACAGATAAGGGAATTTCCGAAGAAAGAATACAAGAAATGAAGCAGGCAGGTGCAACACTAATCATTTCCTCTAAAACTACAGAGTAAGGAAGGATTAACATGAATCTGTTTAATTTAGATGGAAAAATTGCGGTTGTAACGGGAGCGGCGCGTGGTCTTGGTCAAGCTATCGCAATTGGTTTAGCAGAAGCTGGTGCTAACGTTGCGCTTGTCACAAATACAACACCAGCCGAGGAAACAAAGAAAGTCATCGAGACGCTTGGTAAAAAAGCAATCATTATTAAAGCTGATGTAGGCGATCAAGCTCAGCTCCCTGGCATTATCGAGCAAACAAAGCAAGCTTTTGGACGGATTGATATTCTTGTAAATAACGCCGGTATTATTCGCCGCACACCTGCTGCAGAGTATTCCTTTGAAGATTGGCAAGCGGTGCTAAACATTAATTTAGATGCTGTCTTTACACTTAGTCAGCTTGCTGGTCGTGAAATGATCGCTCAAGGCAGCGGTAAAATTATTAATATTGCTTCAATGCTTTCTTTCCAGGGCGGCATTAATGTTCCTGCTTATACAGCAAGTAAACATGCAGTTGCTGGCTTAACTAAGGCATTAGCAAATGAGTGGGCAGCAAAAAACGTTCAAGTCAATGGAATTGCTCCCGGCTATATGGCTACAGACAATACTGCGGCATTACGTGCTGATGAAGTGCGTAATAAGCAAATTTTAGAGCGAATTCCAGCAGGCCGCTGGGGATCAAATGATGATCTTAAAGGAGCAGCGATTTTCCTTTCATCAAGCGCTTCTGACTATGTAAACGGACATATTTTATGCGTTGACGGCGGATGGATGAATCGCTAATCGGCTTATCTGATTGCAGCTTCCGTTAATCTGCTTAGAGAAAACCATACCATAATTAAAGGGGTGTTAGCAGCATCAGTAATGATGCTCTAACACCCCTAATTGATTGAATGATTATGAAATCTTTTTCAAACGAATTACATTCCAAGAAGCTTTGCTTAAATTCGCACTAACAATGCCGTCTTTAAGCTCAGATGCACCGTTAGAATGAGGTCTAACCTTTTCCTCTTGCGCAGAGTTTGATGCTTTTAGATCATCATGCGCTAACACGATATGCTCTACAATACCGTAGCCCTCGAAGCTGCGAACATCACATGTTAACAGCATATTTTCAGTTAAATGACGGTTTAGAGCAAAAATCGTTACTTCTTCTTTCTCCTCATTGTATACGACTGCGCTATCCAAATATGGAACATCCGTATAATCTTGTGCATCATATTTTGGAGAATCAACTATCGGCAACAAGGAAACGCCTCTGCCATAAATTGATGCATGCAGGTACGGATAGAAGATTGTTTGCTTCCAAGCCTTACCGCCTTCTTCAGTCATAATTGGCGCAATAACATTAACAAGCTGTGCTAGGCAAGCCATTTTCACGCGATCTGCATGACGCAGCAACGTAATAAGCATGCCGCCTACAAGCAACGCATCCTCGAAATTATAAATATCTTCAAGCTGATGAGGAGCAATACTCCAAGGCTCGATTTTACGATCTTGCTCGTTGGAATGATACCAAACATTCCATTCATCAAAGCTTAAGTACATTTTTTTCTTACTGCGTTTTTTCGCTTTAATATAATCGCAAGTTGAAGCTACTGTATGAATAAAATGATCCATATCCATCGTTCTTGCTAAGAAGTTCGCTGAATCATTATCGCGGTTACCATAATATTGATGAAGCGATACAAAATCACTAACTTCATACGTATGCTCTAATGTCGTTGCCTCCCATTGCGGGAAAGTTGGCATGCCTGTATTAGAGCTGCCACAGGATACAAGCTGAATATCAGGATCGATAAGACGCATCGCCTTAGCTGTTTCGTAAGCTAAACGACCATACTCTTCTGCTGTTTTTTGTCCAACTTGCCAAGGACCGTCCATTTCATTACCTAAGCACCATGTTTTGATTTTATGCGGCTCTTTATAACCATGCTTAATCCGTAAGTCGCTCCAATATGTACCGCCTGGATGATTACAGTATTCAAGCAAATTGCATGCAGCTTCAACACCTCTTGTTCCGAGGTTTACTGCCATCATTACTTCGGAACCAATCCCTTTTGCCCATTTAGCAAATTCATTCGTTCCAACATAGTTTGGTTCAATTACACGCCATGCTAGCTCCAAACGTCTAGGTCTTTCTTCAACTGGGCCAACGCCATCCTCCCAATTATAGCTAGATACAAAGTTACCGCCAGGATAGCGGATAATCGGTACTTGCAGCTCTTTAATAAGCTCCTTTACATCGCCACGAAAACCGTCAGCATCAGCAGTTGGATGCTCAGGATCATAAATTCCGCCATAAACTGCACGTCCAAGATGCTCTATAAAGGAACCATAAATTCTTGGATCTACCTCATCGATTTTGAAGGCTTTATCAACGATCATTTTAGCTTTTAATTCAGATGATGACATTAAGCCCATCTCCTCTCATATGTTCACATTTTGGTTATTCATTAATGTTTTCGTTTACAAATTTAAAATAGCACATCTGCCCCACATTGTAAATATATAAATATAAATCAATTAATAAAAACATTAAATAAAATCACAATAGTTCAATATTACAGCTTTATTTTTCCTTTTGTTTCATATATTATTAAAATAAAAGAACGCTAAGGGGTTGCTTTATGATCCATATCAAAGATCTAAAAAGCGGATTGCCGTTATTTAAAGCATTAAGTTCAGAGGTGCGTATTCAAATTATTGAGCTGTTAATGTCTAATCCAGCAATGAATCTAAATGATCTCGCTAATCAACTGCAATTAAGCAATGCTGCGATCACGATGCATATTAAAAAGCTAGAGGAAAGTGGACTTATCGGCATCAATACAACCGTCGGCAAGCATGGCATTCAAAAGATATGCTACTTAAACGAGGATAAGCTGCTAATTGAGCTTAACGGAAATGAGCAAGCCAATCTTTATGAACTTGAAGTACAAATAGGGCATTATAGCAATTACTCTGCTATTCCGACCTGCGGCTTAGCAACAAAGGACAGTATTATTGGAGAATTCGACGATCCACGATACTTTGCTGCACCTGAACGATTCCAGGCAAGCATTATTTGGCTAGCGGAGGGATTTATAGAATACCGCATTCCAAACTATTTAAAAGTGAATCAACAGTTTAAAGAAATTCAAATTTCGCTGGAGCTAAGCTCGGAAGCGCCAGGCTATAGCAATAACTATCCTTCTGATATTTACTTTTATTTAAATGATGTTGAGCTCGGCTGTTGGACAAGCCCTGGAGATTTTGGGGATGTGCGCGGCAGCATGAATCCTGACTGGTGGCCGCCTTTTCTTAATCAGTACGGGATGATTAAATTGCTGCGGGTAAATGAGCAGGGAAGCTATATTGATGGGCAGCTTATTTCAGATGTTTCTTTGCAAACAATCGGACTAGACTATAAAAGTGAGCTTGTTCTAAAAATTGCTGTTCCGCCACATTCAGCTCATAAGGGCGGATTAACCTTATTTGGAAAACACTTTGGCAACTATCGGCAAGATATACAAGTCCGTGTACTTTATGATATAACCTAAAAAAGCATGCTTGGGGCAGTGAATCCCGGAACTGACCCCATAAAGTGAGACAAAATCAAAACACCTTTAAGAAATGTAAATCATGTCGTAAGATATGAATACAACTTGGAGGTGTTTTTGTTTTGAGAACTAGAGTGAGTTATCCAATCGAAATTAAGATGAAAGCTATTGAAATGAGATTACAAGGAATACCTATGAAAGTGGTACTAGATGAATTGAATATACGCAACGACTCACAAGTTGAGACATGGATGAAGTGGTATCGTAACGGTGAATTACATCGCTTGGAACAGCCTGTTGGTAAACAATATTCGTATGGAAAAGGAGCGGAATATGCTTCTGAAGTAGAAAAATTACAAGCCGAAATTAGATTTCTTCAACAACAACTAGAGGTGCTAAAAAAGTTCAAGGCGTGGGAAAGGAGGTGGACAAAGAAGTAGCTATCTCATTTATCAACGAACATCCTGAGTTATCGGTTAGGCTGGTTTGTGAAACCTTAAACATATCGAGAGCAACCTATTATCGATGGAAAAAGCGTCCCATCTGTAAAAAAGACGATGAACTTGTTGCACTCATTCGTGAGTATTGCATCTCTCATAAATTTAGATTAGGTTATCGAAAGATCACAGCACTCGTCAATCGCACCAAACGTGTGAACCATAAAGTGGTACAGCGGATCATGCAACAGTATGGCTTACAATGTCGTGTAAAGCCAAAGAAACGTCACCGTATAGGACAACCAGCTCAAGTGGCAGAGCATATATTAAAACGAGATTTCAAGGCGAAATCTCCTTTGCAAAAACTTGTAACGGACATTACTTACTTGCCCTTTGGTGGTCAAATGTTGTATCTTTCCAGTATTCAGGATTTGTATAACGGGGAGATTCTAGCCTACACGCTTAGTCATCGACAAGATGTACACTGCGTGCTAGATACGTTAGAACAACTACCAGCTCTTCCGCCTGGCTGCCTATTACACAGCGATCAAGGATCTGTCTATACGTCTGCAGCATATCAGGAGGCTGTTAAACGAAGAGGCATGATCATGAGTATGTCCCGTAAAGGTACACCCGCTGATAATGCCCCCATCGAATCGTTTCACGCAACCCTAAAGTGTGAAACATTCTATCTTGACCATTTAACCTGTACTACGACCGCCATCGTAGAGCAGACAGTCAGAGATTACATTGATTATTATAACAAGTTTCGCATTCAAGCGAAACTAAGAAACCAGTCCCCGATCGAGTATCGAGAACTGGCTTCTTAGAAGGTGTTTTGATCCCTGTCTCAAAAACGGGGGTCAGTTCCTCCCCCCTAGGCATGCTTTTTTACTAAATTCTTTTTAATTAAATAGTAGTGAATAAAATAATCGACGACACCAATTAAGATGCTTGTAAATAATGCTCCCCAGACGGTAACATATGCACCATCAAACATATTGGCAACGCCATAGAGAAACACCCAATTGATAATGACATCAGAAAAGGTGCTAATCCATAACGTGCCACGGCGCAAAATGACGTACTCGACCAATACTCCAACAACTGCGGCTAATAAACCAACTAGTATCGGTTCATAGTAGTGTTCAAAGCTGACATTAGGCAATAGCCAAGCAGCAAGCACCATTCCTAATGGAAATGTTATTAACTTAAATAGTAAGCTGGTCATCGCTCAATCTCCTTCCATAACAACCGTTAGTTACCTTTAGTTGTGTGGAGATCGAGCTTATTTTATGCCTAATAATAATGATTTTTAAAAATATAACCTTATAAAATAATTGAATTTTCTGAAAAAACAATCTTTGAATCTCTTCTGTACTTGCACAATTTATGGATCAAGGTGTATCATATAAATAAGCACAAATAGCCTTACTTTTACCAAAGTAAGGACAAGCGCTCTATTCAAGCTGCAACTTGAATAAAGTTATATGCTATTTGTTTGCCCACCAACTTCATATTAAGGAGGTGTTTAACATGGCAAAAGATGTACTTTGCGAAGTTAACACATGCCGTTACTGGGACAACGGCAATAAATGTGGTGCGGAAAGAATTTACATTGTATCTAAGAAAGAGGCAAAAACTTCCGCAGAAACAGACTGCAAAACTTTTGAATCTAAATAATGTTCCAAGGATGAAGGAATACCCCGTGTATTCCTTTTTCTTTTATTATTGTAGCAATAACGATAATTATTATCAAGCATTATTTGCACTATATCGTTGGAAATTTTTTATTATCTTTTTTCCCTCTCCTCTTCACTTGCTCTCTTCATTTTTTCAGCATTTATCCCCTCCCTTATTATTTATTTCTTTTTCTTGCATTTCTATTGTTGACATTTCATGGTATATACTGCTATATTGATTACGGAAACTGAAAATAAATTTTGAGTTTCCTTGTTTCAAAATTAATAAGGAGTGAACGTAATTGATAGAGCCTGGCTTTGAGGCAACCGATTTAAAGTCCAAAATTAAACAAATGTATTTTCAATTAGGAACCGTACAAGGATTTAGCAAAGTGTTGCTTGATCAAGTCGCTTCCGAGCTGTCAATCAGCAAAAAGACGCTGTATAAATATTTTACAGGCAAAGAAGAAATCATTTCTGCATGTATTGATGATGTATTCGAGCAGATCGATAAAGAAATTATGCCAGTTATGACATCTTCTACTTTATCTATCCTAGAGAAGCTTAAAATGCTGCCAGCAATTGTAGCGAAGCATCTGCAGTTTTTTACTTCTGAGCAAGTTATTGATCTTCAACGCTCTTTCCCAGAGCTGTGGCAAAAAGTGATGGAACTTCGCTCACAGAAAATTGCTCGCTATGAGGAACTATTTCGTACAGCACAAACACAGGGGATAATTATCGACATTTCTCCGAAGATTCTAGTGGAGCATTATCTTATAACGATCGAATTTTTTACGAAGGAAAGCTTTATAGCTAAACATGGACTTTCATATTCCGAGTCATTGCAGTTAATTAACAGCATTTTGCTTGACGGCATATTGCGCAAGGATTCAGGCCAATAACAACGATATAAGGTGGGAGCTATTAATGAATCGAAAAAATATTCTAATTGTCGGCGCATCAAGCGGTTTAGGCAAAGCTTTAGCATTAAAGCTTGCTAAGCAGGGAGCAAATATTATACTCTCCTCTCGCTCAAAAGAAGCATTGACCAAGTTAAAAATGGAGATCGATAAAATAGGCGGGAGCTGTCATGTTCTTCCATGTAATATTAACTCTGAGCAAGAGGTGAAAAACCTTGTTGATCAAATAATAAAGCAATACTCCTGCATTGATGCTGCTTACTTATGTTCTGCTGTACAATATATCGATTCCGTTGATCAACTTGATATGAACGAAGTAGAATCAATGTTTCAGACCAATGTAATTGGGATCATTCGCTGCACGCGCCAATTGCTGCCGCATATGTTGCAGCGAAGCAGCGGACATCTTGTCTTTATTTCTTCCATTATGGGCGAAGCAGCGTTTCCGCAAATGGTATCGTACGGCGCAACGAAAGCAGCCATTTCTAGTTTTGCTCGTGGTTTGCAGCGAGAGGTAAGTGGTAAAGGTGTACATGTAACTTTAGCCTCACCTGGTCATATGACAACTGGGCTTAGTGCTCATCTAGAGCAAATTCCGCATTGGTATGGAAAATCCGGTTCACTTGCTGTTGATGATGTTGCTGAAGAAATCATTCATGCAGTGGATAATAAACGTAATCGCGTTGTTATCGGAAAGCAAAACAAACGACTTAGTACCCTTATTCGCCTCTTCCCCCCATTAGCGGATAACATCATTCGAAAAATAACTACGTAATCGAATCGATATTTTCCAAGCCGTATGCAAGCAATAAAAAATTAGCCAGAAAGATAAATTAACGGTTAATCTACGTTTGCCGCAAATCGTAAAAGGAGGGGAATTAACAGGATGGAGAAAAGCAATATGGCAGTAAATGATAGTAGTCAACAAACGAATCCGATGTTAGAAGCAGATATTGTCATTGTAGGAGGCGCAGTAGCTGGAGCAGCTCTTGCTTGTGCCTTAGCAAAATATAACTATAAAGTTATAGTCATTGATCGTCGCAAAGAAGTGGGAAGCATGAATCGTGGCGACGGATTACAGCCGCGAACCTTAGAAATATTGCAGCAGTGGGGTGTTTTGCAGCACTTGCAAAAGCTACCGCATATAAAATCCTACGGAATAGAGCTCCGCCACAGCATATTTAAGCGGCTGCTTAATATTGATCTTAAGCCGTTAAACAGCAATAAGTTTAATTATATTTTGAATATCCCGCATCGTTATATTGAACAAGGCTTGCTGGATTGGGCTATGCAATTTGATCATATTCAACTGCTGCGCGGCTGTTCAGTAGAGCAGTTACTTTATAATGAACAAGGCAATGTACGCGGCGTTGTTATTAAACAAGGGGATAAAAACGTCATTTGTCATGCGAAAGTAGTTGTTGCTGCGGATGGCGGTCAATCTTTTGTGCGAAAGCAGCTTAATATTGAAGCTCAGCGCAACGTCTATAACCATGAGCTTGTCGTGCTTCATATGCCTCGCCCCGCTTCATTTTATAAAAATGATCTTAAAACCGTCGTGCAATTGCACCGTGATGGGGCTGTAGTGTTTATTCCTTTGCCGAATGAGCAAATGCGGATTACTGTTGTCGTTCCTGCAGGTAAAGCAGCAAAATGGAGAAAATATAGCGATAGTGAGCTTATGGAGCAGCTAAGGAAACGTGTACCTCAGCTTAATACAAGCAACTTTTATCGTGAGGGCGAACATATTTATAAAATGGTTCGAATGCATACAAGTACGTACCATGCCAAGCAAGCAGTATTAATTGGCGATGCTGCTCATCAAACTCATGCAGCATCTGGTCAAGGAATGAATATGGCAATTCAAGATGCTGATGTATTAAGCACTCTGCTTGTAAAAAGTCTTCAGAATGAACTTACTATCGATGATGCGCTCACACGATTTGAGCAAATTCGCAAGCCAATTAATGAAAATATTATTGCTCGCTCAAGCTTTATGTCCTCTGTTGTGTTTACTCAGAACAAGCTGCTGCATAGTGGAAAAATGATTGGAATGTTTCTTATGAGATTTGTCCCGCGCCTTCGCTACAAAATCAGTTCTAGCATTGCTCGAGGAATTGCAGGACTAGATCAAGAGCAGTTAATGTAGCAACGAAATTAACAGCTATGGAAAAGCCCTTTGCACAAACAAAAACAAATAAAGTGCAGTCTACACCTTATCTCCTGTTCAGCCAAAGGGCTTTTTGTTTACCGCTTTACTTCACAAATGACAAAAAGTTTATATAAATGATGACTTAAAATTACCAAGCATAAGCTTTTGGTGCAGCTCCGCCTGGACCTGGGAATATTTCATCTAGACGCTGCAACGTTGCTTCATCTAATTTCAATTCAACTGCCTTTAAGCTTTTCTCAAATTGCTCAAATGTGCGACAGCCGATAATTGGGCTTGTTACTGCAGGCTGATGCAGAAGCCATGCAAGAGCTAAATTATCTTCTGTTGTACCAAGCTCAGCAGCTAGCGCAGCAAATGCCTCAAGCTGCGGACGAAGCTTCTCGATGCGCGCTTTGTCCCATTGACTTCTTACGCCAATGTTTTTTAACACATTACCGCCAAGCAGTCCAGAATCTAGCGGACTCCACGGAATAATGCCGACTCCTAAGCCTTGCGCTGCAGGAAGAACCTCAAGCTCTGGCAAGCGACAAAGCAAATTATATTTATGCTGCTCTGAAACTAGTCCAAGATGACCTCTTGCCTTTGCTTCTCCTTGGGCAACAGCAATATCCCAACCTGCAAAATTGCTGGAACCAACGTAGCCAATCTTTCCTTGTTGCTGTGCGATTTCGAAGCCACTCCATAGCTCTTCCCAAGAAACGGAGCGATCAACATGATGCATTTGATACAGTTCGATATGGTCAGTTTGTAAACGACGCAAGGAGCCCTCTAAATGACGACGCAGCTTATAGGCAGATAAGCCCGCTTCACGATTAGGACCATCAAGCTCATCGCTCATATCTCCATAAAATTTTGTGGCAAGCACTGTTTTCTCACGTCGTCCACCGCCTAGTTTAAACCATTTCCCAATAATCTCTTCTGTACGGCCAGAGTTTTCTCCCCAACCGTAAACATTTGCGGTATCAAAAAAGTTAATTCCAGCATCTAAAGCAGCATCCATAATTTTAAACGCTTCCTGCTCAGATGTATCAACTCCAAAATTCATAGTGCCAAGGCATAGTCTGCTAACATAAAGACCAGAGCGACCTAACTTCGTATATTGCATCTTGTTATACTCCTCTCAACTGAAATGGATTGGTTATATCATCCATCATACTATTGCGGCATGTTCCGAGTAAATGTCATGAACATGGGAGTCTATGTCATTTTGTTCAATCGAACTAATTTTTTATGAACAAAAACAACCGACTGGCAATTAGCCCAGTCGGTTGCAATAGCTGCTGTTATCAATATTTTTCTTTATGATAGATTGTAATATGAAGTGCGACACCTAAAAAAATAACCCATGACGAATTCGTGTAGAATGAAGTTACCACACACCATCTACAAGGAGAAGTCGTCATGAGCTATAAACATCTTACCATAAACGAGCGTGCAAAAATAGAAACATTACTTAATTTAGGATGGAGTGCTAGAGCGATAGCTCAGCATATCAAACGTCATCATTCTACAGTATCTCGTGAGCTTAATCGCATGACGAGTCTTCCCTCTGCTTATGAGGCTAGCGATGCACAGGCAGATTACCAGCACAAACGCATGCAAAGTAAACCAAAAGGAAAGTGGACAAAAGAAAGAGCACACTACCTTACTCAAACACTGGCTGCAACATGGTCTCCAGAACAAATTGAAGCTCGAATGAAACAAGACTATCCTGAGCAAGCTGTATCTTTCAAAACCATCTATCGCTGGATTTATCATGGTAAGCTTGTCCAAGGCAACACTACCTTCTTGCGGCATAAGGGAAAGCGTAGAAAGCCGCGTGAAAACAGAGGTCGCTTTAATCTTGGGCTATCTATCAGGCAACGTCCAAAAGAAGTTAAACAACGTGAAACCTTTGGTCATTGGGAGCTTGATACGGTCGTTTCTAGCCGTGGTAAAAGTAAAGGTTGTTTGGCTACGTTTGTCGAGCGAAAAACACGCTATTACTACGCTGTGAAAATGCCTGATCGTTCAGCGGCATCCATGGAGCAAGCTGTTGCTACGGCTCTAGAAGAGCTTGCTTTACCTATGTTTACAGCTACCGTTGACCGTGGAAAGGAATTCGCTTGCCATCAAGCATTGTTAGAAGAGCATGGCTTAACGGTCTATTTTGCTGATCCCTACTCATCTTGGCAAAGAGGCAGTAACGAAAATGCGAATGGACTTCTACGAGAATTCTTTCCTAAGAAGTATGACCTAACCACAGTTGATCAAGCTGAACTTGAATGTGCCTTGGATTTAATCAATCATAGACCACGGAAATGTTTGAATTGGAAAACTTCTCACGAAGCGATTATGGAAGAGCTGTCGCACTTAGCTTGACAATCTATCTTATCATTTAATTATTGAAATTTGTGATACAATTTGGATCAGCTTGCTCTTTCTTCTTCTCTTAGTTTGCCAAAAAACTTTAATGAATAAAGCGCTGAAATTCCAACTAAAGTGTAGACGATTCGCGAAACGACAGAATCTTGTCCACCAAATATTGACGCAACTAAGTCTACCTGAAACAAACCTATTAATAACCAGTTTAACCCGCCGATAATTAGCAAAGTTAAAGCAATTGCATCTAATGTTCTCATTTATTACAGCTCCTTATTTGTAAAATTATTACTATACTATTTCCTATTTTTTAATTTTCATACCATCAAATATAAAAAGCCCCGATCTAATGCTGCATACCGCATCAAATCGGGGCTAACCGTTCGTTATTCTAAATAATAGATGTCTTCTCCCTGCTTTTGCTTTTTTCGAGTCGTAATAAACACCTTTCTCGCTTCCTTTAATAATAGCTGAAACGTCTTAATTAATATCGTCTTATACTCCTGAGATTGATTTAAGGCGCGAATCATATCATTAATCGTTTGCCATTTTGCGCGACTTAAATCGCTAAATGTGCGAATATCGCCTGCCTCGAACACATGGAACAGCGCAGTAATAAATTGCTCACGCTGAGCTTTAGTCATTTGCCCTAACCAAGATTTTATCGTTACATCGAGCAGCTCACTTTTCTTCTCTAAGCTTTTGCCCTTAACAAATCCGTTGCCCATTACTTCCCAAGAAAATGCCTCATGCTGCATTAAAATCGACATATGGCTCTGCACAACGATATATTCTTCCTCATGCTCCAGCAGCATGCCAACAATAGATGATTGCGGTACAATCGTCATTACTAGCTCTCGAATTTGCTGATAGGCATCGCTTTTTAAGATGTTTTCATTAAACCCAGGGCCGTCATTGTTATACACTGAAATAATTCGTTGCTTCACTTCAGGCTTGCACATCGTTGCAGCATAAACCGCAAGATTACCTCCTTTTGAATGCCCGCCTAATCTTAGGCGCATATCTTCGCCCTCAGTTGTATCCTCTAAGTACTGCACAGCCTCATATTGGGCGGCAACTGGAGTATGAATGCTCATATTAAAGTTTTCTTTCCAACCGACGATCGTATTGTCCGTGCCTCGATAGGCAATATATCGCGTACCATCCTCCAGCTCAATATGCATTGCTGCAAATTGCTTCGTCCGATCAAGATCGATAATGGATTCAAACCTGCTAAGTTTTGCTTTAGCAAAACGCGGGCATCTAGCTAGCTTGCGCAGCAGCGGTACAGTTATACGAATCACATAACTAAACTGCTCAATCTGCTCATCATCGTATCTAGCAAAATACTGCTCTGCCGCCTCTGCCAACGTCACATTTGCATTACTCCAGCGCGAAGGAACGATATAATCAAAATTAATATAAACAAGCTGACTTAAAATTAAGTTATCAACTTCATTGAAAGGGTCTTGTGTTAAAGTTAGATCGCCACGCCAATCTAAGTAATCTAAAATATTCCCCATCTTCCTCCCCCTCTCTTCTTTAAGTCAAATATATCATTCTTATAATTCACATTACTTATTGTCCTTTGGAATTAAAACGTTCTCTATGCAGAACTTCATCTAATGGATAAAGCTGCTTAGGTGCTGGTTCCGCAGCAGCATAACCCACACCAATAATAGCAACTACGCGCAGCTGCTCTGGAATAGCTAATTGCTCTCGCACGTAACTTTCACGTTGGTTAGACTCCTCTGCATCTTCCGAATGATATACAGCTCCCCATGCTGCGCCTAGACCGAGGGAGGTTGCTGTAAGCCATAAATAGGATGCTGCAATCGTTGCATCCTGCAGCCAATATTTGCTAAGTTCGGCATTACCAACGATAACAAACGCTGCGCTTGCTTGCTCCAGCCATTTCATATACGGAGTTGTTGCACTAAGTAATTGTAATACAGCACGATCTGTTACAACGATAAATTCTCTTGATGGCAAATTGTTGCCGCTTGGCGACAAGTACATCGCTAAGATTAACTTTTCAAGCAGCTCATTTGATATTGCTTGATCAGTAAAGGAAGTAATCTCTCTTCGTTTTTCGATGGCTGTCAGTACATCCATATTTCAACCTCCATAGCATAAACTTTTTCCCAGTTTTAGTTCTTGTTTTCATTATAATATAAAGCGATCGTAACATTCACCGCTTCCCAATAATTTAAGACGTAAGATAATAAAAAAGGTACGTTTCCTGCTGGACGCAGAAACCGTACCTTTCCAATCTATATAACTATTGTCAGATGAACTTTTCGAAATGTCAGGGCTTATCATACTTTTAACCAGCTCATTAACAAGTCTGGTATTTTGGCGAGCGGGCTTTGTTTTTCCACTGCTCCTACGTCAAACGCTACCTTGGGCATACCATAGACAACTGAGGACTGCTCGTCCTGTCCGATCGTTCGAGCACCTTTACGCCTCATAGAAAGTAATCCTTTTGCTCCATCATAGCCCATTCCTGTTAAAATAATACCGATAGCTTGCTTGCCAACTGACTCAGCAACAGACTCGTATAATACATCAACAGATGGGCAATGACCGTTCACTTTGTTGCCAGATTTGCATTCAACCTGTAAATGCTCACCCATCCTTATCACCTTTAGATGCTTATCCCCTGGTGCAATCAGTACAGTTCCGGGCTCGACTTGATCCCCTGTCTCTGCTTCCTTTACTTTAAACGGTAACATCTGATTTAAGCGCTCCGCAAACATTTTAGAAAAATAAGGCGGGATATGCTGAACAATAACGATGCCTGGCACATCATTAGGCAATCCCTGCAACAATGTAGCAATTGCTTCTGTCCCCCCTGTGGAGGCTCCGATAGCAATTAGCTTCGTCTTCGTATTAAGCTGAGCATTTTCATGGACATGGCTTGTTTGATGTGCTGGGCTCATATGATGAACGATTTTTGCTTTTGCAGCAACTTTGATTTTAGCGATCAAATCTTCGATAAAAAGTTCGATGCTGCTTAGTTGTGTATCTGGCTTTTTAATAAAATCGATTGCCCCTGCATTTAAAGCATCAAATACAAGTGTACTAACTGAACTAATAATGATCACAGGGATAGAATATTGCGGCAACAACCTGCGTAAAAATTCAATCCCATTCATTTTCGGCATATGCACATCACAAATCATAATGTGCGGATGATAAACTAAAAGTTTATCTCTTGCCTCAAAAGGATCAGCAGCAGTTGCTACAACCTCTATGTTAGGATCCGTAGTTATTCCTCTTGCAATGACGTTACGAAAGACTAGGGAGTCATCAACTACTAATACTTTTATTTTACCGTTTACCATGATACCCTCCAGAGTTTAATTATTATTTCTGATAAACAGCTGGCATGACGTATCGAAATTTGGAATTTTCTCGATTAATCGTTTCCGCATGACCGATAAAGAGATAACCACCAGGCTCAAGACTTTCATAAAACTTGTCTATTAGTTCCGCTTTCGTCTCAGCATCAAAATAGATCATAACATTTCTGCAAAAGATGACATGGAACTTTCGCTTGAATGGAAACTGACTCATTAAGTTAAACCGTCGAAATATAATTTCGTTTTTAATCTTATTATTTACTTGATAACTAGCTTCATCATATTTATCAAAATAATTAAGCAGCCACATTCGTGGCAACGGCGCCACCATTTCATTACTATATCGTCCGAGTACTGCTTTATTAAGAACATGCTCTGAAATATCGGTAGCTAGCAGCTTAGTATCCCATAAGGAACGTGCGGAACCAAGATAATCATCAATTAACATTGCCAAAGTATAAGCTTCTTCACCTGTTGAACATCCTGCACTCCATATACGCAAATCTCTATGGTGTAATTTCGGCATAAGTTGCGGAAGCACAGTATTACTAAAAAAACTAAAATGCTCCGCTTCACGCATAAAAAAAGTGTGGTTCGTTGTCAATTTATTAGCAAAAACACTTGCCGCTGCCCCGCTTTTATCTGAGGCAATATAATCTAAATATTCGGTAAAGCTAGTTAACTTTAACGCCTGTAATACTCCGCTTAACCTACCGCTGACGAGCAGCTTTTTTTCTTCTCGTAAATGAATCCCTAACGTCTGTTTGGCATAGTTTGTTAAGCGACTAAACTCTTCATCCGTAATTTTGATCATCATTTCACTCCTAGTTTAAAAATAGAGAGAGCTTTGCTCTCTCTAGTCAAACCCTAGTATTTGCCGAATTCATTATCACTTAATACAATTTTTGAAGTTTCTGCCTTACCGCTAGCTTCGTGTTCTGGATGCTCTTTTTCTTTTTTTTGCGACATTTTTTCGAAAAGTTGAATTAGCTCCGGGCTAAGGCCGTCCATTCCTTGCTGAGTAGAATAGCTTAAATTGCGCAACTTAAAGCGGCTTACTTGCTCATTTAATAATGAAGCTTGACTAGACAACTGTTCGCTTGCCGCTGCAGCTTCTTCAGAGGTTGCTGAGTTAGCTTGTACAACCTGAGAAACCTGCATTATTCCTTGATTAATCTGATTAATACCTACCGCTTGCTCGTTGGATGAAGCAGCAATATCTTCGATTAACTCGGCAACTTTTGCGACATCATTGACGATATTTTGCAATGCGTGTGCAGTATCATTAGCAATTTTTGTACCAAATTCCGCTTTTTTAATTGAACCTTCAATCATTTCAGTTGTTTCTTTTGCAGCATCTGCAGAACGCGCAGCCAAGTTACGAACTTCTTCTGCAACGACAGCAAAGCCTTTGCCGTGTTGTCCTGCACGCGCTGCTTCCACTGCTGCGTTTAGTGCTAAAATATTTGTTTGGAAAGCAATCTCATCAATTACTTTAATAATCTTCGAAATGTTTTGCGATGCCATATTAATTTCATCCATCGCATTTAACATATCTTTCATTTGATTGCTGCCATGAATAGCGTTATCCTTCGCTGCTTCCGCAAGCTTGTTCGCTTCATTAGAAGTATTAGCATTTTGTTTTGTTTGTGTTGCAATTTCTTCAATAGAAGTCGTTAATTCCTCTACTGAACTTGCTTGCTCGGTTGCTCCTTGCGATAAAGAAATGCTGGAAATCGATATTTGCTTGGAACCAGATGCAACCTGTTCAGCCGCAGTTTGAATGTTGCGCATTGTATCGTTGAGATTATTCGTCATTATTCTAAATGCATGGGCTAGCTGTCCAACCTCGTCTTTAGAATAAATATCTATATCTACATCTAAATCTCCATCTGCGATTCTATTTGCTGAATCTACAATCTTTTTCACTGGATTGCTTATCATTCGAGAAATAATAAATCCAAAACTAATTGATAGCAGCATCACAAGTGCTACAACAATAATCATCGTTGTACTAGTAGTGCCTGTTTGAGCGATTAACGTTGTAGACATTTTGCTTCCGTTTTCTTTTCGTAAATCAAACAGCTCATTCATTAACACCTCTGCTTCATCAGCAAGCGGTGTTCCTTCCGCTGCTAATTTAGCTTGTGCCTCTTCCTGCTGACCAGCAAGAGCTTGGTTAATTAAGCTGTCACGAATTTCTTCAAAGCTATTAACCTTTGCTTGAAATTGCTCAAAAACCTGTTTAACTTCTTCTACTTGAATGGAGTCTCTAAATTTAACAAGATTTTCATTAATTCTTACATCTAGTTCTGCAATCTCATTTTGATACTTAATCATAGTCTCTCTGTTATCTGAAACCAGAATACGAAGTAAAATAACACGAGACTTATTAAAATCAATACCTGCAGAACCTAAATCTCCAAGTGCAATACCATAATTGACCCAAAGACCATCATATTCGTTCGCCACTTTTTTCATACTGGTTATACCATATAACCCCATAGCTCCAGCAACTAAAGCTAATACTACAAAAGCAGAAATTAATTTTGAGGAAATTCTTAAGTTAGTATACCATTTCATGTCTGTTGTCCCCTTGAACTTTAATTATGATGTAATAAATCTAGCTCGTCATCGTTCAGTAATTTCTCGCAATCTAATAGCAGCTTTACTTCATTACCTGCATTACCAATTCCCATTACATAGCGATTACTGCGTTTATTAAAATCTGGCGGCTCCGCCACTTCATTACTTGGAATCGTCACTACCTCTGTTACACTATCAACGATTAGACCAATTGCCAAATCTTTGATCTCAATAACAACGATACATGTTCTATCCCAATATTCTTTAAATGGCTTTTTAAAGCGAAGCCTTACATCCATTACAGGAATAATTTTGCCGCGTAAATTTACAATACCGCGAACAAAATCAGGCATCTCTGGCACTGTTGTTATTTTTTGAATGCCGATAATTTCCGTTACATAGCGAATTTCAATACCGTAGCATTCATCGTCAACAACGAAAGTTAAATACTTATCCTTTTGCGAATCTTCTTCCAGCAACTGTTCCTTTTGCAATTCTGTCATTGCTCATTCCTCCTTATATTCTCTTTAACAGTCCTTGTATATCTAAAATTAAGCTAATATCTCCATCACCTAACAAGGTACAGCCTGAGATTCCCTCAATCTTGTTAAATTTGCGAATATAAGTTGGCAAAGCTTTTACAACGATTTGTTGCTGACCTAATAACTGTTCTACAAAAATACATACTCTATGCGTATCGTGCTCCACCATAATAAGAATGCCCTCATGGATTTGCTCGACTTCCGTATCAATGTTAAACAGCGTATGAAGACGAACGATCGGATAACATTGACCACGAACCATAATTAGCTCATTACCATTCGGATCAGTAAGAATATCTTTGTCGCTAGGCTTAAATGACTCTTTAATTGCATTTGTCGGTATCGTATATTTCATCTCACCAACTGATGCTGTCATTCCATCTATAATTGCCAGTGTTAATGGTATTTTGAATGTAATTGCCGAGCCTTTACCATATACACTATCAACAGTTACGGTACCGCCAACTGCCGTAATATTTTGTGCGACAACATCCATCCCGACGCCTCTTCCGCTGAATTCGGTAATCTTTTCCTTTGTTGAAAAACCTGGAACAAAGATAAGATTATAAATATCTTTATCTGACAGTGCGGCTGCGGCGGCCTCATCATAAATGATTTGCTTTGTAATTGCCTGTTGTAAAATGCGATCTTTATTTAAGCCGCGCCCATCATCTCGAACAATAATTAATACTTCCCCGCCAACATGATGGGCTTCAATCGTCAATGTTCCAACTTTCGGCTTATTGTTTGCAGCTCTTTCCGCTGGATCTTCAATGCCATGGTCAATCGCATTCCTTACCAAATGCATCAGCGGATCAGAAATGTGCTCGATAATATTTTTATCAACCTCGGTTTCTTCCCCAATTAACTGTAATTGAATATTTTTTCCGAGTTTTTTGCTCATATCTCTAACGACACGATGCATTTTCTGAAAAGTCGTAGCCAGCGGAACCATACGAATTTCCATCACTTTATCTTGATTTTCTTTTGTTATTTTATGAAGATGATTCGCCGCTTTATGGAATTGCTCTAACTCTAAGCCAAGTACATCACTGTTTTGCGTAACCATCGCTTCGGCGATGACTAATTCGCCAACTAAATCCATCAGTTCATCCAACTTATTGACGTTGACATTAATTGAACTTCCTTGATATGTACCCGCTGCATTTTTGATTTTTTTACTTTCTGCTTGTTCCTTAGCTGGTTTATCTCCAGTCGCCTTAAACAGCTCTAGTTTATCTTGTTTATCTAACTGCTGTGACTCGTCTTCATCTACTAGCTGCAGTTCAAACTCCTTTAAGAAACTAGTTTGGGTATGAAGATGATAGTGAATAGCTTCGTAGGTAAGATTAGTCTTCAGAAGGATTTGAAATCCTTGCGTTTTAATTAGCTCAATCGCATCAGAGTTCTCTACCAAATTCTCTGGGACATACTGAACTTCGTCAGCAATATCTTTTAGGGAATGAACGATTTGAAAAGCGCGAACATTTTCCATATCGCATTCTTCGGTAAAAAAGATCGTCGCGCGATATACATTGCAATCTGCAGCACTAGAACTTACATTTTCAGTTAAATTATTGAACTCATTAGCAAGTTGAATGTCTTGCGTTTCATTTAGCATGCCTTCATCATTTATCCACTCATTTTCAAGAGTCGTTAACAAAAAGTTGACTGCCTCAATAATTGCAGAAGCATCTCCATCGACTGGATCGCCATTCTTTATTTTTTCTAGTTCTATCTTTGTGAAATCGACTCCATCAAGCATTAAGTCAGAAAGCTGAGTCCAATCAAGTAGTTGAATTTTTGATGAGCGTAAAAAAGAAAAGAGATCTTCCAACACATGTGCCAAGGTTGCAATGTTGTTGTAGTGCATCATAGATGAGGAACCTTTTATCGTGTGCATTATTCGGAAGATCTCATTAATCATTTCATTTGAAAAAGAATTGCTGCTTTCACAAATTAGAATAATATCTTCTAGCTGTTCAACTAATTGAGAGGTTTCAGTAACGTACGCTTCTAGGATAGGATCGTCTTGCTGTATGGACATTCTTTACCTCCTCATGATGTAATTCAGTATCACTCTAATTTGTCCACAAAAGAAAAAATGCCCGTAACATATAGGGCATTTCTATAAACAAATCATTGTTTAATTAGCAGATTGGCAATCATAGTTAGAATTAACTTTACTCCATAGTTGCGTCACTTCAATAGCTTTTACCCATGTTGTGGTTATTAGATTAGGACTCATGATCAAATTATAGTAATATTATACCATTTTAACAAGAGTGATTCTTAAAAAACATTAATTTTTGTGAAATTAATACAATCAATTGTGAAGGCTAATACTGTTATATTTCAGTATATCATTTTTCTCGTTGTTTCATAGTAAAATCGCAGGATTTAGGCTAGACTTTTCCATAATCATTTGCTGTACACCATTTACTTTTGATAAACAGCAGGCATAACAAAACGAAACATAGAGTTACTACGGTCAATCGTTTCTGAGTGACCAATAAACAAATATCCGCCAGGCTCAAGGCTTTCATAAAACTTGTCTACTAGTTTCGCTCTTGTCTCTGCATCAAAATAAATCATAACATTTCGGCAAAAGATAACATGGAACTTTCCCTTAAATGGAAATGGGTTCATCAAATTAAACCTTCGAAAAATAATCTCTTTTTTTATTCTTCGATTAACTTCATATTGCTCATCATTGCATTTAGTGAAATAATTATTCAGCCATTTTTGTGGCAAAGGTGTAACCATTTCATTGCTATATCGTCCGAGAATTGCTTTATTAAGAACATTCTCTGAAATATCAGTAGCAAGCAGCTTTGCATCCCATTCTATTTTTGCAGCACCAAGGTATTCATCAATCAGCATCGCCAATGTGTAAGCCTCTTCCCCAGTTGAGCAACCCGCACACCAAACTCTTAAATCTTTTTGTTGCAGTTTCGGAATAATTTTCGGTAGCACTGTATTGCTAAAAAAGCTGAAATGCTCCGCCTCCCGCATAAAAAAGGTATGATTGGTCGTCAATTTATTTGCAAACACAGTTGCAGCTGCTCCGCTTTTATCTGTGCTAATATATTCTAAATATTGGGTGAAATTCGTTATATTTAACGCTTGCAATACTCCGCTTAATCTGCCGCTGACCAGCAGCTTTTTTTCTTCACGTAAATGGATTCCTAAATTTTGCTTAGCATAGTTTGCTAAACGCCTAAACTCATCATCTGTAATATCAATCAGCATATCATCCCACTCCTATTTAAAAACAGAGAGAGCAAATGCTCTCTCTAATCAAAGATTAATATTTACCAAATTCATTATCACTTAGTACAATTTTTGATGCAGTTGCATTGTTAGATTCATATTCTGGTTGTTCTTTTTCTTTTTTCTGCGACATTTTTTCGAAAAGCTGCATTAGCTCCGGGCTAAGACTTTCCATTCCTTGTTTGACAGCACTGCTTGTATTCCGCAGCTTGAAGCGAGTTACTTGTTCATTTAGCAGTTCAGCTTGGCTGGACAGCTCCTCGCTTGCCGCTGCTGCCTCCTCAGAAGTTGCCGAGTTAGCTTGTACAACTTGAGATACTTGCATAATTCCTTGATTAATTTGGTTAATACCGATTGCTTGCTCATTTGAAGCTGTTGCAATGTTCTCGATTAGATCGGCTACTTTAGCAACGTCATTGACAATGTTTTGCAAAGCTTGAGCTGTATCGTTAGCAATTTTCGTACCAAAATCAGCCTTTTTAATTGAACCTTCAATCATTTCAGTCGTTTCTTTAGCAGCATTAGCAGAACGAGCCGCTAGGTTGCGAACTTCTTCTGCAACGACAGCAAAGCCTTTGCCATGCTGTCCTGCACGAGCAGCTTCTACCGCAGCATTAAGTGCTAAAATATTTGTTTGGAAAGCAATTTCATCAATTACTTTAATAATTTTTGAAATGTTTTGTGAGGCAACATTGATGTCATCCATCGCATTTAACATATCTTTCATACGATTGCTGCCAAGAATCGCATTTTCTTTTGCAGCTTCAGCAAGCCTGTTCGCTTCATTAGAAATATTAGCATTTTGCTTCGTTTGTGATGCAATTTCTTCAATGGATGATGTTAATTCCTCTACTGAGCTTGCTTGCTCAGTTGCACCTTGAGATAATGAAATGCTAGACATAGAAATTTGCTTTGAACCCGCAGCAACCTGCTCAGCAGCCGTTTGAATATATTGCATCGTATCATTAAGGTTGTCTGACATTGTTCTAAACGCTTGAGCAAGTTTGCCGATTTCGTCTTTCGTATGAATATCAATGTTGACATCTAAGTCTCCATCTGCAATCTTGTCGGCAGCAGTAACTAGCTTTTTCACTGGATTACTAATCAATCTCGAAATATAAATTCCTAGTACAACCGCCAAAAGCACTGTAATGACTACAATAACAATCATTGTACTAATCGTTGATTTTACTTGATTTGTCAAATCACTTGCTACGTTGCTGCCGTGTGTTTTCCGTAAATCGAACATCCCATCAATGTTACTTTGCAGCTCATCTGCAATCACAGTGGCAAGTTTCAATTCATTCTCTGCCTCTTCATGCTGACTATTCAGCTTAAGTTGGATCATTTTGTCACGGGCTTCTCTAAACTCTTCAATAGATTTATCTAAGGCTGCAAAAGCAGTAATCGCTTCCTCACTTTTCAATGAATTTTCAAAGGAAATGAGCCCTGCATCAGCCTTTCTATCTAATGCTTCAATTTCTTCGTTTAGCTCTTTTATTCTATCCATATCGACGGACATTATCATGCGCAACAATTGAACTCGCTGATTGTTAATATTAATCCCGATTGAACCTAGATCTCCAAAGGATATTCCATAATCAACCCACAAATCATTGTATTTACTATTAATCTTTTGCATACTGGTAAGACCAATTGTTCCCATTGCCCCTGCAATTAAAGCTATTACAATAAATGCAGAAATTAACTTTGAGGAAATTTTTAAATTTGTGAACCATTTCATGTCTGTCATCCCCTTGAACATTTAATTGTTTTGCAGTAATTCTAGCTCGTCATCGTTCAGTAATTTCTCGCAATCTAACAATAGCTTTACTTCATTGCCAGCATTGCCAATTCCCATTACATAGCGATTACTTCGTTTATTAAGCTCAGGTGGTTCTGCCACTTCACTGCTTGGTATAGTAATTACCTCTGAAACACTATCAACAATTAAACCAATTGCCAGATCATTAATATCAATTACAATAATACAGGTTCTTTCCTGATACTCTTTAAATGCTTTCTTAAAGCGCAATCTAACATCCATCACAGGAATAATTTTTCCGCGTAAATTAATGACTCCGCGAACAAAATCAGGCATTTCTGGCACTGTCGTTATTTTCTGAATACCGATAATTTCTGTTACATAACGAATTTCGATGCCATAACATTCATTATCAACAAAAAAAGTTAAGTACTTATCTCTTTGAGAATCTTCTTCTAGCATTTCATTTTCTTTTTGCAGTGCATCGGTCATGCTTATCTATCCTCCTTATAATCGTTTAATTATTCCTTGAATATCTAAAATTAAACTAATGTCACCATCACCAAGTAAGGTACATCCAGAGATTCCCTCAACATTGTTAAACTTCTTAATATACGGCGGCAAAGCTTTAACTACTACCTGCTGTTGTCCCAAAAGCTGATCTACAAAAAGACATACTCGATGTCTTTCATGCTCTGTCATAATGAGAATACCATCATGGATTTGCTGAACCTCGGTATAACCATTAAATAACGTATGAAGTCGAACAATTGGATAACATTCACCGCGAATCATGACCATTTCATTGCCATTTGGATCAGTAATAATATCTTTACTTGCGGGTTTAAAAGACTCCTTAATTGCTGTTGTTGGGATTGTATATTTCATTTCGCCAACAGAAACTGTCATGCCATCAATAATCGCTAGTGTCAATGGAATCTTTATCATAATCGTTGTCCCTTGACCGTAGCTGCTATCTACCGACACCATTCCGCCAACTGCGGTTATATTTTGTGCGACGACATCCATCCCTACGCCTCTGCCGCTAAATTCTGTAATTTTCTCCTTCGTGGAAAAGCCGGGAAGGAAAATCAGATTATAAATATCTTTATCTGACGTAATTGATTCATAATCATATGCTACCTTGTTTTCTATTGCTTTTTGCAAAATTTGATCCCTATTTAAACCGCGTCCATCATCCTTAACTAGGATTAACACGTCACCGCCAACATGCTGCGCTTCAATCGTCAATGTTCCAACTGCTGGCTTATTGCTTGCAACTCTTTCTTCTGGAGCTTCAATCCCGTGGTCAATCGCATTTCTTACTAGATGCATTAGCGGATCGGAAATATGCTCAATAATATTTTTATCAACCTCGGTTTCTTCTCCAATCAGTTTTAATTGAACGTTTTTCCCGAGTTTTTTGCTCATATCTCTTACAACACGATGCATCTTTTGAAAGGTTGTAGCCAGCGGAACCATGCGAATTTCCATCACTTTGTCTTGGATTTCTTTCGTAATTTTATGTAGATGGTTGGCTGCTTTATGGAACTGCTCCAGCTCTAAGCCAAGCAAATCACTGTTTTGCGTCACCATTGCTTCAGCGATAACTAGCTCGCCAACCAAATCCATAAGCTCGTCTAATTTATGTACATTCACATTAATCGAGCTGCCTTGATAAGCTCCTCCTGCGTGTTTACTTTTTTTTCCTTCCGTCTCGTTCCCCGTTGCTTGATTAACTGGAGTCTGCAAAGAACTAGCTTGCTTATTTTGCTCAGCAGCAGCTTGCTCTTCCTTAGTTAATAGCTGTAAATCGAGACTTTTCAAAAAACTAGTTTGCATTAGGCAATGATGAAGCTCATCATAAGAACAGTGCGTTCTCAGCTTAATATGAAAACCGTGATTTTTAATAAGCTCAATCGAAGCAGTATCCTCCAAGTTTGCAGGGCTATGATCAAGCTCATGAACGACATCCTTTAAAGTATGTATTATCTGATAAGCACGAACACTTTCAATATCACAATCTTCTGTAAAGAAGATGGTCACCTTATATTCCATACTGTCGGTAGCTTGTACACTCTCAGCATGCTCATTGTTTAGTAGAGACGTGCTGTCATTTAAATGTATGTATTCAGCCTCTTCTTGAGCAATATGGGAGCTACCTTGCTGCGCTTCTAGTGTAGTCAGCAAACCTTTCACTGCTTCAATTAGTACAGAGGCATCCCCGTCAACTGAATCCCCATTTTTAATTTTTTCTAGTTCGATCTTAATAAAGTCGACTCCCTCTAACAGCAAATCAGACAGTTTAGACCAATCTAACGTTTGATTCGGATGTTGCCGCAAAAAAGAAAAGAGATCTTCCATCGCATGTGCTAAGGTTGCAATGTCGTGGTAGTGCATCATAGATGAAGAACCTTTAATAGTATGCATTATGCGGAAGATCTCATTTATCATTTCATTAGTAAAAAAGCTATTACTTTCACAAACAAGAATAATATCTTCTAATTGTTCAACTAACTGAGAGGTTTCAGTAACGTACGCTTCCAAAATTGGATCATCTTGCTGTGTAGACATTCTTTACCTCCTCATGATGTAATGACATGCTGTAATGCAATTTATTTCATTGAAGCAACTATAATAAAAAAAGCCCAATAACCTTAAATTATTGGGCACTTAAATCAACATCACTACATATTTTTTGCAGTCTGGCAATCATAGCTCATATGAACCTTAGATCCATGACTTTGCGTCACTACCTTTCAGTAGTTTTGCCCGTATTATTTTAAGACTTATTGACTACATTATAGTTATGAAATCCCAATTAGACAAGAGATTTTTTGGTAATTTGGCAATAACTAAAGGTATTTTCACTTTATGTATTAATTTTCTAAGTTTTTAAATTTAAGATAAGGTTGTTTTTTATATTACTTATAGAGAAAATAACTTCAAAATTAGGCTATTGTAAGACTAGTTATAGCTCTGTTACAATTAAGTAAATGGAAATTTTGTTTATTTTTGTTATCGAGAGGATGAGGCTGATGTTTAAAAAAATCGCAGCAGAGGCTCTTGGCTTAAGTGATATTGGCAAAGTAATTCCCCCAAGTGACTTCGATAAAGTAGATACCGATGATTACGTTATGCATGAAGATGGAGAAAAGATTTATTTCATTATTAAGTCAAAAAAGGATGAGTATTGCTTTACAAATCTCGCACTTATTCATTTAGATGGGGAAAGCGCGATTAGTAGCAAACGCATGTTAAAACGATATAACTATGCAAGTCACGAAATTTCCAATGTATATCTAGAAACTGCAGGAACTGTAGATTTGGATGTTGAAATTAAGTTTCAAATTGGCGGGGTTAGCTTTTCCATTGATGTAGATAGAAAGCAAATTGAGCAGGTGAAAGATTTATATAAAGCTCTTCATAAAATATCTGAAATCACTGCAAGCAATGAAAAGCTATATGACTATGCAATCACAAGTGTACATATCGCAAAGGAAAGCATCGGTCGCGGTACAACAAATACTGCAGATGCTGCAGAGCAATTTAATGCGATCAATGAAGCTGTATTTAATTGGTTAACGACCAAGCATAAGGAATATAAAATTAAAGATTTTGGCTACGTATTTGAAAAATATATTAATCAGTAATCTATGCAATCTTTCATCCATTTTTTGCTTAGTAAAAAACTGAGCGGACCTTGCGAATGATTATCGTGCAAGGTCCGATTTTATTTTAACTTCTAAGTCTCTCGTCCTTCAGAAAAATTTTAATGAACAATATGTGAAGTAAATGATTGCAAGGACTGAATCTCTATCTTTGCTGTATTCAGTCCTTATTAAGCTTAACCCTATTCATTATATTGCTGTAGCTCGTTAAATTTCCATCGTTTCCTCAAGCGATTCGATTTTTGCACTAATTTCCAATAGCCATTCATGATCCCCTAATTCATAGGCAATAAATGACAGTTGCTTCAACTCATCTAGCTGTCTAACGAGCTCATAGTTCTGCTTTAGCAGCGGCATAATTTGCTTCCACTCCCCTGCACCAATAATCGTCTGACCATTGATCCCTGTACACATTTCATAAATATGCGCTAACTTCCGATGTACAGGATGAATTCCGATAATATTTTGCTTCATATGTACCCTCGCTTTCTAGCACTACTATTCCTGCTCAATACTTTCTGCAATCAATCATCCGACAAACTTATGTAATTTTCTCAATAGTCACTCTATAGCATTAGTATTGACGTAAACTTAACGTTTCACTCCTGCTGGAAGTATCAATAAGACACAAAACGCTAAGCTTTCTGTTACAGTAGCAAGCGCACAAAAAAACAAGCACAATATAGACGGTTCTAAGCCATATTGTGCTTGTTTCATTTCATACCCGACAAGAAAATCATCTGTTGTAAAGTTGCCTTTCAGTCCAAAAAAATCACTTTCATAAGCAAATGTACCTTTTTCTCGTGACAGATTTAAAACATCTTTGATCGAGTTATAAAGCAAGCTAATTTCTTCCTCGCTCATGTCACATATTTTCCTTTGAGGATGAAGACGCGCCTTGAACAGAATATCGTGCATATACATATTTCCAATGCCGCTAACATTTTTCTGATTCATTAAAAAAGATTTTATTTGCGTCTTTTTTCCTTTCAGAAGGGATAAGAAATAATCTATTGTAAATTTTTCATCAAACGGGTCAATTGCGATATAGATTTCCAGCTTTACTCCTCTTTTTTCGTTACAGCACTACCCCAAATCGACACGCCTTGCTCCGCTGATAGGGCGGAGAACGTCATAACCTCCTGTTTGGTCAGCTCGTCGTATTGTCGTAAAAATACGCCGCGATAAGTAACTCCATCAATCGTGATTGTCGCATTATGCTCACTATCTAGCTCCCAGCTTCCGCTCACTGCACCAGTAATGCTGCCATCTCCATTAAGCTCAACAACAACCGAGTTTTTAATTTCAGCTGTAATCTCTCGCCCATGATTGACTAGCTTATAAGCTCCTGCGATCTCTTCACTGCTGTATGTGCCAATCGTTTCCCCAGAATAACGATGCGGTGCCATTACGAACCAGCCGTCCTCATTTAAGAACATCTGATGTACTCGTATTTCATGCTGCTCGCCGCGATAAGGGAAACGAGTATGGAAGATATTAAAGTACTTACCGCTTGCTTCATCATAATAAGTGGAATTATGACCCGGAGAGACATAACCAGCTCCGACACCTCCGCCGCTTTCCCCTGCTTCACGGCGGAACATAAAGTTTCCAACTAACTTCACTCCGTACGGCTCGATTGCCCGATCGTCAAAGAAAGAGCCTGCTGGTCCTTGAGCATCAATTAAATCGTTGCCCATTGAATCAAGATAAGGACCATCTGGTGTTTTCGAGCGAGCGATACGAATATTGTAGCCGCCGTTCGCATCTAAGCCGCCAAAGGAAAGAAATAAATAATAATAATCGGTTTCAGGGCTGTATTGGATATATGGTCCTTCTATACGCACATGGTTTTTTCCTAATAGCTTTTTGCCATATCCCTGCCCCTCAAGCGGAAGACCAGTCGCTTTATCCATCTCCAGAATAAAGATTCCGCCAGAATACGAGCCGTAAACCATCCATAGCTTGCCTTCCTTATCAAAGAACACATGTGGGTCGATTGCATTAGGATGAACAGTAGCATCATAGATTGTGCCATCGGGACTTTTTTGGCCCCACATTCCAGATTTTAAGAACATTCCTAAATCTTTAAATGGTCCCTCAGGCGAATCTGATACAGCTAAACCAATTGCAGCGCGTGGTGAGTCTCCTTTACAAACACTATAGTAGAAATAATATTTTCCATCCTCTAGTTGAATAACATCACCAGCCCAAAAAGTATCTGTCTGTCCCCATTCCAATGCTTCAGCCATTTCTTCCTTAACATTTGGAATAAGCGGATTGCCATCAACAACGCCTGAACCAATTAGTGTCCAGTTCATTAGATCAGGGCTCTTCGCTGCTGCTAGATGAGAACCATAAACATAAAACATACCATCAGCATAAATGATTGATGGATCATGCACAGAAGCATTTGTAAACACCGGCACACCCTCTACGTTAGTTGCAGGAGCAGAATCTACTTGCCCCGCATCGTTACGATTTTCTGCGGTTTGCTCATTGCTTTCTTCTACTTTACTATCTTCTTGATTGCTAGCTTCAACCTGCTCCGCTTGCTGTGTCGGTGAAGCTGCAGGTGCAGCTTCATCCTTCGAGCAGGCTGTAATTAGCAAAAACGCAGCAGTTAAGCTCATCACATATACTAAAGATTTTTTCATTATTCCTCCTATAAACGTAATGCTTTATTCTCCGGCAATTCCTGCACGCTCAATGCTTTCTACGAAATAGCGTTGAACAAATAAATAGAGCAGAAGAATCGGGATAATCGACAGTACAACACCTGCCATCATTTGATTCATAACCGTTGGCGCCATCCCAATTGCACCTGAGGAAACACTAGTGCTCATTTGCTCAGCCGCCATATTTGCTTTACCGTAGAAGCCATTCATCCGCTGTGCCAAATTATAATAAACTGGCAAACGTAAATATAAGCTTGGTTGGAAGTTATCATTCCAATGCCAAACAACAGAGAATAAAAATACAGTAATCATTGCTGGTCGACCTAGCGGGAACATAATTCGCCAGTACGTACGGAACGGCCCTGCTCCATCAATACGCGCTGCTTCCTCTAGCACACCAGGTAAACGTCGATAAAACTGAATAAAGATTAAAATGAATAATGAACCTTGCAAACCGTGCCCAAACGCTGCCGGAACAATAAATGGCAAATGTGTATTGATCCAGCCTAAGTCGCTAAAAAACATATACAACGGTACAACAATCGTTTGCGGCGGTACAAGGAAAGTAAAAATCAATAGCACAAACCACAAGCCATAAAGCGGAAAACGATAACGTGCAAAGCCATAGCCGATAAATGAGCAAGAAACAATTTGCAACAACGCTGCGCCTAACGAAATAATGACGCTGTTGCTAAAACCTTGCCAGTACTTCATTTCGGTGAAGGCAATGCGATAATTTGTAAAATCTAATTGATGCGGTATCCAGCGTACCGTTGCATCAGATACATCCCAAGCCTGCATTAACGATTTGGATACCATATAAAGCAACGGATACAAAAAGATAAATGCCATGCTAAGCAAGACAAAATAATAGAAAACGTTGCTAATAATGTCCTTGCTTTTTTTGATGGTATAAAATTTAATAGCAGGATCGATTTTATCGCTCATCTTAAGCTTTTCTACTAAGAGATTTTGATTCGCCATCATGCTACCTGCCTTCCATCGAGGATAAGCTTCTTCTAAATAAGAGGAACACTAAGCCAATGACAATAAAAATTAAGACGAAGTAAATCCATCCTAGCGCGGAAGCATATCCATAGTTATTTTCTGCAAATACTCGCTGATTAATATAATCCATTACCCCATTGTCTGCTCTAGTAAACGAGCTTACGAGCGTGAACAATGTATTAACTAAAATCATTGGCATAATCATTGGGAATGTGATCTTCCAAAAGCTTTCCCATTTCGTTGCGCCATCACATTTAGCTGCCTCATATAGTTGAGGAGATATTGTCTGTAACCCTGCTAAGAAAATTAATGTCTGTACTCCTGCATCCCACATAACCATCGTTAAGGCATCTGCATATTCTAATAAATTTAAAAGCAGATCACTTGGAATAAATAATCTCAGCATCCGATACAGATCAAAATCCATAAAAATCGGTAGATTTGCAGCACCTTGCTCCATTAGCTTCTTTAATGTTGAGCCCGAAGCAATAATAACCGGTAAGAAGAAAATCCCCCTAAACAACATGCGTCCGCGAAACGTACGATTTAACAACAGCGCACTTGCCATCGAGAAAATTAATACTAACGGCACATGGGTCAGCATATTTGCAAATGTGTCGCGCAACAATGGCAAAAACTGTACATCAACTGTAAATGCTGCACGAAAATGTTTCGTGCCGACAAATTCAGCTAATAATCCATCTTTACTTGGCGATAAATCTTGGAATGCAAAATAAATCGAACGTCCAAGCGGAATAGCCATAAAAGCAAGAAAGCCAATAATCCAAATTAAAATGAAGGAATAGCCTTCAAGGATATGTCTCAATCGAATATTCAATTTGAATTTCATGCTTATTCCTTCACTCCTTACTCCAAGTATAGTTTTGAGCTTTAATCGTTGTACCATCTACCGTTACATCAAAGGAGTTATAATTGACGATAACGGTTGTTCCATTTGCATAGAGTGTGCGATAAACCCCGTTATCCAATTGCTCATGTCCAGTCATTTGCACACCGGCAATGCTTTCATAAAGCGGCTGCAGCTCCTGCACTTCATTAGCGATTTGCGGAATCCAGTCATCTGCATGGGAGCTAAATAAATACGTTGCCGCTGTACGATGCAGCTTACTGCTTAATTCGCCAGTTAGCTGTGCACTTGGCAATGCCCCATATTCAATGCTCTTCAATCTTTCATTAATCGAATCCTCACGCAAATTAATTGGCGCTGCATAATAAGGCACAATACCGTGCAATACCAGCTGGTAGAACGGCACTGCTTCATCAGTGTAGGTGTAATTGCTATGTGCTAACGGGGCTTCTTCAATCCGATCGACGATGCCAAGCGCATACGCATTACCGTATTCCACCGCCACGCTGCCAAGCTGTTCCTTTACAAGCTTCATGCTTTCAATCCACGCATTTGCTGCTACTGAACGATCAGTTAAATAGTCTTTATCCTCATCAGTATAAATAAGCTCACCCATATATTGCAGTTGTAAGCCATTAACTCCAAAAGCAGCAAAGTCATCCACTTGCTTTTTCAAATATTTGTTAAGTGCCTGCTCAGGCTTTAAATAGTTGAACGTAAAACCATTACGCGCCCAGCGATCGCTTGGCCAATATAAATTACCAACAACGACTTCACGGTCTAAGCCGCGCACAGCATCCTTACGCTCATTATATTTGCCTGTTTCCTCAAACGGCTTTACATAATTCGCCTTCAAATAGAGCGCGACATTTTGTTCATTAGCATATTCAACTAAGCTTTTTAACCCTGACTTGCCGCCGAGCTGGCGAGCTGCTTTATGCTGCGGCTGGTTACCGTAAAGCCCATTTTTCGTCCAACCGTCAAAAGTAGTTACAATGTGATTTACCCCGCTTGCTTTAAGCTTGCCGATAATCTCTTGCGCCTGATTAAACGTCGTCATTTTAATAAATGTGTTCCCGATAATTTCTTCTCGTAAAATTCCGCCGAAAAGACTAAGCGATAAATAAGGCGTTTGATCGGCAACTGGCGTTATCCCTTGAACATTAAGTAAATAATCTCGATAGGCTTGAGCCATGCCAACATAATTTGCTGCATCCCCTTCGAGCAGCACATATTCTGCACTGCGATTTCCTTGAATCATTTGCCCTTGGAAATAAGGAATTTGACCCGAGTTGCCAATAAATATCGTATCGTTTTTACGATACATAAATTCTACTGAGCTACGGTAAATTGGAACTGCACGAATCCCTGCCGGGTTGCCGTTAATTTTTGCTTCAAACTGTCCGTCCTTCACAATTGTCAATGTTCCTACTCCATTGCGGTAAATCCCAAATACAGGCAAAGCAATGCTTTCTCGAATTGTATTAGCGCGTTTATAATCAGTCATTAAAATATCATGCGTTTGAGTTTGAAAGGTTGGGTCATTACCATAAATGTACTCGGAATAGCCTTTCAAATACTGCTCATGATTAGTACGGAAATGAAGCAGCGCACCTGAACCATCTGGAAGCAGCATTGCCCCTTCATCCGTTTCTAACGCTCCATTGAAAAATGGCAGCGGCTCTAGACTTGTTAAATGAGCGGTACCGCTTTCCACAATGCTCTCAAATGGAATATCCACCTGCAAGCCCCGCTCCGTTAACGTATAAATCATTTGCAATGAAATACCTTCAGCAGCAAAATTAAAATCCAATACTACGCGATCTCCATCAACTTTATAGCTTGTCGTTGTCGTTGCATCCTTTAAAGAATACGTAGTTGTCACATCTGACCCCTCCGTATAACGAAGATGCAGCGGTGAATCAACAAACTTTTTGTTATTTGGCGGAAGCGTAGAAGGCACTTGCGGTGCCCCTAACCATTCTGTTCCCGTTTTATTGCTAACGACTCGTACATTTCCCGATTTTTCATCGATATACAGGGTGAATTGCTCGTTTTGCAGAACCTTTGTTGTCGCAGTAATCGCAGACAGTGTAACTTCAGCTTCTCCCCCTGCTGCTCCATTTGCTGCAGAGGCATTGTTAGCAGTTGGGTTATCTGCTTCAGCTTGCTCCGCAGAACTATCCGTTCCTCCGCTTGTTTCAGCTTCTAGATTATTTTCTGCTTCGGCTGCTTGTTCTGGATTAGCTATGTTAGCAGCAGCATCTGCATTTTGCTCCTCTGCTTGCTGTACAGTCTCTCCAGTGTCAGCCTGCTGGGCAGAAATCCCGCCCAATGAATTAAGTCCAGACGACTGACCTAGAAGGACAACGGCGAGGAGTAACATGAACAGCAGTTTTTTCCAGTTAATGTTGAATGATTTCATTACGTAGTCCTCCTATCCTCTTAGCCTTAATTCTTTTACAATATCGAGCAGGAAGTTTACAAACTGATTGGCAAGACCAAACAATAGAATGCAAACAAACCATAAAATAAGCACTGCAATTACACTTAAAAAGCTAATAAATAACGTTTTTGGCAAGTCGAAGTTGTGCAAAATTTTCACTTTTAACAGAAATAGCCATGCACACCATAAATAAATGCCAATGGTTAATATTCTGACAATGCCCGCTTCATCAAGCGCTAAAAATTGGGTTAGCAACGTTACAGGAATGATAAAAATAATATACGGAATTAGCGCATAAGCACTTCCATATACGATTTCAACAAACTTACCCTCGCCATCGAGAATTGCTGCTACTGCCCAATGGGCAATGCACCATGTTACCCACGGAACAAAAATCCAAATCGCTTCCTGTAAAATCGAGATTTGATATGCTTCTCTCGTTTCAAAGGCATAGCCTATTAAATAGAGTGATATAATTCGGGCAATATAGGCGGCAATAACAAGCGCTACTGCTTGCTTAATACGTACCATGCCGGGGCTTTGAATTTCTTCAAAAAAGTCGAATGGACGGAAAATGATTTTATGGATCATAACAAATGGACTCATACCGTCTCACCCTCTTTCACTACTCCATGAATAGTAGATTTACGCTTTTCTGCGCTTTCCTTTACTTTGCGCGCTAGCCATCTTGCAAATTTCGGAATATAGATACGCAGCAAAATAAATAGCACGATGATCGCAATCGCAATGATTGCAAAGTTCTCCTTAATTAACTCTTTGCGATATTCTTTAAATGCCATCGAGTAGTCGCCCCGCGCGCTCGCCAGCTTAAAGTATTTCATTGCCTCTTTATAATTTTCTTCCTTATAAAGTGCTTTACCGATTGCTTGATAAGCCATCTCATAGTTACTGTTTAAACGAATAACCTCTGTCCACATCTCCTTAGCTTCCTCATAGCGTCCGTCTACGTATAATGTAGAGGCCTTCTGCACTAGCTCAGCAAAAGGAGTTCTACGGAACACTTCAATAGAGTTTCTGCCGCGATCAACAACATAAACATTGCCATCGGCATCAAGTGTTAAATCAGCAGGTGTTGTAAACATGCCGCGTTGTTCACCAGATCCGCCAAATGCAAACAAAAAATTGCCTAGCTTATCATATTGGAACACTTTGCTTGTCTGTAAATCTAGCGCTGTGATAATTCCATTTTCATCAACCGTAATCCCGATAAAGGACGGCATAGCAAAAGGGCCTTGAGTATAAAAATCGCCATACTGTCTTTTAATCCCGATATTAAGTGTATCTACCCCTACAGGAGACAAACGTTTAATTTGATTGAAATCTTCTCCTAGTGTAGTTGTATACATAAAGCCTTCATTATCAATATCAAGGTTAGAAAACTCCGCTGGAACAATAGCTGCCATTTTCTGCTTTTGTGAATCTGTTGCAATTAAGCGGATAAGCAAACGTGACCAGCTAAAACCAACGTGGTTGGCACCATAAAACCCTTTAAATTGCCCGTTCGGGTCAAGCTGAATTAACCCTTGTGTATTGCCATCACTGACAACGTACATATAATCCCGTTTATCCAAAATAAGTTTGGACGGCGAATACGAAAACGTCGCTCCAATCAATGGACTTTCAGGTTTTGTAAATTCCTTTTCAAACTGACCGTCCTTGTTAAAAATAACGATGCGTCCGTTTTTCGTATCAGCTACATAGATCGTGCCATCTTCTTTAACATAAACTCCTTTTGGCTCGCTAAGCTTGCCTTTTCCTTCACTATCGCCGATTGTGCGTACAAATTGACGCTGCTTATTAAGCTGCACAATGCGATTATTACCAGCATCAGCAATATACATCATGCCATCGCTAGTAATAAATATTGATTCTGGGCGAAGAAAGCCTCCTGACTCTAAATCTAGCCCTGTAATTGAACTATCATAGACAAAGCCTGCGATCGAACGAATATCTGATCCTTGCGAATTAATGGTATAGCTTTCATAAGGCGTAGCCGCATGAGCTGTTGAAGCAAGCAAGGACAGAATAAACGTTATAAGCACGATGACTCGCACTTTTTTACCAGTTTTCATTCTACGTCCTCCTATTCCTTCAAGCCTGAATGAGCCATCGTTTGCAACACCATACGTTGTGTTGCAATGAACACGATAAGCGTTGGAATAATCATTAAGAAACTAGCTGCAGCAAATGTACCAACACGTGCGATTACTCCAGCACCGCCTTGAATCGTCTGGATTGCTAGCGGCAACGATTTCATATTTTCACTTGTTGTATATACCATTGCAGGATACGGATCATTCCATGCATTAATAAAGCTAAACAATGCGAAGGTGGCAATCGCCGGCTTAAGCATTGGCATAACTATTTTCCAAAATATTGTCCATTCGCTTGCACCGTCAATGCGTGCTGCCTCTAATAAGGCGTCCGGTATTTGTCGTAAAAACTGAACCATTAAGAACATACCGACTGGAGCTGCCAAATAAGGCAAAATTAAAGCAAAATACGTATTCATTAAGCCTGATTTACTCATAATTAGGTATTGCGGAATTTGCAATACAAGCGGAGAAAACATTAACGATGCAACAATTAAGTCAAAGATAAATTTCTTAAAAATCATATTGTGCTTTGCCAGCGGAAACGCAGCCAGCGCACTGATAATGATTCCGCCTCCAACAATACCTACCGTAATAATGATGCTGTTAAAAATGTATCGCATAAATGGCACTGTAGTTGTTCCTGTTACTAACAGCAAATCTCGAAAGTTAACTAACGTCGGATTCATTACGAAGAATCTAGGTGGGAACAAGAACAGCTCACTAATTGGCTTTAACGCTGTTGACGCTAGATAAACAAGCGGCATCAGCATCAATAAACCAAATGCTGTTAGAAAGGTATAAAGAACGATGCCGCCCCAGTCTATTTTTCTTCTAATTGATTGCAATCGAGACAACATTAATCCCTCCCTAACAGATTAAAGATTAGACGGTTTAACCCCATCATCAATAAAAACAATACAACAGCAATTGCAGAGGCATAGCCCATCTCAAAGCGAATAAACGCGTAATCAAATAAATGCGTTAATATCGTGTGTCCTGCATATAATGGGCTCGGCAAGCCTACAAGCTGAACGCTAATATCGAATACTTGTAACGAAGAAACGACCTGCATAACTGCCCCGAACAGAAGCTGCGGTTTAACAGCAGGAACCGTAATGTACCAAAGCCTTTGCCAGCGATTACGAATCCCGTCAATATCGCCTGCTTCATATAAATCTTTCGGAACATTTTGCAAGCCCGCAAGGAAAGCAAGGAAACCAACCCCCATGCTCATCCAAAGCGAAACAATGATAATAACTGGAACGATTGAACGAACATCCTGTAAAAATAGGAATGGCTCATCAATAATTCCTAGTTGAATTAACCAATGGTTAAGCAAGCCTTTACGGTCACCGGCAAATAAATAAAGCCATACGACGGACATTGCAGTACCGCTCGCGATTGAAGGAGTATAGAAGCATAGCGTATAGAAAAAGCGATATTTAATCGGAATTTGACTAATCAGCCATGCTAGTAAAAATGCCATAATATAGCCAACAGGTCCCGTAATAATTGCAAACTTTAACGTAATGCCAACTGCTTGCATAAAAATATCATCATCAACAAAGAGCAGCTTATAGTTAGAAAAACCGATAAAGCGCGGTGATTCCAAAATGTTATAGTAGGAAAAGCTAAGTGCGATTGAAATAATGATGGGCACTACGATAAATAAAGTGAACAGCAGCAGAAACGGTGCGACAAATAGCAGTGACACCTTGCTACGCTTAACATCTGCCCAAAATAGTTTTAGCTTTTTCTTTAAGCGGGACTCAGAGGAAGGCAACACTATGCCTGTCTGATTCTCTGTTTTTTCAGCTATCATTCGGTTGCCCCTCCTTGTTCAAGTTTATCTAGACCAAATTCCTCACGTTTTTTCTCAAGCTCTTTATTAATTTCTTTAACACCGTCTTCAACAGCTTCACGAACAATTCGACCGTTTAATACGATTTCATTCCACATATTTGCAACATATCGTGTAGTATAATAACCGCCTAGCACAACCTCACGCTCACGGAACCATTCCCATTGCTCGAGAATCGCTTCAATATCCTCAGCATTCCAAGGCAGGCGCTGCAACGCTTCAACATTAGCTGTATTCCAGCGTGCTTCAACACCTAATAATGCTTCTAGCTCAGAACCGAAGCGTTCTTGGGCATCGGCACTCGTCCACCATTTGAGGAACTCCCAAGCTTCTTCTTTACGGTCAGTAGACTTGAAAATAATACCCGTTTGCGCCAGACCGCCTGTGGAACGGTTAATTTGCCCATCTTCTTGTCGTATACCAGGCATTGGCTTCATCCCCCACCAGCCAGTAAGCTCTGGTGCTGCAGTCGATAAAAGAATATAAGTGGAATAGTCAGCTACCCCGATCGGCATTTCCCCTGAACGGAAGCGGTTATAAAAATCAGCTTGCTTCTCAATTTTGTAGTTCGTAAATAGCCCCGTCCACATTCTCATCGCTGCAATCGCCTCTGGTGAATCTAGTGCTGATTTTTTACCATTTTCGCTGTAGAATTCACCGCCATTTTGGAATAAGAATGGTGCAAATTCATTAATTGCTTGTTTTGTATCATTAATCGCATGAGGATAATAGAAATCCATTCCGTTCTGTTGCAAAATTGGAATCAGCTCCATTACTTCATCCCATGTTTCAGGAATATCCTCTTCACTGTAACCTAGCTCTGACATAATATCTTTACGATAGAACAACATATAGAAGTTTTGGTTTTCAGGAAGAGCAAAATTTCCTCCGTTATATTTGTAAGGAATAAGCGCTCCTGGACGGAAGCGTGCTGCTACTTCCTCGTAATCGTCAAAGCTGCTCAAATCAACTAATGCATTACGGACTGCAAAATCAATCGGCACCTCTCCATCTACCCCAAGCGCCACATCTGGTGCAAGTCCTGAAGTGTTAGCAAGCATAAGCACCTGTGACTGATTAGTTGGAATTACGTTAACATTAACCTTAATTCCTGTCTCAGGAGTAAAGTCCTCATCGATCATTTGCTTAATAATATCAACCCAGTCGCGACCACGCGCAATCCATACATCAAGCACTTCCTCGTCCTCATCATAAACTGTACCTACGCCACCGTAATTTTTGCGGAAAGTCATCAGCAGGTCGCTTATACTCGTACCGATCCGCACATAGATTGGTGCAGCTGGACGCGGCCAATCTTGATCTGGTGATTTTACAATAATGTAATCTAACACTAAACTTTGCTTACTTAGTCCATTTACCCATAGACCAAGCGAGGATTGCAGCTCACGGAATTGCGTTAGTCGAGCTGGAATAGATCGAGTATCGTTAGCCATATCGACTAATACGCCTCTCGCTTCATATAGCGTACTTATTTCCGAGCTGCCTTCTTCTACACCGAACAGCGTCAGCAATGTTATCGCATCTTCAATATTCCATGCCATATTTTGCAGTCGTTCTACGATGTTTGGAATGTTACGATCAAGCTTCCAATCGGCATTCGGGTCAGGATTTGTACCAGTAACGCGAATAACTTCGCGTGCCAGCTCACTCATTTTTTGCGACGTATCGGTAACTAGCTCTAGCACTTCACCTAACTCGCCAACTTGAACCTCCATGCGAATCGTATTTTTACCTTGCTGCAAATAGAATAAGTAGTCCTCTTCATTTGTTTGACTAAAATTGCTAATTTGCCACTCCGCTTTATATGGGAACGGCACAAAGTTCATCTCTTTAAATGGCAATTCTCCATTAATATAAACTTTGCGTTGTACTGGAAAGCCGTTAAGATACCATTGTCCAAAGCGAACCCCTATATTGTATAAACCGCTCTCTGGCACTTCAATTTCCCATTCTGCCCATTGACCACCTTCACGCCAACTTAATCCGCCAAAGCTATTTAAGACAACAGCTTCACTATTAAAAGGAACAGTATCAGGCTCGCGGTCTTCTATTCGTTTTAAGGTTGGATCAGATCTTAATGTGGACAACTCAGCTTGGAACGTCAAATAGTGACCAGATGTCACTGTTAAATTGTTTTCCTTATATTGCTGAGTTACTTCCTCGTAAGTCGGAATGACAGTTGGTGCATATATATGCAACTGTCCAATTGCTCCTGGCTCACGAATTGCTTCAATCCGAATGCTATGAGTACCTTTGCTTAAATAGAAACGAAAGCTTTCTGCAACCTTAGCTTCCGAATCGATAAAGTCACGATATTGCCAGCCAAATACTTCTGCCCTTTTAGGGTTATATTCATTTCCTTGGTTGTCGTACCAAGACTCTCCCGATTCTTGCCACATCCGTTGAAATTCTACTTGTTTAGCCTGATAGAAAGGATATTCTCCATCTATCTGTATACTTCTTACTAATCCAGCACGTTTGCCTTCGAGCGCGTAATAATCAAGCCCTATAAAATAAAATCCGTCTTGCGGAATATTAACCTCATACTCTACCCAGCTCTTTTCATCGCGTAAGGCGATGACTTCACCAAACTTTCCATCAAGATTGTTTTCTACTGTAGTTCCAGTTGCGCTAATACTTTTATATTGCATGGAAGGAATAATGAGATGTACATCCTTAACATCAGATGCTCCTTCACCAACATGACCATAATAATATTTATAATAGCTTTGCTCTAATTGAACGCTTGCTTGTTCGCCTGCTAGCAAGGTGGTTTCATCTAGATCAGGATGCCTTGGAACATCAGCCATTACATTCTGATCAAAGCTGCGGTTGTTATACCACCATATGGACAGTGTTGTTAAACATATTAATATCAGTATGGTTCCCGTATATTTTTTCAAAAATCTGACCAAGTGGCTCCCCCCCAATCGTCGTCTAGAATTGTCCGTGATAAACAATCCGAATCAAGTCGGGGCGACTTGATTCGGATAAATAGCAACTATTATTTTCCTAACTCAGCTTTTAGCTTAGCGATATCTTCAGCAAGCATAGACTCAACATCTTCCTTCGCCAACTGCAATGTTGTCCGAGAATCAACATTGTTATCAAGTGCATCTAGAATACGTGGCACCCAAATATTCCATGCTGCACCATCAAGTGGATTCAAGCGTTTAGCAGGAGTTTCAGATGCAATTTGTTCATAAAGCTTGTAGTCTTGCTGACCGCCTAAAAACTCGTTGGTGTTGTTTGCATACCAATCAAGCTGTGCAATATCTTTGTAGCCTGGTTGGATTGAATATTTCGTCCAAATTTTCCAAGCATTTTCTGAACGCATTGCCCATTGCAAGTAAACCCAAGCTGCTTCTTTGTTTTGCGATTGCGAAGGAATAACAAAGCTAGAACCACCGATAGGATAGTTGATACCGAATGGAAGATTGGTAACTCTCCATTTTCCTGATTGTTCTGGGAAGTTAGCAGCGATATCACGAGCTCCCCAAGAACCAAGCGCAATTCCCATTAGTTGTCCAGATTGAACAAGCGGCTTACCTTCATCAGTACCGTAAGCTAAGTGAGGCGCCCAACCTAATTGGTTACCGCGTTTTGTATAGTCAAGAATTTCAACTAGCTTATCAGTATCACGCACCCATTCGATGTTGTCATCGAAGTAACCGATTTCGTCACCAGCCCAGTGAATTGGACCATCGCGCCATTCCATAACCATTTTCCCTTGAGCAGCAGCTGCTTGTGCTAACTGTAGGAAGTTTTCTCCATCTTTAATAAATTCACCAAGCTCTTCTGGATCGCTAGGGAAACCAAGCTCCTCAACAATATCTGCACGATAATACCAAACACCAGGAGTTGAATCCCAAGGCATACCAAGAAGCTGTGTACCGTCTGGGCTCATCCAACGCTCCCAGTTATATTCAGGCACCAAATCTTTATATTTTCCAGCATTGTATGGTTCAGCCAGCAGATTTTCTAATACGCCGCCAGTTACATAACGCGTAAATTGTCCTTGCTCAACTTCTGCAATATCAGGAGCTCCAGTACCACTCGCCAATGCAGTTTGCAAGTTATTATGTAACTCTTCGAACGGAACAAAAACTGTATTCACTTTAATGTTAGGGTACTCTTGCATAAATGCTTCCGCTACTTCTTCGAATACGTTTTCATTAAAGACCCAAATTGTTACTTCACCAGATACATCCTTACCAAAGTCTTCTTCTGCAGCACCCTCTGCAGCTTCACCGCCAGAACCACCGTTATCATTTTGTGTTGCAGCAGTTGGCGTAGTCGTTGCATTGCCCCCAGAATTACCACTATTGCTTGAGCCTCCACCAGAACAAGCAGACAGCACTAACATTGATGTTAGCAAGGCAATTGTCGCTTTGTTAAATTTTGAAAAATTCTTCATCTGTTCTACCTCCTAGTTTTGTGTTGTAAAACTAAAATGTACGACCCCTGAAGCAATTGCTTAAATTAACATAAACGTTAATGATAAGACTGTTTTTTACGTTTTTTCTTATATTTTTGCAAGCGGGGTTTAACTTTTTATTAATTCATGTTGCAATCGCTTACACATGCATTAAAAAAAGAAAACTCGCATAATGCCATATAAGAAACAAACGAAAAATATACTGAGAAGTTATCGTTTATGTCTTTGTTAATAGATTATCTTTTTATTAATAATTAGTCAATACATAAACGATAACTTTCTAAAAATTTTATCTGTTTTTCATGCTTTCCTGTATTTCCTTTATTGCTTTAATGACCATCTTACAGCTTGCACAGAATGGGCCGGCAATTCTAGTATCAGCTCATTTCCTTCAAGCTTAACTGTTTCTTGTCGCGGAGAAATTAACTCAGCATTCTTTTTATTAACATTAGGCATATTAAGCAATGCCGCCTCTCCTGTTAACACCTCTTTAATTGCAAGCTTGTCCACTAAATAAGCACCTAGCTTAATTCTAACTGATTTATTAATTGGATCTGCGTTTACAAGTTTCATATAAAGATACTGCTCATCAACTGAAGCAGAATAATAGATTTCGTCATTGTATGCCTCTAGCTTATAGGATGCAGAAAATCTGGCACTATCTTCCCCTTGCTTATGATGCGAGCAATGCAACACATCGCTTGTACCTCCACCATAAACGATACGATAGCAATAGACAGAATCAGCCTCAATTTTCTCATCATAAGCGGCACGCATATTGCCGGCCATTGAGCTTGATGCATAATCTCCAAGTGTATATGCTTCTACACCTTGTTTAAATACTTTAATGCCTGTTGCTTTCCCTCTCTCTCCAGCTACATATTCGATTACATTTACTTTGCTAGAATTTCCTCCCTGCAAGCCAACACCAATATATAAACCATCATCATCAGACAAATGATAAGCGATAACGTCAACGATAATATCACTCCAGCTTTCCTCGATGAAAAGCCCTGTACGTTTGTTGCCATCTCCCTGCAGCACAACGCCAACGCCAGCCTGCCATAATTGAGGATTTGTATCATTTAACCATTGCCATTTTTCATCTAATCGCTGTGTAAAATCCTGTTCAAAAACAACCTGTCCGTTTATTTGATCTCTAATCGTTAGCTTTTTCAACACAATATGCCCTTTAACAGTAGATAAACTAATCCCGCCCTCTGGCTTTAAAATAATTTGTTTACCATTCCGAAAAGTTTTAAAGCAACTAGCAACAGTACGCGTTCCGATGTTTTGCGCAAACATTGTTTGCACATAGTAATTCGGCGTAAACCAAATATCTGAATCATCAAACCAAATGCAATCTGGAGTCCAACGATATTGCCCATCACTTAGCACCTTATTAAATAATGGGGCGTACGCTGCAAGCCGTACAACATCAGCATTATTTTCAAATCCTGTCATCATTGCAGCCTCTGCAATTGCTCCTGCTAATGTGTTTTTATCATTCGATGCATACTCTCCAACAAACACCTTGCTGCTCAAGGCTTCATCTAAGTTTCCTTGCTCATCATAAGCACGAAAATAATAGTTATAGCGATCGACATTTGCTAGTAAATAATCGTTAGAGCGATAGTAATGCTCATCAACAATGGTATCCATATAATGTGGCTGCTTACTGTACCAAGTAATGTGTTCAGTTATACGATTTTTACCATCAGTAAAGGCGATCGTTTCACTTCCTTTATAGTTACCGCTTAAAAATTTCCATCCCTGCTGATATGCATCATCATCTGCTTGCGCGCCAACCGTTGAAATTATCGTTAGCTTATGCTGCGGATAATGCTCCGCCATATACTCATCGATTGCATTTTTAAATATTTCAAAATTAGCATAAAATTCACTGCCCCAGTTTTCATTACCGACGCCTAGGTAACGTAAATCAAACGGCTCTGGATGTCCCATGCTGGAGCGCAATTTTGCCCATTCATTGCCTTTGACATCTTCACTAAGCGCAAAATCGATTAGGTCAGTAAAATTTTTAATATAATAATCACGTAAAGATCCTCCTGCCGGGTTAGCATAATCGCTGCGCGCTTGGCAGAGCACCCCACATGCCATAACAGGTAACGGTGTTGCATTCAAATCCTCAGCTAATTGGAAATATTCCATATAGCCAAGTCCTAGCGTCATCATATATCCCCAAACATTAAAGTTTTCTTTACGCAACTCAACTGGACCAACAGAATGTTTCCAATCATAGACATTCTCCCATATATGCGACCCTTCAGATATGCATCCTCCTGGAAAACGCAAGAAGCGAGGCTTCATTTTTTGCAAGGCAAGCACCATATCGCGGCGCAAGCGATAATTCGAATTTCCCTTAAAGTTACGATGTGCTGTTGGTGAACCATCTTCCTCACTTGCTCCCCATACCTGTTCAGGGAACAGCGAAACCATATCAATCGCTGCTTCCCCCGTAAAATGTAAACTTAATTGCCCCAGTGTAGTTTTGTTAGCCACAAGACAAAGCGACTCGCTTACGCCATATTTATGCCATTTGCCGTCAGGCCGAAGTGGTATAACAATAGTATCGCTAATGGCTTCACCACTACTGTCTTGAAGCTGAACTTGAATTTGTCCATCATTGTCATCCCTAGCAGAGGATGGTTCAGCTTTAGCCCAAATTGTAAATAAATAACCCTCCCCTTTTGTAAATGACATCGCACATTGATGATTGCTATCATTGAATCCCTTGTTAACAATGGTCGTTCCAGCTAAAACTTTGACATAATAAGCATTTGTATCAGTATCTGCTAAAGCAAAATGTTCGTTTAACCCACCTTCATTACACACTTCTAAACGTTCTAGCTGACCATACCAACCTTCAAGCGGTTGGTGACGACGTCCAGTAGAATGACCATGCTCCCCACATATATGCGAGTAGCTGTCATAAGTAAATGCTTCAAAGCTGCGATTGCGCACAAGCTCAGCATAAATCCCGCCATCGGCGGCATTGTTAATATCCTCATAAAACAGTCCGTAAAGATGTGGACTGATTTCTGCAGACTTTCCATGCTTAATCAACTCTATTTCATAAGGGATAGTCTCTTTTGGCAATACAGTTAAGGAATGGGCGATCATATAGCTGGCATTACCGCGGCGCAACGTTGCTGTCAATTCAACAGCTTGCGGTTCGTTAAGTTTATCATTAACTTCTCCTTGGGCAGTTAGCACTTCAGGATTAGAGCTAGTCCATTCAATAGCAACCAGTCCACCCAGCAAAGATTGCGGCAGAGCAATTGATTCGGTCACGATTGAAGTTGGCAAAGATAACTCATTTCTGCTTGCAATGCTTATAATTTGCTCGTCGCTTAATGTTTCGCACATAATGCTAATAATGTCTTCTTCCTGCAAAGCTGCTTCATAAATCCTAAAATCAGATATAGCACCATTAAAGTCAGCATCAGCAGCAAATTGTGAGCGTCCGATATAGTTTTGCGCATATCCTTGACCGCTTAACGTTGCCAGCCACTGACGATATGCAAGATAGGCACCGCTTGAAGTTTGACTTATTGAGCCATCAACGACAAGTCGTCCGTTTAAATACAGCTTTGGCCCAGCCTTACTTTCTGTCCCTCCCTTCGTTCCACTTATCGTATAAGCAATATGAACCCAAGTACCAATAGGCAATTGCTTATTATAGTCAACCGCAATATCTGCTCCATTAAAGCAAACCCCGCGTAAATTTCGTGTTAAAAAAAGATAGGGCCCTTGTTCACCTTCACCAAAATCAAATATTCTTTCCCATACACTTTGTCCTTCCCGCAAATAAATCCAGCTTACAACTGTTAATCCCGTCTCATCATCGACATTCGCTAATAGATTAGCTGGTAGCTGTATAAAGCCACTGCCATGCATACCGCCATAAAATTGAATTGCAGGGCGACCATCTAGCTCCAGCAAAGTTGGCAGCTTGCCACTGCCTAAAACGGTTGCATGATTTTTGTTGCCAGAACGATCGATGCCTGGTTGCTCTGCCAATGTACTGGCATAATGTGCCACTAGCAGTTTATTGTTTTGCTTCATATTAATCACCGCCATATTTGATTATTAACAAGTTAGTTAATCAATTAATAACTTTGTGAATCAGTTTATCGTAGACACTGACAAAATTCAATAGTCTTTGTAATAAACCACCTATTTTTGGCGCAAACAACTAAATTTTTTTGTCATTTTAAATTAACCCCTAGACAAAGTATTAAGATTATGTAATATTAATACTATTATAAATTCTTAATATTTATATTAACTTTACAAGGAGGACTGACTATATCTAATGACTACAACCGAGTATATTAATCCAATTGTTCCTCAACGAGCTGATCCTTGGATTTATAAACACACAGATGGATATTATTACTTTACTGCTTCTGTTCCATCCTACGATTATATTGAATTACGACGTGCTACTACGATTAATGGACTTGCTGATGCTGAACCTGTAGTGTGCTGGAGAAAATATGATTCAGGACCAATGAGCGCTAACATTTGGGCGCCTGAAATCCATTACATTGATAATAAATGGTATATTTACTTCGCTGCTGCACGTACTGCAGAAACGAATGAAGGATTATTTGATCATCGTATGTTCGTTTTAGAATGTGAAGCAAGCAATCCGCTTGATGGACCTTGGGTAGAAAAAGGGCAGGTTAAAACAGCTTGGGAATCATTTTCTCTTGATGCTACAAGCTTTGAGCATCGTGGCGTGCGTTACTATGTATGGGCACAAAAAGATCCCCAAATTAAAGGGAACTCCAATCTATATATCGCACCAATGATTAATCCTTGGACAATAGCTGATAAGCAAACTTGTATTTCAATTCCTGAATATGAGTGGGAAAAAATCGGATTTCTCGTAAATGAAGGGGCTGCAGTTATTAAGCGTAACGGAAAAATCTTTATCACTTATTCTGCAAGCGCTACAGATCATAATTATTGTATGGGCTTATTATGGGCAGATGAAAACAGTGATTTGCTGGATGCCGCATCATGGCATAAATCACCAGCGCCAGTATTTACGACACATGAATCATTATCGATTTATGGTCCAGGACATAATAGCTTTACGGTTGCAGAGGATGGAGTGACGGATCTGCTTGTTTATCATGCTCGCAATTATAAAGAAATTGTCGGCGATCCGCTTTATGATCCAAATCGTCATACTCGTGTTCAACCATTTTACTGGACACCAAGCGGCTTCCCTGATTTCGGAAAACCGTTGAATCACGTTAGCTTAACTCCCGCAGCAGCTAACGCGAAATAGAGCTAACAATTGCTTTAACAAAAAGGGCTGTATTCAAAAAAACTTCTTTTTGAATACAGCCCTTTGTTTATCGACGATAATAAGTAGTGGTAATACTATGAAGCTACTAGTTACTTCTCATTACTTTTTTTAGTTTTGCTTCTCTTTTTCTCCTGCTCCGCTTGCAACTCTTGCAGTTCAGCATCAGTTAACTTGCGATCATAATATAGCTTAAACACAATGTCTTGATTATAGTTTCCAAAGCCGCTGCCAAACAATGTTACACCGCCGACATTTTCCGCATCCTCACGCACAGAAATTCTGAACTTCCATTGAGTCAGCTCTAAATCAAGATCTTTTAATGTTACATTAGAAATTTGTGTGCCATCGATAAATGTGCCCTCATTATTAATTTTTAACACTTTTAGTAACCCGTACTGGTTGATTTCATCCCACCACCAGTCAGGAGTATAGCGACCACGCTGCTTTTCGCCGCCAAAGTCGCCTGGGCTCGTCCACATTCCTAAATCTACACCGTTAAGTGTAAAGGTAATATCTGATGGCCAGTTTTCGTTAGCAAATGGAGCCTCGGATGAAATTTCCATTGAAATTTCCAATTCAACAGGCACTTCATTTTTATTAAGATAATTGGCAAGTCGGTATTCAACAAAGCCTTGACCAAACCATAATATTTTTGCATTAACTCGTTCTGGCTCAAGAAAGGCACGCGGCTCATCAAACATCCCGATCACTTTTACTGTCGTTGCTAAACCACAAGTCGGTGTAACTTCAAAATCCGTATAATGACCAACCGAAACCTCCGTTACATGACAATCCCGGTACACCGTCTCAACCTTTGGCGGAAAAACGATTTCAATAGAGTCTGTAACAAGCGTACATACCTTTTTCGCTCCACCCTTACCTGGCTGCATCGATGATTTGATAATACCAGCACGTTCTAGTTTTTTAACATGCATTGTCATAATCGCACTACTTAAATTCATCGCATCCGCTAATTCTTTTATATTCATTGATTTAATCGCCAATAAGCGAATCATTTCAATACGTACACTGCTTGCAAGCGCTTCGTATACAGGTAATGAGTGCTGAGAAATATCTATTTTCATTGTCTACCACCTTATTAATAATAAACCTATTAATCATTACATCTTAGTTAAGTATATCATAATTTCAATAAAAAGTAGCAATATATTCTGCTACAATTATTTATTTCTTAGAAAATTATCCAATCTCATCCATGTTTCGGTAATGCCAGTAACCAAGCCCATTTTCATCATATTCTCTAGCTCTTCTTTAGTCGAATATTGCGTTTCGCTAATCACTCTAGTAAATTTTGCTTGATCCTTAAAAGTAAGCACAACTAATGCGCTAGGTGCAGCAGTATTAATCTCTCCTTGCTCATTAGATAAATAATCTCGATAAACGAGCCGATTTCCTTCCTCCACTTCTTCAAACATCGCTTTTCCCCAGGACTGCTGACCAGCGTATTCCTTGCTTTTATCTGTGCATGTAAGGCAATAATGCCACTCGCCTTCTGGCTTAGCATCGATTTGGCAATATGTGAGTTCCCATCCATTCGGCCCCCACCATTTTTTTAATGACTCCGCTTCTGTAAAGGCTTGAAAAACTTTATCTCTTGATGCTGGAAAGACCTGCTCTAAAAATAAAGATTGCTCACGTACTTTAGCGCTAATCTTCCCTAGCTTCGCTCTTGAAAACATCAACTCATCTCCTTAGTTTCGATTACATATGCTTTATCATACCGAAAATAACCGAATATTAGCAAATCAATATGATTTCATCTTGCATAAATTTAATATGGAAAATAATGCTTTTTATCAATAGTAATGTTATAATAAATAACCTAATTATAAGATGAAAGGACTATACATAGTGCTGGAATATGGACAACCAATCTTAGTTGCATTACTAATATTCGGCGTTATTGCCATGCTCAGCTTTTTACCTTGGCTAATTTATATTTACAGAAAGCTAGGATATTTTCCGTTATCGTCAACACTCATTGTTTTTTCTTTTATTTTTTACTTTTTAGCTGCTTTTTTACTAACGATGCTTCCTTTACCTGATAGCCGACACAACTGCGTCGTCTCGTCATCGAGAGCAAATTACTCATTAGTACCTTTTCAATTTGTTAAGGACATATTGCGTGAAAGCAATGTCGTTTGGAATAATCCGTCGACCTATATTCTGCTATTAAAAGAGCGCGCTTTTTTTCAGGCGTTTTTTAATTTGCTGCTGTTAATGCCATTTGGTGTATATTTACGTTATTTCTTTCAAACCCGTAAAGCTTGGTGGAAAGCATTAATTCTTGTGTTTGCAGTTACTTTAATGTACGAGATTACTCAGTTAACTGCTATTTTTGGCATTTATGATTGCCCGTATCGTCTATTTGATATTGATGATTTAATGCTTAATACGGTAGGAGGAGTGCTGGGCTTCTTTATAGCTCCTATTTTGCTGGCGCTATTCCCTAGCCGCGCAGCAGTTATAGAAAAAGCGAACCAATTGCTAGAGCGTGATGAAGTACGTAATATGCCAATCCTGCTAGCGACACTGCTAGATATTATCATTATTCAAATTAGCTCGCGTATCGCTGCTGGCATTTATGGCAGTGATGACATTTGGACTATGCTGATTATTCACTTTGTTGGATTAGTTATTTTCTTAGTAATGATTCCAGCTATTTGGCATGGTCGTACGCTCGGCAGTTGGTTTATGCGCTTCCGCTTTACAAGTGATAAATTAGTTAGAAAGCTTACGAAACGAATGCTAGCTATCTTTTTGATTTATGCAATATTGTTTGTTGCCCAAGTATTGAACCAATTAGAAGTCGGAATTGGTTCACCTGCGTACATTTTTATTGTAGCAATTAATTTGCTTGGTCTTTTAATCCCAGTAGTGCTGTTCTTTGTTATTGTCATTCATACGCTAGTTGTGTTAGCAAGTAAGGAAAAACGACGTTTCTTCTTTGATATGTATAGCGACTTAGGAACAACACGCAAACCGATTATGGCAACGGACAAGCTCCACGACGGCAATGAAAATAGCAGCATTGACAACAACAACGTTGAAAATAGCAGCATTGACAACAACAACGTTGAAAATAGCAAAGTTGAGAATAACAATGTTGAGAATAGCCATCTTGACAACAACCACGTTGAAAATAACGATGATAATGAATAGTAAAACTATACGCAAAACCTATTACTAACTCTTTTATTTTTAACTCTCTCTGTTTTAACAAGGTTTTTCTAACTTGTTTTTAACTGAGAGAGTTTTTTTAATATATATAAGTTAAATTGACAAAATAATAGACATATGATTAACTATATATGAGCATATGTTCATATATAGTTAAAAGTGTACTGAGGAGTGATAAAAATGAGAAAGCAACCGTACAACATTTTACATAAATCTCACGATCATGAGCTTCATAATCATAAGCAAAGTAATCTAAGTCATCAGAAACAGCATGATAACGAACATAGTTACCACGACGATGCTCAACATGGAAATCATCATCGTCATAACCATTATGAACACAGTCATTATGGGCTTAGTCATCATGCGCATAGTCATGGATTGCTGCATCCACATGGGGCAATGGATAGTAATCGCCAAGGATTGCTTATCGCACTAATCATCACTGCAACAATTATGACACTTGAATTTGTTGGCGGCTTACTAACGAATAGCTTGGCGTTACTATCGGATAGCGGTCATATGTTAAGTGATAGCAGCTCCTTAATATTAAGTCTGATTGCCTTTTGGTTTTCAAGTAAAGCTTCATCCAGTTCAAGAACTTTTGGTAACTCTCGCTTTGAAATTATAGCTGCATTGTTTAATGCTGTTACTTTATTTGTCGTCGCGACAATTATTATTATTGAAGCAATTGAACGTTTTACGAGTCCAACTGAAGTTGCTAGCAGCACGATGATAATTATTGCTAGCATCGGTCTTGTAGCAAATTTACTATCTGCAATTGCTTTAATGCATAAAGGAGATGTTAAGCATAACGTTAATATGCGTTCCGCATACTTGCATGTTATTGGCGATATGTTAGGTTCAGTTGGAGCGGTTGTTGCGGGGCTTATTATGATTACTTTCAACTGGTACTATGCCGATCCGATTATTAGTCTTCTTGTCGCTCTGCTTATTTTACGTAGTGCCTGGAGCGTATTGAAGTTAAGCCTTCATATATTAATGGAAGGAGCTCCTGCTGAGATCGATTTGCAGCAATTACGAGAAAGCTTGCTTTCCTTGCCACAAGTAACAGCACTTCATGACTTGCATCTTTGGACAATTACTTCTGGTTTGAACTCATTAAGCTGCCATTTAGTTGTAGAGGATGACAGCGATCAAGGTGCAGTACTGGCTGCAGCAATAAAGCTAGCTGAGCAATTTGGAATTAAGCATTCAACCTTTCAAATTGAAAAAGCACAACTGCAACATGAGCCATGCCCAGTTCTTGTCGCTGCGAAATAGTTAACTCTTCGGCATTATGGAATAGATAACTTCTCTGACACAATTTAAAGCTAGTAAGCTTTGCTCAAAAAGCATAAAATAAATAGTTTCAGCTTTAAAAGGTTCATCGTTAACAAAGTTATCTATTCCTTAGCTCTAGAGTCAGTAACTCTGTTGGCATAGCATAAAAAAGAATTATTTATCTAGTAGCTCATCATCATCTTGTTCTTCATAATCAAAATCAGCAATATCTAACTCTTCATTTACAAGTCCTTCATTTTCTAGCTCTTCTGGTTCTTTTCGTTCTTTTCTTTCAATTGATTCAATTGTTGCTTGCTTTATGGCAGTAAGAATCTCTTTTAAACTTGCTTCTGCAGAGGTCATTAACTGCTGAAATTGTTTAGCATGCTCTGATTCTGGAGCTTGCGTAGCTGCTTCATCTACCTTTGCCATTAAATGAACAAGATGGGACCAGTTTTTCATAAATTTACGCAGCTGTAGCTTTTGCTGCTTACGAGCAAGATGTGGTGGAATTCCTGAACCATGCTTTAAATGAACAGCCACGTCCTCTGACTCTGCTTGCTGATGATGCTCGTTTAAATATAGCTTGCCAGCTTCAGTAATTTGATAGAGCTTTTTACCTTCACTTTCAAGGGCTAGAATATATCCCATATCTTCTAACATTTGCAAATTTGGATAGACAGAGCCTGCACTTGGTACATACAAACCGCCTGTTTTTGCTTCCATTGCTTTAATGATCTGATAACCGTGCATTTCTTGCTCTGAAAGCAGCTCTAGAAGAGCAAATTTAAATCTGCCTCGTTCAAAAAATCGCTTTCCTTCACGATGACCTACAGAAATTGCACGCTCTAAAACTTCACTATGATGTCTTGGACCTTTTCTTCTGCGATCTGACTTTTCGTTCAAACCACTATCATGATGACGGCCATGGCTAACTTCATCACTAGCTTGAAGCTCAAAGTCTACAGCGAACTGTCCGCGGTGATGATGGCGCTTATGATGCTTTTTAGATTTCATAATGATCACTCCTTAATTTGAACAATACGATATATCGTAATAATATAACGATATATCGTATTGTTCAAGGTTAAGTCACCCATTTAACGAAAAATAGACGTATATCCTGGCAGGATATACGTCTATCTAGCAACGCTATTCCATTAATTAGAGAATCTCTAATGCTAGCAGCACCTTTACACTTTCTGCACGTGTTAGGTTAGCTTTAGGGTCAAAGCCGTTTCCTTTTCCTTGTAAAATGCCTGCAGCAGTAGCTTTTTTGACAGCTTCCTGAGCCCAAGCTGCAATACGATCAGCATCCTCGTATTGGCTAATTTCTCCCGTTGGCAGAGGCTCACCAAGCTTATACTCTATCGCTCGAACGATCAGTACAGCCATCTCTTCCCGCGTAATAGACTGATTCGGTGCAAACTGTTCGTTACTTATACCGTTAATTAAGCCAGCTTCATACGCGCCTGCTACCGCTTGTTCATACCAACTGCCCGCTTCTACATCCTTAAACGGAGTAGCTGTAGTAGAAAATAAATTAAAGATACGAGCAATTATCATCGTAAATTCAGCACGAGTAATTTCTCCATCAGGTACGAAGCTATCCAGTGTTTTTCCTTCAATAAGCTGCTTTGCTGCTGCTTGAGCAATTAGTTTAGCAGCCCAATGACTTTCATCTACATCTGTAAATTGCTTCTTATAGCTTGCTACAACATATGTGCCTGCTAAGTCTGTCATTATTTGATAAACTCCATCTACCAGCTTAGCCGGTACATATTGCAATGAGCCATCTGTAAGCACTCGATATACGTTCTCGTAAATATCTTCTTGCTCCGAAGCAGATAATGCAATGTTTGCTCCTATTGCATTAAGCTGAGTTGTCGTACCAGAAGCCGTTTTTCCAGAGATAGTTACTGAGACAAGCGGTGAATGCAGATTTACTTCTATCGCTTTCTGCTTAGCTTGTTTTGTAATTTTATTAGCATCTGCTACTGTTCCTTCTGCAAGTTTCAGCTCAACACTGTTATATTGCTCTGACCAAGCTTTAAGCTGTTCCACAGAAATATGAAGTGTAACCTCACCAGCAGAGATAACGACTGGTTTAGTTAATTTTGCCGGCTCCAAAGTAACAACTGCGTCAACATCCTTTACTTCAACATTGTAGTTATCGCCCGACAAATAACGTTCATCTACTGTAATCACATTATTAATAGGTGTCGGAGTCGAGATTGGACGAGCAGGCGGAGTTGGCTTTGGCTCATTTGGTTCAGGTGTAATGGATGCAGGATTTGCTAAGATGAACGTACCGCCAAGCGAGCGCGCAGCCAGCTCCAAAGTTACTTTACCAGCTTCGCCTACTTTTACCTTTTCCCCGCTATATAAATTAATCAACTCTTTACCTTCCTCAGCATCGACTGTAAAAGTAATCTGTTTAGCAGCATCATCAATATTAATTCCGACATACACTTTATCGCCATTATATGCTCGTTCAAATACAATGTACTTGTCAGCGTCACCGCCAGCTAACTTGGTGCGAGTGCCTTTTGCGAATACTTTCGAATATTGTTTACGTGCATTTAACAGTTTCTGATAGTGGATTAACATATCGCTACGCTCTTCAAGCTCATCCCATGGCATATCATAACGATTTGAACCTAAGAAACCTTCACCAAGGTTATCATGGCGTCCAGACATTGCTAACTCTTCACCATAGTAAATTACTGGTTGACCTTTAGCAGTAATTTGCAGAGCGGCAGCAATTTTTTGCTTGCCAAGATCGCCGTTTGCACGTGTTTCCAGGAAGCCATCCTCATCATGACTAGATAAAAATTGTCCCATTGTCGCAGTATTATTCATCTTTTCATTTCTAGCTTCTAACGTTTGCTCAACCGAATCAATGTAACCGTCTATAAAGCTTTTAGCAATATTTTTAAAGTTGAAGTCTAGCAATGAATCCATCATGCCTGAGCCCAGGTATCCGCGTTGATCGTCAACAGAAGCACCATACACTTCGCCAATTAGCTTAAACTGCGGACTTACTTTCGTAAGCTCATTTTTGAAATGCATCCATGTAGCATTTTCCACATGCTTCACCGTATCAACACGATAATAATCGATAGTGTCTCCACGATCGGTACGAGCGCGATTTAGCCAGTCTACTTGCCACTGCACAATTTGCTCACGAACGGCTTGCTCCTCTGTTTTTAGATCTGGTAAGCCAGCTAATTCACCAACTACCTCATGATCTGGCACAGGATTTTCACGGATTAAGTCATCAAATACAGCTTGCTCCTCACGGGTAGGATAATTTGGCACATTTACTGCAGGATCATTGGAATCCATGCCATAACCTACGTGATTAAGCACTACATCAACCATAATTTTAATTCCACGATCATGCGCTTTTTCAATTAGCTCTTTAAACGTTTCAAGATCCCCAAGATGCTCATCAAGCTTTGTAAAGTCCTTCGCCCAATAACCGTGATAGCCATATTGATATTCCCACGACTGACCATATCCCACATTCCAATCAATATTATCAACGATTGGAGTAATCCAAATTGTATTGATGCCCAGCTCCTGTAAATAATCTAAGCGTTCAATAATTCCACGGAAGTCACCTCCATGATATGTTTGCGGATGTGAAATATCGTAACCTTCCCCATTTGGATCATTATTGCTTTCATCCCCATCGTTAAAGCGATCGGTCAACATAAAGTAAATTCTAGCCTCATCCCAATCAAAATCGTTACTATCCTTAATTTGACGCGGCTCGATATTAACGGTAGCTGTAAATGTATGCTCAACATTATTGCTATCAACAAAGACAACTGGAATAGTTTTCATTCCTGCAGTAACATCATCCGTTACAGATAATGTTAACGCTTTTATTTGCTTGTCAATTTCAACGTCAGCTCTTCCGCCTAATGCTGTCAAGTCAGCATAAATCCGCTTAATGTCTTGATCAGGGCTAGTCGTTTCCACTGTTAATATCGCATGTGTATTATAGTTAAATGCACTTGGCGATACTGAAGCAGTTGCCTCGATCTCAATCGGTTGATAAATGATTTTAGATACTCCATCAACGGTATTTCTTGGATCATTAATCGTAATATCCTCACCATCAAGAGTAACGATGAAAGTATAGATATGCTCACCTTCAGAAATATTTTGCAAAGTATAGCTATAATAAATATCTTCTTCGTTGTAGATCATTGGATATGTCTCGCCATCAATTGATAGCTTAACAGACGTAATCCGATCATGTTCGCCGCTGCGGAACAGATCATCATTACGATAATAGAAAGTGACATCATTGCCATTAATAACTGGACCAGAGATCGATTTAGTTTGGGTAAAGCTTGATTGTCCGCTCGTTAAATTAACAATCGTAAACGTATCATCTAAGCTTACATTGACAAAGCGATCCTGCTCCACATCCTTTTGCAACCATTGATCTCCGCCAAAGCGTACAATAAAGCCGATTTGCGTTACACTTGGACCAATTTCGACAAGCGCAACAGCTTTACCATTCTTTTCAGTAAACGGTATCGCACCATTTGTGGCACCTGTATTCCATACCCACATATCCCAACCAGCGTAGTCTTTATCCGGTCTTGTATATTGGAATTGAATATAACGTTTAACGTATGCTCTTACCTCAATTGAAAAGTCAGCCGAAACATTGCCGATTTGAGCAGTAATCGTTGCACGACCAGCGCTTACGCCAGTGACAAGTCCAGAACTATTTACGATGGCAACCGCTGGATTATCGCTTGACCAACTAATTAATGGACTGCTTATCACTTGATTAAACTGATCTTTAACAACTGGATTTAGTCTTATTGAATAATTTTCGTAAACAAAACTATCGCCCTGTAACGTTAACGTAGTAGGTATTAGTTCTGCAACGTATAACGTTGCTGAAGCAGTTAATTGACCAAGCTTAACTGTAATCGTCGTTTCACCGTTAGCAAGAGCAATTATTCGTCCATTTCCTGTTACAGTCGCTACATTTTCATTTGTAGAACTCCATTCGACCGTTTTGCCCATTATTGGTCTGCCATGTTGATCCTTAACGATTGCATTACCAACAAGCACTTTGCCGACTTCGATTGCTTGCTTTGCTAAATGAAGCTCAATCGTCGTTGGAACAGCCTCATAATCTCGACTTTCATCATACAACACCATCATTGAAATTGGTGCAACTTGGACAGAGCCGCTAACTGTAGCCAGTGTAGTCGTCCCTGCTGCCGTTTCATTAACAACAACATGCCAATTGCTTGAACCAGGTAAACTCACTTCTCGTGTTTCGTTTGCTCCATTGTAAATAACGATAATGTTTTTCCAAGCATCTTCATTAGCGTATTCTCCAAGTTTAAAAGCGACGACACCATTATTTTTCTCAAGCAACTTCCAATGCGCTTTAATATCTTCGCTTGACGTCATACGGAATGCAGAATGCTCCTTGCGAAGCTTAATTAACCCTTCATAGTATTTCGTAACATCAAGGAAATCAGCTTTTTTGTCCCAATTAATTGCATTCACCGCATCTGGGCTGCGATAGCTGTTATGATCTCCGTATTTTGTACGCAGGAACTCATCACCAGCATGGATAAACGGAATACCTTGCGAAGTAAACACGATACCGTTAGCAAGCAAGGAACGTTTTACAGTTTCATTTGCAAGTACGTTTTCAGAATCAACGTAATGATATGGCTTTGCATTAGCAACAGCATCAGCCACATCGCCGCCGCCAATAAGCTCGCCATCTTTAATGTTGAGCATGCCCAGCTCTTCGAATAGACCTTGAGTTTTCAGTACTTTATCCCAAAGATTCAAATTATCATGTGCGGTTACATAGTTGATCGTTTCCGTAGGTGCATTGGCAAAGTCTTCGATTGCGCCTCTAACGCCCTGTACGATACCGTCTAACGTATCGAGATTACCAGTTGCAAAACCTTTCCCTTCACCGTCGCTATCTCCTTTAATCGCTGAGCGAAGGTTATCGTTAAATACTGCAAAGTCTAAATCTTTTTGTGAGCCTTTTAACGTTTGGTCAGCATATGGAAGTGGTGTAGAGCCGCCCATCCAAGGCTCGCCGTAAATAAGCATGCTAGGATCAATTTCGCTCTTTAACTCCTCAGTAATCTCTTTCATTGTCGGAGTATCAATAATTCCCATAAGGTCAAATCGGAAGCCATCAATATTGTATTCTTTCGCCCAATAGCTTACAGAATCTTTAATATATTTGCGAACCATCGGACGCTCCGTTGCAATCTCATTTCCTACTCCTGAACCGTTTGAAAATGTTCCATTATCATACGTACGATAGAAATAACCTGGTACGATACGATTGAATGGGCCATCTTCAATCGAGTAGCTATGATTGTAGACAACGTCCATAATGACACGAATCCCTTTATTATGAAGCGCTTGAACCATTTGCTTAAATTCTATAATTCTAGCAGTCGGATTGGTCGCATCAGTTGAGTAGGAACCTTCCGGCACATTGTAATTTTGCGGATCATAACCCCAGTTATACTTTGGATTTGAGGAGGTTGGATCATTTACCGTCAACTCATTTACTGTTTTGAAATCATAAGATGGCAGTAAATGTACATGTGTAATTCCTAGTTCAGCTAAATGATCGACTCCAAGCTTATTGCCTTGCTCATCAACTAATCCTGTTTCCGTAAATGCTAAATATTTGCCTCTATTAGCAGCACTAACGCCTGAACTAGCACTAATTGAAAAATCACGAACATGAAGCTCATAGATGATTGCATCAGTTGCATTTATGAATGGCGGTTTATCGTCTTCATTCCAACCGTTCGGGTCAGTTGTATCTAAATCAATAATTGCTGTACGCACACCATTTGCCGCTACCGCACGAGCATAAGGATCTACCGCATAATTAACTGTGCCGTCAGCAAAGGAAACTTTGTACATATAGTATTTGCCAGCTAGATTTCCTGCAACGGTCCCTGACCAAACTCCATTATTAGTTCGAACTAAAGAAGTTTCTTGACCGCCGCTATGATCGTCAACCTCTCCTAAGCTATTGTATACACCAGCATCATCATAGATTGCTACTGCAACCTCAGAAGCTGTCGGAGCCCATAGCTTAAAGGAGCTTTCAGTCGCTGTATACGTTAAGCCGAGGTCATTGCCGTTATAATAAAACTGTTTATCATCTAACACATTGCGGAAAACTAGATTTGTAGAGCTCAATCTAGAATGCCCAACAATATAAGCCTTTTGAACATCGATAGTCCCTTCATTTACAGAAAGGCGGTAACTTCGATCACCTACCTTGCGCACCTGTGGGATAATCTTTTGTCCAGTAGACAGCTCTTCAATATAAAAGTCCGCTAACTGCTCCTCAGCAACTTCCTTTGTTGTCATCACATTAATCTCCGACAATGAATCCATAAAGGCAACTTGTACTTTATCAGAGATGTCAAAATCATCCTTACTGAAATAAACCGCTGTGTCCCCTTCTAATAACCAAACATCCACTTCACGTTTACCTTCTGGCATATAAACGATCCGATCACTTTCTTGAGAATCCCAATTTCCTTGACGAGTTATAATATAAATTTTGTCAGCAAAGCTTTGAATTGTAGCAAAGGCAAAACCATCCTCATCTAATTCAGATGCAAAATCTACCTCTCTACCATCTTTATTATCTTCCCATGTCCAAATATCCCAATTTAATTGTTTACCATCGTAGCGATAGTAATGGACATTATACGTATATAACTCAGCAGGATCTCGCTCAGTTGTAAAATTAATAGTCTTAGCCTCCGTTAAGCCTGCAATATAATTTGCAGGAATAGTAACTGTATATGTTGTATTATACGTTAATGTTTCATTTATTTGCATAACAAGTCTTTTATCGTCAACAGTTACGTCGGTAGCTAACGTATTATCTCCATCAATTAAACTTGGTAACACAGTTGTATCATCTAGCTCAATACGATCTAGAAAGTCAAATGTAACCGCATTCAATTGAGTGCTTACGTTAGTTGCTCCATGTACTGGGCTAGAGCCTAATAATGCTTGAGTTAAGGAATCAAACGATATTGTATATGTTGCGGAATAATCAGCAAGTGTATTCGGATTGCTGCTATGATTCCAATCAGAGGCAATGATATTGCCTTGCGTCTCTGGAATAACATCGAATGCACCATGCTCCGTTCCGTTATTTCCACTTAAAACCGCAATTGCTTGAATTGTGTCACCTTCTTCAAGTCCTAGCAGCTCAAGCGGAATCCGACCTTCAAATCCATTATGAATACTGTTAGCAAATTGCGTCCCCTTATGCTCACCCCAGCTTGAAGCAATAGGATTTAATAAATCTGATGAAGCATATACCGCAGCACCATTTAGTTCATTATCATTTTTTATACGACTTGTAATATGATAGTCTGGCTTCTTCTCAGCTATGCTGAAATTAAAAGCAGTTCCCCAAGGAGCAGCGTTTTCTGATGATTCGCTTTCACCGCCATTAATTAACAGCGCAATATCAATGTACTGTCCGTTATCTCCCCAATTTTGTACATTTACACTGTCTACCCAATAATAGAGGTACGTGCAGTCATTCATAAAATGTAAATTGTTAATATGAAAGCCTTGCCAGCCTGCTGTAGGTGAGCTGCCAACGATATTGGCATTATTCCATAGGTCATCCTTAATGCCATCTACAGTAATATAACTGCATGAATCATCATGATTTGCCTCTTCTGCCTGAACATTGAGCTGACCCATTGGAAATAATGAAAAAAGTAATGCAATAATAGCTAGTATTGCTATCCACTTTTTCTGTTTTAACGCCATTTTTTCTCCTCCAATTCTAAATGTTTTAATTGTGAAAGAGTTGTGCAAACGTTTGTATTTTCGAGTTGAAAAAATACACAATCGTGCATTACATATGTTTTACCTACCCCCTCTAAGGATCAACCTTATGTAGTGTAACGTTGTGCAATCGTTTTCATCTAAATATAATAGAGCAGTTGTTAATCGTTGTCAATTAAAATTTAAACGCTTACATTTCCTGAATCAAATATTTTTTTGAATGATGCTGCTGTTAGCTCCTTGCCTTATTGCAAATAAAGATTATCTAAGACAAATGTTGAGAGCAAATCATTGAGCATGAATTAAAAATTGAAGGGCATAGCAGTTCACAAATTCTGCACGCTCCATCGTAAGCAAATGGTTCGCCTGCTTTACCAGCATACAATCTATCTTCGGCACAGCAGCTTTAGCATACGCTAAAGCTTGCTGTGCTGGATAAATCACTTCATCTTCACCAATCATTAAAAGAACCGGCTGCTTTAAGTCAGCTAGTAACTGCGCATCTATTTTTAGCGGATATAAACGTAAGTCTGGCAAAGCATGCTGATAGCCTATTTTAATTAACTGATGATAGGCTGGAGCAAATGGCAAACCGACTGCCGAAAAGGAGCGAAATGCTCGATCAATCCATTTTTCCGTTTGAAACAATAAACCTGGAAAGGAATAATAGAAAAATTTCCAATGAAGCCTATGAAAAGCTGCTGCAGGAGCGAATAGCATCAGTTTGTTTACCCGCTTCGGACAGGCAAGCGTAAACCGCAAAGAAATATAACCGCCAATAGAATGTCCTGCCAAATGAACTTTTTCAAGCTGAAGTGCATCAAGAGTTTGCTTAAGCCATTCCACTGCTTCCTCCTGCTGCAATATCATTTGCTGCGGAATACTTTTGTTTATATCACCAACAATATCAATTGCATAAATCGTAAAATGCTCGGACCAAGCTTTAACATTGGGATACCACATTACGGAGCTCATCGTCATCCCATGCAGCAGAACAAGCGGCGGCTTTTCTCCCCCGCCAAAGCGCAAAACATAGGTTCTTCCATAGTTTGTATGAATTTGATATTCGGTATATGGACAGTGAAATAACTTTAACGCTTCATCATATTGCTTATTATATTGCTCCCGATACTCACTGCTATTAAATACATCCATTTGCCTGTTACTCCTTTGTTCAAAACCAATCGCTTATCTTATTTAGCCTCTCTAATAGATTGGTCATTTATGCATACACAGCATCATAGGCAGAACAACGAACATATCGATATACTTCCTCCTCAAGCCATTCGCCAAACTGAAAAATCGCATCTTCATTGCCAACAGCAGAAATAATTTGAACACCTATTGGCATACCATCCTCATCCTTGCCAATTGGCAAAGTTAACGACGGTAATCCCCATACGTTGGCATAAGCGATATATGGCATGTATTGCTTGTACGTTTTTCGGATAGAGAAAATTTCACCGTATTGCTTTCCATGACGTTGTGCAGCTTCATGATAAACAGGCAGAATTAGCAATGAAGTATGGAAATAAGATGTTAGCTCCTTATCACCTTGCTGCAAAATATGATTAATCTCTTCCCTTCGCGCTGGAGAAGGCTTAAACATATTCGCTCCTAGTAAAGCCCAAGATAGATAAGCATGTGTTTCTGAACGTCCAGTAAGTTTTTCTTTGACAAATTCTATAAGCGGACTTCCTTTACCATTATGACTCATCAAAGCCTTTACATGACTTGCTCCATCGATGCTCATAATTTCCTGCCATAGCAATGATGATTGCTCAAAGTATGGCGGCACATCATCATTGCATTTAAAGCTTTCAGCGATTTTTGCTCGCAGCTGCTCTAATATTTGCTCAGTTCTCTTTGATAGTGGAATTTGCGGCTGTTTAGCAGGAATAACAATTTCAAAAGCGTCCAAATCAACATATTTCCGCTTACGATTTGTTAATATTTCATTGATAAGTCTTGCATCGCGAACTGATTTTCCCATTGCACCAATGCCAAGCATCCGTCGCTGCTCTGGAATCGTCACATGAGGATAGTTGCCTGAATCATTGACTTGCTCATTTCCCGATTTAAAGCCAACGATGCCATTATAATGACTTGGAAAGCGAATAGAACCGCCTATATCAGCACCTAAGCCAACTGCTGCACCGCCTACAGCGATTAGCGCCCCCTCACCACCGCTTGAGCCTCCTGCTGAACGCTCTAGATCCCAAGGATTATTCGTTCGCCCATGCAGCTTATTTTCCGTTTCCTGACAAAAACAGAGGGCAGGCGTATTGGTTTTAGCAAGCACAATAGCTCCCTGCTCTTTCAGCAGTTTTACAACGACTGCATCCTCTTCTTCAATCATATTACGACGGTAGGTTAACCCTGATGTTGTCGGCATGCCGGCAACATGAAAACAATCCTTCACGCTAATCGGTACACCGTGCAGCTTGCCTACTGTCTCACCTTGCTGCAACTTCTTATCTGCTGCAATCGCCTCAGCACGTGCTTGAGTAAAGCGTTGAGCGGTAATGCAATTAATACTTTCATTTGCTTTTTGCAAATGTTGAATATATGTATCTGTGACCTGCTGAGATGTTAGTTCTCCTCGCTTAATACTTTCTGCTATTGCAGTGGCATCCATATCGAGTATGTTAAGCAAATGAGTCCCTCCTCCATTCATCGCATTGATTTAATACAAGCCTTATCATTATCGTACGTGCCAAAACTAGATATATTCTAACAACTTATTTGCTATTTGCTTCTGTTTTCCTGCCTAGTTCACTATAGAAGAGCTAAATTAAAATGCCCTGCTTCAGTTGCTTGCTGAAGGGGCATTTTAATCGCAAAATTTTATCTTTAACTCCTATGTTTATTATCATTCATCTGGCTCTGTTTATACACCTCTGCTTAGCTTTTGGACATCCACTTTAACCGTCAACTTCTGCTCACCGGTTCCACGATAGATTCCTTTAACAGGCACAATATCTCGATAATCTCGTCCATGCCCTAGCTTGACATAGCGATCGTCAAATGCTGTTTTGTTAGTGGGATCAAAGGAACACCAGCCAAGCTCTGGTACATACGCTTCTACCCAAGCATGCGATGCCTGCTCAAAATCAGCAGCCCCACCTTGCAAGTCACCAACAAAATGATAGCCGCTGACATAGCGTGCAGGAACTCCTTTGGCACGACAGACCGCAATCATCAGATGGGCAAAGTCCTGACAAACGCCGCGTTGCTTATCAATTAGCTCATAAGCTTTCGTATTCACTGTCGTAGCCTCGGGATCATAGATGAAATGAGTGCGAATATATTCACACAAAGCTTCTACCCATTCATACACAGAGAATGCTGGAACAACTTCACCGTTGCCCTCTTCACCGCCCATAATCAAACTATAGTTTGGTATACGGTCCATTAACTCTTTAATTTCCGCCGTTATTTCCGTATAAGCTGTCGGCAGTAAATATTCAATAAATCGGTCGACAGTTTTGTCCGAATACAGCTGTTCCCATGCTTGACTGGGCTTCATACTTTGCAGCTTCTTTTTACTATCTAGCGTAAAAGGCTCTGTTGTAACTACAATCATTGAGCTTTTAATTGTTAATGTGCGATGTGGCTGATTAACGGAAAAAACATGCACTCGATTGCCAAAGCTATCCTCATAAGCAAACAATGAAGCATTGGGTTCTATCGAAATATTATGGTTATAGCAGGACTGACGTTCATTAGTTACAGGGGTCAAGCGTATTTCATTGACACTGTCGGTCACATCCTGAGCGTACTGATACGTTGTAATATGACTGATCTTCAGCTTCATGCACTGACCTCCCCGATAAGAAAAAAGGTTTTCCCCATCTCATGGCCTACCCAAGCGCAAGACTGCAGCAATGATTGCGTCAGTTCATCTTTTTTCTCACAAGTCAGCTCTGTAAGCTCAATACAATCCAACTCTGCGCATAGCTTGCTAATTTGTCGATAAATACGATCATGCGCTATTTTCAACTGCTTATCATACAGCTCTAAAGCGCGAATATGCTCGATCAGCCGATGAAATGAGTAATGTACGGAGCGAGGAAATTTCGTGTTTAGGATAACAAATTCTAATATCCGTTCGACAGAGATATTGTCCGCATATATCCGACGAAATGCTTGATAGCCGCTCATTGCTCTTAATACAGCCTGCAAATACAAATACGCTCCATCATTGCCGCCGTTAGCAATATCTCGCGGAACAGTATTTAATATTCGCAGTGTATTTTCAGCCCGCTCTAAATAGCGCCCTGCCTCCATAAAGTTCCATTCATTTTGACGCGGAATAACGGAATTAACGCAACCATAAAACATATGACACCAATTTTTAATTTGCAATAAAAATTGATGAGGAGATTCCTTTAGCATCCCATCACTTTGTTGCTCGCGTAGCCACAAATAAAAGCTGTTAAGCACTTCCCACATTTCCGTAGGTGCTTGCTCGCGAAGTGTCCGCAAATTGTTACGAGCATGAATAATACAGGATAGCAGCGCATTCGGATTGTCGCGATCTAGAGTAATATAGGTCAGCACAGTATGCTCACTATATTGATCGTATGCTTGTTCGAAGGAAAGTCTGCTGCCAAGTGCCTCCACAATTCGTTGCCACTTGTCACTATGCTGGGCAAGCGCAAGCTGATCAACATTCATAAACTCATCTTGCTGCAAATGATAGTAAACATCAATTAAACGTGCATGATTTTCTGCTCGTTCCATATATCTCCCAATCCAAAATAAAGCCTCAGCAGTTCGATTTAGCATCCTTATCCCTCCATACTTTATATTGATTTGCATACGATTCGCAAAATTCTCACAACTTGGACAGTTTATTTAAGAACCCAAGTATCTTTTACACCACCGCCTTGCGATGAATTGACGACTAATGAGCCTTCCACAAGAGCTACACGAGTCAAGCCTCCTGGAATAACATGAGTCTCTGTTCCCTTAAGCACAAAGCCACGTAAATCGATATGTCGAGGGACCATAACGCCATCATGCATAATCGGTGCTGTTGATAGTTTCATCGTTTTTTGCGCAACATAACGCGATGGATTAGCTTGAATCGCTGCTCGAAAATGAGCTAATTCCTCCTCCGAAGCTGTCGGTCCAATAAGCATGCCATAACCACCAGACAACGAAGTTTCCTTCACTACAAGCTCAGATAAATGTTCCAGTACATATTCGCGTTCTTCTTTTCTATCTAAAATATAGGTCGGCACGTTGTTTAGTATCGGTTCCTCATGCAAATAATAGCGGATCATGTCAGGAACATAAGCATAGATTGCTTTGTCATCTGCTACACCAGTGCCGGGAGCATTGGCAATCGCTACATTGCCTGCACGATATGCGTTCATAATTCCAGGAACACCTAATAAAGAATTTGGATTAAAAGCAAGCGGGTCAAGAAAATCATCATCAATGCGACGATATATAACATCCACTTGACGTAAACCATCAAGGCTGCGGATATAGATTTTGTGATCTTTATAAACTAAATCTCTTCCCTCTACTAAATATATCCCCATTTGCTGCGCCAAAAACGTATGCTCAAAATATGCTGAGTTATATGGACCAGGGCTTAATAGAGCAATTACTGGCTCCTTCTTTCCATTAGGCGCAATGCTGCGCAGCGAGCTAAGAAATGCATTGATGCTTCGCTCAATTTCTACAACGGCATTTTTTAAATATAAATCATGGAACAATTCACGCATTAATGACCTTCCTTTAAATAAATAGGAAAATCCGGAAGGCGAGCGCAAATTATCCTCCAGCACAAAATATTCTCCGCTATCATCACGTATTAAGTCTATGCCCGAAGCCGTAATGTATACGCCTCCTGGTACATCAAGCGACACCATTTCCGGACGGTAATAGGTGTTGGAAACGATCAATCTTCGCGGAATTACTCCGTCTTTAACAATATTTTGATTGTGGTAAATATCGTGGATGAAAGCATTAAGCGCTTGTACTCGCTGACGCAACCCACGATCGATAATGTCCCATTCATTAGCTGCAATTAAACGCGGTATATAGTCAAAAGGAATTGTTCGCTCAAGAGGCTCGCTCTGATCAGGACGATAGAGCGTAAATGTCACACCCTCCTCAATCATTCGTTGCTGAAATGCTTTGCCACGTGCCGCCTGATTGGCAGGACTCATTTGCGTAAATTGTGCATGAATCGATCGATAATGGGCACGCACTCCTCCATAGCTATCAAACATTTCATCATAGAAGGAATGTGAATCATAAGAAAATGATTGTTTTCTTTTGGTCGTTGACATTCGACCACCTCCTGAGTGAGCTGACTGCAGTAACGCAATTGTCATGTTTTATTACATTGAACTTAGAAATAACAGGTATTTTACCTTTATTTTACTATTTAACCCTCATAGGTGTCAACTTATTTATCACATTATCACGAACGTTTTGAGCAAGGTTTATAAAATTGTTCGTTTTCAAACGACACTTCGTTATGTTTTCTTACATACACTTTACTGCTCTATCTACATTTCTGTTTGATTTACGAATAATCGTTTTGCTTTCTGAACAAACTAAAGCAGATTGTATGCAATCCAAATTTAGGAGGATATTTATGAACAAGAAACTGCTAGTTAGCTCTACAATAATGTTGCTCTTGCTTGCTCCAACTAGCTATGCTAATCAGCGACCGTTAACTGTGCCGATTATTAATAGTGAAGGGGCAACAATCGGACAAGCAACGTTCATTCAGGATGGTAAAAATGTCAATATTCATGTGAAGGCCAAACAGCTTTCTCCTGGAACGCATGGACTTCACATTCATGAGAAAGGACTCTGTGAGCCGCCTGATTTCAGTTCAGCAGGCAGCCACTTCAATCCCACAGCTAAACAGCATGGCTTTGAAAATGAAAAAGGTTTTCATAGTGGGGACTTGCCAAATATCGTAGTTAATGAGGATGGGACAATTGATGTAATGCTAGTAACAAATCATGTAACGTTGAAGAAAGGGAAAGCAAACTCTTTGCGCAATAAGCAGGGAACTTCAATTGTAATTCATGCCGAAGCCGATGATTATGTTACTGATCCTGCAGGTAATTCAGGAGCAAGGATTGCATGCGGGGTAATTTCACCAGCAAAAAGATAATGCTGCTGGGCTAGAAAATAGAACATCTTTTATCCGCGGTTTAAAGCCTGTTACTTATATGATTTAATAGGACGTATCAGGCTTTAAAGGCGGACACTCTCTCTTTCCAAATGCATGATTTTTCAATAGTTATTGTTAGAGCGAAAAATCTATTGAACAACACCTTGTCACTCAATGCTTTTTCATGTACCGGGATTATTTATTTGACTAATTATGTAGCTCTTTGGCAAGCAGAGGATGAAGTTGGGTTCGAAACACGTTTAGTGGTGAATTTGCTTTATATTTTTGGTTGCGAGTAAAAACGACAACAAGATCAGCATTCGGTACAACAATAATGAACTGTCCACCATAACCACGAGCATAGAAATAAGGCATTTTTTCATCTTTCTCACACCACCAATGCCAACCATAGTAACCGCGCTCCGGCTCCTCCACTGCAATGTATGGGGTGGTTGATCTAGTCGCAAGTTCAGATGAAATAACTTGTTGTCCTTCATACTGTCCTTGCTGCAAAAACATAATGCCAAACTTCAGCATGTCTATTGCGCTTAGTTCTATTCCAAAGCCTCCGGTATTTTCTCCTTGCGGACTTACCTTCCAACGATATTCCTTAATGTTGAGCGGATGCCATAAATACTGCTCTGCTAGCTTTGCTAGCCTGAAGCCGCTAGCTTGCTGTATTAAGCTTGCTAATAACTGTGAAATACCTGAGTTATATCTCCATTTATCCCCTGGCTCCGTCGCCAATGATTGCTGTAAAACAAAATTTATCCAATGCTTGCTTCTAGTCATCCTAGGAAAATGATTGCTGCCGCCAAATTCCTGCCATGTAAACCCCGCCGTTAACGTTAACAGATGCTCTACCTTAATAGCTCTTTTCTCTTCATTAGCACTGCTTAGCAATTGAGGGAAATAGGGGGCAATGCTTTCTTCTGGTCCAGGTACTATGCCGCGCTCCAAGCCAATACAATAAAGAGCAGAAACGATGCTTTTCGTACAGGAATTAATCGGCATTAATGTTTGCGATGCTTCAGGTTCATGCTCATAATGATAGATCAACTCTCCCTTAGCATATACAAGACAGCTTGAAACTTTTGCCTGTATCAGATCATTAACAAATTCGCTAGTAATCATTGCTATATCTCCTTAGTACTGCTTCATATCTCTCAGCATATTTTGCTTCATGTTTTATCCTTAAATCAACATGAACGATGATTTTTAGTATAGCTTATTTGTCATTGGTTTACCCTGCTTAGCAAAATTATATTATGTTTGTTAACTTGCCACAGTGCAATCAGATTTATCCAATTAGAAAAAGCTACGCTAAAACTTGCTGAATAAAAAATGAAGAAGCCAGCAAGGCTTAGCGCAGCTATTTTTTATCTTTATTAACTCCATCTTCGTTTTTCAAATCAGTTGTGAATAGCAAAAGCAGCTGCTCAGTTGCTAGCCTTTGCTGCATTTCTTGAGAGAAGAGGTATTTTGAATGTTACTTCGGTACCTTGTCCAGGTTGACTGTTAATCGACAATCCCTCTCGATAATGCTGCTTTAAGCGCAAATTTGTGTTATATAAGCCGATTCCTGATTCTAATTTACCTAACAGCGCTAAATCAATTGTCTCTACACTCATGCCGATTCCGTTTTCCTTAATGAAAAACTGTACAAATGAGTCAACCTGCTTAATGCTAATGAACACATAATGATTATCACTGCGAGATAACGCTCCATGAACAACGGCATTTTCCACTACCGACTGAAGCACTAGCGGGGGAAGCATTAACTCATTAAAAGGAATGTCTTCCTCAACCTCCCAATCAATTTGCAGCTTATTAAAGCGATGCTTATTAATTGACAAATAAGCTTTCACTAACTTTAGCTCCTGCTCTAATGCAATTAAACGATAGGTATGGTTAATGCTGTAGCTGGAACGCAAATATTGAGAAAATTGATCAACAAGCTCAATCATTTGATTTTGATCAATAGCGCTTAATGCAACAATCGAATTAAGAGTATTAACGATAAAATGTGGTTTGATTTGCGCCTGCAGCCATGCAGCCTCCAACCCTAAAGCTTCCTGATGAGAACGCTTTAAACGCACCAAGGTCCTGACTCTTGCATTTAGTTCTATCGCATTTATCGGCTTCGCTACATAATCATTCGCTCCAGCAAGCAAGCCTGCTTCAATATCAAGCACATCACCACGTGCAGTTAGCAGTAGTATAGGTAATTCATTTAACCCATATGTTTCACGGATTATGCTTACTAATGTGGGACCAGACATATCAGGCATCATAACATCACTAATAATAATGTCCCATTGCTGGTCAGCAAGCATTTCAAGAGCTTCCATTCCACTTGTCGCACAGTAAATATCTAGCTCATTATCTCCATTTAAAGTATTGCAAAGGACTTGTAAATTAACAGGTTCATCATCAACCGCCAATATTTTTACTCGTTCACCCTGGTTTTTATTTCCATTAACGGTTTTCAGATTATCTCTGCTATTTGCAGCCTCCTTTTTGTATACAATGTTCGCTTTAATTGGGGTAAGAGAGCTCATATTTCTTTCATTCTCCTGTTTATTGATGTAATTCTCTTGCTGTTCTTTCTTCGCTATTGGGAGACTAAAATAAAAAGTTGAACCCCTTCCTTCTACAGATTTCACCTTTAACTGACTACCATGAAGTTCAACTAGTTGCTTACTTATGCTCAGTCCAAAACCAAAGCCTGTATTAATACTATTATCATTATTTCTTATCGTTTGGCTGTTGCCATCAATATGCTCTAAAAGATCCGAAGCCATCCCACAACCTGTATCGATAACGAAGATTTTTAATTTTCCCTTAGCCTGCTCAGCCTTAATTGTAATACTGCCTCGATCGGTAAATTTGATCGCATTGTGCAGTAAATTAAACATTACTTGCATTAATCTATTTTCATCCGCAATTACAGGAGGATATTGCAGTAAAATTTCGTTTTTAACGATAATTCTTTTACGCTCGATCAAATATTGCAGCGAATCTATCGTTTTCTCTACTAGCTGATACAGGTTAACACTGCCTAATTTTAATTGAATTCCTTTTTCCTTCAGCGTAGAAACATCCAATAAATCGCCTAGCATAATGTTCATTCTTCTGCCGATCGACAACACAAGTTCTAAATTTTGCACACTGCGCTGATCTAACATTGTTTTTTCTTGCTCTAACACTGCTTGGGTTAAATTAAGCATCCCATGTAGCGGATTTCGCAATTCATGGGAAGTACTTGCTAGCAGTTGATCCTTAAACTTATCTTGTCGTTGCAGCTTAGCAGTAAGCTGCTTATTATGCTCCACTGTAGTCAAATAATTTTTAAATATCATAGAGCTTATACAAAACATAATAACTACTAAGTCAAATGGATAAAACAATGTACTAATACTAAGTACCATTTGTGTATATTCCCAGCCAGCAACACAAAAAAATGCAGTGAATAAATAAATCATATATGTATTGCGATGAAACGTTCGAGTTAAAAGAACACCGATAGCCGCAATAATAATCGTGCAGATCATATGAAATGGAAATATGATTAGACTTAAGTTTGGAATAATATCAAATAAAGATAAATCATAACCCACTAACAAAATTGCGATAACGCTTAGTATGCGGGAGGCTATAATAAGTACTCTATTGGACTGCTCATCAATACAGCAGCGCAGTAGTATTATAGAGCCAATAGATAATAATAACCCTTTCAATTTATAGTCCTGGAAATAAGTTAGTGGAACCCATTCAAAAATCAGCTTGCTGCCATTGCCTGCGATTAATAATAATAGGAAAAACAATAGCGCAGACAAATAAAGCAGGCGTTTATCTCGAATCCCCATAATGTAAAGCTGAAATGAATAAATTACATGAAACAATAAAACAACAAATACAAGCCGTTGCAAAATCACTGACCATTTATTATGTTCAACAATGATCGACGTTTCCCCGAATTGCAGCGCCTTTTCTATGCCACTTAATCCATCAATGATGTAATTAGCAGCTTCAATCGTAATATCGATAATCCCTTGTTCATTTGCTTTAGCTTCAACAATATAAGGAACGTTATATGGTGTATATTCCTGCTTATTATCGGCAGGCTGACCAGATGAGCCAACCAATTCTCCGTTAATATATACCCTCGAAGCACTTTGAATACTTGGTATATAAATGGCATAGCTATTCGTATCATTAGCATTAAGCTGAATTTGTAATTGATAGGAGCCATATCCAAAATGGCTGCCTAAAACATTTTTCCAGTTACCTGGTACTTTTATATCTACTGGCTCTATTTTATGGTTTGCTTTATCTGATTCAATAAATGTATTAGGGTAAAACTTCCAAATCCCTTCTAATAATAAAGTCTGCCCGCTTTTGCTATCCCAGGATTGTAAGTTTAGCTTTCCATCTTTTATTTCTCCATGATTAGAAGTGGAAAAATAATATAGCCATGCTCCGTGCAAGCAAACAATGGTTAAAATTACAGCAACGATCCGAAACCATTGCCAAAATTTTCGCCATTGTTCTCTTCTACAATTTTCATTCATTCCTATGCACCCGTCTTTTAATAGAAAAGCTTCCCATAAGTGCAAGTCGTACACTTACCTTTTGGGAAGCTTATCATTTAACCGAACAACATCTTATTACAAATCCAAGTTACATTAATTTTCTACATACGTAATGGCGCTTCCTGTAATTCGGAACGAACCTGTAAATAACGGAAAAAAGCAGTCGCAGCTTCAGCACGCTGAACTTGCTTTTGCGGTAAAAACTTACCGTCTTCTGTCAAACTCATTATTTTTAATCCGACAACAATAGTTGCCTGTCCTTTCTTCTTTATTTTGTCAGAATCTGCAAAATTGTCAACAAAAATATTATCGTATTTCGCTAATGTATTATAGCCAAGCGCTCGTACAATAAGCTCTGCCATTTCTTCGCGTGTAACAGGTGCCTCAGGATTAAAAGAACCGTCTCCAATATCAATTAAGTTTTGCTGTAATGCCTGCTCTACATAGGTAAAGTATTCGGAACTAACTGCCACATCCTTGAAAGAAGCTTTCATTGCTGCTGTCGTATTCATAGTATCGAATCCGTATTTCCCACCATTACGAGCAATGACTAACATTTTAATCAGCTCACCGCGTTTAATTATCTCGTTTGGTCTAACCTTGCCATCAACAACATCTAGCGCCTTATACGCAACCATTAGTTCAAGTTGAGGCTTTGCCCAATGACCCTCAATATCAACAAGTTTTGGTCGTTCAAGCTGAGTAACCTCTCCATTTTCATAAGTACGCCATTGACCACTAGCAGCATCTAAAAAAACTCGTTCGTGCAATTGCTTTTCTGTCAAACGATAAACTAACTCAACCTTAGATTTAGTTTCAAGCTCTTCATTATGATTGAGCTCACCTGCCGCAACAAGCACATTATATTTTTCAATTGACAGCGGCTTACCATCCAATGAATATTCACTAACAACGCGGTACGTTAATTCTGTTCGATAGTAATCTAATAGCTTTTCGATAGCTTCACCTTTCGTAATTGTAGTAGGCGCTTCACTTGGATAAGTATAAGGCTGAATATATGCATCAAATCCAACGACTTTGCCGGTGTTGGCATTTATCGAAACTGAAATCGTGTCATAATCCGCTGTCGCCCCATGAATTTTATGCTTAAACGAAATATAATAGTTTGAAATCGTATTAGCTTCATATTGCTTCGGATCAGGCTTAACCAAGTATAACTCATGCGTTAACCAAGGTAATTGCTTTTTCACGAATTCAGTAGCAGTAGATACAGCATTATCAAGCGAGACCTTTTCTTTCTCTGCTTCATTATTACCGCTGTACAAGCTCACATAATAGTTTTGTAAATATCCTCGCTCGCCATCAACGCTTGCCCAAACTGAACCAATTTCCTTCCCTGCTTGTTTAATCGACCATGTGAAATACCAGCTTGTAAAAGAGTGTCCTGTTTCACTGTCAATTTGTTCATTGTAGCTTGAGTCAGTTAACTCTGAACCCTCTGGCAACAATTTAGCCACTTCCACCTTTGCCAAAGCTTGTGCTTCACTTAACTTGCTAGCACTTGGCTTTGCCGCTAAAGGCTTTTCTGTAACTGGCTTATCCGACACCTCACCATTAAAACGGTAATTGCGATAGGAATCACTGATCTTTTCTCCAGTAGTTGCATTGAGGACTAAAGGTTTTAATGAATAACTTAATATCGGTGTTCCTTTCTCTTTACCTCCATTTGTTAAGACATAAGATAATTCTGGAATGTCTAGCTCTTTTATTTTTGCTGTTGCCTGCTCTATATTGAGATAATTTTCATAGGCAGGGAATGAAATTGTGTCATCCCAAATAAAGCTATATTCAACAATATGTCCTTCACTATCAACAGCAACTTCAATATAGTTATCTAAAAATGTTAAATTGTTTACTATACGGTCAAAGCGGAAATGATGATAAACCGATCCCGTTAATGCTGGCAACAGTTGCTCCCCATAATACTCATTAAGCTTAACTTGTTGCGCATAATCGCCAGCAACTTCTTTAATGAAAGAAGCTGCAATTTCTTGAGCGGCATCCCGCTCTACCTTAAGCGGGTAGCTTGGTTTCACATTAGCATCATTGTTATAGCTGTTGAAGTAAAGAATTTGCGCATTATCCGCATCTATTGTTACATAAATGCTACCAACATATTTACTGTTTACTCGCTTTGCAAAGTCTAACGACCAAATATTACGCGTTCCATTAACAAGTCGATTTGTTGACAAACCAGCTCCTTCTAATGAATAGTCCTGTGGAATATTTAAATTCTTTCTAACCAATTCCTCAGCTTTTTCTTTCGTAAGCGCTGCTTTTATTATCGAGGAACTCTTATTATCGACTGAGTTAGTTTCATTAGCCAATGAATTAGTAACGCTTGAAGCTGGCAAAGCATCAATCGTATTCGCTTTCGCAGTAGGGATCATAGCTGTAAACAAAAACGCTGTTAACAATATAGCTTGCGTCCTGGTCTTAAACTTTATCACTTTCTCATCCCCTTATATTCTTTTTTTAACTTTTAATATTAGACTGGTTATTTACATAAAATGTTGCATTACATACAAATTTTAGATTATTTTATCGTCTTTCTTAAAAAAATGACCCTAGTCTTATAAATAAGACTAAGGTCATTCGCTTCTATAATCTTCGTTATTTCTTAATCAATCAAATCTGATTTTTGCAGTAGTCTTTCAATGATTGCCGCAACTTCTGCACGAGTAATATTTGCCTTTGGATCTAACTGATTATTTTTTCCTGTAATAATTCCCGCACTTACATTGTCTGCAACTCCATCTAATGCCCAGCTTGACACTGTTCCTGCGTCAGTATATCTGTTAATCATATCAGTTACAGCTTGCCCTGCAGCTGCCCCTTGCAGCTTCGTTAGCTTCATTGCTTTGGATATAATAAGCATCGCTTGCTCACGTGTAATATTGTCATTTGGACGGAACGTACCGTCTGTAAAACCGTTAATCAATCCATATTCATATGCAGTTTGAATAACGCCATAATACCAATCACTTTTCTTCACATCGGTAAAACTGCCAGCGCTTGTTGAAATTTGAATACCCAAACCTCTAACAATTATAGCTGCAAACTCTGCCCGCGTAATATCCTGATTTGGATAAAATGTACCCTCACCTTTACCATTGATGATTAAACGAGAGCCCATATTGTTAATCGCATTCTTTGCCCAATGATTCTCTACATCAATGAATTGAACAGGATTCCAAATGAGCGCGTATGTGCTATTACTTATGCTAGAAATAATCGCATAATAGGATTGATTCTCTTTAACGATCTTCGTAGGCACATGTCGAAGTGTTCCATCCTTTTCAACGACAACTGCTGTTGTAACAGAGGTCGGATTAACTTCTGCTGGAATGGTGATTTTACGCTTCATATAGCTGCCGAATTTGTTCAACTCTATTGTTTTACCGTTGTAATTTACGCTAATAGTAAAGTTAAGTGGCGACATTACTAGCACTTGACCATCTTTCTTTACTGCATCCTCAACAGCTTGAGTGACTGATTGCAGCGGCTTTGCAATTTCGAATTTTACTATTAAGTCTTTCAAATCGACATTTGCTCCAAACTGATTAACAATTGCCGCTAAATCAATTTGATCTGCAGCAAGTTCATATAAGGCCTCTTTTGTTCGAATACCGATCACATGATGATAATCGATCAACGTTTGAACCATGCTTCCACTTAATTGTCCAATGGCTACCTCTTGTTCACTGTTTACAATAAGCGTAATAACAGCATGTTCGCCCTCTGTTTGCAAAATTTGCTCAAGCTTCTGTTCATCCACAGCAATAGTAATGATTCTTTGATTATTATTTTTAGTTAATGTTGTCGTATCGATATCTCTCAGTTTACCATTGACAAGTACATCTGTATTAACTACTGGCTGCTCTACTTCTACATCTAGAGAGTTAGAATAATCATAGTTAACTCTAACATTTAATTCTTGCTCATCAGTTAATGCACCGTCACTTACTCGAACTTTAAAAGTAAACGTTTTGCCTGCTTGCGATGAAGTTGGCTTCCATGTAAATTCGCCTGTTTCATTATTGATCTCTGCTCCTTCAGGTGCATCTACAAGTTGATACGTTAACTTACTGCTAGGCACGTCTTTATCAATTGCAGTTGCTGTAAAGGTTAAGATCGAACCGGCTCTAACGCTAGAAACGTTAATTGTATTTAGTTTAGGCGCAGTATTTACTTCGTTAACAGTAACCGTAATTTCCTCTTCATCACTTGCTTCTCCGTCACTTACAACGATCTTAAAGATATACTCACCTGGACCTTGTTCTTCAGTTGGCGTCCAAGTAAATTCGCCTGTTGCTGAGTTAATCGTTGCTCCTGAAGGCACTTCACCTTCAAGTCGGAATTCCAATGTATTTGCAGGCAAATCAATATCTTGTACGGCAGCGATAAACGTCAATAATGTTTCTTCATCTACCGTTTTGTTACCAATTGTACCTAGCACTGGCGGAATATTCACTTCATTCACTTTAACTTTAATAACAGCCTCATCAGTGTCTTCTCCGTCACTTACTACCACTTTAAAGCTATATGTTTGTGGGCCTTGGACTTCGCTTGGGGTCCAGCTGAAAGCTCCTGTTGCTGGGTCGATACTTGCTCCTGCTGGCGCATCAACTAAGCTATAGTTAAGTGGGTTCGCTGGAATATCTGCATCTGTCGCTAGTACGTTAAACGTTAACTCGTCTTCTTCATCCACTTCCTGTTCAGCGATGGCTGCTTTATTTGTAATCACTGGAGCAGCATTCACTTCGTTGACCGTTACTTTAATCTCTTCTTCTGCTGTTAAGCTTCCGTCACTGACAATGACCTTAAAGGTATATACCCCTGGTCCTTGATTTTCTTCCGGCGTCCAGCTAAATTCACCTGTTGCTGAATGAATCGTCGCTCCCGTTGGTGCTCCTTCTAAGCTGTAAATTAAATCCACATTATCTGTATCGCTAGCAGTTGCTGTAAAGGTCAGCTCCGTTAATTCATCGACGACCTTATCGCCAATTGGAGCTAGAACTGGTGCGGCATTTACTTCATTCACCGTCACTGTAATTTCCTCTTCATCACTTGCTTCTCCGTCGCTAACAACAACCTTAAAAGCATATACGCCTGGACCTTGCGCTTCAGTTGGTGTCCAAGTAAATTCGCCTGTTGTCTCATCAATGCTTGCTCCTTCAGGGGCATCCACTAGGCTAAAGCTAAGTGGATTCGCTGGAATATCAGCATCGGTCGCCGTAGCGGTAAATATTAATTGCGTTTCCTCATCTATCGTTTTGTTACCAATTGTACCTAGCACTGGTGGAACATTCACTTCATTCACTTTAACTTTAATAACAGCCTCATCAGTGTCTTCTCCGTCACTTACTACCACTTTAAAGCTATATGTTTGTGGGCCTTGGACTTCGCTTGGGGTCCAGCTGAAAGCTCCTGTTGCTGGGTCGATACTTGCTCCTGCTGGCGCATCAACTAAGCTATAGTTAAGCGTATTCGCTGGAATATCTGCATCTGTCGCTAGTACGTTAAACGTTAACTCGTCTTCTTCATCCACTTCCTGTTCGGCGATGGCTGCTTTATTTGTAATCACTGGAGCAGCATTCACTTCGTTGACCGTTACTTTAATCTCTTCTTCTGCTGTTAAGCTTCCGTCACTGACAATGACCTTAAAGGTATATCCCCCTGGTCCTTGATTTTCTTCCGGCGTCCAGCTAAATTCACCTGTTGTTGAATGAATCGTCGCTCCCGTTGGTGCTCCTTCTAAGCTGTAAATTAAATCCACATTATCTGTATCGCTAGCAATTGCTGTAAAGGTCAGCTCCGTTAATTCATCGACGACCTTATCGCCAATTGGAGCTAGAACTGGTGCGGCATTTACTTCATTCACCGTCACTGTAATTTCCTCTTCATCACTTGCTTCTCCGTCGCTAACAACAACCTTAAAGACATATACGCCTGGACCTTGCGCTTCAGTTGGCGTCCAAGTAAATTCGCCTGTTGTCTCATCAATGCTTGCTCCTTCAGGGGCATCCACTAGGCTAAAGCTAAGTGAGTTCGCTGGAATGTCAGCATCCGTCGCCGTAGCGGTAAATATTAATTGCGTTTCTTCATCTACCGTTTTGTTACCAATTGTCCCTAGCACTGGCGGAATATTCACTTCATTCACTTTAACTTTAATAACTGCCTCATCATGCTCTTCTCCGTCACTTACTACCACTTTAAAGCTATATGTTTGTGGGCCTTGGACTTCGCTTGGGGTCCAGCTGAAAGCCCCTGTTGCTGGGTTGATACTTGCTCCTGCTGGCGCATCAACTAAGCTATAGTTAAGCGTATTCGCTGGAATATCTGCATCTGTCGCCAGTACGTTAAACGTTAACTCGTCTTCTTCATCCACTTCCTGTTCGGCGATGGCTGCTTTATTCGTGATTACAGGTACACTATTTACTTCATTGACAGTGACCTTAATTTCTTCCTCATCACGTAATTCTCCATCACTTACAACTACTTTAAAGGTATATACCCCTGGTCCTTGATTTTCTTCCGGCGTCCAGCTAAATTCACCCGTCTCCGGATCTATCACCGCTCCCGTTGGTGCTCCTTCTAAGCTGTAAATTAAATCCACATTATCTGTATCGCTAGCAGTTGCTGTAAAGGTCAGCTCCGTTAATTCATCGACGACCTTATCGCCAATTGGAGCTAGAACTGGTGCGGCATTTACTTCATTCACCGTCACTGTAATTTCCTCTTCATCACTTGCTTCTCCGTCGCTAACAACAACCTTAAAGACATATACGCCTGGACCTTGCGCTTCAGTTGGCGTCCAAGTAAATTCGCCTGTTGTCTCATCAATGCTTGCTCCTTCAGGGGCATCCACTAGGCTAAAGCTAAGTGAGTTCGCTGGAATGTCAGCATCCGTCGCCGTAGCGGTAAATATTAATTGCGTTTCTTCATCTACCGTTTTGTTACCAATTGTCCCTAGCACTGGCGGAATATTCACTTCATTCACTTTAACTTTAATAACTGCCTCATCATGCTCTTCTCCGTCACTTACTACCACTTTAAAGCTATATGTTTGTGGGCCTTGGACTTCGCTTGGGGTCCAGCTGAAAGCCCCTGTTGCTGGGTTGATACTTGCTCCTGCTGGCGCATCAACTAAGCTATAGTTAAGCGTATTCGCTGGAATATCTGCATCTGTCGCCAGTACGTTAAACGTTAACTCGTCTTCTTCATCCACTTCCTGTTCGGCGATGGCTGCTTTATTCGTGATTACAGGTACACTATTTACTTCATTGACAGTGACCTTAATTTCTTCCTCATCACGTAATTCTCCATCACTTACAACTACTTTAAAGGTATATACCCCTGGTCCTTGATTTTCTTCCGGCGTCCAGCTAAATTCACCTGTTGCTGAATGAATCGTCGCTCCTGTTGGTGCTCCTTCTAAGCTGTAAATTAAATTCACATGATCTGTATCGCTAGCAGTTGCTGTAAAGGTCAGCTCCGTTAATTCATCGACGACCTTATCGCCAATTGGAGCTAGAACTGGTGCGGCATTTACTTCATTCACCGTCACCGTAATTTCCTCTTCATCACTTGCTTCTCCGTCACTCACAACGATCTTAAAGGTATATACGCCTGGACCTTGCGCTTCAGTCGGTGTCCAAGTAAATTCGCCTGTTGTCTCATCAATGCTTGCTCCTTCAGGGGCATCCACTAGGCTAAAGCTAAGTGGATTCGCTGGAATATCAGCATCCGTCGCCGTAGCGGTAAATTTTAATAGCGTTTCTTCATCTATCGTTTTGTTACCGATCGTACCTAATACTGGAGGACTGTTTACTTCATTGACAGTTATCGTAAATTGAGTCTCAGCAGTCAATTCACCGTCGGATACTTGCACGACTATCGTATGTGTACCATCTTGTTCCTCTGTTGGAGTCCAACTGAACAACCCTGTTGAATTAATTTCTGCCCCTAGCGGCGGACTAATCAAACTATATGTTAATGCGTCTCCATCAGGATCACTTGCTGCTACTTGAAAAGAAAGTGTATCTAATTCATCAATAGTTTTATTACTAATCGCGCTCACTTCAGGCGGATTGTTCGATTTATACTCAACCTCTAATCTAGGATAATAAAGTCCTAAGTTCTCAGATTGAGTTGAAGACAGTACAAACGTAATATTTTTATCATTCGTATTATTAGGGTCAATATTACTTTGCGTCAACAAGCTGGTGACATCGATCTTAATCTTAGAAAAAAATTCTATTTTAGGACCGACCTCGCTAAATACTGCTGGAATTGTACCGCTAATAGCAGGGCCTAATTCATCGGGCAAACCATTTGCTGGCCAATTATCCTCTGCCACGGCTATCTTCATATCATACGTAACATCTAATTCTTCAGGTGCCGCTTCAAATACAAAGTAAGCTGACTGAACATTTTCATTAACTTGAAATTTTATCGCACTCTTCTCTACAAAAGTGCCTCTGGAAGAAATAGCTAAACAGTCACAACCCGAAAAATTTTCATCCATTATAAGCCCGTAATAGTAGTTATAGAGCCTGCCAGCTATCGGATTTAGCGTTTCTGGAGAAGCAGAAGTATGTGATGGAGACAACGGAAATAAAGACAAAATTAGAAATAAAGAAAATAAAATTAAAACACTTGCTTTACTTTTCATATAACTTTAACACCCCCAACGGATGAAATAACCAATCACAAAAGCTGCCCTGAAGTTATCAAGGCAGCTTTGTCCACTATTAGTCTTTAGGTGGAAAAATACCATTTAGAGCAATAATAAAATTTAAAGCCAGATAAGGCTGCATATTGTTATGTGGCTGACCGGCTCCGGCAGGAGATAAAGCAGAAGGATGCATTGTACCATTTACATTTGCAGCATATGGCTTGTTATTTCCTATTGGCAGCTCACTACCCCAAATATTATTCGTCGGATCTGAGTTGCTTGCTACTTGAGTACTTGCATTTACAGAATGCGTATGTGCTGGAAGTTGATTTGATAACAATGTTACCTCACTGCTTCCAACCGCCTGACCTAAAGTTCTTGCGCTAAGCCCAGGACCAACACCGCTTCCCATTGCAGCTCTGCCTTTCAAGTTAGGCAAAGCAAACGTAGTCTTACCATCTCCTCCATATGTAACGCCTAAAATACTGTATAGTGCAGTGTATTGCTGAATCTGCAGAAGTTGTCCTTCACAAAAAGCCCAGTCTTTTGGAGGGAAATCTCCTGCAAATAATCGAATTTCCCCAATGTACGGATCCATATCGCACCTCCTAATTTCTCGGCGGCCAAATTCCTTGCAATGCTATACAAAATTGCACGGCAGTATATGGCTGCATATTATTATGAGCTTGACTTCCGCCACTAGCGCCAATGGCTGTAGAGCTCATTGTCGCATTAGATGAAGCAGCATAAATTTTACGAACTCCTGTATCCCCCCATGTATTTCCAGACGCAGCCGGCAGCGTAGCATTATCCGTACTTGCCATAACTTGATGGGTATGAGCAGGAATCTCATTTATAGTCAACGTATGAGTTTCCTCTCCACCGATCTGAGCAAGAGTAATTGACTCACTAGGATGAATAGGTGTTCTTCCTTGCAAGTTTGGTAAGGCAAACGTAGTAACACCATTACCGCCATATCTGGTACCTAATAAAGCAAATAAAGCTTGATTTTGATTGATATTTAATAGTTGACCATTACATGGTGCCCAACCTCTTGGCACAATTCCGAAAGCGAAAGGACGAATTTCACCAATAAATGGATCTGACATGAAATCTAACCTCCTAAAAAAAGATACCTTCGAACCAATACTTTAATTTTGTGAAGGATAAAGTCCTGCAACAGCTATAATGAAATTAATAGCTAAACTCGGCATCATATTGTCATGTGGCTGATTGCCTCCAGATGGTTGTATCGATACAGGAGACATTGTCGTATCAGGTGATTGATTCGTGTAGTTTGTAAAATCACTAACTCCCCAAAAATGATTGATTGGCGAGCTCGCTACAGCGCTCTCTTGATCATTATTCGCATTTGCAAGATGTGTATGGGCAGGTATTTGACTAGATGTTAATATAACTGTCTCAGCTCCACTCTTTGTACCAAGTGGAATTGTTGGACTGTAATGAACTGGGATTCTTCCACGAAAATCAGGGATACCAAACGTAGTCTGACCATCACCGCCATATAATGTTCCAATCAAAGTAAACAACTCAGGATATTGGGCAATAGATAACAAAGAACCATCGCAAATTTTCCAGCCTACTGGTGCATAGTTTCCTGCAAACATCCGAATTTCACCAATATATTGATCGCTCATCTACCTACTCCTCTCTTTTACATAATAGATTTGAGATATAACTCAACATTTTGCACAAGCAGTTATTTTCTAGCATTTTAGATTATAAATACTGCTGCAATAGAAAATTACAAATTTTACCAATAAATAGACACAATAAATCAATTGCATTCTGATTGAAGCAATTCTTGATGAAGTAGGAGGATAAAACTAATTTGAGATTAACTGTTAATAGTCTAGGAGGAGAATTAAAAAACTTGTCTATCTAAGGAGTCAATTAAGGAAAAGGGATAACAGATTTTTTTACATTACTATGTTATTTTAACAAAAAAATCTAATTGTTACAATGAAAAGATAGATAAAAGTCATGGCAAGCTAATCTATTTCTCCTTAACTTGTTGATATGTAAAAACGCAAATAAAAAAGCATGCTAAAGCAAAAGCATGCCTTAAAATAATTGATATACTGACAGTTTTAATGAGATGATGAACTATCGCTTACTTGCTTACTTATTTTCCCTTGTAATGAGGATACGTCTCCTTGTTCACTGGAATATTCTGTATCATGCTGAAGCAGCTCCCAAATTCTGCTGTGCATACTAAACTTTCTGGCTTGAAAAGAAGGTAATTTAGTAAAGTTCATCCCTAGCTTGTAACCTATCAGTTTCGCCGCTGATTCAAAAATTAAGCGAGGAATCATATACCACTTTCCTAATTCTATTAGTCCCTTCATTTGATAGAGCACTAATGAGGAGCCAGCCTTACCTACAGCAGTATAAGGCAAAATCCATTGATTACAGCGCATCGATACTCCATTGTCAAAAAAGCGTTTAAACTGCTGACTTAACGTATAATGATGAGTATGATACACTTGCGCGTCAGCACAATAAGCAATCTTTAACCCCTGCAATACACATTTTGCAGCCATAAACAGATCCTCATTAAAGATCACTGGACTTTGAAAGCCGCCAAGCTCTTGAAAAACATTATTGCGAATTGCTGAGCAAGCATTGGAACAAAAAAAGGTTTTAATGCCCAATTGCTCAATCTGCTCGTAGCCTTTAATCATAGAGTATGTTGGATAATTGTTCGCACGGGAAAGCTTTTCCAGTGGATCTCCACTTTCATCGGCAATTTGACGGGCATAGCTATAAGCGACACTATTTTCGCGTATATTAACCGTCAACGGAGCAATTAGCCGCTCAATCAAAAAATTATCAACAGGCAGTACATCTTGAGTCATAAACATTAAAATATTTCCTGTCGCGTAACTAGCTGCTATATTTCGCGTACCTCCATGATCAAACTCCGCTCGATTTACAGTTAAAACAATAGCTCCTGCCTGCTCTGCATATTGCCGCGTAGCGTCATCAGAGCAGGAGTCAATCACAATAATTTCATGGGGCTTAACGCTTTGCTGCTGAAGCTTAGCTAGCAATAAAGCAAATTGCTCTCCAGCGTTCAAAGTTGGAATAATAACCGATACCACAGCGGCATCGGTTAATGAATTAGTAGGCATTTTGATTTACCTTTCTTCTAAAAGCAGTCATAAAAATAATTTTAATATCTAAGAAAAAAGACCAATTTTCAATGTAAAAAATATCATGGAAAATTCGCTCTTGAATCGACGTATCTCCGCGCAAACCATTCGATTGTGCCCACCCTGTAATACCAGGACGAATTTGATGCTTAACCATATACTTTGGAATTTCATCCTTAAATTGATTTACAAAATATGGTCGCTCTGGTCTTGGACCAACAACGCTCATATGGCCTAGCAGCACATTAATAAATTGTGGCAGTTCATCAATATTCGTTCTTCTTAAGAAGCTGCCAAAACGAGTGCGACGAGGGTCATCCTTTACAGTCCATTGCGTATCAGCAACTTCTGGAGGAGACACATGCATCGAACGGAACTTATACATTTGAAATGTTTTGCGATTTAATCCGACTCGTTCCTGCTTAAAAATAACAGGACCTGGTGAAGTAAGCTTAATTCCAATAATAGCAAACAGCCATATTGGTGAAGTTAATATAATCGCGAAGATTGAAAACACAATATCAAAGCTTCGCTTCAAGATGCGATTGCCTAGTTCATCAAGTGGCACATCACGCACATTGATTAATGGAATTCCTGCGAAGTTATCAAAGAATGGACGAGCTGGAAGTAAATCAAAATAATCTGGTATAATTAAAACTTTAATCCCTGCGTTCTCAGATATATTAATGATATTCGGCAGCTTATGATGAGCATCAAGCGGAAGAGCAACAATGACCTCATCGACATCATGCTTTTGCAGCATTTGCTCAAGATCATCTACTTTGCCTAAAATAGGCGGCAACTGACGATACTCCGCATCATGCTCCGTAAGCTTATCGTCTAAAAAACCGCAAGCATCATAGCCGATTTCTGGGTACTTGCCTAAATTAAAATAGAAGCTTCTGCCCAGCTTTCCCGCTCCTATAATAAGTACATATTTTTTGTTGTAACCTTTGCGACGCATAGAAAATAAAACATTTTTTACAATGTAACGATAAACTGCAATACATACAATATTCAATCCATAAAAGATAAGTAGTAATTGACGCGAAATATCATTTTCTTTCGCAAAATATAGCAACCCTAGCAAGCCTAGTAAACTAAAACTTTGAATTTGTATAATTTTCCAAAAATCTTGTGAATAGCTTCTTCGTCTTTTTGGTGTGTAGAATTGCAAATAGAATCCTATAACTATTGATGAAAATGAGTATACAGTCCCCCAAATTAAGTAAGTTGTAAATGGCAAAGAGTGCGTTGACTCTAACCACTGACTTTTAAATTTAAGCCAATAAGCAAATAAAAACACTACTAATGTACACAGCATATCGCATAACATATATAACTGTGTGAAGAAACGCTGATTCTGTCGCAACATGTACAAAAACCACCTATATCCAACATTTTTCTACCTTTCTATTCTAGCAAAAAATAGTAAGGAAATGAATCCTAACTTATTTAGGCAGGACTGTGCTATACTTGTAAAGGATATGATTATTATTACATAAGGAGAGTCAAAATGGGTTTATCGACAAAAAAACAGGCTGCAGTAAATTCTTCCAGACATATGCCTGTTAATTTATCAAAGTCTGCTTTAATACTAACAATTACCTCCGTATTTCTAGCTATCTTCTTTTTAATTATGCCTTTTCAAAATGGGATATTTAATGATGATACCCCTGCTAATGAAGTAAGAATTTTTTGGAGCTTTATTATAGGCGGAGCGTTGGCGGTTTGCTTAGCATTTTATATTGGTACAGTTAAAAAAACAGTATCGTTACTGCCACAGCTTATTTGGCTTATGCCTCTATTTTATTTGCTCTCCAGTATTGGAGCAGTATCCAGCTACCATGCTTATCGACAACTTAGTATTTGGATTTTTTATGCTATTTTATTTATATTAGCTTATTACTATACACAAACCGAAAAAGGTCAGAAAACAGCAATTTATATTGTTATGGGCGCCGCATCGCTAATTATTTTCTGTGGCATGTCGACTTGGCTTGGCAGTCCGTCGCTTGGCGGCATTCTTCCTGAGAGCTGGTATTTTGACGCGATACAGCAGCATGAAGATGGCATGCGCTTAACGTCGATTTTCCAATATGCTAACACATATGCTGTCTTTTTATTAGCTTATATTTTTGCATGTGTTGCAGCGATGACCTTATCTAAAAATAAAGTGATTCTTGTTATAAGCTCAGCTATGGTCATTCCTGCTCTGCTATCATTTATGTTTACATTATCGCGCGGTGCTTGGGTCATTGCGCCGATCGTTTTTATTGCTATTTTACCTTTATTGCGAATTTCTAAGCAAATTCAATTTACATGCAACTTTATCGTAAGTGTTGTAGTATTCGCTATAACCCTTCCATTTATTAATAAGTGGGGGTTGGAGCTGCAAAACGAATATTCTGCCGGTACAGCTATTAAAGCTTGGGGGCTGTTAATTGTCGCTTGTGCAATTATGACTGCACTTTCTTATTTAGCAAATCAATACGTATGGAATAAAGTAGAGCAACGGCTAGCGTCTAAAAATGAGCGACTTCGCTTTAATCTAATTTTGCCAATCCTTGCGCTTGTTGTAGTTGCACTTGGTGCATTCCTATTATTAGGAAACAGCGGCTTAACAAAAATATTGCCTGAAAGCATCGGTCAACGGATTGAGTCCATTAATTTCAATCAACACAGTGTGCTTGAACGTTCTGCATTTTATGGTGATGCGCTAAAAATATGGAAGGATTATCCTATCATTGGTGCAGGCGGCGGAGCTTGGCAAGCATTATATCAGCAATACCAAGATAATCCGTATACAAGCACTCTCGTTCATAGCTTCGTCTTCGAAACGTTGCTAGAGGTAGGTTTGCTCGGGATTATTTGCTTATTTGTACTGCTTATTGGGATCTATACGTTGTTTATTCGCTCATTCGTACGTAAAACAAGTGAACAGCAATTTATACCTTTTGTATGGTTAACGATAGCTACGACCATTTTAGTCCATAGCTTGATTGATTTTAATATGAGTTATATTTATATCGGCGCACTCGTATTTTTTAGCCTTGGTGCAATGATTGCTAATGTTTCTCTAAAAACAGGAAACTGGCATGCCCAATTGCTTCAGTCAAAATGGAAGCTAATGTTACCGGCCTTTATTGCTGTTATTGGTGTATACTTCATGTTCACTAATTTCATTCATTTATCAGGATACAAGCAATTTGATAAAACGACTCAAGCCGTTCAAGAGCAGTCACTGCAGGAATCGATCGAGCAATTAGATAAAGCTATTTCACGAAATGCCAATCCACGTTATGTGAATATGCAGTTAGAGCTGTATATTCAAGCTTACTCATTATCGGGCGATGAACCATGGGCCAATGAAGCTCAAGCCATTTTACAGCGTATGCAGAAAAAAGAGCCTTATTATGAGGCCTTGTACTTTAGACAGCTCGAGCTTAACAAGCTAATGGGCAACGATATTGCCTCTATTGATTTTCTGCAAGCGTCGATTACTAAAATGCCTTGGGAAATTGAGCTCTATCAGTTGCTGGCAACAACCTATTTTCGGGTTGCCGTTGCTGATTTAGTGGAAGGAAACACGACAGCAGCAAAAGAGCATCTTGAAGCAATTCTAGCCCTAGAGCAAAAGATTGTAGAAAAACAAAAACTGCTTGCACTGTTGCCAGAAGAACAGTTATCTGGACGAGATTTTTATGTCACACCTAAGATGGCAAGAGCAATCGGCGAAGCATATTATGTGTTTGGTCAATATGAGCTAGCTCTGCAATACTTGGGGCAAGCTTACACAGGTCAGTTCGAGGAGCAAGAGGATATTACTGCTGCACTTTATTACGCTGCTGTACTTTATAAGTTGAACGGAGACAATACAGCAGTAACTGCTTCACTTTATGCTGCATATCCTAATGATCAAACTAATTTAGAGACTCAAATCAACTCTCTAATTAATGCTGCACCTTTGCAATAATCGATAAAATATTGCAATAATTAAGGACGCATCAATAGCTAATCCGCTGTTGCTACGTCCTTTATTGTTTTGCCTGCTTTGCCTTTAATTTTTGCTTTAACAATTTGCGTTTATGCAGCATAACAGGAAGCAACTTTCTAATATTTTTCCAGCTTGTTAATACATCTCGCTCACGGATCATGATATAAATTAACTTCATCAATTCATAGCAAACAATTGCTGGCACTCGATACATTAATGATAGCGATAACTGTTCATTTTTAATCAGCATAAAAAGATGATTTTGATAGGAATGCTGCCTTACAAATGTTGAAATATGAGCTCTTCCTCCTCGTTGCCATCCCCTCGCATGCGTTGCTTTAGCTGCTGAAGTATAATAAGCTGCCCAACCTAATAGCTGAGCACGCCATGCCACATCTACATCCTCCTTGTAGGCAAAGAAATGCTCATCGAAAAATTCTCCTGCTAACTGAATATCATTTATCATTTGCCGTGAATAAAGAGCTGCTGCACCAGAAACACCAAACACAGGAGTCGGCTCTAACCACTCTTCTACCTTTTGTTCGGAGCCGCGATCGACACATTGTCGAGTCAGCTTCATCACTAGCCCTGTACTGTCTACAATAGTAGGATCTGCCTCGCGAACAAGCAAACCTGTGGCACTGCCATAGTGAGGATTTTTTTCTATAAGCTCAACTAGCACTCGAACGTAGTCCCTATCTAAAATAACGTCAGGGTTAAGCACTAGCACATAATCACTATCAGTAGCTGCTATCGCTTGATTTTGCCCGCCTGCAAAGCCATTATTCACTTTATTTTTTATAAGTAAAATGGGCGCACCTTGATTTTTATACTGTTCAATAATCTTTACTGATTGATCAGTTGAACCATTATCGACAATAACGATTGAATTTATCCGGTACGATTGACATGTTACCGCATGAAGACAACTGTCAATATATTTCTCACTGTTATAGGTAACAATACATACACTAATACTAGCCATTTATTTTCTCCTCTAGTTTCACTTTACTATTCTTCATACTACTATAGATTGTTCATAATCACTAGCAACGTTATGTTATAATGGGTGCGAGGAGAAGTTTCAGACAGATGGGATGAACAATAATGATGAATTTACTAAAAAGAAGCTTAGAGGATTTTCGTGCCTCATACAAAAAATTGCTTATTTTTGAATATATATTTATGCTACTTACGAGTGCCGTTATTATTCCAGTAATTACGTTTATTTTCAATCGTATATTAATGGTTTTAGGCTCTGGTTCCTTGCTTAATAGTGAAGTGTACGAGCTGAGTATGAGTTACGAAGGTATTATTGGCTTATTGCTAATCGGGATGCTGGCTTCATTTGCATTGTTTATTGAGTTATCCGTAGTTATCCTTTTAATACAGCAACGTTATTTCGGTAAAAATATTACGATTATCGACGCGATATTGACGACAATGCTAAAAACACCTCGCCTGTTAGGTTTCGGTTCTGTGCAATTGCTAGTATTCCTGCTTCTGCTCATTCCATTTATCGATTCTCCATTATCGAAATCGTTTTATAAATTGTTTAATCTTCCTATCTTTATTCAAAATCAAGTATTGAACGCTTCGATTACAATGACGTTCATTTATATTGTGCTAGTTCTTGTTTTGCTTTACACCATCCTTCGCTGGATATTTGTATTGCATTTTATTATGTTGGAAGATATGAGAATTACTGAAGCGATACGTGCCAGTCAAGCTTTGACTCGCGGCAGACGATTGCGGCTTTTTCTTGCTTTAGTTACGTTTAATACGATTATTGTAGGCACTAGCTTTTTGATATTAAACACCTTGTCATATTTGCCTGTATGGCTGGATATTGATTTGCTTAAAGCATTTTCTAGTCATTATTCCTTAACGTTGTCGACCATTTTGACATATATGTTTACGCTACTCATTATTCCAGTAAACCTTATCTTTTTAACGCGTTTATATTACTATTACACGATAAAAGATGGAAGAACACCGCTGGATAGAGCAAACGTTTTTCGTAGCCGTTTAGGACGCTTGGAAAAGCGGCTTTCTGCTTTTCTGGATAATTTAACTAAACCACGTTTATTTTATGCAGTTGCTATTCTATGCTATGTCGGTATTACTGTTTTTATCGGCTTTAAAGCCAGTGATAACCTGGTTTATGCAAAATGGAATATTATTATTTCTGCCCATCGCGGAGATACAGAAACTGCTCCAGAAAATTCTTTAGCTGCTGTTCTAAATGCCATTGAAAAAGGCTATCAATCCGTTGAAATAGATGTGCAACTAACGAAAGATGGGATTGCAGTTCTGAATCACGACCAAACATTACAGCGAATGACTGGTACTCCAGTAAAAATATCTGACCTTACATATGAGGAATTAAGCAAATTTGTAATTGGCTATGACAACAATTTGCAGCCTATTTCGATTCCTACTTTTTCAGAAGTGTTAGCAGAAACGCAAGGTCAGGTAAAGTTGCTAGTTGATCTTAAGGCATATGGACCAAGTGAGGCGCTGGTAAGCGAAGTAGTTAAGCAAATTCAAGCTTATGAAATGCAGGATCAAGTATATATTCAATCCTTTGATCTTAATGCGTTAAAGCAAGTTCGAGCTCTTTCACCTGATATTAAAATCGGTCAAATTTTATATTTTGCCTTAGGCAATCTTGGTTCGTTAGACGTTAATTTTTATACAATTGAACAAACGATGTTAACGGAAGATTTTGTTAAGCAGGCTCATGGCGCTGGCCGCGAAATTTGGGTCTGGACCGTCAATAGCACAAAAAATATGAAGGAAGTATTAAAATTCCAAATTGATGGAATGATTACCGACTACCCTGGTCGAGCACAATCGATAATTGAGTTGAATTTGTAATTTGCTACAAAGTATTTGAGAGCATAACATGATATAATATTAGTAGTTGTAAAAATGTCTAGTCTCAAGTACAGCTCAATTATACGAGAGGATGCTGCAGCAATGAATGCATACATAAAAACACCGATCATAAAGTTACTAGATAAATATTTCACAGGATCATCGATGAATTATAAGCAAATATTCTCGATGATCTTTCCTATTTTTTTAGACTCATTATTCATTGTTTTGATTAGCATTCTTAATACAGCCATGGTTAGCTCATCAGGAGTTGCAGCTGTAAGCGCAGTAAGTATGGTAGACTCAATAAATATTTTTATTGTTAGTGTGTTTATTGCGATCTCGACAGGTGGAACTGTTATTGTTGCCCAGTACACAGGTAAACGAGAAGCAGCTCAAGCTTCCAATGCGGCTTCACAAGCTGTTTCATCTGTTACCACATTATCACTGGTCATTTGTTTACTTGTCATTGTGTTTCATACACCAATTTTAAATTTTTTATTTGGTTCAGCAGAACATGAAGTAATAAATAATGCAAAGTTATTTCTGATCGGAAGTGCAATTTCGTATCCGTTTCTGGGGCTCTATCAAGCTGTTATTGGAGCTTTGCGGGGAGTATCAGAGACTAAAGCATGTCTTGTGCTCTCGATTATATTAAATCTGTCTTATTTTATATTAAATCTAGTATTTATTACATGGCTCGATATGGGAGTACTTGGTCTTGCGATTTCACTAATCACCGCAAGAGTGCTAGGTGCGGCTTCTGCCTTATTTTACTTATTTCGCTATAATCATACGTTGCACTGCACCATTAAAAATATGTTTAAGCTGCAATTATCACTACTTAAGAAGATTATGTTTATTGGTCTGCCATTTGCAATGGAGCAATTATTTTTCAACGGCGGGAAGCTGCTTACCCAAACTTTTATCGTACAATTTGGGACATTGTCGATTACCGTAAATGCGATAAGCAATTCATTATCGATGCTGCTTCAAGTAGGAGGCAATACCATTAGTGTTGCCATCGTTACCGTTGTTGGTCAATGTCTCGGTCGCAGAGATATCGAAGATGCTAAAAAATTTATTCGTTCATTCCTATGGCTATCCAGCATCTTATTTATCTTAATTACAGCCATCATTCTTTTAATCTTCCCTTGGCTAGTTAGTCTCTACTCACCGCCGAAGGAAATTGTACCTAATATTTTACAGCTAATTATATTACTTTCAGTAGCTCAACCAATTGTATGGTCATTAAGCTTTATTTTGCCTTCAGCACTCCGCGCTGCTGGTGACTCTAAGTTTACCTCCATCACTTCGTTATTAACGATGTGGTTATTCCGAGTCATTCTTGGTTATATACTGGGCGTATCATTAGGATACGGTTTATTGGGCGTTTGGGTAGCAATGGTTGCAGAATGGGCTATACGAGGCATTATTTTTTATTTGCGGTACAGAGGAAGTGCTTGGTATAAACATAAGCTTGTATAACTCGCTCACCTTTAAAGCATAAAACCCATAAGTGAGTCACTTCACACATTCAAGCGGCTTCTTATGGGTTTTAGTTTAATATATTCTATTATTCTACTATTTTTAACGATACGCCTGTCTGCGCACCCACTCAGTAGCAATCCATTTCTCACCAGAAACGACCGGATCTCCGCTATGCAGTGTCAATTCATTTAGCTCGGATGATTGATAAAAATATTCAAAATAAACAGCATTTCCTTTTTTCGGAGCGATAGATAACTTTAGCTCTGGAAATGAAGTTTCACCCCCAGCCTCAACATCATTTAAATACATAATTAGCGTACAAATGCGATTGTTTGCGCTGGAAGGATGATTTGGTCCAAAATAATCAAAGTGTGCTGAAAATTTTTGACCTGGTTCATAATGGAGAATCTGCAGCCCTTCAAAAAAACGTACAGGAATTTGTAAGAGCTTTGAAATACGTTGCTCGATTTCAGCAACAATGGGATGGTCTTCTTCTAAAAAGGTGCCGCTGCTGGTGCGATAATCACTTATTTCTTTTGTAGCCAGCTTAGAACGTTTAAGCCGTCCCTCAGATAATGAAATGAGCTTGTCACATTCTTCGTCCTCTAAAAATTGTTCAAATTCGATTATTAGGGGAAGCTCATTGATTACAATCGCTTTCATTGTTTTGCCGTCAAGCTCATATTGACTCTGAATAGGCAGCATTGAGGATTCTGTTGTTATCATCAAATCCACTCTCCCATAACCATATACAATTTTAATAGTTATATGGTAAAAACATCATTTTTGCGATTGAATGGATTATTTGTATAATTTATTTGCATTTTTTTACATTTCGATTATAGTTTATTTTTTAGCATTTTTTATCTTCTGTACGTCTTTTAATATGCAAATAAAAAAGCACCTTATTTTAAGAAATAAGGCACCTTGCGTACGTTTGCTATTAATTGATTTACTTATCTTTGTCGACTAGCATATATCCAGCCCCGCGAATGGTAATAATTTTCTCAGGGTTCATCGGATCATTTTCAATTTTTTTTCGCAAATTACTAATATGAACTGCAACGGTTCTTGTATCCTCTAAACTATCCATTCCCCATATTAAATGATAAAGCTCTGTAACATCGCATACGCGATTTATATTTTGCGCTAAATAAGACAATAAACTGAATTCTTTTTTGGATAAATAGACCGTTTTACTAAACATCGTAACTGTTTGTGCATAGTAATCAAGTGTCATTCCTCGTAGTTCTAGTATTTGATCTCTTTTAGCTGCTGACACTCTGCGAAGATGGGCTTTAATTTTAGCCATAAGCACTCCTGGACTAAATGGCTTTGTTATATAATCATCACCGCCATAGGATAAAGCACTTATTTTCACTTCATCCTCTTCACGGCTGCTCAAGAACATAATCGGAGCATTGGTAAATTGGCGAGCCTCTCTGCACCAATCAATTCCATTCTCATCAGCAAGTAATACGTCCAATACAATTAAATCTGGCTTCAACGTTTTTAACAGATTCATTGCTTCTGCTCCGTTGTGACTATAAGAAGAGATAAAGCCCTCTTTATCACAATATGCTTGAATAATTTCACAAATATGAGGATCATCGTCCACAATCAATATTTTAAAATTGCTCATCCTCAATTCCCCTTCCCTCTTCGCCAATAAGTGGATACGTCATATAAAAAATCGATCCTGTCCTGCCATCACTTTCTGCTCGCACCGTACCACCATGACCTTGCACGATTTCACGGCAAATTGCTAGTCCTAGCCCGCTTCCTTCAATATCTTGCTCTGTATCTGGTCTGAAATATCGATAATTACGATTAAATACTTGTTCAAGCTGATCCGGCGGAATGCCTATGCCGTTGTCTTCCACACTAATCATTACGTACTTATGTGCATTTTTTTCCTCAATTGCTAGCGTTAGGCGTACTTGCCCTCCTTTTGGCGTAAATTTCATTGCATTCGAGACTAAATTAAATAATGCTTGTTCCATTTTTTTCGTATCCATTTTGACAATTGGCGGCAGTGTCTGCAGACTGTCAACTGCACTAATATCCATTTGGAAGTCCAATCCAGCATCACGTACTACTAACTCATACTGTTCATAAAAACGCTCAAGGAAATGAGTGACATAGACTGGCTTCATTTGAAAGGAAATCTGACCTGTTTCCAAATGTGATAAGAAACTAAGCTCCTCAATCATTCGATTAATTCGTATTGTGTTATCTCGAATATATTGTAAATATTGCTCGTTACGTTCTGGTTTTACGCCATCCTGCACGGCCTCTACATAGCCGAGCATACTTGAAAGCGGCATTCGCAAATCATGTGTAATATACGCTAACAACTTTTTACGTCCTTGCTCAGAATGCAGTAATTGCTCGTAAGAAAATCTCAATTCTTCATGAGCAACAGATAATTCATTCGTCCGTTCTTGCACAAGTTGCTCCAAATTTGCATTCATTTCAATTAGTTTATTATTAGCGATTTGTAAATCCTGTGAAATTCTTTCCTCATTTGCAGCCGTTCTCGTAAATCTTAGTGAAATCAAGAACATTTGGGCAATAGTAAACACCAATAGGGCAAGCGAGAATGAGTTTTCGATAGGTGACCATTCATTATAGTATAAGAAATCACTGATTGCGGCGATAAAAGCAACAACTGATACAATAAGAAAGTTAAGCGCTCCCTCAACCCGATTTTTAGCTGCTTGAATCAGTCCAATCATTAAATAAATTACCTGTATTACCACGTTTACACCGATAACTACTAATAGTTGTGAATAGACAATTGCAGGAGTAAAAATAACGATGGAACACAATATTCCTGTTATAAAACCGGAGGCAATTTGAAAACGCTTTGTTACATAATCGGGATATACTGTATCAGCATATTTTGCTACTAGATATGCACTGCTGCTCAAAACGATATATTCGATCTTAAATTGGAGTTCCCATGACATATTGGGCAAGATTTGAGTCATTAAATGTTCTCCGACGAGTAGAGAGCGGATGCCGAAAAATGTCGTGATCAGACCAAAATATAAAGGGGCTCTATCTTTTCTGCGAAGTAAAAATAATAGCAAGTGATAAATACCAATAACTAATAAGCTTGCGGTAACAAATGTTTCAGCAGCTATTTTTAATTCAGTTCTTGCTGCTAATACGTCACTTCCGCCTAACTCTAAGTACTTGGTAATCCCACCTCGTTTATGATGAAAGTTAGCTACTTGCATAATTAACTCTATAGTATCCTGTTCTGGTTGAAAGAATACTAACTTCGTTGCCAAAGTCGGAGTGACGCTGCTCTTATCCTGACCAACTTCACCAACCTCAGCTAGTTGCTCACCATTCACCCACAATTTATAAGAATGAAAAATTGTAGGGACTCGTAAAGCAAGCCGCTCATTTCTGTCCTGCTCATTAAGCTGAATGACTAAGCGGAATGTTGCATAACCTGTTCCACTTAATTTGTTATCGTCCATTTGATAGCCTAACCATGAGCTTGGAATGTCAATAAAGCGTGCATCATTTTCTTTTTTAGCAATACGTTCCTCAAGCTCTTTAGGAGACAACAGTTCCTTCCAGTAAAACTCCCATTCGCCTTTTAATTTAATTGGGTTTTCACTGACCTTCATTTCACTTAAGTCTAGAATACCTGCTTCACTATTGATTTTTGGGAGGGTTGGAGATGATACGAGAAAATAGCTTGCTACCAAACCTAGTATAACCGCAATGATAATATGAAGAAAGTTAGACTTAGAGCCATCTCGTACAAAGCTTCTCAAGCTAAATTGGCCTCCCATCAACTAAATTACTGTAACTAATTATTTTAAATAATAACATTCTCATAAAAAAATGTCCTTAAAAAATTAACTGTAATTTCACTACAAAACAGAAAAAAAGCCGTAATTTATGAGTGAGAACTAATCATAAATTTCGACTTTGATCACCGTTTTTCTATATTCTTTTAAAATATTAAAATCCTGTTTCTATCTCTGCTAAAGCAACTGATGCCAATACAAAAGCTCCTACACCATGTAAATCATTTTCACTTGTTGGCCGTGTAACATAGTGGTGATAATCACCTGCCGATGTACCGATACAAATCATTGGAAGTGTAAAGCTTTCTCCTTTAACTTTCATTATCTCCAGCAGTCCTGAATAGGCCTTTTTTGCTACATTTAATTCGTCTTCACCAACAATTCCATATTGATAGCCTTTAGCTATCGTATATATAAATAAGCAAGTGCCAGAGGATTCTAGCCAATTGTCGCTTTGGTCCCCTTTATTAACAACCTGATACCAGAGTCCGCTTTGTTCGTCTTGAAAAGGAATAATCGCGTGAATAAACTGTTTTAATTTCTCCTTAAGCTCAGAATTTCCTTTATGTTCAGGAGGTAACTCAGGAATAAACTGACTGAGTGCTAGACCGTACCAGCCTAACGACCTTGCCCAAAATTCAGATGAGCACCCAGTTATTTTATTGGCCCAAGGCATTTGTTTGCTTTCATCCCAAGCATGATATAATAAGCCAAGCTCGCTATTTCTCATATGCTTGTACATTAATCGCTCCTGTAATAATACAAGTTCACGCAGTTTATTATCTCCATAGCGATTAGCATATTTTAGTGCAAATACCCCTCCCATATAAAGCCCATCAAGCCACATATTATAGGGATACTTATCTTTATGCCAAAATCCGCCCTCACTTGTTACATTTAATGTTTCAAACAAATAACGAAGCTTTCTCATAGCAATTTCATAGCGTCTGTCATCAGGATAACGTTCCGCTAGCTTAAATAATAAAAGCCCAGGCTGAATCGCATCCAATTCATCTCTTGCAAACATAAAGTTGCCGTTAACATCAATTAGCTTATCAACATATCGCTTAATATATTGCTCATAACGAGCATCTCCTGTTTTTTCATATACGCTCTCCATTCCGCATAAAAATACCCCTTGATGATAATGCCAGCGATTGGCAGGCGGAAGCTCCTCAGGCAAATATGAGTTCATTAAGCTTTTACATGCCAGTTCTGCCCATACAAGTGGAGAACATTGAGCGATTTGCTCCATCTCAGTACCTCCTTGCTCGATTTAGAATTGCTTTATTTTTTGCGCAGCATTTACAGCTTGTTGTATTTAATCACCTATTCTAACTCTTTAAAGAATGAAATATTGGATCACTAGCCCTTAATAGAACCTAACAAAGCTCCCTTAGCAAAATACTTTTGTAAGAATGGGTAAACACAAATAATTGGTAAAGTAGCTACAACGATAACCGCCATTTTTACTGTTTGTTCAGGCGGAGGAACTGCAGCGTCGAGTTCAGAACTAAATTCAAGACCGCTAGCTAAAACAACGATTTGACGAAGCAGCACTTGTATCGGCCATTTTGCACTATCATTAAGGTATAAAATCGCACTTAAATATGTGTTCCAATACGTTACTGCATAAAACAGAGATAAAGTTGCAATTGCTGGCATCGAGAGCGGCAATACAATGCGGAACAAGATGCCAAAATCGCTGCTCCCATCAATTTTTGCAGATTCCTCTAACCCTTCAGGGATATTTTGAAAGAAATTTTTTAAGATAATGAGATTAAAAGCGCTAATTGTTGAAGGAAGAATAAGTGCAGCATATTTATCAATTAAACCGAGCTCTTTCACAACAAGAAATGTCGGAATTAATCCTCCGCTAAATAACATCGTAAATACAACCAAAAACATAATCGTTGATCTTCCATCAAGATCGCGTCGTGATAAGCCGTATGCCATTAATGAGGTAATAAGCATACTAAATAACGTCCCAAATAAGGTGACACCAATGGATACCCCCATTGCACGAAATATGGTGTTCGTCGAAAAGATAAATTTATACGCATCAAGACTCCATTCAGTCGGAATCAATATAAATCGTTTTACTGCTAACTCAGCACTTGTCGTAAACGAGCCAGCAACAACATGGACGAATGGCAACACCGTAATTAGCGCGATTATTGATAGTAGTATATAATTGATGAGTGAAAACATACGTCCACTAAATGTGCGATCCTCTATCATTAAGCCCCCTCCTGACAATAGTTTTAGTATAGCAATTCATATCAATACCTAATAAACGCCTTCTTCTCCCATTTTCTTAGCTAAATAGTTTGACAGCATAACTAGTATCAAACCAACTAGTGACTTAAAGAACCCAATCGCAGTGCTATAGCTAAATTGTCCTTGTCTTACACCAGCAGTATAAACGTACGTATCAATAATTTCAGCGACATCGCGATTCATTGAATTGAGTAGTAAATAAACATGCTCAAAGCCTAGCTCTAGCACATCACCTATTTTTAGGATAAGCAGTACAATAATTACACTGCGAATTGCTGGTAAAGTAATATGCCATACTTGCCGCATACGTGATGCTCCATCCATTCGAGCTGCCTCATACAACTGCGGATCGATCGAAGCAATTGCAGCTAAATATATAATCGTTCCCCACCCTGCTTCACGCCAAATAACTTGAATAATATATACAGGTCTAAACCATGCTTCACTGAGTAGGAAATTGACTTTTTCAAATCCAAAATAGACAAGCAGTTCATTAATGATCCCACCGTCCATCGTTAACATAACAAAGCTAATCGATACAATAATGACCCATGATAAGAAATGAGGCAAATACACTAGTGACTGAAATAGTCGTTTGAAAAAGCTGATTCTCACTTCGTTTAACATTAATGCCAATATGATTGGAACAGGAAAATAAAAGAGTAAATTCATTGCAAATAAGATTAATGTGTTTGTTAATATTTTTAAGAAATCAGGCTCAGTGAATAAGCGAATAAAATGTTCAAAGCCGACCCATTCACTTCCTTTGAAGCCAAAGAAAGGTTTATAATTCTGAAATGCAATAATAATTCCGAACATCGGAATATACTTAAAAATAATAAAATATAAAATTCCTGGAGCTAACATGACATATAGCCATTTATTTCTCCAAATTCGCTTTACTCGCTCATTCGATTTGTATATTGTTGGAGCTTGCGACTTCGTTACTGCCTCCTGCACACGGTCCTCTCCTCTCTATGGAAGAATTGTTGCTTTGGAATCAGTGAGTTTTCGCTTCGCTTCGGAATCAGTAAGCTCTTACCGACGCTTTTTAAACTTGATGCATTTGCATGAATTTTTTGCGAGCATCAAGTTTAAAAGCGTCCCACTTCATTCCAGAGCTTACTATCCCTTCGCTGGCAGCTAATGTAGCTTAACTTTGATGCTTTCTGCATTCATCAGACGAGTTACTTATTCCTCCGCTTTCACTTTCGTTAGTCTCCTGCTGGCGTTCTAGTGTCTGGCAGTTGTTCAACTTCTCTTATCTTGAAGCGTTAAATTCATCAATTATTTTTTGACCGCCGCGAGATTTCCAATCTTCAACTATCTTTTCAAAGCCTGTGCGATCAATATCTCCGTACATATATTTATAGGTGGCATCAGTAATTAACTCTTGCAGTTGGGTTCCTTTTTCTGCATAGGTTACTGAATCTAATGCAGCAGTTGGGTCATGAATTGCAATTTTTTCATTTTCAACTACAAATTTTTCTGCAAGAATACGAGCTTCAAGATCGTTATAAGATTCATAACTTCCGTTTGTCTCGGCTTCACCAATAACGCTATCCTTAAATCCTTTAACCTCACGTTCTACTAATTCTTGATTATCTGAAACTTTAGCTTTACCATCTACAACGGTATAATGAACGCCCTCTATACCCCAATACATTAAATTTGCAATCTCTGGTGTCATCATTGCATCAAAAAATGCAAGAATATCTTTTAATTGCTGCTCATCCTTAATCGCAGTTTTCGGGAATAAGACAATATTGTTATAACCAGGAATTGCCCAAGTCGTCGCTTTTCCACTTGGTCCTTCAATTAATGCATGAACACTAGCATTTGCTGTTGGAACGTTTTTAATAAGATCTTTGTGTAATGTGTTAATATCCTGCATCGAGCCGATATAAGCCCCTGCCTTGCCGCTTGTAAATAGTGCAACTTGGTCAGTTTTACTTGTACCAGCAAAATCAACATTCATTAATTTGTTATCACGGATCTTTTTAATATAGTCCATGGATTGGAAGTATTCATCAAACATAAACTCTGGAAGCAATTGACCATCCTTTTCACCCCAACCGTTTGGAGTGCCAAACCATGACGCAACTGTTTTGAAAGCACCATAGACGAGATCGTTGCGATCTGCCAATCCTATTGTGTCATTAATACCATTCCCATCTGGATCTTCATTGGTAAACTTATCAAGCATGACATATAAATCATCTACTGTTTTTGGTGCCTCTAATCCAAGTGCATCCGCCCAATCTTTGCGATAGATTAAGCCCTGACGAGCTAGCGGGCGTCCAATGTACAGTGAATATAATTTACCTTCAACTTTTGTATTATTAAGGATTTCTGGCTTTAACTTGCTTAAGTTTGGAAACTCAGAAAGGTAAGGACCAATTTCCCAAAACTGTCCTTCTCGAATTGCATCCTTCATCTGTAAAAATGTGCTTTGGTTTTTCAAATAAACAACATGAGGCAAAGTTCCGGTAGCGAATGAAGCATTAAGTTTTTCTTCATACGTATCAGCAGGGAAAAATTGATACGTTAGCTTCGTATTTGTTAGCTTTTCCACCTCATTTTTAATCGTGTCAGGTGGTGTCTCAGCAATATTTAGCGGTAACATAATTGTAATTTCGGTAGGTTGCTTCTGTTCAGGTGCTGCTGTAGAAGTATTATTCTCTGTCGACGTATTATTAGGTGTAGTAGAAGTTTGCTTATTACTGCTATCGCTGCCACAAGCACTAACTGTAATTGAAAACGCTGTCAAAACAGTTAATAATGCAACTGCTTGCTTCTTCTTCATACATTTTGACCTCCAATTTAGTTTTTATTGGAATTTACTTGTCTCTAATGCAACTATCGTGATGCATAATAGACGTCTTAAACGTAACATTGAACATTGATGTTCAGAAATAATCATTTCTTCATATTAGCCAGTTCAACAGTAAAATCTGAAAAAATGATTATCCTTTTCTGTAATGATAATCCCCCTTTCGGTTTAGCACTTGCCTATCATATATTTTTCAAAATTGTATTAATAAAAAAATTATGGAAATAAGAGAATTGGTAATAGAAGACGGAAAAAGCTAGTTATTGTTAACAAGATATTAAGGAAGAGAGGGAGGAAATTTACTTGAAGATAACAATTTTATCATCAGTTCTCGTCTTTTCAGTAATCTTGAACAGTGCTGGATTCGCTAGTGCAGCAATGAACGAGGTTAGCTCTGAGCAAGACATTTTAATTATGTACAAGAACGACATTGGTAAGGATGTAATACTTGATGAAGTAGCTGAAGTTGACTACGAATTCGCAACAATTCCCGAGCGTTTCGGAATGATAAGCTCTTGCTGATGCTTTACAACACTACAGAACAGTAAGTGCTTAAAATGCTATTTAAACCTGATGCTTCTTCATAATTAAACGTTAGCATCAGGTTTAAATGCATCTTGCTAAGTTTCCAGAGCTTACTTTCCTCCACTGACAGTTTTTTCAATATTGCTTCGTTGCTTAGAATAACTATCCCATGCTACAGCTATGCCCCTTCGTTATTGCTTTTTGTCTTCTGATTATAACTTTCCTGAAATTCCTTAATAATTTGGTTACCTCCATTTGCTCTCCAGGTTAGAACTTCTTGATTAAATTGCTCAAGTGTAATTGAACCTAAAATATAGTTATAGGTTGCATCAGCAATTAAATTGTATAGTTCACTGCCTCGCTCATCAAACGTAAGCGATTCCAAACCTACCGTTGGATCGGACACAATAAATTGCTCATTATCTTTTATCAAATCTTCAGCATAGCTCCATAACGGATGTTGGATTTTTATTTCCATAATATTTTCATTGCTATATGAAGCAATCATTAGGGAATATAAAGCGTCAATTTCCTGCATACGAATTTCAGTAAGTTCTTCTGGTAATACGACTTTTCCATCCTCAACATAATAATGCTTATCTAAAATTCCATAACGCATCAAATTGGCAACATCAGCATCAAGCGTTCGATCAAAAAATGCTAAAATTTTAAGCAGCTCTTCTTCTGTTGGAATAGCTTTCTTAGAAAACAAATAAACACCATTAAAATTTGGAATCGACCATATATGAAAGCCAGTTGGCCCTTCAATGCGATTTACAACCGTAAACTCTACAGACTCATTAAAATGCTTTGCTTCCTCATATAGCCGCTGAACATCCGTCATCGCGCCAATATAAACTCCTGCCTTCCCACGAATAAGCAACTCCCTTTGCTTATCTTTACTAGTTACGGGAAATTCCTCGTTCATTAATCCATTGCTATAAATCTTCCTCATATAGTCCATCGTTAAGCGATAGCCCTCTGATTCAAATTCTGGAATAATTTTACCGTCCTTGAGCTCCCAATTGTTCGGAGTACCAAAATATGAGCTTAATGTCTTAAATGCTCCATAAATTAAATCATTTCGATCCGTTAAGCCAATTGTATCGTCTATCCCATTACCGTCTGGGTCATTATAGGTAAATTGATATAACACATCGTACAATTCTTCTAAATTAGTGGGAGGTGCTAATTCTAACTTATCAAGCCAATCCTTGCGGATAATGATACCTTGCCGTGAGGACTGACGCTCACTAAACAATCCATAAATTTTCCCATCTACTGCTGACTGCTGTAAGATAACAGGATTTAGTTGCTTTAAATTAGGAAACTGCTCAAGATACGGACCAATTTCCCAAAAAGCTCCTGCACGAATGGAGTTTTTAACCAGCATATAATCGGTATATTTTACAAACATAACCTTCTTAAATGAATTGGTCATAAGTGCTGTATTAAGCTTATCCGAATAAATGCCATCAGGAATCCAGCTAATGTCCAGTTCAGTGTTCGTATACTGTTCGAAAAGATTCATCACCTCGTCACTGGGTAAATTTGTAAAATGCAAAGGAACCATAATCGATATTTCTGTTTTGTCCTGCTCGGAAGCAAAATGGGCTCCATTATTTGAACAACTAGTGAGCAAGCATGCAAAAATAATCATTAGCATTAAATGTAAATGATATTGCCGAAATACCGTTATTTGCATTCAAAATCCCCTTTTCTATAAGGTTTTTTAGACAAATATGAGATAATGATTATCTTGAGAGGAGATGATTATTGTATATCATGTATGCGTTTACTAAAATAAAGCTAAGCAAAAACAATTTATGATAAGGTGTTGGAGCTTAATGCGATCGCTAAACTATTTCGCTAAATTAACGATATTTGGTTGTTTACTAAGCACCATTCCTGTTATTTTTATCGGCATTTTTGCTTACTTAACATCCTCTCAAGCAATACAAGAAAATGCTAATGAAGGTAAAATTAAACTAATTATGCAAATCAACTCAAATGTAGAGCATATCTTAACAACTGTCAACCATACGATGAATCAAGTTCTTGGCTCTACAGTTGTAAAGCAAGCCTTAGGACAATCATTATCAGCTAATGAGTTTAAGCTCTACAACGATTTGCGCAATGAAATTCGCCACATGCAATCCTTTGATACAAAATTAGAGGATGTCATTTTTATAAATGAACGTTACAATTGGTTAGTTAAAAATTCAGGGCTATATACGTTAGAGGAGTATGAATATGCACAAGAGCTAATGCAGTTAATGAATACACCTCATAATTCTTCGTGGGTGTTAACTCCTTCCTATTTGTTTTATAGCGAAGGTTTCGCACGTACAACTTCTGGATGTCCCTACAACATTACCTTAGTCAAGCCGTTCCCGGCCAACAGTCTAGATACTTATGGTTTAGCACTTGCTAATATCCCTACCTGCAGTCTGACGGAAATGATTACAATGAATCAACAGGATGACAGCAACACAACTGTTACGATTATTGACGAGCATATGCGTTTACTTGTCCACCCAGATTCCACTTTGCTTGGGGAGCCTGTTTCAAGCATTGGGATTTCATTAGAGGAGATGACCGAACAAAGAGGACAATACGATGTAACGGTTAATGGAGAAGCCTATGCCATCTCTTATTATCGTTCACCGTTAACAGGCTGGACGTACATGGGAATTTCCTCTATTAAGGCGTTGACAGCAGAATCGAAAAAAATAGGCTTATATACTATTTATATTTGCTTAATTTTAATTTTGGGCTGCTTCCTTATTGTTTGGTTAGGCAGTAAACAATTTTATACCCCGATTCGGCGCTTGCTTTTGCAAATTAGCGGATCAAGCAGCGAAGCAACACTCGATAAAATAAAAAGCAATGAATTTCAGCTTATTAGTGAGCGAGTACATGATCTATTTCAATCAAAATCCGAGCTTGAGCATCAATTGCAGCAACAGCTGCATCAAGTGCGTACGTTGTTTTTTATAAAGGCGTATCAAGGACAAATTAAGTCATCAGAGTTTCATTCACAATTGCAGCAGTACGGATTCCATAAGCAGCTTGAAAGCTGGAATACATTAGCGACGTTAACGATCCAAATTGATTACAATCACAATACTAGACATACGAAACAAGATAGTGATCTGCTACTATTTGCTGTTCATAATGTCGTCGAGGAGTTAATCGAGACAGAACAACGGCTAACCCCAATTATTTTAGATCAAAGTGTCGTTGTTACGATCGGTTCACCAGAAACGAACGAAGATAAGTTTTATTCTTTTCAATATAGCTTAACAGAAACTTTGCAAAAGAAAATTTATGATATATTACATTTACAAATTAGTATTGGGATTAGCCAGCCTGCTCACTTATTCCAAAGTATGAGCACCGCATATCGTGAGGGGCTAGATGCATTAAAGCATCGCATTATACTAGGGGAAGGAATCATTATTCGCTATGATCAAACAAATGTGACTAGTCATGCCCTACTGCTTAACTATCCGCAACAATTGGAAAATGAGCTACTAGATAATATTAAGCTCGCTGACGAACAGCAAGCAAAGCATTTGCTCTCACAAATCCTATTAAATATATTTCAGACAAATCGCTCGCCGCAAGAATTTCAATTTCCACTAACACGTCTATTGAATAATCTTGTTCATATGATGCAGGAGTCTGGAATTATGCTTAATCAGCTTCACCTACGATCAGCTTCTTTACTTGAGCAATTACTAAAAATTTCTCATAGACAGGAAATTGAACATTGGTTTTGGAAGACGATTATCGCTCCATTAATTGATATTTATCGCGATCGACAAGAGGAGCAATACCATAAGCTTTCAGAGAAAATTATTGATTTAATTCAGCAATATTACGATACAGATCTTACTTTAGAGGAATGTGCTGCCAAGCTTCATTATAATGCTAATTACTTAAGCGGAGTGTTTCGCAAGGAAACCAATGTTTCTTTTAGTGAATATTTAACGATGTATCGTTTTAAAATGGCGAAAAAATGGTTATCTGAATCGAATCTACCGATTAAGGACATCGCCGCTCGCTTAAAATATAATAATTCCCAAAACTTCATTCGTTCCTTCAGAAAACAAGAAGGAATGACCCCAGGGCAGTACCGTGAAAAATATCGGACTAAAGATAAGGTTGCTTTCGAATAGTTTTTCCCCTTAAACCAAATAGACCCAAATGCAAAACAATCGCTTTGCATTCGGGTCTATTTCATTTCAATTTACCCTTGTCTCGGTGTAAAGTTCAACAATACATCCAAATCCTCTTGATCCAGCTCAGCTTTTGGACCTCTTTTAATTAAGTCAGAAAAATTTTCATCCGGTATCATTGATGTTAAGCAGTATAGCTTCTCAGTGCCAGTATTAATAATATCATGATGATTTTGCGGTGGAATAATTACAAAGGAACCTTGACGAATCGGAGTTTCAAAGTCGCAAACCTTGGCAATTCCTTCACCCTTTAGAATATAAAAGTATTCATATGCAGCAGCATGCTCATTAGACGGTGTACGACCACCAACATCAAAAATTTCAATAAATGATGTAAATGTTGTCTGCGTACGATCACAAAGTAATACAAATTTATTTGTATCCTTTTCTGAAATTTTGTGTACCGGGCAATCAGTAAAATGTCCTGCAATTAGTCCTGGAATTTCGCTACTCATAATTAACGCCTCCTAGTTATGATTTAGTTTTTACGTCCTCAATTTCAAATGTACAGAGCTCTTCAAATGCCTTAGCAAGCAAGGTCGTTACACGATCTTGAAGAATTTTGCCTTTTTCTGCTGTTGCAATTGTCGCATCCCCTGCAATGCCACTAACAGAAATATCACTCATTGACCAAGCGAAACGAACCGAGCTTTCGAGAGTAAGAAACTCATATTTCTCAAGCTGTGGAAACTCACACACTGCCTGTGACATATCGACCCAGTCGCCTTTAATTGATAAAACGACTGAAGTTTCCACATCTCCGCCGTGAATCCCGTCTTCCCATTCACGTTTTGAAAAAATATCATCTGCTACACGGAAGGCATATGGCATCATACTAAATACCATCAGACCAGTTGTAAGCCTAATTTCACGCGCCACCACATTAAGCAAATCAGCGTTTCCACCATGTGTATTAAAAAGTACTAATCTACGAAAACCACTTAGTTTTAAGCTGTTAGCAATATCTAAAATCATGCTTTGCAACGTATTAGCAGATAGCGAGATCGTCCCTGGAATTCCTAAATGCTCGTTGCTCTTCCCATAAGAAATTGGCGGAAGCATCCAAACATTAGCCTCTGGATTAATCTTTTCGAATACTCTTGTCAATGTCTCTTCCCCAATTAACGCATCTGTCATGACGGGAAGATGGTGTCCATGCTGCTCAACAGCACCAAGCGATAGTACAACTAATGCATCCTCTTTATTTAATTCCTTCACTTGCTTGGCACTTAAGCGCGGTAAAAATCGTTTATTCCAAGCCTCGCCCTCATATCTTGTAAACATCGTCCTCACTCCTGCAATTGTGCTAGTAACTTCTTGGCAAATGATAGTAATTTCAAATCCTGTCCCGGACCAGCGATTAAAGAAATCGCAATTGGCGCTCCATTAAGCTGACCAGCAGGAATCGTTAACTGCGGCAAACCCGACAGACCAGCAATACAAGTCAGCTCAAGCGTCTGCTGACGTCTTATCTCCAACGCTTCACCTGATTCATGCAGCAACGGAGCGATGTCTGGCGTTGTTGGAATAATTAACAATGCACGATCAGCAAGCAGCTCATCAAGACTAGCCTTCAATTGCTTGCGAAACGCCCGCTTCTCATTTGCCTCCTCCTCAGTTAAAGTAGACGTCCATTGGAATCGTTCTTTAACCCCAGGACCAAAAGCAGGCTTCTGCTCACTAATCCAATCACGATGTGCTGTCCAAATTTCTTTGCCTTGGATGACTCGGAAAGCTTCCTTCCATTCATCCAGCCCATTTTTCGAAATCGTTACCCACTCTGCAGGCAGCCCGCTTTTTTTAGTTAATGACATCGCAGCATTTAGCAAAGGCTGGTAAGCTTCTCTTGAAGTTAGCTCCCATGCTTCCTTGCAATAGAACAGTGAGCTGAACTCCTCAGTAGACTCTTTTAAATTTTGCAGTAAAGCCTGACCTACTTTTTCTAGCACCTCAAGCTTTTGCGCAAACCAGCCTACGGTATCAAAGCTTTCTGCCAAAGGAATGACTCCTGTTATATCAACTGCACCATGTGTCGGTCTAAATCCATAAATACCACAATAGGCAGCAGGTACGCGAACGGAGCCGCCCGTATCTGTTCCTAATGAAAAATCAACATACCCTGATGCAACAAGCGATGCGGAACCGCTTGAAGAACCGCCTGGTATACGTTGCGGCGATGCAGGATTAATTGGTGTGCCATAGTGATAGTTTTCACCATTTAAGCTAAACATCAGCTCGTCCGTATGCGTCGTTGCAACTAGCTCCGCACCTTGCTTAAGCAGAAGCTGTACTGCTGCTGCATGCTCGCTAGCTGCTTGGTGACTTTCATACCAATCTGGATTTCCTGCTCGATTGCGATAACCAGCCAATTGAAAAACATCCTTAACCGCAAACCGAAAGCCTTTTAACACTCCTGAATTTAACGGATTTATTTGATAGTGACTGACAATCGCACTGTCAACCACTTGTTTATACCAATCTGCATGTTCTACTTCGTGATGCCCATCACACACTATCATACTTTTATTCATAGCTGTTCCTCCTACTCTTGTATGGCACCAACGATCTCCTTAGAATTCGTGACAAAGCCATAGCATTGCTTCACGTTATAAATGGTTGCATCTATGCAATAAGAGGGGGAGTTTGTTGCACTACAGTCCTCTAATAGAACGGCATCATAGCCGCTATTCACTGCATCCTGCAGTGTTGCCATTACACATTGGTCAAGATTGACACCAGCAAATAAAATCGTATCTGCTTTTAGGTTACGTAAAATACTGTCCAGCGGTGTATCCCAAAAGCCGCTCATTCTATATTTATCAACATGGATATCTTCCGGTTCAGCAACAAGCTCATCGACTAGGGCAGCTCCCCAACTTCCCTTTTCAAGCACCTTGGACCCATTGGCCAGCGAGTCACCGATACCTTTGCTTTCTCCATCTTGATTGTATACATGGATAATGGATGGACTTAAATTAGCTCGATCGCTGCGATTTCCCCAGTTTAGCCAAATCACAGGAACTCCTTGAGCACGCAGCTTCGGCAGCAAAGTCTGTAATGGCTTAATTGGCTGACGTAATATTTCATAGTTTGCGCCAATATGATCTAACCAACCGCCTTTAGAACAAAAATCATTTTGCATATCAACAACAATAATTGCTGTTCGATGTAAATCTAACGTAATTCGTTGCGGTGCTGCATCAATTGAGATTAGCTTTGGCGTAACAGCCTCTCTATAAAAGCTAACCTCGTCCTTATTTACAAACCAATGATTGCTCCTAGTTCCAATTCGTTGCATAAACTCACCTTCTTTTATTTGTAGATAGGCAGCTGTAATTTTGAAAGATATCCTTGGTTGCTATAAATTGCTACTGTTGCGATATTAAACTGGAGCGGTTCAGAAGTATTAGGTGTTGCAAGCCCTTGATTAGGATGTCTTGTTAGCAGCGGAAATGCGCTTCCCGTCAGCTCTAGCCTCAATTTACAACCTGCTGGTATAACAAAAGCACAAGGCTTCATTTCGATAGTTATCGTATCTGGTGCTTCTTTAGCCTCTAACTCATTTACTCCAACTGAAAGTAATCTAGCTTCCCCCTGTTCATTGATCAGAGAAAGCATCGCTACTAAATCTGCCTTGCCTTCTAATAATTGATAGTTAATTTCTGCCTTAGGAACGCCATAGACATGAACATCCTCTGCTACAGGTTCACTTGTATATACTAAAATTTCATACCGATCTTGATCTCCCTTACGATCGAGCGGTAAGTAAGAATCTAATCGCATCGGTTGTCTTGCATCATATACGAATACATCAGGTCCAAAACCTTTAGCTAGTTCGTCCTTATTTTCCTTATGAAGGTCTGCAGCATTATGATCATCTATCGCTAAATGCCCTCCGCCGAGTCCTCCATTAGCCGGCTTATAACTGCTGCGCAAAGCAAATTCAAGCTGTTCTATACAGGTCTGATCAGATAATTGCTTCCATTCTTTACTGCCAAATTCGTAATACGTAATGTTTTGCTCAATAGATGAGCCTTGACCTTTTAACCAATAGTTAAACCACTCTACCTGAAGTTGATGAATATTGCCGTCTGCTTGCGGTCCATGATCATAACCGCCAGCATATCGTCCCCAAGGGATATGAGTCCAAGGACCAAGTACAAGGCGATGATGCTCTCCACCTGGTCGATGTTTTAACTCGTGATAGCTTTGATAGGTTCCAAGCAAAAATACATCGTACCAGCCGCCGATATGAAGTGCTGGAATCAACTGCTTCTGCTTTTTCAGCTTTGCCAGCCAGTCGCGCTCTTGCCAGTACGCATCGTAGCTTTCATGTTCCAGCCATTCGCGATAAAATGGAAAATACTTTTCCAGCAAGGGATGATTTTCCTTACTTGCAAGCGGCAACTTCCAGAAAAGTGTCTCAGGATTACGCATATAAGCTGCACATTGCTGTTCATCCTCCGCTGCACCGAGCCTTTTTGCATGGTCCCGTGCCAGCTGATACGCCCACGGCAAATGCTCTCTCAACAAAAATCTGCCGTGAGGATAAAACATCCCATGATACAAATCTGCTGCACACATTGCAGGGGCAATTGCTTTTAGAGAAGGTGGGGCTGCGGAAGCCGCAGCCCATTGAGTTGAGCCCTGATAGGAGAAGCCATACATTCCCACCTTGCCATTTGCCCCTGGCAAGCGAGCTGCCCATTCGACAGTATCATAACCATCGTCAGCATCGTGTATAAACGGAACGTACTCCCCTTCAGAATCCCACTTACCTCGAACATCCTGTATTACAACGATAAAGCCTTGTCGTGCATACCACACAGGATGTGCATGACTTACAGTTGATGCAATTGCTCTGCCGTATGGCTGTCTCATTAGCAAAACTGGGAGTTGCTCTGTAGTATCGGGTCGGTATATATCTGCGTATAAGACAGTGCCATCACGCATGCTGCATGGCTGCTTACGCTCTACTGTAATTCCGGCAAATCTCGTTGCTACCATAATGTTCACATCCTTAAATATCGTTAATATTCAAACTATTCTGACTTTATTTAATTTTCTCTTTTACACTTTCAGGTAAAAATTCATTAGTAAATGCTTGTGTAACATCTGTATCTGGGCTCAATAAACCAACCTCACTCAATTGATCCGCAAGCTCTTGCCAACGTTCCACAGACATAAAACCTAAGCCATACTCTAATGCATCACCAGTGTAAATATAATCCATTGCTGCTTCAGCAGAGAATTTCATTTGATCAAGTGATACGTCTGGGTTTCCTTCTTGCAACACTGGGTTAATTTCCTCGTAATTCTCTTTATAGTAATCCCAGCCTTTAAGTGATGCTTCAACGAATGCACGAACCGTTTCTGGATTTTCTTCAAGGAATTCCTCTGTTGTGAAAATTAGATTCATATATGGGTTATAGCCAGATTCACTTACTAATCGCAGCTCAATATCTACACCTTCTTGTTCCATAACAAATGGCTCAGAAGTAGCAAAGCTTTGAATTACAGAGTTCGGATCATTTGCAAACTCTACTAGCGAACCTGTATAAGCTTGCTCTGTAATATTTTTATAGCCAAATTTCGCTTTTACAAACGGCCAGAAGTTTGAGCTGTTTGCTACAATGACTTTATGTCCTTCAATTTTTTCCAATGAATCAATACCAGCCGATTTATGCGTCATAATCGCATTTGGACTTTCTTGGAATACTGAAGCTACTGCAACTAGCGGCAGACCATTTTCACGAGCCATTAAAATATCGTCGGCAATACCTAAACCAAATTGCGCCTTACCAGCAGCTACAATTTGCATCGTAGATACTTGCGGTCCGCCAGGAAGAATTTCCATCTCTAGGCCAGCTTCTTCATAAAACCCTTTTTCATTGGCAGCAAATTGTCCGCCATGCTCAGGTTGTGGAAACCAGTTTACGACTTGTGTAATCTTAGAAACCTCTACTTTTGGTGTCTCAGTTGATTCTGCGACTGCCGCATTATTGCCGCCGCTTGCCGAGCTGTTAGATCCAGAGCTTCCAGTTGTACTATTATTTACACTATTGCTATTGCCATTACCGCATCCTGCAAGCACTGCTCCCACCAATAAAACTGCCGAAATAGTTTTCATCGTACGGTTCATCTTCTTCATCCTGATCTCCTCCAATAACTGTTTTCGATTTAATTTGATTAAGCAGATGGTTCAATTAACTTCAACTGATTAAGTATTCCTTTAGGATCATGATTTCGTTTAATTCGCCAAAGGATGCTTTCTCCATCAATACTTATATCTTCAACCTTCCATGTATGTGGATTAATCACTGGAGCACCCAGCTCTTCACAGCGTGCCATCATACGATTAAGTCGGGCTTCATCTGTAAATTTAAATACTGGCAGACCATTAAGAGATACTTTACCTTGAGATTTAACAAATTCTAAATGCACCATATATTCTGGGAATTCTTCTTTAAGAATTTTTGTCGTTTCTAGAAATTCATCAGTTTGATGAACAATTTGCAAATATGTCACTGTTGGATCTGATTTCAATGTCCAAAGCGTCGTATGATTCCAACTAAAATCTGAAATGCTAATTCCTTTATGATAACTGTCCGCTGCTATTTTCATTTCGATTAAGCCATTCCATTCATCAATGTGCAGTTGCAGTTGTTCAAGATGCTGCTCACTTATTTCTAACAACGCCGCAGCACGTCCCGAGGTAATGTTAAGCGGCTTAAAGTATTTCGCAAGTTCTGCTTCATGACAGGATACTAAACGTTTTTGAATCCCCTCATCCTCAGCAACTGCTTGCGCAAACTTCGCTGCTTCTACCCAATCAGCAAAGGTAACAACCAGTTGAGCCCATTCCACCTTAGGCACAATATTAATTACCAGCTCAGAGACTATGCCGATTGTGCCATAAGTATGAAGATAAGATCTTAGCTCTGTTCCCTCAACTTCAATCGTACGCGGATTTTCTTCGATCGTTTTTACTTTCATGGAGCGCACCATGCCATCCCAGATAAAGCCGTGTGAGATTGAACCAATTCCTCCTGAACCACCAGCAATATAACCGCCAATTGAAGCTGTTAAATAAGTTGATGGCAACAGTCTCATTTCTTGATTATGTTTCCGTGCTTCTTGCTCCATCTTGCCCATGCGGACCCCAGGTTGCACGACCATGTAGCCGTCTCCCACCTCAAGGATTTTGTTCATGTTAGCTAAGTTTAGTACAATCCCGCCAGTCATTGGCACGCACTGTCCATAGTTTCCTGTTCCATTACCGCGAACAGTGATTGGCACTTCGTACTTTACGGAAAAGGTAATAATTTGCTCAAGCTCTGCCTCATCTCGCGGAGATACGATGCATTCCGCTCGCTTATCCTTCAATTGCTCAACTAGTACAGGAGAGAAATAAGAATAATCCGTAGAGAATTTTTTAAGAGATTTTTCATCCCACTTCATAATTTCTTCATCAAATTGCTCGCGAATAGCTGTCATCCACTCTTTTGTCATTGTTTCATTTGTCATATCGCTACACCTCTTATTTCATTTCAGATTCATGCCAAGAACGCAGCATTAATTTTGAAAAGCTATTAACAATTAAGAAGAACACAATGCCTAGCACTGAAGCAGCAAGTCCACAAGCGAATAAATATGGAATTTGCATACGAGCTGCAGCTACTGTAATGGCATAACCAAGCCCGCCATCACCACCGCCTACCCCAGCGACATACTCACCAACAATTGCTCCTACCACTGCTAATGAGCAAGATATTTTTAAGCCGCCCATAATATAAGGCAAAGCTGCTGGAATTCTTAGCTTAATAATTGTTTGCATGCGAGAAGCATTATATAAATAGAAGAGATTGCTCATGTTTTTATCTGTAGAATTCAAGCCAATTAGCGTATTTGATAAAATCGGGAAGAAGCTAATAATAAAGGCAATCGTTACAATTGCATTAATCCCTGCACCGATCCAAATAACAATGATTGGAGCGATTGCGACAACGGGGATTGTTTGTAAAATGATTGCATATGGATAAACGCTGCGTTCAATTGTTTTGGACAATGCCAGTAGCACCGCAGCCCCTACGCCAAGTACAACACTTATTAAAAATCCGATAACGGACTCCTTTACAGTTGTCCAAATGGCACTTAATAAATTCGCTTGGTTGGCAACTGCTGCTTCCCATATATCACTAGGCTTAGGCAATATATACTTTTGAATGCCAAGCAAAGATACAATCAATTCCCAACCGACAATGAAAATCATAAAAACTAAAAATGTTGGAAGAGCCATTTTGAGTGCTTTAGCGAGCTTATGTTCACTCCAGGATCTCTTCGTCTCTACGACAACACGCTCTTGTTGCAATTTTCCTACTAATTCATTCGCCATCGTTATCATCTCCTTAACCCATCATTTATTTAATGCTTAAGCGCCTCAGACGCACGTTTCAAATATTGATTAAACTCCGGCGAAACACGGAAGCTTTCATCACGCTCTCCCAGTACCGGCACCTCAATAATCTCAGAAACCTTGCCCGGTCTAGGGGTCATTACGACGATTTTACTTGATAAGTAAACTGCCTCGTACACGTTGTGCGTAATAAACATTACGCTCATTTTTTTATCCTTACTCCATATATTAAGAATCTCATCTTGTAACGATTGACGTGTAATCTCATCTAATGCGCCAAACGGCTCATCCATTAAAAGCAACTTAGGCTTTGAAACAAGAGCTCGTGCAATTGAAACCCTCATTTTCATCCCGCCAGACAACTGTCTAGGCAATGCCTTCGTATAATCTTTTAAGCCTACCATTTCAAGCACGTGCTCTGCCGCTTCATTTCGTTCCTTTTTACTAACACCTTTTAATTGTAGAGGCATCGTCACATTATCAATAATGCTGCACCAAGGTAGTAATGTGTGCTCCTGAAACACAAAGGCAATTTCATTATGATGTCTGGCCTGCTTTGGTGTCGTTCCTAACACGGATAAATGACCGCTTGTATTTTCCTGTAAACCGGTAATCATATTAAAGATTGTTGATTTACCGCAACCAGAAGGACCAACAAAGCTAATGAATTCTCCTTCACCAACCGTTAAGCTAACATCTGTTACAGCAACTGTACCTGTCGGATAAACTTTACCAACACGATCCATAACAACTAGCTGACTGGCTGTTTCTTGATTTTTCAAGCCTTCGTTTATTCCAGTAATGATTTTTGCTGCTTCACCCATCATTAACACCTCACATTTTGATGCTTTCTAAGCTGCCTTTTTCGTGCCGCTTTTGATACTTGAATCTTACCGTATGACTACACTACACTCAATGGTTTTTGTAAAGAAACATGACATTAATTTCGTTTTTACAAAGATTTATCGGTTATTTGTTCATTATTACAAAAATAGACGTTAGATTAATGTAATATAATCTAACGTCTATGTGTTAAAGTGCAAATTTACTTTTTTGTTTATATCACGCTATTTTTTAGCTCTCTAAAACCTTCTATTCGACTAATAACGATGTCTCCAGCTTGGATTTTTACAGAGCCGGGAGTTCCTGTCATAATGATATCGCCAGGCTTTAAAGTCATCATACTGGAGAAATAATGCACTAAATAAGGAATGGAATAGATCATATCGGCTACAACCGCGCGATGCACCACTGCCCCGTTATGCATCGTTTCAATAGATAACTGCGCCCAATCCTTTACCTCGTCATGCGAAATTAACAGTGGTCCAAAACTGCAAAAAGTGTCACACACTTTTGAGCGCCCTAAAAACCTTGGATTACGCGCATGAATGTCCTGCGCAGTCATATCCAGTGTTGGTGTAAATCCCGCTACCACATCCCACGCATCTTCTATTGAGATATTTTTACAAGGCTTGCCGATAACAATACCAATTTCCGCTTCCGCAGTTACATCTTGAGCAATAGCCGGCAGCACAATGGATTCACCGTATCCAATTAAAGAGGATGACGGTTTAATGAAGCAGATCGGCTCGCCATCTGGCGGCGTAACATTCATCTGCTCCGCCTTTTTCCAATAGTTCGCTCCAACTCCCCAAACAACATTGGGCTTATCATAAAGCCGAACGATGTCCTCATTTTCAAACGAGACTGTTTTTACATAGTTAAGCTTGATTTTTCCTTCATTATTATACCAATCTACTAACTCTTCCCATTGCAATGACTCCAGCAAGCCTGCAACCGTCGTTGCCCACTTCTTTTGAAAAGTTTCATTGAGCGTCTCAACTAGCACCGCTTTTCCTTTCCATAATAAAGCAGCTTGTTCTTTCACCGTATAGCCATCTCTAACACCTAACATTATTATCTGCATACTTTTCCCTCCAATGTTCGGTAAAACAACAAAGCGAGCTTTAAGCGAATAACGTGATTCATTTCTTTTAAGTCCACACCAATTAATTCACTTAGCTTCTCAATGCGATAAGCTGCAGTGTTTCGATGGACATAAAGCTGCTTTGCAGTTTCATTAATGCTGCCGTCACAATCAAGATACGTTTCCAACGTATGATACATTTCCTCGGTATAAATTTTGCCGCCTGGCAGCAGCTCTGCTAGCCAATGTGTATAAAATTTTCTCATCCGATCATGCGGCACACTTTGAAATATAAGTGTAAGATCATAAGTTTCCTGTAATATAACGCGTTCTGACATATTCCATTTGCGACAAAGAACTAATGTTTCTTTACAATCTTTATATGCCTCCAGCAAATGCGCCAGTTGCTTTTTTCGACTGCTAATCACCACTCTTGGCTCATGCCAATCGACCCAATCAAAATCATCAATTACTGATTCCAGTATTTTGACATATCCTCTGCTCTCGACTGACAACGAATCAGGAATAACAATTAATATCCCATCATCAACCAATAAATAAATTCCTTTTAATGCCTGCATCTTTGCATGACAAAGCATTGCTGTTTTCAATTCGTTCCATTTTTCAATTTTGGTGGAGCCATCTATCACCTCATCCACCTCAATCAATATGCAACGATACCCTTCCATTAACCAGCCCATTTCCCAACGTTCTGCATAATCAGTTAATACTTCTAGCGAAAGCCCATGTTTTATATGTTGACGAATTAATAGTCCAAAATCCTTTTGAGCAGATTGCTCTAAATAATCTGAGTGAAGGAAAGTTAATTGATGCGTGATCAACTCAGCTGCTTGCACATAAAGTGCTTCCTCCACAGGTGTAACATATGGTGTCTCAGTGAAGAAATAAACAAAACCGCCATAGCTTTCAAAATTCGTAAAAGGAACGCGCAATCCATGCCATTCCCGTCGACGAACAGCAACCTTTTGATTATTCCATGGCCAGCCAGCGACTAACCATTCTCGCTGATAAGCTGTTCCATTATGAATAATCTGTCCTTTTGCACCGATAACAGCAATTTTACAGCCGATTATCGTCTCTATATTTTGAAACAAGGAACCTACAGGCTCGGCTTGCAAAGCATAACGCATAAGCTTTAATTGACGCTCCATTACACTTTCCAGCAATTGTGTATTCCTTTTCATTTCTGCATGGAATAACCCATTCATTTGATCAGAAAAGGTATATTGATAAGGCAACTCAATTAACGGCAAACCAAGCTCATCTGCAACATCAATTAATTTCTGAGGAATCGCTTGCCAAAAACGTCCTAGCTTAATTCCAAGTGCTGCTAAACCACGCGCATTAAGCTTCTTAATGAGCGTAACCGCCATATCTAAATCATCTTTAATAAGGAAGGCTGTCGTGAATAACATTTCCCCTTCCTTAATCCAATCAGCAATATCAGGTGCATCCATAATATTGACTGCCTTAATAATTCGCTGATTCCCTGAAGCACCAGCAACAACGTTGCCTTCAGACAAAGGATAGATGTTCATCGCTTGCTCAACAGTAATTTGCATTTTCCCTCACCTCAGTCTCATTCTAAGCGAGGTTATTGTAAATAAACATGACAATATCGTAAGATAATTTGCACGAATTTCATTATTTCATTATTTTATTTGCACTATCCTTGTGCATAAAAACGAAATTGTCATGTTTTTTAACAATGACAATTGACGAGTGCAAATCAAGCTAATATACTGATTCAACAATCATAAGTCAGTTTTAATTGATAAAGGAGTGATAAATGATGACCCAAGGGCTAATTATTCAAAATGCAGCACTTCCCCTTTCTAACGAACAGGTTCTCTATACATTACAAATTGAGGACGGTAAATGGAGTTCGATCAATGCACAAGAAGCTTACATCGAGGATAATCTTTCCGTTCCTGTGACAGCTGCAAATTGCGGCATGTCTTCTATTCTCAATGCTCAGGGCAGGTTAATCCTTCCTGGTATGGTTGATGGTCATATGCATTTAGATAAAGCTTTTTCTCTAGCTACTATAGGCAATCAATCGGGCACATTAGGTGAAGCATGCAGCAACTATTTTAATAATGTTGCAAGCTTTTCTGAAAAAGAACTTCAGCAACGAATTTTGCGTTCAGCTCTTCAGGCTATTAACTATGGGACATCCTTTATTCGTACACATATTGACTTTCATACTAAACTTGGTGAAGAGGTCGCTTTAAGAGGCATTCGCGCAGCATTAGCAGTGAAGGAGCAGCTTAAGCCTTTCATCACAATCGAGACAATTTTGCTCGCACCAAGCTTTCTCGATGATAAAGCAGTTGTGTTAGCAGAGAAAGCTCTAGCTCTTGGTGCAGACGGGATCGGCAGTGCGCCTTATTTAGCAGAAAATCCTGCTGAAGAAATTCGGACGATGTTTGATCTAGCTGAAAACTATCGCTGTATTCTCGATTTCCATTCTGATGAATCCGATGAGCTTGATGCAAAAACTGTTGTATATGTTGCAGAGGAAACGATTAAGCGCGGACTGCAAGGAAAAATAACTGTAGGCCATCTTTGCTCTTTAGCGTCGATGCCAACAGAAGAAGCAGCAGCAATTATAAAACTTATTGCTGCAGCACGGCTTCATGTTATTTCTCTGCCTGGAGCTAATCTTTATTTACAAGGGCGCGGTGATGATACGCGGGTTAGACGAGGCGTAACGAGAATTAAAGATTTTTTAGCTGCTAGGGTCAACATTTCTATCGGCTCAGATAATATTAACGATCCATTTCACCCCTTTGGTCGCGGAGATCTCGTGCAAATCGCTTTACTGGCAGCCTACGCTGCTCACATGGGAGCGCCAAGAGATATGCGGACATTACTCCGAATGATTACAGAGAATCCTGCAGCACTTGTTGCAGCAAAAGGCTATGGAATCAAAGAAGGACATCTTGCTGATTTTGTTATTTTCGATGTTAATTCAGTAGAGCAACTGTTTGTAATGTTGCCTGATCGACGATGGATCTTCCGTAATGGCCAATGGCTCCGAACTGGTGATCATCCATTTCAGTGGAGCAATGAGAAGCTTACAGCGTTATGGCAATCATTAACCATTTAAAATCAGCTAGATTGCCAGAAAGTCAAACTGGCAAGCAGGAGGAACAGCATGTGGACTAACTTAATAATGGCTTTATTTCGCGTAAGTATTTTAGGATTTGGTGGAGGTCCATCCTCTATCCCCTTGCTTCATAAGGAAGCGGTCGAGAAATATAAATGGTTTTCTGATGAGGAATTTACGAATATTCTTGCCATCGGAAACTCTTTGCCAGGTCCGATTTTAACGAAAATGGCAGGCTACATCGGCTATTATTTAAAAGGAATAATGGGAGCTGTTGTTGCAATCATTGTCACAACCGTCCCAACGATTATCGCTTTAATTGCTTTATTTGCCTTGTTGGGCTCAGTAAGCGGAAACGTACATGTAACTAACGCTACAGCGGCAATCGAGCCAGTAATCGGAGTGATGCTCGCTGTCATGGCATACCAAATGTGGGTAAAAAACAAGCAAAAACTCGGACTTATACTATCTATTGCAATGACTTTTATTATCGCTGCAACTCTATATTTTACTAATTTGCATCCAGCGTTCTTAATTGTTGCCTTACTGCTTATTGGAGCCTTTTACAGTAAGCCAATTAACGTGAAGAAGCAACGAAAGGAAGCTGGCAAATGATCTATCTTGAGCTATTTATCGCATTTTTTCTAGCGAATATTCTTGGTTATGGCGGTGGTCCGTCGGTTATTCCGCTCATTAAATATGAAGCAGTCGACCGTTACGGCTGGATCGATGCATCTCGATTTGCAGAAATTTTAGCATTAGGCAATACACTGCCAGGTCCTATCGCAACAAAACTAGCAGGTTATATTGGCTACGAGCAAGGAGGCATTCTAGGGTCCGTGATCGCTCTTATCGCGACCGTTCTTCCTTCTTTGTTATTAATGATTGGATTATTACAACTGCTGATGAAGTTTAAAAGCTCGCCAAGAATTCAAAATATGATGTTGCTCATCCAACCTGTTATCATTGCTTTGCTGGCAACGATCGCAATTGATTTCTTCGTCAATTCCTATAATAAGCTTGGCTTTCTTCATTCCTTGCTTATTGCCGCAGTCAGTTTAGTTGTTATGGAGAAATTTAAGCTGCATCCCTTCTTCATGATTGTTGCTGCACTTGTTTACGGCTTTTTTGTTATTTAACCATTCTTTTTTCAAATTAGGAGGGAAACATCATGTTCGATAGACCAGGCTACTCCCATTTTCAATCTCGCTCCGTCGTTCAAGCTACAGGTGGTATGGTCGCAACAAGTCATCCATTAGCTGCTGGAGCAGGTATCGATATATTGAAGGCTGGCGGCAATGCCTTTGATGCAGCCGTCGCGGTTGCTGCAACTTTATGTGTCGTCGAACCGATGATGACTGGACTTGGCGGCGATATGTTTGCCATCACCTATCATGCACAAACGGGAGAAATAAAGGGTTTAAATGCAAGCGGTCGTGCCCCGCATTTAGCAACTGCTGAGCGCTATCGTCAGCTTGGCTATTCAAGCATCCCAATGACTGGTATCCACTCTATTTCAATTCCTGGTGTCGTTGATGGGTGGTCAGAGTTGCTAAAGCGTTACGGTACAATGGACTTTAAACAAACGCTCGCACCAGCTATCCACTATGCTGAGCAAGGCTTTCCTATAACAGAAATGGTCGCTTATTACTGGAAAAAGGCATACAACTTGCTTCTGCAGGATGCCGAGGCAAGCTCACTTTTCTTACCTAACGGTAAACTGCCTCAATCAGGTGAGATATTCAAGCAACCGCTGCTTGCTCGTACATTGAGAAAGCTTAGCGAGGGAGGACGAGATGCCTTTTACAAAGGAGAGATCGCTGATCAAATTGATAAGTATATGAAGCAGCATGGTGGCTTATTGCGCAAAGAGGATTTTGCAAAGCATCAGTCTGCTTGGGTAGAACCGATTTCCACAACTTATCGCGGCTATGATATTTTAGAAATTCCGCCGAACGGTCAAGGACTCGTTGTTCTTGAAATGCTAAATATACTGGAGCAATTTGATATTCAAGCGTTAGGTCATAATAGCGCTGCCTTTATTCATTTATTTTCAGAAGCGAAAAAGCTAGCTTATGCAGATCGCGATCGCTATATCGCCGATTCAGAGTTTGCCGATATTCCTGTCGAACATCTGCTGTCAAAGGAGTATGCTAAGCAGCTCGCAGAGCAAATTAAGCTGAGCGACAATCTAAACGACTATATCGGAGCAGAACTAGGAGGAGATACCGTCTATCTTACAGTTGTTGACAGCCAAGGAAATATCGCCTCAGTTACAAACAGCATTTTTAGTCTGTTCGGCAGCGGCATTGCTATCCCTGAAACAGGAATTGTACTGCACAATCGCGGAGGGCTGTTTAAACTGGAAGATGGACATCCTAACCAAATAGCTCCGCACAAGCGTCCTTTCCATACGATTATCCCTTCGATGGTGTTAAAGGATGGAGTACCGATTATTAGCTTTGGAGTAATGGGCGCGGATATGCAGCCGCAGGGGCAAGTACAGGTGCTTGTAAATATGCTGGACTTTAATATGAATATTCAGCAGGCTACAGATTGTCCACGCTTCCGTCATTATAATGAGGGCATCTATTTGGAAAGTTCATTCCCTTCTCATGTACGTAAAGAGCTGGAGCAGCTAGGCTATCGTTTGCTCACCCTAGAGGATGGTGACGCATTTGCAGTAGGCGGCTATCAAGGCATTGCTATCAACCGACAAACAGGCGTGTTAATGGGCGGCTCCGATCCGCGTAAGGACGGCTGTGCGATGGGGTTTTAAATATTCATCAGAGTGATATGATTTTATAAAAAAAGAACCTGGGACAAAACCCAGCTAAATGAAAGAAAACTCCTGGTGCTCTACAAAGTAGAATGCCAGGAGTTCATTTTTTACATACAAAAGGAACACTTTCTGTTAAAATTTAAGTATCTCACCCCAAAAATTTCAAAAGAAAGGTGTTCCTTATGTTTAAAGATTATAACATGAATCAATTAGTTTTGCCTCTAAATTTAGAAGTTAAATTAGATAAACATGATATCGCATTTGCCATTCATCATTTGGTCGAAAGTATTCCAGATGAAGCGTTTCGTTCGTTTGTTCGTCGTGACGGTTGTCCAGCCTATCATCCGCGCATGATGCTCAAGATCATTCTATGCGGCTACACTCAATCTGCCTTTTCTGGTCGTAAAATTGAAGCTCTTACGAAAGACAGTATTCGGATGATGTGGTTAGCTCAAGGCTATGAACCTTGCTACCGTACGATTAATCGTTTCCGTGTTCATCCTGTGATGAAAGACTTACTCCGCCAGTGCTTCGTTCAATTTCGCTCGAAGTTAGTGGAAGAAAAGATCATTACCCAAGAAGCGATGTTCATTGATGGAACCAAAATTGAAGCCAATGCGAATAAGTTCACCTTTGTATGGAAAAAAGCCGTGGACAAACATCATGCTCGGCTCATTGAAAAGTCGAATCAACTGTACAACGAGTTATTGGAACAAAAGATCATTCCAGAGCTTGAACATGAGCAAGAACTCTCTACGGAAAACTTACTGGAGATCGCAGAACACCTTGAGCGAGTGGTTGAAAGCTATACAGAAAAGATCGCAGCATCCGAAGATACGAGTGAACGAAAACAATTACGAAGCAAGCGAAAAGCACCAAAACAACTACTCAAGCAAGTCCGTGATTGGATGGAACGAAAAAACATGTACAAGCTTCATCAACAACGATTCGGAAAGCGCAACAGTTATTCCAAAACCGATCCTGATGCAACCTTCATGCGAATGAAAGATGACTACATGAAGAATGGACAATTGAAGCCTGGATACAATGTACAAATTGCAACCGAAGGACAATACACACTGGCTTATGGTATCTATTCCAATCCAACGGACACCAAGACGCTTATTCCTTTTCTTGATGAAATTGAAACCCATTATTTTGACTTGCCTACCTATATCGTAGCGGATGCCGGATATGGAAGTGAGCAAAACTATGAGGATGTGATCACGAAGCGCAAGCGTGTTCCATTAATAAAGTATACGATGTATGAGCGTGAGCAAAAGAGAAAGTCTAAAACCGATCCATTTCAAACAAGTAACTGGCACTATGATGCCGAAAAGGATCGTTATCTTTGTCCAAATGGACAGGAACTAACGTTTCAACGCTATACCATACGCAAAGATAAAGATGGGTTTGAGCGACAATTCAAGATCTATGCTTGTGCGGATTGTACAGGATGTCCTTTCCGATCCTCATGTACGAAAGCACAAGAAGGAAGACACCGACAACTGATGATCAATGCACGTTGGGAACAACAAAAAACCTATGTAAGAGAGCAGCTTTCAGGAGAAAAAACAGGGGAGATCTACCGTCAACGAAAAATTGACGTAGAACCAGTTTTTGGATTCTTGAAGGCTAATTTAGGTTTCACTCGCTTTTCAGTTCGAGGAAAACGGAAAGTTGAGCATGAGATTGGACTTGCCTTAATGGCAGTAAACTTAAGGAAATATGTGCTACGAACGTAGCATAGCATTAGAAAAACAGAGCCTAAAATGAGCAAACGGTGAAATCTTTGAACAGATTTCACCGTTTGCTTGTTTTAAGAGACAAGTTTTGTCCCAGGCTCTTTTTTATCTGCAGGATCATTATAAGGTAATATGTCTACATTATACAGTTCAATAGCATTAAATTTCAGCAAAACTATTTCTACCGCACTGTTTTATTTTAACAGAAATTGTATATTATTAGATAATAATTTCATAACTTCATTTAGCACTAATGACATAGAACTATTTTTTATGATAAGATAAGCAATACTATTTTAGAATTGAGATATATTGGGTGAAATTATATGAATAAACGGCTCTTAGCAATACTGCTTACACTTTGCTTGATTATTGGAGTTTATGCTTTGCTTTCAAATTTTTTATTAAGTAAAACACATCATGATATTCACGCAATTGATGGAAAACTAGATCTTACTGATTGGCAAGCTACAGCTAAGGATGTAATCCCATTGCAAGGTGAATGGGAGTTTTATCCTAACAGCCTACTATCCAGTATCGATTCAAACACTTCTTCTGAGCAAGCTTTACAGCCCCCCCTTAAAATTGAAGTTCCTGGCTCATGGCATTCGGTTATGAATATAACTGGTTCTGCTACTTATCGTTTACTGCTCTATTCATCAGATTCAATGACAACATACGGTATAAAAACATCTTCCATTTACATGTCCAATAAACTATTTTTAAATGGAAATGAAATTGGTAATAGCGGCACACCTGGAGAAAAGCAAAGCTATTCTGCATTAAATAAGCCCTATGTAAGTTATTTTACTTTGCAGCAAGGGTGGAATGAAATCATTTTGCAAGTTTCAAACTACGATTTTCCAATTGAAAGTGGAATTATAGAGCCGATCTATTTTGGAACTGCAGAGCAAATTTCAAAGCTTAGAGATAATGCAATGGCTCATGATTGGATTACAATAGCAACCTTCTTCATTATGGGATTAAATTTTTTAGGATTATATTATCAACGAAGATCTGATTATTCATGGCTATCTTTAGGTCTGTTATGTATCTTTATCGCTATATTTACAAGCACTAGAAGCGAACGATTAATATTTTATATCTTTGGTGATTTTTCATTTCAGCTTAGCTTTCGCATTCAGATGATTGTCTCCCTCCTTGCAGTAATCTGCATTTTTTCTTACTTGCATATCGTTATGCGGAAGTACTGCAATAAATCTATTATGTATGCTGGATTTATATTAGGCATCATTTTATCCATTTATTATTTACTATTTTCTGCACATTTGTTAAGTCCTATAGTGAGAAATTTGTCTACTTTTTTCATTTCATTTACATTAATCTATGCAACCTATGTGTTTATTTTAGCAGCACTGCATAAAATTGCAGGAACTGTTTATTTAGTTGTCGCTGCAATTGCGCTAAATATTATTACAATTAAACAAGGGGCGAGTCTTTATTTCGGTATTCCAACATATGGTTTACCGCCTATTGAACCTTTCTTGTTTTTATTAATGCTAGCACTTATAATGTCGCTGCGTTTTACGAATGCTTATAATCAAATTGCTAAATTATCTGAAGAGCTTATAAAAGCAGATAAAGTTAAGGATGATTTTTTAGCACGCACATCGCATGAGTTTAAAACTCCGTTGCACGGGATATTGCATATTACGCAATCTATTTTGCAAGATCCTATGTATCCATTGCATAATCAGCAGCAGGAAAAGCTGCAACTTATTCGAAGCTTAACGACAAGACTCTCTAAGCTTGTCTATGATATTTTAGATTTATCGAAGCTAAAGCATAATGTACTGCATATTTCCCCTAGATTAGTTGATGTTCATGCAATTGTAGATGCACAAATCCATATTTATAATTACATGAGTAAAGAACGGAATATTGTGTTAGAAAATCAAGTAAACAGAAATCTTAAGCCTGCTCTAGCTGATGAAAGTCGTTTAAGTCAAATCATAAGTAATTTACTAGACAATGCGATTAAGCATACACAAAACGGCAAAGTCATCGTCAAGGCAGAAGAACGGGATAGTAAAATTGTCATTTCGGTACAAGATACGGGCAGTGGTATAGCGCCCGACAGACTTCCTTATATTTTTGAACCGTTCAACATAGAAGATAATGAAAATATTGAACATTTCGGTCTAGGGCTGTCTATCGTTGAGCAACTAGTTGAACTGCAAAATGGTGCAATTGAGGTTACCTCTACTTTAGGAGAAGGTTCAACTTTCACGTTCACACTTCCAGTAGGAGAAGCTTTATCTGTTCGTAATGAAGCTGTTTTTAACTCCTACCCTGCAGCAGTTAGCTCTCTTTCTAATAAGGAAACATATCAGCCAAGTTATTTCATCGAAACGCCTTATGTTTCTAATCCTGCTGGTAAACAAACTGTACTTGTTGTTGATGATCAGATTATTAATCTAAAAATATTAGTTGATGCCTTAAAGCCGTTTGATTATAAGGTCATTGCCGTAAAAAATGGATACGAAGCACTTGAGGAGCTGCAAGACGGACATAAAGTCGATTTGATCATTTTAGATAATATGATGCCTGGAATATCTGGCTATGAGGTATGTCAAGAAATAAGAAAACGTTATTCGATGGTAGAACTGCCGATCTTGATGGTTACAGCAGCAATTCAAACAAATGATAAAGTCACTGCATTTCAGGCTGGCGCTAATGATTATTTGCCAAAGCCGTTTGATATTGAAGAATTAAAGGCACGTGTGCAAAGCTTATTAGCAATGAAAAGCTCATTTGAACGCTTAGTAGGCATGGAGCTCGCCTTCTTGCAATCTCAAATAAAACCGCATTTTTTATATAATGTTTTAAACACTATCATTGCATTAAGCTACTCTGATGTTGAACGAGCAAGAGAATTAATTATTGATTTCGCAGATTATTTACGAGGAAGCTTTAGATTTAGCAATACAGATGAAACGATTACATTTGCTGAAGAATATCAGTTGATTCAAGCTTATCTGAAAATTGAAAGTGCTCGCTTTGATAATCGAATAACTTTGCATGAGGAAATTGATGCCGAAGTTTTTAACTTAAAAATACCGCCACTAATTATCCAGCCTCTTATCGAAAATGCGATACAACATGGCTTAGGAAGTCGAGTCGAAGGTGGTACGATTACGCTAACAGCATATCAACTTGAGCATGAATGGTTAATTGTTGTAGCAGATGATGGTCAAGGAATGAATCAACAAATGATCCATCAGTTGCTCAATGACGATTTAACACGAAACACAGAAAGTGTTGGACTTATTAATATTAATAAACGTTTAAAATATGAGTATGGCACTTCATTAAAAGTTTACAGTGAATTAGGTCGAGGTACCAGCATTACAATGCGAATTCCTAAGCGTGTTAAGGCAGAAATGGTTACTTCGCACTAAGTGAATAGAATGTAAGACCGCATGTGAACTGACTGCAAACTCATACTAAAGATGCTGCCCGATAGATTCAGGCAGCATCTTTTTTAGTATCTGCATAAAATTAGAGACAGGCAAAAGTCCTCATCGTTCATTCTATTACACTTTCCAGCTCCAAATACTTTTCTTTTATTAGATCCAGTTGTTGCTCACTAGCTTGCCAATAACCACGTTCATAGTAAACAAGCATAGTCCTCAAAATCTGCTCGTAGGCGTATGGATTATTTTCCTCAAGTCTTGCCGCAATCTCTTCATTCTCTACATAAGTTTGATGTAAGTCATTGAATACCCATTGTTTGACGCTATTCGTTGTTGCTGCTAAACCAAGCATATTTTCAAAGCGCTTGGCAATTGATTGACCGCCAGCATATTGATGAGCAAGCAAACCGTTAATCCATTTTGGATTGGTTAAACGTGTACGAACAGCTCGTTCTAAGGAATGAGATAATGTTTCAGTTAAAATTTGCTCATTGCTAGAGTCAGATATTAATATATCTACCTGCTCCCCCTTCACATTTTCCACAGCTTTCGCCATACCGCCAAAGTATTCAAAATAATGATCTAAATCAATGACCTCATATTCAAATTCACTGCGAATTTGTGAAATTAAATCAACCTGCTTTGCATGTTCATCATAAAGTGAAGCTATCTTCTTTCCTTTAACTTGCTTCGTATAAACATAATTTCGATTAGCTGCAAATAGCTCTCCAATTTCTGAATCATTTTTCCAACTATTTTCATGAATTAAATGGGTCACCCCTGAATCATATTCCCCTAGAGCAGGTGCGAAAATTCGACCTGCAGCAAGTTCTTTTGCATGTTCCATCTCACCAAGCTGTTTAAGTACACGCTCAGTTTGTGCCTTGACATAGTTCATTTCCAACGGCTCATCTAACTCGGAAATTTGCTGGAATAAATCACTTAACTCATCAATTACATTTGAGAACATATCACGGAATACTCCACTGGCGTTAATAAACACATTAATTCGTGGACGTTTTAGCTCAGCTAAAGGGATTACTTCAACCCGCTTCGTTAATGAATGAGGTACCTTGACTAGACGAGCTCCGACATAATGTAGGATTTGTCCAATCGTTTCTCCTTGTGTACGTGCCGTTTCTATCCCCCACATTACTAAACCAACAGATTGAGGATAATGATCATGCTCTGCCAAGTAAGCAGCCAATGAATTCTCAGCAATTTGCTGACCGCGCAATACAGCTGCCTCACTAGGAATTGTACTAGGATCGATTTGTACCATGTTGTAGCCTGTAGGTAAAATTTCAGGATTACGCAATATATCACCGGCTAATTTTGCTGGAGTATAGCCTCCATTTAACGCATTGATCAAACCTGCTTCCTCGTTATTTTGGTATAGTTTATTAAAGATCGTCCAAGCATAATTCAACACCTTTTCCACTGGATCGTCTGCATTCAGTTCTTTGCGATTATTGATATAGTTTTCAAGCAATTGCTTTGCTTCCTGCTCAATATGCTTGACTTGCAACATGTCTCCTTGCTCTACAAGTTTCTCAAAAGACAATCCTTGTTTAAGCGCAACTGCTTGTTGTATAGAATGCATCGCAGGACGAGACATACTTACAATTTTAAATGTGAAATCAAGCGCTGCTTGTTTAGAAAATCCTTCGCCAAATACGTGTAAGCCATTTGGAATAAAGGATGTTTGAATACGATAAAGTTCTCGCTCTAAATCTTGTAGAGAACTTGACGGTAAGTGAAGCTGCTCTGCTTGCTGCTGAATAAGTGTTAATACAGTTTGCATGCGCTCCCGATTAAGCTGCTCTGCCTGCGAATATTCCTGCAATAAAGCATGTAACTCCTCATATTTCCCATATAGCTCGCCATTAGCAAACGGTGGAGCTTGATATGTTATTAATGTTGCACTGCTGCGGCGTTTGGCAATCATTGCTTCGGCTACATTGCCGACATAGTAATAATATAAATGCGGCACATCGCCAATTAACGCATCGCTATAGCAATGCTCGCTTAATGTTACTTGTTTACCTGATAAAAATTCTAGCGTACCATGTGTACCGATATGAACAATAACATCTGGTTTAAACACTTCATGAATCCATTGATAAAACGCAATATAATGGTGGGTTGGCGGTAAGTCACCACTATGATACGTTTGCGCATCAATCTGTACTGCTCGCGGCGGTTGAATCCCGATAAAAACATTCCCGTTGCAAATTCCTGGAATTAAAAATTTCCCTTTGTTAACAAGGATATTGCCTGGCGCAGCTCCCCATTTTGCTTCAATTTCAGATTTCCATGCTGACTTGTCAATAAACGCTTGATAAGACTCAGCTGGATAAAAAATAGCCTCGGTCTCATTGACAGCAAACCAATTGCTGCCATTTGTAAAGCCATTTTCAATAAATTTAGCTCGCAGCTCTTCAGCAGAGTATGGTGTCACATCATAATTTTGCTGATGGAGCAGCTTTATCATTTTTTCAAGGGAAGCAAACGTATCTAAAAATGCTCCACCAAATAAATTTCCTTCTCCAACTGGATAGTTATAGCCAATAATTGCAACACGCTTTTGATCATTGGTAAGTCTGCGCAGCTTTAGCCAATTCATGATCCGTCTAACCATTTTTTCAACTCGGTCTTCAATCGGCGTCAGTATTTTCATATTCACTTGAAACGCCTCATCCTCACCAATATTTTGCATAGCTGCAACTGGCAAACTATCAATAACACCGTCTAATTCAGGCAATACAATGCTAACAAGCTGTTCGGCTGGACTGATTGTACGATCAGGCTTCTGCCAATCTTCATAATCAATGCCTCCCATTAAAACGGGATGAACGATAGGCACATTGAGTTTTGCAAATAAATCAGTATAGGTTGTTGTCGCTATACCTTGCGGCCCGCTTCCGAGACGGAAATTCATAAAGCTAACAATTAGATCTATCGGCATCTTTTGATTTTGCAAAAGTGCTGTCAGCTTCTCTGCATCTACGTTCATCATACTTGCAAGTCCAATCGGTAAAACATTCGCCTTACCTTTCAATTTCTCAATGAAGTTCTGTAATACAAGCGTTGCATCTAATCGAGATTTTGCAGATAAATAAATAAAGGCAACATTTGGCAGGCTGGAATCGTAATGAATGTCCTCTATATAGCTCTCTAATTTGTCATAATGCTTATCTGTAACTGGATTGATGATGCCGATGTCTGGATATTCAATTGGTGGACTAATCTCATGTTTACCGCCTGCATAATGCTTACTGATAAAAAGCAATGCATTTTTCCAGTTTGCTCGCCCTGATACGCGCCAATATGCAAATAGCTGCATAAAATTAGCTAAATCACGTTGTTTGCACTCACGCTCAGTCCCCTGTATATGTTCATGCAGCACCATCTGCCCATGTTGGCCAGGAACTAAATCACATCCTTGTAAAGTGCCGATTTTGAAGAAATGCATTACTTCCATACTAAACATGAGCGGAATAACATCCCATTGCTCTGCTGCAGCAATATTTAACATGCGCATAACCGTTTGCTCATCCGCTCCATGAGAATCAATAAGCAACATCGTATGCTCGGTTGATGGTTGCTGCAAAGCTATCCATTGTTTTTCCGCTACAGGCTGATGAATGCTGTAAACCTCAACAGATAAATATGCCAGTTCCTCTTTAATTTCCTTATATGCTTGAATTGCTTCAATGATCGTAGCATCAGCAGCAGTTGCAATAATTAATCGCATTACTTATCTCCCTTTCTTAAAAAATGATACGTTTTTAATTTTGAAAATTCTGAAAATGGAATATAATGACCTTGTATCACACTCGCTAACTCTTTGGACTTCTCTAGCTTAACGGCACCTTGCTCCGTATCAACAACGAGAACTTGTGCAGCTAACTTGCGAAGCTGCTCTGCTTGTGCTAATGCTTCCTGCATCGCCTGCTTTACATGCTTTTCTCCAGCTAATGTCATATTCGCACGCCCATCGGTAATAACAATTATCTTCGCTGCATCAATAGGAAACTCACTGTTTTGCAATAGCGATAAACTTAGCTCTAAACCACTTGCTAGCGGTGTTTTTCCGCCAACTTTCAAATTTTGCAGTGTTTTCCGTGCTAAATTAATATTTTTGACAGCCTGTAATTGAATTTCAGCCTTTGCTTGACTCATCGAAATAAAGCTAATTACATTTCGTTTTTGATAGGCATCCTTTAATAACGATAACACTACTCCTTTAACGATAGTCATTTGCTTATTTTGCTGCATTGACTGACTTGCATCAACAACAAAAATAAAATGCTGTGCTTGTTTTTGCTCACGCTTTTTATTCACAAAATGATGAGGTTTTACAGTAATCGCAGTCTTACCTTTTTCATACAATCGTTGTTCAGGAATTGCCTTTACCAGCGTAGCTAATAAGTCCAAATCAGCTGTTGCTTTTTTATAAGGCATCGTTCCAATTTGACGTCCACGCTTTTTATTTATTTGAAGTTTTGCCGCCTTACCGCTTAGCGATTTTTTCATTTGTGAGCTTTGCTCTACATTTAACGTAATTGCACCTGCTTCCTCTGCGCTTACATCAACAAGTGCATCAGTTTCTTGCTGTGACTGCGATTCAAGTGAATAATTAAGATCCCCAGCTTGATTTTTCTTCTCTTGGTTATTAGCTGGATACTCTAATCTTTCTCCACTTATCTCCTGTTTATTAGGTTGCCAATCGTTCTCTCGGGTAGTTGGCTCTAGTGAATCAGCTTCATATTCGGTTTCTTGCTCGTAAGTTTCTTCTTTATTTTCTTGAGCTTCCTTTTGCGCTGACGACTCTACATTGGAATGCAGTTCCGCAGCCCGATGATTAAGCACATATGGAGCTACTGCTTGAATATGCAATTCGGCTACCTCGAATTCATTCTGCATTGCTGCCAGAGCTCGTGCAGCTTGCAGCAATGCATACTGGGCACGTATACTAAAAATTCCGTATTGCACTAACAGATGATCGATATATATTAACATCTCTTCCGAAACTGTCACATGCGATAATCGCAGTCTGGCTTCTTTAATCTGTCGCTGTATTTCAGAGATATTACCCATTGCATTATTTTTCAAAACATTAACTCGCTGAGCCTTATCTGGCGCATCTAAGCTTACACTTAATCCGATACAATCTAATAATGTGCTTGACATTTGCTTAAATGGGGTATGTATTGTATAAAGCGCCGTATGTGATATTCTTTTCTCTATTGTCTGTTCGCGAGTAAAGGTAATCGTTTCCTCTTCTATTGCTTTCACAATCGTTCTAGCTATCATTGGTTCCAATCGCTCTAGCTGTTCGACGAATAAGCAACCATTTTCTGCTCGCTCAAATATACTTTGCTCATATACTACCTTTTGCCGCTGCAATGTTTCCTCGATAGATACTCCACCATAAAGCAGATCAACTGTAATATGAGTTGGAATAACAATTTGCGGTCGCTCTGATAATTGCCTATAAAGCGAGAGCAGCTCAGATTTTCCACTGCCAATTGCCCCGCCAATACATACACTCTTTATTCGCTCATTTATCGCCAACAATTTCAGCACAGTAACTGCCTGCTGTAGCGTTGCCATTTATTGTGCCACCACACAATACTGTTCGATTATCGCTTTCATCTGCTGACGTGTTTTACTTTCATCTTCAAACGGGTTTTGCTGCAAACGATGGGCATAAACAAGCGGTGCAATCGTGGCTAGATGACGGTTTGTTACTTCTGCTTCCCCTTGCAGAGCAGCATAAGTTTTTGCAGCTTTAATCATTGTAATATCCGCTCGATGACTCTCAATTCCAAGCGTTATTGATAAATTTGCGACGGTATCATAAATATACTCGGAGACTTGCACCTTACATAATAATTGCTTGGCGTGCTGAATTTGCGCGAATAATGCCATTTGCTGCATTTCATATTGCTGAATAAACTCCGTCGGATTTTCTTCAAAGGCGAGTCGACGTTTTATAACCTCTACACGCTGCGCTGGGAGTTTTTCACTTTCAACATTCGTTGATAAGCCAAAGCGGTCTAAAAGCTGCGGACGAAGCTCACCTTCTTCTGGATTCATCGTCCCCACTAAAATAAATTTTGCAGGATGAGAATAAGAAATTCCGTCTCTTTCAATTGTATTAACCCCCATTGCCGCAGCATCAAGCAACACATCAACAATATGGTCCTCCAGTAAATTAATTTCATCGACATATAAAATATGACCATGCGCTTTGGCTAAAATGCCGGGCTCAAACTTCTTTTCCCCTTGCTTTAACGCATGTTCAATATTAAGCGTACCGACAACACGATCCTCCGTTGCACTTAACGGCAATGTAACAACTTGTAAATCTTCAAATAACCCTGTTAGTGCTCGCACAGCAGTTGATTTTGCCGTCCCTTTTTCACCTGTAATACAAACTCCGCCGATTGCAGGATTTATACAGTTTAAGAGTAACGCTAGCTTCATTTCCTCTTGACCGACTAATGCGGAAAAAGGATAAATTATATCGTTCATCGTTTTCTTCCTTTCATTTTGAAAAAATGGGATTGATCCTGTTCGTCAAAAAGCACCTTTACATCAATTGAAAAAACGTCCTGAAACATTTGCGGTACCATCACTTGCTCTGGAGCGCCGCTTCCATAAATGATTCCGTCTTTTAATACAATCACTTCATCTGAATAGGCGGCAGCAAAATTTAAATCATGCAGCACCATCACTATCGTCATCGTCAGCTCTTTATTTAGTCGCTTAATTAGCTCTAGCAAATCAATCTGATGAGCAATATCTAGATGATTGGTTGGCTAATCTAAAAACAGCATCGCAGTCTTTTGACTTAATGCCATTGCAATCCAAACTCGCTGCAGCTCCCCACCAGATAATGTGGTGATGCTGCGCCTGCATAAATGCATAGTTTTCGTTTGCTCCATCGCCCATTTAATAATCGCTTCATCCTCTGCTGAAAGTCTTTGCAGCAACGATTTATGAGGTGCACGGCCATATGAAACTAGCTGCTCCACTGTAATATCGATCCGTCCTGTATGCTGCATTAAATAAGCAAGCTGTTTCGCTATCTCCTTTTGCGATAAACTGTAAATACTTCGCCCAGCTAACTGCACCATACCTTGCACTGGCTGAAGCTGACGAGCAAGAGTTTTAAGCAGCGTACTTTTTCCACAGCCATTTGGTCCGATAATGCTGTAAATTTTTCCTTTTTCAAGACACAAATCAATATGATGTAAAATCTTCCTTCCCTCGATCATTTGCACAATATCCGAAGCGACTAAGTAACTCATACCTGCTCTCTCCTTCTAAGCAAATATAAGAAAAATGGAGCTCCAATCACACCCATGATTACACCAACAGGCAACTCAAACGGAGCAAACATACTGCGAGCGATCGTATCACAGAGTGTGACCAGCCCAGCGCCAAGCAACATTGATGCTGGAAGCAAAATGCGATAGTCATTCCCGAGCATTAGTCGTGTAATATGAGGAACGATAAGTCCAACGAAGCCGAGCAGCCCAACAACACTAACAGCCGCTCCAGCCAATAATGTAGCAACAACAGTGACAATTGCCCGTGTCAATTCAACATGTTGACCTAAACTTTTTGCTGCTGCATCTCCTAATACAAGAAGGTTCATTTGATTTGCTAGCAGCATCGCCATAATTAGACCTGCTAGAATATAGGGCCAAATAATCCCTATCTCTTGCCAACCTTTTGCAGCTAAGCCACCCACCATAAAGCTAATTGTCCCTTGTACGCGATCACTGAAAAATGACATTAATGCTGAGGTTCCTGCCCCAAAAAATGCCGCAATAGCGACACCTGCTAAAATAACCCGTACGGGCTGAATACCATTTTTCCAAGCTAAACCATAAACGAGCAGCACTGCGAGCGTCGCTCCGATAAAAGCAAATGGCGGCAATAAATGCATCTGTTCAGGAAATAAAATTAAAATGATCATACCAGCAAGACCAGCCCCGCTAGAAACTCCAATAATTTGCGGATCTGCTAACGGGTTTTGCATTAACCCTTGTAACAATGCTCCTGCGATAGCTAATGCAGAGCCAACAAGAGCTGCTAAAATAGAACGCGGTAAACGAATATTCCAAACAATGTCATGCATACTTCCCGTTGCCTTGCTTGAAAAAAGGTAATACGCTACGTCACTTAACGGTATTTTCACTGCTCCAATATGAATGCTTATTAGAAAGATAAAAAGCAGAGCGACAGTGTAGCCTAGCAAATAAAATGTATTTTTCCGATAGTAAGCCATTCGCTGCTTCTCCTATTGTGAAATAATATCTACCATATACTGCACCGTTTGCTCATAATGTAAGCCAGGGTTTGTTAGAAATAGATTTGAAGGCAGCACATGGATTTGATTATTTTTTACCGCCTGTAATGTTTGCCATGCTGGATTAGCTTTTAACTGAGATTCAATAATTTCTGTTCCTGTTTCCGTCGCCCCATGTACCGTAATGAAAATATAATCAGGCTGCAATTCTACTAAAGTTTCCATACTAAATGGAGCGGCATTAGCACTATCAGGCAATGAAGGCAATTCATCGGCTACATTTTTTATTCCTAGCAGCCCTACTACTTCTAACGTAGTTGTACCGCTTTTTTGAATCGATATTCCCCCTGGAGTAACATTTAATACGACGCTCTTTTTGTCTATTACAGCTGAAGCCTTTGCAATTGCTGCATCTACTCGTTGTTGTGCTTCTGCTATTTTTTGCTCTACAGTGTCTTCAATCCCTAAAATTTTTCCGTATGTACGAGCCACTTGCTTAACATCATCAAACGTAACCATTTGCATAATCGCCATCGGTATACGATTTTCTGCCATGCTAGGTAATAATTTTGAATGAAAGCGCGGCGTCCCAATAACTAAGTCAGGCTCTAAGGAGATAACTTGCTCTAAATTCACCTCATTAATGCCCCCAACCTTTGGTATCCCTTCTTCTTCTGGCAAATGCATATGACTATCTACTGTCCCTACTACATTTACACCTAAATCAGCAAGCAGCATTAGCATCTCTGTCGACAATGTAACTATTCTATGTACCTCAGTTGGTACCTCGACTTCATTTCCTAAACTATCTGTAAAGCTTTGTGTACTTGCTCCAGCACTAGCTTCTACCTGCTCTATTTTGCTTTGCACCTCAGTTCTCTCAGTGCTGCACGCAAAGAGTAAACTAGAAATAAGTAAGACAAGGATTGCGATCGCTATTTTTTTCATTTGATTACCTCCTACTTTTTGGTTAATCGTAATAGTAACGATTACGATTAATTACGATTGTCAGTTTATCACACAATATTTAGGACCGCAATAAGCGTGCAGTAAAAAAATGAAATAGTAAAAAAACGAACATAAAAAAACCTTCCTGCAAGCTTTAGTTAACTTACAGGAAGGCATTTTCTCGTTTCTGCAACTGATTGAAATATTATAATTCTAATCGATCCTACTTAAACATATTCTATTAGTTTAGTTAACGCTAACTCGAAACTAATTCGCATCTGCAAAAAGCTGCTTATAAATAAACTCCATCCCTTTTTTCTTCTGCGCATATTCAATCATATGTCCAGTAAAAGGATAAATCTCTAGGCTCTTCTGCTCGGAAGCGATCCGATTGTATACGGGAAAAATCGTTTCAGGCATACAGATCATATCCTTAAGCCCAACTGACATCATAATCGGTACTTGTATCCGATCAGCTAGGTTCAAATGATCGAAATAGCTTAAATTTTTCAAAACGGTTTGCCAGTCTGTATTGACCTTACGACAAAACTCTGCAATTTCTGTTAAAGAGCCCTGAGAGTAAAATATACCATAATCGATATGACATAAATTAGGAATGTCTGCAACGACAGCTCGCAGTTGCGGATAAAACTCAGCAGCGAGAAGTGCTTGTCCGCCACCTTGACTAACACCTGTCACGGCAACTCGCGCAGCATCTAAATCAGCTTGCTCAAGCACCCAGCGCACTGCTCGCAAATGATCAATTGCAAGCGCCATATAATAGCTTTCTTCAATATTTAATAGATTTTCGGTCATCCATCCCTTTACCATGCCATGCTCGCTACCAAGCGTATTGCCGGTTGATTGTCCTCGTACGCTTACCGCAAAAACAGCAACACCTAAAGAAAGCCAATCCATATAATGCTCTGGTCCTGTGCGCACATGCTGATAACCATGAAAAATAATGACACAAGGGAATTTTGATGAAGCTTTATCACTGCTTTTTGGCTTGATTAAAAAACCATGAAGCTCGGTTTCCTTAAAGCCATTAAATTTGACATCAAATACCTCGATACTGTTAATAATGGTTTCATGTTTTGTACGTGTTGCATGAAGGGGAACTTCATGAACTTTGCTTAATGCTCTTTGCCAAAATTGTTCTAAATCATGCTGCTTTGTCAGCTCTGGACGATAATTAAATAATTCATTAATTCGTTTTTCAATGATGTTCATAATGTTCTCCCTCAAATAAAAAATGTGCAAAATTAAGACATCAATCTACTAACAGGACACTTTCAGATACATTATATCAGTTTCTATTAAAAAACATAGAATTGTGCTTAGCCAAATAATAAAAGCTTTCTAAATCCTGCCTCTGTTTTTACGTCGCTTATCTTAAGTACTCGATCAGCTAAATATCCAGCTCGATCATTTTTTTCGTAACCATTGCAACTCTATTGTCCATATTAGTCCCGTCGTATCTAGCAAGCTGCATCTGACTTACGATTTTCCCATCGCGCATAAATAAGATTCGTTCTGTCTGAGCAGCCACCTTTGCATCATGCGTGACGAGTAAAACGGCTGTACCCTCTGCGTTAATTTCCGAAAAAATATTCATAATTTGCTGCGAAAATTTAGAATTAAGCGCCCCTGTTGGCTCATCTCCAAAAATAATTTTCGGATTATTCATAAGCGCTCTGCATATTCCCGCTCGCTGTAATTGACCTCCTGAAACTTGGGTAATCCTATGCTGTTCAAGTCCTTCAATGCCGACTCTTTTCATTAACCTCTTAGCCTTCTCTGTAATCTCTGCTGCATTTTTTCGATTATTCCGCATAGCTAGGAGAATAATATTATCGAGAATATTTAAATTTTTCAGCATTGTAGGCTGTTGAAAGACAAAGCCCATTTTCCCTCTGCGTATATCTGAAAGCTCATTTTCCCCAAGTGAAGATAAATTTTCCCCATCAAATAGCACCTTTCCGCTGTCGAGACGTTCCATTCCGCTAAGTGCAAACATTAACGTCGATTTTCCTGAACCCGATGGCCCCATAATTGCAACAAATTCGCCCTCACTTATTTCAATAGAGATCTTATCTAAAATATTTCGCTGTTCATTACCTTGGCCAAAAGTCTTTGTTATTTGCTCACCGATAATTATTTTTGTCATCTGCCTACCCCTTAACATTTTCCGAAATTTTTATCTGTCCTGCACCGGTTGTACCACTTATGGTTGCAATAAGCACCGCAGCAACCATCATTAGCGGGCAAAGGATATAAGCTGCAAATGGTTTTACCGTAAACTTAAACGTATCCGCTCCAAACGAGGAAATGACGAGTCCTGCCAGAGCTTCACCAAGCGTATTTGCCATAACCGTTCCTAGAACAATTCCTATAAGCAAAACAAATATTGCTCGAGAAATATACTGGATTTTAATATCTCGATTTCTAAACCCTAATGCTTTCAAAATTGCGATTGAATGTTTGTCCTTAGTAATTAGCATTCGCATAAACAATAGCGTAATTAAAATTGTAATGACAAGAGCAATGCTAATCGCAGCAAAAGCCGCCATTTCCACAGCGTTTATCGTTGAGCCAAATGTTTGCTTAATAAATTCCTTTATATCTGAAACGTTGGCGTAAGCAAACTTAGTAGAATACTCAGTAATTTTCTTATCAATCATAGAGAGATCTGAAAGCTTAGCAACAACAATACTCCAAACGATATGAGGTGAACGCTCAATGAATACTGCCTTGGCTGTTTTTCCTCCATTTGTAATGTCAGAATAAATTCCACTTACTAAAAATTGTTTTTCCTTTCCTTCAATCACCAACGTCATTCGATCGCCCACGTTTTTATTTAGTTCCTCTGCATTGATTGAAGAGAGAGCAATTTCATCTTCTTGAACAGGTGCTTTTCCTTTGGAATACTTGATTGGGAATACCGTATGATCCCCTAGTTCGACTTTAATATTTTCTTCTGTGCCGTTTTCTAGCTTTACCTTAAATATTTTAGTTGTAAGTATTGCATATTTTGAAATATCTGCGTCACTTGCTATCTCCTGCAAAATTTCATTTGCTTTTTCGGAAATAGTTTGCGTCTGCTGAATATCAATTCGCAAGTCATAATCGCCAATCCCCATATATTGAGTGAAGTCTTTAGAGGAAATCGTATTGTATAAATTTAATGGAACAATAACGATAAATGATGAAGTAACTAATACTGTCAGCATTGTTGCATACAGTTTTTTTCTGATAAGAACGTCCTTAATACCAAGAAAAATATTCGTATTCAATAACCGATTTTTACTCAAATAAAATCTTGATTTCCTTGAACGCTTTTCTTGTGAAGTACCGAAGCGAATAGCTTCGACAACAGATATTTTTTGGAAATGCTTTAACACGAGATTTACGAAAAGAAGAATGGAGAAAAAGACGATCATTATCCCTAAACCAGCGAAAAGATATGCAATAGAAGCATTTTCGGCTTCCCCCATGTATAATCGTATATTTTCAAGTAACGTACCTTTAAACAATAAGGAAAGCGCAAATCCTATACTACTTCCGACTAAAGCAATCGCTACATATTTGCCAAAATAAATTCTTTTTATATCAGAAATACGAAGTCCAATTGCTTTCATCACCCCAATTTCGTGGTAGTCATCTTCTATTTTTGAGAGGAGCGTAAAGCGAATGCACATAAAGGCGATAGTAATGACAAGTATGCTTATAAAAAGAATAACTGCAATCATCAATCCATCAGAAATTGCATTCATCATTTTAAAAAGGGAATAAGTAACTGCTGGACCGTTTGCTGCTAGCTGTGCAGCAGCATAAGCCGTTTCAAATTCACCAATAAGAGACAGATCCTTTAATCTGAACTCTATAAGATATTCGATAATCCCTAGTTTTTTTAATTTGTTATAATCTTTTTCACTTACCAGAAATCTTTTGGAACTAGAAAGCGTGGAATTCATCATTGAATCGCGAAGAAATCCCGCTACCACAAATTGCTGTCCACCGATTACTGCCTTATCACCGACTTTTGTAATGTTTTCCTTCATATAGCTAATCGGGACATAAATTTCCCCAGCGGATGGAGTAATCATATGCCCGTCCAAGTCCAAAAGGTAGTCGAATTTATCACTTTGTGTACTAATACCGTTATCCTGCACACTATCAGCTAATGTATTTTCTCCAAGCACAATTTGTGAGCCGTCTATATTTAGAAATTCAAGCAACTGAAACTGTTCAACATTGCTATTTTGTTCAGCAAAAGAAGTAAGTCTTGCTTTATCAATTTCTCCCGAATGCATCTGGAGAAAATGAGGAGTTTTCGCTTTTGTCATTAATGTGTCCAGTGCACCGGTAAGATTAACGGTTAATATAGCTGCTAGCGCGACAAGCATCGTTGCAGCAGCAATAAAAACAATGGTTACTAACGTAATTAGCTTATTTTTTAAAATGTCATTGCGTATTATTCTGAAGTTCATAGTTCACCTCTGCTGATTCCCAATATCCAACCAAAGTTATATGATAAAGAATAATTCATACAACACATTTTTAATGATGCTTATTTTCGTTCAAACATTTGCATAACAGACATTAGACTTCCTGTTTCTGCACCTAGCAGTCTTTCTATGTTAAAGATAAATGCAGTGATGCGGGTAACCCGCTCCTGCTCAGTCATGTGAACCATGTCATCATCAAAAATATTATTCGCATAGGTCAGAACCATCTCCATACATTCATATGGGTATGGTGTATTGAATACCCCTTGCTCGATGCCCTCACAGATGATATCCGTTAATATCGGCGTAAATTCGTTAATAATCATTTTTTGAATTTTCTGATGCATAAGCGCGTTTTGCGGCTTATGAATATGTTCCATAATTTCATGACTGCTGCCGCCGCTTAAATTCATCGACATTGCAACACGAATTATACGTTCAATGATAGGAATTGATTTATCTGCGGCAATTACTCGTGCTGCACCTAGTAGTCGAACACTATAACGAGCAATTAAGGCATCCATAATTTCCTCTTTTGATTTGAAATGATGATACAATGTGCCTCTTGCAATACCTACTTTTTCAAGAATATCGTTAGTACTTGTACCTTCAAAACCCTTCTTACTAAAAAGCTCATCTGCAGCATCTAAGATTTCATTTTTACGTTGTTCAGCTTCCTTTCTCATAATATCCTCCTTTATCTTTCACTCATATCCACCGACCGACTGTCTGTCGGTTTTATTATAACATTTTATATACAGTTGTAAATATGGTATATAAAAAACTACCATCTCTCAAGATTTTGAAATCTATGAAAAATGGTAGTTTAATTCAATAACTAAACTCGATTATAACTTATAATGTCCTTTAACTTCATCCTATGATTGATGAATACGTACAGCACGTGTCGTCCATTCAGATAATGCACTGATGGTTGAAGTCTTCATGCCACGTAAATAAGTATTTAGCGTATCTCCTAGCGGACGTCCATTTTTTATCGATAGCTGAAAGACCTCCGATAATACCAATAACAGTTGCAATTTGCGCAGCATTACAATCTACGTCTTGACCAACTGTTGCAATAATATGCATCGTTTTGTCAAAATCACCGTTTCCATACCAAAGTGCCACAACTTCAGCCATTGCATTTGGATAAGCATGAATCCAGTTGAATTCTTTAAACTTCTCTTCACAGAGTGCCCATGTTTCATGCCAATTCTCATACGTACGACACCAGTCTAGCGCAGTTGCTATAAAATGATAGTACTCGCTATCATCAGGAATTGCCGCCACAGCTTGTTCTACAATTTGACGGACATCAGATTGTACGAATGCTAGCGAAACAAACACAGCATTAAAAATTTCGCCTAATACACCGTTATTCTCGTGAGATACAACTCCATCCTTCCAAGCTAACTCTGCAGCTAGCTTCGGATTGCCTGGTGCAACCATACCGCAAATCGCACCACGCATTTGAGCGCCAATCCACTCCTTAAACGGATTATGTAACGAACCGCTTAGCGGAGGATAGAATCCAGCACGAATATTTTTTAGTGCAATTTCCTCAGCAGACCAACCATTTGGAACCAATGCAACCCATTCTTCCGCAATTGCATCTGAAGTAATCGTATAACCAAACTTTTCAAATGCACTTAAAAAGGCAATTTCGAACGTAATATCGTCATTGTACGTATTCGGTTTACGCACATAATAATGAATATCGCCAAATTTAGCCTTAAGCTGTTGCGAAGTGTAGCCTTCGATTGCTGTCCCTAAAGCTCCACCTACAATTTGAGCTACCCAGCCTGCATGAATTTGTGAGGCAAATGAGTCTGCCTTTACATCTATTGGATCATAAGATGTAAATTTAGCTTTTTTCTCGTATTCACTCCAGCTTGTATATGGTGTATAACGCCAATAGCTAGCATCCTCCACTTTTGGCAATGTATCTAGTTGTTTCATCAAGCGAGCAGTTAGACGTTGCAGCTGCTGATAATCCTCCGCTAGCAACGCACGCTCTCCTTCTTCAAGAAGCGGCTCTAGCTGAGATGTTTCGTAGCCCATATTATGCATGGACTGCACTGCTGCAACAGCAAGTGATTCAGGGGCTCCTGACCCTGGCACATTACTTGTCCAAAATAACTTTAGGTTCATATCAATAAATTTCTCAACATCATTCGAAGCTAGCCACGTCTGTTCTTCCCCTGTAAAACTAACCCCAACTACTGTTCCGACGAATGCTCCGATATATAGCTGTCCTTCAGCCCCCATACTAAACACGCCTGACTGAAATACTATCGATAAAGCTAAACCCGTTAATATCAGTGGCACTGCTTTATTTAATATGGTACCGATATTAAAAACGCTAGAGAACGGATCGATGAACATCGCTTTTATGGCAACTAATGGTTCCGCACTCGTCAATAAAATAATGATAGACCCTCCGATTAATGCCGCGACAACTGCGATTAATATACCAGTTAACTCTAAAGTTAATGTGCGTGAGTTTTTCATGATGACGTTCCCTTCTATTGTTTCTTAATCCCTAACATGTAATAACCAAGCTCTTGTTCCGTTAAGTCTGGCGTATTTTCCAGCACAGCCGCTATTTCACCGTTGTAAAGCACGGCAATGCGATCACTTAACGCCATAACTTCCGACAGTTCTGCAGATACAACGAGAACCGCTGCTCCGCGATCACGATGATTGATAATCTCACGATGAATAAATTCAATTGCGCCAATATCAACGCCGCGAGTTGGCTGAGAAGCAATGAGCAACTTAGGATTTTTAGAAAGTTCTCTGGCGATAATCACTTTTTGCAAATTACCTCCGGATAAGGAGCCTGCCAAAGTCGCTTCACTTTGCGCTCGAACATCGAATTTTTTCATCATTTCTTTAGTAAACTCTCTCATTTTTTTCTTGTTAAGAAATGGACCCAGCTTATATTCTTTATTTCGATAATGATCCAGAATCATATTTTCAGTTATTGATGCAGTAAGACATGCACCAGACGTTTGGCGATCCTCCGGAATATGTCCAACTTGCATATTTCTTATTTTCACTGCCGGCACACCTACAAGATTTTGACCGCAGTAATCGATTTTGCCTGACTTAACTTTTCGCAGTCCAGTTAACACTTCGACCAATTCGGTTTGACCGTTACCTTCGACACCTGCAATTCCTAGCACTTCTCCAGCTCTAATTTGGAACGAAATGTCTTTTAGCGCTTCATGTCCCTTATCATCTACAGCAGAAAGCCCCGAAACGTCAAGAATTTTCTCGCCTACTTTTGCTGGCGCTTTTTCAACCTTAAACAAAATTTCTCGACCAACCATTAATTGTGATATTTCCTCTTGATTGGTTTCGGCAGTAATTAAAGTAGCGATCGATTGTCCAGCTCGCAGCACGGTAATCCGATCGGATATTTCCATAACTTCACGCAATTTATGCGTTATAAAAATAATCGTATGTCCTTCTGCAACAAGGGCTTTAATGGAGTTGAATAACTCATCCGTCTCCTGCGGGGTAAGCACAGCTGTAGGTTCATCCATAATGATTAATTTAGCGCCGCGATATAAAACTTTTAAGATTTCAACACGCTGTTTTTGTCCTACAGGAATACTCTCTACTTTAGCATGCGGGTTAACATTTAACCCATAAGTTTGAATAAGTCGCTCTACTTCGGCGAGCTCTGTTTTTCGATCCCTTACAAAAGAAAAACTCTTTTTCTTTGGTTCTTCGCCTAACACAATATTTTCGGCAACAGTTAACGATGGAGCTAGCATAAAATGCTGATGGACCATACCAAGACCTTTATGAATAGCATCTCCGGGACCCTTGAACGAGACAGCTTCGCCTTTATACGTAATCGTGCCACTCGTAGGTGCTTCTAAGCCGAATAGCACTTTCATTAAAGTCGACTTTCCCGCTCCATTTTCACCTACTAACGCATGAATCTCACCTTCATTGATTGTTAAATCAATGCCACGATTTGCTGCAGTTCCATTGGGATACACCTTATGTATATTTTTCATTTCAAGCAATACAGTCATATAGGGCATTCCTTTCAAAGTTGTTAATAGACGATCACTCTGTGATGTCGATTCTCTATCAAATCATGGATATAAAAAAGAGAAGTAAGGAAAACCCTACTCCTCCTTAATAGAAGCAACATTTAGTATTTTCATACTATATAAATTAATAAAGTGTTGATTGAACTTGAATTTCACCGTTAGCTAATTTTTCTTCAATTTCAAGCATTTTGTCTTTAATAGATTGAGGTACATATTGCTCGTAGTATTCATCTTTAGCTAAACCTACTGCATTTTCAGACATACCAAGAATTTCGCCTTCTTCAGGAAGTTCACCGTTAATTAATTTTTCAATAGCACGATATACTGTAGCATCTACATTTTTCAACATAGATGTTAAAACACTGCCTGGATACAAAGGATTTTGGTTGCTGTCTACACCGATTGAGTAAATTCCTTTTTCATTTGCTGCTTCTAGTGTACCTAGACCAGCACCTGAAGCTACGTTGAAAATAATATCTACGTTTTGAGTGCTAATTTGAGATAGTGCAATTTCTTTTGCTTTTGGTGCACTTGAGAAGTCACCAACATAAGAAGAAATTACTTGTACAGAAGGATCAACATATGCTGCACCTTGCTCATAGCCTGAACGGAAATCATTAATAATTGGAATATCCATACCACCTACGAAACCAATTGTTTTGTCTGCATTCGCATTGCTTAGTTCATCACTTGTTGTAACTAAAGCGGCAAATGCACCTGCAAGGAATGCACCTTCAGCTTGCGCATAAAGCATTGAGTATATATTTGGTACATCATCAACTAAATCATCAAAGAAAATAAATTGAACATCTGGATATTCTGCTGCAAGCTCTCTAGAAATATCAGCCATTTGTGTAGTCCCAGTTACGACAACATTATATTTACCAGTTGCTAGTGCAGAAGCCATACCTGCAGGCCAGTCAGCTGAGTTAGTTCCACCTTCAATAGTTTTAACGGAAATTCCAAAGTCAGCTGCAGCTGCATCTAATCCTGCTTGAGCAGAGTCATAGAAATGTACCATTGATATAGTACAATACACTAAGTTCTTCTCCTGAAGCCTTAGCTGAATTTGATTCATTGCTTGAACTTTCTGAGTTTGCAGACTGTGCTGTGTTACTAGTATTGGCACTAGAATTTGCGCTGTTGTTACCACCGCAAGCTGAAACTAAAATTGCCATAGATAATAACATCATGCTAATAAAACTACGCTTACTTTTTTTCATTTCTGTCTAATCTCCTTTAGCCTTTGTAATTAAGTAATACAATTTCGCCTAGCTATATATCAATTAAATCAATCGTCCACCACTCGATTCACGCCAAATATAGCGATGCTCCATAAATTCCATCGTTGGCATTCGTTTATCACCTTTCACTCTGCCATCTAATAGTTGAACGGCACGAACCCCTATTTCATATGCTGGCACTTTAATCGTACTCAACGTAGGTCTTGACATTGAACTAAGCAGAGTGTCGTCACAACCAATTACAGCAATATCTTCTGGTACAGACAACCCTCGTTCATAAATAGCTGAAATTGCTCCTATCGCAATCAAATCGTTAGCGGCAAATAATGCTGTTGGTTGATAACCTGAATCCAAAATTTCATTCATCAATGTTTTTCCAGATTCAAAAGTGAACTCACCAATTTTCACTACAGCATGCAAATTCGCTTCCTGCATTGCTTGCTCATAGGCCTCTCTACGTTTTCTGGCAGAATCTACCCACATTGGCCCAGTAATATGAGCAATATGAGTATGACCTTTACGAATAAAACCGTTAATGACATCGTATGAAGCTTTAAAATCATCAATAAGCACAATATCGAATGGTGAATGAGCGATATGACGCTCACATAAAACGATTGGAGTTTGATGCTTATTCCAATGAGCCAAAAGCTCATCCTCCTTTAAGGCGGAAACAAGCACAATACCACAAACTTGTTGTTCAATTAATTTATCTAAATATTGCTTCTCGAGTTCGGCATTGTTATCTGTATTGGAAATAAACAGCATATAGCCTCTTTTATGAGCCTCATCTTCTACTCCTCGTGCAAGAACTGGGAAGTAAGGATTTGTCATATCGGGTACAACAAGTGCTATTGTGTTAGAACGACTATTCGCTAAGTTTCTCGCTACTGCATTAGGACGAAAATTCAGCTCTTCTATCACCTTTAAGACCTTTTCTCTAATCTCTTTTTTAACTTGAGGATTTTGATTAAGGACACGAGACACTGTTGCCTTAGAAACATTAGCTCTTTTCGCTACATCCTGAATTGTAATTTTCATTACAATAATCCTTTCACTATGTACTGAAAATCATTGAGAAACCGGTTTCTGACTAGAGCGAATTTGCTTATAAACTAGTACATTATTATAACAAAGACGAACATTTATAACTATAAAGCATCAAAATATACTGTAAAACTCAATATTTAAACGATAAAAAAATAATATTTTTTTATTTAAAATATTTTTACTGATAAAAAATGTAAAAATAATCTAGTTTTATTTTAATAGTATAATTTAATCTCCAAATGAAAATAGAGGTCATTCTGTCATTTACTAATAAAAATTACCTTAGAAAATTAAGGTAAAACCTTAAACTTCTAAGGTATTTATTTAATTAACCTAAATGAACTTAAAGCTTAAACTTAATAACTAATTGTTGCAAGGAATCAGCCATTTCTGATAAAGCAGATGCCGAGGATGAAACTTCCTCCATAATTGATAGTTGCTCTTCAGAAGAAGTTGCAATTTTTTCAGTTGCGTTACTTGAATTATTTATCATTTCTAATAGCTGCTTGATTGCCAGAGAAACTTGTTCTGCTTGAGCAGAAAATTGAGTTGTAGTTGCAGATATATCATCAGTTTGTGGATTTAAAGTATTCATATTTTTTAAGATATAATCGAATTTACTTGCAGCTTCTTCAGTTACTTTAATTCCTGCCAGAACACTATTTTGAACCAGTCCCATCATTTCGACTGAGTTTGCGGTGTCTTCATTAATCCTATTAATCAGTTCGGTAATTTTCGAAGCAGAAGCTCGAGATTGTTCAGCTAGAGATCGTACCTCCTCTGCTACAACTGCAAACCCTTTTCCATGCTCCCCAGCTCGCGCTGCTTCAATTGCAGCATTTAGCGCAAGCAAATTGGTTTGATGTGCTATATCAGTAATCATATTTACAATCGATCCGATTTCAGTCGATTTACTGCTGAGTTCGTTGATTTTATTACTAGAATCTTCAACCGTTTTTTGAATGATACTCATCTGTTCTAAAGCATTTTCGATTGTAATATGTCCTTCATTCGCAAAACTAGTTGTTTCATTTGTCAGTGTAGAAATGCTAACACTATTTTCGGCGATACGCTCAATCCCTGTAACCATTTCATTCATAGCTTGCGCACTTTCTGTTAAATTCACCACTTGTTCTTCCAGCTCTGTTGCGATTTGCTTAGTAGCACTTGTCATTTGCTCTACTGAAGCAGTTGCTTCCTGTGCACCTGCATTTAACTCTTGACTTGAAGATGAGACATGATTAGCGCTCGTAATAATCTCTTTAACTAAGTAATTTAGTTGATCGGTCATATTATTAAACGCAACTTCGATTTGCTTCATTTCATCTTTCGTTTGCAGGTCCACTTTTATATTTAAATCGCCATTTGCAACCGCAGTTGTACCTTCTGCAAGACGTTTAATTGATAGTCGAATAGATATGTATAGTGTAATAAAGAGAAGAAGTGCTACCACAATAATAATAATTATCAAAGCAAATGTTAGCCAAACTTGCTGCTGAAGATCATTGTATTTGTCTGCTAAGTAAGCATTCATTAGATCAAGGCTAGCAATATATAAGTTGAATATATCGTCGATTGATGTGGCTGCAAACTTATTAAATTCCTCAACCGTAATTGATTTGTTATTTATTTGTTTTATAGCATTTAAGTACTGAGTTGTACTATTTTTCACTTGGTCTAAATTGGATTGTAAGGTTGCTGCAATCGTAGCATTTGTAAACATAACTTCTGAATTACTATACACTCTATCTAATGTATTTTCGATAGCATAATATATAGAATTTAACTGCTCTAGTTGAACACTACCTATTGCTGTACTGTTAATTGTGTCTACTCCTACAGAGCTCATTTGACCTAATTGCTCCGTTAAGGCTGGTAATTCAATCGTTGTAGTATAGATTAAATTGAATTCTACTTTTGATGAGGCAAATAGTAAATCCGAATTGTTGGTCAGTTTTACCGAAAGGTTTAGTATATCTTCAATAATTTCATTGTATGCCTTAATAGCTCGCGTAGCGTTGGTCCACTCTTTTTTCTTTAATGTATTCCACTTTTTATCTAAGGCAGCTATATCTTCACTTGTTTCTAGATTATAATCTAAGTTTGATTCTATGACTTTAATCTGCTCAAATGCTTGATCTAATTTTCCAATAGTTTCATCTACTTTATCTTTAACTGATGCATCATTAAGATAAGTTACATTCAATGATCTTAATTGCTGGCTCAATTGCAGTACATCTTTCAAGGCAATACTATAATTAGCTCCCTCAGTTCTTTTTTTAATTTGCTTCATTTCATCATTTAATCTGTCGAGATACAGCAGACTGACTACTATTAATGGAATAAGCAGGATAAAACCAATAATAGTGAACTTTTGGAAATACTTCAGTCGATTTAACAACCTAATAAATGGTGTAAAAAAAGCCATGATGTTTCCCTCCAAAATAAATCTTTATTATGAGATAGATTGTCAAGCTAAGTGCGACAACTCTTCCATAACTGCCTCATGAGAAGTTTTCCAATTCAGACATTTGCGTGGTCTATGGTTAATTAAATCCAAAGCACATTGAAGTTCAGCTTGATCAACGGTGTTTAAGTCGTACTTCTTAGGAAAGAATTCTCGGAGAAGTCCATTTGCATTTTCGTTACTGCCTCTTTGCCAAGATGAATATGGATCAGCAAAGTATACCGTCAAGCCATGCTCTTCTAACAATGCTTGATGGCAGGCGAATTCCTTTCCACGGTCAACGGTAGCTGTGAGCATAGGCAACGCGAGTTCTTCTAGCACCGTAGCAACCGCTTGCTCCATAGATGCCGCTGAACGGTCTGGCATTTTTACAGCGTGGTAATAGCGTGTTTTTCGCTCAACAAAAGTAGCCAAGCAGCCTTTACTTTTACCACGGCTAGAAACGACAGTATCAAGCTCCCAATGACCAAAGGATTCACGTTGCTTCACTTCTTTTGGACGTTGCCTGATGGATAACCCGAGATTAAAGCGACCTCTGCTTTCACGAGGCTTTCTACGCTTTCCCTTCTGTCGTAAGAAGATGGTGTTCCCTTGGACTAGCCTACCTTGGTAAATCCAGCGGTAAATGGTTTTGAAGGATACCGCTTGCTCAGGATAGTCTTGTTTCATGCGCCCTTCAATTTGTTCTGGGGACCACGTTGCAGCCAAGGTTTGAGTAAGGTAATGTTCTCTTTCTTTCGTCCACTTCCCTTTAGGCTTGCTTTGCATGCGTTTGCGCTGGTAATCTGCTTGCGCATCGCTAGCCTCATAAGCAGAAGACGAGGTATTCAAACGATGAAGCTCACGAGACACCGTAGAATGATGGCGTTTGATCTGCTGTGCAATGGCTCTCGCACTCCAGCCTAAATGAAATAATGTTTCTATTTTTATACGCTCGTTTATGGTAAGATGTGTATAGCTCATGACGAGCCTCCTTGTAGATGGTGTGTGGTAACTTCATTCTACACGAGTTTTCGTCATGGGTTATTTTTTTAGGTGTCGCACTTCATATTACAATCTATCATGAAATAAAATATATTATATTATATGAATGAAAAAATTAACATATATCCATGAATAAAATTCCAATATAATAATACTAATGAAATGATAATGAAATTAATATGTAATGATAATGTAATATAATTTTCGATTTATTTTCAAAATTTCATCTTTATATTCACAACCTCAAATAAAATAGAACTTTTTCCTTGAACTTATTTTTTTGCAAACTTCGGCTTTTGGGGCGATGGCGTAGTACTTAATAACTTTGTTGTAGCTTTATAATATAAAAAGCATCCATTTTGATAGGTCTATTTTCAAAATGGATGCTTCTTATTCATCTTTCTAGCCTTTTTGTTTATATTCGCGAGCTGCATAACGAGCCTTTTTGGTCTTTTTAGCTAATTTTATTGTTTTGGCAACCTTTGCTCCTTTTGTTACTTTCAATAGCTTTATTCCTTTAATGCTTTTAATAACTTTAGCTCCTTTAAGTGCCTTTAACCCAGTAATAGAACCAAACGCAATTGCTGTATTAATTAAAAGTGTAGCTGAAAGTGATGACAGAACAGCAATAATGCTAATCCATTGTTCCTTAAAATAACTTTTATAGGATTGCGCCATAAAAAATAAAACAATCAGTTCCACGACAAAATAACAAAGAACATAAAGTGAGATTTTATGTAATAGTTCCATAAACGGTTCAGATTTAAGTGGTGTGAATCCCAAAATCGTAACCACAAGTAAATAAATAGAGAAAATAAGAGATAAAATTAGGTACCATTGTTTTAATACTACTTTATTCACACTACTCCTCCAATTTCTTGAAATATCATTTTGCAGTTATCAAGTATTGACGCTTTTTCATCAAATACCTATCTATTGTTCAAGTATAGACGTTTTTACACCTTTTCATTTTCCAATTCATTTTTTTGTTTGCGATAGTGCTTCCAGTCTCCGTCTTTTATCCAATGTAACCCTTCCGCTTTATGTTTTGGATACACATATACATAAGCATCTATATATCCATTGTCGGTATAAATCGGTTGAATGACACGTTCATAATCATTCTCCATACCTTCTCCGTTATAGTCCTCAAGAGCATCAAGCATCTTTAGCACTTCAGTCGTTACGCGATAAAGCTCCCCAATCACCTTTTCCCCAGAATATGAAATCATTGCAGGGTAGCCCCATCCCTTATCAAACAGCCGACCGTCGGTGAAGCATTGTTCGCATACTAGTTCAGAGCTGGCAAGATAATGATGATTTTCTTCATCTATTCTTAAACTACCGTATACAAATACTAGAAACATTTGCGTTTGTTGCAATAATGATTTCCTCCCTTCCTAATCCCTTCGTTAGCACTACAAGATTTCTTTATTTTATTATTGCTTCGCTATTCATTATACTCTGTTACTAAAGCAACTGTTTAGACCATTGTAAGCCAATCTTAATAACAAAAAAACTGCCACCCCTCAAGATTTTTTATGAATCGTGAGGAGTGGCAGTTGGTATACTATTTAAAAATTAACACTTTGACTTTCGGCCGTTTTCCGCGGTCGCTTCAACATCGAATTACTTCGATATTGATTTTATTATTACATCATGCCCATGCCGCCCATGTCTGGAGCTGCTGCAGGAGCTTTAGGTTCTGGTTTATCAGCAACAACTGCTTCTGTTGTCAGGAACATCGCTGCAACAGATGCTGCGTTTTGCAATGCAGAACGAGTAACTTTAGCAGGGTCAACGATACCAGCTTCGAACATGTTCACCCATTCGCCAGTAGCAGCGTTGTAGCCGATACCTACTTTTTCATTTTTCAAGCGTTCAACGATAACAGATCCTTCTTGACCAGCATTGAATGCAATTGTGCGAACTGGCTCTTCAAGCGCACGAAGAACGATGTTAACACCTGTTTTTTCGTCGCCTTCAGCTTGCACTGCAGCAACAGCTTTATAAACGTTCATAAGTGCAGTACCGCCACCAGATACGATACCTTCTTCTACTGCAGCACGAGTAGAGTTCAATGCATCTTCAATGCGAAGCTTGCGCTCTTTCAATTCTGTTTCAGTAGCAGCACCTACTTTAATAACAGCTACGCCGCCAGAAAGTTTAGCAAGACGCTCTTGAAGTTTTTCTTTATCGAATTCAGAAGTTGTTTCTTCAAGTTGAGCACGGATTTGGTTAACACGTGCTTGAATGTCTTCTGCATTACCAGCACCATCAACGATAATTGTGTTTTCTTTAGTAATACGAACTTGACGAGCAGAACCTAGAGCTGAAACATCAGTAGATTTCAAGTCAAGGCCAAGCTCTTCAGTAATAACTTGTGCACCTGTAAGAGCAGCGATGTCTTGAAGCATAGCTTTACGACGATCACCAAAGCCAGGAGCTTTAACAGCTACGCAAGTGAATGTACCGCGAAGTTTGTTCACTACTAGAGTAGCTTGTGCTTCACCTTCAACATCCTCAGCGATGATAAGCAATTGTTTACCAGATTGAACAACTTTCTCAAGCACTGGAAGGATATCTTGAATGTGTGAGATTTTTTTGTCAGTAATCAAAATGTATGGATTTTCAAGCACTGCTTCCATTTTGTCAGTGTCAGTTACCATATATGGAGAAATGTAACCGCGATCGAATTGCATACCTTCAACTACTTCAAGCTCAGTAAGGAAACCTTTAGATTCCTCAACTGTAATTACACCGTCGTTACCTACTTTCTCCATTGCTTCAGCGATTAGTTTACCAACTTCTTCGTCAGCAGCAGAGATAGCACCAACTTGTGCAATATCTTGAGAAGACTCAACTTTTTTAGAAATTTTCGCAAGTTCTTCTACAGCAGCTTGAACTGCTTTATCGATACCTTTGCGAATAACCATTGGGTTAGCACCAGCTGTAACGTTTTTCAAACCTTCACGAATCATTGCTTGTGCTAATACAGTTGCTGTAGTTGTACCGTCACCAGCAACATCATTTGTTTTTGTTGCAACTTCTTTAACAAGTTGTGCACCCATATTTTCAAATGCGTTTTCAAGCTCGATTTCTTTTGCGATAGATACACCATCGTTAGTGATTAGTGGGCTGCCAAATTTTTTCTCAAGCACCACATTACGTCCTTTTGGTCCAAGTGTTACTTTAACAGCATCAGCAAGCGCGTCAACACCACGAAGCATGGCACGACGAGCTTCTTCACTAAATTTAATTTCTTTAGCCATTATTTTTCCCTCCAAATAAGTATTTTTTTAAGTCGTTTATGTGAGCACGATATTATTCAAAAATCGCGTGGATGTCGCTTTCTCTCATAATCAAATACTCTTTACCATCGTATTTGATTTCAGTTCCGGCATATTTAGAGAACAGAACGCGGTCGCCTGGTTTAACTTCCAAAGGAACACGAACGCCATCCTTAAGTGCTCCACTGCCTACAGCTATAACTTTTCCTTCTTGTGGTTTTTCTTGTGCCGTACCTGGTAGTACGATACCGCTAGCTGTTGTTACTTCTTGAGGAATAGGTTCAACCAATACACGTTCACCTAAAGGTTTAATCATGGATAAAAGCCTCCTTATTTGATCGTTCTGTTTACACTTTGTTAGCACTCGATTAGGTCTAGTGCTAACAAATCCTATTTTACTGATTTTATTAATTGATTTCAAGTATTTGTCTAAAAAAAAATGCCTATGCTTGTGTAGCAATAGGCACAATATACATCCCAAATTGCTCATCGTGACGGATGATGGCTTCAACATCATAAACATCCTTCATAAGCTCAGCCGTCATCACTTTTTCTGGCTCGCCCTCAGCGATAAGATGTCCATTTTTTACAACTTTTATTTCATCGCTATAACGTACAGCCTGATTCACATCATGCAGCACCATAACAATCGTTAAGCCATGAACCTGGTTAAGCTCTTTTACTAGATCTAATAGCTCGATCTGATAATAAATATCTAAGAAAGTGGTTGGCTCATCAAGAAATAATACAGAAGTTTTTTGTGCAAGCGCCATTGCAATCCAAGCTCGTTGCTTCTGTCCCCCAGACAGCTCATTCAGTCTACGGCTGCGATACTCTTTAAGCTTCGTGCATTCAAGTGCCCAATCTATCGCTTCTCTTTCTTCTTCTGTTTCTTGCGAAAACATATGTCGATAAGGCAATCTGCCGTAAGAAACTAGACGCTCGACGGTTAAGTCATACGGCGCTTCATTTTGCTGATGAACGACAGCAAGAATTCGGGCTAGCTCCTTGCCCTTTAATTGTTGAAGCTCGCGGCCATTAATGAAGATCTGACCAGAATTTGGAACATAATTTCGCGCCATCAAGCCAAGTAAAGTAGACTTTCCACTCCCGTTAGGCCCAATGATCGTTGTAACCTTACCTTGGGCAAAGGAAGTCGTCAACCCTTGAATAATTGGCGGACTATTTTTATATTGAAAGTTTAATTGTTTAATTTCCATATAAACGCTCCCCTCTTAGCAGCATAAAAATGAGGAATGGACCGCCAATAATCGTCATAATAACGGATGCTGGAATTTCAACTGGAGCAATAACCGTTCTCCCTAGAGTATCAGCAAGTAAAATTAGGACGCCGCCAAGCAAAGCCGAAAACGGTATAAGCAGGCGATGATCTGTTCCGACGAAATGTCGAGCAATATGCGGAACTAGTAAGCCGACAAACGAAATTAAGCCGCCAATTGCTGTGGCAATTGAGGCAAGCAGAACAGCAACAAATGAAATAATTAATCTCGCACGCATAACATTCATTCCAAGATTACTAGCAGTGCGATCCTGTAACGAAAGCAAATTACACCATGTGCCAAGCAGCAGAGCAACAAGTAAGCCAATTGTGGCATAGGTAAGCATAATGTCAACATCTTTCCAAGTTTTCATCGTAAAGATTGAACTAACTGCTTGATTTACAGTGCCAACTGCATAGCTTCCACGATAGTTAAACAATTGATTTAGTCCTGAAAACATCGCATTTACCGCAACACCGACTAAAATAAGATATAATGGGCGCAAGCCCGTCTTCCATGTAAAAGCATAGACAAGAAAGCAAGCAAATAAACCGCCAATTACTGAAAATAGTGGCATCCAAAAAATTAAAGTTGGCCAAATTGTAACCATTAGTACACTAACAAAGCCAGCCCCTGCAGAAATACCGATTACTCCTGCATCGGCCAAAGGATTACGCATCACTGCTTGCAACAACACACCTGAAACAGCTAATGCTGCTCCCGATAAAATAGAAACGATAATACGAGGCAGACGCATATCGCGAATAACCTCTACATTATCATTGCCGCCGAACAGCAAACCTTGAATTAATTCACCAAAGCCTACCTTTATGCTGCCCGTAGCAATTGAATATAACATTAATCCAATTAAAACTACAATAACAATAAGAAAGCTAGCTACTTTTTTCATCACATTATCCTTTCCTGTCAGGGTAAAGCATATCTGCTAAAATATCTAATGCTTCATCTGCAGCTAAATTACCTGTTGTGCCGAAAAAGTCCTCTGGTAAATCATATACACGTCCATTTTTCACTGCATTAAAATGCTTCCAAATATCATTATTTTTAAATTCTTGATCAAACATCTCGATTACTTCATCAGGCATCCCATGCGCAGCCCGTAAAATGACGTCAGGATTACCTTGATGCAAATATTCTGTATTCGAAGCAACATATTCTACTTTAGAATCTGTTACAATATTACTTCCGCCAAGATGCTTCACCAAATCTCCTATATATGAATTTTCTGTAGCCACAATATAACTGCCAGGGATCCCCATCAAAATTAGTACAGTAGGGGGTTGTTGAGCGCTAACCTCATCCTTAATAGCAGCGATTTTTTCATCGTAACGTTCAATAAGCGCCTCTGCCTGTGGCATTCGATTAAACATTTCGCCAAGCTTTAAAATTTCTTGCTTCATATTATCTATGCTTGTAAAGTCTAAAAAGCTTGCATCAATTCCTACATTTATAAATATGTCCTCTAAATCATATTGCAGTGTCGTTACCGAAAATACATGAGTTGGTTTAAGACTTTTCACTAACTCCATATCTGGACTCATAGGATTGCCAACTTCAGTAGCTCCACTATAGCGCTCAGGTAATGTTTTCGAGGTGGTTGGCACCCCTACTACATCAAGCTCAAGCGCATTAAGCACCTCAGTAATCGCTACGGTCGTAGATACAATCCGATATTGCTCTTCATCTTCCACAGCGTTGTTTTGGCTATCACCTTCATTTCCATTACTGCTATTTTCATTTACATTGCTATTCATAACACTATTACCACTGCTATTTCCATTACTATTTCCCGCTGCTCCATTGTCATTTCCGCAGCCTGCAAGAAGTAAAATAACTAGGATGAGACAAGTAACTAAACTGATGCTGCGTTTTTTCATAGCATTATTTCCCCCTATAAATGCATGTGAGGACGCTCAAAGTCTGAGGTCCTCTGTATGTTCGTGTAGTTAGTAGACTTGTAACTAATCCTACTTTTTTATTTATTAAGTGCACGTAAAATAATCGTTACTGCCTCTGCACGTGACGCTTGTTGATTTGCGCCGAATGTATTATTAGACAAGCCTTGAATTAAGCCATTTTTAACTGCCGTTGCTACTTCTTCTTTTGCAAATTTAGGGATGTTGTCGCTATCGCTAAAGCTTAATACGTCCGCTGCTTCAAGCTCAAGCTTCAATGCATTCACGATCATGACAGCCATTTCTGCTCTTGTAATTTGACCATTAGGACGGAAAGTTCCATCTTGATAGCCACTAACGATCCCTGCAGCAACTGCTGCTTTTACAGACGCTTGCGCCCAAACAGGAATGCTGGCAGCATCAGCAAACTCAAGTTCCGCGCTGGATGTTGGCAAGCCAAGCCCTTCTACTAATAGCTTCGTAAATTCAGCACGAGTAATCGCTTGGTTTGGTGCAAAGCTGCCATCTGTATAGCCGCTTGCAATACCAGAAGCTACAGCTTTAACAATTGTATGTTCAGCCCAATGACCAGAAATGTCAGAAAGACGTACGCCTTTAGCAGCGACAGCGATTAAAGCTTCAGCGGCTGCTTGAATATCTGTATCAGAAGCTAGGTAACTATTAAATGAATTTGCTTTTTCAATTGCTGCAGTTAAATCTGTAGATGGATTTGCTTTAACTATCGCAATTGCAGCATTAATTGCTTTCACTAGTTTTGCTTTGCTGGCATCAACATTTTTGCCAATTACTAAATTAATGGAATGATTTTGTACATCCGCAAAAAATTCTGGTACGTAATATGAAGCAGATGCCTCAAGAACTTCATCGAAGCTTGATACTTCAAAATCAAAGGTGAAATATGTAACTTCTTCCGGACCTGTTCGGCCATTGATCGTTGCCTTGTATTCGCCAACTTTTGTACCTTCTTTACCTTCTACAAGCACTTTTACATTATGGGATTGTTGCACATCGACACGGAAATATTTCACATTGTCCTTTTCATATGTTTTTGGATTAGCCAAGTAATTCCCCATTACAGATAGCTTGCTAGGTTCAGATTTATTTACATAATAAACAGGTACAGCAACTGGCTCCGCATAAAATACTGCTTTTAGCTGTTTTAATGCTGCTTCAAGATCACCTTTTTTTGTTAAATAGCTATTCGCTTTTTCTGCAGCAGCAATAGCATCTGCTAGCGCTTTTGAAGGCTCGGCTACTTGCTTTGCTTCCTCCAGTACTGCAGCCAACTCTTTTATTAATGCGTCGATATCATTATTAATCATAATGTAGATGCCATGAACTTGCGGCTCTGTAAAATAGCCCTTTACAAAATAAGATGCGGATGCTTCGATTGGTTTTGAAATATCAGATAATGCATAATCGAATGTAAAGAATGTTACTTTTTGTTCAACCCCATCGCGGCCTCTAGTAACTCCTTCATATTCAGCAACCTTAACGCCCTCTTTGCCTTCAACAGTAATCTTCACATCATAAACTTGTTGTACATCTACTCGCAAATAGTTTACCCCATCTTTTTCATAGACAGTTGGGTTAGCTATATAATTTACCATCGAAGATATGCTGTCTGGTTTTGAAGAATTGATAAAATGCACAACCGTTTTTTCAGCTGCTGATTCAACTGCAGTTGATGTTGGTGCAGTTGAATCTGCTAAAGCGAACGTTGGAGCTGTGCCGACTAACAATGCTGCAACAGCCAAGCTTGTAATTGTTTTTACGAATCTTCTATTCATGAATAATGCCTCCAGTACCAAAATATTATTTATTGCCTTTATTTTTTCTTATCCAAATCACTGAAACAAGCAAAAATATAATGACTATAATGATTATTAATACAACTAAAGTTGTGCTTCCTGATTGTTCCTCTTGTTTTTCTTGAATAACATTTGCTGATTGAACTGCAGTCATTTCTTCCTTGTTAGCAGTTGTGTTTTCTAGCGCTTCACTACCTGCCTCAGTAGACTCTGCATTATTTGCATCAGTTTGCCCTGCAATTGAATCAGAATCATTTGCTGATTCCTCTTTATCCACCGCCTGTTCCTTAAGAGCAGATGCAGCATCAATTCCAGTTGTTGTTTCACTATTGCTAGCTTCATTTACTGCATTACTATCTTTTGCAGCGTCAACCGCATCTTTATGAGTAGTTGCCGCTGCAGCTTTGCTTACATCTGTACTATTCTCTGAAGCACCAGGCTTAGCGGTGTCTTTCTCGGATTGGTTAGTTGTAGAACTTTTCTGTGATGAATTATGTTTGCCTGCTGTTTCTGTAGCAGAAGGTTTAACAGTTGCAGTATTCGCTGAATCCCCCCTAGCATCAGCCTTGCTTGAAGTTGAAGGTGTTAATGTTGGTTTAGCCCCTTGTTCAGCTGTATCCTTCTTCTCGCTCTCAGCAGCTTTTACAAGCTTTAAAGTATCCGGGTAAAAGCGAAACCGAGTTTCATAGGTGTGATAATAGCTCATACTAGGAATATCAACTGTCATCTTCGCAGATAAATCTTGATCAAACGAGCTAACCGGAAATTCTACTAGTCTGCTATCATTGTCGGTATTTCTAGAAAGCACTGTGCTGTCAACAAAATTGCTGCCTTGTTTAGTAGAAAAGTCAATAACCCAAGCATCCTTATTAATAACTGTGCGAACAGAAATGGCACCATTTTTTACAATGACTGTAGCAGGCTTATTCCAATAACCATTGGCTAAAGATGTCGAGTCATCACTCGGATCTCCTTTTAAAATTTCAAAATCAATCGTATATTCTCCATCCTGTAATGTACTAGCTGCTGATAGATTTGCTCTGCTAAAGACGGTAAGCAAAACTAATATAAAAAGAAAGGCCACAATACTTCGTTTCCATTGTCTTGATGTAAATTCCATAAGCACCTCCACTGGTAATGTTAACCACTGATTATCATTCTCATTGAATGAACAAAAAAATAAATGCTCAACAAGAACATTTAAAAATGACACCATTTAGCAATATCTATTATTATTTAGAATACATGATTGAAAAAGAAAACGTCAACTCTGTATTTATATTATTCATAATTTTTCTATAAATTCAGCGAAAATTCAGCGAATTACTGCCCTTATCTCTGCACACTTTCAACATAAATTTCTGACCTCCTCTTTTCAAGCAGAATCAATTATGTCACAATAGATAATAGATGAGAATCATTATCAACAACAAAATTAATTAAGTTATAGATAAGGAGAATGGTTAAATCATGTTTAAGTGGAAATTACTCGCATTCCCTATATTAGCATTTTTCATCGCTATATTATCAGCATGCAGTAGTTCAACTAATGGTGACCAGCAGCAATCATCCTCTGCCAACGAAACCGGCGAGCAATATACAATTACTGACTTTAACAATCGAACAATTACATTTGATGAAGTGCCAGAGCGTATTGCTGCACTCAGCATTGGCGAAACAAATATTATTTACTCTCTTGGCGGATCATTAGTTGGACGTCCTGCGACTGAGGTTGATCTGCAGTGGGAAGAAGCTTATGACGTATTTGAAATTGGCACGACCCATGATGTTGACCTTGAAAAAATTGCAGTAACAAAGGCTCAAGTTGTCCTTATGCACAATATTATGAATGAAAAGGATGTTACTAAGCTTGAAAATCTCGGAATAAAAGCTGTTTTAACAAGCGGTAATTCAGTTGAGGATATAAAGCGACAAATCCAAATCTTTGGCGAATTGCTGCAAAAGAAAGAGAAAGCAGAGGAGCTAATTAACGAGATTGATCTAAAAATCTCTGTATTATCTGCAAGTCATGCGGAGCCTGTTCCTGCCCTGCTTGTTTATGGAGCACCAGGCACATTTATGGCAGCTTTACCAAGCTCGTTAGCAGGCGACATTTTAACACTTGCAGGCGGATCAAATATTGCAGCAGACTATCCTCAGCTTTCTAGCTACCCGCAATATGCGGCACTAGATATGGAGCGAATTGTGCAATCAAATCCGCAAGCAATCTTTATTATGACACATGCTGATCCCGAGGATGTGCGTGAGCAATTTATTAAAGAGATGGAATCAAGCTCTGCATGGAGCAGCATTGATGCTGTCAAAAATGGACGCATCGAGGTGCTTCCTGCTGAATTATTCGGTTCAAACCCTGGCACACGAATTACTGAGTCATTAGATTATATGTATAAAGCTCTGCATGAATAATTAAAACATAATCCCTGTAATTGTAGAATAAGATTTCTTCTAATCACAGGGATTATGTCATATAGTCCTTTCTATGGAGTGATGTTATTTTTTGGCGACTTATTAAATGTAACTGTCAGTCTGACCACATTTCCATCTGTACTTTCATAACTTACTAGCACTTTATTTTTGGTTGTTGCGTATGTCACAATATCTGTATTTGGCATATCGTAAGCCTGATCTTCAGAATAAAAGTGAACGTGTTTCTTTTCTAATATTTCTCTAGCTTTCTTCTCTTCATCGCCTACATGTATCCCATATACTGAGTGCTCAGGATTAGTGGTCGATATGCTCTCAACACGCTGATCCTCATAATAAACGGTCAGACCCTGTTTTTCATAATGATAAATTTGACCTAATCCTTTGTTAGGTATTCGCTTTCCGTAACCAAGATGATCTTTGGCAATTGATTCATCTTGTAATAACTTAATTTCATCAAGATGGATATTTGAGTTGATACGCTTTACTAATGTCACATCGTAAAACAACCAATATATTATCAACACAAGTAAAATAACAGCGAGTATACTAATCAAACCCCATTTTTTGAACTTCAACTATCACTCCTCCCATCCATTATGACTCTTAACTATAATTCATTTTATTTTGATTGAATGCATTTTTAGCAGTTGTAGAATAACCTAAATTTTTCCATTTAGCCCAATACTCTGATAAATTATTTATTTTCACTGAATACATTGATTTATAAATACTTGAAAATGAATATGAAACATTGTCAATGCCGTCAACATTAGTATCGTATAGGTCCCACAGAGCACCAACAACTAATCCTTCAACTTTCTCTCCTTCGTCAGGAAAACTGCTTGTATCTTCTAAATTTCTGCTGCCTCCCCCATAGTATTCATATACAGGGCTGTTATTAATGTAAAAAGCCAACATACTTGCCCATCCTTCAACCCAAGCACAACCTGGCTCGGATACATCAGGAAAATCATGGCCTTGTTTATTAGGAATTTTACAGTTACTAGTCGGCATGCTTCCATAAATATTGTACATATAATTATGACCTAATTCGTGCAATGTGATAGTGCTACTTGCATGAGCTAAACTCCCCATATATATTTTATCCCCATGAGTATAATAAGCTTTTGATTCGTTAATCGGCCATACAATGGTAGCCGTGCCAGGATTCTTATAAGAATTTAAGGCATCTTTCGCTTTTACCATATCACTCCACATCCAAAATGCGTAGTCGGTGTATGTTCCTGAAGTTACTATCCAAGTTCCAATATTTCCACCAGTAGATAAATCTAAATATTGTGTATACGAATTATACGTGGAATTACTAGTATTTTGTATCTTACCATAATTTGAATTAGTAGTTACGACACGAACTTCCCATAAATTATGGCTGCTTGGAGGGGTATAGCTGACAGACCAATTTCCATTTGCATCAGTCGTCGTTGTTGCTGCAGTGCGCCAAATATAAAATTGGTCTCTATATCTTACTTCTACTGTCGCCTTCTTAAGTGCCGAAGTAGTTGTTTGACCACGATTGTAGTGCATCCATTTGCCACTTAAGGTAACTGTAGCTTGAATAGAATTATTAAGGTTTAAATTATCTTTCTCATCCAGTTGAACCGTGCCATATTCAATTGAAAAAGGATCACTATACACCTCTGCTAGCTTACTACTTTCACTAGTTGCTGGTACCATATTAGGTAAATCCTTCTCCCATCCTACTTTGATCGTTTTGTTGTCATCTACTGTAAATCTGAGAACATCAGAATTACCTATTGTTAAACTATCATTTATATCAGATAGTGCACTGACTTTAATCTCATATCTGCCTGATTCTAAAGAAGAAAAATTAATGGGAACAACAGCAGAAAGATCATTTTTCAAACTTAGCGTAGAAACATTCTTACTTTGAGGTATTTCTTCAAGTCGGTATCCATCATCCGATACCTTTTGCAGAGTATAATCAATTTTTATGTCATTTGGTATAGCTTTAGAAGCAACGATTTCACTTTTTAAGGATACCGCGAGAGGTTCTTTAGCGCTTACATTAGCAGTGACAGAATCTTGTAATAGTTTAATAGTGAGGTCATTGTTTTCAGGTGCATACGAAATTCCCTGGTTCTTATCAGTAGTGGCCTGTGCTGCAACAAAACCAACTTGTGCCTGACTAAGAATAATGATAGAACAAATTAACGCTAAAATGATTTTAGACAACTGTTTACTCATTACTATCCCTCCTATTTATAAATAAAAATACCAAATTTACCTATTAAAATATCATATTGTCATAAAACATATTATTTTTATCTTATTTGCTAAATTTAGTACTTCCATTCAATCCTATAAAAAAATGCCCCGTTGCAACGGGGCATCAAAATGATTCTTCACAAAAATACTTGTTATTATTAAAAAACTATATTAATAAGCAATGATGTTTTTTTATTTCTTTTGACTAAAGCTTAGTTCAATTAATTCTTACTACGCTTTTGGCGAGGTCGGCTCCACCTGACTATTCCACTCCGCATCCTTTGCTAGCTGCTTTTGATAAATTGAGCTAGACATCCATACGCTTATTTCATAAAGCACAACAAGCGGAACGATAACCAAAATATCTGATATAAAATCTGGCGGAGTAATCATGACCCCAATAACTGCCATAACAAAATAGGCAAGTCTGCGCATCTTTTTCAAGCGGATCGGGTTCACGATCCGAATCGCAGTTAAAAACATAATTAAAAGCGGCAACTCAAACAATAAAGTAATCGGAATTAAAATACTAAACATAAAGCTAAAATATTGCACTACACCGAAGGTTTCTTCTAAACCTAAATTTTGCGATACTGAGCGCGTAAAATTAAACGCCAATGGAAATACGACAAAATAAGCAAAGCTTAACCCAATTAGCGCCATAATAAGTGCAAGAGGTACATATTTTAATGTTGAACGCTGCTCATGCGGATAAAGCGCTGGCTTTACAAACAGCCATAGCTGCAACACGATAAAAGGAACCGTTACAATCATTGCTAATACAAAAGCAATTTGCATATAAATTCCTATTCCATCCCAAAAGGAAAATGTATGTAGAGCAAGCTCACCATTAGCTGGCTTCTGATTAAGCAGAAAATGATAGGTCGGCTTGGCAATAATTAATCCACCTACTAAAGCAATAACAAGTACGATTAACACATAGATTAAACGTCGACGAAGCTCTGTTAAATGTTCAACAAGTGACATTAGCCCCTGCTCAGAAACAAGCTTACTAGCAGCAGAGCCAAATCGCTTCGCGCGGCTTTCCATGCTCATTGTTCAGTACACTCCTTTGTTCTAGCAGTTCACACCACATCGATCATAACAAGAAAAAAGCGGACCAGCTTAGTCTGGTAACCGCTTATTTACTCGCTCTGAAGATTCGACCGTCTGAGCTTGTACTTCGATTGGAGAAGCCTCTTCCTTTTTCTTGTCGCTTGTATCAATCATTTCATTTGCTCCTGCCTTGAACTCCTTTAATGTTCTGCCAACAGCTCGTCCAAGCTCAGGTAGCTTATTAGGACCAAACAACAGCAGCGCAAGGATTACAAGCAAAACAATTCCACCAACACCTATTCCGCTAAACATCTGATGTCCTCCTATACTTTTTGATCATACAATTTATATAGATTAAGTAAAAGATTAAGCTCTATTTCCATTTTAGGTTATCGTTAACAGCCAAGCAAGCCACCATACCCTAATGTCACAATATCCTCACGCTCAACTCGCTCCCCAAGTAGCAGCTTAGGCAATAGCACATCGAATGAGGTATATGGATCATGCATTACACAGCCTGGCAAACCAACAATTGGAGTTTGCTCAAGATAAGCAACTAGCAACATCGAACCTGGCAACATTGGCGTTCCATAGCTAACAATTTCAGCACCAGTTGCGGCAATTGCTCCAGGCGTACGATCATCCGGATCGACTGACATTCCGCCTGTCACTAATATCATATCATATCCTTGCTGAGCAAGATCTTGAATTTCCTTTACGATCTGCTGACGATCATCAGGTACATATCGTTGCTCAACTACACTTGATCCGAGCGACTCTAATTTTTCTCGAACCGCAGGACCAAATTTATCCTTAATTCTGCCATTATACACTTCACTGCCTGTAGTAAGCAAGCCTATTCGACGAGCCGGTAAAGGAACAACGGCTATCGGCGCACGGTTGAACTTATGCTTATATTCTGCAGCAATTTGCTCCACTTTCTCTACCTTTTGCTTAGAGACAACTAAAGGTATTGCTCTTGTAGCTGCTAGCTTATCTCCTGGCTTAATTGCCTTGTTATGGTGTACAGTTGCTAAGGCGACTTCGCCCAGCCGATTAATTTCGTCAACAACCTCTTTAGCGATTTTTGTTACACCAAGCACTGACGATTGAATACTAACTTTACCTTCGTGCGGCTCAGTTAAGACAAGCGTTTGCAAGGAATCATCAATTAAAGCAGTTGCCATACGAAGAGCAGCATCATCCTCGTGCAAATCATCTGGAGAAAGCTCCATAATATAAATATGCTCTTTTCCGATGTCAAGCAGCTTAGGAATGTCCTGCTCTGTAATTAGATGTCCCTTTTTAAATAGCCGCCCTTTAAATTGACCAGGGATAATTTGTGTGAGATCATGCGCAAGTCGCATTCCTACTGCTTGCTGAACCGCAACCTCCTTTAAGGTTGTTTGCACTTTAGCTGTAGAATAATTTGACGATTCACATTTTACTGATAACTCCTGATGTTGCTCGCTCATTTAATTAATCTCCTTTAACTGCTACACTACACGTAACAATAAGCTGTAGTTCCTTCTCTTGGCACAATGCTTTTATTATTCATAATAACGATAAAAATTGCTTATATATCAAATTTCAAATATCTTTGCTGGATAAAAAATTTTACTGTAATTCCACTAGACTATTCATGCTCTGCATCTATCCCTGACAAAATTTTTAAAGCATGCGGTAATTGATCGATAATTGCTAATAAGCTTTCTGATACGCCTTTAGGGCTGCCAGGCAAGTTAATGATAAGCGTATTGCCACGAATGCCGCAAATTCCTCTGGATAGCATAGCACGTCTAGTTTTATGCAATGCTCCCATTCTCATTGCCTCTGCAATACCTGGAACTTGGCGATCAATTACTTTCAGCGTTGCTTCAGGTGTTACATCCCGCGCCGATAGTCCAGTTCCTCCAGTTGTAATAACAAGATTTGCTTCATAATACTCTGTCATTTCAATGAGTGCTGCCATGATTTCATCCTGTTCATCAGGCACAACGCGATAATCGACAATTTGTCCTCCCAGCTCGTCTTCGACGATCTCTCTTACCACCTGTGCACTAATATCCTCACGCTCTCCACGTGATCCTTTATCACTGGCAGTCAGTATTGCCACTTTCCATCGCATCCCCATATCCTCCGTTCACTCTATATCTATTGTTCACGACGATAATCTCCATGCACCCCGCCTGTTTTTTCAACTAGCGAAGTAGGACCTATAACCATATCCTTCTGTAAAGCTTTGCACATATCATATATTGTTAATGCCGCCGTCGTAGCAGCAGTTAATGCTTCCATTTCTACACCCGTTTTACCGGTAGTTTTTACGGTCGCTTGAATAAACAGCTCATCGACCTCATTATCATGAAAAGTAATATCTACCCCGGTTAAAAATAATGGGTGACACATCGGAATAATGTCCGCTGTTTTTTTGGCTGCCATAATCCCTGCAACCTGTGCGACAGCAAGCACATCTCCTTTAGCAATTTTTCCTTGTTTAATAGCAGAAAGCGTATCTGGATGCATTTTTACAGATGATGATGCAATTGCTTGACGCTTAGTAACTTCCTTTTCTGATACATCTACCATCTTTGCTCTGCCTTGTTCATTAAAGTGAGTAAAGCTCACAATTCCCTACTTCCTTTCATTCTATGTAAAGCTCTTAATTCCTTTATTCGAAACAAGATAATTCAAAATAATATCATGCTGATCTGCAGGAATTTGCTCGATTATTTGTTGTTCATGACAAATACCAATCCAGCTTGTCGCTTTTCCAATTTTTTCGTAATATCGATCATAGTATCCACCGCCATAACCTAGTCGCTGACCTTTTTCATTAAAGGCTAGTCCAGGCACTAGCACGGCTTGTGGAATAAGCTTAGTTTCAGTTAACTGCTCGGTATCTGGCTCCAATATCCCATAAGCCCCTCTACGAAGCTGTGCTTTGTTGTATAATGGATAAAGGGTCATTGTATGCGTAGCTACATTACAGCGTGGGACAAGCACCTCAATACGCTGCTGCCAGCACCATTCAATGTATGGCCACAAATCAAGCTCACTACGAAAAGGAATATAGGTCATAACAGATAAAAAGCGTTGTTCTTTTGTTAACGCTATTAAATGCTCGCAGGCTTGCCGTGATTGCTCTTCTCTTGTCTCTTGCGACAAGCTGTCACGAATGAGCGCTAGCTGCTTGCGAAGCTGCTTTTTTTCTTGATCCGTTTCATTCACGTAGTTTCCACCCTGTTCCTTTTAATATTAATAGTGTACCATTGATTCATTACTTTCGCCAAGCTAAGTGATGCTTAAACATACACTATATAGTAGTAGATAGAGTTTATATACCACAACATTTTGATGGAGGTTAATCATGCTGCTGCAAGTTTCCAACCTATCGAAAAGCTTCGGTGTTGAACCGATTCTTTCAAATATTAATTTACAAATTTTAGAACGAGATAAAATCGGCTTAGTCGGTGTCAACGGCGCAGGAAAATCAACCTTATTAAAGATCATCGCAGGTGAAATGAGCTACGACAGTGGTGAAATTCATAAAGCGAAAGATACACGACTAGGTTATCTTGCTCAGAACAGCGGCTTACAATCCGATCGTACAATTATTGAGGAAATGCTGCTTGTTTTTTCAGATCTGCTAGCTGCTGAACAAGAGCTTAGAGAATTAGAACAAAAAATTGCCGATCCTGAGCTTCATAACGATGAAAAGCGTTACAATGACACGTTAGAGCGTTACGCTAATCTTTCTGATTGGTATAAAAACAATGGCGGATTTGAAATTAATACGCGGATTAATAGCGTGCTGCATGGTATGGGCTTTGGTGAGTTCGATCATGCGACGCCTATCTCCTCCCTAAGCGGCGGACAAAAAACACGACTTGCTCTGGCAAAAATATTGTTGCAGGCTCCTGACCTGCTAATGCTCGATGAACCAACCAACCATCTTGATATTGAGACATTAACCTGGTTAGAAAATTATTTACGCTCCTATAACGGCGCAGTTCTTGTCGTTTCGCATGACCGTTATTTTCTTGATGCGATGACGTCGACAACTATCGAAATCGAACGTCATCAAGCTAAACGATATACAGGGAATTACAGCCGCTATTTAGAGTTAAAGGCGGCAGAATATGAAATTCAACTTAAGCATTATGAAAAGCAACAAGATGAAATTGCACGTATGGAGCAATTTATCCAAAAAAATATTGTACGAGCTTCAACAACGAAACGAGCACAAAGCCGCAGAAAAGCATTAGAGAAGCTTGAACGAATAGAAAAACCTTTAGGTGAATTAAAAAAAGCTAGTTTTTCTTTTGAAATTGAACGAATGAGCGGTAAAGAAGTACTTAACGTTAACAACGTTACGGTACAGTTTCCAGGAAGTAATTCACCTTTATTTCGTAACTTAACTCTAAAATTACAGCGCGGAGAAATGGTTGCTCTTGTTGGGCCAAACGGAATCGGTAAATCAACATTGTTAAAGGTTATTACAGGTCAATTGCAAGCAACAGAAGGAAGTATTGATTTTGGATCGCATGTTAAGCTTGGCTACTATGATCAAGAGCATAATATATTAAATCCAAACAATACGGTTCTTGAGGAAGTATGGAGCGCATATCCGCATATGGAGGAAGTACGAATCCGTACCGTATTAGGAAATTTCTTATTTAGCGGAGAAGACGTTTTAAAGCGTATCTCTTCGCTTAGCGGTGGAGAAAAAGCTCGTGTCTCGTTGTCTAAGCTTATGCTGGCACAAGCAAACTTACTCATTTTAGATGAGCCGACAAACCATCTCGACTTGTTTAGCAGAGAGGTGCTTGAAGCTGCATTAATGGATTATGAGGGAACTGTACTGTTTATTTCGCATGACCGCTATTTCTTAAATAAAATGGCAGAACGTATTGTCGAATTAACTCCTAGTGGAGCCAATTATTTCCTCGGAAATTATGACGATATGCTGGAGAAAAAGCTCGAAATTGAGGAGGCTAAACAGGAGGCTGCACGCAAAGCAGCTGCAGCGAAACAGACACAGGCTCAGGAAAAATCAAGCTCCTCCATTCAAAGCTATGAACTCGAAAAACAACAAAAACGAGCTGAACGCAATAAGCAGCGTAAGCTTGAAGCAGTTGAAGCAGAAATTGCTAAGCTAGAAGCAAATATTGCAGAATGGGAAGAGAAACTAGCCGATCCTGAGATTTTTAATGATTATTTGCGTATTCAAGAAATTCAAGCTCAAATTAACGAATTTAAACAAGCGTTAGAAGCACAATACGAGCAATGGGAAGAACTTATGAGTTAGTCAAGCTATTGATAACTATATTTTAATGCTTAGAGGCTGTCCAGAATATCAGAAATCTGACGTTCTGACAGCCTCTTTAATTAATTTGCAGATTATTTATTTTATGATTCCTTCTCTTTAGCTTGCGACATTCTGTCGCCTTAGTTGCTTTAGCTAATCCGCTCCTATACACTTTGCTTTTTCGTCTCCTCCTCATTTACGACATTATACATTAAAGCAAATCGCATAAGCTGATAGCGCGAACGAACATTTAATTTACTGTAGAGCTTTGTTATATGATATTCAACAGCCCGCTGGCTACGGTTATGCATTTGCGCAAGCTCTTTGTTGGAATACCCACTGACAATCCCCTGCAACAGCTCTATGTCCTCATCGTTTAGCTTCCATTTCTTTTGCAATTCGTTTTCTGATGTACTGCCCAAAAAACTTGGAAGCCTTAGCTTAGTAAATAAGTCAGAAGACACCAGACTATATCCTCGCATAGTGTAAATAATCGCTGTTTCTAGCTCCTCAACACTACTTTCCTTAGACAAAATACAGCTTACTCCAGCATCCATTAACGCATTATGATAATGCTCCAACGTATAGCCAGTATAAATAATGATTTTTAAATCACCTTGAATAATTTTCATTTCTCTTGCAGTTTGTATTCCATCCATCGTTGGCATCATAAAATCACATAGAGCAATATCAAAGCGTTGTCCACGCAGCTTGCTAATCGCTTGAGTTCCAGTCATTACATAAGTTACATGACAGTTAAAGCGACGTTCTAATAAAGCCTTCGTTCCGTAACCAACCGTAGGATGATCGTCCACAATAAGAATACTTTTAACCAATAAAAAATCCCCCTCTTTTGTTATTATCAAACCTTCTATTACGGGTTAGCTGGCGACTTAGTGAAAGAGCTAAAAGTGATGTTGTGTTGTAAAGAGAAAATTCAGAAAGGAGTAGATTAGAGGTAAAAACGAGGGTAGTAAATATAGCTAAGTTCATTATATTATTAAACACCTTATGAATAAATCATTACATACCGCAAAAAAAATTGCGGATCTTTTGCCCAAGGCAAACTTTTGAGATTTTATTCAATATTAGTTATCAACAGATTTATTCACAGCAGTGAATAAATTGTTAGTCAATTCAGTCTTTATTTGTCGACTAATAATGCTGTAAAATAAGTGTTTGTCGAGAAGATTATTGAGGTTTACAGTTATTCACAATTTTTATCCACATTATCCACAGCTTACACATTGAATACATGAAAAAGTTATCCCATTTTCTTTAAACCTTCCTTCGTTAAATAAATGAGTAATAGCACGGGTTTTGTAATTTATCCACATTTTAACTGTTTATATGTGGATAATCTTATACACAATAACAAAATCCTATACTGCTAACGTTTTTTATTGACAAAAAAAATACGTCTTTTTCCATAAAATTTATGAAAAAAGACGTTAAAATACGATTTCTATTTCATTTTATTTAATTGACCATCCTTCTAGCGATAGACCTGGATCTGCCTTCATATCTAAACCAGCAAACTCTCCATGCTTCAGCTTAATATATGCCGCTGCTCCAATCATCGCTGCATTATCGGTGCAAAGTTTAGGCGATGGTACAATCAATTCTAGCTTCTCCTTTTCACAAGCAGCCGCAAGCAGATGACGAAGCCCTTTATTGGCTGCTACTCCGCCGCATAAAATTAACTGCTTCACTTCGTAATGCTTAGCAGCACGTAGCGCCTTCGTTACTAACACTTCAATCACTGATTGCTGAAAGCCTTTAGCTAGGGCTGCTTCATTAAGCTGGAGTCCTTTCATTCGATGCTGATTAATAACAGCGAGCACAGCCGATTTTAATCCGCTAAAGCTAAAATCATAACTTTCCTTTTCTAGCCATGCCCTTGGCAATTCAATTTCCTCATCAGCCTCATGCGCTAACCGATCAATATGAGGACCGCCTGGATAAGGCAGCTTCAATGCCCTTGCTACTTTATCATAGGCCTCTCCTACAGCATCATCTCGCGTGCGACCGATAATTTGAAATACACCTTCCTCTGGCAATAAAACTAGCTCAGTATGTCCGCCAGATACAACTAACGCCAAAGCAGGATATTTCATCTCATTCTCAAGCGCACTAGCATAAATATGTCCGGCAATATGATGAGTCGCAATTAGCGGTAAATTGAGTGCCAACGCTAAACTTTTAGCTGCAACATTGCCTACTAACAATGCACCAACTAACCCAGGTCCTTCTGTAACCGCAATAGCTGATAAATCTTGTACTCCACACCCTGATTGCTTTATTGCTGACTCGATAATACGTGTAATGCTTTCTACATGCTTACGTGAAGCAATTTCTGGTACAACGCCGCCAAAACGTTCATGGATATCAATTTGACTCGAAACAATATTTGAAAGAATTTCCTTCCCTCCACGTACAACTGCAGCGCTCGTTTCATCACAGCTTGTCTCTATTGCAAGAATTAACTCATCGCTCACCTTCAGCACCCTCTTTCTCTTGCTCCAACTCTGCCCACATAATAATCGCATCCTCATTATTATCGGAATAATATTGTGGTCTAATCCCAGCATTAGTGAAGCCAAACTGACGATAGAGACGCTGAGCTATTTCATTGCTTACTCTTACCTCAAGTGTCATTCTGACAGCTCCCAAAAAACGTGCAGTCCGTTGAACCTCGTTTAATAGCAGCTTGCCAAGCCCTTGTCCACGATACTGTGAAAGAATTGCGATATTCGTAATATGGGCCTCATCTACAATGATCCACATCCCTGTATAGCCAATGACCTGTCCACGATATTCCATCACCATATATTGAGCAAACATATTATTTGTAAGTTCATTACGAAACGCTTCCTCGGTCCAAGGAATCGCAAAGGCATCCTGCTCGATTTTCATAATGTCGGGCAAATCATCAAGCGTCATTTTACGAAAAACAAGCTCTTCTACTTGTACTTGTATGCTCATGCCTCTTTAGCCCCTCGTTCCTTCTCATTTTGTTTAACCTCAGCCTCCGTAAGCTGAGCATAGTTAGGCACAAGATCATGCTGTGTATTCGGCATTACTTTTTCATCAAGCCACTCACCTTGGGCTAGTTGAGCTAGTGCCTCACCCTTCATCATATGAGGTGCAGCAAGCACGTTAATTTGATACTTTGCAGCGGCAAGTCGCAGTTCGTTAATAGTAGATTTATGCAGCATACAATCGCCAAAAAACGCAATCGTCGTAACTCCGCGCAAACTTAGATCAGCTAGCTGATTGCTCCAATGCTCACACCACTCATTCATTAGCACGATATGATCGCTGGAAAGTCTATGACATACCTGTTGCTCCTCAGTCCCAAGTTCAAATGCAGCTGTATATACCTGTCCACGACGTGCATCCATAATTGGCAAAACGAGCAGCTTCGCCTGTCTGTCCTCTTGCTGTTGAGCTTGTTGCTCGCCTATCTCTTGACCAGAAGATTGCGCTTGCTGCAGCTTATTAGCCTGCAAAATCGCTGCTACAGCTAGTGCCTTATTGACGCCACTTGCTCCACTTGCTTGAGCTTCTGCCAAAATACCGCTTATTGCTAACGCCGCTAAGCTGGAAATGCCAACTAAAGGTTTTCCGCTTGCCCACGCCAAAGTTTTTGCTGCAGTGACTGCAACGCGCACTCCTGTATATGATCCAGGTCCAATACCAGTAGCTATGCCATCAATCTCATTTATTTTCAAACCGCTGTTTGCTAGCATCGCTTCAATATTGGTCATTATGTGAATAGAATGATTGCGCTCTGACTCTGTCTGCACAGACGCTAACAGCTCGTCGCCCTGCATAATAGCTCCTGCCATCGTAGCTGTCGAGGTATCTACTGCCAACCATCTCTCCTTATTGCTCATCATGTTAAACTCCAATCTTTCAATTGTTGCAGCAGCTCTTCATATTTAGCACCTCGTGCCTGAAAATGAATATTTCGCTGCTGTTCATCAATCCATTCAATATATAAAGCAAGATGCTGTTCTGGCATAATTTCTTCAATCAATGATGCCCATTCTACTACTGTCACACCTTGTCCATAAAAATAATCATCCAAACCTAATTCATCTGCTTCTGCAAGTGACAAGCGATACACGTCCATATGGTAAAAAGGGAACTGCCTGCCCTCATATTCTTTAATGATAGTAAAGGTTGGGCTGTTGACAACCTCTTGTACGCCAAGCGCTTGAGCTAATGCCTTGCTAAACGTCGTTTTTCCTGCACCTAAATCACCATCGAGTGCAATAACGGATCCTGGCCAGCAGTGCTCGCCAATAAAGCTCGCGAGTTGCTCCGTTTCCTGCTGATTTTTTATTGCTAGCATCCACTTTTTCGCATCCATCGTTTATACACCACTTCTTTATCTAAAATGATTATAGCCACGTCCCTCCAGACGTGTACGCTGCTTGCGCTCTAACTTCTGGTCTAGTGATTCCAGCCATATTTCTCCTTGTCCTTGCTCAACTCGACCAATTTTGTATAGCTCCAGCTGGCGCTCAGCAAAAATAACTTTTGCCTGCATAAACTTCTCGTTCGACATTGTGCCTAGTAAGATATAGTCTTCCCCGCCATAAAGCATCCAATCAAGCATTCTTTGCTTCGTATAAGCGCTATACTGAGACAAGCTTTCACTTATTGGCAGCAGTTCTTCTTCAATCACAATATCAACCTGCGATGCAGATGCGATTTCTGCTGCTTCACTTGCCAGTCCGTCACTAACATCATTTAAAGCATGGCAGCCAAGGCTATGTAAAATTCTTCCTTGAACTACATGAGGCTGCGGTGCTTGATGGGCCTGAGTTAATATCTGTTTATATGAATCAGCTAAATGTTGCTCATGCTGCGAATTTAAAAGAAGATGCAGACCAGCCGCAGCCTTACCTGCTACTCCTGTTACAAACAAGATATCACCAGGTTTTGCTCCGCTACGACGAATTGCGGTTGCCTGCTCGACTTGGCCAATTACTGTAATCGTCAGCACTAAGCTATACGGTGACGAGGTAGTGTCTCCCCCAACAATCGCAATATTATATTGGTTCGCACATTGATATAATCCGTTATAGATTTGCTTAATTTGCTCTGGGCTATATCGTTTAGGAATACTAATAGCAATTACTGCATGCAATGGAATCCCTCCCATTGCCGCAATGTCTGATATATTACTAGCTAGTGCTTTATAACCAATTTTTTCTAATGTCATCGTTTGAGAATTAAAATGAACATCTTCTACCATTGTATCAACAGTATAAAGCCAATCATAAGCTTTACTGTTTTGCTCATCATTTGTATATGCAACGATTGCTGCATCATCACCAATGGATAGTCTTACTCCTCTTGCATCTAGTAAGCTGCTTGCTTGTCCATGCTCCGTCCAATAGCGAATTCGAGCAAATTCATCCATTAGCCAAGTCTCCTTTACTCCAGACATGCTAAAGTCTAAAGTACATTGTACCTTAACAATCCTTATAAAAAAAGATGGGGATGTTCAGATTGTCAGCTATAAGCTGATGATTTCTGAACATCCCTTGTATTACAACGTTACTAAAGCTAAAATTCGCACTTACATCGCTGCGGAATTACTAGCCCTTTCTGACACGGCTTAAATCAACTGCTTAAATTTGATTAAGGTAAGCAGTTGGTTTAAAAGTATCATGCTTCGCTTTCCAGGGCTAGTTTTTCTTTCACTTGCAGCTTGCATACTAAGCTAATTGCAACAGTAACGCTTATCCATACAATGTTTTAGCATTCTACAACTCTTTAACAATCGTTAAATGCAGCTCATTTTTCAGATCATACTCATAAGGCTCTTTAGGAATACTGCCATCAGCCTCCATAACGACCCTTACAATTGGTCGATGCAATGCCAAATTACTGTTTGCTACAACAACTACCGTCTGTCCTGTATTAAGCAGCAACATCGTACTGACTGGGTAAATTGAAATATGACTACAAAAGAGCTTAATCAATTTATGATCGAAATAGGTTCCCCCAGCGGCAAACAGAAACTCGATTGCTTCACTAATTTTGTAGCGTTTACGATACGGTCGAGGTGATATGAGTGCGTCATACATATCAGCAAGCCCTACAATTTGTGCATACAAATGAATATCGTTGCCCTTTAAGCCACGAGGATAACCTGAACCGTCAAAGCGCTCATGATGCTGCAAGGCACAATGTGCGGACAAAAGAGAAATATCGTGATATTTGCGTAAAATTTCAAATCCTTCACGAGGATGAGTTTCAAGCAACGCACGTTCTTCCTTTGTTAACTTTTCAGGTTGCTTCAACAATTTATCTGGCATCTTGGTCATTCCAATATCAAACAACAACGCACCTATACCAAGTTCCTCAAGCTGCGTGCGGTTAAATCCCATTGCAATGCCAATAATTCCTGAAATAACTGCTACGTTGACAGAGTGATGAAATAAATATGTATCCGTTGAATGAATAGTTGAAAGATTATCAATAATATCATCACGTGTTGAAAGTTCTGTCATAATACTGCCAAATATATCTCTAAATGTTTTCCCGATATTGGGCGCTATGACTTTGCCTTTACTTAAATCATTGGAACGAAAAGCATTCATCGTATCCATAATTTCTTTTACTGCTTTATTACGAGTTTTATCAGAGATTACTTCTTCAGGAACGATGTCCTGTGTAAGTGAATCCTCAACGAACAAATAATCAATCCCCATGCTGCGGAGTCGTTCAATATACCGATCAGTCAACGTCATGCCAACCCCAAGCAGGATATTCCCATTTTCTTGATAGACCGGCTTAGCAACAACATCGCCTGACTTTACTGAATTAATATGAATTTTTTTCATCGTACAACCTGCTTCCTTTTATTTCTTGCCAATCACTAGCGAAAGGTCGCAGCACAACTTTCAAGTGCAGCGACCTTTAACTAATAGCAGAACTACGATTGACAATTAAGTTACGTCCGTTATATTTTGCCTCATACAGCGCTGCATCAGCCAAACTCATAACTTCCTGTAAAAACACTTTCGAATCTGTAATTTTAAATTGCTCATAGTTATCGATCGTTACAATCCCTACACTGATAGTCACTGAAATATTATCTGCAACATCTTCCAACCAAATTTGATTGTTTTCAATTTCATTTTTAATTTCTTCTGCTTTACGCTGAGCGTCAACAATTGATAATTCTGGTAAATATACAAGAAACTCTTCTCCGCCATATCTAGCCAGCCTATCACGACTGCTCAAAAGACTTTTAACCTTTTTCGCTGTATGCACTAAAACAGTATCGCCATTCAGATGACCATACGCATCATTAATAAGCTTGAAGTAATCTAAATCAAAAATAATTATTGTAAATGGTATCTTCTCTACAATATTTTTGACAAGCTCTTTCTCTAAAAATTGCATGAGATATCTACGATTATAACATTCCGTTAGCGCATCCGTAATAGCCATGTTTTCTAATTTTTGATTTGCTTCATATAATTCTTCTTGTGTTTGGATTAATTCATGATTTCGCAGCTGCAATAGCTCATTTTGTCGCTTCAAGCTTTCAGTTAAATTTTTAAATTCTGTAATATCTTGTATGGTAAACATATAACCTTTAAGCTTTTGCTGCTTATTCATTATTGGATAAGATTGAATATGCAAATGTCTAGCTTGATTATCGTTTGTTGACCATTTAATTTCTAGCTTAACAAGCGGATTCTTTTCGAACTCCATCAGCTTATTTTCAATAGCAAGCCAAGTAGATTGGGGAAGCTGTTGCTTTATTTTACGTACATCAATACGCTCACCGATCTCTAAAGTAAGAAATTGATCAACTAGCTCATTCTTTTCTACAATGTGGAAATCACGATCCAAAATCAAAATCCCTATTGAAATTGTGTTTAACACATCTCTCTGTGCAATACTTATTATATCGAGTACATTTATCCGATTTATGTTAATTGACATATAAACCGCAGTACACAACATGCCAATTGATAACAACGGGAAGTATCTTTCATTCCAATCAATATAAATAATATTTATGATCAAATCAAAACACCCAAATAAAAGCACAAGACCTATGCCATTCATCGCAAAGCGGCAAACATGTCGCGCCATGCTTTCAGATTTAGATTTGATATAATAACGTATAAGCAAAAAAATTGCACATGCAATATGCAGTAATAGCAGCGTAATGACAGCTCCAAAATATTGTCCATATACAAACTGTTTTTCTGATTGTAAATCATTGTTTATCGTTAGGAATAAGTGATTCGGATTCCACATTACGAAAATTACTGCGGCAACTGTTGGGAGAAGAAAAAGTTTGAAGGTTTTACTTTTAAGAAAGGAACTTCGGTTTGTAATGAAAAGTGTAAATACTACAGCACCAATTCCTAAAGCTGTTAGTACGACGTAGGAAAGCTTAATGAATAAAAACCGATAATCCATTATTGTTGTCGTACTAGCAGCGAATTGTAGCAGTGCCCAAAACATGAATGCTAGATGAAGCGACATATATACTCGACTGAGATGCGAGATTGCTTTTGTATAAATCAAGAATAACAATGTCCCTAGCAACACTAAAAAGATACTAAAATCAATTACCATTGATATTCCCATGCTACCCACCCATTCATGTTTCTATCACTGTTTACTATAGCAAATTGTCCATAAATCTACAATTACTAATATTAAAATTAAAATGGTATTTAATCAACATTTATCAGCAAATCCGATAGTAGCTTTTCTAATGTATGTTTCGTCCCCAGTAGTTGCTTAAAAGCCAAATATTGTTCCCATTTTTTGTTATTAAATTGAAGTTTATCAGGTTTTACAGCACGAATCATTATATTTTTAGGTGTATGCTCGGCATCAATGAACTCCAGCATATTTACTTTATATCCGATCGTTTCTAATAAATGCGCCCGCATCCCATCTGTAGCTAGTGCAGAAAAGCGTTCTTTCAGTAAGCCATGCTGCAAAATCGGTGCCATTAGCTCACTTTTCACTTGCGGAAACAGCTCATGCTGACAGCATGGTACTGACATAATGACAGAAGCTCCCCAATGAACTGCCTTGCTAAGTGCAGCATCAGTAGCAGTATCACAGGCATGCAGCGTTACGACCATATCAACCTCATTTAATTCATTAAACTCAGCAATATCGCCGACAGCAAAACGCAAATGCTCATATTGCAATTTTTGTGCCAACTCATTACAAAAAACAATAACATCCTCTTTAAGATCGAGACCGATAATGTCTAACTCCCGTTGCTGCTCTATGCATAAATAATGGTATAGAGCAAAGGTTAGGTACGACTTGCCGCAACCAAAATCAATAATTTTTAAACGTTTTCCCGTTGGCAGATGCTCAATTACATCCTCCACCATTTCTAAGAAACGATTAATTTGCTTAAACTTATCCGTTTTTTTTGCATGCACACGACCTTCAGGGGTCATGATCCCAAGTTCCACTAAAAATGCAACCGGTTTTCCTTCTTCCAGCACTCTGCGTTTCTGGCGATTATGACTCCGCGGCTTTGCTTCTCCAACCATTGCTTCTACTTGCTTGCGATTCAGCGTTAATTTTCCTTTTTTACTGGAAAGGATATGAAGCTGATAACCTTGCGCTTTTATAAGTGTTTGCTTATATTCGCCAGCAATCAATTGGACAAGCTTATCCACCGTTTGAGCGCCTGCTACATTTTCATGTAACACTTTATTTTTATAATATGTTTCAAACTGATAGAATAACCCACTTTTTAATTGAACAGGGCGGACAACCACCTTTTGTGCTGCTGTGCTAAGCTTAGGTGAACTTAACACTGCCTGATATAACGCATCACTGCTAATCAGCTTAGAGAGCTCTTCATGCAATTGCAATTCTTGCGCTTGTTTGCTTTGCTCTGTCATAGTTCAGTCGCCCCCGCTATCTTACTTGTTCAGCGCTATTGATAAAGTGCAGTAAAAGCTCCGCCATTTGCTCAGGCGCTTCAAGCATCCCCATATGCCCCGCTTCATCAATAATTTTACAGCTAGTGACTTCATTGCTGCCTGTGAAGGTGCCTTCTGGAGACACAATGCCATCCCTTGCTCCTGCGATTAACAGAACTGGCAATTGACTTTGCTCAATAACTGCAGCTCGATTAGGACGTTCCTTCATACCTCTAGCAAAGCCGGCTACTCCCTCAGGCTTTGTCTGATAACCAATCTCTAGCCCATAACGCAGCAATTGCTCATACTCTGGATGCTCAGCGGAAAATAGTTTTGGCACAAGACCGTCTACAAAAGCACCTACACCCTGCTCCTGTACTTTAATAATCGCCTGCTCACGATTTTGCTTTGCTTGTTCAGAATCAGGCAGGGCGGTAGAATGCAGCAGACCGAAGCCTTTTAGCAATTCAGGCTTTTGCTCAGCCATTGCCAGCGTAATATAGCCTCCTAAGGAATGACCAAAAATATATGCTCCTTTGATGCCAATCCCCTCTAACCAGCTTAATAATAAACTTGCTATCTCCTCTAAGCGATATGTTTCTTGCTGAAGTGACTGTGACTTGCCATGACCAGGCAAATCCGGAATAAGCAGACGATAATGGTCAGCTAATAATGGAGCAAGCTTGCTAAAGTATGCAGAGCTGCCACAATAGCCATGCAACAGCAAAACAACGGGCTTGCTTGTTTCTGTATCATTGGTTGAAGGTGCAGAATCATAATAATTCAAGGTCACTTCTTCGCGAAGTGAGCAGCTTTTATTGCTTAATGTAAGAATCATATAGTGAACACTCCTTGCTCATATTCCATACTTTTGAAATCTGTGATGACAGCTCATTAGCAAGCTCCATTACATGAAATAATGAGGTTGATTGCAGCTTCCAATACGCCTTAGGTCCTGTAATATTTACAACTGCACGTATACTATAATCGCCAATCGCAGTAAGTTTTTTACCTAAAGCCGAACCAGGCTTTAACGGCTCATTGCTGCATAAAAAGCTGCCAACCTGAGCAATACTACCTAAACTAGCATCAATGGCGATGATTAGTTTGTTTAGCGCCTGCAACGCTTTAATCTCTTGCTGCACGGTATCAGCATCGCAAGGATAAGCAAGCGTCCCGATAACGTGAGGAAAGCCAAATCGCTGCAATTGACTGCCTACTAATGGCCCGAATGAATCACCTGTTGATTGATCCGTTCCTATACAAATAAACACAATATCCTCAGGCAAAGGACATTGCAGATGAATCTCTCGTAAAAAATAACGAAGGCTTTGCAAATTAGTCTCATTCATTATTGACTTGCGCAACGACAAATGATTTGCATGCTCAAGCATATTATTTTCAATTTCCCTTCTAATTCATTCATGCTACGAATAAATATGATACTAAGTTATTGTAGCTGATTTTAATAATCACTTCAATTTATTCGTTTAACTATTCATTTCATGGTACAATGACGAAAAGCCCATTTAAAAGGTTAGGAGAGATAGCATGGTAGATTTAGAGCAAGCAACAGTAGACAACATGGTATATATGATCGATACGATTAAAGCAAAACTAAAAATGGCCACAGCTGCTGCAATGCAGTCCTCTAGCTTTAACTTAGCAAATTATGAGGATATTAAGGATATTTATGAGGTAGTAGTTTCTAAAGATAAGTTTAGTATTAGTGAGGTTGAAGCACTCGTTTCCGAGCTTGGCAAGTTGCGTAGCTAGCTTACGCTTGTAAATATGAATTCCATTATTTTATAAAAAAGAGCTGTTAAAAATCAGTAGTATGGACTGATCTTTAACAGCTCCTTTTTGTTTTGTCTTTTGTCCAAGTACACAAATATAATTTATATTATAGCATTCTATGATGTCTGTTTTTTCTCGGTGTCATGCAGTGTAATTGCTAGCTTTACATGAACATTTTTTGATTCGCCTTTAAGGAAATAGGCGATGCGTTCTAATTTTTCAGCTAGTTCTACACCTGAAATATTTGTGTTTAAATTAATATGAAACTGATCTGTTGTTACACTTGAATCATTAAATGATCTCCAAACTCCGTCAACGCCTAGTCGTTGTGAATCTGCATGCGGGTAAAACTTGTCAGATTTATTAACGACTCTTTCATAAATTCTTAGCTTTTTTAAAAGCATGTAATATTGTGCAGAGTGTTTAAAATTCCAAGCCTCTCTTATGTCTTTCAAGGTATATGTCATTTTCCATCTTTTCAAATTTTCCACTTGTTCATCAGGAGTTAATTTTAAGAACTCCTCAAGTGGAAGCATTTTTTCAGACATAATCAACCCTCCAGCATATGATATTTAGTAACATATGAAAGTTTCATAATTACATAAAAAATACCATACTCTTTAGCAAATTACAACAAAAAATTCCCATTTGTTTCTATCAAATAGGAATTTTTTTCAATTATTCATTTGTATTATTACTATTCGCTGAAGTTTAATGATGCAATGAAGCGTTTAAATGCCTCTTGACCATGATTTGTACGTTTATAAACACCTGCATCATGAAGAACTGCTAAAAACTTATTACCGACTTCACGCTCTACTAAAGCTTGCGCTTCTTTTGCCGATAAGGACAATCCATGTTCAGCAGCAAGTTCTTTAATCCATTCATAATGCTTATTAAGGACATGCTCAGATGCTGCCGTTGCCTCAAGCGCAGATTGATCATTGCCGCTAAGAATAGCTGCAATCGCAGCAAGCTCATCTTTAAGTCGTCCTGGCAATACAGCTAAGCCCATTACCTCAATCAATCCAATATTTTCCTTTTTAATATGATGCAAGTTTTTATGCGGATGGAAAATACCGTCTGGATGCTCCTCGCTTGTGCGGTTATTACGTAACACAAGATCAAGCTCAAAACGTCCGTCAGCCAATAAGCGAGCAATTGGCGTAATTGTATTATGAGGCGTTTTACTACCATCGGCTGCCGTAGAATAAGCAATAATATCTGCCTCAGGATCGCTATATTCTCTCCACTCATCAAGAATTTTTGCAGCAAGAGCTTTCACAGAATCCTTATTTTTTCCCTGCAAGCGAATGACAGACATCGGCCATTTAACAATGCCAAGCTCTACATCAGCAAACTGCTCTGAACGAAAGCTTGCTTCAATTGGTGCTGTTTCCATTGGAAACACATGCTTACCAGCTTGGAAATGATCATGTGTTAGAATTGATCCGCCGACAATCGGCAAATCAGCATTAGAACCAATAAAGTAATGTGGGAATTGCTCAACGAAATCAAGCAATCTAGCCATCGAGCTATGCGTTACTGCCATCGGCTCATGCTTGCCTTTAAACACGATGCTATGCTCGTTGTAATAAACATATGGTGAATATTGCAAATGCCATTCTTCACCTTGCAGCATTAACGGTACGGTTCTTAAGTTTTGACGTGCCGGATGATTAACACGGCCAGCATAGTTAATGTTTTCTGCACAAAGCAAACATTTTGGATATTTCGCTGGCGGCAATGTTTTTAGCAAAGCAATTTCTTTTGGATCTTTTTCTGGCTTAGACAGATTGACGGTAATTTGCAAATCACCATATTCTGTAGGATGTAACCAGTTCGGATTTTTTGAAATGCGATCCATGCGGATATAGTTGCTGTCGATGCTTAACTTATAAAACATCGTTGTAGCAGCTTCAACACCGCGCTCTTCAGCAAGCTGATTAAATTTGCGGATAAAATCAGATGGACGCGGTACAAATACTCCCATTACTTTTGCATCTAGCAAATCACGATATGTTAATGTATTTTCTGGAATTAAACCGATGCTGTAGCCATAATCAAGAAGCTTTTCTAGCGGCTCAATCGGTGAGCTTAGTGTCTCTTGCGGCACTTCACCTTCGTATGGCTCATCAAAACGAAATAAGTCCAGTAATGCATTGGTAGCATAGTTTTGGTCTTGCTCTTCAATTAACTCTTGTTGCAGTGCAAACTGCACGAGACGTGCGATTTGCAACTGAGCTTGTTCTGCTGTAACTTGTGCTGTCATTCTTTACACTCCTTCCACACATTAAAGTCTTACTTGTTGTAACCGTTTGGATTGTTAAGATGCCAGCTCCAAGCACTAGCAATAATATCCTTCAAATTACTGCGAGTTGGATTCCAACCAAGTTCCTCGCGTGCACGTTTTGAGGATGCAATTAACACTGCAGGGTCGCCTGCACGACGTTTTTCCATGACAACTGGAATTTCACGGCCTGTTACTTCACGAGCAATATCGATAACTTGTTTAACAGAGAAGCCATTGCTGCTTCCTAAGTTATATACTGCGCTGTCAGAGCCTTTACGCAATGCTTCAACTGCAAGAATATGCGCATCTGCAAGATCGCTTACATGGATGTAGTCACGGATACAAGTACCGTCCTCAGTTGGATAATCATCGCCGAACACTGAAATATGCGGACGTTTGCCAAGTGCTGCTTCCAATACGATTGGGATTAGATGTGTTTCTGGATCATGCGCTTCCCCAATTTTGCCGCTTGCGTGTGCACCAGCTGCATTGAAATAACGCAGTGAAATATATTTTACACCGTGGGCAACATCGAACCATTTCATCATTTTTTCCATTGCGAGTTTTGTTTCACCATATGCATTTGTTGGCATTGTGCGATCATATTCGTCAATAGGTACATTTTCAGGTTCGCCATATGTTGCTGCTGTTGATGAAAAGACAATTTTTTTAACGCCGTACTGATTCATTTTTTCAAGCAAGCAAAGTGTACCGTACACATTGTTATGATAGTATTTGCCTGGATCTTTCATACTTTCACCAACAAGGGAATTGGCTGCAAAATGAATAACTGCGTCAATTTCATTTTCGCTAAAAAGCTTATCCAGCGTTACGCCATCACGCAAATCACCTACATAAAGTTTACCGCCAAGCAAAGCCTCTTTGTGACCTTGTTGCAAATTATCTAGAACAACAATTTCCTCTCCGCGTTCATGTAGTGCTGCTACAGTATGAGAACCGATATATCCAGCTCCTCCAGTTACTAGAACTGCCATTATAAATCATCCTTCCAATCTTTTATATGCTGAGCTGTCCAAAAGTTCATATGCTTGTCTGCACTCCCTAAAGGACAGCTCATTGCGAGTTGTTATTTTCGTTTATTTGAAATTAGCCTTTTTATCTCCTAAGCTTCAAGTTGCTCTACGCCATTACCGATAGTGCATACGTAGAAATCAGCAACTAGACCTGTTTTTTCTGTATATTCCTTACCTACTTGCTCTTTAAATAACTCAATGGAATCTTCATGCACAAGCGATACGGTACAACCGCCAAAGCCTGCACCAGTCATACGTGCTCCTAGTACGCCTGGCACTTTGCGAGCAGCATCAACCAACGCATCCAGCTCCGGTCCTGTTACTTCATAAAGGTCACGTAAAGAATCATGAGAACCGTTCATTAATTGACCGAAAGCAACAAGATCATTTGCTTTAAGCGCTTCGATTGATTTAAGTACGCGATCGATTTCTTCAATAACATGCTGTGCACGTTTTAGAACAACTTCGTCTTTAATTAAATGCTTGGACGCATTAAATTGCTCAAGTGATAGTTGACCAAGCAAAGTTAGCTCTGGATGAGCAGCTTGCAAATCAACAACAGCTTGCTCACATTGGGCACGACGTTCATTGTATGCGGAATCGACTAGGCCGCGGCGTTTGTTCGTGTTACCAATAACAAGTTTATAATTACCCGAGTTAAATGGTACAAGTTCATATTCTAATGTATCGCACATTAGCAAAATAGCGTGATCCTTTTTACCGTTTGCTACAGCAAATTGGTCCATAATTCCGCATTTCACACCGTTAAACTCATTTTCAGAGCGTTGTGCCATTAGTGAAATTTTCACAGTATCAATCGGTTTTTCTTCTAATGTTAATAAAGCATATAGCGTTACAACTTCAATTGATGCAGAGGAGGACAAGCCAGCACCATTTGGAATTTCGCCATGGAACAACAAATCATAGCCATGTTTGAAAACTGCACCTGTACGTAAAATCTCATTAACACAGCCTTTTGGATAGTTCATCCAATCGTCTGCTTCATCATAAACAACTTTTTCTACGCTTAATACTTTTGTAGTTGGGAAGTTTGTTGAAGCAAGTCCAAGACCTTTATCGTCGCGTTTGCGAATTAGCAAAGTAGTACCAAAGGTTAAAGCAGCAGGAAATACATAACCGCCGTTATAATCTGTATGTTCACCAATCAAGTTTACACGTCCTGGTGCATGAAAAACATAAATTTTATGTTCAGAGTTACCATATCGTTCTACGAATTCTTTTTTCAATTCTTGAATATTTGCCATATAAATATCCATCCTTTACATCAAATTAAATATTGATCTTGCTCTTTAGTATAAACCTTATCCGCTTTCAACTGAATGGTGGTAAGTGAAATATATATGGATTAATGTGACTTTGCTTTCCTTCCTATATAGATTAAAATGGAGAGAAAGCAGCTATTTTTGCTGGAAAAAGATGATTTCACATGCAAAAAATAAATAATTCGTTCATATAGCTGCAGGAGGATAAATTATGTTTCATACCTCATTTATGCAGGATGGAGAACATCAGCCAAATTCAACACACAAACGTAAGCCTGAAACGTATCTTGTAGCTTCAAGTCCAATGACAGATGATCGCAATATTACAGGATTGCATGTTTTATTTGCTGGTGAAAGTCAAACAAGTCCTAATCACCGGCTTGGACCTAAAGTCTATAGTTTTTACTTAATGCATATCGTACTCGACGGCGAAGGCTCTTTTACTACAGAGCAGCAGCATTACAAACTAAAAGCAGGAGATACTTTTCTTATCAGACCTGACCAGTTAATTTCTTATGAATCATCAGCACATAATCCTTGGCGTTATCGCTGGGTAGCCTTTACTGGAGAAGGTGCAGATGAGCTGGTGCAACTGGCTGGTTTTCATCATACATGTGAAGTCATCTCTTTGCCGAATTTCAAAAAAACGGCTAAGTACTATCGTAACATTTTGGAAGCATTTCGCGAAGGGCATGCAACAAGTGCAATGCAAGCTGCTGGCTGGCTACAAATTATTATGTCTCATTACGGTAAACAACAATTCCCGCAAGCAAGTCTGCCGCCCACGCATGCTAATGCTGAGCATAAACTTCATAAACAAATGGTTCACTATTTAAGCTCACAGTATACACACCCAATTAGCATTGCCAATATGGCAGAAGCGTTTGGTTATAATCGTGCCTACTTATCGCGAATATTTAAACGCCATGTCGGTATGCCACCTAGCACATTTTTGCTTAATTTGCGATTAGATCACGCAAGACACTTATTGCGTGAACGACCAGATTTAACGATTGAACAGGTGGCAGCATCTGTTGGAATACAGGATGCTCTATACTTTTCTAAGCAGTTTCGTAAAGCATATCGACAATCTCCAAGCTCTTACCGCAAACAAGTATTAGAAACATTGTCTTAATGGACATACTAGCGGTGAGGTGAAGCGAAAAGATGAAAAACCTTCATAAGGGGGCTAACTATTGGAGTTTATTTGCAAGTAAACAAACAGAATGGCCGTCTTTGCAGCAATCGTTAGCTACCGAGGTGCTTATTATCGGCGGCGGAATATCTGGTCTGCTAACCGCATTTTTACTTTTGCAGCACAATATTGATTTTATATTGGTTGAAGGAGATGAAATTGCTGGGGGCAGCATTAGTGCCAGTACAGGTCTGCTGCAATACTGCAATGATATTATGCTGCATGAGCTTCGCCAGCAAATTGGCAAAGAAAATGCTGATTATTATTACCGCTGCTGCTATGATGCTTTACAGCTATTGAAAAAACTGATTCCAACACTGGAGCTCGAAGTGGGAAAGATACAATATGCGGAACGCAGCAGCATCCAGCTATGCTCCAACAAGCAGCATCATTTGAAGCTGCAACGGGAATACGAAGCATTATCCAGTATTGGCTTACCGTGTGAGCTATGGAACAGCGAACATATTGCTCAGCATTTCCCTTTCACTCGAAGCAGTGCGCTTGTTACGCATCAAGATGCAGAAATTAATCCGCATTTATTCGTGTTAAGGCTCGCGCAATATATTACTAAGCATGGTGGAAAGCTTTACGAACATTCTGCTGTAACAAAGATCTCAAAGCAAAATAACGGACGTTACAAAGCAAGTATTAACGGGATCGAAGTAGACGCGGCAAGTATCGTGCATGCAATCGGCTACCAATACCAACAATTACAGCAATTACAGCTAAAGTTAAGGCTTAATCGCTCCTATGTCATTGTAACAGAGCCTATTGTAAATGTAGATTTTTGGTATGAGCGAATGATGATTTGGGAAACAGCCCGACCATATTTTTATTTGCGACTTACAGCTGACAACCGTATTATGCTTGGCGGATTAGACGAGCCTACTGATACGGTTAATTATGATCAAGTTTCAATCAATCAACATAGCGAGCGATTATTGGCATATTTAACAGAGCTTTTTCCTCAATTGAAACCGCAACTGGCTTATCAATGGAATGCAGCCTTTATTGAAACTAAAGACGGTTTGCCGTATGTTGGCGCTCATCCTCTCGATCCTAATCAATATTATGTACTTGGCTATGGTGGAAATGGAGTTGTGTCATGTATGCTTGGTGCTCAAATGGTCGCAGAAGCGATTCATGGATCAGGGCATTTTCAAAAGCTTGCGCAAATTTTATCGTTATCAAGAACATAATCATTTCCAAAATATAACAACAGCCTTCATCTATTAAACGGTAGTCGCCATTTAAAGATGAAGGCTTATTTTTCGTAAAACTTTATCGCTGCCAATGAGTTGATTATCTTCGCTGCCGATTATGTGTTGTCTAAAACTTCGGCTGCTCCGACATCTGGCAAACTAGACTCTTCCACTAACCCGCCCAATGCTAATCCGCTATACAGGGAAGCGTTATCGTAAGCCTCCTGTGAGGAGGAGCTCTCAGAGATGCACACGATACATTGTCCTGCTCGCAGCGCATGCAAACAACGCTCAGCATTTTCCTTTGATATGCCATATGAAAGCAGTGAAGGAATTCCTTGCTCATGCTGCTCAAAGCCGTTTTTAATTCCTGTGAATCCTAAAAACGGAACTTGCATAGAAGGTTGCTGAGCATAGATTGGAACAGCTAGTCCGCTAAGGTCTCCTTCATGATGAGAAGACTCGTCTGCTGCGCCGCGACCAACATCTCGTCGATTTTCACTTGTGATTTCAGAAAATAAATCAATATGAATATCCGTCTCTGCATTTAACAATCTGCTATGCTCGACATTAGAAACAAGCACAGAAAGTGAGCTTGCTGGAATGCCGCTGTTTTGCAGTTTTTTGAGTGCCTCGGCTGCTTCATGCTCCGTATTAAACAATAATACTTTTGTAATCATCGTAACCTCCAATGAACTTATCGCATTTTACCTTCTATGTTGGTATTCCCTATTCCTAAGGCAATCAATCATTATATTGTCGTGAACAATGTCGATTTATTACAAATAAGATCTAATATTGTTTAATTTACAGGTTAGCGGTTGTATGGCGATAATGGATGCGCTATGATGGATAGTAGAGATTATTTTGACATGCAAGGGAGGCTGCAAATCAGTTGATCCAACGAAATCTAGTACAAATAGCGGGCTGGGAATGGCATAATTTGCAGCTCAAGCATACTCCAATTACCCCTTCATATCATCAGCACATTAGCGAAAAAACCCGCTTACAAATAAATGACAGCTATGTTGCAGAAAAACGCGAGCTGCTCCAAGCATTTCCTGAAGCCGCTGCTTGGATAAATGATAGCTATGAAAGAATAAGCAACAATTTATTAATTCAAAAAGTTGAGCAATACGGTCCTGTTGTTCAAGGAACAATATTGCTGCAGCTTTCTAATCAAGAAGAGGATGTTGCGCCGCTTCATTTTTGGTTATCAAGCACTAAGCTTATAACGATGCAGCGTGACATTCGGATAACGCTTAGACTGCAGCATCTTGATATGCAAGAGCAATATCACCAATGTAAAAATGCACCGGAAGCATTCTTTATCATGCTGGGAGCGTTGCTAGATCATTTACATATCGGATTAGATAGGTTAGAGAAACGACTTGGCAAACTAGAACGAGATATGAAGGAAAAAAATCATAAAGATTTACTTGATACAATTATTGAACGCCGCTATGAGCTGCTTCATTATAATCATATGTATTTGCCAATTCGAGAATTAGAGGGATTAGCAAAGGAAGCATTTCTTGAACAGCTAACTGCAAGTGACGGTTATCAACGAGTACAATATCGTTTTCAACGGCTAGACGTACTGCTCAAGCACTATGCGCTTGAAATTGATACCTTAATTTCGGTTGATGATGCTCTATCCAGTTTTCGCGGAAATGAGATTATTCGTACACTGACACTATTTACTGCAATTTGCTTGCCAGCATCCATTATAGGAGCGATATGGGGCACGAATTTCATACACTTGCCGTTTAAAGATAGTCCGTTAGGTTTTATTTATATGATTGGCGTTATTCTGCTCATTACCGCGCTAATTTACTTTCTATTTTGGCGCAAAGGATGGACAGGAGACATTTTGACCAAGCGTAAAAACTTGCCAAAAGAAAAGCTTAACGATCTTATTCTAACAAAGCCTGAAACAGAGCAAATCCATCAACAACTGCCTTCAAGAAAAGAACGCAATAAAAGGAACGCTAAAAAATTAAAGCAACAAGCAGAACAAGCAACGCTTCCTGCGACTAATCAAGACAAATTAACCGCTTTAGAATTACCGCCCCGTAAACGAAAATAAAGCCTTAGCCGCAACAGCTTCATCAAGAAGTTAAATCATATTGCGACTAAGGCTTTTTTAATCTTTCATTTTCTTAAAGCTTAACTGCTTGTCCAGATGCAACTGATTGTAATGCTGCCATCGTTACACGGTGCGTTTCATAAGCATCCTTATAATTAGAGCGAATATGAGATGTATCGCCTGTACGAACAGCATGAAGAAATGCTTTCATTTGCTTCTCGTACGGATTGCTTTTATTAAAATATTGTATCGTTTGCTCTGATGTGTAGTCTTTTACCCCGCTGTAACCAACTTCCAGTCTGCCTGCATCAGTATAGAAGTGCAATCCTACTTTATCTCCTGCAGGCAATATACATGTATTGCTAATCGTAGCAATTTTCCCATTTGCCAATTTTAAAGTTACCGTAGCAGCATCTGCGACATTAGCATTAGCGTCCTGCGAGGATAATATCCCTTCTGAAGCTGCAGCATATACCTCAACAACCTCACCAGCAAGATAACGCAATAAATCAACAATATGCGTTGTCTGCTCGACAAACTGACCGCCTGATCGTTCTTGTCTGCGCCACCAAGTACCTCCTGGTGCACCACCCATCCAATAGCCTAAAGCTAGCGCCAACTGCCGATCTGCTAATAGCTGCTTGGCTTTATCTGTACCATCCATATATCTAAAATGATAACCTACTGCTGTAATTAAGCCCTTTGCTTCAATTTGTGTAAGCAACTGCTGAGGCAAATCTGCTTCACAAGATAACGGCTTTTCTACAAGAAAAGGAATGCCTCTTTCGATACATTGCTGTTCAAAATTGCCATGTGCAAAAGGAGGTGTGCAAATATAAACTGCATCAAGTGAATGCTTATCGAGCATTTGCTCAACGTCACCATATCCTTTAGCATCTGAAAACTTGGCAGCAAACTGTTCTGCTTTGGTCTGCGAACTGCCTGTTATTGCTGCAACTACCACATCCTCTTGCGCTGCTAGCAGCTTTGCATGCATTTCACCGAACCAACCTGTGCCAATTAAACCAACCTTTAATGCCATTCCATTTCCTCCTAGTCATTTGACCTGTTTCCTACATTATAGTCATAAACAAAATTTCTTGTCCACGCTTACATTTTTAAAAATGTGCTGGTACCTATTGCATTCTGCTTTCATAGTATATAGTCTACTTACCTCTTTTCGAATGGAGGAATGGCTATGACCTATCATAAACACGCTCTTGCTGAGCCTAATTATGAAACTGCTTTGTTTCTAGCTGCCATTTGCAGTCAGACCTATGTTCAGTTTGCCAATAAAGAATCAGGAGCATTTATTAAACCTGATCATTATGAGCTAGTTGGCTCGATTATTACCTCTGAGCTTGGTATTGAGAATGATCGTTACGGTTTTGTCTTAACTTCTGAGCATAATACGATTCTCGCTTTTCGCGGCAGCAGTACATCAATTGATTGGGTTTATGATTTTATTGCCCAACAAACCGAATATTTGCCATTAAAAAATGCCGGTCAAACCCATAAAGGTTTTTCCGACATCTATTATGCACTGCGTCAGCAAATATTAGAGCTATTAAGTTATTGTGACTATGAAAAGCCACTCTACATTACGGGGCATAGCTTGGGAGGTGCACTTGCAACGCTGGCAGCACTGGATATCGCAGTTAATTCGCCATTTCGCAAAGTAATTGTGTACACCTTTGGCGCCCCAAGAGTTGGTGACCCAACCTTTGTCAGAACATATAATTATACAGTACCAATTCATTGGCGTTTCCAAAACAAATATGATATTGTGCCACAATTGCCTACCATTGTATATCATTCACCGCAAACGGATGAAACCTATTTTTATTTACATGTAAAGGGCGAGGTTCAACGTTCATTTCGTAATGGTTCAGTATCTTCTAACCATATTATGAGCAGTTATTTTCAAGATCTTGCCGAAGATATGCCGCAAATTGCTGAGTCTATTTGCACAAGACCTATTGGGTTTTGTCCTGCGGTAAATGGTGATTAATGATTAGCTCGTAAGCAATCATGATGCACCAGCGCTAAGTTTATTCGTCAATTTCTTATCTTAGGTCGTCAACAGTTGATTTAAGCTAACCTCCTTGAAGCTGCTTTCTTCCATTGTATCAGCATATAGCCATTCGTTCAGGCAGCCTTCAATTGACCTAATTGTTTTATCGAGGTTACAATAGCTTAACTCATCTGTAAATTGAGGCGATTGTCTAAAATAATCTTTATGACCACCTAATGTATTAACTCCAACAATTCGTCCTGGTGCATATTTACGAGCGTCCCAGCGCGGCAAAGGAACATGCTGATGTTGGAACGTCCAGCCTCCCCAACTGCCAAGCTTAGTAATCGGATCTTTAAATCTGCCTGCCTCATCTGTCGCGTAAATATAGCTTACCTTTTCTTTTAATGCAGGAATGATACGTGTTTTCGGTGATCCAATCTGAATCACCTTCGCATTAATTGGTGTTTTATCCTCATATAATTTACGAGCAATTTGATAGGCGGCAACTCCTCCACCACTATGTCCAATCATAAGCAGCTTGGACTTATGTTCATGCTCTTGAATTTTTCTCCATACCTTTCTGCCGCCGATTCCACCGCGAATGATATAGCGGGACAGATCCGCTCTAACCTCAGCAAGCTGTAGAAAGAGATTTCTTTCCATTTCTCCATAAGGAAATAATAGCTCAATATCTGCTGTAACACCCTTTTCTGCTAGCATTTGCTGCAGGCGCTCCTCCAATGAATAAAATGCGCTCGGGCTCGTCTTAACACCAGCTAACAAAAATACTTTTAGTGACTGACCGGCTCGCATTCTCTTTCCTCCGCTGTAAATTTATTATCGTTTAACTTACATTATGCAGGCTTTTTTGAAATTCATACGAAAAACTATAAAGTAAATCCTTCCTGTCGCAAAATGATAAAGAAAAAACGCCTCAAAATTAAAATTTTTCAGGCGTTTTCTTAGCAAGTTGATGGAGAACGATTATACACCCATTTTCTTGCGTTGGTTATTAACTCTTTTCGTATTTTGACTTACTAGCTTTTTCGTAGCTGTAGAGAGCTGCTGTTTTCCGCCTGACTTCGAATTTTGCTGCTTGCGGGCAGCAAGAAGCTGCTTTGCACGCTCTGCCTGTGACAATGGCTTCACTGCTTGCTCTTTTTCTTGTTCATTGGACATCCGCGGCACCTGCCTTTAAGGTTAACTTTGTCCCAATTATACTACAACTGATTTCTTGTAATAAAGAGAAAGAGGATCGTTATTTAACAATATATTATTTCATTTCCGTATCTATATTATTCTCAGCCGTTTCATTTACATCTTGGTCAGCTAAGTAATCCGCTTCTTTCTCCTCAGTATGTACACTTTGAGACGCTGCGAGCTGTTTTTCAAGCTGTTTCACTTTACGCTGCAACACGATAAAACGGAATAACCCTATTAAGCCGACGGCTAGTCCGCCAAACAAAGTTGAAAACAAAATGACAAGAATAAGTGGAATTGATGCAGTACCAAATAAATAATTTACCTCTACTGCTCTCACATTGAATACAGCAAAAACCGCTATTAGCAACGCAAACAATAAGCCTAATATAAGCATCCACTGACTTTTCATCGTTCGTCCTCCTCATTTCAGCTAGTATTAGAATCTCATACTGGCCGCAATTAGTAAAGATTGTAATGTTGTCAGCTTAGTGTCAGCAGTAGAGAAAGTTTTTAATCAGCAGTTTTATTGTTTCCAAGTTGTTATGATAATCCCTTTTTTATTGTCACCGGAAATCGAATATTGAAGTTCAGCAGGCAGCTTAACAAATTCATCCTCTTCGGAATTATAATAATCGATTAAAAATTTTCCATCCTTAGTATCTATCTTAAGATGCGGATTTTCTTCAATATACTGAATGTATTCCTCTAGCACCCAATCATTTTCCATCATTATCATACTATGAGGCAAACCAACATAACGAAAATGCCACGGCTCATATTGAATCCCAGTAATATGTTGCTTGTCCGGCGGATAACGTAAAATAAAGCCGTACTCTGCCGCATGTTCACGCAACCATTTTCCTTCCTCTGCCGTTTCCATTTTAGCGTAAATTGATCCTATATCAACAGCTAATCCGCTATTATGTTCACTATAACCCGCTGGTAAAGCATAATCACTGCCTTGTTCCTCATATAGCTTTGCTTGCTGCTCTAACGAGCGATAGCCGCTAGTAAGCAGAAAGCCGTTAACCCCATCCTCTTGAGCGGCAGAAAGCATAACCTTTAATGCCCTCAATAATTCTGCTGCTAACGTAATCTCATTTTTCTCTAAAGCAAAGCCTGCCTCATTTGCTTCTGCTGCACTTATTGTTACAAGCTTACCAGCAATACCATCAGAAGACAAAGGATTATCTCGATTAACTAAAATTAGCTCACCACGATGGACTTGCTTTTTATCAAACTCAATTAACTGATAGTTTTCCTTGTTATCTTCCATGTTCCTAGAGGATATGCTTATTCCTTTTTGTGGTAAAAATTGTCCTGCAACAATGATAACTGCTACTAAAATAAATATAAAAGCCCACTTTTTCACCAAAAACTCTCCTTTATTTAGCTTTCTTAATTAGTGTAAATAAAAAACATTAACAAAAAGTGGGGAAATTATTAACTTTTTATTAATTCATATATGTACTAAAAAAGCACCCTTGCAGCAAGGATGCTTAAGCCGTTCGAAATTGTTTACTGCGTCGTGTTCGGTATAACGCACCAATATAGGATGGCAAACTTCCTTGATAAAGCAGCTCAAGTCTTGCATCCTTAAAATCTGCGGGCGTAGTTAACGCAGGATATTTGTCGATAATAAATATATTAGCATTTTGTAACAACGTATTTACGAACTGCGAGCAAAAATAATAATTTTTTCTTTGCCAATGAACACCAAATAGCACCGCAATTATACCTAAAAAATTGTAACGATATTTATCCTTTTCCTTCATAAAATATTGAATTTGTTCACGAATAGAATTATATGCCTGCTCGTCTAATTTTAATTTATAGATTTTACATGGCGAATGCTGGAATATCGGTCCACGTACATCTTCTCTTACAAAGCCACCAATCCATGGATTACTTTGATTCTTTCTACCGAAGCTGTAAACTTCATTCAGTTCTTTATCAAAGGCTATGGAGACGTGACAAAACTTTTCACCAGTAAAATATTGGATGGAACGTGCTAACAGTGTTCCAGTATTCGTAAGCAGAATATATATTTCCTTCTCCATATTGTCTTTGACCCCCTGATTGAATCTCGTGTTATCTTAAATTTACCTTAAGATATAAACCGATGTAACCGCCCAAGGTAGTAAGTTAAACTAGACGAAAGTCGTAATCCAATATCCAACTTTTTTACAGTATGATCTGATTTTACTTTATTTATTGTTAACTTACAATAGAGGAATATTTAGTAGATTCTATGCTTAACCGTTTCATATTTACTAAGACGTAAAGTAGTAGTCGTTGTAGTTATATTCTAGGAGAAATGAAATTGATCAATATAATATAAAAATAAGCTAGCAGTTATGAAATTATTCACACTGCTAGCTCTTTTAATCAGCAGCTATACGATATTTTTTATTCAGCTACTGCTTCATCAGTGCTCTCAGTAGCAACGGAATCAATAATTACACCGCCGCCTTCACCGTATTTTTCCTTCCAATAATTTTCCATTTCTTCTCCGGACATTATCGGTTGTGATAACAATTCATTACCTTTAATTTGTAATGTAGACAATGCCTCTGCAATTGTAGCTTCTCCTGAATTAACTTTGTTTAACTCAGCTTGCATAACTTCATAGAACTCATATTGGAATACTTGCGGAATTTTATTGTAATCAATACTCATCTCTTGAGATGAAGGACGAACTTTATAGAATGCCTCATAATTGCGTTCATCGCTTTTCGGCAAGAATGCTGTTCTTAATGGAAGACTGCCGTAAGTTACTTTAGACTTCACGCGAGCATAATCATCCCCAGTGATGTAGGAAATGAAGTCCCATGCTGCTTCAACATTCGCTGATGAGTTATTAATCGCAACAATATTATAATAGTTAATATAGCTAGACTCATCTGGATTGCTAGAGCTTACTGGTCCTGTTACAATATCCCAATTTTGAATTAAATTCTCTGGATTTTGCGCATAATTTTTCAGATTTTCAAGCTCACTCATTAAATAATTGCCGTCTAATCTCATTGCTAAACGACCTGCATAGAATGGATCACGAGAATACCAGTCTCCGTTATAATTCATATAATCCTCATTTTCATACATATCGCTTTCAAAGTACAGAACATTGGATTTCATAACAGATTGTGCAGTTTCAACTAATGCACTCCATGCTGGCGTGTCGATCGTCATCTGTAATGTATCAGGATCAAACATACGCAAGTTATCGCCTTGTGCTAATGTGTTAACAATTTCATACAAATCTTTGCTCCATGAAAGCTTCAAGCCATATACACGCTCCATTGGAGAGCCTTCTGTTGGAAACATTTTAGCAAGCTCAATCACTTCAGCCCAAGTCATTTGATCAGTTGGGTATGGTACATTATACTTATCAAACAAATCTTTGTTGTAATATAACACCTGACTGTAGAAGCTAGTTGGCAATCCATAAAGTTTACCGTTTCCTAACGCCTTCATAGCATCAATAATACCAGGAGCTAGACCAGCCGCATTATACTTTTCTTCATTAACAAAGCTTTCAATATCATACAGCTTACCTTCTTCGCCCAAGGTAGTTAACACTGTAGGCTCTAGCATTAAGACATCAGGATTTTCCTTTTCGATAAGCTCTTTTAATAAGACATCATAGGTTTTATCTTCAGTTACATCGCGATACAAATTGCTAGTCGCAACAATTTCAATATCTACATTCGGATGCAAAGCACTATACAGCATGCCGTATTCTGAATAAAAACCAGATTCATCATAATACATTACTTTCAGAGTTGTTGGTTTATCATTCTTGCTTTCACTTTTGCCGATACTACAACCTGTAAGCAGCGTTGCTGAGATACAAACAGCAAGGCTTGTTTTTAACCATTTGTTCATTTAGTTTACACCCCTATCATTTTCTACACTTTCCTATGACGTAGATGTTAAGGAAAAGGTTTCAAGTTTAGAAAAATTTTCTGAGCTTTTTCTCATTTTTTTAATATAAACGAATTATTTAACTGCTTCTTCTATTGCTTCTCCTTCAAAATATCGAGAGATATGCCACCTTAACTGTTTTTCTCGTTCCAATACTGTTCTATTTCCTCCTCTGTCATTACAGGTTGCGACAACAATTCATTCCCTTTAATTTGCAAGGTAGACAGTGCCTCCGCAATCGTGGCTTCGCCTGATACTATCTTGTTTAGCTCTGCGCGAAACATATCGTAAAACTCATATTGGAACACTTGCGGAATTTTTTCATAGTCAACATTTATATCTTGAATGGAAGGACGAACTTTATAAAATGCATCATAATTGCGTTCATCTTTTTTCGACAAAAACGCAGTTCTTAATGGAAGATTACCTGTAATTACTTTTGACCTTACACGAGCATAATCATCACCAGTAATATAGGAAATAAAGTCCCATGCAGCTTCAATATTCGCTGATGAGTTATTAATGGCAACAATATCATAGTAATTGATATAGTTGGATTCCTCAGGGTTACTAGCACTTACCGGTCCTGTTACAATGTCCCAATTTTGAATTAAGTCTTCTGGATTTCGTGCATAGTTTTTTAGATTAAGCAGCTCATTCACTAAATAACTACCATCCAATTTCATCGCTAAGCGACCAGCATAAAAAGGATCACTGGAATACCAATCTCTCTCATAATTCATATCATCGTCGTCCAAATAATTTTCAAATAATAAAGCATTTGAGTTCATTACAGACTGTGCAGTTTCAACTAATGCATTCCACGCTGGCGTATCAATCGTCATCTGTAACGTGTCTGGATTATACATTTGCAAATTATCGCCTTGTGATAATGTATAAACAATTTCATGAAGTTCCTTGCCCCAAGAAAGCTTTAAGCCGTATACACGATCCTTAGCCCCTCCTTCGCTCGGAAACATCTTAGCAAGTTCGATAACTTCAGCCCAGGTCATTTGGTCTGTTGGATAAGGTACATTGTACTTATCAAATAAATCTTTGTTGTAGTATATAACTTGGCTGGAGAAGCTGGTTGGCAATCCGTACAATTTACCGTTGCCATACGCCTTCATCGCATCAATAATGCCTGGTGCAAGTCCTGCAGCGTTATATTTCTCTTCATTGACAAAGCTCTCAATATCATACAGTTTGCCTTCCTCGCTCAAGGAAGCTAGTACAAATGGAGAAAGCATTAAGACATCAGGATTTTCCTTTTCAATTAACTCCTGTAATAACACCTCGTACGGTTTATCTTCTGTTCCCTCTCGATACAAATTGTTAGTGGAGACAATTTCAATATCTACATTCGGATGCAAAGCACTATATAGCATGCCGTATTCTGAATAAAAACCAGATTCATCATAATACATTACTTTCAGTGTTGTTGGTTTATCATTATTGCTTTCACTTTTGCCAATACTACATCCTGTAACCAGCGTTGCTGAGATACAAACAGTAAGACATGTTTTTATCCATTTGCTCATTTAATTTACACCTCCAGCATGTTCTACATTCATCTACAACGTAGATTATAAGGAAAAAGTTCCATTTTTCTACATTTTTTCAGTTTTCATAAAAACGAAAGGGGCTGCCCTAAGTCGTTGCACTGACTTTTAGGCAGCCCCTCTAATCTTTCTCTATATATCTTAATTATTCCCTGTTTCTTCTGTTACTTCCCCTTCACCAGCATTAATAGACACGTCGCCTTCACCCTCATCTAGCTTCTTTTCCTCACTTGTTTCTACAGGCTGCGATAATAATTCATTGCCTTTGATTTGTATTGCAGACAACGCTTCTGCAACTGTGGCTTCGTCTGACACCACTTTGCTTAGCTCGGTTTGCATAACCATATAAAATTCATTTTGGAAAGTTAGCGGAATTTTTTTGCTATCGAAAATCAAAGTTTGTAATGAAGGACGAATTTTATAAAATGCTTCATAGTTACGCTCATTTTTTTTCGGCAAGTATGCAGTTCTTAGTGGTAAATCGCCATAAGTTGCTTTAGATTTGACGCGAGCATAGTCATCACCCGTAACATAGGAAATAAAGTCCCATGCTGCTTCAATATTGGCTGAGGAATTATTAATTGCAAATATGTCATAGTAGAACGTATATTGAGATTCCTCACGGTTGTCAGAACTTACTGGGCCAGTTACGATATCCCAGTTTTGAATTAAGTCATCTGGATTTTGCGTATAAAGATCTAGATTTTCCAGCTGATGTATTAAATAGCTACTCTCTAATTTCATCGCTAAGCGACCAGCAAAAAATGGGTCACTCGAATAGTAGTCCATATTATAAACTCTCACATCGTCATTATTCATATCACTTTCAAAGTACAAAAAGTTTGAGTTCATAATAGATACAGCCATTTCAGTCAGTTCATTCCATGCTGGCGTATCGATCGTCATTTGTAAAGTATCAGGATTAAACATTTGCAAGTTTTCGCCTCGTGCTAATGCGTCAACAATCTGGTATAGATCCCTGCTCCAACCAATTTGCAAACCATATACGCGCTCCATTGGATCTCCCTCGGTCGGGAACATTTTAGCAAGCTCAATCACTTCAGCCCAGGTCATTTGGTCTGTTGGATATGGTACATTGTACTTATCAAATAAATCTTTGTTGTAGTATATAACTTGGCTGGAGAAACTGGTTGGCAATCCATACAGTTTACCGTTGCCATACGCCTTCATCGCATCAATAATGCCTGGTGCAAGTCCTGCAGCGTTATATTTCTCTTCATTGACAAAGTTCTCAATATCATACAGCTTGCCTTCTTCACCTAGCAAAGTATATGCTGTAGGATTAAGCATTAAAATATCAGGATTTTCTTGCTCGATAAGCTCTTTTAGCAAATCCTCGTAGCTCTTTTCTTCTGTTGCTTCGCGATATAAGTTGTTTGTCGGCACAATTTCCAATTCAACATTTGGATACAAAGCACTGTACAGCATGCCGTATTTTGAATAGAAATAAGATTCGTCATAAAACATTACCTTTAGTGTCTTTGCTTGTTCTGTAGTACTTTCACTTTTTCCAAAGCTACAGCCTGTTAGCAGCGATGCTGAAATAGATACAGCAAGGCCTGTCTTTATCCATTTGTTCATTTAATTTACACCCCTTAGATTTTCTACGTTTACTTATGACGTAAATTCTAAGGTAAATGTTCCATATTAAGAAAATTATAAGAAGTTCTTCCATTTTCTTAAGTTTATCTTAAATTTTAATTTCGCTTTTCAAAGCTTGAAAGATATAAGTCCGACATAGATAACAGCTCAAGCACATAATTGTAGTCTTCTCTTAGCTCCTCTGTTCGTTCTACTTCCTGATGGGTAGCTAATGATATCGCCTTTCCATCGCTAAAACCTGTCCCTGGTATAAATAATAGCTCGTCATTCATAAAGCTTCCTGTCGGCAAATAATAGCGAAATCCTATTGTATTCGTCGAACTATTCAATAGATCTGAGCCGAACAAAAGGAGATTAGAGTCTTTTTCAGAGATCCCGAGTAAATTCAATATCGTTGGCAACATATCTAGTTGTCCGCCAACTTGTTTAATTTCTTCTCCTTCCACGCCAGGCACTGAAACAATAAACGGTATATTCATACGAGAAATCACTTCATGGTAGTCAATACCTAGCTGCTGACTAACCCAGGCAGCATCATTATCCTTCGGTTGTAAGCCAAAATGATCCCCATAAATAGCAAGAACACTATTTTGAAAAATTCCCTTTTGCTTAAGTTGCTCGACAAATTCACCAATTTTTTTATCGGTATAGTGCATAGCTTGCAAATAATGTCCTAGCTGGGTATCCACTAACTCATCAGGTAACTTAAGCTCCTGATATTGCTCTGGAATTTTAAAAGGATGATGACTCGATACTGTAACAAGCTGAGCATAAAATTTTTCATTATTCGCTTGTAATTGCTCTAGCTCCTCAAGCGCCGTTTTATAAAGCTGTTCATCTGATGCACCAAAGCTATTAAAATGATCGTTTGTAAAGCTAGCACGGTCAAAATATTTCGTAAATCCAAGTGCAGGATAAAGCTCATTGCGATTCCAGAAGGTAACATCATTTACATGAAAGGTAAACGATGCATAGTCATATTCAGCTAGCAATCTCGGCAAGCTAGGGATGACTTTTCCAGTAATCAACTTACTGGTAGCCTGCACAGCATTGGGATAAGCTCCTGCATTCATCATAAATTCAGCATCTGAAGTGTTACCTTCAGCAATTTGTGAATAAACATTTGAAAAATAAAAGCTGTCTTTAACAAATTGATTTAGAAATGGTGTAATCTCCTGACCATCCAACTCTAGACCGATCACAAAATTTTGCATCGCTTCTACTTGGATAACGATCAGATTATGATCTGCAGCTACCCCATGATAAAGGGCATGCTCGGGCTTATCTTGCTCAGCAAACCATTGCTGCAGTTCATTGCGTATGCTCTCCCGCTCCTCGCTTGTCAGCTCTTGTTGCTGACTTCCTTCAAGATTTCGACTAACTGCAAGCTGGTAAGTTAGCACGCCTAAGCGTTTAGCAAGAGCATGACTGTTTTCAATATGTTTGCTTGTAAATAAACTGCTAATCACAAGAACTATCGACAACAGCACAACAATAAGCGGCATAACTCTTGCTTTCCACACTTCCTGCTTTTTGCCGTAAGAGATCACATATAATGGTCTGCGTTCCTCTCTTACTAATTGTCCTAACGCAAGAATTGGAAAATCAATAAAAAATAGCAACATATACGGTTCAATTGACGCTGTTATACTTTCAGATATTTGACCAACTTGATTTAAGCTGGATAATGTGTAAAAAGTAGGAATTGCACCATAATAGCTATTATATATTGCTGCAGCAAACCATATAGTAGCTATAAGCAGAGCAACAATGACTTGCAAAGCTTTGCGCCATTTGCCAGTTACAAAACATGCCGGTAATGCCATCAGCAAGCCGATTGCCCCGATATCAGAAACTATCCCTGCAAATGTAAAAGTTTGCAATACAACAATGCGAAATAATAGCAGTTTAGCTAGTAATGCAAGGTGTAGCAATAAGGTTGAATTCACTTTAATCCATCGTAAAATCTGTTTCATTTCATCACTCCGTCTTTCTTTACCCAATCCATAAATAAATTAATAATACTCCTTCTTTTCTATCCTGCCCATATCATTGCAAATCAATAATGCACCTGCTTACAAGTAGTACATTGTTGAAGTTGTAATTCTTTGTTATCATTAAATAACATGAAATGTTTGAGGAGGAATATAATGAGCGAGCATTCAAAATATGATGGTTCAAATGATCAGAACCAATTCTCTTCTGATCAAAATAATAATCAATCTAGTAATAGTACCAATGATTCATCTCAACTGCAAACTCCAGCTCAAGATCAAACTGCATCCTATCAATATAACCAGCAGCAACCTAATTACTCATCAAGCGAAAATAACTATAACCAATATGGACAGCCATATCATAACGGACAAGGAAGTTTCAATCAACAGTCTTCCTACCAGCAACCTAATTTTGGAGGAGCTTATCCCAATTATCAACAAGCTGCCGGACAACAATCGCAATATGGACAATATCCTCCTCCACCTCCACCGCCAACTGGAGGATACGGATTCCAGCCGCCTGTTAACCCTCAGCGGAAAACAAATACTAAATCAATCGTCGGTCTTATACTTGGTATCGCGGCAATAGTTATCCCTTATCTTGGATTTTTTATTGGAATTGCGGGTATTATTGTTAATGCCATTTCATTGAAAGAGATTAAGAGAACACATGAGGATGGGAAAGGATTAGCAATCGGCGGACTTGTTACAAGTATTATCGGTACAGCACTTTATCTCATTATTTTTGCTTTCATTATCTTTGCGGTTATATTGTTTGCCGAGGCTAACAACTACTATTACTAAATCTTGTAAAGGAACTTAGAATGAACGATAGATTAAAATTTGTATCATGGAATGTCAATGGTCTGCGGGCTTGTATCACAAAAGGCTTTATCGAGCAATTTCAGCAATTTGATGCAGACTTTTTTTGCCTGCAAGAAATTAAGCTTCAGGAAGGTCAAATTCAATTAGATCTTGGCGAGCAATATGAACAATATTGGAATTATGCTGAGAAAAAAGGTTATTCTGGAACAGCCATTTTTACTAAGCATAAACCGCTTTCTGTCTGGTACGGGCTTGAAGAAAACAGTGAGCCTGAAGGACGGATTATTACCTTGGAATACGAGGACTTTTATTTAGTGACCGTCTATACACCTAATGCGAAGCGTGATTTATCGCGACTTCCTTATCGTTTAGAATGGGAAAAGCGCTTTGCCGATTACGTATCCAAGCTTAATGAAAGTAAGCCCGTTATCATTTGCGGCGACCTAAACGTTGCCCATCTTGATATAGATGTTAAAAATGCAAAATCCAATATTGGAAATTCGGGCTTTACTTACGAGGAGCGGAGCTGTATGACTACCCTGCAAAAGCGCGGCTTTATAGATAGCTTCCGTTACCTTTACCCAGAAATGCAAGACAAGTTTACTTGGTGGTCGTTTATGCCAAAGGTACGCGAGCGGAATATTGGCTGGCGTATTGACTACTTTCTTGTTTCTGAGCAATTGAAAGAGTATATTGCAGCTGCAACGATTGAAGACCATGTGATGGGCAGTGACCATTGTCCAGTTACGCTGGAGCTCAACTTACATTAATAAGCTTCTTAGTATTCCACACCTAAATGTCACTTCTAGCGCTTTTAATGCCGAGGTCGTCTTGTTATTGCGAGACCCTGGACATTAAAGGCGCTTTTTTCAAATACGCAAGTTTTTCACTGCTTGAAAGATTATAAAAAAGAAGCATCAGACAAATTATCTGATACTTCTCTGTTTTTATGATTGTCCTGCATTTAATGGGATACGATATTCCGAATATGTTTCGATAATATGCTCCCCTTGATCGTATACCCAGCTAAAGTGAAACTTATTGCCTTCATAACCTGTTCGTTTACGAATATCTGGAACGATAATCGAAGCCATATTGTCCAGAATGATTTCTTCCATTTCTCTTAAACGTCGCAGCGTTTCCGATGCTAATGCAACGGCCTCCTGTTCAGGTAATGTTTGCAGAAAATAAATTTCTGCAATATCCTGCTCCGTAAGCTCGTCCTCTAATACATACCCACTGCCGCGAAACACTTCCCTAACAATCGAAATCCAATCAGCAACTAAATTCATCTCAATATCATACATGATTTATCTCCCGTCTAAAAAATCTCTGCAACCAAATTAGCTTATTCCATTAACCTCTTCAAGCTCCACTTCAGTCGCTCCACCATTCGCAAATTGACTGTGATAAAGTTCAGCATAGAAGCCACCCGCTGCTAGCAGATCATCATGAGTGCCTTGCTCGATGATTGTACCTTGGTTCATTACTAAAATAAGGTCGGCATCTTTAATCGTAGAGAGACGATGAGCAATAACAAAGCTGGTGCGTCCTTGCATTAAGTTGTTCATCGCCTGCTGAATATGCAGCTCTGTGCGTGTATCGACACTGCTAGTAGCTTCATCCAGTATAAGCATTGGCGGATCTGCCAAAATTGCCCTTGCAATCGTTAATAGTTGCTTCTGTCCAGCAGAAATGTTAGAAGCTTCCTCATTTAACACTGTTTGATACCCCTCTGGCAGCGTGCGAATAAAATGATCCGCATGAGCAGCCTTAGCAGCGGCGATAATCTCATCATCCGTTGCACCTGCTCGACCGTAAGCGATATTGTCACGAATTGTTCCATTGAACAACCATGTATCCTGCAATACCATGCCAAATAGGGATCTCACATATGAGCGTTTTAACTTATCAATTGGCACACCATCAATTGTAATTTGCCCGCCTTGAATATTATAAAAGCGCATTAATAAATTGACGAGCGTTGTTTTCCCCGCACCTGTAGGTCCAACAATTGCAATGGTCTGTCCGCTGTTCACATGCAAATTCATATCCTGCATTAACAGCTTGTCGTCTGAATAGCCAAACTTCACATGCTGAAAGCTAACATTGCCCTGCGGATTTGTAAGCTGCTCGCTGGCATCTGCATTTTCGACTTCTTCCTCTTCATCCATAATTTCAAATACCCGCTCTGCCGAAGCGATCGTCGATTGAATAATATTAGCAATGTTAGCCGTTTGTGTAATCGGTTGAGTAAATTGCCGCGCATATTGCAGAAAGGCTTGAATATCGCCAACGCTAATCACATTTTTAATCATTTGAACGCCACCAACTACACAAATAAGTACGTAGCCAATATTACCGATAAAGCCCATTAGCGGCATCATAATACCTGAAATAAATTGTGCCTTCCAACTTGATTCGTATAGTTTATCATTCATTTCCGTAAACTGCTCAATTGATCTCTGCTCGCGGCCAAATGCTTTTACAATCGTATGCCCAGTAAACATTTCTTCAACATGACCGTTAAGTCTGCCCAGCTGATCCTGTTGATTTTTAAAATGTCGCTGTGATTGCTTAGCAATGCCCGCCACAACAATGAAGCTTAATGGCAGTGTTAACACTAATATTAACGTCAATAGCGGACTAATCATTAACATCATAATAATGATTCCGACAAGTGTCACAATAGACGTAATCATCTGGGTTAAGCTTTGTTGTAACGTATTAGCAACATTATCAACGTCATTGACTATACGGCTTAGAACATCTCCGTTTGAGCGTGAATCAAAAAACTTTAACGGCAGCTTGCCAAGCTTTGCATTAACATCCTCTCTAATTTGGTAGACAACCTTCTGCGCTACGGTAGCCATTAAATATTGCTGCAGCAGGGCAAATAACGAGCTAAAGACGTACAGCATAGCAAGAATCGCTAAAATAAAGGCAATTTGTTTAAAATCGATCGCTGCTCCAGGCAAACCTTGAAACTTATCCTGCCAGCCTGCTAACAATACGTCAGTGGCATTCCCTAATACTCGCGGACTAATAATGGAAAATAACGTACTTAGTATGGCCGTGATAAAAACGATAAACAGGCGCAAGCGATACGGCTTAAGATATACTAGCAAACGACTGAGCGTTGCTTTGAAATTTTTAGGCTTAGCTCCTGGCATCATTCCTGGTGGTCCATGATGACCGCCAAAGCCTGGCCCAGAAGGAGGTCGTTTATGCTCTTTTCCATGTCCAGGATGTCTGCTCATGCGCTTTCCTCCTCTGATAGCTGAGATTGAACAATTTCGCGATAGACATCGCAGGTTTGCAGCAATTGTTGATGCGTCCCTTTGCCAACAATTTGACCTTCATCCAACACGATGATTTGCTCTGCATTCATTACCGTGCTTACACGTTGAGCAACAATAATCATTGCTGCATCTTGCACATAGTCCTTCAAAGCAGCGCGTAACGCTGCATCGGTCTTATAATCAAGCGCAGAAAAGCTATCATCGAATAAATAAAGATCGGGTTTACGCACCAAGGCTCGAGCAATTGACAAACGTTGCTTCTGCCCGCCTGAAATATTGCTGCCTCCTTGCGCCAGCAAAGTGTCAAAGCCTTGCTCCATTCGCTCAATGAAAGGCAGTGCCTGTGCCACAGTTGCCGCCTGCTTAACCTCCTCGTCCGTTGCATCTTCCTTGCCGTAACGAATATTGTCAGCAATCGTGCCGCTAAAAATAATAGATTTTTGCGGGACAAGGGCAATTTGACTGCGAAGTTTATGAATTTCCCAATCGCGAAGCTCTTTGTTTTTGAATGTGATATTGCCTTCATTGCAATCAAAAAAACGTTCGATAAGCTGAATGATCGTTGACTTACCAGAGCCTGTTCCACCAATTATCGCAGTTACTTCACCGCTGCGACATTGGAAGGAAAGCTGACTAACCGCAGGCTTCTCTGCACCTGGATAGGTATAGCTCACATTTTCAAATGATAAAATCACATCACGATCTGCTCCCTGTTCCTCATACGGCTCACTGTATCGGGATTGACTATCTTCCATGTCCGAAGCAGCATTGTGAATAACCGCAGTATGCTCTGTAGATTTATCCTGAACAGATAGCTCTGTGTTTAGCACCTCGTTTATTCGTACAGCCGAAGCCTGTGCGCGGGGAATCATAACGAACATCATCGACATCAATAATAAGGAAAACATAATTTGCATCGCATATTGAATAAATGCCATAAGATCGCCGATCATCATATCTCCCATATCAATACGGAAACTGCCAAACCAAACAATCGCAATAACGCATAAATTCATTAGCAACATCATTAACGGCATCATAAATGCCATAATTTGATTGACCTTAACTGCCGTGTTCATTACATCTTTATTTGCTTCAGTAAAACGTTCCGCCTCATAGCTTGTACGGTTAAAGGCGCGAATGACGCGAATACCTGTTAACCCTTCACGCAACACTAAATTTATTTTATCTAATTTCTTCTGCATTATTTTAAAGTAAGGCATTGCTACACGAGATATAAGAACAATTGCTAGCACAAGAATAGGAATGACAACTAGCAGTACTAATGAAAGTTTGGCATCTTTATATAAAGCCATAATGATACCGCCAATGCACATTAGCGGCGCCATAACCATCATTCGCAAAATCATAAGGATTACTTGCTGCACCTGATTAATATCATTTGTCGTGCGTGTAATCAGTGAAGCTGTACCAAGCTTGTCAAACTCCTGCACAGAAAAACTCTCTACTTTACTAAACATATCATAACGTATCACCTTGCCAAATGCGGATGATACTTTGGAGGCATATAAACTTGCTAAAATGGCAACAAACGTACCGAAAATCGATACTGCCAGCATAAAGCCTCCCATTTTCCATATGTACCCCGTATCTCGCTGCACAATGCCGTTATTGACAATGTCAGACATTAACGTAGGCAAATACAAATCAGCTAATGATTGCATAAGGATGAGCACAATAATAAAGACAATCGTTAACCTGTGCGGCTTTAAATAGCGCATTAACTGGAGCATCTCGCAATCCTTCTTTCTATTGTCATTTTGTCCATCACTTACTTGCATGACCTAATGTTCACAAAAAACGTCAATACAAAAATTATAGCAAGTTAAAGTGATCGGCAGCAACTTATGAAAAAAGTGCCAAGCGTTATCTGCTTGACACTTCTACATAGATTCTCATAAACATTACTCGCTTACTTCTTTAAATCCTCAGCAATTTCATTTAATTCAATAATAAGCGGCTCAAGCTCTGCATTTAGCTCAAGCTGACGTGAGGTGGCATGTGCGGTCTCTTCAGCTTTCTTTCGAATGTTATTTGCATTATGCTTAAGCTCAATAATCTCAGCATTTCCCTGCACAGTGTTAGCTGCAATTGTTGAAGTATATTGTGCAACAAGCTCAAATTGTTCTGTTGAGTGCGTAATGAGTTTGCTAATATCCTCTAACAGATGCATCATTTCCTCGCTGTCATTAACACTTTCAGCTACCCGCTTCCTTAATTCACGCATGTCGCTGACAACATGCTCGGATTTCAGCTCAATATCCGCTGCCAGTACAGTAATTTGACCAGCAGCCTGATTGCTTTGCATTGCCAGCTTTCCGATTTCTGAGGCGACAACCGCAAAGCCTTTGCCTTGTCCGTCTCCTCTAGCTGCTTCAATACTCGCATTCAATGCTAGCATTCGAGTCTGCTTTGAAATATAACGAATAAGTTTCGCCACCTGCTGCAATTTGCCAGCATGATGATGAAGCTCACCAACTACGTTCATATAGTTTTCGCATTGAAGCTGAAGTTTTTGCAACTGCTCCAATGTACGCTGCATCAGTTGCTTTCCAGCAAAAGCTTTACTAGACATTTGCTGTGCTCCTTCAACTACCTCTAGGTTAGCATTGGATATCTGCTGCAAGCTCTCACTAATTCCAATCACAGCCGCTGCCGTATTGCTTGTCAGCTCACTATTGTGCTGTGCATGATCCGCCATACCTTGAATGGCAGCTGCTATGTTATTCAACTCCCCTTGCGCATAGCCGTACATTTGATTAAGCTTAATTGATACTGCCGCAAGCTGGAGAGAGTTTTGCTTCATTTGGGAGAATAATTCTTCTAGCATTAACTGCTCTGACCTTGTTGACTGTAATTGCTGGCGTAACGTGCGCTTATGACGAATTTGCCAGCATAGCGCTCCTGCCGTACCAAGCAAAAACAAGGCATGGTACAGCAGCATCGTAAAACTGTACGTACCTTTAGCCATGCCAAATACATATTCCGTTAAATAAAAATAACCAGCTAGATGCTGAACTAGAAATATAGCACTCATCACCATTATCATTTTAATATTTTCATAATAGCTGACGATAGCAAGCACCATAAAAATAGAAAAATGATATTCGATCATGCCATAGCCTGCGGCAATCATCGCCATGCTTGAACAGGTCATGGTTAGCATATTAAGCCAAGCCACAATACTCTCTTGACCCTGTTTGCGGCTCAAATATACCGTAATACTGGATAGCAGTGCTGGAAATAATACTGCAATAAGCACGCCAAGGCGATTCTGAGCAACATGGAGCTGAGAATGATGTACGACAAACCACTGATGTAAACCATACACAGCGAATGTAACAAGCACTATCAAAAGTGCTAAAGTCATAATCAGTCTGTCCTTTACCATCTTGATCGTCCCCTTTGCTTAAGCCTGCCCTGTACCCTTAAATAACTAAATTTACCATTTACATTACGTTGGATTCTTCCTATAATTGATTAGTTAATAAACTGGTAAAGGAAGGACAATATGAACAAGCATAGGTTATTTTATGTTTCCCTGCTTGCTTTGGTGCTTCTAATTGCTTTATTCGGGCCAGTGTCAAGCATTGCTGCACAGGAGACTGCCGAGCAACCAAAGCAAACATTGATTATGGGAACATCGCCTGATTTTCCACCTTATGAAAATGTAGATGCCAAAAACGGTGGGGAAATTATCGGGCTTGACATTGATATTGCCAAATATATACTTGGCGAACTTGGTTACGAGTTACAAATTGAAAGTATTGATTTTAGCGGTCTAATCGCCGCCTTGCAGACTGGACGTGTCGACTTTGTTATGTCAGGCATGTCAGCAACAGAGGAACGGAAAAAAAGCGTCGATTTCTCCGAACCTTATTACTTTGCTCGTAACACGATTGTGTCTAAAGAGGAGTTTAGCTACCAAACACTCGAGGATCTTTCAGGTAAAGTGGTAGGTGCTCAGCTAGGCTCTGTTCAAGAAGCCGTCGCAAATCAGGTTGAGAATGCTAAAGAAATACGCAAGCTTAACAAAATTGCTGACCTTATTAATGAGATTAACTCTAATCGTATTGATGCAGCGATTGTTGAGGATGCCGTTGCCATTGAAATGAGCAATTCTTCACCAGGTCTTTCATTAAGCTTCTTGCCAGCCGATGAGTCTGACGACGGTTATGCAATTGCATTTCCGAAAGGCTCACCGTACGTTGATGAATTTAATAAAGTCATTGCCCAAATGAAGGAAAATGGCAAGTTGGACGAGCTTAAGAAAAAATGGTTCCCAGAGGCTGAAAAAAATAAGGCAAACGGTAAAATTATCGACTTTTCAGTGCTTGAAGGTTACGTTCCTTATATTCTAAAAGGGATTGGCGTAACATTACTGTTTACCCTTGTTTCAGCTCTTCTCGGTTTAATTTTAGGGAGCATCTTATCGTTATTTAAAATTTCAAATATTAAGCCGCTAAAATGGTTTGCTACCGCCTATACTTCGGTATTCCGCGGAACACCATTGTTAGTGCAGCTTACTTTAATTTATTACGCTACCCCGCAGTTAACAGGATTTAAAATTCCAGCTTTGCTTGCCGCAGGACTAGCATTTGGTTTGAACTCCGCAGCCTACTTATCTGAAACGATCCGTGCAGGGATTATGGCTGTAGATAAAGGACAGCAGGAGGCCGCAATGGCACTAGGGGTTCCTTACTCTAAAATGATGGTTTCAATTATTTTCCCGCAAGCACTGCGTAACATTTTGCCTGCGTTAGTAAATGAGGTTGTTGCCCTAATTAAGGAATCTTCACTCGTTTCAGTAATTGGTGTTACTGATCTAATGCGACGTGCTGATGTTGTACGAGCAGATACATTCCGTTCCTTTGAGGTACTGTTGCTAGTAGCAGCAATCTACTACGTACTAGTGCTTATATTGACAACTTTAGCTCGTACGCTAGAAAGGAGATTACGCCGTGGTGATTAAGGTAGAAAATCTTACGAAATCCTATGGTAAGCATCAAGTGCTCAAAGGAATTTCAACATCAGTTGCAAAAGGTGAGGTTGTAGCTATTATCGGACCTTCAGGCAGCGGTAAATCAACCTTTTTACGCTGTCTTAATCTGCTAGAGGTGCCGACAAGCGGAAAAATTGTGATCGGCAATGATGAAATTACATCTCCAAAGGCAGATATTGCTCGTATTCGCCAGCATATCGGGATGGTGTTTCAACATTTTCACCTGTTCCCGCATATGACGGTGCTAGAGAATATTACGTTTGCACCGACAACTGTAAAAGGAATTCCGCTTGAGCAAGCGAAACAAAAAGCGTTAGAGCTATTGGAAAAAGTCGGACTAAAGGATAAAGCTAATGTCTATCCTTCCAAACTATCTGGCGGTCAGAAGCAACGTGTGGCGATTGCTCGTTCACTTGCAATGGAACCAGACATTATGCTATTTGATGAACCGACTTCTGCGCTTGACCCTGAAATGGTTAAAGAGGTGCTTAACGTCATTAAAGATTTAGCACAATCAGGAATGACAATGCTAATTGTAACACATGAAATGAAATTTGCTCGTGAAGCAGCAGACACTATTTATTTTCTTGATCAAGGACAGCTGCTTGAAGCAGCTCCGCCTGAGCAATTTTTCAATAATCCGAGCAGCGAGCGTGCTGCCCGCTTCCTAGAGCAAGTACTGTAATCTAATAAATTAAATAAAAGCGCAAGGGATTCCCATCTCTTGCGCTTTTATTTACAATCTAATACTATCCTTAGATTAAAATTAGAGGAGCGTCTTTCTAATGTCAAACATGCTTGAACTGCGACCAATGTCTATTTCAGATGCTATGCAAATTTGTCATTGGCGATATGAAGCGCCTTATGATTGCTATAATCTTCCTTCCTGGAACGAGATGACCGAACAAGATATAGAGTTTGCCAATGAACAAATTCGCAAGCAGCAATATCGTGCGCTTTATCAGCAAACACAGTTGGTTGGATTTATTCAACTATTTCCTATGCTGCTCGTTATCCGACTTGCTATCTTTCTTGCGCCAAATTATTGCAATAAAGGACTTGGTCGCGATGCCGTTGAGCTCGCAGTACAAGCTGCTAAAGCGCTCGATCCTAATGCAGAAATTGACCTCGAAGTAGAATGCTGGAATAAACGTGCTATTGCCTGCTACAGCAAAGCTGGCTTTGTCATCACTGACGAGTATGAAGTGTTTTATCGCGGTAACAGTAAGCTGGTCTACTGTATGGTTTATCAAGGGAATACTGAAGCAAAAAATAAAGCTTCCAACAAATAAAGCGTTGGAAGCTCACTCGTTATTGTGTCTACAGCTAATAAGATGGATACCTGCTAAAACCTCTATGCAGTCATGGAATTTGCTCGCAAGGGGCAATACTCCATGTACATAGAGGTTAGCTTAATTATTTTTTATCATGATATTGCTTTAACAATTCAACAAATTTGTTTGCAGTCATTTTTGGAGTTCCTGCATTCAAACGATAAACTTCATCTTTACCCGGTTTATTGATGCCTGCCTTGATCGTAAAGAACAGGTTAACACCAAGATCCTTTAATACTTTCTTAGCAGTATCATTATAAGCACCGTATGGGAAAGCAATCATGCTGTACTCATTATCGAGTTCTTCTTTTAATCGCTGCTCCATAAACGATAAATCATCAGTAATCCGCTGCTTATATTCCTGCTCAGTTTCAACTCGGCCAAGTTCACTCAAATAAATGCGACTTTTTAACAGCGGTCCTGTTTTCGTACCGCTCTCATTAAGATTAGCGTAGTTATGCAAGTTGTACGTATGATTGTAGAAGCTATGGCCTTCTTCCTTTAGCTTTCTCATACTATCCCATGTTAAATGAGGAATCGCTACATTGTTCAAATCAGAGCTTTGCCCAATAATAAAATTCGTACCTACCATATTATATTTTTTCATCAATGGCGCTGCATATTTGCGATAACTGTCATAACCATCATCAAATGTAATAACTACTGCATTGTCAGGTACTTTCTCTTTTTTAAGCATAAACCGATAAAATTGCTCAATCGAGATAACATTGTAACCACGGTCATTCAATAACTTTAGATGAGTGCCAAAACGAGCCGGAGATATCGTCGCTCCGCTTTCTGTCGCATCAATATGGTGATACATAAGCACAATAACCTTATTACTGTAATATGTTTTACTCGACTTTTTTTGGTTTTGTGCAGCTTGTGCTGTTTGTACAGATAAACTACTGAAATTAAAAACTGTCGCACAGAGCAGAAGCACAATACTTAATAAAAATAACCGTCGTTTCAACCTATAACTCCCCACTTCCCATTCAGAAATTTAAAAAAGCATATTTATGATGAAAGCTTAAAATTAAGCTCCGACACTAGGTGTTGTTTGCTCTTTTGCAGGAAGCTGTTTTTTCTTAGTCGGAATATTGCCGAATAAAATCCAGTTCTGCTTAGGAAAAATACGAGCAGTTAAACTTACAACGATCCAAGAAATAATTAGTGCTGATAAAAATCCACCTAAATACCATAGATGATGATACAAAATATTTCCTGAAGTTACAGGGAACTTGCGATAAATTAACAATACAAATGGGTGGAACAAATAAATACCAAAGCTTAACTCACCCAATCTTGAAAGTGTAGTTCTAATAAAGCCAGCCGCGTGACGATAAATCAAGTGACTTAGCATAAACAATACTACTGCTGTAGTTAGTGCATGCAAATTCCACACTGCATCGATAAATGTTGTATTAAAACTGTCTAGCTTTAAGCGAGTTTGATGCCAAATATAAACATGGGTTAAACCAGCCGCAAGCCAAACAATCCCTAATGTTAACCAGCCTGCCAAGCGACCTTTTGAAAAGTTCTCTTTGTTAATAATTAACCATCTTTTGCATTTATCCCAATGTATACCGAGGAAGGCACCAAGGAAATAATAAGAGAAATAACTTAGTGACCAGCTACCGCGTGCCGGAACTGGCTCTGGTAAATAATATTTATTAATAATAAAGAATGCCCACTGTACAGCAATCCCGAAGAAGATTAAACCATACGTCAACTTAGGAAATTTTTTCAAAACCCATAAGAATAGCGGGAATAGCAAGTAAAATTGCACATTAATAAATACAAAGTAAAGATGCGCATGGGCATTGCCTCGCAACAACCTTTGCCCAATTTGACTTAGCATTTCACTAAACGATGGCAAGCTAGCAACGCCATAAAATTTAATAAAATAATAGAAAAGCGAAAAGATAATATATGGAATAATAATATACAATAATCTTTTCTGATAAAAATTCGTTACTAGCTTTTTCGTAAATGGACGTTGATAGTAGTTATAGAATAAGACAAAGCTACTTAAAAATATAAATGTTGTTGTACCGAACTTTAAAAAGATATTAAAAAAATTGTAAAGAAAAAACCAATTTGATTGAATCATGCCTGTACTTACAGCTTCAGAAGTAGAGTGAACGCTTAAGACGCCAATAATAGCAATCGCACGCAGCACAGACAATTCGGGAATTTTATCCCTTTTTGCAAGAGTTGCTCCTTGAGCCATACAAATAACTCCTTCTTTCTACTAATTTTAGAAATATAAATGAAACAACTGCGGAATGCTTGTTCCGCAGTTACTTATGCCAGTTCATGAGTGCAACGATATTCAATGGTTGAATACTATCCAATTATTAATGAATTTATATTGTTTGTCAATTTATTTACTAGACCACATTATGCCATATACATAACCGTTATGACGTTATACTACAATACATTTTGACATATAAAAGTGACGATACGCTATGTAATATACATTATTAAGCTATATAATGAAGCTAAGTTTAATAAATTTTTAAGAGATTCTAGAAACTTCTTAACAAGAAATAAGAAGTGCTTAAGATAAGTTTAAGAGAATCTTAGAGCAAATTTATAAAAAGCTTTCGCAAATTTACAGAACTTTAGTTCAATTTAAGGAGAGACTGATAATGACGTATGTTGCTTCGGCTGAACGATATCAGCAAATGAAATATAATCGTTGTGGAAAAAGCGGTTTACTGCTGCCAGCCATTTCTTTAGGCTTATGGCATAACTTTGGTGGACAAGACATATTTGAAAATGGCCGTGCGATGGTACGCAGTGCCTTTGATCTTGGGATTACGCATTTTGATATCGCTAATAACTATGGCCCGCCATATGGATCTGCTGAAGAAAATTTTGGTAAAATCCTAAAACTTGATATGGCACCATATCGTGATGAGCTTATTATTTCTACAAAAGCAGGTTATGATATGTGGCAAGGCCCTTATGGTAACTGGGGTTCTCGTAAATATTTAGTAGCTAGCCTTGATCAAAGCTTAAAGCGTCTCGGCTTAGATTATGTAGACATTTATTATCATCATCGTCCAGACCCTGAAACTCCGATCGAGGAAACGATGGCAGCGCTGGATCACCTTGTTCGTCAAGGCAAGGCGCTTTATGTCGGACTGTCCAATTACAATGCCGAACAAACTGCTGCTGCTTCTAAAGTGCTTAAGGAGCTCGGCACACCATGCCTTATTCATCAACCGCGTTATAATATGATTGATCGTTGGATTGAGCATGGTCTGCAGGATGTTCTAGCGCAGGAAGGCATCGGAACCATTGCCTTTTTACCGCTAGCGCAAGGTATTCTTACTAATAAATATTTAAACGGTATCCCTGCTGATTCTCGCGCTGCAGGACATTCAAGATTTTTAAATGCTGACAGCGTTACTGACAAGCATGTACAAGTGGCAAAAGAGCTGAATGAACTGGCTGCCGAGCGTGGACAAAGCTTAGCGCAAATGGCACTAGCATGGGTGCTGCGTGATGGAAAAGTGACATCTGCATTAATCGGAGCTAGTCGTGTAAGTCAAATTGAAGAAAATGTCGCTGCTTTAAATAATTTAAGCTTTAGCAGCGAGGAACTCGCTCGTATTGACAAAATCGTGGCTGCTTATCTTAGCGCGAGCCATTAATTAAAGGTGTCAGCTAGTGGATAAATTTATTGAATTTTTGCCACAGCATCTTCACTTACCCGACTTGTATCTTATCCAATACGGTCGCGAGGCTTGTCAACCACGTCATTCCTTTGGACCCGCTATACGGGAATATTACAAGTTTCACTATATTTTAGAGGGTAAAGGTGTATTTGAAATCAGTGGGAAGCGCTATGAGCTAAAAAAAGGACAAGGTTTTCTAATTACACCTAATACTGTTTGCTATTATGAGGCAGATGAAGTTGAGCCGTGGACTTATTGTTGGATTGGCTTTAACGGAATTAAGGCTTCTAGCCTGCTTAGATTAGCTCAGCTTTCCCATGAATCACCAATCTACACTTGGGATAAAATTGATTTTTTTGAGCAAAGCATTGAGCAAATGAAGCAATCTAAACATATGAGAGCTGGCAGAGAACTAAAGCTAACGGGATTGCTTTATTTATGGCTTTCCGCAATGATTGATTGCCGTGGCTCCGAACAGCAAGCCAAAGCTAAAGGTAACGATAGTAGCAAGGAGCAATATATTTCGCAGGTTGTTCATTTTATTGAAGTCAACTATGCAAATAAAATAACGGTGCAATCGATCGCTCAATTTGTTGGATTGCAGCGCAGCTACTTAAGCTCTCTGTTCAAGGAAGTTATCGGAATTAGCTTGCAAGATTATTTAATCTCATATCGAATGAAAAAGGCTTGCGAGCTGTTGTGCGATACTTCGCTATTAGTAGGCGATATTGGGCGGTCTGTTGGTTATGAGGATCCATTGCAATTTTCAAAAATGTTTAAGAAGTCAATAGGTGTCTCGCCAACTCAATATCGTTTAGAGCAGCAAGCGCTATATGCAATGAGATAGTAGCAGAAGTTGCAGGCAACACGCTTTATCTTTTAATAAAACTAAAGCTACGATAATCACTAGCAGCTAGCGATTATCGTAGCTTTTTTCTGCTTATGAAAGCAGCTAAACTATCTTTACTATTCTAAACAACCGTAAACTGTATTACGAACGCGCAAATGATGCTCAACTTCTAGATTAGGAAACCGTTGATGCATATAAACAATCGATAATTGCTCTGTTGGATCGATTAGCGCATATGTTCCCGTCATTCCTGTCCAACCAAACTCGCCTACTGACCCGTTGCCGTTCGAACCAGCTAGATCGATTAATGTTCGAACGCCAAGACCATATCCATACCCTTCTGTATAAGGTCCTTGGAATTGCTTTAACAGTTGCCCATCTAGCTGATTCGCCCGCATTAAATCGATCGTTTTTCGTCCAATAATGCGCTTGCCGTCATGCATACCGCCGTTTGCAAGCATTTGTGCAAATTTTGTATAATCACGCGGCGTTGAAAATAGTCCTGTACCTCCGCCACGGTATGCTACTCCAGGCTGGAAACGCTCATCGTCAAAAGCAGGAATTAACGGTTTTATTCCTCCATGGTTATCATCAACATACAATGTAACCAGGCGTTCTGCTTGATTGCCGCTAAAGGTAAAGCCTGTATCGTTCATTCCTAGCGGCTGGAAAAGCTCCTGCTGTAAAAACTGCTCGATGCTCATTCCGCTAACTACTTCAATCAGGCGCGCCAAAATGTCATGTCCATAACCGTAACGCCAATTAGTTCCAGGCTCAAACAATAATGGCGCTTGTGCTATCTTCTTAATAAATTGCTCCAACGTATAGTTGCCTTCTCTTTGCAGTTCGGTCACAAAATGTTTAAGCTCTCTGCCCGTAATTGTCTCTTCATTTGGATAAGGTAAACCTACCGTCATTGTAAATAAATGCTTAATTAAAATCGGAGATTGAGCTGGTTGGATGTTTACCGAACCATTGCTCGCTGTATGAACAACCTGCATATTGCTGAATTCAGGTAAATATTTATCAAGCCGCTCATTTAATAAGAAATGACCGCGCTCAAAAAGCAATAATGCTGCTGTACATACAATAACTTTTGTAGTTGAAAATAAACGATGAATGCTTTGCTCATTCATCCCAATATTGCGCTCGCGATCAGCATAGCCAAAATAATTTTCATACAAAATGTTGCCTCGTTGTGCAACAATACAGCCACAGCCTGCAATTTGCTTTTCTACAAAGCCTGACAGCAACTGATCTAAATGCTTAAATGTGCTCATCCTAACCCTCCTTATTGATACTACTCCTCCATTATAATCTATCTAGTAATAAGAAAACTAGGAAAATATGAAAGCGTTACCCTAAGCCGAATGAAAATTAATCAATTCATCTAGGTATATGCCATGCCCTATAACGGCTAATCGACATAGTATATATCGTTGGTTATCGTTGGTTCCAGCTTTCTGCGCATTAAATGGAGCTTGTTACAATTTGCAGGAGGTGATTACAATTAAAGCGCGCTATAAAAGTATTTCACATAAAAATAAATGGATTAAAACAAAATGGTTATTGCAAAGTGATGATATAAAGAAATATATTCCCCACACTGAGCTCTTTACAGAAGAAAACTTAGAAAATATGCTTAATTTATACGATACAGTATTTTTCAAGCCAATTGATGGCTCAGGCGGATCAAAAATTGTGAAAATAAGTAAACAAGAGGAACAGTATATTGCCAAGCATAACTCCTCGAAGAAAAAATTTTCATCAATGAACGGCTTAGTGCAATGGTTAAAAAAATTTGCCGGAAAACGTTCCTTTATTTTGCAAAAAGGAATTTCGCTAGCGAAAAGCAACGGCAATCCGTTCGATATACGTGTTATGGTCCAAAAAACAAACAACGATGTTTGGGAAACCACTGCACTATTTTGCAAAGTCGGGCAAGCTAATAAAGTGACTACAAATTATCATCAAGGCGGCTCACTGCAATTAATCGATGCTACCTTAATTGGAGCAGGAATTAGCGAAGCACAACGATCCAGTTTGAAAAATAAAATGCGCAAGCTTGGCAAAAAGGTAGGAAAAGTATTTTCTCAAAAAAGCAATGGCTATCGCGAGCTCGGATTAGATGTTGCGTTAGATACATCAGGTCATCTGTGGATATTAGAGGTTAATACACGTCCGCAATTTTATCCGTTAAAGCATATAAATAATGGCAAGCTTTATCGAAAAATATTATCTTATGCCAAGCAATATGGGCGTAAAGGTTAACATACTCGGCAACCCATTACGATACAGAAACATATAAAAAGATGATATATTAGGCACCTTTTGGTGTCTTTATTTGTTTTTAAATTTTTTTATTTTTCCCAAAAACAGGGGTTGACACCAACAAAAAACATGTTAAACTATTCCTATAAGTTTACTTAGATATTGTCTGAACTACATTAATGAAGCCGATAAGTCAGCTTAAGGCTCCTATTTTCACTCTCTTTGTGAAATAGGGGCTTTTTTTGTACAACTTGATAGTGCAATAAAAGGAGGGTATGAGCTATGCGTGAAAAAATTAGAGTAGAAAATGTTACAAAAACCTTTTCCGTACGAGATAACACGCAACGAGGGGCATACAAGCAATTTACAGCGATCAGCAATATGGATTTTAGCGTAAAAGAAGGAGAATTTCTTACGATCGTCGGCCCAAGCGGCTGTGGGAAATCAACTCTGCTTGATCTGTTAGGAGGTCTATCTACTCCGACTAAAGGACGAATTTTACTGGATGGTCAAGAAATTAAAGGACCTGGTCTAGATCGCGGTACAGTTTTTCAGCAATATGCGCTATTTCCTTGGAAAACGGCGCGAGGCAATATCGAATTTGGACTTGAAGCAAAAGGTATTCCAAAACGAGAATGGCGCGAGCTTTCCGACTATTATTTAGAACTGGTTGGCTTAAGCAAATTTGCCGATCGCTACCCGCATGAATTATCTGGTGGAATGAAGCAGCGTGTAGCGATAGCTAGAAGTTTAGCCTTTAATCCAGATGTCTTGTTGATGGATGAGCCATTTGCGGCTTTAGATGCGCAAACTCGCGAAACGCTGCAAAGCGAGCTGCTGCGCATTTGGGAAAAAACGAAAAAAACGATTATTTTTATAACCCATGGCATCGATGAAGCTGTCTATCTTGGGCAACGCGTTGTTATTTTGTCAGCGAATCCAGGGCGTGTAAAAAAAATCGTCGATATTCCGCTTACCCATCGTCTAGCCGATGCAGACATTCGCTCTAATCCACTGTTTGTGAAAGCACGCAGCGAGGTTTGGAACTACCTGCACGAGTTAGAATATGCAGGACAATATATCTAATGTAAAGGAGGAAAAACTAGTGGTTGCAATTAGTAAACAAGTGAAATCAGCAAGCAAAATAAACAGAGTCTCCTTCAATTCACTCTTTTCATTTCAGAAGCTGTTTAAACAATCCATTATTATATTGCTATTTTTAGCAGTTTGGGAGATTGCTCCTCGTATCGGTTTAGTCGATGCATCCTTCTTCCCTGCTTTTTCTGAGGTTGCTGTTGCCTGGTGGAACATGCTGTTAAGCAATGAGCTGTTTACTCATTTTAATGCAAGCATTATTCGCTCCTTGGCTGGTTTTGGCTTAGCGATTGTTTTCGCCATACCATTAGGACTGTTAATTGGCTGGTATCCATTTGTACGGGATTTACTAAATCCGATCTTGGAGGTGTTTCGCAACACAGCAGCTTTAGCGCTATTACCAGTATTTATTTTATTTTTTGGAATCGGAGAAACCTCGAAAATTGCCATTGTTCTGTTCGCTTGTACTTGGCCCATTTTATTAAATACGATAGCTGCAGTGCGCAACGTTGATCCGCTGCTTATAAAATCTGCTCGCTCAATGAATATTTCGTCCTTTGCTCTATTTTATAAAGTGATTCTCCCTGCTTCGATTCCTACCATGTTTACAGGAATTCGAATGGCGGGAACAAGCGCCATTCTCGTACTAATTGCTGCTGAAATGGTTGGTGCCAAAGCTGGGTTAGGATATTTTATCACTTATTCGCAATATAACTTCCTAATCGCTGAAATGTATGCTGGCATCGTGACAATCTCTATTCTCGGATTAATCATTAATTACGGTCTACTGTCTCTTGAAAAAAGATTATCTCGTTGGAAGCAAGATCCTGCGGAATAATTTTTTTTTAATAAAAACAAAGTATTCATATCTGAATAATAGGAGTGTGTTTGTTATGTCAAAAAGACAATTGAAATTAGGTGCATTTTTTAATTTGCCAGGTCATCACTTTGCAAGCTGGCGCCATCCTTCTACTTTCCCAGAGCGCACATTAGACTTAAATTATTTTATCGAGCTAGCTCAAATCGCTGAGCGCGGTAAGTTCGATACGATCTTTTTTGCAGATGGCTTCGGACAAGAGCTTTTTGAAAACTCACCTTCTGGCATTAAATTAGATCCTGTTGTTATTTTATCTGCATTAACTGCAGTAACAAACAATATCGGTTTAGTTGCAACACTTACAACGACGTATAACGACCCTTTCCAAGTTGCTCGCAAATTTATTGGGCTTGATCATTTATCTAAAGGAAGAGCAGCATGGAATGTCGTTACTTCTGCTAACGGAAGGGAAGCTACTTTATTCGGCAGAGAAAAACATCTTGCCCATGCTGATCGCTATGTACGTGCCGAGGAGTTTGTAGAAGTAGTGAAGAAGCTATGGCTTTCCATTGAAAATGATGCGCTTGTCATTGATAAAGCAAGCGGCAAATACCTTGATCTTACTAAGGTTCATCCTGTCGATCATCAAGGTCAATGGTTTAAAGTTAAAGGAACGTTGGATGCCCCTACTTCACCGCAAGGCCATCCAGTCATTGTGCAAGCTGGCTCCTCTGAATCTGGCAAGGAGCTAGCAGCAAAAACTGCAGAGGTTGTCTTTACAGGCTGGCAAACGTTGAAGCAAGCACAAACCTTTTACCGCGATCTAAAAGGCCGATTAGCAAAATATGGACGCAAACCTGATGAGCTAAAAATTATGCCTGGAGTATTCATTACAGTAGCGAAGACAGAGGCTGAAGCAATAGCAAAGCGTAAAGAACTTGATTCGCTCATTTTACCTGATGCAGGGCTTAAATATTTATCCAACTTTATTGGTGTTGACCTGACTGGCTACGATGTTAACGGTCCAATTCCAACTCATTCTGAAATTGATGACCCAACTAATCCGCAAATTCGTGCCAATCTTGTGCGCGGAATTGCTGAGCGTGAAGGATTAAAAACAATTCGTGAGCTTTACGAGTTTATCGCTGGCGGAAGAGGACATTGGGAAATTATCGGAACACCAGAGCAAATCGCCGACAAATTACAAGAATGGTTTGAAAATGATGCGGCTGATGGCTTTAATGTCATGGCTCCTACTTTCCCTGATGGACTAAATGATATCGTTGATCTAGTTATTCCTGAGCTGCAACGCCGCGGTTTATTCCGTACAGAATATGAAGGAACTACGTTGCGTGAAAACTTAGGTCTGTCTGTACCAAAGCCGATTTCAAATCGTGTTCAAGTGTAAGGAGTATCGTTCATGAACAATAAACAAACATGGCTATCATTTATCCTATTATGCAGTTTCATTGCTAGTTTACTAAGTGGCTGCTCTTCAGCTAGTAAAGCTGCAACAAACGGCTCAGCTGAAGATAAAGTATTGCAATATCAAAGTACACCAGGCTCTGTTTCTTTTCCGGAGCTGGCAGAAGATTTAGGCTTTTTAGGTGATCTTAAGCTAGAAAAAGTAAGTAATAATGTTGGTGGTCCAGAAAGCATTCAACTTACCGCGATGGGAGAAATTGATTTTGGCTCTGCCTTTAATGGAGCAACGATTAAGGCTGTTGCAAAAAATGTAAAGCTTAAAGCAGTGGTTGCTTCTTATGGCAGCGATGAATACACCTATATGGGGGCATATGCGCTTGAAAACAGCGGAATAACCTCGCCTAAAGATTTTATTGGGAAAAAGGTAGGAATGAATATTTTAGGTGCCCATGCTGAATTTCTTGTTAAAGACTATTTACGACAAGGTGGATTAACAGAAAAGGAAATTGATGAGGTTACGCTAGTTACAATTCCTTCCGCGACTGCCGAGCAAACGTTGCGCAATAAACAGATTGATATTGTCATTTTAAGCGGTATTTCTAGAGACTTTGCCTTAGAACGTGGCGGACTGACAGAGCTTTTTAGAGATATTGATATTTTCGGCGGAAGTTTTACAGCAGGCGATTATTTCTTTACTGAAGAATATATCGCGAAAAATCCAACAACCGTTAAAACGTTTACTGAGGGTGTAGCTAAGGCGATCGAATGGCTAAGAGAAACTCCGCGTGAAGAAGTCATTGCTCGCTTAGAAAAAATTGTATCTGCTCGTCCAGGCAATGAATCGACAGAAAATCTAAAGTATTGGAAAAGTCCAGGGATTGTTACAACAGGCGGCGTCATTGAAGACCGTAACTTTAGTATATGGATTGAATGGCTTGAAAAAACTGGCGAGCTAAAGCCAGGTGAAATAAAAGCGGAGGATCTGTATACAAATGAATTTAATCCTTATGCCCAAGCTCAATAGCATAAAACTACTCCGAACTATGTGAAAGAACAATAGAGCTAACTAAAACCAATTCCCGACCGCTTCGCCAATGATAGTAATCGGGAATTGGTATTTATTTGTATTGGATCTTGCTTGAATATTGCATTTCCTGAATATTGTATTTATTGTAGTCCACATAAAAAGCGGATGTCGATAAACTCTATTTGCTCTATTAGCTCATGACTATAAACTAGAATATGACTGTAAACGCATACAAAACTCTTTTAACGAATAGGATGAGCAATAACCGACATTAATGCATTTTCAGCTTGTGTTGAATCTAAGCGGCTATACTGAACAACAACAGGAATATCGCTTTCAAGATAAATCGCATATGGTACGCCTGTTGGTATATACTCGCCATTAAGCTGCAATGATGAGGTACGGATATGTTTTGTCCGTTGACCTGGCAATACATAAGGAATATTTAGCATTGGATCACGATCTTCAAAGTAAATAGAAATGCTTAAATTAGCCTCCTTTGTTGAACAATTCAGTACACAAATCGATTCATGACTTACTAAGCTGCCAGAGCTTTCAGGTGGAATATAACCATCTGGAATCACCCATTGCTTCTCGCCTATTGCCTTATTCATTATGATCCCTCCCTCTTTTATTCCTATGATGAATAATAAAATTGTGATCGATTAAGATCTATTTCATTATAGCGCATAATCTAGTAAAATTTGATATTTCTTGCATTGATAGTTACTTTTATTCAATTGAGCAGACTTAACGTAAGCTAGGGATTTAATATTATTTTGAAACCCATTAATATTATTTTGAAACCCGATACATGAAACCCGTTACATTTGTTATGAATAAAATTGCTCAAGCCAAGATAAGCAGCTTTTAGTTTCAATACAGTTAGCTTAGTTGTTTTCTCATACTATATGCTTACCTTTTATTTTGAGCAAACGGCTGTAGATTCACGAATAATTAATTGAGGTTTTACTTTTATACTTTTCCCGTTTCCTTTTCTATTACCATTAATCATATCGTACAAGCGATCGGCTGCCATCCGACCTACTTCATAAGCTTTTAATGAAACTGTCGTTAGCTCTGGAATGCTGTGAGTCGCATACGGTATATCATCAAAGCCGATAATCGACAAGTCCTGTGGAATACGTATTCCTGCGCGATGAGCTGCTTTCATTACCCCGACAGCAATTAAGTCATTGGCGCAAAATATCGCCGTCGGCCTCTCTTTTCCCCGAGATAACTGGTTAAAGTATGAAATGCCTCCTTCAACCGAGAAATCTCCGTCTAATATCCACTCTTTACGCACCTGCAATCCGTTATTTTTCATTGTTTTCGTAAATCCTTGCAAGCGCTGAATCGTATTGGACATATAATTATATCCACCTACGAAGGCGATGTTTTTGTGTCCAAGGTCAATTAAGTATTGAGTTGCTTGCTCTGCGCCTTCTTTCTCATCAACATATATTCGATTTAATTTGGAGTTTGGCAAATTTCCATTAATTAATAACAATGGCACCCGTTTGCTGACATCAATCACTTCTTTAATCAATTCTGCATCAGGTTTTGCTAAATTAATTCGTCCGCCTATCCAAACAATGCCATCGACCTGCTTTTCTAATAATAAATTTAAATATTGTGATTCACGTCCATATTGTCCATGGTAATCCCCTTGTGTTGAGACAGTGTCACATAAAAAGATTGTGTAGCCGCGACTGCGAGCTTGCTGCTCTAATCCTGCAAGTAAGGATGGAAAAAATGGATTTGTAATATCAGGAACAATAACACCAACCATGCCAGTTTCCTTTTTAAATAAGCTTCTAGCAAGTGCGTTCGGTTGAAACTGATACTTTTCAATGAGTTCTATGACTTTCTGCTTTGTTGATTGTTTTACTGGAGCAGTATTGTTTAATACCCGTGATACAGTTGCTACAGAGACATTAGCTTCCTTGGCAATGTCGTACACAGTAACTCTCTTCATCCTCTATCCTCCTTTACTTGAACATTTAATCAGGAAGGCATGCTTCGACTAGTACCAATATATCATGAAAATTTGCCATATTCTAGATAATTTATCGATTAAATTACGGATATAGTAAAATATCAATAATACAAATGCATAAAAAATCCCATCACCTTGCCTACATAGCAATAGTGATGGGGAATGAAATTTATCAAATTAACAGTTATTTTCTGCTCTCTTCTCCAACAGCAACTGGATTCTCAGAATTACTGCTCCATTCGCTCCAAGAACCTGCATACAGCTTAACATTGCGATAACCCGCTTCCTTTAGAGCAAATACATTCGGCGTTGCGGTTACACCTGAGCCGCAATAAACAATAATGTTGGCATCTTTAGCAATGCCTTTAAAACGCTCTGCTTGCTGCTCTGCTGATTTCCAGGTACCATCTGCGTTTTTACCTTCTTGCCAAAAATGGTTAATCGCAGTTGGAATATGACCTGCTGCCCGATCAATTGGCTCTAACTCCCCGCGGTAGCGCGCACCATCGCGAGAGTCAATGATAATCGTATCTCCGCTTTTGATAGCTTGTTTTACCTCGTCCTGCGTTACAAGCATATCGCTTTGAAGATGTACAGGAAGCGTAGCATCATTAAGTCGCTTAGGAACTTCCTTTGAAACTGGCAGACCCGCTGCTTCCCAGCCGCTATAACCTCCTTCCAGCACATAAACCTCACCTGTAAAACCAATCCATTGCAGCAGCCAACATAATCTGGATGCCATTGCTCCGCCTTGATCATCATAGGCAACAACTGTAGCACCAGGTTCTATTCCGATCGATGCAAAAAATTTAGCAACTTTCTCCGGCTCAGGCAGCGGATGTCTCCCGCCTACTCCATCTGGTCGCTTTCTGCTTGATAAATCATGACTTAAACTTGCGTAATATGCACCAGGTATATGGCCTGCAAGATAAGCTAGCTCTCCTGCATCAGCATCCATCAAATCATAGCGCGTATCAACAATAACTAATTTGTCTGGTAATTGCTGACGCTTTAATAACCACTCACGCGTCACAAAGTACGACATTTATATCCTCTCCTTGACCATCGTTCTTGCTCGAATATAGGGGTATTAACCACTACTCTTATATATATTACTCTCTTTTGTTATTACTACTTTAATCTAGTTTAGCGCAATTTGCAGTGATACACTAGCTTAACCTCCAAGGCCGTACATAGCTAATTATCCACTAATGGTGCATATGAAGACCTGTGTTCTAGCGATCCTCCTTATTTTTTCCTTTCTTACTCCTTATCTTACTGCCTGGCACAATATGACTCGCTCTTATCACTTTAGTCGGACCAGCATTGTTAAGTAGTATCGGCAATCCTTTAACGTCTCCAGACTGCGCAATAATTGCTTTCGCTGTGCGGATAGATTGCTCTTTTTTCGGCTGACTAGCAGAAAAATTCCTTTGCTTTTCCCTCCCAGATTTTTTTGGTGCACTTTGTACTTCCGATAAAGCAGTTAAGATTTTAGGATTGCCCTTCGTTATTGCAATCGTATGCTCAAACTGAGCCGTTAATGAATGATCAACGGTATATGCTGTCCAACCATCGGCAGCAATATAAATATTTGGAGAACCTGCCGATAAGATCGGCTCTATCGTTATGACCATCCCTTCCTCTAAAATTAACGATGTAGGTGGCTGCTTGCTGGTGTGCAGCACCTGTGGAGCTTCATGCAGACGCTCACCAATTCCATGTCCTGCAAATGCAGTAACGACTTGATACCCGTCTTTTGAAGCGCGCTCTTCAATTGCTTGACCTATCGCTGCAATGGAATTCCCTGCCTTAGCAGCCTTTAACCCTGCAGAGAGTGCTGCTTGGGCAGCCCGTACTAAACGTTTCGCCTCCTTGGATGCATTTCCAATAATATAGGTACGTGCCGAATCTGCTTTCCAGCCCTCAACATCTACAACAAAATCAATGGTTACAATATCGCCATCCTGCAATTCATATTGACTAGGAAATCCATGACATGCCACTTCATTAACGCTAATACAGCTCGCATAAGGATAGCCTTTATAGCCCTTTTGCGCAGCAATAGCATGATGTTCTGTCAAAAACCAATCAATAAATTGATCAATTTCCTTCGTTCGTAATCCTACCTTAAGCATTTTACTTAATCGCTCATGACACTTTGCTGCAATCCGACCTGCGCGTTCAATTTTTTTTATTTGGTCAGCGGTCTTTACTATATTTACCAATAACTTTTCACCTCCTTATTCCCGTTTATTCAAATGTATTCAATAAAAAGTAGTCCCATGTCAAACCTATTGAAGAGAAGCACTACCGTTCATCATTTTTTCGCTGCTAAAACGTACTTTTAAATTTAGCGCAACACAAAAAGAGCCCGAAGAAATGATTACCATTTCTTCAGGCCCCAACATATGCTGATTTCTACACCGCAGATGACCTCATTTTATCTAGCTCATCCTCTACAAGAGAGGTCAATTCATCCTCATAGCCGCCAGTAATACGATATTTGCGTACATAATCCTTTACGAACTTTCTCGGATCCTTAGGTTGGAAAATTCTCGTCAATTCCCTCAAACTTTCCTTGACTTCATTCTGGCTATGCTTTGCCATGAAATCTCCTCCCTCACATTACGGATGGTGTCGTTATCGCTAACTCTCGCAAAAGCTAATTAAAAAACTAATAAGCCATTGCCAATGCTTTTTGCTGACTAACCACGATGCAGATATCATATTTGTAAATTTTCTTACTATTATAACATTTCAGACAACAATATAAAAGTGCGTATTCCAGAACGTTATTTTCGCCGTAATTTAGGAATCACGAGGCGAATTCTGTGACTTTGGAGAATGCTGTTTTTGCTTACGATACATACGCAAATAAGCGACTACTCCAACTACAGCAACAATTACACCAAATCCTAAAAGTATCGAAGCAACTACACCCTGCCACACCTCTGATCCCTCCCCTATAACAATGCCTTGCATCTATAATAACCGATATGAGCCGCTAGCATAAGCAAGTCGTTCATTTTGCTCATTAAAAATTGAAGCTGTCATTGTTATAGTACGCTTCGCACGGTGTAAAAGTTCCGCTTTACAGAAAATTTTTCCATTTGAAACATTATTAAGAAAATGCGTATTCATTGTTGCAGTTACGACTCGCAAGTCACGATGCTGAAGCATAATTAACCCCATAGCATGATCGAGCATCGTCATTAACACTCCACCATGCACAATTTGCAGTGCATTTTGGTGAAAAGGCTGAATTTGCAAAGAAATTTTTGCAGAAGCAGGTGTCAGCTCTACGAGCTCAAAGCCTACATAATCCCAAAAGGTTTGATTCCCTTTGCTCTCAAGCCCCTTATGAGAATCATTCATTGTCTGATTCCTCTTCTAATAGTTTGCGTTTCAGCACTTTACCTACCATTGATTTTGGCAATGAATTACGGAACTCGTAAATGTGTGGCACTTTATAGGCTGCTAATCGCTCTCGACACCATTGATCTAACTGCTTTTCGGTAGCTACGGTATTTTCCTTTAAGACAATATATGCTTTGACCGTCTCACCTCGGTATTCATCTTTCACACCAACAACAGCAGCCTCGACTATGGCTGGATGTTCGTACAGTACTTCTTCAATTTCACGCGGATAAATATTATAACCGCCTGCAATAATCATATCCTTAATACGATCTTTAATAATGAAGTAACCTTCTTCGTCCATAAATGCTAAATCACCTGTTCTCAGCCATCCTTTATAAAATGCCGCTTCAGTGGCAGCAGGGTTATTCCAATAACCTTTCATGACCTGTGGTCCTTTAATGACTAGCTCGCCAATTTGCCCAGGCGGTAAAAATTGTCCCGTTTCAAGCGATAAGATACGAGCTTCTGTATCTGGAAAAGGTAAACCAATCGTACCTATTTTGCGCCTTCCCCAAATTGGATTAGCATGAGTTACAGGAGAAGCTTCACTTAATCCATATCCCTCTATTAATCTTCCTCCCGTTAACTTTTCAAATGAATCCTGCACCTCTAACGGAAGTGGTGCGGAGCCGCTAATGCAAGTTTCAATGGATGACATATCAATCGGCTTAGCAAGCTTACGGGCAGCATTAATAATTGCAATATACATCGTTGGCGCACCTGGAAAAAGCGTTGGCTTTTCCTTTGCAATCGTTTGAAGTACTTGTTTTATATCAAATTTCGGCAGCAGCACTAGACAGCCTCCAGTGCAGACAGATAAATTCATTAACACAGTTAAGCCAAATACATGAAATAACGGGAGGGCAGCCAAGTACCGTTCTTCTCCCATTCGAATACGCACACACCATTCAAGACTTTGCAGCGTGTTGCTAACTAAATTGTAATGAGTAAGCATCACCCCTTTCGGTGTTCCTGTCGTCCCGCCTGTATATTGTAAGGCAGCAATATCATCATACTGCGGCAGCGTTGGACGCTCATAGGAAAGCGCAGAGCGATGCAGCAGCGATTTCCAGGAGACATAGCCGTGCTTGCCATACGGAATAGCTGCTTTAAAACCTTCTCGGCGCTGCTTAATAGGATAAAGCCAGCTTTTTGGGAATGGCAGCCCATCTTTAATTGAAGTAATAATTACTGTTTTAAGATTAGGTACATCCCCCTCCTCAGGATTTTTTCCTCTTACATTTGCAATACGAGGATATAACATATCTAGCGCGATTATCGCTACAGCCCCGCTATCTTTAAGCTGATGCTTTAATTCCCGCTCCACATAAAGTAGATTGGTTTGCACGACAATCGCTCCAGCCAAAAGCACACCATAATAAGCGATTACCGCTTGCGGGCAGTTTGGCAGCATAATTGCTACGCGATCACCCTTTTTTACTCCTAATCGACCAAGTCCTCGAGCTAATAAATCGGCAGCAGAATAAAGCTGCTCATACGTTAATCTTTTCCCCATAAAGGTGAGCGCTGGCTTTTTAGGATATTTTGTCGCCGCGTCAATAAGAAATTGGGCGATATTCACCTTAGGATATTCCAATGAAGTCCTTACTCCTGCTGGATAGTGCTTTAGCCAAGGCTTGTCGTAGCTCTCTGAGTCATCAGCTTCTGATACTGCTTGGGATGCTTCTTGCGTTGCCTCTTGCGGTGCTTCTTGCGGTGCTTCTTGCGATGCTGCTTGTGGTGCTGCTTGCGGTGCTTCTTGCGATGCTGCTTGCGATGCTTCTTGGGTTGCTTCTTGTGGTGCCTCTTGCGGTGCTGCTTGCGATGCTGCTTGCAGTGCTGCTTGCGGTGCTTCTTGTGGTGCTTCTTGCGATGCTGCTTGCGGTGCTGCTTGCGATGCTGCTTGTGGTGCTGCTTGCGGTGCTGCTTGTGGTGCTGCTTGCGATGCTGCTTGCGGTGCTTCTTGTGGTGCTGCTTGCGATGCTGCTTGGGTTGCTTCTTGTGATGCTGCTTGTGGTGCTGCTTGCGGTGCTTCTTGCGATGCTGCTTGCGATGCTGCTTGTGGTGCTGCTTGCAGTGCTGCTTGCGATGCTGCTTGCGGTGCTTCTTGCGATGCTGCTTGCGATGCTGCTTGTGGTGCTGCTTGCAGTGCTGCTTGCGATGCTGCTTGCGGTGCTTCTTGTGGTGCTTCTTGCGATGCTGCTTGCGGTGCTGCTTGCGGTGCTTCTTGTGGTGCTTCTTGCGATGCTGCTTGCGGTGCTGCTTGCGATGCTGCTTGTGGTGCTGCTTGCGGTGCTTCTTGCGATGCTGCTTGCGATGCTTCTTGGGTTGCTTCTTGTGGTGCCTCTTGCGGTGCTGCTTGCGATGCTGCTTGTGGTGCTGCTTGCGATGCTGCTTGGGTTGCTTCTTGTGGTGCCTCTTGCGGTGCTTCTTGCGGTGCTTCTTGCGGTGCTGCTTGCGATGCTACTTGTGGTGCTGCTTGCGATGCTTCTTGGGTTGCTTCTTGTGGTGCCTCTTGCGGTGCTTCTTGCGATGCTGCTTGCAGTGCTGCTTGCGGTGCTTCTTGTGGTGCTGCTTGCGGTGCTTCTTGCGATGCTGCTTGCGATGCTTCTTGGGTTGCTTCTTGTGGTGCCTCTTGCGGTGCTTCTTGCGGTGCTTCTTGGGTTGCCTCTTGCGGTGCTTCTTGCGGTGCTTCTTGTGGTGCTTCTTGCGGTGCTTCTTGTGGTGCTGCTTGCAGTGCTGCTTGCGATGCTGCTTGCGGTGCTTCTTCCTCTTGAATTGAGCTTAATTTATCGTCAAGGTGAGTATTTTTATTAACCTCGGATGGCTGTTGATTAGGTGATTCCATACCCAATCACACTCCTTCACACATAGTAGTGCTCTCTTCCGATAAGCAGCAATTGCTCGTTTTCCAATAAAGATCTCATTCCATATCGGTTTATCGATCTATTAAATGATTATCACCTCCTAAACACACTTTCCCATTTAATCATTTGACAACGAGCGGTTTCATTTCATCAGTTCACTTGTTCATTAAAGCGTAGTCCCTTTATTTTTATCCTGCTGCCACTCTCTACACGTATACCTCTAGTAAGCCTGCTGCCCCCATCCCTCCTCCAACACACATCGTTACAATTCCTAATCCACCTCCACGCCGCATTAGTTCATAAATAAGCGAAACTGTTAGCCTTGAGCCTGTGCAGCCAAGCGGATGACCGAGTGCAATTGCTCCACCATTCACATTTACACGTTCTAATGGAAGCTTGAGCTCACGAATAATTGGTATACATTGAGCTGCAAAAGCTTCATTCAGTTCAATTAAATGAATCTGATTAAGCGTAAGTCCTGTTTTGGCAAGAAGCTTAGGTATCGCATAAATCGGTCCTACCCCCATAATTTCAGGCGCTAAACCAGAAACAGCGTAATGGCGAAATGCCGCAAGTGGTTTCAGTCCAAGCTCGGTTGCTTTTTCTCGGCTCATCAACAGCAATGCAGCAGCACCATCACTCATTTGTGAAGCATTACCTGCTGTAACTGTGCCATCTCGGGCAAATGCGGGCTTTAGTTGACTTAATGCTTGCAGCGTCGTTGCTGGTCGAACTCCTTCATCCTGTTTAAAGCAAATCGTTCGTGTTGAACAACGTCCTGCTGGATCAATATTAGTGCGTGTGGCGTTAATCGGAATAATTTCATCCTCAAATGCATTAGAGGCAATTGCCCATGCTGCCTTTTGATGACTTGCTAAAGCAAACTCATCCTGCTCCTCACGTGTAACATTGTAGCGACGAGCAACTTCCTCTGCTGTATGCCCCATTCCCATATAGATTTCAGGCATACTGTCAACAATATCTGGATGAGGTGAAAAGCGCCAGCCAGTCATTGGCACATGACTCATGCTTTCTACTCCACCTGCAATAATGACATCATCCTCGCCTAAACGAATGCGTTCTGCAGCATAGGCAATCGACTGTAAGCCTGATGCGCAAAAACGATTTACAGTAATTGCTGGAACAGTATTTGGTAAGCCACTGTAGAGTGCAATTGTTCTTGCCATATTTAAGCCTTGTTCTCCTTCTGGCATGGCACAGCCGATAATTATATCATCAATGCTTTCTGGCGATAACTGAGGCACTCGTGCTAGTAAGCCTTGAATCACAGCTTTGCCTAGATCCTCTGCGCGCACCTCAGCTAAGCTTCCTTTGCTCGCTTTTCCTACAGCGGTACGCACCGCAGCAACAATAACTGCATCTCGCTGCTGCGTTGCAAAATGTTGACTCATCCTTCAGCCTTCCTCTCTATAGATTAATTTCGTAATGGCTTTCCATATCGAAGCATATGGCTCATGCGCTGCTGTGTTTTGGGCTCTCCACATAAACTGAGAAAAGCTTCACACTCTAACTGCAGCAAATGTTGCTCGCTGACCAGCGTGCCAGAAGGAACGTCGCCACCGCATAATACATGAGCTAATTTGTTAGCTATTAGAGCATCGTAATCGCTAATATACCCAGCTAGCTTCATGCTTTGAATAGCTAGCTTAAGCACCGCTTTCCCATCTTTACCTGCTACGGCAATTAATTCATCCTGCGGTGGCAAATAGCCCATTGCATCCAATCTAAGCACCTCTTGCTTTGCTTCAAAAATTCTTGTTTCTTCACGTACTACGACTCGATCTTGCGGCCGAGCATAACCAAGTCTTGCAATTTCATAACCGCTGCTTGACGTTTTTGCAAGAGCAATGCTTTCAAATAATGTGTTTAAATGCGGCTGAAGATCACCCGCTAACAATTTCTTTTCGATTTGCAGTCCGGGTCCAGCTCCAAATGCTGCACGCTGCATCGCTAATCTAGCCGCTTCTTTGCAACCACCTCCTGCTGGAATTAACCCCACTCCTGTCTCTACTAATCCAAAATAGGTTTCGGGTGCAGCAATAATGGCATCTGCAGGCAAACAAACCTCGACTCCTCCGCCAAGCGTCATACCATGTGGAGCAACTACAACAGGCCGAGACAATCTCTTTAGTCCAAGCATGGTTTGCTGAAATAAAGTAATAATATCTTCAACCTCATCCCATTCCTCATTCATCGCTTCCATTAGTAGCAGCATCAAGTTTGCCCCTACACTAAAATGCTTGCCTTCATTAGCAATAACAAGCCCGCGCCATTGTTTGGCAGTTTCATGACAAGCATAGCGAATCGCAGATAATACCTCTGTTCCAATCGAATTGCTTTTAGAATGAAATTCTAACGCTAATACCTCATCGCCAATATCGATTAAGCTGGCATCGCGGTTACTCCAGACTGTTCCTTTTTCCTCTTTAACTCTTGCCAGCTCGATCACTCTCTGTTCTTGCTCTAGCAGAGCTAGTCTTTGTCGCTGCACATAAAATGTTTTTCCTGCAACCGTTGTATAAAAGTAATCATGTCCAGTAGCTATCCACTCTTCTACCCAGCTCGGAACTGTTTCACCTTCATCTTTCATGCGCTTAACTGAGGCAACAAGGCCGACAGCATCCCATAGCTGGAATGGACCTAGCTCCCAATTAAAGCCAAGTCGCATTGCCTTATCGATGTCTGCAATATTGTCAGCAATAACCCCCACTTGCCTTGCGGCATATAGAAAAGTAGCTTTTAAGATTTGCCAAATAAATAACGTATGAGGATGATCCGGCGCTGAATTTAATAAGGCTTGTAATTTAGCTTTTATTCCTTTCGCTTGTTTGGCTGCATCAATGATAGGAGAGTTAACTTTTAAAATAGGAGCATAGCCTAATTGCGGATCCTCTAGCTGAATAGCTTCAATAATTGTCGAACCAGCTTCATTTCTCGTCTTTCGATAAAAGCCTGAGCCGCTTTTCTCTCCAAACGAACCTCGCGATACTAGCAATTCAAGCAATCTTGGTCGGGCAAATGCCGCTTTCTCTGTTTCATCCTCGCTGCGGGAAGATACATTGTCGACAACCAGCAGTAATGTATCTAGTCCTACTAAATCTAGCATTCGATAAGTAGCGGTCTTAGGTCGCCCAATAACTGGTCCAGTTAGGGCATCAACCTCTTCAATCGATAAGCGAAACGTCTGAGTCGCTTCAATTGTTTTCAACATACTGTACGTGCCAATCCGATTGGCGATAAAATTCGGCGTATCTTTAGCAACAACTACTCCTTTGCCTAATCTTTGCTCACAAATTTTCATTAACAGAGAAGCTACCTCTGGCAACGTTTCTTCAGTTGCAACCAATTCTACTAGCTTCATATACCGAGGCGGATTAAAGAAATGCGTTACAGCAAAATGCTGTCTCATATCCTTTGAGCAATGCTCGATCATTGCAGCAGCACTTAATCCTGATGTATTAGTCGTAACAAGCGCTCCAGGTCTGCGATGCTGATCTATCCAGCTCATTACCTGCTTCTTAATATCTAGCCGTTCCACTACTGCTTCAACAATCCAATCTATCTCATAAAGCAGCTTTGCATCATCTTCTAAATTACATGCGTGTATGCGTTTCCTAAAGCTCATATCGTAGAGGGGGGCTGGTTTTTGTGTTTCCATTGCATCAATCGCTGCCTGTGATAAGCGATTGCGCACTTGAGCAGCTTGCAGCGTTAAGCCTAATGCTTGCTCCTTTTCAGTTAAGGAGCTAGGAACAATATCATATAGCCAAACTTCAAACCCGCAATTCGCCATGTGAGCGGCAATGCCAGCACCCATAACTCCAGCTCCAATAACAGCTACTTTGCTAATTGTCTGCTGTTTTACGTTGCGCTTTGCTTCCAACATTAAATGCCCCTTTCAAAAGGTTTTTGCCTATTTCTTCCTTTTTATTAAAAGTAATATGGACAAGCAATGCTAACAATTGAAAGCAAGTATAGTGGTTAATGCAGCGAGCAAGCTCGATTACTGCTTCGATCGCCTCATCAACTGTTTCTCAATTCACATAAGATTAATTCATTTAGCATTGCACGAAAGTTAAAGATTACAACAGTTGTTCAACGCTTTGCAGCATACCATCAATTACTTTTAGCTGAAGCCTTGCTTCATTTATATGTGCCTTTAACTCACATCATGCTTCTTCAAGCACGGTCTAATTTATAATTATCCATCATATGGTAGCACTAGAAGTTTGTACATAAAGGAGTTATGAAAGGAGCTCTTTGCCTTGAAAATTGTTGTTCTATTAAAGCAAACCTTCGATACAGAGGAAAAAGTAGAGGTTATTAATGGAAAAATTCAAGAAAAGGGAGTTAACTTTGTCATTAACCCTTACGATGAATACGCAATAGAAGAAGCACTACGAATCAAGGAGTCGATAGGAGCTGAAGTTATCGCCATTACTGTAGGACCAGAGCGCTGCAGCATTGCACTACGCACAGCGTTATCACTTGGCGTCGATCAGGCAATTCTGATTTCAGAGCAGGAAAAATTAGAGGACAGCAATTATTTAGCTGCTTTACTTGCAGCGTGTATAGAGCCTTTAAAGCCAGATTTGATCCTTGCTGGCTTATTTGCAGTTGATACTGGCAATGGAAGTGTTGCTTTGCAAGTAGCTGAACTGCTTGATCTTCCGCATGCCTCAGCGGCAATTAAGCTAAAACTAGGTACTGCCGATGAGCTGGGACTAACACAAGACGTTCCTTGGCAGGGACTAGTCGCACTCGTTGAATGCGATGTCGAGGGAGACTTTGAAATTGTCATATTGCCTTTGCCTGCACTAATTACTGCTCAGCAAGGTTTAAATGAGCCTCGCTCCTCTTCGCTTCCAGGAATTATGAAGGCTAAGAAAAAAGCTATAACTGAAAGATTTCCTGGCTCGCTCTTGCCAGAAGATGCATTTCAGCAACAGTTTGCAGCTAGCACTACGATAATTGACCATATAACCGTTCCACCGGCAAGACAAGCTTGCAAATTGCTGCAAGGAAACAGTGAGCAACAAGTAAACCAGTTAGTTTCTATATTACAGCAGTTAAATTTGGCGGACAGAAAGGAGAGCTAAGATGAGTATCAATGTACTTGTCATTGCGGAGTATCGAAATTTAACCATTCGGAAAGTTACGCTTGAAGCATTAGCCGTTGCATACCAGCTATTACAACAGCAAACAGGCAAGGTACATTGCTATCTATCTGCTCCAGTAATTGATAGTTCGGTACGTCAAGCAGCTAAGCAATTACTTGCTGGTGGAGCTGCAAATGTTCATCTTGCAGAAAGCCATTATGTCCTAGATGACGTTCCTAGGCTACAACAGCTTGTAAAGCAATTTCAACCAACATTTATTATTACAGGGCATACATCATATGGCCGAGAATTGACACCTCGTTTAGCTGCATCACTCAATGCAGCGTATATTTCGGATGTCACCTCGATTTCAACAGTAAACGAAGCTAATGTACAGGAAGTTAATGAGCAGACATCGCTGTTTAACATCACTCCTTCACCTCTGCCGTCATCACCAGCAGAAACAGACATTACTCACTTTAGCTTTACTTCACCAATATACGCGGGCAAAGCGTTTGAAACGAGACGTTTCGTTGGTAAAGCACCGTTTCTTATCTCAATTCGTCCTAACAATTATAACGATGCTTTGGCAAAAGCAACTAAAAATTTGCTAGAACAAAACCAGCGATCTGCGCCTCGGCAAATTAACGAGAACAATGTTAAAGCAATTTTAACAACTGCTCCTCCTTTACGGGCGGTTGTGAAAGATGTAATACGTCGTGTAAAAAACGGAATTGATTTAGCAGAGGCTGATATTATCGTTGCAGGCGGCCGTGGCGTTGGCAGCAGGGAAGGCTTTCAATTATTGCAACAGCTTGCTGATCTGCTTGGCGGTGCGGTCGGAGCATCTCGCGCTGCTTGTGATGCTGGTTATTGCGATTATAGCTTACAAATCGGTCAAGCCGGAAAGGTGGTCACTCCTCAGCTATATATCGCCTGTGGCATTAGCGGAGCTATTCAGCATTTAGCGGGGATGAGTCAGTCAAGAACGATTATTGCCATTAACAACGATCCCAATGCTCCTATTTTTTCTGTTGCAGACTATGGAATTGTTGGCGATTTATTTGAAATTATTCCGCTGCTGCGAGATGAACTTTTAGCACTTGCCACGAAATAATTAAAGATTATAGTAAATAATTGAAATTCACTGTTGCAACATTTAATAGATTTATGATAATATATTTCTTGTCGTTGTTAGACAAGAACGCGGAGCTGTGGTGTAGAGGCCTAACATGCCTGCCTGTCACGCAGGAGAACGCGAGTTCGAATCTCGTCAGCTCCGCCATATTATCATTGCCAAGAAGTCAGTTGCTATTGCAATTGGCTTTTTTTTTATTTTTTCTGCTTGGTTATAATCAAATTTAGAATAGGTATTGCCTAACAACTTGTTATCTGTAATATAATTAATTAAACTGCCTTGTTTCCGCTCAAACTCATAAATGTTTAGTAGGAGTGAGGTTTCTTGATAAGAAAATTAGATATCCTTTTTGTTATTTCTCTTCTTTTTCAACTCATCGTAATCTCCTATATTGTATTTATTATGAAAGACCCGATACTTCCAACCCATTTTAACTTTAAAGGAGAAGCTGATGACTACGGTAGCAGCTCATTTTACTATTTATTAATTGGAATTAATCTCATTATTTATTTAGCTCTTGTACTTACTGCTAGACGAGCCTCAATTAAACTTGATGATTTTACAGGATTTAATAAACTGAAAAATGATCAGGAGCGTTTGCAATTTGAACAAAAAATACGACATAAAATGAGCTTATTATTTAGAGTAGTAGCAATTAGCTTTTCTTTTTTATTAACGATAGACATCGCTATTATGTGGCTTTGTTTGCTGCTAGGAGTCGAGTTAAAAGGGGATATTATGTTAACCAGCTTATTATGTTACTTATTAATACTTGGTGTTATTTTTGGCTATGGGATATATTGGTTGAATAAAGATAATTCGATTTAGTTAGCTATATATTTATACTGCATATATCATACTGCATACATCCAAAACAAAGGAGGTTATTTCGGCGTCCAATGCTAGACGCTAAATAACCTCCTTAACGGTTTCTAATTCAATTTAATGATGACGAGCAACGTTAGATCTTAAACTTAGCTAAGCGATCCATAAGCTCCTGCACCATATTCGATAACGCTTCAGATGATGAAGCAACCTCTTGCATTGAAGCAAGCTGCTGTTCTGACGCTGCCGCAACATCAGCAGAAATTTTCATTGTGTCGCTGGCATTACGTGAGAAGTTTTCAACCGTAGAGGCTACTCCCATTGAACTAGCAAGCAATTGCTCAGCAGCCGCAGATACCTCATTAATTTGCTCATTTACCTGCTGCACTTCTGCAAAAATTTCAGTAAAAATTTGTCCTGCTTCATTCACTGAATGAATACCTGCTTCCATTTGAACAGTTCCCTCTGTCATAGCTTGAGATGCAAGTATAGTTTCGTCATAAACCTCATCAATAAGAGCTGCAATATGAGTTGTAGCTTCTTTCGTTTGATCTGCTAGACTACGAATTTCTCCAGCAACTACTGCAAAGCCTTTTCCATGTTCGCCAACTCGGGAAGCCTCGATTGCAGCATTAAGCGCAAGCAAATTAGTTTGTTGACTAATTTTTGCGATAACCTCTGTAATTTGCTTAATTTGATTCGATTTAGCTGCAAGTGCTTGAATTGCTGAACTAGACTGCTCAACAGTTTGCTGTAATTGATTCATTTGCTCCACTGTCGCTTGCATTTTATTGCGACCTATCATTGTACTTTGCTCAGCACTGTGTGAGGAAGTAGCGGCAATTGTTGATGATTCAGCAATTCTTTCAATGCCTTGAGCCATTTCTTTCATTTCTGCTGCCGTTAATTCTGAGAACTTATGTTGTCTTTCTGCACCAGAGGCAAGCTCTTCGATCGATCTCGCAATATTGGTAGATGCAGTCGCTGTCTGTTGTGAGCTGGCCGTCATTTGCTCAGAAGTTGCACTCACATTATGACTCAGATCAGTAACATGACGGAACATTTCACGTAAATTTTTACTCATCGTATTAAAGTATTGAGCCATTTCGCTAAATTCATCTCTTGTATGAATGTTTAGCTCTTGCGTCAAATCTCCCTCGGCAATTTGACTTAAACCAGCATTCAGTTTACTTAGCGGCTTCAATACCCATACGCGAATTAAATAAATAATGATTGCAGCAAAAATAATCGCTGTAACGACGGAAATAATAATCGTAAGGATTCTGCTTTGATTATATTCTTTCAATACCTCATCCATGGAGGTTACTACTTCTACATGCCATGTATCCTGCTCACTGACAAAGGACAGCGGAACATAATGTTGTAAAGCATTATGTTCTTTGCTTTCATACTCTACTGTCTCTGATTGTGATAACTGGATATGCTCAATGTTTGCAGGCTCTCCTAATTGTTCACTATCTCTCCCATTTGCAACATAGTATCCCTCTTGCGAGATAAGTCCTACACTGGATATTTCTGTTGAATAATTTTCAGCCAGCTCTTGCAAGGAGTGTAAAGCAATCATATAACCAATTACACCGATAAAATCACCTTTTTTATTGTAAATTGGTGCACTAATCGGAGTATATAAGACTGGCCGATCAAAGGAACCGTAGTTAATTGGATTAAGTCTAGTAACCTCATTGCGTTCCTTGGTTTTGTTATAAAAAAGTGCTGAATTCCCTTCTTTTAATGAGAAAATCTGATTTCTTACAGTTGAAGTGCCTGATTCAATCAAGCTTACTGCAAATCGTCCTGGTTCTTCACCCTGGCTATATAATTGCAGTCTTTTATATTCTGAGTCTTTCCCGTCAAATGCATTTGGCTCAAATGCCAACTGTATAAAAAAGATGTCCTTATCCTCAAGCATATAGCTTTCTATCATATTTAATAATTGTTCCCGTGTCGTCCCTGCTGCCTGTAAATCTGTAATTAGTTCAGAAATTGTAACTAGAGAACCTGTTTGCTTATCCATTAACGTTTGAAAGGATGAAGTAAACGCTCTACTAGCTTCAACTGCTTCCAAGCTTGCTTTTTCCAAGCCTACTTTTTTGAGCTGTGACATATTAACCATCATTGATGTTATACTCGCAATTAAATATACAGCGATTAACACTATAATCAATTTACGTGACAGCTTATTACGCGATTGTTTGTTACTTGAAAGATGATTACGTGATAGCTTGAATTTCAATGTGATTCTTCTCCTTTTCTCGTTGCTTATAAATTCTTCCATTGTTATATATCGACTACTAAGCCAAGAAATATTAGAAAATGAAAATAAATTTGAAAAGTTTTCAAGAATAATCTTTAAATTAGAATTCATATAAAATGAAAAACCCCCATCTATAAAATCTAGTAACGTTTAATCTAGCAACACTACTAGTCTTTAGATAGAGGTTTAAAAGCATTCCAATTACGCTATGCACCAGGCTTTCCCGTTGAAGCTCTTTCAATGAGCGTAGCTGGGAATTTCTTTTGGGCATGCGTAATTTTTTTATGAATCATATCAAATAATATACGAATCGCTTCATCTGACATTTCACTAATTGGCTGCTGAATTGTCGTAATCGAAGGATGGTAATAAAAAGCCATATCTAAACCGTCAAAGCCAGCAACAGAGCAATCTCCAGGAATTGATAATCCAGCTTCAAGCAGAGCCTTACTCGCTCCAATCGCTAATGAGTCAGAAATTGCAAATAGCGCTGTGAAGGAGATTCCCTCCTTCAGCATTTCTTTGGTCACCTCGTAGCCATTTTCCATTGAATAGCCGACAAGGTTAGACTTCATTGGCCGAACTAATTTCTCGTCAAAAGGAATACCGTTATCCTGTAAAGCTTGTCGATATCCTAAATAACGCAATTGACCAATACTGCGATCATCCATTTTTGCAGAGATTAAAGCAATTCGACGATGACCTAGCTTGCACAAGTAATCGACCATTTTGTAGCTCTCACTATAGTCATCAATCGAAACATAAGAATAATCGTAGCTGTCTAGCTCGGTTGAAACTCCTACTGTACACATTACATATGGCACAGTAAGCTTCTCGAGCTTTTCCTTTGAATGAAGTAAATAACCACCAAGAAAAATAATGCCTTTAAGCTTTTTCTCAGTAATTAATTCATTTGCAACATCAAACTCATCCTGATGTTCGTACACCTGGTGCAAAATAAAGGAGTATTTTCTTTCTGTAATCCCCTTTTCTAGTAGATCAATCATCTTAATAAAGAAAGGATTATGAAGCCCTTTAATCAATACTGCAATAGTCTTAGAGGCTGAGCGCTTCAAATTACGAGCATTGTTGTTAGGTACATAATTATACTCCTTCACAACCTTCATAATCATCTGCTTAGTTTCTTCGCTTATATCAGGATGATTGTTAATTGCACGGGAGACTGTAGTTACACCTACACCACAAATTTTCGCAATATCAATAATAGTAATCGAAGCCATACTTTCATATCCTTTAACTTTTTTAATGCTATCATACGCTAAATTTCCAGGTTAATAAACATTTTATTAAATTGTCGCAAAATTTTGTCGATTAACCTTTAACAGCTCCCGCAACGACACCTTCAATAATATATTTTTGGCAAATTAGATAGAAAATTACGATTGGGATAATCGCTAACACAAGCATCGCCATCATTGCACCCATATCAATTGAACCGTATCCGCCTTTTAGATATTGAATTGCAATTGGTAATGTCTTGTATTCAGAGCCAATAACAAGGTATGGGAGCAAATAGTCATTCCAAACCCACATTACATTAAGGATTGCTACAGTAATTGCAATTGGCTTTAGAATTGGCAAAATTACTCTAAAGAACATTTGAATTGGTCCGCCGCCATCGATCATAACGGCTTCTTCAATTTCTAGCGGAATTGATTTAACAAAGCCGCTGAACATAAACACTGATAACCCTGCTCCAAATCCTACATAAATAAATAAGATACCGATTGGATTATCCAAATTAAGCATATTTGCTACTTTTGTCATGGTGAACATTACCATTTGGAATGGAACAACCATTGAAAACACAAACATGAAAAACAATGCACTTGCCCATTTTGTTTTAATGCGCGTTAAATACCAGCCTGTCATTGAAGTGAAAAAAACGATTGCTGCTACAGAACATACAGTAATAAATAGAGACATACCAAATGCAGAGAAGAAACCAATCTTTGCTACACCGCTTGTATAGTTTTCAAAACCGATATAGGTTTCACTGTTTGGAAATACAAACGGAGCATCGCTAATAAAAAATTTCCCTTTAAAGGAGTTCATAAGCACGATCAAAATAGGCAGCAAGAACGCAATTGCTAGCAGTACCAGCCCTACAAACAAGATCGGTCTATTTTTTTGTGTATCGTCAAGCATTAGCTTTCGACCTCCCTTTTTCTAGTAATACTAAGCTGAATGAGCACAATTAAGGCAACCATAATAAAGAACATAACCGCCTTAGCTTGTCCTACACCTTCAAAGCCAGCTTTACTGTAGAATGTATTGAAGATATCAAGTGCAAGCATTGATGTCTGTTTAGACGGTGCCCCTGCAGTTAGTGCTAAGTTTTGGTCAAATAGCTTAAATGAGTTTGACAATGTTAAAAACAAACAGATCGTAATTGAAGGCATAACCATCGGCAAAATGATTTTTCTTAAAATAATACCGTTTGTTGCACCGTCAATTTTTGCTGCCTCAATTTGCTCCTTCGGAACGTTTTGCAGCCCCGCAATATAAATAACCATCATATAACCGATTAGCTGCCAGTTCATAAGGATAACTAGACCCCAAAAACCGTAACTCGCACTTGTTGTTAATGTGGCATCGAATTTGTAAAGCACACCGTTAATAATAAGTTGCCAAATATAACCAAGCACGATACCACCGATTAGGTTCGGCATGAAGAACATTGTACGGAATACGTTTCTGCCGAGTACTTTTTGGGTTAATAAAAGTGCTAACAAAAAAGCAAACACATTAATTGAAATAACTGAAACAACAGTAAATTTTGAAGTAAACCATAAAGCATTTAGAAAATCTTTATCTTTAAACGCTTTAATATAATTATCTAATCCAACCCATTTTGCATCTGTTACCGTTGTAAAGTCTGTAAAGGACAGATATACCCCTAAAACAAAGGGAATAACAAAGACTATTACAAAAGCTATCAATGTTGGTAACACAAAAAGGGGAAAATACTTTTTAACCATCTTCTGCATTGCTCTGTCTCCTGTTCTGCCAGCATCAAATAACATGCTATGTCACTATACTGTTAGATGTATAGTGACATAGATGTTAAGCTTTTAGATTACTTAGCTTTTTCGTTTTTCCAAGATTCAATCACAGTTGCAGTCACTTCATCCCAAGATTTAGAACCTTGTGCATATTCAAGTAAAGCATCACCGAAGTCATTTTTGAAATCTTCACTTGGGAATGCAGCAAATGTCCAAGCTACTGAAATTGTATCTTTATTCATCCAATCCATAACTTGCGCTGCAAGCGGATCAGCAGGTTTCTCATTTTCATTAAATGTGTTGAATGGAGCAATAAAACCTAGCTCATTTGTTACATATTGCTTACCTTTTTCACTGCTAAACAACCATTCAAGGAATTCAATTGAAGCTTGTTGTTTTTCTGGAGAAACTTTGCTGTTAATTGCAAGGTAGTTTTCAGTACCAACAGCTAGACCTTGTTTTTCTTCACCTGGAACGCCTGTGTAAATTGGCAAGAATTTGATATCCTCCGGTGTAACTACGTTGCCGCCAACTTCAGAAATTTGGCTCCATGCCCAGTTACCGTTTTGAACCATAGCTGCTTGTCCTAAAGCAAATTCAGCCATAGAATCAGCAACGGATTTTGAACCAAGCAATGTTGGTTTTACTGTTGAGTTATTGATGTACAAATCAAAAATGTTTTTGAAGTTATTTCCGTAAGTGAAGTTAATTTCATTTGCTTCTAGACCTGCAATAACTGGGTTATCGTAGCCTTCCATAGCGCTAAATTCATAATACAAAGGAATGTTAGCTAAGTGAGTTTGCCATCTCCATTGCTCACCTGCAGCAAGTGAAGTAGAAGCAAATACCCCTTTAATGCCAAGCTCAGAAGCTTTAGATTGCATATCTTCAACAACTGCTTTCAATGTATCAAAGTTAGTCACTTCATCCATTGAGCTTACGTTTGTTGCTTTATTTGGTAGTGCAAAGTATTTTTCCATAATTGCGTTGTTGTAAATAATGCCGTAGCCTTCAACAACGTAAGGAATACCGTATACACCATCGCCATCTGTAATTGCTAAGCTTTGATCAGATAGGTAGCTGAACAATTTTGTATCTTTCAAATCAAGAGTGTAATCTTTCCAAGCGTTATATCCGATTGGACCATTAATTTGGAAAATTGTTGGTGGTTCAGATTTTGCAATTTCTGATTTCAATTGTGTCTCATATGTACCAGCCGCAGCTGTTACAACTTTTACTTTGACACCTGTTTCAGCTTCATAATCTTTTGCGATTTTGTTATACACTTCAGCGATTTCTGGTTTGAAGTTTAAGAAATAGATTGACTCACCGCCACCAGAGCTACCGCCATTTGATGATGATTCCCCTTCTTTATTGTTTGAACAAGCTGCAATAAACAATAAAGAAAGTACTAATGATACAGCTAACAATTTGTTCAGTTTCTTCATTACTAAATCCCCCTAGGTAATTAATCCTGCTTTAGAATACTCTTTCTGCAAACGTTACCGAAAAGCTTTTCGGTAACGTTACCGAAAACGATTCCAACGACTATTATCGTAGCATAGTGGTTTAAAGTTGACAATACTTTTTTGCGAAATTAATCGATTGATTTATATCTAATTTCGATTACTAGTGATTAATTAATCACGTTATTAGTTAACTACGTAAAGAGTTTTTACCTTAGCTGCTCATTTTATGCAGTTCTTTATAAGTAAAAAAAATGAAACTAAAAAAAGCCACAATCGTATAATTCATTGATGTGGCTCTTTTTATCGTTCATTCAAATTAATACTTATTCGAGATTAATTCGATGATTGATGTCTTTTACATAATCATCCATTACTCTAACTTCAATCATTTCATCATCTTTAAGAAATTTAAATAGTCCATTATTAAAGTCGGTACCGACTTCTTTATAAAATATGCCTTCATAAATGGCATGCTGCGTTTGATTAAAGGTTAGTTTGTAACCTTCGTCTGTTTGAATTAAATAAGCACGAATGCCTTTTTCATAAAATTCATCAACATTTTTTTGACCACGAGAAACAGAAATAATGTGCAAATCGACGAACGGAATTTCATTGAGTAAAACATTAACAAACGAGCCCTTCGTTATTTCTTCCCAACGGTTTTGGGCAGTTTGACCAAGCACTACTTGAGTAATTTTTTTCTCAATGGCAACTTCGCCAATAACTTTAGCAACGGATCTCTTTTCATTATATTTTATGATAAATTCTGCCCCAAACTCACGAGCTAGCTTTTTCCAAGCAGCAATATAATGGATTTTCTCAATGTCCCATTCATCTTGAGGCTGAGAATCTACAGTTAACACGTAAAGCGGGCATTCAAGCATTTTAGCAAGCTTTCCGCCTCGTCGAATAAGCCTTTCACCGTTTGGTCCATAATATACACAGACCAATATGCATTCATTTACATTTATCGTATTCATGATTGATCTATCACCTCATTATATAGTTTATAATAACTGTTCTAACTTAAATAAACAAAAAAGTTGATGTCCAGTTGCTTATAAGTTTATTAATCCAAATTTAAAAATTAATTAATAAAGGAGGAAGCAATATGTCGAGTCTTCATCTAGCCATTCTACTACCCTTTGTCTTTGTTGTAATTATCCCATTATTATACAAGTATACACGAGCTATACATACAGGTTGGATAGCATTAATCGTTCCAGTAACACTTTTTGCTTATTTTATTCGTTACTTCTCCATTCATGAGGCAATTGAGCCTGTAATTGTTTCTATTCCTTGGATTCCTTCCATTGGTATCGACTTTACTATTTACTTAGATAGCTTGTCATTATTATTTTGTCTGCTAATTACAGGAATCGGCTCGCTTGTTGTTCTGTATTCCATTTACTATTTATCTAAGGAGCGCGAACGATTAAATTTCTTCTATGCTTACCTTATGCTCTTTATGGGGGCAATGCTTGGTTCAGTGCTATCTGATAACCTGATGATGCTGTATACCTTTTGGGAGCTTACAAGCGTATCTTCCTTTTTATTAATTGCTTATTGGTATCAGCGCAAAAAATCACGTTATGGTGCGCAAAAAGCAATGTATATCACAATGTTCGGCGGATTTTCTATGTTGCTGGGCTTTATCATTTTATATATTATATCAGGCACTTTCAGTATTCGTGAAATGATAGCTGCTGGTGATAGTTTATTATCACACTCCTTATTCGTACCAGCGATGTTTTTTATTCTCTTAGGAGCATTTACGAAATCAGCACAGTTTCCGTTTCATATTTGGTTGCCAGATGCAATGGAAGCCCCAACTCCAATTAGCGCTTATTTGCATTCAGCAACTATGGTTAAAGCGGGCGTTTATCTTGTAGCTAGGCTTACACCTATTTTCGGAATGTTGCTGGAGTGGTCTTGGACAATTATTATCGTTGGATTAATTACGTTAATACTAGGTTCATTTAATGCCTTAAAGCAATATGACTTAAAAGCGTTACTCGCCTTTTCAACAATTAGTCAGCTTGGCTTAATTATGATTTTATTAGGAGTTGGCTCCCTAGCCTTGAATTCAGGCTATACAGAGCAAAAATTGGTGTTTATAAGTGCATTAGTGGCAGGAATATTTCATTTAATTAACCACTCTATATTTAAAGGCAGTCTATTTATGATGGTCGGTATTTTAGACCATGAAACAGGTACGCGTGATATTCGTAAACTAGGCGGCATCCTTCATTTGATGCCAATTTCCTTTACATTAACAATGATTGGTGCTTTTTCTATGGCAGGCTTGCCGCCATTTAGCGGATTTATTAGTAAGGAGATGTTTTTTACTAGCCTAGTGGACTTATCTCGTCATACAAGCGCTTGGATGGCGATTATTCCGATACTAGCCTGGATCGCAAGTATTTTTACTTTTATCTACTGTATGATTATTATTTTCAAATCGTTCACAGGCACTTACCATGCAGACTTACTGGAGCGTGTACCGCATGAAGCGCCGATAGGAATGTTGGTGTCGCCTGCGCTTTTGTCAATGCTGGCCATTAGCTTATTTTTCTTTCCGCGATTAATAACAACATCAATATTAGAACCTACGGTAAAAGGAATGGCACCGCAAGTGTTTGCTTCATATCCAGATTGGCACACTCACATTACCGCTTGGCATGGGATAACGCTAGAGCTTGGTATGACAATTGGAATTATACTCGTTGGTCTGTATCTTTATATAACAATGGAGAAGTGGAAAACACCACTTTTCGATTTAATTCCAAAACGATTCAATTTATTTACCTTATATGATAAAGCATTGTTGTTTATTGAAAAGATTGCAACAATGACAACAAAATCGTATATGACTGGCTCTACAACCCATTATTTAAGCTATATTTTTGGCTTTATGATTGTTGTTATTCTCGCAACCTTGTTTGGCACAGGCTCATTTATCCTCGATACTTCGCAGGATTCGTCAATCGAATGGTATGAGCTTGTTATTGGAATCGTAACAATTATTGCTGCTTTCTTTATTCTTTTTTCAACCTCCCGCTTAATGTCGATTATGGGAGTTGGTGTAATTGGCTTTACCATTTCATTGTTTTTTGTTATTTTCCGTGCACCAGACCTAGCTTTAACCCAGCTAGTCGTTGAAACAATTTCAACAACGTTATTCCTGCTTTGCTTCTATTTCTTGCCGAAAATGAAGTCTAATTTAGAATCTATTAAATTTAAGTTAAGCAATGCGATTATTGCGGTTGGAGTGGGATTAACACTAACGTTGATGGGCTTGTCCGCATATGGTTATCGCGTATTTGAACCGATCGCTGATTATTTCACGAATTCATATGCCCTCGCAGGAGCTAAAAATATCGTCAACTCTATTCTAGTTGACTTTCGAGCTTTTGATACGATGTTAGAAATCGTGGTTTTATTTGCGGCTGGTATAGGCATCTATACATTCATAAAACTTCGTTCTGCAGGGAGGAATGATTAAACTATGAAGTTCTCAGACGTTTACTTACAAACTGTAACGAAAATTATTGTATTTATTATTATGACCTTTTCGATTTATGTTCTGTTTGCAGGACATCATAATCCTGGCGGAGGGTTTATTGGCGGACTAATTACGGCATCTGCACTAGTTCTGCTATATATTGCATTTGATTTACAAACGGTTAAAGAGGTTATTCCTGTCGACTTTAAAAAACTTGCCGCTGCAGGTGTACTTGTCGCTGTTTTAACAGGTGTTGGCTCGCTTGTGCTAGGCGAACCATTTTTATCCCAAACGTTTAATTACTTTGATCTTCCATTTCTTGGTCATACTGAGCTCGCTACTGCAATGATTTTTGATTTTGGAGTGTATATGTGTGTAGTTGGCACAACGATGACGATCATCTCAAGCATAAGTGAGGATGATATTTAATGGAAACATTTATGATTATTATTTCCGGCATTCTCTTTACGGTTGCCACTTATCTCATCTTGCATAAAAACTTTTTACGTATCGTGCTTGGGTTAACGTTATTTAGTCACGCTACCCATATGATGCTTATGGCGATTAATGGTTTAAAGCGAGGAGCTGCACCGTTACTTGGGGAAAAAGCGGCTAGTTACACAGATCCGATACCTCAAGCTCTAATCCTTACTTCGATTGTCATTAGCTTTGCTTTAACCGCATTGCTGCTAGTGCTTGGCTATCGAACTTATATTGAGCTTGGCACGGTTAACATGAAAAAACTGAGAGGAGAATCGCATGAGTAATCTGTTAATTTATCCGATTATTATCCCGCTTTTGACTGCACTTGTGCTTGTCTTTATACGGGATCGTATTAAGCTCCAGCAGTGGCTTACTGTGCTGAGTCTTCTCGCCACCATATGCATTTCTTTATATGTCATTTATTACGTATCGACTGAACATATTCTCGTATTAGAACTTGGCGGCTGGTCCGCCCCTTACGGCATTGTGCTTGTTGGAGATATGCTGGCTATCGTCCTTGTGACAGTAGCTTGCTTTGTAAGCTTAATGTGCTTGCTTTACGGATTTCAAGCCATCGAGCTGGGGCATAAAAAGCACTTTGTTTATCCAATGATTTTAGTGCTCATAACGGGTGTTAATGGCAGCTTTCTAACAGGCGATATTTTTAATCTATTTGTTTTCTTTGAGGTAATGCTTATTGCTTCCTATGTGCTGATCGCACTTGGAGGAAAAAAAATTCAATTGCGTGAATCGATTAAGTACGTGCTAATTAATGTCGTGTCCTCTACGCTTTTTGTTATTGCAACAGCTTATTTATATGCTGCTACAGGGACATTAAACATGGCGCATCTTTCAGAGCGAATAGCAATGGTTGGACAGGATGGCTTATTAACAGCAATTAGCTTCTTATATTTAATCGTTTTCGGCTTAAAATCAGGGCTGCTGCTCTTTTTCTGGCTTCCTGGATCATATAGTGCTCCTTCACCGCCAATTGCTGCATTATTCGCTGCATTATTAACAAAGGTTGGGGTTTACACCGTTATTCGCAGCTTTACGCTTCTGTTTTATCATCAGCCTGAAATTACCCATACGGTAATGCTTTGGATGGCAGCTTTAACGATGATATTAGGGGCGCTCGGTGCAGTATCACATTGGGAAATTAAAAAGATTCTTGCCTATAATGTTATTGTTTCTGTCGGCTTTATTTTGTTTGGGGTTGCAGTTGGATCAGAGCAAGCACTTAACGGAGCCTTTTATTATTTGATTCATGATATGTTAGCTAAAGCACTTATTTTTATTACAGGCGGAGCTATTATTAATATTTTTGGAACAGATAAGCTTAAAGAATTTAGCGGGTTAATCCTATTCCGTCCGCTGCTAGGCTGGTTGTTCTTTATAGGTGTGCTTGCTTTAGCAGGTGTTCCACCATTAAGCGGCTTTGTTGGCAAAGTGAAAATCTTACAGGGTGCCTTATCTGCTGGCGAGCTGGCTGTTTCAATTATTGGCTTAATCACTAGCTTAATGGTGCTTTACTCCGTATTAAAAATCTTTATTCATAGTTTCTGGGGAGAAACACTAATGAGTGAAGGGCAACAATATTCTACAGGTAAAAGTGCGCTTCTGCCTGGTTCAATTCTTGTTGCTTCGATTTTCGCTCTAGGAATTGGAGCGGAATGGGTAAATCCCTACATCGCGCAGGCAACCGAGGTTATGGTTAATCCTACTCTATATATCGAAGCAGTACTGAAATTTCGTCCTTGATTCAACCTAACAAAAAAGGATGTGTTAATCAATGACCACACAAATTTTAATAAATCTGTTAATTGCCATAACATGGATGCTGCTTAAAGAAAGTTGGGATGTCGTTAACTTTACTGTCGGATATATTATTGGTTTTATCATTATTTTATCTTTACGCCGAACCTTTAATACTCCGTTTTATGGTAAAAAGGCAATTGCAATCCTTAAACTGTTATGGCTGTTTATTGTCGAGCTATTCAAATCTAGTCTTGTTGTTTTAAAAGAAATTGTTCGCCCTACGCTAAAAATAAAACCCGGCATTTATCGTTCTGAGACGATCCTTGAAAGTGACTTTGAAATTAGCTTACTTGTGTCGCTAATCACATTAACCCCAGGATCAGTCGTGATGGAAATTGATAAAGATGCTAAAGTGATGTACATTCATGCGATGGATGCTGATGATTTTCATAACAATATTCGTAAAACAAAGCGTCGGTTTGAAAATGCAATTTTAGAGGTGATGCGATAATGTTTAAATCTATTATGCTTATTGCGATGTTTTTATTGTCGCTCTCGCTGCTGCTTACGCTATATCGTATCATTAAAGGACCCACTGTACACGATCGAATTCTTGCCCTTGATTCAGTTGGCTATATTATTATTGGCATTGTAGCGACGCTTTCGATCTATCTCGATTCACATGCTTATTTAGAAACAATTCTGCTTATTGGGATTCTTGCTTTTTTAAGCACAATTGCTTTAAGCAGATATATGGAAAGAGGTGTTGTGATTGGACGGAAACGTGGTGATTGAGTGGATTGTTGCAGGCCTAATCTTGTTCGGTACGGCAATGAGCTTACTGAGCTGCTTTGGTCTTCTGCGCTTACCTGATGTTTATAATCGAGCACATGCTACTACAAAAAGTGCAACGCTTGGAATATTGTCGATTTTATTAGGTGCATTTATTTACTTCTTATTTACGCATGGTGTATCTAGTATTCGTCTACTGCTTGGCATTGTCTTTGTATTTTTAACAGCGCCAATTGCAGGTCATCTAGTTATTCGCTCCGCCCATCGCTATGGTTCTCCACTGGCGCCAATTAGTGTACAGGATGACTTAAAAGAGCTGCATACCAAAAAAGCGATGGATGAAGAAAAGGTACGTCCAGTTTAAGGCAGAAAGCTAATATATTAATTAGTTAATTAAAAAGGCACACGATAGATAAAGCTTAGCTCCATATCCAAGCATTATTTCTAGCATATGGAGTAGCTTATTTTATCTATTATGTGCCTTTTGTCTTATCATTTATTTCTGCTTAATTAATGCTTCACTAGATAGCTTCTCTGCTAACAATTCGTAATTAATGCTCCCATCAAATGGGAACTGTTGTTTAGCTACAACCTGCTGCAATTGTAGCAATCCTTGCTCAGCTTGTTGAATTAACTCCTTAGAATAACCGAGCAATTGTTGATGTGCTTCAAATTCCTCTCGATCAACCACTTTCCAATCCTCATCAGGCTCTTTCAAATAATCAAGGTCAAGATCAAGAAATGATAATATATCATTCTCAAGCTTTGCAGGCATAGCAATATTACAATAATACATTAAGCGATTTTCCGACTGAAACGTAATTGCTGCAGTATACCATTGCTCGAAGAAAAATACTTCAATTGACGGATAAGGCATTGTAAAAGTTTTACCTTTCGTATGATGGAAAAATTGACGCTTAGCACGACATAACACCATCACATACTGATCGGTAATCTCTATAATTTCCGCTGGCCATTCATAATGCAGCCTATTGGGATATTTATAGGCTTGAATTGTAATTGGCTTGTTCATCGGCTGCTCCTTTATTCATCTTCAAATTTATAAGTCCAAAAACGCTCTTTACCGAAACGTTGCTTAGCTTCTTCAGAATGAAGATCAACTTTTCCAAACATATCACTAACTTGGAACTGGGTAGCATGAGCCGCAAGTGCATTGTATTTATTAACAATAAAGTCACTAATATCAATCTCTACATCAGGCTCTCCGTTATCGGCAACCATATTATGGGCAAAGCCTACGCACCAAGTAAGTGGGCGCTGATCAGCAGGCAATTGCTTTAGTACACGTATAACAGATGCACCAGTAGCATCATGATCAGGATGCACACTATAGTCTGGGAAAAAGGTTAACACAAGGTCCGGTTTAACCTCTTCTACCAGTCCGCGAATCACTGCATCCAGATCTTCTTTCGGCTCAAATTCAATTGTTTTATCATGATAACCGAGCATACGAAGATCTTGAATTCCAATCGCCTCACAGGACTTAATTAGCTCCTGCTCGCGAAAGCTAGGTAATGTCAAGCGATTAGCAATTGGTGGTTTACCAAGTGCTCGCCCCATTTGTCCTAAAGTAAGGCAAGCATAGGTCACGTATGCCCCTTCTGAAATAAATTTTGCTAAAGTTCCTGACATGCCGAATGCTTCATCATCTGGATGAGGCAATACGACTAATATACGTTCAAACATAATGGATGCCTCCTTTTACTTCGTCAAGCTATCTTATAGCGCTCTCGGCGCTTCGCTCTACCAACTCAATATGCTCCACTTTCGGCGCTTCGCTCTACCAACTCAATGCGCTCCACTTTCCTTCGGAAAAAGTCGCTTATTGAGTGGTTGAGCTTCGCTGGTGATTTTTGTGTGCGAGGGCTTCGACGCCTCTTTTTGCCATGCATTTTCTGCGCTGTCTCCTACCCTTGCACTCCACTTTCAGCGCTTCGCTCTACCAACTCAATGCGCTCCACTTTCCTTCGGAAAAAGTCGCTTATTGAGTGGTTGAGCTTCGCTGGTGATTTTTGTGTGCGAGAGCTTCGGCGCCTCTTTTTGCCATGCATTTTCTGCGCTGTCTCCTACCCTTGCGCTCCACTTTCAGCGCTTCGCTCTACCAACTCAATATGCTCCACTTTCAGCGCTTCGCTCAACCAACTCAATGCGCTCCACTTTCCTTCGGAAAAAGTCGCTTATTGAGCTGGTTGAGCTTCGCTGGTGATTTTTGTGTGCGAGAGCTTCGGCGCCTCTTTTTGCCATGCATTTTCTGCGCTGTCTCCTACCCTTGCACTCCACTTTCAGCGCTTCGCTCTACCAACTCAATATGCTCCACTTTCCTTCGGAAAAAGTCGCTTATTGAGTGGTTGAGCTTCGCTGGTGATTTTTGTGTGCGAGGGCTTCGACGCCTCTTTTTGCCATGCATTTTCTGCGCTGTCTCCTACCCTTGTACTCCACTTTCGGCGCTTCGCTCAACCAACTCAATGCGCTCCACTTTCCTTCGGAAAAAGTCGCTTATTGAGTGGTTGAGCTTCGCTGGTGATTTTTGTGAGTAAAACTTCGATGTTGTTTGTTGGTTTCGCTTTGCAGAAAGTTGTATGTCAATTTAGTTCGACGTTCCTCATTTAGCGCTTCGTTAAACTGATTTCATGCCCTCCTTGTTAGAAAGGGGTTTTGCTTAGTTGCAAAGCTACGACTAATTTTCCTTCACTATTAATGCCGTGCAGAACAATTCTTCCTGCTTCGTCTTCTACAGCATGAGTCAATCCTTCTGTATAAACCCAACCATGCTCTAGCTTTAAGCCAACGCGATATGGACCGTTTCCTTCTATTGAACCATGTGAGTACTGAATCACTGCATTTTTAATAAAATTGGCGGCAGGATGTTTACTGCTGTCATTATGAGTGGCATAAGCGCCCATCGTTAATTCAAGGTGAATGTATACAGGTGTATTTCTAAAGGAATCTATTTGTTCTTGAACCAAAGACTTTTGAATTGGTATCATCTTCTTCATCCTCCCCTTTTCTTCAATTATACGCCTTCGATAATATATAAAGTAATTTTCATTATAAACCATGTAGACGCATCGACACATTATTAAAAAACTGCTAGCAGAAGCTGATACTATGTTATTCCAACAGTACTAGAATAACATATCTTCAGCGATTTCGTGCTAGCAGTTATTATAAAAGAATAATTTGATTAGTCTACTAGAAATAACTTCTCCCCTTAGTTATCAAGCCTTGATTTAGGAATTTTAAATGAGATCACGGTGCCTAATCCTGGCTTGGATTGAATTGTTAGTCCGCTATGATAATGCCATTGCAGGCGACGCTCTACATTCACTAATCCAACTCCTGACCTACTTGAAGTCGAGGCAGCTTGCAATAACGTTTGCTGCTTCTCTTCATCCATACCAGCTCCATTATCGCTTACCGAAATTGTGTATCCGACAGCGCCCTCTTCAATCGCAATCGTAACGGTGCCGCCTTTAGCAAGCGGCATAATGCCATGACGAATCGCATTTTCAACTAAAGGCTGAATTGTTAATGGCGGCAGCTCTAACTCTATGCCCTCATCTATTTTCCACTGCACCTGCAATCTCTTTCCAAATCGTGCTTGCTCTATAAATAAATAGGTTCGCACTAAATTCAATTCTTCTTCAATTGATGTTTTATCCATAAAGTGGTTATAAGAGAATTTGCTTTGCAAATAGCTGCTAAATGCTGTAAGCAGCTCTCTCATTTGCTCAAGATTAATTTCACTTAAAGCGATCACTGAGTTAATCGTATTAAATAAGAAATGCGGTTGAATTTGAGCCTGCAACCAAGCAGTTTCCATCTGCAGTCGCTCGCTAAATGTTCGCTTAGCACTTGTTAATGCAGAGACACGTGAGCGAATTTCGTTGGCATCTAATGGCTTACGCACGTAATCATTAGCGCCACTAGCAAAGGCATGCTGCAAATCCTCTGGGCCGCTTCTTGCAGTTAACAGCAATACAGGCAATTCTGCCAACGAATATTGCTGACGAATTTGTCTTGTTAATTCATAGCCCGACATTTCAGGCATCATGACATCAGAAATGACTAAATCCCATTCGCCGTTGTCAATATAATTTAGGGCTTCAAGCGCAGACTGCACACATGTAATAGAGAATTGCTCGCCCTCTAAGATCGCTTCAAGAATATTAAGATTCATACTATCATCATCGACAAGCAATAGCTTCATCTGCTTATTGGCAGCAGAGATTAGATTACCTTGCATTTGCTCATCTTTATCTTTAGAAGAGGGATTTAACTTCTCTGGAGCTTCAATAGCAACTTGCTCAACTGTTGCTGCTATTTCCTTATCTAGTAAGAACGCCTCATTTCCATCTCTATTACTATTCATTATCGAGCCATCTAGCAATTGAAGCTTGTCATCAGTTTCAAATTTCCCATCATTCCCATGCTCATGGGCAATAGAATCTAATTCAGCAAATTGCTGTAATTGAGCAGTAGTAGCAAGCGGTAATGTAAAGCAGAAGGTTGAACCAAAACCAAGCTCTGATTTGGCAGAAATCACGCCTCCCTGCATTTCCACTAGCTTTTTACTAATGCTAAGACCTAAACCAAATCCGCCTTCCATAATTTTGGCAGATTCACCTTGCTCATATGGTTCAAATATCCGTCTTAATGTTTCTTGATCCATACCAATACCTGTATCAGAAATGGAAATTAACGCATACTCCCCTTGCTGCTTAGCATAAATTTCTATTTTTCCTTTACGTGTAAATTTCAGAGCATTATGCAGCAAATTATATAGAATTTGAATGGTGCGATTTTCATCTCCCCATACTTTAGGGAAATCGGCATCAATGCTGTTTACAATATGCACATCTTCAGAACGACGCTTATAAGTAAGTAAATCTGTTACACCGACCGTAAGCTTATGTAAGGAAATTGGAGCAAAATGTAATCGTCCTATTCCATCCTGTAAGCTCATCGTATCTAGCAACTCATTAAGCATTAAAGAAAGTCGTTTGCTAACAGTAACAACATTATTCAAATCATTAATACTGCGCGGTGATAAGGTTTGCTTTTCTCGCTCTAAAATGACGTGAGCCACATTCAAAATGCTATTTAAAGGATTACGCAGCTCATGTGATGTATTGGCGAGAAATTCGTCTCGCTGCGCAATGTTACGCTGCAATTTCTCTGTAAGCAAATCTTTTTCTTTAAATGTTCGTATATACCCTCTCGTCCATAGTATTGAAAAGGACGTCATTGCGATAATTAAATCAAACGGGTAGTACATCACTTTTTGTCCAGTAAACAGATTGTACATCCACCATAACATATGATTTAATACTGCAAAAAAGGAGATAAAGTATAAGTGATTGGTCTTGTATCCTTGATTGATATTCCACAAATAAACAACTATGCTAATCGTCACAACAACTAACATAATATAGGAGTAGAAATTATTAATGATCATTACAAGATCGAATGGCAAAAATAGCGCACTTACTATTCCGCATCCATTAATCGCCTGGATAACATAATATACTTTTCGATGATGAGCCAATAAAAACGGAGAAATCGCCTGGTACAATGCCACCAGCATCATGGCAACAGATAGCAATACTAATCTAAATGCTGTTTTATAACTAAAACCTAACCATACTTGCAGCAGCTTCTCCTCACTGCCAACCAAAAGTAATGTAGTTAGACTAATGACAAATATAGAAAACCAAAACAGCGAAGATAGTCTTGGAAATGCAAAATAAATAATCATCGCATAGATCGCATGTAAAGCAAAGACAAACGCTACAAGCTGTTGCATACTAGTCGCTGTATTATAGTTACTTAAAATCGCTTGCTCTGTACCAAATTTAATCGAGCGAATAAGTCCGCCGCCTCGTACATCAACAAAGTTAGCAACCTCAATAATTATTTCAATTTTTCCATCCTGATCACTCGTAAAGGTACCTCGATACGGTACGTTATATGGAGTATATTGCTCTTTTTGCGTTGCTGTCGTACCCATTGTGCCTATTAGGACATCATTTACATATAGCTTAGAGGCACTTCTAATACTACTAATTTGAATGGCTAATGATTGTCTTAGCTCTGGATTAACTAAAACTGTAAGACGATAGGAGCCGTAGCCAAATGATGTAGGATTATCAGGATTTAGATAGCTGCTCCAATTTCCTGGAACAGAAATATAACTTGGCGTAGACGTTTCATTTGACGGCTCACTGGCAATAAACTGATGCGGGTAAAACTCCCATTCTCCGTCAAGTGAAAATGTTTTTTTGCCCTGTAAATCCCAATCACGCAGGTCAATAATCCCATGCTTGGCATAGCGGGTTTCCCCCTGCTCAAAAGCTGAAATCCACAATAGGCGAGCAACATTTAGCACGACAACGAACAGCAGCAGGACAATTAAATTAAGCAAAATTGCTCGTTTAGTTAGCACTTTCATCAATTGAAATACTCCTTACAAAAAGGTATAACTAATTTAATATACACGAAATTAAGAAACTAGGAAATCCCATTCTAAATTAAGGGGTGCAATTATGGAACAATATAGAAATCTCATTCAGCAACAGAAGCAATTTTTTAGTAAAATGAACAATGATTTTAAGAGTTCTATCGCCTTTCGAATCAAGGCATTGCAAAAACTTAAGCATGCAATTGTTCAATATGAGCGACAGATTATGGAGGCTCTAAATGCTGATCTTAATAAATCAGAATTAGAAGCATATAGTACTGAAATCGGCATTGTGCTTGAAGATCTTAATATATGTCTGAAAAATATTAGACGATGGAGTAAACCGAAACGCGTAAAAACCCCGCTTACACATTTAGGCTCTAAAAGCTATATATATCCTCAAGCGTATGGTGTAGCTTTAATTATCTCACCATGGAACTATCCATTTCAGCTTGCCTTTGCACCGTTAATTGGGGCGATTGCTGCTGGCAATTGTGCAGTAATTAAGCCATCTGAGCTTGCTCCGCATACATCAAGCATTATTCGCAAACTTATTGAAAACACATTTGAAAAGCAGCATGTTGCCGTTGTTGAAGGCGGCATTGAAGTAAATCAGTCACTGCTTGCTGAGCGCTGGGACTATATCTTTTTCACAGGAAGTCAGAACGTTGGCAAAATCGTTATGGAAGCAGCAGCTAAACATTTAACTCCTGTTACATTGGAGCTTGGAGGAAAAAGCCCTTGCATTATTCATCACGATGCCAATCTTAAGCTAGCCGCAAAACGAATTGCTTGGGGGAAATACTTAAATGCTGGACAAACCTGCATTGCTCCAGATTATTTATATGTTCATCGTAATGTACGAGATGCTTTTGTCGCTGAGCTGCGGGAAGCAGTAAAGTTGCTATATGGTCAACATTTACTTGAAAACAATAGCTACACGAAAATCATTAGTTCTCGGCATTTTCATCGCTTAAAAAATTTTTTACAGGATGGTCAAATTGTATTTGGCGGTGGGTATGATGAAGAAAAGCAGCTTATTGAACCGACACTAATCGATCAAATCGATTGGAGCGTGCCAATTATGCAGGAAGAAATATTTGGTCCGCTGCTGCCAATGATGGTTTATGATGAACTTGATGAGGTCATAAACGGAATTCAGCATCATGTTAATCCTTTGGCATTATATTTATTTTCTGAAAACAAGCAAGTTCAGCAGCAGATTGTAACACAGATATCATTTGGCGGCGGATGTATTAACGATACCATTTTCCATATTGCTAATCCAAATTTACCGTTCGGCGGGGTTGGTGCTAGCGGAATTGGAGCTTATCATGGCAAATATAGCTTTGACACGTTTACACATTATAAAAGCGTATTAAAGCAAACAACAGCATTCGATCTCCCTTTCCGTTATCCAAATATGAAAAATGGGTTAAAAATCTTAAAAATGTTTTTTAAATAAACGGAGCCTAAGTCTATTTACAATAGGCTTAGACTCTTATGCTTGTAACAGATGGTATATTTATACCTAACTACGTTATCTAATTCATATAAAAAGTTATTCCTCAACAACGGTAAATTGTTGCAGCATATAATGGAAGCGCGCGCCATGACCTTCCGATGCCTCTAAGAAATATTTTTCTGTAATAATAAAGCTGCCTCCCCGCTCATTGGACAGAACATACACTTGAGCTACAGGATCATCCCACTCTTTCCCTCCATCTATTGCATGAATTAATGTAGCTTTTAGCGGTTCAGTAACTTCAACTGGTTCATTTACAGTATCATACTGCGTGGCTAGTTCCGCTTTCATTCGCTCTACAGCTTGCTCTGGTGTTTCATCTTCAGACTGCTCAATGCTCATCGAAACCTCTGGATAGCTATCATCAAGCGGTGTTTTAGGCACAATAACATCGCGATTTTCCTCCTCAATTAGTTTGTAGCGTTCCTCATCAATATAAATCACATAGCCAGACTTCGTATCCTGTAACACTACTTCTTTTTCCTCTGGCGTCCCTTCAATATGTTCCTCTACCTGCTTTTTGGGCTCAAAATATTGCTTAATATGCTCAACAAAAGCTTGACCCGTATTCGTTGTCGTAAATATGCCAATGATACTGGCAGCTGCAGCAATACTAATTATCCAGCCTATTTTCTTGCCAATTCCTTTATTCTTTTTATTGTGAGCATATGTCGTTTTTCTGCTTAATTGTGTCATAAATAACTCCTCCTCAATATTTCTCCAGATCTCCTCCTTATGCTGTAACATGGAGTCGGTATGTTTGTTCATGGCGTTTATCATTGCCTCATCCAATTGCTCATCTTTCATTCTTCTCCACCTCCAAATACGGTCTGCAGTCGTTGTCTTAGCTTTTGCTTTGCTTTAAAAATACGAGACTTAATCGTATTAATATTTTCTCCTAACGTATCGGCAATTTCTTGATCCTTAAAATCATGCATATACTTCAAAATAATTGGTATGCGATTGTGTTCCTCTAGTTGCTGCAGCTCCCTGTACAGCTCCTCATATTCCTCGAACATATGCTGGTCGTAATCGCCCCGTTCGAATGCACTTAACGTCTCATTACTAGCGACAATATGCTTGCCTTGTTTAGCAGCAATCCGCTTGCATTCATTAAGCAATATCGTATAAAACCAAGGCTTAAAGGATTGATCTTCGCGAAAACTTGCTGCATTGCGGTAAATGCGAATAAATGCTTCCTGTACCGCATCTAGAGCTAATGAGGATTGATTGCGCAATACAATTGTTGCAACGCGGACTGCATATTCATAATAGCGATCATATATTTTACGAAATGCTGTTTTTTCGCCTTGCTTAACTAAAACCATCAGTTCGTTGTCATTCAAGCTCCTGTTCTCCCTTCTCTTAACGTTAAGCTATATACATTACCCGCCAAGTTTCAAAAAAGTTTTCGCGTTTATAAAAAAAGTAAAAGCTGCTTGTATAATGCAAGCAGCCCGCTATTTTATTCAATTTATCCAAAAATATTAATATTTATTATTTTACGCTAATCTCTCCAGCTTCAGCGGTCGCTTTAATAAGTGGACCATCATTTCCCCGCTTCGCTTTAATGATCGAATGATAGTTTTTCTCATATGTTACATCGTCTATGTCAAGTTCAACTTTACCGATGTCAACCATTAACTCAAACGTTGCATTCACTGGTGTTTCAGCAAAAGAAATATCAATATTTCCTGTATCTGTAGCTGCGTTAATTGGATGTTCAGTAGCTGCTTGCTCAATCCTAATTTCACCGGCATCAACTTTAAGTGCAAGCTCTCCTTCAACATGCTGCGTTGTAATCATCCCAGTATCCAGTTTTATAGATGCTTGACTAACTGTAATGTCATCAAGTTTTACCATACCAATATCATTTTCAATATCAATTGATGTATGATGCTGATTTGGTAACGTAACAATTAGCTTGCGCTCGCCAGTATTGTTGATAGATAAGAGCTTGTCTTTTGTCGTAATCTCTACTTTTAATACAGAGTTCGCAACAGAAGTGTGTAATGTTAACTCATCTTTTAAATTACTATCCCTTAAAAGCTCAACCGTTCCCTCATCACTATCTCCTTGCATAACGATGATTTCCATTATATCCGTTTTGATTTCAACAGCATCAAATTGCTCTTTATTAAAAGTTTGTTTTTCTTGCGATACTAGCTCACCTGCGCCAGAGCCTTCACTAATCACTTTAGTAGCTACGTTTGCAACGTCAACTCCGCAACCAGCAAGCATAAGCACTAGCGCTAAACCAATACAAGTAAATTTAATCGTTTGTTTCATAATCCGTACTCCTTTTTTCCATTTGCTAACTTTAACCATCATAGCGCAGAAAGAAGAAGCACAGATACAGCCAAACGACTAGTTTTAATACTGGACTAAAGGCGGGTTCAAGAAATATTAGCGGGCTACTAATTTGTAAGAAAAGCTATGGTTATTTTCTAGTATTGTCAGTATCCTTTTGTTTTGATTGTCTCTGCTTGATATAACGATATATTGCAACAGACAAATTAATAATACCTGAAAGTACAGTACAAAAAATGGGGACAAGCTGCTGGAAAGATGGAGATACAACACCATTGCCCATAGATCCTATTTAGGTTGCCGCGCATCCCATAAGCCATATAGAAGAAGATATATTGGCACAATGATTAAAAGGACTGATGAAACTATATACAAAACATATCTGTTCATAACAGCCCTCCCTTTTTGTAAATTTCATCCATGGAGAGATAAAAATTAAGAAAAAATGAATTGGCATGGGGTGGGACAAATCGCTTCGCTCGATTCATGCACTCATATGGAGTGCGACAACAAAACGACTATTATGCTTACTAGCATGTATGTATTTCAATCCACGCACTCACATGGAGTGCGACTCTTTTATTGCATTAATGTGCAGAGCGTGAACTTAATTTCAATCCACGCACTCACATGGAGTGCGACCAGGCGGACATCGGGCGATTTATCCGAGTAATTGACATTTCAATCCACGCACTCACATGGAGTGCGACGGACTTTTTAGTCCTCCTTTAACGAAAAATTAACATTTCAATCCACGCACTCACATGGAGTGCGACAAAGAAAGTACGCCAGGACTGGGAGCTGCAACAAATTTCAATCCACGCACTCACATGGAGTGCGACTGTCGGCAAAGTTTGGGCTCGACAGTAATCTGAGATTTCAATCCACGCACTCACATGGAGTGCGACACGTCTATTTCACCGTGTCCGCAACGTGTATACGATTTCAATCCACGCACTCACATGGAGTGCGACGCGAGATTTATCATGCAGATGTGCCAGATGGTGTATTTCAATCCACGCACTCACATGGAGTGCGACTGTTACTGATAATACAAGCGGGTCTGGTCAATATGTAACATTTCAATCCACGCACTCACATGGAGTGCGACTCTTACTACTTTAGTCGAGACTGGATTCATCTTTAGTATTTCAATCCACGCACTCACATGGAGTGCGACCCTGCACCAATGCCTTTATTACCGCTGTTGTTGTACGGATTTCAATCCACGCACTCACATGGAGTGCGACCCCGTGTACTTGAGTGCAGCGCCATTGTTCTAACCAAATTTCAATCCACGCACTCACATGGAGTGCGACATCGACACGATTGACTGGGCAGAGATGCAGTGTAATATTTCAATCCACGCACTCACATGGAGTGCGACATGAAAGTATCACGCGAAGAAATCCTAAAAAAAATAATTTCAATCCACGCACTCACATGGAGTGCGACATGAAAGTATCACGCGAAGAAATCCTAAAAAAAATAATTTCAATCCACGCACTCACATGGAGTGCGACTTATCAGATAGAAGCAAACTAAAACAGTTTTTCGATTTCAATCCACGCACTCACATGGAGTGCGACCGAGAAGCGATTAACCTAGCATCCGACCTTCAAATTTCAATCCACGCACTCACATGGAGTGCGACGGTATGTCGTAACGTATGAGGGCTTACACGTTTTTATTTCAATCCACGCACTCACATGGAGTGCGACACGACTGGAGCGGCAAAGATTGTCCACGTTTAATATTTCAATCCACGCACTCACATGGAGTGCGACGGTTTAGGTGAAGTCTGTAATCTGAAAGTGTAATGATTTCAATCCACGCACTCACATGGAGTGCGACTATGGTGTATGATGTCACTGAACTGGGAGCTGCTATTTCAATCCACGCACTCACATGGAGTGCGACCGGACTTACGGTAGTCAATGCCATTGTTTCTAGCAATTTCAATCCACGCACTCACATGGAGTGCGACACTAAAAGACGTTTTAATTTAAATAAAGATACTAGTATTTCAATCCACGCACTCACATGGAGTGCGACATTTAACAGATTTAAAAATATAGTCAGGCATAAGAATTTCAATCCACGCACTCACATGGAGTGCGACTGGAAATACGTAAGTAATAGATTGGGGCGAAAACTATATTTCAATCCACGCACTCACATGGAGTGCGACATTGTGCTTGTATTCGAGTAAGCAAGCATCAGACGAATTTCAATCCACGCACTCACATGGAGTGCGACTCGAAAAGTTTGCTAAAAATAAATGGGGCGATGATATTTCAATCCACGCACTCACATGGAGTGCGACTTCTTTTCCCTTTTTTAAGGCTGCCGAAAGTGCCATTTCAATCCACGCACTCACATGGAGTGCGACAGCCCGCACATTCCACCTTTGCGTAGCAAGCTTTTGCAAACGCTTAAGTGCGGATCGATTTAAATTTACCATAATTATACCAAAAAATCACGTGAAAAATCGCAAAAACCCTTATTTTATGCGGGGTGCGGATCTCCTAGGGATTTTATGTGAGCTTCCGATCCGCACCAATTTATAAGTTCTCTCAAAATATTAATGGTGCATCGAGATCTAAAGATTTTTTTACTCCTATATGCTCCACCTTATTTTTATATTGATTACCGAGACGATAAAAACGCAAACTATCTTGTTCAGGATCAATAATTTCTATTAATTTATGCTTTAATGTAGCTAATTGAGCAGAATCTACATGACATTCAAAAACTGAATTTTGAACACGTTGTCCATAATCTTGACACAGCTTTGAAACTCTGCGCAGTCTTGTTTTTCCATTGGAGTCGGTAAGGCTCACATCATACGTAATGAGAACGAGCATAAATTTCACCTACTTCCACAAGAACGGTGGATACTCATCGAGATCATTTCGTAAATATCTTGCCAATAATTGGGCTTGTACATGTGGTACTAAACCCCAAACTATTTTTTCACCCGTAAATGGATGAGTAATCTTTTCTTGTTTTTTGCTTTGCCAAGCATTTAGAAAGTTTCTTCTCGAATCCTCTTTTAAGAGTACTGCCCCGTTTTCTTTTACCCAAAAATCATCCTTCGTAATTACTCGTTTATTTATTAATGATAAAACAAAACGATCGGCATAAACACCCCTTAATTCCTCAATCATATCAAGAGCTAAGGAAATACGACCAGGTCGATCCCGGTGTAGAAATCCTACATAAGCATCTAACCCTACCCCTTCTAAAGCAGCAGCCATATCTTTAGCAAGCAATGAATAGGCAAATGAAAGCATTGCATTTACATTGTCAAGAGGAGGTCTACGTGAGCGACCGTGAAATACAAAATCTTCTTCCTGCTGTAAAATCATATCGTTAAATAAATCAAAATAAATTGATGCTGCTTGTCCTTCTAACCCTCGTAGTTGCTGCAAATCCTCACAGTTTCTAACTTCACTCAAATATTCGGTTAGCTCTATTGATACTGCTTTAAATCGCTCAACATTGATACGCAAACTATGCTCGCGTATCATTCGTTCCAATATCCATTTGTGATTATATATTTTACCTATAATAAAATTACGGGCTATTTTTGCAGAGCGTTTTTCATTATCTGATATTCGATATTGCTCCTTACGCAGAACAACATTCCCTCTGCTTTCTCCGACTACCCTTGCAAGAAATCTTCCACTGCTCGTAAAAAAGGTAACATCGATGTTTCTCTCTGCACAATACCCTAACAATTTTGGGCTCGCTCCTGTATAACCAAAAGTCACAATAGCTTCTAAATTGTGCAACGGTACTCTTCCAAGCTTATCTTGATCTTTTAATAGCACAATATTATCTCCGTCAAGAGATAGATATACGTCTGGTTGAGTAACATATAGTGTATTTAATAATTTTTTCATTTAAAAATCGCCCCTTCAATGTAGCTTTTCACCGAACGCAATTTCATTAGCTGGGGCATACATATATGCTGAAGCGAGCAGCTTTTACAATGAGCTCCTGTCTTCACCTTAGGGGTATATTTTCGAACATAGTAATTATACATTTCTGCTACAAGTTCTTTTACTGCTTGCTTGCGCTCATACGTTAAATCCACTTCAACTCTATGCTTAATTTCATCATAGTAAATATAGCCGGTATGTAGTTCACAACAGAGCATTTCTTCTAAGCACAATGCTTGAGCAACTAGCTGCACGATATCTTCCTCAGATTTCTTTGGTCTGCCGCGCTTATATTCTATTGGATAAGCAATATATTTTCCTTCTGCAGAAAATATCGGTACCCCATTGTCATCTTGAACAAACTCCACTACGTCACATTCACCTGTTAATTTAAGTTGATGAGAGACAACAGGCATAGCACGAACAACAATGTGGTTTTTTCGTTTTTCTCGGATGAAGGGCTGATGCGCCTTTTCATGCACAATCTGCCCTTCAATTGTCTTTACATTTTCTTCCCACTGCTGTTCGATATGAATCAAGGCCCATTGACGTTTACAAAATTTAAAGTGCTGTATACCTGACAATAGCAAATATTCATCGACGTTATCTGCCATCAAGGACATCAACTTTCAATCCTTCCAAAGGATACAATTCTATACTATAATCCTCAAATGACTTAGGAACATCTCCTTTTGCTTTTATTTGCAATGAGCGATGTACTTTTGCTGAAGAATATTGTCCTAACTTTGAATTATGTTCCCACCAATACAACTTGTGTACCTCCATACTCCCTTCTGGTCGAGCAGATGAAGCATCATTTTCAAATAAAGAGAGCAACGCCTCTTTAATTTTTAACGCATCCTCATTGGTAAACCCTGTTTTTTCCGCTAATTGTGGATTTATGCTACCGTAAAATACATATAATCCATAATCTACACGATGCTTCATCCCCATTGTATCAGAGCCTCGCTCCTTGCCTGACTCTGAATTTACACTTTTTGTAATTTGAATACTTGTAATGTCGATTGGAGTAACACTCGTAGCAGTGTGAATAGATACAGGTCCACGAATACCGATTGAAACCCCTTCAGCATCTCCACCTTTAAAGGCAAATACTTGTCCAAAGCTTCGAACATCAATCCATTGTTGGCAAGCAAGTGCGGCAAATTGCTCTTTTGATGCTTTTTTAGTTTTTAATAATTGTGCTATTTCATCAACAGATTCTACACGAGCACGAATACTATCATATTCATCATTTCGACGATCATTAGATTGAACTAGAATAGATTCCCCTGCATCTTGCAATCGATTACGAACTTTTCTTTTTATTGCAACATCAGATACTTCTCCAAAACCATCATAATTTTGGCGCGGACGGTTTCCGTTTAGTGGATCTCCATTAGGATTTGCTTTATTTACTGAAAAAATCACTGCAAAATCTACTTTATGATCTAGTATGGACATCATAATTTCTCCTTTCAAAATTGAAATCATTAATTTATTCTTGAAACTGCTCTCTATACACTTATGCCCTATTCCTTTGTCTCTTCCATATGCTCTTCTGCAGGAGTATGATTATAGTAAGCATGTCGTTGACTATAATATCCTAGTAAGTATTTACCAGATAATGGTTCGTTATTGAATTTTTCAAACGGAATCTTGTTAGATACTTCAGCAATTAATTTAGTAATATCTGAAACTTGGGTACCATATTTCTCTATATAGTGATTTATGTTCGAATGAATCGTTTTCCATGTTCGTTCTGGATATTTGGAAAATGCATTCATATATCGAATCGCATTCGTAGCTCTGTTTTCATTTTGCTTTTTTAGTGCTCTACGCTCTAAAATATCTGCCAAAGCTAGTAATCTACCAAACAAATAATCTCGATCATTTTGATTAGGATCTAACCCCACGTCATATCCCTCCGTAACTGATTTTATCAAGGCACACGTAATGCTTAATGTTTTTTCCCATTCCCAAGGTTCCATAGATTGCGGACTGCTTGCACGAGCAATCGCACTTCTTAATATATCTATAGGTAAGGTTCGATTATCGACAATGCATGGAAGCATACGTTCCATTAAACCCTTAACAACTTTATTGTCTGCCCTTGAGCCATATGCTGCAAACGCAATGTCTTGAGTCGAAGGAGCTCCTTTGAACGGTACAAATATGCCGTCCACTTTTCGATAATCATGTCTCCAACTACATTTCGTATGCCAGCGTTCTATTCTGGCAAAATAGTCTTTTACGTCTAAATCACGATAATATAAAACTCCCATGCGTCCTGTAGTCGCAGAATCTAATAATAAAATATTGATACGCATTGTTTGTTCGCCAAGTTCGGTTAATAGTTTATGCTGGTATCCTTTCAATGCCTTCTTAAACTCTTCCGCTGTCTCTTTGCTAGTAGAAGCAATCGTTTGAATCACCTGTTGCGTTTGATCTTCTTCCAAAATCATGTTCAACAAATCAAAACTATCATTAACAATATTAGGCACATCCGTTTTGTTGTTCCCCCATACCAAAAAAACTCGACCATCAACAATTTTTGCTTGGCGATTAATTAGCCATTTTAATGCGTTATGACTCTTTTGCGACACATCATAGCTAATCGTTGCAACTTCATAACTTTTATTAAATCTGCCACGAAACGTAAAACCACTCGTATCATTTGAGGAAATGAGCTTCGCTTTATCACCAGAATTTCTAATTTTATTAGCATGCTTGTCCGTACTCGGTTTAAACTCACCAGTGACATAACAAATTTCTTTATTTCCAAGCTTTTGTTCATAAAACTTAATAAATGAATCATACATTTCTTTATCCGACCAGACAGGTACAGTAGCCTTTTCGGCTTCAACAACATTAAATCGTATAAATGCACTTTCTTGTTCGCCTGCTAAAACAGTAAAAATATTTGGCTTTTCAAGATAAAGTGACTTATATTTATCATGCCATTTACTTATTAACAGTCCTTTTTCATCAACTGCAAGTTTCTTTTCCTTTACTAAATCATGAATTAGAGTTCCTTTACGAACATAACGAAAAATGCTCTTTACTTTTGGAGAAGCATAAGGGGATTCTGCCCATTGAGCTAATTGCTTTAAATAATCTTGGTAATGCGTTGTTTGTTTCTTCGCAGCCACATAGTCGTTATAGTCACCTGCTACATAAATGAGCTTGTCATGCAGCGGATGAGGAAAAACTGCTGTTCCTGCTTTACTGGCAGAATCTTTTGTACAAGGAATAATCGTATTACTATTATCCTTACTAATCACTTCTGCTCTTAAAAATTCACCTGCATTATCAATGGTCACTTCAATCTGAGCATTTTGTGTAGTATGAGATACTGGTAACAAGGTGTATTCCTGTCCATAATGCGTTGTTTCTATCACACCAATTTGATTACTGTTCGCTTCATAGGTTTCATATAAATTTAATAACCAGCTCATAAACTGCTTCCCTCCAATTCCTCCAGCAATTGCTCTGCGGACTGAATGGAATTGTTATCAAAATGTTTTTTAGTGCGTTCTCCGATACGTTTAACTAGGTTACATTCTTCTGGTCTTAAAAACTTAATTATTCCGTTTCTCATAACAGGCTGCCATAAACGTACAGATAATTCATTTGTACCCGTCTCATCAGGATAATTGAAACCATGAAACATTGTGCCAAAATGTATCTCAGCATATTTATCGTAAAATCCTTCTCCTTCACCAAACACACAAGGTTCAACATATGCTTGACATTCACGAGTACCTAAAAAAATATCTCTCCTTCCACCTGCCTTCAAACTTCGTTTCAAAATATTGTGATGCTTATGTTCGTTACGATCAAATTCCAATTCTGGTCGATTCATATTAAACTCAAAGTGACATCTAACCTGATAACATACATCCTTCAAATATGTATAGTTAGCTAATGTATTCCCGCCGCCATATTCGATAGGACGAATACCTTTTGACTCCATTTGAATCGGCTTCATAATTCGAAGTTCATCAATAATATAGGTAATAGTTGGTTTCCAGTAGATCGATTCAACTATTCCTTTTAATGCCTGGTAAGTAGGAATCTGATAAGAAAGCTTTTCTCCTCCTAATTTCGTTAATGGATCAGTAAATAATGCGTTTTTTCCATATACTTTAAATTCTATCGAATTTCTAATTTTCATAAGCTTCACCTCCTAATACAATGACTTATCTGATTATTCTGAATATAATTTCGAGATGAACAGTTGTTAAGTTTATTGTAGGCTTGTCTAAATGGTATAATAATATTATTGAGTGAAAAGGGGTTGAGAGACATGGCAGTTAGTAAAGAACAATTGCATGAACTTGTTGATCACTTGCCTAAAAAACGTATGAGCTTGCCAAAAATCATTTAGAGAGCTTAATGAAGAATAATCATTCTGAGTATGAACCACCAATTGATGAAGAACCAACTACAGTAGATGACCTTGCAGCGATTAAAGCAGCTCAGCACGCTTTAGAAAATGATGAGCTTATTAGCTTAAAGGACATTGAAAATGAATTACGAGATTAAGTTTTATAAAGAAGCTCTGAAAAGCATTCAGAAATTAGAAAGCAAGTGGAAAAAACGAATTCTCGACCAAAATTGTTAATGAGCAATTAATTGTTGTGATTATAAAAATCGGTACTCGAGGAGATGTTTACAAGTGATAGGGACGCTTATTGCGTCTCTTTTTCTTCATATCCATATTTTAATAAAAGATACTGGAATTGTAAATACTTGTATTTTAAAATTAATTAGAACAAATATTGAGTATTTTTGCCGCTATGCTATACTATGGATGTCGTCATAAGACGTGGGTTTAAATTAATTTATTTTGAAATGTTTGCATATTGTGAGAAAGAGATGAGAGTACGATGAAAAGGTTTTCGCTTCATCGTACTCTCTTTTTTACCTCTATAAAATCAATCAGTATCAATCAGTAACTTAAAAATGCCAATTCTCCTTCACCCTCAAGATCCAAACCATATTGCTTAGAGTACATATTTTCTTTCAGCGCAAGTACCTTACCATCAAGCAACGGTACAATACCTTGTTGTTCAGTCAAAGCTTTGAGCTCCTGATTATAAATATTAATCGAATATAGCTGAGCTTGTTTTAATCTTCTTCCAAGATCTTGAACACTTTGACTACCGTTTAAAGCAGCGATAATCTCTTTCCCCTTACCATACGGCACAAGAACCGACGTTGTAAGATCAGGTATAACTTCAAATTGTTCTGCTGCTGTCATATGACTATGATTTAGAAATAATGGCGGCTGTGAATCTTGTTTCATTTTATTCATATAAGCTACATAATGAGGATTTTTATCTTTATATCCTGCCAATAAATTTACGAGCGAATATCCCTTTCCTTGAAGCTTATAATTCAACTCATTTGTCATGTCTTGATAAAATTGCTCAAAGTAATAATCCATCGCTTTTTTCGATCTGAGATCACCGTCGTATAATGATGAATTCTTTTTTAACTCAACAATCATTTCTTTGGTAATCTTTGCACCTATTTGAATTTCTTTTAACTTATCCAGCTTTTCTTCTTTATGCTGAATAAGATATACATAGCGCAATGGATGTTCACCATGGCGATTGCATCTTCCCGCTGCTTGTTCAATTGAATCAAGTCCAGCTAATGAGCGAATTACCGTTTGAAAGCTAATATTGACTCCTGCCTCTATCAATTGAGTGCTTATACAAACAATTTTTTGATTCGTTTTTAACTTGCCTCGAATGATTCTAAGCATACTTTTACGATGTTGTGCACACATGGAAGTGCTCAGATGATAAACTTGTATGTCATCATCTGTACTTTCCTTTAATGCTTGATAGAGCTTTTTCACAACCGATTTTGTATTAAGGATAACTAATACGCTATCTAGCTGTGCCAGCTGCTCTTGTACCATTTCTACTAATTCTTCTGTAGATAGCTCTTTTTCGATTTTAGGCACGAGCTTCACTCTTTGAAAAGCTTGGAAAACTTCATTTAATTGCTCTATCATTTCATGACGGTTACTTAGCATGAGAGGAAGCTGTAATTTTTGCAATGCTGGTTGTGTTGCCGTACATAATACAATACTTGAATCACAACATTTATTTAAGAAATTAACTGCAAAATTAAATAGAGAAATACAATGAGTCGGTACTTTTTGCACTTCATCAAAAATGATCACGGATTTCGCTAATTGGTGGAAACGCCGTATGTTTTTTGTACCTTTGTCATATATCACATTTAGAAACTGCACCATGGTCGTAAAGATGATAGGTGCATTCCAATTTTCCATGGCAAGTTTCAGTTTTTGAGCATTGCTCATCATGCAGTCATCCATCTCATCACTGTTCTCTTCGATTATGACGTTACAATGATGTTCAAGAACTGCATCATCATCTTGTAAAATATTCCGAACTTCAGCAGCATTTTGCTCTATTATATTCGTATATGGCACAACATAAATAATATGTTCTTTACCGTAAGTTAACGCATGTTTTAACCCATAGCGCAAACTAGCTAATGTTTTTCCACCACCAGTAGGTATCGATAATGTATAAATGCCAGATGGATGCACAGCAAATTCTTCACATTGCTCAGATAACTGCTTTCGCAATTGATAGATTTGCTCATTCTCTCCTTGCTTTAGAACAAATGATTGTAAATATGTAGTTAGTTTATCGTAGTATTGTCGAAATAGCGCTTCTATATTGTTTCCTTGCAATACTTGCTGCTCTATTGGAATGTTTTCCTCAAAGGCTCTAGAGTTATGACGATCTGCTTCAATTAAAGCACTAAACACATATTTTGTTAGAAGCATTAAATTTGCATAGGCTTGTTTTTTTTCTTTTTGTGAAAATTGGTGTAATTCTTTAGTCGCTAAATCTACATATTCCTTAAATTGCTCACGACTCATTACTTTTTCAAAAAATATATCAACGATTTGCTCAAAATTATAAATCGGTTTTTCACTTACTCGATACAAAAATCCATTGTTAGGTTCAGGGGAATAGTAATCATGTAAATAAGAGTGGTGAGAAATAACAGAATTGCTAACGATTTCGGCTAGTAGTTCGTATAGGGAAGAACGTTCATAGAGACGATGGAACATGCTAAACAGTAGTTTACCGCCTGCTGTTGAATGGTCAATTTTTTTACTAGGAGGATTATCTGGATTAAGAACCGCTTGCTTAATATAATCAGCAAATTGTTGATTGTATTTCCCAACGTCATGCAATAATCCAGCAAGTCCAGTAACATGAGGGATGCCGACTTTATCCCCAATCTTTTCTGCAAGCTTCATTACCTCAAGCAAATGTTGTTCAACAGTTTGTACTGCTCCGTCACTCTTTCTAATATGTGCTATTGATTCATATATAGAGAGATTTGCCATACTAACACCTCAATGCTTTGCTCAAGAATAACTTACTAGGTATATTTACGTAATACTCATCATTCACAATTTAACACTCCTATTTAACTACTATCCTTGCTATACCGCTTGTCCCAATCGATTCTATTAATCCCATATTTCACTAATAATATAATATCAAACATTACCTGGAAATAAAAATTAATGTCTAAATCTGTAGCACATATTCTTACAAATAATCAGTTGTAATTTAAACCACACTACGCCCCCGATCCCTCTGCAATATACGAACAGGAGCATATATTTGAGACACACACTCATTTGGAGTGCGACTGAAATCGAACTGACAGTCGACAACGTACATGATCATTTCAATCCACGCACTCACATGGAGTGCGACATATCAACCCATCTGAGCTTATTAGACGCATCATATTTCAATCCACGCACTCACATGGAGTGCGACTATATCTGACGTATATAAATCATATAGGACGTAAAATTTCAATCCACGCACTCACATGGAGTGCGACTAAATGCCTGCGGTAGAATACTCTATCATTTTCTTTGTATTTCAATCCACGCACTCACATGGAGTGCGACGACATTAAGTACATCATTCATCCTAAAACTGCACGAAAGATTTCAATCCACGCACTCACATGGAGTGCGACTACACAAGCCTTGTGAGAGACTTGTACTCATCTCTTATTTCAATCCACGCACTCACATGGAGTGCGACACAGTCTGCATTAATCAAGTAATCTATCAGATTGAATTTCAATCCACGCACTCACATGGAGTGCGACGCTACTCCGCACAACTCGAATAGTCGCATTTTAGATTTCAATCCACGCACTCACATGGAGTGCGACTGGTTTGAGACCTATAGCAGAGATAAGTTAGGTCTTATTTCAATCCACGCACTCACATGGAGTGCGACTAGATGATGATGTTTGGACTGTACAGGATGCGGAATTTCAATCCACGCACTCACATGGAGTGCGACTATATCTAAATGGAACGATTAGTGCAAAAAGCTATGATATTTCAATCCACGCACTCACATGGAGTGCGACGATTTAGCAATTAGTGATGCTGTACAAATTGATAAAAATTTCAATCCACGCACTCACATGGAGTGCGACTGCAACTACTCTCAAGAGCTTGTAAAATCTCATATGATTTCAATCCACGCACTCACATGGAGTGCGACTGCAACTACTCTCAAGAGCTTGTAAAATCTCATATGATTTCAATCCACGCACTCACATGGAGTGCGACAAGATGCAAATAATCGCTTTGTCTCTGATGCAGAATTTCAATCCACGCACTCACATGGAGTGCGACTCCAGACAATTGTGACCACCTTCTTTTTTAATATATTTCAATCCACGCACTCACATGGAGTGCGACTCCAGACAATTGTGACCACCTTCTTTTTTAATATATTTCAATCCACGCACTCACATGGAGTGCGACCTTGTCATCTTTGAATTGCATAGCTTTTAACACTAATATTTCAATCCACGCACTCACATGGAGTGCGACACAGACTCCTGTAAGTAGCTAGGATTGTATAGCTTATTTCAATCCACGCACTCACATGGAGTGCGACACAGTTCGATGGCAGCTAGGCACATGTGATTTTATTTCAATCCACGCACTCACATGGAGTGCGACCCAACAATTATCCTTAACTTTGTACCGCTAAAGGTATTTCAATCCACGCACTCACATGGAGTGCGACTCCAAATTTCGGATAATAACAAACAAAACTAGATAAAATTTCAATCCACGCACTCACATGGAGTGCGACTTGGCGGGATTAGAACGTAAAATGGCGGAAATAATTTCAATCCACGCACTCACATGGAGTGCGACTCAAAATCTTTACCTTCATTTATATGGTAGTGATATTTCAATCCACGCACTCACATGGAGTGCGACACGTTGATATCCGTAAGGTGCAACATTACCAGGATTTCAATCCACGCACTCACATGGAGTGCGACTCGTTGAGACACCTGCAATTTTTAATTGACCGAAATTTCAATCCACGCACTCACATGGAGTGCGACTGGACGGATGATGCGATAGTCGCCAGTGAGATTATCATTTCAATCCACGCACTCACATGGAGTGCGACTAACATCACTGGTAATATGGTATGTGCTTGTTATGATGGATTTCAATCCACGCACTCACATGGAGTGCGACAGCCCGCACTTTTCACCTTTGCGTAGCAAGCTTTTGCAAACGCTTAAGTGCGGATCGATTTAAATTTACCATAATTATACCAAAAAATCACGTGAAAAATCGCAAAAACCCTTATTTTATGCGGGGTGCGGATCTCCTAGGGATTTTATGTGAGCTTCCGATCCGCACCAAGTACTAAGTGTTTCCTTTTACATTCACTCTATTTACTTAACACTTGCTTTTCTCCCCTTCTATCTGTCATAAAGCTCTGTACTATAATCATTAACAAAATTAACAGCAATATTGCAAGCAGTGCTACTGTAAAGCTGCCTGATACATCATAAATAAAGCCGACAAGCAGTGGACCCATAGCACCAGCTATATATCCTCCGCCCTGTGACATCGCTGACCATGAACCCGCTTCCTCTGAATTCGCTGTTTCAACGATTGGCAGCATCAGCGCAAGAGAAAACAATCCACCAGCACCTATTCCGCTGCTAATAATAGCAGGAAGAAGCGGAAAATCTAGCAGCATTAAGCTAATTCCTACAACTTCACATAAGCTGCAGCCAATTAGCAGCCATCTAAATTTTCCCCATTTGTTAGCTAACCAAGGGATAATAAAGGAAATAGGTATTTGGACGATAACAAAAATACTTAGCAGCATTGCTGCACTAGCTTGAGAATAACCAAAGCTAATGGCAATAGGTGAAATCCAAGCCAGCAAACTATAAAATATGCCAGCCATAAACCCAAAGTAGCCCGTTAAAAGCAATGCTCGCTTATTGCGAAGCGGCAACTTAGCTCGGTGAGAAATCGTTGCTGACTGCACCTTCTCGGAAAGCAGTCCTGACCATACTAGCAGGGCAAATACTGCAATTAAACTCCAGCAAGAGAGCGCTATAGCAAAATTATTGCCGCTTCCTTTATAAATTGATACCGAGAAGGCTGAAGCAAGAACCGCACCTATTGTTAAGGCAGCGGTATAATAGCTTACGATTTGTGGCTTTGTAGGAAAGTACTTTTTTATAAAGCTAGACAATAACGGAGCAGCAATGCTAATTCCAATTCCACCGACAAATGCGCTAATAACTAGCACTGCAACAGATTCAATAATCCCGCGTACAGCAGTGGCAAGCGCAATTAATAATATCGACAAGAAAATCGTTCGCTCTAATCCAATCCATTCTCTGAGCCTCGTTGCTATTGGTGCAAACAGACCCATACATAATACAGGCAAGGTGGTAAGCAGGCTTGCAACCACTCCACTCATTCCTAGCTCTGATTGCAATGTATTAAGTAATGGGGAGACTGATGTAATTATCGGTCTTAAATTAAACGCCGCAAGCATAATTGCCAATATTAAATAAAGCTTTCTCATCATCATCGCCTCCGTACTCTATCTTATGAGCGTTGAATCAGTGATATTAGAGTAGATAAGCATAATATTTTTGCAAGGAAAAACTTTCGTCTATCCATGTTTAAAGTGGGCAGTTGTTGCATTAGAGAATCAACTCAAATGCAGCTCGCTGGAACGGTCAGTCTTTATTTAGCGGCGGACTTGCAAAAATCTACGGTTTTACTGATCTTAATGGTTTTAGCCTGATTATTTTAGATAAATGAAAGATGGAGTAGCTGATAGAAAAGCTGTGAATGAGGAAAATTATCTCTAAAAAATTTAATATTTTAGATCTAAAATTTTAAATGCATTTTTTGATTAAATGTGCTATGATACCCATTGGCTTATTTTTATGTACTACGTAAAGAAAGGAAAGCACATGTCTAGAGATCAATCAACTGTGAACGAAACAGCAAGCGGCAAAGGTGCATCTGAATTTAATTTATTCAAGCTCACTTGGCCAATCTTTTTAGAAGTCTTATTATTTATGCTAATGGGTATTGTAGATACCTTTATGCTCAGTGAGATTTCCGATAATGCTGTATCGGGAGTCGGAGCATCTAACAACTTCCTTCATATCGCAATACTAATTATGGAGGTTATTGGTAACGGTGCATCGATTGTTGTTGCACAATATCTTGGGTCACGCAAGCTGCTTGAAGCTTCTCGTGTCTCTGCGCTTGCAATTACGCTTAACCTGATTGTTGGGCTTATTATCAGTACAATCTTTGTCATTTTTAGCAAATCGATGCTAACAATGCTTAATTTACACGGTGAAGTTCATGAACATGCCTTCAGATATTTATCGATTGTCGGAGGAGCGATATTCTTACAGGCAATTATTAACTCACTTTCTGCAATTATTCGTGTTCATGGCTTTACTAAGCAAGCAATGTTTGTCTCGCTTGGTATGAATGTGATTCATATCTTGTTGAACTATGGCTTAATTTTAGGTCACTTTGGCTTACCACAGCTTGGTACGCAAGGGGCTGCTATTTCATCTGTGATTAGCCGTGTAATTGCGGTAGTCGTATTTTTCTGGCTGCTCTATCAGATTATCGAGGTTAAAATTGAATGGAAGTTTTATATTTCATTATCGAAAACGTATATTACTAAAATTCTAAAAATCGGTATTCCATCAGCATTAGAGCAAATTATGTATCAATCCTGTCAGCTTGTATTTTTGTATTATTGTACGTATTTAGGAGAAGCTTCACTTGCAGCAAGAACGTACGCGACCAATATTTCAATGTTTATCTATTTGTTTGCGATAGCTGTTGCTTCTGGTACATCTATTATTGTCGGTCGCTTAGTAGGAGCTGGCAAACAAGATGAAGCTTATAAAAGAGTATGGGGCAGCACAAAATCAGCTTCGATTATTACGCTAATCATGATTGGTGTCGTTATCCTATTACGTGTACCGTTAATGTCGATCTTTACCGATGATCAAGAAATTATTTCAATCGGTGCAAATGTACTTTTGCTTAGCATAGTACTAGAGACAGGACGTACCATTAATATTGTTATTATTAACTCACTGCGTGCTTCTGGGGATGCAACATTCCCATTAATCATCGGCATATTTTCGATGGTATGTATGAGCTTGCCGCTTGGTTATTTACTTTTATTCCATCTCGATATGGGTCTTGCAGGTGTATGGCTAGCAATTGCTGCCGACGAATGGTCCCGTGCTGTTATTATGTCGATTCGTTGGAAAAGACGGAATTGGGAAAAACATGCATTGGTTAAAGCAACTCCAGCAGCCTCTGCTAGTCATTAGTGCTGCTGCATTTAATTAAAAAAAGCGATCCGCTTGAAGGTACTCCCTTTGCTTAGTAATCTGACAAACAGAGTGCCCTTCATGGATCGCTTTTTTTTATGTCATGTCATGTTACGTTAGTCATATTACGGCTATACAAGGCTAGAACTATCAAAGGCATGCCGTACAATTTCATATACTTTCTTTAATGGAATTCCATGCTGCTTAGCAAGATATTTACAATCCTCATACTCAGGTGCCCATTGCATCATTTTTCCTTGATAGCTGCCAATTTTAACGTGCACTTCACCTAGTTCTGTTAAAACTTTAACCATTTTACGTTCCAAGCGATGAACGGTGAGCGGATAATAGCGCAAGCCTAGTGTAGTTGTTTCACGAAAGATGATTTCTTTCATTTGGTCAAGCAAATGAGCGGTGCATAACACCTGAAGCAAGACGCCAGGTCGATTTTTCTTCATATATATCGGTGTATAGTATACGTCGTTCGCTCCTTGCTCCAATAGCAAATCTAACACATAGCCAAGCCATTCTCCTGACGTATCATCAAGGTTTACTTCTAGTTTAATCATCTCATCATCAATATGTTCATTTGCTGGCGCTGATTGTTTCAATGCAGCTCACTCCTTATTTACTCTGCAATTTATGCTAGCTCGCCAAGGATGACGCGCAAAACATTAGGATAATCCCCAAAGTTTTTTGTCCCCGCCCCGTAGCCGATTTTTTCTACAGTCATCGACGGCAGCGGACCGTACTGCTCAGCAAGCACAGCGACAATTGCAGCTCCAGTTGGTGTTGTTAGCTCTGCACGAATTTCTGACTTTTCAAGCGGTACACCTTTAAGTATTTCAAGTGTTGCAGGCGCTGGAACAGGATATACGCCATGATCAATTCGTATTTTACCAAAGCCAACTGGAATACGTGAGGCATAAACCTGCTGTATTCCGAGATCATCGAGTAAAATTGCTGCTCCTACAATATCAATGATCGAATCAACCGCTCCTACTTCATGAAAATGAACCAAATCAAGCGGCAAGCCATGAATTTTTGCTTCTGCCTCGCCAATTTTACGAAAAATGTGCAGTGCCATAGAGGTCACTTTTTCATTAAATCCGGCTTCTGTAATAAGCTTAACAATATCAACATAAGAACGATGATGATGAGAATGCACATGGTTATGATCATGCGTATGAGCGTGATGATGGACATGGTCATGAGCATGATGGTGCGTATGTTCATGTTGATCGGTGTGGTCATGACTATGATCATGTAAATGCTCGTGCTTATGAGCGTGTTCATGAGCATGATGGTGCATATGTTCATGCTGATCGGCGTGGTCATGACTATGATCATGTACATGCTCGTGCTGGTGTACATGGTCATGCGCATGATGGTGCGTATGTTTATGCTGATCGGGGTGGTCATGCGCATGATGATGCTGATGACTATGCTTATGTTCGTGAACATGCTCATTGCTTTGCCCAAATGGTGCGATATGAAGCTGATGGGAATGAGTTTGTCCTTGCTGATGTCTATGCTCGCTTAATATTACATCAAATTTGGTTGCTGAAATGCCATTTTTGTTAACCTTTCGATAATTAAGCTCATACTCCTCAGTAAATCCAAGCTTCTTTAATCCTTTTTCAAGTGTCTCAACATCTGCTCCTGCGTCAAGCAGCGCCCCGATAAACATATCTCCACTAATGCCAGACATACAATCCAAATACAATAGCCTCATTATTCACCTACTCCTTTATTCGCCAGCCGATGGATTAGCGCTGCATTATAGCCGCCGCCAAAACCATTATCGATATTTACGACACTAATTCCGGAAGCACAGGAGTTGAGCATCGTCAGTAAAGCAGATAAGCCTTGAAAATTCGCACCATAACCTACACTTGTCGGTACGGCGATAACAGGATGTGAAACAAGCCCGCCAACGACACTAGGCAAAGCCCCCTCCATCCCTGCAACAACGACTGAAACAACTGCCGCTTGAATTTCCTCGGAATAATGCAGTAGACGATGAATTCCCGCTACTCCCACGTCATAAATTCGCCGCACATTGCTGCCAAGCAGCTCTGCTGTTAATGCTGCCTCCTCTGCTACCGCCAGATCAGAGGTTCCTGCTGCAATGACTGCAACATAACCCTTTAATTGCTGCTTAGAGGATGAAGTATCCTTTTTATAGAGCAAACGAGCAAGTGCATTGTATTGAAGCTGTGGAATCATCGCTTGAAGCGCCGCAGCCTTATCCTCTGAAATTCGCGTACAAATAATATCTTGCTGATGAGCTGCAAGCGATCCGATAATGGCGGCGATACTCTCTACCGACTTACCTTCGCCATAAATAATTTCAGGAAAGCCTTGCCGCTTTTTTCGATGGTAATCCACTTTTGCAAAACCAAGATCATCAAATGCAGCTAGGCGCTGCTTAGCTTCCTCAATCGTAAGCTGCCCTTGCTGCAGTTGCTGTAAAATATGATCCAGCAAGTCTATTCCCCCTAACCTGGCAAAAGCCTCTAGCAAAATAACGGTGCAATCGTTGCTGCAAGTTGTTCATAACGAAGAAATAAATTGCGGTACACTTCTACATTTTCTGGATTTGGCAAAGTTGGCTCACTCATCGGAATATTATGCTTTATATCGGCAAAGGAATGAGCGATGCCAAGTCCGACTAATGCTGTCCAGGCAGCTCCCCATGCTGCACCATGATGATTTTCAGAAACGTAAATTTCTGCATTAAACATATCCGCCATCATTTGCAGCCACAGTTTCGAGCGAGATAATCCGCCATTGATGTACATTTTTCGCGCTCCCTGCTGCGATGCATGTAACGCTTTTCCAATGCTATATAAATTAAAGGTAATTCCCTCAAGTGCTGCACGAATAAAATGCTCCTTGCGATGGGTTACGCTTACTCCATAAAAATTACCTTTCGCCTTTTGATTCCAGACTGGAGCCCGCTCCCCATTTATATATGGCAAGAAAAACAAACCTTCTGCTCCTGGGGCAACACCCTCTGCCTGTGCTAAAAATGCAGAAAAATCGCTCTTATCCTGCAATAAATCCTTTAGCCATTGCAAAACGATACCGCCATTATTCGTAGGTCCGCCAACGATAAATGAATCTGCTGTAAAGGCATAGCAGAAACTTTCTTGCTGCGCGCCAACAACTACTTCACTCGTAAATTGTCTTATCGCTCCGCTAGTACCGACTGAGACGGCGATTTCTCCTGGCAGCACTGCACCAATCCCAAGATTTGAGAGCTGTCCATCAGCAGCGCCGATTATCACTGTTAAATCTGGTCGCACGCCCATAGCTGCTGCAATTTCAGGCTTTAATGAGGATAGCTTTGTTGTAGGTGGCACGATCTGTGACAGCTGCTCTTCTTTAATCCCAGCTAACCGCAACGACTGCTCGTTCCAACGCAAGCTGCGCGGATTAAACATTCCCGTTGCTGATGCCATGGAATAGTCGATAACACGATCTCCACACCAAGCATAAATTAAGTATTCTTTTATCGACATAAAATACGCTGCTTGTTGATAGGGAGCGAAATTTTTTTCCTTCATCCATAATAGCTTCGTAAATGGGGTCATCGGATGAACAGGTGTGCCTGTTTCTGCATATAGCTCATATTTTAATTGCGGATCGAGGCTAGCAACTTGTTCTGCTGCTCGTCCATCAGCCCAAATTAACGCTTGTGATAGCGCGCGCCCTTTGTCGTCTACTGCTATTAGCGAATGCATAGCAGCCGAAAAAGAAAGCGCCAAAACCTGCTGCTCATTTATTCTAGCTGATGCCAATGCTTCCTTAATCGCTATACATGCAAGCTGGGCAATTTCCTCAGGATTTTGCTCTGCCCAGCCCTGCTGCGGATAGTAGGAAGTAATCATCTGCTCTGCTGAAGATAATAAATGCCCCTGTAAATCAAATAAACAAGCCTTAGCACTTGTGGTTCCTAAATCTAAGCCAAGAATATATAATTGTTCCATGCTTGCACAGTTCCTTTACAATTTTTAAATATTACGAGGACATACTTAACAGTTTATTCATACTGCCGCTTTTATAGCCTAACAAGTCCAACGTAACATATTGATAGCCATAGGACTGCAATGTTTTCGCAATAAGCTCAGCATGCTCCACTACTTTAGGCAAGTCCTGCGGCTCTACTTCTATTCTAGCAATTCCTTCATGAGTTCGTACACGCACTTGTCGGATATGAAGTGATTTAATAAATGCTTCGGCTAATTCAATTTTACTAAGCTTCTCTTGCGTAATTCGCTCACCATAAGCGATACGTGAAGATAGACATGCAAATGAAGGCTTATTCCAAGTCGGTAAACCACAGCGCTGAGATAACTGGCGAATTTCTGACTTATATAACTGTGCCTCAAGCAGCGGTCCACGAACTCCTCGCTCCTTCGCTGCCTGCATCCCTGGGCGATGCTCATTCATATCATCAGCGATTACACCATACACAATATTCGAGTAGCCGTGCTGCTCCAACAGCGGCAACAAATGATCGAACAAACTGCTTTTGCAAAAATAGCAGCGATTCTTATTATTTTCGGCATAGCCGGGGATATTCAGCTCAGAAGTTTCAATTACTTGATGACGTGCTCCTATTAGCTCTGCTAAAGACTTTGCTTCCTCTAACTCACTAGAAGGATAGGTTTCTGAATCTGCTGTAACTGCTAGAACGTTTTCCTTGCCCAATGTATCTACAGCCGCTTTTAATAAAAATGTACTGTCTACTCCGCCAGAAAAGGCGACAACGACAGAGCCCATTTCACGAAGAATCTTTTGCAATTGTGCGTACTTTTGCTCTAGCATTTCGTTACACGTCCCTTCATTAAATCGTCATGCTGCCAAAGCCACCATCCACTCTCAATAGCTCGCCTGTAACAAAGCTTGATGCTGCATCTGATGCCAGAAATACTGCAGCTCCCTGTAATTCTTTAGGGTCACCAAAGCGATTCATCGGCGTGTGGCGCATAATGGCTTCAATCCGATCCTGACTTAAAATTTTTCGGTTTTGCTCTGCTGGGAAAAAGCCCGGAATAATCGCATTTACCCGAATTCCATATGGGGCAAACTCTCTTGCCAAATATTGCGTCACACTATTAACGCCTGCTTTTGATGCAGAATATGTAAATACGCGAGAAAGTGGAGTCGTTGATGAGACGGAAGATAGATTAATAATGCTGCCCGGACGCTTTTGTTCAATCATGCGTTTAGCGAAAATTTGACAAGTTAAAACGACACCTTTTAGATTAACATCCATAATATCATCCCATTCCTCCATCTCTAGCTCTAAAAATGGAGTCGTGCTATTTTTACCTGCCGCATTTAAAATAACGTCCCAACCGCCGCACCATGCTTCAATTTCTTCAGCAGCAGCTTCAAGTGAAGCTTTAGAGCTAACATCAGCACTAAATGCCTTTGCAGTGCCGCCACGTGCATTAATTTTCTCCGCAACAGCCTCAGCCTTCTCTTTATTCCGTCCAATGACTGCAATTTGAGCTCCATGATCGGCTAACCCTTCACAAATCGCTGAGCCCAGCGTGCTATTTCCGCCAAAAGCTAATACTGTTTTCCCAGTTAAATCAAATAGTTTTGACATATGAATTCAGCCCTCATTTCTAATTTATCACTAATTATATCGTTCTTAAAATAAATTCCCTTGCTTATCAAATTGCAGCTCATATGGACCTTCTACTATCTCCATCTGTGGATGCTGCCGCACATAATCGATCAAACTCTCAGAAACTTCTATTTCACTAATTTCCAACGTATTATGAATGCGAACTAACTTCACCTTAGTAAAATCTAATATATTGCAAGTTTTAATCGCTGCTTGAATACATTGCTTATCATTAGGCAACGTGGTAGCAATTTTAGTCGGAGCACAGACAGTCGACGTTAAGCCGTTTGCATAGGTAACATCTAAGTCCATCTTGTCTACTAAGCGCTGGGTAGTAAAGTCTGCCGTGCCTACCCCATTGGCGTTCCCCTCGGTTTGCGGGGTCAGATCAAGCACGCACATTTTATTGACATCAGGTCCGCCATGCGCATACGGTGTTGGATAACGTCCAGTAATATTAGGGTCCATTCCATCCCCGCTTATATTTTTTCCGATCTGATCGATAACAAGCACATCAATTTGCTCAAAATATAGCTTCGGTAACAGACTTTTTGCCTTTAGCTGCAGCTCTGGCTCACGCTCAATAATTTCCTCTTTCGTCAAGACTTCTAAATGAGCTACTTTATCGAATGCGTTTTCAATACTTGCTACTCCAAATAGCAGCGGCTTTTTCTCCATAATCATTTTCGCCATTGCCGGTACATTTTCTGCCATATATTTAAATCCTAGCTGATGACAGGCTTCTGCTCCCTTTTGCTTGCCTAGCCCGATACTAATCATCTTCATAATACCGCTTTCAACAGGACCTCTAAATGCGGTATGCGGTTTAATCCGATTAATAACGACAATGCCGTCTGCCTCGGAAGCAAATTTATCCACATATACTGGTAAACCATTCGGCAATGAGCCAAGCTGCACGACCTCCATCGAGGAACGAATTTCACAGTTTACACTTTGCTCGGTTACTCCTAAATGAGCCAGCACTTCGCGTTGACCTTCTGCTGTTGCTCCACCATGACTACCCATACTCGGTACAATAAATGGTTTTGCACCTGCATCTTGCAAAAATTGAACAGTCGTAGCAACAATCTCAACCAAGCGGTCTAAACCGCGGCTGCCAACTGCAATCGCGATTTCCATACCGGGCTTTACAAGCTGTTGAATTCTATCCTGCTCCAGCTTATTTCTTAGCTCATGGTGTACATTCTCAATACATGCTCGATCAAAATTCACTTTCACTTTTGCCATGCGTGGTACAGGTATATTTTTTAGCAGTTCCTGAACAATTCCCATTGCTCACTTCACTCTCCCACTATGTGATCATACACTCTGTTTTGACATCCTTCTGAACATGCGATACTATTTGTTTAGTAAGTGAACTAATTATAACTTTAAGGTAACAATTCCATTCTTCTTTGTCAAATACTAATTTTGACGATTTTTATTAGCTAAGTAATGTATACAAATATATGCTTTCGATGTACTTTTATATACATAGATCCAATCCTTGCCACCACATAGAATATATTCATGGTAGTGTCAAAAGTTCTATGAAAACTCAATAGGTGTTCGGGTCGTCTCCCATTTGTTGGGTGGAAAGGCCACGCAATCGCTCTTGACAAACACGCCAATGGTTTGACTCTACTTTAACAAGGGCGACGGGGACAAAAAGAAGGCATGCTAAATAGCCCTTGGTTTTTCCATTTTAAACCATTGGCTAGTTCGGTTTGTCAAGAGTTCGCTCCGCCGATTGCTCGTTTTTACTTCGGGCTCTGCTAAACCAAAAAGTTAGGCTGGTTGTTGTTCGTTAATCCATTGTTGTGCTAAAGCGATCAGTTTAGTCCATCTCGCAGGCATATTCGGGAGCTGCAGTAACTCTGGATTAAGCACTGGCACCTTACCTTCTAATGCAGAATGAGGCCTTAAAAAGTTAAAGTAAGCTACAAACAGGGTCACAAAAGAAACAGATCCTTGTTCGGATCCAAACCCGTGTGTTGAACGATAATTGCCTTTAAATGTGCGATTTAGTCTTTCGATAACTTGTTTGAGATGCCTATACTCCGTTGACACAGGATCTTCATTGGTAAGTCCAATAACCTGCTTGATGTCGAACTGAATATCGTGTTGAGCGAAAAAGTGCTGAGCTAAGAGATAAATCGGATTGCCATCCACCACAAATGTAAGATCTTTAGGAATCTCTTTCAGTTTCATTAAGACATCATCAATGGCACGGATTGCTGACACTGTATCCCGATTTGGCGATACTGGGTAAGACAAAATAATCTTTTTTACCGCATCAAAGAAGAAAAACAAGTAATGCCAACGCCCATTCACCTTGATGTAGGTTTCGTCTCCACAGAACTGGTCAGAAAGTTCGTAGGGATAATAATCTACGTAAGGCTTAAGTATTAGGGCAACTGCATTCTCATAATTTAAAATACTTTGATGCGATATGCTTACCCCATGTACATCTTTCATGAGTGCAGCTGTTTTACGGGCCGAAAGTCCATAGTTGACATGATAGGTTAAAATGAGCCCCAAAGTATGTGGCGACGCATACAGCCTGGATAAATCAACCTTGGGCTTTTTGGGGGAAGACTTAGACAATGGCTGAAAATCGATGTGAAACTGCCGGAAAATGTATCTTAACTTAAAGGATTGAGGATCTTTTTTAAACTGTCTCTTCTCTTTCGAAGACATACCATTTAGTTTCTTTTGGTAATAGGGACAATCATTATTTTTACACTTGAACACGTTAAAGTCTTTTCGCTCTTTGATTTTTTCAAGAGTCTTAGAACAATGAGGACACTTTAAAATGGCCTCTTTCAAATAGCGGCTCTTATCATTAAACAGACAGGAACATACCTTACATTGATACTGTCCTTTGCCCCCATTATTGGCATAAAGATAATCCGATGGAGCACCACACTTCGGACAGTTCATAGATTTAGGTACAGTCGTCTTTGCATTCAAACGCCTTTGAACAGGCTTTAGATGTTTACCGTTTTTCTCTAGGTATTCTGTTAGAAGGATTCGATAATCAAGCTTCTGAAGAGTTTCGTTGATCGGAAGATCATCCACCTGAAGCTTACGATATGGTTTATTGATTGGCTCTTCTTTAGGTTTATCAAACATGTTTTTACCGATAAGAAGAGTAAGTAAAGTTTTAATAATTTGATCTTGGTACTTGATAAATTCAAGTAAATAGGTTAATAATTGAGGATACAAACTTGTCACTTCCTAGTTGTTTGGGATTAAGTGTTCGGTGTGGTAACCTTACTTTTAACCTAAAACTATGGGGGTGGCAAGTTTTTTGCTTTCCGAGACTTATATATCAAGGAAAACCCTCAATTATATATATAAAGTTTTTACAATACGATATTCATTTAAGGAGGGTAACTATGGCAGCAGGAGATGCAGCGCTTATTAAAAAAATAAATCGTTCGCTTATTTTACATGAAATTGTTAAGCATCATTCTATTTCTCGCGCAAGTCTCTCAAAAATAACAAACTTAACGAAAGCTACAATTTCTGCACAGGTTGCTGATCTGATTGAGGAAGAACTTATCGTTGAAAAAGAAATTTTGCATAATACTGTAGGTCGTAAACCTATAATGCTATCGCTAAATGCTGATGCTGGCTACGCTCTTGGGATTGATCTTGAAAAAGACGGCATTACTTTTATGATCACGGATCTTGTTGGTAAACCTGTGACGATCGATAATATTGCTCACGATTGCAGCAACTACAGGCAAACTGTCGAGCTTTTAGTTTCATATATTCAAGGCTATCAACAGCGCTACAATCATCGGCGCTACGGCATTATAGGCATCGTTATTTCTGTCCATGGACTAGTTGATGCAAATCAAATGATTCAGTACATTCCTCGTCTTGGCTGGGAAAAAGCTCCTTTGAAGCAGGATTTAGAGATGGCACTGGGAGTTGAAGTCCAGATTGAAAATAATGCTAATTTAACCGCTTTTGCAGAGCGTGTATTTATCCACCATTCAACGAAAAATTTAATTAGTATTTCATTTTATTACGGGATTGGAATGGGCATGATCGTCAATGATCAGTATTTTAGCGGACATGATGGGTTTGCAGGAGAAATTGGTCATATGATTGTTGTGCCTGCTGGAAAAGCATGTGAATGCGGCAATGAAGGATGCTGGGAAAAGTATGCCTCAGAGCAAGCTTTGTTCGCAAATCTTGCTAAGCTCTACCCTAATAAGGAAATTAACTATCCCTTTATTAAGCAGCGGCTTGAACTAAGAGATAGCGTACTTATTTCAACGATTGAACAATATATTTATTATCTTTCCATTGGGGTCAACAATATGATTAATATTTACAATCCTGACGTAGTTGTATTAGATAGTGAGCTGCTGCGCCTTTATCCTAACGCTTTGCATAAAGTAAAAGATAATTTACGCTCGCGAGTCAGTCATTATCATGGACTATATATTTCTACCTTAGGCAGAACCTCTTGCACTCTGGGAGCATGCGCTAAATCAATTGTACGCTTTTTGGATATACCTTCGCTCACCCTGCCATATGATCAATTAGTTGCAACGGAAAGCAATTAACAGTAGTTCATTACATATCGCAAAGCCTCTCTTTCCTCTTAATTGTCATAATTTGATCGATTTTTGTCGATATTATGAGATATTGCTTCTTAGGAGGATATCGATCACATGACTTATTTTTGGCAAGAACGTAAGCAACGAAAAATGTTAATCAATGCGGGCTTTAGTTGGCTTTTTGATGCAATGGATGTTGGTATGCTCTCCTTTATTATTGCGGCACTCGCAACGGATTGGAATTTGGGTGCTGATCAGGTTGGCTGGCTAACCGCGATCAATTCGATCGGAATGGCAGTTGGAGCTGCAATCGCAGGAGCACTAGCTGATCGTTACGGTCGTCGCATGATTTTGCTTGCTACGCTTATTCTCTTTTCTCTAGCTACTGGTTTTTCCGGACTAGCTACAAGTTTTTTAATGTTATGTTTCTTGCGTTTTTTTGCAGGAGTGGGACTTGGCGGTGAGCTTCCAGTCGCCTCAACTCTCGTATCAGAATCCGTTCCAATTAGTGAACGAGGTAGAATAGTTGTCATTTTGGAAAGTTTCTGGGCTGCCGGCTGGCTTGTTGCTGCACTAATCTCATATTTTGTGATACCGCAATTCGGATGGCAAATTGCATTTTTTATTGGAGCATTGCCTGTATTTTTTGCGATTTACTTAAGACGCTCGATCGAGGATTCCCCGCGATATAAAAAGCAAAAGAATGCTAATAAGCTTAGCTTTATGGAGCGCATTGCTTTTATCTGGTCGAAGCCTTATCGTCGTTCTACAACTGTTCTATGGATCCTTTGGTTTACTGTTGTTTTCTCATATTATGGCATGTTTTTATGGCTTCCTTCCGTTATGGTCATAAAAGGCTTTACTTTAGTGAAAAGCTTTCAATATGTATTGCTGATGACGTTAGCGCAGCTTCCTGGCTATTTTACTGCAGCTTATTTTATTGAAAAATTTGGTCGTAAATTTGTGCTAGTTGTCTATTTATTTTTTACTGCAGTTAGTGCGCTATGGTTTGGTCTAGCTGAATCTCAAGCTGCTCTGCTTACTGCTGGTGCATTGCTTTCCTTCTTTAATTTAGGAGCCTGGGGCGGCATGTATGCCTATACTCCTGAACTATATCCTACAGCTGCAAGGGCAACTGGGGTTGGCTTTGCAGCATCATTTGGCCGAGTTGGCGGAATATTAGGACCTTTTCTTGTCGGCATACTTGTGGCACGAGAAATCGCTGTATCTGCAATCTTCACGATCTTTTTTATCTCCATTATTATAGGTGTTATTGCCGTGTTGTTTTGGGGCAAGGAAACACGAGGCATTGATCCAGATGCTGAAGAACGTGCAATAGTCAATGCCGCAAATTAGTAAATACATTTCATAGCTAATATGGTAATACAATGGACAGGGATAAATGGACAAGCTAATTGATAAATTACAGCATTATTAACGTATATTTCCCCTTCGTCCATTGTAGCTATAGCTAATATTGCGAACATTGCTTGCTTGATTAACATTTCGCTTGCTTCTTTTTATGCTGTTGCCACTTCCATTTCCATTCCCCTTGCCGTTCCCATTTCCATTCCCGTTGCCGTTGCTATTGCCATTATCATTATCATCTTCCTGATTGGCGACAAGTATTGAAAGTAAAGCAAGAGCGTCACCGATTACTACGACAACGGCGGATATTAATCCTAGCTTTTCTGCATCAGACATTGAACTCCAGCTTTTCATTAGTAACCCCCGCTCTTAGCCCATTTTTTAGTTGCTACTAGCATATGCAGCACCCAGAAATTGGGCTGTGCGAATGCCTAGAGCGCTCTTTTCCGCAACATTATTTCCCTTTAATCATTTTCTCTTTAATTATTTTGCCTCTAACCGAGACAAACTTTGAATGCCACGAAATATAACATCAATGTCTACAATTATGAATGGATAATTGTTATATCATCGCTAATAATTAAATAAAAAACAGGAGTATGAAAAATATGATTCATCATAATTTAAAAACTTTACGTACACGTCATGGTTTAACTCAAGAGGAAGTAGCAGAAAAAATTAATGTTTCTAGACAGGTTATTGCTAAATGGGAAAAAGGGGACTCTGTGCCTGATCTTCAAGCTTGCTTAGATATAGCTAATTTATATGGTGTAACAATAGATAATCTAGTCTCTTATAAAGAAGAAGTCACTGGACTAGTTGTTCCACCTAAAGGGAAGCATTTCTTTGGCAGTGTAACTGTAGGCGAGCGAGGACAAATTGTTATTCCTAAAAAAGCTAGAGATATTTTTGGCATTAAGCCAGGTGATTCGCTAATTATTGTTGGTGATGATGATAGAGGTTTAGCGATTGTGCCAGAGTCATTTATTAGTGAATTTTTTAACCTTATTAAAAAAACCCCATTCGATCAAGACAACTAACTGGAAGGGAGGCAATCAACATGAACAAAGCCGTATCTGTGAACAAATTAAGCAAACATTATCGTTCTACTGTTGCTGTTAACGAAGTATCATTCGATATTTATGAAGGAGAACTATTCGGCTTGTTAGGTATGAATGGTGCGGGAAAAACAACTCTAATTAATATGCTGTCTTGTATCTCTACTCCTACTTCGGGAGATGCTGAAATTTATGGGTATAGCATCGTTAAGCAACCTAACGAAGTGAGGCAATTTCTTGGAGTATCGCCGCAGGAGTCAGCCATTGCGCCTAAATTAACAGTGCAGGAAAATTTAATGTTTATGGCTGAAATCTATGGATTAAGTAAGTCGGAAGCTAAAAACAGAGTGCAAGACATGGTAGAATTATTCTCCTTTCAGCCTTATTTAACCCAAAAAAGCAGCAAGCTATCCGGCGGCTGGAAACGCAAATTAAGTATAGCCATGGCACTCATCAGTAAGCCGAAATTATTATTTTTAGATGAGCCGACGTTAGGACTTGATGTAATTAGCCGTCGTGAGCTATGGAGCTTAATTGAAAATCTAAAAAAAACGACGACGATTATTTTGACAACTCATTATTTAGAGGAAATTGAAGCATTAACTGACCGTTTACTGATAATGAAAGATGGCAAGATCAAAGGAGTCGGCACGATTGATGAGCTTAATCAATTAACAGGTCAGAGTAAGTTTGAGGATACGTTTGTAGAAATCGTCACAGGAGGTCATAAACGATGAGAAAAACGATGATCTTTGCAACGAGAACATTAAAAGAAATATTGCGCGACCCTCTATCTATTGCCTTTGGTGTCGGTTTTCCGGTTGTGTTAATTATTTTGCTATCCGTTATTAATCAAAACATTCCGAATGATATGTTTAATATTCAGTTGCTTAGTCCAGGTGTAGCAGTTTTTGGCTTATCTTTTTTAGCCTTATTTGCCGCGCAAATGATCTCTAAAGATAGAGACAGCGCTTATACGATCCGTCTATTCACTACACCAATGAAAGCTTGGGACTTTATTTTAGGTTATACTTTACCGCTAGTTCCTTTAGCCATTTTACAAGGCTTCATTTGTTATTTAACAGGTCTAGTGTTTGGATTGCAAATTAATATTGATGCTATTATAAGTTTATTTTCTTTAATTCCTACGGCATTAATTTTTATTGGCATTGGTTTACTGTGCGGCACTTTGCTTTCTGAAAAAGCCGCTACTGCCCTATGCGGAGCATTGCTTACTAATTTATCTGCATGGCTTTCTGGAGTTTGGTTCGATCTCGATTTAGTAGGTGGAGTATTTAAAACTATTGCAAACGCATTGCCATTTGTACATGCTGTTAAACTTACCCAGACAGTATCGACGGGACAATTTTCTCAAGCGTTACCTCAACTTTGGTGGGTATTGGCATACGCAATGATTTTAATAGCATGCGGAGTATATGCATTTCAACGACATATGTTAAACCGCTAATCTCCTATATGCCTTCTCGCATATAAAAACGGTTAGATGATAGGAATCAGTTCCGTTCTCGTCTAACTGTTTTTTCAAGTTTCTGCAATACGAATATCCGCTATCTTAATGGTTGGTGGTCGGGTATCCATCTGAATATTATTCATAAGTGTATAAATAACTAAAGAGCCTGGTTTTAAATTTTCCTTAGATTTTTCAGGGATTTGACTGAGATTAAGAAAGTAAAGCTGTTTATACTCAGCAATAATCTCGTCAATTGATTTTTCCAATAGTGCTTGTTTTTCTTCCTCGGATATTTGTATGTCTATACTTACGAGGTACAAGTCTTTGTTGATTTCATGTTGACCAAGCAGAATGCCTTGCTTTTCCATTTCGTTTAATTGAATAGTTTGCTCGTTCGAATTATTGTTTGATGGATAGAGCGAATCTTTTGCACTATGATTCGCTGGAACAGTTGGTTCCGTTTTATTGCTGCAGGCCGCTGCAGTAAGAAATATGATGCAAAGCATAAACAAGGCAACATACTTCACATGCTATTCCTCCTCTCACCATTGCTACAATAAACGACGCTCATACCTCTAATTAAGTTTTAAATAGCTGATTAAAGCAAATAAAAAGGCATGCGCTGCAGCATGCCCATTAATGAGTATTTAGCCAAAGAACAAGTCGAGGATATTGGAGCCTGTTGATGACTCACGATTATAAAATTCTGAGTAACCGCATTTTTTACAATATACAACGACAAATTGATTTTTCTGAATATCAAACATTTTCGATAAACCCGTACCTGTCATCGCGACTTCTTTCGTACCAGCATCTCTGCTTCCACATTTAATACACCCATGATTATGATTCATATTGGTTCACCCTCGTATTTTCTAAATAAAAAGCTTTGGTTTTATTTACGGTTTCCGTTTAAATAAGTTTCGCCGAAATGATTTCAGTTTATTTATTCGAATTTGTTAATTGAATCAATTAAACGGGTTAAACCATTTAATAAGCCGGCTTTATCCTCCGCTTTCCAATCACTTAATGCGTCAGACATCATTTGCTTTCTGGTACTTTGAATAATTGAATAAATCTCCTTCCCTTTTTCGCTTAATTCAGATACACGAATACGAGAATCTTCGGCTGATGGGTATGTTTTCACTAGCCCTGCTGCCTCTAATTTATCAATTTGGCGACTGATGCTGGAATAATTTCGTCCCATTTTATCAGCCAAATCCCCAACACTAGTTGCTTTAAGATGACCAATACCGACGAGAACGCGAAAAGCTGCCGGATCCAAATGTACACCAGCGCGCTCGATCATATTCTGATCCCGATCGCTTCGATTTATGATAGAAACTAATTCAATAATCGCTTCAAAAATTTTATGTTCCATGTAGTTATTATATGCGGATTACTGGGCGAGGAGTCAAGGGTGCATTCCATGCAGCTTCAATATCTTTCAAGTTATATTCTGCTGTAGCAATATGAATTAAACCTTTTGCCGCCAAATCAAATACACTTCTTGCAGATGCCAGCATATCAACAAATGATACACTTCTGCCTCCACTGCCTATTAGCTCAAGAGTTGATGCACGAAGTAACGAGGAAGGCAATTGGATGCTCTCTTGGTCTGACGAGGTGCCAATACTGACAAAGCGAGTTGTTCTAACATTAGCGTGGGCAATAGCGGACATAATGACTAGTGCACTGTCTCCCCACAGATAGTCTAAAACTACATCTACCCCTTCTGACACAATAGGCTGCAATGCCTGCTCAAATGCCTTCTTCCCTTCATCATTTGTCATATCAAAAGCAATGGCTTCGTCCGCATCCAGTAGTCGCAGTTTTGCCTCATTGCGTCCAACAGCGATAACTTTTTTCGCTCCTATATGCTTAGCGATTTGCACAGCTAAGCTGCCTGAAGCACCAGTTGCGCCATTGATTAATACCGTTTGACCAGGTTTAAAATGAGCTCTAAAGATTAAAGCTGCCCATGACGACATCCCTGGATTGGCTATTGCGGCCGCTAATCCATCATCAAGTTCATCCGGTAAAGGAATGAGCATATTCTGTTTCACAATGGTTTGTTCCGCTAAACTGCCATATGGAGCAATTGGAAATGCAAAATAAACGCGAGTGCCATCCTGCAAAGTACCGACTCCGTCCATACCAGCTATCATTGGAAATTGAACATCAGATGAATAATGCTTCCCCATCGAACGAAACTTACTTAGCCTGCTTAATGCTGCCGCCTTAACATTTACCACCACTTGACCTTGTTTTGCTTCTGGTGCTGCAAATTCACCCAATACAGGAGTTGCTCCTAAACGATTCACAATCGCTGCCTTCATCGTTATCAAACTCTCCTCTGCAACAAAATATGTGCATAATGCACATAAATACTATAGCATGAATATGTGCATTATGCACATATTTTGCAAAAAAAAATTTTTGTAAAACTTTTAAAATAATATTTTTGTCAAACTAAATGCGACAGCTATTGTTAAGTCTTTCTTCTATCTGAGAAATCAATTTCACTTTGATTTTAGAAAACTTCTTTTAACTTTTCCTTATAATGAATGATATAAACTTCTTCGTATACCTTATCAGACAATTGGGGAAGTGCATCTATAGTTAATTGATTCTCTGTAATTGCTCCAAACAACCTCTATTGTGTTTGGTCTGTTATCTTATAGATTGACAAAAGAAGAAATATCCCGTTTATTCACTTCTCACTTTAATCAACCTGAGGCATTTGCGAAGAAAATCATTCATTTTATAAATAAAAAAACAACCTTTTCAGGTTGCTTGCAAAATGGTGGAGCATAGCGGGTTCGAACCGCTGACCTTTGCACTGCCAGTGCAACGCTCTCCCAGCTGAGCTAATGCCCCATATCTCTTATTTATTTCTAGAAAAATTATAGCAAAACCATTCCTTTTACAAAAGATAGTTTTTAAGTTCATTATTGTAAAGACAAGAACTCCCCTTGTCGCACGATTAAGACAAGGGGAATCTACCTCCATTATCGACTAATGTATAAATCTATGAAAGCTTAGCGACGCTTGCCTTCATTCAGCTTAAATTGACCAATAAGCTGCTGCAAAAATGCGGCAATTGATTCCACATCTTCGGAGGCTTGTTGCACGCGTAAAAAGTCCTGCTGCAATTCTGCAACTTGCTCCTCCGCTTCAGTAGAAAGCTTACGATTGCCAATGCTGACTGCTGTTATATTTTCCATCAGCAACACAACCTCATCGATAATTTTTGCTTTTTGACTTTCTCCTTCATTCGCTTGACGTAGCAAGTTCGTTGCTGCTGCAATAAGCTCCTCGCCTTCTGCGACGACCTCATTCCCTTCCTCCATAAACCGTTGAGCCTCAACTGCACCCTTATAAACTTCCTCAATAATCCCTTGAATTTGCTCAACGGATTCACGAGTACTTTCCGACAGCTTGCGAATTTCCGAAGCAACGACGGCAAAGCCTTTACCATGTTCGCCGACACGCGCTGCCTCAATCGAAGCATTAAGTGCAAGCAAATGCGTCTGCGAAGAAATATTTTCAATAATTTGCAATACTTCCTCTATGCTGCGGGTCGTCTCAACAAAGGAATTAATACTGTCATTGGTGTTGCTTACATGATGTGAAATATGTGACATTTTACCTTTAATTTTTTCAATTTCCTCTTGCGCTACAGCAATTTGTGCTGCTGCATGCTGTTCAAGCTGCTGTAAGGTTAGCTTCATATCTCCGACTACATCTTTCGCAACATCTAAATCCTGCAGCTGCTTGCGAATGCCTACAAGCATTTTTTCAACACGATTACTTACACGCTGAGTAGTTTTCGCTGTTGTTCCTGTTGATTCATACAGCTCATGCTGATTTGAACGCACATCATCAGCCGCTTGCTTAACTTGAATCATAATGCCTTCTTGCGAGTCAATAAAATTATTTAGCCATTTCGCTTGATCCCCAATTTCATCTCTTGCAAAGCTATTCACTTGCAGACGCTGCGTCAAATCCCCTCTCCCCTCTGCATTACGACGGATAAAACGGTTAATTTCCCATAGCTGCTTAGAAATTGGAAAAGTAACTTTTGCTTTTACGAGGAAGACAATAAGTGCAATAAAAGGAATATTGACTGCTGCTGTAATGCTAGACAATAAGAATGGAGAATTAATGCCAAAATATTGTGCTAATCCTGATGCTAAAGCGGAAATTACCATCATTAAACATAACAACGGTACAAGCAGCTTCGTCATACGCCAAACGATCCCGCGATTGCGATAAACTTCCTCAAGATCACCCTCACACATCATCCCCCATAGATCTGGGTTGTGCGGCATTTGAAAAGTTATCCCTTTGCCAATAACGGGAATATGACGATAATCGGAGTAACCAGGAAAAGCGACAAATAAATTGCTACCATTTGCGATCGTATTGGCTACGCCAGGATGCAGCTGACCTGTTGCTGGGTCAGTAAACATAATTTCCAGCTCTGTATGCTTTTCAATTTTTACTGTTCCCCAATCAGTTGGAACACCATCTTTCAAATTATCCCCTAACGTGAACGTGCGGTCTTCAAAGCGGCTACGCGAAAGTGCAGTACCTGGAGAAATATGCACGTTAAGGGCTGGCTTAGCCATAAATATGTAGTTATCACCAGAATCAGGGTAAACATGACCTGATTCGCGTTGAATTAAGTCGCCAACAACATCGTTTGGCACTCGTCCGCAAAGTAATCCAATACGTTTTTCCCGAACTACAATTGGAGCAATAAATAATAAAGTCATCTCATCATGAAAAGATGATGTGCTTGGTCCAATTTCCAGTGTTAATGGATCAGCAAATGGTCCAAATAAGCATTTACGACCGTTATCTGTAGCAGTAGCATATTCTAAACCTTTAGCAATGGCACTATTTTTATCGTATGTTTTGCCATAATGCGCCTGATAGGTTGATGCAATGACTTCAAAGTTGTTATTTAGTACAAATAGCTCTGAGAAATCTATTGCTCTCATACGCATAGCTTCAAACTGCTGCTCCCAACGTTCACGGCTTACTTCATCTGTATCTGATTTTTCTAGCTCATGTTGAATTTGACCTAATGCGCGATCTAAATACCCCCAGTACAGTTCTGCCCATTGGATTAATAGTTCTTTTCTTGTTTGAGCTATCCCTTCGAATATATCACGTACATCGTCATGTGTATGTGAATTTAATCGCCAAGAGATCCAAAGTGGAAAGCCCTTTTTCCATCCTATCCAGTCAAACATAAGCATCCCTCACTCTAAGTATGTAACTATACATTACTTATTATGTAAAAATTATACTCATCTCATATTTTCTTGTCGATAATCGTCGAGCAACAAATGCTATTTTCTTCGCAATAAGATAAAAATTTATTTAAATAACACAAGTAAAGACAATTAAAATTTGTAATCAGAGCACGATAAAATGAATTGCAGAGTCTATTTGACGAGTTTTTTATTTCCGTGATATGGTTTTACTAGAACTAAATAACAAATTTAAATATTAGCTTGCTTAAAAGTTTATTAGGGAGGGAAGGCATGTTAAAAGCAATTATTTTTGATTTAGATGGAACAATTATTGATACAGAAACAGCATGGTATGTCGCACTAAAGGAACTGTATCAACAATATGGAGCAGATCTGTCATTGGAGCTTTATTCAAGCTGTATCGGTACTCACATAAATGCATTTAATCCATATACCTATTTAATTAATGAGCTGAATGTTCAAGTCGACCCTGATGAATTTAAGCAGCAAGTCCGTATGAAGTATGATGAATTAATGAAAGAGGAAACAGTACGGGCTGGAGTAGTGAACTTTTTGCAGCAAGCTCGTCGTGCAGGCTTAAAACTAGCTGTGGCTTCTAGCTCAGATCGTTTATGGGTGGAACGACATTTGCAAGAACTCGGCTTATTAAACTATTTTGATATTATTCGTACAGCAGATGATGTGAGTCAGGTTAAGCCTCATCCAGAATTATATATCCAAGCAGTGCAAGCATTAGGGGTAAAGCCCGAAGAAGCGGTTGCAATTGAGGATTCTCCTAACGGAGCAAAAGCAGCAGTGGCAGCAGGCTTAGCTTGTCTAGTTGTTCCTAACACGATAACAAGCAGCTTAACCTTTGATATGCCGCATCGTCGCATCAACAGCTTAGAGGAATTAGACTTTAATGAGCTGCTTACAAAGCCATTTTTCTACACTTATCCAAAGTAATAAACGTTGTCGGTGAATGAATAGAAGACAAAGGTTGTTTTTACAAATCAGTTAACTTATTTATAAAGTAAGGCCTATGCATTAAAATGCTCTCTTCAGGGAATACAAATCAACAGAGCTTCTTGCCTGCAAGTATTCTGAAAGGAGTCTGTTTATTTGTAATGGAGAGTTCGCAAAAAATAAGCCTCGTTGCTCTTTCGTCAATCCCATTAATTATGACCTTAGGAAATTCCATGCTAATTCCAGTTCTCCCCGCGATGGGTCATCAGTTAAAGGTAAGTTCATTTCAAATTAGCTTGGTCATTACGGTATACTCCATTGTTGCTATCTTTTTAATCCCTGTAGCAGGTTTCCTTTCTGATCGTTTTGGTCGTATTAAAATTATCCTCCCTTCCCTTGCACTTACTGGAATCGGAGGATTAGTCGCTGCAATTGCTGCAACTTGGTTTGATCATGCTTATTCTTGGATTTTAATTGGCAGATTTATTCAAGGAGTTGGTGCAGCAGGTGCAGCACCGATTGTTTTGCCGCTCATTGGCGACATGTTTAAGCAGGAGCGTGATGTTAGCCAAGGACTAGGATTTATTGAAACCGCAAATACGTTTGGCAAAGTGTTAAGCCCCCTATTAGGTTCACTGTTAGCAATGTTCGTATGGTTTCTGCCATTTTGGGCAATTCCCGTTTTATGTTTAGTCTCTATTTTAATGGTTGCCTTTATGGTGAAAGTGCCAAAAGATAAAGACACAACAACTCCTTCCATGCTAGTTCGCACTTATGTTCATGAAATTAAACAGTTGTTTGCCGATAAAGGTCGCTGGTTATATGCAACATTTGCAATAGGCGGGATAGGTATGTTTATTGTATTTGGAACATTGTTTTATTTATCTAGCATCGCAGAGGATAAGTATGGAATTGAAGGAATATGGAAAGGGATCGTCCTAGCAATTCCTACTACGGCTTTATGTATTGCATCCTTTATCACAGGAAAACTAATAAGTAATAAGCAAAAACGAATGAAATGGTTTAACTTCTGCGGTGTAATAATTATAACTGCGATGTTGCTTGTAATGGTTTGGCTTGGCGAAAAATCGTTGGTAATGGATATTGTATATATTGCGATTGGCTCTCTAGGTATCGGTGTGTCGCTGCCTTGTCTTGATGCACTAATTGTTGAAGGGATTGAAAAAGAAGTGCGAGGTACGGTTACTTCATTTTACAGTAGTGTTCGGTTTATTGGAGTAGCGGCTGGACCGCCTATAGCCTCTATAATGTTAACTCCTACAGCCGATCCGTTTTTTTATTTATGTGCAGGACTAGCTGGAATTGCGATACTGCTAGCATTGTTTGGCATTAAGCCAAAATCGAAACAGCAAGTAAATTAATATCTCTCTTGATTTTAAAAAAAGACTGATGCATTGTTGATACCTTCACAACAACTGCATCAGTCTCTTTCATTTACGAATTTTTATTTTAGCTCATCCCAAGTTTTTTGGAAGCTGTCAAGCAATTCCTCTTTAGAATATTGTCCGCCGATATAAGCTTGCATTGCATCGCCAAACTTGTTGCTGGATGCTTCGCCGCTTGGGAACTTGAACCAGTTCCAGCTAATTGTTTTGCCTTCTTTGCTGTATTTAATAATTTCTGCTGCCAGCTGACCAAGCACTTCTTCGTCTGCTGGAATATTCGTAAAGGCAGGAATAAATTTGAACTCCTCAGTAATATAACGCTGACCAATATCAGAGCTTACCATCCAATTCAAAAATTCTTTAGCTTCTTCCTTAACAGGAGAGTTTTTATTAATTACCCAGTTGTTTGGTACGCCAACTGGCAGTTTATCCATCGCTTCTGCATCGTCATTAATTGGCATTGGTAAAAATCCGATGTTAATATCTGGATTCGTTTGTGAGATCGCAACTTGTGTCCAGTTACCTTGCTGAGTCATCGCAGCTTTTCCTGTTGCGAAATCAGTAACTTGCGTATTGTAGTCAGTTTGCAATGGGTTATTATTACCGTATTTCAACGTTAAATCGAATAAATTTAACCATTGCTCGAAGATTTCATTTCCTACAATTTTTTCAGTTCCTTCATTTAAGCCTTTAATAAAAGCATCAGCATCAGGTTGTTGCGCAAATGGAATATTGATGAAATGATTTCCTAACACCCACCATTCCCCATAACCGTTAACAAAAGGTGTAATGCCTGCTGCTTGCAGTTTTTGAGCGGCTGCTTCTAACTCAGATAATGTACGAGGTGTTTCCGTAATTCCTGCTTCTGCAAAAAGATCTTTATTATAAATATATCCATATCCCTCCAAATTTAACGGCTGTCCATACAGCTTGCCATCCTTTGTCATTGGCTCCTTAGCAGCATCAACTAAATTCGCTACCCAAGGCTGATCGGATAAATCCTCTAAATGCTCAATCCACAGATCAAGATCAGTAAATCCGCCATTGTTGAAAATATCAGGTTCATCGCCTGAGTTGAATTTTGCTTTCAGTGCTGCACCGTAATCTGCACCACCGCCAACTGTTTCGATTTCAATTTTTACATTTGGATGAAGACTTTCATATTCAGCAATCATATTCGTTAAAGCTTCAGCAATTTCAACTTTAAATTGAAACATTTTAATTGTTACTTGCTCACCTTTATTGCCGCCAGAACTAGTGTTGCTATCTGTTGTTGTAGGTGAACTTCCGCCTGTATTGCTTGAATTAGCCGGAGTATTAGAGGAGGAGCTACATGCTGTCAAGCTAGCTAGTAAACAAGCTGCTGCAGTCATAACAACGATCTTATTCATTTTCATTATTAAAACCTCCTAATGTTTTGTGAAATATTTATATTTATGGGTTTAATAGTAAATCAATTTCTTATCATCTAACAGGTACGATGTTGAACAAAAAGGTGCAACTTATTGACTGTTAAGTCTTCTTCTTTCATTTCTACTAATCTAACCTGAGACTATCCCTTTACTGCACCAGCAGCAATCCCTTGAATAAGATGCTTCTGCATAATTAAGAAAAATGTAACCATCGGTGCTACACCGAGAGTTAAGCCTGCAAGCGCCAAATCCCATTGCTTCGTATATTGACCGAAGAAGGAGTAGGTTTGCAGCGGTATCGTCCTTAAAGTTGCATCATGTAGTACTAGTGATGGAAGCAGGAAGTCATTCCAAATCCATAAGCTATTTAACAGCACGACTGTAATCGTCATCGGCTTAAGCAACGGAAATACAATTCTAGTAAATACACCGTATGGACTACATCCATCAACAACGGCAGCCTCCTCTATCTCCGCTGGAATTGATTTAATAAAGCCATGATAGAGAAATAGATTTAATGAGCAACCAAATCCGAAATAACAAACAATAAGCCCAATTCTACTATTCATTAAGCCAATTTCACTAGCAACTCTTACTAAAGGAATCATAATTGACTGAAATGGAATAACCATCGCTGCGATAAATAATAGAAATAGTAGTTTATTTAAGCGATGTGGGCGTCGAACCATACGATAGGCAGCCATTGAACTAATAATGACTAGTCCAACATTGCTTATTACCGTAATGAGCAGGGAATTGGTAAATGCCATTGGAAACTTCATAATACTCCAAACTTTTGAATAGTTATCCCATTGAAATGCAGCAGGCCAACCAGCCGCATTGCTCATTAAATCACCAAAGCTTTTCAAGGAGTTAATAACAACAAAGTAAAATGGAATAAGGAACAAAATGCCCAGCAAGATCGCGATAATTTCAAGAATTAAATGCTTAGCAGAATAGCTCTCAGTCGTTTCCATTATGACTCAACCTCCTTGCGTTTGGTATAAACGACCTGCAATGTTGTAACAATTGCAACAATGACAAAGAAAATTAACGCTTTAGCTGTACCTAGTCCGTAACGATTGTTTTGGAAAGCTTCCTTGTAAATATTTAAGGCTACAGATTCTGTTGAACCAAAAGGTCCTCCTTTAGTTAAGGAAAGATTGAGATCGAACACCTTGAATGTCCATGAAATAGTTAAGAAAAAACATACCGTAAATGCCGGCATAATAAGCGGTATCGTAATATTTTTCAGTAGCTGCAGGGCATTGGCTCCGTCTATTTTTGCCGCCTCCAGCAACTCTTTTGGCATATTCAATATGCCAGCGATGTAAATAACCATCAAATATCCAGCCATTTGCCATATACTAACGATAACAATTCCCCAAAAAGCAGTATTTGCTGTACCGAGCCATGGCAGTTGGAAAAATCCGATGCCAGTCAGTTCGCCAACTGCAGCAAAACCTCTTACAAAAATAAATGACCAAATAAAACCGAGTAATAAACCAGCGATAACATTCGGCAAGAAAAATACAGTACGCAGCACATTCCTTGTTTTCAGACGTTGTGTAAGCAGCAGCGCTAGGCAGAAGCCAACCGCATTTGCTAGAAAGACAGTAACAATTGAATATTTTGCTGTAAACCAAAATGATGTGCGAAAACCTTCATCATGAAGTAAAATATGTTTAAAGTTCTCTAAACCAGCCCATGTTATGTTTCTCGTAACCCCATTCCACTCTGTAAGGCTATAATATAAACTCATAAAAAACGGAATGCCTACTATCATGAAAAAGAATAAAAATGCAGGGCCTACAAATATAATCTGTTGTAAATTCTCGGACCATCGCTTCTTTCGCTGATTCATACTTATCGTCCCTTTCATTTTAGTAAGGAATTGTAATTTGAGTATAATGAATCGCGACACAATGAAACACTCCAGTATTTGATTGAAAAGGTGGAAATTATTGATGTCTATTGTTATACTGAAAACGCTTTAGAAACTAGGCAATGAAGAAGGTGAATTCTATGCTAAAAGGCAGCATTCGCAATAAACTCATTGTATTTCTCTTAATTTCAATTATTATTCCCATCTCATTGTCAATCGTGATTACTTACTATTACACGAAAGCGTCAATGAAGGATCAATATATTCAGGAAAACTCTAATCTTATTCATTTAAGTGCAATAAGCATTATTGACTACATGGAACGATTAAATGAAGCAACCTTGCAAATCTATTCCGGCATAGATGATCCTAACAGTTTGCATCAACTTATTAAAAATAATGACAGCAGTTACTTGACCGATCGTGAATTATTCAGAATGATGCAGGTTATGTCCAATACAGCGAAAGAAATTGAGCAAATTTACTTATATTCCTCCGTCACCAATATTTCTTATCGCTACGCTAATCGTTTGCTGCGAAATGTAGAAGGTCAATCCTATCAACCACCGCTCGGTCAAGATGATAACAATAAAATCGAGCATCACATTATTGTCGAGCCGATCCATAAGAGCCATCAATATGGCATTGCAAAGCCTAAGTTTCCTTTTCATATCGAGCAAGATGTGATTACTATCCATCGTTATATTAACGATGCACCATCATTTGAGACATTGGGAACCCTTTCGGTAGATATTAAGCTTGACGCAATACGTGCAATTAGTGAAGAGGTGTATTCTGCACCTTATGAGGAATTGTATATATTTAATGGGCAAAATGAGCTGATTTTCTCATCAGAGGACGGATTAGCACTTGAGGAAAATTACCCTTGGCTGCAGCATATTAGGCAAAGTACAGACATCGCTGGAAGTTACCATTATAAGGATAAACAATTTAATGGTATCTATCTGTACGAGCATCTGCAGCATGGTTGGTTAGATTGGACAATTGTAAAACGAATTCCTTATGACTATCTTTATCGCAATGCGAGAGAACTTACGTTCATTAATAGTATCGTACTGCTTTTGTTTCTTATTATTGCAGTTATTGCTACAGTCATTATATCATTGCGCTTTACTAATCCAATTAAGCAATTGCTTCGCTATATTAATAAGGTCGAGCTTGGTAATATGAACGCTGAACTAAAGATGAAACGAACCGATGAATTAGGTATACTTGCCAAACGTTTTCAGCAGCTTATTCAACGATTAAATAGCTTGATTATGCGAGAGTATCGCTTAGAGCTTGCCAATAAAACAAATGAGCTAAAGGCGTTGCAAGCTCAAATAAATCCGCACTTCCTTAATAATGCTTTACAATCTATTGGGACACTTGCTTTGCAGCAAGGAGATAAAAAAATTTATACGTTAATCTCATCACTAGGCAAAATGATGCGCTATCAGATGAATACGAATTTGACAAGTGTTCCACTTTCGGCAGAAGTCGATTACGTAAAAAATTATTTAAATCTTCAGCAACAGCGCTTTGGTGAGCAACAATTGCAATATTCCATAGAGCTGGAACCAGCTTGTAAGGACATTCATATGCCGAAAATGATTTTGCAGCCGATTGTTGAAAACTATTTTAAACATGGCTTCCAAACTAGAGAGAGTCTTGGTCAATTACAGATTTCCTGCTATTTTAAGCAAGCAAACATGCTATGTATCGAAGTAACGGATAATGGAACGGGCATTGAGCCGCAGCGTTTGCAGCAGTTACAAAAGCTTTTGAATAGCAAAGGTCATCAATTTTCTGCATTGCTTCAACAAACAGAGCATATCGGCTTAACCAATGTTCTTGCCAGACTTCGTTTATTTTTCGATGAACGTGCAGCAATTCAGCTAAGTCCACAACAACCACACGGTCTGCAAGTTACTTTACTGATTCAACTAGAGGAAGGAGCAGATTTGTCATGAAAATATTAATTGTCGACGATGAAAAGCATGTGCGCGAAAGTATTCAACTTCTGATCGATAAAGAACAGTTTGGAATTACTGAGTGGCTAGAGGCGCCTGAGGGAGAATCTGCTATTGCGATTATCGAACAGCATAAGCCGGAAATCATTTTAACAGATATGTATATGCCGATAAAAAATGGCGTGGAGCTGCTCCGCTGGATTAGTGAGTACTATCCGCAAGGCAAAACGATTGTTATTAGCGGTCATGATGACTTTGAATATGTGAAACATGCGATGAAATATGGCGGCAGCGACTATATTCTTAAACCAATTGATGAAGAAGAGCTGAATCAAGCTTTGCATAAAGCGATCGTTAATTGGAAGAAAGAGCAAGAGGAGCGTTCGATGCAGTTTAGTCGTACGAAAGAGATTAATCAGTTGAAGCCTGTGTATTGGGATAAAGTGTTTTCCAATCTCGTTCATGAGGAAATTTCGTATGCATCGATTGCCGAGCAATTTGAGACCGACTTTAAAATGAAGGAAAGACCAAAACAAGCGCAAATTGCGATCATTAGCACGGAACTGCTGCCGTTATTTATTCAAAAAAAATTTACTAGCAATTTTGATTTACTATTCTTTTTATTAGGTAATATCGTAAATGAGTTTTTGCAGCACGAGCATTCCGGCTACGCCTTCCGCTATTGGAACAGTCAACATGAATTACTGATTGTCTCTTGGTTAAGCAAAGAGCGCTTTTTACAAACGATGAAGCAAATTAATGAAGGGATTGCAATGATCTTAGGCAGCAGAATGGAAATTGGCATTGGTGGAGTTAAAAGCTTTCCGCAAGGGTTAAAGGAAAGCTATCAAGAGGCGCATTCCATCTTAAAACAGCGCAATTTGCTGCAATCTGCTGGCAATATATATTGCTATGATGAGCTGGACATCCTGCCGCTTGTCCCGCTTCCGTTTAGCCGTTTTGAAACGGAAATTAAAACAGCCCTGCAATGTGCACAGCAGCATATTATTAGCCAAGCGGTTAGTAAATGGATCGGAGCGATTCGCACGCTGAAAAGTATATCGATTGAGCAGTTGGAGCTTTGGCATCATGAATATACGCTGTTTAAAGCAAGATGCTATCATGAGCTGCTGGAAAGCGATGGAGCAGAGTTTAGCGGTGAATCTGGACAGACCTTCCCTTTGCAGGTTCCCGTCGATGAACAAGGAAAACTCTCCTTCGAGCAATTACAAGCCGCACTGGAGCAGGATTTGTGGAGGCTGGCGGAGCAATTAAAGGCAGCTAAGCAGCGTGAGAGCAATGTTATCTACGAGATCGTGGATTATATAGAGAAAAACTATCAGTTAGAAATTACGCTGCAGCATATTTCAGAGCGCTTCTTTCTAAGCAGAGAATATATTTCACGGCGTTTTAAACAAGAAATGAACGAAAACTTGTCAGATTATATTGAACGGATTCGCATTGAAAAAGCAATGCTGCTGCTTGGTAATCCGCAACTAAAAATCGTAGATATTGCAGAGCTGGTCGGTTATAGAGATGAGAAATATTTGAGCAAGGTTTTCAAAAAAAAATTAGGGCTTTCGCCCAATCAATATCGCAAGCAGCTTTTATGAGCTGCTTGCTTAGCTTACACAGGTCGCTACGAGAACAAGAAAAATGCTTCTTCACAATGACCGTTTACTTTGACTCTCAACTAATACTTCTTCCATTCAATAGGTTCAAAGCCATATAGCTTATTGACTTCAATGTATTCTTGAAACAAATCATCCATTTTAGAAACAATGTTCTCCTTGGTAGAGTATAAATTAGTACCCATTAGAATGTAGTTTCCCTGTATAAGAATAACTAATCTAGAGGTGTCTTTTTCAAAGTATGGTTCAGTATTATGATTAACTGAAGTTACTTTTTCTCCTAATTCAATTACATAGTCCCAATCCTTCTGCTCAAACTTTTTAATATCAGCTGGCTGTTTTTTGATTTCATTAAAAACAGCAATAAAGCTATTGACATCATTAATACTTCTTAAAAATTGAGTTTGAATATGATCTTCATTGTTCTGATAAAGCGCAATACCGTTATACTTTAACTGTTCAATATTAGCGTCCTGAGTAGCTTCTTTACTCTGACAAGCAGTTAAGCCAGCAAGCAATATTACAAAAGTTATAATATAGTATAGTAATTTTCTAATGTTAACACCTCCTATATTTTACATAATAGCATTTTTATGGTACTATACTACATGGAAATATTCAATATTAGGAGTGTGATTAAATTAAAAAGGAAATTTTTATCTTTGATGCTAGTAATTTGCTTATTTGCAACATTTGCAACAAGCGTGTCATCAAATGAAAGTAAAGTAACGCCTCAAGATGCTATCACTCAACTTCTAAATATTTCTGCTACACAAATTGAGTTAGCCGAATCTCAAGTCGCACAAAGTAAATTACAGCAAACTGCTACTTACAGTATAAATAATGCTGCACTGGAACTGGAAAAAGCAAAATTAACACATACATCTAGTGTTAATTTTAAATTTACGAAGACACATGAAAACAATGATGGTACCTTATCAGTAGATGCAATTATTACTATTGATACAAATAAGAATAAATATCAAACAGTTGTGACTGGCAATCTCCATAAAATTACAACTAATGAAAATCATTTAGTGTATATAGGTGGTTTACACGGATATTTAGGTGAGTCTGACACGGCTGAGGAACAAGATCAAAATGTAATTGATGTTGGACTGCATTACTCACCAAGCACCGCAGAATCGTTATTTTCAGTAACAATTGGTAGCGGAGGAAATGGGCGTACACCTTCGTTTTTCTATTTTGGAGATAAAGACAGTACAGTGATTCAAGAAGCATTTCAAATTTTTAGAAATGAAAAAGAAGCAAATAAGGTGAAAGAAACTAATAATGATAATTTCAATACTTCAAATAATTTAATTCAATCTACTGCTGTTGATGCAAGAGTCGTATATCAAGGAACAGATTATGCTACTTCAACTTATGGTAATCTAGCAGCAATAAGCTTCTACTCTACAAAAGAACTAAGAAATCAATCAATAACAACTCACTATGCTAAAGCAAACTCCTATACAAACAATGCAACAAATTATATTCAGTCTATTACCTCTTCACCATATAAAGTCATCGATGTCGCACCAGAAACCTTTACTGTAGAAATTATAAGTGCTGATGATTTATTATATGCAGTAGGAGGAGCTGCTTTACCAGCTAATAGTAGTACCTCCCTAGATGTAAGTATTCCTTTTTACTTTGGCTCCACTTATGGTTATCAGTCTCTCAATTTTTCAATACCTTTGAGCAGTACCACTTTATCATATCGAAAGAAGGCTACTGGCAGCAGCCCACACAATACACATATTACGAGCTGGGTATTGAAGAAAAACTTCGGGTTTTCACCTTCAGTTACCGATGCAAATACTAGTAGCGGTGCTTTACCAATTTACAGACAAGAAAATGGACTAGGAGTACAAAGTTCTTACACTTATAGTGGAAATGTGACTTCTAGTTTTAATGTAACTCAAGGAGCAAGTGCAAAAATTAGATATTCTTATACGAGATATTACCAAAACATTTTTGTAGGAGAATACTTCACAACGAGCACTGCAACTCATGCAAGTACTCTTAAAATAGTACCTTAATTTATTTTGCGGGCATAACAGGGACAAGATTTATTCTTGTCCTTTTTCGTTTATACGTATTAATAGAAGATAATTAAACGCACTGCATGACGAGATGCTCACGCTGTAATGTAAATACATTTTGGATAGAGGTCAAATTCGCATCATCTATCTCCGAATAGGCATACTATGTCTCTTTAATGAGAAAAATCAACGAAGCACATACTCGTCCTAACGGAACGTGTTGTGCTTCGTAATGACAAAATCTTTATATGAATCCGTTAGAAATATACTATCCTAGGTAAGAGATGGAGACCACTAAAGCCAATCTTGCCAAATTACGTATCCATTTCGACTCGGAGTTAGTCTTGAATTTGGTCTTAATAAGACTACTCCTCTCTAGGGAGTAAGCTTTTCTTGCAGCTCCCCAGGCTTCCTGTTTAGATTGTCTAGCAATAATCCCGATACGAATGCCGGAAGCTTGTCTCATTTGAAAGGTACTCTCCAAGAAAGCATCAAATATGAGGCAACATTGACGGGATCGTAGGTGTTATGGTTAAATGATCGATATGTTTCATTCTCCATTGAAGCTCTTTACAATCGAAAAGTTGCATTGGGAGTATTATTTTAAGTAATTCATAAATTTTGGTGCTAAATAATTTGCCAAATGCTCAGTCCAGTAATCGTATGTGTCATTCCATAACCATTCGCCATTTAAAATTTCTCGATTGAATTTCAAGACTTTGTTAACATGTTCCGTGTCATCCATTAAAGGCAATACCGCGATGCTAGGAACTCCGGTCAACTCCTCGAATCTTGCCACGCTTGGCTTGAGAAAGTCCACATCGGAAGCTTTAAGCGCTTTGTTGAATATTACTCCTTTAATCCGTTCTTTTTCCTTCGAATCCAACAATTGCAACGTACCTAGCGCAGCTGCAAATGCACCTCCCAAAATTAGGTCAGACACTAACCAAACTTCTGCATCGCACTTTTCAGCTATAAAAGCGTTGGCCAATCCATCCCCTAGTGGGGTGAGTTCAACCGGACAGCCTGCTCCTTCGATTACTAAAGCGTCAGACTCTTCCTGTAGCGAGTTCAAGTTCTCAGTCACTACAGGATAATATTCATGACATCGCTTCAAATATTCACTGAGCAACATCACGCCTTGGAACTCACCCATTACATACACTTCATATTCCTGATTTATCGAGAAATTATCTACAGCTACTGCTTGTTCTGAGACTGGTTTCAAGTAGATTGGCACATGTCGTTGTTCCGCCTCATGGCCAGTGCCTTGCGCTGCACACGCCATGCTTGGAGGTATAAAGCCCCCTGTCGGCACTCGGTACATCTTGTCTTCCATCGCTTGCGCCTTGAAAACTTGTGTATTGTAACCATTGTTCGCTAGAAGTCGGGCCACCCCAAGTGTAATCAAACTTTTCCCGATCCCTGCCCGTGTTCCTTGGATCATAATGCATTTTTTCTTCTTCAAACTGATCCCTCCTGAGAATTAATAAATTGATTAAAGCGTTTAACCCATTGCATCGCTAAATACTTTATGTCATACTCGGCTGCCAGACGACGCCCTTCTTGAGCCATCTTGCGGCGCAATTCGTCATTACGAAGTACCTCTACAGTTTTTTCTATAAAATCTTTTCGATATTCTGGCGAATTAGGGTCGCCTGATATAAGATATCCGGTTACACCGTCGATGACCCGTTCCTTAAGAGCTGCTCGTTCACTAGTGATCACCACAGCTCCGGCAGCTGCTGCTTCTAATGCAACTAGGCAAAACGAATCATCGTATGTGCCCTGTCTGAAACCAAACATTGTCTGGCGCTTCTACGGTAGCTCTCGCACACTCATACTGCCATTTAGAAGTCGGCATAATCATATTGATCTTCCCACTTTTCAGCCACTCACCAAGATGCTCTGGAATAGATCGATCCATCAATACCACCGCACGCAATGGTGCTGGAACTTCGAAAAACTCAGGAACACGTTTAAAATAAATTGTTACATCAGCATTCATCATTTGGTCAACTTCGTCCACGAGACGCCATTGTACCCCATCATATCGACCTGGACGCGTGTTTTTGCTAAACACCCAAACATCATGCCCCATTTCGGTAAGCGCCTTGCTGTAACGGACAACAGAGATTTCCGTACCTCCAAAACCACGCTCTGCATCCAATGGAATAAAGTAGTCGACTGGATACTTGCTGCGAGAAATTCACACTTCATCCCATCACCCATACTTTTGAATGAAAAACGGCAAGTCTGTTCCTCCTCCGCTCCAAGAGGCATTCGAAGAGGAGAGAGAACCGAAACTTCTTGATACCTCATCAGTTATCTGCGCCCTCCCTTCTTTTTACTCCACCAGTCATGATGAACTGTGCTTATCAACTGTAAATTCACGTCATCAGAAGCATCGGAAACACGTTTTTCACTTACCTGAAAAGGGTACATTTAAGTTCATTAGTTTTGACGGATTTTCGGAGCGCCATAGATCCCATCCTGTTCAAGGTAGATACGAATAATCTCTTGAGCTAATCGCTTATTTTGGAGAGCCAAGTGACCTTCAGTACGCCCTTGAAAGTAACTCAGGTTAACCTCCAAGCTCTATTGTACGATTGGAGTTACTTGATTTTCTTTGCTCGACAACTTGAGCAAGATAATTTGTAAATTTGGATTCCCCGCTATAAGTTAGGAATAACCATTCTATTGATCTTGTCATCGCGATATAAAACAATGAAACCTCTCGTTCCTCTGCTTCTTCAAGCTTAAATGGCATATTTTCAATGTTTACGATAAAAACAGCTTGAAAATCCATTCCCTTTGCACTATCAATTGTTGAAATTTTTACTTTTTTTTCGTCTCGGATAAAATTACGCTTAGTTTCATGGTTTTCAGTAATCCATGTGTACGGCAAATGATGCTGCTCTAATCCATATTTAATCTCATCAATATAGGAAATTGCATGCGTATTTTTTACACGATACAATATTGCAATATCCTCTAGTGGTATCCCTTTTTCCTTATGCAAAAATATAATCGATTTAGAGACAAAATCGATCTCTTCTTGAATTCCACTGCACGCACGAATAATCGGTTCGGGTCCTTTACGCTTCGTCGCTTGTGGCGGAATAATTTCTACTCCATCGATTGTCGCTTCTCGCACCTTATTTTTCAGCTGTGAAAACTGTTGGTAAAAATCCCAGGCAAACTTCACTATTTGCGCAGTATTACGATAATTGATCGATAAAATTTTTGATCTGCCGCGGAAATCAAGCCCGACATCCTGTATAAGACTTGATTTGCGCTTAAAGATCATTTGCGCTCGATCTTCTACTAGGAGCAATGATTGAGTTTCTGGATTTAAGCAATGACTAAGCAGTTTAAGCCATTCCGATTCAAAATCCTGTCCTTCATCTATCAATATCGCATCGTATTTAGGAACAATTGCTTCATTCTTTTCTATTTTCTCTAGCAATGTCGGAATATCTGTATCTTTCATTTTTAAGCAGTTTCTAAGCCATTCATGAAAGTTATATACCTCTATGTTGCTATGTTTAAGATTGTCATCCTGGCTATTGATAAAATCAAATAAATCGTCGGGCTCTTTTAATTTATGTTCGATCATTTGCTTTAAACTGCGGGAAAGCGGAATTCCATAGCATAACACTAGTATTTTCCATTCTGGATGCTGCTTTACTAATAGCTTAGCTCTAGTCGCTAGTACTAATGTTTTGCCGCTGCCAGCAACGCCGCGAATCAGCCTATGGCGATCACCGATTTGCTTTGCCAGATTTTCTTGATGGATATCCATCGTACGAATATTGTGCAAGGAAAGCAGCAATTGATCTTGATGCTCAATAGGAAGCTGATAATCTGCGCCAATTCGCACCTCAGGAAATAAATGAAATCGAATCGCCTGTATATCTTGATCGGATAGCAAAGTCCGTCGATAACGCGGCACTGTAAACATACTTTGAATTTTTTCTATTAAAATTTCCTCTGAAAATCCGTCCTCATCGGGGTCAATTTCATCTCTGCAAAGTACAAATTGCGGCTCAATGACCTGATATAGCCCAAGCTTCAAAAAATCCTCTTGTCGCAACCGAGTAAATACTGTCCCATAACCATATGGAAATTTTAAATGCGAACCGCCTTCACGAACTAAGTTTTTATCTTTTCTTAAATGGTCTTCAATAATTCGTGCATAATCACGGGCTTGTTTCAAAGGACTTTTCAGCCGATGAATTTGTCCAGAACCTGATGTTTCACGAATGATCCATTCGTCGTGATTTACTTGATAGATTGTACTTTTGGTATAGTCCTTAACTTCTAATACTACAATTCCTAAATCAGGTCCAATGATTACAAAATCCGGTCTATAGTTACGAATTTCTGGTTCATAATAAACGATATAATCACTAGGCAAATGATCTCTCAAGCTAGTAAATAAAATACGCTCGCCTGAGCTTGCCTTTCTGGGAATAGATTCTGGAACCATATATGCCATAAGTTATCTCTCCTAGTATAATGTACCTATACTCATTATATTAGATAGATCCAAAATCATAAAATATAAAAAAGGAAACTCTTAACAGCTAAGAGATTCCTTTTTTATTTCAAACTCTATTCCACTTCTGTAGAAAGCTTTTCTTGATATAGACTGTATTTCAAATCATGACCAGTTGGACTTTGGTATACACGCAGACCAAACTCTGGGGCAACAGCAAGGATATGATCAAAAATATCAGATTGAACGCCCTCATAAGTAGCCCATGTCGTATCATTGACAAAGGCATAGATTTCTAGCGGCAAACCTGTTTCCTCTGGTTGAAGTTGACGCACCATGCAAGTCATCCCTTTATGAATACTCGGATGCCCCTCTAAATATCGCTGGATATACGCTCTAAATATCCCGATATTCGTAAGTGCTCGACCATTTACTTTAATGGAGCGATCAATTTGATTCTCCCTGTTGTAAGCTTCAATTTCTCGCTCCTTTTGCTCAATGTATGCTTTAAGATGATGAATTTTTTTGAATCGCTCAAGCATTTCTCTATCACAGATCACAATACTGCTCGTATCGATTCGCACAGAGCGCTTAATACGGCGCCCACCTGAGCTTTGCATCCCGCGCCAGTTTTTAAATGAGTCTGAGATTAACGTATAGGTTGGAATCGTCGTTATCGTTTTATCCCAGTTTTGCACCTTTACCGTATTAAGCGAAATATCAATCACTTCACCATCTGCGCCATACTTAGGCATTTCAATCCAATCGCCTACTCGCACCATATCATTCGTTGTTAACTGCACGCCAGCGACTAGACCGAGAATGGAATCTTTGAACACAAGCATCGTTACAGCCGATAATGCCCCTAGTCCGCTTAATAAAATTAATGGACTAACGCCAAACATCCCTGATATAAATAAAATGCCGCCAAGGAAAAACAGCACGATTTTCGCAACTTGAATATAGCCTTTGATTGGTTTAGCTTTTGATATTTCAAAGTTCAAGTAAATATCATTGACTGCATCAAGAAATGCGCTAAGCGCAAGCAAAACGACAACGAGTACATACACATTTACCGCTTTTAAAATAAAAAATGAGATATGCGGAAACAACGCTGCTGAATAAAAAATAATGATAGCAGGGACGAGATGTGACAGCTTATGAAATACTTTGCGCTCTAGTAAATAGTCATCCCAATGAAATTTATTATTTTTAATGAAAAAAGTGATCAACTTTAGTAAAACCTTTTTCGTAATAAAATTAGCGACAATACATACTAAGGCAATGACCACCGCCATAATAACAGTCGCTAAATTCGTGATTAATGTTTCATCTTTGATAAAATCAGAGAGAAATTTCTCTATAATGCCCATATCCTGCTCCTTTCCCCTTTAACATCTCACATATTTGCGTTTAAATCCAATTTTCCCACGCTTCATAAATTTCTCAATATTCTCTAGCGCATTGAGATACTTCACTTTGCCATTATTTGCTGTAAATTCGACTGGACCAACGGCTTTAGCTATTTCTATCGCTTTTTCATGCAGCGGCAAATAAGAAATTGCTACAGTATAAATAAAGTTGTTCATTGAAGATTTTGTACGCAGCGGTGCAGTATGAATATGTTGCGCCACGTAATCCAGCATTTGTGAAATTTTCTCCTCGGAAAATTGATGATCTGAACGGTTGCCGAGCATCCAACAATAACAGCTCCAGCCAGCAGACATGCGTAATTCCTCTCCACTAGCTATCCATTTATCAGCCACCTCTTGGGCAATCGGACTTTCTGACAGTGTCACTGCGACTACAAAATCAGACAGCATATAAAAATAAGCTCCATCTATCCAGCGTTCAAAGTCTTCAGCAGTCATTTGCTTCGGATCGGCAATCATGCCTGCAAAATACATGACATCATAGTTGCCGCTGCTATATAATTCCTCTGCAAGCTCATGATTAATCTTTATTTTACGAAATAACGGCTTCATTTCCCCTGTCGCTACACCAAACAACGGTTCATGTGCACCGTTGGACATATACATTTTTTTAAGTCTTTCTTTGCCTAAAGCTGCAAGCTCCTGTATGACCGTTTGTGCATCTATTGTCATTGTTCCAGCTCCTTTTAATCCTTCTTGTTATAAACATTATTTAAACTGGTCGCTTATATATTAACATATCCTTCTTAAATAAGGATTAAAGTATATAAGGATAACTATTTTCAAATAAAAAAAGACATTTACGAGCAGCTGGATAATCCACTGCTCGCAATGCCCTTTGACAAATATCTATTTTCACAGATAACCCGGTTATTTAGCTCCAACAACTAGCTCTACTTGATCAAATGTATTAGGAAGGTTAAGCGTAAGTTGTTGCAATTCTGCATCATATGACCAGCTTCCGCCTGCTTCCTCTAATCGGACAGTACGCTCGGAATTTTGAACTTGCACTGTTGTTGGTTGATATGCCAAATGTTTAACGGTTATTTGCAGCTGATTGCGCTGCATTAGCATATTTTTTGTGCTGTAAGAACAGCTAAGCACAACATGATCTGCATAGAAGCTTGCTTTAGTCTCAAGTAAATTATAGATTCCTTTTTCATAATCGTATGTGCGTGCATCGTCTTCATACCATTCACTCGTAACAATACTTCCTTCACTTGCAGCGTATACAACGAGGGAAATATCTGCTTTCTCATTTAAGACCGGTTTCCACGCATTATCCAACAACTCAGGGATTACTGCACCTGCTCGAACATATAGCGGCAATGTATCTAGCGGAGCATAAGCTAAAATATATTGACCGCCTTTATATCGTTCACCGCTCCAATAATCAATCCAATCTCCTTCAGGCAAGTACACCGAGCGTGTTTCAGTGCCTGGTCGGAGAATAGGCGCCACAAGCAAATCAGAGCCTACTAAAAATTGATCACATAAGTTATACACCTTGCGATCATCTGGATATTCCATAATCAATGGCCGCATAATTGGAAGGCCAGCCTTATGCGCATGATAAAACTGAGTGTATAAATATGGCATTAAACGATAACGCAAACGAATATATTTTCTACATATCTCTTCAATCGTTTCGCCAAAAACCCAAGGCTCTTGACGAATTGATTCAATCACACTATGATTACGGCAATATGGGAAGAATACTCCTGCTTGTGTCCATCTTGCCAGCAGCTCAGGTGATGTATGGTGAGCAAATCCGCCAATATCCGGACCAGCAAACGGCTGTCCTGACAAACCTAGGTTCAATACCATTGGAATGGACATCGCAAGATGCTCCCAGAAGCTGCGGTTATCCCCTGTCCAAGTAGCGGCATACTTTTGAACACCTGCATAGCCTGCTCTTGTTAAAACAAATGGACGTTCTCCATTAAGCTCTTTCTTCAATCCCTGCTGAGTGGCCATCGACATTAGCATACCGTAAAGATTATGCAGCTCACGATGCGTTTTTGGATTGCCGTCATTACGATGAACAACATCGAGATCCATCGTCTTCGTTGCATTAAACACCGCTGGTTCGTTCATATCATTCCATATGCCATGAATCCCTAGATCCGTATAGAAAGAATGCTGCTCTCCCCACCATTGACGTACCTCCTCCTCTGTAAAGTCAGGAAATGCACTCGCTCCAGGCCAAACATCGCCAATAAATAAATCTCCTTCGATTTTTTTACAAAAGTAATTCCGTTGAATGCCTTCCCTATACTGCTGATACTCAGGATCTTTCTTTACACCTGGATCGACAATTGGCACGATACGAATGCCCATTTCCTTTAATTCCTCAACCATTTTTCGCGGATTAGGAAAACGTACAGGATCGAAGGTAAATACACGATATTCATCCATATAATGAATATCGAGATGGATAACATCACAAGGGATATTTTTTTCTTTAAATGTTTTTGCTAAAGAAAGCACTTCCTCTTGAGTCATATAGCTATATCTTGATTGATGATAACCAATTGCCCAAGCAGGAGGCAGATCCATTTTTCCTGTAAGCTGACTGTAGCGCTGTACAACCTCTTTAAGGCTAGGACCTAAAATAAAGTAATAGTCAATTGTGCCTGAGTTTACTTGGAAGGTATAAGCATCCTTATACGAACGCATATCAAAGGCTGAACGACCAGGATTATCTAAAAAGATGCCATATGTCGGCTTATCATATTGAAAATGAATAAGAAACGGGATCGACACATACAGTGCTTCAATTTCTGGAACATGCGGATCATAAACATCTGAATTCCACATATCATATTTCTCGCCAATTTTATCTAAGAAGCTCGTTTTTTCACCTAAGCCATAAATATGGGAAGATGGATCCATATGCTTCTTGCATATATACTCTCCTCTGCTTTGACTATAAAGTTCTTCCTGACGAGAGACTAGCGTTCCGTCTTTCGCATAAAAATCAATCTGTGCAGTTGCTTTATACAGTACAACCGATAGTGCTGGCAACGTTAATTGATAGGTTTGCTCCGTTTCCGTCAGCTCTGTTGGTACGCTAGTAAATACGTCTTTTTGAACAGCGATAGTTGTACTCATATCAAGCTCATGATGGAGTAACAATTTAACCCGAACAATATAATCATTTACAGGCTGGATAAGAAGCGAGGCATGCTCAGCTTTAAATACATATGCTCCAGCCTCTGGATTATAGCCTACAGATCGAATAGCCCCTACACTCCAGCTTTTTTCTATCAACGTATCGGCTTGCTTAAGATCTGGGTGAATACTTTCGCTTGTTTTCATCGATATATCTCCTATCTCTTTCCTAATAGTACTATCCTTTTACGGAACCAAGTGTAATTCCTTTAACAAAATATTTTTGAAAAAATGGGTAGATGACTAACAAAGGCACCATTGATATAAAAATTTTTGCCGCGTTCAAGGTTTGATTATTCAGTGTAGTTAAAAGTTTTGCCGATTCCGCATCAATCTTAGTCAAGTCAACATTCGCGGTGAACTGACGGATATAAGATTGCAGCGGATAATTTTCATTTTTCGTCATCAGCAATAACGCTTGGAAAAATTCATTCCAATGACCAACGATGGTAAATACAAGAATGGTCGCTAATACTGGTGTAGATAGCGGCAGAAAAATTTGAAATAAAATTCTCCAAGGTCCCGCTCCATCAATTAGCGCTGACTCTTCCAGCTCCTTAGGCAAATTTCGGAAAAAGTTCATAACAAGAATGACATTGAACACCGGCAAGCCTCCGCCAAGCACAAGCCCCCAAATGCTGTTAGTCAGACCTAATGATTTCATTGTCATATACCACGGAACCATACCGCCATTAAATAGCATACAAAAAATTAATAGCCACATAAATACATTTCTTGGTTTAAAATCCTTTGTATTTTTCGACAGCGGATATGCCATTAGTAGCACGACCGTAAAGGTAATAATTGTTGCAAACACTACACGCTTCACCGATATCCAGAAAGATTTAAAAAACTGACTGTCCTCAATAATAATCTGATAGGAAGCGAAGGTTAAATTTTTAGGAACAAAGAATACCTCTCCTGCTGCAACGACTGTTCTATCACTTATAGAAATAACCAAGGTATACCATACAGGCATGATACAAAGCAATGTAATACATATGATTAAAAACACATTTAATCCATTGAAAAACTTGGATATTGCTGAACGTTCTTCTACCATTGCTGTCACATCCTATCTTTTAGAAGATTCTATAATTGGCAAAACGATATGCTAACGTATAAGAAACCGAGATTAATACTAGACCAACAACAGATTTGAGCAAACCGACTGCTGTTGCTAAACCATATTGCATATCAAGCAAACCTGCTCGATACACCCATGTATCAATAATATCTCCAGTAGAGTATACAGAAGGATTGTACAGGTTAAATATTTGATCGAAGCCAGCGTTCAAAATGTTTCCTAGACTAAGTGTTCCGACAAGAATGGCTACAGGAAGAACACTTGGCAACGTAATATGCGTTAATCTTTTAAATTGGGAGGCACCATCAATCGCTGCAGCTTCATACATTTCTGGATTAATGGATGTCAACGCTGCAAAAAAGATAATTGCAGCAAAGCCAAACTCTTTCCAAATATCACTTAGTACAACTAACCATGGAAATAATTTTTCATTTGCAAAAAATAAAATAGGTTCTGTGCCGAACATCGCTAATAATTGATTTACTGGTCCATTGTACGAGAAAATATCTAGCATAATGCCAGCGACAATTACCCAAGATAAAAAGTGTGGTAAGTAAACAATCGTTTGTACCGAACGAGTAAACAGTCTATTTTTAATTTCGTTAAGCATAAGTGCAAAAATTAATGGCGTAATTAAATTTCCTATCATCTTTAAAACGGCTATGACAATCGTATTTTTAAACACCTGCAAGCTGTCTTCAAGCTGAAACATATACTTAAAATTTTCTAGCCCAATCCATTCAGACTTCCATACCCCTAAGCCTGGATTAAAGTCTTTAAATGCCATTAGGATGCCATACATCGGCAATAAGTTAAAAAAGAACAGCCATAACAATCCTGGTAGAAGCATCAAATAATAATGTTTGTACGCACTACGATTCAGCATGTTAACTTCTCCTTGAAATAGGTTAGATTAAGAGGAGCATATATGCTCCTCTTAACTTTGAATCTTTACAATTGATTAACCTCTTCTGTAATCTCTTTACCGCCCTGCTGATACCACTTTTCTACAAATGTATCGAACTCTTCAAGCGGAGCGCTGCCGATAATAATTTTTAAGAACGTTTCATCCTCGAGCTTTTTAAGGTTAGCCCATTTGCTTTGCATTGTTTTCGTTTGCGCTGTTACCAAGCTTCTCACCCAATGAATATCTGCATTAACAAATGCAGAACCACCATTTAGATGTGCATATAAGTGAGGGAAAAAGTCTGGGTTTGATTCTTTATCCCAATATTGAATGTCATAGTTATCATATGGCTCTGTTTTAACCTCTTTTACGTGTGAAGCAATCTCATATGTGAAACCATAGTTCAGCTTATCAACTTCCTCTAAGCTAAGCTCACCTTTAAGCACCTTTTGCGTAGTATTTACTGCATAATCAAGCTGATCGCCATGTCCCATAACTAAGAACAATGGAATTTCTTGAGAGGTCATCTCTTTGCCTACTGCTGTTTTGTAGCTTTCTGGTTTTTCATTTACGTGAATATTTAGCAATTTAATAATTGCTTCTGGATGTTTATAAGACTTTTTCACAACAATATAAGTACTTCCAGTAGCTTGGTTAGAATTAAATTGACCCTCGTCATTTAATGGCGCCACATATGGTCTCCAGTTCGCTTTTTCATCATTTTTAATCGCATCAATCAAGTTATATGGTGACCACCAAGGACCAAAGAAAATCCCAGCTTGACCGCTTGTTAGCAGCTCCTGTGAGCTTTTTCTTAAGCCAAGCTCTTTATCAAGAATTCCTTTGCTGTACCAATCTCTTAATGTCGCTAGCGCTTGTTTGGTTTCTTCTGTGGTTGAACCATATACAGCGTTTCCATTTGCATCCTTAGTCCAAATTCCTGGATAGGCATTATGCGCAAAGAAAACAGGAGATAAGTTCATAAAATGGTCCGTAGAAGCTAGGAATGTAGAATACAATGATCCGCCTTGCTGCGTAGCTACAATACCGACCGTATTCGGCCCGCCCATTTTATTATCAATAAATGCTTGTGCTATCTTTTCAATATCTGCAATGGATTTAGGCTCTTCTAAACCTAATTCATCCATCCAATCCTTACGAATCCAAGTCAATGGTGCTGAAGGCAATGTTGTTTCTGGCAACGCATATAATTTGCCGTCAAAGGTAACGCTGTCAAGCAACCCTGGGTTAGAGTCATAAATTTGTTTTAAGCGATCCGTTGCATGCTTGTCATATACCTCTGTTAAATCCGCAAGCTGATCAGCTTTAACCATCTGACGCAACTGTGTTTCATCAACAAGCATTGCATCAGGCAAATCATTACTGCCGATAGCAAGGCTTACCTTTTGATTATAATCAGTTGTGGAAGCTTCCCATTCATGCTTAATAACAATGTTGTAAGCATCTTTTAACCAACGAGTATACAAGTTGTCCTCAGCGGTATCATTCCCCTCATACTTGTAATTAGGGTCGATTGCTCTGCCGATAGATACGACAACTGGCTCATCGTACTTCGCAAATGGATCTGTAACAGCAACTCCTGCATTCGTACTGCTTTGGTTATTTCCAGCATTCGTTGCAGTTTTGCTGTTGTTATCTGCACATGCAGTAACCGTTAATGCTGCTGCTACACTTAATGCCAATACTTTAAAACTTTTCTTCACAATTGTTCCCCCTTCGTATTTGTAAAGCGGTTTTCTAAGTACGACTTTATTGTAAACGGTAACTATGCTTGGCCGCGTTAGAAAAAATCATGCAATCAGGTAGAGAAATCAATAAAAAAATGAAACATGTCTGAAAATTATCTACCCTGTTTTCAGACATGTTTCTACCTTCCCATCGTTATTTCGACTTCTCTGTAATATTGCTTTGTCTATAATCACTAGGCAAAAGTCCGATATGTTCTTTAAACAGCCGACTGAAATATTTTTCATCAGTGTAGCCTACTTCTTCAGCAATCCATTGAATCGTCTTCGTCGTATTGACTAAGTAAGTTTTTGCAGCTTCCATCCGAATGTCACGCAAGTAATCTGTAAAAGTTTGTCCAACAATTTGCTTAAAGCATTGGCTAAAATAACTTAAACTCATATTCACTCGTTTTGCGACCTCCCCTGCTGTAAGCGGCTTATTATACTCAGTTTGCGCGATCATTTTTGCTTTAGCTATACTTGATTGAATCTCATTAGAAAATTGTGGCTTCACACTAGCCCCATAAATCTTCTCCCTTGTTTCATTCAACCAAGCTTCAAACTCCACATAATAGGAAAAGGAATCCTCTATCATAATCGGCTGCTCCAGCATAGCGCCATAGATTCGATTCCATTCGTCTGTTAAGGAAAAAAATAATCTAGTAAGGCGGATTGAAGGAAGCCGAAGCTCCTTTAAGTTTTGCACCATAGTTTGAAAGACAGCATTCTCAAAAATCCAATCTGAGCGGAGCCACATTTCCTTAAGTTCCTGTAAATCATTATCAGCGTTTAAAACTGGCGAGCCGATCTCTCTGCTATGAAGATAGTAAAGTCCGCGCCTTGGATGATAGTCATAAAATAAACCATTTTTTCGATAATTACGAATTAGTTTTAGAATACTTTTCCGATCCAGATCTTTTAATCCCTGAATACATACAAAAGCAAAATCAGTATGAGTAGCAATAAATTGCTCTGGATGGAATGTCCAATACCAAGCTCCCTCCTCAACCTCTATCGCCCCGTGCTTTGAAGGGAAATCTTCCGCTCCGTCCTCTTCATGCTGCTTTGTAGAATAGGCGACAAATACTTCGTCTATCTGTTTCTGTTCATCGACAAAGGAGGGTTGCCCCTTTATTTTTTTCATATCTAATAAGGACACAATTCGTCCCAATATATCTTCAAACTGTTCCTTTTCAAGCTCAGTTTTTGCAATATAATCGATTGCTCCTAAACGTAAAGCCTCTTGAACATACTCAAAATCTTGATGCAGCGTTAGCACCACAATTTGAATATGTGGAAATCGTTTTTTTACTTCGCGCATTAATTCAATCCCTGACATGACAGGCATAGCTAAGTCGGTAAATAATAAATCCACTTTATTCTTCTCAAGAAACTCCAATGCATTTTCTCCATTATTCGCTTCTCCTACAACTTTCATGCCAAATTGCTCCCAAGGAATAAACGTAACGAGTCCCTTGCGCACAATCTTTTCATCATCGACAATTAAAACGTTAATCATGCTGTATATCACCTCGTTTAATAGGTAAAGACATAAAGACCGTTGTTCCTTTCCCTGTTTCACTTTTTATTGTAAATGTAGCTTTATCTCCATAATTCGCCTTTAGAATACGCAGCACATATTTCAATCCAATGCCCATGCCTACCTTTTGAGTTTCCACTGTTTCCTCATTTAACAGCTTGTTGACCTCCTCAGCAGTCATGCCAAATCCATTGTCCTGAATCGTAATATGTAACGCATCACCTAATCGAATATCGACATGGATGTAACCATCATCACTTACACCATGATACAGAGCATTTTCAACTAAAGGCTGTAATATAAAGCGTGGGATTGGTAAGGACATTGCCTCATCATCAACATCAATATCAACATCAAAATTAAAGTCGTAACGAATTCTTTGCAACTGCAAATACTCTTTAACAGCCTCAATCTCGCGGCCAATCGTCGTTTCCTCGCCCATTTTTCCTAAATTGTATTGAAGCAAGCGATTTAATGATAGGACAAGCTTATCTATTTCTTTCTGACCATTCATCATCGCCAGCCAATGAACGGTATCAAGCGTATTCATTAGGAAATGAGGATTAATTTGATACATTAATTTTTCCACTTCAAGATCGGCTCTGCGCTTTTCTTTTTGTTCAATTTGAGCATATAACTCCCAAATTTTCTTTTTCATTTCTCTAGTTTTAAAAAGCAAATAATCAAATTCTGGTATATGAATTCTATCCGTATTTTCTTTAACATTGGAATTGATTAGCGTTTTAATTTCATAATTGAATTTTTCAAGCGGCTTATAAACCATACGCCATAATAAGGTTCCGATAATAATAACTGCAATCGACAAAACTACTAAATAAAACGTAAATTGAACGAGCCACTGATTCCTTTCCTTATTCATCGACTGCTTTGGAAAAATCGATACTAGACTCCAGCCTTGATTGCTTACTTCTTTAAACCAAACATAATCACCATATTCTCCTGATTTCTCTTGCTCATTCAAAAACGGAAATACACTTTTTACTGGAAACAGCGCATCATTCTGACTATAAATCACCTCGCCAGAATTATTCAGCATAAGCAGTTGGCGGGACTGTTTAATTGTATCCTCAGGAATCGTATCCTCGGGTTTAAAAATCGCATTTGTCGTTTTAAACCCAGTTTCTATGTAAACATACACGTCCTCATGACTTACATTTAATTTTCTTACCGTACTGAATACAAGACTGTTGTTAGAGCGATTATTACTAAGATGAGGACCGTAATATGTAATTTCTGGATACGTTTCCATAACGGGCAGCTTTTCTATATCAAATGAATCTCTTACAGAGAAATTTTCAAAATCATATTCTTTTCGATCTGGAAAATAGAAAAAAGTTAAACCTATATTTGGGTTGGAGAAAGTAACAACATTTAAATCACTTTTTAAATCATTACGATAACGAGACTTCAAAAATAAATCCTTTTCAAAATAATACTGCTCAAGCATTCGATTCGTACTCACACCAAAGGCAAGCTGCTGTGAGACATGGCCTAAATTGTTTAACGTATTTTCTAAGCCGATAATTTCTTGTTTAAGCATGCTTTGAAATGACCCCATCACCTTGTTTGTAATAATAGAGTTAATCGTAAATAATGAAACTAAGCCCAAACCTATAAACGGAATTAATACACTAAGTAAAAAAATTCCAATTATTCTTCTTCTAAACGGTATTTTTCTATATTTATTAAGAATGTATTTAAAAATCACAAGCTCCTCCTTCCTTTATCTATGTTTCTATTATACTAGCTAGTAAAAATGATAAAAGGAATAATCCCAAAACCATAGATTGGTCAAGGGATTATTACTCTAGCATATTATTGAATTGTTAACAGTCGATAGATTGACTGTACAGCATCAGCTCTTGTAACAAAGGACTTCGCTTCTATATTTTCGATATTATCACCTAATAATTGGAGGGCATTTGCCAGCTTTACTTGCTCGATCGCCCATAAACTAGTGTCAGCATAGGTTGATACAGCGGCATCATCATTTAAAGCAGCAATTGAGTTATCGCCATATAAAAGCTGATACGCTCTTATAAGCATAAGCGCCATCTCTTCTGCTGTAACAGGCTTGTTAGGGTCAAAGCTTTGATTGATGTTTCCTTTTACAATGCCGTTTTGATAAGCTGCTTCAATATAAGCTGCATACCATGCGGTTTCGTTTACATCGTTAAACGAGTTGCTGCCTTGTCCCACTTCTAGCCCAAGCGCTCTTACAAGCATTACTGTCAGCTCTGCACGCTTAATTTCTTTAATTGGTGCAAATAAATTTGATGTAATGCCATGAACGATCCCTCTTGCAGCTAATACTTTTATGGCCAGTAAAGCTTCATCTTCCTGAGTTACATCTGCAAAGTTTTTATCCAGCTCAAGCACACCGTAAGAGCTAAGCTCATTAATGTTCACGATTAATTGATGATTTTGTATTGTTCCTCCGATATAGCGAAGCTGACTTTGCGAGTCGATATTAAACATAGCAGTAAGTTTCGCATTAAAAGTTCCAGTTAGATCAAAGCTTAATGTTATCGGTTCTGTAATCGTATTTAGCACTGCAATGATGTCTGTGCCTGACATAACCAGCAAGGAGAAATCATATAGACCGCTTATATAACGAATGTTTGTCCCTTCCGATTGATGTCTTTGCAGCGCTTGAGCAGCTGCTTGTTCTGATGCTTTATTCACTTGCAGCACTATTTTGCTGTCATCGGTGCCTTTATCTCTTGCCTCCTGCAAAACAGCACTATTAACAGTTACTGCTACTCCTTGGAATTGAACGGTCAATGTACGATCACCAAGTAATTCCGCACTATTGATCGGTAAAGCAAGCTTCGTTTGATAAGCGGGCACTATAATAGACTGAGTATCTTCAAGCTTGCGTAATTCCTCTGCTTCCACTACGTAAGTATCAGATATAGGAGCTGATGCAGGGTCTGCTACAGTATTGCTTGGAGGGGCTGTTGGTTTTGTCGGCGGTTCAGTCACAACAGGCTGCTTATTAGAATAAATATAATAGCTCCACGGCGCTAAGCTGATTGTATACACTTCATCCAGCTTAACTGTTTGATTAGCGAAATAAGCATAATAGCTGCCTGCTGATGTATTAAGGTTAAGCTTGGTTTCTATTGCTTCACCGCTTAAATTCATTATCGTAATGACTTTATTTCCATCCTTTTCACGTTCAAATGCCAGCACTCGTTCATCTTCGACTTCAAGAAATTGCAGTTCTCCACCGAAGCTGCCATTCCATAACGCCTCGTTATTCTTTTTCATATCAGTAAGTGTCTTATAAAACTTAGTCATCTCCTGGGCTCTTTGACCGCTCCAGTCGATTTCATCTTTCTCAAAAAACTCCAATCTTTTATCTAAACCTACTTCTTGGCCTGAATAGATTAGTGGTATGCCAGGCAACGTAAACGTTAAAGCAGCCAATGCCTGTTCTGCATCGCCAAGCATTTCTCTAGTTGTCCCTTCCCAAGAGTTAATATCATGATTAGTTGTAAAATACATTGGATAGGAGCCTATTGGATAAAGCATTTTGTTTCGTTCAATGTAGGACTTAATGTCACCTGCTCCCTTTTCTCTTTTTACGATGCCTAGCATTACGTTATAAAATAAATCCCAGCCGTAATTGGCGTTAAAAGCTTTCTTTAAAAATTGATATTGCGACTCGTCCTCCGCTAACATATATACAGGCTTAATCGCATCAAGCTCTTCTCGTGCTACTTCCCAGAAGTCTTGCGGAACACCTGCAGCGTGATCAGCGCGATAACCGTCAATATCATATTTTTCAACCCAAAATTTCATTGCATCGATCATCGCTTTTCTCATATCGGCATTATTAAAATTTAATTCTGCTACATCGGACCAGCCATTCGGCGATACAATGTTGCCACTCTCGTCTTGTACATACCAGTCAATATGCTCAATCCATTCATGATCCCAGCCTGTATGATTAGCTACCCAATCCAATACAATTTTAAAACCTAACTCATGAGCCTTATCTACTAATTGCTTAAAATCACTCAGTGTGCCAAATTCAGGGTTAACATCCGTAAAGCTTGCTGGCGCATAATACGAACCTAAGGAGCCTAACCGTTTTTCTTCTGAAATAGGAAAGATTGGCATGAACCATAATATTTCAACACCTAACTCTTTCAGTCTTGGCAAATGCTCCTGAAAAGCTTTAAACGTTCCTTCTTTTGTATACTGTCTAACATTTACCTCATAAATCGTAGAATCTTTAGACCATTCTGGAAAATACGCTGAACTTTCTTCCACATTTGAAATATATGGCGATGTAAACACTCCTGGATTTCCTTCCTTTAAAAAAATATGATTATGGTCCTTTAACATCGTAAATGCTCGGTCTCCGCCATCTTTTGTTCCATCTCCTCGGTTGACTACAATAAAATTAATCATTTGTGCATTGTTTTTATACTGAACATCAATATACGAGCCGTTGCGATCTGTCCGTTCATTTGAAAATGGTGTTGCCCCTGTTGGCCAACTCCCAACCGCTTCAGAGGCAGTGATAACGTCACCCCATAGCCACAAGCCCCAATCCTCGTAATGTTGATCAGAACGAAGTAAATGAATGCGGACTGTATTCTCTGGAAGAATGACAGGCTCCCACAAAAAAGCTTCGCTGGAATCCTCCTTGATCCATACTTCATTGAGCTCAGGCGATATCAGTACGACAGAAATCTCATGCCCCTCCTTAACTCCTGTCTCACGGTTAACCATTAAAAAGTTAACCTTGTTTGCATCCGCTTTCAAAGGAATATCTGCATATGCTCCAAAGTCTGTCAGCTTACTTTCAAATGGCGTAGCCCCTTTGGGCCAGCTTGCAACTGCCTCGGAAGGGGTTGCTACATCTCCCCATACCCATAAGCCAAGATCAGAGTAATTCCCGCTTTTATTTTGATAATGCACCCTTAATGTATGTTCTGGGATGTCTTGTTGATTCTCTTGAAATGATGAGCGATCCTCTGCTTGTACAACTGAAGAAATTGAAGCACTTGAAAAACAAGCAACAATTATACAGCCTATCATCACTTGAGCAAAAACTTTGCACCATTTCATTTTCAAATAGACCTCTCCTTTATCCATTTATCGTTAAGTACAACGCTTTCAAAAAAGTGCTTACCGCCTCCTTTAATGGCTTAGCGCATTTGGTTTACACTTTCAATATACCATTCAGAAGTAAGTTATAAGGTAGACGCTATTACTTAACTAAGGATGATAATTCTGCAAACTTTTAAAGTGTGATTAAAAATGTTCTACCCTATTTTTAGCTATACATCTCCCTCCTTGCAAAAAAGCTGTTCAGAACATCATGATGATACTGAAGTTCTAAACAGCATCGTTTTTGAAGGAGATGACTCACCGCTTCCTTTGTTTTATTCCCCAACAAACACAGCTCCAAAGCCTGTGATTTTATTTGGGTTAGTGTTAACTAGCACTAACTTTAGCTTACCAGCAGGGACATCGAACCAATCTGAATATCCCCATTTTCCCGCTTCGAATCGACGGATGCCGTAGCTAATATTATCAACATATAAAATAACATCAAAATAAATTTCATCGCTTTGCTGTTCAGCATCCAGTTCTCCTAATACTGCTACACGCACTCTTTCCTTCGCATGAATATTTATTTCTTTCGTATACAAATAGTCGTATAACTGAAAGTGAAAATCGTAAGGGAATACTGTGGCATTGCGATTTTTTATAATTCCACCATCTCCCTCTATTGCACTTTCAATCGTATCAATTTGCAAATAAAGATTTTCGATTTCTAATTGCGTTTCCTTAGAGGGCGTGAACATTGTCAATTGTTTGCCTGCTTCAAAAATAAAAGGTGTTTCTTCATACAATCTTTCTACATCAACTCTTTGAAAAATACGTTTTTTGAATTTATCTACGATTGAAGAATGACTAGTATTAAGCTTGTCGATCACAAAGCCTATACCAATGATTAGTAGTATACCTAACACAACAGTAACGCCAATTTTATACTTGCTACTCATCTAAATACCTCTGCTGCCAACGTTTTTTATTTTTCAAAACTATGTATATCTTTACATATTTATATCTTATTGTAAAACTAGTAATTATCTCACATTACGAAATAACTATTGAATTCATACTTTTATTCATGTTACAGTAGTTGAAATCATTTCAGAAGGAGCTGATAAGATGAATCAAACAGAGAATAATCCGCTTTTAATGGACATTCCTGAGCAATTAGAAAGTGAACGATTAATCATTCGTGCACCTTTATTCGGGGATGGAAAGATCGTCAATGAAGCAATACGAGAAAGCATTGATGATTTGCGCCCTTGGATGATTTGGGCACAACAGATTCAATCTCCTGAAGAAACAGAAGCTTATATTCGAGAAAGTCGAATTAATTATTTACAACGCAGCCTTTTTACCTTTTTAATTTTTCATAAAGAACAAGGACACTATATAGGCAATAGCTCACTGCATGCGATTAACTGGCATCATCGCAGTATGGAAATCGGGTACTGGATTAGAACTTCTGAGCAAGGAAAAGGATATATAACAGAGATGGTTCGGCGGATTACTCAATTTGCGATTGATGAGCTGCGTGCTAATCGTATTAGTATCCGCTGTGATGAACGGAATATAAGAAGTGCTAGAGTAGCAGAACGAGCAGGCTTTACGTATGAAGGTACGTATCGAAATGATATGGTAGATTGGAATGGCAGGTTATGCAATACAAAGGTGTTTTCACAGGTGCGCGGAGTTGAGTTTAAGTAATCCTTTGAAAAAGAGTCTAGAAGGCACGCCCTAAACCTGACTCATTCTTATTTAAAAATTTATATGAATCAGGTTTAAAGGTGCCTCGTCTCGTTTTCAGAGCTAACTATTCCTGCGCCAGCACTTTTATTTTCCACTGCATCCAGAAAAGTTATACAAACTCTCCCCAGAATAGTAAAGCTAAAATAAAATTTGCATTATATGAATTTTTAAGGTATAATCAATAAATTAGTTAACCCAACGTATTGTTCCTCATAAGATGCTAACTCTCCTAACCGAATCGGCACTAAATTCCTTATTTTAATAACCCAGAAAGTAAAGAATTGACTGGTATTTCTGATTCACACTGGCGCGGTCTTCGGAGCCGCAAGGACAAAAGAGAGGTAGGGCTTTTGTTGTTTTAGAAAATGATTAACTATAGTTATCGTCTAAGCAGGAACACTGCAGTCGTCCTCACGTGTGCAAGGAACGACTCGGGACAACATAAAGAGCGCTCCGCATGTTACAATCGGAGCGCTCGTCTAATTTAAAGCTAATTTACTGTACTTAGGAGAACATTGTAAATGATGCTGTAAAAGTGCTGGAACTGTTTTCAACAGTTTACAAGCTCAGCTTCATTAAGTAATCGGTTTGCTCATCGTTGCCAAGCTTAAAGATATGTTCACCAAATTTCACAAATCCTCGTTTCTCGTAAAATTGGATTGCTGCAGTATTCTTTTCCCATACGCCAAGCCAAATGTAGCTTAGCTGATCTTGTTTTGCAACTTGCAATGCTTGTTCCATTAGCAGTTTGCCGATTCCCATACTTTTATATTCTTTCAGTACATAAATCCGTTGCACTTCTAACGAGTTCGAATATCCTTCCTCTGTTTGTGCAGCCTCAAAGTTTATTTTCAAAAAAGCGACAGCCTTTCCATTAAGCTCTGCAAGGTAAAATATCGAAGCAGAATTGTTAAGCTCACTTTCTAATTTACTAAGACTTAAATCCTCGCTCACATATTTATCTATATCTTCTTTTGTATTTACATCAGAAAAGGTTTCAATAAATGTCTGAATACTAATGCTTTGCAGCACTTCTAAGTCATCACGCGTTGCGCGGCGAATAATAATATCGCTCATTTCATTTATACCTCCAATGACTTCTCCAAAATAATTAAAAAAGGCTAGCAGAAAAATATATTGCTAGCTGCTAGTCTCTATTATTCGTAATCTAACTTCATATTTTATACGAAACAACATATTTATTTTATATTACTTTACTACTTTATTAAAGCTTAGTACAACTTAGGCAGTTTTTCTAATGTAACTGCATACGGATGATGATATGCTTTGCGCAGCTCCGCAATCGTTGTCCATTCCTCGGATGCACCAAAGTCATTTGACCATGTCATATACCAAAGCCAAGGGATGCGCGATTCAGACAACATAGGCAAACTTGGCAGGACACCTATTTCGGCAAGTGCCGCTAATTTATTCGTTGGCGTTATTTTAATTAACTCATAAAATTCATTCTTTAAATCAGTATGGGTATGCTTTGGCGGGTACAGATCGCGGGAAATAATATCACAAACATCATCCCCAACATAGCCTTCAGGCAAAGGAGAGTTCCAAACCCAAATTAAATTCGTTAAGTTATGATAGCTCGTGTAGCGATCATACATAATCCGATAGAGCTGTTTTGCTGCTTCAGGTCCTTTCGCTCCCCACCAAAACCATTGCCCCTCTGACTCATGGAACGGACGCCAAAGAATTGGAATATGCTTTGCTTGAAATTGCTTAAGCAGCTCTGCCATATGATCCATATCGGCTAGCAGTGCCTTATTTTCCTTCGTCCCTTCAATAATCGCTTGCGATGCATCAAAACTTGTATTTTCTGTATAAAATCCTTTATCACGACTGCCAAAAGGAGAAAACCAATGCCAGGTGAAAGTTAGCAATCCTCGTTTATTCATTGCCCAGTCTAATGCAGTAGCTAATGTATTTTTATTCTCTTCTATTTCTATTAAGCAGTCCTCACCTAAATCTGTATAATTAATGCCAGGTGAATAAGCAAGCAATTCAAAGCCACATAAAGCAGGAAGTTTACCTGTATGTTTCTCAATAAATTTAAGCTCCTTCTGCACAGTTGTTTGCGTATGTTGCCCTGTAATAATTCCTTTCCCAGAAAGCTCATGAAAGTAACGAAGGACAGCTTTAACCTCCTCACTTGCTTTTGGATTGCATGGTGAAATATAGTCTATTGGCTTCATTTTTTCTTCTCCTATCTAGTATGATGATTTTGTCAAAAAACGATTTATGATAACGTTTTGAAATAATATAAGGGACTGTCTCTTCGAGACAGTCCGCCAGGTTGTATGTTATCCTTCACTACTCATTAAACATTTCAATTCGCTCATTAAGTAGCAATTGGAACTCCTCTTCCAGCTTTGGCACGCCAATTTTAATTAATTCTTCTTGGAAAGAATCCCATAATCCATCAAATTGCTCAGGCTTAGCCATAATCATTTCTGGAATGCGTTTTCTAACTACATCATTGAGCTTCTGCATCGTTAATGCGCCGTCAGAATCTTGTGGAATGTTAATTTGCCATGCAGCACCCCAAGGTTTAACTGGGAATTCATCAACACTAGGATAAAGATCCATCCACATTGTTGCTCCATAGCTTGCAAGAACTTCTTTTTCAATATCTGAATATTTAGCAATAATTTGTTCTTTAGAATCGATTTTATAGGTTTGTCCAGTTGAATCCTCAACCCCTACACCATATTCAGGGAATGGATATAAATACGTTCCGATGCCTGTTTTCTTGCTATACTGAGGATCTGTTAGACGCTTCTGCATTTCTTCTTCAGAAATAACACGTTTGCCATTTTCATCAATAGTGTAATGTACGCCTTCAATTCCCCAGTTGTTTAGAATCTGTGCTTCTTCTGAACATAACCAGTCTAAAAACTTAATAATTCGTACCGGATCCTTAGCGCTAGTGGAGATTCCTACACCAGTACCGCCTGAATATCCCGCGCTTTGGAAGTTGCGATTTTTGAAATTTTCATTAAGCACAATTGGATACATGCCATACGTACGCTCTGGTTTGCCTGCTTGCAGAAGTGCTTGTTCAGGTTCACGGAATTGCCATTCAGAATCGATAAGTGCCAATACACGTCCAGAAGCGATTTTTGCTTTATATTGATCGTATTTTTGTACAAAGCTATCTGGATCAATAAGTCCAGTATTATACATATGATTTAACCACTTAAAGTACTCTTTTTCCTCAGGACGAGTATAATGAATAACTGGAACTTTCGTTTCATCATCAATATACCATTCACCATCATCAGAACCGCCAGTTGCAAATACAGCAGGGTTCGTTACAGATTGAGCAATTCTCCAGTCATCGGCAAGCAAGGTTAGTCCAATTGTAGGTTGACCATCAATTGTTGGATGCTTCTCCATATATGTGCGAATCGCATTTTCAAAATCTTCAACTGTTTTTAATTCAGGATAACCAAGCTCCTTCACTACTTCATGCTGCAACATAAAACCATCCTTTGGCTCCCATTGAACTTCATTCACACCATATGTGCCAAGGAAATAAATTGATGGATCATCCTTGCTCCAACGAAGTCGATTTAAATAATCCCCATAAAGTTTTTTAATATTTGGCCCATATTCTTCAATAAGTGGTGCTAAATCAATTAATCCGCCTGCATTAATAATGGTGCTTACATTATTGTTCGCAAAAATGAGATCAGGGTACTCTCCACTGGCAGCCATTAATGATAGCTTTTGCATTGGATCGCCCACGGGATAGTCAGGCTTTAATGTAACTCCTGTCAGCTCTTTTATTTTTTGACCGACAGGGCTTTCCATATTATCCCATTGAGTATTGGTTACTGCGCTAAACATCGTAATGGTAATAGGATATAAGTCGTCACCCAACTCGCCTCCTTTACCCGCATTGCTAGCATTTGTGCTATTGCCATTCGTTCCATCTGAACATGCAGAAACGAAAAGCATTGATGCTACTAATGGAAGTGCTAGCCATTTTCCAAACTTTTTCATGAAGACCCCTCCAGTTATCTTTATATTGGTTTAACAGTTTCCTGTTAGTACCCGATGTTGATGAATCCTAGCTATTAGCTTTTAACTGCGCCAAGCGTTAAACCTTTGACGAAATAACGTTGTAAGAATGGATAAACAAGCAAAATTGGTACAGTAGCAACCATCGTAATTGAGGCTCTCACTGATTCTGGTGAAACCTGATTAATAAATTCACTGTTGCCCATTCTAGCTTGAGAGCTGTCCGCTTGTGTATCAGATAAAATCTTCATTAATTCATACTGCAGTGTAGTTAGCTCTGGGTTTGTGCTGTTGTATAGGAAAGTATCAAACCAAGAATTCCATTGACCAACTGCTACAAACAAACCGATCGTCGCTAACACCGGCTTACAAAGTGGCAGGATGATTTTAAAGAAAATAGTTAAGTCGCTAGCTCCATCTAATTTGGCAGATTCTTGCAAGCTTAGCGGCAAGCCATCCATATAAGAACGAATAACAAATACGTTCCATGCATTAACGATGCCAGGTAAGATATATACCCAGAATGAATTTATTAGATCTAAATCTCGCATAAGCATATAGCCTGGAATTAAGCCGCCTGAAAAATAAAGCGTAAGGACAAAAAATAAGGAAACTGGCTTACGTGCGATAAAATCTTTGCGGCTAAGCACATAAGCTAGCATTGAGCCGCTAATCAGTCCAAGAAATGTTCCTAGCAATGTACGAATAACAGAGTTTTTGAACGCAGTCAGTAAATCGTTATACATAAAAATTTGCTCGTAATTACTCCAAGTAAACATTCTCGGCCATATATAGATCCCGCCTCTTACCGTGTCCAACGAATTGTTAAATGAAATAGCTAACAGATTGAGAAAGGGATAAATCGTCACTACGCCAACAATCAACATAAATCCGTAAAGAAAAACGTTAAAAGCAATATTCCCTGATGTTAAACGATATTTCATTTATTGCATCCTCCTTCTAAATAACACTTTCTTTGGTAATTCGTTTGAAAATCCAATTGGAAAGGAGCAACAATGTTATCGCCACCATCGAGTTGACAATGCCAAGCGCTGTACCAAACGAGAATCTGCCCATGCCGATACCATAGTTTAGAATGTAAAGATCCAATACCTCCGAATAATCAAGGACTAAGCTATTGCCTAAAAGGTACTGTTTCTCAAAGCCAATGCTTGTCAGCCAGCCGATAGACAGAATTAACATTACCATCATTGTTGGACGAATACCCGGAAGCGTAATATGCCACATCCGTCGAAAACGACTAGCCCCATCTACTGTCGCAGCTTCATATAACTCTGGATCAATACCTGAAATAGCTGCTAAAAAGATGATTGAGTTCCAGCCCATTTCCTTCCACAAATCTGATAGAGTTACAATTGACCAGAACCATTCTCCTTTAGCCATAAATTGAATTGGTGCATCGGTAATATTGAGCCACATTAGCAATTCATTAACGATACCGTCCATTGATAGCATCTTTGTAATAATCCCTGCCGCTACAACCCAAGAAACAAAGTGCGGCAAATAGGAAACCGTCTGAATGGTCCGCTTAAAAAATGACAATTTAATTTCATTTAGTAAAATTGCAAAAATAACAGGAACGGTATAACCAGCAGCTAAAGACATAATACTCATGGCTAATGTGTTCCTTAGCACAAGGTAAAATTGCGGATCATGAAAAATGTCAATAAAGTTTTTCAAGCCTACCCATTGCTGATCGGAAAATGAGAAACCTGGCTTATAGTTTTGAAAAGCCATCGTCCATCCCCAAAGCGGTAAATAGTTAAAAATAAAGACTAAAACAATAAAGGGAATTGACATCAAAAACAAATATCGCTGCTCGTACACGATTTTCCAACGTGAACGTTTGGCTCTTGAATTTGTTGTCTTTACGTGGGAGATACTTTCTGTTTTCATTTCTGTGAAACGCTCCTTTAATGATGTAAACGCTACATTTCCTACTATAAAGAAAATGTAGCGTTTACAATACGAGACGTTTCGGAGGTTATTCATATAAAAATTAGATATTCTTTATGAGCGTTGACCGCCTCTCCATCTCTCACGATAAGCCGATGGAGTTTCACCTTCTAAACGTTTGAATTTTGCATGAAAATAATCAACATTAGCAAAGCCGACTGCAGCTGCTGCCTCATATACTTTTGCCCCTTGTGCCAGCAACCGTTTTGCTTGCTTCATCCTAACCTCATCCAAATATGCATTAAACGTTTTTCCTGTTTGTGCCTTAAACAGCTTTCCAAGATACGAGCTATTGTAATGGAAGGTACGAGCTATACTTTCCAGTGTTAAGCCAGCTCCATAGTGATCGGATATATAATCTAATATTTGTGAAAAAGTATCATGTTTGCGCATTTTGCTCCAGCCTGCAGTTAACCGATAAAATTCCTGTTCAATATAATAACTAACTTCATGCAATGTGCAGCAAAGCTTTAACTGCTCTGCAACGTTATGTAAAGGTTGAATATAGCTGCGAACTTTGTCATCAATGGCAGCAAGATGCCCTACAGTTTCAGTATAAAAAGCAGCATATGCTGATTTTATTGTATCCTCTTCCCAGTTTGAAAAGCGCAGCTTTCGCTCCAATAAAAGCATCATTTGCCGGATCGCAGCTTCATCCTCAGCGGCAATGTGCTCTGCCGCTTTAGCTGCATAACTTTCAATAGAAACTTCACCGCCAATTTCCTCACAAAGCTTTTCTTTAATAATTGCACTGCCCTGTCTATCATATAAAAATCTATCTTTCATCATTTGACTAGCTTCACGGTAAGCAAGAGAAATATCCGATAAATAAGAAACTGGCTCACCCGCGGCAACGACAAGCTGTATATTCACAAACTGTTGCTTGTCCGCTACTAAGCTATTAACAAGCTGACAAAGCTCATGACTATCAGTTAGTACCACCAAATATTGATTTATAAAGCCGGTTACGCAAAGATTAGTATCGCTCATTTGCTCTTCAATGAATTTTTGTAATTGTCTCCATATCGTTAAGCTCGCTCTCTCTCGTTCCTCGCCAAGCAAATAAAGATGATAAGTTCCCCATAACTTCCCGTCAGAAGTTAGAAAAGGAGCTAGCTCTGATGGAGCTGCATTTGCTAAAAATGCGCCTGATTCATCCTCGCAAAGCTTCTGCAGCGCGTGTTCAACACGAAGCTTAGCAGTGACTTGCCATTGCTCTTTAAGCTTATCTCTTTCCTCCCATTCATTGCGCAATACATGTAACTTCGCGATAAGGTGAGTAGGCTCAATTGGCTTAACTAAATAACTTCGCACGCCAAACTCTGTAGCTTTTTGCGCATACGTAAATTCAGAGTATCCACTTAATACAATAAAATCAGTCTCAACTCCTAAACGTCGTGCCTCTTCGATTAACTCAATTCCATCTAAGCCCGGCATTTTTAAATCAATGATTGCAAGATCGGGCTTTAGCTCACAGCATAGTGATAATCCCTCAATTCCGTTCTCGGCTTCACCGCATATTTCAATATGAAAATTTTCCCAATCAACAATTGTTCGTAATCCTTGGCGAATAATAGGTTCGTCATCAATAATTACTACCTTATACATGTTGCTTATTCTCCTTTTGGAAATGTAAGAATAACCGTTGTTCCGCTTCCCTCTTTACTAAGGATAGTAAGACCGTACTGCGGACCATAATGAAGCTTCATCCGCTGATCAACATTTCTAAGTCCAATACGCTTACCCGTGTCATCCTCTTGATCCGCTAAAGTGTTCATTAACTGCTGCAGCTTCTCTTCCTTTATGCCTACACCATCATCTTTGACAGTAACAAAAAAATGTTCTGTATCCTCACTAACAGTAACATCTATTAAGCCAGCCGTTAATTTTCGTTCGATCCCATGAATAATTGCGTTTTCAACAATTGGCTGCAGCAAAAGCGGTAATACCTTAAAATCTTTAATCTCTGCTGGATTTGGCAGACGGTATGACAGCTTAGCACCAAATCTAAAATGTTGAATTTCTAAATACATCCGAGTAAGCTCAAGCTCGGATTGAAAGGAAACTGCTGCTTGTCCTACCTCTAAATTGCTGCGCAGTAACGTCCCTAGCGACTTTACAATATCAGCAATTTCCTCTTGACCGTTGCAATGTGCCTTCATTCGCACCGTCTCTAAAGCATTAAATAAAAAATGAGGATTTACTTGATTTGCCAGCATTTTAAAGCGAATCTCTTTTTGCTTTAGCTCCAGCTCATGCCGTGTTTCATCCGCCTTTCGTACTTGCTGCATAAGATCAGCAATATTGCTAACCATTCCATTAAAATGACGGGAAAGCTGACCAATCTCATCGTTCCCCTCTATACGAGAGAAGTGCTTTAGATCCCCGCGTGAAACTTTCTTAATATCGTAACTTAATTCACGAATCCGCTTACTCATTGCAGAAGAAAAAACAAAAATTAGCGCACAAGAAGCTAATAGACTTAAACCAACTATGACATATGCAATGAAACTAACTCTGTTTGCATCCTGTAAAATTAAAGTTTCTGGAATTACACTAACGAGATGTAAACTGTCAATATTCGTTTCTAATTTAATCGAATCGACAAGAAGCTTAGCTGGCTTATCCTCTAATTGAATAGACAGAGGTTGCTCCGTGTCCTGCGGCAGCTCATCCTGTACATTTAAATATTGCTGAATCGACTTGCCTATCAACTCTCGATTTTTCGCAGTAACAATCATTCCATCATCTAAATAAAGAAATGTATCAAATGGTTCTTGCTCAAGGATTGCGTACAACGCTTCGGGCTTAACACTAATGACAAGCATGCCAATATAGTCCATATCTAGCTTATATACCTGTCTGACAAGACTAAGATAGGGTTCATGATTTTTAGTCGGATTAGCTATGAAATGCCAACTATTTTTCCCGCGCGCAGCTATCCCTTGTTGAAACCAAGCAGCCGACATCGTTTCAGAATCCGCACGAAAAATAGACCAGTTCTCAAGTAAAGTTTCGTTGTTTACATAAAGCTGAATGTCTGCAATATCTTTATAAAGATCCAAATAGTTTGTAAACGTTTTATATTCTCGATAAGCATGGAAAATTTCCGTCTTATCTTTATAGACTTTCGCTACAATCTCCATTAAATGCTTATCAAAAAATAAATTATTTGACACCCCTTCATGAATCTTTAATGCTTCCTCAACTTGCCGCTTTACTTTCTCCATATTATTTGTTGCTTGGGCTACAGCATGTTCAATGGCTTGATTGCGAAGCGTATCTGTTAACAAATAGCCGATAACTAAAACAGGTAGAAATACTACGAAGAGGTAGGAGTACACCAGCTTTTTCCTTATTCTTATGTTGTTCATATAATTCTTTATTTTGCTGCGAACATGAAGCAACTGTTGCATTAAGATGACACCTCTCCTCCTCTTTACTGAAAAAGCGATGAGGATGCTGCAAGCCTAAGCTTTGCGGCATCCTCAGCATCATTTTTTATCTTAAACTGCCTTCAATCTAAACCAAATACTTACATAATCACCCTTAAGATGTGGAATATGTAAGCCGGCATATTTTAAGCGATCTCCTCTCATTGTAGCGACAATTCCGTCAGGTCCTTCAATTTGATACGTTAATGTATCATCAATACCGCTAAGCTTGAGTAGCTCTGGTGCAGGATTAGGTTTTGCCAATTCACGGAAAAAGAACACAAGTGCTTCTGTTTTGTCGCTTGACACAAACATCCATGCTGTCTCATTTCCTTTAAACGGACTGCGGAGACGATATAAATCTCCCTGCTGAACTAGTGAACGAATTTGCTTATACATTTCAATTTGCTTCTTCACTTCTGCTTTCTCATCTTCAGTAAACTTCGTTAAATCTAACTCATAGCCGAAGTTACCAGACATTGCTACGTCACCGCGCATTCTCAGCGAAGTTTCTCTGCCTACCTGATGATTTGGAACTGCTGACACATGAGCGCCAATCGTGCTAACAGGATAAATTAAGCTCGTTCCGTACTGAATTTTTAGTCTTTCTACAGCATCCGTATTGTCGCTCGTCCATGTTTGCGGCATATAATAAAGCATACCTGGATCAAAGCGCCCTCCGCCGCTTGAGCAGCTTTCAAATAAAATATGAGGAAATGCAGTCGTTATTCGTTCAAGCAGCTCATATAAGCCTAGTACATAACGATGGGCAATTTCTTGCTGGTGCTCAGGTGAAGCAACACAAGATCCGATTTCCGTCAATCCTCTGTTCATATCCCATTTTACATAGGCAATTGGGACTTCATGAAATATTTTAGAGAGTGCATCGTATAAGTAATCTCTTACTTCTTGGCGAGATAGATCTAATACTAGCTGCCAGCGTGCTTCTGTACGGCGTCGCCCTTCAACATGCAGACACCAATCAGGATGCTGACGATATAAATCACTGTTTGGTGAAATCATCTCTGGTTCCACCCACAAGCCAAACTTCAGGCCAAGCGAATTTATTTGTTGTGCTAAGTCTTTCAAACCATTCGGCAGCTTACGGCGATCTTCAACCCAATCACCAAGTGAGCAATTATCGCTGTCCCGTTGTCCGAACCATCCATCATCGAGTACAAATAGTTCGATGCCTAACTCCGCACCTGCCTGTGCAATTTGCAAAATTTTATCAGCCGTAAAATTAAAGTAAGTCGCTTCCCAGTTATTAACAAGTATTGGACGTTCACGATCACGATGAATGCCGCGACAAAGCCGTTTACGATATAGACGATGATAAATGCGCGACATTCCGCCAAGTCCCTCGGCTGAATAAACTAAAACTGCCTCTGGAGTTTGAAACGACTGCCCGGCCTCCAACATCCAAGCAAAATCGAATGGATTAAGTCCAATTGCCATTCGTACAGTTCCAAATGCATCAACCTCCGCCTCAGCATGGAAATTGCCGCTGTATACTAAATTCATAGCATACACTTCACCGTAATCCTCATCAGCTTCTGGACTAACAATTGCAGCAAACGGATTATGCTGATGGCTGCTCACCCCTCTGCGGCTGCCCAGGTTTGTTCCTCCTGGTCCAAGCGGTCGACGCTGCAAATGCGCTTCTCTACTCCAATGACCCGCCAAATAAAGCAAATCATAATTACTTTTGCCAAAAAGATCAACACTTGCACTTAAAGCTCTAAGCAGCTTGAGCGAGCTGTTTCCATTGTTGAAAAACTTTGCTGAACGTGTAATCGCTCCGCTATTAAAAATCGTATATTGTAAAGCTACGGTAAGACCGCAATATGGATCTTGCAGCTCCAAAATTAATGTTGATGCTTCATTATCTGATTCTGTATAGACGTGAGGCAATCCATCAAGCGCAGGCTTCCCTGCAATAATCGTATATGACTTGTAACGAAGCTCTGTAATTCTGCTGCCATCTGTAAGTTGAACTTGATAAGCAGGAGAGCGAAAATCGCCAGATCCATACTGAGGATACTCTTGCGGTGTCGTATCAAGAAACACTTTTTCGGTAAAAGGGGCTAATTTCTCTAGATTGCTATCGTGATGAAGTCGCCGTCCCCAATATGCATGGACGGGATATCCGTCAATAATTTGAATAACATAACTAACGTCTCCAGCCTGCAAATGAAAAATTTGCTTTTCTTCATTAATATAAATTGCCACCTTATCGTCCCCCCATCATCATTCCCATTTTACTTAGTCGTTCTTCTGACAATGATAATATAGAACGTTTTCAATAACAATAGTTTTTTTATTTTTGTTAGCATAACTTTAGAAGTTTAAAATAACTATTATAAATTTTGTTATGGTGATCTATCTAAAAAAGAGAGGGTTCCCCTCTCTTAATAGTCTATAGTTTATTGTTCTTCCATATGTTCTTCTTTTTTCTCTTCCTCAGCACGACTTGCCATAAAGCTATCCAATAGAGCGCGAGCTTCATCGGTCGTTTTCGTTTGCATCAGCATATTTCTTAGCTCACTTGCACCGCGAAACCCTTTCACATAAATTTTAAAGAAGCGCTGAAGTGCTGACATCGAGCGTGGAAGCAGCTCCGCATATTGATCCTGAAGGTCAAGCTGCAGACGCAGCAGGTCAAGATATTCTTCTATACTATGTTCACGCGGTTCTTTTTCAAAAGCAAATGGATTTTTGAATATGCCGCGACCGATCATAATTCCATCTACACCATGTTGTTTGGCAAGCGCAAGTCCTGTTTGCCGATCAGGAATATCTCCATTAATCGTAAGCAGTGTGTTAGGTGCAATCCGATCGCGCAGCTTCTTAATTTCAGGAATAAGCTCCCAATGCGCCTCGACCTGACTTAACTCTTTTCTTGTGCGCAAATGAATCGAAAGATTGGCAATATCCTGCTGCAAAATATGTGTTAACCAGCCTTCCCACTCTTCCACCTCATTAAAGCCAAGTCGCGTTTTTACGCTAACAGGCAAACCGCCCGCTTTCGCTGCTTCAATGATTTCAGCTGCAAGCTCAGGCTGCAAAATTAACCCGCTCCCTTTTCCCCGATTGGCAACATTAGGGACTGGACAACCCATATTGATGTCTATACCTTTAAATCCCAGCTCAGCCATCCCGATGCTCATTTGACGAAAATATTGCGGTTTATCACCCCATATATGAGCGACAATTGGCTGCTCATCTGGTGTAAACGTTAAGCGTCCTCTTACGCTTTTCATGCCGTCTGGATGACAGTAGCTTTCTGTATTCGTAAACTCGGTAAAAAATACATCTGGCCGCCCCGCTTTGCTGACAACATGACGAAACACAACATCCGTCACATCCTCCATCGGCGCAAGCACAAAAAACGGACGAGGTAGCTCAGTCCAGAAATTATTTGTAGTCAACGTTCAAATCCTCCTGCATAAATTCCACTCTAAATTCTCTTGCTTCATTATAATACACTATAGATTAGCTTGTACAAATTGAAGTGTACGTTCAATTACACGCTTATCTCCTTCTGCTGTAAAACCATGTCCTTCTCCTGCAAAAATGACAAGCTCTGCATGAGGATACAATTTAGCTGCTCGCTCGCTATATGCAGCTGGCACAACATCATCCTGATCTCCGTGAAGAATAAGCACTTGTTTATTATATTTACCGATATGTTCAAATGCATCATAACCATGGACAGCTTCGAAATATCCTCGGCCTATTGTCATTCCCCATAACTCATAGGTATCAGGAATACTGTCAACGGTCGGAAACCTCTTATTCCAGTCATCTGGAATGCATAGAGCAGGATATAATAAAATAAGTCCATTAATGGCATCAATTTGTTCATCTGCTACTAAAGCAGAAACAAAGCCTCCTTGACTGGCTCCAAAAAGAAAAATTCGTTCATGATCTACTTGCTCCCATTGTTTTACCGCAGCAATAACAGCCTCTAAATCTTCCTTTTCAGTAAAAATCGTCATTTCCGTCGTTAATAGATCGCTTTTTGATTGGACAGAGCCGCCGCAGAAATCATAACAGAAGGCAGCTATTCCATGTTGAGCTAACTGCTCGCAATGCTGGTTAAAACGCTCATGTGAACCATTGTATCCGTGACTGAATATAACGACAGGATACTTATGATCAACCTTAGGCAAATAAGACACTCCATATATTTTTCGCGCATGATGCTCAATCTCAACGACTTTCGTTTCAATATTAATCATAATCGCCTCCGATATAGAATGAATGTTTAGTTTTAATAACCATTAGTTCATTAGTTTCATTATAAGCAAGCGCTTCAAAAAAACATATAAAAAAATCATGCTAGCCGCTTCTCTGCAAGAAGTAAACTAACATGACTTTTAGGTTATTGCTTTTTAGCTAAATGATTTAATACTTGCTGTTCTGTCACTAAGGCTGGAATCGCCCCATATTGCTCTGTAGTTAAACCTGCAGCAATATTGGCGAACTTTAATATATCGGCAGCCTGTGTCACCTGAATATTAGAAAGTGCCTGTTCTGCTTTCGCTAATTGATACAAAATTGCACCAATAAAAGCATCGCCTGCTCCAGTAGTATCGACTGCATTTACTTTGTGCGACGGAACATAAGCACGGAAATTTTGCGCAATCCATTCAGCTCCTGCTGCACCGCGAGTATATAAAATGTGCTTTACTTTACCCTGAAATAATGATTGCAAGGCAAGAGCTTCATCCTCTATCCCTGTAATAAAGAAAAGCTCATCACTGCTAATTTTCACAAGATCGGCTAAAGGCAAAAATTCTAGTATCGTCTTGCGCAGTTCCTGCTCATCTTCCCATAAGTTAAGCCGAACATTAGGGTCAAAGCTAATAAACCCTCCTTGCTCCCAGCAATATTGTATCGCTTGTATGTGCGCTCTCTTTACAGGGGCATCAATTAAATCGACAGAGCAAAAATGTAAGATGTCATTTTTGCGAAACCATTCCTGTTTGATTTCTTCTGCTCGCAAAAACATATCAGCACTCGGCTTGCGATAAAAGGAAAACTCTCTTTGTCCATCTGCTTGCAAGCTGACAAACGCTAAAGCAGTATTTGCGACCGATGTCCGAAAAATATAAGAGGTGTCCACGCCCGTTTGCGATAAAACCTCAACAATATGATCACCAAAGGGATCCTCGCCGATTTTGCCAATAAAGCTTGCTTTCCCGCCGAGCTTAGCCACTGCACATGCAACATTCGCTGGAGCTCCGCCTGCTGCTCGCTGAAAGGTAGTTACATCCTTTAATGAACAATTAACCTCACTGGGTACAAAATCGATAAGCGCTTCACCAATTGTAAATACCGTGCTCATGTTGACCCTCCTATATCCTTAACTCCCAAATCGTTAAGGTGTCGAGATAGCATGTACCATTTGAGAACAATACCACTTTTTTTGCATCATTTGGCGGATAAATGCGAGCTGTCATTACCTTGATGCCTTGTTGCAAAAATACTTCAACCGAAGATTTATCTACAAAGACCTGCAGCTTAAGCTTGCCTTCTTCTAATTGCAAATAAGTTTGTCTTACTCCGCCTTCTCCTTCGCCGCTATGTTCACGATTCAAAGAAAAGATTTGACGTTCAGCATCGAACTCTAGAGAAGTATAGCAATCTCCTTGCTCTGATGCTCTAAGCTTTATACCGCAAGCTTTACTTTGCTGAACAGAGATTTCTGCGTGAAGCTCGTAGCAATCACCTGTAAAAGGTAAAATTAACTCGCCTTTAAGCTCGCAGGCAGCAAAAGTATAGGCTTCCCCTCTATATTTTTCAATTTCCTTAAGCGGACGAAAAATGACTTGCCCTTGCTCGTTATATAGCATTTCACGCGGCAGCGTTAATGCCCCTGCCCAATGATGCTGCTTCTCCTGAGTAACAATACGGTTATTCCATGTATCCATCCAAGCCATAATGATTCTTCTGCCCCCATCATCTAGCGTAGATTGCGGAGCATAAAAATCAAAGCCTTGATCCATTGGCGCATAGCCCTCTTTCGTAAACGTGCCATGCTCATTTAGCTTGCCCCACATATATACTGTGGAGTGGATATTGTGATAATCCAGTCCTTGTGATGGCATACGCTGCGGAGAACACATTAATATTTCTTTATCACCTAATGGAAAGAAATCAGGGCACTCCCAGTTATCGCCCATCTCTCCTTCACTTTTTTCCATAATTGATACAAAGCTCCAGTGAATTAAATCAGTAGAGGTATAAAGTAAAACTAAGCCATTACCTTGCGAATCATTGGAGCCTAACACAACATAATACGCATCGTTATAGTAAAATACTTTCGGATCTCTAAAGTCATGTTGACTTACCCCATCAGGGATTTGTTCACTTGAGATAACGGGATTCTGCGCAATTTTTGTAAAATGAATCCCATCCTCTGAAACTGCGATATTTTGTACCTGCGTATAGTCTCGATCTTTATCAGGTCCTGTAATCATATGACCTGTATACATTAAATAAAGTTTGCCATCTTTAACTATTGCACTGCCTGAAAAGCATCCGTCTCGGTCATACGGCATATCAGGCGCTAATGCTATCGGCATATACTCCCATGTAATTAAATCATCACTAACCGCATGTCCCCAATGCATTGGTCCCCATTCTGCGGCATATGGATAGTGCTGATAAAACATATGATACTTTCCATTAAACTGAACAAAGCCATTAGGATCATTTATCCAGCCTAGTTCCCCCATTAAATGATAATTCAAGCGATAGGTATTATCGATACGATGCTTATGTTTTTCAATAAATGCGTCTGCCATCTTAGTTGTATAGGTCATCTTCTTCTCCATCCTGTACCTCTTATTTTATTTGATTGAACCTTGCATTACGCCTTGAATAATGTATCGTTGTGCGAACAAATACACGATGACTACCGGCAAAATTGTTAATAGCAATGATGCCATTAACGGACCATAATCTGCTGTGTAGGTACCATAAAAGTAGAAGGTAGATAACGGCAATGTCCGTTGTTTCGCTTCTATTAACACTAATGAAGGAAGCAAAAAGTCATTCCAAATCCAAAGCACATTTAATATTGAAATCGTTACTGTTGTTGGAATAAGAACCGGCACGACAATCTTAAAGAACGTTTGAATTTTAGAGCAACCATCAATCATTGCCGCTTCCTCTAATTCAAGCGGAATACTTTTAATAAAGCCATGATAAATAAATACGGCTAGTGAAGTACCAAAGCCAATATATAAATAGATTAGAGCAGCCTTACTATTCATTAAATCCAGTGAGCCATAAATTTGCACAAGCGGAATCATAATCGCTTGAAACGGAATAATCATTGCTGCGACCATCGACATAAACATCACTTGATTTAGCCTGCTTTTGTTACGAACAAAAAAGTGTGCTGTCATTGCAGCAAACAAAGCGATTAATAACACACTGCAAACCGTAATTATTAAAGAGTTTGCAAAAGCATGAAAATAGCTCATTTTTTCAAATGCAGTAATATAGTTATCCAGATTAAATTTAGCAGGGAGCGCAAATGGTTTACTTGTAATCTCTTTATTTTGCTTAAAAGAGTTAAGCAGAATGACGAAGAAAGGTGAAATAAACAACACTAATACAACAAAAAGTAAAATGCTTTTTACTCCTGTCCAAACCTTCTTTACACTTGTTGTCATTAGGATTCCACCTCCATCTTCTTCGTAAAGTAAACCTGCAATAACGTAATCATTGCTACGATAATAAATAGAACAAATGCCTCTGCTTGACCTACCCCATAATCACGAGCTAAAAAGGCTTTATTGTATATAAACATTGAAACCAGCTCTGTACTTTTGAAAGGTCCGCCGGAAGTTAACGATAGGTTAACCTCATATACTAGAAAGGCACGCTGCAACGATAGAAAAATACAAACACTAAAAGCAGGAACCATTAACGGTAAAACTACATTTTTCATTCGTTTCCAGCCAATTGCCCCATCAATCTCAGCAGCTTCCATAACATCCTTTGGAACATTCATTAGTCCTGAAATATAAATGACCATCATATAACCAGCATATTGCCATACTGTGACAATGACTAATGCCCATAAAGCACGCTGAGGATCAGCTAGCCAAGTATTTTCAAATAGTGAAATGCCAAAGTATTTACCTGCGTTTACTATTAAATGGTTAAAAATAAACTGCCAAATAAAACCTAGCACGATACCGCCAACTAGATTTGGCACAAAAAATCCTGTCCGATATAAATTGCTTTTTCTTCGTCTAGTAAGAATATAAGCTAAGGAAAAAGCGACTAAATTAATAAAAATAACAGATGCAAAAACGTACTTTAATGTACGAGCAAAAGATTGCCAAAATGCCGTATCATAAAATACTTCGACATAATTATCAAATTTAACAAAATTATAGCTAGTAGCAATTCCGTCCCAGTCTGTAAAGGTAAGAAAAATACCGTAAAGGAACGGGATGATAATAACTGTTACAAAAATAAACGTAGTTGGACCTGTAAAAAGTAGCCTTGATTTGAGCCGATCCCATAAGCCCTTTTCAGCAATCATGTTGTATCACAATCCTTTTGTACAATGATTATAGGTAGAGGAAGGCAGGCATATTGCCTGCCTATAAATTATTTCTGCTTACTTTACGTTTTTCCAATAAGCTTCAATCTCGCTAGCAAGTGTTGCACGATCTCCTGCTTTTGCTAAGTATTTCTGCATGGATGCACCTACATTGCTCCAGTGATCCGCTGGCAAAATATTTAAGCCAATTGTTGTTTTACCATTTGCCATATAGCTTTGGATAGATTTCGCTAATGGATCTTGTGGCTCTAATTCCATATCGTTAAATGCAGGTACAATATTCGCTTCATTAATTAAGAAGTTTTGGCCGCTTGGTTCGTAAACGATCCAATTTAAGAATTGTTTTGCAGCCTCTTGTTGTTCAGGTGTGCTTTTCTCAGCATCAATTACAAGACGTTTCGTTACAGAAGTAGCGATTTGTGTGTTACCATAATCATCTGGGTTATTGCTAATCGGAACAGGAAGGAATCCGTATTGTCCATTATCATCAAATTCTTTAATATTTGGCCATGCCCAGTTCCCCATAAACCATAGACCTACTTCACCAGAAGCAATATCTTCAGGACCTTGCTCATAGGCAGCCGCTAGCGGTTGATCCTTGACATTGTTATATTCCATCATCAAATCAAACGTATCGATTAAACCATTAAATATTGGATCGTTCATTAGCTGAACAGAGCCTGCTTTTAATTGCGCGATATACTCCTCAACTTTGCTTAAGTCAGGAGATTGATTTGCATATAAGCCGTTTAGGAAATGAGCGCCTAATGACCAGTCCATCGGTGAAATATGAATTGGCTGCTTACCAATAGCTGCAATTTTTTCAAATAGAGCTTTCAGATCATCTCTTGTTTGAATTGTTGCAGGGTCAAAAGTACCGCCTACCGCTTCATCCAACACTGCTTGGTTATAAATAAACGCATAGCCTTCTACAGCTAGTGGAAAATCTAGCACTTTACCATTTACTACTGTTGTGGCGTTATCCACTGCATCAGCAACCCATTTTTCATTAGAAAGATCAAGAATGCGATCTTCAAAGCTAGGCACATCGGCTGGATCAAGCATTAGGATTGTCGCAGGATTGCCTGACGCATATAGCTGAGAAGCTTTTTCGAATGGAGATTGACCATTGCTTGTACTAATAATTTCAATGTCAATACCTGTTTCGTCTTTAAAAACCTTTACTGCATCTTCAAGTTGAGTTTGGATTTCTGATTTTGAGTTAAGGAATGTAAGTTTCACATTAGATTTGCTATTGCTTTGTGAACCAGAATTTGACTGATTCGTTGAGGAGTTACTGCTGTTGCTTGATTTCTCTGCATTATTGTTGCCTCCACAAGCTGCAAGCAGCAATAGCATAAGAATGAGTAAAAAACTTACAAATGAAAGCTTTTTGTTCATAATTCATATCCCCTTTTAATAGTAATCGCTTACAGACAAGTTCATTATATATGTCAAACGTTTGACATGTCAATCGTTTGACATATAAATTTTATAAAAAAAACCTAGCATATTTTTCGATGCTAGGCTTAACGTTTTCATATTATATTATCAACTTAAGTTGTTTCTCTTTCTATCAGCTCAACAGGCATTACGTTTACACGTTCAATTGCTTCTCCATCCATTTGTTTGCGAATTAATTCTACTGCCAGCTTGCCTATTTCATTAATTGGCTGTCTAATCGTTGTCAAACTTGGACTAATCCATGAAGTTAAATTCACATCATCATAGCCAATAATTTTAATATCTCGCGGAATATCCTTTCCGAGCATGCGACACCATTTTAATACAAAGGAAGCAATAATATCACTTGTCGCAAAAACTCCATCAATATCATTGTGCTCAACGAAAAGATTGGAAATAATTCGTTCATAAGTTTGTTGGTCAAACACGTTCATATCTGTTTGAATGGTTATAAATTCTACACCATGTTTTCTCATCGTTTGTTCAAACGCTTGGGTACGTAAATTTGCTAGCAGATCTAATTGAAGATGTCCGCAAATATGGGCAATTTTACGACAGCCTTTTGAAATTAATAACTCAGCAGCAAGCTTCCCCCCAAGCTCATTATCAGAAGCAATATAAGGAAGATCCCCTATTTTACGATCAATCGTAACAACAGGATTTTTTAATTGCGCATATTCTTCAACTTCTAACGTATGGCTGCCCATAATAATACCATCCACACGATGCCGTTTCATCATATCTATATAATCTCGTTCCTTAATTGGATCTAGCTGAGAATTGCAAAGTAAAACTTTACTGCCTTGCTCATAAGCGTAATATTCAACCGCACTAGCCAATTCGGCGAAAAATGGATGAGCTACGTTAGGGATAATTAGCCCGATAATGTTGGATTGTTTTCTTAGCAATGAACGAGCGATCTCATTAGGCTGGTAATTTAATTCATTCATCGTATCATAAACAAGTTTTCTCGTTTTCTCGCTAATATATCCTCGATTATTTAACACACGAGATACAGTAGTAACTGATACACCTGCACGCTCTGCGACATCATTAATCGTTACCATATTCCTTCTCCTTCTTTATTCCTTGTTACTAGTATAAACGATGTTCCCTAATTAAGGTAAAATATCTTAAAATTAATTTCGCTAAATTGTAAATTCTGTTTTTTTCATGATTAAACCCATTTATCATAACTAATACTACTTTATGTATAAAAAAATAATTTTAACAATTCTATTTATATTGTGATTTTTACCACAAACTTTGCTTATGAAAGCGTATATAATCAAAGTGTATCAATTCACAACTCAAGGAGGACTGTTTCATGAAAGGTTGGTTGTTTTCTGGAACTAACATTCCACTAAAGCTAATTGAAAAAGAAGATCCTAAAGCTACACCTAATCATGTTGTACTAGAAGTAAAAGCAGCAGGTTTATGTCACTCAGATGTAGCTGCATTACAAGATCCAGGCTGGATGCCACTTTTCCCAAATGGTCCAGTTATTATGGGGCATGAATGTGCAGGCGTTGTTATTGAAGTTGGTGAAGGTGTTACTGAGTTAAAAGTCGGTGATCGTGTAGGCGTTAACCCACTTGATCAAGAAACTCGTGAAGCAGCAGGATACAATTACGATGGTGGATATGCAACAAAAATACGTGTTCCTGCTAAGCAATGTGTTAAAATTCCTGATAACGTATCTTTTATCGAAGGTGCTGCTGCTACTGATGCAGGCTTAACTTCTTACCATGCATTATTCTCCATCGGTCAGGCTAAAGCTGGTATGAAAGTTGGTATTATCGGAGTTGGCGGACTAGGTCAATTCGCTGCACAAATGGCAATGATTAAAGGCTGTGAAGTCTATGCATGTGACGTTTCTGCAGAAGCAAGACAACTAGCTCAAGAAATTGGCTGTAAAAAGGTATATGAAAATGTGCTTGATATGAAAGATGATGAATGTGAGCTAATCGTTGACTTTGCTGGTTTCGGTAAAACAACATCAGATGCATTAGAAGCGATTAAACCTAAAGGAACAGTTGTTATTGTCGGAATGGGTATTTTACAATCCGAAATTAATACTTACCTAATGATTACTAAAGAAATTAAACTGCTAGGCAGTAACGGCGGTACTAATGAAGACTTAAAAGGCGTTTACGAGTGCTTCTCACTAGGCATGAAACCTCAATTGACAACAATTCCATTTGAGGAAATCGATAAAGGCTTAGAAAAGCTTAAAAACCATGAGGTAAAAGGCCGCCTTGTTGCAGTATTTGAATAAAGTTTCATACTTATTAAAAAAAAGGATCGTCATCATGGCGATCCTTTTTCTTACTGTAAAAGACATTACATGTGAGTCAATCTTATAAATAGCATAACATCGACTTTTCAATCCAATAGGAAAATGTCGACTGCGGACTAAGGCTTTCATAGGATTTCATTTTCAAATAAAGATCAATGCCGTCCGATACATCGTGCCATAAATCTGTAAACACATAATCAAACTGCCCTGCCGCTAAATGTTGTTCTGCATATTCGAAAGCATCGCCTTGGACTAGCTTAATTTTATGACCGTTTTTAAATTGCGGTAAAATATGCGTTTGAAACAAAGCGATTACATCTGGATTCACTTCAACTACTGTAACAGAGCTGACATTTTCCTTTTCAGAAACCATATATGGAAAGTAGCCTAGACCAAGACCAAACGTCAGCACATTACCATAGGCTTGCTCGATCGGCTCCTTAATCGTTTCAATTTCATTTGGTGTAACAGTCATCCAAATTCGCCCATTTTCAAGTACGGCTGGATATTTAAATTCTGTTGCAAAGAAACCGATTTGCGGCACTTGTCTGCCATCGTCCATTTGCATGATATCATTGCAGACAAAGCCTTCATATGGCTTATACGCGTCATATTTCAACTGACTTTTCCCAATCGTTACAGTCGGTAGCTTAATATTTTGATAGTACAAATTGTCCTCGTACACCTGAGTATCCAGTTGATGAATCATCTCCGCAAAGTAACTGTGAAAAATTTGCTTATCTTTAGCATCTTCAACAATATCAAGCCCTAATGAGGATGCCAGTAACGTAGCAAAGGCATACTCTGCAGATACACCGTTTGCTGTCAGTTCATCAATATCCTCTTTTGTAATCAAATCTGGCTTTAGATTTAAGTATTGGCTTAATAAAGCAAATACTCGATAATTGTTTGCTATCGTTTGCTTGTCGTGTTGCTTTATATCATTCATTGCTTCACCTGTTTCTTTGATTTCTTTCATTATACGGTTGTTCAAAAGGGAAAGCAAAGTTAGAAAGCAAAGCATCAAATGATTTGACTGCTCCACACTTAAAACTGTACGGCAAGCGACTAAACATTTCTATAAGATTATTGAGCTAATCGTGCAGCTTAAAGGCTAGGCTATGTGCGGTTAAAATAGTCCTGCCACGGATCTGCTTTGTCCGCTAGTCTGCGCAGTGCATCATGAAGCGTAATGCTGTCAGGCGCTACACTATCAAGCTCCTCCCAAAAAATCGGCATGGACACTTTAGCTCCCGACCTAGCTCTTAAAGAATAAGGAGCTACACTCGTAGCACCCCGACCATTGCGAATCCAATCAATAAAAATTTTGTCTGAGCGATTGCTCTTTCTTACATTGCTTGTATAACGATCGGGCCATTTTTGCTCCATCACCTGAGCAACACGCTTAGCAAAATCGTGGAACTGCTCCCAATTCATTCTCGCTTGAAAAGGAACAACCACATGATAGCCTTTTCCGCCACTCGTTTTTAGATAAGATCTTAAGGAAAGCTCTGCTAGCACTTCTCTCACATCCTTTGCGCCTTGCCGAACTCTGCTTATATCCATTCCTTCGTCAGGATCGAGGTCAAATACCATCATATCTGGCACTTCCAGCTCATCAATGCGACTTCCCCAAGTATGAAATTCAAGTGTACCCATTTGCGCTTCATAAATGAGCCCTGAACTATTCTCGATATAAAAATATTCCTCCGTTTCCCCACTGCCAGTTGTAATTGGAAGTGTAGCAATTCCTTTACTTTCTGCGCCTGGATGCTTTTTGTAGAAGCAGCTATGGTCGATTCCTTTCGGACAACGTACAACTGTAAGCACGCGATTACGGATATACGGCAGCATGCGTTCTGCTACTTGCGCATAATACTGAATAACATCCTTTTTTGTAAGATATGGTTCAGTGAATATAACTTTATCAGGATTAGTAATCGTTATTCCTTCGATAACCATTGCTTTTGCCTTTGAACCGGTCTTCCCGCTGTTTTCAGTCTCAGCCATTTCAAGTTCATTTAGTTGCAATTCTTGATCATGATCTCCGAAGTCCTCGCGCTGAATATCTTTGGGCTTTTTATCTATACGCAAGCCTTTAAAACTTGCTTGTCGGATAAGCTGCTCGTCTGTCCATTCTGCAAATTTCACTTCTGCAACGAGTTCAGGCTCAAGCCAAGTAAACTTTTCGTTTGCTTTAGCCTTTGGGGCATCTAGAAATGGAGAATCTTTTCTTTTTATTGAAGTAAACTCCTGCTCAAGCATTTTTTTATCCCGTTGACTCATGCCAGTCCCGACACGACCGACATAAATCAAATCATCACCGTGATATACCCCAAGCAATAAAGAGCTTATTCCGCTAGTTTTTTTATCCGTTTGCACATAACCGCCAATGACGAATTCTTGTCTGCGATCACATTTCAATTTAATCCAATCCCCATTTTTTAAGCCGCTGTAGGAAGAATCCCCCTTTTTACCGATAATCCCCTCCATTCCAGTTTGACAAGCTACCGCAAAACTTTGTTTGCCGTTGCCTCGAATATGACGACTATAATACAAATTGCTAGGAGCGTGCTGAAGCAGTTGTTCCAGCCGTTCCTTTCTTTCGACAAGACTTAAGCTTCGCAAATCAACACCATCAAGTGCGAGTAAATCAAAAATAATATATGTTAAATTTTGATCCTGCGGTTTTTTTATATAATTCTGTAATGCCTGAAAATCCGTTTTGCCCGTTTCATCCGTTACAACTAGCTCGCCATCTAAAATCATCGCTCGCCCTGCAGCCAGATCGCTTAATGCTGCTGCAATACTTGGAAAGCGGCTTGTAAAGTCATGACCATTTCTAGTAATTAAACGCACAATATTTTCTTCAATAAAAGCAACTATTCGATAACCATCGTATTTTAACTCAAACAGCCACTCGTCTCCTTCTGGAATCGTGCGAACTAATTTGGCAAGTTGTACATTAAGCTTGTTAAAGGGATTGCGCATCACTTTCCATTCCTCGCCTCGTTCTATCTCCTCCATCGTCCGACCTGTACGAATACTTCTATTAAATTGTTCAATGCCGCTCGTTAATTGAACAAATTCATCCCGCTCCTTTAATAAAAGCCAGTTGTCTCTATCTTCATCAGCCTTAGCTTTTAAGCGAATTAATGCCCATTTTCCTTTAAGCCGACGGCCATGCAAAATAAATTTCAGTTCACCTTTATGCAGTCCTTGCTCTACATTTCCTTGTGGCTCCCAAAACCCTTCATCCCACAGCATTACGACTCCGCCACCATATTGTCCTTTCGGAATCGTGCCTTCAAAATTTCGATAGGCTAATGGATGGTCTTCTACCATAACAGCTAATCGTTTGTCTTTTGTATTATAGGAAGGACCTTTAGGCACTGCCCAGCTAAGCAATACTCCTGCCCACTCTAAGCGAAAATCATAATGCTCACGAAGCGCCATATGATGCTGGACAACAAATCTCAAGCCTTGACCGGATGAATCCTCGGTTGCACCTTGCGGTTCTAAGGTAATGTCGAAGTTTCGTTTTTGGTTATATTCAGTTAACTTGGATGGCATAGTTATAAAATCACCTCGCTTGGCATGCTTCGGCTAAGTAAGCTCTTGCTTCGCTTCGGCGAAAGTACGCTCTTGCAGACGCTTTTTAACCCTGTTGCTTTCTTATTGAATTTTTATTGTCAGCATCACAGGTTTAAAGGCGTCCCACTTTCGTTTTCCAGAGCTTACTTTGCCTTCGCTTAATTTTTCTAGCTGTATTGTTTCCAGCAGACAAGGCAGTATGCAAAACTTCTCAATAATTGTAATGTACGTAAAACCAATAATTACGCTGTGCTTGGGCATATTACATAAAAAGGAGTGGATAAAATGCATACAGTTTGGAAGGGCGCGATCAGCTTTGGACTTGTGCATGTGCCTGTAAAGATGCATGCAGCAACTGAGGACAAAGACATTCATTTTCGACAACTGCATAAGGAATGTAAGATGCCAATTAGCTATGAGAAAAAATGTCCTCACTGTGATAAAGAGGTTAAGCCAGAGGATATTGTAAAAGGATTTGAATACGAAAAAGGTAAATATGTTATCGTCAATGAGGAAGAGCTCGAAGCAATAAAACCTGAATCCGCCCATACGATAAAGATTTTAGACTTTGTAAATTTAACCGATATTGATCCAATCTATTTTGAAAAGCCATATTATTTATCACCCGACATGTCAGGCTCAAATGCGTATGCACTATTAACTGAAGCGATCAAGCAAACAGGGAAAATTGGAATTGCGAAAATTTCAATACGCTCCAAATCAAATCTTGCAGCAATTCGAGTCATTGATAACTGCCTTTGTCTAGAAACAATGCATTACCCTGACGAAATACGAGCAATTAATCTTGTACCAAATTTACCACAGGCTACAGAAGTTAATGAGAAGGAGCTAGAAATGGCTAAAATGCTAGTGGAGCAATTGAGCGATACCTTTAATCCAGAAAAATATACAGATGACTATCGTGCTTCGCTATATGAATTAATTGAAGCCAAAATTGCTGGAGAAGGAATTGATGTAGTGAATGCACCTGCGCCGAATAAGGCGAACGTTATCGATCTGATGACTGCACTTAAAGCAAGTTTGGAAGCAACCAAGCCGAAGGAAACAACAGCTCCAAAACGTAAACGCAGCGCAAAAAAGAAAGAAGAAAAAATTTCATAATGGACAGTATCGTACTTTACAACTTTACGAGCATTCTGTTGCCGATATAAAAAAGTAAGAGGAAAGTTTATTTTTAAATAAAAAAGCCCTTCTATATGAGGTATACACTATACGATAATAGATACCTTCATTAAAGATGGGCTTTACTGTTATTTTAAATAAAGCTGTACTCTGTTTCTGCCGCTCTCCTTTGCCTCATACAAGGCAATATCTGCATTTTTCATAAGTTCTAATGCGGTCTCGCCATCTGTAGGATAAATTGCAATCCCCACGCTTGAAGTTGTTTGAACAGCATGTTTTCCAAGATACCATGGTTCTTGAAGCTTCATCAAAATTCGCTCACCGATAAGCAGGGCTTCCTCTTCATTATGAATTTCACTTAACAAAATCGTAAATTCATCTCCGCCTTGTCGAGCGAGAATATCACTTTCTCTTAAACAACCTTGTACTCTTTGGGAAAGTTGCTTGAGTAACTCATCTCCGATGTCATGGCCAAATGCATCGTTAATTGGTTTAAATTTATCAAGGTCCAAATAGATAACCGCAAGCTTCCTTTGGTAACGCTTAGCTTCTTTAATTTGCTGTTCTAAGTTTTCTTGAAATAATCGGCGATTAGCTATCCCTGTTAATAGATCATGATAAGCCAATATATTTAGCTGTTCCTCAAACAATTTTCTTTCTGTAATATCTCTAGCCATAACGAGAAAATGAAGAAGGTTTCCAGCTTCATCTAAAATTGGATTTGCCCTTGCCTCTATCCAAATAATTTGTCCATCTACATGTTTACATCGAAGCTCACTAACTTCACTTTCCTTCGTCTGAATCATTCTCTTAAACTTTTTTTGAACAGACGGAATATCGTCAGGAAAAACAAAATCGATGGCGAATTTCCCTTCGAGCTCTTTTGCCTCAATACCTAACACTTGTCTATGAGAAGGAGAAGCATATTTCACGATTCCACTAACATCCCAAATCGCTACAAGATCAGTCATATTTTCCGCTATCATTCGATAGCGTTCTTCACTCTTTCTTAATGCTTCTTCTGTTCTTTTCAATGCAGTTATATCTTTAGCAATAGCAAACACGCCAGACATTTTGCCTTCTAAAAATAGAGGAACATTCTTTATGTCAAGATGAACAATTTCCCCATTTTTACAAGTAGCATCTACTTGGTATTCGCAAGGAATCCCTTGTTTAATTAAGTCTACATAATGGTTAACTATAGGCAACTGCTTAGGATCAAAAAAATCTGTGTAGGATAAATCCTTTAGTTCCTCCATTGAATATCCTAGTATTGATACTACTGCTTGATTAATATCAATAATTTTTCCTTCCATGGAAAAAACAACTATACCATCTGGATTGTAATCAATGATAGATTGGCAAATTTCTTTTGCATGCTCACTGAACAACAAATTCATTATTTATCCTTTCTATAATTAAGTAATTTAAATGGTGGAATTTATAAAAAACATGGGTAATATATCATATGAAAAATCTTAAGATAAGAAATATGGAGAGAGTATAAAATATTATGTGTAAATGAATAAATGCAAAAGGAAGACCTTTTCTTGTAGAATTGAGTTACCACACAAAATTCACAGAGAGAGGTCTTCCCTATGAATCATTTTACAACAGATTTAGTCCAAGCTCTAGTTACAAAACAAGATGTGACTGAAATTTTTCGTATTCACCTCGAAAGAGCGATGAATCACTTGTTAACAACCGAGTTAACCGCCTTCCTAGATTACGAAAAGTATGATCGTGCAGGCTTCAATACAGGCAATTCTCGTAACGGCAGCTATACACGTACGCTCCATACGGAATACGGCGATCTGCACCTTCAAATCCCTCGTGATCGTAATGGAGCGTTCAAGCAGCAGACCGTAGCACCCTACAAGCGATCCAACGACACGTTAGAATCGTTTGTCATTCATATGTTCCAAAAGGGCGTAACCATGACTGAAATCGCTGATCTGATCGAGAAAATGTATGGGCATCATTACACCCCGCAAACCATTTCTAACATGACGCAAGTGATGGTAGGGCATGTGGATGCCTTCTTGAAACGCTCGTTAGCTACACGCTATGTCTGCGTCTATTTGGATGCAACCTACATTGCTGTAAAGCGTGAGACCGTTTCGAAAGAAGCGGTTTACTTAGCTGTTGGCATTCGCGAAGATGGTTCTAAGGAAGTGTTAAGCTATGCCATTGCTCCAACCGAGTCTGCTTACGTGTGGAAAGAGCTTCTGCAAGACCTTCGAGAAAGAGGCACAGAAGAAGTGCTACTCTTTATTTCTGATGGATTAAAAGGCATGGTTGATGCCATTTTCGAGGTCTTTCCAGGTGCCAAATACCAAACCTGTTGTGTTCATCTTGCTCGCAATCTTGCTCATAAAGTGCGTGTGTCTGATCGTGCTGAGATCTGTGATGATTTCAAGACCGTATACCGTGCAAAAGATGAGCAAGCTGGTCGTGAAGCACTAGAACGTTTCTGTGATAAGTGGAAAACTGCTTATCCTAAAGCAACGAAAGCCTTAGTGGAGAATCCCTATATCTTCACGTTTTACAGCTTTCCACAGTCGATTTGGAGAAGCATTTACTCTACTAATCTTATTGAATCCTTTAACAAGCAGATCAAGAAATATACCAAGCGGAAAGAGCAATTTCCTCATGAAGAAGCACTAGAAAAATTCTTAGTTTCACAGTTCGAAGGCTATAACCAACGCTTTGCTACAAGATGTCATATTGGCTTTGATCAAGCTCGTGCAGAACTACAAGCCATGTTCAAAAGCAACACGTAATTCAATTGCTACAAGTAAAAGTTATTTTTATTTACACAAACTTCTTGACGCTACCAATATGGATCAATTGTGGTATTACAAAAATTATAAAGTACTGACTTCTTACTTCCTATAAGTATTTAGCACTAATTAACTATAAATTCTAGTATATAAGAGTTAATTATATATATTTTATAATAATCTATTCCTATATATTATTTATCACCAATTATTTATTGCATGTTCTACAAATCCGATTAAATTTTCAACATGCAAAATTTCACCATCGTCCAAAATCACTTTCCCATCAAATCTTGCAAAAACTTGATGGCAACGATTATTAACGAATAGTAATTTTGTAGCCGTTTGTTGATCATAAATGGGTGTAAAATTCATTTCAAAACGCCCATCATCACTAGTAATTTTCTTTGGAGACATAAAACCATTCTCGTCTAACTTGATATAGACATGGCTAAGCTTATGCGCCTTTCCATCGTAAAATAGCATATTTTCTGTTGCCACCGAGGTGTCACCAAAGCCAAAGCCGATATTAAAACCAAAGCGTTTACCGTTTACAAAGCTTGCGCCATTGCCCCAAACCCATTCATGGCTAAATGGCCAAACTCCTCTGCCCCAATCAATAAGCCCAAATGCAGTTTCAGGTTCAAAGGTATATTGCTTTTCCCCCTCGCCAATTGTTACCGTTCCTTTGGCTGGCATACAATTAATTTTATGATTAAAATTGCGTTCGCTTCTCTTTAAAAGGAGTAGCTATAACCATTGAGGTAAGATCAGGCTGAGTAAGTGTCACATCAACCTCAATTGTTGGATGCTTTTTGCTCGTTGAGCGACAACTTATTCGTCTGCCACCTTCAAAAACCTCAAACTTCATTTCTACATCTCTGCTCTTATAGTGTAGATCTCCTTGTTCTGCAGTACGAGGCATATTTAATCGACCGAATGGAAGCGCTAACATTTTTGTGATTTCATAATGCTGACCATTAGCAAATTCGAATAATTTAACTGAAACATGACCAGCATAGCCAACGTGACCAATTGTCATTTGCAAGCAATAGTCAGCATTGTTTACCTGATAAAAATCCCACTCTTTAATGCGCCACGGAGCAGCTTTAATCTTTTCACGATTGTAGGTTAAAATTGCGCGTGTACTGTAGCCTCTTTGATTTAATATCCCTTTATCATTAAGTAATGGTCCTGGAGTAATGATTTCATTTTGCATAAAAACACCTCCATTTATTAATCATATTATATTGAACTTGTTTCAAATATGCGAAAAATAATCTAAATTTTAAATAACCCCCACTCTATACGTTTAAACTTTTTGCTGCATTAATGTATTTCATCGTTGCTTTCAGCGAAAAATCCTATCTTATTAACAGCTCCATGCATAATTACATCGATCAATTTTTTTACATAATAATCAAAGTGTTGTTCTTTAGCAATGAAGTATTCAATAGCTTCGGTATTGAGTTGCTTTGGATTTTAGCAGTAGGCTTTGTACTTGTATGGAGGAAAAATATCACGGAAAAAGTAAAAGAATCAAAGCGTAAAGTAGCGTAAAAGTCAATGGACTTTCATTCACTTCAGGTAAAGGAGCAGTTGTTAATTGTAAAGAAAAGTATGAGGAAATGAGCTATGATAGCAAACTGGATAAGAAAACATAAAGAGGGATCTCCGTGTCCCTCTGTTTTAACCATTACCGTCACTTTTTAAAGCTGATGCTTTTAATGATTTTATTGTTAGCATCAGCTTTAAAGGCGACCCTCTTTTTGTTGTCCAGAGTTAACTATTCCTCCGTTGCAGCTTTGTCAGTGCCGCTTCGTAGCTTAGAGTTAAGCTTTGGAAACAGGGATTATTGTTAATTGATCTCTTTACTTAGCAATGTATGAATGATTTGTGTTGCAATTGGATGTGTGCCGTAGGTGTTTTTCAGTTTCCATGTCGTTAGTATTAGGCTGCCTTGTCCAATTGCTTTTTTCAGCATGGAGCCGCCGGCTTGACCGATCCAACCCTGAAAATAACCAGAAATAATTTCACTAGATTCAGGAAGTGTCTCATTTCCAAACATATATACAATACGCCCTATCGTGCCCCCAAGCTTGTTATAATTGCTGAATGGCACGATATACTCTGGAAACAGACCATCACATTCCCAGCCCATTTCAGGATGAAGCGGAACTTCTGCAAAATAGGAAGCATCGACGTAGTTAAACGATGATGTTCGATCCCAGCTTTCTCCGCGCACTAATTCGCGGAACGTAAATTGATCCTTCTCAAGCAAGCGATCTCCTTCTTCCGCTAGGAACAGCACAGCACCACCATTGCGGCAATAAGACATTACTTTCTGGTCCAGGCTAGAGGTGATGACTGCCTGTGCCTGTTCAAAAGAATCTGTTAGTTTCAAACCATTCTTTTCTAGATATTTACAGAAAACTTCTGGCATCTGATAGGCATATATCGTAAATGATGTCGGCATATGAATTGGTGAAATCGTCAGCTCTTCTTCGTTTACCGCTACCACTTCCCCATTAAGCGTTAATGTAAGCTTTAAGCTATGGAACGAAGAGGATTTAACATCTGGCGCAGTAAATTGAATTGCCTGCGGCAGCTTAATATAAGTGGAATTGCCTTCTTGCAGCTCAATCGTGCCGGACACATTCGTTCCCGTCAACTCCCACGACAGAGTACCTGCAATAACTTGCTGATCATGGTTTGAAATAATAACGTCTACACTTTGCTGCTCTCCGCACCACAAATTCCGTTTTAACTGATCAACCATGACAACTAGACTACCATTAAAATCTGCTGCTCTATCCATTCTAAGCTTCTTATCGCGCATATAATCAAGCCAACCGTTTGTTTCCCACTCAATGTCAGTAAATTCAGTTACAACGTAACCATTAATTTTTGGATTTTTGCGCATTTCTTCGATCAAAGACTTCACTGCACGATACATTCGCTTTTGTGATGCCTCTGCTAAATTTTCCATATCGCCAAAGGCACGATTAACCTGATACTTTTCAAAGTTTTTAAATATATTACGAGGTTGCTTGAAATCTTCGCGATGAGTATCATCCCCCAAATTCGCAAACCAGGAAGGCTCTCCGCCGTAATAGTCAAATAGCTTCTTCACACTTGGCAAGCCCCATACTCCGAATTCTGAAACAATAATCGGCTCACCGTCTGGCTTATATCCTTGCACATAGTTTTGTTCTGGGTGACCAACCATGTAATCATCAATGTCTTTCTTCCAATCGCTAATTTGCTCAGGCAATGTAAAATAACGATGATAGTCATTAATATCGGTTTTTACATGGATCCAGCCAGAGTTATCACAGATAAGTCGTGTTGGATCAAGCTGTTTAATCTCATCATATAGCTGCTTCACGAACTCTTGTTTTTCTAAGTCATTCGCTAGATCCCACTCTAAGCCCCATTCTTCGTTATACAATGTCCAAATTAGGATGGAAGGATGATTCATATCACGTTTAATCATTCCTTTAAGCTCACTTAAAAACCGCGTTCTGCTCTGTTCGCTCCACTTCACTGTATTTGGCGGCTCTGCCCAAATTAACATCCCCATACGATCTGCCCAATAAAGATAAGCAGGAATTTCTACCTTAATATGCTTGCGCAGGAGATTGAAGCCCATTTCCTTAGCAAGGCGAATTTCTTGTTGAATCCACTCATCTGATGGTGCTACATAAATGGTGTCAGGATAATAAGCCTGTTCTAAAGCTCCTCGGACAAATAATGGACGATGGTTGAGCATTAGCTGCCCATTAGCGAAGCTAATTTTCCGCATTCCAAAATAAGTTTGATATTGATCTACGATTTCACCAGTAGCCTTTTCCTTTAAGATTACTTTCAAGTCATACAAATGCGGTGTATCAGGAGACCACAAAATACAATTAGGAATGATCAATTCTGTTTCGATTAATGTGTCGTTTAGTTCTGATCCAGCGCTAGTTGCAACGGGGTCACTCTGTAAATGATCCGTGACAATATACTCAATCTCATAGACAGCTTGCTGCGCCATATTTAGTTCTGTTTTAATATTAATCAAGCTGCGATCAATATCAGGAAAAACATGGACATAGTCAATAAATGAAGCAGTACGCCATTCCAGCACCACATCCTGCCAAATTCCGCTTACTCGGGTATACCAGCTTCCTTGCTTGCCGATCGGAATCTCCGCATTGTCCTGTGGATCGTAAACTTGCACCGTGAGAAGATTATCCGCTAATTTCACTACATCTGTTATCTCAAATTCGAACGGAGTAAATCCTCCCTCATGTTCTCCGATAAATACCCCATTGAGCCAGACACGTGCGCGAAAATCTACTGCGCCAAAGCATACAAACAATCGTTTGCCTGCAAGTTGTTCTTTGATTTCGAATGATTTCTGGTACCAAGCTGTACCGCAATAATGAGTATAGTTAGGGTTACTTTGCCAAATATGAGGCACCTCTACTGCTTCAGCCATAGGCAAGCCTGTTTGATACCAAGCTTGGCTTTCCCCCACATCCTTGCGATCGATCTGGAATTGCCATAAACTATTCAGTTTCAATCTATTTCTCATGCCTATCCCCCGATTTTTTATTTTATGCCTGTCATTGCAATCCCTTTAACAATATGTCGTTGGAATAGCAAGAATACGAGAATTGCTGGCAAGCTAGCTAGCATATTAGAAGCCATTGGCACTGCAAAATCTGTAGCAAATGTGCTTTGGAAGGTCGGAACACCTACCGGCAGCGTCATCATAGCCGTCTCTTGCGCAACTAGCATTGGCCAAAGAAGATTGTTCCAAGACTGTACAAAAATAAAAATACTTACTGCAGCCATTGAGCTCGTTGATAGCGGAAATACTAAATTCCACCAAATACGCAATGAACCCGCTCCATCGATCTTTGCTGCTTCAAACAACTCATGCGGTAATTGATCAATAAATTGCTTTAAGATTAAAAATGCGAGTGGCAGCATCATGCCAGGCCAAATTAATCCATGATAGCTATTAACCCAACCTAAATCGACAATCATTTCAAACAACGGAACGACAATCGATTCCATCGGTACCATCATCCCAGCTAAAATAAAAGCAAAAATAATAGACTTTCCTTTTGTTACTAGACGAGAAACTGCATAGGCAGCCCATGAGCTGCAAAATATCGTAATTGCCGTTTGGACAACTCCGACAACGACACTGTTAACTGTCCAGCGCCACATCATTGCCGTACCGTCAGGCTTCAGCACTCTGGCAAAGCTCTCCAACGTAAAAGGAGGCGAAAGCAATTTGTTCATAATTGTTACGGTTGAGCCAGGCGCTTTAAACGATGAAATAAACATCCAAAGGATTGGAACTAACATAAGTAATGCCAAACCATAAGCAAACAGATAGGAGAAAATTCTTCCTACTCGTAGACTCAATGCTCTTACCTCCTTAATCCTTTTTCATAAGTAATTTATATTGAATAATCGAAATTAAAGCGATCGCAAAAAATAAGACGAATGAAACCGCTGCAGCATATCCCATATCCCACTGTCTAAAGGCAATCTGATAAATATAGTGAACTAGCGGTGTCGTCGAAATTCCTGGACCGCCCTTCGTTATTAACCATGTTTGACCGAAAAGTTTAAAAGACGCTATGGATTGTAAAATAACAATTAACACCGTAACCCCTTTTAAATAAGGCATCGTAATATACCAAAACTTTTGCCATGTTCCTGCTCCATCCAGAGCAGCTGCTTCATAAATTTCATCCGGAATTTCCTGTAATCCAGCTAGAAATAAAATCATATTAAATCCTACTGTCCACCATAACGTCGCGATAAGAATTGATAACCATCCCATGCCCCAGCTACCAAGCCAAGAAATTTCTGTTGTCATTCCTAGAGAACGTAAAGTTTCAGGTATAAGCCCGGTACGAGCTTGCAGCATAAATAGCCAAATACTCCCGATAACTGATACAGAAAGTACATATGGCATAAAAAAAATTGTACGCAAAAACGTAGTGCCTTTCAGTTTTGCATTAACAAGCAATGCCATAATGAGACCAAGTACAACAATTGCTGGTGTAGAGATAACAATGAAATAAAGTGTATTACCTAAAGATGTCCAAAATTTAGAATCAGACATCATATATTCAAAATTGTACAATCCAACAAATTTTTGCTCTCCACCAAAGGTGCCTGAATAAAAAGAAGAAAAGAATCCTTTGAAAATCGGATATACCCAAAACCAGATATAGAGAATCATGAACGGAGCTAAAAAGACCGTTGCGGTCAATAAAGCTTTATATGAACGGATTCCTGATTGTTTCAATGTCAATCTCTCCTCCAAAGGAATGATGTGAAACACCCGCTGGCATTTCACATCACTTCTTTGATTATTGATTTTCCTTACTTAAATAATAAACTCTTTATCTACATTATTTATTGACAAGTGCATCAGCATTGCTTTGCGCTTTTGCTAATCCTTCTTCGATTGAAGTCATACCATAGTTAATTTCAACTAATGACTCTAATACAGTGTCCTTGATCGCACCCATCTTGTCTGAATATGGAGCATATTTAACATCTCCCATAACTGCAGCATAATCCGCACGATAAGGCATTTCTTTATACTCTGCAGATTCAAGCACAGAAGGTTTTACAGGTACATGACCTGCTTTTGCCCATAAATGTCCGTTGCTAGCTAACCAATCAGCAAATTTAACTGCTGCAAGCTGTTTAGTTTTGTCAGATTGAACTGGTACTACAGTAGTATGAGAATCACCCCATGCAGCAGGTTGATCAAACAATTGTGGGAATGGTGTTGCTGCAAACTCTAGTGAAGCTTCAGTTTCAAAGTTACCTGTAGCCCATACACCAGTAAAGGTTACTGCTGCTTTACTTGCTTTAAAGATATCGTAGCTTTGATCACCGATGTCTGCAGGCATTAGCCCTTCATCAAGCCATGTTTTTAATAGCTCCATCGCTTTTTTAGCTTCTGGTGTATCGATCGTTGGCTTACCGTCTACCATAATGCTGCCGCCTTGCTGATGAACAAGCGCATACCAAATCCAATATGTGAATACATTGTTGCTGCCGATAATCATCGGAGAAACATCAGAAGGAAGCGTAGATTTTAGCGTTCTAAGCATATTAGTAAATCCTTCTGCACCTGGCTCCATTTTAATCGAACCATCTTCATTCAGAAGACCTGCATCAGATAAATACTTTTTGTTATAGAACATAACAACAGCATGTGTATCAAGAGGTACTGCATAATGCTTGCCATCTACAATCGTTGCCTCAATTTGGTTTTGTCCGAAGCTAGACCAATCAAGATTAGCTTCTGCCGCTAAATCATCAAGCACAGCCAGGTTGTCAGTAGGAATAAGATTTGGCAGCTCAGATACGTGAGCAACTGCAACATCTGGAGCTGAGTTAGATACAAGACTTGTACGGAATTTTGTATAGTAGTTATCCCAGTTGTTATTCATAAAGTTCACTTTAATTTCGCTCTGAGATTCATTGAAAGCGTTAACCATTGCTTCCATAAATTCACCATCCGAACCGCTGAATGGTACCCAGAAATCCAATTCTATTGTTTTATCACTTGATGATGATTCCCCACCTGAATTGGAAGTGCTTTCATTCGTTCCCGCTGAACTTCCAGAGTTGCTTGAATTGTTACCAGAAGAACATGCAGCTAGAAACAAACTAACGACTAATAAGAGACTTACTAGTTGAGCAAATTTCTTCATTCTACTTCCCCCTAAAAAGTATTTGTAACTTCAAAACGAATATATCATATTTTTTGGTTATATATCAAGTATTATTGTAATAAAAATGTATTCGTTTTCTATTTTTAGTTTTCCCATGAAATGGGCTACTTTAATTACTTAAATTATGCAATTGATGTAAAAAAAGAACCCTTGAAAGGGTTCTTTTTTTATTATTTCATTCTAATTTTTGTTGTAATAATTGGGACAAGAAGAAGTTCTAGCTGTTACTATAACGTAAATTCATTAAAATTCCCTGACTGTAATTTCCGAAGTTTGTACCAAATAAATTTAAGCCGCCAACATTTACAGCATCAGGCTTAACTCCAATTCTTAAAGAAATATACGGCTTTGCCTGTAATTGCAAATCTTCAATACGTACATTAGAAATTTGCACTCCGTCAAGGAAACTTCCATTTGAAGTAATTTTCCAATTTTTTAACAATCCATATTGCGAATTATAGATAAGCCACCATTCCGGCGTATTGAATCCTCGTTGTCCGCCAAAATCACCAGGGCTAGTCCATGTGCCGATTTCCACTCCATTGACCCAAATTGTAATATCTGAAGGCCAATCAAGCTTATGGTATGGGGCCTCTGAACATATTTCGGCACTAAATTCAATCTCATCTGCCTTCATCCCGTAAGGAATGCGGTTTGGAAAACGATATTCAACATAACCGCAACGAAAATATAACAATTGCGCTTCTTTGCGCCCAGGCTCGTAGAAGGAGCGCGGATCATCCTGCATGCCAATATAATCATGAAGACCTACAATACCGCAGCTAGGCTCAGCATGACTGTCCACATATTCACCAATTGGCATATCGAAGGTAATTACATTTTGTTCTTCTTCTCTTCCTTCACTAAATAAATCAATCATAATTCTATCGTAATTTTTTGTATTAACCTTTTGTGTGCCTCTGCCTGGAACTAATTCAGTTGTGATTAGCTGAACATCTTCTAGTTTTTTCACATGCACTGCAGCGGTTGAAAAAGGCAGTCCTAGCTTTTCTGCAATTTCATTCACATTATGCGGACCAGTCGCTAACAATTTCAAAATGTTCATACGATGTTCATTGGCTATTACTTTGCATATTTGAACCGCTTCGTCCATTGATAATTTTAATACTTTCATAAGCTTTCTCCGTTCTGGTCTAATTTACTTCATCACTTATTACTTAATTATTATATTAACAATAACAGCGAAAGTCTTCAAAATGCAAGCTTACACAATTTCTCAGAAGCAGATAAACGCACCTTTATTATACTGAAAATATAGATGCTGTTCCATGATTCACTTAAGCAAAAGCAGCTTTTTACTGTTAAAAGATCGTAACACCAAGTGTGAAAAATGTCACTGTCTGGATATTTTCCATCATTTACAATTTTAATAGACATAAACCTTTGACTAACAAAATCTTTTATTTTGGAAATAGGAGGTGTTGCCATTGGGCAGATTGTCAGGAAAAGTTGCAATTATTACTGGTGCAGCAAGTGGTATGGGTGCAGCAGAGGTAAAACTTTTTGCTGAAGAAGGAGCCAAAGTAGTTGCCACTGACGTACAAGAGGAGCTGCTTCATTCTGTTGTTAGCGAAGTTAATGCTAAATACGGGGATGTTGCACTTGCCTTAAAGCAAAATGTCGCTGACGAAAATGACTGGATTACAGTAGTAAAAGAAGCGGTCAATAAGTTTGGCAAAGTTGATATTTTAGTCAACAATGCTGGTATTACAGGTAAAACTTTGGCGCTCGAAAACATTACTGTAGAAGAATGGACTAAGGTTATGGATGTAAATGCCTTAGGTAACCTTTTAGGAATTAAACATGTAGTTCCTGAAATGAAAAAGGTAGGACAAGGCTCTATCGTTAATATTTCTTCGATTGCCGGTATTCATGGTATTGGAGGCATTAGTGCCTATACTGCTTCCAAAGGTGCAACACGTATATTAACGAAGGGTGCAGCTAAAGATTTAGGTCCATTCAATATCCGTGTTAACTCTGTTCATCCGGGCTTTATCGAAACACCAATGATTAAGGATTACACTGAAAATGAAGACGTAAAAAAACATCTGATTGCAGGTATTCCTTTAAGAACATTAGGAAAACCAGAGGATGTTGCTTACGCAGTGTTATTTTTAGCTTCTGATGAAGCAAGATTTATTACAGGTTCGGAATTTATTATTGATGGTGGTCAAACGATAAAAGAGTAATGCTCAATTACGTTGATCCGCCTACTGTTCAATTGACTTTACCTTTCCTTTCGCTTAATACTCCCTCACCTATCCATATATATCATTTACGCGAACAAGCCAGTGGCTGTTCGCGCTTTTTTTGTTGTAGCTCTATGTCTTTGCTAGCTGCATAAGATCAAGCGGATTAATAATTAATACAACTTGTCCGCTACCTAGCAAAGTAGAACCTGATATTCCTGGAATAGCCGCAAGATGACCACTCAATGTTTTAATTACAAACTCCTGCTCATTTAAAAGCTTATCTACTACTAAACCAAGCTTTTCCTGACCATTCGTAAGTATTACTGTATTGACTTCTCCCTCTGAGCTTTGCTCGCATGCTTCAAGCAAAAACAATGAGCTAAGCCAATCAATCGAGACAACTTCCCCTCTTAAATAGACAAATTTCTTACCGTTATATTCATGAATATCTTTAATGTTAATCTTTACAGTTTCTGATACATAATCAATCGGAATAATATATGTTTCTGTGCCTACCTTTACAGTTAGCCCTCTAGATACGGCAAGTATCAATGGAAGATAAATAATAATTTTTGTTCCTTTATTTATTTCACTATTTATTGAGATATTTCCATTAATTTTCTCAATGTTACTGCGAACAACATCCATTCCTACACCGCGACCAGACAGCTCAGTGACTTGCTCTGCTGTACTGAAACCAGGTAGAAAAATCAGTTGGATAAGCTGATTCTGTGACATTTTTTCCGCTTGTTCTTCTGTAATAAAACCTTTATTTATTGCTTTTTGCTTAACAAATTGTGCGTCAATCCCTTTACCATCATCCTCGATTTCAATACATACATGCTTGTCCATATTATAAGCTCGTAATGTAATGACCCCTGTTTCATCCTTCCCTTTCGCCAGCCGCTCTTCTCCCGCTTCAATTCCGTGATCGGCAGCATTGCGAATTAAATGAACGATTGGATCGCTAATTTGTTCAATAATAGTTTTATCTATTTCCGTAGTTTCACCTTTCATAACTAGCTTCATTTTTTTGCCGGTGTTTTGTGATGCATCTCGAATAATTCGCGGAATCTTTTGAAATAATGTATTCACTTCAACCATTCGCATCGACATAATCGCTTTTTGCAATTCATCTGAAATACGATTAACCATCGACCCTATTTGTTTTACTTCCTTGGATAATTGAGAGTTTCCGCCATCAATATTGATTTTATCTGACACATGTAAAAAAGTATTTTTTGTAATTAGAAGCTCAGAGATCATATTCATCATTTTATCTAATTTATCTTGGCTTACACGAATGCTTTGTGTCGATAATGATTTAGCAGGCAAATCTGATGAGTTAGTTTCTCTCTCCCATTTTTTAGGTAAGTTATAAGCAGCTTGTTGGGACGATGTATTTCTGCTATTTTCGATTACTTCCATGATACTATTTAGTAGCTCTTTATTTGAGCAATTTCGCTCTTGTTCAAGCATCATCGTATCTAACACTTCTCGTAAAAAATAAGCAGTTTCGTAGCTTACCTTAAATGCTAACTGGTGAAAATACGTTAGTTGTTGATTATTAAAATGATTAAGAAGCTTTTCATAGGCACTGCCAACCTCTAACATCTCTTGTAATAGCTCAGCCATCATCCCTTCAATACCATCGTATCTGCTAAATTCATCAATTCCTCTATTTAACTTATGAACGATATGCTTTAATTGAATTAACGCTTGTTCTTGATGTTCTGCTCGCTCTAATATCGCTAAAACTCCATCTATTTGGTCAACATACTGGAACATATCAAAGATGAATTTTTCTTTGATACTTTCAGTTAATGCAGTAATATCATTTTGTGTCAGGGAAGCAGTTGAACTAATTTCTTGATGCTGTACTACAACTTCATCTAATGCTGCAACCGCAGCTTTATTTTCTTTAGCTTTATTAACGCTCGATGTTAGTTGGGCAATACTATCATTTATCCCAGTAAAAAGCTGATCATCGATCGCTATTACAATACCGTCTTCCTGCGTCTTGCTATCTATTAATTGATGATTAATGGCGTTAATGATAATGTTAATAAGCTCATGAGCGTTAAGCAGACAATCGATAACTGCTTCATCCACGATAATGTTATAGGAATGAATATCTTCGATAGCTATTCCTATTCGATAAATTAGCTTTGTTATTTCAGTTATACCAATAAATGAAGAATACTTTTTGGCATGGTGTAACCTTGTATGGATTTGTGTCTGTAACTCTAAGCTTCGATATTCCACTTCAAGCTGTAAGAAAAGCTTTGCAAGCTCATCCCAGCTTTTCATCCACTCCGCAAATAATACTTTTAAATAATCACTATCCTCGAGACTGAAAGTATATTCCACTTCAAGCACACTCCTACGTCCCCTGCAGACTGTTGTTGTTTGCGCAATTTCTCTGATAATTTCGCTCAGTGGGTGTTATTTTGAATAATTTTACTAACTTAACTTAATGAGGTCTGGAATAAATAATGGTATCTCCAATTTTTTGCATTTGGTATGCTGTAGAGATTCTGCCAACTGATTCAGAATGTCCTAATAGAATGTAACCTCCAGGTGTTAAGCTATTATAAAAATTTAACAGCACTTCCTTTTTGGAAATATCATCAAAATAGATTAAGCAATTTCTACAAAAAATTACATCACAATCTGTGATCGTTTTTATCGCTGCCTCATCCATTAAGTTAATATTCATAAAGTTAATAGAGCGCTTAATTTTAGGACTAATCAAATATTTGTCGTGACGTTTCGTAAAATATTTTTTCAATACTCTGCTCAATTTTATTTGCTTCAGCAAGAATCGACTGAGTAGAACCCTCGTCATCAAACTTTTGCACTTCAAACAAGCTTTTTACCAAATCAAAGCCTTCAAAGCATAGCCTCAACACTTCACTGTTCATTTCAAGTTCATGCTTGCGAACCTTATCTAACATGTCTTCAATTTTATGTGTTAAATTACCGATATGCTCATATCCCATCATTTGAGAGGAGCCTTTAATTGAATGTACAATTCGGAATAATTCATTAATCTCATTAATTGAATAATTGGTTTCAAGTTCGATTAATAAAAACTCTACTTTTTGAAGCAACTCTTCCGTTTCCTCAAAGTAAAGTGCAGCTATTTGATTCATTTATTGTTCACCTCTACTCTACTAGGAAGACGTTATTAAAATAGCTCAATCTAATTTTTCCAGTCATCCTTTAATTAGTTCTTGAGCAATTAAGTTCCCAAAGATGTGGTAGCTAATCATTTTCGATTTACAGCTTTAACAATTTCATCAGCAATCTGATAGGATGGAACAACAATTTCAGCGCCACCTCTTACAATCGTTTCCTTCGGCATTCCAAAAACAATCGCAGTGGACTCATCCTCAGCAATCGTTACTCCGCCTGCTTTTCTAATATTCACCATCGCTTCCGCGCCATCACTGCCCATACCAGTCATAATTACTCCAACTACCTTTTTCCCGCCGTAACGCTCTAGCACTGACTCCATCGTCACATTAACACTAGGCATAAACTGTGTCTGTGGACTAGAACTTATCCGCAGCATATTACTATGACGATGAACAATTAACTGGTAACCTCCCCGAGCAAGATAACCCCTGCCATTAGCCAAAACATCACCTGGCTCTGCTTCTTTAAATGGAAAAGCACAGACTTTTGCTAATCGATCAGCAAATGAAGATGTAAAGGAAGGCGGCATATGCTGCACAATTAGCAAAGCCGCTTTTAAATCATGCGGGAGATATGGAATTACATCCATCAATGTTCCTGGTCCCCCAGTTGATACTCCTATAACAACAACCTTGGAAAGCTCTCCTTGTTCTAGTTGTATACTTGAGCGAACAGAAGGTTGCTTATTAAGCATTTTCACTTCATTGCTGCGATATTTAACTCGATTAATTAAAGCTTTTTTATTTATACTTTGATAAGCTTGCTTAACCTTATTGATAATTTCTTTACCAACAATATGAAGATTAGAAGAAACAGTGCCAGAAGGCTTCGGTACATAATCAAAAGCTCCTAATGCTAGCGCCTCAAAGGTCGTGAGTGCTCCCTCTTGAGACAATGAGCTAACAATCACAATCGGCATTTCTGGAAAATCATTCAAAATATGCTGCATTGAGGTCAACCCGTCCATTACTGGCATATTTATATCCATTGTAATGACATCTGGTTGAAACTCTCGTGCTTTAAGTATCGCATCTTCTCCATCTCGTGCCGTCCCAATTACTTCAATTTCATAATCAGTTAGCATAATTTCTTTTAAAGTTTTTCTCATTAGAGCAGAATCATCGACGATTAATACTCTAATCCGATTCCTCACTACTATCACCTTCAGCTATCATTTGAAATCCTAACACCTGTTTCAGATTTAGAATTAAAATCATTCTTTTGCCGTCATTTAATTTTCCGACACCTTCAATCCAGTTGCTATTGATTCCATTACGCAATATCACAGGCGGAACCTCGATTTTGATTCGCTCTAATCGCAGCACTTCAGACACAGAATCTACGATAATTCCTGTTTTTGTATTACCCGACTCTACAATAATAATGCGCGTTGTATCGTTTAATTGCTTCTCGTCTAACCCAAACAACTTTCTTAAATCTACTGCTGTAATGATATTGCCCCGTAAGTTTACAATTCCTTCGATAAAATGCGGAGAACGCGGGACCTTTGTAACACTAGTCATTCGATTGATTTCAATGACATCTTTAATTTTTATCGCATACTCTTCGGTATCAAGATTAAAAGTAACTAGATGTTCTTCATCAATAATGGCATTAACCGATTCTAAAGCATTATCCTCTTGCTCAAAACGACTAGAATTAACAATTCGTTCTAACTGTTCAACGGAAATGATTCCTGTAGGATCAAGCATCATAATGAGTCTTTTACCTTCGTTTAGCTTGGCTACCCCCTTAATTTGCTCCCCACCCTGCTGAGCAAATTTAGGAAGTGACTGAACAATGTCTGCTGGAATTCTTAGTACCTCTAACACTTTATCAACCATAATTCCTGCAGTCATTTCACCCATATCAACGACTAGTACTCTTGTATGATCTGTATACTCTTGATACTCCATCCCAAAATAGGAACGCATATTAATAATAGGAAGTAATTGATTGCGAATCGATACTACCCCATCGACATAGGAAACACCATTCGGTACCTTCATCACTTCTGAAAGTCGAATAATTTCTTTAACTTGCATAATATCGATAGCAAACTCTTCATCACCTAACAAAAATGACACTAACTGATGATCGTCAACTGCTTCCACTGATGCATGGCTCGCTACATTAAAATGATTGTCTACAGAAGTAGATTCCATCATTTTTTGTCTTAACTCATTATTCACATTGAGTACATTGACGACATCCAGCAGCATTATAAGTCGATTACCGTTATCTAGCTTAACAATTCCGTTCAAGTAATCAGAATCAACGCTTTTTACAATTTCAGGTGTATCATCAATATCATGAGTGCTAACACGTAAAACCTCAGACACCTTATCTACAATGACTCCTGTCGCTGTTCCATTGACATCAAGTACAAGCACTCTACTATTTTCATCCTTTTCCTTTTTAGCCATGTTGAGTCGAACTCGTCCATCAATAATTGGTAAAACATCGCCTCTAAGGTTACAGGCTCCTTCTATGTAATCTGGCGCGTTAGGCACTTTAATAATATCTGTAACCCTAACAATTTCCTTAACGTTCATAATATCTGCGCCGAATTCTTCATCTCCAAGATTAAACGTAACGAGCTGAGATTCAGCATAGTTTAAATTGTGTTCCTTTATCTCTGCCATATGCTCATCCTCATCCTATTACATATTTTGGAGTTCATCAGCTAGACTAGAAATTTCCTCGATGGCTTCAGCTAAATCCTGCATTCCTTTAGATTGCTGACTGGCAGCGACAGTAGCTTCTGCCGCTCCTCTGCTTGCTTCCTGAGCTGCTGCTGCGATTTGATTTACTCCTTTTGTTACTTGTTCAAGTGCAATAACTGATTCATCCGCATTTTTTTGCACTTCGTTTGTGATCTCAACAACTTTTATCATATTTTCTTCGATAACGTTTAAGTTATGAGTAATTTTCTTCGCTTTTTCCACTTCGTTGAAGGAAGTTTTACTAGCAGTATCAATATCTAGCGCAACCTTTTGAATCTGATCTTGAATGCCTCTTACCAACTCTTTAATTTTATCTGTATTCTCAGCAGATTCATTTGCTAACGAGCGGATATCTCCAGCAACAACAGAAAATCCTCTGCCGAACTCTCCAGCTCTTGCCGCCTCAATTGAACCATTAACTGCCAACATATTCGTTTGAATCGTAACATTAACGATGGCATCAACAATTTTATCGATTTTGCGAATTGTTTCTTCTAATCGTTTAATATTTTTAGCTGAATTGACATTGGATTCAGCAGAAATAGTAATCCCCTTAATCATTTCATCTACTGAGATTTTGTTACTTTCTAGCAAGCTTTGCAGCTCTCCTAATTTTTCAGTAGAGAACATTGCACGTTCGTTCATTTGAACTGCTGCTGCCGCAAGCTTTTCTACCATTTGGGCGGATTTTTCCGAAAGCTGTTCTTGGGCCTGTGCACCCATTGAAATTTGCTCCATCGCACGATAAATTTCGGAAGCCATAGAGTTACCTTCTTCTACATTAGCAGATAATTCCTCAGCCGCTGCCGCTAATACTTCTGCGGATTTTTGCGTATCTGTTGATACTTTTAGCTCTTCCGCCATTTGCGCTAAATCTGACGCCGCTGAATTCAACTCACTAAAAGCACGATTTTGCATTTGTAATGAGCGTTCAATTTCTTCTGAGCTGCTGCTTTGCTGCTCCGCTGCAACTGCAATCTGTTCAGCAAGTCCAAGAAACTCAATTGCCCCTTTACTTGCGTCAGATGCGTTCATAGCAATTTCAGCTACACTATTTTGAATCGAGACAATATCTCGTGATATATTGTTAAGATCAATTGTTGTTTTCTTTGCTTTCTCTACTTCTTCGTTAGCAGCTTTACCTGTACTCTCAATATCAACAACGACCACTTTTACATTATTTTGAATTTCCATTACAAGCTCTCTAATATTTCTAGCAGACTTCTCTGAGATTTCTGCAAGATTACGAACTTCATCGGCAACGACAGCAAATCCTCTGCCATGTTCTCCTGCTCTAGCAGCTTCAATCGCTGCATTTAAAGCAAGTAAATTTGTCTGATCAGCAATGCGAACCACCGCTTGTACAATATCGCCTATTTCATCAGACTGTTTCTCTAATTCACCTACTAGTTTTACTGACTCTAAATTAGTCTCAGCAGCTAATTGAATACCTATAATCATCGCTTCGATTTCACTCGTTGCATTTTCAATCAGTGCTTTAGCTTCATTCACTCGATTTAGAGATTCTTTGGAGTTTGCATCTGCAATCAATGCAGCTTTTTCAATTTGATTAATCGCTGCTCTTGATTCTTCTGCAGCTGAAGAAGCCTCATTAGCTCCTTTAGCAATTTGTTCTGTAGTTGAACCTAACTCTTCTGCAGCACTGCTAGCTTCTTCAATTCCTGAAGCTAGTTGTTCTGTAGCAGCAGCAATGCGTTCTGCAAGTTGTTGTTGCTTGGCTAATGTTCTTGCTCTCACTTTATCCTGGGCTTGTTTTTTCGCTAACGCTCTTTTACGTTCAATTTCATCATTTTGCACGGTTGTGTCCATTTTCTTACTTGAACTTGAATAGGTTGATGCTGGTCGTGCTAGTTTTTTCTCCATTCGTATCGGCCTCCTAATAATCCATTTCAGCGTTTTTTAGCACTAACAAAATAATAAAAAGGTAGTCTTTCCGAAAAAGAAAGACTACCTTCCACATTTGGCATTCAACTAAGAAGTATGTAAGGTTATGCGGGCAAATAATGTCGAATTGACAATTATTTTGTCGATTAATTAGTAATCCAATTATAATAAGAACAATTTCCTATTTCAATACGAATTTTAAAAAACATAGTAATTTATTCTTATATTTTTAAGCAATTAAATAAAAACAACATCATTAATCATAGTCCTAAAGTTACTTTTTATATAAAATTGGTAAAATCACTATATAACATATTGACCATAGTCAATCAACAGAGTCCTATACTCCTACTAACACCAATTAATATAGGAATTAATTCCTATTATAAAAGAATCAATATTATCTTGTTAATAGTTTTTTATCTTCTTGTAAAAACCTACATGCTTACAATAAAAACAACCACAAGCAGTTACTTTATCAGTTGATAAATATACATCGTACAATACTTTATGATTGACTCCATCACAAAAGCAAAAAGAACCTGCCCGTTGCACATATTAGTGCTTCAAGCAGGTTCTTATTCTGTATATTGTGAAATTAGCTCAAAAGTTTTTCAACCTTTTCAAATATTACAATTATGCTTTTACTTTTGCTGCATTATTAGCAAGCAACGTAATGACAAATGCAACTAGCAGAGAAACTACCATTGAAATAACAAAGCCCCACGCATTATCAGATAAAAATGGTGCAGTAAATGACGGAACATAAGCAGTACCACGAACACCAAACAATCCGACTAATCCGCCGCCGATACCTGCTGCAATAATAGCACCAGCAAATACGATTTTGTTGGCAAACATAAATGGATAAGCCGCTTCAACAAATGTACCGAAGCCCATATTAATTAAAAAGCCTGGCGTTGCAACTGCTGCTTCCCCTTTATCGCGAGGCGCAATAATATTTGCCAGCGTAATGCCTGCAGATACCATAACAAGACCAACCATGTCTACTGCTCCTAAGAAGCTGTTTCCTGTTGTCTCCATTTCCAGCAAGACAATCGGCAAAATTGCTGCGTGATAAACACCGCCGATAATGGCCGGCCAAATCAAAAGACCTGAAACAATTCCCGCTAACAATGGACTAAAGTCAATCGCCACATTAATTAAGTCTTTAATCCATTCGCCAATTTGCAATGCAATTGGTGCGACCAAGAAGTACATCAGTAATCCAGATACTAGACCTGCAATACCGCCAGCAACAATATTGACTGTTGTCATCGGAAAGCGCCATTGCACACATTTCGTAAATAGCCACTGCACAAGAATACCAGCAAGAATACCACCAATCATTCCGCCGATGATGCCACCTTCAGTGGAAAGAATCCCCGCTACAACCCCTGCTACGATGGATACTTCATCAAGCTCAGACACTTGTTTCGCCGCGATAACAGCGATTAATATCGGAAGTGCGCCAACAATAACGTTAAACACATCTTCTAGCGCGGATAAGGCTGGAATTTTCCCTAATGCTAGCACTAGCGCCATGGCAATAAAGCCTGGCAATGACGATTGCATAATTCCTTTAAAGTTAATTCTTTTCCAAACGCTAACCCCTGAATTTCCGCTAGTTTGTCCTTGATGACCAAGTACAGGAATATATTTAATGTTCCAATACTTGCATAATGAAGTCATAAAGGAAACTGCACGTGTACGATTGGTTGTACCTGTTGTTCCCGATGTCGCAATGACATTTGCCCCCTTCGTACTAATCATTGCCATGGAGCTGCCACCGGTACCTACAACTGGAATGCCCGTTTCTGCTGCAGCCAAAATAGCTTGCTCATTACTGCCTTCTGGATCACCACTCATAATGATGATGCCATCAATTTGCTTATTTCGAATTAGATCAGCAATTTGATTGTCGATGACTTTTGCTTGTCCTTCAATTTCTTTTAACGTAGCGCGACTGCCCTTTACAAATGTATCTTCCTTCGTATTCCACGTATACAAAGAAGCCATTGTCGTATCTTTCGCCACATCCATAGATTCTTCTGCGGCAATAAATTGAACTGCTGCAATTTCTACTCCCGCGCTTTTGCTTTGTGTAATAATTTCACCAAGCAATTTCTCCGGATCGCGACCACCTAAATTGAATAAGTTACCGCCACTGCTCCCAAGTATTACAACTTTCATTAAGTACACTCCTTAATTCGATGACGTTTATACTTTAGCTAAGTAATGCATTAACTTATTATAAGAATGAAATCTAATAATAACAATATTATTTTATGTAATTTTGAAAATAAATGTTTCTTTTCTATATAATTTATGATGAATTTTTTAATTAAAATATTAAAATAACGATTTTCTTAATATTGATTGATATTGTCTTCGAATCGTCATGATAATATAAAACGAGCCTGGGACAAAACTTGTCTCTTAAAACAAGCAAACGGTGAAATCTGTTCAAAGATTTCACCGTTTGCTCATTTTAGGCTCTGTTTTTCTAATGCTATGCTACGTTCGTAGCACATATTTCCTTAAGTTTACTGCCATTAAGGCAAGTCCAATCTCATGCTCAACTTTCCGTTTTCCTCGAACTGAAAAGCGAGTGAAACCTAAATTAGCCTTCAAGAATCCAAAAACTGGTTCTACGTCAATTTTTCGTTGACGGTAGATCTCCCCTGTTTTTTCTCCTGAAAGCTGCTCTCTTACATAGGTTTTTTGTTGTTCCCAACGTGCATTGATCATCAGTTGTCGGTGTCTTCCTTCTTGTGCTTTCGTACATGAGGATCGGAAAGGACATCCTGTACAATCCGCACAAGCATAGATCTTGAATTGTCGCTCAAACCCATCTTTATCTTTGCGTATGGTATAGCGTTGAAACGTTAGTTCCTGTCCATTTGGACAAAGATAACGATCCTTTTCGGCATCATAGTGCCAGTTACTTGTTTGAAATGGATCGGTTTTAGACTTTCTCTTTTGCTCACGCTCATACATCGTATACTTTATTAATGGAACACGCTTGCGCTTCGTGATCACATCCTCATAGTTTTGCTCACTTCCATATCCGGCATCCGCTACGATATAGGTAGGCAAGTCAAAATAATGGGTTTCAATTTCATCAAGAAAAGGAATAAGCGTCTTGGTGTCCGTTGGATTGGAATAGATACCATAAGCCAGTGTGTATTGTCCTTCGGTTGCAATTTGTACATTGTATCCAGGCTTCAATTGTCCATTCTTCATGTAGTCATCTTTCATTCGCATGAAGGTTGCATCAGGATCGGTTTTGGAATAACTGTTGCGCTTTCCGAATCGTTGTTGATGAAGCTTGTACATGTTTTTTCGTTCCATCCAATCACGGACTTGCTTGAGTAGTTGTTTTGGTGCTTTTCGCTTGCTTCGTAATTGTTTTCGTTCACTCGTATCTTCGGATGCTGCGATCTTTTCTGTATAGCTTTCAACCACTCGCTCAAGGTGTTCTGCGATCTCCAGTAAGTTTTCCGTAGAGAGTTCTTGCTCATGTTCAAGCTCTGGAATGATCTTTTGTTCCAATAACTCGTTGTACAGTTGATTCGACTTTTCAATGAGCCGAGCATGATGTTTGTCCACGGCTTTTTTCCATACAAAGGTGAACTTATTCGCATTGGCTTCAATTTTGGTTCCATCAATGAACATCGCTTCTTGGGTAATGATCTTTTCTTCCACTAACTTCGAGCGAAATTGAACGAAGCACTGGCGGAGTAAGTCTTTCATCACAGGATGAACACGGAAACGATTAATCGTACGGTAGCAAGGTTCATAGCCTTGAGCTAACCACATCATCCGAATACTGTCTTTCGTAAGAGCTTCAATTTTACGACCAGAAAAGGCAGATTGAGTGTAGCCGCATAGAATGATCTTGAGCATCATGCGCGGATGATAGGCTGGACAACCGTCACGACGAACAAACGAACGAAACGCTTCATCTGGAATACTTTCGACCAAATGATGAATGGCAAATGCGATATCATGTTTATCTAATTTAACTTCTAAATTTAGAGGCAAAACTAATTGATTCATGTTATAATCTTTAAACATAAGGAACACCTTTCTTTTGAAATTTTTGGGGTAAGATACTTAAATTTTAACAGAAAGTGTTCCTTTTGTATGTAAAAAATGAACTCCTGGCATTCTACTTTGTAGAGCACCAGGAGTTTTCTTTCATTTAGCTGGGTTTTGTCCCAGGCTCGTTTGGCCAATGAATATCCCACAAAATTATAAATATCCTTTAAGTAGCGATCCTATTTGATTTTGCTTAGTTTCAATTTTCTTTTCAATTTCCTTTTGTAACTTTATTCTCTCCTCGATTTCCTTAACAATTGCTTCTTGCTCTTTTAACGGGGGAATCGGAATATAGTAATTCATTAATTCATCACTTGAAATTTTCACCATCGTCTGATTTTTTCCCTTAGACACATATTTAAAGTACAGTCTGCCGATAAAGGAATTGAACAGCAAGGCTAAATACTTTTTGTTCAGCACCGTTTCATCTAACTGAAGGCGAATATATAAGTCAGGATAAATAATATCTTCTGTTACTTCTGTTTCCACTACGCTAGCAAGCGCTACAAGATTTAAAGTATTGCCTCTGCTGACAAATAAATCACCTTCATTAATATAAAACTGCTCAATATTGTTCCTTGTTTTTGTTGTTGCCTTTGTTGGAGTAAGCTTTAACTGAGCATCGAAATCAAAATGTTCCTGCCCCAATACAGGAGTACCTTCGCCGCCAACAATTGACTCTGGACTCCAACCAATTTTTAAATCTACGATATACTTGCCTAATAAATCGATGCAGCTTAATCCTTGATATAAAGTCTTTTGCATCAACTGCATTTTATGCCATCTGTAGCTATGTCGAAGATGTCCATTTTGCACTGCAATGCTGCTAAGCTTTATATTAAAGCTGCTAACACGATCAAAATCTAGCAACTTGTCGATTTCGATTTGAAAATGATTAGCAAATACTTTATCTGTAATTTGCTTTTTGCTAACCTGTTGCCTTTTTAAATCATTAATTTCTTTTTCAATCTCCTTTAGGCTTTCAAGTATTTCGCTTTGCTTTGCAAGCAAAGTATCAATCGCATGTTTTGGGAACTCTAATGTTTTTAAATCATCTTCCTTTATCGCAGGAAAGCCTTTGCCTTGTCTTGATAGCGCACTGATCCGATCAAAAAAGAGCCATTTTAAGCTGTAATAGAGAAGTCGACTGTTTATTAACGGCTTAATTTGAATAAATGCTTTTGTAAAAAAGATCTCTTGCTTCTCGTCCTCCCTAATCAAAATCATTTTATTAAGATTAGGTCGAATCGTAGAAATAAGAATATTTCCTTTTGCGGGAAGAAAAATATATCCCTTCTCAATTTTTTTAAATAAGTCCTCGTTTAACTCATTTCTATCTTCAAATGATAAACTGACTGGTGAAACATCGCCTGCTTGCGATACATGTCCAATTTCAGCGTATAGAAAAGGAGCAGCTTCATCTAACTTTGGTATTGTAGGCTGAACAATTTCAAATAACGATTTATAGGAGTAAGTTTCTTCCGCTACCTCAGGGATTGATTTGATAAAGTTATTGTCAAATCTTACACTTGGTTCTGCTGCAAACATCGAGAAGCTTCGTTTTGTGTAATTCAATCCCAAATGACCTCCTGTCTCATCGCATCTAAAATATTCATAACCAAACTCTTACGCAGCAATATCTCCTCACTTCGATAACGATAAAGAACTCCGCCTTTTTTGAAGTGTTTAATTAATTGCTCATCGTTACGTTCCATATATTCTGCTTTAAGCTTATTTTGCTCATAGTACGTAGTTAAAAGTTGTTCAACCTCTAATTTTATAGCACGTAAGTTAGCCAATATTAGCTCTACACCTTCCAACAGCTCCGTCAGCTTCTCTAACCTTTTTTTAGTTTTATCAGCTTCCTTGTCACTATCGCTGCTCAGTAGCTCTGCTTTTTCTTTAAGCAATGTATTCTTCGTTTCTAAATAAACCGCGATTTCTTCAGTGTAGTTTGCAAGGACTTCATTGCAATCTAAAAAGGTTGGGGCATGCTCTATATCATAAAGCTCATTCGGCATCGGCTTATCACCTTTTTTTGAACGTTTATAACCTATATTTTCAGCTTCAGCCATAAAAATATCGTAGTTTAATGCTTTAGCAACTTCCCCAAATACCCACCACGCGTTATAGCAACCGAAAATTTCTGTTTCCTTTTCCAACTTAGAAAGATTAGTTATCTCCTCAGCATATTTAATAAGCAACTCCGTAATATCGAGTTCCTTATCTTCAGTCCGAATATAATCTTTAAGGAAGCGAAACAGGTGGTTGCGAATATTGATAATATTATTCTCTTGTATATTAATTTCCGCATCAAAAGACCATTTTTTGTTGATCGGTTTTCCTTCCACAAAGTACTGATAGTAATGTTTTACATTTGTTTTGAGCAAGCTCCATTCCTTTCCATATCTTTCCCATAACAAATTCCACTCTTCAATTTCAGCCTTTGTCTTCTTTTGCGCAAAAAGTATGCTCGTTTTTATTGTTGTATACGGTTCAAAGGTAATTTGCGGTAAGCTAATAATGGCTTTTACATTAAAATATTTGAATATAAATAAGCGAATATATTTATTCTCAATCGTGTCAAAGATACTTTCGGGAAGTACTACAGCAAGCCTCCCCTTTTCCTTAAGTAATTGGTGATACCGCTCAATAAATAAATTCTCTGAATTTCGCTTATCGCCAAAGATAAATGTATTTCTTATTTCTCGTTGACTTTGCGAATCCAACTCAACACTAAATGGCGGATTAGAAATAACTACATCAAATTTTTCGTTTACTTCTTTATCAAAATATAGGCAATCTGTAGTTGTATTTGCTAAATGACTTAGCTCGTTCTCCTTTGTGTAGAAACGAAATGGTAATAACCCGCTTTGAATAAAAATATTAGATGAGCCGTCACCATGTAAAATCATATTAACTTTCGATGCAGTGCCTAAGTCAAAGTTAATTTCTGATCCAAAAAGATACTCTTTTGCCCACTTATTTTCGTTATGATCTGGAGAAAATAACTCCTCAAACCGAGCGACAATTGATTGATTAGCTTTAAGTTTATGCCTCTGCCGATACTTCACTTCTTTCGTAATTAACTTCATTGCTTCAACGAGAAATGTACCGCTTCCTGAGGATGGATCAATAATGAACGGTAATTGCCTCTCCTTGTTTAACTTATCAATGGCTAGAACATCTAATTGCAGGGCATATAGGATAAATTTCACGATAGGAGTTGGTGTGAAAAACTGACCGTTATGTTGCTTAAAGCCATCACGCGTAATTCGCTCAAAAAAATCACCGAGTATATCTTTTCCATCTAGCGAACTGCGTCCCGCTAGCAGCGAAAATCTTTCTAAAACTTGCACAGTAAATATAAGTTTATTTAGCGGAAACTTATTGCGATTAATCACATTATCCTCGTTAATCTTTTGCTCGTCTGTTACGTTCAATTGATCTCGCAAAGCTCGCTTGTACAGACTATTAATTCTTTCAAACAGCCTATGCCCGCTCTCAATATTTTCACCAAATTGATAGACTTGGAATTGGTATTCCTCGCCCTCTTTTCGCTCATATTCATCCTGAATTTTAGCAAGAATAATATTTACTAAGGAGTAGAAAATATCACTATCATTTGTACCCCCGCCTCCCCACAGCACATTGTGAAGAATTCTTCCTAATCCATCAATTTCTTCGTGGCTTATTTTCACTCGTAAATCATGCTTATCGTCACCTTTTATAAGGGGCTGTTTTCTCGGCTCGCCATATCCTGCAGTCAACTCTGAGCCAATCGAAATAAACCCGTCCGCCTCCCATTTCTCATAGGTAGGATACTTTACAAAATCTATTACAATTGCTTTATCGATAAGCTGACCTTCTTGCAGCTCGACCGAATAATATACGATATATTTAACTTTCTTTTTATAGTCCTGCTCCTCAGCTTGCGCTAAAGTAAAAAGCTGCTCTTCAATTTCCGCTCGATCTTTCGCATATTTGCCAGGTGCCTTTACTTCGATAAAAAAGAACGGATTGCCTTCCTCATCCTTGACAAGCAGATCAATACTGCTCTGGTTACTTTTGCTATACCCAGCTTTTAAGCTATATTCCTTATCAGTTTCTAGCATCTCAGGCTTGTAATGGAGCTCATTAACTAAACGATCTATTAAAAACGCTCTTACAATCTCTTCGTTGCCAGTTAAGACTTGTAAGCTTCTATTAAGCTTAATTTTTTTAGAATAATTAACTGTGCCTTCATTAAGCCTAATTTCTGCTGCCTTATACTTTTGGCGAGCTAGTTTAGTCTCAATAACTTGTTGCCAGGTTGTCATGTAACTCCCCTTTCTTAACGCATAGCCAGTACAATTAATTTCCAGTTTTCTTACAATTTTTCAAGAACTGCCCCCATCATAACATACAATTTTTTTCTACGCACTAAACTGCATTACACTTTTCACAAGCAAAACCTATGAAATTATACGCTCAAGCGTAAAAAGGCGATGCAGAATTTCAGCCTGCATCGCCATATTTTCGCCGCTTAATCATTTAATAGCTATTTGATTCCGATATTGGTTAAATATACGGAACCCTTCTCTGTTTTATCAAAAACAAAACTTATTTTACTTATGTTTTGCGATTCAAACTGAGCATTTGCCTTTGTAAACTCTGACAACTGAATTGAAAAATATTGAAAAATCGGTTCTTTCGTAGGCATAAATGAAGTAAATGGTCTTTTTACAATATCCCCCTCAAACATTGGCAATAAAACACCAATATCGCTTAATGGCAAACTTGCTATATTTCCGCTGCGATCCTCTACCTGCACAGATAAATCTAGCAGCGCAGTGTCCTCCTCACGTTTTCGTTCATCACGGTCAGCTATAGAGAAAACAATAGAGCTGTTTTCATCTGTAGTCAGTTCAATAGTAGGCAAATCCACACTATAGCTAGGAAGTTCTTCCGTCTTGGAACGATCCCATTCCAGCCTTACTGCGCGTCGGACTCCATCCATATATTTCAACTTAACGTTCTCTTCTCCCCACTCCTGCAATGCATTACCTACTAATTTACCGCCTTTTAACGTAGTCGTAGCATAATCGAGATCTTCAGTAAAATTAGCTATCTTAACCGTATTCCCATCCCAATAATCACTAATATACATCGTGTCTGGCAGCCAATCCTTAGCATAGCCAAGGTCTTGGAATACTTGGCGATATTCTGTTTTTTGTTTTAATGTAGCTTCTAGAAATGAAGCAATAAGCACTTTAGCAATTTGCAGTTGCTCATCCTCAGGCATTAGTTTTGCGATATTATATAGCTTATTGCCAAAACCGACTCCGTCATGTCTGCCCCATGTCGTATTAAACTGCCCATGATTAGCACCATAAATATAGACGGCAGATTTAAAGTGCGGACTATTTTCTGTGAAATCAATTCTTTCATATTGATTTACTGTATCAAATGAGCTTACATCCATATCATGTGAGCCTTGAATCGCTAAATAACTAATATCCTGTAATTGTGTCGCTTGACCGCCTGGCTTATACTGACCGTCAGTGCCTGCGATTGAAATAATCGAACGAATATTAAAATGATAATCAAATGGAATATTGCCATCCTCAGGCAATGAAGACAACTGATTATATAGGGCGGCTACAGCTACTGCCTCTCCACCGCGTGAATGACCAATTAAAGCAATTTGGCTCATATCTACATTTCCAAAAAATGGATTTTTATTTGTTTTATTCCACTCATTCCATACCTTTAAATGCTCTAAAATTAGCCAGCCGCGTGCTCGATTTTCCTTCTCCAATACTTTCAGCATAAATAAGTCATTATAAGGAGATGTATTAAGAAAATTCTCGTCAATCGAGACAAAGATATACCCTCTGCTTGCAAGCATTTCTCCTAAATAATCATATCCCGGATCTGAGTAATCCGTCGCTAAGTGATTGCCATGTACAGCAATAACTAAAGGAAAACTCCCTTCTCCTTCAGGATACCAAACGAACCCATTAAGCGGCATTTGCTCTGGTCCAAAGCCAAATGTCTTTGTGCGAATGGACGACCAATTTTCTACAAATGACGAACCATCAACTGGAGTTGTTATTAGGGAATCTTCCGCATTAAATTCCTTGCGATAGCTATCCGCACTTCCGTAAGTTAATGTCTTCACTTGATAAGAGCCTGGTTCAGTTGGATTAGCTAAATTCGTCGCATATTTTTCCGCGGTTTTTATCGCTTTCAACTGATACTGGCTTGGCAATTGCTTATCGCCATTATTAAACAACCAGAAGCTCCCGATGATCATATAAATTAGTGCTAGGCCTGCTAGAGTCCCTGTTACGATTTTTGATAATTTACTTGATCGGCTAAACTGCCCCCTTACGATACGCAAAATCAACATTCCAATAAGTGAGAAAGAAACAACGATCGATAGCGTAACGATAAACATTACTTGCATCGGTCCAATAAAACAGAGGAAGATTAGCATAAAACCGGTCAATGCAATCCATAAATAAAGTGAAGGTAATTTGTTCAGCAACTTTCTCAGCCAATAAATAATCAATGTAATAAGACCTGCTACAACAATTATTGCAACTAAAGCAATAATTGTGCCAATTATATAATCTGCAATTCCACGATCACCGATCATGTAATATCCTTGAAAAAAGAAAAGGATGAAAGCAACTAAGGATAAACCGATTGCAGCCCCTTTCCATCCTGTGGAAAGCATTCGCCAATGTTCAACAACGTTAAACCATTTTTTTAATTTATTTTTTCTACTATTTTCAGACATTCATTTCTTACCTCTTTTCAAAACGGTACACATAATTTATAAAGCCATCTTCATCAGGTTTTTTAGATAAAGGTGTAAAGCCCGCTGACAAAAATAATCGTTTACTCGCTTCGTTTGTATAATAAATACCAGCTACAATTTGCGTAATATGAGTGTCTTTATATCTACTTATCACTTGCTGCAGCGCCTTTTTTCCGTAACCTTTACGTCTATGCGCCGGGTTTATCAAAATTGAAACAAAAAGTAAATTTTCTTCGACTTCTGCGTCTAATTTACCGATAAACTCATCGTTACATATAAGCATCCAAGAGTTATAATTTTCATTTAAAGCGACATAATGGATAAAATCTTCTGTGAGCTCTTCAACATGAAAACTATCTACATCACTGTACCAACAATTCACTAGTGGAATATGCTCAAGTCCAACGTCTTGAAATATAAGCTCTTTCAATGTTACTTAACCCTCCAACTCCCATAAATATATGTGTCATTTTCTATTACACTTATTACTCTTTCTCTTTTAGAATAATAGAGGAAGAAGAATCAATTGATTAATTATATGCGTTGCAATATGTGCAAGCATTGCATAGGCAAGCCCATGCTTCCAATATAAATATCCGAAGCCAATACCAGGGACAAAGTTAAGCAGTAACGTGCGTGTAACAATTAACGGACTTAATCCTAGCATTTGTGCCGTTGCAGGAAGATGTCCGGCTGCAAAAACGAAAGCTGCGATTACAATACCGATAATATAAATTGCATTGCTCTGTGTCGATTTGGTTGCTTTACTAGCAAGCCAAATAATAAACGTCATTAACCCTAGACGTAGAAGAATCTCCTCAATAACCCCTCCGTATAATAAACTGCCAAGAAAGTAAAGTCCGGAAAACTCATAATTCGTATCTAAATTTAACGCTTTGGCAAATATGAATTTTTCAGGAATAGCTATAAAACTAGCTGATAACAAAGCAACTACTAGCGCAGCAACAATGCTTTTTCCATTTATATTTAACGGCTTATTTAAGCCTACTTTCGGCGCAGCCCATAATCCTACTAATGCTGCTATCGCCGCCAAAAATGCGGTTTGCATCATAGCAGCAATAATGAGTACTTGGGTTGAACCTGCTTGCGCAATAATCTGCTCTTTCAATTCAGGGGATAACGTACCAACTTGTTGCGCTCCTAATACTCCTCCTGCCACCAAGCCAAAAAGAAAAACTGCAATTACTTTTTTCAAGGATAGTGCTGCCAATACTTTTTTCATGTTACCATCTCCCAACGTTCTGCTTTAATTAAAGGATATCTGCTCCAGCCAGTTGATTCAAAGGAACGTTAGTTGTATTAAGCTTTCACATTTAACAATTGGTTGAATATGCCAACTAAATTAAAAATTTGTACTAGACTATCGCTTACTTTTATTCCAGCTTCTTTATATATGAAAATTACACTTCGTTTAAATATTTAGCCATAAGCTCGGATAGATTTCGTTTGATACATTCCAATAGTTCTGACGGTCCTTTCACCGTCACTTCCTTGCCCAAGCCAATAAAGAAATTCGCAAAATACGGAATATCAGTTTTCAGAATATCGCCTTCCAGCCACCCTGTTCCATCATGTCGAATATGGAGCTTGGAGCTGGTCCATAGTTCAGCCTCACAAACTTGAACTCCCCCTTTCGTTAGTTCCGCATAAAGCGGGACATACTCCCGTTCTGCCGAGTCAATCCATTCTCTATTCCCAAGGTGAATATGCCAAAGGTCAATAGGTGTAGTCGACGAATGATCGACAGAATGAATTCGGTCACAGCGGAAGACACGGATCTCTTCATTCTGGTAGCAATAGGCGGGACAGTACCACAGTCCGTTCCTTGTATATATCCCGATCGGTTGTATCTCTCGATTTGATTGTTTTTCCCGAGACTCGTAATTGATAAGCAGCACTTTTTGCTCTATGGCTGCGTCGAGCAAGATCGATAAATACGGAGAGCTGACACTTCTGAAAGGAGTTACAAAATCAACACGATTTTTCATCTGATCAATCCGCTCTCGCGTATCTTGAGGCATATAGTAATAAAATTTGCTTAAAGCCGATGACGATGAAGTTTCAAACGGAAGAGATGAATAGTGACGAAGTGCATGAACTGCAAAAAAAAAATAGCAATTGCTTCTTCCTCAGAGAAAGCGATAGGAGGCAGCATTCTTTCATTCAACACTCGGTAACCGCCATGAGGCCCTACTTCCGAATATAAGGGCACCCCTAATTCGCTCAATTCTTGCAAATCCCTTAAAATCGTTCTTTGTGAAACGCCGAATTGTTGAGCAAGCTCCTTAACAGTAAACTTCCGTTTGCGATTAACAGTCATCATTAATTCCATCAGTCTTTTTGATTTAGACATAGCTTTCCTCCGTTTACTATATTTATGACAGTATTTGTCACTATTATCAGTTACTATTGAAGCAAAGACTAGTTGTTCTTACGAACGACCGGTAAAAGGAGTGATCACTTTCCTTAAACTAAACGTATTGGTATGCAAATTAGTGACGAAGACGTTTCGCAGTAAGTTAATTGAGACAAGTTACAAAGAAAGGAGAAAACCTTATGCTTAATTCGCATGAAGACCGTACAGTAACAAGGAAATATTTTAAATCGGGTAATCTTACTCTTTCATACCTTGACTATGGTGGAGAGAGTAAAAATATATTGCTAATGTTGCACGGTCATATGAATGATGCTAGAACATTTTCCAATCTGGCATCTAAGCTGCAAGGTTGGCGAATGATTAGCTTAGACCAACGCGGACATGGATGGAGTGATCATTCCCCTGATAAGGATTATTCCCGAGAAAGTTACGTAAATGATATATTTCACTTGATTCAGCAAGAACTAAGCGGACAGGCTGTTACAATATTGGGTCATTCCTTAGGAGGGTTAAATGCCTATCAGTTTGCCGCACGCTACCCTAAACTGACTAGAGCCGTTATTGTAGAAGATATTGGTGCAGAAATTACAACCGATATGTCTTTTGCCGAGAATTTGCCTCAACGTTCTCGTTCACTTGACGAGCTACGAGAATCCCTCAAACATGCAGGCATTAAAGCTATTGATTATTTTTCAGAAAGTGTGTTAGAAGATGAACAAGGATGGGGCTTTCTTTCAGATCTGAAGGGGATGAAAATTTCTGCACAAAATGCTAGCGGGATTTGGTGGGAAGACTGGTTGTCCTCTACTTGCCCTATCTTACTTATTCACGGTAAAAAAAGCTTCATTTTGAACTTAAGCCAAGCTGAACAAATGGCAGCAAAAAGACCAAACACCGAGCTTGTCGTTTTTGAGCAATGCGGCCACGGAGTACATTCTGATGACCCGAACGGCTTTTATCAGGTCGTAAAAGATTTTCTCGATGTGATAAAGCAGTGACTTCCGTTTGCTTAAAAGCTGGAGAAGGACGATATCCAAACCCTTCTCCACTAAAATTCAAATATACTAACCTCTCCATCAATCTTTACTTTACACCACTGCTTAGATATTATTGATGAAATCTTTTGCCAAACTCCACGACATCAGCATTATAGGGAAAGGATTGTCTGGGTTATGACGATTATTTAACTAATCCCTTGTAAATACTGCTCAACAATTTTTCTTGCCTCATCAGTTGAGGTCGTTTTCATTAACTGGTCTTTTAACTGAGTAGCACCAGGAAAGCCAGTTGCATATATTTTGAAGAAGCGCATTAAATGAACAAAAGGACGCGGAGCTTCAATCGAATATTTGTCATATAAATCTAAATGTAATTTTAATAAGTTAATCCGTTCTTCCATGCTATGTTCAGTTGGCTCTTGCTCAAAGGCAAACGGATTGGCAAAAATTCCTCTGCCGATCATAATGCCATCAACCTCATATTGCTCTGCCAGCCTTAAGCCTGTTGCTCGATCAGGAATATCTCCATTTATCGTTAATAACGTATGCGGGGCAATTTGATCACGAAGCTTTTTTATTTCAGGAATAAGCTCCCAATGAGCTTTAACCTTGCTCATTTCTTTTTTTGTGCGTAAATGAATCGACAAATTAGCAATATCCTGCTTAAAAATATGAGTGAGCCAATCCCGCCATTCATCGACATAGGAATAACCTAGTCTTGTTTTAACGCTAACAGGCAGTCCGCCCGTTTTTGCTGCCTGAATCAGCTCTGCTGCTAATTGCGGTCGGAGAATCAAGCCACAGCCTTTACCTTTAGCAGCCACATTATGAGCAGGACATCCCATATTTATATCTATCCCTTTAAATCCTTGCTCGGCTAAATACATACTCATTTCCTTATAATAGTGAGGCTTATCTCCCCATATATGCGCTACAATCGGTTGCTCATCCTCGGTAAATACTAATCTACCGCCTTCTGTAAACACACTATTAGGATCACAAAAGCTCTCTGTGCTCGTAAACTCTGTAAAAAATACATCTGGTCTGCCCGCTGCACTTACGACATGACGAAACACAACGTCAGTAACATCTTCCATCGGTGCAAGTATAAAAAAAGGACGAGGTAACTCATTCCAAAAATTACTCATTGCGATCTATGACATTCCTCTCATCAGCTAAAATTACTAAATCAGTATTATATCATATTTTCTCATTGCAGTACTTCCCTTCCTCTAACATTTACTGTAAAAGAAATTCCTCTATCTTTTATCTGCCTCTTTGCAAAACTTTAGAGAACTAAATGTACTCCGCTTGTTTTTTGCTCAAGCATTTTTTTCAACATCTCAGCAATTTGCACAGCACCCTCTTCAGGAGTTGTACCGTATTGATGAATATTAGAAATTACATTTCGATCTGACTCAAGCATCCCGCTTCTTGGCTGATAACCCATATAAGCGCTCATCGAGGATGATGATTTTAGTCCCGGCCTTTCGCCAATTAATAAGACAAGCACATCCGGCTTTAATATGTCGCCGATCTGGTCCATTATGGCAACACGTCCTCCCTTAACAAAGATCGGAGTGCCTGCAGATAAGCCAAGCTTATTTAAGTTAACGATTAAATTGGGATAAACAATTGCTAAATTATGTTCGATTGCATTGGCACTTAATCCATCAGAAACGACGATTTGTACTTGTGCTCCATGCAGACATTGCCTGCGAAGCACTTCTGCACTTTCATCTGTCAAAATTCTCCCCATATCTGGTCGTTTCAAATAATTTTCTTTATTTTCGTATTTGGTTTCCACTTGAACGAGTGAAAATTGCTGCAGCAACTTTGGTGAAACTTCACTATACACACTGTCAACAGCGGCAGCATGATCGATGCGAAACTTTAACATTTCCTTGGTAAGCGGTCTTGTTCCGGAACGCCATACGCCAATACGCGCTGGTGTAGAGCTTAACAGATCCTCTATCATTTCCGTGCTATTCGGCTTAGGAACGTTTGAGCGCTTTGCATCATGTACAATTTTAACTTGAACCTCTTTATTTATTACACTCATACCACTGCACTCCTAACTGATGATTGGAAGATTGATGGATCCCCTGCAATTGAAGTAAGTTTACCATTTGCCATAATGCCCATTGATTCCAACCATTTCTCGAAAGCTGGCGCTGGTCGTTTTCCTAACGTTTCTCTTAAAGTTGCTATATCGTGAAAGCTAGTTGACTGATAATTTAGCATAACATCGTCAGCCATTGCGACTCCAATAATGTAATTCACTCCAGCAGCGGCAAGCAGCACTGCTAAATTATCCATATCATTCTGATCAACCTTCATATGATTTGTGTAACAAACATCTACACCCATCGGTAGCAAATGAAGTTTTCCCATAAAATGATCCTCAAGCCCTGCACGAATGACCTGTTTACTGTCATATAAATATTCAGGACCTATAAAACCAACAACTGTATTAACTAGGAATGGCTTAAATCTGCGAGCAAGACCGTAGCAGCGCGACTCTAACGTAACTTGATCAATATCAAAATGTGCATTCCCCGACAATTCAGAACCTTGACCTGTTTCGAAATACCAGCGGTTCGGACCAGTTGCTGTACCTTGACTATGAATTAAATCGTCGGCCTCCTGCAGTAAAGCTAAATCAATCCCAAAGGAATGGTTGCCTGCCTCTGTTCCTGCTAAGCTTTGGAACATTAAATCTGCTCGACCGCCTTGCTCAATTGCCCGCATTTGCGTTTTGACATGTGCTAACACGCAATTTTGCGTAGGAATATGATATTGATCAATAACTTCCCGCGTCATATTCATAATTGCCTTAACACTGTCTGCTGTATCAATAACTGGATTAATGCCAAGCACGGCATCCCCGATTCCATAGCTTAGAGCCTCGAAAAGAGATGCCTTTATGCCTTGTACATCGTCAGCAGGATGATTAGGCTGAGCCCGCCCTGCGAGTACTCCTTTTTGACCAATTGCAATATTACACTCGGTAATTACCTCAATCTTTGAAGCTGCTTGAATCAAATCAAGATTGCTCATAACTTTTGTCACTGCTGCAATCATCTCGCTTGTTAAGCCGCGTGAAATCGTCGCTATTTGAGAAGAATCTGTCTTTGATGCCAGCAAAAATTCTCGCAAATCTGCGACTGTCCAGTTGCGAATGCTGCTGTAAATTTTTTTGTCCAAGTCCTCTTCAATAACTCGTGAAACTTCATCATGCTCTGGAGCTAATAATGGATTTTCATAAATGTTTGAAAGAGTAAGTTCAGATAAAACCCATTTTGCTGCCATACGCTCCTTAGCATTTTCTGCACTGATTCCTGCTAATTGATCACCTGACTTTTCCTCATTAGCTTTGGCCATAACCTCCTTCAAATTTTTAAATTGATAAGTTTGACCAAGCACAGTTGTTTTAAGCTTCATAATTTACCTCCTGTCTTTTGAAAATATACTCATAAATGCAGCTGACTCGTTAATCCATCACTTTTAAATTTGCTTTCAAATGGCTTTATATCTAAATTACAAATACCTTCTATTTTACGAAGATCATCGAACAGATATGGTATTTTTCTGAATTTTCTGAGTTTTATTTTTATCATTAAATGTAAGAGCTTTTCATCTTCATCATTACATTGTTGCTTTTGGCAAGTTGATATATGAAGTACACTGGCTCCATAATATTCGAATTGAGATAGTACAAGTTGCAACTTACCTGGGGAATCTGCCATACTTAATGTAACTTCCAGCTCTTTTCTTTTTCTAACTAAATATTTTTCAAACTTATTCAGGACAAACAGATTAATTAATACAAGTAAAGCCGTTAAAAAAGCTCCGTAGTAAAATCCCGCTCCTACAGCTAAACCTAAAGCTGCCACAACCCATAATGAAGCGGCTGTCGTAAGACCCGAAATCGACATTCCATTGCGAATAATCGTGCCAGCTCCGAGAAAACCAATGCCGCTAATGACTTGTGCTGCCAAACGAGCAGGGTCCATTCGCACATTAGCTTCATAAGCAAACTCACTAAAACCATAAATCGATAACAACATAATAAGGGCAGAACCTAAGCAAACTAATATATGCGTACGAAATCCCGCTGCATGATCGCCCCATTCTCTTTCAAGACCAATCAAGCCGCCAATTACTAGCGCAAAGACAATGCGAAGCGTTAACTCTGTTGGGCTAATTTCCCATATGCCCGGTGTAATCACCATTCCCGGATTCATTGCTAATCCTCTAGCGAACAAAAGTATCTTTGACGTTTATCAAAATAAACTATTTCTTTATAGCCAGTTCTTTTCGCTAGATCAGCAGCCTCATCCAACATCGTGCCAATATCATCTGGATAGTGAGAATCAGAGCTTAACGTAATTGGAACCCCATGTTCATATAGCTTGCTCAAAAATGTCGGACTCGGGCACATTTCCTTAACTGGATAACGATATGCTAGTCCTGTGTTGATTTCTGAAGCTACTCCTGCTTGCTTCAATGTTCTTGCTACATCATCATACATCTCTACTAACAATGCTTCATCTGGACGATAGTTAAATACTTTTAAGTTATCAAGATGGGCAATAATATCAAATAAACCAGAATTAGCAGCAGCTTTTACATGTTCAAAGGAATATTTATACAGTTCTACTAAGTCTTTTGTTTTAAAAATATCCTGTACCTCCGGATTATCAAATCCCCAACCATCAATAAAATGAACACTTCCAATAATATAATCGAACTCATATTGAGATAGCAGCTCTTTTAATTCTTCTTCTCCACCTGGAAAGTAATCTGCCTCGACACCTAAAGCAACTGGAAAGCCTTTTTGCTGCATTCGACGCACAAGCCCAATAAAATCCTCGATTGAGCACATTTGCACGCGATCAAACCAATATCTTTGCAGTTTTCCAAGCTTGCTATCATCCATTAATATATATTTTTCGTAATAGCCTCGAAATTCCTTAAAGCGATACAAATGATCGACAATTCCAAATTTCTTAATACCTTTTTTCTGACCTTCAATAAAATATGCCTCTAACCAACGCTCGGTGAAACAACCTTCCTCCAATCTTTGCTCTAATCGCTTCACCTTATGTTTAATCCAATCTAATGTGTTTCTTTCGCTATCCGGTTTTATTTCGCCAGGTACTACCTCCAATGCTTTTGCTGTTCGCTCCAACCACTTAAATGAATATGGGCCTTCCTCAAGATGAAAATGAAAATCAACTTTCACGTTTATGCCTCCTCGTCTGCGATGTAAAGTGTAATGTCACGCTCACTCATATAATTTTTCCATTCATCACTGCACTTACTGTCTGTTACAATCGCATATACATCGTCCAATGAACAAATATTTGCGAAAGTTGGCTTGCCAAATTTCGAGGAGTCTGCTAAGAAAATCGTTTCATCTGCTCGCTCCATCATTTTTCGGGAGATTGTCGCTTCGGAAAGCTCATAATCTGATATTCCATCAACTAATGAAATCCCTCCAGCAGATATAAACGCCTTATTCACTCTTAGTTGATTTAGTGTCAGTTCTGCAAGTGGACCGGATGCAGATTTCTGATGCTTATTCACCTCTCCGCCAACGAAGAAGATACGACCTGGAAAAACCTCAAATGCTAACCAAAGAGCAGCAGTTGAATGTGTAACCAAAGTTACATCAGTACGATCTGTTAAATTTCGAATAATCTCTAACGCAGTCGTCCCATTTCCCAGCATAATGGTATCGCCTTGTTTAATTAATGAAGCAGCAAACTTCCCGATAGCTGCCTTTTCAGATGCATGAAGCAGTGTCTTTTCGTCAAATGGAAGTTCAGAGGAATCAGCCCTAACTTTAACAGCTCCGCCGTATACTTTTTTCAGCTTTCCTTCACTGCCTAGACGTTCCAAGTCACGACGAACCGTTTCAGTGGAAACATCAAATTCCTCTGCTAATATATGAACTTGAACTTTTCCTTCTCGATTTAAATATTCGAGTATTTTCTTTTTTCTTTTCTCATATGATAATGACATTACATTCACCTTAATTTGATTTTTCTATACTTTTCCACTCTTCCTTAGGAATGACTAGCTTTACAGCCGAGCCAACGTTCAAAGGCTCCAATCCTTGTTGATTTAATTGGTCTACTTTTATAGAAAGTCCTGCAACGTCAACCTCATATCTGATAACATTACCTAAAACAGTAATAAAAGAAACTGTTCCAATACATGAATAGTCAATTGCTTGATTAGAATCTTGCAATTTATAGACTTGAATTGCTTCCGGTCGTATTGCAAACATGTTGCCTGCATCAGGTATACCATTTATTGCAGCTAATATTGCCTCCTCCCGGCTTAGCACGTTATAATTACCGATAAATCTCGCTACAAATTCTGTTTTCGGATTGCTATAAATCTCGTTTGGTGAGCCTTCCTGTTCGACTGTACCATGATTCATAATATAGATTCGATCGGATACCGATAACGCTTCTTCCTGATCATGGGTAACAAATATGGTTGTCATATTTAGTCGTTGTTGAATTCGTCTAATTTCATTACGCAGTGTTCGACGGATTTTTGCATCCAAAGCACTAAGCGGCTCGTCAAGCAAAAGCACTGTCGGCTTTTTCACAAGCGCTCTAGCCAAAGCAACACGTTGCTGCTGACCGCCGGACAATTGGCTAGGATAACGATTTTCTTTGCCGATTAAGTCTATAACTTCCATCATTTCGTTTACTAATGGGGCAATTTGCTTTTTGTTTAAGCCATCCATCTTCAAACCAAATGCGATGTTGTCATACACTGTCATATTAGGAAATAGTGCATAAGATTGAAACACCATTCCGACATTGCGTTTTTTTGGAGGCAAAGGTGTAATGTCTTTCCCGCCTACTTTGATTGCTCCTTCGTCGATATCATTTAGTCCAGCAATTGCTCGCAGCAATGTACTTTTTCCGCAACCGCTGGGACCAAGCAAAGTAATAAATTCTCCTTCATTGATTGTTAATGAAACTTCATCAAGCACCTTATTTTTGTGATAGTATTTTGAAACATGCTCTATTTGCACAAAGCTCATGCTGTCTCCTCCTCTATAACTCCTACTGATTGTTTTTTAGGCTTCATATTTCCGATTTTTAACACGATAGCGTAAAGAATAAATACTGCAACGTAGAACGTTATGATTGTCGCACTTGAGGTATGTCCATCTGTAGATATCATTCTAAATAAATATACCTGTACAACCTCATAACTACCGCCAACCAGCATATTCGCTAGTACAAATTCACCGAAAATTGTAGAGAGGGACAATAAACTAGCAACAATGATTCCTGGCATAATATTAGGAATGATAACACGTATAAAGCCTTTTAGCTTTCCTGCACCAAGGATTTCAGCTACCTCCATCAATTCAATCGCATTAACAGAGCGCAATGAATTTCGTATACTTTGATAAATAAAAGGCATTAGGATAATAAAATAAATACCTATCAATATCCAAATTGTTCCTGATATTGCGATTGGACCGGAAGAATATAGCTTGATTAACCCTACTGCTGCAACAATACCTGGCAATGCAAACGGCAGGAGCACAATGATTTTCAAATATTTTTCAAGATTCGGCAAATAAACCGAAACGATAAATACAGTAGGAATCATAACAATTAACGATATAACCACTGATAAAATTGCTACAATTAACGTTCTCGCTACTACCCATAAAAATCGCTCATCAGTAAATAACTCTTTATACCAATCTAATGTTAAGCCTGCTGGCAAGATTGTATTTTGCCACTCCACACTTATAGAGAACAGCGCAGTAACTAACAAGGGAGTAAGCAAAAATGTAAACAATGCAATGACAACAACCAAATTCCAAGCCTTAAAACCAATTTTTCTTTTATGCGTTTTTGTTTTCATTCGTTCCCCTTCCTTGCAAGCTTCAGCATTTTCTCATTAATCAACATAGCTATAAGTAAAATTACGAACAATACCATCGCCATTGCACTGCCAAGCTCTTGGCGAGGGAATACATCCCCGCTTACTAGCGAACCTATTTGAATAGGCAGCAAATTAAAGTTACGAAGTACTAAAGCATAAGTAGTTGCATAGGCACCCATTGCATTTGCGAAAAGCACACTAAGTGTCCCTACTATACTTGGAAGCAAAACCGGGATGCCGATCTTTTTCCAAAATTGCCATGTACCTGCACCAAGCAGTGCAGCAGCTTCTTTCCACTCGGTTTTAATTGCATATAACGATGGGTAGATTAGCATAATTCCCATTGGAATTTGGAAATAAATATATACAAGTGCTAACCCTGTCCAAGAGTAAAGATCAAAGGTTAAAAACGATAATCCAATCTCTTTAAAGATTAGTGTAAACATTCCGTTAGCTCCCCAAATAATCATGAAAGCAAACGCTAGCGGAACACCTGCAAAGTTTGTCATTACGTTAGAAACGTTAAGCAGCCCGTCACGCACTTTAGGTGAAAATGTCGTAAAGGCATATGCGCTAATTGTCGCAATAATAATCCCTACAACACTAGAAAACAACGATAGCAGTACGCTGTTTACAATCGCAGATTGATATAACGGGTGTGACAATACTTTGGAGTACTGGCCAAGGGTAAACCCCTGGCCGCCGTCATTTTGAAAACTAGAGATAATCATTCCCGCTGCTGGCAAGACTAGAAATGCAATTACCCACAAGCAGAATGGTAGAAGCAGCAAAAGCATTATTTTATGTGAACTTGAACCTCTTCTTGCCATAGTGCACTAAGCTCCTTCACTGTATTTTCCCAAACTGTGAAATCATTAATTGGTTTAACATTTTCATATTGCTCTAGCGGAATAAGTTTTGTCTCTACTTCTTCAGGAAGAACTACACTTGAACGAATTGGACGTGCAAATCCTTTAGCAAGATTGATTTGACCTTCATCACTGAAAATATAAGCACGTGCAAGTTTAGCTGCATTTGGATGCGGAGCATATTTATTAATAATTGTTGCGTAACCGCTAATTACGCTGCCCTCTTCTGGAATAGAAACCTCAAACTTCTCTGTTCCAATTTCTTCACGATAGGATAGTGCGTTAAAGTCCCACAATGCCGCTACTGTAACTTCACCCTTTTGGAAGTTAGGAACTTTTACGTCAACTTTTGAAAGAAGGTCTTTTTCAGCTAAACGTTTGAAATAATCAATACCTGGTTGAATATTGCTTTCATCTCCGCCAAATGCAATTGCAGCAGCTAGAATTGCATGTTGCGCTTGTGCTGCTGTAGCAACGTCGCCAATCGCTAGCTTATAAGCACCTCCATTGTTTTCAATATCTGCCCAGCTTGTCGGACATTTGTCTACTAATTCTGTATTACAAAGGAAAGCAATTGAGCCTGTGTAAGCAACCATCCAGTGACCTTCATCATCTTTCGCCCAATCTGGAATTTCATCCCAATATTCTGTTTTATAAGGTTGTGTAACACCTTTTGCTATAGCCATATCACCAAATGCGATACCAACATCCCCTATATCAGCAGTAGGGTTATTTTTCTCTGCAGCAAATTTATTAATTTCATCTACACTCGACATATCTGTATCAGTATGGTCAAGACCATATTTACTATTTATATCTTCCCAAGTATCCTTCCAGTTCGCCCAAGAATCAGGCATACCAACACTTACTACTTTTCCTTCTTCTTGTGCTAGAGGAATTAGCTCTTCAAGAGTAAGTACTGCTGTTTCATCAACTGATGCACTTGCATTGGCACTAGAACCTGAATTAGAACCTGTAGTGGAACCTGAATTTCCATTTGAGTTACTGCTTGAGTTTCCACATCCTGCTAGTACCATTGTTGTTGTTAATGCAACACACATTACTGTTAAAAATCCTTTTCCGCGTTTCTTTGTAAGCATTGTTTTCCCTCCTATAATTGTCTTTAATATATATCCAACTGATTAACACCTAACTTCTTACTTTGCAAAATCGATTGGTGTCATATCATTTGTTGGTTCTACATTTAGCAACTTGCAAACAAATGGAGCAAGTGCTAGTTGAGGTACATACTCATCTGTATAAATGCCTGGTTCAATTGAAGGACTAATTATAAATAACGGTACATCTCTTTCTCCATTACCTGTGCCTCCATGATGTCCATCCTCATTCATACCGTGATCGGCGGTAATAATAATATGGTAGTCATTTTCAATCCAAGTAGGTAAAAGCGTTGCTAATATATTGTCAACCTTTAAGGCTTGTCCTCGGTATTCGGCTGAGTCAGAAGTAAACTTATGACCTGTATCATCAATGTTCATGGAATGGATATATAACAAATCAGGATCATACGTTCTTCTTAAATACTCTGCATCTAAAAATAAGTGCGTATCAGGATAATGATCTTCAAAATAAAACTTACCATGCTGAATTGGATTGTTAGGATTGTGTTGTTCTCGGTGAAGTACATGATTGAAAGGAGCATAGTTGTAAAGTTCACTAACCCAGTAGTAAGCAGCCGCGGCTGTAGTCAATCCATTTTCTCGTGCGACATGAAAAATACTTTTCTGTGTAGATAACCGCACAATGTGATTGCAGGTGATACCATTTTTCCAGGCAGGTGTACCTGTTAACAGCACTTCATATAATGGTCTAGACAAACTCGGAAGCTCTGATTTCACTTTATAAAGAGCTGCCTTTGACTTTTCTACTAAATGATATACATACCCTAGCTGTGACACTGCAGTATCATATCTTAGTCCATCCAATACAATGTAAATAACTTTTGACAATGGTCATCCCCTCAATTCTTGGCTTCTTGTTGTTTGTTATTTGTTATATTTATTAACATAATACTAACATTATCGAAAGTCAACAGAAATCCAAAAAAAATATTGAAATTTAATCATTTTTATGTGGGAAAACCTATTAAAATCCACAAAAATATAATAAGAATCCTTATTTTCAGAAAATTCAACCCTTGGAATCCGTGCGAACTCGTGGTTTAACTTTCACTTTCCTATTTAACTAGTCTTCGAAACTCAATAAATTCAAAATTTTGTGTTATATAAATTAACATATTTATGTTATATTTAAATATTCTTATCCGTTTTTTTTCGTAAAAAAAAGATTGCCCACAGTCGGTTTTACCGACATACTGGACAACCTTGCTTCATTACTTTATGAAAATTGTTCTATATTCAAGCTAAAACTAATCCATACTTTTTTTGAATCGCTTATTGGCAAGCAGCAGCAATAGAAGCGTAAACCCAATAAGAATGGCAGTATTTTCCCATACTAAAGAGAGATTTGCTCCTTTTACTGATATGTCTCTCATAATTTCAACAAAATATGTAAGCGGAATGAGATAGCTAATGAATTCAATAGCTAGCGGCATTGAATCTCTTGGAAACAAAAAGCCTGATAATAATACACTAGGAAGAAGCACCATTGATGTATAATTCAACGCTTGTAATTGGGTTTTAGCCAACGAAGAAATAACAATCCCAATTGAAAGAGAGCAAATAACAAAAATCAGCGTTACACTTAGCAGCAAAACGAAATTACCAGTCACACGAAATTGAAACAATGTATAGCAAATGAATAAACAAAACAAAAATCCCGCATAACCGATTACAGCATACGGCAGCAATTTACCAAATATAAGCTCCTGCGGTTTAATCGGTGTAACAATCAACTGCTCGATTGTTCCTCTTTCTCTTTCACGCACAATCGTAAACGCCGATAAAATAATCGTCATATTTTGTACGACAAGTCCGATAAGACCAGGTATCGTAAATACCGTTTTACTCATCTCCGGATTATATTGAACGATCGGCTCAAGCTTTACATGTGGACTCTCTTGCGGGATTGTTGATTGCTCTGTTAAGCGTTGTTGATTTCCCGCTCCTGCTTCTAAAAGTTCTCCTGCCAAGCGTTCGTTGATTTGTGTACTTAAATTCAGTGCAGTTTGGGCAGGAATTGCCTCCGATCCATCTATGTAAAAGGAAATAACAGGAGCGTCTTCTTCATTTTTCACCGCTCCATAGCCTGCTGGAATATAAATGCCAGCTTTTACTTGACCACGATCAATCATCTTTAGCAGCTCATCCTTGTTTTCTGCATAACTCTCTACTTGAACAGCATCAAACATCTGCAGTCGTTCAATTAACGACTCGCTAGAAGTCGTTTTGCTTTCATCAACAATTGCAATCGGTAGTTGCTCAACCTCAAAATTAACCGCATATCCAAACAAAATAATCCAAAATACAGGAAGCAGAAGCGGCACGCGCAGACTTACTGGATCACGAATAATTTGGCGAAACTCTTTTTTTTATAACAGATAATAGGCGACGCCAGTTGATTAGATAGGTTTTCATTTTTGACTTCCCCCATTTCAGCGGGTACTAGACATGATTAGCTGGCATATGAGTATGCTCGCTTACATAGCGAATAAACACATCCTCTAAACATTGCTCATTTTCCGCCTTTAACAGTTGCTGCGGACTTTGAACATCGGCAATCATTTTCCCATCAAAAATAAATGCTACATAATCGCATTTTTCAGCTTCATCCATATAATGAGTTGTGACAAAAACAGTCATGCCTTGTTTAGACAAATGGTAAATAATGTCCCAAAACAATTTTCGCGAAACAGGATCTACTCCTGCAGTCGGTTCATCTAAAATCAATAACTCTGGCCGATGGACAATGGCACACCCAAGCGCCAAGCGTTGTTTCCATCCTCCAGACAGCGTGCCTGCCAGCTGCTTTTCTCTGCCTAGCAGCCCTGCCATCTGCAAAATTTCTGACTTTCTTGCTTGACGAATATCGTTACGGAGTCCGTAAACCCCTGCATAAAAGTTTATATTTTCTTCTACAGTCAAATCTTCATACAAGCTGAAGCGTTGGGACATATACCCAATTTTCCGCCTCACTTGCTCAATCTCTTTAGTGGCATCTAGTCCTAACACTTTAATGCTTCCCGAAGTAGGCGTTATAACCCCGCAGAGCATACGAATTGTCGTTGATTTGCCGGAACCATTAGGTCCAAGAAAAGCAAAGATGCTGCCCTTTGGCACACGAAACTGCAACTGATCAATAACCGTTCGCTCTCCATAACTCTTTACTAATTGCTCTACTTCCACAGCATATTCCATAGACTCCTCCATGAATTATAAAATTTGAATAAGTCCGCTTGAACCATCCAAACGAATCCGTTGACCGCTTTTAAATATTTCTGTTGCTTGATTAATCCCTGTAACTGCTGGGATACCGTATTCTCTGGCAACAACCGAGCCATGTGTCATCATTCCGCCGATCTCCATTATTAATCCGCCTGCAACGAGAAACAGCGGTGTCCATGCTGGATCTGTAGCAGGACAAACTAATATTTCACCCGGCTCAATTTTTGCATTGTGCGGATCGATAACAACCCGAATTACCCCTTCCACCACGCCAGGAGAAACAGGATTGCCAACAATCGCATTATTTTGAGGCGAAGCAGATGTCTGTGCAGTATATACAGCCGTCCCATCACTGAACAATAGACGCGGCACTCTTGTTCTTCTTAGCTCTCGCTCATATTTTTCGCGACGCTCAACAATAATGGACATAACCTCTTGACTATCAGCTACTTGAGTGACCAGCCCCTTCAATTCCGAAAGCTGCAAATAAAACACATCGTCCTTACTATTCAAAACTCCTCGTTGCTTCAATACCTCACCTAGTTCTAACCAAGCAGAGCGGATTATTGCCATTAAACGCACTACGGTAAATTTAGGGGTTTCTCTAAATCCTGCTAAAAAGCGAACACGTTTTACTAGAAATCTAGCAAGCGCACCTGCTAGTTTCCCACGTTTAACCTTTATCCGTTGAATAAGTCTGTACTCAGCTTCCGCTGCTATCTTCTTACCTTCTCGATAAACTTCCATAGGAGAAGTTGTTTCTTCCAATTGCAAATAACTTTTTAATACTTGCATCACAGGAGTCGGATTTTCAGACCATCTTTGCCGCCCAATATCAATTTCCGCTATCCCTCTCACACCATATTGCTCAAGAAAAGCAGTAATTCTAGCTTGAATCGACGCAGGAAAGCGCTGCTCGAGATAATCAAAAGCTAGCTGTGCTCCATCTTTTTCAATAAATGCAGCATAAGCAGCTTTATTCCCTTTAATTTCAGAGGCAGCCCCCCATAAATCAAGATCCATCTCTGACGTTACGTTATGCGGTAAACTTCGTGTCAACTCTAACACATCCCGCTGCTCTTCTACTCCTTTAGCGCTAAGCCGCATTAACGACTGAATTGCCAAATGACCTGATAACGTACCAGGCAACAGCGTTTTAAGTAATATACGAGAAAGCTCGACAGTAAGAGATTCCGACCAACTAATCTGCTCAATCGGCGTCATATTGCGCATACTCTCTTTTTTAGACCGATCTATGACTAACTCAATTTCTTTCATTATTCGTTGATGGAAGGTTGTTGGATTAAGAAAATTACGGACAACTTGAGCAAATAATGAAATAATCGTGAAAAATAATTTTACTCTCCCTAATAAAAAGGTCTCTGTTTTTCGTTGAGTAGTTTTGAAGTGCATATGTTGTTGAAGCTCTTGAAGTGAAGAATGCGCGTCCAAATCCATTTCAGATAATACTTTGAGGATTATTTTTCGACCGTTTTTACTTCTCATAAGCGGAGTAATATTTACAAATAATCGTTCTCCCGCACTTTCAAAAATATTCTGAGTGGCAAGTTCTTTTCGGAATCCCAGTTGATTTGCAACTCCAACCGCAATGCATTTTATAAAATCTTGTCCCAAAGGTGTAAAAGGCTCAACCATCCCTTGCCAGGAGGCAAACGAATACCAAACCTTTTCCTCACTTTCCTCGTTTGCAGAGCAATCTTTTTGCGGAAGAGGATACAATGATGTAATCGCTCTGGATTGCAATATGTAAAACTCTCCCTGAGCATATGCCCACTCAATATCTTGAGGCGCACGGAATAGTTGCTCAATATTTTTGCTTAGTCGCACCAGTTCAATAATTTGAGCATCAGTTAATGCTTGAACTTCTGACCCGTCCTCTGCAAGTTGAACGGTACCCCCGTCCTTGCAAGTACGAATGTTTACAGCTTTTGAGCCTAAAATTCGCTTTGTAATGGTTTCCGGTATCCGTTCAACAACGTAATGATCGGGTTCAACCTGACCAGATACTAACGCTTCCCCCAGCCCAATGGTCGCATCAATTACGATTTCTCTTCGTCTTCCTGTCAGAGGGTTTACCGTAAATAAAACACCAGAAGACTCACTTTCTATCATTTGTTGTACAACGACTGCCAAAGCAACATCACTGTGATTTACTTTATTTTTTTCCCGATAACTAATAGCCCGGCTTGTCCACAAGCTGCTCCAACATTTAACAACGGAGCTAAGCAAAGAAGGCATCCCTAAAATATTCAAGTATGTATCTTGTTGCCCTGCGAATGACATATCAGGTAAATCTTCAGCAGTTGCCGATGAACGTACAGCAACGTAGTTATCTGACAAATCACTATCTATTAAAGCTGTATACGCAGCTTCCAGTTCATCTATAATCTCTTGCGGAATTTTTCCGCGGTGGAATAAATCTCTTATTTTTGCAGAAGCCTCTTCATAGGCAGCGTAATCATGATTGCCTGAAGGCGGAAGCAATGACTCAATTTCCCCCTGCAAATCGTTGTGCGCAATAAAGCGACGATAAGCCTCCGTTGTCAGACAAAAGCCAGGCGGTACTGGAAGACTTGCTTGCACCATGACTGCTAAATTAGCTGCTTTGCCACCAACTAAAGAAAAGTCGCTCGAAACGATTCTATTAAAAGACATAATATAATTCATCGTTTACTTCCTCCGAAAGTTTGCTGATAACCCCAGCCTCTTCCTATCCATATTATTACATATATACAGATTTATCAATATTGACATATTTTTTATATTCATGCTATTATTTCCCATATTTATTAAAATAGTTCCAATTCAAAAGCGACACTTTCTTTCATAAGATGCTAGAAAAGAACAACTACTATATCAATAATTAAGGGGAGATCGAACAATGTTGAAAACAAAAATTAAAGGAATTGGGAAACAAACCGGCTCACGAGTTGTGTACAACGAAGAAATAGAAAGAGATTTAGATTTACCGAGAGGGTGGATCGAGAAGTCAACAGGAATCAAAAGCCGCTACTATGTTGATTATGAAAAAGGAGAAAATGCACTAACAATCGGCACAGCTGCAGCTAGAAAAGCAGTGGAGGACAGCGGACTGTCGCTAAATGATATTGAATGCATTATCGGTGCTTCCGGCTCTCCTCTGCAAGCTATCCCTTGCGCTGCGTCATTATTTCAAAGAGAGCTTGGTCTGGAAGATTCAGGCATCCCCTGCTTCGATGTAAACACCACTTGTTATAGCTTTCCTTTAGCCATGTATGTAGCCTCTAACCTAATTCATAATGGAATTTATAAAAATATATTAATTATTAGTGCGGATTCTCCAAGCCCTACGTTAAAGATTACACAAAAGGAGGTTAGATGTCTGTTCGGTGACGGTGCTGCTGCTGTTGTACTAACCCGCGAAGAAGATAATGGTTCCAGCTGGGTAGACCATTTCTGCTTTAATACATACAGCAAAGGTTATCATTTAACTCAAGTACCTGGCGGTGGAATTCTAAGACATCCAAATGATCCAAGAACGACACAATACGACAATGTATTTCAAATGGATGGCAAAAAGGTATTTAAATTAGCTAATCAATATGCACCAAAATTTTTCGATAGTTTCTTTAAGAAATCTAAAATCAAGCAAGAAGAATTAAAGTTTGTCATCCCTCATCAAACAAGCATGCACGGTATCCAAATTTTTAAGAAATACGGTTTCCGTGAACCGCAAATCGCCTGCCATATCGAAACACACGGCAACTGTATCGCCGCATCAATCCCAATGCTGCTTCATGATTTGATCAAAGGTAATAGAATCCAGCGAGGCGATAAATTGCTGCTATGCGGTACATCTGCCGGTTTATCAATTGGCGGACTAACCTTACAGTACTAAACTCACCTTCTGTCACATATAAAATAAAACTATATCATTACTATATTCAATAAATTCCATATATTACTTAATGTCTTGACGACTCGCCAAAGGAGAATGTGATGTTTAAAAAAATCGGAAAACTCACTGCAAACTATCCAAAAACCATATTAGTCATTTGGCTTGTATTGATTATTGCCTCGTTTTCGTATGGCTCACACTTGAACGACCACTTAGGCGGAGGCACACTTGAGATCGAGGGCAGCGAATCAAACATTGCAAATGAAATCATTCGTGAGCAGTTCAGTAATGTTTCGCAAAATCGTCTTATTATTGTTATTGAGGGTGACGGAATTTCTGCTACATCAGATGAATTTAAGCAATTCACAGAGGAAATCGAACAGCAGCTTACCTCCAACAGCCATGTCACCAAAACTGAAAGCCCATTTTCAACACCTTATTTGAACTTACTGGATGAAACGAATGATCAAGCCTTTATCTTTGCTGAGTTAGATATGGGTACACGCGAGGAACGCGAATTTATAAGATCGCTCAAGCAAGATTTCGCCGACAATGAGCAGCAGTTTCAAATTTACATTACTGGCACGCCTGGAATGAATCTTGACGCTAGTGAATTAGCTAAAAAAAATGTATCAAAAGTGGAGCTGATCGGTTTACCAATTGTCTTTATTTTATTGCTATTTGTTTTCCGTTCTCCGATCGCAGCAATACTTCCAGTGTTATTAGGTGTATTTTCTGTATCATTATCCATGTCGGCAGCATTAATTATTACTTCATTTACCAACTTAAGCACACTATTAACGAATATCATTACAATGCTTGGTTTAGGGGTATCGATCGATTATGCCTTGTTTATCATTAAACGATTCCGCGAGCAACTAAGCCAAGGTATGGATGTTAAATCTGCCGTAATTGAAGCAATTGCAACTTCTGGACGGGCTGTCTTTTATGCGGGTACAACAGTAGGAATAACCGTTATTTCAATATTAATTGCAGATACTGCCTTTACTCGCTCCATTGCGATTGGTGGCAGCATTGTCGTTATTGCTTCAATTATCGTATCACTCACCTTACTGCCAGCACTCCTAATGATCATCGGAAAGAAAATCGATTGGCTTCGTTTCGATACGAAAAGAAAATCCGAACAGGACAACCCACTTGTTTGGCGTAAGCTTATAGATTGGGTATTAAAGCGCCCTGTTATTTCTCTTATTGCTGCCCTTATTCCTTTATTGTTGTGCTCCATTCCTTTCCTGCAGCTTAAGATGCAATTGCCAGTTGCTGCTTACCACGAGCTTCCAGAGAAAACAGAATCAAGAGTGGGAATGGATTATCTGATGGAGCATATAGATAACGGCAGCGTGTTCCCTGTGCAGCTACTGCTTACACAAACCAATGAGCAAAATGTATTTGCCTCCGATTCTGTTGCAGAAATCGAACGCCTGTCAGCACTGATTGCTAATTTACCTCATGTGAAAGAAGTGACAGGCATTCATTCGCTGATTACTAATCAAACTCCCGCTGCCTATTGGGAACAAGCTTATCAAGCAATTGAAGAGCAGCCTGAGCAAGTGAAGTATCAGCTGCAGCAATTAATTAGCAAGGACGGGAAATCTACCATGCTGCGAATTGCACCTGATACACATGCCAATTCAGATGAAACAAGAAGTCTTGTTCGCCAAATTCGCGATGAAATTTTACCACAAATTAGCAGCGGCTTTGTTGGCAGAGTCACAGGAGAAACCGCAATCGGACTAGATTATGATGAAGAAATTATTTCTAACTTACCGTATGTCGTTTTACTGGTCGTCATTTTGACCTATATTCTGCTCTATATCGCATTTAGATCAGTGCTCATTCCTTTAAAAGCAATTCTGATGAATGGAATTGTTACTACGGCATCAATGGGCTTTATTGTCCTCATGTATCAATACGGCTATATGCCTGGAGCAGAGGCTATTCCGTTAAGCGTCAACACGCCATTAACATTGTTTGTATTACTGTTCGGACTAAGCATGGATTATGAGGTTATCTTAATCTCAAGAATGAAGGAGAGATATGATAAGACGAACAAACATATGCAAAGCGTCACCGACGGTATTGTAACAACAGCCGGGATGGTAACAGGCGCTGCCTCGATTATGATTGTCGTCTTTGGCGTATTTCTTTTTGCAGATTTTCAACTTGTGCAGGAATTAGGGGTTGGCTTAGCTTTTGCAATTCTTATTGACGCCTTTATTATTCGTACAATTTTAGTGCCGATTTTTATGAAGCTGTTTGGCCATATTAACTGGTACGGCTTTCGTAAAATTTTCCTCTCTAAAGGAATGGACAGTTAGCTCAAAACCGTAATCACTTCCTCTATTAATAAAAAAAAGACGGCTCACAAGCTTGGATAGCGCCGCCAAAGATTAGAAGACCCGAGAGAACGTAGGTAAGTTCTCTCGGGTTTTTATCCCTCCGTGTATATAGCACATATGCTATACTCTTTCTCTTGAACCAGTCTTCAACCTAAATTGAACGGAACCCTAGAAAGAATTTAATAACGTGATGCTATTGTTAATTAAAGCATAATAATGATGTTAGATAAAATTAATTCCTTATGTTATATTTTATTATATTTTTATGCGGACACCTTACTCCCATCCGTTTCTACCGCTAGTACAGACTCCTACAAAAGAGTTGATTAATATTTCATGTAATGTTATCTTACGTATATAGTGATGTTTATCTGCAATTTCAGAAGTGATGTATTCATTCCATAACATAACTGGTGGTAATCACAATGAAAAACTTTAAGTTTATACAAACTATCCAAAGTAAACTTATATCCTTAATTATTGTTGTCATTTGTGTCCCCTTTTTTCTCATGGGTATTATATGGTATGAAAAATCAACCTCTGAAATTAAAAAAAATGCAATTATTTCAAACACTCAGCTCGTCAAACAAATAAACGGTGAGCTCGATAATTACTTTTTAACTTTAGAAAATACGACCTATCCTTTAATTCTTCATCCAGATGTACGAACTTTCCTTTCAATCGAGCCATCGCAAAATTATGAGCGATATGTCATTACAAAAAAAATTCAAGATGAATTACTCGCCAATTTAACGTTTAGCAGACCTGATATATATAGCATTGCAATTATTTCTTCAAACAATATTTATCTTTCACAACAAGGCGGATATAGCAATTTGGAGCTATTCGATAAGTATAATAGAATCCTGCCTAATGATAAAAATTACAAGATTGTTGACATCACTTACGTAGACACCTTGCCAGTTATTACAATTCTCCGTCGATTTATCGATGCAAACACTTATCTTTCAAAAGGAATGCTTGTCATTCAGCTCCGATTAAACGATATTGTAAACATTTTAAACAGAGTTCCTCTAGGAAACAGCGGGTTCATTTGGTTAGTTAATGAAAGCGGACAAATTGTCTATCATCCAAACAAAGAACTAATCGGCACAACTGCACCATCCGAAACACTGTCATTATTTAGCGATAAAAATAACGGATATGTTGAAGTAAACGAGCAATTGTATGTTTTTAACCGCTCGCCAAAAACGCAATGGACGATGATTTCTCAAGTCCCGCTCCAAGAATTGATGACGGCTACTAATATCGTTAGAAACTTTAGTATGTACGCCATTACAATCATTGTGATCTCAGCACTAATCTTTATCAGCGCCTTTACGATATATATTTCAAAATCTGTACGCAACCTGCAAAACTACATGTCTGAAGCAGAGAAAGGGAACTTTAGCATTAAAGCACCCACACATCGCAATGATGAATTTGGACGACTGAATCACAGCTTTAACCATATGGTTAGCAACATCCAAAGACTAATGCAACAAGTTAAACATGCTCAGTTAAAAGAAAAAGAATTGGAATTACGCAGCATTAATTCTGAGCTTGAAGCATTACACGCTCAAATCAATCCTCATTTTTTATATAACACTTTAGAGATTATTAACTCCCAAGCTATTTTAGCTGATCAGCCCGAGATCAGTCACATGACGACCAATCTTGCTGATATATTTAGATATAGCATTAGTGATTTAAATGAAAAAATAACATTGCAGGAAGAGTTAGAACATACGATTCGGTATCTCGAAATCCAAAAGCAACGATTTCCGTTTATTACAATTGATATCGACGCTGATTCCAGCATTTTAGCGCATTATGATGCATTAAGATTAATTTTGCAGCCTATTATTGAAAATTGCTTTATTCATGGCTATGAGAAACATAAACTTAAACCGACGTATATTGGCATTTCAATTAAACAAACAACAAATCATGCATGTCAAATTATTATTTCAGACAAGGGCGGAGGAATGCCTCCTGAAAAACGAACACATTACAATACTAGTTTTGCGGCTGCAGAAATCAATACTCCGCCTGCTACAAATAAAAAAAGCATTGGCATATGGAACGTACATCGCCGTATTAGATTATCATTCGGCTATCCATTCGGCTTACACATTATACATTCAGATAGTTCAGGCACTAAAACACAAATCCTTCTACCCTATTCGGAAGCGAGGTAAATGCAGATGAAATCAATCTTGATTGTAGATGATGAGCATTTTATCAAACTAAGCTTAGCTAAAATCATCGAACGGATGGAGTTGCCTTTTCAAATTATCGGCTGTGTTGACAACGGTCAGGAGGCATTAGAGGTCATAAACACGACTGCGCCTGATTTAATAATTACCGATATTAATATGCCGATTATGGACGGCTTCGAGCTTATAAAAGAAATTAAAAATCGCAAGGAAGTTATCGACATTATTATTTTGTCGGGATATAACGATTTTGAATATGCACAAACCGCTTTGCAATACCGCGTGTACGACTATTGGCTAAAGCCAATTAAGCAGGAGAAGGTTCAGTCAACACTCTATCAATTACAGGAGGAATGGAAGGAAAAAGACGAGGAACTAAAACAGCGCAGCAAGTCCATTCCTAAAATTTTAACGCTCGCTCAGCAGCTCATCCATTCTGTTTGGTCGTTACAGCAGGAGGAGATAACAAAGCAATTGGCAGAATTTCATCAATTCGCCGAGTCTGCTTTGCAGGAACAGCAAAATTATAGTTTAGCGCAAATTTATTACGATTTTATCGTATTATTGGACGAAGAACTTGCAAAAATTAGCCAAAATCAAATTGACTTGAAAGAGGCACTTGAGCGCAAATGGACAGGCACTCATCAGCAATTAATGCAGCAATTAAATGATACGATCACAAGCTTATGCGATCTAATTCGCCAAAAACGAAATTTAGGTTACTCGAAGCTTATTAACGAAGCAATTCAATTCCTCTCGGAGCATTATCAGGATTATAATTTAAGTTTACCAATGGTTGCTAATCATATAAATATGTCACCAGCTCATTTCAGCCGCTTATTTAAACAAAATACAGGAATGACCTTTTCTCAATATTTAATCGAATATCGCTTACTGCAAGCAAAAGAACGACTAACTGATCCATTAGTAAAAGCAATTGATGTTTGTTTTCAAGTCGGCTATCACGATTATCCTCATTTTGCGAAAGCATTTAAGAAGAAATTTAACGTGTCACCTACAGAATTTAAGAAAACAATATCTTAGTTACAATGAAACGGCAGTAAATTTATCTTTGCCATTCCAATTTTAAAACAAAACTCCGAGCTCTAGTTCAGAATGCTCGGAGTTTTGATATCAGCTGCACATCGCTTATCAAGTCAATTATTTTCTATAGTTTAAAGAGAGCGATACTTTCCTGCAAATTTTGGGCAAGCGCCGCTAATTCTTTTGAAGCGGCATTAATTTCTTCCATACTAGCCAATTGCTCCTCTGTCGCAGCAGATACGCTGCTCGCACCTTCAGCCGTTACAAAACTTACTTCACGTATTCCATCAAATGTACTAACTAAAGACTCTGTTCCTTTAGCCATATGTTGAGAACGCGCTAACACATCAGAAATTTGCTCATAAACTGTCGCAACGGACTTTTCAATTTCAGTAAATGATTTTCCTGCAACATTAACAACTTCAATCCCTTGCAAAATTTCTTTTTCACCCTTCACAACCATATCTACGGAACGTTTCGCTTCTTTCTGGAGCACACTTAAAACATTAGAAACTTGCTTACCAGCTTCTGTCGTTTGATTAGCCAGCTTACGCACCTCATTAGCAACAACAGCAAAACCTCTGCCTTGTTCCCCTGCGCGAGCAGCCTCTATTGCCGCATTTAAAGCAAGTTAGTTTGTCCGGCAATATCAGTAATGATTTTAATAATTTCATCAATTTGCGTCATACGATTGCCTAAATTCGTTACAACATTCGTAATATCATTAACACTAACCTGAACATTATTCATTTGATGGATAGCCGCTTTTACAGCATCATTGCCTTGCTCTGCTAGTTCAGAAGCCGTTTTAGCCGATTGCATAACCTCTGTAGAACTTTGCAATATTCCATTAGAATCATGCTGCATCGTTTGAACTAATTCAACGCCATCTGCTACTTTTGACACTTGCAGCTCACTGCCTGAAGACAGTTTTTCTGATATAATTGCCACATGCTCTGAAGCTTGTCCTGATTGCTCGGCACTAGCATTTAATTCCTCAGACGATGCAGATAATTGCTCAGCATTGCTGCCCACATCAGAAATAATTTTTCTTAAATTGCTTCGCATCTGAACAAATGCATCAGCAACCTCTGCGATTTCATCCTTATTTTTAATATTAAGCTCCGTAACCTCTAAGTTACCGCTAGCAATTTTAATTGCTGCATCTTTCAGTTGCTTTAACGGCTTAGAGATAATTCTGCTCATGTAAAACGCAGCAAAAGCACCGATCATAATAGCTATAACTGCGATAACTATAAGCATATTTTGCAAAGAGGTCACACACGCAAAAGTATCGTCTTTCACTTCATCCATATGCTGTTGCTTTTTCTCAGAAAATGAATTAGCGACGTCGATAAATGTAGAAATAACCTCTGATTGCTCTCCAATAATCTTGGTATACTTTTCAGTATCATCTTGTTTTTTTGCTTCAATCATATTGATCGCTGCACTTGCAAATTGTGCTTGTAGCAATTCCAACCCTAGTATAATCTGCTTTTCATCTCGATCGGCAATCAATTGATTAGCCTCATTAAAATGCTGTCGAAATTTATTTTGCGCTTGACTTAATGACTCTAGACTTTCTTCTTCAGCAGTAGCTAGATAGGCCATTAGCTCAGATTCCTGATTTTCAATCGAGATCGTCATATCCTTTAATTGCTGCACAAGCTTAGATTCATTATTAATTAAATCCGTATACGACTGGTTAATATTATAAGCGAAACGAGCAAAAGCATAAAGATTAAAATACCAAAACCTAACCCTAATTTCATCTTAATGGTAGCTTTATTAAGTAATCTCATATTTAACCACTCTACTTGTTCGATAAGTATGATGTCGCTTGCTCACGATATTGCTTTGCCCCTTCATCAGGCGTTATCTTTCCTGCTAATACGTTATTTCGTATATTCTCATAAGCTTGATTGACTACAACATGATTTGTAGGGTTTGGCGGATCGATTGGTTTAGAATTACTTAATAACTGATTAATATAATCGTATTGCAAGGCACTTGAATCATCCAATTTACTAAGCAAATGCTCACTTACAGCACTTGAAATCGGTACGCCGCGTTCTCCGTTTAGAATTTCATTTGCTTCAATACTGTTTGTCAAATAGTTAACAAACTTCACTGCTTCTTGCTTATGCTTAGAGTAGGAAGATACCGTTAAAAACATTGAAGGTTTAATATAATTTCCGATCTCTCCCTCTTTAATTGTTGGATAATTTAATAATTTAATATGATCATTTGTAAGTTTATTTAGTGAAGCTACATTATTCGTCGAAACAGAATAGATCGCTGTTTCACCTGTAATTAACGGATGCTGATCATTTACGCTCGCTGTTGATAAATCAGGACGTAATATCCCTTCATCCATCCACTTTTTTTGCAAGTTTAAATAAGTACTCATTATGCTATCATCTTCAAAGCCTAATCCATCACCAGCTTGGTTATATATCGAGGCACCGTACGCTCTAAAAAAATAGATCATATCAATCATATTACCAAGCGGATAAAAATCCTCTCTTGTAGATGCTTCCTTTAGTTTTTTTAGCATCTGATCAAATTCGTCCAATGAATAACTGCCTTCAGGAACAGCTACTCCCGCCTTTTTAAAATAATCCTCATTATAAGCAAAAGCCTGAGAGTTAACTCCCATCGGAATGGCATAGAGCTTATCCTGCCAGTATGCAGATTCTAAATATTTAGCATCAATATTAGAAAGCTGGAGCTCTTCCCCTACATAACCATCATATGGTTCAAGTAAATCTCGTTTTATATAGTTAAATACAAAATTGTAATCAGCCTGAATAATATCCGGCATTTCTTGCCTTGCTGTATAAATTGCCAGCTTCTTAGCCATTTGTTCTGTACCAGACACCACTTCAGTTTGAATCGTTACATGAGGATTTTGAGATTCATATAAGGCGATGACTTGCTCAGTAATGTCCTTACGCGCATCATTCCCCCACCAAATGAATTTCAGTTCAACCTCATTTTCTGGTGATTCTGTTTTTAGCTTTTCATTTTGTTGGCTGCATCCCGCAATTAACAGCATCAATAAACTAACTGACAGCATCATGAATTTCGCTGCCGAATTAGCTCGAAACTTAAATCGAGGAAGTTGCCTGTTCTTAATTTTGTGTAACATATCATTTCCTCCGTTTCCAATTCATCACAAAATAAACAATTTAGTTTTGTTTATTTTGAACAATATTATAGAACAACGTTCACATTTACAATGTATTTTTTACAAAATAACCACTTTCAACGTTATTTTTAGATAATTTTTTTATTATTTACGTACATTTTAGAAAAAATATTAATAAACATTCGTCTTTAATGATAAATAAAAAAGCAGGGTACATCATTTTCAATGGTATACCCTGCTAAAATTCAGTTTTTACTCCAATTAATTACAACATTATACCGATAACTTTACAGTTCCATTTGCTTCCTTAGCCTTACTTTTCCATTTTTCTAATACAACTAAAGATAAAAATACAGTGCCAATAATCGCGCTTAAGCTGCAAGCCGCATACATATAACTTGGGCCGCCAAAATCTAACAGATAACCATTTAACAGATTCCCTACAATGCCTCCTAGTCCGCTAAAGATCATTGTAAATACACTTTGTCCAGTCGCTTTCATTGTAGGTCCTGACACTTCTGCTACATATTCTACTGCAGCTACATAGAAGAAACCAAACGATAAACCATGCAACACTTGTACGCCAACAACTACCATTGGGATAGGGAATATCCATTGAATAACCCAGCGCAAAATGTAGGCAGCCGCGGCAACGAGCAGCATCATCTGCAATCCGTACTTTTTAATTAAATTTGAAGCGACTAGCATGGACGGAATATTTGTTAATGATGCCAATAGCAACGCTATGCCTGATAATGCATATGAGCCGCCTATATCTTCAAAGGCTACTACAAAATACGTATTAAAGGCTGTTAATGTTTGGTTAATTAAAAATGCCCCAATTAAAAAAAAGACAAACATTTTATTCGTAAATAATTGTTTTAATCCTTTCTTAAAGGAACCTGCCTTTGCTTTTCTTTCTGTGTTTGGCGGCAACGTTACAATGGCCAGTAAACCTAAGCTATTAAGCAGCATAAATGGTATCCACAATGTCGATAATGAAAAGATCTGTACATATAGACCGCCAATATATGAGCCTAATGCATTGCCCAAGCTGCCTAAGCATCTTATTGAGCCATAGCTCTTATTTGCCATTTTCGCAGCATGCACCGCATAAGAATCAGAAATTGGAGATTGTGTGGCTTGAAAAACGGTTGAAAGGGTGTAAACGATAATAATTGCCGTAAACCAAGGCAAATTATAAAAATATGCAAGCATTGCAGGGACACCTAGGCTTAACAGTAAAACAAGCTTTGTTTTCCCTGATTTGTCTACCAGCATTCCCCAAAAAGGCTGTATAATCATCGAGGCGATTTTCCCTACAGCCATAATAAGCCCAATTTGCGCTCCTGTAATCCCATGATTCATAAACATAGAAGCTAAATAAGGTGCCATTACACCGCCAGCTAAACCAATCGCTAAATATAATCCTCGCAGTTTAAATATCATGCCATTCATATTGTTGCCCATAATATTTCCTCTTTACGTTTAGTATATAAGTGCAATAAAAAGAGGAAGGATATTATTCCGTATGGAATAATATCCTCTATCTCTATAATTAATGCGTAGAATTGTACCATTCAGTAGCTTCTTTAATAAGATCAGCACCACCGCGTGCTTTCCAATCTGCAACAAAGTCATCAAAAGTATCAACACTTTCTTTGCCTGTAATAACTTTTGCTGCATACTCCATCCATAGTCCTTTATACTCTAGCTCAGGTCTGGAGCTTAATGTTGGCATTACTGGCATCCCAGCACCGTCATTAACAATACCCTCTTGTTTAGCAATTTCAAGTCCAGCAACGATAAGCTCATTATCCGGTTTATTGTTCATATACTCTTCGTTATCTAAGTATGAAGGACCAGTGAATTTGTACCAATCTTGTCTTGCCATTTCTTCCTCAATTTCGCTTGAAGATTCAGGGTATTTATAGTCGTATTTCCCATCAGCTTTTGTATAAGTTTCACCTTCAATACCGTAAGTTGTAAATTCTAAACCTTCTTCAGTAAAGAAGAAATCTAGGAATTTAATAATTGCTTCTGGATTTTCAGCATTTTTTGTAATAACCCAAGTATTGTTGGCAATTCTAGAACGAACTACTCCACCGCTATAACCTTCTGGACCAACTGGAGCAGCAATCGGAATAACAGATGCACCTGGATTATTTGCTTTAACTTCAGTATCCCATAATTGAGCCTCAGTACTAGAATGTTGCCAGAAACCTACTACACCTTGTCCGCGAATTTTAGAATCCCAGTCTTTGCCTTGTTGCACAAAAGATTCATTATCAAATAGTTTTTCATCATAGAGCATTTTATAGAAAGCTAAAGCATCTTTCATAGCAGGTAACGTAAAGTTAGGCACTAGCTCACCATTTGTAAATGTCCACGCTTCTGGGTTTACACCGTAAGCACCAAAGAAAATATCGCTAGATTTAAAGTTTTCACGACCAGAGAAAGGAATTTCATCTTGTTTACCATTACCGTTTGGATCTTGGTCGCGGAAAGCTTTTAGCATTTCAACAAATTCATCTAATGTTGTTGGAGCTTCTAAGCCTAGTTTATCTAACCAATCTTTGCGAACGAAAGCATTTACGCCGTGTGGAGCAGCCTCTAATGTCGGTATTCCGTAAATCACTCCATCCTTACTGATGGTTCCGTATTTCCATTCTTCCTCAGATAAAGCCTTTTTCATATTTGGTGCATATTGATCAATTAAATCATTTAACGGAATAATGACCCCTGCATCTACAGCAGCGCTAATACTTGAGCTATTAATCCCATTCGTTTCAATTAAATCTGGCAAATCGCCACTTGCAAACATTAGTTGGAGTTTTTGCTCGAATTCGGAGTGAGGAAGCAGTTCTACATCTAGATCAACACCTGTTAGTTCCTCTAGCTTTTTCATATATTTATCTTCATTAATGTCTGATTGTCCCTCAATGTAAGGATAGCCGGATGTACTTTTAGCAACTGTAAAAGAAACAGGCTTTACTTCAGACGCTTCACCACTTCCCGAACTAGAAGAAGTTCCAGCATCATTACCATTACCGCAAGCACTTAATAATCCTAACATCACTGCAGAAACTAACATTAGCTTTGTACTTTTAAATCTCTCCATACTCTCATCTCCTATTCTTCTTTTTTTATTTATCCTTTGACGGACCCGATCATTGAACCTTTTTCAAAGTAGCGTTGAATAAACGGGTAAATCAACAAGATTGGTAGTGTAGAGAAAATAATCGTCGCCATTCTGACCCCTTCCATTGATTGCATAGAGAAGGCTGCACGCTGCATCATTTCCTCAACGTCTCCACCTTCAAGCAATTGTCTTAACTTAACTTGTAAGGTGTATAGATTGCTATCGCGAATGTACATAATCGCGTTATAGTATCCATTCCAAAGACTCACTGCGTAAAACAAGCCAATCGTACTTAGTGAAGCTTTAGATAAAGGCAATACCATTTTCCAAAATACGGCGTATTCACGACATCCATCTATTCTTGCTGCTTCGAGAATTTCTGGCTCTAAATTTCTGAAGAATGAGACCATAATAATTAAGTTATAAGCGCTAATGGCTGATGGAATAATTAATGACCATAATGTGTTAATTAGGCCTAGCTCTTTAATAACAAGGAAGCTTGGGATAACTGGAATTTGAAATATTAGTGTAAATACAACCAGTTTCAAAATAATTCCGCGTCCCTTTAATTCTTGACGAGATAAGCCATATGCCATCATTGAAGTGAAGAACAAACTAACTACTGTCCCTAATATAGTGACAAAGACTGAAATACCGAATGCTCTCCATATCCCTTTGTTGGTAAAGACGCCTATATAATTTTCCAATGTAAAATCCACTGGAAAAATCGTAACTTTATTCGCTAATATCGCACTGCCACCACTAAAGGAACCTGCAATAATATTCAAAAATGGGAAGATCATTGAGGCTGCAACCAGAAATAAAATCGTATAGTTAAAGACGTTAAAGATTTTTCGCTCTAAACTCACTTTAATTTTCATTTAAGCCCCTCCTCTCCTGCATTAATAGACTTAGTAGATTGAATTTCCTGTTGTTTTTTTACTAATCGTATTTGCCCCAACAACTAACACTAAGCCAATGACTGCTTTGAATAATCCAATTGCCGTTGTATAGCTATATTGACCGCCTAATAAACCTACACGGTAAATATAAGTATCTAAAATTTCACCAGTTTCAAGCACTAACGGATTTAACAGAATATAAATATGCTCAAATCCCAAATCTAGCATGCTACCAATTTTCAGTAATAGGAGCACCATAATCGTTGGCAATAAACTTGGGAGAGTGATACTGATCGCTTGTCTAAACTTGCCTGCACCATCAATTTGTGCTGACTCATATAAATCTGGATTAATCCCTGCTAAAGCTGCCAAATATACGATAGTCCCCCAGCCGATTTCCTTCCAAACACCTGATGATACGACAATACTGCGGAAATAGGACGGCTCTTGCATAAAGAAGATTGGCTCTATTCCAAACTTTGCAAGAATCGCATTTACAATACCAGAGCTTGGCGATAGCATGTTAATAATCAAACCGCCAACAATAACCCATGATAAGAAGTGAGGTAAATAAACGATCGTTTGAATGACACGTTTAACTTTATTTTTCAATACCTCATTTAGTAATAAAGCAAGAATTAATGGTGCCGGAAAACCTACAATCAGTTGATAAAAACTAATCAGCATAGTATTTTTGAACATTCGATAAAACTCAGGATAAGCAAACAAATTCTCAAAATGCTTAAATCCTACAAATTTACTTCCAAGGAACCCCTGAAAAACGTTATAATCTTGGAAAGCAATAATCGAACCTAGCATTGGTACATACTTAAAAACGATAAAGAACAATACACCGGGTATAACCATTGAGTAAATTTCCCAATGCTTAACAAAATGGGACTTTTTCTTTACTTCCTCTTCTGCCTTCACACTAGCTTTTGCCTTAACACGAATAGCTTTTGTTGCCTCCAAGTTCATCACCAACCTTCTGTTTTCTCTGTGAATGCAAGTTTTACTTTCCGTTTGATAGCTCAATTATAATTAAACGTTATAAAATCTAACATGGTTTTAACGAATAAACCTTGTGTTTTTTTGATTTTACTTTAAAAACATAAAAAAATAACAAGTCAACTTGTTAGATTGACTTGTTATTTGAATTATATGTTAGATTTTATTACATAAAATCATCTTATTTGAGACATTTAATCTCTAATTTCCCTTCAGTAATTACGCATGGAATCGAAACTTCCAATAATCCGCTATGTCTTTCTTTAGCTTCAATGGCTTCACCGTTCAATACCACTTGATAAGTATGCCCTTCTGCCATATGAATGATAAAGAGATAAGTGCCGCTAGTTTTGTCATTATAATAGTTATAACATAGTTGAAGATGATCGTGATTTTCACTGAATGTTTGCTCTGTCACCCACACATCGTAGCCAGTTGTAATTGTCCCTGGTACATAGTAACTCTTAAACCAATTTAGTACTGGGGCAGACAAAGCACCAAATTGATGCCAACCCGCTCCGCGACCAGAAGCAATAATAAAATGCTCCATACAGTTATAGGAGAGCTCCGTTTCTTTTTTCCACAAATCTAGCGCAGTTTGCGCGATTAAAAATGCTTCATCGCCTCTGCCCAAGGAAAGCAATGTCTTCCAGAAAAACCATTGATGAGAGAACCATACTGCTCCATTCCAATAACCATCAATCCGGTAATAAGGAGCCTTTTGACTAATCGCTGTTAAGCCGATTGGACTGCGAATTTCCTGTTCACTCATCATATGTTCAAGAAGAATAACTTCTTTTTCCTCATCGCATATTCCCGCAACTAATGGATAAATCCCATCAAAGCCTTGATTGTAGTTTTCTCCTGATTCATGCTTTAACTGATAGCTAGGATTGCCTAATTCATCGTGTACAACATAGCTGTAATATCCTGAAGTTTCATCCCATGAATATTCCTCTAAAGCACGTGTAAACATCTCAATATTTTGCTGGTACAATGACACATCCTCTTGTTGTTCCAGCTCGATCGCTGCCATTTTTAATATTTTTGCAATGCGAATTACATGAGCTGTAACAGAGGCAGGTGATGTTCTTCCCCCTAGCTGCTCGGCATGAACATATACTTGCGGGGCATAGTCATCCCAACCACCGCTATTATAGAAATAATCCCAGCTCGTTAATAAATTTGATTTAAATTTATTAAAGGTTGATGAGCCTAACTGTCCGCTTTGGAATAAATAATATTGCTTTAATCGTTCATAGAAAAAGCTAAGCATCTCTTTATTTTGTGTTCGATTCCATATTTCTAAATATAAATAATGCTGCACAGGAACAGGACTGCCATGATGAATGTAGGCAGCATGCTCATTGCCTGGATCAGTGACATAGGTGTTAAGCACTTCGATTGCCTTATCAACATCAAGCTCAAGCAAACCTAAGCCAATAAAGCCTGCATCCCAAGTATATAAGGAATCCCACCACTTGCCCGGCGTATAATGACGAATATAATCTCTTTGAATATATACAGGATAAACAATATTGGTCATTAACGTCGCTTGCATCAATTGCTGTCCTAGTCGATAAGTTAAGCCTGATGTAGAAGCTGCGAATGGAATAAGCTTACCTTTTGCTGCTTCATACACTTTTTCACACGCCTTAGGAGTTAAACTAAATTGCTCTAGAAAACTATTAACTTGCTCCCTTGAACCATTTACTACTGCAGCATATACTTTCTTTTCACTTAACGGTGCAATTGGAATAGGCTTTAACATGACATCGTAATAATGCCCTTCCCCGTTACCAATAAATTTAGGCTCTCCGTGATGATTTACTCGAAAACGTAAAGTTATGTCCAACTCTGCGGAAATATATTCGCGAAAATCATAATGCTCATAAGACCATACAATTCCGTAATAGTCCTCTGCATCTTCATATTTTAAGATTACACTTTGTCTGACAGGTCCTTGTTCAATTATTGGCTCAAACTGAAATGGAAGTTCTTTATATTCGACTTGTTCAATTTCATCATTTTCTGCGATTACAAAACTGTCGAGCATAAAAGCAGCATCCTGTAATGAGGTTATCGTTAATGAAAGTGAGGGGTTATCCAGCTTGCCAATGTTTAATGCAAAACTAGCAAATTCATCGCCTGAAGCATTTAACGTTAGCACTTCTATGATAGAGTTATTGAAATTGAGTTGAATACTTGCTGTATTCAAAGCTTTATAGCGAATTATTAGTGTCGCATCAACATAGCTATGGTTAATTTTCCAGTTATAAGCTACCTTATCTCCGCAAGTTGAGCCAAAACCTTTACCAATCACTGAACCAAAGGTAGCCCCATGTTCTCTCTGTTCTCCTCTTAGTAGTCCATCATAAACTAAATTATCTGAAGGTCTTGAATTGGTATACGCTAACTCTTTATATTGCAATGCATCTAAAAAATCACTTTGCTGCGGACCAGTAAACTCGCATATTTTAAGCAATGACTTGTGATTGCCGATTTGAGGATAATGAATGGAAGAAATCAATTGCAGCGTTACATTTTGCTCCGCTTCCGTATTATTTTGAAAATGACAACGAATTAATCTAGCTTGGTTTGAAATCTCACTGTAAGATATGTCTGCAATAAGCTTGTCTTTCCATTCCAGCTCATGGCGAAAAGCATAGTACTCTAAATTTGGTGATGCTTCCCAAGGATGGTACCCAGACTCCCACAATACAGAAGGAACATCGATTTTGCGACGATAAAAACCTGGCACCACACTTAAATCATAGCGAATCCCTTTTTTGGGATGTGCGATATGGGATATTCCTGTATATTTCTTGGAGAACGGTCCCCATTGCGGCAATCTCACATCATGATTATGTTCTAAATGCTTCATCTCTTGTGCATCTCCTCTACGTCGTTTACGATAAGTATAGAAGAGAGTGGAGCCTATTAAACAGGCTGTATCCCGAATAAAATACTCTCGATTTCGTCATATTATCGCTACGCAAGGAGCGCTCCTATTATGAAGACTACTGAGACTGCTTTACATGAAATTGTTACTTATCTTGATACCTACTTACGCATTCAAATGTACGAAAAAAAGTATCTTCAACATAATCTTCCGCATACAGGGGATTGGCATGTGCATAAAGAGGTGGAGTTGCTGGTCGTGTTAGAAGGCTATGTGCAACTTGAAACGATTGATAATACTTATACCTTGCACAGTAATCAAGCTTGTATTCTCGGCAGTCTTGAGCCGCATCGTTGTATAAAACCTTATCAACAAAAGCTAACATACTTAGTTTTGCAATTTGATCCGAATATCTATTTTGATCCGAGCAATATTATGTTTCTAAATCTATTCTTAAATCAAACCCAACCATTAAGCCGTATTTCACCCTATTTAAATTATGAGCTAATTCTTCCTATTATTAAGCAGCTTTATGATGAGATTGAGCAAAGTAAACCAGGATACAGTCTTGCATTAAGCGGAGGAATTCGCTTACTGCTATGGAACATCATTTCCACTCAGCAAGCACTAGAGTCGAGTTCAGAAACTTCGCTGGTTTATTTAGAAAAGCTACAGCCAGCATTGCTTTATATTGAAAATCATTTACAGCATAAAATAAAAATTGAGGATATTAGTAAAATCTTAAACTTCAGCTACGATTACTGCAGTAAACTATTCAGCAAACAGCTAGGCATGAGCTTTATTAATTATGTTAACTATCGCAGAATTAAACATGCTGAACGATTATTACTTACAACCGATCTCACAATATTGCAAATTGGTGAGCAGGTCGGAATTCCTTCCTCAGGACAATTTCATACGTTATTTAAAAAGTATCATCAGTGCTCGCCTAAGCAATTTCGCGATTTAAAAAAGCAATCAGTATAAATTAAAACGCCCCCTTTCGCAGAAGATTATTGCTCTGCTAAAAGGGGGCATTTCTATTATTCCATCTCGTTCAATTTTGACACTCAATCATTACTCTAATTAAAATCTGGATCGTACTTCATCACTTTTATCCACTGTTCATTATAATCGTAGAAGATGACATAAATATTGTCGTTATCGTCGATAGTCATTCTTCTCAACCAATCGGTGGCTGTCGAGAATCCAGGATTTCCAAGTGGAGTCCAAGATCCTGCAAATCTTTGAACAGTAAGTTTATTGTCTTTCGTCGCATCGTTATAAATAACATATGGAATATTGTTACTGTCAATAATGATGTCACTTGTGGAGCCAGCCTTTGTTTGAAATGCTGCATTACCTACAGTTTCCCAAGTCGTGCCTGACAGTTTCTTCACAGTCAGAATGGAGTCACTAATGAATGAGACATATATTGTGCCATCTGGAGCGATCTCCATTGATTCAGAACCATTTCCAGTTTTGTTGGTCGAGAACTCGCCAATAGAACTCCAAACACCATCCTCGTATTTTAATAATTCAAGGTCTGCTGTATAAGTACTTTCGTTAGTTCTTTGAGTTGCGAGTACATATAGATTCCCATCTCCATCTATGGCTGCATCTATATAGGCTGCATTATATTTTCTGCCCCAGTTGTCGCCAATATCAGACCATGTATTTCCATCATATTTTAAGACTTTTAGCGCTTGATCTTCAAATTTATCGAAAATCACATATAAATTACCGCTATCATCAGTCTTTAATATTGCATTTTGTCCTGAATAATCTGCCCCCAGTATAGGCTCTACGCCAGTACCGTCATACTTCACAATAGCTAATGTTGCACCATTCCCCATATCCGAATACGAAAGGTAAATATTATCGTTGTTATCAATAGCTAGATGAGATAGGTAAGCATTTACGCCAGTATCATCGATCTTTGTCCAGGCATTATCCGCATACTTCCAAAATCCATGTAAAGGATAAGTACTAAGATAGAAGTTTAGATTCCCTTCGCTATCGACTAACAGTTCCGTATAAGACATATCATACAAATATGTGAATGGCTCACCGACAACACGCCATGGTGACAATGTCCACATCGCATATAATGTCATATCCTCCGTTACAACTTGGTTAAAGTCATAGAGATTACCATCACTCGTATACCAGCCTTCAAACGAATAACCGTCTCGGAACGGCTGAGCAGGACGCGTCACTTTTTTTCCCGGATTGATGAACTGACTATCGACTGGCGAGCCCTCATTACTGTCGAAGCTAACCGTTAAGCTAGCTAACCTCCACTTCGCATATAACGTCATGTTTTGTGTAACTCGGGTCGTTGTAAAGTTAAATGCTTCCGTTAACTCACTGTCAATGTACCAGCCCTCCAACGTATATCCATCTTTTTGCGATGTTGGTTCTAGCGCATATTCGTTATACTCTACTGTTTGGCTTTCTACTTCTGAACCTCCATTGGTAATGAAAGTAACCGTGTATACTTGTATCCACTTCGCATACAATGTCAAGTTATTTGTTACTTCAGCTGCAAAATCATATGAGTTCGTTAAGCTGCTATTACTATACCAGCCGACGAACTTATATCCGCTTCGAGTAGGTGCATCTGGCTCCGTTGCAGACTGTCCATGAGTAACAATTTGTTGATCTACAGCCGAACCTTCGTTGCTGTTAAACGTAATCGTATATTGTTTAATCTCCCATTTTGCATACAGCTGCAGATTATTCATTACCTTCGTTGTAAAGCTAAAGCGATTTTCTAACTGCTCATCACTATACCATCCGAGGAAGTTATAGCCTTCTCTCGTAACAGCAGGTTCGGCAGCTACGCCTCCTTCTTCAATGATCTGCTCAAACACTTCACTTCCACCGTTGCTGTTAAAGCTTACTGTGTAACTATTTTTGGTCTCAGCTATCCACTTCGCATAAAGGGTGAAGTTTTTCGTCACGGTTGTAGTTGCGAATTCATAGTCATGAGTCAATTGTTCATCGCTATACCATCCGCTAAATACAAAACCTTCACGTGTAGGAGCCTCTGGCGCACTTGCAAATTGTCCTTCGGCAACCTTCAAATCACCTACTGGAGAACCACCATTGCTATTAAAGCTAATTGTGTAGAGCTTCAACCACTTCGCATAGAGCCTCATGTCGCTTGTCACTTCTGTATTAAAATCAAACTTATTATTCAATTCGCTGTCGCTATACCAACCATCAAATTGGTAATCGGTTTTTGTTGGTTCTTGCGGCGAACTAACTTTTTCACCATAATTAACTTTCTGATCTTCAGCTTCACCCACTCCGCCATTAAGCTCAAAGCTTACTGTATATTCGTTAATCTTCCACTGTGCCGAAACTTCTAAATTTTTTGCCGGCATCGTTTGTGGAATTTCTGTAAAATCTGGAGTTAATGAAGACCATCCAGTAAACTCGTATCCTTGTTTTGTTGGCTCTCCTAAATAAATGTGAGTCTTCGCACCATACGGAACTTGTACTTTAACATTTTGTGAAGCCGTATCAGCACCATTGTAATTAATGCTCAATTCATATAGATTGCGCTTATAATATAGCTTCAGCGCAGTAGAACCGTCACCTGCAATTGGCGCAGCGACAACCGTGCCAAGAACTGAAGTATCTAGCGTATAACCTTCATAGCTTCTCGTTTTAATCCCCTGTAAATTTGCCTCAGCATTGGTCGTACCACGATAAGTTTCTGTGTTAGCAACTGTATAGCTATTACTTCCGATATTTTGCAGCAAGTATGCCACTTGATATGGCGTATCACTAGCTGGAGCCCACTGAGCTGTGTAGGTAATCGGAGTATCTGATTTTGGCATTCTGCTCGGCACTTCAGGTGACCAACCAACAAAGAGATAACCTTTTCTCGTTGGAACGGGGATATTTCGCTCGATATTTTTGCCAAACTGTTCTGTAATGCTGCTGCTTGGCGCTAACGGGTAGTTATAGTCAAAGTTAATTGTGCTATATCCTGGATAATAATAAATTTTTGCAACCGTTGAGCCATCTCCCTTAATAACCACACCATTTACTCTGCCCTCTGCATAACCATCTTGCTCGAAAATATTTGAAACGATGCGAATTTCAGAGTCTGTTGTCCCAGTAAGATGTTCGGTTATCACAGGCGTATCTGATGTACCAGTATTCGGATCAATCCAATAATGTTCAACCGTATACGGCGTATCGGTATTTGGAAGCCAATGCGCATACAGTTCAGAATCTCCAGCTGGCATCGTGCTAGGAAGATTCACCTCTTCACCGCCAGTTGCTTCTGTATACCAACCAGCAAAAGTATAGCCTGGCTTAGCAGGTATTGTTGGATTAATTGCTGCGTTATATGGAGCAACAATTACTTGGGTCAGCTGACCATTCTCTGGATGCAACTGAAGCGTAAAGTCACCGTCTCTTTGCACCCAAACTAATGGAATGCTGCGAGAAAGCGGCTGTGACGAATACGATAGTTTACTTTGCTTCCATGTTATAACCAAATTACCCTTAATGATTGGAAGGTTTCTATTTTGCACTTCTATTTTTCGCGAATATACGTTAACGCTGAAATTCGGATTATCGACCTTCACCTCGAAGGATGTCGGATTATAGACAGAAGTTTTACTTTCCCCAGTTTTCAAATCCATAACTTCCATCGTAAACAACGAATCTGGTAGATCGAGCGATGCTGCTTTTCCTGCAAAAAATAATTCGTAAGCGTGCTCCTTAGGATAGTTAAAATCTAACACGGCGGTTTGCGAACCTCTTTGGAAAAGCGGCCATGTTTTCACATACAACGGTATCGATTTTTCAAACGTATCTTTGATCGCACTCATATTTAAGTTAATATCTAAATAAATACCCGCTTCGAAATATAATGAACCGCTCGAATTACTAACCGTTCTTGTGCCATCAACTTGATAATGATAGTAAAAATATCCCCATAATTGAACATAAGCACCAGGTTCCGCCAAAGCCCCGACATTTGCCAGGTCCACTGAACCTAAACCTGCTTTAACACTGAGCTCTATCCCTGCACGAAGTCCAAGTGTGCCCATGACATAGAAAGTAAACTGCATATCGCCATCGCCTGCTAATGACATCGAACCGCTTTTACCCTCTAATTCAGTTACTTTCATCGTTAAATAGTAACGTTTTGCAGTTTTATATCTAAAGTCTAGTCCTACTGTTAAGTTCACATTAGCTTTAACAACGAAATCTGCTTCAACTCTGACTTCGATTAAGAAGCTAAATAGATAATAACTTTTCTTTGTAATATTTTTCTTAACGAGCGTCGTCCATTCTGTCTCATTGCTAAGCATATCCTGATAACGTTTTTTGATTGCATCAGTATCTGCTGCGTTATCTTTCATACCTTTAAGAATTTCAATTAATTCGACCTCAATATTAATAAGCGTCAAAGGTACAATGACATCTTTACCAGACAACCAATTTAATGCGTCTTCTAGCTTACTATGCTCAACAGTTGTAATCTCCGCTGTAATGTTAAGACCAGTATACGTAAAAGCATCGACATTTGCAGTTACGGTATATTCAAGTTCTATAAATGGTATTTCTACTACATATAAATCAACTGTCGTACTTACCCATTCTGATGAACCATCAACGCTAACATCCAAAGAAAGCTCTTCAGTAAATGTAGCCGTCATATGGATAATCATATCGGTTTCTTTAGTAACAGAAATGATAATATCGGCACCTACTTGCAACGTAACACTTACACCATCTCTATACTTAATATTTTTCAGGGATGTCCCAACGTTTGCAAGCACAGTCAAATTTCTTACTCTAAATTTTTGGCGATCTAACGCTGCAGCTGTTGCCCCTAACGCTGCTGCTTGAGTTTTAAACGTATTGGTCTGAATTGCTAAACCGGACAAATAATCTGCCGCTTCATCAACAAAGCCGCTTTCTAAAGCTTGAGTCTCGAGTTGCTCCTCAAGCTTCGCTATATCTTCATCCGACAACATCGACATTCCGTCAATACTTTCTTTTTGATAGCTATCAAAGAAATGAATGATATCATCTTCTGTAGCATCTTCATAGGTGATCGTAATCATATCAGCCGCTTGTTCGACCGATATAATTTGTACGTAACCGATAAATCGTTTGTCAGGATTTTCGATTTGTTCATCATAGAACGCGATAAAATCTCCAACGTCGATTGTAGTCAGTTCATTTAAGCCCAAAGGAGCATATTTCTCATCGCTAAAGTTCATTACGCTTTGCTCAACCGTTATTGCGTAATTGTCACGCTGACCATCTGTATCCTCTGCAATGTTCACTGGAAGCACATCTGGCTTAAATAGCACATCCTTCATCTCAGCACGCGAATAATGATAAGTGTTATTCTCAATATTGGTGATTTGGATATAAGCTATACTGCCATTGTCTTCATCCGATGTATTGATCGTTCGTAAGTCAGGATGAATCCCTTCATAAAGAGCAACAAGACTGCCTACCCCGATAGGTTGATTTCCTGTGTAGGTGAAACTTCCGTCCCCATCATAAATGTCAGGAGTCACTTGTCCATTTACAGTCGTTGAAATTAGCGGAAGTGCGACTGTATTTACCTTCTCACCATTTATAGTTAAATCGCTTATTTCTGAAAAAGGTAAATAAAGCATATTCGGATTAAATGGAATATCTAGTTTTTCTTGCTTAGCAATGCTAAACACAAAAATCGTTGTTGTCTCATCTTGACCTTCGAAACTTAGATTCTCGTTTTCCAACGTCAGTTGATAGGTATGACCTTCCTCAAATGTTCCATCTTCTGCTGCAGACGTTACAACAAAAGTACCATTAGCACCTATAACATTAATGCCATCAAAATTAGAATATCCGCTATCTTCGAACATGATATTGTCTTTGACTTGATTAGCTGTCATCGCACCAGTCTTATCCTTGACAACAACAGTAAAGTTAGGCGCAACATCTTGCACGGAATAACTCGGAATACTTTGCTTTGATTCATGCGTTTCTTCTGTGTATTGTGCATGTAATGTTATGTCTGAATTAACCATACTACCTTGTGTGAAAACAAGTGAATAATCGCTGTCTTGATACCAGCCGAGGAAAAGATAGCCTTCCTTATATGGTGCAGGCAGAATTGTAGATAATTCTCCTTCTTCAACCGTAATAGAATCTACTTGTGATCCGCCAACGCTGTCAAAGCTAATTGTGTAAGTTGTATTCCACTTCGCATACAGCGTAAGTTCTTCAGTAACTGGTGTCGAAAAGTCATAAATAACTGTTAAATCGCTATCACTATACCAACCGCCAAACGTATAACCTGTGCGGGTCGGTGGGCTAGGCTCAGATACTAACTCCTCATAGTTAACAGTTTGAGCTTCTACCGTCGAGCCATCGTTACTATTAAAGCTTACTTTAAAACTGTTTTTCGTCCATTTTGCATACAGCGTCATATCACCCGTTACAGGTGTTGTAAAGCTATAAATCTTTGTCAAATTACTGTCGCTATACCAGCCATCGAATGTATAGCCTGTGCGAGTTGGTTGATTAGGTACAGCAAGCTTGGCTTCGTAATTAACTGTCTGATTTTGGACAGATGTTCCACCGTTACTTTCGAAGCTCACCGTATATTGATTAACATCCCACTTCGCATATAACGAAATAAAATCTTGTATAGGTGTATTAAAACTGTAAATATTGGTTAAGCCGTTATCGATATACCAGCCAGCAAACGTATAACCTGTGCGGATTGGTTTTTCAGGCTCGAATGCCAATTTCCCAAATTCTACTATTTGATCTTCAATCGTCGATCCATCGTTACTATTGAATTTCACCAAATAACGATTTACATCCCACTTCGCATATAGCGTTAACCCGCTAGTTACTGGTGTCGCGAAATTATATTCAAGCGTTAATTGCTCATCGCTGTACCATCCGCCAAATGTATAACCGTAGCGAGTTGGGTTAATAGGCTTGGAGATTACAGCACCATGTACTACCGTTTGAACTTCTACTTGGGTACCTTGGTTACTATTAAAGCTTACTGTATAGCGATTAATACTCCATTTCGCATATAATATAAAGCTTGACCTAACTGAGGTTGAAAAATCGTAAGCGTTAGTCAGTTGACTATCTGTATACCATCCATTAAAGGAATAACCTTCCTTAGTTGGTTCATTTGGCAATGCAACTGTTTTATCATATTTCACGTTTTGAGCAGCAACAGTAGTCCCACCATTTGTGTCAAACGTAATTGTATATACAGTATCATTAGCACCATCATCAGGATTATTTGTATTTCTTGGAGGAGTTGTTTCCTGATTCGGCTCATCCGATGGGGTGGGCGCTGCAGTTGATGTTGTTGTTACTGCTGGTGTTGTTGTTACTCCTGGTGTTGTTGTTACTCCTGGTGTTGTTGTTACTGCTGGTGTTGTTGTTACTCCTGGTGTTGTTGTTACTGCTGGTGTTGTTGTTACTCCTGGTGTTGTTGCAGTTGATGTCGGTGAAGGTGTTGCCGTAACTTGACTCTGCTTCTTCCACGCATCGACTATCTTATCATTGCGCATAAATAATACTGCCGCTTCAGCACGAGTAGCTTGAGCACGAGGGTTAAAATTCCCCTTTGCATCCCCTACAAACAATCCAGCTTGCCAAAGCTTCACAACTGCATCTACTGCCCAATTGGAAACATCAGCTAGATCATTTGGCTCCGTGTTATCAGCATTGCTAGATTTATAGTCAATTCCATGGCTTTCAAAAAAGCGAAGCGTCATCGTTACCATTTGCTCTCTTGTAATCACCGCTTCTGGAGAAAATCTTTCAGTGCTGGTTCCTTGGCTAATCCCTTGCTTAGTTGCCCATTCGACGTAAGGCGCATACCAGCTGCCTATCTTCACATCAGTATAGGAAGAAGTAACGTATTGGCTTACATCTATACCAGCCATACGTCCAAGTGCTGTCACGTACATAGCACGAGTCAGCGGTTCATTAGGAGAAAACATATGGTTACTCGTACCGCTAAATATCCCTTTCCTATGGACATAGTTTACCGCATCGAAATACCAATCAGTTGTCTCAACATCTTGAAAGTTATCCAATAATGCAGTATCTTCGACGTCTGTTAGCGTCATATTTTTAAATATGTCGGTTGAATTAGCCCCGTTGGACTCGGCCGATGCCAGCGACTGTAGAGGCAATCCGCTTACCACAATACTGATGAGTAGCGACCAAATCACAGTTAGTGACATCCATCTCCGCTTTGAATTTTTTTTCATATCTAGTCTTCCTCTCTATTAATGTTAGAAACGATTGCAGTTCAATCATTATCCAAAACTAGATACAACCATGAGCTGAGAAGCTATCTTATTCTCGTATACCGTCTATCTGCTGATTTAGTCGCCTATATTCATTTTTTATTGCATTATGATATATCGAGCTAATGATCGGCATTTGGTATTTCACACATGGGTGCTACTAAAAATATTATCAATTAATTTAATTTTTGTTGCGGATGTAAAGAAAACCTTAAATTAAAATATAAAAATAGAAAAAATGAAAAATACTGGTTATTTAAGATAAAATAGCAGTTGTCAGCACATTAATATTTTCCATGAGATAGAATTGATTCAATTAGCACTTTCTATTTAAATCAAACCCAAAGTAAGTCACTTATATCACTTGTTTATTGCTAAAATAATATTTTTTTGATTAAAGAAAAACAGATTCTTAGTTTAGAATCCGTTTTTAGGTATCGTATACGATTGAAGTTCTGCTGCGACTTCTGTATGCAGAAATAAACTTTTAGCCTCTGCCTCTAACTTTGCCAAATCCTCATTTGTATATCGCGAGCTAAAATGAGTAATATATAGTTTTTTAACAGCTGCAGAACTTGCAATTTGAGCCGCCTGCAACGCGGTAGAATGTCCATATTCATATGCTTTTTGTTCTAAAATATGAGCAAATGTCGCCTCATGAATAAGTACATCCGCCCCCTCACTTAACTTTATGGCGTTTGCACATGGTCTGGTATCACCAAGGATAGTTATAATGCGACCAGGTTTCGGCTCACCCACTGCATCAGCTGCACAAATAATGCGACCGTCCTCTAACTGTATATCAATTCCTGCTTTCAATTTTCCATAAATAGGACCAGGCGGCACTCCCATTTCAGTTAGCCAGCGAACATTAAGTGTTCCCGCTCGCTCATGCTCCTTAATTCGATAACCGAAGCACTGTATTCGATGATCCAATGGAGCAACTTCAATCATAAAATTGTCGTCCTCGTAAATTACTCCTTCTACAATTTCTACAATTTCAAACGGGTAATTAAGATATGTTTCCGTTATGCGTAAATTTGCTTCCACAAATTCACGCAAGCCTGGCGGTCCGTAAATTTCTAATTTTTCTGTTGCGCCTAGCGCTGAACGACTGCTTAATACACCTGGTAAACCAAAGACATGATCGCCATGCAAGTGCGTAATAAAAATTTTGCTCAAACGAGTTAACTTTAAGGGCGTCTGCATCATCTGATGCTGCGTTCCCTCTCCGCAGTCAAACATCCAAAATGCCCCGCCATTTTCTGATATTTTAAGTGCGATAGATGTTACATTTCTTTCACGAATTGGCATTCCTGCGCTAGTTCCAAGAAACCAAAGTTCCATCCCGCTCCCCCTTTTTAAGGTCCATAAAATGGGTAAAATATCGCATATTATCTCATGATGTGCCAATGATTATACAACGCCTAGCCTCTTCGTCATACCAAACCGTGTATTGTCAAATTAAATTTCAAATTTAGTTACTGCGATACGCAGCTCTTTAGCGTTTCCTGCAAGAGCTGATGCTGCTCCAGTAACTTGCTCGGTTAATTCCAATTGCTTCTCTGTAATGCCCGTAATTGTTTCAGCATCCGCTGCGGTTGTTTTTGCTAAGTAGGCAACATTGTCCATCGATGAATTAATTTCCTCCATGCCAGCAGTCAACTGCTCAGTTACAGCTGACAGCTCTTGTATTCCTTTATTCGCTACGGCAATGGAAGAAACAATTTGCTGGAACGCGCTGCCCATATCTTTAACAACATGAATCCCATTTTTTATTTCATGATCAGTATTTTCAATCATTTGGGATACTTTTTCCGTATCAAACTGAATCGATTCTACGATGTTAGTAATCATGGCTGCTGAACTATTAGCTTGCTCAGATAGTTCACGAACTTCTTCCGCTACAACGGCAAACCCTTTGCCATGTTCACCTGCTCTTGCTGACTCAATCGCTGCATTTAATGCCAACAAATTCGTTTGTTTAGCAATAGCTGTAATTGCCTCAGTTATTTTTCCTATTTCATCAGCTCGAATTTTCAAATCAATAATAACGTCATTTGTTTCAACATTCACCTCATGAATGCGTTCAATTTGATGAACAACATTTTCAACGGACTGCTGTCCATTCATCGCTTTTTGAATACTTTCCTCTTAAAATGTACCCTCTGTAAAGGACAATTATTAAAAGGTTAGACGACTTGTTCTAGCTGCTGTCTGTATTTTGCAGGCGGCAGCTTTTTTAAATTCCACTGACCACGATAGTAATTGTAATAGATCATATAGTCCTTAATTTCTTGTTTAACCTCGTCTAACGTTTCACAATGACTAATCCTTGTTTCATCTTTGAGATGTCCAAAGAAGGATTCTTGTGGGGCATTATCCCAACAATTCCCTCTACGTGACATCGATTGACCTAACTTCATTTTCTTTACCAACTTTTGAAATTTAGGATGCGTATAGTGCATACCTTGATCGGAATGAATAAAAGCATCTTTGGTTAAATGACGATGTTTTAACTTCAGTTTTTGGAGCGTGTTGATTGCAATATCTAAAGTGATTTTATCGGATACTTCATAGGCTAAAATTTCATTTGTTACAGCATCTTTTATGGTAGACAAATAGGCACGTTTTCCGTATTTGTACGTTAAATAGGTAATGTCCGTTAATAATACTTTTCCTGCTACCCCTTGCTTAAAATGACGTTGTAGCAGGTTTGGACATGTTCGATGTTCCTTTGTTGCTTTCGCCATTCTTCGATATGGATTAGCCTTTCGAATCGGACATATGATTGAAAATTTTTTCATAATACGACGAATTCGTTTTAAGTTAAATATAATCTGATATTGATTTTCTAACGTCATTTTAATTTGACGTGCCCCTTTGTTTCGATTGCGGAAACGATAGGCTTTTAGAATGATCGCTTTCAATTTCATATCGGCTTCCTCACGTTTTCTCCGATTGCGTACTGCCTCTTCTTTGAAATAACCATAATAACCTGAACGTGATACGCCTGTGAGTTTACAAAGATAGCTAGCAAGTCGTTTTAATTGATATTTCTCAATAATCTGATGAATGAGTTGAAATTTTTGACTGGTACTTAATAGGATTTCTTTTTCATCATCTGCCTTTCTAGTTGATCGAGCTTTTTTAATAGTTCATTCTCTGCTTGTACTAATTTCATCTTCGCCTCTAAACGTGCATATTTCTCTTCGATGCTTAACTCACGCTCTAATGGACGACCAGAACTATATTTACGTGTATCCTCTAATCCTGCTACTCCGTTATCCTTATAAGCTGCACGCCAACGACTAGAGGCCTTCCAGATACGTGTCATCCCTAACACTTCTGCATCAAACCCAGCTTCTTCAAAAATTTGAGAGGGGAGTTTCCCTTGCTCATACTCGTGAATAAATAACTGCTTAAATGCGTCCGTATACGTAATTGCTTTTTCGCTAACTCTTTTTACATAAGGATTTTGTCTTAATTGTTCCTGTTGTTTTCTTGTAAATAATTGTTTGCTCATATTCATCGGCTCCGATTGTTGTTTTGTTCATTATAATCAAAAAAAGACCCAATAAGATAACCTTTTTCAAGTGTCCATCTTATTGGGTACATTTTATCTGAAGCACCAGCTGCATTCAATGCATTTTCGGCAATTTGTGAAATACCTTGCGTAATTTCATTAATCGCTAATGCACTTTGCTCAATCATTTGCTGTTGTTGCACCACATGTTCTGTAATTGCAGCAACAGACTCTGCAACATGTTTAGTCGAAACAGCATTTTCCTGAGCGTTTAGCAGTAAACCGCTTGCTGACTCTTCCACTTGATTGGTATTCCCAGTAACTTTATGTAATAAGTTTCTCATATTAGCAGACATTTGATTAAAACTTAACGATACTTCTGCTAACTCATCACTAGCCTGATCAACTAATGTATGTGTTAAATTCCCGCTTCCAGCTTGCTTTAGCACATTTTTAATGGTTAATAAACGCTTTTTAATTCGATTTGTAAACAGCATAATGATTACAATAGCAATCATAATAATAACAACAAGCGATATTATTAAACTTTTTATAATCTTCGCTATGATCGTTTCAATCATCTTTTGGGAAGCACCGATATACAACATCCCGATAACGTCACCTTCACTATTATATAAAGGTCGATATGCAGCTTGATAGAGATGACCAGCAACGCTAGCTTCCCCTACATAGTTTTGCTTATTAGTTAGTACTGCCTCTGCTACAATTTCGGAAACCTTAGTGCCAATTGCTCGCTCACCATCCACTAATACGTTCGTTGAAACCCTAGTATCTCCTTGGAAAAGTGTAATTGTACCCTCAGTATCTGAACTAATTTGATCGACAATATCATAATTTCCGTTAATAAGAACATCGCCTTTATAAAGTTGCTCCTCTTTTATCCTCCAATCCCCAGGATAATATTCATCTATATAACGATATGCCAAATTCAAATCGCTTTTTGCTTTTTCAGCAGCAAACGCCTTGATCCCTTCTTCCACTTGATTTTTCACCACAACACCAACAATAACGGCAAATAATATAATAATACTTAAAAACAAAAGATTTATTTTGCTACCTAGCTTAAATTTCAACTCTGCTTCCTCTTTTCTCTATGAAGTTGTTTATCTCTATGAAGTTATTTAAAAAGAGCAGACGCCTAATTACCGGTGCAATTTTGCACAGCTAATCAGGCGTCTGTTTTATGTTAATGTCATTATTTATCATTAACGATAATTATACGCAACTAAACTCGTTGTTAGCACGAACGTAAAATAGCACAAACGTAATTTTCCACCCTGTATTTACCTATATGATTATAAATCGGTGGGATGTTCAATGCAACAATTTCATGACAATCTGTTATTTTTAATGACAAAAATTAAATGTTCAACTCATTTTTCGTATAAGCACTAAAAGTGTCTTTCTCTTAAATGCTCAGAATTTCTCATTTCGCTCTCTTTCAACTTGCTTGCATATCAATGAATAGTTGATTTATCATATCACCCAGCCAGCAACAGATCAACGATCGCCTTGTTGGCAATCTCATTTTTCTTAAGTAACCGTGCTCGCTCGTCCGATAGAAAATCTATGGGAGATAGCGGCAGTTCACCGCAAACATCCACACCTACAAGCGGATGGGTTCTTTTCAGTTTACGAATCACATCTAATAGCTGTCGTAAAGTCATGCTGCCCTGATCCCAATTCGTGATCGCATTTTCTCGATCCAGCACATCCTTATCGATACTAATATAAATTGGCTGGTTGGGCAAAAGAGAACAGACAGCGCGCACAATTTCCGAGGCTGATAGATGACTTACCTCTTGCTCAGAGATAACGGTGACGTTGTCGGGAATGCTGGATGTTTCGCCGCGATTTGAAAGGTGAGCACCGATAATAACGACACGATTTAAGAGCGGTAAAGTTCGCAGCGCGGTGCTGACCCACGAACCACAGGAAATAAGCGGAATATCGTTATTTTGCGCGAGATCAGTGTGGTGGTCGAATAAAATTAGCGAGAACGGCTGCTGGATTTCTGAAAGCAGCACATAAGTGACATAATGATAGTTTCCGTTCCCGATTAAAGTGATACGCTTATATTTTCTTGATTTTAAACGAGTTTGAATTTTACGTAAGGAATCGATACTACAGTAACCAAGGCAACCGTGCAAATCGGAAAAATCAATCCACTCAAACGGGTATCCTCGGAACAACTGTTGTTGCTTTGGCAACGTTTCATCAAAGTTTAACAAGGAAATTCCGCTGTTCATCGTTCTTTTTTTCATTGTTTCACACTCCTATTTCTTTAAGCTTGCTTAATTGATAGGCGCAACGCAATGAAACGACGATGTTAGCATCATCAGACAATATTTCTTGTAGGACAATCTTTGTCGTGTCAAAAACTTCATTCTATTCATTACATCAAAATGTTTACTTCGATATTCTTGTAAACTATTATCGGTACGTAATTCTTCTGCTCCATATCGCTAACTGCTAACATCTTCGATAAATAGTTTTCACTCTCGGTTGTCATCTGCACCCTAATTATTGCGCCTACTTCGAATGGATGGTTCACATTTGATCTCAGCAACAATGACAACGTGCATTAACGTCCATTAGATAATCTATCGACTAATTATGAAGAAACCAGCATCTATTATATGATAGCATAAGCAAATTTGCAGATCCAAATTATCACATTACGCACACATCAATATCGTTAAGCTGACCTTAAAATCAATAAGTAAAAAGAGCCTGAACGCATAGTTCAGGCTTTGGTGTTTGGTGAACACTTCTATAGTTAAGGATGGTATATCGTGCCATTTTTATCCAAATTGTCAACATTTATAAAAGACTCTGTCGTTATAGCCTAAGCACCCATGCTAGAATAGGAATGCTCAGTTGCTTATTTATTGCTTACAATGCATCAATAATGTCTCCAGCGATTAATGCCGCAGCAGAGTAGCGCGCAGCCGCAGCACGATCACCTGCTAATCCATGCCAATAAACTCCTGCAGCAGCGGCTGCTGTTCCATCTAATCCTTGCGCTAGCAGTCCGCCAATAACCCCCGCTAACACATCTCCTGCTCCGCCTGTTGCCATTCCTGGATTGCCTGACGTATTTACAAAAACAGTGCCATCAGGTGCAGCTACAACCGTTCGCGCTCCTTTAAGCACTAGCGTTACGTCATGTTGCCGAGCAAACTGTCGAGCAAGCTCAATGCGGTTTTGCTGTACTTGTGGCACGGAAATTTGACAAAGTCGCGCCATCTCGCCTGGATGAGGCGTCAAAATGGTTGGAAACTTGCGCTTAGGCCAATTAGCGAACGGTTCATCATCATCTGCAATCATATTCAGCGCATCCGCATCTAACACAAGCGGAAGTTCGATCGATTGCCATAAGCTTTTTAACCATGCAGAATCGCCCTGCCAGCGCCCCATACCCGGCCCAATTATTACAGCCTGCTTGCGAGCAGTCTCTTTGCCAATTATTTGCGGATCAACTGTGCTCCACTGACCACTTTCTGAATCCCCCATACCAATAATCATCACCTCTGGCAAACATCCAACCAGTGGCAAAGCCAGAAGTGCAGGAACCGCCCATGTTACAAGACCGGCACCTGACCTCAAGGCTGCCTTTGCACAAAGCAAGCCCGCTCCGCTCATATTTTTAGAGCCTGCTGCCACTAGAACATGACCATAAGTGCCTTTGTGAGTATCTGCCTTTCTGACTAGCGGAATATTTAACCCAAACCGTTTGGCAAGCAGCGCATTATCTAAAATAAAGGTATGTACTCTCTGCTGCTGAACCGCTGCTTCGGGAATACCAATCGATCTTACAACAACTTCACCAGCTACTTCCGAGCCTGGATAAAGAAGCAAGCCTCGTTTCATCAAACCAAGTGCTACAGTAAGACGGGCACGAATACACGGCTCTGCCAGTTCTCCTGTATCGCCATTAAGTCCACTGGGCAAATCTACAGAGACAATTGGAAGACCGCTGTTAACTGCCTCTTCAATCAAAGAAGCATAAGGCTCGCGCGGCGGACCCGATGTTCCCGTTCCTAACAGCGCATCGACAATTCCATCCCACTTCTCCCAATTTATAGGCTCACCTGTCCCATAGATTGAAGTGCTAATACCGATCCGCGCAGCAATATCCCGCTGAATGGCTGCCTCTCCTTGAAAATCAGCAGGTGAAATTGCATATACAACATGCACCTCGTAACCATGCTCAGCTAAATGCCGCGCCACTACAATCCCATCGCCGCCATTATTCCCTTTTCCTACGAGAATTAACCAGCGAGGAGAACGTTGCTTATGCAAACAATCAGCTTGCAGCTTACTCTGCAGCCGAATCACTTCTTCAGCTACAGCTCTGCCCGCATTTTCCATCAATACAAGTGCTGGCAAGCCAATTACATCAATCGCATATCGATCAATTGCTCGCATTTCTGCCGATGTAACAAGTACCATGCTGCACCTCCACTCAACCTTTTACTAATAAATCTTATATTCTCATTATAGTACTATTTGTTTCAGCAGCCCAATTGTGACATATACTATCTACTTTTTATCGTTAACACCTTATACCCCACATACATAATTAAAAACCATACCGGAGCAACATATAGAGCAACTCGTATATCTGGGATAAATCCCATTAATACAACCACCATCAGCAGAAAGGCAATAGCAATATACGTTGACATTGGATAAAATGGGATTTTGAATTTCAACGCATCAGCTTCCTCTTTCGATTTGGACTTTCTAAATTTCAATTGAGCAAGCAAAATCATCATCCAGCTTGTAATAACAGCGACTGTCACAACAGAAGAAATATAGATAAACACTTTTTCTGGTACGATATAATTTAATAGTACTGCTATTAATAACATAAATGAAGAGAATACTATCCCTCTTTTTGGACTGCCATTTTTGCCAAGCTTACCAAAATAGTTAGGTCCATTTTTCTGCAATGCTAAGTTGTACATCATTCTACCTGAGCCGTATAATCCACTGTTAAACGCAGACATCGCCGCAGTAAGCACAACAAAATTAATAATATGAGCTGCTGCAGGAATTCCGACATAATCGAAAATTTGCACAAATGGACTGCCCTCTGTCCCAACCTCGTTCCAAGGGTAAATTGCCATCATTACCCCTAATGCACCAATATAAAAAATTAATATCCGCCATACGATACTATTAATCGCCTTCGGAATTGTCTTGCTCGGTTCCTTCGCTTCCCCTGCCGAAATACCAACTAATTCAACACCGCCAAAGGAAAACATCACTAAGACAAGCGACATTAAGATACCGCTAATGCCATTTGGCATAAATCCTCCGTTCGACCATAGATTAGCAAAACCGATTGCCTCGCCGTTATTCCCTACCCCAAATAAAATAATCGCTAAGCCAAGCACAATCATCCCGATAATCGCAATAACTTTAATAAGCGCAAACCAAAACTCAAATTCTCCATAAGCTTTAACATTAGCTAAATTAACTAACGTTAAGATAACCAGCACGGCCAGCGCACTAACCCATTGCGGAATATTAGGGAACCAATAGTTAATATATACACCCACTACCGTTATTTCCGCCATTCCAACTAAAATTAAGTTAAACCAGTAGGTCCAGCCAGATAAAAATCCTGCAAAGTTGCCTAAATATTTATTGGCATACGTACTAAATGAACCTGAGATTGGTTCAGCTACAGCCATTTCACCTAACGCTCTCATAATTGTGAATATGACTAGTCCGCCAATGAAATAGGCAAGTAAAATAGATGGTCCAGCTAATTGAATTGTTGAACTCGATCCATAAAATAAACCGACGCCAATTGATCCGCCGAGCGCAATTAATTGGATATGTCGATTGCTTAAACCTCTTCTTAGCTCCGAATCTTGCTGTTTTTCTTTCATAAATACGAATAACTCCTCATACTTTATATCTCCACACACTTTACGTTGCAATAAAAAAACGTCCTTTGGATAACCGAAGGACGATCTTAACCTTTATTACGGCCTTAGCTCTTTAAGCAAAATGAATGCAAAACGTTTATTACTTTATGTCAGCACGCTTTGACAACAAAATATTTAACAATATCGCTGTAATCGATCCTGAAACAATCCCATTTTGCAATAACATTTTAGCGAATTCAGGCAACTGCTCAAACATTTCCGGCAAAGTTGCTGAGCCTAATCCAACGGCAATGCTGCATGCGACAATAATTAGATTATTTCCCTTCTGTAGATCAACTTCGGACAAGAGCGAAATACCAGAAGCAGCAACCGATCCAAACATTACAATCATCGCACCGCCTAATACAGCATCAGGGATTACTGTTGTTAATGCTGCTAATTTAGGCAATAAACCGAGTACGACCAAAATTCCGCCAGCAGCAAAAATAACGCTTCTAGATTTTACCTTTGTTAATGAAATTAAACCTACATTTTGTGAAAATGCTGTATACGGAAAAGCATTAAAAATACCGCCCAACGTAATGGCTATCCCTTCAGCTCGCAAACCATTTACAATTTGCTTTTCTTCTACTTTTTTATCTATTACCTGACCGACTGCTAAGTAAACACCAGTCGACTCCACCATACTAACAATATTCACGATAATCATAGTTACAATTGCAGTAACACTAATTTGCGGAGTGCCAAAATAAAATGGCTGTGCAATGTTAAACCAAGATGTCTCGGCAACAGTTGTAAATTGCACCAATCCCATAAAATAAGCTACAACCGTCCCTGCGATAATTCCAATAAGCACCGAAATCGCTCGAAGGAATCCAGCAGCAAAGCGATTAATAAGCAAAATAATAATTAATGTCAATAAAGCAAGCAGTAAATTTCTGCCGTCACCAAAATCAGCACTGCCTTCCCCGCCTGCTGCACTTTTCATAGCTACAGGAATTAACGAAAGACCGATAATCGTAACGACTGAACCTGTTACAATTGTAGGGAAATATTTCAATAGTTTACCGTACAGCGGTGCTATAGCAATTAGAAATAGTCCAGAAATAATAATTGCCCCGTATGCCGTTGCCAAATTAGATGAAGAAGCTATCGCAATAATAGGTCCAACCGCAGTAAATGTACAGCCTAAGACGACTGGCAAGCCGCTGCCAACAAACTTAGTCCCCATTACTTGTAACAAAGTTGCAATTCCACATACAAATAAATCAGCAGCAATTAAATACGAAAGTTGTGCTGGTGTTAAATTAAGCGAGGCAGCGACAATGATAGGAACTACTACTGCACCGGTATACATCGCTAATACATGTTGCAGCCCCAAAGTTATCGTTTTTCTTTTATTCAGCATGACTTGTCACCGCGACTTGCTGAGCAGCATCCTCTTCTATAAAGGTAATTTCCCCAGGTTTCATCGAAGCAATACGAGCTAATGAATGTACTTCAATACCTTTTTCTTCTAATAAACGTCTACCTTCTTGGAAGCTTTTCTCGATAACACAGCCTACTCCTACAAGCTCAGCTCCGGCTTCCTTTACAATATCGGCCAAGCCAATAAGTGCTGCACCTGTCGCTAAAAAATCATCGACAATAAGTACTTTATCGTTTTTATCGATATATTTCGCAGAAACACAAACCTGATATGTTTCTTGTTTAGTAAATGAATGCACAGGAGCGGAATACACCTGCTCATGTAAGGTAACGGCCTTCTTCTTTTTCGCGTATACAAATGGAACTTTTAAGGCGATACCAGTAGCCATTGCAAATTGAATACCGCTAGCCTCGATAGTAATTACTTTTGTAATACCTCGATCGGCAAAAATATTAGCAAACTGCTTTCCAATTTCAAGTGCCAGCTCAGTATCCACTTGATGGTTAAGAAAGGAATCCACCTTCAATACGGTATCCGATAAAATTAATCCTTCTTGACGTATTCTTTCTTGAAGTAATCTCATTCGCTGTCAACGCCCCTTTGTAAATTATTAATAAAAAAGAACAGTTTCAAATGAGTTTAATCTCTTAAATATCTCAAGTGAAACTGTCCTGCGGTCTTTAATATACGTCTTCATACATATAAATAAGCCTTAGATTTATTCCACCCATAGTTAGACAATTACATTGGTTGTCCAGTAGAGACTTGTGGGCCATATTCCCTCAATTATATGAGTCAGTTTAATGATTGGTATCTTGTAATGCTACATGATATTATTCAACGTTTCAATATAAAATTAATGGGTGGAAATGCATACTTGCAGGAAATATTATTATATTTCCACTACCATTACCGACAGTTTTAATAACACCAATCAGTTAACTAATTGCAACATCTACAGAAAAACAATATGCCTCATATCCAATTTTTAATCACACCGTTTAGATAGTATAATATAAAAGATATATTATAGGTTAATTTCAAATGTATCTTATGTCAACTTTATGGAGTGTTCACAATCTCATTAAGAAATTCGGAGGAAATTATTGATGAATATTCGCTCAATCAAAAAAGAAGATAATGCCCGCATAAAAAAAATTATTCAACAATCATTAAAATCACTTGGCTTAGATATTCCAGGAACAGCTTATTATGATCCGCAGCTAAGCAATCTTCATCAATATTATAGCAATCTCGTTAATGCCAACTATTGGGTAGTTGAGAGCGATGGTAAAATCGTTGGCGGAATCGGGATAGCCCCATTTAATGAACAAGAAAAAATTTGTGAATTACAAAAGCTATACTTAATTCCTGAAGTGCAAGGCCGCGGCATAGCGAATCTTTTAATGGACACCGCCTTAGATTTTGCAAGCAAACATTATAATAAGTGTTATCTAGAAACTAAGCATACATTAAAAGCTGCATGCAAATTATATGAAAAGTATGGATTCTCTCTGTTAAATCAACCATTAGAGGGATCTGAACATTCTGCAATGGACGCATGGTATTTGAAGATTTAAAAATTAACAATTAACCCTGCAATTAAAGAGGGCACAATCCTTATGAATTGTGCCCGGTAAAGTAACCTAACTTATTCCTCGTTGATAATGATAGCTACTTCTTAATATTAATCGCCTTATACCCAATATACAGGATAATAAACCAAATCGGCGCGACATATAGCGCAACGCGCATATCCGCGATAAATGCCATTAACACAACTACCATAAGCAAAAAAGTGATGGCAATATATGTGGAAATCGGATATAGCGGAATTTTGAATTTTAACGCTGCTGCTTCTTCATTTGATATAGATTTTCTAAATTTCAGTTGCGTAATTAAAATAATCATCCAGCTTGTAATTACAGCAACTGTAGCCACAGCGGAAATATAAATAAACACTTTTTCTGGCACTACATAATTCAATACTACTGCAATTAACAACATAAAAGATGAAAAAAGAATGCCTCTCTTCGGACTGCCATTTTTGCTTAGTGTAGTAAAATATTTAGGCGCATTTTTTTGCAAAGATAAATTGAATAGCATTCTTCCTGATCCGTATAGTCCGCTATTAAAGGCAGACATTGCTGCTGTAAGCACAACAAAGTTAATAATATGAGCTGCTGCAGGAATTCCGACATAATCAAAAATTTGTACGAACGGACTGCCTTCAGCACCAACCTCATTCCAAGGATATAGCGCCATCATTACACCTAATGCACCAATATAGAAAATTAAAATCCGCCATACAATATTATTAATCGCTTTCGGAATACTTTTGTCTGGATTTTTCGCCTCTCCTGCGGAAATCCCAACTAATTCTACCCCGCCAAACGAGAACATCACTAATACTAGCGACATGAATAGTCCATGAAAGCCATTTGGCATGAATCCGCCATGCGACCAAAGATTAGCAAAACCAACCGCTTCGCCGTGATTCCCTACCCCAAATAAAATAATCGCTAAGCCAAGCACAATCATCCCAATAATTGCAAGAACTTTAATTAAAGCAAACCAAAACTCAAACTCTCCATATGCTTTTACATTTGCCAAATTAACAAGCGTCATAACGACAAGAACAACCAGCGCAGTAACCCATTGCGGAATATCAGGGAACCAATAGTTTATATAGACACCGACTACCGTTAATTCTGCCATGCCGACGACAATCCACATGAACCAATAAGTCCAGCCAGTTAAAAATCCTGCAAAGTTACCTAAATATTTATTAGCATATGAACTAAATGAACCCGAAATCGGTTCAGCTACAGCCATTTCACCAAGCGCCCTCATAATTGTAAAAATGACTAAGCCGCCAATTAAATAGGCGAGTAAAATTGATGGACCAGCCATTTGAATCGTAGAACTCGATCCATAAAATAAACCGACGCCAATTGAACCGCCTAACGCAATTAATTGCATATGCCTGTTACTTAAACCACGTTTAAGCTGCGAATCTTGCTGTTTTTCACTCATAACTTCTTCTAACACCCCAACCATTAATTTTCCGATTGCTGCACTTCAAAAAACAAAATCGCCCTTTGGATTAACCATAAGGACGATTAACTCATACTATCCAATTTATTTTAACATAGCCCTTGATCTAATCAAATAGTTTTAAATTGGTTTTCATTTCTTTAGCCTCAATATCCTAATTACATGGCTATATATTGAGATAATAGCGGCATTTTTCTTGTAAGCCATTTTGCAGCATGATAAGATAATGGCTGGCATATTAAGTAGTTAAATCAAGCGAGGAAAACATCATGAGAAGAAGAGCATTATACTTGCGTGGAACGATTTTTGCCCTAATTTTATTAGGGTTATTGTTTATTCTTTATCAAAGCGGGATTTCAGTATCTGATTTATCACCGCAGTTTATTTTAGAACTTGCTCATAATAATCTGCCTATCGTGATTTGCTTTATGATGGTTTTAATGTTACTGCAAAATTTATTTACCTTTATTCCACTAATTGTAGTCATTACAATTAATATATCATTGTTTGGTTTTTGGTGCGGTTATTTATTTAGCACCTTTAGCAGTGTTGTTGGCAGTACTTCGATCTTTCTTTCCATTCGTTATTTTTTTGCAGGTTTCTTTCACTCAGACAGATTTAAAAAATATGAGCAAAAAATTAATAAAAACGGCTTTTTATTTGTTCTATCAGGTCGTATACTTCCGTTTTTACCGACCAATTTAATTAACATCGTATCTGGCTTAAGTAAAATGAAAATTTCTCATTTTGTTTTCGCTACAACAATCGGCAATATGATCTATGGTTTTGTATTAGCCTCTATCTCATATGAGATTATTTCAGTATCACAGCAATATAAGTATATCTTCTATTTACTCATTGCATTTATAGCAATTATTGTTGTTCGGAAATTTATTAAAAAAAATGCAAGCAACAAATAAAAAAATAACTAACTCCTATATAGTTCAACGGAATATCGTGGGCTGTCATCTGTATTAACAACTGGGTAAGCCTGATTCACTGAAAAAACTCAGTGAAATCAAGGCTTGTAAAAATCATATGTTTTGATAACTCATTAGTAAAGATACCGACAATGCTACTAGCAATGTAGCGCAAACAAACAGAGTTAAAAAGGCATCAATTTTGGAGTAGGACGTCTTATAATAGTACGTTCGCGATTGATCCATACGAAACTGCTTTGCTTCCATAGCAATCGCCATGCGCTGCGCCCGACGAATACTTTGAGCAAACAACGGCACACTGTAAAGCTTTAACCTTTCGTAAATGCCTTTTATCCCTTTGGAAAAGGTTATCCCTCTTACCTTCAAGGCGTGCGACCTCGTTTGCCACTCTTCAATAACGTTTGGCACTAATCTTACTGTAGCGAGAAAACTGTATGCGTATTTGGCAGGAAAGCGAAATTGTTGCATTAGCGCATAAAATAATAATACTGGACGAGTCGTTAACAGAAGCACGAGGCTAATCATCCCAATAGCTAGCGACTTCGTTCCAATAATTAGTCCCGATCTCACGCTTTCTTCAGAGATCTTAATTATCCCCCATTGCCACAGCACATGCTCCCCTTTACCAAATAAAACTAATGTTAATGAAGAAGACAAAAATGTAAGCAGAAAAGGCAAGCAAAGAAGCAGCAATTTACGATAAGAAATTCCGCTAAATATAAATAAAAACACGCCGTATAAAAATGCCATAACTACTATAAAGCTAAGGTCACGACAGAAAAATAGCACCAGCATCGTTAAAAACATTAGCAAACCTTTCCATGCAGGATTTGCTTCGTGCAACCATGTTATTCTTTGTGGTGCAAACCATTCGAACAACGTCATTCTCCCTCCATTGTCCTGTAATGTCAGCAAAGGACGTCACGCTTAACCTTGTCATCCTTTGCTGCACAATTATGAGCGCCAAATCTTGCGTATTTCCTTTAAACGCCCTTTTTCAATGACCCATTCTTCAGTGGCAAAATGTTCGACCACGCGCCGATCATGCGTCACCATAACGATAGTTTTCCCATTAACTCTTAGCTGCTCTAAATATTCTAAAATCGCAAACGTATTGCGTGCATCCTGTCCGAATGTCGGTTCATCCAGCAGCAACACGGATGTCTGTCTAGACATTGCCGTTGCTACGCTCAATCTGCGCTTTTGCCCTAAAGATAAGTCATACGGATGCCGCTGGGGATCGAGATGATCCATATGGAAATATGTAAGCAGCCGCTGTACTTCCACAGCAATTTCTTCCTGTCTTTTTCCTTCCTTGACTAAAGGTAATGCTAATTCATCGAATAAAGAATCTGCCACAAACTGCATCTCTGGATTTTGAAACACCAGCGCTATTCCCTCTGGCACATGACGTTTTTTCAATTGCTCAGAAAACTCTTTCCCATGCAAAATATATTTCCCCGCAGTCCAAATTAACTGTGCTAAAGCAAGTAATAGTGTGCTTTTTCCTGCACCATTTTCACCCGTCACGGCAATCCAAGATTGTGCAGCGATATTTGCCATATCGATGTGCAGCTTGCATTGTTTGCCACGATACGCATCAAATTGTGCTAATGACAAAATTGATTCGTTGACCGAGCAACTATTATCGCTGCAAGCAATAAGAGAAAGACCCGCTTGTTGCCGATTCGCCTTGATCTCTTTCCAACGGGATGATTCCAAATATTCGTCCCAAACTGTAGGATACCATATTCCATACCGGACTAATGCTGATTTATGAGAACGAAACACCTCGCTCGGCGTGCCGTCTGCAAGAAGTCGCCCTTGTTCATCCAACATGATGATTCTGTCGATCCAGTCTAAAATCGCGTCAATTTTATGCTCAACCAAGATTACTGTACGATCATTTAGCGAATGTTTTATCGCTGCCCAAATTTGCTCAGTGCCTTCTGGATCCAGTAAAGCCGAAGGTTCGTCCAAAAACACAGTCATTGGCTTTAATAGCAATACAGAGGCTAATGCTAGTCTTTGTTTCATCCCTTGGGACAATTTTTGAATCGGAATATGAAGATTATCTAGCGATAGCCCTACCCAAGCGAGCACCTCACGCATCCGCGATTCCATTTCTTGTCGCGGCACTTGTAGATTCTCTAGCACGAAAGCAAGCTCTTCGTCCACACAGGGCATACAAAATTGAGTATCCGGGTCTTGAAATACAAATCCCCACGATTCAGGCAATTGAATATGGCTATATTTCAGCGGCACTTCGATGGAATTCGGAATTAAGCCGCACAGCACCTGCAATAACGTAGATTTTCCTGAACCGCTTGGACCTAAAATAAGCACTTTTTGTCCTTGAGGAATATGCAAGGTTAAATTTTGAAAATAAATGTTCGGTTCCCCGGGAAATTTTAACCGCAAATTTTCTACACTAAGGCAGATGTCGCAATCATGAATAATCATATTGTTCGATAAAGAATTACCCACATTTTGGGGCTCACGAACCTCACGATTTCCTTCGTGTACAGGAATTTCTTGAGATTTACTATTTGCAACTATCATGTTTGTTCCTCCTTGCCTAGCTATATCGCTAGATCCCCCTTGCATCGGAAGTAATCAATTACTGATCTAGTTGCTTATACTCATCTGGAGAAACAGGACGAATTAAGTTCGTTACTTTAGTAGCTTCAAGCGCCTTAATAATGTAATAAGCGAATATACCAGTGAAAATAAACGAGCTTACCACTCTTAATCCATATTTCACAGCTAGCGCCCAGGCTTCCAAATCCGCATAGCCGTAATACAGATCGAGCGAAAAACTTCCTAAACAAGACATCACTCCTGCAATTCCCGCTACTGCGATGTTATACGATTTGTAGCGAAATGCTGCAAATAATAGCTCGGCAGCCAGCCCTTGGACAAACCCGTATATTAATACTTCTACACCGTGTCCTATAACAGCAGACAGCCCAGCACCTGCTAAGCTAGCAAGCAAAGAGGCGCCCGGTTTGCGAATGAGCAGAAACGCAAACGGACCTACCATAAACCACATTCCGTAAACTAGCTGCTTCAATGTTGGCAAAATAGGTGAAAGAAACGTATAAAAGTCGTCCCAAAATCTCATAATTACTCCAAATACGATGCCCACCATAATCGTTACTAACACATCTGTAAATTTCCACTGTTTCATCAACATTCTCCTTTTCTTATCAAAATTACAAAAAGAAAAACCGTCCAGACATAGCTAGACGGTTTGATTGCACGGAAAATAAACGTTCTTCCATCACCCTCTCTACGCTGGTATTATCCAGATCAGATCAACCGGTCAGTAGCGGACTACAGCTACAATCTCAGCCTGATTCCCTCAAGCACCCGTATGTGGAAATTCTTATTCGATTGTTTATAAAGTACTACATTTTTTCATTTTTGACAACTATATTCATTCATATTTATGCGAAAAAAGTAAAAAAAGATTGAATTCTATCGTCCGCGCCATACGCTTTCTAGTGAATTTTGCTAGCTTTTGCAGCTATGGCTTAGACTTAGTGCATACTATTCATCGTTTTTCTAAGATCCGTAATAAAATTATTCATAGCAAGTGTAGAAGGACCAAAAAATCCTCCGCCATAACATAGCTTAATTGATTTTTTTACGAATGATGCAAAGCGATAGTCGCCCATCATCGTTTCATCAAATAAATTTCTTAATTGATGATTGTTAAAATTACAGAGGACCTGCCATAGTTCAAAGTCAGTTTCTAAGCATTCATTGTACCAGTTAACTGCTACAATGTTTAATAAAAGTTGTTTATCATTAATCGGATCGGCTGGATAAAAAACGCTCATCAATCATTACCCCGCTTTATGTTCAACGTATCGTTCAAAATCAATTCCCATTTTTAATAATGCTTCTATTAGTGTATCGGTATTGCCAAGCTCAAAATTATAAAAATCTACCAGCACTCGATTAGTAACTTGTATGAAACGTCCATTTCTTTTGTCCTGAACGAGATAATCTAAAATAAAACCGATGATTACACCTGTCGGTTCATTGGAAAGTTCTCTCGGGATACCATTGTTTTTTAGAAATAAATATAGCTGTTCGAATACATACTCTCTTTCCGTTTCAGTGCTTAATCTTCCGCTGCCAAATTTGTTTGACATTTCAGCTCGTGCATTTAATAATGTTTCTTCAGAACTACCAGTTAAAACAGATAAAGCCTTCAATAGAAATCCCATAGTTTTCTCCACCTTAATTGTATTTTGTCAAACAACAGGCCTTGAAATTAAACAGCATTTATTCTATTTCTCATCTGCATCTATTACTGTTTAATTTATAGTATTGCAATTTCCAAATAATTCTAAAATATATTTCCAATATATAACTTTTATTATATATCTAATATAAAGTAAACCACAAACTAATTTTTCCATTCAGTTAATCGTGGCATAAGACTATGGGGAACTTAATACTAAAATGATAGATTGTCAAGCTAAGTGCGACAACTCGTCCATAATCGCTTCGTGAGAAGTTTTCCAACCTAGACATTTACGTGGTCTATGGTTGATTAAATCTAAAGCACATTCAAGTTCAGCTTGATCTATCGTGTTTAAGTCGAACTTCTTAGGAAAGAATTCTCTGAGAAGCCCATTGGCATTTTCGTTACTGCCTCTTTGCCAAGATGAATAAGGATCAGCAAAGTAAACCATCAAGCCGTGTTCTTCTAACAATGCTTGATGGCAAGCGAATTCCTTCCCACGGTCAACGGTAGCTGTAAACATAGGTAAAGCAAGTTCTTCTAAAGCCGTAGCAACAGCTTTCTCCATAGACAAGGCTGAACGGTCAGGCATTTTTACAGCGTAGTAATAGCGTGTTTTTCGTTCGACAAAGGTAGCCAAGCAGCCTTTACTTTTACCACGGCTAGAAACGACAGTATCAAGCTCCCAATGACCAAAGGTTTCACGTTGCTTCACTTCTTTTGGACGTTGCCTGATGGATAATCCAAGATTAAAGCGACCTCTGCTTTCACGAGGCTTTCTACGCTTTCCCTTGTGTCGCAAGAAGATGGTGTTTCCTTGGACGAGCTTCCCCTGGTAAATCCAGCGATAGATGGTCTTAAAGGATACCGCGTGCTCAGGATCGTCTTGTTTCATTCGACCTTCAATTTGTTCTGGAGACCATGTTGCAGCCAGAGTTTGAGTAAGGTAATGTGCTCTGTCTTTGTTCCACTTTCCTTTTGGTTTACTTTGCATCCGCTTGTGCTGATAATCGGCTTGTGCGTCGCTAGCCTCATAAGTAGAAGAGTGGTTATTCATGCGTTGTATTTCACGAGAAACCGTAGAATGGTGGCGCTTGATCTGCTGTGCAATGGCTCTTGCACTCCATCCTAAATGTAATAATGTTTCTATTTTTGTACGCTCGTTTATGGTAAGATGTGTATAGCTCATGACGAGTTCTCCTTGTAGGTGGTGTCTGGTAACTTCATTCTACACGAATTCGTCATGAGTTATTTTTTTAGGTGTCGCACTTCATATTACAATCTTTCTTATATAAAATGAATTTCAAACTATCAAAAACAGTTTAATTGAAACTAAAGGGTTAAATATTCGTATAGAATATTATAGATAGAAGGTGGTGTTACTACATGGACTATACTGAAATATATAATGAGAAACTGATTACCTCAGTAAAAGAGAAATTGAATTCCATCGGTGAGGTTAAAACGGTGAAGTTTTTGAGAGAAGAAACAGGTATGTCATTAATAGCGGCGAAAAAATTTGTAGATGCATGTAAAGCGTAGGCACTACATAATCACTACTTAGAGCGAGTCACTAACCTGTGGCTCTTTTTTTATACACTTCTTAGCGTTTCAACAGTATTATAGTTAGATTTTTGACATGCTGAAATAAGCATTTGTTCTACACGTTTATCAAATGCTAAATGTTTCCTCAGTTCTAACCAACGAAACCAATAAAGATAGTTATCTAAATAACGAGTACCCACACCTTTGAAGCGTTCCATCCAACCTTTGAGACGATTATGAAAGTTATTAACAAGTTGAATGTGGTAGATTCCCTTTTTCACACGTTGTTGTTGTCGTTCGTTGATTGTTTCATGTTGTAACCCTTTAATTCTTGCAAACTTCTTATAATTAGTAGCTATAATATTTCCATTACGGTCTTGTGCCACGACCACGGCAATTTTAAGGTTAGAAATCCCTCTTTTTTCGTCTTTTTCTCCACGTTTCTTAGCCTTTCTATAGGTAATTTTACGCTTTCCTTTTAAAGACTCACGGAAGAAGGTTTCGTCACTCTCAACAATACCTTGAAGTTGAAGTTGATTAATACCAAGACTACCTAATGCGTTCAAGAAAAGTATCTTGTTTCTTTATTTGTTGCTGCTGTTCCATGTTGCAAAATGTAATCGTTTCTTCCTCTAACTCTCCATAAATAACTTCATTAACTTTAATGAGCGAAGGCGTAACATCGTAGTTAAAGTTCACTTTTTCTGGAAGTTATCCTACATAATGCACTAACACACGGTCAACTGCTGAACCGTAGGATTCACCAAACAAAATTAAATGGACAAGCAAATAGTAAAGCTGGTATAAAGAACGTCGCTCCTCGTATTCGGGAGAGAGCGGATATGCTTCTTCATAAGCAGCGTAAAAAGTGGATGAAAATCCGCCAAACAATTCCGTAAATGCTATTTCGTATTCCTGATCCCCATAGAAAACAGCAGGATCGATGAGATATGGTTGTCCTTGTGCTCCGCTAATCCAATTGCCATGCCAAAGATCCCCATGAAGTAAGGACGGTTTGCTTGTTGCTGGTATCCATTTTTCCAGTGATTCCGCAAGCTTCATTAGCCGCTTTTTTCGTATGACTGGCAATCTGCCACGTTCCTCCGCTAATTTAATCATAGGCAAGAGACGTCGCTGCAAATAAAATTCTCGCCAAGTATCGCACCAGCCATTTGGTTGGGAAAGCAAGCCAATATAATTATCGTTTTCTAGTCCAAAAAATCTGTTAGGAGACTGTTTTTTATGCAGTTCCGCAATTCCTGTGCCCAGCTCTTCTTCCGTTGCTTGGTGAGAAACCCCCGACTCGATCCACTCTAATACGATCATGCCGCCTTCCTTGCCAGGAATCTCCCCAGCATAAAACGTTTCAGGCACTGCCAGTCCCTTTGCTTCTCGTAATAGTGCCAGTCCCTCTGCTTCTCGCTGAAAGACAAGGCTGGAAAGATCAGTGCGATACTTTACAAATAGTTTACGCTCTTTAGTCTCAACAAAATATGAGCGACCGATGTCCCCGCCATGAGCTTCTTTTATTGAGATTATTTCTTCCTTCGGATGAAGCGAAAGAGCCCGCTTCAAAGCTATTATCATCCAATCCATCATTCCATTCATCCCATCAACTAAGCCTTTTTATTATTCCATTATGAGAAAATAAACTGATTTTTATAGTTAACAAATTGATCAGCTAGCATTATATCAACGATTGCCTTATTGGCAATCTCGTTTTTTTTCAGATGCTGCATATGAATATCAGACTGAGACGCATCAACTAGCGGCAGTTCCCCGCAAATATCCGTCCCGATAATCGGATAAGTTGCTTTTAGCTCTCGAATAATATTAAGCAACTGTTGCAAAGTCATGCTGCCCTGATCCCAATTTGTTACGGCATTTTCCTGACTAAGTACATCTTTATCTATGCTAATATAAATCGGATATTGAGGTAATACAGAACGGATAAGCTGTACAATATCCGCCGCAGACAAGCAACCTACCTCTTGCTCAGATATGATTGTTACGTTGTCGGGAACAGTTTGTTTACGATTAGGCGGATTTGCTCCGATAATGACAACGTACTGCAGCAGCGGCAGTTCCTTTAGCGCTGTACTGACCCATGAACCGCAAGCAATAAACGGAATGTCAATCTCCTGTACAAGGTCAGTATGGTGATCAAAAAGGACCAGTGAAAATGGCTGTTCAATATCTGATAACAATAAATACGTAATATAGTGATAGTTTCCGTTGCCAATAAAAGTGATGTTTTTATACTTTCGAGATAGTAAGCGAAGTTGAAGTTTCCGCATAGATTTTTCATAGCAGTAACCATTGCAATCCTTTAAATCAGAAAAATCTATCCATTCGTTTGGATATTGTTGAAGTAACAGTTGTTTTTCCAATGTACCGTCGAAATTTAATAAGGATATTCCACTATTTACTGTTTTGCTCTTCATTGCTTCACACTCCTAATAATTTAAGCCAGGCTTAGGTTATAAGGGGTACAATGGAACTTGACAGCAACAATGCTCGCTCTTTAAATCATTGCATAGTTATATAGTAAGTCTTGCATTCTAATTAAAAAGATAGATAGTTGCTTTTATTAAATCAATACCGAAAACAACGTCATGCCAATAAAAAAAGAGGGGGTCACTACCATATCCCCTCTTGCAATTACGCCAATACATATTAAATATGTATTACTATAATTTAAATTTATTCACTTGATGAATCATATCTTTAGCCATATCTCTTAAGTTTTCTACGGTAGAAAACAGACTTTCAGCAGTTGCACTCATTTCTTCAGAAGAAGCGGCTATTTCCTCCGCTGCAGCTGATGTTTCTTGTGATATAGCGGATGTATTTTCTACTCTTTCTAAAATATGATCCTTTTCCTCATTAATGTCCTTAGCAAATGAATTTGCGCTATGAATTTCAGGAATCACTTTTTCAATTTCCCCAACAATTTCTTTAAATGATGTTATTGTTGAGTTTATTCCGGCTAATTGGTTATCCATTTCACCTTTCATATGGTCGCAATTTCTTAATATATTGCCAGTGTCATTTGTAATTGTGCCTAACAGCTCGGCAATATCATTAGCAGACTCTTTACTTTAACTTTCTAATTTCACCCGCTACTACAGCAAATCCTTTCCCAGCTTCCCCTGCTCTAGATGCTTCAATTGCTGCATTTAGGGCTAATAAATTCGTTTGATCTGCTATGCTGTTAATCAAATTGGTAATCTCATTGATTTGGTCTACGTTTTGACTTAACTCACTAATCTTTGCTTCAAACTCTTTAAAACTTGCCCCTACACTTTCTACTGAGTTCACTAACCCACTCATATTGTTATTGCCTTCACTTGCTAAGGAATTAATAGCATTCGTTTTTTCTTGAATATCAGCTAACGTTAACGACATCGTTTCAATAGCTTTTGCGAAATTAGAAAGAATATCTGTCGCATCGATCAAGTTCTGTGATTGCTGATCAGTACCCTTAGAAACTTCCTGTGCTGCATTAGCAACCTCACCCGATGAAATCGCTACAGTATCTGCAACCTCATGAATATTTTCTGCTTTGCTATTAATCGCATTTGAGTGATTTTGGATAGTAGATAACATCTCTTTTAGGGAAGATTGCATCGTTTGAGTTGATCTAGCAATTTCCCCCACTTCATTTTTAAGCTTTAAATATTTAGCTTCTATTTCAACTGAAAAATCACCATTACCCATTAATTTCAAATAATGACTAATATTCGTTATTGGATTTGCGATTTTTCTAGCAAGTAAAATCGTTACCACTATACTTAATAACGCAAAAACTGCTATAAATATAATGGTTAACATCCCTATTTTATTCGCACTTTTCAGAAATTCACTTTTTTCAACAAAGCTAATATATGTCCAGCCTAAACTTGGACCTAAATCCGAAGGAGTTTCAATACTTACATAATACTTTTTCCCATCAGGCATTATCGTTTCAAATGGAGCACTAATATTGCTTAAATCTTTAGCTCGCTAATATTTAACTCGGTTATATTTTTTGAAACTAAACTAATATCTTTGGGATTAGCCAGTATCGTGCCATTTTGGTCTAACATGATAACATAACCATTTTCACCAATTTTGACATCTTCAATCATACTTGTTAGCACTTCCAGCTGGACATCCAAACTTAATGCACCTATAACCTTGCTATTTTTATCTTTTACAGCTGAAAGAGATAGGATACTATTCGTACCATCTGAACCAAAATAAGCAACCGTATTTAGTAATGATTGATCTGGATTTTCAATCGCTAGTTTATACCAATCTCTAGTTCTTGCATCGTATCCATTTTTTCGAGCTGATTCTGGATAACGAAGATAGCCTCCATTTTCCTCAACTCCTAATGAAATACTTTGAATTTCAGGATGTGATTCTGCGAATTTTTTTAAGGTGATGAATACTTCTGCTTCAAATGGATCATTTTCTAGAGGTGTCATTTCATTCATGCCGGAAGGATCTTGCTTATCAACATACGAAGTTATTCTTGAATCTATTTCTTGAATAAGTGAATTTTGCGAAAGCATTAAGGTATTTTCTTGAATTAATTCAAGCTGATTTTCAATCCCGTTATTTACATGGATCAACTCTTTATGAATAGAGTTTGTGTAATCTGTTTTTGTTTGATTAACTACAACTGCATAATTAATTAAACCCATTAACAACAAAGAAATTACTAATAAAGATACAAAGCTAATAATCAAGTTACTTTTGATACTGCGATTCACACTTAAATATCCTGTCATATTTTCACTCCGCTGTTAAGTTTTTTCTACATTATATGAACAATTTCTATATTCTTCAATATAATAATCTGTATTTCCTGAAAATTTTTGATATTTTTTGTTATCTATACAATAAACTTTTTTATAAAAATTTGGAAATTTATATGTTTTGCTTGATTTATTTCGTCTCATAGGATGACTCATGATTATCTAATAGAAAAAAGGCTTGTTGGATGAGCGCTAGCCACTATCCAACAAGTCTTTCTCTGAATTGCAATACTACCAGGAAGAAGTACTAATCTTTATAATTTTGTTCTAAAACCTATTCTATTAGCTTTAGCTCACATAAATAGTATTCATATTGATCACATTATTATCTTAACAGTAAAGATAATGGTGTAGATCATTCTATGATGGCAGGAAAAATAATCAACTATGTAATAAGTATGACGAGCGTAAGAGCAAAATAAAAATTTTCATACGTTTTTATTACGCACCTTAGTATTCTGTTAAGCACGGTTAATTCAAAATAGCAATATTTTTTAATAAAAAAAACTGAACTGCTCTCCAAATTGTTAGAACTATCTAATAGTTGGAGATGTAGTTCAGTCTAGGGATTTTTCTATCTTGCGATTAACGCTGTACATCCTCTGGCGTTACAATAAAACGCATTTTAGTTGAAGAGTTTCCGAGAATCTCTGGCTGATAAGAAAACTCGAGTTCTTTCCAACTACCATCAATAGGTACTTGATAAGTAAGATGCCCTCTATGCTTTTTACCACCCGCTACTGTAGCCCACAGATCGCTAACTGGCGAGTTCAATATCATAATTTCTGGATCAATAGAGAATCCATCAAGATAAGAGTCTTCAAGAAACATGTTAATGTTATAATCTTCTGTTCCAGTGTTCTCCGCAACAAACACAAGTGAAATAAACTCGTTTCCCTCTGCAGCTCGATCTAGCTGAAAATTGGAATTATCCTCATAAAGATAAACCCCTTCAAGACCAAGGCTAAAATCTCCATATTTTAAAGCTTCGCCTACCCGAGCTACTAGATCTTCACTGTTCTCTTCTGTCTCTGCTTGCCCCTCTTCTTGCTTCTGATTATCTTGAGACTGCTCAGTAGAATTTTGCTCAGTTGAGCTAGTTTCTGTCGGCTGTGTCGATTCAGCTGGCTCTGTTGACTGAGTAGGCTCAACCTTTTCTACTGTTTTTCCACTACAAGCTGTGAGTAATATCATAGAAGTAAGAAGTAAAATTGCTAATTTCTTCAATAAAATCTCCTCCATCTATTTTATATAACTAAATTTTAATATTATTAATCAATATTGCACAATAAGTTAATATGTACAAAAAAATAAAAGGATAGTTGACGTATCAAAATTTTCCAGAAATTTCTTAATGGATTATCCTGTTTTTACATGGGAACATGATGATGGTCTGATTGTGGTCGGCTACCCTAAAAATAGTTTATCCAAGTATCAATATATTTTACCAACTAGCTGGGTCACTTCCTTAGGCATGAAAATGGGATCTTTGTTTATTGGAAATATTGCGCTTGCATTATTGTTATCAATATTTATCGGTTCTAGATTGATTCGCTCCATCCGTCCACTAACCCAAGGCATACAAGATCTTGCGCTGGATAAAGAGGTATATGTAGAGCCTAAAGGAGTTTTATCCAATCTTGCACAAAGCGTAAACCGTGCATCAGTTTTATTAAAGCAAAGAAGTGATAGCTTAAAAACTAGAGATGAAGCTCGCTCTAACTGGATAGCAGGAATCTCTCACGATTCGCACCCCACTCTCTATGGTGCTTGGCTATGCAAGTGAGCTGGAAGAAAACAATGATATTCTTACGGAGCAAAGACAGCAAGCAGCTATTATACGGCAGCAAGCCGAAAAGTTAAAATTTCTTGTAAACGACTTAAACCTTGTTTCAATGTTAGAATACGAAATGCAGCCGCTTGATAAAAAGCCTATTCGATTATCAGCACTGACTAGACAAATTGCCTCTGAATTTTTAAATAATGGTCTAGATGAGCGTTACATACTAGAAATAGAGATTTTAGATGAAATCCATCAGATTCATGGGGATGAGCGGTTGTTGACACGAGCAATGACTAACCTTATTCAAAACAGTATTAACCATAACCCTGACGGCTGTGAAATTCGATTGCAAACATCTTTTAATGAAGAAAATAACAGCTGCAGTTTTATCGTGGCAGATAACGGGAAGGGAATTTCAAAAAATGAGCTTTCTGATCTATTAGAACTGCCTTATTCATCTAAAAGAAAACATCCTCGTTCAAATGGTCATGGGCTAGGCTTACCGATGGTAGCAAGAATTGCTAAAGCACATCAAGGAGAATTGAACTTGTACAGCGAACTTGGAGAAGGATTTAGAGCAGAGATTGTTTTGCCTGCGATAGATTGTAATTAGGACCATTAAATTAGGGCGCCAAATAGCGCCCCTTACTTTTATTAAGATATTGCTTTTATGCGAAACATTTCAGTTCTAATCCTTCAACTTGATAGGAAAATATCGTTGCATTTGCTTATAACCGAGTCCCTTTTCTATCTCGCTAAAGATAGGATCCCTTCCCTCCTCAAACAAATAAGGCATATTTAACATCACATCTCGATCTGTATCAAAAACAAAGTTAGTATTTTCAATCCATTGCTTAACTTTGTCTTCTACCTTTTGTATGCTTTCATTATCCTCGTCAATGCTGACAGCCATTGCGTATATGCCTCCTGGGAAGTCTATTAATTTAAAAGGACTTAATTCCTCCTCAGTAACACCATCTTTTACAGCACAAATCCACTCGGCTTTGCTTTTATCCTTTTTAAATAGAAGAAAATCGAAACAGTCGAAAATGATAGTTTTGTAGAGATGCACAAATTGCCACAATTGATTCATATATCCGCCTTCTTTGAACATATCATCCCATGTTTGTTCGCCCACTGTCACCGCTTTAAAACTTGGAATATAGACGACCATTATATCTGGGATTTTCCTATCCAATTTTTCCGTTATTTCAATCAGGCGAGTAACGTTAGATGGCTTGCCAACATAATCAATCGTTTTTAATTGTGTTTCTATCTCTTTTGCCTTGTTATACAATAGCTTAATATCCGAGTTATCCGAAAAATTCACCTTTTCAATTTCATGTATAAAATCGAGGACGATTTCCTTTAACTCATATAGCAACGCAATATCATCATCAATATTCTGTACTTTCTTCTCTAATACTTCTAAGACTACATCAGAGCTAGATGAGTTAAAAACACGTTGAATATCCCTTATACTAATATTTAACTTGCGTAAAATTAGAATTTGCTCAAGTCGTCTAATCGCATGCTCATCGTACATTCTGTATGCGTAGTCATCACTTCGGATACTTTGCAATAGTCCCATATCTTCATAGTAGCGCAGTGTACGAGCTGTAATGTCATACTTGCTGGATACATCCTTAATCTTAATTAAATTGTTCATTGCCTCTAACCTCTCCCTTCTAAAAATTGGTTTAATTTAAATATAAAGTATTACCTAAAGGAAGAGTAAAGAGGAAAATCGTTTTTTATAGATTGCGAACTGAATTACCTTTATCCGATTTATTAAATAAAATATTGGTTAGTAGATTTAAGACGAAAAATATTGCAACAAAAATTCCCCAATACATCACCAAGCTCTCGTAATTCAAGAGCAAGAGACGGTAAATTATTTTACGCAAAATGACAGTACAAGAATTAATACGCAATTGACAATTGTCTGTCCAATAATTTTTATGCTCCTATTTTTCCTTTCGCAGTAATATCCACCACTCGGTCTGAATGGTCAGCAATTTCTTGATCATGGGTTACATAAACAATGGTTTTCCCTAAGTGTTGTAATTCCCGAATCAAACCAACAATTATTTCCTTGTTATAACTATCCAGATCCCCTGTAGGCTCATCAGCGAGAATCACTTGACATGGCTTTAGCATTACGCGGGCAATAGCTATTCGTTGTTGTTCTCCGCCGCTCAACTGGTATACTTTTTTATTTAATATAGAAGAATCAAGTCCAACTTTTTCAAGTACGTTGTGCACCATATCTAAGCTGTAACAAGAAATCAAGAGCGTACTTATTGCTCATAAAAAGATAGCTCAATAAATTTACAAAGAATAAAACTAAAGCCAACAACACATAAAGTAATCTTTTCACTGAAGAATACTCCTTTAAATAAACTAACATAGTGCAGAATTTCTCTGCACTATGCTAAAAACTGATAATTACTTAACATCCCAATTAGCTTTATTACCCCATAATGAGCTCTTGATCCAAGTAGTAGCTAAAATTGTAGGATCCATCCAATCACTACTTACTGTTGCTCTGTAATTAGATGCACTTGCTCTATGAACTTTTGTAGGGTGATTATAATTAAAATAATGGCGATCAAGACCCCATTCAACCCAGAACTCTCTTCCATACGAGGCTTGAATCAGATTAGCACCAGGCTCGATTCTGAATACATTTCCACCATTAACAGCCTTGAATGGTGTATATTCTGCTTAGTAACGATCTAGATCGATACCACCACTTTTTTTAAGCTCCCATGATGATGCTGGTGATTATGATAGCATATGGAATTTATCTTGTTATATATATGTAATAAGATAGATAAAAAAATAATAACTGTAATTTTACTGCTTTAAAAACTCACATTCTGACTAGCAAAATTACACCTGTTTACTTATTTTTTTCTGTCTTGATAACCTTCTATTATCAAATCTACCACTGCAATTATTTATCTTATCATTGCAAAATAGCATTTCCTTGCGTTACTTCTATTTTTAATATAAAGATCTTATCCATTGAAAAAACTAATAAGAATAAGGATTTCAAAGTTTCTGCATTGCCTTTAATTCTCAGAGTTATTATTTAAAGTTCTGTATAATGAAAGTAGCAAAAGCAGATTTAACTGTAATCATGAAAAAGTATATGAATGCTATTTTCATGGAGGATTAATGAAGTGAAGTTGGATATTTAATAATGAATTACTGCTTTTAGATAATTTACTATTTCTACATACGCTAATGCCTAGACGGAAATACTACTTTCCATGTTAACGAAGGGTTATGTAATTTCTTGTTCATTCCCATTTCAACGTTTATCTAAGAAATTTGCTTATCTAGAAGATTTTAAAGTAGAAACGAATGACAGAGAATTCGTTGTTAGAATCTGTTCTACCATTCGTTTGTTTTGTTATTTTTTAAGTGAACTTAAGGGATAAATCTAAGATATGTCTTTACGTCCCAGCTTATTCAGTCGTTTTTTGATTTTTATTGGCTTGATGTTGTCTAAATGCTTCACGAGCTTGAGCGCCATATAATTCTTCTCCAAACTCAGCCGCAAACTCATTTTCAGTATCAATATTTGATTTTGCTTGTGATTGATTTGGCACGATTTTCTCTTTGAATTGCTCTTGCTTTGACATCAGCTCTCGTCTCCTTTTGTGTTATATAGCTTACTGGTTTATTGTTTTCCTAAGTAGAAAGTATTATTCATGGATGTGGGATTGGTGGAGAAGGGATATATTTTAACAAATAAAACAAGGTGAACTTCACGTTCACCTTGTTTTATTTGTTGTTATGTGTTGGGTTACTTTATATCGTGTTCAAATGGAGATATTTTGTAGTTTTATTATCTTTCGCGAAGAGGTACTAGTATGAATGATGCTATAAAATAAATATGATTAGAACTGAAAACTTACGTTACAAGTTATCATAATAGTTCTTAAGGGTAGCGTCAATAATTTTGTGTAAATAAAAATAAACTTAACTTGCAGAATTGATGTTACAGATTTTTTTTGAACATGGTTTGGAGTTCTCCCCGTGCTTTGCCAAATCCAATATGAAAGCGTGTAGCAAAGCATTGGTTATGCCCTCCAAACTGTGAAATAAGAAATTTTTCTAATGCTGCTTTATGAGGAAATTGTTCTTTTCGCTTCGTGTATTTCTTGACCTGTTTGTTGAAGGATTTGTTCCATATCGCTTCTGGAAAGCTATAAAAAGTAAAAATATAAGGATTTTCAGTTAAAGCCTTTGTCGCTTTTGAGTATGTAGAATTCTATTTATTGTAGATGCGCTCTAATGCTTCTCTGCCTGTTCACCGCTTTCAGTTGAGCTAACGAGCGTTTTAAGAATGCATTCACGTTGTTCAACCATCACCTCTGTCATGTTAGAAATGGTTTGTGGCGTGTAATTATGCCCATACATTTCTCGATTAAGTCAGTGATTTCAGTCATCGTGACTTTTGAAACATGTGAAACAAACGATTGTTTGAACGTTTGTAATGGGCTACCGTCTGTTGATTGAACTCTCCATTACGATCACGAGGAATCTGCAGGAACAGGTCCGTACTAAGTATGAAAAGTTCGTGAGTAATTCCCATTGTGCTGTTAGTGCTGTTAGTTCTGTTTCTAGTAAGTGATTCATCACTTTTTCAAGATGCAGACAAAAAACTCCAGTTACATCTTGCTTCGTGACTAAAGCTAGAAATAAATCTGTTGTAAAAATGGTTCATAGGGAAGAACTATTTCTATGAATTGCTGTATGGTAACTCAATTCTACAAGAAAAGGTCTTACTTTTTCTATTTTTCATTTACACATAATATTTTAAACTCACTTCTTTAGTTCTTGTACCTTTCTAAACATTGTTAAAGCGCACTGTTTCAAAATAAAAAGTTGAGCTTTGATATTTTGGGAAAGAGTAATGTCAAATGCATTTTTATGTAACAAAATTAAGAGATTGAGGCGATTCCTCCAAGGTGATAATTGAATCATAGATGGTTGACTAGAAGCACATTTTTAATATTATGGTAGAAGCTTTTTTAACCTTTTCTATCATAGAAAATAAAAACAAATTAAATTCAGTATGCTGTAACATATTTAATTGATATATATTGTTTTGAATTATTCAAAACAATATATATCACCACGATCAGAATTTAACATGAGCGAAGAAAATAAAGAGAGAAAACATTCGAAATAAGAAACATTCAAATAATTAAATTAAGTTGTACAATAATACACAAAGACTTATAATTGAATAAAAACTAAGTAATACTTAGTAAAGGAGAGTTCCTGTGTTACCTACGGATATTACACATGTAAAAGCACCTCCTATAAAGTGCCAAGGTATCAAAACAAAACTCGTTGAATTTATTTCAAAGAGCATTGTATGGGATGGGGCAGGACGATGGATCGAACCTTTTTTAGGCTCTGGTGTTGTTCTATTTAATATCATGCCGAAAAGAGCATTGGTCTCGGACATTAATCCACATATTATCAAATTATATAAAGCAATTCAAAGTGGAGATATTACTCCCTATACAGCTAAAGTTTTCCTTGAAGAGGAAGGAAAAAAACTCTTGGAAGTAGGTGAAGAACACTATTATGAAGTAAGAAAAAGATTTAATGAATTTGGTTCATCCTTAGACTTTTTATTCCTAAATAGATCTTGTTTCAATGGCGTTATGAGATTTAATAAAAAAGGTGGATTTAATGTTCCATTTTGTAGGAAGCCTGATAGATTTAGACAGGCTTATATAACAAAAATTGTTAACCAAATACAGTGGATTTCTGATATTATGAAGGGAAAAGAATGGGAGTTTGTCTGCTCTGATTGGGAGAGCACTCTAAATCGTGCCGAAGCTAATGATTTTGTTTATTTGGATCCTCCTTATGTAGGCAGACATACTGATTACTACACACAGTGGGATGTAGTAGCTGCAGAAAGATTAGCTGAGGTTACTAGAAAACTACCTTGTGGTTTTGCTCTCTCAATGTGGAAAGAAAACCAGTATAGAAATAATGATCACCTAGAGAAATGTTGGAGTGGTTTAGAAGAAAGAACATTCTCTCACTTCTATCACGTAGGCTCGAGTGAGAATTTAAGAAATGAAATGCAGGAAGCCCTAATAATTCAAAATGGCTTTGCAAATGAAATTAAATACAAAATAGAAGATAAACAGAAGCCTGAGCAACTACTCTTAAATATCTAAATAACAGCCTGAGACAAAACTGGTCTCTTAAAGCAAGCAAACGGTGAAATCTCAGTACAAATTTCACCGTTTGTTCATTTTAGATTCCAATTTTGTTATTCTAGGCTACGTTTGTAACAAATATTTCCTTAAATTCATAAGAGCAAGTCCAATCTAAGATTCCACCTTTTTTTCACAAACGGAAAAACGAGTGAAACCACAATTATCCTTCAATGTTCCAAAAAATATTTCTTTCAGCTCAGGATGGACAGCAACTAGAATGACTTATCTGGAATACTCTCTACCCAATGATGAATCGCAAAATAATATCTACTCCATCTAATTTAACTTCTTATTTAGAGGTCAAACTAATTGATTCATGGTATAATTTCAAATATAAGGAACACCTTTCTTTTGAATTTTTTTAAATTTTAACAAAAGGTGTTCTTTTTGTATTGACAGATTGTAATATGAAGTGCGACACCTAAAAAATATCCCATGACGAATTCGTGTAGAATGAAGTTACCACACACCATCTACAAGGAAAACTCGTCATGAGCTATAAACATCTTACCATAAACGAGCGTTCAAAAATAGAAACTGGATTGTCAACACCTGACTAGACAGATTTCTTAAGTGCCTTCTCTTTGTACGCTAATGGGCTTAGATATCCTAGTGTGGAATGAATCCTAGCTTCGTTAAACCATTTGACGTATGTTCCTAGCTCTTGCTTTAACTGAGATAGCGATTCAAATTTGCGATTTTTCACGAACTCGGCTTTGATCAGCTTAAAGGTTGCCTCCGCAACTGCATTGTCATAGGGACAGCCTTTCATACTCAATGAACGCTTGATCTTGAACGTGCTGATCACTTCATCAATCGTGAGATTTCTAAACTCACTGCCACGATCTGTGTGAAAAAGCTGGATTTGGCGTAGATCTCCTTTTACGCTTGCAAATGCTTGATAGACTAGTGCGGCATCTTTAAATTTTCCGCAGCTGTAACCGATGATCTCCCGATTAAACAAGTCCACGAGCAAACAAATATAGTGCCATTTATTTGCGACCCGAACGTATGTCAAGTCACTCACAACGGCTTCCAATGGTGCTTCTTTCGCAAACTCGCGATTCAGTTCGTTCTGGATCGGCGATTCGTTACATGACGACATATGCGGTTTATACTGCGCCACTGTGTAGACCGAGACCAGGCCGTTTTTCTTCATCAGACGTCCAATGCGCCGTCTGGAAACCGTCATTCCCTCTTCTTGAAGTTTTGCTTTGATCTTCCTTGCTCCATACACGCGCTGATTCTCTCCAAAAATACGGATAATTGCTTGTTCCACCTCATCATCGACAGATGATTGCTCATTACTCTCGTAGTAGTAGGTACTCCTATTGACCTGAAGAATCTTGCACATGGCCGATATGGGATACTTATGAGCGTTTTGCTGGATTACCGTTATTTTCGTCCGAAGATCAGCGCTGCTTGCTTTAAAATATCGTTTTCCATCTTCAACCGTTGGATTTCCTTACGCAGCGCAAGGAGTTCATTCTGTTCCTCTGTCCGGTTGTCCTTTTCTTTGAAAGAACCTGTTGTTCTACTCTGTTTGACCCAACGGTCAAACGCAGATGCACTCAGATCATATTCTCTCAAAATATCTGCCCGCGGTTTCCCATTCTCGTAAAGTTGAACCATCTGTTGCTTGAACTCGTCTGTAAATGACCGACGCTCACGTTTCTGCATGACATTCTCTCCGTTCTTTGTCGATTTGATTTCAATCTACTAGACCTTAAGAGAATTGTCCAATTCAGTGTAGCCGATCCAAACATTATTTAATTTAGGATGGAGTGCCAGAGCGGAGCGATAGCTCAGCATATCAACTGTTATCATTCTACAGTGTCACGTGAGCTTAAGCGTATGACGAGTCTTTCCTCTGCGGCTACCCATGTACAGGAAGATTACCAACATAAACGTATGCAAAGCAAGCCTAAAGGAAAGTAGACGAAAGACAGAGTTCACTATCTGACTCATACATTGGCTGCAACAGGGTCTCCAGAACAAATTGAAGGTCGTATGTAACAAGACTATGCGGAGCAAGCTGTATCCTTCAAAACCATCTACCGCTGGACTTACCAAGGTAAGCTAGTCCAAGGAAATACCACTTTCTTGCGGCATAAGGGTAAGCGTAGAAAGCCTCGTGAAAACAGAGGTCGCTTTAATCTTGGATTATCCATCAAACATCGTCCAAAAGAAGTGAAACAACGTGAATCCTTTGGCGATTGGGAGCATGATACTGTCGTTTCTAGCCGTGGGAAAAGTAAAGGCTGCTTAGCTACCTTAGTCGAGCGTAACACAACGCTATTACTACGCTGTAAAAATGCCTGACCGTTCAGCCTTATCTATGGAACAAACAGTTGCTACGGCTCTAGAAGAACTAGTCTTGCCTATGCTTTCAGCTACGGTTTCAATGTGCCTTAGATTTAATCAATCATCGACCACGTAAATATCTGAATTGAAAAACTGCTCACGAAGCGATTATGGAAAAGTTGTCGCACTTAGCTTGACAATCTATCTATTTAAAAAATTAACTTCTAGCACTATACTCTGTAGAGCACTAGAAGTTTTTCAGTCATTTGACTGGGTTTTGTCCCAGACTCTTTTTTTTCCACTCAAAATACGTATCAATATTTTTGTAAGGCTGTACTGACAACCCTAATTGTTTTGCATCTTCAAGACGAAGATAATTCCTCCAATAATCTTCAAAGACTTCTTTTCCAAGTTTTGAAAATGGACCTGTTCCTTCAACGATATCAGTTATTGTTTTAACAGAGCCTATATTGGCTGTATTTCCGCTTCCTGGTGTGTACCATGCAAGCTTATGCTTCTCCTGTACAAAAACATCAATGTTCTTTACAGCATCAGGAATCTTATCCATGTCCTCAATAGAATATACAATATTTTCATTAACATTCTCTACTCTCTCGTAAACAAAACAGATACACCAATGAGCCCCATAATCATTGTATGGAAATCTACTATATTGGGTAGATGTTGGATTTCTTAATGCACCTCTAAATGAACCTAATGTAAATCCACCTATTTTGTTTGGGTTAACAGAATCTCTTGTCGTTGATTTTAGATCAAGTGCTAACCACTTATCACCAATTCCTAGCGCTTCACCTCTAAGAGAATAATCAGGATATTGAATTTGTGTCATTGCAGGCGCTATTTCTAGTTTGTGTTTTCTAGCAAACTCCATGAGTAAAGGAGTAACATATAATTCAAATACCTTTGAAAGTAGTTTTGTATCTTGTGACACGCTATATATCCTTTTTTCGTTGTCAATTATCCCTTTGACATTCCAATTTTTTAATGTTTTCCCCATATCGAAAGCCAGTTCTTTTAAAATCTCCAAGTATATCTTCTCCTTATATATCTATATTGTCATCAAAATTAAAGAACTGATAAACCGGTATTTCTAACACATTTGATAATTTTTCAAGTGTTTTAAAAGACGGACTATTAACTCCCCTCTCCATCAACCCAATGAAATCACTTGAAACATTAATTTTTTCAGCTAATTCTAATTGAGTTAAATTTTTTTCTTTTCTTATCCTATAAAGCCTATTACCAAATTTTTCTGACAAAGATTTACTCATTTTAACCTCACCCGTATACGAAGCTAAACTTAGTGTATATATATTTTAGTCTGTTTTGAACGAAGTTGTACTTAGTATTTATTCGTTAACTCAACTCCCTTTTATACCTTAATAAGGGAAATCATATCCACTTAATTGGAATTCATTTGTTTGTGAAAAAAGATGATGGAGAAGGTACAGATTACTATTACTTAGGAGAAGTAGAATTTGTTGAAGGTAGTGCAAAAAACGAAACCATGAATGATGGAAGAGGTAATGAACTCCCAGTAGTTACAATGAATTTATTACTCGAACAGCCAGTACAATATGATATTTATCATTATTTAGTTGAAGAATAACACCATTAGCCGTAAATTCAAGTAAAATTGATTATGAATTTAAAATTTTAGCCATTGTAAAGATAATAAATCACTTTTTAAGACAAATTGAAGTTAATGAAAACGGTGAGTTCAAGTTCACTCACCGTTCATTTAATCAAATTTTTTTGCCTGTATATACTAACCGCACACAGCACTCCACGTGCCCCGTCTGCGGGAAACTATCCCCTTTATATATTATCTGTTATAGTGGTAAGAAACCTTATAAATTAAAGGTTCTTGTCCACTCATTATTTTCATTTTTTGTCGATTGATGTGAATTAACATCGATTTTCACATCAATTTCACATCAAAATATACATTAATGAATGTAAAATTTAGTATTAAACTACTTATTCACAAGCATGAGTTGATGTTGTGCGTCTAAATCACCGTTACCAATTTTACACTCTAAATACAATCTATATAATTCTTTCAATTCTCTAGAAAGTAAAGAATCATAGATTTGTTTATATTTTAAACGTTCAGTATCACTAAACTGTTTTGAATCACTAATGAATTGTAAAATGAAAATGTAGTTATTATAAGCCAACGTAAAGTTATCTATAGATTCAAGATGACTTTTTAGAGACCAACCAATTATTTTATGATTCTTCTCTTGCTCAAGAATTTTATTTATATGCATAAAGTTTTGAGTAATGGTTGAATATGAACACATCTGATAGTCAAGATGTAATCTTATTTCCTCATTCCCTGTATACCCTTTAAATTGAATTTCTTTATTAATTCTATTCACAATGTTGATATGTGCATCAATTAAATTGAAAAGTGTAGTTTCAAATCTTTGGATTTGCATATTTTTTCTTTGTTCAGCCAATTCATCTGCATTTCGTCTTAATTCAGCTCTATTTTCAGCCAGCTCTTTGCGTTGAAGTTCTAACTCTTGACTTTGAAATACATTTGAAACAATTACACCTGCAAGTGCTAATCCTGTAAACAAGGCATTAATAGCTCCAAACATATCTCCAAATGTTCCAGCACCTATTTCGCTCCCAAAAACCAAATACATTAATATTCCATAAATCAACCACAGTATAAATATTATTACAAACAAAAATCCTATTTTACCTTTAATCCATTCAACAATCTTTTCCATGTTCACATCTCCTTTACATGCATTCATCAAAATTATAAATGAAAATATCTAACAACAAGCTATCATATTTAATCAAAATAACAGTCCTTAAGAGTTACTTGGTTAAATGTTCTCTGGCTTATATTAACTTTTCTTCGTAATTCTCCATCACCAAAAATCACTTATGTTGATGTTAGGATCGTGCACCTTAATTGCTTTGATTATGTCTCGTTTTGTTTTTTCATATGGCTTATAATTCACATCACTTAAACACCTTGTCACAGTATTCTTATTTAAACCTGTTTGCTCTACAAGCCACTTAGCACTTAATCCATTTTCTTTCATCCATAATCCTAATCTTGTCATTGGTTTATGCCATGATTCCATTTCATCACCTATTTTTGACGAACTATAGGAATATTGGACAATCCTTAATACATATTCCTTTATTAATTCCACAGGAACATTCCTTGGAACATTCTTGATAAGGGGTTGATCTCAATGTTAACAACGGTTTGTATTGCTGGTATTGCGATTTCTTCTTGTTGGTTAGAAAAGCGTTTTGCTGATAGTGGAAATATACTTGCCGCTAAAGCTACAAAGACATTTACAAAGTGGTTTATCATTGGTACAGTGGTTTATTTTGGGTGGTATGTCTATGGTGGTATGGTTGCGCTGGTTGTGCCTTAATTTTATGACTCGACAGTCCATCCAATCACACCCTAGATTAAAACTAGATTGTTGCCACAAGTGGGGATGTAAGTTCAACTTGCTCTCTTATTGTATCGATTCAATTGATACGCTGTGGGTTGAAAACACAGCGTTGATTATTATTCCAGTTACTATTCCACATCCCTTTTAAATTTCCTCTTTTTACTATTCCATTTACCATTCCAGCTTTCATTCTAGCCTAGAACATTCTTGAGGAATATTACAATTGCTGCTATATCAAGGCTTAGAGCTTTCTTTATTTCCTTCTGCTTTCGTGAAAGAACTATTTTGGTTTGGAGGAAAATCTATGTTTACATTGTCTGTTATTGGAGCTGGGTTAGTGTTGGGCAGTGTTGTGAGTTTATCGTCTGTTCTTCTTTCTTCTCACTCTTCTTCTAAAAACTTAACTCCTACGCTTAACGCTGCATTCAAGAATCTAAAGTTAGGCATACAGCAAGGGGAGCAGATGCTCTATCCGCTTATCAATCAGCAGATCGACTATCCTTGGGGCACACGCTTATTATGTTCCTTACCTACTGGACTAAGCTCTCATAAGGTCATAGAGCAATCAAAAGCCATATCAGAAGCTTTACGTTATGACGTTGATATTTATTGGCATAAAGGATTGATTATTGATGTATTTCAACAGGAATTACCCAAGTCCATACCATTTGAACAAATAAAGCAACGGAATGACTACAAAGTCGCTATAGGGGTGAATAAAAGACTTGAAACGGTCTATTATGATGTAGCTGGTAATTACCCATCGTTGCTAATTGGTGGTATTTCGGGTGGCGGCAAGTCGGTTCTATTGCGTTCTATTCTTTCCCAGCTTGTTGGGAATACAAATATCGCTCTTTATTTATCAGATTTAAAAGGCGGTACAGAACTGAATTTATTCAAAAATTTACAACATACGAAAGCCTTTGCTACAACCATATATGATCTACAACGTGTAGCAGATATGGTGGAAAATGAAATGATTAGACGATATGAAATTATGGAGAGAAATGGCAGTCAACAATGGGAAGGTCAAAGAATTTTATTTGTAATTGATGAATTAGCAGACCTTAAAGCACGTTCTAAAGATCCTGTTGCAGCACTAAAGGCAAATATTAAAGCAAAACTCACAAATATAAGCGCAAAGGGTAGAGCTGCTGCTGTAACGCTTATACTTTGTACTCAAAGACCTGATGCAAGTATAGTCGATGGATTGATTAAAACCAACATTGCAACGTCTATTTGTTTTCGTACAAGAGACGCTACTCAATCACGCATCATATTAGATTCTAATAATGCTGCCGATCTTCCCGATGTACCAGGCAGAGCAATATTCCAACAAGCTCATGACGTTACAGTACAATCCTTTTATCTGCCCTACAAGACCGCTAGAGAGCTTCTAAAGTCTTATGAGTGTCAACCTATTACCAACAAGATAGAAGGTGTTATACATGAGCAGAACGCTGTTAAAACAAGCACGATGGATAGCAATATTGACGAGCTTGAATGACTTAGGTTATTTAACAACTTCACAGATACAACGACTCCATAACTTAGGAGGTAGACGTAATACTAACCGCATTTTAAACGACATGAGCGACTATTTGCAGTCCTTCCAGCTCGATGAAATGGTTTATTACCTATCTGCTAAAGGAAGGCAGGAAATAGGCTCTAATATCGTTAGAAAACGTACTAATTTAGTGCAGCATTTCTTGATGAGGAATGATGTATATATAAAGTACCGTCCTAGCTACTGGAAGGCTGAATTTCCTATTAAGTTTGGACAAAAAACAATAATTCCTGATGCGATTTTTAAGCTTGAAGGCCGTTTTGTTTTCCTTGAAATAGACAATACTCAATCCATGCAAGCTAATAGAAAGAAAATAGAGCTCTATAAGGAGCTCCAGCAATCGAATATATTTCAAACTAAATATGGGTATTTCCCTAAGATTATGTATGTTACGGTAACTGAGTATAAAAAGAAGCAGCTTAGTGCTGCATTGGAAGGTTTATCTTATGACCTCCTGGTCTGTTAGGTCATACCGATTCCCGAGATTCGGTTGGAGGTGTCGCCAACTTTGGGGAGACGTCTAACAACTGTACATTTCTTCACACTTGTTGAAGGACTGTACGGTCTATCTAGTCCTTTTCACTTACAACCTACTGAGCGCAATTTTGCGCTCACCTCACTTCCCCCAAGGTTAACGAGCGGAAAATTCCGCTGGTTGGAGAAATCTGTTCACATTTAACCAAACCAAGATCGGATTGGTATTTTATTACGTATGTTCAACAAACTCCATGGAAGCGTGAATATTTAGGATCGTCCAATTTGGACTGTCCCTATAATAAAATTTGATTGACTCTCCAATATTGGAGGATGATCTGTTAGTCTTTTTTTGACTAACCCATAATACGAAAACTGTTCATCAAATTGATGAATGGTTGTAATTAAAGGGGTATCCAACTTTGGGCTGACCTATTTAACCAGCACAATATTGAGCTGGTTAGAAATGTGTGTTCTAGTCCAAGTGAAGCAAGGAAGGCACAAAATCGTGCTCTCTAAATCCTCTTTAAGTATAAGTATTATTCGATTTCAGTATAGATGCGCTCAAATTTGAGCCTATAATATTAACCACTTTTCTTATCGTCTTGTGCAACTGTCTAGAATATTGTACTTAAATATATCATGTTTACCCTTAGATTAATTACATTTATTTCCAATACCCCCCTTACGCGCGCGCGAGAAAAAAACTCGACAGTCGAGTCCCCCCACCGGTGCCCACGTTTGAGAAATTTGCAAAACCTTTTTGATGGGGGGGTATCCTTCAAAACCTTGTATTATCAACGTTTTTATAAACCTTAATAACTCACGAGTGGTCATGTTTCTAGAAAAAACAATGGAGTACTTTTTCCTTTTTATTCTTATTTCTATTGAAAAGTACTCTTGAAAACACGCATAAAGCGGTATGTTTTTTTAGCCTAATGACTCAATATTTCCTATAAAACCCCTCTAATATTAATCATTTTTTCACACTTAGATATGAATTAGATATACTCTTAATAAAAAGATTGGTGATGATTCGCATGTTAAAGGTAGCAATTGATGATGCAAAAGTTAGAGAGGTAGTAATTGAACAAGTTAAACAAACAATCAACTCAATAGATAACGAATTAGTGTTTTGGGATTCAAAAGAGTTATGTAGAAGGACTTGTATGAGCTGGAGCTTCATTAAAAATCAGTTCTTCTATGATGAACGATTCCCTAAATATAAGGTTGGTTCTAAGTGGTTATTTCCACCTAAAGAAACAAAACAATTCCTTGATACATGGCTAAGAGAGCAGAAGAGATACTGAAAACAATATTTGAATCTCGAATCCTTCTAATGCAGTGAAAATAAGCAGACGACAACGCACGGTCTAGGTTTAGTCTAGATCGTCAAATTATGACCTCCTAGTCCGATAGGGATTCCCTCAAATTTGAGGTGAGCACTTGCATGGTCTGTTCACTCCTTCCCCATCTACTGGGGAAAAGTTTTTTATAAATGATTCGCCATATTAGAATTGGTCATTCCAAATCAGAAGGTCTGAGTTTGGGGTTCGGTTATTCGCCGTATCCGATTTTATTTCGGTCATGGCGATTCGCAATATCCGAATTTCAAACCTTCTGAATCAAAAGGTTAGAGTCGATTGCTTGATTAAACTTCTTATATACTTCTTTAATTTATAAAGGGCTGTACGGTCTATCTAGCCCTTTTCACTTACAACCTACTGAGCGCAATTTTGCGTTCACCTCACTTTTCCACTAGGTTAACGAGCGAAAAATTGCGCTGGTTTGAGAAATCTGTTCACATTTAACCAAACCAAGATTGGATTGTTTCTTCATTCGTTCTATAAGGGTTTCAATCATTGATGAATGGTTATAATAAAAAGCAGCTCCTAAGAGCTGCCATCATATTAGTATTGCCCGCCACCACGAGAGTTAACGAAAAACTGAACCATAACATTAGCTACAATTCGGCTGAGAGTGTTCGGTACAAGTTCAATAGTGTGCCAATGCCCTCTCTTTACCTTGCCTTCTTCGTCAAGCTCCAAGTAGTCCACGATATCAAAATTTGTCGCACTAGCGTTTGAACCAGGTACTAAATTACCATCTACAAATAAACCAGTTGCTGTTGCTTTTGGTCCTTCGTAAATACCAAACTCTATATCATGTACATGTTCAGGATATGTTACTGTATGATTGTGAGTAGGGATAACTACTCTATGCTTATGCGGAGGAATCTTGTGTACATGGTTTGGGTCCGTACCGTCTCCATCCCTTGGAGTTGTGGTTGTTCTCCATAACGATTCGTGAACTATACCATCTACATCCGTTTCATTCCCCGCAGTGTCGCCGATAAATCCCCCTTCACTGGTAGAAGTCACCGCCTCTCCTCCACCGCCTAACGTTGCCTTGCTGTCGGCTCTGAATGGTTCATTTTCATACGTCAGCAATACCTTATTAATTCTAACTGCTTCGGAAGGAATCCATATCTTAAACACTGCTGGATGTGTTGGGTCACAGTTTTCTGCTAGGTTGTAGTTATTGACGTTGGTCGCTCCCTGTGCGTGGGTTTCATTTATTCGCTGTCTGCTTTCAAGATCAGCTAAACTAGATGCAATATCTTGTGTTTTGTTGGCTATCTCCAGCCTTACAGCCGATGGATTTCCTAACATATCACCTTTGGAATAATTAACTACCCTTGAAATTATATCAATGCCTAATTCCTCGTCAATCACTCGTACCTGTGTACCCGTTTTGAATTTATCTATCGTATCCTTCGTCATAGAATATAATTCAGAAGCATCCACACTATAAGCGATACGAGGATGTTTAGATTGTTCAAGCAATACTTGTGCTCTTGCCTTTAAGATTTCAGGCTTCTCGATGCTGCGATCTATAAAAGTCTTAATAGCTAAACCATATTGAGGAATTGTATCGCTATCTATGTAGGGCAATCCTCCGTTAACGTCACTAATCGTTAGCTGATTAACCCCTTCTCCATAGCCTAAACAATATAGTCGTGTACACAAGTCAGTTGGATCAACTTGCTTGCTTATCCCCTGCATGTTCATACCATAACGAATATACGCTTCTACGCCCTCAGGAGCTTGTACAAGGTTTAATGTCCAAGGATATGTCTGTGTATCCCATGTCCATTGGTATTCGTCTAAAAACGGCTTGGGCACGCTGAATAATGCTCCTAGCAGATTATTGTTTTCCCATGTATATTCAAACTCGTAATTATAATCGCATGTACCAAGCTGCCAGCGTGTTACTGACTGCTTACTAAGGAGATATGCTATTACATCCCCAGTTGTAATATCTGTTCCACCCACTGTGTGATATTGGAATAGAATATCATCCAGTAAGGTTGCGAGTACATGCTCACAACGGTAAGTAATTGCTGTTAGTCCGTCATTCCCTCTGCTCGTTTGGCTGCTTAATATACGGAAAATGCCGATATATTCGCCATTATCATAAATCTCAATAAAATTGAACGGTTTACACTCACTATTCTTTTCGTCCGTTGCTGGAAGCGTAAAGCTAGCACTCCACAATGAATTAAATGGCATTTCATAACCAATACCGTATGCACTTTCTAAGAAAGCAACTTTGTTCATTTCTTTATCATAAACAATGATATGTGCTCCATTACTCATCTTTTAACACCTCAACTTTATAATTTTCATGTTCTTGATACCCCTACCAAAATATAAATGATTTATAAATGGTAGGGGCGCTTTCTAACTACAGAGCTTTAATATCATCAAAACTTAATGTTCGAGGTGTGGTATATGTGATTCTTTGACCAAATTCAATTACATAATCTTCACCATTTTTCAAAGGATTTAACGATACTCGTTGTTTTAATCCTTTTTCATCTGAATATTCAATACCTGGCACTCCGTATTCCCCTAACTTCACTAGAATACGATATTTTCCGTTTGTTTCGATCTCATGCTCGTTCATATCAGCATAAAAATCAATCACACCTTCAAATGGTTCTCGAGATAAATCCATATACTTATCAATAAATTTTTTCGTATTTACGGCAGTTGAACTTACCTCATGCGGAGCTACAAATTTTGCAAAGCACATTTTTGCCTTTTCAGTTTTAGGTATTACTTTGTATGGATAACCAACCATCGGATAGCGGTTTTCACGTTTCATAATTTGTTTTTCAAATTCAAACATTTTCATTCCCCCTATTTAAGCTCCTGTATAGCTTTAATTAATGTATTCAATGATTCAATACTTTCTTTATCCGATTGCACACCCATATTCTTAATCACATATCCCGCTGAATGGGAGTGGCTTTTTCCATATATAAATTCAGTTTTAAGAACTTTGTCCACATGTGCTGGGATGATACCAAGGCTGGTTAACTGACTTAAATTCAGTAGCAACGGTTTTAGAACATGCTGCAAATAAGGCAATTGCTCTTTTAGTTCGTCTATAACTTTTGTTAAATGCTTCTTATGCTCCTCACTTTCAACCTTGATATTACGCTTAATTAATGTTCTATATTCTTTTGGAACAAGTGGGATAGGCTTAGAAAATTGAATTTCTTTTTCCAGTATCTTCTCCAGCTTTTCAATTTCTTCATACTCCTCCTGTGAAGTCGTCACCTTCTTTCTTTCTCTGATCAATTGCAACTTTTCCTTTTTAGGCAATTCTGCATATAGAGCTTGTTCAGTATCTAATGCAGCATTAATTGCTTTTCTTGATTCGACGAAAAACTGATTAGGGTTAATTAACTTTACTTTTTTCATTACTCTTCACTCCTGTTTGGGTTATTGTTGGGATTCTGTTGCGAATCCTATATCTAATGCTTTTTTAGCATTGATCCATGTTTCATCTTCCATCATTTGAACTAATTCATTGCGAGAAACTTTCGCTTTAGTCATGTAAATATCAATGACTTGTTGATCTAGCTTATCTAACTCTACCGCGGCTTTACGTATATCTTGTTTTGTACCCACAATGATTGAATAAGCGTTAGTCAATTTGAGCAACGAACCAAGACCCATTTTCATCTTATCTCCAGCCATTGTTATAACGGATGCAGCAGAGCAAGCGTGACCATTAACAATGACTTCGATGCTAGACTTTTTGGTTTTCTTGTAATTCATTAGCCATTCATAGATCGCAATGCCTTCTTGCGTATCTCCACCAGGCGAATTGACATATACCACTAAATCACCTTTAGCTGATTTCAATGAATGCTCAACATCCTTTACAGAAATCGCATTTTCCCATTCTTCGGGACCGATTACCCCATATAAAACTAGATCAGTTTTTTTAGTTTCAGCGTTGTATTGAACACTCATTATCTTCTGATTGTTGATTGCAGCGTTTTTGAAATCTAATTTTTTGCTCATTCGGAAAGCGTCTTGCCTTCTCATCATCAACTATCACCACTCCTTTTTTTTGAAAATTCAGATAACTAATCTGGTATTCATGTCATAAGCTAAATAACCTTTTATGGTCAGTTACCTTATTGCGAATTACTCATTAAACACACTTCCAAGAACTTCGTTGAAATGCTCCGTCTCATACCGCAATAATTTTGTAATCTCATGTAACAACATAAAGTTAGGTTTGTTTAACAACTCCCTTCTATAATTCAGATACAAGTTAATCATTACACGATACTTCAACTCCTCAAATTGGTAATCGGTGTAGCTCATGCGATCAAATTCAGAATGAAAAGGAGATAGGTATAAATAATTAATAAGCTGCTTTTCGTGCTCTTCTAAGCTATTTATTGCATTTTTCAAAGGAATAAGAGCTAGTTGAATATATTTGAGTTTCTTTTCTCTCCCGTCCATCCAAATTACAGAGGATTCTACTGAAGAGGTCATTTTAGTGCTTCTTGAGCCGATACGACCGTAATTTGATGCAACATAAAAGCTATCTGTTAACGATTCGCTTTCCTCTTCTAACTCCTGTACGATTGAAACTAACACCATATACGCCATTAATTCTTTTCTCATTAGTCGGTCATATCTCATTTGTAGCACCTACACTTATATAGATTGGTACCATTGACAACATTCAGCAGCATAATATCAGGACTTGCCCGCTTAAAATTATTCGTTTGACTAAGAACCATACTTTTGCCACCTTTATAATTTTTATATCCCCCATTGCTCTTTTAATTTGTTAATGAGTTTCATCATTTCACCATCATCTTTTGTAATGTCTGGATGATATGTCTTTGTAAGAGTTCTAACTATTTTTTTAAGCAAAACTCGTTCCTCTTCTGTGTAGGTACTTTGTTTTGAATTAGAGTAACTACTATTAAAGAAGCTTTCATAATTGTAGTTACTACTGGATTGGCTTCGGTAACTACTTTCTCGATATTGTTCACGCTGCTTTAGTGCTTCCTCCAAAGATTCTAGGTATTCAGGATTTTTAAGCTCTCCGTAGAAGTCGTAACAATATTCGTAGGTATCTACACCATATTTACTTTCAAATTCCTTCTTGCGCTGCTCATAATCTGCTATAAGTTGCTTGTGCCTTTGTTGCATTTGATACTCTTCAGTCATGCTAAACTCAGCTTTTACTCGCTCAATTAGCGGATCAAGCTTCTCATAGATCAACTCCCATAGTGTATCTTCGTCAATCCCCATTTCAGTTAGCTTTTCTTCCAGCATACTATAATTAACACAATCGCTAACCCCGTAATCTATCAAGTCATAATATCCTACGGTGCAGATTACCCATTGCTTTTTCTTGACCTTACCATTTTCACGATAGCTTTTATGAATCATGATCTTATAAGCGGTTTTATTGGGTCGTTCAAAGCGTTCTCCACCGTAATAATACTTGTATCTTGTCGTTGTTTTACCGTTATAGGTGATAGAGAAAGTATCTGAGATTATTTCTTTATAAGCTCCGTTTAGGTTAGGCTTCTTATTGGTGATTTTTTGAATTACACAGAACATATTTTCCCTCCGTAGTTACTGCGTTATTAAATGTAGTACCTACTCCGTTCTTAGTCTGTAATTCAATTCTTTCCCACCTTTAAGATGAACCATATAATTTTTACACATTTCATTAATTCTGCTTCCAATTGCTTCATCAAACACACAGATTTGTGCTATACTTTTCTCAGAGCTTATTAGCAGCGGCTTATTATGGGTATAACGGTAATTTATGATTCCATATAACTGCTGTATTTCAAAGTCTGTAGGTTCCTTTCGACCTTTGAACATGTCATCTATGAATAGAACCTCAGCATTTTGTAACACTTTCACTTTTTCATCTAGCAAGGTTAGGTCGTTTTTAATTGAATTGAACCCCTCTACCCAAGGGAAGTATTTAACTTCGACCCCTCTTGCTAGAAGATTGTTAGACACCGCCATAAGCAGATGTGTCTTACCGCTCCCAGGGCGTCCTAGAAGGGCTATACTGTTCTCCCTAGTATCTTTTATCTCAGAGAACTTTATAACGTAATTACGAGCCATTGTAAGGGCTTGTGAGACGCATTCTGCTAAACCTTCATGCTGGAAATTGCTGAAGGTCTTTTTTTTGAATTCCTCCGATATGTTACTAAATGCCATTAGTCGCTTAATACGCTTCTGTTCAATGCAGCTGCAAAACCGCCAAACTTCGTAACCTTCATCATTGATTACTAACTTGCCGCCTTCGTCCTTGCATTCCATACATTCAAAAGATTCCTGCATTTGCGAGTTCTTCGTCTGAGATTGGTTCGACTTTGCTATTTCTGTTGAGGTAAGCAAACTCACTCGCTTCTTGATCTCGTCCATTAAATTGCTGGCTTCTATTGCTTTTTTCATGGCTTGTCCCTCCTTGATTCAAATATCCTTCAAAATTACTAGGACTGAATAATGTTTTAGGTCGTAAATATTGTTTCATTGTAGGACTATGCATCCAATCCCTAACCTTGTTATCAATAACTGTTTTAAAATCATCTACCGTAAAGCCTTCTCTTAATCTGGCATTGATATGTTTGACTGTATCGCTAGTTTCAGGTGAAAATCTTTTGCCTGTTTTCTCATTGAGGTATTGCACGATAATATATATATCTTTATTCTTTTCTTTCTTACTTTCTTTACTTTCTTCTTTTGTGGTCGCTTCGGTGGTCGTCTGTTGGTCGCTTCGATGGTCAGCTTGAAGGTCGTTTCGATGGTCACTAATACCTTCAAACCTTTGATAATATTGAAGTTCTTGGTGGTCACTTCGGTGGTCGGTCTGTTGGTCGCTCCGATGGTCGTTTTCAGCTCTTCTAGGTGGTCGCGCGGTGGTCGCGCGGTGGTCGTCTAAATCCCTAAACCCTTGCCCTTCATGGACTTCTTGGTGGTCAGTACTACATAAATTATTAATGCGATAGATAGTACATTTGTTATGAGTCGAAACAACCTCTATAATTCCTTCTGCTTTTAATAACTCTATTAAAGTCCTAATTCTTCGTTCACTTATATTAAGTCGTTCAGACCAACTTTTTCTCCCGAAAACAAACTCACCGTAATTTAAAGTTATCAGTTCACCATTAATAATTTCTCTAGTCGGTTCTTCTGAGTACCTAGCTCGATACAACATTTCAAACCATACTTTGAAGTATTCTGCATCCTGGTATATCCAGTGATCTACAATACTTCTATCAACTTTTACAAATGCCACTGGATCACCGCTTTCGTATAAAGCATTTAATTATTGTGTTGCTTACATTACACACCTACGAAACGACTAATGATTGCATTTCTCTCCATGCGTAATTCATTGATACGTGTCAATGAGCGCTCCTTAATTGATTCATAAGCTTTCAGCTCAGCAGCATCCATAACAAGATGTGGTCTAGGAGATAACGCATTAGCAAGCTTCAAATGCTCTTGAGCAATCTCCACAAGCCGATCTCCATGCTCTGAGTTAACAGCTAACCATACAGCGCGCTTACTAAAATTCATGGGCTATTCCTCCTTGAAACCCTCACGATATTTTTAACGATAACCGCATGTTGTAAGGGACGATTAAACCATAATCTAGCTAATTGCTCTAATGTCATAGTTGACCGCTCCTTTCCATATATCACGCATTAACAGTCGAATATGAACCTTTAGACCATTCCTCAATCACGTTACGATTAAAGAGAATTCTTCCTCTGATTCTCAAATGAGGAATTTCATTAAGTCGAACCATTGTGTAAATAGTGCCTACTGATACACCCAACATCTGAGCAACTTCCTTGACTTCCAATGTGATCTTTTCCATAACATAAACCACTCCTATTTTGAGATTATATTGCTTGTTCTTGAACCTCTCCTATGTACAACAGATCAGAAGAACAACCATAGACAGTCGTTAGATAAATAAACATTCTACAAGCTGGAGCTTTGCCGCAATTAGATTCCCATCGTTTTAAAGTTCTAGGATCCATTCCTCCTTTCAATCCGGCTTCTTTCAAACTAAGACCTGCATGTTTTCGTAATTGAGATAACTTAATCTTGCCTTCAATAAAAAACAAATCTTTAGTTTTTAAACTTGCCTGAGATAGAAGCCTTAGGTAGATAGAAAATAACTGATAACTCATCGTGTGAAGGTATTCGAATTCCTCATCATTTACACGTATGTAGCAATCGTAAGTTAAATTATCCTCATTCAACTTTGCAAAAATACCGCATGTTTCTGGAACTGACTTAACAATGATCTTGTTCATTTTTTTCATCTCCCTTTTCGTTAGTTACGATCTCAAAAATGTCATCAAAATCAACCTCTAATAATTCCGTTATTCTCTTCGCTACTTTGGGACTTGGATTACGTTCCCCCTTAGCTATATTAGTCAGTGTCGACTTGGAAATTTGTAACTCTTGTGCAAAACTGCTTTTGTTGAACCCTTTTTTTATCATTAGTATGTTAAGTTTATTAAGGTCCTTCAAACACACAAACATCTTGAGCACCCCCTTTAATTCTGTTTGAAATATTTAATTCATTTGGATTAACTATATGATAAACTTCAATTAATTCTTTTGTCAATATTTTTATTTCATTTGAATTAAAAATGATTTATAATGTGAACAAAAGACGTTGAAATGGAGTGAATAGTTTTGGATCAAAATATGTGGTTTGCAAATTTCATTAAGGAACAGAGAAAAGAGAAAGGATTGACTACTAGTCAGTTGGCTGAATTATCAGGATTATCACAATCTTATATTTCTAACTTAGAAAACGGGAATAGAAAAACACCTAAAATAGAAACCCTCAATAAACTTGCATTAGGGTTAGGAATCCCAAATGGATCTTTGTTGTTAGCAGCTGGATATATCGATAGTACTCACACTCATTCAAACATAATTGAATTCCTATTGAAGGATAATCAACCCAATAGAGATTTGAATTTAAATGTTCTAATTATAAGGCTTATAGAGAGTCTTGTTGATGAATTAAAAAATTCTGATCAGTTAGATAAATCCTTAGAATCGTTTTTATGGAATTTTATTACTTACAAAAATGGTGGTAATGTAAGTGAAATGGAATTATTCAACTCTTTGCCTTTTAGTTTAGGAAAAATTGCTTTTACAGTTGATGTTAAGAATAATAAACAGGCACAATTGTTTGGTTTAGTATTTATTCTGCTAAAGTGCACCCAAATGTCAGAATCATACAATGATTTATTTGAAGTTATATCTCAAGATCCGATTATTTTTAATGGTTATGAGTTATCCAGTAAAGAATCTGAACAAGTAAATAACGTTATTAAAGCATTGCTCCCTAATTATCTCAATCAAGAATAATTATTAATCTATATAGTAAAAACATTAGTGAGGTGATCCAAAATGGCTAAAGGTCAAAAGCTGAACATTCAAAAACGTGGTGAAAATTCATGGTTTTTCACTGTATACACAGGACTTGGGCCAGACAAGAAGTACGGCCGCAAAACTAAAACGATTACTATAACCGACCAGGCACTACTAAAGACCACAAAGAAGCTTAATGACTATCTAACGGCTGAATACATGAAGTTCAAAGAAGAAGTGGAAGCAGGGCTATACATTGCACCGCAAAAGATGAAGTTTGAAGATTTTATAAAGGAATGGCGTAGTAAATATGCTGAAAAACAACTAGCAGCTAAGACCATAATCAATTACGAATCGAATTTAAAAACACGAATCCTCCCTTTTTTCGGTCATATGAAACTTGATGAAATTAAGCCACTGCATATACTTGATTTCATGGAACATCTCAGCCAGGAAGGTGCTCGCGGAGATCGTGAAAGTGGTAAATTATCTTCAGGATCTCTTGAAATGGCTCACCGTATATTGAAAAACATCTTTAGTAGAGCTGTAGAGTGGAAACTTATTAAAGTAAATCCTGTGGAAACGGTAAAAAAGCCAAAAGTAACTTATAAAGAGGTTGTTCCATACGATAAGGATGAAGTAGAACAAATGCTTGTAGCCTTACAGAAAGAGCCTTACCACTGGCGAATGATGATTACACTTGCATTGACCACTGGAATGCGTAGAGGAGAGCTATTGGGGTTAGAATGGAAGCATATAGATTGGAAAAACGGTACAATTGATGTACGTCAATCTCTCGTACATGCTCTTAAAGGAGAGGTTATTGTTAAAGAGCCTAAGACAAAGAAATCAAGTCGTCTCATTTCCTTACCGAATTCTGTCCTTAATGAATTGCGTGAATATTATCTATATCGTGTTAAAGAACGCGATAAGATGGGAGATGCCTACAATAATCGTGATAAGAACGGTAATGAATGGAACTTTGTATTCTCACATGCAGACGGTACAGCATTTCATCACGAAAGACCCTACCAGTGGTTCAGGCAATTTTTAAAACGAGCTGGCTTGCGCCCTATTCGTTTCCATGATCTGCGCCATACATCAGCTACGCTGCTAATCAATCAAGGAGTGCATGCAAAAGTAATATCTGAAAGGCTAGGACATAGTGACATTACCACAACAATGAACATCTACGGGCATGCGTTGCGGTCAGCCGATCAAGCTGCAGCAGATAAATTTGAAGTACTATTCCTGAATAATGACAAAACGAAAAAACAAGATGCTGGAAGTTAATAGCTGGCATCTTGTTTTCTTTCGTATGCTCTTTTACCAACATGACTGTACTACTGCACTCTCAATTTTGAGCATGTAAAGTTTAGTAGCCCATGCCCATACCGTTACTGTTGATCATGTCGAAATATCTTCTTTTCACAGCTAATCTAATCATTTTTCACATCAATTTCACATCAACGATACAAAAACAACACTGTTATATATAAAACTAAAAGCCTGTTCTACTGAATAAACCCAGTAAAATCAAGGCTTTCAGACTCTGTACTATTTACATTTCATCAAAACAACCGACTCCACATGCCCCGTCTGCGGAAACATATCCACTGGCTGAACCCACTCTAGCTTGTACCCGCCGCTGAGCAGCTCTTTACAATCCTTCGCAAGTGTGGACGGATTGCACGACACATAAACAAACCGCTTCGGTTTTGCTTGAAGTACGGCTGCGATTAGTTCTGGGTCGAGGCCAGTGCGAGGAGGGTCGACGACGATAACATCTGGACGGATGCCTTGCTTTACCCATTCAGGAATTAGCTGCTCTGCCTTGCCTTCATAGAACAACGCATTGTCGATTCCGCTATATTTCGCATTACTGCGTGCATCAGCAACCGCTTCTGCAATGATTTCTACCCCACGCACTTCCTTCGCCTGCTCCGCAAGCCATAGACTAATCGTACCTGTGCCGCAATAGACATCAACAACAAGCTCTTTGCCCGTTAGTTCGGCAGCTTCCTTAACCGCATCATACAGCTTAACGGTTTGCGTCGGATTTAACTGAAAAAATGCCCTTGGCGATAGGGCAAACTGAATGCTGCCCAATGTTTCAGGCAGACGCTCCTCACCCCAAAGGATGTTCGTTTTCGGACCAAAGATAACCGAGCTGCGTTCCTTATGAATGTTATGGGCAATCGTAATAACCTCTGGCAAAGCTGTACGAATTCGCTGCACCAGGAGTCGCTGCTGCGGCAGCTTGTCCGTTGCAGTCACAAAGGTAAGCTGCAGCTTTCCGCTAGCTTTAGCAATACGCACAACAATTGTTTTCACACAGCCACTGCGCGTCCGCTCATCATATGGCTCTATCTCTAGCTCCATTAAGATCGGTTTTAAATTTTTATATACTTCATTAATTGCTGTTTCTTGTACCGTACATTCACTAATATCAATAAGTTTATGGGAATTAGCAGCATATAACCCCGCTACAAGCTGCTGCTTTTCCCCCTGCTGCCAGCCAAGCTGCAATTGCGCTTTATTGCGATAATGCCAAGGATGCTCCATCCCGTAAATTGGACGCAAAGGTAGCTCCTTCACATCGGTATAACGATTAAACGCCTCACGTACAATTTCTTCTTTGGCTATTAATTGAGCCTCATAGCTCATATGCTGCAATTGGCAGCCGCCGCACTGCTCATACACTGGGCAAGGAGGCTCCTGACGGTATGGTGAACGCTTCTCAATCTCCACTAGTTCTGCTTGTAAATAAGAACGTTCGACTGCTGTTATTCTAGCCTTTACAACTTCGTCAGTAATCGCTCCTTCAATAAACACTGCTTTGCGCTTATAATAGCCGACACCCTCACCATTAATGCCGATTCGCTTAATCGTTACAACGATACGCTCTCCAACAACCACGTCTTCTGCGGAGGAATGACTATTTTGCCCTGATCCCTTTCGCTTAATAGCGCTAGTACTTCGCATTTGATTATTTGCGTTTGTGCTTAGCTTTTGCTTATTTGCATTAGCCCTTAGCTTTTGCTTACTTGCATTAGTGCTCAGCATCTGATTATTTGCATTAGCGCTTAGCTTTTGCTTACTTGCATTAGCACTTTGCTTTTGCTTATTTGCTTTAGTACTTAGCTTCTGCTTATTTGTGCTATCATTCATCCCTTGCATATTGCCTTGCGCTCGCTTTTGCTGAACTGCTGCAACAGGATCGTTGGCGTTGCTTACATCCGCTTGTTTGCTTTCTGCTTCCAGCGCTTTAGCATGTTTATGCTTTCCTGCTGCAAAGGGCTTACTCCCAGTTTGAGTCCCGCCAGCTGTTTTATTTTTCATCTGTTTTACTTCTTTTTTGGACCGTTGCTCTGTCATCATTTTGTCCTCTTTCATCCGTTCTCCTGTAAATTTGCTATATCCATCTATTATAGACGATTCTGCATACAGATCCTACATTGGATTACTAGGCTCAAATGAAATTACTTCGCCGTTTTCGATTTTCCGATCATCATCATCATTGCCAGCACAAAGACGATCATAAAGACGGAAGATAAACGATACATCATAATATATGAGGTCATTGAAGCGATAACACCAAGAATCATTGCCCCAAGTGAAACACCGACATCGGTAGAGTTATAAAATATTCCATTTACACTCCCGTATTCTTCCTTATTAGAGGAACGCAGCATCCATGCCTGTAAGGTTGGCTGAATTGAACCAAAGCCTGTTCCATACAGAAGTGCTGAAACAAGCAAAATCCACATCCGATCGGCAAAGGAAAGCACCCATATACTTACAATGACAAATAACGCTGCTGGTATTAGTACAAGCAGCGGTCCCTTTCTGTCAAAAAGCTTTCCCGCAAATGGTCGTACAATTAAAATAGCAATTGCATTAAACATAAAAAATAATCCAACCTGAGCAAGCAGTCGTTCCTCTCCATAAACGGCAATAAAACTTAAAATACCACTATAGGTAACGGAAAGCAGAACATTAAGCAGTGCTGGAAACCAAATTGTAAAGCGCCATACAGAGCGTGGCTGAGATGATGCATGATTTATAGCTCCTTCATTAGATTGCGATAAAGTCTGATTTACTGCTGTTCCGTCAGACTGCAACAAACTCTCATTTGCTGCTGTTCCACCAGATTGCAACGAAGCCCGATTTGCTGCTGTTCCATCAGACTGCAACGAATCCTGATTTGCTGCTGTTCCGTCAGACTGCAACAAACTCTCATTTGTTGCTGCGATCTTGGCTCCTTTGTTCTTCTCAACTTTTCCTGCTTCTATTCCTTTAATTTCTTTATAACTAGACTCATCCCGCTTCTTGCGCAGGACATAGGTGCCGGACAAGATTAGCATTGGAAAAATAAACAGAATGGCGCACGCTCCGCAAACTGCTAGGGTAGGAAACCCCATCTGTTTCATAATCGATAACCCTAAAGCTGGACCGATCGACATCGCAAGGCTAGTAGATAACCCAAAGTACCCGATGCCTTCTCCCATTCGCTTAATCGGGATTATTTGTGATACAAGTGTCGGAATAACGGTACTGCCAATCCCAAAGCCGATACCATATAACGCTCGCAGCAAGAGGAGCGGCATAATGGATTCTGGCAATGCGGCAAGTGCAGTTGCTGCGGCGGCAATAATAAGTCCGATAGTTAGCACTGCATTTCTCGATAATTTCTTAATCCAACCACCTGTCATTAGCCTAGCTACAATCGCTGCAGCAGCAAAAATACTGGTAGACAGGCTGACCTGAATATCTCCTCCATGCAGGTTACTTTTAATATGCATGGAAAACGTTGATAATAGCATTTGTAAGTTCATAAATAAAAGAAACGAAGACAGTGTCAATGTGACAAACTGCTTCGTCCACAATGCAGGCTTCTGCTGCATGGCTTGTGTAGCTGTATTTACTTCTCCCATGGTGTCTCTCCCTTCCATCGCCAAGCTCTAGAAGCTTTTTTCTTCATCCTCGAGTTTCACAATACTTAAGTAATCATTTAATCGCATTAAGTTTTGAATAAGCTCGTTATAGTTTTGCTCACCTATTCCATTTTTCATTTCCTGAATAACGCCTTGCTCTAAGCTCAACGTCTTTTCAACCAGCTTCCTGCCCTGCTCAGTACTATAAATGCGCATAGAGCGACGATCCTGCTCATCCTCCTGCCGCACAATATATCCTTTTTGCTGGAGCTGATGCAAAATCCGTGTTATGGTCGGCTTATCCTTATAGGTTAGTGTTGCGAGCTGCTTTTGAATAACTCCTTCCTCATGCACAATATGAAATAAGACAGACCATTGCTCTGGCGTAATTTCATAGCTACGTAAATGCTGCTGGAACATAGCGGTTACTCTGCGATGCGCTACTCCAAGCAAAAAGCCTGCCGAAAGCTTCCTCTGATAATCCTTCAATCCGCTCACCTCAAATTAGTTGTCATGACAATTATATACCTGTAAAATAATTTTGCACAAGTTAGTTGGAAATAAAAACACAAAAAAAGGTACACCAAGCGTCAGCGTCATTTGACGATCAGTGTACCACTATTCCTCTAAACAACTCTCTACCATCCAATGCTGCAAATTACAATGGACTATTTTCTCCGCATAGCTCAACAATAACTTGAGCATAGATTTGTGCTGCCTTTAACATATCATCAATAATAATAAACTCGTCATTGCTATGCATCCGCGTATCTACCCCAGGCATTGCTGGTCCGAAAGCTACGCCGCCTTCAATATCATGCACATAGGTACCGCCGCCAATTGCAATACATTCGCCTTTTTCTCCAGTATACTGCTCATATACACGCAGCAATGTCTGCACAAATGGAGTTTCAGCAGGAGTATGATGCGGGTCTTCATAGCCGCCACGAACAAGCTTTAAGCCAAATTGAGCAAGTTTAGGCTCTAATACGTCAAATGTATTTGCTTCGTTTCCGCATAATGGGAAGCGGCTGTCGAATTTCCCTTCCAATTTTCCTTCTTCATCATTGTAGCGCAATATCGAGAAGTTCATCGTCAGCTTGCCGGACAACTCATCCTCCATTGCTACACCTGCCGCTTCACCGTAGTAATCATTATGCGGGAAAATTTGCTGAATACCGCGCAGCTTATGATGACCTTCTGCTTCTGCTAACGGCAGCTCTTTAATAAGTGTAAGCAAGCCCGTTAACGCATTGATCGCTAATTCTGGAGTAGATGCGTGACCGCCAACACCTTGCGCATGAATATGCACTTTTCTTTCCCCTAAATCCTTTAACTCAAAATTGACGCCTGTTTCCGTTGTAACGTTAAACGCTAGTTCACTAATTGCTGCCAGCTCTAAGCCTGCAACAATCGCTTCAGCCTCTGGCGGTACGACGTTAATCGTATCGCCGCCTTTGACCATAATTACGCGCGGCAAGGCATTGGCAGGGGTGAAGCTTGCATGAAATGATGTACGAATTGCCCCTTTTTCAATATTGATTACAGGAAACTCAGCATCCGGTGTAAATACATAAGGCGGCGGTGTTTCCTTGGTCAAATAGTAATCGAGATCACTCATACCTGATTCCTCGTCTGTACCGACGATCAGCTTCGCGTTATATTTTAGCGGAAAGCCTAAATCTTTCACCGCGGCTAGGGCATACAATGCTGCAATAACAGGTCCTTTATCGTCACTTGTTCCGCGACCGTACATTTTGCCGTCACGAACAATTCCTTCAAATGGCGGCATGCTCCAATTTTTCCCCTCTGGTACAACATCCACATGTCCCAAAATACCGAGCTTTGTCTCATGCTCATTAAGCTGAATCGTACCGACAATATTATCTAGGTTGTTAGTCGCCAAGCCTAGTTCCTTTGCTATAACAAGCGTTTCCTTTAATGCTTCAGCTGGTCCTTTGCCATATGGCATCCCTTCTTCGGGTGCACCTTTAACGCTGCGAATTGCAACTAGACGGCGAATATGTTCAATAAATTGATCCTTATGCTCGGTAAAGTATTGTTCAATTTGCTCCCTTTCCTTCATCATTCAACTTCACCTCTTTGAAAATTTGTAAACTACATATGTAAGCATGACATGTTCGTATTGCGTACTTTTCTTTATCCTACCATATTTATTGCCGGATCATACTAAAGTGTTAATAAAACACTTTCATTTGACAGAAATAGCTTTAACTTGACAGATCTTTATTTTTACTTTCGACAACCTTTTTCCAAGACATGCCTTATAATGGAGAAAATATCAAAGCAGAAGACTAGGTTAAGGAGGATTCGCTAATGATCAATGAATGGCAAACCATTTTGCGAGTAAGAGGCTCTGCAGGTACGATCGGCCTGCTGGCACGACAGCGAGATGATGAACAGTGGGAATATTGTCGGTTTAGAAGCAGTTTTTCAGATAAACAGGAACAACCTGCTATCGTCCATAACTTCACAGATGCCTTATCCTTATTAGGACCGTCATGGCGTTTCTTAACTCCAGAGTATATCCACCCTCAGTTTAAGCAGCAGCTCTGGGCTCAGCTAAGCAAGCAAACCGGTCTCTTTGATCGAGTAAATTGGCGTAAAGCTTGTTTATAAGCCTCCTCAAACCTTACATAATAAGTATAAGTATTAAAAACTCCATTATTTCGCAAAAACGATCCGTAACAGACACAAAGCAAAAAGGGCATAGCTTCAATCAAAATGAGATCATGAAGCTCCTCACCTTGCTTGACTATGCCCTTAATCGATGTTTACGAAATTAATCTGCCTCAATATTTACTTAATGTTATGCAGCTGAATAGCTTGCTGCTTATAATACAGGAACAAGCTGTGCGCTATGCTTGCTAACAAGCCAAATCAGTCGATTGCGTTGCTTATTAGGATCTAATTCGAAAAACTCCTGATCACACCAAATTTGACGCAGAACATGCTTAGTGATTTCAGTTGCTAATACTTCGCGGTGATGCAGAAGCATCGCCATCTGATAGATAATTAGCTCATATTGCTCTAGCTGTTCCCTACACCGTGCAGTTGCCATCTGCAATCCCCCCTAGTATTGTTGTTCATAAATAAATCCTACAGGTTGTCCTGCTTTATCGCTTCAACGATACTTCCTTTTTTCACTTTCGAACCAGAATAGATCATTGAAAACCCGATAACGATAAATAGCGCTACCAACATAATCCCTACACTTAACCACGGAATTTGGAAGGAATAAGAGGCTGTTCTCGCCATCGCACGATAAATCAGATACATAATAAAGGCACTTATCGGAAGTCCGTACATTAGAGATTTTATACCATATAAAATACTTTCGTAGTTAATCATCCTATAAAACCCTTTTTCACTCATACCTATCGATCGCAGCATTGCAAACTCTCGTTTTCTTAATTGAATGCCTGTCGAAATTGTATTTAATATGTTAGCGATAGAAATTAGAGTGATTAAGATGATAAAGCCATAGGAGAACACATTTAGAATAATTGTTATTCCATACTCCTCCTGCCTATTTTGATAGGCATTATGGATAGCATAATCAGCAAAATCATGATTTTCGCGAATTTCTTTCTCTAGTTCCATAGGGTCATCGCTGTTCATATATATATTTTTGCGGATATAACCGTCACTTTGACTCGCAATTTTTTGCAACGTTGCATGACTGACATAGATAACTATTCCCGATGGTCCATATTTTCCGCGAACGACCCCTAAAGACGCTTCCTCGCTGCTGCCAACAATCTCAATGCTGCCGAGCTCTTTCTCTTCATATTGCGTTTCATCATCTGATTCTGATTCAACAGCAACCCACTCTCTTAATGACAAAATGACATCGCTCGTTTGCAGCAACGCTTTTTCACTTATATACTTTTTTTTCTTCGAGCTAAAATAGTTATTAACATTATAGAGAATTCCTTGCGGATATTCGGTATCGAATAGCAAATCAGCATCAACATTAGAATTTGCTGCAATCCTCTTCAACTGTTCATCCTCAAGAGCATATAGAATAACCGATATATGCATCGTATCCACTGGCGGAATCTCTTCTGGATATATTTCTCGTACCGCGGATTCAGGCAGTAGCTTAAGCGGAACTTTGCTTTCGCTTCCAAAGCTGTAAATGATGTTATATTCCTGGATCAGCTCATTTTGAATAAGCTGCTCAACCTTTTTCACATCTTGCTCTTCAAAATTAAGCGAAATATCATAATTCACCCCTGCACTGGCAGCAAATTGCCCTCTTTTTAAGGCATCGGTTAAAGCAGAAACAGATAAAAACAATACAATACTAATGACCAGTGAAAATATTGTAATTTGATATCTGCGCTTGTTGCGCTTAATGTTTTTCATCGCAATTTCTGCTTCAATGCCAAACAGTTTACGAATGAACTTTGACGTTTTTACTTGCTTGCGCGTCAGCTTCACATCCTGCGTTTGGCGAATTGCATCAATTGCCGAAACTCGTGCTGCACGTTTTGCTGGCCACCAAACGGATAACATAATCGTTAATAAGCTGATTGCAATCGAAATAAGGATAACCCAGCCATTCACGCGTAATACTAATCCAACATCAAGTGACAAGGAGTCGATAAACAACGGATTAATTAATGTAAAGGTCACATATAAACCTAAGACCGCAGATAATATACCTAGTGGAATACTAATGACACTAATAATTAACCCTTCAAACAATACCGAATTCCGCTTTTGCCGCTTAGTAGCTCCCACACTTGCCAGCATGCCCAGATAACGGGAACGATCAGCAACCGATATGCCAAAAGCATTATAGATAAGAGATATGGAACCGACCATAATCACAACCATAATAATGCCGATTAATGAATAGAGCGTAATAATAATATTGTCATTTGAGCTAATAAATTGATAACGCAGCAAATCGGTGTTTATATTGTATTCATCTAGTCCAAGCTCTTGCCCGATTCTAGAGGCTTCAGTAAAAATCTGATCATCTGGTTTCGCGCTATAAATATAGGCATCTACTTTTTCATCTGCAGAAAGCGACTGCTCATCCAAATAGGCAACAAAGCTGTATCCTGGTGCAATAACATACTCATTTTTTAGTCGTTCAATAATCCCGACTATCGTATAAGTGACCTGTCTTGGATTGCTCAGTGTTTCTAGATATTTTCCCTGCTCATCTCGCTTAATGGAATCGATTTGCCCTAACTTACGCGGAACCTTCTCTGCTCCTTCGCTATCTTCCGCATAATACATGCGATCATGTACAGTTATTGTAATTGTCGAGCCCATTGGTTCATTTCCTGCGCCCAATAATTGCATATAATGCTTAGGAACAACAATTTCATTAGCCTGCTGAGGGAGTCTTCCTTCAACTAACGTAATCGGCAACTTTTGAAATGCTGCTTCATTATATTCAGTAACATAAATATAAGGCTTATACGTTGATGACTCTAACCCTTGTTCCTCAATTGGCGCATAGCCTAATTTATGCTCAAGCAGCAGCTCATCTTGATAAGGACTGTTTTTTAGCACATCAAGCTGAGAGGCTGGCACATCATTATAGTTCAAATGCCACTGTCCATGATTAGCAATCGTTTCCCGCTTCAATAAGTCAAGAAACGATAAACCAATCATTGAAACTGCAGAAATCATTGCCACTGAGATGATAACCCCAATAATCGTTACCAGCGTGCGCCGTTTATTTAGCAACATGTGACGCAAGGTTAATTTATTAACGATATTCACGGTCTGATCACCTCAACTTTTTCAAGGCGTCCATCAGAAATTGACAATATCCGATCAGCCTGCAAGGCGATCCGCTCATCATGGGTAATGACGATTAATGTTTGGTTAAAGCGCTTATTGAACATCACTAGCATATCCATAATTTCTTTACTGTTCTGACTATCGAGATTACCTGTCGGCTCATCCGCTAAAATAATCGCAGGATGATTAATGACCGCGCGTCCAATCGAAACACGCTGCTGTTGCCCGCCTGAAAGCTGGTTCGGCAAATGCTTTAAGCGATTTTGCAAATTCAACGTTCTCACTAATGTATCGAGCTCTTCCTTATTCACCTTATGACCATCAAGCAGCAACGGCAGTGTAATATTTTCTTCAACTGTAAGTACAGGAATAAGATTATAAAATTGATAAATTAGGCCGATCTGCCGCCGACGAAACACTGCAAGCTGCGTTTCTCCGAGCGAATACATATCAGTACCATCAACATAAACCTTACCTGAGCTAGGCTTATCGACACCGCCCAGCAGATGAAGTAATGTCGATTTGCCTGATCCAGACGGACCAATAATCGCAACAAATTCGCCCTTCTTCACAGTAAACGAAATATTATCTAATGCTTTGACTTCATTTTCACCTTTTCCGTAGATCTTGGTTAGTCCTTCAACCTTCAATATATCCATTACATTTCCTCCATTTACAATGATTTAACTGTAGTATATTGAAGGCAAATGACGGACACGTGACTGTAAAGTGACTAAATTGTCACTTAGCATACCATTTCAACGTAAAAAGTGCGCCTCCTGTCGAGGCATTGCTAGCTTCCAGCTTTCCGTTTTGCGCCTGCAAAATACTATATGACATAGCAAGTCCAATCCCAACGCTGCCTTCACTTGCATTTTTCCCGCGATAAAATCGTTTAAATAAGTGCGGCAAATCACTTTTATCTATGCCTTTGCCATTATCTTGAATCGTAATTTCGCTATATAATCCGTTATGTGACATATTGATGCTAATATTTCCGCCGTGCGGGGTATGCTCAACTGCATTTTTTAATACATTTAGTATCGCTTCAACCGTCCATTTTTTATCAACATGTATGCTTTGCTCTCCATCTCCCTGAAGTTTTATGTTAATCTCCTTCAGCTCAAGCGGAATTTCTAATGGTTGAAGTGCTTCCTTAACCAATTCATTTAGCTTAACTGGCTCTGGCTGAAAAATGACGGTTCCTGCCTCTAGCTTAGAGATTTTCAACAATGCGGTTATTAGCCATTCCATTCGATCAAGCTGCTGCTTTAAATGATGGAGAAACTGTCGCTCTTTATCTTGCGGCAAATTAGGCTGCTGCAGCAAATCAAGCATTACGCCCATTGAAGTAAGCGGAGTTTTTAACTGGTGAGAAATATCGGATAACGCCTCGCTCATTCGTTCCTTATCCCGCAGCAAATACTCGCCCTGCTCAACTAAACGCATGGTCACTTTAAAAATTTCATTTTTTAAAATGCTTAGTTCGCCTTCTCGATTATCGCGTAAATCAAAGCTGTAGTTGCCTGCAGCTATTTTACGTAAATAATCGGACAAGTCATTAAGCTGGCGGTATCTCCAGCGCGTGTAAATATAAAAATTTAGAAAGATAAGTGACACACTGACAAGGACTAGCAGCATTGCCTTCCAGCTAAACAGCCACCATGCACAAATTGAGCAAAGTAATGTAATACCTAGCGTAATCCACAAATAAATACGAAATTCAACGTTGCGCAGCATCAACTTAATTCCCCCATCTTGTAGCCTAGACCCCTCACTGTATGGAGTAATTTAGGCCGAGCAGGATCATCCTCAAGCTTTTCTCGCAGTCGTTTAATATATACTGTTAGCGTATTATCATTTACAAAATCTCCTGCTATATCCCATATACGTTCCAAAAGCTGATGACGTGTCAAAACTTGTCCAGGATGACTCGCAAAAATTAGCAATAGTCGATATTCTAGTGCAGTTAATATAATTTCCTGATTCCCTTTGTATACCTTTGCTTCCGCAGTGTTTATACTAAGATCACCGATTGTAATGATATTTTTATTAGGAGCAGACAACTGATAGCGGCGCAGCACAGATTTCATCCGTGAGAGCAATTCTCTTATGCGGAACGGCTTTGTAATATAATCATCAGCCCCGATATCAAGACCCATGACAATATTGACCTCCTCATCAACAGCTGACAAGAAAAGAACTGGAGCCTCATGCAGCGACTTTACAAGCTTACACAGCTCATAGCCGGAGCCATCAGGTAAATTGAGATCAAAAATATAGATCGTAAATTGCTCGTATTGTTTCCTTATAAGATCTTCTGCTTGCTTTGCAGTATAGGCAAGCACAACCTCATATTGCTCCTGCTGCAACGAGTATTCCAGTCCTGTTGCTATCGTTCGATCATCCTCAACAATTAACACTTTCATTGTCTAATTACTCCTTTGTTTCTACACCAAACGAACATATATGCAATCATATTAATCCACAGGATTAGGTATAGTTTTCCAAGCCTGTATCATTATTCAGCATACCATGTCGTTTAAGCTTAACCAACTGATTTTACTTAGAATTAATGTTTAATTAATATTTTGTTAAGTTTTTAATAAGTATGTATTGACTCTAACGTTACGTGATCCTTTAACCTTTAGTTACAGAGGTGAGCACAATGAATGTAAAACAAGTTTCACAAATAGCAGGGGTAAGTATTCGTACCTTGCATCATTATGACGAAATAGGTCTGCTTGTTCCCGATCGTACGACAGAGTCAGGTTATCGTTTGTACTCTGAAGAGAACTTGCAGACGCTGCAGCTTATTTTGTTCTTTAAGGAGCTTGGCTTTAGTTTGAAGGACATTCGTAATATTTTACAAAGTCCTAATTTCAACACGTTTGAAGCACTCCAGCTTCAACGACGCTCGCTTCTTGCAAAACAAAGGCAAATCGAGTCAATGATCGCAACGATTGACCGAACAATTGCCCATATGAAAGGAGAAATTAACATGAGTCCAAAAGAAAAATTTAAAGGTTTGCAGTGGGACTTTAACCAATACGAGCAAGAAGCTCGTGAAAAATGGGGAGATCAAGCAGTTGATAAAAGCAAGGAGCGCTTAGGCAAGCTAAATCTATTGCAAAAGGAAGAGCTGGCTGATCAGTGGAATGAAATCTATTCTGAGCTTGCTGAAAGAATTGGCACCCCTGTAGAGAGTGAGGAAACCCAAGAGTTAATTGCACGCTGGTATCAGCTATTGAATAACATAGGTAACTATAGCTATGATGCCTTTATTGGTTTAGGTCAGTTGTACGTGCAAGATGAACGATTCACTAAAAACATCGATCAATATGGGGAAGGCTTGGCGCAATATATGTGCGAGGCAATGAGCTATTGGGGAAATCAGCAAAAACAAAACAACTAAACATGACAAATAAGGAAATGCCCCTGCTAAAATAGAATAACTTAAAGTAAACATTTAAGTTAGAAAAGCAGCGCTGTTTATGCAAAGTCAAACTCATTTAGCTAAACTAGGCTAATTTAAGCGAAGTTAAGCTAAATCAAGCTTTGCATACGACAGCGCTGCCTTTATTTATCCATAATAATTTATGCCTTAAATTGGTCTGTTAACTGCTTTAATTCCTCCGCAATTTTCATTAACCGTTCAGCGGATGCTGCGACTTCTTGGATTGAAGCTAACTGCTCCTGAGATGCTGCGGATGCATTTTCCGTGCCAAAGGCTGCTTCCTCGGCTACTTTCACAATTCCCTTCATTGAGGATTCAAGCTCGTGAATACCTGTAACAAGCTCATGAATCGCGGTTGTGGAATGAGAAATTTGCTGCGTAACATTCCCTAGTGCCTGGTGAATCGTATGGAATGAGCTGCCTGCTGTTCCCATCACATGGATACCTTCATCGACTTCTTTGCTTACGGCACGCATCGAGGAAATCGCCTCTGCTGTCTCTACCTGCATTCCTTGAATTAGAGCGGTAATTTGCTCTGTCGCCTCTCTTGATTGATCTGCCAAATGACGAACCTCACCAGCTACAACAGCAAAGCCTCGTCCATGTTCTCCTGCTCTTGCCGCTTCAATTCCCGCATTTAATGCTAATAAGTTCGTTTGCTGTGAGATGTTGTTAATAAGCTGCGTAATCTCCCCAATTTTATTTGAACGCTCTCCTAAAGAATTCATCGCTTGAGATAAACGCAGTACGATATTTCGGATCGATTGGACTTGCTCAATCGCTGATTGAATAGCTATATTTCCTTGATCTGCTTTAGCAACCGTTTCATTCGCCGCAACATTTATGTTTTGCATGTCCGACGTAATTTCCTCTGATTGATGAATCATTTGAGCAAGCACTTGTGAATTTTGCTCTACAGTTGTCAATTGCTGATAAGATCCGTCAGCGATCGTTTGCATCGACTGAGCAATTTGTTCACTTGCGTGTTTGTTTTGATCAGATACCATATGCAGTGACTCAGAAGAATCTAATACTGCATCACTTTGCAGTTTAATTCGTTTAACAAGATCTTGAATACGTGAAATCATTAAATTAAATGCCTCTGCAGATTGACCAACTTCGTCCTTCGATGTAATCTCAATCCGTTTCGTTAAATCGCCCTCTCCTTGAGAAATATCTAGGAGTGAATTGCGAATTTGTTTTACTGGCTTCACCGCACGGCCAATAACAAAATAAATAATGATAAAGCTGAATATTAATCCTATTAAATTGGCGACAACATTAATCATTTTAGTACTAGTTAATAAATCGCTGGAAATTGCTAAAATCATCGCCTGCCCATTAGATAAGGAAGTTGCATAATATGTAACCTGCTTTTGATTATATTTTCCTTTAAGAGAAGTAATAGCTTGTTTACTTTTTGCTTCATTTACTTTATCCAGAATGTTTTGTGGCACTTGTTCATAGCTGGCATCTGAGCTGGTTTTAACATTTCCCGCTTCATCTACTAATATCGTTAATAATATTTCTTGTCCAAGATGGCCTTGCATTTGCTCAATTAATGGTTTTATCCCTACCTCATTTTCTAATTGGGTGAGCATTGCTCCATCGCGAGCGATCTGCATTATAGCCTTCTCATTCCAGCCAGATACACCTACGAATTTATATAACTTGCCATCTACATCCCTAATCATCGCTTCTTGAGTTATTTCTTTTACTTCACCAGATAAAATATTCATAAACTCGCTGGCTTGTCCTTCAGGATCTTCACCAAAGTTAAAATCAACGGATTCAGCCATATTTGTCAAAACCGTATTTCCTTTATCATCAGTTATCCAAAACTCATCGATGCCAGATACTTCGGATAGCTGAACTAATTCCTCATAGCTTGTTCCTTTCGCATTTATTAGCGATAGCATATAGGCTTGTCCAAGCATTTCTTTATCTAATATCTCTTCAGCAGTCACTCTTGCTGTTACTGCGTTTTCCATCCCGATTCGTACAGCCTCTGTTAACGCCATTCCTTGTCGATCTAATGCTTTGACATTTTGCAAATAGATGACAGATGTTGTCGAAGTTAGCACAATCGCAATAATAAGCATAGTTAATAGCAAGACCTTGTTGGTCAGGGTAAGTCTGATGTTCTTCATGTCTAATCACCTTCAAGTTAAATTTTGCAATACCTAGGAGTCAACGATAATTCCAAACTGCTTACTTTTTTAATGCTAACCTCATATCTTTTAAGAGTGATGCCTATGCAGACAAGACAAGCCTATATCAGCTTTTTTTACAAGTCATACCTTAACGTGCGCCCATTTCTGCGAGCAGCTCGCGAATTGCATGAGCAACGCCATGCTCCGTATTACGCTTCGTTTGATACGGAATTAAATCTTTTAAGGATTGCGGCGCATTGCCCATAACAATCCCTTTTCCAGCCATTTGCAGCATTGATAAATCATTAAAGCTATCTCCAATTGCCATAATTTCTGAGGAATTAATGCCAAGCTTAGCCGCGTATTGCTCTACTGCATAGCCTTTCGTAGCCAGCTCTGCATTAACTTCAAGATTGCCATGTCCTGAGGAGGAAATTGCTAAACCTTCCAGCTTACGCAATCTCTCTTCACTTCGCTTACGACATTCCTCGTCGTCCGTTAAAGCAAAAATCTTAAGAATGGATAACTGATCATCTATTAAATATGGTGTAAAGCTATCAACAAACTGACAGCGTTCATTGGTTATACGCTCCTGGCTCATTCTTAATACTGTTTCATATCGCTCTTGCTCAGATAGATGTGGAAGTGTGATTGCCCCGTAAAAATGTGAAATTTCCATATAACGTTCATAGCTAATGCTGATTGCACCAATTTCTGTCATTAGCTCAAAGTACATTCCTTCTTCTGATAATATGCGATGCACCTCATGTGCTTGCTGTTTACTAAGTGGCTGAGCAGCGATTAATTTCCCGCTTGCATCACGTGTTTCGGCACCATTTAAACTAATTACGGGACAGGTTAAGCCTGCCTCTTCCAAAATAACATTGACATTGCTATAGGGTCTGCCTGTAGCAATAACGACTTCTATCCCTGCTGCCTGTGCTTCAAGTATTGCTGCGCGATTTTCTTCACTTATTCGCCAATACTCGTTAAGCAGCGTTCCATCCATATCTGATGCGATTAACTTCATAAATTCCTCTCCCTTTATGGAATACGTATTGTAAAAACTTTATATATATAATTGAGGGTTTTCCTTGATATATAAGTCTCGGAAAGCAAAAAACTTGCCACCCCCATAGTTTTAGGTTAAAAGTAAGGTTACCACACCGAACACTTAATCCCAAACAACTAGGAAGTGACAAGTTTGTATCCTCAATTATTAACCTATTTACTTGAATTTATCAAGTACCAAGATCAAATTATTAAAACTTTACTTACTCTTCTTATCGGTAAAAACATGTTTGATAAACCTAAAGAAGAGCCAATCAATAAACCATATCGTAAGCTTCAGGTGGATGATCTTCCGATCAACGAAACTCTTCAGAAGCTTGATTATCGAATCCTTCTAACAGAATACCTAGAGAAAAACGGTAAACATCTAAAGCCTGTTCAAAGGCGTTTGAATGCAAAGACGACTGTACCTAAATCTATGAACTGTCCGAAGTGTGGTGCTCCATCGGATTATCTTTATGCCAATAATGGGGGCAAAGGACAGTATCAATGTAAGGTATGTTCCTGTCTGTTTAATGATAAGAGCCGCTATTTGAAAGAGGCCATTTTAAAGTGTCCTCATTGTTCTAAGACTCTTGAAAAAATCAAAGAGCGAAAAGACTTTAACGTGTTCAAGTGTAAAAATAATGATTGTCCCTATTACCAAAAGAAACTAAATGGTATGTCTTCGAAAGAGAAGAGACAGTTTAAAAAAGATCCTCAATCCTTTAAGTTAAGATACATTTTCCGGCAGTTTCACATCGATTTTCAGCCATTGTCTAAGTCTTCCCCCAAAAAGCCCAAGGTTGATTTATCCAGGCTGTATGCGTCGCCACATACTTTGGGGCTCATTTTAACCTATCATGTCAACTATGGACTTTCGGCCCGTAAAACAGCTGCACTCATGAAAGATGTACATGGGGTAAGCATATCGCATCAAAGTATTTTAAATTATGAGAATGCAGTTGCCCTAATACTTAAGCCTTACGTAGATTATTATCCCTACGAACTTTCTGACCAGTTCTGTGGAGACGAAACCTACATCAAGGTGAATGGGCGTTGGCATTACTTGTTTTTCTTCTTTGATGCGGTAAAAAAGATTATTTTGTCTTACCCAGTATCGCCAAATCGGGATACAGTGTCAGCAATCCGTGCCATTGATGATGTCTTAATGAAACTGAAAGAGATTCCTAAAGATCTTACATTTGTGGTGGATGGCAATCCGATTTATCTCTTAGCTCAGCACTTTTTCGCTCAACACGATATTCAGTTCGACATCAAGCAGGTTATTGGACTTACCAATGAAGATCCTGTGTCAACGGAGTATAGGCATCTCAAACAAGTTATCGAAAGACTAAATCGCACATTTAAAGGCAATTATCGTTCAACACACGGGTTTGGATCCGAACAAGGATCTGTTTCTTTTGTGACCCTGTTTGTAGCTTACTTTAACTTTTTAAGGCCTCATTCTGCATTAGAAGGTAAGGTGCCAGTGCTTAATCCAGAGTTACTGCAGCTCCCGAATATGCCTGCGAGATGGACTAAACTGATCGCTTTAGCACAACAATGGATTAACGAACAACAACCAGCCTAACTTTTTGGTTTAGCAGAGCCCGAAGTAAAAACGAGCAATCGGCGGAGCGAACTCTTGACAAACCGAACTAGCCAATGGTTTAAAATGGAAAAACCAAGGGCTATTTAGCATGCCTTCTTTTTGTCCCCGTCGCCCTTGTTAAAGTAGAGTCAAACCATTGGCGTGTTTGTCAAGAGCGATTGCGTGGCCTTTCCACCCAACAAATGGGAGACGACCCGAACACCTATTGAGTTTTCATAGAACTTTTGACACTACCATGGAATACAAGTAAGAACTTGCTTATTATGCAATAATGCATGATCAGTTAGCTAATAGTAAATAGGTCAACAGATCTTACTTGTGAGATTTCCACAAATTAATCATAACCTGCTTTCGATCGTCTGAAAGTGATTTTTGCCACTTATTTCAGCCTTCCTGATAATTCGTGGGCAATTGTACATGTGTAAAGATAAATAAATTTGAGCAAAAATGCATAAGCTATAAGTAAAGCATATATGCAACGAGCAAATTATGATGATTTTTTGAAAATTTCTTTTTTTATTTGTCACATTTTCGAGAAATTTGCTTCACACATAGAGACGTTTTTGTCAACTTACGCTATAATGAAAATAACGGCTTACGCCAAGATGTCAATCGAACTTGACCTCCATCTAATCTAACAGGTGAAATTTATCACAATACACCTACTGAAATTGAGTACGGTGAGGTCTTGTTATGTGCGCAGCCTTGGCATGGACGATGAAAATCGGCTAAAGTAGTTTATTTAAAGGAGACCTGGATATGTCAGAAACAAACACACAAACGCAATCTGCTGTGACTGCAGATCAACAATTGTTGGAAAAGCTGGCTAACCCACAAGTGCAAGCATCGCTAAACACGTTAGTGGATCAGCTTCCACAGCTTACTGAAATGGTAAGTACGTTAACTAAAGCTTACTCGTTTACAAAACAGCTTGCTACTGACGAAGTGTTCAAAAACGATATCGTACATGCAACTAGCGAAATCGTTGGACCAGTTATTGAAGGAGCAAGACAAATCGCACTTAATGCAGTTGAAGCAAAAGACCGTGCTGAGCAAAGAGATGAAGTTATCGGTGTCTTTGGCCTAATGAAAATGCTAAAAGATCCTCAAGCACAAAAACTTTTCCGCTTTATTAATGCATATCTTGAAGTTGCGAACGAGCGTTCGAAAAAATAATTATCGAAATCATTTCACGTAATTTAACGTATGGACGGAGGACTAACTATGTCTAAACATATTGTCATTTTGGGTGCAGGTTATGGCGGCGTACTTGCTGCGCAAACTGTTCGCAAATATCTGGACAAAAACGAAGCAAAAATTACTGTCGTTAACCAATACCCTACACATCAAATCATTACTGAACTACACCGCTTAGCTGGTGGTACAATTAATGAAGAAGCGGTTGCAATTCCTTTAAAAACATTATTTAAAAACTTTGATGTAACTGTTCGTATCGGAAAAGTTACTTCTTTCTCTGTAGATAAAAAAGAAGTTAAGCTTTCTGATGGATATACACTTTCTTATGATGCACTTGTTGTTGCACTAGGAAGTCAAACTGGTTTCTTCGGAATTCCAGGCCTAGAGGAAAACAGCATGGTTCTAAAATCTGTTGACGATGCTAAAAGAATTTACAACCATATCGAAGAACGCATCAAATCTTATGCAAAAACTAAAAATGCAGCTGATGCTACAATCGTTATCGGCGGAGGCGGCTTAACAGGTGTTGAGCTTGTTGGCGAAATTATCGACAACTTCCCTCAAATCGCTAAAAAATATGGAGTGCCTTTCTCCGAGCTTAAAATTAAGCTAGTTGAAGCTGGTCCTAAAATTCTACCAGTTCTTCCTGACCCACTTATTCAACGCGCTACAGAAAGTCTATCCAAACGCGGTGTTGAATTTATTACTGGAGTTCCTGTTACTGGTGTTGTTGGCAACAAAATTGAGCTTAAAACAGGCGAAACAATTGAAGCTAACACTCTTGTATGGACTGGCGGCGTAGCTGCACTTCCAATTGTTGCTGAATCCGGTCTTGAATGCGATCGCGGTAAAGCTGCAGTTAACGAATATTTGCAATCTAAATCTCACAATGATGTATTTGTTGTTGGTGATGCTGCTCTTGCATTCCCAGAAGAAGGCGGTCGTCCTTACGCACCAACTGCACAAAACGCTTGGCAAATGGGTGAGCTAGCTGGCTACAACCTATATGCATTCTTCAACAACAAACCAATGGAAAAATTCCAACCAGTTAACTCTGGTACACTAGCATCACTTGGTCGTAAAGACGCAGTAGCAACTGTAGGTGCAAGTAACACAGCGCTTACAGGATTGCCTGCTACTTTGATGAAAGAAGCAAGTAACATTCGTTACCTTTCCCACATCAAGTCTATGCGTACTGTACTTCATACTAAACTTTAGAATAAATTTTTATCTTGCAGCCATTTTGTCATTGGACAGAATGGCTGCTTGCTTTAGGAGTCTTACAACATGAATGCTAAATTATGGTCAACAGGCTTAATGTCTGCTTTACTAGCTTGTACTGGCGGTGCGATTCTCGTTGTGCATAGTGCAAATCAGTTAGGGATTAACAGTCATGGTTTATTATCTTGGATGTTTACTGGTTACACCTTAGCAGGGCTATTTAATCTGTTGCTAGCATGGAAGTATAAGTTGCCTATTGCGGGGGCACACTCCGTTACAGCGATTGCCTTTTTAAGTACGGTTTCCGTTCATATGACGTTACCACAAATTATCGGCAGCTTTATTATGGCTGGGGTAATTGTTGCTGTATTAGGCATAAGCGGCTTATTTCAATTTGTATTTAAACATATCCCTAGACCTGTTATTGATGCAATGCTGGCCGGCATTATCGCACATTACATTATAGAGCTCGTTCCAGCATTTAAAAGTAATCCGCTTGTCGGAATTTTATCGTTATGCGGCTTTTTCATCATACCTAAGCTATTCAAAGCTTTGCCTTCTATTGTCGGTGTCATTTTGTTAGGAATTATTGGCTTATTAATCACATATTCATTTCCTGATGTAAAGCATCTTAGCTTTCAACTGCCTCAGCTTACACTGCCGGAATTTAGCTGGCAGGGATTTATTACACTTGCCTTGCCAATTAGCGTGCTTGTGTTAAGTAATGATTTAGCTGTCGGGCTTGCCTCATTAGATAAACAAGGCTATCAAGCGCCTATGAATCGAATTATTACTTATTCTGGGCTAGCTTCGATTATCGGGGGGTTATTTAACGGGCACGCCGTTAATATCGGCGGTATGATGACTACAATGTGCAGCAGTGATGATGCAGGCGCTAGAGAGCAACGCTATCGTGCAGGGATTTTATCCAGCGTACTATGTATAATGTTTGGAATTTTTGCCTGGTTAGTTCTGCCTTATATTACAATCTTGCCAAGCTACTTTATTTCCATCATTATCGGTTTTTCATTATTAGGTATTTTCATGAATAGTATGCAAGCAGCCTTTAGTGATAAGCAATTTCGTTATTCTGTTTTATTTGCTTTTGTTATTTCAGTATCTGGCATTACAATGCTCGGCATATCGGCGGCATTATGGTCACTAATCGTCGGGGCATTAACTGCTAAACTGTTAAAGGAGTATCCAATTACAGCAGTTTCTGTTGTTAAAGAAAGGAGCCAATCAGTTGAAGAATAATTTGAACATAAGTAATCATAGTTCTAGTTCTGCAATTGAACAGCTTGCGGCAGCAGTGAGCGCTGCCAACTCCATCACCGTCCTGTCTGGGGCAGGAATAAGCACAGCAAGCGGGATACCCGATTTTCGCTCAGCTAACGGAATATATACAAAGCATGAAAATGTCGAATATTTGCTATCTGAGAGCTATTACAGCAAAGAACCTAAACAATTTTGGATTAATTTCAAGCAAATCTTTCAATTAGAGCAAATGCATCAATATGAGCCTAATCCTGCCCATTTATACCTTGCTGAGCTAGAACAGCAAGGTAAACAAGTTACTATCATTACGCAAAATGTAGACGGTCTGCACCGCAAGGCTGGCAGCAGTAACATTTTAGAGGCGCATGGTTCAATTGACCATGCTCACTGTCCAAAGTGCAAACGCACATACCCATTATCCTATATTATGGAGCAGCCCGTTCCACGCTGCCCGCATGATCAATTTATATTAAAGCCTGATGTTGTTTTATTCGGCGGCAGAGTTCGTTATTTGGAGGAAGCTTATCAAGCTTCTGCTTATTGTGATCTGTTTCTCACTCTTGGCTCTTCGCTTGAAGTGTATCCGGTAAAGGAGCTTCCTTACTATGCTGCTCAAGCAAAACAAGCTGCAACCGCGATCGTTAATTTGCAGCCAACGAAAATGGATCATTTGTTTGACATCGTATTGCATGAGGAGCTAGTTTCTGTATTCACAACGCTCAAAGAGCTGCCTAATTCATAACTCAACATCGTTCTTTCCTAATTTATTCACAACACTTTGTAAGTCGAAGCAGCTGAATCATTTGTTCGGTTTGCTGCTGAAGCCATCGATCGGCATTTTCAATTGCCTCCTCGAGACTGCATGGCTCAGGAAGCATTGAAAATGCAGCTTGAAGGCCAAGCTTACTTATTTCTTCACTTGATAATTTCAGGCTTCCGCATAAGGCAATGACAGGCACATTATGAGCTGCAGCGCAGGCGCATACTCCAGCAATAACTTTGCCAGACAACGTTTGTGCGTCTAAACTTCCCTCTCCTGTTATAACAAGATCGGCGTCTAGCAGTAATCGCTCAAAATTTATCGCTTTTAGCACAACATCAATTCCAGCCTTGCTTTGTGCGCCAAACACAGCCATAAACGCTGCTCCCATCCCGCCTGCAGCACCGCTTCCCGGCATATTGCACACTGCTCGACATGTCGTTTGCTCTAATTGTTTACCATAATGAGCAAGGGCAGCATCAAGCTGACTAATCATTTCGCTGGTCGCTCCCTTTTGCGGTCCGTATACAGCAGATGCACCATTTATTCCACATAGCGGATTTTTTACATCTGTTGCAAGTTCAAAATGACATTGTCTTAGCTCTGGATAAAGCGAGTTTAAATCAATTTCTGCTAAATCGATTAACGCTCCTCCGCCAGCAGGCAATGGCTTTCCTTGCTTATCTAATAGTCTTACACCTAGTGCCGACAGCATCCCTGCACCGCCATCATTCGTTGCACTTCCGCCAAGACCAATAATAAATTTCCGATAACCGGCACGAACCGCATGCATAATTAATTCACCTGTACCATAGCTAGTCGTAAGCATAGGATTCCGTTCGTGCGGCTTAAGCAGCGGCAGTCCGCTTGCCATTGCCATTTCGATGACAACCGTTTCGCCATCGCCAAGCACCCCATATTGCGCTAAGATCGGTCTTCCTAGCGGATCACTTGCATTCACATCAATTAGCTTACCTTTTGTAGCATAAACAAGCGCATGGACTGTTCCTTCTCCTCCATCTGCTACTGGTGCCTCGATAACGGTTATTTGCTTATCGACTGCATTAATCCCGCGGCGTATTGCGCTGCAAACCTCATTTGCTGTGAGTGAACCTTTGAATGAATCTGGAGCAATTACAATTCTCATTGCTTCTCCTCCTGTTATGCTGTCTTCAGTAATTCTTCGCCTACTTTTTCGCAAAATTAAGCAGGGCAATTGCCGCACGTTCTCTTCTTTCTGCATCATCACTGCGCAATGCTAACTTTAACACTTCAATCGCCTCACGAATAAGTGCATCGTCAATATAATCTGCAATATCGTCTGCGCCGCTTGCTGTCCCTTTATGCAGTTGCTGATCTATAGCCGCTTGTTGCATCTCATAATTAAATAGCAGCTCTAGCTCATCAAGGGAAACCTCCTTGTTATACAACGCCAAGTATTCAGTACCGACAATAAACTGCTTTAGATCTGGCGCCATTAGGTTCATTTGCTCACTAAGCGAGCGTAACCATGTAACTCCGCGGCGATGCAGGCGGGGTGGCAACTGTGACTGTGCATTTTGAACTTCAACTTCACTAGAACAATCTTGAACAAAAAAGTAATCTCCCATATCCCCTAAATACGCTGATGTCCCATCCGTCATTATAATAAAATCGCCATCCTCCATCACATCTATAAATAAACGTGCCGGCTCTGAATTTTTCGCGTGTTCATGTGTTCCACAAAGCTCTTGCCAAGACAAGTGCTCTGCATCTTCATTAAGCCAGGGCAAATGAATGCTAATGTAGCATTCTCGCAAATATTCCTCAATAAGCTCTGACTCCACTCGTAAGCAATATAATCGCATATTTCCCCTCATTCCTTTAACTAATCACGTTCTATTCTTTTCTACTAAATATACACTAAACCTTTGCCGCTAAGATACAAAAATACACATGTGGATTTAACTTCTTTTAAATGGTAATTTTCCTCGAAATTATCCACAGTATTTCTTTTGGTTATACACATAATTCAGGATTTATTCACAATATCCACTATTTTATACACATGTAAGCGCTAATTTATCCACATAATGTGCACATCTATGTGGATGAATCTTGGATTTTTTCCATATCTGCTGCTCACACTTTTACCCAACCTCGCCTTAAGTCTAGTTTATCCTCACCTAAAGACCAGTTTAATTTACCGTCCACGGACCGTTACGAACCACCCTCCAACTCATATACAATAAAGCCATAAAGAACAGAAACAATGAGTTGTTGAAGATAATCAAAAAGCTAGAAACTAAAAGCTTAAGTTATAAATCAAATTAATCTAGGAGGAAACTTAATTATGAAAAAATTATTTCGTTCGGTGACAGACAGTAAAATTACTGGTTTATGTGGTGGTATTGGAGAATGGTTAGGTGTTGATCCAACAATTATTCGTGTGCTTTTCGTGGTCTTAGCATTTGGTAGCTTCGGCACGATGGTTCTGCTGTATTTCCTTTTATCGCTGTTTGTACCAAAAGCACCTTATAGCGATACGTTCTTTAGCAACCATTATCATTATTAATGAAGAGCATAATTAACAAGCAAATTAACAAGCAATTAAAAAGCATATTAAAAAGAAAGAGGGATTAAGCTATGGGAATTTTAAGTCGTATTGTAATGATGACTAAGGCAGTATCAAATGAGGTTTTAGATAAAATTGAAAATCCGACGGTAATGATGAATCAATACTTGAGAGATTTGGATGAGCAAATCACTCAAGCTGAAGGTGTAGTGCTTGAAAAGCAAGCCCAGCAACGTATTCTGCAAAACAAGCTTAATGATTTAAATGGACAAGTCGCATTTTATGCTGGAAAAGCAGAGCAGGCTGCTGCAGAAGGTCGTGAAGTTGACGCGCGTGCAGCTATTGAAGCTAAATTTATTTACCAAGAACAAGCAGCAGAAATTACTAAAATATTGCAAATGACAGAACAAGCAGTTATAGAGCTTGAACAGCGTGTTGCGGCTATGAAAGAAGAACGTGTTCAATTGCAACAAAAACGTACAGAGCTTGCGGCTCGCATTCAAAAAGCAAATATTAGCAAAGGAGTTTCTTGGGGACCTCATATCCAAGGAAGTACAGCAGCACAAGGCTTCAATCGTATTGAGCAAAAAGTGTTAGAATGGGAAGCACAGCAAGAAATTGCTCGTCGACCATTTAGTCCGATGAACAGCAACCATGAAGCTGAACAAGCAGCAGTACGCAGCAACTATGTAGATCAGGAATTGCAGCGTCTTATGCAGAAGCAAAATGAAAATAATACTGCGGTTGCGAATGCGGAGTAATGATTTATAGTAACTAAATAGGCTCTAACATAATAAAAGTTGGATAGAGTGCCTAACCCATCATTTCTATGGGATAATAAGCATCTATCCAACTTTTTAAATTTTCGTCAGTTAAGCTTTTTATTTATTATCATTATTTAACTCAAGTAGCAGCTTATTGCTACCTAAACGATAAGCAAACGGAATAAATATCAGTAATGCTTCTACTTGATGATTCCCTGCATCATATGTTTTGCATAATTCCTTAACAGACAGTACAGTTTCTCTTGTAACCCCTCCGTTATTAGTTATTTTCCTTAATGCTTTATTTCTCTGATAAAAAATAGCCCATCCCTAGTAAAACGCTTGTGCGTCCACTATGAACAGGCTTAAATCAAAGACGAGGTACTACGACTCAATATTGAAACTATCATACATGCATATGTTTAGTTAGAACCAAAATGCTACTAAAAAGAGTTATTTTTCTCATGGATGTAGGTGTAATAATCTCCTTATCATCTTAAATGTATTGTTTTTCGTCGTAAAATCAATCATGATTTTATTTTACTTTTCAAACCAGCAAGCTTAGATTCCATAAGCTCTCAACCAATTGAAGAGACAATTAAAAATGACAAATATAAATTGCGCTGGTTGGTTGTAATAATACTTTGGCTTCAGAAATAGATTTAGACAATTTGCAGGCTGGTGTAAATATTAAATACACTGCAGATAATGAACATCTAGCTCCCCGCCCTCCAACTTCGTTTGCGAGTTCAATTGAAATATCGCTTTAATTTTAATTAATAAATAATATTGCAATTCAAACAATTCCTAGTATAATACTTGGTATAAGATTTTTCCTATGTGGTAGTGTCAAAAGTTCTATGAAAACTCAATAGGTGTTCGGGTCGTCTCCCATTTGTTGGGTGGAAAGGCCACGCAATCGCTCTTGACAAACACGCCAATGGTTTGACTCTACTTTAACAAGGGCGACGGGGACAAAAAGAAGGCATGCTAAATAGCCCTTGGTTTTTCCATTTTAAACCATTGGCTAGTTCGGTTTGTCAAGAGTTCGCTCCGCCGATTGCTCGTTTTTACTTCGGGCTCTGCTAAACCAAAAAGTTAGGCTGGTTGTTGTTCGTTAATCCATTGTTGTGCTAAAGCGATCAGTTTAGTCCATCTCGCAGGCATATTCGGGAGCTGCAGTAACTCTGGATTAAGCACTGGCACCTTACCTTCTAATGCAGAATGAGGCCTTAAAAAGTTAAAGTAAGCTACAAACAGGGTCACAAAAGAAACAGATCCTTGTTCGGATCCAAACCCGTGTGTTGAACGATAATTGCCTTTAAATGTGCGATTTAGTCTTTCGATAACTTGTTTGAGATGCCTATACTCCGTTGACACAGGATCTTCATTGGTAAGTCCAATAACCTGCTTGATGTCGAACTGAATATCGTGTTGAGCGAAAAAGTGCTGAGCTAAGAGATAAATCGGATTGCCATCCACCACAAATGTAAGATCTTTAGGAATCTCTTTCAGTTTCATTAAGACATCATCAATGGCACGGATTGCTGACACTGTATCCCGATTTGGCGATACTGGGTAAGACAAAATAATCTTTTTTACCGCATCAAAGAAGAAAAACAAGTAATGCCAACGCCCATTCACCTTGATGTAGGTTTCGTCTCCACAGAACTGGTCAGAAAGTTCGTAGGGATAATAATCTACGTAAGGCTTAAGTATTAGGGCAACTGCATTCTCATAATTTAAAATACTTTGATGCGATATGCTTACCCCATGTACATCTTTCATGAGTGCAGCTGTTTTACGGGCCGAAAGTCCATAGTTGACATGATAGGTTAAAATGAGCCCCAAAGTATGTGGCGACGCATACAGCCTGGATAAATCAACCTTGGGCTTTTTGGGGGAAGACTTAGACAATGGCTGAAAATCGATGTGAAACTGCCGGAAAATGTATCTTAACTTAAAGGATTGAGGATCTTTTTTAAACTGTCTCTTCTCTTTCGAAGACATACCATTTAGTTTCTTTTGGTAATAGGGACAATCATTATTTTTACACTTGAACACGTTAAAGTCTTTTCGCTCTTTGATTTTTTCAAGAGTCTTAGAACAATGAGGACACTTTAAAATGGCCTCTTTCAAATAGCGGCTCTTATCATTAAACAGACAGGAACATACCTTACATTGATACTGTCCTTTGCCCCCATTATTGGCATAAAGATAATCCGATGGAGCACCACACTTCGGACAGTTCATAGATTTAGGTACAGTCGTCTTTGCATTCAAACGCCTTTGAACAGGCTTTAGATGTTTACCGTTTTTCTCTAGGTATTCTGTTAGAAGGATTCGATAATCAAGCTTCTGAAGAGTTTCGTTGATCGGAAGATCATCCACCTGAAGCTTACGATATGGTTTATTGATTGGCTCTTCTTTAGGTTTATCAAACATGTTTTTACCGATAAGAAGAGTAAGTAAAGTTTTAATAATTTGATCTTGGTACTTGATAAATTCAAGTAAATAGGTTAATAATTGAGGATACAAACTTGTCACTTCCTAGTTGTTTGGGATTAAGTGTTCGGTGTGGTAACCTTACTTTTAACCTAAAACTATGGGGGTGGCAAGTTTTTTGCTTTCCGAGACTTATATATCAAGGAAAACCCTCAATTATATATATAAAGTTTTTACAATACGTCCTATGTGGTAGTGTCAAAAGTTCTATGAAAACTCAATAGGTGTTCGGGTCGTCTCCCATTTGTTGGGTGGAAAGGCCACGCAATCGCTCTTGACAAACACGCCAATGGTTTGACTCTACTTTAACAAGGGCGACGGGGACAAAAAGAAGGCATGCTAAATAGCCCTTGGTTTTTCCATTTTAAACCATTGGCTAGTTCGGTTTGTCAAGAGTTCGCTCCGCCGATTGCTCGTTTTTACTTCGGGCTCTGCTAAACCAAAAAGTTAGGCTGGTTGTTGTTCGTTAATCCATTGTTGTGCTAAAGCGATCAGTTTAGTCCATCTCGCAGGCATATTCGGGAGCTGCAGTAACTCTGGATTAAGCACTGGCACCTTACCTTCTAATGCAGAATGAGGCCTTAAAAAGTTAAAGTAAGCTACAAACAGGGTCACAAAAGAAACAGATCCTTGTTCGGATCCAAACCCGTGTGTTGAACGATAATTGCCTTTAAATGTGCGATTTAGTCTTTCGATAACTTGTTTGAGATGCCTATACTCCGTTGACACAGGATCTTCATTGGTAAGTCCAATAACCTGCTTGATGTCGAACTGAATATCGTGTTGAGCGAAAAAGTGCTGAGCTAAGAGATAAATCGGATTGCCATCCACCACAAATGTAAGATCTTTAGGAATCTCTTTCAGTTTCATTAAGACATCATCAATGGCACGGATTGCTGACACTGTATCCCGATTTGGCGATACTGGGTAAGACAAAATAATCTTTTTTACCGCATCAAAGAAGAAAAACAAGTAATGCCAACGCCCATTCACCTTGATGTAGGTTTCGTCTCCACAGAACTGGTCAGAAAGTTCGTAGGGATAATAATCTACGTAAGGCTTAAGTATTAGGGCAACTGCATTCTCATAATTTAAAATACTTTGATGCGATATGCTTACCCCATGTACATCTTTCATGAGTGCAGCTGTTTTACGGGCCGAAAGTCCATAGTTGACATGATAGGTTAAAATGAGCCCCAAAGTATGTGGCGACGCATACAGCCTGGATAAATCAACCTTGGGCTTTTTGGGGGAAGACTTAGACAATGGCTGAAAATCGATGTGAAACTGCCGGAAAATGTATCTTAACTTAAAGGATTGAGGATCTTTTTTAAACTGTCTCTTCTCTTTCGAAGACATACCATTTAGTTTCTTTTGGTAATAGGGACAATCATTATTTTTACACTTGAACACGTTAAAGTCTTTTCGCTCTTTGATTTTTTCAAGAGTCTTAGAACAATGAGGACACTTTAAAATGGCCTCTTTCAAATAGCGGCTCTTATCATTAAACAGACAGGAACATACCTTACATTGATACTGTCCTTTGCCCCCATTATTGGCATAAAGATAATCCGATGGAGCACCACACTTCGGACAGTTCATAGATTTAGGTACAGTCGTCTTTGCATTCAAACGCCTTTGAACAGGCTTTAGATGTTTACCGTTTTTCTCTAGGTATTCTGTTAGAAGGATTCGATAATCAAGCTTCTGAAGAGTTTCGTTGATCGGAAGATCATCCACCTGAAGCTTACGATATGGTTTATTGATTGGCTCTTCTTTAGGTTTATCAAACATGTTTTTACCGATAAGAAGAGTAAGTAAAGTTTTAATAATTTGATCTTGGTACTTGATAAATTCAAGTAAATAGGTTAATAATTGAGGATACAAACTTGTCACTTCCTAGTTGTTTGGGATTAAGTGTTCGGTGTGGTAACCTTACTTTTAACCTAAAACTATGGGGGTGGCAAGTTTTTTGCTTTCCGAGACTTATATATCAAGGAAAACCCTCAATTATATATATAAAGTTTTTACAATACGTCCTATGTTTGGAGGGTGTTTGTATGAAAAATGCTCGTAAACAATTTGCTGCTAGATGGATTAATGACCATTTAGATTTATATAATTATGCGATTTCGATTGGGGATAGTGATTGGCAGCAAGAAATTCTGCAAACACTCAAGGCGAAAGATGAGCATATTCAAACTGAGCAGGAACTTCGCGTAAGAATGGAGCTATGGATTTCCTTCGACAGAATCAACCGTAAGATGATTGAGCTTTATGATCAATTAAGAAATATCGAAGACTCCGAAGAAGAGAAAAATCGGATTATGGAACAAATGTGGGAGTATAAGCAGCAACGTTTTTTAATTGTGAGTAAGCTCAAAGAGCATTATGTGGTATATGGAGAATAAATTTGTGCAACCTTAAAGAAAAGGATGCTAAGCAAGTCAGTGAAATTGCTGACGACCTTAGCATCCTTGTTGCTTTTATTAATTAACTTGAACAAGCGTTTCTCCGTACAAGCTGTCGATGACTTCTTGATTAAGAAAGTCTTTAATGGACCATTTAAAGCGTATATTGAATCGTTCGCAAATTTCTTCAAGCTGAGCTCTGCCTAATTCACCGTCGCGCAAATATAACTGATGGGCAAAATAGATCATACCACTGCGCACAATGTTTTTTGTAACTAACACAGAATTGAACTTTTCAAGCTCTGGTAAGCTGCGAATCATCTCTATCCGATTGTAGATCGTATAATGTGTAGTATGCGTCAATCTGCCGCGATGACGTGTATTCGAATGCTTGACGATAAACTCAGACTCCACTAAATCCGCACTTTCAGAAATTGTATTTTCGCTGCATTGTCCATTTCGTTTAATATAAATTCGCTGTTCATTTGCAAGTGTAGCTAGTTTAATCAACTGATCATCAAAAGCTGTTAATTTCCGTTCATGCTGAATATCTCCAACATTCAACAGCACATGTTTTGTTTTCGCATCGATATGTTCCATTTTTAATGAAACAAGTTCACTTAACTTTTCTCCTTGAATCCCATTCCATAACGCTTCAATAATAAACTTATCTTGAGCATTTACCAGCTTGTCTAAGACATACTGCTTTTCTTCATACGACATATAATTTTTTACAGGAACGACTAGTTCATAAATATATTGCGTATTGCGTTTCTTCCAAGGATTTTCAGGATGGTTAGAAAGACCTTCACCTAATGACCATTCAATATAAGAGGAAATCGTGGAGTAGATAGAACGTGAGCTTTCTTTCGTTTTAGGCTTAAGTATCTCTCTTACAAAATGCTTTAATTCATCTTCAGTAAAATCATATATATCTTTTCTGTATTGTTTCTCTAAATGAGCAGACTTTTTAAAAATCCGTCCGTAAACCTCCTTTGTATCTTGATTTTGATAACGCGACAAATATTTTTGCTTAACATCTTCATTATATAGTAAGCGTTCAGTAATTAACTGCTGCATCCGATATCCCCTTTCTCAACCAAAATTTCTTTATTACTTAAATAAAAACATATTCAACTTAACAATTTCTGAAATTTTGCATTATGTTTTCAGAGAATAGGGGTTAAAATCAAAAAAATAGTTAGACATCAAAAAAACTAACGATCCATTCATAAAACTAAAATGAATCGTTAGCCTGTAGTCATGAACTATACTATGATTACCGTTTTTCCACTAGCTCGTTCAGCTCGGAAACTAGCTTATCTAACTGCTCAAATTGCGAACTCATGACCTCAATCTGCTCATGCTGCTGCTCCATATTCGCATTAACTTCCTCAACAGCAGCCAAATTTTGCTGGGTCATAGCAGAAATATCATTCATCTGATCTGCTAAAAGGGTAAATTGCTGGTTTATGCTTTCAGTTGAAGCTGTAGCTCGCAAGGTTTGCTCAGCAGCAAGTTTAAAATTGCTATCTGATGCTTCAATCGAGTCAACGGTTTGCTTTAGCACAGGAATGCTGCTTACAACAGATTGATTTCCTTGCTCCACAAATTGATATGCCTGTCTAATGCTGCGATGAATGGTGCTTAATAAATCGCCAATTTCCCCTACTGAGCTGCGCGTATGTTCTGCTAGTTTACCGATTTCACTAGCAACAATAGAAAAGCCTCTGCCATGCTCACCAGCTCTTGCAGCTTCAATTGCTGCATTTAATGCAAGCAAATGAATTTGTGAAGCAATTTCATTAATGGTCGTAACGATATTACTTACGTGCTCGTTATTCATTTTTAATTGCTCCATTTCCTCCATAGCGAGCATTGTTGATTGTCGGAGTTTCTCAATCTCATCATTCATTTGCTGCAACTGTTGTACATTGCGCTCACTTAGCTTCGTATTGCTTGCTGCAATTTCTTCAAGTTGTTGCACACTTTCTGCCATTTCCTTTGTATGCTCACTCATCGTTTTCATAGAATCATTGATCACAATAATATGATTCGTCTGTTGCTCAACGGCTGCCGTCATTTCACTAAATGTTGCCGTTACCTCGCGCGAAATGGTTGCAGCCGAGGTTACTTTGTCCTTTTGCTTACTGCTAAATTCGCTAACAATATGAATGGACTGCTGAAGCTTATCTATTAATGCATCGGATAATGCTTTCGACCTTTCAGCCTCCTGCTGTCTAGCCTTAAGCTCTCGCTGCAAGCGCCCCGTAAAATATGCCGCTACCGACAGAGCAACTGTCGCAAACAGCAAGTAAAGATATAAATAAAAAATTGAATCATACGGTAAAATTCGTTGTCGAATATCAGTATCGTTGTAAATATACGTTGATACGACAGCTCCAAGAATACCTGTTAAAACTATCGGTCGATAATCTGAATAAAGAGCGATAATTGCCAAATTCACATAGAATAAGAAGTATGTGCTTGTAAGAGGTTCAGGATCAGAAACAATAAGAACTGTTACAATACTTGTTAGTCCAAATGGTACAACATATTTAACATAAGGTTTTAATTTAGCAATATAAGCCATTAATGTAGCTGTTCCTGTAAACAATCCGCCGACGGCAACTAATAAGAGAATTAAATCCCAGGACAGTCCAATCCCAATATCGGTTATTACTCCTAAAGCAAGCAGCCCCCAAACAATCCATAGCAGAAGGCGATTTCGTTGCTCTAGCTCAGTTAGTTCCTTCTTCATTTTAGTTTTGCCTCCTCTAATTCAATTAAAACGTCTTGTTTAGCTGGATATACCATGGGAATTGCTCGGAGTATGCATTAATATAACCTACATCCATCACTGTAGGAATGACATAATCACCTTTGTAAAAAACTTTATCGCCTAGTTTTTGCATCGGTACTTTATAAAGGATTCGTAGCGCTCGCAAAAAAACTGGCTCAAGTAACGATACCATACATGTAATACCAAACTTGGCTGCGCTCGCACAAATAGATGAAAGCACATAATTGGTATACTTGCCCTTTCCTCGAAATGAGCTTAATAGGGCAAGCTTATCCGTTTCTCCGACTTTGTCGTTTGCTTTTAGCACCCACGGATGATCTGCAAATGGTGCAATTTGATTAATAATGCTGCGTTCATCCCGATAATACTGCTTTAATTCAGAGGTACCAATCGCTTCTCCCTTCTCCGAGTAAATCACATTTCTCTCCAACACATGACTGCTAAACTCAAGCTCATAGCCTCTTTCAAGCCATACAGTCATCCAAACACCATTAAATTGAGCTAATTCAACTTCATTTTCGACTACTTTGTACATATAAGCTGCGTTCACTCCTATATTTACTTAATAAAATGGTAATTTATCTATAATTATGAAATATTGGAATGGAAAATAATAGAGACCGTTGTCCTAAAATTAACTTTTTTTATCGCATTTTATCAAAATATGCGAAATAACGGTGGCAAATGTCGGATGATGAAAACTTGTTATTAGAGTAGCCGAGTAGTAAACTATGCTACAGCACCATTATATAAATCATCCAAATGCGAGAGGAGAAGTGTCATGCTGCGAATTCAAGGGCATCATCATACATCTATGCTTACAAAAAATGCTAAGCAAAATAAACAGTTTTACTGTGACGTGCTCGGTTTACGCCTTGTGAAAAAAACAGTTAATCAGGATTCGCCAAATATGTATCATTTATTTTACGGGGATGAGATCGGAAATCCTGGAACTGAACTTACATTTTTTGAAATTCCACAAGCAGGTCATACCGTTAAAGGAACAAACGCTATCGATCTCATCAGCTTGCTTGTTCCAAGTAAAAGCAGTCTGTATTATTGGGCGCAACGCTTAACGGATTATGGTGTCACGCACAGTAAGATTACAGCTTACGGAAAATACGACGCTCTGTTTTTTCAAGACCCTGACCAGCTCTCACTTGTTTTATTAAGCAATGAAGGAATGGATAGACCTCAGCGCTGGCAGCCTTGGACAGACTCTCCTGTGCCGCTAGAGCATCGCATTTTAGGAATGGGGCCGATCGGCATTAAAGTTGAACATAGACAGGCGACAGTGAAGCTGCTAAGCGATATCTTTCATTACACAATTATAGAGCAAAGTAGCGACAGCACTGTCCTGCAGGCAATAGCAGGTGAGCATTGGGGAGAAATAATTGTTACAGTGGATAAAGGACCACGTCAACGTCCAGGGCGAGGCAGTGTCCATCATTTGGCGCTTACCGTTTCTAATAAAGAGGAACTTGCAAAATGGAATGAGCGTCTTGTTAAGCTAGGATATAAAACAACAGGTATTGTAGAACGCTATTATTTTACTAGCATTTATTTTCATGATCCGAATGGCATACTGTTTGAACTGGCCACGGATGGCCCCGGCTTCACAATAGATGCAGAGCTAAGTGAGCTTGGCAAAAAACTAGATCTGCCGCCTTTTCTAGAAGTGAATCGTGCGGCAATCGAGCAACGTCTTCAGCCGCTAGATTAATCTATTAAGTAACATCTTCATAAAAAAGAAATCACAAGATTCTCCAACGAAGCTTGTGATTTCTTTGCTTTAATTGCTATTACCATTAAGCTTTTCTTGCACAGATCGCAGCTTTTGTTCAGAGGAGCTTGCTTTATCGCGCCGATCATCGATTTTAATCGAGGTGGAGACACGTTGTGCTCCAGAATGAAATGGTGTTTCATGTAAAGCAGCAATCGCACTCCATATATCTGCTAGCTCACCTTCAATAATGGTGCTCATTGATGTTAACGTATATTTAATCCCAGGCTGTTTCTGCAGCACACGCTGTAAATCTGCCACATATGCGCTTAGACTGGTGCTTCCTGTTCCAATTGGAATAATAGTTACCTCTGCTATTGCCATTCCCGCTTCCCTCCTGATTCGTTAATGATTACAGTGTCACTTTACTACAAATGAACCTATCCTAGCAAGGAACGAGACTAATCAATTATCCGTTTTAAACATAAAAATCCGTCATCTGTACGTTAAAACTGAGACAGACAACGGATGGATATTCATGCTATAAAACAACTTAACTTAAATTCTTTCAATTTTTTTGACTGTTTCTTTTATGCTTCAACTGCTTCAGTTTCTGTTGAACTGACTGCTTGCGAAACTTGTTGCTTACGAACCTCAATAAACTGCAATACTAGACCTTTTTTCTGCTTAATTGCAAAGCTATAGCCTTCGTGATAAATCAACTTATTCACATCAAGATCTGTATTTTGGGCAAACACCCAGCCGCCAAGCGTATCAACATTGTCATTTTCTAATGTAATATTCAACAATTCTTCCACTTCATGCAGCAATAATTTAGCATCAATAATATAATGACCTTCACTTAACATACGAACATGGGCAACCTCGTCGCCGTCAAACTCGTCTTGAATTTCACCGACAAGCTCCTCGATAATATCCTCAACGGTAACTAGACCAGACGTACCGCCGTATTCATCAACTAGAATTGCCATATGAATACGTTCTTTCTGCATTCGCTGTAAAATTTCTTTAATCGGAGTCGTTTCAATTACACTAATAATTGGCTTAATAAAGTCCTTCAAATTAAAACTTCTTGCTTTATCTGGATTTTCTAAGCCTTGAATTAGAAAATCTTTAATGTTAAAAAATCCGATAATATTGTCACGATCTCCATCATAGATCGGATAACGTGTATATTTCTCTTGTGAAATTCTTGTCAAAATTTCTTTATAGCTAGTATCGACATTAAATGCGACCATTTCTGTACGAGGAATCATAATTTCTCGTGCAAGACGATCATCAAACTCGAATACATTATTTACAAACTTCATTTCACTGTTGTTAATTTCCCCTGATTTATTACTTTCCGCAATAAGAAGCTTAATTTCTTCCTGCGTATGTGTCATTTCATTCTCACTAACTGGTTTAAAGCCAAATAGCCCAGAAATTACACGAGCCGAACCGTTCAAAAACCAAATAAACGGAAACAACACCTTATAGAATATCATAATCGGGCGAGAAAACATCAGTGTAATTTTTTCTGCTCTTTGAATCGCTACCGTTTTAGGCGCAAGCTCACCAATAACAACATGTAAAAATGTCGCCAATAAATAGGCAATAATAAATGTAAGTACAGTGATTAGACCATGTGGCATGCCAAGTGATTCGAACAACGGATCAAGCATAACCTCAAATGTTCGTTCCCCAACCATACCAATACCAAGTGATGTTACGGTAATACCTAACTGACAGGCAGATAGATACTCATCCAGATGAGAGGTGACTTCCTTCGCAGCTTTAGCTCCCTTAACATTTTCAGCGACAAGCTGATCAACTCGAGAGCTGCGAACTTTAACAATGGCAAACTCGGTTGCCACGAAAAAACCAGTAAAAATAAGCAATACAATAAAAATAGTTAAATAAACGATCGTCAAATCGATGTCTTACTTAAATAAATAAGTAAGACTTCACCTCCTACAATATGTTCAATAAGTTCTTTGTCATTGAATCATATTGCAGAGCTGACCTCCACGATGTGGATACAAAAACTATGGGACCTCATTTATTCCGTGTAAGCCAGCGTCTGCATATGATTATTCGTCCCTGTTGTGCGAATAACGTTCGCCAGCACTAGCTTACCGAAATGAAGTTTATCCTTCCCATTGCTCTTCCTCCTCATCATGTGAAATGTGAATAAAAAAATAGTTGATGCTATTGTACTACGTAACAGCATCATTTTCGTTGCAATTTTTTAAAATTTGTTTGTCATTATTAACCAGGGCTATTTTTTCATTAGCTTTTGAATCGTTACGAGCAGTTCATCTAGTACCGCTTCATCACCTTCATTCAGCCGATCAACGACACAGCCTTTTAAATGACCTTCAAGCAAAATTTTAGCTACGCCATTTAATGCAGATTGTGTTGCAGCAAGCTGGGTAATGACATCATCACAATACACATCTTTCTCGATCATTCCTTTAATGCCGCGAATTTGCCCCTCGATACGATTTAAACGGGTAATCATATCCTTTTTCAACTTTTCAGGATGATGACTTTTACGGCAATGCTCATCTTGCTCAAGATGGCAAGCCTCACTAAGCTGCCCAGCTTGCTCTAAATTGCTTTGCTTATCGCTTTGCGCCTCATTTAGAAGCTGATCACTATAATATGACAGCTCAGGCTGTGCAGACTGATCGTGCCCATGATTATGCTTCATCTAATCACCTCAAACGTACTACCTTTTCAACCTCGTTATCATATCATTTTAATATACCCTTCTAGGGTATGTAAAGTGACCAGCGGAAAATTATAATTCTACTTATCGTAACTAACTTCTAGTCGAAACTACAGCTTTAATACATGTCGAAGATTAGTAACGATAGCTTTAAAGGCAGGATCGTCCTGTATTAGACTAAAGCTAGGATTTAGCAGTACTAAATTTAACATATCTTTTTTTATTGATTGCTCATCTCGCGGTACTTGCATGCCAATTTGCAGTTCATTATCCATCCAATCATCAAGGAGGTGAAAGTAATCATCTCCTCGTAATTCATACGGCATCTTCATCATGCAGCATGTTTCGTAATATTTCTTAAGCATAGCAAGTGTCTCTTGAGTTCGCTGTTGCTGAGCATAACCAGTCGCAGCATTAATGTAGAATACTAGAACTTGATTAAGATTAAGTTCACAAATGTTATACGTTGAAATAAGCTTCTCTAAGCGCTGTACACATTTATCAAAATAGTCCGCATCATCAACTGTAAACATCATACTTTCAATTGTGCTGCTAACTAAGCCTAATAAATATTGATACATGCTTGCTTGCAGCATCGTCTTAGCCTTATCCCTATTCCCCAGCATCGCATGTGCTTTAGCAATCATTTGCTCGGTACCATAATGAAGCTTAATATCTTCACCTAGCAGCTCTAACAGCTCTTGCGGCTTATTATTCACCAGCAACACATGAGCATACAGCATATGCGCTTCTTGTCGCAGCTCATAGTCGTCACAATTAGCAATCGTCCGTTCACATAGCTCAATAATTCTTTGAAAAACAAGCTCTGGCTGTGATGATTTTGAATGATAGTTAAGGTAAAGTTGCGCCATGCGGTTTAGAAATGGATAACATGAATAATACTCTTTAAGATTTGCCTCAATATCAGCTTGTACAGCTTCAAAGCTCTCCGTTCCCAATCTACAGGCAAACTCCTGATACAGTTCTTTAATTTTATTTTTAGTTAGCTGCGGCTCATAGCCAAGCAATGCATCAATCGTCATATCAAGCAATGTTGCCAGCTTGGGCAGCAAGGTTAAATCAGGATAACTTAATCCTTGCTCCCACTTCGATACTGCTGCACTAGACACACCGACATATGCAGCGACATCACCCTGGGTAAACCCTAACTGCTTACGGCGCTCTGAAAAATGTCGAGCGAATTTTAATCCCTGCATCTTACTCCCCCCTTAGACTATAGCAATCGATATCGGTTTGCTTAGCTTAATCATAATGTGTTTCCTCTAATTTTCCTATGTATTATAAGTAATATTAGATTAAATAAATCAACTGATGGTTGAATTTACGAAAAAAAGAGCATAAATAGCGCTAATAAAAAATCCCTTTAACCACTAAGCAGAACAGTTAAAGGGATAAAGACACTGCTAGATTATATAACCTTTTTATACTTCCTTGCGCTGTAGATAGATATAACCACTGATCGTAAATAGTAAGAAGCTCGCACCAAGTACTAGGCTTAAATGATTTAACGATGCATAAAATAAACCGCTACTTTCAGGATCATCGTATAAATTCATCATTAAAAATGGCTGGCTCCACGGATAGTAAGGAGCATATTTTGAATTTAGCACCATCATATTCGGGATCGTAAAAATGACATTGAAAGCAAATGGTGCAGCTAAAGATTGAAACAGCATAGATACCCAAATTAATAATGCAATTAATGGCAGTGATGCTAGCCAACCGCCGATAAGCCCTCGCGATATTAATTCGAACGGTAGCGATTCCCCATATTGCTTAATGAGTCCTGCAGCAAATAAAGCGATAAACACAAAAATTTGCATAATCAGTACAACCAAGCTTACGACTATAAACTTTGCACAATATACTTTGCCTCTTGTTGTTGGTAAAGAAAACAGTTGTTTCCAGCCCCCTGCTTGGTGCTCATAGCGACAAATTAAGGCAGCCAGCACTCCTAACATTAACGGCATGAGCAAGCCTCCGTAAACTGCATTTGCAATTAAAAAAACATAAATATATTTCATTCCTGTATATTCAGGATCACTCATATCAGCACCTATTCCAATTAGAAATACGATAATAGGGCCAATGATTAAAAATGGCAAAATGTTTGTTTTACGCAGCTTAAACCATTCAGTTGCAAGCAATGCCTTCATCTAAGCCACATCCTTTCTCATAAAGTGCAGCATTCCAATAATAAAAAGTACTAAACTAATACATGCACCTATTCCAATGCTTAGCCAAGATAAAGGCGATGTTGCTTCTGTTAATAATGAAGGCCATCTCCATACAACCCAATCAGGCACATATAGCGACATAATTGAGCTTACTACTCCAATTACACTTAGACTAATCGTAAAGCCTTGATTGCTAAAAGTAACCGCAAACCATAGGTGCAAAGCGATAATTCCTTGCGAAGCCAGCCAAGGGAAAAAGCTGAATTTTAATATGGACAGCCATGGAATTTCATCACCTAAACCTAATGTCATTCCATAAACTGCAGTGCCGATCGTTAAAATGACACAGGACACCAATAATAGGGTTGAAGCAACGATATATTTCGATAGATATACCGTACTTCGCTTTACAGGCAAGGCAAGCCAAAGCTTCCAAGCATTCGTTTGTGATTCAATACTGGCAAGTAGTGAGCATAGAATGGCTATCCCAAGAACAACGACACGTGCCGTTAACGGTGACATCCAATGAAGATAATAAGTCCAATCATCATCACTTTGCGCTAATAAATAATCTTTACGTACACCGTAGTTGACCATCTGCAATCCAATTACCCCAAGCGGACCTAGTATCGCCAGAAACCATAAACCTTTGCCTTTTAATTTTATCCATTCTGAGCGTAATAGCATGCGCAGCATCATAGACTTACACCGCCTGTCATTTCAAGGAAAATGCTCTCCAGCGATTGCTTATGCTCTTGTACACGATAAATATCATGCCCTTGATAAACGAGCTTTCTTACCGCTTCAGCTACTAGACGCTCTGGACAATGCGGCAATACAAGCTGTCCAGCTTCATACTGAACATCCATATTAAGCTGCTGCAGCTCCTTTGCTGCTGCTTGCGGTTCGCTGCACTGTACGTAAATAACTGATGATGCAAGCTTACGCATATTGCTAATGCTATCCTGATAAATTAGCTTTCCTTTAGAAACGACCCCAACTGATGTAGCAATTTGATCAATTTCCGATAATAAATGACTGGAAATTAATACGGTCATACCGTATTTTTGCGGCAATGACTTAATAAGCTCCCTAATTTCAATAATCCCTGATGGATCTAAGCCGTTCGTTGGCTCGTCAAGAATTAATAGTTTAGGATTATGCAGGAGCGCAGCAGCAATGCCAAGTCGCTGCTTCATTCCAAGTGAAAAACCTTTTACTTTACGGTGCGCCGCCTCAGTTAGACGTACAATTTCTAGCACCTCAGATATTCTACTAAATGGTACACCAACAATTTGCGCAATGACTTTCAAATTTTCATAAGCTGTTAGATGCGGATAATAGGATGGATTTTCTACTAATGAACCAACCTGGCGCAAAATTTCGATCCGAGATTGATTTAATGATTTGCCAAAAATTTTAATTGTCCCCGAAGTTGGCCTCATTAATCCGAGCAGCATACGAATTGTTGTCGTTTTACCCGATCCATTCGGACCGAGGAAGCCATAAATTTCACCTTCACGAATACTTAAGTTAATATGATCAACCGCTTGTTTTTTCTGAAAGATTTTTGTTAATTGCTCTGTTTGTACAATTATATTACTCATTGTTTTTCTCACCTCGAAACCTAGTATAACGAGTGAAGGTTAAACCCCGGTCGAGGTGAAGTTTAAGTTTTGGTTAAATTCTATTAAAGCATTGCTTAAACTATTTATTGATGGGCTTGCGAATTTCTACAATAAAGTAAGGATGCTTATACTCCTTTGTCCATGTTAACCCCATTCCTTTAATCATCATATCAACAATTGATAAACCAATTCCGCTGCCAGCCGATTGATTTGCTGCTTGATGATTCATTTGGATTGACTTACGGTCTTCATCCCAAGCATTCCTTTCCAGCTCAGATGATACATGCTTATTTGGCTCGCTCCGATCAGCTTGTCCCTTATTTGGCGCCGCAATAGTATCCGCACCCGCTATACCAAAGCCGCGATCGATAATGCGAATGACATCGTATCCTTCACAGCTCGCTGTTTCAATTGCGACATATTTCCCATGCGCCGCATGACGCAGCACATTTTGCAAAAGATTATCAATAATCCGCTTCATCCAGCTCCGATCAATGTTCCAGTTTGGCTGCTTCATTTCATCCAGCTTTACTTCAAACTCAAAGCCATTTTGCTCAAACACTGCGTACCAAGCCGCAGCCTGCTCCCGTAAAAAGCGCGGCATTGCCACCTGTTTCAGCTCCATCCGATAGCGATCGCCAATTAATAAAGTATAAGCAAGCAAGTTATCGACAAGTTCATCAAGCTGTCGAATGGAGCCTTCTAAAGCCCGTGCTGTAGCTACCGCCTCGCTTGGCAGTTCAAACTTGCTAAGCGTATATGCATTGGCACGAATCTTCGTTAGCGGAGTGCGAATGTCATGAGACAAGTTAGCAATTAATTGACGTCTAACCTGTTCCTCCTCCTGCTCTCTTGCACGGCTTAGCTTCAATTCATAAACCATTTGATTAAAGGATTGCTCTAGCTGACCAATCTCATCCTGCTTTTTAACCTCAATCGGGATTGGCAAAGCATCCACATCACGAATAGTCATTGCATCTTGCAAAGTAAGTAGACGCTTGCGAATGTTTCGGAAAAATAGATAGGAAATTACGATAAATGAGGCAAGAACAATAATGATCGCAGCAAACACCAAGTTTCCGTACTTAAAATAAAGGTTTTTATTTGGTGAGTTAAATAAATTTCGCGGCAGTTCAAGCGAAACAAAGCCATTTTGCCCGTTCTCGGAAGCAAAGGCAATAACCGTAAACGGATCGTTTCCATATCTTGATTTTATATATTGTGCTGTATAGATTGCAGACCAATTGGCAGGCAGATCTTCTGTAACATTCCAGCTTTTTGTCAACTCCCCATTACCATTCACCCAAAACATCGTTGCCTCGGGATATTGCTTAGACCACGACTCAAATAAATCTTCTACAGCATGATCAATATTATCGCCCAATTTCTGAACTGCATTATGCCACTCCTGTTCTACCTTTGTATAATCAGGAGTTTGCTCTGTCATCTGTCTTTCGATACTCGTAAAAATAACTGCTGATCCTAGATAGACAACTTGAAATAAAATAAGAGCGATACAAATAAGCAGCATATATTTTGCTTGTAATGATTTAAATAACCTTTTTTTCATAGCTTCACCCGATAACCGATGCCGCGAATCGTTTCTATAATTGTCGGCTGAGACGGATCAATTTCAATTTTTTCACGTAAATAACGAATATGTACCATTAATGTCTTATCTCCCTCAATGTAGCCCTCGCCCCATACAAGCTCGTATAGCTGCTCCTTCGTCAAAATTTGATTAAGATGACGAATAAAGCAATGAAACAAATGATACTGCTTACCTGTTAGAATAATTTCTTCCTCTGTTCTTGTATCAATAATACGCAGTTCCTTCGTATACACTCGTAAATGCCCAAGCTGCAAAATTTGCTCCTGCTTTTGGAAACGGCGAAGCAGTACCTCTACACGCGCAACAAGCTCATCGGGATGAAACGGCTTTGTCACATAATCATCAGCAAAGCTTAATCCTTCTAGCTTATCTTCTACTGCAGTCCGTGCAGACAGCATTAAAATAGGAAGCTCTGCATTAACCCTCTTTAACCGTTTTCCTACTGAAAATCCATCTAAGCCTGGCAGCATTACATCTAAAATTGCTAAATCTGCCTGTTTGGCAAAGTTTTCAGCTCCATCTCCAGAAACTAACCAATGTACGACATATCCTCTTTGCTCTAGCTCCCGTTTAAGCCAAGTACCAATTTCTCTATCATCCTCGATATATAATATTTCACTCATCTATTTCAGCTCCGTTCACACCTCTGTTATTTGCATCATTATATCTTGTTATATTAACTGCATAAATATTAAAACTAAAAAAAGAGGTTAGTCAAACAATCAGCTATTACTGATGTTTCTACTAACCTCTTGTATTCCATTCTGCTATTCTTACAACCTACTTAGCAGAAAGTAGTTTAAACTTGCTTAGATCCGATTGTAATTTAACGGATAGTTCTTGTAATGTTTGTGCAGAGCCTTGGATTTGCTCGGTTGCCGCAAGCTGCTCCTCAGCTGCTGCAGCCATTGTTTCAGCTTCATTTGCACTTTGCTCAGAAATCACTGCAATCTCAGCAATCGATGCTGTAACTTCTTCCATCTCTGCCGACATCTCTTCTGAAGTTGCCGATACCTCTTGAATTTGCTCACTTACTAGACGAATACCATTTATAATTTCATCTAGCGTTTCTTTAGAGCGATGTATAGACTGAATTCCTGCATCAGTTTCAATCGACATTGCTTTCATCGACTCAACTGTTTCTTTTACAAGCGTACTTACTTCTTCTAACAGCTTAGAAATTTCTGCAGAGGAACGCGCGGATTGCTCTGCTAAAGAACCAACTTCTTTAGCGACAACAGCAAAGCCACGACCGTGCTCACCTGCACGTGCTGCTTCAATACTAGCATTTAACGATAACAACTTCGTTTGTGAAGATAAATCCAAAATAAACGAAATAATTTGCCCAATTTGTGCAGAGTGCTGATCTAGACGTGAAACGATGTCCGCACTGCGCTCTTGTGAACGTTTAATGTTATCCATTTGCTCAACACTTTGCTCTAGCTGTTCACTACCAGTCATTGCTTGTTCATTAGTAAGCACGGCTACGTGAGCAACCTCAGATGCAGCCTCGGCAATACGATTAACACCTAGTGCCATTTCATTCATTGCGATCGAGCTATCTCTTGTTGTACGTTTTTGACTTGTTGTACCTTCACTTACTACCTGCACAGACTCTGCTACCTGCTTCATCGCCTCTGCTGAATCTCGCGCAACAGCAGCTAGCCCATCTGATGCTTCTAATACTGTAAGTGCCATATGTTGATTACTATTTAACACTTTGCTTACAGATGCATGCATTTTATTAAAGGCTGTACTAATCTCATTTAACTCATCGCGAGTTTGCAGATGAACTGGCTGTGAGAAATCACCTGCAGCCATAGCCTCTGCGCTTTGCTTAAGAGCTTTAACAGCATGAATAACATTACGATAAAAGGCAATATACATTAATACAATTAAAATTCCTGCTAAAACTAGAATTCCGTTAATAATCGTCATATACAGTTTTAGCGAAGACTCTCGTTTTTGCAGATCATCTGCAACAGTTGATTTCAATTGTGTAATTAACTCATTCATCTTTGTAATCATATCTGTACCCTGATTAAAATATTCATCAGGATTCATCGTTAACTGTTCTGCTTCTAAAACTTCTTCATTTAACACGGTTAAATAGTTTTTCGCCAGTTCCCCAATATGAAATAGTTGCTCGATTAACTGATTATGCTGGTTTGTGTCTAAATCTGATAAACGTACTAATGAACTATTAATTTCTTTAATATTCTCCTCCGCTACTTTCTCCAGTATTCGAAGCTCACTTTCTACGGTAGCGTTCAAAGTTCCTGAAGAAAGTACACCATTGCCTTTACCGCGAATAATTGCAGTATATTCCACTAATTGAGGAAGATCGTTTACTAGCAAATCAATCATATAAAAAGATTCTATGTTAGTATCTAATGTTAACGTTGATTCATCGGATACGATCCTCACAATGCCAAGAATGTCCTCAACAAGCTCCGAGTGAGCTGTAAAGCTTGAAGGTGCATCCATCGATGTATACTGAGCACTTAAATCCTTCCATTTTTGAACTGCTTCGTTCCAAGCAGCATAACCTTCAGGATGTTTACTTTCATCAAACGATTGTCCAATATTTAGAATCATTTGATTGATTTCTTCTTTTTTTGTCTCTAGCTGAGCTTCAGAAGATGTGTTTCCATTCAAATAGCCATTAACCATCCCACGATGCTGCTGTATTTGCAACGCTAACGGCCATATTTCGGTTAATTGTTCTAAACCATGCTGCTCGCTAACTAATTGACTTATTTCTTTCTGCTTCGTTGTATTCCATGAAAGATCCAAAAAAACGATTGGTAACATAAATAATAGACTGATAAGCACAAACTTCTGTTTATATTTTGCTCGACTCATGACCGCCATAAATGGTTTCATCATTTTTTCCCACATGTCAATTCTCCTCCAGGATTAACCACGTATGTCCTATGTACTATATATCGTCAAAAAATTAGTAGACTTACATGTATAATAGTTTAATTATCATGTATTATTTACTTTTTTATGAATTTTTCATTAAATGTTCACAAAAATCAAAAATACTATATAAGCCAAAAAACGCATTTACTAATTCTTAATAACTAGTAAATGCGAAATAAATTTATTCATATAAATGTCAAATTTTCAATATTATCATTATATAATTCGTATCTTATCTTTTCTTTATCGCTCCGCTTGGCTTAAATATTGCTCGATTTGTGTATGTGGATTCTGCACATCTGCACTATGTGCAATACTAACAAGCTTAGGTTTGAGCTGGGCAACGATCTTTCCACTGGCGATCGCCTGCTTCATATTTGCAGTGAACATTGCCATTGGCCTTTGCAGCTTACCATTCTTCGATGTAAATAGATCGCCGCTAATAAGTACATTATCTTTTTGATGATAATAAACAACATGACCTGGGGAGTGACCAGGAGTGTGATAAGGAAGTAAATCTCCTATTGGTGACAGACCTCCTTGCTCATCGACCGGCAGAGCTTGAACAAGACCTGGTTCGACTAACTGCTCTGCTTTTTTTCTGCCCGGAAATGGCTGTATTCCTTCCATGTACGGAATATCAAGTGAATGAGCATAAACAGGAAGCTTTTTACGCTTTATCATTTCCTTTAAGCCAGCAACATGATCGGAATGTCCATGTGTGAGCAGAACACCTTTTACATCGCCTAGTTTTTCTGCTATCCGCAAAATCTTTTGACCCATAAATGACATCCCAGTATCGATAATATAAACTCCTTGTTCGGTTTCAACTAACCATGCACTAATTTTAAAAAAGCACCATGCTTCAAGCTTCGTAATGTGTGGTGAAATTTTTTGAATTTTCATAATATTTTCCTCCTAATGGGCTTAGTCGCTTTGAAATATTAAAGCTCTTCCAAACGCTTTATGTCGCTCCGGAACAAAATGACTTCCTTCCACTTTTTAAAGCCTGTTGCAGGAGATAATGATTATGGAGGCAACAGACTTTAAAGGCGGAACACTCGTTATTCAGACATTTGTTTCTGCGCTCGTTTTATGATTCCTTAGATAAAACCTCTAAACTAACTTGATCTAGACCGATTCCTTCTCTTAAACTTGCGTACATATCATCGACTAACTGGTATATAACATCTTGATTTTGTGCATATTTACCGTCACGCATAATATCCACCGTTAATTGCAGCGCTCGTAATGCTGCTTGGTAAAACGTAATTTGACGCTCAATATTTTTGATTTTGCTCAAAAACATAGCGTTGGAGGCTGCGTTACATTGCTCTGAGACAGGTCTTTGCTCCAACTCCAGCAGTAGCTTTATCTCCTGCAATGAAAACCCAGCATGCTTCAAAACAGTGATAAATTTAATTGCTCGTTCACAACCTTCATCATAGCTGCGATAACCGTTCTCCAAGCGAACAGGATGGAGCAGCCCTTCTGCTTCATAAAATCTAGCCGTATCATTAGAAATTCCATACTTATCAGTAAACTGTTTGATTCGCATAATCTAGCCTCCTCTTAGCACTGCTCTCAACCTTAACTTGTTATAAGCGTATCATTGGAGTACACTCCAAGGTCAATACTTCATGTAAAAAATTTGCATGAAAAACTTAACATTAATCCATACTGATATAGCAATAATTAATGAATGATTTGAAGGAGTAGTTATGAATAGTACAAAATATAAACGTCAACGATATAAACGCTTGTTATGGATTCCTTGCATAATCGCACCGCTTGCCGTATTACTATGGCTGCTATTAGCTTCCTCGATCACTGATGAGCAAAAACTAGGTAAAACTGTTAGCGACAAACTGTTTACTAAAGCTCAGACTGCGGGAAAACCCGTAATTGTTCTGCTCTTTGATTCATTAATGGACAAGACATTGCAGCTTGCTATAGAGGAAGGGAAAGCCCCTGCTTTCTCCTTTTTAATGAAACACGGTGATTATTATCCGAACATTGTAAGCTCTTATCCTACTATGTCAGTGACAATAGACAGTTCACTGTTAACAGGAAGCTATGCTGATCAGCATCATGTACCCGGACTAATATGGTTTGATCAACAACATAATCAAATAATCAGTTATGGCAGCGGACCACATGAAATATATGAAAATAATATAAAAAACGTATTGCAGCATAGCATAATCGATCTGAATCAATCGCATTTAAGTCATGAGGTGTCGACTCTTTATGAAGAGCTTGCCCAGTTACAAATTGAAGCAGCATCAATTAATGGCTTGGTATATCGTGGAAACACCTCGCATGAGCTGCATGTACCAAATCTTTTCTCCCAGCTTGATCTATTACCGAAAAACATTACAGCATATGGACCAAATTTTCTCTCATTAGGCGTGCTGTCACAATACAATAAAGCAAATGATCAACATAATTATGCTTGGGACAGATATGGCTTTAATAATCAATTCACGATAAATGAGCTTAGCCTGCTAATTTCACGAAATCTACTACCTGCGTTTACACTAGCTTATTTCCCAGATGCTGACGGCAGTTTACATAAACATGGTCCACATGATACAGACGCAATTGAGCATGCAGATCAGAGCCTGCAGCAGCTATTAAATTTATTCGGCTCCTGGGAAAATGCGTTAAAAGAAGTGATTTGGATAGTGCTTGGAGACAGCGGACAATCTGCGGTAGGGAACGATAAACAGCTGAGTTTACTGAATATCAATGAATTATTAGCAGGCTACAGTCTATGGAGTACAAAAAATCCAGAAGGACAGCTAGCTTTAGCCTTAAATGAACGAATGGGCTACATTCATATTCTTGAACATAATTTATCTATAGATGAGCTTATCGCAAAATTTAAACAGGATAAGCGGATTGGCTTTATTGCATGGAAGGAGCAAGCTACGATAAATGTCGTTAGTCCTCACTATTCAGGCACATTGCGCTTTGCTCCACAAGGCAAATATACCGATCGCTATCATCAATCATGGACACTAGAAGGTGAACTGCAAATTCTCGGTCTCCGATTAAATGACCAAAATCAAGTGGAATACAGTCATTATCCTGATGCATTAGCTCGCATACAAGGAGCACTGACAGCACAACAGGGTAAATTTCTCATCGTTGACCTGATGCCTTCCTACGAGTTGCAAGATAGAATTAGCTATAACCATGTTGGAGGCGGCTCCCATGGCTCGCTTTATAAGGAGGATTCACTTACTCCGTTAATTGCCGTTGGAACCGACAACAAGCTTCAAGACGAAAGAATTGTAGCTCTAAAGCAATGGCTTATCAATATTGTGCGTACGCAAGCAGAGCGCAATCTACCTTCAAAATAAAACTCAATCACCCTTCAAAAATAAATACAAGACTTACGACTAAAACTTAAGTAAGGAATGCCTCTTAATGTGAAGCATTCCTTTTATTTTGGCTTATATTGCCTGATGCGGTTGATTTGCTTAAACAGAAGCATTTTTTATTTTAAATGATGATAAATTAGTTGCTTCATCAAACCTTCACTTTACTTTTAGACTAAGTATAATATAATACTTAGTATAAGTTCAGTTATAAATCTTTTTTGGGAGGAATCAACATGAGTAATGATAATAGAAAATTAACAACTGCTTTTGGTGCTCCTGTAGCGAATGATGATGATACACTAACTGCAGGTCCGCGTGGTCCTGTTCTTTTACAAGACGTATGGTTACTTGAAAAACTTGCACATTTTGATCGTGAAGTGATCCCTGAACGTCGTATGCATGCAAAAGGCTCTGGTGCTTTTGGTACTTTCACTGTTACAAACGACATTACAAAATATACTAAAGCTAAATTGTTCTCTGAAATCGGCAAAAAAACAGAAGTATTTATTCGCTTCTCTACTGTAGCAGGTGAACGTGGTGCTGCAGACGCAGAGCGCGATATTCGCGGCACAGCAATTAAATTTTATACTGAAGAAGGCAACTGGGATATTGTAGGTAACAATACGCCTGTATTTTTCTTCCGTGATCCTAAACGTTTCCCTGACCTTAACCACGTTGTTAAACGGGATCCAAAAACGAATATGCATAATCCGCAAGCAAACTGGGATTTCTGGACTAGCTTGCCAGAAGCATTGCACCAAGTAACCATCGTTATGAGTGATCGCGGTATTCCTGCTTCGTACCGTCATATGCATATGTTTGGCAGTCATACGTTCAGTATGTATAATGCAAACAATGAACGTGTATGGGTGAAATTCCACTTCATTTCCCAACAAGGTATTAAAAACCTTACAAGTGAAGAAGCTGCGAAAGTCATCGGTCAAGACCGTGAATCACATCAACGTGACCTTTACACAAACATTGAACAGGGCAATTTCCCTAAATGGAAAATGTGCATTCAAGTTATGACTGAGGAACAAGCAAGAAATATGCCATATAATCCATTCGATTTAACTAAAGTATGGTACAAAAAGGACTTCCCTCTTATCGAGGTTGGTGAGCTTGAATTAAACCGTAACCCTGAAAACTACTTTATTGATGTAGAACAGGCTGCATTCTCTCCAGCAAGCATTGTTCCTGGTATTGGTTTCTCACCAGATAAAATGTTGCAAGGTCGTTTGTTCTCCTATGGGGATACTCAACGCTATCGCTTAGGTGTAAACTACTGGCAAATTCCAGTTAACTATCCGAAAAATGTGGCTAACTTCTGCCCATTCCATCGTGATGGTGCTGGTCGTGTTTATCAAAATAATCCTAGCGTTCCTTACTCGCCAAATAGCTATGGTCATAACCAAGACAATAAAGAGCATCAAGAACCAGCTCTAGATTTATTTGGTGCAGCGGATCACTGGAACTTCCGTGAGGATGACGATAATTACTACGAGCAACCAGGTAAACTGTTTAATCTTCTTTCTGCGGAAGAAAAACAAAGATTGTTCAAAAATACTGCTGAAAATATGCAGGGAACTACAAAAGAAGTTCAATTACGTCATATTAATAACTGCTACAAAGCAGATCCTGCCTATGGTAAAGGCGTAGCAGATGCTCTAGGTATTTCTTTAAGTGAAGTTGAAGCAGCTTCTAAATAATTAATTTGCTCTTATCTCATAACCATACTAGATGGGTTTTGCTCGGTTGTTGATTCTCATTTAAATAAATAAGCCGATCAGTTCAAGATAGAAGACTCCTCCTTCGATTACTTGAATTGAGCGGCTTTTGCTATTTTATTCAAATTGTTATTTTATTTATCACGAGTTTCCTTATAAAATAACAAAAGGATTTGCCAAGCTGCGCCGATTCTGTGTAAACTGTAAAGAAAGAACAATGCTACTAACGAAATTGACATGCTAACTCAATGATAAATAAGCAAGCTTCACCGTTTTCTGAGTTACTATTGCTATTCTCGCAATTAGATGCTGACAATTTGCGTTATACCAATCGTCAATCCAGTTTTTGAATTGAGAGAAAGGGGCTTTTGTCCTTGAAAAAATATGCACTTTGGGCGCTAATCCTTTGTGTTTCTGGCGCAGTGCTGTTTGGGTGCGCACAGAAAGCCAGCAACAACTCTACAAGTAAATCTGAAGTCGCAGATACCAACGAAATAGCTATGCAAGAGGAGAATGAAATTGTATTGGCTGAACAGGCTGATGCTATGATTTCTATAACAGGGATTGAGCAAAAAAATAATGAACTTGTTACACCGTTAACCGTTCATATTGGAGATACTTCAAAAAGTTATCCGTGGGAAAATGTTGCTGCCCCTGATTACTACCCAGAGGTTATCGTGACTGATCTTGATTATGATAATGATAATGAAATATTTATTTTTCTTGTAAAAGGCTTTGGTACAGGTATTCTTAATTCTGAAGCTCATATTATGAAATCAGATTTTACAGAAATTACTGCACCTAATCCGGCTAAAGATGTAAAAAATCTGTTGTTAACTGAAGTCATCGAGCACGATGACAAGCAAATTTATAAGATCAAATTTAATAATAAAAAATATACCTTCTCCTTCAACATGGATGAAGCCGCAATGTGGTTTGAAGAAGCAACAATAGGTAAAATTACGCAGTATCGGATAGAAAATAATCGATTAATTGTATCACAATCATTGCAAGTATCACCTAGCATTTTTATTGCTACGATCGATACAAGCTACCGCCTAGTTAATGGTCAATTTAAGCTGGAAAATAGTGTGTTTATTGAAACTCCGCAGGAAACAGAAAATACCGAGCAAGAAATCGAAAAGACGGAGTCCAAGTAAAACTTGCATCTTGTTCATGCTAAATATTCCGTATCCGAGGTGATCGTATGCTTGCTCAATGGCTTACTGAAGCAAAACATATTGTTGTATTTACAGGGGCAGGCATGAGCACTGAAAGCGGTGTGCCTGACTTTCGTTCTGCCAATGGATTATGGCGTACATATAACCCACAACAGCTTGCTAGTGTTGAAGCAATGGAGCATAATAGAGAGCAATTTATTGCGTTTTATCGAAGCAGAATTAAGGCGCTTGAAAGCGTCATACCGCATAAAGGATATGATGTACTTAACAAATGGCAATCAAGCTTACAGCTAAAAACAATCATTACGCAAAATACAGACGATTTACATGAACGAGCAGGGAATAAAAATATAATACCTTTACATGGAACGATTACCAAGCTGCATTGTCAGCGATGCAAACTTCCCTATTCTGTCAACTATTACTTAGAGGATAAACCGTATTGTCAATGTGGTGGCTTCCTACGTCCTACAGTAGTTTTGTTCGGGGAATATTTGCAGGAGCAGCATTTAGCTATGGCTGAACGTGAGGCAAAAAAAGCAGACTTATTTATTGTATTAGGTTCCTCTTTAACGGTGTCACCTGCCAATTATTATCCGTTGCTGGCAAAACAACAAGGAGCTAAACTTGTTATTGTTAATTATGATCATACTCCACTGGATTCATATGCTGATCTAATTATTAACAATAAAAGTATTGGGGACTACTTACAGGAAGTTAATAGCAGGCTTTACTGTCGTTAAATAAAATGTAAAAGCTGCAGTGCCAACGCTGTGGGGAATTGCAGCGAGCACTGCAGCCAAATGCCAAGTGTATTACTATTATTGTGCAAAATCAGATTTTTTATTCTCTGTAGCACGATAGACTAGCATTGCCTGTGCCTGTTATCACATTGTTGCAGGTTTGACATGTATAAAATTTTAACTGTTTCATATTTCCATTATCCTTTTCATTTGGATGTAAATCGCCCACTAATATTTTTTCTATTTCTACTCCTAGCACGCTTGAGAGCTTACCTACTTTACGATTGTCCATGTTATTCCACAAGACTGGATTACTAAGAGAGCTTATGTTAACTAAGAGAATAGCGCAGCGCATTGCTGCTATTTTGAGGCAAAAGGTAAAGTAAAACCTTACAAATACTCTTTTTCAAGCTTTAATGTGCTACGCACTGTATCAATTGGTCTAACTAACGCTTCAATTTGCGCTCGTTGTCTCTCTAAAAATGGAGGAAGTGAAAGTTTCTCCCCGACTGTTTCGTATGGTTCATCACCCATAAAGCCTGGTCCATCAGTTGCCCATTCAAACAAAATTCCATGCGCTACGCGAACATATAAAGATTCAAAGAAAAAGCGATCGACATAGCCTGAGGTCGGGTAGCCAAAAGATTTCATCCGCTCAATCCACTCATAAAGCATGTCCGTATCAGCTACACGAAAGGCTGCATGATGAACTGTGCCGTAGCCCTGTCTAGCTGGAGGCAGCACTTCATTATGTTCAACGATTATCTGTGCACCATTTCCGCCTTCACCGACCTCATATAAGTAAAGTGAACCTTGCTTCTCGACCTGACGCATAAGCATCGTCCGTTCAAGCATCTCCTTAAAATAATCAATTTGTGCAATACGAATATGAATTGGACCTAAGCCTGTAATTGCATATTCTAAGGGAACTGGTCCATTTTGCCATGGCATTCCAGATCCGACTCCGACATTGTGCTCATCAGAAATAAGCATGTAATGCTGATCGTCGAAATCAACAAAATTAATGATTTTTTTGCCAAATAGCTCTTGAATCCCCTCATGCCTAACCTCATATTTGTTAAATCGTTTGATCCAGTAAGCTAATGCTTCATCATTGGGAACACGAAATGCTGTTTTATAAATTTCATTTGTTCCATGTTTTCCTTTATGAATTCCTGGAAAATCAAAAAATGTCATATCTGTGCCTGCTGAACCTTTATCATCAGCAAAAAATAAATGATAGGCTTGAATATCATCCTGATTAACAGTTTTCTTTACAAGTCGCATTCCTAATACATAGGTGAAAAAATGATAGATTTTTTCTGCACTGCTTGTTATTGCAGTGACATGGTGAATACCTTTTAGCTCGTTCATATTCATTCCTCCATATTTATCTTAATTTTAAGATATTATACAAAAAAATTTTAGCTAACTAATCATTAATCCAACTCGAATTATATCTTAAATTAAAATATCTTTAAGTTGAGATAACTTTAACATATCGACTACATTAATGTCAACTGGTTTACTTTTTGCTTCTGCATGAGTGAAAATGTGTTACAATGATATCGTTATTTTAACGTACCAAATCTAAAAGAAGGACTAACTATGCTCGAAAGGCTTAATCAATTTCTGCAAAAATATATCCCTATTCTTACCCCGCTAAGCTTGATTATCGGTGTAATATTTGAGCAGCTTGGCCATCAACTGCTTTTTTTAGTTGTTTGGTTGTTTGCCTTTATGACCTTTTCGGGCAGCTTAAATATGCGGTTTAGAGATATTCAAGTATTTAAGAAGCATCCTGCTATTATCGTGTTTGTATTACTCTTTCTTCATTTGCTGATGCCGCTTTGGGCTTATGTATTAGCGCATTTCACTTTCCATGATCATTTGCTAACTGTTGGATTTGTTATGTTTGTCGCTGTGCCAACTGGTGTAACAAGCATGATTTGGATTCAAATTTGTAAAGGGAATTTGCCTTTAGGAATTGCGATTGTACTAATCGACACGCTACTGGCTCCAATAGTAATGCCGCTGCTGCTTTTTATTGTATCAGGGCAGCATATTCAATTAGATACAGCATCTCTCATGCTTGACCTGCTGCTTATGATCGTCTTACCTACCTTAGCAGGCGTTTTACTTAATGAGCTTACAAAAGGAGCACTTCCGCAAAAAATCGGCAAGAAGCTTGCTCCTTTCTCTAAACTTTGCTTATTTTCTGTAGTTGCGATTAATAGTAGTGCTATTGCTCCGTACTTCAAAACGATCGATTGGCAACTTGCTACTGTACTACTGCTTGTATTTATTATAGCTGTAACAGGCTATTTATTTGCCTACTTGATTGGGCGATTTGCGATTAAAGATATAGGGCTAACTGCATCATTTGTATATACAGGCGGTATGCGCAATATCGCCTTAGGAGTCGTTATTGCAACAAGTTACTTTCCAACGAAAGTAGCAATGCCTGTCGTACTCGGTATGTTATTTCAGCAAGTGCTTGCCTCAATCTTCAGTAAATTGTTCAATTTCAAAACCTAAATCCTCAATCATTTGATGATCGCTTATAGCTGCTTGACCTTTCGTAGTTAAATAATCACCTACAAATATTGAGTTGGCTGCATAAAGTGCTAACGGCTGAAGGGAGCGAAGACTAATTTCCCTTCCGCCGGATATGCGAATTTCTTTGCTCGGACAAATAAAACGAAACAATGCAATAACTTTGAGAGCTTGTAAAGCAGAGATAACGTTGCGATGACCAAGCGGTGTTCCTTGAATCGGCATAAGAAAATTAATCGGAATCGAGTCTGCATCAAGCTCTCGTAAAGCAAACGCCATATCGACAATATCCTGTTCAGTTTCCCCCATGCCAATAATAACTCCAGAGCATGGAGAAATGCCTGCAGCTTTAACCCGCTGCAATGTCTCAATTCGCTGTTCATAAGTATGTGTCGTTGTAATTGAAGGATAGTGCTGGGAACTTGTATTGATATTATGATTGTAGCGCTGTACCCCTGCCGCAGCGAGCTGCTCTGCTTGACCTTCTTTTAATAAGCCAAGACAAGCACAGATTTTTAAAGGCATAGTTCTGCGAATTTCTTGAACCGCTTCAACAACCTGTTGCAACTCTCTATCTGTTGGTCCTCTTCCAGCAGCTACGATACAATATGTACCTGCCTTACGTGCCAATGCTTCTCGCGCCCCTGCTAATAATGATTCCTTATCTAGCAATGTATACTTTTCTACTGGAGCAGATGATATTCGCGACTGTGAGCAATAGCCACAATCTTCTGGGCATAATCCGCTTTTTGCATTGATTAACATATTTAACTTCACTTTTTTGCCAAAATAATGTTTACGAACCTCAAAAGCAGCATGTATGATTGGCAGTACCTCATCATCTTCCGCTGTTAGCACAGCTAACGCTTCCTCATTGCTTAAAGCAATCCCCATTAAAGCCTTATGCGATAACTGCTGCCAGTTGACCGATACATTTATCGTACTCATATCTTTTCCCACCTTTTTTGAATATTGTTAACCTTAAAACAACAATAATAGGTTAACAATTAAACATCCTCATTTTAGCAAAGGTTATTTAGATAGTAAAGATTTGAAATTTATCGCTTCTTACGCTTGCAATACTGACTCAGTTGAACGTGCTACAAGCTTTTGATAGTAATCATGATATTGCATAAGCTCCTCATGTCTGCCTACTCCTGTAACAACACCGTTCTCTAACACGACGAGCTGATCCGCATGCGTCACTGTCGATAATCGATGGGCAATAATAATTGTCGTACGTCCCCTCATCGCATGCTCAAGTGCCTGTTGCACTAAGCTTTCTGATTCTGTATCCAAACTAGAGGTGGCTTCATCAAGCAACAATATTTTTGGATTTCTAAGTATTGCTCTTGCAATCGCAATTCGTTGACGCTGTCCTCCAGATAACTTAACGCCGCCTTCACCCACTTCGGAATCTAAGCCATATTCCAGCTCTCTTACAAACTGCCAAGCATTTGCTTTCTTTAATGCTTCGATAATCGCTTCATCCTCCACCTCATGCTGCATACCATAGGTAACATTATCACGAATCGTTCCATTGATTAGCGGGCTTTCCTGCGATACATAACCAAACATCGCGCGCCACTCGCCAAGTTTAATATTTTTTACATCCTGATCCCCATAGTAGAGTTCACCGCCAGCAATATCATAATAACGCTCTAAAATAGAGAAAATGGTTGTTTTACCGCCACCGCTGCCGCCAACTAAAGCAGTCGTTTTCCCTGCAGGAATCCGTAAACTTAGCTCATCAAAAATGCGTTTTTCACCATACTGGAAAGCAACTTTCTCTAATACAATATCTGCTTCTGTCTTTTTTAGTTCCTCACGGCCTTCTGCCTCGGTTGGTTCTTCTAGCAGCTCATGCAATCTCTCCGTTGCCCCGATCGCCTTTTGCAAGGAGGTAAAGAACGTCGCCATTTGCGTAAACGGTACAACAATTTGCACTAAATAAAACATAATCGCAATAAGTTCTCCTGCAGATAATGCGCCTCTAGCTACTTGCGCACCACCATAACCAAAAAGCACCGTTAACACAATCATAATAATAAACGTCATAATTGGGGAAAGCATGGACATTATTTTTGCTTCCTTCAAGCTATAGCGATACAGGTTATTTATTTGTTCCTGTCCTTTTTTCTGCTCGATCTTTTCTGCTTGATAAGCTTTAACTAAACGAATATTTGTGAGCACTCTTCCCAGATTACCAGAAAAAGAAGCTAGTTCATCTTGATTTGCCAGCGCAATATTATGAATTTTTTGCCCTAGCGGCAGTAATACAGCTATTGCCAACGGAACGGAAATTAACATCATCAGCGTCATTTTCCAATCCATCCATAAAAGAATTACTACTGATCCGACTACAGACAATAAGCCTGTAAAAAAGGAAATGAAATGCTGAGTAATAAGCTCTTTAATGACATTCGTATCCTGTGTAATGCGACTCATCGTTTCGCCTGACTCGTGATTATCAAAATATGTTAGACGTAAATAGAGTACGTGGTTCCATAATTTTTTACGAATTGCCGCCACGATTTTGCTACCAATCGCAGTCATCATATAAAATGCAATACCAGAAATAACTGCTTGAAGCAACAGCGCTAAGCCTACTAGAATAAGTGAAAACCAAGACATTCCTCCCTCTGTAAAGGAGTTAATAACCTTCATCGTTAATAACGGTACCGCTAATCCAAATACTGTTTCAACGATACCAAGTATGATTGCAAGCACCATCATCCAACGCGGCGGATTGGCATCCTTAATCAGTTTTAATAATTTATTTAACTGAAAATTAGCATTCATCTTTATTCTTCCTTTCAAATATTTGCATTTTATCAATAATTGCAATTATCCATTCCTCTTCCTGCTTTGTAAAAGGAGTTGGAAATAGTGCATCGTCCATTTCTACATTATCACCGAGCTGTGAAGTGCTTTCGACTGCTCGCTCCAGCAAGTCTTTCGGAACAATCGAAAACATTTCCTTAATTATCGGAATGACTTGATCGTCGTCTAGCTTACGTGCGTAAGCATCACGCAGTTTTTTTATATAATCCATAAAATGCGCATTTTGCTCGATTAACTCCTCGGATGATATATCATAAATTTCATTCACAAGCGGCTCAGGTAATATAGTTTTTAGAAATTCTTTCTGTTCTTCTTGTTTGATAACACTATGAATAAGGGAAAGAAAAATATCTGTATCAATCATTTGTTTTTTCTCTATTAATGCTAACGCATGTTCCAAAGAGGCAATTGTTCTTTCAATCTGCTCCTTTTTTTGCTGCAATTCTCGTTTTTGCCGCTCTAGCGACGTTTGAAGGCTACCTTGTGAACTCGCCATCACCTCTTGAATATGTTCGAGTGAATAGCCAAGCAGCTTGAACGTAACGATATTTTGCAGCACAATTAAATCGTGATCACTATAATATCTTCTGCCTGATTCTGAAAGATGGGACGGTTTAAGTAAACCAAGCTCATCATAATAACGCAGTGCTCGCACAGTTACACCTGTTTTTTTAGCAAATTGTCCAATTGAATACATGGCTTCCTCCTTGAACATTTCAATTCAGTTGATTAGCTAATCACTTCTTTATTTATCAATCATTATAAATGCTGACGTTACGTTAGAATCAACAGCTATTTTTTATTTTCTATAATGAATAATCGATTTTAAGATGACACAAGTTATAAACGTGTGAATGTACTAAGAAGATGAGGTGAAATAGCCGATGAGCAATCAAGATAATGTGCATAATATCCATGAACGAACAGATAACAACGGGCAGCGAAAAAACAGAACGCATGGTGGGGAATTTCGTAACGGTCGACTTAGTCAAATAAAAAATAATAATCCATTTGGTGATGATATCCCTAATGAATATGTGAGCACCAAGGAAGAAGATTGATTAATTAGTTTGACGTGTATTCGTGTATGAACAAAAAGCCCCCTGAAAGGCGGATCGTTATGTAATTTCTACCTTTTAGGGGGCTTATTATCTTGGATAAATCGTTACTTTATAAGTTCGATTCGCCTTTGTTTAACGATGCAGTGTGTAACGATTTGCAATACTAAATTTGCGAATTGCTTCAATTTGCTCTTCAGTTAACGGAGGCATTTGTGCAGCTGCAATATTTTGTCGCAATTGCTCGCTCGTTCTCGCTCCTGGAATAGCTACAGCTACTGCAGGATGACTAAGAGAAAATCGAATCGCTAGTGTAGTTAAATCGCTTGAGATTGACAACAGTTGTTCTCTTAATTGTTTAAGGGCAGCAACATCGTAATCAAGCACTGCTTTCTCCGGCTCACGTCCACTTGCTAAAGCACCGCTAGCAAGCGGTCCACGGGCAATCACACTTATCCCTTTATTGTGCAACAGATCAAGCACTTCCTCCTCTGCCCGACGATCAACGATACTGTATTGATTCATAACGCTAACAATCGAAGAACGCGCAGCATACTCACGTATGACATTAGGTCGAATCGAAGAAATTCCGTATTCACGAATGACCCCTTCCTGCTTTAATTGCTCAAATGCTTCTATCGTTTCATCAATATTGTCCTCGATCATACCGCCATGCAGTTGATACAGGTCAATATAATCCGTGCAAAGTCTGCGCAAACTATCTCTTACCGCACTTAAAATATATTCCTTCGAGGCATCCCATACCCAGCCTTCTTGGCCTTCAATTCGTCGATTGCCTACTTTTGTTGCTAAAATCACTTCATGACGTTTACCTTTAATCGCTTTACCAACAATCTCTTCATTGCGACCTGCATCATATAAATCTGCTGTATCTAAAAAATTTACGCCAGAATCAAGCGCTTCATGAATTAGCCGTGTTGCATTCGCCTCATCTACTCCAAGAGACATACAGCCCAAGCCAATTTCGCTAACCTGCAGCTCGGATTTCCCTAAGTAATTTTTCTTCATCCCATGCTCCTCCTAGACTATAAGAGTATTTTTATTAACTATAGTATTGTATATAAAATATGGATCTCCTTCATTTCCGAAGCTTTGCTTAATGTAAATTTTGCAAACAGCATAAGCTCCATTTGCTTGCTTCCACTTGCTTCATCTAGCCAACCTTGCGCACGAATTGCTCCTTCACGTCCATGTGTTAGCACAGAATGAATCGTAATCTGCTGCACTGATTAATATTAACACATAAAAAGACATGCGGCTCATTAGCTTGAACCACATGTCTATCACATAGGGGTGTATATATAAATGAAATGGTGCACTATTTAATAATTATTACAACAGCTCACTAAGCAAGACAGCCAGTTCAGCACGCGTAACGCTTTCGCTGCCTGCAATCGGCAACAATTCGTCTACGTTAATATCTATATTATTTAACTCCATGTAACGAGACAGAATTAACTTAATCTGTGCAGCAGTTAGCACCTGATTCGGCATAAAGTTTCCTTTGCCGTCGCCAATAACAAGACCATTATTGGCTGCCCAGCCAACATAACCGCTATACCAGCTATTAGCAATAACATCATTAAAAACAGAGTCTTCTACCTCTTCCACATCTAATAATCTGCCAAGCGTCGTAATTGCTGTCGCTCGTGTTACACTTTCATTAGGAGAAAAGCTTGTTGTACTTGTCCCAATCATTACTCCGCGATCATACAGCTTTTTAATCGCAAGGTATGCAGGGTCGTTTGTTTGAATATCAATAAATGGAAGTATGCCGATTGAGAAGTTCCATTGTGAAGCGCCAGAGAATTGCGTATTCGAGGAGACGACCGCGATCGTTAATAAATAGTCTCCATCTTCCTCTGGTAAAATTAAATCATATTTTCCATTCAGCTCAGATAATAGATATGTCTGTGCATAGTCCTCAGAAGGAACATCCGTTACTGTAAGCTGTATATCGGTTTCTGGTATATCCGCACTGTACGTAATTTGATCCAATACTACTTTTTCACCTGAAGGGACGCTTTTAATACCAGCCCCATTATTAACAGTAAAATTTACTCTTGTTTTTCCGCTGCCATCTAAAGCTTCAGTAATTCCAGAGAAGCTGTGTACAGAATCAGAAATAATAAATGCCGTATTTCCTGTACCAGCTGGTATCTGCTGATTTCCTTGTCCAGTTGATCCAGGTGGATTACCGCCAAAGCCGCCGCCAAATCTGCCTCCGCCCATTTTGCCATTACCAGTATATTGCTGTTGTTTGTCATTAACATATAAATGATATTCAGTTTGCTGCTTTAAAGTAGGTACGGTTAATGTTAAGCTTTGAAAAGCTTTATCTGCCTTATGTGTTAGCAGTTCATTGCCTGCTGCATCAGTAAGTGTAATCGTAGTTCCTGCCGCTTGAGTGGACGCAAAGCTTAGCTCCATATAAGGCTGCTTGGAACTAGTTGATACTGCATCATTACGAGTACCTAGAGCGATTACTGTACCGCCATTGATTGTAATGTCCTTATCGGCATCGATTCCACCATCTGGACTGCGCTCGTTCGACATTGTTACTACTTGACCGCCATTAATCGTTAAGTAACCATTGGAATCAATACCATCCCCCTCTGCTCCTAAGCCAGCATTAACGTACAGAGAACCGCCATTAATTGTTGTAACAGAAATATTATCTTCATTCGTATTAATTCCATCATCTTGCGCTTCAATATAAATGTTTCCGCCATTAATTGTAAGATGCAATTCAGAGTTAAGCCCCTCGTTTTCTGCTGTAATATGCAGCTCTCCTGTTCCAAAAGTTTCACCCGAAATATTCATCGTTCTTTTGGAATAAAAGGCTCCATCGTATTTATGCAGCTTTTTTGTTGTGCCCTCTTGGTATATTTTTGCCACATAGGAGCCATTCACTCTGTTTACTGATCCATCAGCGATAATGACTTGCGCTCCCGCCTTACTTAAATCAACCACACCTTTCGTATCCTCACTTGCACTGTAAGGCTCGTACACATTGTAGATAATAACCGCCGGTGCAACTGTATTCGTTATATCTATACCATCAAGAATCAGTGTTACGACTGCGCTTGGGTTTCTTACTGCCTCTTCTCCGAGGTCAATCGCTAACTGCCCTGCAGAAAGCAATCCTGAAACACGATAAACACCAGGCTGAGTGATTGTAACTACTGTATGCTTCGCTGCTTCCTCTGCACTATGGGCATCTGCTGCTGTGCCTTCGCCGTAGCTGCTATCATGCCCTGCTTCATAGTAAATGATATTTGCTCCAGTATATACAGCAGCCGAAGAATCCGTTGAAGCAGTAACCCCATCTACAGTAATTCCTGTATCAGATAGCTTGATTACTGTTTCATTCGTTGCTGCAAATACTCCTTGTGGAACGATAGCGCAAGTTATGGCTAAGGCAAAAACAAGCAGTAACGAACTACATCGTTGTTTCATACGTACCATCTGCCTTTCATTAAATATTTTTTCCATTAAGGTCAATTCTAGTGTATAAAGTTTCTTTTAAACTAGGATTAAGGAAAGTTGAAGATTTGCTGAAAGGAAGAGAAAGGAGATACTTATCAGCTCGTTACTATCAAATAGAAGCCCAAATAATAAAAAACCGCCAGTCAACATTAACTGAAACTGGCGGATTTAAGGCTTTATGGTATAACATTAATATATTACATTTATGCCTTTAAGATTTCATGGCAATTAACAACCCATTCTCCAAACACTGGGTAAGACTAAGGCGTTTAGTTCCTTCGACAAACTCAATCACAATCCGCTCATGATCAAGCTCAACAATTTTTCCTTTTCCAAATTTGATATGGGTAATTGTTAAGTTTACATGAAGCTGCTTACGGTCACTTATGCTATTGGGATGTCGTACTTGCTTCGGTCTTGCTTGTTTCGGTTTTACTTGCACAGCACCAACTTGCGAAGCTGTACGCTTTATTGGTTGATTTGCGGACGAATTCGTCTTTTTCGACGGTGGCTGGACAATCTGGCGAACCTCTGTCATAAAGCTTGATTCAATTGCTCGCTCACCGCCACGCTCGGAATACGTAATTAGCTCAAGATGTCTCTTTGCTCTCGTCATGCCAACATAAAAAAGTCTGGCTGCTTCTTCTAATTCCTCCTCCTTGCAATCATGCTTGGAAGGAAGCACTCCCTCGAGCAAATCGATCATATACACCTTCTCAAATTCCAAACCTTTCGCACTATGCAGCGTCGAAAGCGTCACAGCATCCTTTACTCTCCGTCGCGAGGCTTGCTTTAACGTTTGATCGAGATGCTTTAGACGCCAAGCAAACTGCTCCATCGTTTCCAAATCTTCAGCAATTTCCTCTAACGTATTGATGATGCCGATAATATAATCTTTACGGAAGCCAAGCCGTTCACATATTTTGCCAACAGCCTTTTCATAACCGAGACGCTCGCGAATCATCTTAATCGCAGGCAGCGGCGGTATCCCTTTCATCTCTTGAAACACCTGCTTATTACTTTCAATCAGCTCCACCTGGTAAGGCTGAAGCTGCACATTGTTAAGCAAATTATCAAACACCGATTGATCGTTTTGAATTTGCTTCAAGAAGGCAATCTGCTGCTTACTAATATAGCTGTTTAATTTTAGATGAATTCGTTCCAGTAAATCGACTCGTTTATCGGTAAAGGACATCCGCATAAAGTTTAATATGTCCTCAACGACCCAATGTGAGAAAAATCGTAAATCTCCATCCTTTACGTAAAATGGAATACCTGCTCGCTCTAACGCATTAATTAGCGGAATTGACGAGGCATTATTACGATAAAGCACCGCAATTTCTCCTAATTTCTCTGCGTTTTTTACCTGCTCCACTATATATTTGGTCTGATCTTCTGCTTTACGAACAGTACGGAATTGAATAGGTGGTCCCGCTTCATTTTCAGTAAACATCGTTTTAGGGTAACGCTGTTTATTGCGCTTAATAAACTGTGCTGCTGGGCGAACAATGTTTGCAGTCGAGCGATAATTTTGCTCCATATAGAGAATAACTGCTTCAGGATAAACCTTTTTAAATTCCAACAAATATTTTGGCTCTGCTCCGCGCCAGCTATAAATCGACTGATCATCGTCTGCTACTACACATAAATTGCGATGCTGCTGAGCAAGCTGGGCGATAATTTGATGCTGAACAAGCGAAGTATCCTGACTTTCATCGGTAAGCACATAATCGTAGCGTTGCTGTAGCATCTTCCGCAGTCGCTCATCCTCTTGCATCGCCTTATTGGCAAGGATAAGCATATCATCAAAATCAATCAGCAACCGATCATAAGCAGACTGCTTATAGCGCTCATATTCCTCTAGCAGCTCTGCAGCATGCGGCACATCACAGCTTATCTCTGACCATTGCTCTCTTGTCAGCAATTTATTTTTAATGTAGCTAATATAGGTTGTCAGCTCATCCATTTGCTCCTCGCTAAGCTGTTCTCCTGCAAGGCGAGTATACAGTTGCCGCAAAATCAGCTTTTTATGCGGGATGGCAGCAGCCTGATCCATCCCCAACTCTATCGCAGCATGGCGGTTACGATTCGCCTGCTGATTTGCAAACAACACATCTTCTGTATCAGCTTCATCATTTAAGCTCTCAACATCCCCTTCAATAATATGAAAGGAAATGCCTTTCTTGCGTAAATACATTCTTGTAACTTCATAAGCAAAGCTATGAATAGTAGAAAAGGATGGAGGAGAAATTTCAGGAAAAAGTTGATTAAAGCGTCGCTGCATATCCCCCGCTGCTGCTTTACTAAAGGTTAAAGCTTTAATACGCGAGGGATGAACACCTTTTACCTCGATTAAATAACCGATTCTCATTATAATCGTTGTCGTTTTCCCTGAGCCAGGTGAAGCAAGCAGCAGCAACGGTCCTGATGTATGAACAACGGCTTGCTGTTGAATTTCATTAAGCCTTATCGCTGACTCTTGAAACCTTTTTTCAAAAAATTGTCGCTCCACTCCGATGACTGTTTCCATTGCTTACTCCATTTCTATCTTCATATCTATCAATCTCTCTATTACTTAGAAAAAAACTTTTTACATCAGTCCATTATAACATCATGCCGCAAGTCTCTCTAATAAGAAGCAATCTCTCATAGCTTAAGCTGATATTTCGTTAAATCTATCTGCCCGCTTTCATCCACTTCAACCTGTTCACTGCTTAAATAAAGCATTTGCTTAAAGCGAGCTTCCTCATCCTGCAAAGCAATTTTCCCTTGTGCGTTGACAACACGATGCCAGGGCAGCTTATATTTATGACTCATCGAATGCAAAATTCGCACGACAGCTCTGGCACCTCTAGGGTTGCCTGCTGCTGCAGCAATTTGCCCGTATGTCATCACTTTCCCCTCTGGAATGGCTGAAATAATCGCAATCACTTTTTCAGTAAAAGGCGTCACTGCAAAGCTCATCTCCGTTTCATATTTTTACTAGTTCATTATCTCTCCTGAATTGACTAGGGTTAATCTGGTTATCGTGCCCTACATTGGAAATGCTTCTTCCTTAGAAAGAAATATCATTTCCTCGGGAAAAGTTTTCTTAAAATAGTTTTCTACTCTTAAATGGATATCGTGTTCATACCATTCTGTTAAGCCATGCTCTTTAAACAACTTAGGCATGCCCAGTCTTGCAGATCGCTTTCCTTGCAGGCCATCACCTATCATAAGTGTATCAATCCAAATACGATCTACAATCCCTACTAATAGCTTAGGGAACTCGGGAGTAAACGGTAAAACAGGAGAAATTGCTGCCTGCGTCATAATTCCTGCTTCATGCAGCTTTCTTAAAGCTTTTAGACGTTGCTTAATGCCAGGGGCAAGCGGAGCAAATAGCCGCTTAATCTCCTCTCTATCCGTCTCAATCGTCATGGAAATTATTAGATTGCACTTTTCTTTTAACTTTAATAGCAAATCTATATCGTGTATAACAAGCGGACTACGTGTTTGAATGACTAGCAAGTCCGGCGGCAATTCAAGCATAGCCTCTAATAATCGACGAGTGATTCCTGCCTGCCGTTCCAGCGGCTGGTAAGGATCAGTTGCTGATGACATATAGATGCGAACTGGCTTGCCTTTGCGTCGAAGCTTGCTCATTTCCGTTAAATAAATCTCTGCTGCGTTTATTTTTATATCGATCCAATTTCCCCAAGGTAAATCTCTAAACCGTTGCAGCGGCATTTCCCTTACATAGCAATATGAACAGGCAAAAGCACAACCACTGTAAGGATTTAAAGAATGGGTAAACCCGCTGTCCAAATAGCCCTTAACCTCGGTAAGAATTTGCTTTGCCATTTTTTCTTTTATTTCAATATTCATATCGCTCACCTTTTGCCGGAAATTGTTTTGCTCATTTTATCAGATCATAACGTAAAGAAAAAGCTGACAAAAAAAGATGCCCCAGTTTCTCAAGAAACTAAAGCATCTTATATATCCTAATTTTAAATTAGTTGGAGTTCTCAATCAATTCTGTATAGTTATCCCTTTACAGAGCCTACTGTTAATCCGCCAACGAAATATTTCTGTAGTGCAACAAATAAAATAAGAAGCGGTAAAGCACACAAAATACATGCCGCGAACAAGACGTTCCATTGAGCTGGATTTTGCTGATCCCCAAGGAAGCCAAGCATTGCTACAGGCAATGGTGCAGCACTTGATTTCGTAATAAATACCATATTGAAGAAGTAATCATTCCAAATCCATACCCCTTGTGTAATAATAACCGATACGGTTACAGGAAGGAGCAGCGGGAAAACCATTTTCCAAAATCTCGCGATGATGCCTGCACCATCAAGATAAGCAGCCTCCTCAATCTCCTCTGGTACACTGCTGCGGATAAAGCCCGTGTAAAGGAAGGTTGAGAACGGAAGACTACATGTAATAAACATAAGAATTGGCGTATATTGACCAAGCGGAATACCTAAACTTTTAATCATTTGAATAATTGGAATGAGTACCATCTGACCTGGCACTACAAGCCCTGCTAAAAAAAAGATATAAAGAAATTTACTAACTTTCGTACGAATTCGTGCTATTGGATATGCTGCCATCGAAGCGAAGATAACAACAAATATAACAGATACAACCGTTAGCACCACGCTATTCCATAACGCCACTGGAAAATTCATTCGCGTATATGCGGAGATAAAGCTTTCTAACGTGAACTCATTAAACCAATTCAATGGATTTGTCATATTCTTTGGTGAACGAAGTGAGCTGGATAGCACAATAATTAATGGCACTAAATTAATAAATACTAGCGCAAGCAGCACAACATGCATCCCCAGCTTTTTGAATAGAGTTTCAGTCTTCATGCCGATACCTCCTTCTTATTCAACGTAAAGACGCAAACAATCGTAATAAGAATAATGATCGCAAATGAAATAATTCCAAGCGCAGCCGCCTTACCAAATAGCTGATCAGTAAATGCCATCTTATACATGGCAAATATTAATGTATTAGTCGAAATTCCTGGACCACCATTTGTCATAATGAATGGGAAGTCAAACGCTTTTAATCCGTTAATGACACTTAATGTTATATTAATGGTTACCGAGGTTGCTAGCATTGGCAGGGTAATAAAGCGGAATAGTTTCCATCTGCCTGCACCGTCGATTTTCCCTGCTTCAATAAGCTCCTGAGGAACGGTTTGTAAGCCTGCTAGAAAGATAATGACGCTCGTACCAATATTTTTCCAAATATCAACAACAATAATTGAATAGAGTGACTTGGTATAGCTGCCTAAAAAGTTGGTATCCCATGTTGTAATACCAAACTTTGCTAAAAATGACGCAATCAAGCCATCCTGCGGCATATAAACATAGCTCCAAATAAAGCCGACAACAATTGCACTGAACAGTGTCGGAATGTAAAAAGCTGAACGATAAAACGCCTTACCAGAAATACTTGCATTTAAAAGTACTGCAATGATTAGGGCAATAATATTACCTAAAATAACCGTAATTGCTGTATAAATTAATGTGTTTTTTATTGAGGTTAATAAAATGTCTTCTTTAAATAACTGCTTAAAATTATCTAAACCAACATAATTAAAAGATTGAACGTAGCCGTTATAATCCGTCACACTATATTGAAATAACTTCATAATTGGAAATATCCAAAAAATACAGTAGAAAACAAGTGCAGGAAGTACAAAAAAGTACATTGTTTTCTTCATGACCGTACTATTCATGATGATTCTTTCCCTTCCTATCAAATAAACAACGATGGAGCAGAGTCGCTGCTCCATCATTGTGCCAATCTTTTTATTTGTTTAGCTCTGTATATTTGTCCTGCATTGCTTTCGCTACATCTTCCGCAGTTGTTGATCTGCCGCCAATAATTTCTGCAAATTTAGATTGCATCACATCACTTACACCTGCAGGCCACATTTGATTACAGAAGTAGAATGCATTGCCTGTTTCTTGAATATAACTTAATACATTAGCAAAAATATCATTTTGTAGCTCTACACCGCTAAATACGCTAATGGATGGATTAGAAGCAACCCATGCTTCAAAAAGCGGAGAATCTTCAGCAAATAGATATTCAAATACTTGCTTAGCTTCCTCTAAATGCGGAGAGTTAGCATTAATCGCATAACCAGCTGCTGTAGATGCAGACGCATATACTGGTTGTCCAGGCTCATTACCTGGCAAGGAGAAGAAGCCGCGTTCAAATTCTGCTGCACCATTTGCTGTTAAGCTTGGCAAATCCCATGTACCAGTAAAAATCATAGCCGCTTTACCATCAATAAATTGCTGAGCAGCTTGTGAGCTAGCCATACCTAAAGAGCCAGTCATCACATAGCCTTTTTCATAAAGCTCTTTATATTGATTAATCGTTTTAATCCACTTTTCATCAGTTAGCTGTGTTTCACCAGTTTGCAGCTTATTATCGAATTCTGGATCAGTTGGATAGACATTGTTTGCAGCTAATTGATACATACCAAATTGAATAACCCATGGATCTTTATCACCCATCGTAATTGGCGTAATGCCTGCTGCTTTAAGCTTTTCAGCCGCTTCTAGGAAACTTGGCCAGTCCTGCGGAATATCAGTAATACCTGCTTGCTCAAATAGTGACTTGTTGTAGTACACACCTAAAATATCCATACCTTTGGAAACAGCATACGTTTTTCCTTCATAGCTCATATCATTTTTGGCTGAAGGACTTACACGATCCCAAAAGCTAAGGTCAGATAAGTCAGCAGCATAGCCAGCTTTCGCAACCTCAATTGCTCCCATATTAGCTAGCTTAGGGAATACTAGAAAAATATCTGGACCTTCCCCAGCACCTAGCTTCGTTTTCACTGTTGTGTAATATTGCTCATCAGGCAACTTTTGTACCTCAAGCGTAATGTTCGGGAACTTTTCTTTAACTAATCTTGGGAAGATTTCAAGCTCAAAATCTTCACCCTCCGCAGCTTTTGAGCCAGAAACAAGCATTGTTAGCGTAATATTTTCAGCGCTAGAATCGCTTGCTGCTCCTGAGTTGTTTGCGCTTCCAGTATTGCCAGCATTACTTGAAGAATTTGAGCTGGAACCACTGTTACTATTGCTTGAGCATGCTCCGAGAATTAGCAGCATTGCAATCAATAGCATAATTACACTTTGTCGACTAAATCTTTTCATGCAAAAACCCCCTACAGAATGAAGTTGTTGTCTACATCTTCATTCTATAGGGGGGATAAACTTTCAGTAAGCGCTTCATATTTTGGCTCACTACCTCATTTTTTAGGTATCAAGCCAATTTAACTTATAGTTACTCACTAATCCGAGAGGCTACTGCGTGCGTTCCAATTCCTGCTGCAGTTCGCTTAAATATTGCTCTGCGGTATAGCTTTCATCAGTGACGAGCAACTGCGCATTATCCCAAGCAAGCAGCTGTGCACTTGAACTGAAACGCGCCTCAAACCATAACGCTCCTTTAGAAACCTCATTAATTTTTTCCTGTACAACCTTTGTTAAGGTTGGAATATTTTCTGGCATATTCTCAACTTGAAAACCAGTAATCATTCCTAGCTCACTCATTGCACGATCGCCATAATGCTGAAATACATATCTCATCCATTTCCCTACCTCTGGCGTGTAGGCTTCCTTAGAAAACGAGGTCGTTAAACCTGCATTAACGGGATATTCATCTAAGCTGCCAGTGCCGCCTTCAACTAATGGAATGCTAAAGAAGCCAATTGCATCCTCGCCAATTTGATTGCGGCTCTTATCGTTAAAGGCTCTTAGCTGCCAACTGCCCATATAAAACATAGCCGCTTCTCCTTGTAGAAAGGCATTAACTGAGCTATCCATATCGACCGTATTGACACGCTTGCCAAGATACCCGTTTAACCCCATTTGCTGCACAGTTTCAGCCGCCTTGATAAATCCTTCATCTAATAAAGAAATTTCACCGCGATCAACTCGCTCCATAACATCTGCACCATACATTCGAATTACATAAGCATTTATTAGTCGTGTAATCGGCCACTTATCTTTACCAGCAACAGAAAATGGTTGAATTCCTTCGTTGTATAGCAGCTCCGCAATGTTTAACAACTCTTCCCATGTTTGCGGAATGTCTAAATTGTATTGCTCAAAAATATGCTTATTATACCAAAAGCCTTCAATATTAAACTCTAGCGGCAAAGCATATAATCCCGCTCCGTCTACATTAGCTTTGAGCAGTTCCACTGCTGCAGGCAAAAGCTTGTCCATTAATCCTAGCTCTGTGAATACCTTTTCAAGATCTAACACAGCATCGCTTTGAATCATTTCAAGCAACGGCTTGCCTGATTGATAGCTGAACAGCACTGGCAGATCATTGCTTGCTGCCAGCAGCTCGACGCGCTGGTTCAAATTGCTATCTGCGACATTATCAAATTGGTAGACAATATAAGGTGCCTGCTGCTGATATTCCTTCGTTAGCTCACTAATGATTTTTGCGCTTCCTTCATCCTGCTTATTTACGCTTAAATACATAATGCGCTGCTCTGCTGGCTGCTCAATGATCATCGATGATGTCTGTGAGCTGCAGCTAATTAATAATAAAAGCATAAGCAGTAGACAAAGCAACTTAGCTGCTCTCTGAAATGCTGTCTTCATAAGCCTTCTCCTTCAACTGCAAGCGATATTGCCCCGGCGTTATGCCTACGTATTTTTTAAAAACTTCTGTAAAATGCCGTGCATGATAATAGCCAACACGTTCACTAATTTCCTGTACTGCCAATCCCTCACTGAGCATTTGCTTTGCCTTTTCAATGCGTATTTTCGTTAAATATTTAATGTAAGATAACTCCATTTGCTCCTTAAACAGCAGGCTAAAATAGGTCACATTCATATTAACATGCTGGGCAACTTCCTGTTGGGTCAAGTCCCTACCATAATGCTCCTCCATATATTGAAGCGCCTTTTCGATTGCAGCATGCTTTGTTTTCTGTCTTGTGCTGACAAGCCAATCAATAATTCGCTCTAGCTCTGCTCTTAGCCAGCTAACTGCCTCATCTCTTGTCGTTTTGTTGCGCAATTCTTTTTGTGGCACAAAGCCTTTCGGAAATATATCTCCGATATTGCCGCCGGTTTCTTTTACGGCATCGCTACAACGGATAAATAGCTTTAATAACTCTAGCTCTGCTACATCGGGATCGGTCACATTCGTTTTTAGCTCATCTAAATAATGATCAAGCTTCTCCATAAAAGCTTGCTTATTGCCTAAGCGCAGCTCAAATAGAATTGCTTCTTCCTTTTCCGAGCTATTTAGCTTTACTTCGTTAGAATCACCAATGTTTTCAAAAGCAACCCATTCATGTCCCTCAATATAGCTACCATAGCGAAAGGCATGAAGCGCTTCCTTATAACTTTGTGCAGCTTCAGATATGCTAGTGTAAGTTTTGCCTGAACCTATCGTTATTTGCTCAAATTGCTTAAGCAGCTCCCGCCACTTTGGACAATTAATATCGTTATGCAGCAAAACATGAATATACTCCTTACCGTGTCGCAAATGAATCATGTCATAGGTGGCAGGAAGCTGCAATTGCAAATGTTGATCGCTTACAATAACAGTTACTCCAATTGACTCTTGCTCTTTCACGTGATAGCACTCCTGCCATGCCTCTATTGCTCCATCTGCTTGCAACAAAAGATCTAACGTGCAGCTTTCAAGTTGACTTCTGCTGCTCTGTTTTTTTAACTCATCAAGCTGTGTGCGTCTTTCAATAAAACTAACTGCTTTTTGAATTGCTTCACGAATTTTATCCAAAGTTATCGGCTTTTCTAAATAATCAACAACACCAAGCTTAATCGCCTTTTTCACAAATTCATATTCATTATAGCCGCTAAAAACGATACAAATCGTATCGGGAGATGCCTCCTTAATCGTTTGAATCAGCTCTAATCCGTCAATTCCTGGCATGCGAATATCAGTTAACACAATGTGCGGCTGATGCTGCTTTATAAGCTGGAGAGCTTCATTTCCGTCCTTCGCTGTAGCAACGAGTTCAACCCCATATTCAGACCAGACGATTAACTTCTGCAATCCCTTCAATACAAGATGTTCATCATCACATAAAATAGCCTTTAGCATGGTTAATCCTCTCCCTTTCTATTCTGATGTGGGAAACGCAGCTCAACATGTGTTCCTTCATTCACTTTGCTAATAATTTTCAATTCACTTTGCTCTCCATAATATAGACGCAATCGTTCGCGAACATTGCTAAAGCCATAGCCTTTTTCAGTCTGCTGAATATCATCCATCCCCACCCCGTCATCAGAAACGGTAAATACAAGATATTCACCATCTTTACGTCCAGTTAGCTTAATCGTGCCTTCCCCTTGCTTAGGCTCCAGTCCATGATACATTGCATTCTCTACTAGAGGCTGAAGCAATAGCTTCATAATTTCGAACGATTTGACCTCATCGTCAACATTTTCGATGTAGGCGAAGCGATTATCGTAGCGTATATTTTGAATAATCATATAATGCCGAATATGCTCAAGCTCCTTAAACACAGGAATAAAATCCTTCCCCTTATTTAAGCTGAGCTTAAAGCTTTCGGAAAGTGATAGTGCCATTTGTGCAATATCTTTTTTATCTTCCAGCAACGCCATAAAATAAATTGAATCCAGCGTATTATATAAAAAATGGGGCTTAATCTGCGATTGCAGAAAGCGCAGTTCTGCCTCCCTTTCCTTCAATTGTGAATCTAATAAGCTTTCACTAAGCTGCTGATTGGCTGCTGCCATGCGCACGAAGGTTTGTCCAATAACACCAACCTCATCAGTAGCAAATGTATCTGGACCATTAATCACACTGTTCTGACTTCCCTTCGCCCAATCAACAATCATTTTTTTTAGCTGAAGCAGAGGTTTTGTGATCGAGCCTGACACAATATACGAAACTAGTAAAGCAAGGCCTGCCATTAAGACAGCAATTAACATCGTTATACTACCAATGCGATCAGATTGTTTTAACAATGTGTTCATCTCTACAAAATGAATAAAGCTCCATCCTGTTGAGTTATTTTTAATTTGACTAACAATATAACCAGCCTCTATTAAGCGGCTGACTGTTTCTTCAATTGAATCGCCAAGACCGATGCTTGCAGTAAGGGAAGGAGCTAAATCATAAACCGAAATTGGTTTAACATCATGCTCCGTATCAAACACAAGAAATCCATCTTGCTCGCTGCCAAACACCGCTTTATTAAAAATTGATTTATTAATATTAATAACAAGCAAGCCTATCATATCACCTGTTAAGCGATTAGGATCTCTTAACAGTTTAACACTGGAAAAGGACTCTCCTTCGCTGCTTTCCTCAAGCACATTGTAACCGAAAAATACTTCCTTTCCTTTAGCTTCGAATGCCTCCTTATACCAAACGGTATTCTCAATCTGGGCGCGCGTCTCTTCAGAACCATATTTTCCTGCTTGCTCGGAACGGCCAAAGCACACCGAACGAAAGTTTTTATCAAATATACAGATTGAATCGATGTTTTGCGTATCGAATAAATTGGCAACAACAATGTTTTGCAGTTTATTGGCAGTTTGCACATCGAGATGCTGTTGATTTTTCTCCGTTCCTGCCCCACTGCGATATAGATCGCGCCGCAAATCTTCATCCGCAAGAATGATCCGATTCATATTAACAATGTTGTTAAATAATAAATCAGTTACTTCGCTCGCAGTCTGTAAATATGCCGTATTGCGTTCAATATGATTGCTCACCAATGTATCCTTGGCAATATTGATCGACACATATCCTAAGATGACAAGCGGCGGCAGTGATGCAAGAATCATTGCAACAAAAAATCTGCGACGTATCGACGATTGCCGAAGGACATTTGATAGCCTTTTCATAATATTCCATCTCATAGCATGAAAATCTCCTCGTTGAGCCCAGCATTTCAAAGCAGTCAATAATGTACCCTCATTATAACAGAGTGTTAAAGAAAGGATAGGTGAGCATTTTATTTGGTCAATACCGAATTTTTTAGGTACCACCATAACAGCATATATAAAACTAATATCCCCGCCTTATTTTAACAGGGGGATGAACCATAAACCTGCTAATGGCGGGGATCAATCAGCGATTATCCATATCTAATTTGTCATTTGATTATTGTAATAGTTGATTGAGAAGAACTTGTCGCACACGTAAAGCAATCGTAGCAAGCTCTGCTCGCGTTAACTGATCATGAGGAGCAAGTCTAGTAGCTGATTTTCCGTTATAAATCCCGTACTTCACCATTAAAGCAATGGCTGCTCGCTCTGAGTCAGAAAGTTGCTTAACATCGTTGTAATCAGACAATAACTGTTCTATCTCTGCTGTTGTAAGCTTGTCTGGAATACCAGCAAACTTAAATACGTATTGGAATATTTCTGCAACCTCTTTACGTGTTACTTTTTCTAAAATGTCGGTATGATCTGACAGCTTCAAGTTTTCTTTTGTAATCGTACGTTCAACTGCATCAAACCATATTTCATCATTTGTCTGCTTCTCTGCTGTTAAACCCAGCACATTTAACGCAACCTTATAAACCTGTGCTCTCGTAGGCTGATCAAGTGGCTTCATCGCCATTTGACTTACCCCATTCAGTAATAGCAAACTGCTTGCCTCTGCAATATACGGTGCATACCAACTGGAAGCCTCTACGTCTTTAAATGTATGAGCCACCTGAATTGGCACATAAAGTCCACTGTCAGCAACAAGAGCTCGCAGCTTATATTGTCCATCATTTGCTTGTACGAGCTTACTTGGAACTGGGGTTAAGCTGCCATCTCTATTCACCTTTGCAAATGCCGCAAGCTTACCTTGTGCAGTTGTTAGCACTATTTCAACACGTTCCAATCGAGACGCACCCGCTAACTTGTTAATAACTACCCCTTCACCAATCGTTGTCACACCTGCTAACTTAACATTTGCGATCTGCTGTTGCTCTGACGAATTAGCTGATCGTATTTGTATAGAGTCAGTAGATGGTTCAGCAGGAGTTGCTGGACTTGGCTCAGGCTCTACAGTCGATTCAGGATTAGATGAACCACCCTGTGATGGAGCTGAAGAAATAGTAATGAGCAGTTCATTGCTATCTGTTGCATTGCCTGCAAATGCTACAGCTTTCGCGGCAATCGATAAGCTTGCTCCAGATCGTGCTGTACCTGCTAATTGAAGTGTGGCTTTCCTGCTAGTGTCATCTAAAGTTATACTTTCCACGGTTAAGCCGCTATTTTTACTATCAAACTTCCAGCTAGCTGGATCGGTTGCTGCCGCAGCAAATGGAATTCGTTCAGATTCAATCATTAATTGCGGATTTTTGCTTCCTCCTCGTAACTGAGAAGGACTCGTAATCACTGTATTTATTTCGAATGATAGCTGATCAATTCGTAAATCTGCATCATGGAAAACAATATATAGATCATGAATCCCTGTAATTTGACGATCACTTAATTCTATATCAACCTCAGTGTAAGAAAGCTCATTTACAGTAACATCAGCACTATCAATTGTATATGAGACTGGCTCTGTTACTGGTACATTCAAAACAGCTAACGGTGCTTGATCTAATGAATCCGCATGTAACGTAATCAATCCACCGTTGCCATTTGAAGCAACCGTTGCTTTTACACGCTTCGCTCCTGTAAGATTAACCTTAGGTATTGCCGTCCAAGAATCATTGCCTTTTGAGCCAACAGCATAATATCCGCCTACAATTAGTTTATCTTTCAAATTTTGCGCTGTACGTTGCTTAGACACTTCGTAGTATTTGACGTTATGAGCATTAAAGGTATGATCGACTACGTTAATCGAAGTATAACCTTCTAATTGCGTCAACGCTTCGCCCTGAACTTGAAGCTGTTTTTCTAATAAAATATTGGCTGACGAACTGCCAACGAATAGCGAGTAAGTGCCATTTTCTTCAACAAACTCTCCTTTATTAACATCCCAAATAGCAAAATCCTGTGGATCAATTGAAATTTGCACAGTTTTCTTCTCTCCTGCGCTAAGCTTCACTTTTTCGAATCCCGCTAATTTCTTAATTGGTGCTGCCTCTTTATAGGCAGAATCGTTGTTTTTTACATAAACTTGAACTACTTCAGATGTATCAACATCACCAATATTTTCAACATCAACAGAGATAGTAAATGCTTGTTGACCGCTCACACTTTCAGGTGCAACAAGATTACTGTACTCAAATTCACTGTATGATAACCCGTAACCAAATTCATACGTAACAGGTGCATTCGTATACATGTACGTTAGCTTAGCTGAAATCGGATCTCCATTTGTCATATCTATCATATATCGTGGATCAATATTAACTCCAAGCTGATGATCGGAGTAACTGTTAGGAATTACATAATCATTGATAGGTTCAAATGCCGACATATCAGCATACCAAGTAGATGACAGACGACCAGTTGGTGCATAGTCTCCATATAGCACTTGAGCTAATGCATAGGAATCGTATTGTCCAGCATATGGCTGATATACGATCGCTGAAACATTAGGATTGTTTTGAATTTCTTCAAGTCCAACTGGAAAACTTGATTTCACAACAACAATCGTTTTCTTTCCTTGTTCGGCAAAGGCTGCAGAAACTTTTTCTACTAACTCATAATCGTCTTCTCCCATATAAATGGATGAACGATCATACCCTTCACCAGCACTATGTCGAGGAATTGCTCCAACAAACACAATAGCATAATCATCATATGCTGCACGTTGTACCGCATCCTCGCCTACCTCTTTTACAACTGTTTCTTCAAACTTCACTTCTGGCGGACGATTAGCAGCATTTTCAGCATTACCCAACGGAGTAGTTGGCACTACTAATTTGCCATTTTCAACGGTCACGATGCGACCATTACTGTAATACCAATCTGTAAATTCACCACTGAATCCTGAACGGTAACCATTAGTAATAAATGAAAGTGTGCCGTCCTCATTGCGTTCCATTCTTAATCGTGGCGGAATTGTGCTTGTATTCCCATTCATTTCTGCTAAATTCCAGTCGTTATTGGTTAAATTAAGCGGTGTTGCGTCCGTATTACTAACGATTAAATTGCTTGGATCGGACGCATTACCTGAAGGTGACGTTACAAATCGGTTATTTGCTAAAGATAATAAATTAATTCCGTTTTGACCTAGGTCTATTATGCGGAATAGATGATTATTGTTTGTAACATCTACTGGTTCATCTATTGTAACAAGCTGTGCCCCTTCTTCTCCTGCTGCTGGATCTGCGCTCACGACTTGTCTATTCGCTGCAGAGGTTAGTGCGATTACTTTACCGCCTAAATCATAATTCACATTATGTTGACCGATACGTTTAATGATCGCGAGCAACGGCGATTCTCCTGAATTTTCAATGTTTGGAGTCGTTGCTACTGAATAAGTGGTCTTAAAACGAGCATCTGCATACATGCCTGAGATTGCTGCTTTTTTATTAGGATCTAGCGGCAGTGTACCATCATTTTTAAGCAATACGATACTTTCTTGAGCTGCTTTCAGTGCAATCTCCTGATGCTCTGGCAAAGCGTAAGTTGCAGGAACCTCTCTAACATCCCCTGCCTCCTCAGCAAATGGGTAATATAATGGGATTCCATTCTCATCCGTTTCATTAAATATCCCTAAACGTACCATTTGATTGACGTGAGGGCGAGCTGCTTCGATTAGATCCTCTTCTGTAATTCCATACATGCCTGAACGCACCGCTGCTACTAACTGAGCAACATCAAGATCAGCATTTTCTTCACTAGGAAACGGTCTTCCGGCATTGGATTTGGCGAGTGCCATAAGCACGGTAGCTGTTGTCCGATCCTTCGTATAACTTGTATCATATCCATTAGATATGGAGGTGTTAAATACGTGATTATCCGCATTAAAGTCTGGCGAACTATAAACACCGAACTTAGATTGTAAATTTGCATAGCGTTGATAAGGAGAAATAATATTTGGAATTCCATTCGTCGTTCCATAAGAAGTCATTACCCCTGCTACTGCTCCAGTCGCTAACGCCTTTATTGGGCTTAACGTGTGGTATTCAAAGATCGCTCTTGGACTCGCACTTACATTAGCTCCAAAACGATACCACTGAGCATTGTATACGGAAAAGTGCTTCGTTCCTACCGCTGCTCGCATCCAAAAGCCGTTATCACTATCCGGTTTATTAATTCCACTTAACCCGGTAGCCATGCTGTTAATGAGTTGTGATGCCATATAAGCATCCTCAGAAAAGCTTTCATCAAAACGGCCACTAAGCGGATTAATTCTTAAATCACTTACAACGGTGAACGCTACAGATAGTGAAGCATTTGGTCCGCCATGGATATTTGATTCTCCTTGCTTAACTTTTAGCGTACTAATTTTTTCACTACCCATAACTTCGCCAACTTCAGCTAGAAGATCCTTATTCCACGTTTGTCCTAGACCGATTAACGCTGGAAAATCTGTCGATACCCCCTGAACATTATCAGCTGCTGACAAAGCACCCGGAATTGTCTTTCCTGCATTTGGCCCCTCTTTAAGCGTATAATGATTGCGTGAGCCTGTAACATACACTGCAGGACCTTCAAGACCCGTATACTCAAAAAACGTATCAACAAACTGATCAAGATACTGCGGATCACCGTTGAACAACGGCATTCCATCAAAAACACCGCCTACTTGTCTCTTAAACACAACTGATTCGCCATCATCCGCTGCTTCTGTTTTACTAACTAGTGGGGCTGGCACTGTAAATAAGCCTAAAGTGAGTGTACAGGAACATAGTAGAGCTAGTGCCTTTTTTCTTGCTCTCGCTTGAAACAATCGACTCATACTAGACTCATCCTTTCTTGAGCTTATTTTTCTGTATTTCTGTAATCAATCAATATAAAACGCTTTCATTCACAGTTTAATTGACATGCAATTTTTTCATAAGTGCATGATTTATTGGATTAATTCCTAATTTATTGGAAAATTTCTATAAAAAAAACGGAGCATTCTCTTAATCAAAGAAAATGCTCCAGATAATAATTTCAGTAAATAGCCGTATAAAACGTTCATTCTTGCAAATTCATTGCTCAATCATATATTTTCTAATAAAGTATGACGGTGTACAGCTCCAAGCATGGCAGTAGCTATTTACAAGATTACTGCCGTAAGGAGATTCTTTTTTATTGTTTGGATTATACAGCTCCCAGTAAGTGTCTGCTCCATCCTCAATCATTGCTCCCCAATAAGCTTTCATTTCAGCTAAACCACGCTCCTGCTGCTCGGCAATAAACAATGCCTCAATCAAATGATGAACCATATAAGGAGTATTCATACCAATAGCAGGACGCTGTGTTAATAGTCGATTTAATAGCGCAGCATTTTCTGCAGTTGGCATAATTTCCGCTAGCACCATCCATACTTGGGTCGCCCAAGAGATTTGTCGCTGCTCACCACTTGTGAAGAAGCCTTGTTCAGCATCCCATAAATGCTCAAGCGCTGCTTTTGCAGTACGTTCAATTGCTTCAGCAATGAGCGACTTTTCCAGCTCACTGCCAACTAATGCAGCAAGCTTTGCGCCACGCTTCAAGTTATAAATTAATACTGCCTGAGCAGGACCTTGCTTATTGAGCTCTTCATGCCAATCAATAAAGCACCACCATGATGGATCATCCTTGACAATACCGCGTTTATCTAAGCGCTCAATGCCAAGTATTAGCTGCTCCATAGCAATAGGCCAAAGCTCCTTAAGCAGTTCCATATCCTTCGTTGCTTCATAGTAATCATACAAGGTAGCTACAAAGAACAGGGCATAATCGTAAAGCTTTGTATCATCGACATGCGGATATGGTTTTTCAAATAAACATGCCCCGACTGTCCCATCTTCAAGACGCATTCCAGCAAATAGGTACAAGCAACGTTTTACTAGGTCATAGTTTTTAAATGTATAGTAGTTAACCTGAGCCTGCAAGCGTAAATCACCAATCCACAAACGACGATCGCGCTTTGGACCATCCTCAAAAACTGTCTGCATGCAATCTTCCATTGTTTTCAAAGCAATACGATCCATATCGTGTAAATATTGCGGCAAGTTAGCCCGCAATGGCTCAACTTTACTGCGATCGCCAGACGTAACCGTCTCAACACTTATTTCATCAAACGCAATTTTATATTTTACCGAAGTATCGAGTACGTCTATTTTGATATAGCGGAAACAATAGCGGCGCGGCAACTTAATTACAGCAGGCAGTACATCAACAAACATTAACTCCTCTTGCAGCCAAGAGCTGCTTAGCCAACCGTTATAGCTATCAAAGGATTCTGCTACTTCGCAAGGCATCTCCCCAAATGTCAGCTTTAACTTTAGCGGCGCATCTGGTGGACTGCCTACTGGCCGTAGCTTCAAAGTAACATATCCAACCTGATGATCGCCAAAGTCAATAATAAATTGATCGCCTTTACCATAGCTGCCTTGCTGCCAATGTTCAATCGTCATTGCTGGCTCTGTTCTCCAGCCTTGAAATGCTTGCTCATCAGCGATAACATCTATTAATCTCTGCGGCTTAACCTCAGTTTTACGTAAATTGGGAATGAGCTGCTGTGCTTTCAAAACAAACGTTTCATCTCTTAGCATATTTACTCTCCTCTCCTATTTGGCAAAATCTATCTGACTGTTCTAACTTCATGGATCTAACTTCATTAAATGTTGTCATTTGAATGACACTATTCTAAAATGATTAACAATGCAAAAGACTATGCTATTACGACATTTTACTTCGCTTTTACGACATTTCATTTTAGAATTTAATAGAATTTACATGTAAGGGAGAACTGCTTGTGGTAAAGCGTACGGTTCGATTGCTTAGCGGAGAGCAATATTTCCAAGAAGAGCTAGCGATTTATGTTAACCGCAACTTAGAATCCTATGAATTGACGGAACACTACCATGATTTTTTTGAGCTAAGCTATGTAAGTGAAGGAAAAGGAACTCATCATACAGGGGAGCAATATATGGAGGTGCAAGCAGGAGATTTATTTTTAATTCCTGTCGGTATTTCGCATGTATTTAGACCATCCTCATCAACTAAGCATCCGCTGATCGTCTATAACTGCATCGTTAAGCTTGAACAATTGACGCCGTTGCTTATGATTTTTCCTGGCGGCAAGTCGTTAACACAATTACTCTCTCTGCCTACTATCTTTCATGCCAAGGATCAGGCAGGTGACGCTCAACAACTCTTTAGCAAGCTATATTGGGAGTTCTCAATGATGCGACCAGGTCAGGAAGCGGCTTTATATGCCTTACTAATTGAGCTACTCGTGCTATTTGCCAGAAAATATGGGGAGTTTGATGAGCAGCATGATATTCAGCAAACAACTTATCGCATGGATGAAGTGATTAATATGATTAAAAATAACTTAGCTAAAGGATATAGTCTAAATGAGTTAGCTGTTATGTATGGGGTGAGTGAGCGACAATTTCAACGGCTGTTCATTAAGCACACTGGAATGAATCTCTCGAGCTTTATACAATCATCTCGTATCCAAGCCGCATGTGAGCTGCTTCGCACAAGCAACCACAAAATTTCAAGCATTGCAGAAGCCGTTGGTTATACACATACTCCTAGTTTTTATGAAACTTTTAAAAAGTATATGGGGGTTTCGCCAGGAGAGTATCGGATGTCAGTCAGGAAGCAAAAGTAAGGTCAATTAAAAAAAGCAGTCCTGCTTTGATATGCTCCCCTCAAAGTAGACACCTGAAATAACAAAAATCAGGACTACTTTTGAGGGGAGTTTTCTATGAGTAGAAAAGGAAAAGGAATTAGCTATGAACTAAAATTAGAGGCAGTAGAAAAATATCTCCGTGGACAAGGAAGTCTACGAAGTATTGCACGTGAATACGGAATCGGGAAAACTACTTTTCGGCAGTGGATCGCGAATTATGAATCCATGGGTCCATCAGGACTTCTCACTACGAATACAAACAAACGATATATTGCAGGGTTGAAAACCGCAGCGGTCCAAGCATATCTTCGTGGAGAAGGAAGTCTGGAGGAGATTTGCAAGAAATTTAAAATCCGTAGTAGAACACAGCTTCGCAACTGGATCACGTTGTATAATAATGGTCATATAGATCGATGGGAAAAAAGCCAAGGGAGAGGGTTCTATATGACCAAGGGACGAGCTACCACATTGGACGAGCGAATCGAAATGGTAAGCTTCTGCTTAGCTAAAGGCAAAGACTATGGCTTAACCATGGAGAAGTACAACGTATCCTATCAACAGATTTATAGCTGGGTACGTAAATACGAAGAACGAGGTGTAGATGGACTCATTGACAGGCGGGGGAAACGTAAAACGCTAGACGAAATGAGTGAAGTCGAACGGTTACAGGCAGAGAATAAAATGCTTAGAGCCGAAATCGAACGAAAGGAAATGGAGAATGCGATCTTAAAAAAGCTTCAGGAAATCGAAAGGAGGCGGTACTAAGCGGAGTACGCCAGGAAAAGCTTTACCTAGTTGTAAAAGAGCTTCATGAACAAGAAGGATATCCGATCGCAAAGATTTGCGAGTTCCTGGACTTAAACAGATCATCCTACTACAAATGGCTACGCCGCGAAAAAAGTGCTCGGGAGCGAGAGAATGAAGACTTGCTCCACAAGCTTGGGGCTATCTACGCAGAAGTTTATGGGATATATGGATATAGGCGACTGACAGATGAACTGAACGCAAGGTACGAGACCCAGTACAACTACAAGCGAATTTACCGCCTGACTCAGCTAGCTGGCATCAAAGCGGTGATCCGGAGAAAGCGTCCACATTACCAGCGTTTCACACCAGAGGTTACGGCAGAAAACATATTGAATCGAGACTTTACGGCTGAGAAACTAAATGAGAAATGGTTAGCTGATGTCACAGAATTCAAGTATGGCAATAACGAAAAATTGTATTTAAGTGCGATTCTCGATCTGAAGGATAACAGCATTATCTCCTTTGCCATGGGCAAGAGCAATAATAACCGACTAGTATTCGACACCTTTGACTTAGCCGTATCCAGATACCCTGATGCACGCCCCATCTTTCATAGCGACAGGGGATTTCAGTATACCAGCAAACAATTTAAAGCCAGATTAGACAAGGCGGGGATGGCGCAGAGCATGTCGCGTGTAGGTCGTTGTATCGATAACGGCCCAATGGAAGGGTTCTGGGGCATCCTCAAATGTGAGATGTACTACCTGAACGGACATTTTGAGAATTACGAAAGCCTTGCTAAGGCAATTGAGGACTACATACACTTTTACAATTACAAGCGTAGACAGAAAAGGTTAAACAAGCTGCCTCCGATGACCTACCGTCAGCAGCTTGAAAATGCAGCATAAAAATGGACCCCGTAATTAACGGAGTCCAGACATTACGATTTTTGTTATTTCTACTGTCTACTTGACAGGGAGCAGTTCACTTCTGCGGACTGCTTCTCTTTATAATTTTATTAGGTTTATTTAAATTTAGGCAGCCAATCACCATGTGCCTCGATGAGATCATCGCATAAAGAAACAATATCATCGATGGATAATTCTGCAGCTGTATGCGAGTCTAATAGAGCAGCATGATAAATATGCTCCTTCTTCAAGGTCATTGCAGCTTCAATTGTTAGCAGTTGTGTATTAATATTTGTACGGTTAAGCGCTGCTAGCTGCGGCGGTAAATCTCCGATATAGGTTGGCTGAATGCCATTTTGATCGACTAGGCAAGGAACTTCGACACAAGCCTCTTTAGGCAAATTCGTAATTAAACCAGTGTTCATTACATTGCCGCCAATTTTAAATGGCACATTCGTTTCGATAGCATCAAAAATATATGAAGCATATTCATGTGTACGTTCATGACCAAGGTTGGAATTTGAAATAATGGATTCCTTCGTTTGCTTCCAATTTTTAATTTGCTCCACACAACGACGTGGATATTCATCTAGTGGAATATTAAATCTATCAATTAATTCAGGATAGCGAGATTTAATAAAATACGGATGATACTCAGCATTATGCTCACTTGATTCTGTCACATAATAACCGAATTTGTCCATAATCTCATAACGCACCATATCATGATGCTTTGTTTTTTGCTTTTCTTTGGCAAGCTTTTTAATGGTTGGATATAGATCCTCCCCATCTTTCGTAATTTCAAGCAGCCAAGCCATATGGTTGATACCAGCAATTTTATGTTTTATGCCTGTCTCCTCAATGCCAAGGTCTTTGAGTAAATGACTAACGCAAACCTGCACACTATGACACAAACCAACTGTTTTAACTCCGCCATACGTATTCATCACATTCGTTAATACAGCCATAGGATTTGTGTAATTTAGGAATAAGGCATCTGGACATACCTCTTGAATATCTCTTGCAAAATCCATCATTACTGGAATCGTTCTTAGATTTCGGAATATTCCGCCAATTCCGACTGTGTCAGCAATCGTTTGGCGAAGACCATATTTTTTTGGAACTTCAAAATCTGTAATCGTACATGGATCGTAGCCACCCACTTGAATCGCATTGATTACATATTTTGCTCCACGCAGTGCTTCCTTGCGATCTGAGTATGCTTTTATTGTACATTTGCTGCCTGTAACAGCTTTAACATTACTCAAAATTAGCTCGGATTCTTGCAAACGAACAGGATCAATATCAAATAAAGCTATTTCAAAGCCTTGAAGCGATGGTACAAGCATACAATCTCCTAGTATATTTTTTGCAAAGACTGTACTTCCTGCACCTAAAAAAGTTATTTTTGACATCACTTCATTCTCCTTTCACAGCGCTTAAATTCGTTGATTTAATTGGGTTGTTATACTTATACTATAAATGTAATCACTTACATCGCATATGGACATTTAAAATGGAATACATGTATAAATGTTGCATAAAAGGAGAAGTCCGCATGTCTGAAAAAGTAGAACATTTTACAACGATTTCTGACTTTGATTCGCAAATTGACGAGGTTATGTTTTCGGGAATATCACAAACAAACTCATTGCATTCGATGGGACCGCTTATTCATCCCTATTACTTGGTGCATTATGTCATTCACGGCAAAGGCTCAATGACAGTGCGAAAAAAAACGTATCATCTGCAAAGTGGGGACAGCTTCTTTATCTTTCCTGATGAATCTGTGCAATATATTGCAGATGAAAAAGAGCCATGGCGCTATTGCTGGGTTGCTTTTAAAGGGAGCCGATTTAGTAACCTGCTAAAAAAGCTTTATATTACACCGGAGCAACCGATTGTTTATAATCTGCCTGTCGAGCAAATCTTACCTTTATTCCATAACATACGCGAACATGTGGAGGCGGGCACATTTACACATCGCCTGCAAGCAACAAGCACCTTGCAGCAATTACTAGCCTGCTATTGTGAGGAACGAGAACGTCAAAAAACGATTATGCCTAAACGTTCCCCCTCTCAAATAGCAGTGGATGAAATTACAAGCTATATCGACTATAACTACATGTATCCAATCACGATTCATGATCTGGCGAGTAAAATTGGTTACCATCGCAGTCATTTATGTAAAATGTTCAAGGCCGTTCATGGCATATCACCGTTAAGTTATCTTATAAAAGTACGATTAGAGCAAGCTAAACTATTACTGTCCCAGCAAATACCTGTAAACAAGGTCGCTAAAGCAATTGGTATTGATGATCCGCTTTATTTTTCCAAGCTGTTCAAGCAATATGAGAAGCTGACTCCTTCACAATATCAGCAGCTGCATGCTAATGAACAAGAGGAAATAACTTAACAGCATTAAGCCGCAAACTGAGTTTATTTAATAAGCTCAGTTTGCGGCTTTATCATTTTTGAAGGTTTCAGGCATTTACAATTCTCATTTTTTATATTATTATCATTATTGATAATAATATAAATAAAGAAGGTAGCAATTATGTCACTTACCGTCGATTTATTAATCCACCCGATTCGAATGCGTATTATTCAAGCATTTATGCCAGATAAGCAATTAACCTCTGCACAAATTAGTGAAATGATTCAGGATGTTCCGCAAGCAAGCCTGTATCGTCATATATCAACATTGCTTAAAGCCGATGTTATCGAGGTTGTTTCTGAGCAGCGTATTCGCGGAACAGTTGAAAAAACATACAGACTTAAGCAAGCAAGCTTTTCACCAGAGCAAATAGCAAGCATGACACCGGAGGAGCATACACAAGCCTTTTTTACTTTTACAACTCATTTACTCGCTCAATTTGAACGCTATGTTCATCAAGAGGATGTTGATTTTTATCGAGATGGTGTTTCTTATCGCCAAGCTGCATTGTATTTAGATGATGAGGAGTTTCATGAGCTTATGGGACAAATCGGCGTGCTCATTATGAAAGCAAATGAAAACAAACCGCGTCCAGGTAGAAAACTTAGAACGATTGCCAATATTGTTATACCAGGCACTGAGTGCAAGGAATAAGCGCTAACTAAAAGATGTATAAAGCACCGCCCTTAATTTCAATAAAACAGCTTTAATATAAGTCCACTCCCCCGTAAACGATAGTTAATAAAGGAGAAGATCGTCATGATTGAACAAAACATTATTGTTGGCGAAAGCAGCCAGTTTCCATTGAACGGAAAATTAACATTGCCTGATACCGCAAGCACAAACACACCAGTTCCAGCAGTCGTGCTTGTACATGGTTCTGGACCTAGCAATATGGATGCAAAGGTTGGCGGTAACAGCTTTTTTAAGCAACTGGCTCATGGCTTAGCTGAGCTTGGCATCGCCTCCATTCGCTATGATAAGCGCACTTTCATTTATGGAAAGCAATTAAAAAATAATCCAGCAATTAGTGTTAAGGAGGAAACTATCGAGGATGCTGTGCTAGCGGCTGATGTATTGCGTAATGAGCCGCGAATTGCTAGTGACAGCATTTATGTTATCGGGCATAGTATGGGCGGCATGCTCGCTCCGCGAATTGATGCTGAGGGTGGAAATTTCGCAGGAATAATTATTATGGCTGGCTCTCTCCGTACCTTGGAGCAAATTATGTTAGATCAAAATGATCAAGTGTTAGCCTCGCTTAATAAGCTGCTGCGCTGGATTGCCAAAAAGCAAATCGCTGCTTTCACTAACAAGCTGAGCAAAATATATCGCTTAAGCGACGAGCAAGCAATGGAAACGAAAATTATGGGAAATGTCCGGGCATATTATTTCAAGGAGATGGGAGAACGTCCAGCAAGTCAGTATTTAGAAAAATTAACTAAGCCAATTCTTATTATGCAAGGCGACAGTGATTTTCAGGTGTCGCTCGAAAAGGATTTTAATGCATATATAGCTCTGCTCGGCGATAAACCAAATGTGACCTTTAAGCTTTATGAGGGCTTAAATCATATCTTTATGCCTTATGTTTACAATCACATCCTAAAAGCAAAGCAAGAATACAAAGTGCCACAAAACATTGAACAACAGGTTTTACAGGACATTGCAGCTTGGATTTACAGTCATAAGTCATAATTCACAAGCGGTAACAATATACCTAACCAATAAACTACGTAATGCGCACCCTCCTGTTGAAACATTAAGCGACGCTAAAACGTTTCTATTATATAAGGCCATTAGGAGGGTGCTTCATGCCAACCATACATCAACCAAAGATTGTACATATTCAAAGAAAAATCAATGTATGGAAGCTGTTATCCATACTATTATTGCTATGTACCATTATATTTTTCATTGCCTGGTACAGTGCAACTCATAGCCTTAAAGCCAATCGAAACGAGCTTCGTGAAACTTTTGGCGTACAATACAGCAATATTGTGGAACAGTTAAATCAGTTAATAGCAGATAATATTAACGGAGCTAACATTCCAGAGCAAATTCGCGATCACTTACTAAGCAACCTCACTATCGCACAATATACTGGTGGACAGCTTAAAGAACAACTTAACAAACGTGATTCATCAAAGCTAAATATGATTATCGTCGTTCTTAACGCTCTTCAGCAGGCGATTCAAAATAAGCAATTTCAAAATTATTGTCATGTATCCGATCAAGCTTCCGTTACTGATCTCGAAGGTTATGTCTATATATTAGATCAATTTCCTAATGGGACGAGCGAAAAGCAAAGTGGAGTGCAAACATTTAATGAAATTATGAAGCAATGGCGGTACCGTTCCATTGATGAGCTATACAGCTCTTGCGGTTTGAAATAAGTCAGTAGTGACAGCGGTAAGAAAATAACTAAATCTATTAAAATGATAAAAGCCAAGTACTGCATAAGTTATGCTAGAAACTAACTCTAGCACAAATCTTTCCAGCACTTGGCTTTTTTACAGATTTCTTTACTTTTTCTAAGTGCTTAGTCCTCCCTAAGCTCAGCTAATAAGCATATCAAAATAAACGAATAATCGCCATCGTGATGACGCCAACAATAACCGTTAATGATAGACTTTTTGTCCATATGGCAACAAGCAAAGTCGGCAAGATAGCGATGGCAACATACCAATCTAAGCTTAAAGTTGATGATGTTTGAACAAGCATACTATCGACAATAAGCGCAGTAAAAATACATATCGGAATAAAAGAAAGCCACTTCACTAATTTAGGCGGCAAAGTAATACCGCGAATCATAATAAATGGTAAAACTCTTGGAATAACCGTTACAATTGCACAGCCGACTATAATGAGTAGCAGTGATAAATTAACGCTCATTGTCCTTCAACACTCCAATCGTAGCACCAATAATAGTTGATATAAGAATTGCTATGTAAGAAGGCATGAACATACTTAAAATGACCATGCTCACCACAACATAAGCAATTAGCGTGCAATATAAGCGCAGCTTGCCTTGCTCGATCGTTTGCAGCTGCAGTACGAGCAGAGCAATAAACATCGCTGTTAAGGAAAAGTCCAATCCTAACGCCTCTGGATTAGCAATCCATTTACCAAGCACTGCCCCTACCATGCTAGAAGCAATCCAACAAATATAAGCCGTAATATTTAGCCCATTCATCCAAGAGTCGCTCATACTTTGATTAGTGGCAATTTTATGAGAGGCTACCCCAAATGTTTCATCGGTAACTAGAGCACCGATTCCAATATTTTTCCATAGTGAATACTTAGAAAAATGAGGTGCTAATGTCATACATAACAGCAGATGACGCACATTTACAATAAATGTAGTGCCGATAATGACAGAGATCGGACTGCCTGCTACGAATAAAGCACAAATAATAAATTGTGATGCTCCCGCATAGACTAGCGCCGACAATAGCCCGACTTCTAATATACTTAAATTCGAAGATGCTCCTACCACCCCAGCCGCAAAACCAATTCCTAAATAACCGACTAAGGTCGGAATACAATCTTTTATGCCTTGAGTAAAGGTAGTGGTTTGATGGTTAACAGCCATTTCAACAGAAGTTTCATTCATAACTCATAACCCTTTATTATGTAATAATTTTAAAAATATCAATCTATTGTCATTGTACTATAAATACTACTTCTATACTAACATCCTACTATAAGGACATCTACTATGATATTTTGTAACTTTTAAAAGATACTCCTTGAATTTATATATGGTGAAATCAGAACTAACATTAAATACAAGGACAAGCTAAGTAAGCCGAACAATCTGCTTGAGCTATTTTCTCACAGTTGCTCGACTTCAATTCTTTAACTTTTGAACATTACCTTCATTTTTCAATCCGTGCCTCTTATTCATTTCACGTTTTATCTTACATAAACACATTTTCATAGATAGTATTTCATAAATCGTTTATACCCAGAATCTTTTTGATTGCAATGATGAGTGATATACATTTTTTATAGGCAATAAACTTCTCAATTATCTTTACATAAATTTCTAACGAACACTTCGATTTAAAAACAACGAAAATGAGATCACGACAAATATGACAAGCCAAGCAAATTGCACCGCTAAACCAAACCATTTAGATAAATAGTTCTCCAGCTCAGCAATAAAAAATAGATTCATTGTCGCAAGCGGAGGCACGTATTTAGCTAAATCAATAAATGAATATAACAATTGACTCATCCCTAAGAGTAGCGGCAAACCAATCGCAATTGGTGCAACAAGCGATTTCGTTAATATCGAAAGGCAAGCGATAATCCAGGCTAACTGTATCCAGTTCAGAATGACGAGTGATATGCTGACAAACAAGTCAACGTTGAAAGTAAAAGGCCAGTCCACATCGATTTGCATTAACAATGTTAATATAACAGTTGCACTTGCCGCCACGCCTGTACAGATAACAATCATTGTTAGGCTGAAAAACTTTGCACTTAATAATGTTAATCTTGCGGGCAAAGCAAGCAGCGTCGTTCTTAAAGCAGAATGCGTAAATTCTTGCCCAAAGCAGCCCGCACCAGCGACAATAATGCCTACTTGTCCTAAATAGAGCGCCTGCAAGCAAAGAGAATGGACTTGCTGCTCCCAATCCGTAATAGAGACGTTTAACGTTAATAAATAAAGGATAGGAATCATAAACGCCCCTGCTATGCCTGCAACGCACCATGGATAGGAAAAAAATTTAGTCGTTTCACTACTTATTGCTGCAATCATTAATATTTACCTCCTACATCACTGCGATTAAAAACGATGTACGAAGCTATTACCGCTGTAATCACCCATGTCAGCAGAACAGTCCCGCCTCGTATCGGATCATGCTCAAAAGCATCAGTGGGTGAAGCAAAGAGCATATTACTTGCTGTTACAGGAAAGTATATTCCCCAATCCCACGTTTCTAAGTAAATTCCTAAAACGTATACCTGCGGGATTAAAAATGCTAACGGAACGATAGCAGTGCGAAATAGCATACCGATAGCAAAGGACAGCAATGTCAACAGCACCCAAGCCAGCAAGGAGTAGCCGATAAATCGAAATGCGATTGAGCTTAACTTAATCGGATGCAGTCCAAGTTCTCCCAAACTAGCATGTGTTACAGCAATCGTTACATAGATAGAGATAAGCGAGAGAATTGCGGTGCTAAGCAGCAGTGCTAAAATTTTTCCACAGAACACCTTGTTACGATTACTTTGACATAACAATGTTGTCCGTAAACTATGATGGCGAAATTCAGTTGCGCCAAGCAACCCGCCAAATATAATCATTGGCATAATTCCAAATAGCGCAACTTCAAAGCCGATATAATCTAGCGGCGGTATAGCTGCTGCTAATATCGGATGCGTTTCTGGCGTCGCATCTAATCCAATGACCAATAAGTTTTTTGCACTGATAAGGGCAAGTATCGGCTGAACTGCAAGTACTAATATACATATGACCCACCACATACGTAATGAAAATATCTTATGGAGTTCAACAATTACCACTCTAATTGTGCTGCTCATGCCGTGTCTCTCCTTCCGTTAGAGAAAAAAACAATTCCTCTAACGATTCAATGTTTTTCTTAATCTGTTGAAGCTCACCAGCAGCAATAATTTTACCTTTATAAATAATAACAACATCATCTGCTACAGCCTCTACTTCAGAAAGCAAATGGGAGGACAGCAAAATCGTTTTCCCCTTATCTGCTAACTGCCGAATAAAACCTCTGAACCAGCGTATTCCTGTTGGATCGAGTCCATTCGTTGGTTCATCAAGCACAAGATATTGCGGTTCTCCCAAAAGCGCCGCTGCAAGTCCAAGTCGTTGTCCCTCGCCCAATGATCACGTTCCAAGCCTTGCCTTGCTTTTGCCAGATAAACCAACGATGTTTAATACTTCAGTCACACGATGAGAAGAAATATTATTGCTTTTTGCGATGATTTTTAAATGAGTCTTAACTCGCCTCGAAGGAGGTCCTCCTATTCCATCAAATGCTGCTCCAACTACAGTCAATGGATCCTTCAATGAAACATATGGTCTCCCAGCAAAGGTTGCTGTTCCTTCCGACCGATCAAGTCCTAGCAGAATACGCAGCGTCGAGCTTTTCCCCGCGCCATTAGGACCAAGAAATGCAGTGATTCTTCCCTGCTTGGCTTCAAACGATACATTATTTAAAATTTCGATATGTCCATATCGTTTACATAGATTGGAAATGACAATATTGTTTGCAACTGTTCCCATTATTCGATTCTCCTCTCGTAATTGTTTATTAGTTTGAGGTAATGATTGTTTAAGATTAAACAACTATCAACAATATACAAGAGAATTTTTAGCTGTAGCGCGCATGTAATAAACAGCAAAGTAAATGTAACGTTTAACATTGAATAAACCTATTAATTGCTTTAAAATTTGAAATTAATTACATATTTTGCGAAATTAAAGCAGTATCCAGTAGGAGTGAAACGATGGCGATACGAGTAGCAATTTGTGATGATGAGCCTGCTTTTGCTAAAGCTGTTGAGGATTTGATGTTAGCGTATGATGATAACATATTTGAAATCGACATGTACTACAATCCTTATCGTTTAATAGAAGCTCTAAAACTGCAAACCTATGATTTATTTATTTATTTTGGATATCGAGTTTCCAAATCTATCAGGACTAGAGATTGCTGAAATGATTAGAGAAAGCAATACGACTTGTCCAATTATGTTTGTTACAAGCTACAACGAATATATGGAAAAGGCATTTAAGGTCAACACCTTTGATTATCTTTTAAAACCAATAACAGAGGAAAATCTATTCCCTGCCTTAAAACGAGCTTTAAAATATTTAGATGTAGATGACAGCAAATTTCTCTTTAGCTTTAACAAAAATGTGTTCAGCGTTAATTTTCGTGAAATTATGTTCTTTGAAAAAGACAGGAGAAAGGTTCGGATTCATACAACCTATGGTACGTATGAATCACTACTGAAAACAAAGGAGCTATTACCTAAATTAACTGATCAGTTTGTGCAGGTTCATCACTCATTTATCGTCAATGTTAGACATGTAAAAAAAGTAAGCAGTCTTGCAGTAACATTGAAAATTAACGATGAGCAAATGATTGAAATTCCAATCAGCCGCAAGTTTATGGAAACAGCAAAAAATCAAATTCTAATGAAGTTAAGAGAGATGTTATGATGGAAACTCGTCAAACCAGTAAACCGGTCAATCTCTTTTGGCAAATGACCGTTATTTCTATTCCTTATCAATCATACTGCTGATCTCCTCAGTGACTACACATGTAGAAGTTATCAATCAACCTAAATTGATCGCGATACTTGTAGCAATATTTATTATTTACTTAAATCTATGTATACTCTATCTTCACATTATCCTTAGACGTTATTATCAAAAGCTTGAATAAGTCACAACACAGAAGCAAGTTTTTGAGGCAGAACTAAACTATTTCCAGCAATTAAAGCATTCCCAAGCGAAGCTCTACAGTATGAGGCATGATCTAAAAAACCAATATCTTGTATTGCTTGGCATGTTAAATAACGGGGATGTTACTGGAGCACAAAGCTATTTACAGCATTCAGTTCAAAAGATTGAATATCAGCATCAATTTTTTACAAATAATTATGTCTTAAACTACTTCCTTAATGAGAAAAAATCAATCGCAGAAAGCAATGGTATAACGCTAAATGTTAAAGCATTTCTGTCTGAAAATTTGCGGCTTGATACAGATGTTTTAGCAGTTGTACTCGGAAATTTAGTCGATAACTCCATCCATGCCTTGCAACGGGTAGTTAATACTGAAGAAAAAGAAATTTCTTTGCTTATAAAGCAATTTGATAATAACCTGCTTATTGAGATTTCCAATCCATTTGATACGAGAGAATTAGCAACTAGGAGGAGCAGACTACGGGAAGGAATAGGGATTCGCAATGTGAAATCAATTGTTGAGGAGCAAGGCGGCATCTATAATCAATGGGTTGAGGCTAGCCGATATTTTGTCAGCATACTGTTATTTGATGTTTATGAGGATGGGAAAGCATATGCAACTCAAGACAAGGCAAGCACGTTCGGTATATGAATCGCTAATCGTACTAGCCTGCTTAAATTTACGCTTAGTCTGCTTATTTATATTTTTTAACGAAATAAAAAAGCATGAGCCGATATATGCGAACTCATGCTTTTTCTATCTATCTTATAAACTATTGTATAGTCTTTTAACTGTAATATATGCTTGTTCCTTCGTATAGTAGTTTTTGAAACTGCTGCTTTCAATTCCGCTGCTTCCAGTTCCTTTAACACTTGCACCAGAAAGTGAAGCCACAACATTAATTGTATCTTTTACCCAATTATATTGCTTACTGTTATCAGCAACCTTTGTTCCTTTTCCTGGCTTAGAGCTGAGCAACATTGCAGTTTTTGATAACATAGCTGCTGCCTCTTCACATGTAACATAGCCTTGTGGGTCAAACTTACCCTTAGTTCTGCCTGATATAATGCCAAGTGCGCTTACCGCTAGTACATTTCTATCCTGTGTGTCACTAAATGTGCTGCTATTTTTCACTACGCCTTGTTCCTGCAAAATCGTATCGATGCTCTTACCTGTTTTCTTAGTCATGAATTGCACTAATAATTGACTGAATTGTGCGCGATTAATATTATCGGTATACCAGTCTTGCAAAGAACTTGGTACTAAGCCTAATTTAATTGATTCTGCCACTTCTGCTTGTGCCCATGAGGAAGGCTTTGTACGTGATCCCCAATCATCTAAATACATATTAAGTTTAGTATCTGACAACGATATGTCCTTAGAGTCATAAGAGTATTGCAATTTATACATATTCCATTCAACTTTACCGTCGACAACTTTTTTTCTGACAATAGCCTGTCCAATCCCTATTTTATCGCCAAAAATTGCAACTTCTTTGGCAGACCAAGTTGATTTCGTTTGTTTTGCTAGATTAGCAAATTTAAGCTGCTCTGCATAATTTTCAAATTCTTTTTCAGTGTAATAGATATCGAAATTGACTAGATAAAAATCATCCTTTAGTTCCTTCAAAGAATATGGCTGATAAGAACTTGTAAACCATGTACCGCCTAACTCTAATGAAGGAAGATACAGAGTATTTTCTATATAGTAACCATAACTATTGCTTTCTTTGGATAATGTTCTGCCGAATAGTGTTTGACTCCAATGATTAATAACATCAAAATTGTATGGATAAAAATCCCACGCGTATTCGTATTGCTGCCCTATATAAAAGAGTTCCTTACTGCTTTTATTAAGAACAGCGGCATTGGACATAAAATTAGTATAGTAATCAGAATATTGAATGTATTTCATTATATCGCCATCAGAGAGACGAGTCATATCAACTATGTCACCATCACTAAAATAGCTTAAAAACTTAACTAAATCATTTTTCTAAGATAAATTTAACGTATCCCAAACATTTTTACTTTGGGAATTGTTTTGCGCTGAAACTGAGACAGGAACGCTAACGATAGCAAACGCAATACATAAAGTAAATAAACTGATTCTTTTTAACCAAGATGTACTCACAACGATGTCCTCTCTTCCATATAAATACAGAATATCACATAACCCATTACCATAATTCCGGTTTTTACAAAAGCAAATATAGGACTATAGATATATAAATCAAACAAATAATAGGATAATATTATCATTTTCCAAAAAAACATGACAATGTCAATGAATATTATAATAATGCTTTATTTATCACTATTCATATATAAAACCCACTAAAAGGAAATTATTTTGTATGATAGATTGTCAAGCTAAGTGCGACAACTCTTCCATAACTGCCTCATGAGAAGTTTTCCAATTCAGACATTTGCGTGGTCTATGGTTAATTAAATCCAAAGCACATTGAAGTTCAGCTTGATCAACGGTGTTTAAGTCGTACTTCTTAGGAAAGAATTCTCGGAGAAGTCCATTTGCATTTTCGTTACTGCCTCTTTGCCAAGATGAATATGGATCAGCAAAGTATACCGTCAAGCCATGCTCTTCTAACAATGCTTGATGGCAGGCGAATTCCTTTCCACGGTCAACGGTAGCTGTGAGCATAGGCAACGCGAGTTCTTCTAGCACCGTAGCAACCGCTTGCTCCATAGATGCCGCTGAACGGTCTGGCATTTTTACAGCGTGGTAATAGCGTGTTTTTCGCTCAACAAAAGTAGCCAAGCAGCCTTTACTTTTACCACGGCTAGAAACGACAGTATCAAGCTCCCAATGACCAAAGGATTCACGTTGCTTCACTTCTTTTGGACGTTGCCTGATGGATAACCCGAGATTAAAGCGACCTCTGCTTTCACGAGGCTTTCTACGCTTTCCCTTCTGTCGTAAGAAGATGGTGTTCCCTTGGACTAGCCTACCTTGGTAAATCCAGCGGTAAATGGTTTTGAAGGATACCGCTTGCTCAGGATAGTCTTGTTTCATGCGCCCTTCAATTTGTTCTGGGGACCACGTTGCAGCCAAGGTTTGAGTAAGGTAATGTTCTCTTTCTTTCGTCCACTTCCCTTTAGGCTTGCTTTGCATGCGTTTGCGCTGGTAATCTGCTTGCGCATCGCTAGCCTCATAAGCAGAAGACGAGGTATTCAAACGATGAAGCTCACGAGACACCGTAGAATGATGGCGTTTGATCTGCTGTGCAATGGCTCTCGCACTCCAGCCTAAATGAAATAATGTTTCTATTTTTATACGCTCGTTTATGGTAAGATGTGTATAGCTCATGACGAGCCTCCTTGTAGATGGTGTGTGGTAACTTCATTCTACACGAGTTTTCGTCATGGGTTATTTTTTTAGGTGTCGCACTTCATATTACAATCTATCGTATTTTATAGTTATTTAATCAATTTCAACTATTATCCATTTAATAACTAATATGAGGAAAAATAAGTTAGTGTCAAATATAGTTCGCAAAAAGCATCAGTACCTCACATCGGTTTATGCAGCAAGTAGTCGTTTTTCTTGAATTTGTTGAATAATCTTAGGATGAATGTAGGAACGTCCACTAGACCATTCCTCACTGTACTCGATCAGATAACTAGTGACTAAGCGAATGTAGGAGTCCTGGTTGGGGAATACCCCCACTACACGCGTACGTCTTCGTATCTCTTTGTTTAAGCGTTCAAGTAGGTTGGTAGAGGATATTTTACGACTGTCCATTTCTTCAAAGTGGAAGAATTGCAGGGTATCCTCAAGTCCTTCCTCTAACGTTTGAATCGCAGCAGGATACTGTTTTTCCTCCGTATCCATGAGATGCTCAGCGTAAGATAAAGCAGTTTGGTAATCAGGTTGTAACCAGATTTGTTTTAGTCTAGCAGCAAATCTCTCTTTGTCACGACTTGGAATATGCGCTAAGACATTGCGCATCATATGAACTTTACAACGTTGCCAAGAACAACCAAGGAATGACTCACGAATGGCTTTAGAGAGCCCCTTGTGAGCATCACTTACGACAAGCCAAACGTCTTGTAGCCCTCTAGCTTTTAGTCCTTCAAAGAGCGTTTTGTAGGTCGCTTCGGACTCTTCCAGCATCGGTTCAATCGCTAAGATCTCACGTTTACCTTCTAGATCCATGCCGATGACAACCTGCACAGCCATGTTTACGACACGATGCCCATCACGAATTTTCTCATACAAGGCATCGACCCACAGCACAGGATATGTGTCGGCTAATTGACGGTTGCGGAAGGCTTCTACTTGCTCGTTGAGCTCTTTGGTAATATGAGAGACTTGACTAGCTGAAATGGATTCAATGCCTAATGAGCTTGCAAGCTTCTTGATCTTGCGCGTGGATACGCCTTGAATATAGGCTTCCTGAATCACTTGAAGCAAGGCGGTTTCTGAACGTGATTTCTCTGTGACAAAGAACGGCACATAGCCTCCTTTCCGCAACTTCGGAACAAAGAGATACATCGTACCCATACGCGTGTCAAAACGACGCACACGGTAGCCTGATCGGTAAGCCTCTCTGCTATCTGTGCGCTCAGATTTTTGAGCTTGTACTTTCGCTGTAACTTCTGCTTCCATGAGTTGCTCACATAGCCATTGTAGCATCGATAACATCGGGTCCTGCTCCGACATAAATTGCAATAGCATTTGTTCTAAGTTTCCATTAAAATGAGGGTAGGTCATCGGTTATCTCTCCTTCTGGTTTGCTCGACACTTACCAATTCGGAGGTACCGATGACTTTTCCTTTTTTATATTTGCGAACTTAATTGTACGTTATCAAAAATAATGGGGATAAAAATAAAAATATAGTAATTAATTGAGAGTTATATTATATTTTTCTATTATTTGCGACAAAAGTGATAGTGGTATAATGAAGGAGTTAATTTTAAAATTTAATGTAGGTAGGAATATTCCAGAACTGCTTGTATAACTACAATATCATTATGTAAGGAACTGAAAGTAATGGCAAAATATCATAACATTCAGTCCCTTTCTGAGCATTATAAAACGATATGGCTATTCCTCAAATGATAAATTAACAGGTTCATCTAATAGTTGGGCTGAAAAATCTATATTTGTAGTAGGAGTTTGTTTATCAACTTCTTCGAATTTTAATTCATCAATCCATACCTGTCCGTTTCCAGATAGCAATATCCCAAAAGCAATGAGCGCGCTATTGCTAGGCACATCTAACACAATGTGATAATGATTCCACTCATTGGTTCCTACAATCGGTCGATCACTCATATTATCAAATTGCAATACATCACCAAAAGCATCGTCGACACGCATCCAAAATCCACAAAATCCTTCAATATCCTTTGATTTAATAAAACCTGAAAGCTTGATGCGTTTGCCTAAAAACTTTTCTGCCTTGAACTGTTGCATCATCGTTGCAAATTCTTCCTTCCATTGCACAGCTACGGATTTTAAATATCCAGACGCTTTCCCCTTATGAACCGTTTCCCGATCGATACCCATTTGATAATTAAACGGATGACTTCCGCTTAAACTCCAGCCTTTAACGCTCTGCTCATTTTTCACAGCAGTTTCCTCCTTCTGTAACATTAATTTACCCATAAGTTTTCGATATTGTCCTGGCGGTAATTGATAATACTTTTTGAACGAACGCGTAAATGATTCCTGTGTTTCAAAGTGATAGTAAGAAGCAATATCGATAATTTTTTCATCTGTATGAAGCAACAAGTTTGCTGCATTAGAAATTCTGCGATAGCGTATATATTCAGAAGCAGTTACTCCAACTTCCTTTTGAAAAATGCGCAAGAAATGGTATTTCGAAAAGCCTGCAAACTGAGCTACGCTGTCTAAAGATAGCTCCTCGTGTAAATTTATTTCAATATGTTCAATTGTTTTTTGAATGATGGGGCTGTAGCTCATATCGTGAACCTCCTTACCTTTAAGATATTATAAAGCAGAATTAATTTCTTGACTTTTATTGCTTTGTTAAAAGCAAAAAGCGATAACTAAGGATTAAAATGTCTAATCCTTCGCTATCGCTAACAGTTAATGAAGCTGCTGGAATCATTTCTTCTTCTCCTTCAGCAATTTGTAGATAGTATGCAAACGATATAGGATAATTAATAATAAAAAGATAATAATGCCAACATTGATTTGCGTAAGTATCTCCTCAGTAAAGTAGGCTGTTATCACAACAAAAAGAATTGGAACGGCTATCATAAACATAGGCATAAACAGCGATGTATTTTTTTCGTTCATACTACATTTCCTCCCCGCTGCTCTATTATCAAATAAACTCTTTCATTTTATAACTTTCATAGAAGCATAATTATTCGTAACATTTAATATCACCAATATTTTACCATATTTAATTTAAACTTCCCAAAGTTATAAAGTGCTTATGTCTAGCACAAAAGTAAAGAAACTTCCTGCACACCTATTACGTGTGCAAGAAGTTCCTGTTATCAATTGCAGTACAAATTGCTATTCTATATTATGCTCAGTTCTTGCCAGCTCACCTGTAGCTGCACGTGCATCCTTATGCTCAAATTGCACATTATCAATATATATATGATGTTCGTTAGGTGCATCTGCAGTTCCAGTTGGCTTGCCTAATAAAAACTTAAGCTGAACTGGTTCATCCCGCTCCATTGTAAATTCAAAGCTATATACCGCTATATCCTCAGTTAACTCTGCTAACTGATTAAGCGAGCGCACATATGAGCTATTCTCGACAACGACTTCTATTGAGCGAGTCATATCACTTTTAGCAACAAAGGATACGATATATGTTTCTCCTTTTGCAACATTCACTGCATCCTGGAATAGCAGGATGTCCCATGGATTCACTCCCCAGTGAGTAACTGTCGCCTCAAGCGCTCCGCTTGCTGTGAAACTAGCTTCAGAATCACCATCATATACACCCTGTACATGTGTGAACCAGCCTGTCATTCCTTTATCAAAATAACCATTCGTCGCTAAAAACGCTTTGCTGCGCGCATCCTTCACTTCAACTCGCACATTGTCAATGGTAACGGTATGCTTTCCTTGATTGATACCATCAAGCGCCCCTAGCATGAGCTTTAGATCAAGAATTGCATCCTGCGTCATATCTAGTTCAAAGCTAAATGTTTGCCATTCTTCAGTTAATGCAACACGCTCTGTTAAAAAGCTTTGATATGCTGCTGTTTCCAAGACAACTTCCAGCTCACGATTGACAGTGGACTTGGCATCAAGCTGTACAATATACGTTTGATTTTTCTTAAATTGCAGTTGGTTTTGCATCAACATCACATGCCAACGTTCACTGCCAGCTCCTTCAATATTAAAAACTAGCTCCTCATTAACAACTGCAGCATCTGTAATTTGATCCCAACCATCGTATTTGCCTTGAATATGCGGTGTCCAAGCAGTTAAGTCATTTGAGAAATCTCCATTTTTTAATGGAAATTGCAGCTCGAGCGGAAGCTTTCCTATATTATTGTTTGTTGTGCGAATAAGCACAATATCGTCGATATATACAACTCCTGTATCTCCGCCTAACAGCAGAGCAAATTTACCATAAGTTGCATCTTCACCTGGCAATGTAAAGGCTAGCTTATACTGATTCATTTGCTCATTAAGTTGTACACTTTGGAGTGCAGTGTAAAGCGTCCCTTCTGCATTAAATAATGCTGCTTCGATTGAACGTTCTTTATCGGCACGAGCTTTAAATGTTAACTCATATTCATTTCCGCCAATTAAACTAATGCCTTGCTGTACTAATGCAACCTCACTTGCCTCTGTTCCACTGTTTGTAATCTTAGCTTCAAGCTCGCGCAGCTCTGGATCAACACTTAGCATAGCACTGCTATTTTCTGCTGTTTCCAAACTCCAATATGTTAGACGATGAATATAACCGAGATCAAAGCTTCCATTGTAAATATGATTACCGTCAGCAAGCGGCTCCTTATTCCCCGCTTCATTATACGGATCTGGAGCAGCAGCCTCTTCCAGTTGAACATTGCCAATCCATACGGTGCTTGTATTAAGTCCCATATTAAACTCTAGTCTAGCTTCTTTATCTGTTTCGGCTGACATTTGGAATACACGCTCATAGCTTTGCAGCTCAGCCGTTAACGGAACCTCATAGTTGTCCGAGTAGACAGACCAGCCACGGCTTTCACCGCCGCCAATTTTCACCGCTATATTCCGATTAGCTTCTGCTTTAGCATCAAAGCTTAGCTTATACCAACGTCCTTTACCTACGGTCACATGCTGAATAAGTTGAATAGAGTGCGCTTGATCTCCCGCTTGACTAATCGATACCTTTGCTAATCGCTCATCATCTGCTTCATCAACCGTAATATCACCGCTACCGCCAAATGTATCTAAATAAAGGAAGTTCCAATAGTCTGGATTGAGCTCCTGCTCACCATTAGTAATAATTGTAAATGGCTGTTCATAGTTGGCATCATAAACATAATTACTATCAATAGGTTGTTTATAAGGTTCCTCGATTGGCTCAACGTCAACACTTGGCTCCTTAATTTCACGGTATGGTCTGCCAACCAATTCGTAGACACGCACATAATCGACCAACATTTCTGCTGATTCCAATGATTCATCTGGCATTCTGCCGCCATCATAGTTACCGCCAACTGCTAAATTCAATATCATATAGAATGGCTTATCGAATGGTGCAGGGAATGCATATTTTGCCGGCTGATTTTCGCCCCAGCTATCCCAATTATTAATAGTTTGGAAAAGCTCGCCATCAACGTACCAGCGCAGCTCTCCAGGCTCCCATTCAAGCCCATACAAATGGAAGTCTGTAATATCTTCACCGCTCGGGAAATAATACGTTTTTGCAGCAAACTTATTGTTTGGCCATGATTTTCCGTAATGAATTGCACCGCCGATTTCCTCTGGCAATCTACCTCTTGCTTCCATAATATCAATTTCTCCAGATGCAGCCCAAGTTCCATATTCACTGTCTGCTGGCATCATCCAAAATGCTGGCCATAAGCCTTCGCCGGCTGGCAATTTAATTCTCGCTTCAAATTTACCGTATGTTTGAGAAAACGTTGGTTCTGTAAATAAACGTCCTGATGTAAATGGCTTTCCTTCATACTGCTCACGCTTCGCAATTATTTTTAACATGCCGTCCTCAACCATAATATTTTCCGAACGATAATATTGCTGTTCATTATTTCCCCATCCATCAAGCCCATATTGCGAACCAGTGCCTAGTTGATAACCCCACTTATCGAGGTCTACCCCATTGTCATCTAAATTTGTTCCGCTTCTATCAAACTCATCGCTCCATACTAACTTCCACTCCTCTGCAGGGGAAGCAGTTGTGGTTGGGGTCGGTGTTGCCGAAGGAGCAGGAGATGACGATGGGCTTGGGGTCGGTGTTGCCGAAGGAGCAGGAGATGATGATGGTCTTGGGGATGATGGTGTCATGCTAGAACCGCCTCCAGTATCGGTTTCTGTTCTATGGTCTGCTTCAGCAAGATGCTTATATATATCAGGCAAGGTAATACCAGCTTCGTTTATTAGCTTTTTAATTGAACCTTTTCCTTTTAACTCACTGCCTGCTGCTCCCTGTAAATAGGCTAACGACTCAATTAACGTATCCTCAGTCAGCTCAATAATTGCGTCATGCTCCGCAACAAGCTGTTCAATGGTGGTTTGCTTTGTAAGCACAACGCGCACTTTTCCGCCTAATTTATTTACGATAACATGTTTAAATTTTGAGTTAGCAAGATATATGCTGTTTACACCGCCGCCATTAATATGAAGCGTTCCACTTCCTTCCACACCTTGCAAATGCAGCTCGCCATTGCCAACACCAGGCGTTACATAAATTTGCCCCTTCACCGTTACATTTTCCAGTACAACTCCACTTGAACGGATAACTAAGTTCCCATCAATGACTTGATCGCGGTAAGTGCCTGCTTTATCGATTATCGTTCCGCTTAAGCGGTCGAGTAAAATAATGGCCTCTGCTCTTGTTAACGCTTTCAAAGGTTTGATCGTGCCATCTGGATATCCTTGCATTGCCCCTGTTGCCAGCAACTGTTCAATTGCCATTTTGGCATAATCGCTAACTGCCATATAATCAGTATATTGATTAAGCTGATTAAGCGACTCGGCTGACTTAAGCTTAAATGCTGCAGCAAGCATCTTAGCAGCATCCTGTCTTGTAACCGTTAAGTTTGGTTTAAAGCTGCCATCTGAATAACCTTCAATAATCCCTGCTGTTGCTACTGCCAAAACGGCATTGTAATACCAAGCATCATTAGTTACATCATTAAATGAAGGTGAGGCAACTTTAGAGGCTGAATCGATTGGCCTTTCATTATCACTAACATCTAATGAATTGCTAAATTGAAACAGATTATTTAGCAGCGTCACAAATTGTGCACGAGTCACTAGCTCGTCTGGACGCAGGCTACCATCTGGATAGCCATGGATTAAGCCATTTTCCTGCCAAGATTTTAACACAGTGCTCCCCCAATGATCTTGCTCAATGTTTGTACTATCCGCTCCTTTCGCTGCTGCAAAAACCATTTGCGGTATTAGCAGCGTCAAAATTAGCAAGATTGCTATGCTTTTGCGCTTCATGTACGAAATCTCCCTTCTCTCATTTCTATCCATTGCTTATAGAAGATTTGAAACTGGCAGTTCATCATCATAGAAAATTGCTGATAACTATCAGTTGGCATAGAAAAGGCCTGCAACTAGCAATGTTGACATTTCCTAGATGCAAGCCTTTCCGCAGTGAAGCTTAATTTTCTATTCAATTTTTGCTGTTAACACAAATTATTGTGCATTATCATACCATTCGTTAACTTCTTTTGTAATTTGCTCTCCGCCTGATTTCAACCAGTTTGTTACCATTGTATCGAAGCTATCAAGCGGCTCTTGACCGTAAACAATTTTTGTATAGGTTTCATTAACTAGTTTATTAAGAAGCTCGTTTTTATCCTGCATTGTTTCAGTAAGCGGCCCCATATAGTAGTTTTTCATACGAATATCTTTTTGCTCTAATACAACTTTCATTGCTTCTATATTCTCTTTTGTACGAGAATTAAACTCATTTTTCTCATATGGCGTTACTGGTTCTTCCCCATTTGCCAGTTTCAAATGTGTCTCAGCATATAGACTTGGAATACGTGCACCTTCATATGTTAGGGTGTAATATAGAACTGGCGCTGCTTGACCATTTAAGCCAGGGAAAAGCTCTGGATAAGCAGCAGCATCTGTCGTCACCGTTCCATCAGGCAAAATTGCATAATCATAGCCCTCTGCAAAGCCATGTTCAAACTCGCTGCCAGGCTGAGGATTAGCAAAATTGTCGAAGAACCAATTGTAGTAATGTAGGATAGCTTCAGGATGCTTGCTATTTTTGTTAATGAAAATATATCCGTTCACTGGAGGATTGCCGCCTGCAGAACCAATCTTGCCATCTGGACCAGCAGGTATAGGATATGCTTTGTAGGTTGCACCTGGAACATTGGCTATTAGATCTGGGAATGGCCATGCTGGCAGCCAGTTGCGTCCAAAGATAATTCCTGCTTCACCTTTCGTAAATAGCTCTGCTCCTACTGTTTCATCATAAAGCGCAGAATCTTTAGAAATATAACCTTTATCCATCCATTCTTTTAGTTTGGCAAGTGCTTGTTTAGCATTAGGATTAATTGAACCGTATTCAAGGTCACCGCTTTCAGTTAAGTTCCATTGACCTGGCATTGTGCCATAGGCTCCAAATACAAAGCCGATATCTGTCATCCATGTGTTAAAGCCGTTTTTAAATCCTGTTGCTAAGCCAATTGTATCTTTTTTGCCATTACCGTCTGGATCTTGGTTAACAAATGCATCCATTACTGCTTCTAGCTCATCGAGTGTTGTTGGAGCTTTTAAATTTAATTTATCTAGCCAGTCTTGGCGAATCCACATCACATGATCATCATTGTACGCATAGTCTAAAATCGGCAGCGCCATCTTCTGTCCATTGCGTGTAATTGGCAGCCAAATTGCTGGATCGAGCGCCAAGCCTTCTTTATACGTTTCATTTGCATATTTTTCAACCAATTCATCAACAGCCATAAATTGACCAGAATCAATTAGCATATTGACCGTTTCTAAATCACCGCGATAAGTAACGACATCCGGCATTTTTTCACCAGAAGAAAGCATTAAACGCAGCTTCGTTTTATAAGCATCGTTCGTATTCGTAACAACCCAGTCATACTTAATTTCAATGCCTAGTCGCTCTTTAATAAGACGCGTATGAACATTATCTTCAATACTTTCTCCTTCCTTAAATACGGAACCGTTTTCATTAATTCCCCAAACTGTGGTAAGCGTAATCGGTTCTTGATACTTCCCATTGACAAAGCCATTGTCTGAACCGTTGTCTGAATTAGCAGAGTTGTTATTCGCCGTTTGCTTGTTGCTAGAATTGCTAGAGCTATTATTACTGGAGTTCCCGTTATTTCCGTTATTGCCGGAGCACGCTGTAACAAGAACTGAAGCTAAAGCAATTACAAGCAAAATGGATAGCCATCTCTTCATCCTAATTCCCCCTGAAAAATATTGATATATAGCAGTAACTGCTACAATTTCATTCTACAACTCTGTAATTTTTGTAAAAGACCACAATTTTTGGATTTATACCACTTTTTTTGTTGCTACTTTTTTATTGAATTAATATAATTTTACGATTTATTAACAATAAAAGTGGTTATTTATCCTATTCCTTAACTGCTCCTAGTATAATCCCTTTTACAAAATATTTCTGCAAAAATGGATAAACAAGCAGGATTGGAAGTGTGCCAATAAAAATTTGTGCTGATTTCACTGTGCGCTGCGAAATATTTTTTAATTCATTTACGTCAGGATTGATCTTATTAAAATCTTGCTGCACAATAACTGTTTGTAAAAAGGTAGATAGCGGATATTTACGATAATCAGTAATATAAAGCAAGCCATCAAACCACGAGTTCCAATGCATGACCATGGTGAACAACGAAATCGTCGCAATAGCTGGCATGGAGATTGGCAAGTAAATGCTAATCAATGTACGAAAATGTCCTGCCCCATCAATAAGTGCTGCCTCTTCCAGTTCCTTAGGTACTGCACGAAAAAAGTTCATTAACAGCACCATATTGAATACATTAATTGCTAATGGTAAAACTAATGCCCACATTGTATTCATTAAATTCAATTCGCGAATAAGCATATAGCTAGGTACAATCCCGCCGCTAAACAGCATCGTAAACAGGAAATACCACATATAAACCGGGCGACTTTTGAAGCTGCCATTATCTTTGGACAGTGCATAGCCTGCCAAAGCCATCAGCACCATACCGATCAGCGTGCCTAGCACCGTTCGCTCAAAACCAACAAGCAACGCATTATGAAAATTTGGATTGTTCAATGTCTTTTGATAAGCTTCAAAATTAAAGCCGATTGGCCATAAACCGACCAAATTCGAATTAGCTGGTGCGCTCGCACTAAAGCTTACCGCTAAGATATGGATGAGCGGCAGTACACACGATAGGCATATCAAAGTAAGCAGGATATAGTTCGCGACAGCAAAGGTTTTATAACCAGTTGTTTTGTAATACATGCTCTCATCCTTCCTTTAAAAAATTCGGTAACCAGCAAATTTGTAAGCTAAACGATAAGAAATAAAAATTAGAATTAGTCCGATCGCCGATTTGAATAGACCAACTGCCGTTCCGAAGCTGTATTGACCGTTCAAAATTGCAGTACGATAAACAAATGTATCAATAATGTCACCTTTATCGTAAACAAGCGAGTTATAAAGGTTAAAAATTTGATCAAACCCGCCATTTAAAATATTGCCTAGCGATAATGTACCTACTACGACTGCAATCGGAATCATAGCTGGCACAGTAATATGAATCGTTTGTTTCCAGCGGTTAGCACCGTCTACCTCTGCCGCTTCATAGAGCGCAGGATTTACACCGGCTAGTGCTGCCAAAAAGACAATCGTGTTAAAGCCAAAGTTTTGCCAAATATCGCTGACTATCACGGTAAAGCGGAACCAATTGCCGTCTGCTAACCATGGAATCGATTCTATCCCTAAGCTATTAAGCGCTGTATTGACAATTCCTTTGCTGCCAAGCATATCTGTCAAAATTGCCCCTAAAATAACCCATGAAATGAAGTGCGGCAAATACACAAGGGTTTGTACAACGCGCTTAAATGCCATCTTGCGAACTTCATTTAACAAAATTGCAAATACAAAAGGCACGATTAATCCGAATACGATTTTCATACTTGAAATAACTAATGTATTCCAAATAACCTCCATACTATCTGGATACTGAAACATAAACTGAAAATGCTTCCACCCAACGAATTTTGATCCGAAAATTCCATCATAAGGCTTAAAATCTTGAAATGCCATTACTAAGCCACCCATAGGCAAGTACGCAAAAATAAAGGTAACAATTGCCGCAGGCAACAGCATCAAATGTAACGGCCATGTTCTGCTCATTTTATTCTTTGCTAGCTTGCTTTGCTTGCTATTGGATGGCGTTTGCTGTGGATGTGACTGACGCACTACATTATCCACTGTATTGCCCCCTTTCGTAATTTAAGTTATAATTTGTCTCTCCTCGCAAATTTATTGTATCAGCACCATTTTGCCTACTACAGACCATCATTTTTGGATGCATGCCAATTTTTTTGTTTCTGTTACTGATTAACCACTAAGGGCAGGGATACGTATGAACATGTTTATGAAATTAAGAGAAAATACGTTTGCCAAAATCATTATTTTAATCGTGCTGCTGCTCATTCCCATTATTTTGCTCTATACGTTGTCTATGCAGACAAGTACACAGGTAGTAAAGGAAGAAGTGCAGACGCTTCAGCAAAAGGATATTAATTTTCTAGCTGAGGAAATTAACCGAAGTGTTACGACGCTCACTTCACTAGGCTTTTTATTAAGTGAGGATATTCACATTCAACGTTTGCAAACGCTTCATTTAACCGAAAACGCTTACGAACGAAATGATGAACGATTGAGAATTATGGAACGTTTGCGTTTACTTAATGTATCTCAGCGCTGGGATACTCAATACAGCATTACAGCGCCGGAAAGTGAGGAATTCGTTTCCACCAATATTTATTTGACCTATGATCTGGAGTCTATTAAAAAGAATCTATCTATCAACTGGACCTATCGCCAAATGATTACACAAAATATTGCCCAACAGCGCTTTGTTCGTCATATTGTTCGGCCAAAAAGCAAGCTGAATGATTTGGAACGTGCTGGAATTATTGTGGAAATCTCTTTTCCTGAGGAGCATATTATAAAAGATCTCGACACATTTAAGGAAACAGGCAGAGGCGACCCCTTTCTTTACAGTCTAGACGGGACAATGATTCTCAATAAAACAGCAAATAAAGAGATGATCAATGCGATCGACGAGCTTATTGCGCAGGGAAAAATTCAACCGAATGATATAAACGAAACGGTAGATATTTTAGGCAAACGATTCCTAGTAACATTTGCACATATTCCTACATTAGATTGGTATCTCGTTGACTATATGCCGTTAGAAAGTATGCTGCAGCCAATTTTCAAGACACAGGTGATGTTTTATGGCTCAATGGTACTCCTGCTAATGCTAGGTTTACTGGCAGCCTACTTGCTTTATCGCAATGTGCAACGTCCAATTAGCCTGCTTATCCGCAATGTAAAACGGCTGCAGGATGGGAATTATTCGACTCGGATTACAGTGAATCCAAAAAATGAATTCTCCTATTTATTTACTAAATTCAATGATATGGCTGCAGAAATAGAGCGATTAATTGAAAAAGTTTATGTTGAGGAGTTACGCCGCCGAGAGGCAAATGTGAAGCAATTACAATCTCAAATTAACCCGCATTTTCTCTATAATTGCTTTGCACTAATTCGCAGTATGGCAAGATTAGATAAAAAGGAATCCGTGATGATGATTGCAATGCATCTTGCCAAATATTATCGCTATACAACAAGAGTAGAAAAACTATCCGCAACACTGAACGAGGAGCTGCAATTGCTAGAAAGCTACCTGGAAATTCAGCGATTCCATATTCAGCATATGAATTATCAAATCGATATTCCAGAGTCAATGCTATCTCTAAAGCTTCCTAGACTGCTACTTCAACCAATTGTAGAAAACGCAGTAATTCATGGCATTGAGCAATTTGATGGCGATGGATGGATTACAATTACTGGAGAAAGCAAGGATGGAGTGCATACTATTATTGTTGAAGATAATGGCGTTGGAATGACAGAGGAAGAATTAGAGCGGTTAGAGCTTACGTTAATGCATCCGCCAAACGAGGGAACGGGCTGCGCACTTTGGAATATTAAACAGCGTATGCAGCTGCAATTTGGATCAAAATCCTCGCTTAAATTCTCGCTCCGTGATGAGGGAGGGGTATCAGTTAAGCTGACCTGGGAAGATAAAGAGCTGTCTCAGTTAACATAACGGGTTCTTACTCTGTAGTTTTATAACTATAACATTACTTAACTCCACATAAAGGTTGCGAAATCACCCTAAAGCAACGTATTAGTCCAAATCGGCAAGTTGCAAAAAGCATCTTAATCTAGGCAACTCATTTATTCATAGAGAAGGAGAGGGTATGATGTACCAATTGCTAATTGTTGACGATCAGCCTGATTTAGTTGAGGATCTTGCCACAAATATTAACTGGAGCAGCATCGGCATCAGCTCTGTTTACCAAGCACATTCTGCAAGTGAAGCGCTAGATACGATGAATATGGCACAAATTGATATCGTTATTACAGATATTCGCATGCCTGGTATTTCTGGGCTCGATTTAATTGATACGATAAAAGCTTCGTGGAATCATGTGAAATGTATTCTGCTATCGGGCTATAATGATTTTGATTATGCTCAGCGCGCCTTGAAGCAACAAGCAAGCGATTATTTGCTTAAACCAGTTGAGGATGAGGAACTATTGTCTTCAGTAAAAAAGGCGATTAATGAGCTTGAACAGCACTGGCTTGAGGTTAGCTCTCTGCAAAATGCGGTGAGCTATGTTAAAGCAAATCTACCAATTTTACGTTCACACCTGCTTACTACTCTGCTTCATAAACAGCTTGCACAGGATCAGCTGCAAAAAAGATTGAATATGCTGGAGCTGTCGCTTGTATGGAATTCACCTTGCTATATGATGCTGCTTCGCATGGAGGATTATTTTTATGAGCAGAGTGAAGAAGATATATCTCTGTTAGAATATGCGTTATGTAATATTGCTGAAGAAATTTTTGCAGATAGTCACAGCCTTTGGCATGTTAAAGACAGTTATGGATACTATGTCTTTGTTGTTTATCCTAAGGATGAACTGCTCCAGCAGCAGTCTTCCGAGCAAATTGTCGAGCAAAAGGCAGCGCATTTACAGCATTATGTAAAGCTATATTTAAAGGGAACTGTGTCGTTAGTATTAAGCCAGCAATTAAGCTTTCCGCAGCAACTCCCTTCCATTTATGAGCAACTGCTGCATAGCTTTAGACAATGTACAAGCAGCGAGCGAGATTTTCTGCTAAAGATACATGAAGATCAGTTTGCGAGCAATGAAGATACGGAACATTTAAGTCAGCTCTACACTCCGCCGCAACTTAATCATTTGCTAGAAATCGGACAATGGGATCAGGTCAATAAAAAGCTTGATGCGATCTTCGATGAACTAGAGCAAAAACGTGGAGATTCCCATGAACTAATTTTAGAAACGTACTACAACATCACCGGCGCACTAAGCTATGCCATTCATAAAAATAAGCTGCGCCTTGCAAGTTGTCTTGGCGGGACGTATGCGACAATGATTAATGGACCTCATTTCCATACGATTGCCCAGCTTCGCGCTTGGCTGGATGAAGCAATTTCTGCATATAAACAAAGCTTAAATGAGCGTTCGCAGGATTCACGAAGCGGTATTATTCAAAAGGTGCAAGATTATGTTGCACAGCACTTAGCCGATGCATCGCTGCAATCGATCTCCGACCATGTTTATTTGAACGCTTCTTACCTTTCGAAAATTTATAAGCTGGAAACAGGCGAGGGTATTAGCGAATATATTTCACGCTTACGGATGGAAGCTGCAGCGCATATGCTGCGCAATACGTCAGAAAAGATTTATGAAATTTCAACAAAGGTCGGCTACAACAAAACGAGCTATTTTATTAAGGTGTTTAAGGATCGCTATGGCGTGACACCGCAGGAGTATCGGGATCAGTAGATGGATGAGGGCAAGCACGGACTAAGAATGTCTCTAGCGTAATGTGAAGTTCGCGCTATGCATGCCACTAGTTCAAATTGAAGCACAGTCTAAGCATGCCTTTAGCGCAATTGAAGCTCAGTCTCGGCTGCCTCTAGTGCGAGAAAAAGGTGAAATCCTACAGCGAATTTCACCTTTCTTTGCTCTATATTAGTTGCGCCAGTTTCTCGTTTTATTGTCGTACTACTCGACTTATTCCGCTTCCCCAACAACCGTAAAGCGTTGATTAAGATGCTGCGGATTTTCAATCTCATCTAATACAGCAATGGCATAGTCAGCATAGCTAATATAGCTTTCTCCTCTTTTATTTAAGGTAAGTACTTCGCCGCCTTTTTGATAGGAGCCAGTTCGTTTACCATTAGGATCAAAGAAGGCTGCTGGACTAATATAGGTCCATTGAATACCGCTTGTACCTTGCAGTTCGATTAATCCTTTAGCCATTTGTGAGGCGGTTGGGTAATAAGCTTCAGGGAAATCAGGTGTTTCGAATAAGCGCTTTGTTTTACCTTCGTCGACAAATAAGCTGCCTGCTCCGCCAACTACGATTAAGCGTGTATTTGGTGCACCTTTCAGCGCTTCAATAAGTACTTTCCCCGCTTCAACATGCTGACTTTCTTGCCCAGGAGCTGTACCAAACGCATTGACAATGACATCAAACTTTGCAACATCCTCGCTCGTTAAATCTAATATATTTTTTTCGATAACTGCAACTTGCTTGTTCTCTAGTTTAGCTACATTTCTTACAAGCGCAGTAACTTCATGACCACGCTCGACAGCTTCTTCAAGTATAAGACCGCCCGCTTTACCTGTTGCACCAATAATTCCAATTTTCATAAATTACCCTCCTAAATCTATTATCAACTATAACCTGTAACTAATTTAGTTACCTGTAACCATATTAATTACATTTACTCCATTTGTCAACATTAGTAAGCAACGTTATGGATAGGCTTAGCAAATTAACATAAGAAAATACACTTGTAATGAATTTAATTACAGGTGTATTATAAGGTTATCCAATTAGGCAGGTGAAGCATAATGTCAATCAGCAGTCGATTTGCTGTTGGAATTCATATATTAGCATTGATTGAAATGAATAAAGATGGGATTAGCACATCTGAATATATCGCAGGAAGTGTAAATACGAACCCTGCATTGATTAGAAAAATTATGGGTATGCTTAAAAAAGCAGGTTTAGTCAAAGTGCGACCTGGTATTGCAGGAGCCGAATTAGCAAAAGAGTTGTCAGAAATTACTCTGCTTGATGTGTATCGCGCAGTCAACGTCGTAAACGATAAAGAATTATTTAGCATTCATGAAAATCCAAATCCAGATTGCCCTGTAGGAAGAAATATTCAAAGCGCGATTGAGCCGCTGTTTAATATTGCTCAATCTGCTTTAGAAAAGGCATTAGGAAGTGTAACGATTGAAGATGTCGTAAGCGATATTGTGGAAAAGGAAAAATTAAGTCAGAGTTGATGTGGTACGTTTTAGCTTATAAACTTAGCATATTAATAAAGCAAATGCGACAACTTTTAAATTACATAGAGGTGCGATTAACATTCTCTACATCGAACTTGTACATTTGAAATACTTTAGTAAAATGTACTTAGTATTGTACAGAGTTGGTCCGCACCTCTTAATATACAAAATCGAATGTAGTCAACAATTTCTCCAACTTGACAAATTAAGTGAATTATTCCTGTTTTAAAAAATGCATTTTTCTATAGCTTCTTCTTTCCCCCGCCATAATTAATAATCCTATATTACATAATGCTAAAAATCCTACCGCTATAACAAATGCTTGATTGATCAGTACCGCCATGATTAGCACTATTGATATGCTTGGCACTATATATTTTCGCGGATGACGCCAAAGATCGCTTTCAACTTGCCATTTTTTTAGTGGAAAATACCATTCTAATAGTACAGTGCTAACACTATTAATTATGATTAAACTGAAGGCAAGGAGAATAAATTCTATTGCAAAAGGATAGCCCAATATTTGGGAAACAACAATGTAAATTGTATATGACAATCCATTCCATACAAATAAGCAAAGAAAGTAAGGAACAATCATTTTTCTTTTTTGATTTGGAAATGACTTAACTTTCTCTAGTAATGTTCGATTGCTGGAAAAAATAATGGCCAAAGGTGTATTTACACTTAATATTCCTAATCCAAACAGATACAAGCTTCCTATACTCATATTAAGAAACATAAATGGCAAAAAAGCAGCCACAGCGATTATCCCTAGACTATTAATTAAGTAATTTTTATGAAAGATAAAGTATCGAAAAAGATAGCTGATAAAACTTCCTCTAGCTACAATTGTCTTTTGTTTATGAAAAATTGGAGTTCGGATAAAGTTATATAGACTTAAGCGAAAATAAAGGAATCCTGCTATAAGCAATGAGCTAAACGAACTAGCCAAAATCAATTGATCTTTGCTAAACCAAGCAAATATACTCCAAGTCATTAGGCAGAGCAAAGCGAGAAGCTTAGGTAATTTTTGTGGAAGAGCAAAAAACATGCCAAACATAGAGCAAACGACACTGATAAGCAAACCGCATAACAAAATATTAAGTGTTATTTCCATTACACTAGCAAAAAGAGCTAGCAATATCAAAGTTTTAGTCCCTAATACATAAAGACATATGGAGCATAGTAACGCGTTAAGAAAATATCTAGTTCCTAAAGGAAGCTGGATTAAGCCATTTAATTTTCCATCGTTAATAAGAGATTTCGTTGCTTGTCTTGAAACAACGAAATTAAGCAAACCAATGCTAATATAGAAGAAAAAAGGCTTAACGTCGATATGAACTTCAGAAGCAGACATGATTAGAAAAATAAAAAGACTTACGACTATGCTCTTTATTAAAGTGTAGCTAGGTCGCTTTCCCATCAATTGCCGACTTAGCAGTTTAGTTGTCTTCATCATATTGCAAAGCCTCTCTTATTAACTTGCTATTCACATCTTTACCTTCAAAAGCTTGACTAATTCGCCCATTTTCTAAAATGATGACTTGGTCAGCTGTTAGTGAAATGCTCTCCATTACATGAGAAGAAAATAATACCGAACCATATTGGGTATAATCTCTAATTAAATGGTAAAGATATTCTGTACTATCAAAATCAAGGCCATTCACTGGTTCATCTAATAGAAGCAGTGGAAGCCGTAAGGCAAAAGCGGTAATTAAAAAAGCTTTTTTTCGATTACCTGTAGACAAATCTTTTAATAGAACGTCTTGCTGATTTGCAAAGCCAAATCCGTCTATTAAAGCAGATAAATCAGGCACAGTTTTTTGATAGGAATCAAACACATAATCAATATATTCTCGAAAGGTAAAATACTCAAATGAGTGGTCCTCATCAAATACAATTGAGCGATTTAGTTTAAAATGGTTAGACTGAATATCCGTCTTCTCCCCTAACCATTGAATACTGTCTACACGGTATGTGTTGAGGAGGGATGCAATCATTTTAAAAAGTGTTGTTTTGCCAGCACCATTTCGTCCAATCAATCCAATCACTTTATTTTTATCAATGGTTAAATTTAAGCTTTTAATGATTGGTTTATTAATTTCATACCAAACAGTCAGGTCATTAATTGCAAGCAATTGATTTGTCATAAGCGTCTTCCTTATTTCTTATTGCTATCTCTTTTCGCTGCAAAAATAAAGACAATTCCAACTAGCAAAAATAATGCAGCCATTAAATAATCAGCTTGTATTACATACACAATTGCGATAATACTCCAAAGTATGCCTACTATAATTCTCAATGCTGATCTATTCATTTTTTTCATCTCCCTTAGTTATCAAATTCAAAGTGGAACAAGTCGTCAATTGAAGCATCAAGTTCTCTTGCAATACGTACCGCTAGTTCCAAAGAAGGATTGTACTTTGCGCTTTCCAACCGCATAATCGTTTCTCTTCGGACACCTACACGCTGTGCTAGATCCTCTTGGGTTAGTCCTTTTAATATGCGATATTTCTTTATTTGCGTTGTAAAAACTGTCATCATTAATCACCTAAATCATATTTGTAAGTCAAGTAAGCCCACAAATTTGTTCCTATAGCGAAAGTTAATGCTAAAATTATCAATTGAAAACGATATAAAAGCTCATAATCATTGAATAAAAAGCTTAATGTCAGGCTGCTTAAAAATCCAAAACAAAAGGCAATACGAAACGCATTTGAGCCCGCTCGATTGCGATTTTCGATTAAACGTTCATCCTCCATCGTTCCTAATTTATACCACCAGTAATATTGGAATCCGCCAAAAAAAGCAAAAAATAAATACATTGCTGGTGAGCCGTTAATCCCGGCAAACCCTAAAAAACCTAACAGCCCGATAATCCAACTCTTGCTAGTCAATGTTCGTTTCATTGATTACACCTCTTAAATGTGATGTATTTGTATCATTATGTGATAAATATATCACCTTTCCGCGCAGTTAGCAAATAAAAAAATAGCCCCTATCCATTATAGGAGGCTATTTTCTTGCTCAACGCCCTGATGTTGAAATTTATAATATGATATCCATTCCATTAACTTAGAGTTTAAAGCAAATTGCTTAACGTCCTTAAATTCCTCATAGGATACAAACTCCCCATGAGCTACTTTATTTCGCAATGGATTAAACTTTTTCAACTGCTCTACCCAGCTCAGTTGAAGCTTACTATCAAACAGCGCTAAAGGAAATCCGTGCTTTTCAAAATATGTAACGATATCCCGCCACATAATTTTTTTATTAGATTTATTATCGCCCTTAGCATTATTCGCATACATAATGATTTTCCTTAATTCATTTTCAATTACACCAAGATAGCTCATTGACAGACCTGAGTACGAAATCAAATTTTTTGACTTATCTAGCAGTCTTTCCTGGGTCAAAGCTGTAGCTAATGATAATAACGAATGCTGCGATAAATACGCATATTGTGTGTGCAGTTTTTCGTATTCATTTTCCAAGTCATCAAGCGGCTTATGTTCAAAAAAGATAGGAAGCTTTACATCATATTTTTTTGCAGGCTGGTGATATTCCATATCCCAAGAAACAAGTGTATTTCCAGAATCCGTATATAATCTTACTGTATGCGGAATAGGTGAGTTAGGCAGACCTTCATTAATTACTTGATAGAGAAAGACATAATTAATTTTCATCATCCCATAATCTGGAACATGATGTTCAGGCATCATTAAATATTCCATGCATACACTGCTGGAAACTTGGCGTACGAGTAGCTTTTCAACATTGTTAAATAAGTGTTTCTTAGCATTTCTCTTGGACATAAACTTCTGAACTCGCTTTTGAACCTCACTTATTGAAATGTAGCCGTCATTTCTTACACCCTCTATATGTTGAAATAAAAACTCAACCGGGTTTTTCGTCGCGATGCTAATCATATTTTGAGCAATCATCTGCAACGTTTTATCATCAGGCTTTTCTTGATTTATGTAATCCAAGGACATTTGAATAAGAGATAAAACATATTCTCTAGGTCCTTTTTCAGGATTATAGAGCGTATGCCCTTTGCAATAGTCCAGCATTGCTTTTTGTGTTTTCCAAAACTGATCTTTTTCATATTGTGAGATAGTTTCCATAGATGTCACTCCGGATGTTTCAAGTTGTAGCCTTTATTATACTAAAGTAAATTTAAAAAATATAGAGAAGAGTTCGCTCACATTAGCTTTTATTTCTACGATAGTAATACACTGCCATTAAATTAAATGCAAAGTGAAGGATTATCGAAAAAATAATAGATTGCGTATACTCGGTAACTGCTCCTAAAAAGATACCGCCGATAAAGGCCCAAAACATATATATCATACTGGCTTTATTCAGCTTATAATATTGCAAATGAGCAACAGCAAATAAACTTGCAGTTATCACAACAGCAAATGTAACTGGCAAGTAAGCTATCTCAACAATCATTTCATTAATCAATCCACTTGTTGTGGGTAAAACCAATCCGCGAAAGATCACTTCTTCAACGATAGGATATACAACAATAAAATTAAAAGTATTCCATTTACCATCGATACGATACCCGGAGTATCGAGCAAAAAATATATTTGCCAGCAATAGCACTAAGCTTACAGCAAGCACTTTCTGATCAATTGTTGGTATCGTATATACATAGAAATCCACTGCAAAAAAAGGTATGATCACTGCCGCTAATCCCCATAGGTAAACAGCATATTTCTTTAAATGCTCTACTTTGAAAAGTTTTGCAAGCCCTAGCGTCAGCCACTTTGCAATAGAATAAGACATCGTGAATAGCAAAGCCATACCGATCATACGAATATAATCCATAGCAGATAGTTTCCATTCAGCGATATGAACCATTTTTTTATTTCTCCTCTGCTCACTTCAACTATTTTTATTCTAATATGTTAATTTACATTTAATATATATATCGTAAATCGTAAAATTATAGAAATGCATTTGTGGAACACGCAAGAATATTATAGTATTTTATACTATCTCCTATTTTGCAACAAAGTAGTATTTTTCTGTGTTACCATGAGCTAATTTGAAAAATTTATCATGTATGCTTAGACAAACTAATGATATGATTAACCTAAGACTAATGGCTTAGTTTTTGAATTGTCAAAAATTTCAGAAGATTAAACCTAGTCATATTGAATAACTGATGTTTAGTAAATGAATTAATATCAGGTAGTGTCAAAAGTTCTATGAAAACTCAATAGGTGTTCGGGTCGTCTCCCATTTGTTGGGTGGAAAGGCCACGCAATCGCTCTTGACAAACACGCCAATGGTTTGACTCTACTTTAACAAGGGCGACGGGGACAAAAAGAAGGCATGCTAAATAGCCCTTGGTTTTTCCATTTTAAACCATTGGCTAGTTCGGTTTGTCAAGAGTTCGCTCCGCCGATTGCTCGTTTTTACTTCGGGCTCTGCTAAACCAAAAAGTTAGGCTGGTTGTTGTTCGTTAATCCATTGTTGTGCTAAAGCGATCAGTTTAGTCCATCTCGCAGGCATATTCGGGAGCTGCAGTAACTCTGGATTAAGCACTGGCACCTTACCTTCTAATGCAGAATGAGGCCTTAAAAAGTTAAAGTAAGCTACAAACAGGGTCACAAAAGAAACAGATCCTTGTTCGGATCCAAACCCGTGTGTTGAACGATAATTGCCTTTAAATGTGCGATTTAGTCTTTCGATAACTTGTTTGAGATGCCTATACTCCGTTGACACAGGATCTTCATTGGTAAGTCCAATAACCTGCTTGATGTCGAACTGAATATCGTGTTGAGCGAAAAAGTGCTGAGCTAAGAGATAAATCGGATTGCCATCCACCACAAATGTAAGATCTTTAGGAATCTCTTTCAGTTTCATTAAGACATCATCAATGGCACGGATTGCTGACACTGTATCCCGATTTGGCGATACTGGGTAAGACAAAATAATCTTTTTTACCGCATCAAAGAAGAAAAACAAGTAATGCCAACGCCCATTCACCTTGATGTAGGTTTCGTCTCCACAGAACTGGTCAGAAAGTTCGTAGGGATAATAATCTACGTAAGGCTTAAGTATTAGGGCAACTGCATTCTCATAATTTAAAATACTTTGATGCGATATGCTTACCCCATGTACATCTTTCATGAGTGCAGCTGTTTTACGGGCCGAAAGTCCATAGTTGACATGATAGGTTAAAATGAGCCCCAAAGTATGTGGCGACGCATACAGCCTGGATAAATCAACCTTGGGCTTTTTGGGGGAAGACTTAGACAATGGCTGAAAATCGATGTGAAACTGCCGGAAAATGTATCTTAACTTAAAGGATTGAGGATCTTTTTTAAACTGTCTCTTCTCTTTCGAAGACATACCATTTAGTTTCTTTTGGTAATAGGGACAATCATTATTTTTACACTTGAACACGTTAAAGTCTTTTCGCTCTTTGATTTTTTCAAGAGTCTTAGAACAATGAGGACACTTTAAAATGGCCTCTTTCAAATAGCGGCTCTTATCATTAAACAGACAGGAACATACCTTACATTGATACTGTCCTTTGCCCCCATTATTGGCATAAAGATAATCCGATGGAGCACCACACTTCGGACAGTTCATAGATTTAGGTACAGTCGTCTTTGCATTCAAACGCCTTTGAACAGGCTTTAGATGTTTACCGTTTTTCTCTAGGTATTCTGTTAGAAGGATTCGATAATCAAGCTTCTGAAGAGTTTCGTTGATCGGAAGATCATCCACCTGAAGCTTACGATATGGTTTATTGATTGGCTCTTCTTTAGGTTTATCAAACATGTTTTTACCGATAAGAAGAGTAAGTAAAGTTTTAATAATTTGATCTTGGTACTTGATAAATTCAAGTAAATAGGTTAATAATTGAGGATACAAACTTGTCACTTCCTAGTTGTTTGGGATTAAGTGTTCGGTGTGGTAACCTTACTTTTAACCTAAAACTATGGGGGTGGCAAGTTTTTTGCTTTCCAAGGAAAACCCTCAATTATATATATAAAGTTTTTACAATACGTAATATCACTTGGGAGGGTTACTATGAGATTGTACAATAATTTGCCAAGTATCAGATCTAAAATGTTATTTGCTTTTATTCCTGTTGTCTTACTAAGTACTGTAGCTATCGCTGCAACCTCCATTTTTAATGCAAAAAGTGGATTAGAGCAACAGATTGATGCTAGAGTCTCCGTCATTCTTAGTGAATTTAATGAATCTATTGAACATCAGTTTACTGCCCATAGTCGGGTTGCAGAAGCTATTGCCTCTGTCTATGCCGTTAAAGGAAACGAATTAAAAAAATCAGATTATAAAGTCATTATCGAAAAAATGATTCAACTAAATCCGCAAACGCTAGGTTCAGGGATATATCTTGAAGATTACGTTTATGACAGCAACACAAAATATTTCGGACCTTATGTTTACAAAAATGGAGATCAACTTGTCTACACTGAAGAATATGAAAGTGCAGATTACGATTACCAAAATCAAGAATGGTATCTCGCTGGTATAAATGCTAAAACTGATGAGGTCTGGGTAAATCCTTATTTTGATGAATCTACTGGCATTACAATGGTTACCACTGCGGTTCCAATTAAGTCAAATAACAAAATTATAGGTGTTACATCTGCTGATTATGATTTGACCACAATCCAAAATTTATTGCGGATATAGAGCTGGAAGATAGTGGATTTGATTTCTTGCTAGATTCTACTGGAAAATTCATTGCTCATAATGACGCTGATAAAGTGTTGCAATTGAACATTAGTGAAGATAAAGAATTAAATGTAATTGCAAACGATATTATGAATAATCGTAATGGCTCAGTCAATGTAAAATCAAACGGTCAGAACTACAAAGCGTATTATATGACCATTGATAGCACAGATTGGAAGCTGGTAGTTATGGCGCCAACAGATGAGCTATTTGCCTCTGTAGATCGTATGGTAATGGTTGCAGCCATTGCTGCTTTTGTAATTTTGCTATTAACAATCATTTGCATACATCTTTACAGTACTTCTTTCTCAAAATCCATTAAGCGCTTTGTTAACAATTTAGCTTTCGTAGCAAAAGGTGACTTTACTCATCCTGTCGACATTACAACAAAAGATGAAATCGGAAAGATGGGCGAATATTACAACAATGTGCTTAATGATTTAAGACATATGGTAAATACGATTACTAATAATTCAAAAAATATCGCCACAATGACTGATAAAATGTCCATGACTTCCGAACAAGCAGCCATTGCCTCTGCTGAAGTTGCAAAAACAACTGAAGAAATTGCAAATGGTGCAAGTCAACAAGCCAAGGACGTTGAATCAACTGCTGTAAATGTAGCAGAATTGAGCGATTTACTGGAAAAGGATTCTCGATACATTAATGAACTAAATCAAGCGATCGAGCAAATCGAAACGCAAAAAGAAGAGGGATTTGAGATTGTAAAAGGGCTTGTTGAAAAAACAAATGCAATCAACAATGCTACAAATGAAATTTACCAGTTAATACTAGAGAATGGTGAAAGCTCTGAAAAAATTCAAAATGCAAGTGAGATGATTGAAAATCTTGCCGGTCAAACTAATCTGTTAGCTCTTAATGCCGCTATTGAAGCTGCTAGAGCTGGAGAAGCCGGTAAAGGATTCTCGGTTGTTGCCAGTGAAATAAGAAAGCTAGCAGAGCAATCAAATCATTTCGCTAATGATATTTCAAATATAATTAATGAGTTAATGCTTCGATCGAATTCTGCTGTTCACACTATGAATGAAGTGAAAACAATTTTTAACGATCAAGCCGATAGTGTAAAGCAAACAGAGCATAAATTTGAGGCGATTGCAGGAGCAATAGGTACAATTAATGCCATTATTGTTAAACTTAATCATTCTGTAAACCTGATGACTGAAAATAAACATAAAATTACTGAGTTAACTCAAAATCTTTCAGCCATTGCGCAAGAAAACGCCGCTGGAACAGAGCAAGTCTCTGCAACTATGGAAGAACAAGCTGCTGCTATTGATGAAATTGCGAATTTCGGTAAGCAATTATCAGAGGTTGCAGATCAGTTAAACGTATTGGTAAGTAAATTTAAAATTTAGGCTTAACCTACTTACCTTACATTATACTTAACGCATAACTTCGAAACGATAAGAGCTGCCCCGAAGGCAGCCCTTATCGTTTGCTTTTATTTTCAGATCCTAGTGGAAATCTACATCGATTTTTTTCTTTGTATCCTTTGCTAATTTTGGCATTCGTACTTCAAGCACACCATTTCTGTAAGTTGCTTTGACCCCTTCATGGGAAACTGGGCTAGGCAAAGTAATCATTCGTTGGAAACGTCCTGCATAGCGTTCTTTTCTATACATATTTTCTTCTTTTATTTCATTTGTACGATTAATAGAACCGCTAATACTTAATCTATTATTTTCAATATCAATATTCACATCTTCCTTCTTTTCAAGCCCAGGAATATCACATGTCGCAACTACTTCATGTTCTGTTTCATGTACATCTACTCGTATTCCGCCGAAACTATGCTCATGATTAAACGGAAACGGAAAATCTGAAAAGAAACGATCAAATTCTCTGCTCACATTTGAGAGTTGTCTGAATGGATCATATGGTACTAATGCCATTTTCATTACCTCCCTAATTTTTATTCATGGATATTATTCCAATTTTTCATTAAAAAATACTTCTTTTTTTGAAATTTTATGACTTAATTTTCCTAATTCCTTATCTTATCCTATTCCTTCGACAATTATAACGTTACCGCGATCTGTCAGATCCGCCTAATTGCACAGCATGTACATATTTATGATTCCCGCATTCACTTTTTTATTTCGAATAAAATTGCTTTTTATATAGTTCATAAATTCCTCGTTGTGCCTCGGATATTGGATCTTTAGTCATTTGCTGCTCAGCTTCTTCAAATATTTGCTGACTAAACGTAATTAAATCGGTAATTTGATTTTTTATTTCATTTGGAATTGATAAATCATTTAAAAAATCGGACGCATAACGCACAACAACTTCACGATTGCTCGCATTTCCTTTATTAAATATATCGTTGTCCTCAAACAACCAAAATTCAAGCCGTTCACAATAAGGTTTATATTTGGCTGTAACAGCATTGTTATATTCTGATACTGGTTGCTGACGATTTGGAGGAAGTTCATTGTATAGGAAGTACTCACTTTTTTTGCATTCAATTAAGATTTCCGCTCTAACTAATTCCCCTTTTTCAAACTTTAAATGTTGATCTACCGCAATATCAGGTACAAAGCCATTTGGGAGTTGAGGATGAATCATAATGTTACCGTAGAAATGTTTAGCTAACGCTCTGCATATTTCTTCCCAGCGATTTCCGATTTGAATATTAGGATCATCATTCAACTCAGCATTTGATACTTCAGGCAAAGTAAACCTTTGATAAATTTTAAAAGCGTCATTTGGCACTCCATTTTCATTTGCATCGTAATATTCACAAACATCTTTAAATAAAAATAGTGCCTCTTTATCACCTAAAATAAGCAATGCTTGTAACGCTTGCGAAGCAGGATGCTCACTATAATCCGCTAACGTTGTTATTTTGTACCAATTTTGAGAATCAGCAATCGTTTTCCAAAGATATTCATTTGAAGAAGTTTCAATGCTTCTTAAAATCATATAATTTGTGTCAGGCAGTTGCTTGATCGCCTCTAATACAAGCCTGCGAAAACGAGAATTAGGACAGCAAATTTTATCCAGACAACTGTCCTCTTTCAAAATTAAAATTTCATCTATTGGGAAGACTAGCTCATGAGATGCATTATGCACAAAATCAAAGCTCAATTCTCTTAGCAGGTGAAGCCAAAATTGATAAAAGTATAACTTATATAAGTACGTTTCCTTTAGTATAATCGGCAGCTTTGATCTAAAGGCTGCATCATCCTCAACTTCCATTCTCTCCGCTTTTTTATATGTATCCTCTGTTATACTTGTCCAATCTAGTTTTTGATGAATAATAAAGTAAAGCGCTAATTCTTGAATTAAATCAGTGTAATTCTCCCTAATTTCCGAAATCAATCCTCTGCGCAGAATAATAGTTTCAGCATACAGCTGCTGTAGAAACTCAATCAAATCTTGAAATCTAATATTCTGCTTTGCATATTTCTTTATCGAACTGTAAATGCGTTCACCTTTATCTTCCTTCTCTAAGCGAAGCCATTCATACTCGTCCAATATCGGATTATAGAGGTCACGATATTCTTTTAGCCAATAAAGTAGTTGTTTAGTTTCATCAGCCCCTAATCTGCACATAATTTGAATGACACTGCTCGTTACATTTAAGTTGTCTCCAAGCAGTGCTTCCTTTAAAAGATTAGGTTCAATACCATTTTCCTGTATAAGCTGTAACATTTCATCTACTGCTTTTTGTCGAGCTCTTTTTTTTGTATCCTGCATCTTTTCAATGAGAGTAGTTATTTGTTCATTTATCACTGTCTGTCACACCACACATATCGGTTATTTTATAGAAAAACCCGCAATCCAAATATTGGATTACGGGCATGTTCAAGCGTCATTTTAAACTTCAAAAGCATAACAGTAAATTATTTAAGAAAACTGTTCGCTTATAGTTGCTCAGAATGTCTAAAGTTATCTTGTTCCCGCCTAATATCATTAAGCACATCATCTGGATCTGCTGCATATCAGTCTACTGCTTGTTTATCCAATTATAGCAATTGTGCATAAATCCGTTCAATGATTACAGCTACTTCTGCTCTAGAAATATCTGCTCTCGGAGCTAGACAAGAGCCATCATTTCAGAAGATAAGTCTCGATAGATATAGCTATACCCTCCACTTCACCTAACTCTGCTAAATTATTTGTAACCTTACAGACAAGACATTCATAGAATGATAATACTTTAGACCCTTCGTGTTACAACAGATAATTAACTTTCATAGGGGGGAATTGCTGTGAGTCTTTATGTTATTAATCTTTCACCAACATTAATTCAAGTATTAAAAGCAGGAGAAACAAATCCAAGACAATTCAAACGTATGATTTATGGTCAAGCTACATCAAATGAAAATGGTGTAGCCACACTTTATTTCACAGATAACGGCTTAGCTACTGGAAATCCATTATTAACAACAATTGATTATGCTGTGGCAAGCGTATATTCCACGAATTCTTCCATCATTTCTAGACCTAGAGTTCAAATGCGAGAGAAAAACATTGCTGGAAAATATGTCTCTGCCAACGTTACAAAAGTAGAAGGTTTGAACTTAACCCTTCTAGGAGTCACAGTTTTAGGTTCAGAAGAACCTGTGGATAATGTTGCAGTAGATTTTATGATTTTAGGCAGCTATGAATATTAAAATATGTATCCTCTATTGTAATAGGTTGAAGATAACCTTTAACCCTAATAACTCCCCTTATGTGATTTTACCTTTACACTAACTTTTGTAATATTTTCCTTTTCCTCTTTTGATGCAATCGAGTGCAATAAATATTCCTCATAAATATCACCATCTACTTCCAGTTGCTCCTGTTCTAAATAAGCGTACAGCCTATGATAAGTCTCAAACTGTGAGAATTCATCATAAGTTCCTTGGTGATAAATGATCGCGTAATGCCCAGCCGGTTTCATTTCTGCCGATGGGTCATCCAGACGACAAAATAGGTAGCTTGTGCCTCCAAACTCCTTATTTAGAAAATCTTCTTTTGAAACCACAATACCGTAGGCAGCTGTGCTTTTAACTCCTAGCTTTTTTAAAAATGACGTAGATTGCTCATAAAGTTCCTCCATTGATACCGACCAATCTATTTTTCTGTCGCTATACACAACAGGTTCGGCAGGTAATTGCTTTATTGATACTTGTTCAAATGAAACCTCCTCCATCTCTTTTGTCAGCTCAGTCGTTCGTTTGAAGAAAAATTGAATGTCCTGCAATTTTTGAATTTCTTTTACTACTTTTTCCTGCTGCTCCATTACTAAATGTTGTAATGCTTGGATGTTAGGCTCGTCAAAATACGTTTTAAGTTCTTTAATCGGCAGTCCTACGGCACGAAGCGATTGAATCGCTACAAATTGATCAAACTGCTCAAATGTGTAGTAGCGATAGCCATTATCAAAGGTGCCTGCTGGCTTAAATAAATCGATTTTATCGTAATAAAGCAACGTATCTTTATTGATTTCGAGCAACTTGGCAAATTCGCCTGTCGAATATGTTTTTTTGACTGTCTTTTTCATTTTTCTTTTCACTTCTTTCTTTACTATGGAGTTACTCTATACTTTATACTGTTCTTTGAAAACATAGCATGAAAGCAAAAAGGAGACAAGCCATACTAAGGTGTTGTAAGCAAGTGTGAGTGCTTTACTTTGGAGTCTACTATTTTTGACAATTGGGCGAATATTTTAATCAGTAATTTAATAAGGAAGGTTTTTAAAATGAAAATGCAAAATGAACAAATTACATTAGCTCCTCTGCCTGAGGAAGAGCTAGCCACATTTAAAACAGAATTACAAGAGGCATTTATGAAAGGATTACAAGATAGTTTTCCGGACGCGAAGGATCTAACTGAGATGGGACCAGTGCCATCAGAAGAAGATTACATACATTCCTTACATGCTAAAGATTCGGTTATACGTCAATTTATTCAAGACGGAAAACGAATTGGAGGTGCTGTATTACAAGTAAATGAAGAAACAGGACGAAATGAAGTTGATTTCTTTTATATAATATCGTCAGCACATGGTAAAGGTATTGGCACAAAGGCATGGTTTACTATTGAAGCAGCATTTCCTGAAACAAAAGTTTGGGAACTGCATACACCATATTTTGAAAAGAGAAATATCCATTTCTATGTGAATAAGTGCGGCTTTAAAATTGTCGAGTTTTATCATAAAGGCCATCAAGAACCGAATGGTGAAAGAGAAAATTCTGATTCCGATGAGGAATTTGAATTTTTCCGTTTTGAAAAGGTCATGACGAAAGAGAGTCGTGACTTATAATGCAGAGAAAGATTAAACAGCTTTGGACATTAATAAATCTCAGTCAAATAGCTAAAAGTCAATTTATTTTTTTATTTTTTATTAGTATTGTAGAGGTCGTAGCAGGCCTAACTGTTCCCTTACTAACAATGAAGCTTATTAATCAAATTTCATCAAGTGGCTTTGCCTTCTCATCACTTTTACCGGTCATTGGTGTTGCCCATCGATTATCGACGATAATAAACGCAGACCAAATCCTTGTCTTTGAAGAAGGACGCTTGTCGGGTCAAGGTACTCATGAAGCATTACTAGCAACACATTCGTATTATCAGCAATTATGGCATAACGGTCATTTAGCATAAGATTAGATTTTAAATAAATGATGAGCCTGGGACAAAACCCAGCTAAATGAAAGAAAACTCCTGGTGCTCTACAAAGTAGAATGCCAGGAGTTCATTTTTTACATACAAAAGGAACACTTTCTGTTAAAATTTAAGTATCTTACCCCAAAAATTTCAAAAGAAAGGTGTTCCTTATGTTTAAAGATTATAACATGAATCAATTAGTTTTGCCTCTAAATTTAGAAGTTAAATTAGATAAACATGATATCGCATTTGCCATTCATCATTTGGTCGAAAGTATTCCAGATGAAGCGTTTCGTTCGTTTGTTCGTCGTGACGGTTGTCCAGCCTATCATCCGCGCATGATGCTCAAGATCATTCTATGCGGCTACACTCAATCTGCCTTTTCTGGTCGTAAAATTGAAGCTCTTACGAAAGACAGTATTCGGATGATGTGGTTAGCTCAAGGCTATGAACCTTGCTACCGTACGATTAATCGTTTCCGTGTTCATCCTGTGATGAAAGACTTACTCCGCCAGTGCTTCGTTCAATTTCGCTCGAAGTTAGTGGAAGAAAAGATCATTACCCAAGAAGCGATGTTCATTGATGGAACCAAAATTGAAGCCAATGCGAATAAGTTCACCTTTGTATGGAAAAAAGCCGTGGACAAACATCATGCTCGGCTCATTGAAAAGTCGAATCAACTGTACAACGAGTTATTGGAACAAAAGATCATTCCAGAGCTTGAACATGAGCAAGAACTCTCTACGGAAAACTTACTGGAGATCGCAGAACACCTTGAGCGAGTGGTTGAAAGCTATACAGAAAAGATCGCAGCATCCGAAGATACGAGTGAACGAAAACAATTACGAAGCAAGCGAAAAGCACCAAAACAACTACTCAAGCAAGTCCGTGATTGGATGGAACGAAAAAACATGTACAAGCTTCATCAACAACGATTCGGAAAGCGCAACAGTTATTCCAAAACCGATCCTGATGCAACCTTCATGCGAATGAAAGATGACTACATGAAGAATGGACAATTGAAGCCTGGATACAATGTACAAATTGCAACCGAAGGACAATACACACTGGCTTATGGTATCTATTCCAATCCAACGGACACCAAGACGCTTATTCCTTTTCTTGATGAAATTGAAACCCATTATTTTGACTTGCCTACCTATATCGTAGCGGATGCCGGATATGGAAGTGAGCAAAACTATGAGGATGTGATCACGAAGCGCAAGCGTGTTCCATTAATAAAGTATACGATGTATGAGCGTGAGCAAAAGAGAAAGTCTAAAACCGATCCATTTCAAACAAGTAACTGGCACTATGATGCCGAAAAGGATCGTTATCTTTGTCCAAATGGACAGGAACTAACGTTTCAACGCTATACCATACGCAAAGATAAAGATGGGTTTGAGCGACAATTCAAGATCTATGCTTGTGCGGATTGTACAGGATGTCCTTTCCGATCCTCATGTACGAAAGCACAAGAAGGAAGACACCGACAACTGATGATCAATGCACGTTGGGAACAACAAAAAACCTATGTAAGAGAGCAGCTTTCAGGAGAAAAAACAGGGGAGATCTACCGTCAACGAAAAATTGACGTAGAACCAGTTTTTGGATTCTTGAAGGCTAATTTAGGTTTCACTCGCTTTTCAGTTCGAGGAAAACGGAAAGTTGAGCATGAGATTGGACTTGCCTTAATGGCAGTAAACTTAAGGAAATATGTGCTACGAACGTAGCATAGCATTAGAAAAACAGAGCCTAAAATGAGCAAACGGTGAAATCTTTGAACAGATTTCACCGTTTGCTTGTTTTAAGAGACAAGTTTTGTCCCAGGCTCAATCGTCATTTATAGCTAATCCTGTCACAGAATTTAAATAGATGTTAATCATTCGCTTGAAAATTTGGGAGCTGATCTTTAAATTTAGTCCAGTCCATGTTCATTTCCTCATCCGTCAATAAACATTCATCTAATCTGCTTTCAATTTTCTTTCTGTCCATATTAATTCCGATAAAAACTAATTCAGTCATGCGATCTCCAAATTCCGGATCCCATCTTTCAAGGATTTCAGGTTCCTCCTTCAAAATTTGCTCTCTTTCCTTCTTAGGATAAGCAGCAATCCATTCTCCTACAGCTTGCATCGTAATAGAGGGACCTGCCTGAGATAGTAAGCCTGCAAAATCATTTCTCGATGCAAGCCAAAAGAAGCCTTTTGCTCGAACAACATCAACAGGCCAATGCTCTAGCCATAGTTGAAAACGTTCAGGATGAAACGGTCTTTTTCTTTTATAAACAAATGATGAAATTCCATATTCCTCTGTTTCGGGAATATGTTCCTCATTTAATTCCTTTATCCATCCTGCTCCTTGGCTTGCTTCTTCAAAATCAAATAAGCCTGTATCTAAAATATTGTCTAGCTCAATTTGCGAATGTATACTTTCGATAATTTTTGCACTAGGATTGAGCTTCTGTAAAACCGCCTTAAGTTTAAGAGCACTTTCTTGATCTATTAGGTCAATTTTGTTTAAGACGATCACATTAGCAAATTCGATTTGATCAATTAGCAAATCAACTACTTCACGTGTATCTAATTCATCAGTAGCTTGCTTTCGATCTAGCAAACTTTCACCTGATGAAAAGTCAGTCCAAAATCGGTTAGCATCTACCACGGTTACCATTGTATCGAGTCGACAGTATTCAGATAAATTAATTCCTAGATTTTCATCGACATAAGTAAAGGTTTGAGCAACAGGAATTGGCTCAGAAATCCCCGATGATTCAATCAAGATATAGTCAATGTCGCCTGATTTAACAAGTTTTTCAACCTCGATCATTAAGTCTTCTCGCAAAGTGCAACAAATACAGCCATTTTGAAGCTCGACCAATTTTTCATCAGTTCGGACAAATCCACCCCTTTTTACCATTTCAGCATCAATGTTAACCTCACTCATATCGTTAACAATGACAGCAATTTTTCGATTTTCACGATTATTTAAAACATGATTTAACAATGTTGTCTTGCCTGAGCCTAAATAACCACTCAACACTGTAACTGGAATTTTATTCATATTCTCACCTATCCTTTTAACTTAAATTTGATTATTTTAATTTCTGAAGAAGGCACGTCTTGCAAAACGAGGACAACACTTTTTATCTTCAACCCGTTAAAATCGACTCGCCTTATCTTTTTTCAGTTACCTGTTTGTAGTTAAATTACTTGCGTTGATATGTAATTAATCTCTAGCCTATAAGCGTAATGATTACGATTAATAACTGTGCCTTATTATTATAATTCGTAATCATTACGATTTGCAAGCGATTTTTCGTCTCACCATTTTTTAAATATTAAAAGTCCCGATGAATGATTCATCGGGACTTTCCTCAATAAAATTACAGAAGTTTGAAACTGTGCTACCAAATTAGATATATCTCAGCTTCTTTCAATTAACTATTTATTATGATTAATATTTAAATTGCTCAATACTCTCTTTCATATCATGTGCTAATTTAGCTAGTCTCTTACTTGCATGTGATATTTCTTCCATCGAGGCTGTTTGCTCCTCTACAGATGCAGATGCCTCTTCTGTTCCAGCTGCATTTTCCTCAGCACTTGCCGATATGTTATGAATGATTTGGATAATTTCATTCTTTTTGCTTTCCATTTCATTTGAAGAGCTGTTAATTTGCATAATTACTTGCTTCATCTGGTCAATAGCATCGGCAATTCGATCAACTTGGCTATTCGTATCATTAACGCTTTCTGTCTGGGATTGTACAATTTCCCCAACTTCACGCATTTTCCCAACAGCAAACTCTGTCTTTCCTGTTAGGTCATGGATGATTTCAGAAATTTCTTGTGTAAATTTATTTGATTGTTCGGCTAATTTTCTTATTTCGCCCGCCACAACAGCAAAGCCCTTTCCATATTCTCCAGCTCTAGCCGCTTCGATAGAGGCATTTAGAGCGAGGAGGTTCGTTTGCTCCGCTATACTTTTAATCATTTGACTAGCAGTTCCAATTTTTGACGCACTTTCATTTGTGTTGATAATGATATCTGATACTTCTTTAGCTTCTGCATAACTACTGTTCGTCTTTTCAACCAAAGCTTTTAATATGTCTAGTATCTCCAGTTTTATAGCATCTACTTCATTGGCAGATTGATTTAGATTATAAATATCTTGTTGAGCTTTTGTAATAAGATTTCCTAACTCACTAATATACGCAGCTCCTTGTTCAGTATCTACAGCTTGTTCTCCAGCAGACTTTGAAATTTCTGCAATAGCTCGAGAAACCTCATTAGCAGCAGTGACTGTTTGTTCGCTCGTTTCCATTAAGTCATTTGAAGAAACAGAAACTTCTTTAGATGCATTTGAAATGGAGGCAATAAGTTTCGTTAAGCTCGATTGCATGTTGCTTGTATCTCTCATAATATCCCCAACCTCATCCTTAAAACGTAAATATTTTTCAGGAATAACTTGGGTAAAATCTCCATCTCCTAATTGTTTTAAGTGAGAAGAAGCGAATTTGATTGGTTTTGATATTCTGTTGGAAAGGAAATAAGCTATTATTATAGAAACGATAATTACAATTACTGTTGTATATAATATGAATCTTGTTATTTCATTAGCACTTTTTGTGAATTCACTTTCTTCTACAAATACAAAATAGTTAAAACCTAATTCTTGATTTGAAGAAGGATGAACACTAGCTATGTATTTTTTCCCATTTATTGTCGCAGTAAATGACTCCTGCGGCAAGTTTGCAATATCTTCAAATTGTTTAATTCCGAGTGTAGAAATATTGGAAAATAGTAAACTGTCATCTTTTGGATGTGCAATGATATTGCCAAGACTATCTGCAAGAACGATATAACCTGTCTCTCCAATTTTATTCGTCTTCATCAGATCAGTTAAACTCGTTAAATCAACGTCAATGCTCAATACACCGCGCAGCTGTTTGTTATCATCTAAAACTGCTCTTGCGGCATAAATTACGAGCTGACCACTGGAAGTTGTATAGGCATCAGAAAAGTTAACTTTGTCTGGATTAGCAGTCGCTAGTTTATACCAGGAGCGTTCTCTCGCATCATATCCCTCATCGCGAGGATTTTCTGGATATTGGACAAACCCGCCATTTTCCTCTACCCCTAATGACGAAGCTAATATGTTAGGGTGAGATTCTACGTAGGATTTAAATGTTTTATATACTTCTGCTTCGAACGGATCTCCTTCCAGTGGTTTCATTGGAACTTTGCCATCTACCCCTTTTTTATCCACATATGTTGTAATTCTGCTATCTGTTTCTTTCAGAAGCGATAAATTTGTTAACATTAAAGAATTTGATTCAACCTCAGCAAAAAAAGCGTCAATACTCGCATCAATATTAGTCAACTGAACATCTATTGTTTGACTAAATTCCTCTTCTGTTTGTTTACTAACTTTAAATGATACAACAATGCTTACGAGTGCTAAAGAAATTATGGTAATCCCCACAATAGATAATATTAATCTGTTGTTAATGGTGTAGAGATTAAGCCTTGCCCTGCTTCGATCTTGCTTTCTGTCCTCTGCCATAAAAAACTCCTTATATAAATGATAGATTGTAATATGAAGTGCGACACCTAAAAAAATAACCCATGACGAAAACTCGTGTAGAATGAAGTTACCACACACCATCTACAAGGAGGCTCGTCATGAGCTATACACATCTTACCATAAACGAGCGTATAAAAATAGAAACATTATTTCATTTAGGCTGGAGTGCGAGAGCCATTGCACAGCAGATCAAACGCCATCATTCTACGGTGTCTCGTGAGCTTCATCGTTTGAATACCTCGTCTTCTGCTTATGAGGCTAGCGATGCGCAAGCAGATTACCAGCGCAAACGCATGCAAAGCAAGCCTAAAGGGAAGTGGACGAAAGAAAGAGAACATTACCTTACTCAAACCTTGGCTGCAACGTGGTCCCCAGAACAAATTGAAGGGCGCATGAAACAAGACTATCCTGAGCAAGCGGTATCCTTCAAAACCATTTACCGCTGGATTTACCAAGGTAGGCTAGTCCAAGGGAACACCATCTTCTTACGACAGAAGGGAAAGCGTAGAAAGCCTCGTGAAAGCAGAGGTCGCTTTAATCTCGGGTTATCCATCAGGCAACGTCCAAAAGAAGTGAAGCAACGTGAATCCTTTGGTCATTGGGAGCTTGATACTGTCGTTTCTAGCCGTGGTAAAAGTAAAGGCTGCTTGGCTACTTTTGTTGAGCGAAAAACACGCTATTACCACGCTGTAAAAATGCCAGACCGTTCAGCGGCATCTATGGAGCAAGCGGTTGCTACGGTGCTAGAAGAACTCGCGTTGCCTATGCTCACAGCTACCGTTGACCGTGGAAAGGAATTCGCCTGCCATCAAGCATTGTTAGAAGAGCATGGCTTGACGGTATACTTTGCTGATCCATATTCATCTTGGCAAAGAGGCAGTAACGAAAATGCAAATGGACTTCTCCGAGAATTCTTTCCTAAGAAGTACGACTTAAACACCGTTGATCAAGCTGAACTTCAATGTGCTTTGGATTTAATTAACCATAGACCACGCAAATGTCTGAATTGGAAAACTTCTCATGAGGCAGTTATGGAAGAGTTGTCGCACTTAGCTTGACAATCTATCAAATATTAAAAATAAATAGAATCCCATTTAATGTAACAAAAATTAAGTGTTTTATATCCAAAAATAAGCGTTTTTTTATTTCATAAAGATATTTTTTTGATATTATTATAGGAAAATTATGTTTTTTATTCAGCATACTTTGATATGAATATTAATGTCAAGTTAGTCTTTGACAATTTCGCTTGTTTAAGAAATAAGGTGACGATAGAAGGGCACTTGTCTTTTCAGGATTAAGTACATAAAAAAGTCCCGACGATTGATTCATCGGGACTTTGTCCTATGATTAAACACATGCTGCATGGATTGTTTTACCAGATTCTTACTAGAGCCAATCATTTAGGTATTGTATTTTACACCTTTTAACTCCTTGTATAGTAGTCCTAGTGATTCTGTAAATATAATTCTCTTTAACATTGTAATGTTTCTGTATGGCTCTGATTTTTTTGTACAAGCCATAACGGTATTAAATTTCTCACCTATTTTTATTAGTTCTTCTCTCCCTAGTTTTCCAGTTTCTAAATAAAGTTCATGTGCCATATGCTGCATGCCACTTTGAAATATGTCATCTGCTGATAAAAAAGAGTTGCCAAAGTGCTTTTTGAAAAATAAAAATTTTCTTGTTATAAAATGTCTGTCTAACGGTGAATTTTCATTATCTCTTGCTTTTCCTTTTAATGAACGTTTAAAAATGTATGGTGAATCTTGAAATAGTGTTTTTACATTATCCACCTCATTGCTGTAGTAATATTTTTCTTGATTCGCTCTATGGAATAAAATATATAATTTTTTGCTAATATTCACATTACGATATGTTTTTGAATCTTCATCATATACTCTTGCATAATAGATGTCATTATCCTGCTCATCAGTCTTTTGCTTTACATTATCTATTGTCAATGTAAGTAACTCACTAAAATATTTTCCTTTTATCCCCTCAAACAAAGCAAGTATTAAAGCTTGGTCAGTTGGATTAATAAGTTCATCAATCATATACAATATTTCTTCTCTTGTGTAACGCATATTATATTTATTTGCTACAACATCTTCTGCAAGCTTAGAAATACCATATTGCTTATATTTATAGAATGGATTATAGTCAGTTAATTCCCCGCAAACAAAACTGCAATATCTGTTATAAGTACTTAAATGATTAATAGCACTTGTGATTGTAGAACACTCAATTTCTTTCAATAGCGATTCAAGTTCCTCATGATTCATTTGAGAAATATCTTTATTTAGTTTGAATTCTCCGAAATTTTCAGATTTACTTATTTTAACTAATTGACAGTATATTGTTACTCTTGTTTCTTCTACATCATACTGTTCAATAAAAGCTTTTTTCCATTCTTTATTGTACAGCATATCATAATCTAATACTCTTGCCTTTTCATTTCTCATGTTGTTCTCTCCTAGTTTTACATGAATAAATCTGTAAATATTTTTTAACTTGATTCTCTATTTAACGCTTAACTTTCCATCCAAGTACAAACTACTGATCATTGATAACTGCAATTTTGTGAGATCTTATCGTAAGTAGAATGTATTGCTATTATACATCGATAATATACGGGGATAAATTCTCTTCCAATAAAATACTTAATGCAATAAATTAAAAGTTTCTGTTATTGTCATAATTTCAATCGACAATTTAGGAAAAGCAATAGAGGGGATATTTTATGCCTCAAGACGGTTACAGTGACTTCATATTTGTAATTAATTCTGTTTCTATTAACATTAAAGCTTACAGAAGGAAAACTTACGATTAATGATAGAGAACGACATTTTAAAGCAAGCAGCTCTTAGCATAGTACTGTTTACTATCAATTGAAACAGACGCAATGAAGAATTGGAGAAAAGCTTGATTTATGAAGGGTTTTACAACGCCTTATGACCCGCTCCAAAAATAACAGAAGCCGAGGAAAACAGGAGTGAGTACCTGTGGTTCGCTCGGCTTTTTGATACAACTTTATAAGCTTTAATACGACTTTAAAAGCCGTAATACAACTTTATTTTATGGTTACAATTGTCAAGAGAAAATAATTCATGTCCATCCCTCCCCTCCCCCCTCACGTATTGTAAAAACTTTATATATATAATTGAGGGTTTTCCTTGATATATAAGTCTCGGAAAGCAAAAAACTTGCCACCCCCATAGTTTTAGGTTAAAAGTAAGGTTACCACACCGAACACTTAATCCCAAACAACTAGGAAGTGACAAGTTTGTATCCTCAATTATTAACCTATTTACTTGAATTTATCAAGTACCAAGATCAAATTATTAAAACTTTACTTACTCTTCTTATCGGTAAAAACATGTTTGATAAACCTAAAGAAGAGCCAATCAATAAACCATATCGTAAGCTTCAGGTGGATGATCTTCCGATCAACGAAACTCTTCAGAAGCTTGATTATCGAATCCTTCTAACAGAATACCTAGAGAAAAACGGTAAACATCTAAAGCCTGTTCAAAGGCGTTTGAATGCAAAGACGACTGTACCTAAATCTATGAACTGTCCGAAGTGTGGTGCTCCATCGGATTATCTTTATGCCAATAATGGGGGCAAAGGACAGTATCAATGTAAGGTATGTTCCTGTCTGTTTAATGATAAGAGCCGCTATTTGAAAGAGGCCATTTTAAAGTGTCCTCATTGTTCTAAGACTCTTGAAAAAATCAAAGAGCGAAAAGACTTTAACGTGTTCAAGTGTAAAAATAATGATTGTCCCTATTACCAAAAGAAACTAAATGGTATGTCTTCGAAAGAGAAGAGACAGTTTAAAAAAGATCCTCAATCCTTTAAGTTAAGATACATTTTCCGGCAGTTTCACATCGATTTTCAGCCATTGTCTAAGTCTTCCCCCAAAAAGCCCAAGGTTGATTTATCCAGGCTGTATGCGTCGCCACATACTTTGGGGCTCATTTTAACCTATCATGTCAACTATGGACTTTCGGCCCGTAAAACAGCTGCACTCATGAAAGATGTACATGGGGTAAGCATATCGCATCAAAGTATTTTAAATTATGAGAATGCAGTTGCCCTAATACTTAAGCCTTACGTAGATTATTATCCCTACGAACTTTCTGACCAGTTCTGTGGAGACGAAACCTACATCAAGGTGAATGGGCGTTGGCATTACTTGTTTTTCTTCTTTGATGCGGTAAAAAAGATTATTTTGTCTTACCCAGTATCGCCAAATCGGGATACAGTGTCAGCAATCCGTGCCATTGATGATGTCTTAATGAAACTGAAAGAGATTCCTAAAGATCTTACATTTGTGGTGGATGGCAATCCGATTTATCTCTTAGCTCAGCACTTTTTCGCTCAACACGATATTCAGTTCGACATCAAGCAGGTTATTGGACTTACCAATGAAGATCCTGTGTCAACGGAGTATAGGCATCTCAAACAAGTTATCGAAAGACTAAATCGCACATTTAAAGGCAATTATCGTTCAACACACGGGTTTGGATCCGAACAAGGATCTGTTTCTTTTGTGACCCTGTTTGTAGCTTACTTTAACTTTTTAAGGCCTCATTCTGCATTAGAAGGTAAGGTGCCAGTGCTTAATCCAGAGTTACTGCAGCTCCCGAATATGCCTGCGAGATGGACTAAACTGATCGCTTTAGCACAACAATGGATTAACGAACAACAACCAGCCTAACTTTTTGGTTTAGCAGAGCCCGAAGTAAAAACGAGCAATCGGCGGAGCGAACTCTTGACAAACCGAACTAGCCAATGGTTTAAAATGGAAAAACCAAGGGCTATTTAGCATGCCTTCTTTTTGTCCCCGTCGCCCTTGTTAAAGTAGAGTCAAACCATTGGCGTGTTTGTCAAGAGCGATTGCGTGGCCTTTCCACCCAACAAATGGGAGACGACCCGAACACCTATTGAGTTTTCATAGAACTTTTGACACTACCCCCCCTCAGACCCTCTCTTCCCTACAGCCGCAAGGGTTTTCGTGTTTTGAGGAACCAGTTGGAACAAAAAACCAGGAAAATAAAAAGTGTCCGTTCAATTGGAAGATATTAGGGGATTAGGGGGAAGGGATGAGAGAAATGGAACGTTGGGAAATGTCCAGGGAAATAATTTGAGGGGATAGGGAGCAGGGGTAAGGGGAGAGGAAAAAAGGATGGGTATATTGGGACAAAACCGGAACTGACCCCATAAAGTGAGACAAAATCAAAACACCTTTAAGAAATGTAAATCATGTCGTAAGATATGAATACAACTTGGAGGTGTTTTTGTTTTGAGAACTAGAGTGAGTTATCCAATCGAAATTAAGATGAAAGCTATTGAAATGAGATTACAAGGAATACCTATGAAAGTGGTACTAGATGAATTGAATATACGCAACGACTCACAAGTTGAGACATGGATGAAGTGGTATCGTAACGGTGAATTACATCGCTTGGAACAGCCTGTTGGTAAACAATATTCGTATGGAAAAGGAGCGGAATATGCTTCTGAAGTAGAAAAATTACAAGCCGAAATTAGATTTCTTCAACAACAACTAGAGGTGCTAAAAAAGTTCAAGGCGTGGGAAAGGAGGTGGACAAAGAAGTAGCTATCTCATTTATCAACGAACATCCTGAGTTATCGGTTAGGCTGGTTTGTGAAACCTTAAACATATCGAGAGCAACCTATTATCGATGGAAAAAGCGTCCCATCTGTAAAAAAGACGATGAACTTGTTGCACTCATTCGTGAGTATTGCATCTCTCATAAATTTAGATTAGGTTATCGAAAGATCACAGCACTCGTCAATCGCACCAAACGTGTGAACCATAAAGTGGTACAGCGGATCATGCAACAGTATGGCTTACAATGTCGTGTAAAGCCAAAGAAACGTCACCGTATAGGACAACCAGCTCAAGTGGCAGAGCATATATTAAAACGAGATTTCAAGGCGAAATCTCCTTTGCAAAAACTTGTAACGGACATTACTTACTTGCCCTTTGGTGGTCAAATGTTGTATCTTTCCAGTATTCAGGATTTGTATAACGGGGAGATTCTAGCCTACACGCTTAGTCATCGACAAGATGTACACTGCGTGCTAGATACGTTAGAACAACTACCAGCTCTTCCGCCTGGCTGCCTATTACACAGCGATCAAGGATCTGTCTATACGTCTGCAGCATATCAGGAGGCTGTTAAACGAAGAGGCATGATCATGAGTATGTCCCGTAAAGGTACACCCGCTGATAATGCCCCCATCGAATCGTTTCACGCAACCCTAAAGTGTGAAACATTCTATCTTGACCATTTAACCTGTACTACGACCGCCATCGTAGAGCAGACAGTCAGAGATTACATTGATTATTATAACAAGTTTCGCATTCAAGCGAAACTAAGAAACCAGTCCCCGATCGAGTATCGAGAACTGGCTTCTTAGAAGGTGTTTTGATCCCTGTCTCAAAAACGGGGGTCAGTTCCACCTGATCCCTCAACCCTTTCTACCCTATACCCTGCCCCCCTATCAACAGAAAAGCCAAGCATGGATCAGGGAAAACCCCTACCATGCTCGGCTTCACGGACATTTTTTATTATCTCTGGACAGTTTTTATTTTCACAGGACGGGATTTATTTTACGGTGACATAGAACATGTAAACCATATAAGCTTATTTTGTAATACTTTTTTTTCTAAATTTCCACCCCTGTTTCATTCGTATTTTCTCCACCAACTCTTCATGTTTATCAGATAACTGCTCTATTTTGGCACGATACCTTCTCATTTGTCCCTTTGATATCCCCGAAGCATCTAGTAATTTTAGAGCATATTTTGCCCTTTCATCACCTAGATTAAGAGAGGTTTCTATGACGTTCTCTGAGAGGTCACCTGAAATCAGATTTTCATCTATCGAATAATCAATACAGTATCCTAACCAATAGTTATTACCCTTTTTATTCATAAAGTCTAGAGATTCTATAATCCATTTGTTTAGTTCATGTTGTGGCGAGGATTTAATGATAGTATTCAAAATTTGCTTTTTCAAGCTATCTTCGATGTTCCAATTAATAACTTCATCTAGATAATTGATACTCGCATTATACTTAAGGTACTTATTAAGCAACTGAATATTTTCATTTACAATTTCTTCATTGAGTTCACTAAATAAACCCGCTATTTCTTTTCTACCCTCCTTGCCAATAGCTTCCCATCTTGCAAATATTGCTTCTCGACAAGCTTTTACATTAAGTTCTGCGTATTCTACTAACAAACTATTAAATTCTTCATTATTAATTTTAATTTGCCTACCAAGAAAACCTAAAATGTTACCTCTTACGCTTGTTTCTAAAATTGAAAATAAACTAAAATTCGGTTGGTTCGGATGCTGAATGTTCACCCATAATTTTACTTTATCATTCCAATTAATAGTTTCTCTATAATGTTGAATCATGGATTCAACAATAATATTTAAATATCTTGAAGCTTGTCCGTTATAACTACGCCCTGAATTAATATATCCTTTTGCAACTTTTGCCATATACTCAATACAATTAAACAACCATACTTGAGCATCCTCATTTGTTTCCCAAACCAAGAAAAATACATCTAATTTTTGTGTTAAAACAGTTTCGTTCCAATTCAGCCAATAACCATGATCATTTATCGGGACAAATTGCTCTTTAACTTCTTTTAGTTTGTTCGCCCAATAAGAATTCTCCATGAGCTTTTTAATTATTGAAACTGATTTTGATTGAACATGGCTATTACCTGCATTAATGAACTCAGTTCTTAACTTTTCAATAAAATGGGAGCTTGTCTCCAATATTTGTCCTCTTTTAATTAATACCTCGAGGAATAACTGAAGTTCTTCTTCAGCTAATCCAAAGTGAAAATGTAACTCACAGAACTCTACGACTCCTGGACTATTGTATAATTTTGAAATAAAATCTATTGCCCTATCTTGGTTCCCATTATCCCACCAATTTGATAACATTTCATTTACGACTTCTGCCAACTGATTGTAGTTTTCACCATGTTGTTGTTCTAAGATACTATTAAGTTTTTTGTAGTTCTCTTCGTTAAACCCCGAAAAATCATCATGATTTATAAGATTTATTAATGCTAATAGTTCGCCATTATTATTATTCTCGTAAGCAGAACACCACACATCTCCAATTCCTTCGATTTGCTCAGAGGATCTGAAATCATACTTTTCCAATAAATCCGTTACATGCAGTGGTGTAATTTTATTAAATGTTTTTGATTCCCATTCCAATAACCAGGTAGACAAATTGAAATCCAGTTCTTCTTCATTAATCAATGATTCGTTAAGTAATTCTATCCAATCAATTTCATTTAAGAACTTATTATTATTAGGTATTTTGAAGAGACGTTTTGCTAATTTCAAGCCTTCATTTTTTTCCAAAAAAGTTTTTGTAAGCTTGTCCCCTAAATGAGATAACCCTAGTTTATTAATATAATCTGGGTTGCTAATCCACAAATCAACTAAATCATTATAATACTCATTAATATCAATACCTTCGCCATATCCATTCCAAGTACTTAAATTATCCGATAACTGATCCAACAGTTTACACACTTTTGATGGACTAAACTTCATCAGGTAATCCTTATTGTCTCTTAATAATTGATCCCAACGATCTATATCTGATTCAGACACAAAAGATAAGTCAATTTCAGTATGAATTAATGTTTTAAGGCAATTTTCAACTTCGATCCCTGCATTGTCATCTATATCAGATAATAAAGACGAAAGAACTATTCCTTTATCATCATTACCTAATTCATTCATTGATTTAACAAATTCTTCTTCCTGCCCGTTAATTAAAAACTGCTTTGTTCTTTCAACAGCTGGTTTCCCCGTCGCAGGATTTAATTTTTCATTACTAAAATAAATATAGGGCCTAGGATCATCTTTGGGAATGTAACGCTCTACTCTAGATAAGTAAGCCAGCAACTCATTGTTACCTAATTGCTTAATATCTTCCTCCCTGTATGTTAAATATGGATCAATCTCAATTTCTTTATAAAAATCAGGAAAGTTTGTTCTAATAACAGTAAAAACAGCCAGTGTAAGTGGATTTTTCGTTAATACTTTTTTGCCGACCTCATTATCTCGTTTCTTTGCCAATATCCAATCTGAAGCAAAGGCATTTAACAATTCCTTAGTTTGCCGTGGTGTTTTTATAGAACTATGGATTAAAACTCCGAGAACTCTATCCAAATTAATATCTGGATCACTAGCCCATTCAATGTTCTGCTCCATTAGTAATTGTTTCGCATATCTTTTCATATTTTTTTGTTCTAATATAGGCAAGTGAATCTGATAATCAAATGTTTTATTTAAGTATTCCGAAATAAATTTATCATCTATGTCCGAATCGTCGGCTTTCTCACTTAAAACAACTCTGATTCCTTGACGAAGAATTTCTTTGTCACAAGGGATAATGAATGCACAAGAATCAGAATGTAAAAATGTTTTAATTGAATTTAATGCCGCAACAAGTTGTTTGGGTGGTAATCTGTCTAAGTCATCAAAGATAAGTATTAGATTATTTCCATGATTTTTTTCTAAATATTTATTCACTGCATTTTTAAATCTTTCTTCATATTGATCCCCATATTGCAGTGCAATTGCTTTAGTAGTTATTTGACTTGTTCTCCTAAATGTCCCCTTTAAGACATTTAACAATCCCAAAATGATAACTATAGTGGTCAACGATACAAAATTGGTAACAGTTGAAATAAATAAAGGATTATTCATGACAATAGCGATTAAAAAAATCAACATAAGAATTGATACATAAATTAATGTTTTTGCTATGAAACCTTTTTTTATAGAAAATAGAGTAGCCCCATCAGTTGTAGAAAGACTTTCTTGGTTAGTGGTTTCTATATCAAGTCCTTCATCGTTTTTTATATCTAACGCAAATTCGACTTCTCGAACTATTTTGCGATGTAAAGACGGAGCATCATCAGCAAATTTCCATACGCTTATTAATTTAGTCTTGTATTTATTTTTATCTCCTTCATTCGAAGTAATAATTTGTTCAAGAAGTTTTATAACCGTTGTTTTTCCAGAACCCCATTTGCCAAATAAACCAATATGGATTGGGAAATTATTTTGGTTTAGCAGATCATAAATTATTTCTGCGACTTGCTTATACTGAAATTTATCCTCATTAATTTCCTCAACGGGCTTATCTTCAATAAAAATTTTTTTGGAAGAAACGTTATATTCTTTTTTAAAATAACCCGCAACCTTTTCTCTCAGATTCATAAAAATGCACCATCCCATAAAAAGCTTACACAAATTTTACCATATTCAAACACGTATTTGACAAATATATATCATAGACCTAGCTTTTTGTCGAATGAACATATGGTTTGTCACATTAATAATAAAATGAAAACAATTCTTCCGAAAACGTACCTTTTCGGGAGAATTCACGAGACAACGGTATGCCGTAAAATCAAAAAAGCCCCATAACCCTATCATAGGATTACGGGGCATACCTTCACATTATCCACCCATTCTTCTCAAAGCGATGATCCGCAACGCTTTTTTTGCCAATCGAAACACTTCTGGCTCTTGTGCGGGTCTAAGAACTTTCGTTGAAGTATTTCCTTTCTTGCCTTTGTAGCTTTTAAAAATTTCTTCCCGATTCATGCGAACACCTCGTTCTCTAAGGTTAGAGGCGTTGCTGTGAACTTACAAGCCGACCACTTGATGAGTCGCATATCGGTCAGCGACATACCTGCGTACCGACCATTTATTCGTCGCATGTCGGTTAGCGACAAACTTACCCGTACCCATAATTATAACCAATTAATGGTCAATTGCAATGGCGGCGAAGCCCTTCTAACCTGGATTCCCCATCTTATAGGCTCGCCATTCAAGAACGTAATAATTTCTGAACTAGCGGGAATAGCAATTCATGTGCACATGAGACGAGCTTTCTATTTAATCGATCATAATCGCCTTGTCTCATTTGGGAATAAATCGCTTTGATGCATGCCAATATGGATTGAGCAACATTTTCGTCAATTAACCTGGATCCGCTAGCGTTTTGCATAGCCGACCGCAACCTGGATAATTGATTCAAATTGGTACGAGAGTCGGTAATATCTGCGTCACATAACACATGGATAAGTTCCAGCAACCTTTTTTCGTACTGACCTTCATATCGCTCCAGCAACACTTCCACATATTCTCTTAGCACGTTATCATCCCAGCGAGGACACAGTTCTTCAAAGAAGAACGCCGCCAAAGAGCGAAAATGATGCGGTACATCTACCCTTGTTGAAGCTTGGATGGCTTGAAACCCAGCGGATGATTGGGGTTCGAAAAATGAAGACTTGATCTTGCCTATTTGATCATTAATCATCTGCCTTTCAACCGTTGGCACAGGCGGATAGTCCCACAAAACATCGCCGCCCTTGTCCAATTCAAAATGTTCAATACGGCAATTCAACCCGAACAGGGAAAACAATCTAAGAAAAAAGACGGTCAGGTCTTCTGCAATCAGGAAATTTTTGTTCTGATCTTCACTGCAAATCGTTCCCGTTATCACGACTGTATTTCGATCGCCGATCGAACACAGAACATCACGGACGTAACGACTATGAATGGTATCCAACGGACGAAAATCGGATATCAGTTTAATGCCCGATATAATCAGCTTAAATCTGGTTTGTTCCATTCCGCAAACAAAATCCCTTCCTTGATTTTAGAAGACCATTAAACTGGCAGTCATTTTGATGTGCCCACATATTTCACAAACTGATTCATCTCTGGCACATAGATATATCCGTGAAGTTTTAGTTCACGTTTCATGTCTTGGGCATCCAGAAAAATATCGTCCGCCAATTCCTCCAACGACTGATAATGACCATTGTTCAGCTCTGTATTGATAAACTGAACCCTTCTTTCAACGGGGAAGCGATAAAACTGATGACCATACATGTTTATAACCCCCCTTTACGATTTTTACCTGTTCATTCATTTTAAGCAGTATTCATCCAGAATCTACGGCGATTCGGTTCTATGATGTCTGAGCTTTATCGCATTAAAGCGTGAACACGAACAGGCAGATAACGAAAAGGGAGATTAAACTTTCACGGAACCACGGAAATATGGCCGCTCTTCGCTTTGTGTGCTAACTCTACTTCATTCCTTCTTTCCAAATTTACTGCTATACATGTTCCGATCCGCTTCCTCGAATAATCGTTCCATGTTCCCTTTGGACGAATGAGAATAAGCGTATCCGTAGGACATCTTCATCGGACAATCCCTGTTATTGTAGCTCTTTATAGCTTCATCCATTTTTTCAACCAACTTTTCCACTTCGGATGATTCCATTTCAATGACCAGGATGACAAACTCATCACCGCCAATTCTTGAAACAAACACTTTTTCCGACTGAAAATTCATCAGTATTTTGGCGGCTTCCTTGATAAGCCGATCCCCTTCCCTGTGCCCGAAGTGATCATTCACCGTTTTCAGTTCGTCCAGGTCGCATAGGATGATCGCCATAGGAACGTCTACTTCCTCGTCGTATCGTTTCATCATCCTTTCAAAAAAATTCCTGCTATAAGCCCCCGTCAAAGCGTCATGCGAGATCCGATACTCCAGATCTTTCTTGAGCTGGATCCACCCATCGATGTTTCGGAGAATGCCATGCATCGCGATCAGCTCTCCGTTTTCATAAACAGGCGTGACCAGCTCTTCAAACCACCGTTCCCGTCCATTTTCATCCATCCAACATTGAATGATGGGCTTGTCATAGTCGAAATCCCCGCTCCATTTTTTCTGGATGATGTCACGGAAATCAGGGTGCAAATGACGGTAAATGTGTTCGGGATGCTCATAACATAGTTGTACCGAGCCTCTGCCGAAATACTGCTCCAAGGCCCCATTGACAAACAACACTTGCGGCTTTGGTTTGATGCGGCAGTAGTAAATGATGTCCCTTGACTGCATCACGATCTCTTTAAACTTCGATGTTTCGAAATGATGGTCGGCAGTTTCTTTATCCATTTCCTGAACCTCCTGAATTCTGAAGGGTTGTAAATACCGACCCTTCGTCACATATTGTTTCGAATATCGCACTGTTTTCTTCCAAAGCCCATTCATCTCTAACTGAAAATCCACTTTCATGAACGGTCCGTTGGACCTGTCACCTTGGCTTTCCTTTCTTACTCTGTCGGTTTCTGCTGTTCTCCCGCCATGTCTTCGAGACCGATCACTTTATCCACGATTTGCTCAATCACCACCTTGCCGCCTTGCCTGTAACCGACAATAACCCGCCCCCCATCGAGGATCGCAATGGGCTCACCGTCTTCCAGGTCATGCAGTTGATCCTGGACCGTTTGCTTAATCTTTTCTCTCAGCTCTTCAGATACCTGAATCTTAAAAACGATCATTTTTCCTTCCCTCCCAATCCACCATGTTCAATCCCTAAAACAGCAACGACTTGAAAAAAGAGCCGATCACGATGCCAGCACAAAGCATGAGCAAACACGCCAACATTTCCATGCAGACATCTTGAAGCCAATGTTTATCCTGCAGATTCTTCATCATCTTTTTCATTTGCAATCACTCCTTCCAGACCTAATCCTGTTTCAAAGAAAACACAATTAAAAACGCCCAGTCTTTCGACTGAGCGTTGGATCGGAGATTTTTGGTTTTTCGTGTAAATTGAACAATTCTCCATTTTAACTTCTTTCCTTATTCCAGTTATTATCCTATGGGTTGAGATCATCATAGCAAAAACATGCCGCTTTCTCAACAAAAATCGAATCTGCAAAATCACTCAACTTTCATTGTTGCATATCTACTGTCAACTTCCCTTTCCCCTCAACAACCTTTTCGCCTACTATGTAAAAAAATAAAAATTCCTGTCCCCAATTTCCAATCCCTTACAAATCCCGAAATGCCTTGCCCCTCAAGCCCTCCAAGCCATTTTCACGTCAAAATCAAAATAAAAATTATTGTCCATTTGTAGGGGAAAGGAGGTGGTAAAGGGGACAGGTAAACTGAGCAAATGCTTGGGTGAGAGCTTGAGAAAAGGCTGGAATCCCTTGATTTAGCCTTGCAAGGCTCCTTGTGTTCCCGTTCCTTTATTTTTACATAATCCGTATACCAAATCCATAATTTTTACAAAAGCCGCATACTCTTTCCGTTATTTTTACAATTTCCGCGTACTCCATTCAATTTTTCATCCATTTCTCCGTTCTAAATTTAACTTTTTAATTATAACCCAATAAATTTTTCACCCAAATCTCCGTTCTAAAATTATATGCAGTGCTTCTCAACTAATTTTTCACCTAAATTCCCGTTCTACTTTTGGTTTATTTCCGCTGATCCCTGAAAGCTCCATGATCCATGCCGCCTTCCTCAGCCCATTTTCCTCACCCCTGCTCTAGAAGGCTTTTTACAAAAGTTACGTACCAAAATGAGGTTTTTCCATAAGTTACGCACTTTTTCACCTTCCCGATGTGAAATCCTGAAAGCTACTTCCCATCTTTGCCGTAACACAAAAAGTCTGAATCCATGCTCTCAGGTAGAATTCAGACTTCTTTCCCTGCGAAACCTCACATACAAGGACATTAATTTTTATTCCTGACACTTTTATATCCGTTTGGACAGGAATTTTTATTTAGGGAAAAATGCTGTAACAACATAAAAATTCCTGTCCTCAATTTCTAATTCCACACAAATCCCGAAATTCCTTTCCCCTCAAGCCATCTCAGCCATTTTCACGCCAATTTCGAAATAAAAATTATTGTCCACTTATGTGAGGTATGAAGGTGTTTTTACAGGGAATAAATGGAACAATTGTGAGCAAAACAAGATAAAAATTATTGCTCGTATTTAGAGGAATGTAGGTAAAAAGGATAAGGGACTTGGCTTGAGTTTGGTTCATGATTAAAGCAAGATCCATAACAGGATATTGACAGAAAAAACGCCTACAATCCTTGTATCAGGTTAGTTCCCGATCATGATCCAGTCTTTTTTCGTCCGCCGCGGCAGAATCCTTGAAGGATTTCCGCTTTTTTTCTCGAATAAAAACCCAAGCAAAAATCCAGTTGCACCATTTTCCAGTATTTGGTGTATTCATGGACACAAATTTTATCTCTGGACAATTATTTTTATTCACGGACAGGAATTTTTATTTAGGGAAAAAGAACTATTAAAATCAACTATGCTATAATAATAAATATCAAAGCAAATTTTATTGTTTCCTCATTTCAAATACACTTGAAGTGATTTTTAATGAATTATTAGATAGTTTTTTATTGAAACCGCTTTAATTCATAAATTGGTACATGCAATTATTATAAAGTAGTGGGCAAAAAGTTCGAGTTGTTTCGTATCGGGGAGAGTTCTTGCATTCTTGGCCTGTGAAGTTTCAAATCGTACTAATCAAAGAAGGTGTTGTTCCTTGGATATTCTGATTCCAACCCGTATAGTGACATACACGAAAGAACAATATGAACGCTTGAAACTTGGATACCGTGAAGACTGCATCGATCCCTATTGCCGAAACCTTCCTGGTACTATGGGGTTTGGTGAATATATTGGCGGGAAATATTACGAGTCAATAGGATACGAATGGATACATCATGACTTCAATTTGTTTGGCGGTAACAAACTTGGGAAATATCCAAAAGCGGAGAAGATATTCCGTCAATTCTTTGGTGACGAGCGATATGAGAAAGGCCGACAATTGTATTATTTGTTTTACCCTGCCGTTCGAATGGAACAACCTGATCTTATGATTTACAAACCCGATTGTTCAGAGATCCGCTTTGCAGAATGTAAAAGACAAGATACCCACGATAAGTTAAGAGACAGCCAAATCAGGGGGCTTGCCCTATTGAAGCTCTTATATGGTTGCCATGTTGAGGTAATTGAAATTATTGAGGAAGGCAAAGGGGAAAAAGGTGAACGAGAACCGATCATTTGGCGTTTTTAAGTCAATTAAACCATTTAAAACAAGGTTATCTGCCCTTCCGTCGTGCCCGTAACCAACAATCACCCGCCCTCCATCAAGGATGGCAAAGGACTCACCGTCTTCCAGGTCATGCAGTGCACCGTTTGCTTAATTCTTTCTCTCAGTTCCTCGGCTACTTTAATCTTAGAAAATGATCATATTTTTTCCCCTCCAAACTTATTTCATCCCTTAAAACAGCAACGATTTGAAAAAAGAGCCGATCACGATGCCAGCACAAAGCATGAGCAAACACGCCAACATTTCCATGCAGACATCTTGAAGCCAATGTTTATCCTGCAGATTCCCCATCATCTTTTTCATTTGCAATCACCCCTTTCAGACCTAATCCTGTTTCAAAGAAAACACAATTAAAAACGCCCAGTCTTTCGACTGAGCGTTGGTTTGGTATTTTATGGTTTTTGTGCAAAATGAACAATTTCATTTTAACTTCTTTCCTTTTTCCAATCATCCAATGAGATGAGATCATCATAACAAATCCTTGCCGCTTTCTCAATGAAAATCGAATCGCGTTCCCTGAAAAACTCCATTGGAGCATGTTCCTTGCGAATGCCCGCTTTTCTGAGAATGGACCATTCCTGCACGGGTTTTCCCACCCGTTCCAATTCTTTTATAGCCCACTGAATTTTTCGCCGTCGAAACTGTTCTTCACTTTCGACTGTTCGATCAAGGTATTTCTTTGTTTTGGGCAATCGTTCCAAATGTTTTTCCAGCAAAGGTCTAACACCAGCAATTGCCCCGACTCTGCTCACAGTCAGTCTTTTGGGCTTTCCGTTGGATTCAAGAATTTGACTTACTGCATCCTGGACTTTTGCTAACACTTCAAGATCGCGTTGATTCCAATCGACCCGAACGTTCCTGGTCTTCTTATTGTTGGTTTCAGGGGAATGCTTATTGAGCCAAATCCGATCATTTCGATACAAACGGGCGTACAGTGCGGGATTCAGTTTCCGAAGCTCGGTTTTGGATAAATTCGGATGCTGTTGTTGAAGGGACAGCCACTCGATTCGATCCCGTTCCCGCTCTAGATCCCGCCGTCCATCCTTTACTTCCTTTCCTCTGATATGCTTCTTAACGGTCATGGGATCCGCATGAAGCCTTCGGCCAATTTCTCGCAAACTTAAACCCTCGTTAGCCAGCCGCAGGCAGGCTTGTTCCCAAACCTCCCCGTATTGTTTAACCCTGGATATTTTGCTTGGGTCACTTTCTCCAGCCCGCCTTGTATAAACAAATCCGCAGGTACATGCAAAGGTTCCAATCACTTTCTTGGTTATTTCACAAGTGCTTATGGTTAAATCGGTAATCACCTTTTGTTGATAATGCTCCGCCGCAGGATTTAGACAAATCCACGGTCCATCCCCAAACGGCTTGTACTGCTCATCCTGATAAAACATTTCCTCAAGCGTGACACCCAAAAAATTCATCAAAAGCAGATGCCGCAAGGGATGAAAGGATTTCCGATGCTTTCTGGCCATCATCGCCAGCCAATTGCTTTCTCCCCGCAAGCTGGACTGTAACCGTTCCAAAAACTCCTTTCTGTAGTATTGAACAAAATCCCGTTGAAGCTTTGCTTGATCCACTTTCCCACTGACAAGGGAAGCATAATGCTTTTGCCGAAGCCTGGCTTCATAATGCCTCTGGAACCAATCGAGCGGCCGATGAGGAAAACGTTGCGTGAGCAGAGCTTCAATGCCGTTGCCTATGGAACGGTAATGCGAAAGCAGTCTTGAATCCGTTATGAACGCAACCTGATCCAAAGGACAGTTTTCTTCCGTCGGTTCCGCAAACGCATGTTTGTTCGTTTGCCGCAGGGCAATCTTGCTGTCGTTTAGCCACGTTCCATGTTTGACGCACACATCCCAGCCAGGAATGTGATGCATGCGATGCCAATTCAGCTCACCGTACCGCTCCAAATCTTCCCGAAAACAAAGGGGACAGTATCGAAAGGTTGACGAGTTTCGAATCGAACTCGCCATGACTCCTGCCTGGGCATAAATCCTTTTGCCGCTTCCGCTGACCATCGCCTCCAAAACCGCTCTTGCTTGCTCGGGAGGGAGAAAAGCGGAATAAAAGGGATACATCGTGTGATCCATGATCAATCGTTCCGCCGTTATTTTGGAACCGACAGGAAGTCGAGCAACCAACGCCCCGATATGGGACGGCAAATCCACGGAAGCCAGGACGTTGTTCTTGCCGAACAAATCCTGAAGCAGGTTCTTGGGACTTGGATCTCCTGTCCGCTTGCGATAACGGGCACAGACGGAATATAGAAGCTCATCGGGATAGGGGGTAGGAAAAAATACGAGCACTCGCCATCACCCCGCACACCACTTGTCGAATCGGATCACGCCTGCCTGTTTCAGGGCATCATAAGCGGTCATCCCCTCATCCTTGCCCTTTTTCACGATCAACCGCAAGTCACGTTCGTCTTCCGCAGGGTTTACCTTCCCGCCCTGTCTGTCCTGTTTCTTTTGAATCGATAATTGAAAAGCCGCCTTGACGACTTCATTGACATCGGAAGCACTCGGTTGCTCGGTTAACACGACTCTCACCAGTTCCGAAGCTTGTCGTTCGGAAATCCCCAATAACTGCAGTCGAATGATGGCTTCGTCTTTCACCCGCACAATTTGTTCCTGCCTGGATTCGGTTCGTTTTCGGGTTTCCTGGATAAAAGTTTGCACATCGATTTGAATTCGCTCCCTTTGAATAAATTCTTCCACATCGGGAACGACAATGTCCTCATAATCCAGCAACTGCGTTTTTCGTCCATCCCGCAGGGCATCGAGCATGGGGCGGATGATTTTGAATTGTTCCTTCGCCACTTTGCGAATCAACTCGGCGGTGATCTTCTCTTTTCCAGTGACGATTGCCCGCACTTGCGTCATCACGAAAAGTTTCAAGGACAAATCTAGGATCCCTTGTGTCTCCTCGTACATGACATCGGACAATTCCTGTGTCAGCCCCTCCACGTGTCTCGTCCACTGGTATTGCCACAATCCTGACAGAAACAATGCCCAGTTTTCATCATTTTTCAAACGATCCCACAGAAAACCGCCATGCCCGCTTAAGCTTCGTCGTGCCTGGCGAAATTCCGAGGTAAGCACCTTCAAACTTTTCGGTGTGCCCACCAACAGAACGGGGATTTGGGCTGAGTTGATCAGGGTCGTGAAAAAATTGAGCACTTGGGCGGAACCGCCGCTTCTCGCGAGACTTAAATGTTGAATCTCGTCCACTACCAAAATTCCCGTCCCCATGTTTTGCAACAGTCGGGACAAAATCGGGATCATCACGTTCGTTGACCAACGCCCGTTCCCGTACCTGTCCAAATATTGCGTGCCCAGAAGCGTATCGATGGCGGAAAACAATTGCAAACACAAAGCCTTCAGGCTTCCGTCATATGGAGCCTCCAGGCGAATGTGCGTGACTTGGCAGTTGGAGAAGTCTTGCCCCTGATACTCGGAATGAACGATCACTTGCGGGAAGAGGGCAAGGATTCTGTTCAGCGAGCTGGTTTTCCCTGAACCCGAAATGCCAATCAACGCCATGCTTTTGGCAGTCGAATGCGACGGATATACATTGCCCCTTTTCCTGTTCTCCATTTGAGATAATCGCCTGATGACGCTCGGCAAAAAAGGATTGCGTTCCGCATATCCGCCCCGAATTATTGACGAAATCGCATCATAAAGCACCAGGTGTTGTTCCAGAGGCTGAAAGTATTGGGAAAGCCGTTGCGGAATCAAGTGAATGCGAAGATGCGGTTCCAACTGTCTTTCCAACGGATCCATCGGCGGATAACTGGACAACGCTTCGATCACCTGTTCAGGCGATAAAATGTCGGGCAACGCCTCGATCCATGGATTGCCCGCAAAATCGGGAATGACCTGCTTTCGGTATGTCGCAACAACCGCTTCCGTTCCGTTTGGCAATCTAACGATCTCCACAAAACACATCCTCCTGCTTTTGTTTCAAGATTCTCAAATAGCTTCGTTCTTCCTGAACTTCCTCATCCCGCCGTTCCGAACGTTCACTTGCCGAAGATCTCACCAACGAAAAACTTTCCTGTTTTCTGTTCACTTCTTTCTCTTGCCGCCTGTTCTCCCTTATGTCCCTCAGTTTTTGGGTTTTGGACAGAGGAAGAGATTCTGCACGGGTTTTCCTCCTGGCTTCCTCGACAATCGCTTCAATTTCCGCCGCAAGCGATATCCGCTCTTTCAATTCCAGGTCTTGCGATTCCGCCTGATTCTGCTTCTCCCATGCAAGAAGATAGTTCACATCCTCCAGACTTTGATTCCGATACCGAGCCTGGGATTCCAACAAATGACACACATCATATTGGGTTCTGCCCAACCGTAGGTAAATGCGGCTGACGTTTCTAGGATCGAAAGAAATAGCCACTTTCCATGTGCCATGTGTGCGAGCGTGGACAAACCATTTCTCCTTCAACGCCGTGGGGCAACTGTAGTACATGCCTTGAAAACGGATTCCGCCAGGCGTCACCGTCGCCTCCTCCGTCGGCAACAGATTGAAACGCAAAATATCTTCCGATACCCTACGGAGCCTTCCCGAACGGTGCCCGATGCCAAAATTCCATAGAAGAATAGGAATTGGCTGGACATCTTGTGCAATCTGATCAGCATCCCGCTGGTATCCTGTCAAATAATGTCTATTGTTGTAGTACAACACACATTTAATGAGGATTTGCGTGAACTCTTGGATGGTGAGAGCGGCGTTCAGCCGATAATCTTTGGCTCCCCGTTCCTGAAAGTCCTCTTGAATCGCCCCAGGCAAGAATGGTTTTACATGCGTTTGAATAAGATCAAAATGTTTCTCCACAACCGCTTTCCAGTCTGGACGATATGGGGAGGTGTTTTTCACCGCAATCTGCAAATGCTCGATGATGGACAACGCCTTGTCGGAAAGCAGTTCACCTCTATCCGCCAGAATCGATTCGGGAAGGTACACACATGGCCAATCTTCTTCGCGGATCTCAATCCCATATTGACGGCACCATTCCACCTTCGATTCGCACGCATTTTTCAACGCCATCATCGCCCCTTGCCAGCTTGGTCCCTCCAGCCCAACGTATAGACCTGCGATCATTCGGCTATACCCGTCCATCACCAGGTACAGCACAGGACGCCCTATGATGAGCCTTCGGTCGAACGAACTGACGAGATAAACGTCTGCTACTGTAGCGTCTATCTGATAAACCGATCCTGGACCAAACACGTCTTGCTGGGTGGAACCCAAAACAGGTCGGTACCGCTGATGGAACTTTTTCGCACTTTCCCGCAGGGAGATTTCCTTTTTCAAATCCCGCCATTTGCGAAACCAGTAACGGAATTGCGAAAAGGAAGGAATCGCCGTGCCGCTTTCCATGACGGGAAGCTCGACTCCGTTGTCCAGCTTGCGATCCACAGCAAAATATTCTTTCAGCATCTGCTCGTACGCCCAGCGGAGGGAGGGGCGATTGGCTTTAAAGTAATACTTGTCCAAGGCAATTCGGAATATCTTTTTCACGTCCTCGCTCACGTTTATTTCCGCGTAGATGGAATCAAACCGTTTTGGTCTGCCCCGCTTCCTTGCCGCCTGCCCCCGTTCCTTTCCCTTGCCGCCACGGTTGGCAAAATCGGGCAATACCGCCAGCTTGGTTTTGCCGCGGCTCCAATACCTTTTGAGAATTCTCCCGATCTGCTTTTCCGACAACCCAAACCTCTCCGCCGCCTGGCGAACGAGCTTCGACCGTTCGGTTGAAACGAAGATTTGCGGTTCAAAATTTTTGGAAGCAATCGCCTGGACGATCTGCCAATCCGCTTCCCACTTCTCTTTTTCCTTTTCCGACAGCATGTCGGGATCCACAATGCAGGCCCACGGATCGGATTCTTCAATCCCGATGAAGCCTTGCTCGATTCCGTGATGGATATCTTCCAGCCAGCGGCTTTGGGGAAATTCCTTGCCCTGAATGTCGATGACAAAGCAGGCCGTCTGTTCCGCATCGATCCAAAGGATGCGTTCAAGCCGTTGTTCGCCGACATAGTTGATCACGGTGTTAACGCACAGCTCCAAATCTCTTCTCCCCTCCCTGAAGCATATTAACCTTTAGCCCAAGATCCTTGGGAGTCGCAGACAGCTGAATGTCTGCGTCCATGTTGACCTGGATGAGTCGGGAAGCGATCAAGTACCTGAACACCCAAAGCCCCGTGCCCGCCTCTTCTTTCATCTCCCTTTCAAAAGAAGCCAGGATGGCACGGAGACTTTGGTCAGAGGATAACAGTCGTTCCTGCAGGTTCGAGGCATATGCCTGGATTTGCGATATCGAAAATCCGTAATCCTGAACGTTCAAAGCAGACAACACCCATTCAATGTTGCGGCTTCGCTGATATGGAATTTCGTGCTGGGTCACAACGGCAAAATCCACCTGGCGGGCTTCCCAATACCGCCGCTGAATATCCAGCCTCTCCAAAGTTGCCTTTTTCTCCAGTTCGGCGGCATCTTTGATGGCACGGGCATACTGGATTTCTCTTCCTTCATGATCCTTTGCTGTTATGACAAATGTCGTAGTGATTACATGGGGGACTTCCGTTTTGGGATCCTTGAGCCGCTTTAAGAGCGACTCGTCCATTTGATCCACGATGATCTCTGCATCAAGAAGCGGAAACTGTTCCTTGATATCCAGTATCGATTCATCCCATTCCAGCAAATAAAAGTACCGCAGTTGCGTATCGGTGAGCAGATGCACCACACGGTTGCACTTTCTTGAAAACACTCGGCTTGCTCTGCCGCGGCTGGGGATGTCCATTACGGTCAACCAAGGGCGGTAGCATTCGCGTTCACCTTGCCCCCGACCTTCCGCCAAAAATCGTTTCAGTTTTGCTTCTGTCCAATCTGAGCTTCTTGCCAATTGATTCGCCTCCATTGCCTGAAAAGAAAAAGTGCCAATGAGTCGCACATAGACAACAGCATCCGTTTTTTTTTTGAAACGGCACTGTGCCTGCAACGACTCATGGCACTTGCACTTTTTATATTAAAGAAAGTAAGATTGTATGGTTTCATGTGATCAGATTTGCAACCCGTCAACCGCTCTTTGCTTGTCTTCCGCACTGGAGTTGACGTAGAACCGATAAACCAGATCCACCGAACTGTGCCCCGTCAATAGGCAAACCGTCTTGGGATCGACACCACTTTTGATCAGTTGGGAACAAAATGTGTGACGAGCCGCATGGGGATTCACTTTCTCGGACAATTGTGCTTTTCTGCTGTACTTATCCAAAATTTTATTGATCGCCAATCGCGTGAGTGGGCCTCGCTGTCCAATAAGCAGTTTGTTCGAATCCGTGTTAGGACGCACATTTAAATATTCCTTAACCGCGTTCACTGTTGCCGCATTCAGGTTCACTTTTCGCGACTTGTTCCCTTTGCCGTTACGTATAAGAATGTAACTGTAATGGTTCTTGCCGTTTCGTTCGGTTAGCACAATGTCATCCAATTCAATATTGACGAGTTCCGAACACCTGATTCCCGTTCCAAAAAGCAAATAGTAAATACAGATGTCCCTTTTGTTGTTTTCCGCTTCAATGGTCCTCTTCAGACGGTACATGTCCGTTTTTTCCACAACTTTAATTTCCCGATCCAGCTCTGTCGTGTGTTTCAACAACACTCTGTTCAATTGAATTTCCTCTTTGCATACGTCTGCCTTCACTAGGTAACGTTGATACAACACGACACTTTTCAGTTTCCGATTGATGCTGGTCGGTTTGAGTTTCTTGTGCAAGTTCAGATATTGTCGGTACTCTCGCACATCGGTTTCCGTGATCGAGTCGCTCTCGTACCCCAGCGTATCCTGAAGCCATGACTGAAATTGTTGGATATCGGTTAAATAGGCTTCTACCGTGAGCCAACTCTTTCCTTCCCGCAACAATTCTTCGCGAAATTGATCCAGATACAAATTCCTCTCCCCTTCTTTGCCAGACAACAAAAAAAGTGCTGTTTCAAATGGGCAACATTCCGCCTTTTTTTAAAAGTCGAAACATCATCCACATGAAAAAGCACTTTTTCAATGGTTATGTGATTAAGGACTATTATATTGGACATATCTCCGCCTTTCAAGCGTCCTAGTCATATTTACGACATGATATAATGAGGAAAATTGCCCATAAATCTCTGGAGGAGAGAAAAAGGAAAGTGGATTTAAATGGTCTGATTTCTACGATTATCACAGCGACAGCCGCACTTGTTGCGATCATTGGCGGATTTCTGGTTAGCAGAGTAATTACTCTTGCAGGTGAAAAGCAATCTATCGAACGAAGATTACAAGAAATAGATAACGATCTAACTATCAAGAAAGAAATGCTGGAAAACATTGAGAAAGTCATTTTCGAAGAAGATATCGATGATTTTATTCAAAACCACTGCGAAGAATTGATTATTGAAGGTAAATCCCTTGAGGAAATCCTTCGTGATGATGATTCTTGCAATTTCAGCGAAGAGGATCTAAAACCATATGTTGAAGAGTTGATTACAATCAGGGATAAAACCATAGAAATGATAGAAAAGTCTGAAGACCTTCCCAGTGATTTTACTGAGTTCATCAATGACAACGGGATTCAAATCGAAGGAAAGAAAAGCTGGTATGAATTAGTGTACAAAATAATAAGGAAGAATGTCCTCGGTACAGGATTCTTATATGACCTTGAACCCCCTGTATTGAGCATCATGGATGCACAGACGTATCGTGAGAAAGTAAAGTATAGGGACGAGTTAAGGAATGAAGTATATTTTCTTTCGGTAAGAAAGAATGAACAGCAAAAAATTTTGAATGATTACGTCAAACCTTATGGGTTATGGAGCGGTCTTGCGATATTGATATATTCCTGTATTGTTGGCATAGCCTACCCCTGCATTCTCCTTCCTTATCCAGAAGAAACTTATAACGATGTAAAAACCAAATGGTTGTTAATTTCACTTTTCTTTAGTGCATTAATCGCCATTTTCATATACTTGGCTGTATCAATGCACAAACTTACACGGAGGAAACAGGATCCTAAACCTGACAAATAACTTGACTACATAACTCTTGATTATGTTGAGAGTTAAAGCTCGTTTCCCTGTTCACCTTCAGCATTTTGGGGCATTTAAGAATGAAAAAACTCACCACATAACTTATTAAGGCTAAAACCATGGCTTTTGTATATTGCATTGCTGGAATTTGTGCAGGTGATATACCATTGTCCCGTTTGAACTTGTTTAATAGAATAAGACAAAGGGGGAGACGGCTTGAAAACAGATAGAATTTAGGTTTTGTGTTTATTTTGGTCAGCGGTATCATTTATTCGATTGAAAGAGCCGTTTCCATCATGACGACAAGCATGATCCGAGCAGGATGCGGGAAGCATGACTGGTGAGGTGCCTAATGTAGAAGCGAGCGGTTATTTTCGAATCCATTTGTTCCAATTTTCCTGTGTCTGGGTATGGGATTAATCATTTTATAACTTCATCGAAAACACATAGAAGATGACATGTTTCCAATATCTGGCTCTCGCCATTGAATGCTTTATGTATGGGGTGCACCCCCTCTCGGGGATGCGGTATTGTGGAACGATTCAAGCGGATTGGTTATTGTCCAACCGCTTGAATATTCCTGCCATGATTCGGCGAAGTTCCTGGGCTTTTTCATCCAGCCGCTCGAACGTGTCTCTATCAATGTAGCCCTTTCTGAAAGCCCTTTCAATCCAATAGCGGGTCTCGTTAGCCGATCCGAATGCGATCCCCAAGTGGTACCGCTCACGCCCTGCATACTGCCCGCCATTCGATTCAGCGATGTTTGCACCGATGCTTGTGACACATCGGATGAGCTGATCCACCAACCGATACTTTTCGTCTTGTGGGAATTTTTTTACGATCTCATCGATTTCGTCTTCCAAAGCAATTGCTTTTTGATATAAGGTCAACGTTTTGAAATCTTTCATGAATAAATTCCTCACCCCCTCCGCCGCTATACTTCGGTTGGTAATGAACCTAAAATTCCTCCACATCAATCCGTACTGAGTCCAAATCCTTTAACCGTTCAAGCATAATTTCTCTTCTCGTCATCAACTCTTGATACCTGCTTTTCAGCATTTTCGACAAGCTCCTTATGACCGAGCCATAGTATATTTCCTCATCATCAAAATAGGCTTCAAATCGAGTTACTTCATGTTGCATCGAATGTTTTCGAGAATCTGGATATTTATGGACAGTGTAAAAACATATGAGTTTCCTGTCTTCCGTCAAAAACAACTCGTTGAATTCCTCTGTTTCTTCACCATTGGCATTGCCCGAATATTCAAGTGAGGAATTGATCAAAAACCCCTTTAGCAATTCTCCGTCCGTTCGGTAAAAATATTCCCTTTGCTCCATTCGCGTCCCGAACATTGACGCCTTTTTAAAAATGGGTTCAAATTTCAGGACGTTTTTGGCGATTTCAAATACCTGCTCTATCATCCATTCACCTGTTTTCTTATTTTCCCTTGTTAATCTTTTCAGTTCCGTTTCTGCAAATTGAATATCTGAAACAAGCCTCCGAATTTCATTCAACATGCACTCACGATCCTTCCGATTTGAGTTTTATAACAGGGCTCTCACGTTAAAATTGCTTGTTCAGCCCTCCCCCCTGTTTTGCCTGCCTCTGGATTCATTGTATATATTAAATAGAAGGAAATTGTCGCCTGACAGGCAACATAAGAGGAGGCAACAGATGGGTAAATTAGACGCTAATCTGAAACAAAAATCAAAGAACTAGCCTTTTCCGATGATTTTCTTCAGAAAAACAAAAAATATTCTGCAATCTATGAAAACCAAACTGAGGGCACAACTGTATTTGGGCACAGTTTGAGCAGTTTTCAAGTGAATGCCATCCAATCAAGACTCAGGACTGCACAGAACACCTTATCCCTGGGCAAATACATACGAAAATTAGCCGCTGATAAGGGACGGTTCCATTACAATGAGGCGTTTTTTGGACAGGCTCAAATCACCCGCCAATACTGGTCAAAACTGCTCAACGATAAATATGAAAGACCTTCGAAAGAGGTTATTTTGCGTATTGCCATTCTTTTCAGATGCGACTTGAAACAAACACATGAACTGTTGGCGAAAGCTGGGTATACCTTTTCCGATTGCGATCTAAGGGATCAGATTGTTTTGGGTTGCATCGAATTGGGCGTCTACGATTTCGCGGACATTGAAGAGTTGCTGGAAGATGAGGGATTAAAATCTCTTTTTTCATAAATCATTTTGCAAAACTATACCAAATCAATTAATAAAAATGCCCCCCTATCTCTTTCGAGAAACAGGGCAGATCAACACCGATAATCAGTGACTTGCCCGCACCATCTTCTCGCCAAACACAAATAATAGACTTTATTATGTTTGCAAAATCCCCAAGAATATTCATTTTTGTTGAAAAAACATTATCTCCAAGTTCGGCTTCTTCGAAGCCTGATTGCAATACAATACCTATGAGTTGGGCGTTCCTACCGAACGCCGTAGTCACCCAAAGGGTGACTATGAAACTATAAGCCAAAAACGATCTTGCTTTTTGGAATTATTCATTTTTCAAAGTTGGGTATCCTTGTAATGAACTTTATTGCGGTGAAATGATAAAGTGATACAAGCTAATGCAAAATAAAAAAAGCGAAGCTTTTTTTGCCCCGCTTAAAATGGAATGTCGTCAAAATTATCTGGTTTTGGCGGATCATCAATGCTTCTTGATGGGGGAAAAACTCTCAAGGCATACTCTTTGCCAAAAAACGTTTCAATTTTTTCTTTCGTAATTTTGCCGACGTTGCTCATTCCATGTTGAAGAAGATTTGTGACGACCTGTTCCGCTTCCGCCAAAATGTTATCTGTATACCGTGGAATTTGGTAAAAATTGATGAACTTATGCCCTTTTCTCCCTCCATGAATCCCTTTCGCAATCTCCCAAAGTTCATCCGAAAGTTCTGTGTGCGGGATTTTGATGAGGAGACCGATTAAAGCCAACATATTGATGGCTCTTGTTATCGTAGACCTCTCATAAAGATCCCCCAACCTATTCTTAAGCTCAGTGGAAGAAACAAAGAAAACCGATTCTCCGTTGCAACGAAACTTTGGATAAATATGCTCCTTCCCCCAAGAGTTTAGCAAAATCAACAGCGGAACAAAGCCTTTTGTATAATCATAAAGTATCGGTTGTCTCTGTTTTATTCGAGCTATCCCATCCTGTAGCAAATCTAAATTATATTCATACTTTTGATTCTCTTGGAGACTCCATTCATCGTGGAGTTCCTCGATATGAAACAGTTTGGCCAGTTCTTGACGAGCTTTTATAAAGCTGTCAGCAACACTCGTTCCAATGCCTATCCCTTCCACTGTTTCAATGAAATCAAATATATTCATTCCAATCGTCCGTCCATTTGGCCGCTTAGTGAAATATCGATAGACACCTTTTTTATCCTTTGATATCCACGCTATGTTACTCGACACCAATTGACATGGAAAAAATATGTTTTCTTCGCCAGGAATATTGGCATAAATTCTGCCAAACAGGTTGTTTTGTAACGCAAACTGGTCAAATTGCTGAGTTGTGATATTCAAATCGTGTAATCTTGAATCCAATGTCCGTTTAACGAAATTATGGATTTTCCCTGTTTCCAGCAAATGTTGATGGATTGCCGCTTTTACTATCTTGTTAGCCTTTCGATATGATACCAAAACCCCTTTCTCTAATATTTGATCCTCTCTTCTTTTCAGTTTATATACCTCTATTGCGAATTCTTTCCCCCTAAACCCCTGCTTTCGCAATTCACGTTTGCCTTTATTCAATCGGACTATTTTTTGTTTAAGCAATTGTTTCGGTGTTCCTTTAGGTTCAAAAATTTCGTCTATACTTTTCATGCTTTATCACCCCCAGTATTGTCTTTACAATACGATGATAATTATTTTGACTGCGGGTCAACAGATATAAAACGTCGAACCAGGTTGGACACATTAGTTACTGACAACCATAACGACTTGCTTCTTTGCCCCCACCCCTGTCGTACATGTCCGACATGTACCGACAAAAAAATGCGACTTGTTCCGATTAAGTCGCACAAGAACTGCATAAAATCTAAAAAACCATTGAATCTACCAAAAAGGGGGAATGTGAATGCACAATAGATTTTTGATTGCAATCGACAGTGGGAAACATTCGACGAAAGCCATCATGAAAGACGAGGGAGGTTTGCAAAGGGTCAAGTTTCGAACTCTTGTGGAAGAAGTCGAGGATTTCGGGGCTGATATGTCCCCTAATACCGATCTCGTGGAATTCCAGGGGAAATCATTCTTGGTCGGTGAAATGCTTGACGAAAAAATGGATTATCGTTTGACGAAACACAACCAAACACACCAGATTTGCATCTATCTAGCCATTGCAAAGCTGTTGCAAAAATCCAAACGTTCCATCGCCTTCGCGAATATTTGCTTGGCGACCAACATACCACTAAGTCTTTACAAAAACGACCGACAAAAACAGGCATATCAAGAATTTATCCAAAATGGCGGGGAGCCGATTTGCCTGAAGGTGAACGGCAAAGCATTTGTCTTTCGGATCAACCAAATTTATGTGCTCCCAGAGGGCATCGGTCCCGTTTACAGCGAAATCAACGAATTCCGTCACAAACGCAGTTTGGTTATCGATATCGGTTCCTTGAATGTAAACTTTCAAGAATTCACGAACCTGATCCCTTCATTCCAGCAGATGGTTACGGCTGACCTTGGAATCAATCTGCTAAGAAGCAAAATTTCCGATGCCTTAACCAGCAGATTCGGAACCACCGTTTCAGACCTGGATGTTAAACGATTATTGCGAGGTGATAAATATTTGTACCTAAACGGCGAAAAGCAAGAAGACAGCAAGGAGATTGTAGAAAAACTCATTAGCAACCATGTGAAAGAAATCTTTAATCACGCCAGAAGCAGGAAGATCTCGTTTAACAATACGGAGGTTCATTTCGTTGGAGGCGGGGCGTTGTTGCTCAGGGATTTCATTATCGATGAATATCCATCATCCATCATTCACACCGATGCCCAGTTTGCCAATGCACTCAGCTTCCTTAAAATTTTGGAGGCTAAGCAAAATGGGTAATCGAATGAGGCTCTCGATTTCGTTCAAACAGCAACATAGGCATATATACGAACATTTGAAATCGATGCCCAATAAAAGCTACTATATTGCTAAGGCAGTTGAATCCTTTATGAACCATGGCCGTTCGGATCTCCATGATCAAATACGGGAAATTGTGTTGGAAATTTTGCAGAAAAGTCCAGTTTCATTTGAAAATCGGCCGAACATCAATAATAATGACTTTCTCTCAAAGGAAGATGTCGATCTCCTCAATCAGCTATTTTGATCTGAAAATAGTCTTTACATTATCAAAGGTTGGGGTTATCTTTTGGGAAAGGAAACAAGTCAAAATAACGAAGAAATTTCAACAATTGCAAAGTTCAATGATCAAAAAACAGCGAAATATAAAAAGGAGATCGGTCTGATAAATAAGTTTTTTAAAACTCAAAGGATTGAATATAATGGATATATGTGCAACTTTATTTATCAGTTCATCGTCTTAACATCAAAGAAATAAGGAGGCTTTAAGAAATTGAGCAACGTCGAACACCTCAATCATTGGAGAGAAAATCACAAGAGAATTAAAGGGGAAGAAGATTATAAGGGAAACCATACTCCATTGAAATACTTGCATATCCACGAAGGCGAGGTTGTTGGAACCCTACACTACCTTGAACATCTAGAATTAGCCAGCGTTGATGATCTAAGGAAGGATATCTTGGAGCAAAAGGAAGCATTGGAAACTGGCATTGATAAATATGGAAATCCAACCTGTGATAACGAGTTATATCCATGGGATTGTGAATTGCTGGTTTGCAAAGAGGGTATTTTTACTTGGTGTTGGGATTGCGAAGATTATGTGCATGTTGGGGAATTGTACCATCTGCATTCGCAAAAGATAAAAAAGATTAAAGAGGGTAATGTTGTTCGTTAACATTACCCTTTCCTTATTAATTGGCATTAGAGTTCCCGAACCACTTCCTCATCCAAAATGGCTTTTCGTTGTTTCCAATCAGAACAGAAAGAGAAGGTGTTTAGGAGCCAGGCCGATCCCTTTATTGTACACAACGGCGGAGTTTCCCAATTTGTCCTAATTTTTTAACTCACACCCAAAGCTTTAAACACCGCATCGGTTGGATCTGAGTAAAAGATAGGTTGAATCTTGATCAGCAAATCTGGAGGAACAGTCTGCAAGTCCATAACCGACGATGCTGGAATCAATACACGCTTTGCCCCTGCATCAACACATACTTGCAATACATTTGCAAATTCTTCAACTTTGGCAATCGTTCCTCCTACAGTCATGTTGCCAAGTACCACCATACTCTCTTGAACAGGTCTTTCCAGAGCCGCTGAACACAGCCCAACCAATTCAGCAATAGCCAATTCTTCCGTCAACCCGATGCCTTGAAGGTCGCTGATATGCATAAGATAGTCCTTCGTTTTCGTACTGATAGAACTGCTTATGCTTTTGCAGTTGGCAGTAAAGTATCGGAAAGCCGTGTCCAGACTTTCTTTTGCCCCCCGATGGGATCCAACACCCGATTTTTCATACTTCCCTGTTCCAGAGACCACCTGATTTTCAAGCTTATATACCCCGATCATGCCTGAATCACCATGGCCAACGGTATAGACATGGCCAGGTTTCCCCATACCTTCGGGGATCAGCTTGCCGCCGCCTTGCTCTGGTACAGAAACATATTCCTCGTTCAGCGTTTCCCTGTCAATATAGGAGAAGTGCACATCGTAAAATTCCATACCGCCGATCTTCTTCAGTTGTTCTTTTACCCTTCTTCGACCTTCAAGGGCATATTTCAGGATTTCTTCAACATTCTCTCTTGTATACTCTCCATGCGGGTACAAGAGCTTGATCAGCCCCGATACCGTTTTACGGACAGCAATAACATCGCGTTGATTCAAGTTGTTTCCCAGTTTAAAATACTTATCAATGGCATCGGAAAATGAACGTTTTCTCATCTCCCTGAAAAATTCGGCCAAATAATCAACGATAAACCCGTATTTATCGGTAAAAAATTCAGGCCGCATTTTCGGTATTTCCCAACCTGGAAGATAATAATGCATCCGATCAAAAAACGCCGTATCGTTTGCCATCGCTTCTGGAAACGGGGCAAACAAATGTGAGGTCTTGATTAACGAATCCACGCTCTGATTAATGTTTCCGACAAAAACCATAGAGGACGATGCCGCTTTTTCTTCCTTCCCCCTTGCAAACGATCCAGAAGCCATGTAGTCTTTCATAATTTGAATGCCATCTTTATCCTTGAACTGGATGCCCGCCACTTCATCAAAAGCGACCGTATCCCATAAACCGACCAATCCCACCTTTTTAGTGGACATATTGTAAAACAAATTCGCTACAGTCGTTTGCCCACCTGATACCAGAATGGAATTCGGAGAGATCTCTTTATATACATGGGACTTGCCTGTTCCTCTTGGACCAAGTTCACACAAATTGTAGTTGTTCTCTACCAAAGGAACGAGCCTTAGGAGCAAATGCCATTTGACCCTTTCCTCAAAATGCGTTGGCTCCATTCCAGTCGAACGAATAAGTACATCCATCCATTCTTCTTTTGAGAAGCTTTTTCTGCCTTCCAACACCTCATTCAAATCCATGTTGGGTAGTTGGATGGGCTTCAGGCTACTGATTCTGAACGGATTATGGTTCTTTACCTCTTCATCAAAGTAATATTCCATCTTCAGCATACACCAAATGCCGCCAGCCAAAAGCTTATCGTATTCCTTCACGTAGTTTGGAGAGATGGGAACACCTTTTAGACCCAGGTTGGAAAATTCGGCTTCATAGGTATCAATCTTCGCATTAAGGGATACTGTGACCTTGTCAATGATGGAATATTGTCCCAGCTCCCGAATTTTGGACTTAATCTTTTCGGCTTCGTCGGGTCTAACAAAATTTTCGGCGAGGATCTTCTTGACCCGTTCCAACCCTTCCCGTATATTCTCCTCGTCATCAGTCGCCGCGTACATGCCCAACAAGTATTCGAGCACATAAACAGGGACATTAGCCCCTTCTTTAATCATTTTGGTCAAATCTTTACGAACAACCCTGCCCGAAAACACTTCATTCAGTTTTCGGTCTAAATCTAAAGAGCGGTCTTCTCTTTGTGGCTCCATTCCTGTCCTCCTCTCTAAAAGTCAAACTCGCTGACGATCCCCAAGCTAATTTGAAATGGTATTTTCTCAACGACTACGTTTGTTTCAACGTCCTTGATGATAAGGTAATAATCCTTGTTCTTGTCGTATGGGATCGACTTTAAGGCAAACCGAAGCTTGAAAGTCCGATCCTCTGGTTTGTCAGAGGTTCGGTCACAAATTAGGGTTTCTTCATTGGTAATCACGGATTCAGTATCGTCAACCATATAAATCTTCACGGTACGAGGGATCAGCTTGTCTTCGACTTTTTCGGTCTGGAAGAAAGTCAAGTTGAACAAACTGTTCGTGATTTTTCTCGTCGTGTTTGTTAGCTTCACATCCACCTTTTCGATCTCTCGGCTGTTCTTCTGTCCGCTTCTGATATTTTTGAACTTGATCAGCGGTACTACGATCTCCTGCAAGCTGGCTCCACCATGAACGAAATTGACGCCAGATCCTTGCATCTTAAATCGGATCGTCGCTTTGGGAACGTAAGTCGTTATACGATATTCATTCTTGATTAATGAGTCCATGTTAATATCGAGAAGACCCGTTCTTTCCCCCAAATCCTGAGACAGCAAATATCTTCTTTTTACTTCAAAAGCATGAAGCCCTTCTTTCTCAATTTTATCACTTTCCTCCAACGCTTCCCGTTGATATACGAATCCATGATCGGCAGTCACAAAAATATTCGTTCCGCTTAGATCGTCGCGAATGATTTTGATGATATTGTATATCTCCTCAATCGCTTTTTCCGCCGCTGTAAACGTGTAGATTTCTGTAGACGCTTTATCCCCGATGGCATCGATACTGTCATGGTAGATGTAAATCAGTTTCTTGCCCTTAAAAGTTTCTCTTCTACCCGCTTTATTCATGGCGAATAGCTCTTGATAATGTATTGCAATGCTCTCAGAAACAGCCGTCTGTAAAATTTCCATTCGATTTTCAATACCAGTGGAAGTTCTCCCGTCCACAAGAACTCTGCCATCCAAGTCGATCTCCAAACTTCTATGCGGAAGCAAGGACGCCATGCCAAGCTTTGTTATCGAAGGGATCACGCCCAGCAATGCTTCGATATCACAAGCTCCAGTCGTTTCCGAATTGAGTTTATCTGCGAGTTCGACCGCTATTTCATAACGGAGAGCGTCGGATATGATCACGAATACCCGATCGCCTTGGCGGATTTTTGGAGCAACAAAGCTTCTGTAAAAATCCTTTTGATTCTGTATTCCTGGGATCATCCAGTTCGTTTTCATCTCCGCGTCAACAGCGGCAGACCAATGCGAACTTAATTCACCCATGAACCAGTTGGTATACAGGTTTTCAATCATTTCTTTGAGCTTTTTGAGAATCTCGCTGTTTGCATCATGATCAAATGCGACATAAAACTTTCTGTAGTAGGTGTCCATCTTGTGGTATTCTTCCACATACGCTCGATACATGTCCAATGCCTGAGCTTGTGGAATTCCCAAGCTGTGCTTCTTGTAAAACTCAAACATTTTTACGGTGTAGTACAAGGCTTCGTAAATGTATTGAAACCTCTCATAAAAATGCTTGGTTCGGCGTAAATGAATAAGCTTGATATATTCTTCATAATCTTCCAGCCTTGCGTCCAAGCTGTTGGCAATGTATATGATGATCGCTTTATCGAAATAAGGAAACGTATCCGCTGTTTTGAATTCTGAAACGGGGAGTTGGTTCACAATGTCAGCAAGCTTGATTTCTTTCTCTACAGTCTCGGAAAGTTGATCGAATACAACGTAATCCGTTTTATGATGCATCCAGTGATCAATAAATACTAAAGCATTTGATTTGTTGCGATTCGCGATGTAATTCTTCAAAAGCGAAAGATGTTTTTCATCTACGGAATGACTAAGCGTCGTGACAGTTAAGTGAATGAACAATGTTTTTAATGATTTGTTGTCTTGTTCAAAGCCAAATCGCTCGGATACATAGTTCCAGAAAACGTTGATGTCAAAATACCTCTCCATTTGAAGCAAATACTTGTTCTCACTGTCATTAAGGGAATCCATGAGAATGACTTTTAGAGCATCTTCAAAATCAGGCGATTTGAGGTTACACAATACGCTCATAATCGCCAGCTCAATGGTTTCTTGTGTATATGAAGGAATGCCGTATGCCTTGAATTTTCGAAGCCGCTCTTTGTTGCCAAAAAACTTTTCATATTTCTTAACTACGCTTCTTAAGGATGAATCAATGTTCAGCTCCTTCATGATTAGCGAGATCTTATCCGCATAGAAGGTTTTCGAATATAGAAGAGTATCCAATAGCCAATTCTCTTCCAGACTCATGTCCAAGTTGGAATAGATCAGATAGTGAGAACCTGTGTCCTCTTCCTCAAGCAAGTATTTCGTGTAGAAACTGTTACCTTCCGTCCACTTATGAACTTTCACGTTCTCAATGTGGATATCGTCTATGTAATCAATAAACTCTTGATCTTTATCCATCCAAAAGACAATCTTCCGTTGCTCCCCATCACTTAATGGTTGCTGAAAGGTTGCCCTTAGAGTATTTAAAATTTCATCGATATTCATTGCTTATCAACACCTTTATATCAGGTTAATTGACAGGGATATACCAAGACAAAGCTGGTATATCCCCATTGTACCCGAAATCTATTCCAGTTTTGCAAGTAAGCCATTAAACTTGGCATAGTTTACAGCCACACCGTCATCCAGATCGATTTCGATCTGCATGTCTGCCAAATGGTGAAGCAGTTCGTCATATGTTTTCAATTCTTCTATTTTCAAATCCAACTGCTTCAATTCTTTTTTCGCATTGCTGATTTCTTTCGCGGTTCCATCACCTTCGATTATGCTAATAAGAGATTTCTTCTCTGCATCCAGTCGATTCTGAAATTTATGCAAGTAATCGGTCCTAATTCTTGATAAAGTAGTTTTATCGTATCGATGTATATAGACCAAGCAGTTAAACGCTTTTTGCTTACCAGAGGTGAATAGCCAATAAATCGGTGCCTTTCTCCCCCTTGTGCTATACATACTAATATGATCTTGATAAAAATCATTGAGAAAATATCTCCTAATTGTTTCTACCGATGTTTCGCCTTCCTTCTTTCCCAGAACACCTGCGACAAAATTAATATTTTCCTGTAGATGTTCTTCGCCAAAAGAAATCTTTACAAATTCCACGAACTTAGTAACAACATCATTTTCAAACAAATCATCTTGAAGTATTGGAATAATTGCATCTTTGCTGACAGGAAAAGATTTATACTTACTGGAAACAAATTTCCCTCCAGCATAAACTAACCCCTCTTGATCCAACGAGTACCTTCCCATCATACAACCTAAATAGTATGATATTAATGCTTTCACATCTGTGAGTAAGTCTGCCTTATATATTGTTACATCTCTTTCTTCGACATCATTACTCAATTCATCAGAAAGCCCATAAATGCTATTATAGATTTCATTTAGCTTTTCTTCGTTTTGTTTTAATATATTAAACCTGTTTACCGTTACCGCATTCCAATTTTTTGAAGCTTGTTCAATTGTGTTTGCACCATTTCTAAATTGAAGATATGGATGTTTAATAAAATCCCACGATGTCTCCTTAGAATCCCAATCTTCTTTGGATATTTTAATATTTTGTTGCACTAATTCATTAATTTTTACATATTGTTCTCTTTCACTAGGAAGGAATATAGGCAAACTGGCAACATTCCCCACCTGGAAATTCATAGTTGGGTTTTGAACTTTAATTAACTCAAAAGTGAGTTTTGAACAAAGAAAACCCATTAGATAATTCAACTTATCGTCATTAACAAACAAGGATGACCCCCCAACGTCAAAAATAAATCCTTTTGGGGAGTACCTAACTCCAAATCTTGTGGAACTAATGAATGACCAAGTTATACATTCTTTGAAATAGTAATTCGGATTTCTCACTACAGCTCTTTCAAAATTCTTTATCTCTTGTCCATCATTATACCAATTCACTACCCATTCATTATTCCCATACCACTTTCTAAACTCTCCACCTTTGTTGTACGGGAACCATTTCCTTCCACTTTCAATAGCCTCTTCTTTATTTTCCATGCCAATACCTAATTTTTCGAAATCAACTTCGTACCATAATCTCAAGAATCTTTCATTATCTGCAGTAGCAATGCCTTGCCGCGGTGTTGCAATTTCACTTAAAGGTAAGCCTTCCTTGAAGATACGACGTACATTATTTGTTATCCAATAAGCAATTGGATTACTTGGGATGTCTATATTATCTTTGCTGTATGACGTATAACGATAAGTTACATTGCCTTTAACCGCTTCAAGCAACTTTATTGGTTGCACTTCTGGTCCTGGAAAATCGGATAATCTAACGTATTCCCCAGGATAATTGACGTAGTAGTTTCTCATTGTAAAAGTGCATACAGGAATAGCCGCTGTTTCGAAAGAGTTGTACTCTAATTGAACTAAAGAACTTATTGTTTTATTAAGAATGATATATTTACGAAGATCTTCATATGTTTTAATGAACATCCAAACAAACGGAGTAACAAGCCCAATATGCCCATCAGTATTTGTACAGTTCATAATAAACTCCATAAAAACAGCAAACAAATCTGATCTATTGTCAGGATAATGCTCTTGTAAATAATCAGCTAAGGCTGGTGTCATATACTTATTACCCATATAGGGTGGATTAGTGATTACAACATCGTACTTTTCGGAGAGAATTTTTACCTGTTTTAACAATTTCGGCATTATCTCAATGATTTTGCTTCTTGAATCAATTTGAAAAACATCCTCTACAGGCATCTCATGAATGTAATTTAACCTGTTCTCAATAAACTGAATATCAGTGTGTGTTAACTTGACTAATGAACCGATTGACTTTGCATCTTTGAATTGTTCAATAAACCCTTTCACTTCCAGGAATTTGGCACTGTTATTTCCGCCAGTAAAATAAGCGATATCATTATCGTTTAATCGATTTGTTTCCTGAATAGAAGCTAAATTTAACGTTAGCCCTTTCTCTATACTTCTAAAAAATCGATTATTATACTGCAGTGCCTTCATTACTACTGAAAAGCAAGAAAGCTGGTATGCTCGATCATCAATATCCAAACCATAAAGATTGTTCTCGATGATCAGTCTTGGAATTTCCCTTTCCATATATCCGCAACGGCTATAAATCTCATACAAGACGTCAAACATATAAACAAGAATATGACCGCTTCCCATCGCAGGATCGAAACATTTGATATCTTCTACTTTTAGCTCCCTGTTGATATAAGGGGCGAGTTTTTCTTCAAAATCTGGTTCTGGATTCGGATTTTCAAGATAGAACTCCCAGTTTTTTATTAAATCCCTATGTTCTGGGTGCGACTCTACCCAGTAACGCCCAAGAGTGTTTTGTACCATGTAACGTACAATCCAGTCAGGGGTAAACAACTGAGTTGCAAAAGAAATTTCTTCTTTCTTATACTTTTTCTTTGCTTTAATAACTCGATCTTTCTCTTCTGCAATGTAATATTGGTACAACCAACCAATAATTTCTACCTGTTCCCAATCGGACTCGGGAATTTTGTCTGTATCGGTCATTTCCCGCAGAAATGAGTCCTTTGCCAACAATCCTTCGGGAAAAAGAATCTCTTTATAGTCTTCAATTGTCTCGAAGAGAAAAGGAAGATATTTATTCAAACTGTTGCATTGTTTAATAATCAAATACTTGTAGAGTTCCTCAGTTTTGTTATTTAACTTCAGATCATATACAAGCTCTTTATCAATGTCTAAATCAACTGACAAAGCCTCTTTCAAGATATCAGGCTCTGGGTTGTCAGGATTGCTGGAAGACAGCACCCTGACTTTTGTTGGGAGGTAATTGTTTACTTCCATAAATCTCAAGGCTATGAAACGGTTGAACCAGGTATAGGCAACTTCCTCCACCACTTGTTTAAAACCGATGTCCTTGATCCGTTGGATGAGCTTATCCCGCTGTTTCTTTTCGGTGATCGAAAGCTGTTTACCGTCAATATAAATAGCATCCGAGCTTTCGATCTGTGCTTTCTTAATGTTTTCTTCGGTAATCCCGATTTTCAGAGCCTTTGCTTCGACCTTTTTGATCAACTCTCTTCGTGCATTGGTTGCAAAGTTTTTCAACGCTGTTTTATTCATGTCGATTTGTTCACCAGCCCGTATTCCCGTATTTTCATCGTATCATGTGCCGCGGCGAACACCACGGCACCTAAATTACTCCACAAATTCTATTTGTTTATTGCTTCGGATAATTTGCTTTAACCTCACCGAAAGAGAATGAAGCAATTTATCTACGTCTTCCTCGGTTTTAAGGGTCTTATCCATAATCAAGTTACTGATTTTCACTTTTTCCTTCTGAACAACAACCGTCTCGACTCCGTAAGAAACCCCTCCATCATTGACCACTGGTTTCGCTTGATTGTTCCACTCTTGGATTTCACGGCTCAATCGAATATCCATAGTTTCTTTGAAAGTGGAACTTTGCGTTACTGTCGCATCTACCTTAAAGATATCGGTAAAATCATCGATGCTCTGGAATAACCCATCGTAGAAAGTTTGAATACGATTTTTGGTTTCATCCGTCACGCCATCATGGTTCGAACGCAACAGAAGATGGTCAAGATCCAATTGAATCGCATTTTTCGCCGCCAGCTTTTTATCTTCCAGTACCCTTCGAATTGCCTCGTCGATCTTATTGACCAATTCGGGAATCTCTTTAATTCTTCTGTACGGAAGCGGATCCGTCAAAATCTCCTGCAATTTAGCGGCGTAATCCTTGGTTTCTTCAGCGGTCAAATAAACGCTGTTGTCTTTGTATTTGTCGTAAGCATGAAGCCCTTTGTCAAAAATATCTTTCTGGTTTTCAAAGAAACTCTTAACGTAGGAAAAGTCCTCTTCCCAATCCAACAGGTTGTCTTCAAGGTCGCGAAGTCTCGTAAAGAACGAAACATTGTCCATTCCCTTCGTAAACTCGCCAAAGTATTCAAGACCCTTATCCAGAAGGCTTTTTCCAGGATATTTTCTGCCCTCATAACGATTTTTCAGAGCTTTGATTTCCGCAACCTGTTGGTCGATAAGGTGACGAATATCTTTCATCAAGCCATCTTCATTGTCAGCAAGATCTGTTTTATTGAATATTTGTTTACAGATGTTTTTGGCTGTTTTCAGAAGGGACTCATCCACCTTCACACGCTTGAGAACGATCGCTTTGTCCACTTCGCTTGCTTTCGTTAAAACATGAACCATATTGCCGTCTTCAGGTTCCAAGTATTCTGCATTGTAGCGAATCCTGATTCTTTGTTCTTTGATCAATTCGGCGATCAGGCCTGAGATATCCAGCGGCTTCCATCCATAAGGCTTGTCGCTGAAACGATCCAAAAGAATTTTTACGCGGACTTGCTTTTGAATGCTGTCTTGTAAGCTGATGAAATCAAACACTTCTTTAATAGCCAATTCATTCGTGTTTTGCTTCGATCCATCTATGGTAAGTTGCTCATCCTTGCGTCTTAAAATCGAAACCAAATCTTTCTCTGATTCTAAGAATGTCTTAACATATCCCAATTTCGTATAAACATTCTCCACCAATTTATGGAATGCGGCGTTGATTTTCTCTTTTACGGAAGCCCCTTTGATTTCCGCTTTGTCACCGTTGATGAAAAATACTCCACTCTTTATCGCTTCCTCTAGCATGTCACGCACTCTTCGTCTTCTGTCTCTTGCTTCTACTTGTTTGTTGTTCAAGATATTTTGAATATTTTCAGGAAGTTGAGCAGGGTTCTTTTTCTTTCGGTACTCTTCGATCTTGAGAACTTCCTCCATTTCTTCGATATAGGCATCACTGCCTCCCAACTTCAAGATCATCTCGCCATTCCCTGAAGACATCAGCATTAATTCCTGATCGGATTTGGCATAATGATCAGACAACGGAGAAAGGATGTTCATTCCGATACTCGAAGTTTGATTTCCATAGTTTTTCTCATCCATTTTTTGGTTGTATGAGAACTGATACTGCGACGAATACCGATACCTTTTGTCATCGTACAAGTCCTGAAAAATGTAGTTGGCCAACTCTCTCTTGATGAGATCTTCATCAATCTTCATGCCCTTAATTTCCCGATTGATATCCTGCTCATCGTCGGTTAAGAAAATGTAGACTTCCCCGTTCTTTTGAATCAGGGTTTGCGAAATCAACTTCCGCAACGCAACTTCGATCTTCGCCTTAAGTGCCAGCTTGTCTTCATCGATGTTTGTCACCATGAGTGTTGCGATGTTATCAATGTTCGCAGGCAGTTCTTTAATGTACTTGATCATAAAAAGAACTTTGAGCAAATGGATGTTAAATTCGTCATCTTTTAACGCAGGGTTCTCATATGCACCCTCAATCACCCTTGCGATGGAAGGGGTCAGAAATTCCTTGATCGTATCATAAAATGCATAGAAGGGAACCAAGATTCCTTCTTGGGCGTTCTTGTACTGAAGTCCAGCCTCTTTGAATGCGGACAGCATGGAACGTTCCCCTTCAGACAGATGCTTCCCCGAACTTCCATGCTTACGCACTTGCTCAAATACATTCTGGAGAAGCTTGAACTGGTAAGGTATGAACGGATAAACGTCTGAAAACTCTTTCTCGTCCTCGTAACCTCTTAAGTCGGCCGTACTATCTTTGAAGCTAACAAGATTCTTCAATATTGCACTTTTCTCATGATAGAGCAGCTTGAGCATGTCAGCGGCATGTTCTTTCTTTAAAAGGATCCGTTTTTTAATGACCTCATCAACGGAGATAGAAGACAAGGACAGCCTCGTATCGAATCGCCCTTGTATTCGGGAGAAATCGTCACCTTTCACTTTCACAATGCTGTCGATGCTTTCTTGGGATGTCACCATAATCCAGACTTTACCTTTGCAGTACGTCCCAAGATCCTCAGCCACCGTTTGCAGATTTAACATCAATTGACGGCTATCGCCAATGTATTGCCCAATTTCATCGACAAGGAAAATTAAGTGGAAGTTATCTCCTTTTTGGTCTATGTATTCCTTTACATCTTTGGCAAACTTCTCAATGCTGATTTCAAAGTTATTGACGCCGTTCTCGAACCAATTCCTGGCTGACTCTTCAGACATAGATGTCACTTTCGTTAATGCCCCGATGACGAAATCGGCATCAAACCAAAAGGTATGCCTACGATCAATCCATTCTTCTCCAGCCAGGGCTTTAAACTCCCGTTTAAAGTCCTCGTATACGCCTTCTTTTGTGAGATACTTCTCCATTTCAGCAACGCCTGGAATGTCACCGTAGAAACCACGATGTTCATAAAACACTTTCATAAATACCCGAAGGATCGCATCTTCCTTGGACTTGTTATCCAAAGGACTTTTCGAATCGATATTGAAGAGGATCACTTCCGTTTCGACATCAGCCGCTCGTTTCATATTGGCCAATACTAACGGGTCCTGGATTTTGTCCATAAAGAAGTCGATCGCTCTTTTATCCTTCACCTTTTTGTTTTCCAAAAGGTAAGCAAGGATTTTCAAGAAATGGGACTTACCCGAACCGAAGAACCCTGAAATCCACACACCCATTTTATCGGTGTACCCGTCGATTCCCTGCTGATAATTCTCGTAAAACTTGGATAAGTGCCTGTTCAATTCCCTGGTAACGACATACTCGTCAAGTTCCTGATATATGTTATCCTCATCAGTCTGAGCGACCTTAATAACACCCTTTATGCTTCGCTCGATATCTTTTTGAAACATATCTTTGAACAACATAAGCTCTTCCCCCTGTAATACAATTAATCCACCAATCTGAATGCTCTGTAATAATTGTCGTCCTTAAATCGACCAAATAATTGAAGTGACAAGCCATCGTATTTACCTGGAAAGAACAAGATGACAGGAATTTTATCCAGTACCTCCTGAAGGTTATTGAGTATTGTATGGGATCGTACAAAAGGATAGACCTTTCCGACTCCCGTGATGAACACAACATTATGATCCTGTATCTGTTCTTTTATTTTTTGAAGGAAGATTTCAGGTTTGGCGAAATTCGTCATCGCCTTAAATAAAGCATCTTTCCCTTGGTTCTCTTCCATTTGAAAAATCCGTTCAAAAATTCGCTTTTCCTTCGCAATCTCAATGAGCATTTTGTAAAGGTCAAACTCGATAATTTTTCGGTTGGAACCTTCGTGACTGAATTCTTTCTTGATATGCTGAATGTAGTCCCGAACCACCAATTCATGTTCAGGCTCGTAATCAAACACATAAAAACTGATCTCATTGCCGAGACCCCTGCCTTGGATGAACTTATCCTCTTTTATCTTTGGAATAATTTTATCCAGCCGTCTATTCAAATTTGCCATGATATTCCCACGCTCATTCCCCCATTGCCTTTACATAGGCAATGTCTCCTATGTTTATCAAATGCTTTTTCAACCGTTCGTCCATCAGTAAACGGTTCAATTCGCCTGTATTCTTGTTTTTAAGTAGCCCTGATTCCATCAAGATTCTCACATACACTTGCTTCAGCTTTTTTATTGTTTGTTCTGTCCAGCTTGCAACCCCTGCGTCCTGTTCTGCTTTAGACGCAAAATATTGGTTTAGATCTTTTTTTTCAAGAAGATGATTGCCCGTCTCAAGTTTCTCCCTGACGACTTCATTCATAAATTCAAAGAAGAGCCTGTCCGTTTTCATAATGGCATATAGATTAATAATTTTCCCAGAGTCCAAGGAATCCGTTAGAACCCATTTTCTAAGCGTGGCATCCAATACGTCCACTCTACGCAAAACCGAGGGGAGGCTACGTTTTAGGCTTGATTTCACTTTGTACTGAAACAAATTATCGGTTAGCACCTTTTCTTTGATCTCCACCTCAGTAAAACCTTGCTCCGCAAGACCCACGACCTGTTTGAACTCAAAAAACAGGAATGAAGCCCCAGTTAAAGTCGCACTATATTCTAATTCTTTAGTCATGGTATAACTCCTTCTATCCAGTCGCTGTTTGACTGTCCTTTAATATTCCGTTCATTTCTAATATTCGTTCGACGACCTCAAGTCGCCGTTTCCCACACTGTTGTTTCAATACTGTGGTGAAATCATTTTGTTTCAAGATCTTCCTTTGGTTGTTTAAATAAATATCTGTTATGCTTCTTATGAGGGTTTCTTCACTGATTTCATTTTTCCAATATGCATCAATCATGCTGTTCAGTGTACTGGCCAATTCTCTTTGCGTCTTATAGAAAAGTTTAATTTCCAAACTGAACACCTCATACCTGCCCTCATTATTACTCAAATCCTATTTTATTCTTACTTTTAGTGCAATACAAGCCAAGGAAAAATGAATCATATCATGAAAATTCCAAAATTAAAACCGCCCACACAGGCGGTTCAGTGGTCAGATTTAGAAACGGTTGATAAGATACTCCGATAATCGTTCTTGTTGGGCTAAAAACGCCCGTTCATCCGTGACTTCTTCCAACAAAATCTCCACCAATCTTGGGTTAATCATCGACGACCATAACCATTCTTTGTCGATTTGCATGATTTCTTCAACGACTTTTCCCTGCAAGCCTTGACTGCTTTTTTCTTCACCAGCCTCGCCAGGCAACCCATCTGGAAGCTCCTCTATAGAACCAATCAAATATGGCGAGAAAAATTGGATCATCTTCTCCAAAATCGTTTTGATTTCCGCCATTGTGTTAAACAAATCATCGCAGGGCTCAAAGTATACTCTGAGTGAACGGTTCTCCATCACGATGTTTGGGTGAACTTTTTTCGTTATGAGGGGCTTGTGAAGGCAAAACCTTCGATACATGTCCTCACGGCCTTCGTCAAAATGTATACCAACAAACGCCCTTCCTTGCCTATTTCTGGTCGAGATCTGATAAACGGCTCCGCCGATGCCTGTCCCCAAGTTGATTGTTAAACTGTATGCCGAGTGCTTTTTGCTTTTATGTACGTTGGGAAAATAGGCGAGATGTTTCCGCAAATACTCCATCAGGCACTTTTTCACGTCCTCAATGCGGTTAAAATCATAACGGTATTCACCGATATAGGCTCTTCCAATATGCGTGTCAGGCATTTGCTCATGCCGATAAACCAGTTTCAGCGGCTGTGCAACCTTGTTTATTCGCCATAAATTCGACCATATATCCAATGAGTTGATATTATCCAATATTTCAAGCTCCTGCATCACATCAGGATGAAGCTCCAATCCATAAAAATTGATGTATTTCTGCGGATTGGCTTTCAGAAATGCTTTGACCGCCGAAAGATGTTTTTCATCGAACCGAAGAGCAGTCCAAACCACAATTCCCTCTTGTAAGTTATGTAGAATTGGCCATAATTTTTCTTTTAAGTGAGCATCATCGGATGGCGTCAATTGATTTTCAACGAAAACCTCCACCCGTTTGTCTTTGGAAACCGCGTAAAAATCAATCTTCTTGCGGCCATGCGGAATTTCCAGTTCAATCTGAGTCAGGTCAACGCCCAGGATACGTTCCAGCACATCAGGATATTTTTTTAAATACAGGTTGAAGATCATTTCTTTTTCCGAACGATGTTTTGGCATTGTATTCCTACCTTTTCATCATGAATGGGAAGGGAGAGACATTCCCTGTCCCTCCCATTCGAAAGGTTTTCAAACCACGAGTTTGAATTGGTCAATCAGCTCTGCCAAAATTAAGATATCACGGACTTTCGTGTCCGAGTTCCATTGGCACTGGGCAATATGCTCGACAATTTTGAGCAGACTCTCCTTTGCCTCACTGCTCAGCTCTTTTCCATTCAACAGATATTCATGCTTTATCAGAAGTTCAGACAAATTGATTTTTTCGGATGCCTGTGGCTCTTTGATGTTAATAGCCGCTAGCAACACCGAACTATTGATATCCAATACCCCCGCCAATCTCAATATAACGGAAATAGATGGAGATTTCCTTTCTCCTCTTTCCAATCTATTGATGTACGAGGCAGAAACACCGCACAGTTCTTCCAACTGCTTCAAAGACAAATTTTTGATTTTCCGATAATGCTTCAGCATGATCCCGAAATTGTCGGAGACCGTAAGACCGCCTTCTGCCTCCTCATCCGCTTCGTCCAACAAATCCACGTCTTTCAGCATGTCCTCATTCATGGTGTATTTCTCCTTCCTTTCCATCTGATTCCCAGTCGGGAAACCTGTTATTTTTGCCTCGACATATCTTAAGCGTTGCCATCCTTGTCAATCATGTCAGCCCTTAAAACCTCACAACGTCCTTCACCCTCTGTCGCACAACTCCTGAAACGCACACCTGCGGCAGATCGCCCGATTTTTCGTTTGTTCGAACCTCTCCATGTCCAATGGCACATTTGGTTCTGGAACACGCAAGTAGGCCTTCATTTCCTTCACGCTGGTTTGAATCAACGACTGCACGTACTCCAGATCAGCTTGTTTTGGAGTGAAGGAAGCGTGTTTTCCTATTGCCAAATATTCATTTCTGAGCTCTATCTGTTCCAGTGAAGGAATATCAAATGCACCTTTCAAAAACAGCGAATAAAGCATTAACTGAACGGTATCTCCAGAGGATGGCCGCCCTGTCTTGAAATCGACGACAACAAATTTTCCGCTCTCGAGGTCTTGATACAGCAGATCCATGACCACCCACACTTTAACGCCTTCAATCTCAAATAATCGGAACCGCTCGGATGTGATCAGTTCAATCCTTTTTCCCTTTCCGTCGAAAATGTCCATGAAGGTTTGACTTGAGAGCAAATGGTTGGCAATGACGGTCATCCGCTCCCGATATTCTTCGATTTTTTTGTTCGGGAAGCTCACCATCGTAATACATTTCATGCAACATGTTGATGTCACTGGGTTGTTCGTACCATTGCTCCTTTTTGTGTACGGATTCCCAAAATGCCTTGTTCAACGTTTTTCGAACAGATTCAGTGAATTCTTCAACGGTTATTTTTTGGGATTGGTCAATCATTCGATGGATCTGGTTGTGCACCGAAATCCCGAACAATTGTTCAAGTGTAACCAGCCGTTTCAGACGATAGGCATGCCTGGAGAGATTGGACGCTTCTCGCCTCCAGCCTCCCCAGGAGGAGTAATAGGCGTGAAAGTAAGATCTTTTGCAATTCAGAAACGTTTGGTTTCGTGTCCATGACCAACTGAGCTCTGGAAATGGTTGAGCCACATTCACAATCAACCTACCTCCATCCATTCCTGCTCGATTGGCATTGCAAATGACCGTTCCAACTTGTATGTTTTGTTTCGTCCGTATACCCCTCGTTTCCGCTTCTCCACGCCAACAACCGTAATGAGAACAAGCCGATTTTCCATCCCATCGACAACGATTTCGACGCCATTTTGCAGTCTCCACTTTGCGATCCCCTGGATTTTCGGCATCTCTTCTTTCAGGCGATTGGTTATGTCCTTGGGATCCAGATTCTGTTCATTGCAACGTTTCAAAAAATGCTTGGTGCATTGGATCTTCATGCCGATCTCCCTCCATCGGATAAAGTTATGTTCTTAATTCGATTGAAAAAATTGAAGGGCATCGACTCCAACCATTCATGGAGTGATGCCCCTGGGAAAAGCATGTATTGAATTTGACGTTGGCAAAAATAATATTCGCATTTATATCCGCACCTCATCAGAACGAATGTTTGCGTGTTGTTTTAATATCAGTTTATCTGGCCTATTGCAGGTTTTCAACTCTTGCTTTTATTAAATTTTCCTGCTGAAGTTGCTTGGTAGGCAAAAAGGTTTTGAAGGGGAAAGGAATCTTATATACAATTTATCCACAGAACCGCCTGTTTATTTTGTGGATAATTTCTCCATGTTCCTGAGCCTGCATATCTTTTATGAAGGATCTGCATAAATTTTTAATATCCTTTTCATAAATTTTGCATACTTGTAGCCGTAATTTTGCCGAAATGTCCAATAAACTTATGAAGTTTATATAAAACAGTTCAACAATTGCTTCATACCTTTTATGCATTTATGGCCGCTTCCAAGTTTGCTTTCTTCAGAGGCACTTGTGCGTAATTTCACCCCTCCTGCAGGTCTGGTTACCCTCCTCGATATTTCAATCTATTGATAAGTCCCGTCAACCTATATTTCCTAACCGTTTTTCAAATGGATCTGTCGCCCAATATTTCCGTGGCACAATATCTTTCATTTAACCAGCAATTTTTTCTCTCAATATGTTCACTATATATAGTGAGAACAAATGTTTGACACACAATATATAGTATTATATAATCAAGTCAAATGATAATATCTGGAAAGGAGAGGGACTGAATGGCAACCAAAGGCCATAACAAAGTGTCTTCTGACAAGATGGCGACACTAGCATCTAAGGTTTTGAAGAGTGACAGGTACAGTGATACAACCAAGAAGCTTGCTGGTTCTGTTTTGTCACAGTCAAAAAAAGGTAAAAACTAGATTTGATAATGGAGGTCTGCCTAATGGCTAAAGTGAAAATCAAACTTACGTCATCCATGTCAAAAGCCCGTATCAAAAACGAACTCAACCGTGCCGTCAGAAAAATACATCAGGAACTGGAACGCGAAATCAAAAGAAAACTGAAGTAACTACTTGAAAACTTTCCTTCATAACACTCTCCTCCAGATACCATCACGTATCTAGATTTTTTGCCCTGCTAGTCCCCTTGGCATGAACAAATCTGTTCATTAGTGATAATTTCCAAGGCTTCTCTTGCCATTATTTTGTGTTTAAGCAATTCCCTTTTTATTAACTTCATCCCTGTGCAACCTTCAACCCTTTTCAACTATCAAGCAACTGTACCTGCAGGTCTGGAAACAGCCTTGATTTTTCTGCCTCCTGATAAGCCCCACCAACCAACACATACTTCCTAACCGCTTTTTCAAATGGATCCGCCACCCAATATTCAGGAACCTCGCATCGGGCATATGTATCCTTCTTTTTGCCCAGCAGTTTGTCACGATGGCTTGGATTCGACACGATTTCAACGACCAGATTAGGTACGCCGAAAATCCTGTTTTTCTGGATGATTCCGCTTCTTGCTCTCTTTACAAAGACGATATCGGGAATGACCGCAACTTCCTTCTCCTCGATATAAACCAGCGTTCTAGGCAAAGCCGTTCCCGACTGGTTCTCCCTGGCATAGAGAGTTAATTCAGTTAGTAGATGTACAAATGCCAAGTCCTTTAAACTCACATCCATCAAATCCTCTCAACGATATTCCGCCTTTAGCAGTCTTTCAAGCTCATTCCTTGATTCATGAGGGAGGATTTCAATTAATTTTTTCAACCCGATTTGACCGATCAACATAAGGATAACTTTTCGCATTTCATCATCAGAAAATAAGAGCCTACCTTCCTCGATTTCCCATTTCCCATCATTAGGGATCGACTCTTCAAATACTTGAATCGGGATTTTCTGCGGTTCAGCCTTAGGAATCATTTCCATGTATACTCGCTCCCTTTTGCATTTTAATTTGAAGGATAAGCTGATCAAACAATTACCTTGTTCCCTTTATTTCCAGTATACCATCGTGCAAAAAGAAAAAGAGAAGCCGCATCACTCCTCTTCACCTTTATTCATCTTCCCGATGCCTTTCATATGACTGTCTGATCAGAAACATCGCATAGTCGATTTCATCTGCGGACGAGACCCCAAACTCAACGTCTCCGTTCCCCCAACGACCGACGTTGCTCACATCCTTACAAATACCTTTCGGATCCTGAATTTCATCGAAGGGCATATTTAAGCTTAACCGCAGTCTGCTTTTCTGCGGCACAATATCGACGAAGTTTGTTGACGTCTTAAATGCAATGTATAACTTTTTGAACTCCATGCGGACAGAGCTGTCCAGGTTACAGATTCGTTTGCTCAATTCTTCGAATAACGCCAACATATCCCCCTGTAATTCAGGGTGATCGGCAATCGTATAAGTCACACTTTCATTTTCGGAGCCTTTCTTTCGATATTTGGCCAGAATATCATCGGAAAGATGTGGGTACTCCCACACTTTTAACGCCAAATCCGCCAAGAATTGAGCCCGTTTGAGGATTTCCTCCTCATTCCAAGTTTCAAGTTTGGCCAGTTCTCTGTTTAACCTCAGCGGACTGTCTGCAAATCCGCCCTCCATATCCCGTTTTTCCTTAAACGACCGATCACTGAGCTCGGAATTATATCGGGTCAGTGTCAGGTTGCCCAGCGTATGAAGATACGTTTTGTGCACCTCTTCCCAATTTGGCCCCAAATCCCGTCTCCACTCTGGAGACAAGTTTGGATTTTGCGGCATGATGTGTTCAATCGTATAGGCTTCGATATCAATAATCTCTTTCCGATTGAAATTTTCCAGCTTCCGAAGCAGGTAATTTCGATTACGGAAATTATACACATCCTTAATCATGAGTTCCCGCTTGAACTCCTCATCGGTCGGAAACCGTTTATAGGAATCTTTGAGTAAAAACGCCGCCCGCACGCTTTCCAAATAATTCGCCTTGTCGATCTCTTTGCTGAGGGTCGCAAACGTTTTGTTCAATGAATTGGTCGGAACCCCGCAAACCGCTCTGCGGAATACGTACGCCTCAACAAGCTTCAGAATTTCGATAAAGTCCGATTTGGATAACATTTGACGCTCATAGTCGTCATATACCTCAAGCAAGAACGGATACGAGACATCGACCTTAAGCGTGTTGATATCCGTCAGCACTTCATTGATTTCTTTATCCTTTTCTGTCTGGAACGCGAGTTTCACAAAGTATTGGGAATATCGATAAATGTCCTCGACAATCTGTTGAACGTCCAGTTCACTGTGCTCAAATACATATGCCTTGAAACTGGAGTAAACTTCTTGTATGTTTGGAATTCGTCCTGTCTTAACCGTTAGGTAGTCACGCATAAATCGGTCAAATAAAGCGGAATTTGTCAGATTCCCGAAGCTTTTTTCTATCGGATACCAGTATTCCCTGTACAGTTCCGCTTGCTCTTTCGGCTCCAGTTTCATCAAAACGAAGTTTCGGATCAAATCGGCTTGCGACAGATCAAGCCCCGTTGAGTTAAGACTTTCAAAAATCAACTGTGGATTATCATGGTCACGATCCAACGAAATATCTACAATAATCAACTTGGAGATTCCCTGATACAGCTTGTTCAGATCGATACCGCTGTTTTTGATGGATTCCGCAAAAAAATGATAGTTCTCGTACACCCTCGGGGAGTATTCCTCGGGGAGTTTTTTGTCTAAGATCAGGTTGATCAGCGTGTCCTTATCGCTCTGCGTCAAGATGAGTTTGTGATACAGCTCCCCCTCTTCTTCGCTGTTGACCAGATAGTAATTCATGATCTTCTTTTTCGTAATATCCAAGGTTTGCCCGTTCTCCTCGATGGCTTTGCCCAACGCAAGCAACAGTAACGTCAACGTGGTCAATCGTTGCTGTCCATCAATGACGAGCAGTTGCGGAACGGATGATACTTGATATAGCCCTTGTTCGATATAGACAATCGAGCCAACAAAGTGGCCCTTGATCTTTTCGTCTTCCGCCGCTCTTACAATATCGTTCCAAAGCTGGCGACACTGCTTTATCGTCCAGCTATATTTTCGCTGATAAATCGGGATGATAAATTGCTTGGTGCCTTGCATAAATTTCAATATATTGGTTTCTACCGCCTTCACTTGTCCCTCTCCTTGTGAAAGAATTCCTGTTCCCATTTTGATATTGTTTCATTTTCGCACCCCAACCCAAATTGACGAGCTCTTCTTTTGTAATCGGACGGATTATTTGACTGCATTCGAAACGATTCATTTTATTCATGCTGTAAAGAGATAATTATTGGCATGCCGCTCAATCATTCAGCGATTGGGCGGTTTTTATTTTGCAAAAGCATCCTTTATTGGACTGTGAGTATACACTCTGTTTTATTCAGAAACACGTATGACTTTGGTTGCGTGTTCGTTAACTTGAATAACAAATGACTCATGATTTGAAGACAACACCTTTTCGATAAAAGGTAAGCCTGGAGCATAATAAAAACTTCCACCGATCTTTAGTGAATAAAGAATTTCCATATACTTTTGTGCATAGCGTTTGTATTCCTCATCAGCCTTTATGTGGTGGTGTGTAAAATGGTTTGAGAACGCCATATGGGAAATCACGGTTCCCCATGTTTTTGGACAAAAGGTACTTTCCAACCAGTTCATTCTGTACGTGTAACGATTAGAAGAAACACTCCGATCCATTCCGTATGCTTCTATGCCTTTTTTTCTTAAAAATTGTACTAAGCTGGCGTGAACACCACATCCTAAATCCAGTACAGGCTCCTCTATGGTTAGTAAATCTATACCAAACAATCCCAACTGAAATGAAGGAGAGTATTCCGCACATTCGACATAGATAATATTAGGGCTTTCCTTATATTTTTTAAATATTTCCGATCCATTCGATTCTAATAAAAATGATTGCAAGTTCCTATAATGCAAGTCAAACAATTGATCGATTTCCTTTGTTATTTCCCCATGAGTAGCAATCGTGCAAATTCGTTCAAAAAAATCCTGATAAATCTTTTCAAGCTTCCTTTTATGTGTGTCATTAAAATTCAAGTATTGATTTACTTCCGTAAATAAGTTCATTGATTTATCTGCGGCATACGAAAGTAAATGTTGGTATGTATCTTCTTTCGCTGCGAGTTGAATAAATGCGGAAACTTCGTCAATTCTTCTAACAAGTAACTCGACCGTTTCTTTCGAGGGGCTTAAGATCAGCCGTCCGTTTGCTATTTCATAAAATAAACTCTTATTTCGATTATGAATTAGTTGTTGATCAATGACATATAGAAAATCCGAAAAAGTGAACACTCTCATACCCCCGAGTTTCTTACCCAGCAAAGAAATCGTACTTCATTCTATTTTACACCATGGGCTTGTCAATTAAACCAGGAAAGGAAGCCGCAAAACTTTGTCTGATTGTGTGCCCAATGATCGTTCCTTTCCCCTGCCCCCTTTCGCAAACCAACCGCAGGAAACCGATCATCCCATTTTGAATTCCCTACTATGTCAAGAGAAAATAATTCATGTCCACCTCTCCCCTCACCCCTTTCATCTCTCTCACGCCTACAGCCGCAAGGGTTTTCGGGATTCGAGGAGCCATTTGGTACAAAATACCATGAAAATAAAACGTGTCCGCCAAATTGGAAGGAATTAGGGGATTAGGGGGAAGGGATAAGGGAAATGGAACGTTGGGAAATGTCCAGGGAAATATTTGGAGGGGATAGGGAGCAGGGGTAAGGAGAAAGGAAAAAGGGATGGGTATATTGGGATAAAACCTGATCCCTCAACCCTTTCCGCCCTATACCCTGTCCCCCTATCAACAGAAAAGCCTAGCATGGATCAGGGCAAAACCCTAACACCGCTCGGCTTCATGGACACTTTTTATTTTCCCTGGACAGTTTTTATTTCCCTAGGACGGGAATTATTAGCTGTCTACACAATCTTTATCTTAACTGTATAACTTACTCCACCGTAACACTTTTAGCCAAGTTACGTGGTTTATCTACGTCATGACCTAGTGCTAGTGAAGCGTAGTAGCTAATTAATTGCAATGGCACAACGGATAGAGCTGGAGTAAGCACTGGCAATGTTTTAGGAATTGTAAATACTTCATCAACAGATTTCGTAACCTCTGCTTCAAAGCCTTGGTTAGTTACGGCGATAACATGCGCACCGCGCGCTTTAACTTCCTTAATATTGCTTAATGTTTTTTCATACAAATGCTCTTGTGAGATAAGCGCAATAACTGGCACATCATCCTCAATTAAAGCAAGCGTACCATGCTTCAATTCACCTGCTGCATACGCCTCAGAATGAATATAAGAAATCTCTTTGAGCTTCAATGAACCCTCTTGTGCGACAGCATAGTCAACACCGCGTCCAATAAAGAATAGGCTCTTATGATGGGAGATGGACTCAGCCACTTGCTTCAATACATTCGCCTGTTCTAAAATCGCTTCGACTTGCTCTGGCAACTGGTTCATTGCTGAAATCATTGCAGCCATTTCATCAACTGTTTGTGTACCGCGTACACGTGCAAGATGAAGACCTAGCAAGTAGAAGGCAATTAATTGGGATGAATATGCTTTAGTGGACGCAACCGCAATTTCTGGGCCAGCCCAAGTAACAAGTACATCGTCAGCTTCACGTGCAACAGAGCTACCGACTACGTTCGTAATTGCAAGCACACGTGCTCCATTACGTTGTGCTTCACGCATTGCTGCTAGTGTATCCGCAGTTTCACCAGATTGGCTAACTACGATGACAAGTGTATCTTTTGTAATGATTGGTGAACGATAACGATACTCAGAAGCTACATCAGTTTCAACTGGAATGCGAGCTAATGATTCAATTACCGTTTTACCAACTAATCCTGCATGATATGCAGTACCGCAAGCGACAATATGAATTTTAGCAATAGACTTCACATAATCATCGCTCATTTGAATTTCTTTGCTCAAATTAACAGTTTTTCCGTCTTCTGCAATACGTCCAAGCATCGTTTCACGATATGCTTTAGGCTGCTCGTGAATTTCTTTAAGCATGAAATGATCAAAACCAGCCTTCTCTGCTGTAACTAGATCCCAATCAATATGAACGATGTTTTTCGCTATGCTTTCACCGTTTAAGTTAAGCAACTCTACTCCGTCTTTCGTTAAAACTGCCATTTCTCCGTCGTCTAAAATATAGACATTGCGTGTATATTCCAAAATCGCTGGAATGTCTGAGCCAATAAAATTTTCACCTTCGCCAACCCCAATAATTAACGGGCTTGCAAAGCGCACTGCTACTAATTTATCTGGCTCATGGGATGATAACACGCCAAGAGCATATGCACCTCTAATACGTTTTGTAGCACGTTGTACGGCTTCCACCAAGTTTCCTTGGTACTCCTCAGCAATCAAATGAGATACAACCTCAGTATCAGTTTCAGAAACGAAAACATGACCTTTAGCGATCAGCTCTTCCTTTAGCTCAAGGTAGTTTTCGATAATTCCGTTATGCACAACAGAAAACTGATGAGAGTTGTCTGTATGAGGATGAGAATTAACGTCTGATGGTTTACCATGTGTTGCCCAGCGTGTATGACCAATCCCGGCAGAGCCATGCAATGGAGCTTCTTCAAGCTTTTCCTCTAGATTAGCAATACGTCCTTTTGCCTTTTTCACTTCTAAGCCTTGCTCAGTGAATACAGCAATACCTGCTGAGTCATACCCACGATACTCCAATTTCTTCAGTCCTGATAACAATACTTCCTGTGTATCTCGATTACCAATATATCCAACAATTCCGCACATTTTTATAATTCCTCCGTCTTGTGTATCGCGTGCATCCAGCTAAAACTAGCGGTATGCAATTGCAGATATATAGTGCTATTCTGCATTCACTGATACCAAAGGGAGGGATAGATGATCGCCGTAAAAGAGCAAACTTAAGCAAGCCCCTCCGGCAACCACCTACTCTCCCTAGTAAGCAGTAGCCAGATGAACGATCACATCTTATTATTTTCGCAAGTAAAATAATTTACTTATCTTGATTTCATTTTTATTTGCAGACAGCTAGCTGTTTGTTCAATCAGTCACCCAATTGGTTTGCAGACTAGCTCACGGTTGTCTGAATTACCGAAAGGTCCCCGCCGAAAACTTCGAACACCTTTACCTCGTCAGCTTAACATACGATACAAGCTTGCAGCCTGCCTCGTTCTCCGCTCGTTAAGCTCTGGCGCTTATGTTACTTTTTAACCTCTGCCCTCGCTTTCCTTCTTGAATCATAATACTCATCATATTCATGTTGTTGCTCATTTGCAACTCTTTTAGTCGCAATATTAGCGGATGACTACAATAGTTTACCACATCTTTAAAATTTGTAAATATTTTTTACATCATTTTCATGTAAAAGGATAAAAAGCAAGTAATTTGCACATATTAGCAAATTACTTGCTTTCATTTATTATTTATGAGCTTATGCTTTCAGCTAAACATTAAGTTGCAGTTATAATCGTATCATTTATCCTAGTTGTTCTTTAACAACAGCCGCGATGCGATCAACATATGCATCAATTAACTCTTTATCTGGTCCTTCGGCCATTACACGAATTAATGACTCCGTACCAGAAGGACGAACAAGGACACGACCATTATCGCCAAGCTCTGCCTCTACTTCAGCAACGACTTGCTCGATCGCTTTATTGCCTTGGTAAAGACTTTTATCCGCCACGCGTACATTGACCAGTTTTTGTGGATATTTACGCATTAAAGTTTTTAGCTCAGACAGCTTTTTACCTGCTAATTTAATCGTATCGACTAATTGCAGCGCAGTTAAAATACCGTCACCTGTTGTAATATAATCTAGGAAGATAACATGACCAGATTGTTCACCGCCAAGGTTATAACCACCGCGACGCATTTCCTCCATTACATAACGGTCACCTACGGCTGTTTTTACAGTTTTCAATCCTAACTTTTCAGCACCCTTGAAGAAACCGATATTAGCCATTACAGTTGTGACGATTGTATCATGCTTCAATTTACCTTCACGCTTTAAGCGGTCACCAATAATGCATAGTACAAAATCTCCATCCACCTCTTCGCCGTTCTCGTCAACAGCAATTAAGCGGTCAGCATCTCCGTCAAAGGATAGTCCAAGATCAGCGCCATACTCTAGCACCTTTTCGCGTAAAAACTGTGGATGTGTACTGCCTACGCCAGCATTAATATTTTTACCATCCGGCTCAGCGCCTACAGTAATAATATCCGCTCCCAGCTCCTTAAAGATTTGTGGAGCAAGCTCATAAGCCGACCCATGTGCACAATCTAGAACAATTTTTAATCCGTCAAATTTACTTTTTACAGTTGTTTTTAAGTACTCCACATAATTTTGTGCAAGATGATGAGCATCCATTCTGGAACCTACATCACCGCCAATTGGACGCGGCAATTCATCAACCTCAGCATCAATTAATGCCTCAATTTCAAGCTCTGTTTCATCAGATAGCTTGTAGCCATCACCAGCAAAAAACTTAATGCCGTTATCTTGTACTGGATTATGAGATGCTGAAATCATAACGCCAGCATCTGCTCCTAAATCTTTTGTCAAAAAGGCTACTGCTGGTGTAGATACTACACCGACACGAATAACATCCGCACCGATTGATAATAAACCTGCAGTTAATGCAGCTTCAAGCATTTGTCCAGAGATACGTGTATCTCGACCAATAACTACTTTAGGCTTTGTTGCTGTTCTTGTAAGGACGTATCCTCCACAGCGACCAATTTTATATGCTAATTCTGGTGTAAGCTCTGTATTAGCTACGCCACGAACTCCGTCTGTACCAAAATATTTCCCCATTATAATCTCCCTTTTTAATTCTATTTTCGCTTCGTTTAATCTCTATATTGGTTTTTATGCTTTAAAGCGAATTTCCTAAGTATTACTTGTCAATTCATCATCGTTGTACTCAGATTCATTGTCTGAAGTTGAAATTGATCCTTCGTTTGCTGAATTAGCATCTCCGCCATGACCTGCATTTGAGCTTCCATTATTAGCAGATAGGTTGCCGCCTCCAGATAAAGAGTTGGAGCTTTCTCCGCTTGTAGATGAAGAGCCTCCTGCGGATGCGCTAGTGGAGGAACTTCCACTATTGGGCTCGTAGTCAGCATTGACTTCCGAATCTTTCTCTGTACTGGTAAGTTTTACATTTACCGTTAATGAGTATTCATCGCTTTCTTCAATTTGAAGATAAGCAGGAAGTTCAGCAGCAACGGTTAACTGATGCGTTCCTTCAGAAAGCCCTGTAACATCAAGAGACAGCTTAACATCTGATATTTTAAGCTTTTGCAACAGGGAACCTGCTCCCTTGACTACGACATTAATACGCCCATTACTGGAATCGTTAATGTTAATTTTCATGTTGTCTGGCAATCCAATGATGGACACAGGCACGTTATTTAATGTTCGCCTCTCTGCCTTCTCGATAACAACCTTCACAGGAATTTCTACTGGTGTTACAGCTGCAATGCCCTCAGGCAGCTCAGCCTTGACTGTAACTTCCCCTGAAGCCTTAATTTTACTTAGATCAACGATATATCCATCAAACATTGTAACCTGATCCAGCTTTTCCTGACGAGCGTTAATTGTTACCTTCTCAACCTCGCTTGTAATCGAAATTAGACTGTAGTCCTCTGGCAGCGAGCCCATATACCTTAGCTGCACAGGAACCTCTTTCTCGGGCAGCGTTATTTTCGTCTCTACAGTTAGCGTTTCTGGAAATACAGTTACATTGCTCATTGGATTACCTTGCGTATCGTAAGCAATCACCTTAGCTTTTTTATTTGTTACCGTAGAATCTGCACCTGAGACATCAACGGTTACTGCAAGCGTACCTAGACGAGCATAGTCATCTTTAGGCATTGTAACTTGAACTACATTGCCTGTATTCCCTACAATAGAGGATTCACCAATAATATAACCTTCTGCTGGCTCACCCTCAGTTAATATCTGTACTTCACGTGTTTGTGTTTCCAGCTCCTCAACCTGTACTGTAACAGTGCGAGGTGATATTTCAACAAGCTTTATCCCAGAAGGCAGCTCAGTCGTCAACGGAAGCTCATGAATTCCTGGCTCTACACCATCCAGATTAAGCTTAACGACATAATCATCATTAGTAGCCGCATATAAGCTTGTTATCCGCCCTTCAACGACAAGTCTTACGACGGTAGGTTCCATCGCTGTTACGACATATTTATCGCTATCTAAACCCTCTGTAATCACTGCTGCTGCCTCAATGACCTTCGTATCAGTATTAGACGTAACAGATTGCGGTGAGGTTTCAGGATCAATGTGAACAACGACCCATATAAGCAGCGCAATGAGTACTGCGATAATTTTTAAGGAGGTGGGATTGTTTAATAATTTATCCATGTTTATCCTCCTTTTTCCGTTTGAACCAGCTAAATTCTTTTTTGCTCGCATCTTTGTGCGGTGACAACTCTTCATACAGCTTGGAGATTAATGATTCCTCATTAATATCACGCACAATCATACCATTGATAGACAGGGAAATTTGCCCCGTCTCCTCCGATACGATTAACGATATCGCATCACTCACCTCACTTACACCAATAGCTGCACGATGTCTTGTGCCCAATTCTTTACTTATAAACGGGTTTTCCGACAAAGGCAAATAACAACCGGCAGCCATAATTTGATTACCGCGAATAATCACTGCACCATCATGCAGTGGTGAGTTCGGTGTAAAAATATTCATAATTAGCTCGGAGGAAATTTTTGATTCAAGAGCAATCCCTGACTCAATCATCTCGGTAACTCCTGTTTTTCTTTCAAACACGATTAATGCGCCGACCTTTCGCTTAGCCATCGAACGCACTGCACGAATAATTTCGTCGATCATTTCGCTAAGCCCGCTGCCGTCAATGGAAGAGCTTCGTGAAAATAATTTACCTCGACCTAACTGCTCTAGCACCCTTCTAAGCTCAGGCTGGAAAATGATCAATACGGTAACAATCCCAAACGTAAACATTTGGTTCATTAACCATTTTAATGTGTATAGATCAAACCATGAACTTACTGCCCAGGTTGCGACAAGCACAAAAATCCCTTTAAGCAGTTGTACCGCACGTGTTCCACGTACAAGCTCCATCATTTTATAGATAATGTAGGCTACAATCCCTACATCGATTATATCTTTTATCCAATCGTGCCAAGTTGCATCTGCAAAATAATTGTCCATCGTTCAACCCCCAATGCCTATGTTGCCGCAGCTCAATAGGCTATAAGCATTACAGCACACTTATGCTTTCGCTATTGTCGAAGTAAAATCCTTTTTACATCGAGCAGATTAAAAAACTCCCCGATTAAAGGGGAGCTTTGTCGATTACTGTGGAACCACTTCAGAAAATGATGAGGTTACCTTGTACCAGAACCAATCTAATGCTTGATCAATCACTTTGCTTTGACCGGCAATATGTCCAGTAGAGGCTAGTACCATCTGACCGTCAATAACGGTAACATTTCCACTAACAGCACCCTTCACCTCAACTATACCATTTTCTACTACCAGATCGCCACTTAGCTCGACCCCTTCTGGCACAATTACTTTATTTCCATTTATGACAATGTGCTGTAAATCTTGCTGTGATCCCGAAATCACAAGATTAGCGTCTTGATCCCATGATGCAAATAAGCTAATAACCATAACAACTAAGAAAACTGCAGCAGCTGTTAAGCCGGGATACCGATACAACCAACGTACAAATCTTGCCTTAGAACGATTTCCTTGCTTCTTAGGAAGCTGGGCAAGTATCGAATTTCGTAAGTTGTTGATCTCTGTCTCACTGCGCTCTAAATGCTTTATCGGCGACTGCAATGCAAAACGCGACAAAGCATCTGTTTTTTCTAATTGCTCATATGTCTTCATACAGCCTTCACACTGCCGCAAGTGTGCTTGCAGCTGCTCATATTGATGATTATCTAGCTCACCGTCTAGGTATTGATGAATAACTTCAATCGCTACCTTACAATTCATCGCAGTCAGCCCTCTTTCTTTTGGTCATGCATTTTTAGTCATATATAAGAGATACGTAACATTCACAAATATGTTTCAAAAGAATATTGCCCAAATTTTCAAATGTGTTTACAAGCGGTGCTCTAGCCTTTTTCGCAAATACTCGCGACCGCGATGCACCCTTGTTTTTATCGTTGTTACTGGCATATTCAAAATATCTCCAACTTCCTGCAGCGAAAGCTCATGGATATAACGTAAAATCATAACAGTTTTGTACTTGGGGGGCAAAGTGTCGATTGCTTGATGAATAATACGTTGTGTTTCAGACAAGAGCAATTCTGATTCCGGAGTGCGATCATCACTTGGAATCATTGAATACCCATCAAGCCCCTCATAGTCAGAGGACTCTGCATCGAGTGAATAGATCGGCCTGCGCTTACGAAGACGATCGATACATAAATTAGTCGCAATGCGATAAATCCAAGTAGAAAATTTCATCGCATCATTATACCGCTCCAAATTGTTGTAAACCCTTAGAAAAGTTTCCTGCACAACATCCTCGGCTTCTTGCCGATTATTTAACATGCGGTATGCCATATGATATAACTTTTCCTGATACAAATCTACAAGCTCAGCAAATGCCGCTTGATCACCTTTTAATGCCAGCTTTACGAGCTGACTCTCTAATAAATTCACTACTATATTCCTCCAAACGTCTCATGGTACGTCTGATCATCATTTATATATATTATCGCAAAATGGAAAAAGATTCGAGTCCAGAAAACTCGAATCTTTAGAAAAATTGTACATTTTTGTGACAATGCTAAATATTATCCAAATTGCTCTATTTAAATATTGATGCTTGCGTCACCGCTTGAGCTGGAACGATTCCCTTTAGAGGAAATACTTTTAATATAGTCCACAATCACATTAGATGGAATTGCAAAGCCAATCCCCTGCGCCTCAGCGTTTACTGCAGTATTCATTCCGATAACTTTACCTGCTTCATTAAGCAATGGGCCGCCTGAATTGCCCGGATTAATTGAAGCATCTGTTTGCAGCATATGTTCATATACTTGCTCTTCACCATCATCATTTTGAATCGTAATTGGACGTTCCTTCGCGCTAATAACACCTAATGTTAACGTATAGTCGTAGCCATATGGGTTACCGATCGCCATTACCCAATCGCCGATCACTAATTCATCAGAATCTGCAAAAGAAAGGGCTGGTAGCTTCTCTCCATCTGGCGTTTCTATTTTGATTAAGGCAATGTCTAAATCATCATTTTCGCTTACAACAGTAGCTTCAATTGGCTCATCATAGCCTTCAAGTGAAACTTCTATTTTTTTCGCACCACTAATTACATGGGCATTGGTTACGATATAGCCTGACTCCTCGATAATGAAGCCTGTACCTGAACCACTAAGCTGCAGCTTGTCCTCCTCGCTCGCACCGTTGTCTCCTCCATTACGATCCTCTTGCTCCATGCTGCCTTGCGGCATCATACCAAAGAATTGCCATAGACGCGGATCATCAAACATGCTGGACATTTGCGGCTCGCTATATGTTTCAATTTTTACAACAGATGATGAAGCAGCAGCATATACCTCTGATGCAGTCAACTTAGCGGTCGAATGTGAAACGGTTGTTAGACCAGCACTTGTTGTGTAACTGCTATTTAATTGATATTGCTCCACAGCGGAGCTTCCGCCAGTAAACAAATTTAAGCGGTCTGCTGTAAAGCTAAGTCCACCAACAATTAATGCCCCAGCGACAAAAGCTGAGAAAGCTGGCAATATCGATCTTCTTTTTTTCACTTTTAACGGCGGCAGCTTTTCTAGTTCTTTGTAATAGACCTCAAATTTATCGTCACCAGGTGCTGCTCCCTCTGCTAAAGTTTTATCATTTGATTTAGGTTCATTTATATTGTAATCATGTATCATTTTGCATGGCTCCCTTCATTAATCGCTTATTTATCATGCAGTAATTTCATATCTTTATAATGAAGGGTTCACCTTAAACTAATCTTAATTAAACTATAAAGCAACATAAAACTTATGCGGCGGCATTAAAGGCATTCTATCATTTCGCTTCCCCTAGACCTCACAAATATAAGTTATGACTCTTCTTTAAAGGATTAGACAGCTTTTTTTATTCCCCCTCCTCGTTGCCTCGTTGATAGCAAATTCACTTAATCAATCTGCGTGCTTGAATATAAAAAATGCACCCTACAAAGCAGGCTTTTTGCAAAGCGTCTACTTTATAAGGTGCAGTTTATATGAATGATTAGGACTGCCGCCGACTGTTTAATCACTTAAAAACGGCCTAATACTACAATTAAATTTGTGCAAGTTATCAGCCTGTGTTACGAAGTCCAGCTGCAATACCGTTAATTGTAAGAAGCACTTCACGCAACAATTCTTGATCGTCGCCGTCTGCCTCACGAATTTCACGCAATTCTTTTAACAATTTAACTTGCAAGTAGCTTAGCGGATCGACATAAGGATTACGCAAACGAATTGACTCTTGAATAACAGGTACGTTATCCAAAATTTCATTTTGATTTGTAATTTTCAAAATAAGATCACAAGTCAATTTATATTCAGCTTCCACTTGTGAGAAAATACGCTCACGAATTGTATCATCTTTAACCATTGATGCATAAAGTGATGCAATTTGCATATCCGCTTTAGCAAGCGCCATTTGCAGGTTGTCGATAAGACTTTGGAAGAATGGGAATTTTGCATACATTGTACGCAATTTCTCTAACTTCTGCTCATCATCACCGACATATTTTTGAATAGCTGTACCTGCTGCATACCATGCTGGCAATAGGTAACGGCTTTGTGTCCATGAGAATACCCACGGAATTGCACGTAAATCTTCAAAGCGGTCACTGTTTTTACGTTTAGATGGACGTGAACCAATGTTTAGCTCACCAACTTCGCTAAGCGGAGTTGATTCCTTGAAGAAGGTCAAGAAATCAGGATCACGGAAGATAAGATCTTGATATTTCGTTAATGCTGTCTCAGAAATTTCAGCAGATATTTCTTCCCATTCCGGATCGATTTGCGGTCCTTTTTCAGGATATTTCGCAAGCATCGCAGAAGTAATTAACGCCCATGTTGCTTGTTCAAGTGAACGATAAGCAATTCCTTTTAAGGAATAACGAGAAGACAATACTTCCCCTTGCTCAGTAATTTTAATACCCGCACCAACTGTATGTGGAGGCTGAGCTAAAATACTGCGGTTAAGCGGCATACCGCCACGGCCTAGTGCGCCACCGCGACCATGGAAGAATTTACATTTAACACCATATTCACCAGCAGCAGCTGTAATGCTGTTAAGTGCGATACGAAGCTCCCAGTTTGCAGTAACAACGCCACCGTCTTTATTACTATCAGAATAACCTAGCATAATTTCATGCATATTACCGCAAGCTTCAACAGCTTTACGATAAGTAGGAATATCGAATAGTTGTTTCATAATGCCAGGTGCTGCATGAAGGTCATCGATCGTTTCAAACAATGGAACAGCTTGAATTGTACATTCAACAACGCCGTTATCGTCTATACGGAATAAACCTACCTCTTTAGCGAATACCATAACTTCAAGCATATCGCTAGCTGCTTCGGTCATACTAATCAAATAACTTGTAATACATTTAACGCCAAATTCTTTTTGTGCTTTAGCAACCACTTCATATACATTTAAGCATTCACGAGTCGAATCAGTATATTCAATGTGATGCGAAGTTAATGGACGTTGATCCTCTAACAGTTTTATAAGCACTTTAATTTTTTCGTCTTCTGATAATGCACCATAATTATCAACAATGCCTAATTTATGAAGCACTTCAGTCATCGCATTTTCATGCTCTTTACTATGCTGACGAATATCAAGCGTCATTAAGTGGAAACCAAATAATTCAACTTGACGTATAAATTTTGACAAATACGTATCTGCAAAATAATCTGCATAATGACCGCGCAAGCTGCGATCAATAATACGAAGATCTTCCATTAATTCATCAGGATTGTTATAACCAACAACTGGTTCACCATGGCCGGAAGCTAACGTATTTTGCAGTTTTTCAATCATATAATTTATTTTAATACGATAAGGTTCAGTTTGATTTCTCCAAACCTCACTAGCTTTAATGAATACTCTTTTTCTATCTTCTTCGATTGAAGCAAGCAGTTCTTCAGTTACATTTACGATATTCGTGCTGAAGCTAAGCATTTCACTCATTTGGCGCAATTGTTCTTTATATTTGCGCACAACAAGCTGACGGTGCAAAGTTAATGCTTTCCATGTTACATCAGAGGTTACGGATGGGTTACCATCACGGTCGCCGCCGATCCATGAGCCGAAACGCAAATAACTCGGAACATGCCATTTTTTATCTGGGTAATATTTAGCGAGACAACGTTCAAGCTCTTCATAAACATTAGGCAGAGCCTCAAATAACGTTTCATCGAAGTAATATAAACCATTTTTCACTTCATCAAGAACGGTTGGCTTACGGTCACGTAACTCATCTGTTTGCCACAAAATAAGCACTTCATTCATTAACTTTTCGTTTAGCTTCTCACGTTCACGATGAGTCAACGTTGGATTATCCAACTCTCTGACATCCTCAGCGATACGCTTATGAATATCTAATACAGCACGTCGAGTTGCCTCGGTTGGATGAGCAGTCATAACCAACTCTAGAGAAAGCCCCGCTAGCAGTTCTTCAACATCCTCTTGTGGAATCTCTAGATCCTTAAGAACTTTAATTGCACTTTCAATGGAACCATTTTGAACTTCTTCACCAGCTAGAAACTCATAATCACGTTTTCTTCTGATACGATGGTTTTGTTCTGCAATGTTTACCAATTGAAAATAAATTGCAAACGCACGAATTACTTGGTGACGCTGTTCTGAGCTCAATGATACAATTGTTTCTCTTAGCTCAGCAAACAGTTTTGGATCGAATTGGGCACGCAGCGCCTTACTTTGCTCACGAATTTTTTCAACAAGCTCTAATAGCTCGCGACCTCCTTGATGAACAAGCACTTCACCGAGAATATTGCCCAGATAACGAACATCACGTCTAAGTAAATTATTAGAATGCGTCCGACTTGTCGCTGTTGATGTTACAGTTTGATCCGACATTACTCTTCCTCCTACAATCTGTACAGCAAACTCACAAACCATGCTTATAAAAAAAGCTATGAATTAACTCGTAAGATTACTCTCAGTTATTCGCAAAAAAATCACTCCGTCTATTATACAACAAAATACAACAACTTAGAAGCCTTAAAAACATAATTAATCTAAAAAAAAGCTGATAATTACATCAAATTTCGATTAAAAGCGCTTTAAAAGTAAAAAAATATTTATGTATATAAGTACAAATCTAATAAACCATCTATTTGTGCGCACAATCCCCAAATAACCCTTCACATTGCGGCAATAATTAGATACGTTCAAATTTTAGATACATTTTCGACGCATTTGTCAATAGTTAATTTATGCGAAAAATATAAATTCGCATAATCTTAGAGGCTTGATCAGCCATACTTACCCCTTGCTGCTAGCCGCTTTTTCCAACAATATCCTATATACACAAAACACAAAAAATAAACACTCATAAAACTTAATTATTAAACTTTTTATGCACATAAATATGTAGAATAGTTTATAAATATGTAGATTATGTTCATATCTACATAGATTAAAACGGATTAAAACGATTGTTGTGTAATAGTAAGTTTTTTAAAGGTATAGATTGAAGTGTTTATTAAATTGAAGCTATAAAAAACAAAAAAGCACCCGAAGGTGCTTTTTTGTTTCAATCATTTTTAGTTTTCTATAAGGTCGAAGCCGCAAGAAATTAATGTAGCCATTATTTTCTCAAGTAATAAACACTCATTTTAAGCGACTTTGTATGTTATTAGACAGATTAAGATTAGTTGCTTCTTCTGATATGTACGTACGGTAAAAACAAATCCCAATACTAGCATAGCAATGATTTCTGGAATAACCAGATATAACAATAATGTTTTTAATACTAACCATGCTCCAGCTTGAAACATTTCCGTTATCTGTCCAAAAATCTTTAAAAAATAATAGTTTTCAATTGTTCCTAATGATTAATAAAACAAAGAATACATTCATTCCATAATCGTACTGCAAAAATATTTTACAAATATCTCCTCTCAAATAGACACCAATGCAATGGAGAAAATAGCGAGGCCATACCCTTAAAAACAACAAAAAAAAGCCTTGAGTACTCAAGGCTTGTGTTTTATGTATGGAGCGGGCGATGGGAATCGAACCCACGCTATTAGCTTGGAAGGCTAAAGTTCTACCATTGAACTACGCCCGCTTATTTAATGGTCGGGATGACACGATTTGAACATGCGACCCCCTGGTCCCAAACCAGGTGCTCTACCAAGCTGAGCTACATCCCGTTATTGTGTAATTAAGTGGCGCGGCCTAAGAGATTCGAACTCCTGACCTTTTGATTCGTAGTCAAACGCTCTATCCAGCTGAGCTAAGGCCGCAAATAATGGAGCGGAAGACGGGAATCGAACCCGCGACCCTCGCCTTGGCAAGGCGATGCTCTACCGCTGAGCCACTTCCGCAAAACTTAATTACTTTCGTTTGTCACTCGCAACATTTCATCGCGGCGACAAGTAATAATATATCACCTTCAAAACTAAAATGCAAGTGTTTTTTAAAACTTTTTTTGATTTTTTTTAAGAACCCCGATGAGTGCCGTCATTACTAATGAAATGAAGGATCGCATATAGCGTGATGCTCCCTTCTATATGCGATCCTGTAAGCTAAACCATTACTTTTTTGTCACTCGTACTTCATCTATATGCAGCACCGTACCGCCTGGTGAATTTACATAGAAGCCAACATCAAGTTGTCCAGATGTTACATATACATCATCAACACTGATATATGTCCATTGACCAGTGTGATTAATGTCGGCATCTATTCTTGATCCACCATAATAATCAACTTCAAGTCGTGCGATGCTAGCAGCGTTTCCGCTTAGACGAACTCGTGCTTCCACCTTATAGTGGCTATTATTTGCTGGAACAGAAATTGTTTGGTGAATGCTTTGCTGGTAAGCACCTGATGAATAGAAGTAAGCGCGATTTTTTCCTGTCCAAGGAGCCTCTGGCGGATTCATACCGTTACCGCTGTCTACTCCAAATGCGAGTGCTTGACCAGCTGGATGCCATTCTGTCCAATTACTATCGTAGCCTATTCGTTCAAAACCACCATTATCTAATAAATTCGCTTCACTTCTTGTTTCGGTAATCGTTCCTTGAGAAATAAGCACACGATCCAAATTAACATTTCCACTGTCACTACTGTCATATCTAAATGAAATCGTATTTACTCCAGCATTAAGATTGACAGTTTGCACAACTTCTGACCATGCATTCCAATTTGTTCCATTGGCTGGAAGCGTATTTTGGCGAACTTTTACACCATTTACATAAGTGCTAATCGTTTTGTTTGTACCGCTGCCGTTAGCATAACGAAGAGATAGATTATAAGTGCCTGCTGTCGGAACTTCTATATTAAAGTCCGCTCTTGCACCTGCAGCAGTAAATCCGTCAACAAATGATGTTCCTGTATAGAACCAATGATCTTGATTAGTTGATGCGCCACCTGACAACTTAGCTCGTTCAAGCTCTACCTTTGCTTGAACTGGATAGAAAGGCACCTCAATATAATCGATGTTAATATTACCTGTGTCCCCTGCTTCTGCATCATACTGTAACGTAATGATATTACGTCCTGCCACTAGCGGTAAACGCTCCGTTTGGATGCCCCAGCTACTCCAGTCTGCAAGTGGAGACAATGTAGTTGAGCCTATTCTTTCCCCGTTGACAAGAATACTAACGCTTTGATTATCACCTGTACCGTTCGCATATCTTAATTGAACGTCAAAGTCTCCTCCTGTTTTTACATCTGCATAGAAAGTTACTGCTGCATTTTCCTGATGCAATCCGTCAACATAACCTGAGCCAGAATAGCCTGCATGCTGGTCACTTACTGTAGCCATAGTAGCAAGCGAATCCCCTGTCAATGAAGCCTCCTCAGCCTCATAAATAGCGCTTGTACCAGTTACAGTTGCAGAACCTGTTGCTTGAATAAGCTGAGCGCTTGAGTCGCCAGCAGGAACTAAGACATAGGTTACTGGACCATATAAATCTTGACCAACTGCCCAACCGCTGCCGCCAGCCAGTTTAAGCTCAGTTAAACTGTTGTAGTATGGAAGACTAGAAGAATTGCTGCTAACTGCAGTAGCCGCTTTGCCATGTAACTTAATCAAGTAGGACTCAACATCTGGATCATAGTCTCCAACTGCACCATCAATAGTTAACTGATACCCTGAACTTCCTAGATCTTGTGCTGTGAACTGTTGCTTAAAGTAATTGTCGTTTTCATATTGATATGTTTCACCATCATCATCATAATACGTAAATTCGCTTGGCTGTGAGCTTGGGAAAACGTCAACCTCTACCAATTCCACTGGTTTTTCATTTACATAGTTCAGCACTTCTTGAGATGGAATAATTGCACCTTGCTTAATAAAAATAGGAATGTCTGTCCATGTCTCATCATTAATACTGTATGCAATCGTTTGACCACCAGTGTAAGTTTGTCCTCTAAAGTAATCAATCCATGTACCTTGAGGCAAGTAAATTTGCTTTGTCTTTTGTTCTTTGCCAACTACAGGAGAAACTAGCAAGTAATCTCCAAACATCCATGCGTCTGTATAGTTAGCAACATTAGAATCATTCGGATAATCAAAAATTAATGGACGAACTAAACCTACGCCATTTTCATACGCTTGACGCTCATAAGCGTACATATAAGGCAGCAAGGAATAACGCAAGTGCAATGCGCTCTTTGATACTTCCTCTGCTGTTTTACCGTAGAACCATGGCTGTCTTTGCTGATTATAATTACCATGCAGTCTTGCAACCGGTGTTACGACAGCAAACTGCATCCAGCGAGTATATAGCTCAGGGTTAGGATTCATTATAGTACCGTCGGGCTGATTGAATCCGCCTGCATCCATTCCCCATTTTGGCTGTCCCATATTGATAGCTGAAAGCATAATCGGCAATTGCTCCTGCATACCGGTTGCCCAAGTGAATAGCTCTCCCTTGTAAAATTGTGAGCCAATATCTCCGGACCATAGAGAAGTGGCATAACGTTGTGTACCAGGATAATACGTACGTGCAGTTTGCCATATGCGCGTGCTATCTGCTGTATAATTTCTTTGGCCTTCATACATAGCTTGTGACCAGTGCAATGATGTGAAATTTCCAAACCAATATTGGGCAGCGCCTGAGGAAACTTTATCCGTTTCGTCATTCCACCAGCCAACAATACCTTTATCAAAAGCCTCTTCGCTCTTCTCCCATAACCAAGCTCTTACTGCACTGTTATAAGGGTCTACACTTCGAACAGTAACAGGAATAAAGTAATCGGTATACTCATAATGGCCAGGGTACCAATAGCCACCCGCTTCAGCATCATAATATTGCGATGTCCGATTATTGCTAAAATCTTTTGTTACAATGCGAGGCTTTGTAATTCCAATCAGCTTAATCCCTTTCGCATCCATATCATCTTTCAAAGCTGTAGAAGAAGAACTTGGGAAGTTAGATGTGTTCCATTTAAACTCACCGTAACCAGATTCCCCATACTTTTTCCAATCATAATCTAGAGCATAAGCATCTAGCGGAATGTTAGAAGCGCGGTAACGATCAACATAAGTTTTTAGTTCGCTCTCATTAATTCCCCATTCAAAGTTGCTTAGCCCTAGTGACCATTTTGGCATCATTGGAGATGTTCCAGTGATTTTTGAATATGCACCCATAATATCGTACGGATCTCCAACCATCAGATAATATTCAACATTAGTTTTTTCATATCTTCTACCTTCAACTGGAGTTCCGCCGTAATAAAATTCAAGTTTACCAGTAGCCCCTTCGGTATATGGATAACCACCGTCACTGTCAACTAAAAGACCATAACCAGCAGTAGACCACATGAATGGACCGCCTGCATCTCCTTGATGACCTGCATGTGCAGGATGGTCGCTGTTATTGCGAATAATACCACCAACATCCTCCATCGCATCATAACTGCGAATACCGTAAATGTTGTGACTGCTGTCATGTCTAAATCTTACACCATCATAGAATACCCCGCCGCTGCTTGGTTCCCATAGCAATGTAGTGCCATCAGCTTTTTTAAGCGTTAATCTTGTCGGATATTTGGCAATTTCAACTTTCAACTCACTTGTTGTAATTGTAATCGGGTCACTTGTTGTATTAATGGTTGCTCCTACGTCATCCCAAGTTAAATCTGGGTCAATCATTGGTGTACTAGGACTTGAAGCAACAGCATTTGGACGATAATTGACCTTTACAATATTTTCAGATACTACTCCAATTTCTAAAATATCGTCATTAGGCTCGCTTCCATTATCGATCGTTAATACAACCTGATCATCGGTTACAGAAACGTTAAGAACGTTACCTAAGGACGGAACGTATGCATCTGCCGCTTGGGATGCGGGCAGCAACCCAAGTGGCAGCATGAGGACAAGCACTAGTAAGATATGAATTGTACTACGGATCTTCTTTAGCTGCTTCATTTGTATCTTCATCCTCCTTCTAATTTACATTAATTAATTGGATAAAAGATTAACGTACTACAATATTGTCGACGTTAACTCCTAATGCATTGCCAGCATCATAGCGTATCATTATCTTGTTATTGCCTGCTGAAAGCGTGACATTAGTTGTAGCCGTTTCCCACTCATCCCAACCAGATGTTGCAGGCAATGATAAAGTCGTTACATAGCTTGAGTTAACGTAAATGTTTCTAGAAGCTGCTCCTGCCCCTGATGAATATCTAACATCAAGATCATATGTGCCTGAAGTTGGTACATACACCTCGAACTCGATATAGTCGCCAACTGTTTCAAATCCGTCTACGAAACCTACACCGATATATCCGCTGTGATTATTGTTCGTTCCAACATTGTTATGTTTTGCAAATTCTGCTTCATACCCTGCTTTTGCAGTTCCAGTCAGCGTTACTGTACGATCTGATGTACCTGCAGCCACTTTTACATAAACAAGTTGATTTACACTGTCATAATACCAACCTTGACTTACACTGCTTAATGCAGAGATTGATGATTGCTCAGGAACGCTGGTACTATTAATCGTTACTGCTGATGGCTTGCTGGCAAATACTTGCACAGTACTGTTCATATCCATCGCTGGCAATGTAACATTCACTTCCCCAGTGCTAAAGTTTTCATCTGCAATTATCGTTTTAATTGAGGCACCCACACTGCCGCCGCCAATATCATCATTCCATTGATAAGTAGAGTAGCCAGACGGATAAACGCGGAATACAAGATTCTCATAGGAATCCAGTTCATTACCGATCGTGCCTGCAAGCTCATAGTTCGCATTTAAATTAAGCGGCAAGATTGCTCCTGCTTTAACAAAAACAGGGATCGAGTCTTCATCTGCATAGTAATTAATTGTTTGATTGCCCGGTCTTTGTGCACCGTAGAAGAAATCAATCCATTCTCCTTCTGGTAAGTAAATTTGCTTGTTCGTCGTACCTTCATCAACAATTGGAGCTACTAACAACTGGCTTCCAAACATATATTGATATTGAAGATTATGAGTATTGCTGTCTTCAGGGTACTCCAAGCTCATCGCGCGCATTAACGGCACCCCGGTTAAGCTTGTTTGTGTAGCTTCACTATAAATGTAAGGAAGTAAGTTCATGCGCAAATTAGCAAATTTTTTGAAGGTCGTCATGATCGAATTGTCATTACCATTGCGCGCTACAGCGTTCCAAGGTGTACGCTCCTCACTAATAGTTGGATTTGCTTTCTCGGAGTGAATTTGCATAACAGGTGTAAATGTACCTAGAGCAACCGAACGTTTGTATAGCTCAGTGGAAGGATACGATCCAGTAAATCCACCGATATCCCAGCTCCAAAACGGTACGCCAGACATATTCGCAGATAAACCTGCTCGCAACGCTTGTTTTAATGTATTAAAGGATGAATCTTGATCGCCTGCCCAAAGTGCTGGATATTGCTGAATGCCTGTTGTACCAGCTCTACTAAAAGACATAGCATCTGATTTATACGATTTTGCTAAATCATAGAAAGCTCTAATATATTCATTCGGGAACTGATTGCGCATCTCGTCTCCCTTTTTACCATTGTAGAACGTCGTATTTCTTCCCCAAATGATTTCGCCGCCATCAGTCTTGAAACCGTCAATATCCATATCGCGCAATAAATATTCACGCTTAGACAGCCACCAATCTGTTGCTGCAGGATTCGTAAAGTCAGGCACTAAGCTGTTGCCAAACCATCCATTAGCAGGAATTCGGTAGTCGCCGCCTGAACCATCCTTAACATTGTAACCTTGAGCAAGCATATAGGCTGTGTCATTATCTTTTTGCTGATAAGGATATGGAGTATATTTTTGCGATGGATTTTGCCATAACAGAACACGCAGCCCTGCATTATGAATATCTTCAATCATTCCTGTCGGATCTGGCCATCTGCCGCCGTAAGTGAAATCTGAAGCTGAGAACGTTTGATCACCCGATTTTGGTGTATACGTAGCATCATTCCAAATATAGAATGTTTCTTCATCACTCCATTGCTCGAGCACAATTGCTGTTGCAGGAATTTGATGTGTTTGCAATTGATCTAGCACGTTTTCTACTTCACTTTGACGATCCCATTCATTGGCAGACAACCACAAGCCAAAGCCCCATTTAGGTAACAAAGCTGGTAAAGCAACATCGTTAGCATAATGCTCCATAACTTGCTTCATATCGCTGCCTGTATAAATCGTATAGTCAAGCAGTGAAGTAAGGTCACCGCCAGTATCAACAGAGAAACGATACTGATCATTAGCTACTCCGCTTGAAGCCATTTCAAATTTTGAATAATATGTGCTGTTAACTAGCAAACCGTAATTTTTAGTACTAACAAAATAAGGAATAGACATATATGTTTTTTCATTTTGATTCAAGTATTGATTAAACACATAGTTATCAATAACTTGTCCACGCTTGCCCAGCTCGTTATAACGCTCGCCAAAGCCATAAAATTGCTCATCAAGTGGCGTGTAGAAATTATCTTGAACTTTATCAATGACGCTTGACCCGTCAGTTAGCCATGACATTGTACGACTTAATGAAGGGTTATACTGTTCAGTAATTAACGTTGTTCCGTCTGCCTTGTAAATACTCATGCGGAATGGATTTTTCTGTACACGAACGGTAATGTCTGATGTCTTTACATCGTAGTAAGATGAGGTTTCGTCAACGGTAAAAATGGCTTGTCCGCTATCAAATGTTCCTAATCCATTTGGCGATAGCTGAACTCTTACCGTTTCGCTGTTTTCAAATAAGAGGTTTAATTTCGGAGTAAAGGTGCCTGTATTCGCTTCACCTTCGAATACAATATGATCACCTTGATTACTGTAGCTATTGATTTTCGCTAAACTTTCCCAATCAGTCACCTTAAATTCGAATGGTCCAACCGTTTTCGTATTGGTGCCATTCACATCTGCTTTGACATAGTAAATGATATGGTCACCTTTGTTAAAACTGCCTAGTGCTGCTTCCCAGTACGAATCACTGGAGGAATTATATTTCCAAGAGGCACCTATCGGTGTTTGCCATACGCCATTCTTTTGCCATTCTACCCAAACTGATTGACCGGGTTCAATCTCCCATGTATTAGCCTTAATATATACCATTTCCCCTGCCTTTGGATCTCTCGGGTAACGCTCTGACTCCTGTACCGAGTACAAATCGTCATCACCATAAGGATTGTGCCACACTCCCGAAAGAGCCATAACTGGCATCACTGTGGCATACATAAGCACTAATACTAAGAAGCTGCCCAAACTTGCTCGAAGAATCCTCTTCTTCATCCGCATACAATCACTCTCCTATTAAAAATAGAATGAATATGTGGGTGATTCTATGAAGTAAGCTGGGAGAAAAGGCCTCGCTTCTCTCCCAGCACAATCCTAAAATGGTCTACCATGCGATAACTTGGCTTCCTTGTGACAATCGCACAAGCAAGTCATTACCGCGACGCAAGAAGCAACGTTCCTCTAGCTCATTCTCTGTTTTAACTTCCTTCAATTCGAGATTATTTAGCATGATTGTAGGGATATGTCCAGCCTGCTTAATCCACAATACTGGATTGATTCCACCTTCGACTTCTGCCTTTAACACGCAACCGCTATTCTGTACTTCCACATTTAATTGAACAGAAATGTTCGCTTCATCCTTAAAGCTATAGTGAACTTGCGAAGTCGCATACATAATAAATACAAGTTCATGGTATCCGTCTACTTGATTGCCAACATGCGAAGCAAGCTTTAAGCTATCATCTAAGTTTACTGGAACGACTTGATTTTCTCTTAAATAAACTGGAATATGCTCAAGCTCCGCCTCAATCGTTAACTGCTGTCCACCTTGAATCGGTTTCTCATATTCATTAAAGAAGCTAATCCAGCTTCCTTGAGGGAAATATACATCAATCTTTCTCAAACCATCCTCTAATATAGGAGCAACAAGCAATGCTTTACCAAACAAATATTCAGTCTCGATCTTGCTTGCTATAACATCATCTGGATAATCCAACAGCAATGCTCGCATAAGCGGCTCCCCGCTTTGTGAACTGTACTGCGCTTGCTCATAAATATATGGAAGTAGATTCATTCTAAGGTCAGCGAATTTTTTATAAATCGTTAACACTTCAGGGGTATTGGTACGCTCAGCAATGTTCCAAGGCGTGCGATCCATATTGAATTGCCCCTTGCTTTCTGCGTGGTATTGCATTACTGGGCAGAATGCAGCCATTTGAGTCGAGCGAATATATAGTTCAGCAGTTGGAATTTCCCCAGAAAATCCTGCAAAATCCCATCCCCAGAAAGGAATTCCCGATAAGCCGCTGCTAAGCCCTGCAATAAGACTTGAACGGAAGGCTTGGAAAGTTGATTTTTCATCTCCAGCCCAATGCATAGGTACATTTTGCGCTCCAGTATAACCCGAACGGCTGAATGTAATTGCTCCGCCTTTTACAAATTGATTTGCAAAGTTATGGAAGGCACCGACATATGTGTTGGAGTATTCATTGCGCATTGCTTTACCGTCTCGCCCATCCGCAAATTGCAAATCACTGCCGTAAATACATTCCCCACCATCAGTTTTAAATCCATCAATCCCTATTTCTTCCAGTAAATATTTACGTTTCGATAGCCACCACTGTGTTGCTTGCTCATTTGTAAAGTCAGGAACTAGACTGCCGCGGAACCATTCAAAGCCAGGTATACGATAAGCACTTCCGTCTGCCCGCTTCACCATATAACCATTAGCAATCATATATTCCTCGTCAATATCGTGTTGAATATGAGCAAGACCCTCCATATACTTCATCACTGGAGCTTGCCATAATAGAATCCTTAAACCAGCTTCATGAATCGTCTCGACAAGCCCTTTCGGATCTGGCCATCTTCCCCAGCTTGGAAACTGGAAGTCACTATAGCTGAACACCTCACCTCCAGACTTAGTTTCATATTGCGCGTCGTTAAAGATGTAGAATGTAGCCTCGTCACTCCATTGCTCAAGCACGATTACAGTTGCCGGAATCGAATACTTTTTATTTTGATCTAGTTGATAACGCGTTTCTGCATCGCTATCCCAGTTATTACTGCTCATCCAAGGGCCGAATGCCCATTTTGGAGGAAGTTTTGGTCGCCCAGTAATCGCTGTATATTGTGATAGTTGCTCAGCAGGCGAACCAGTTAAATAATGCCAAACTAGCTCACCTTTAGAACTATCAATATCAGCTTCTATTTCTAATAAATCAGTCTGCGCAGTGCCAAAGCGGAATAACGAATATAGAGAGCTTGCTAAAAAGACCCCAAAACCTTGCGTCCCAATAGCAAGCGGTACAGGGATATACGTTCGATGTCCTTGATCCTTGTACTGGTTATAGACATAATTATCAATTTCACAATTAGAAAAATTTAGCGTCTTAAATCGCTCGCCCATGCCGTACCATAAAGATGAAGGTTCGATCGTAAAGGCTAGCCTTGCTTTTACCAATTGACCTGAACCATTCATTAATAGTTGAATAACAGGAACATTGGCTTGTTGATCTGCTTCGCTAATTGCGATGAGCTCTTGCTTTTGGATCTCCTGTTCATCTATCGTAACAAGCTTGTAGCGATCAGTGTCATTTACACGCTCTCTTTGCACGATGCACCATTGATTTTGGTTCGTTATGAAATAGTAAAGTAGCGCGCCATCCTTAGATTTATATTGAAGCTTTAAGCTTTCCCAAGCTAAAACATCATATCCAAATTGATTAGATTGAATTAAGCTGCCAGCTTGGTCAATTGCTGAAAAACAGTATTTAACCTGGCTATACTTTTCTGCTGGAGGAATATAACCTTCCCAAACCTGCTCGCCACTTTCAGTAACTGTACTTATAAGTTCAGCCTCTTGCCACGGCTCTTCATTCACCTGATAGCTCAAATATACATGGCGAAGCTCTTTAACTTTAGTTCCTTTAATGAACACCCCTACACGCACCTGAGAATTTTCAAGCACAATTCTCGGAGAGCGTTCATTAATTCCGGAAAAATACGGACACTCTGCACCAAGCGGCACATGATCGAAGCTTAGCTCGGTCACATCCTCATGCAACTGAATTAACTGTTCTGCTGCAGCCACCCAATTCCGCTCTTCATCAGACAACTTGCTAGCCTTTGCTTGAGCTTGGTTACAAAGCTGCTTAGCCTTTACTTGCTGCTCACTTTCTGCATAATACATACTAAAAAATGCTGCTTCTTTTCCAGTTAGTAATGATTCATCAATGTTTTCTAAAGCTTTCAGCAAAGCTAAATCTCCTGGAGTGAAAAAACCAAATGGAACTGTTGCCAGTACAATATCTGCTTCAACGTCTGAAGTCCCCTGTTCACTCACCATGCCGATATTGTTCATAAATTTCGAGAATAATTGCTCTCTCATCTCTTTGCATGTTCTTAATGCGAGATCAGATAGTTGTAAAAAGGTTGCTGAACGTAAAGCCGCATAATATAAACCAAGCTGACTTAAAAATCTTCCTTCTTTATTCGGATAAATCCAATGTTGCTGCGGCTCTTGCCACGCTTCTGCGATTTGGCTAACTAGCTCATAAACAAACTGTACAGATTGTTCGTAGTGTGTTGTATCCTTCGTTTTTACTACATATTCCCCTAATAACCATAACCAGCCTGCCAAGCATGGCAACGGCAGTTGCTGCTTATCTGATAAGTTGATAATGCGCTGAAGCTGCTCGCTCGCAGCTTCAGTATGGCCACGTTTTAATTGCGCATAAGCAAGCAAAAACTGATCAACTGTGACCACCGTTTCTTTATGATTTAGCATTATTTAATTCCCCCTAGCTGTAAGCCTTCTTTAAAGTACTTTTGTGCAAATAAATAGACAATAAGTATTGGGATCATTGAAATTAAACTGCCAGCCATTAAAATATTGTATTTACTAGAAAATTGACCATTTAGCTGAGCTAGAGCGAGTGTTAGTGTCATTTTTTCTTTTTCAGTTAATACAATAAGCGGCCAAAAATAATCTCCCCATGCCTCCATTACAACTAGCACACCAAGCGTCACAACAATCGGTGCGCTAAGCGGGACTATAATTTTACGAAATACTTGAACGTGGTTAGCACCATCCATATAAGCCGCATCAAGAAAATCATCGTGAATAGTTTTTATATGTTGACGTAGCATAAAAATTGCAAATGCATTGAAGATCGAAGGAAAAATAAGTCCTGAATACGTATTAATAAGCTGTAATTCCTTAAGCACTAGAAACATCGGTATTGTCGTAACTTGAGCTGGCACCATCATTGTCGCAAGATATAAAGCGAATAACACTTCTCTTCCCTTAAACTCCACTTTAGCAAAAATATAAGCTGCCATAAGTGCAGAAAGAAGACGCACAACTGTCGTACCAATCGTAATAAACGTACTATTCATTAATGCTCTAGCGAATGGAAACAGTTCAAATAGTTTTTCATAGGCATTAAAACTAATTGGATCGGGAATCCATTGAATTGGAATACTCATTAATGCGCCTTCTGTTTTTAAAGAAGTGCTAAGCATCCAGACAAATGGCAGCAGTGCAAAAAACGCCAATACACATGCTACAACATAAAAAAGTAATGTTTGGAACTGTCGATTAGCTGTCATAGTGCACCCACTTTTTTTGCAGTTTCATCTGAATCATCGTAAAGATGAAAATAATGATAAACAATATCCATGAAAATGCAGAAGCGTAACCCATTTTGTAGTAGTTAAATGAATAACGATAAATTCTTTCTACCATAACTTGTGTCGATCCATACGGACCTCCCTCAGTCATTATCATTACTTGCGGGAATAGTTGAAAGGAGTTAATGATGCTGATAATCATGACGAAGAATAAAATCGGTGTTAACAACGGTATCGTTATTTTTACTAGTTTTTGTACTGCATTAGCTCCATCAATTTGCGCTGCCTCGTAGTAGCTTGGGTTAATTCCTTGTAATCCGCCAAGCAGTATTAAAGAAAAGTAACCAAGATCCTTCCATACACTTGCCAGTACAATACCTGGAATTGCCCAGTTTGGATCCTGCAACCAAGCTGGTCCATCTATTCCAATAAAATCTAGCAGTTGATTAATCGGACCGTAATCCTTGCTTAGCAACCATTTCCAAATCAACGAAGCTGCCACCCATGAAGTTAATACAGGTATAAAATAGATGACTCGAAATAAGCCAACGCCCTTACGTTTCTGATTAAGCAATACTGCACATAATATCGCTACAGCCAACATAAGCGGGATATAAAGTACAATAAAGTAGAATGTGTTACCTAAAACTTTCCAGAATTCTTCACTTTTTAATATTTCTATATAATTAGCTATGCCAAGAAACTGAGGCACACCTTCGGCAATGCTCCATTCATTTAGTCCATTCCAATCAGTAAAACTAATGATGAACGAATATACGATTGGAATAATACTAAATACAATCAGTCCAAATAATGACGGCAACAGAAATGCCAAAATCATCATTCTTTTTTTCCAGTTTGAATTTCTTATCATAGAGCACCTCATTATATACGTAGGAGCAGTAAGATGATTTAATATTCTTACCGCTCCTGTCCGTCAAAATGAATTATTGCAATTTGATTTTACTTTCTAACTCTTTTTGTGCATCATCAAGCGCTTGAGCTGCAGTTACCGCTCCTTGCGCAGCTTTAGATAGATGCTGAGTTAAAATATCATTCATCTCATTAAATTGCTCAATTACAGGAGGAGTTATCAAGTAATCTAGTGATTCAAATACTGCTTCTCGATTTTCAGGAGGAGTAACACTTAAATATTTCTCTTGTACCTCTGGATAAGTAACGGCTGGAAGCTCCCAGTTAGCATCGACGCGAATTTGAGCCGCCTCTTTGCTTGCTGACATAAAGTTAATCCACTTAACTGCCGCTTCAGCTACTTTGCTCTTTTCATTAACAACATAACCATTAGCAAAGAAATGTGTTGCTTTTTGTACGTTACCTGGCTCTACTGCGATATCCCAGTTAAAGGAAACGTTTTCTACAAAGTCCGGGAATGCCCAAATACCTGTAATAATCATGCCTAGACGTCCGCTTTTAAATAAATCCCAATCTCCCATACCACTTAGCTGTGCATCAGATGCCATAATATTTGTTTTATTGATGCGATCAGCTAAATGTTGTAGTGCATCAATATTTTCTGGTCTGTTTACAGTAAATGTTTTTCCGTCTTCACTTAACAGACTGCCGCCATTTTGCTTAACAGCTTTGAAAAATTCGAAAAATTGAACGCTTTGATGAACACCAAAAATATCTTCACCTAAAGCGCGAATTTTCGCAGCTGCTTCGTCCATGTCTTCCCATGTCCAATCATTTGTTGGATAATCAATATTCGCTTGGTCAAACAAATCTTTGTTATAAATAAGAACAACGTTAGAAAAGCTAGCTGGTAAACCATACTGTACTCCATCACTTTGGAACGCTTTTAGGGCTGTTTCATATAATGCAGCTGTATCGAGTTCATACTCATTTAAATTTTTTAGTACACCTTTCTTTGCATAAGAAACAAAATTTTCAAAGTTTAATTCATATGCATCTGGTGCATTCCCACCGGCAACACGAGTTTGCATTTGTGTAAAGTATTCATCAAAACCAATTGTTTCGATATCAATTTTGATATCTGGGTTTAGTTCCTCAAACTTTTGACGCATAGCCTCAAGTGCTGGAGCAGCCTCACCTGATCCTGAGAAGTTGGCGAATTTAACAACGACTTGCTCCTTGGCATTAGCGCTTGAGTCATTTGAATTGTTACTAGTTGTACCATTTGAAGTATTGCTTGATGAATTTCCATTGCTGCTACAACCAATTAGTGTACAAAGTAAAATTGCAGAAAACACTAAAGATAATTGCTTTACCCATTTCGCTTTCTTCATTCTTACCATCCCCCTAAAAAAATAAATTGGTTTTTTTATCATCAAACAATTAACTATCATTTGGTAGTTAACCGTTTAACTTCGCAACTGTATCCCTGGAAACAACCTCTAAATCCACTTGTACTTGCTTTTCTACTTCTTTCTTATTGCCCTTAATCTGCTCAAGTAAAAGCTGTGCTGACAATCTACCTTTTTCTGCGATATTTTGTCTTACTGTAGTTAACGGCGGGAAAAACATTCCTGCCCAAGAGATATCATCAAAGCCGATAACAGATATATCCTCGGGAACCCGAAGGCCATTTTCCATAATACTTCGGATTATGCCAAACGCCATAATATCTGCAGTTGAAAATACGGCTGTAATTTCTGGATAATCACGTGCAATAATGCAACCAGAGTGATGCCCATGCTCAAACGAAACAGATTCCTCAAAAACATATTCCTTCTTAAACGGAATACCCGCTTCAGCAAGCGCACGTCGATATCCTAAATAGCGTTTTTCAACAACGCCATCTCGTTTAATGCTACCTGTAACGATGGCAATTTCTTTGTGACCATGTTCGATAAGATATTTCGTCGCCAAGTACCCGCCAAGCTCATCATCGATACCAACATTCGTAAAATAATTATCATGAATGTAGCTATCTACCAAAACAATCGGGATATTGGCTTGCTTGCATTCTTCATATAACTCTTCTGGATAAATTCCAATTAAAATCGCTCCATCCAAGTTTCTTGATACCGAAATATCAAGATAGGATTGCTCCTTCTCTACTCCTGCAAGCAGGACATGATAGCCCTCCTTCCTAACAGTCGCCTCAATATTGCTAATCATCTCGCTATAAAATGGATTGTCGAAAACAAGCTGACTACGATCTTCAGTTTGCGGAATAATGACTGCAATTAGCTGAGACTGATTTTTGGCAAGGCCTCTGGCAGACATACTTGGTATGTAATTTAGTGCTTTAATAGATTCATGAATTAATTCGATCGTTTCTGCCGAAACTTTATGCTCCTTACCATTTAATACATAAGAGACTGCTGCTATGGACACACCTGCGTGTTCTGCTACGTCACGTATTGTTATTTTCTTCCTCGACATCTAGGTACATCCCCTTAGTTAAGCGTTTAACTAGATTATAATAACGCTTTCAATATTTGTCAATTGTTTTTTTAAACGCTTAACTTGTAAAAAAATGTCGCTTATCGCAAAAATCTCATAAAAAAAACTATGAGCATTCCTCCGTAAGAATCTGATCGAATGAACCAATTCTCGGAGCAACGCTCATAGCCATCTCAATTTGCAATATTCAAAATTATGATTTTAAAATATCATGATCAACATAACGCTCGCCGTTTAGCTCACTAATGATGTTGATTGCTACTTTCGCACCATCACCTGCTGTAATAACAGCGTGCACACTTACCCCTGTAATTGTTCCTGCAGCCCATACTCCATCAACGTTGGTCTTGCCTTGTGCGTCTACTTCAACGATTGTTTTAATACGCGGCTCTGTACCAGGCTTTGTCGTAATACCAATTTTCTCAGCAAGGTCGACATGAATGCCGCTTGCTAGAATCACGTGCTTAGCGGTAATATTTTCTCCTGAGTCTAACGTAATCTGTAGTCCATCATTATTCCGCTCAATATTTGTTGCTGTAGCCACCTTATATTCCGCACCAAACTTTTTAAACTGCTTAATTCCAATATCAATTAGCTCTGGGCCTGAGATCTCTTCAATACCGTAGTAGTTCTCAAACCAAGCTCGCTTTGTCATTCCTTTGTCACTATCGATTACAATTGTTTTTTTGCCAGCTTTAGCTGTAAAAATAGCTGCACTTGCACCCGCAGGACCTGCTCCAATAATCGCTACTTCGTACATTGATCTCTACCCCTTTACAATATGATTTTTCATATCCATTATAATTCAAGCCCCCAGGTTTTAGCAAAAACAGTCACTAGTGAATATACAAAAAAACCACCAGCTACTGCTGATGGTTGAACATTCATTAACTGGTGCGCGTGGAGGGACTTGAACCCCCACGGTTTCCCGCTAGATCCTAAGTCTAGTGCGTCTGCCAATTCCGCCACACGCGCACGTTACATAATCATTATGAAGTTTTCAATTCATTAACTGGTGCGCGTGGAGGGACTTGAACCCCCACGGTCGCCCGCTAGATCCTAAGTCTAGTGCGTCTGCCAATTCCGCCACACGCGCACATTACATAATCATTATGAAGTTCTCAATTTATTAACTGGTGCGCGTGGAGGGACTTGAACCCCCACGGTCGCCCGCTAGATCCTAAGTCTAGTGCGTCTGCCAATTCCGCCACACGCGCACATCAAAAAATTGAGTACCTTTATAGAATACACAAATTTATTTCGAATGTCAACATTTTTTTAATCATTCATTCTAAATTACATAAAAAAAGCTTTGCTTGAACAGAAGTCATATTTCTGAACAAACAAAGCTTTTTAATTTATTCAAGGGGGGAGATTACATTATTTTTTTGCAACATATTTACGAATATCAAATGCAACGGCAACGACGATAATTGCACCTTTAATGATTAGCTGCCAGTTAGGGTTAACGCCGATATAAGTTAAACCATAGTTAATAACGGTGAAGATTAATACCCCGGCAACAATACCTTTAACACGACCTACGCCACCAGTTGTTGAAACACCACCAACTACGCAGGCTGCGATAGCGTCAAGTTCGTACATGTTACCATAGTTGTTAGATGCGCCACCTGTGCGTGCTGCTTCAAGCACACCTGCTAAACCATACAAAGCACCAGCAATTGCATATATCCACATTAAGTATTTTGCTACATTAATACCAGATACGTGAGCTGCTTGAATGTTACCGCCGATAGCGTACATATTTTTACCTAAGCGAGTTTTGTTAAAGATAACCCAAACGATAAATGCAACAAAAATTGCAATTAATACGATGTACGGTACAGAGAATTGACCAGAACCAATGCTTCCAGAACCAATTACGGTAAAGTCACTGCGCAGACCACCAATCGGTTGAGAATTATTTGGCTCCATATCGAAATAAAGTGAGTTAGCACCGTATACAGCTACCATCGTTCCTAGTGTTGCAATAAATGGAGGAACGTTAAACTTAGATACGATAAAACCGTTTAGTAAACCAATTAAAAAACCAACAAGAATCGCAATTGCGATTGGAATAACTACCCAAAGTTCCGGCAAGTTAGGGAAAAACTTAGCTCCATAATTCGGCATTTGCAGCATTGAAGCTGAAATAACTGCTGTTAAACCTACAACTCTACCTGCAGAAAGGTCAGTACCGGCTGTAATTAGTACAAACGCTGCACCTAATGCAATAATCAATCTTGTACTGGACTGAATTAAAATATCTTTAATTGTAATTATGGATAAGAAATTGGTATCGATAATGGTTATCCCGATAATTAAAGCAACGAGTACAAGCCAAATCACGTTTTGTGAAATTGCACCCTTTAACTTTAAGGCTGATGAATTATTGTTACTCATGTTATGGTCCTCCTATAAATCCTGCTGTTTATTTTCCAGTTTGTGCGGCAAGTCGCATTACACTTTCTTCATTTGCTTCATGACCTTCCAAAATACCTTTTAATCTTCCTTCAGACATAACCATTACTCGATCTGACATTCCTAATAACTCTGGCATTTCTGAAGAAATCATAATAATACTTTTGCCTTGCTTCGCAAGATCAATAATGATGCTATAAATTTCGTACTTAGCACCGATGTCAATTCCTCGCGTAGGTTCATCAAGCAATAGAATATCTGGATTCGTTAACAGCCAACGCGCTAGCAGCACTTTTTGCTGATTTCCTCCTGATAAGTTACGAATCAACTGGTCAATGCTCGGTGTTTTCGTTTTAAACTTAACAACACCTTTTTCAGCTTCTTCTCTCATTTTCTTATCGCTTAAGAAACCAAATTTGTTTTCATAAAGACCTAAGTTTGCAATTGCAGTATTATCCTTTACTGACAATACAGGGAAGATACCCGTAACGCGTCGCTCCTCTGTCAGCAATGCAATATTATGTTTGATAGCGTCACGTGGAGATTTGATTTTAATTTCTTCACCATCTTTAATAATTCGTCCAGATGCGATGGAACGTAAACCAAAGATTGCTTCAACTAGTTCCGTACGCTGTGCACCAACCAAACCGCCGATTCCTAAAATCTCTCCCTTGCGAAGTTCGAAGGAAACATCCTTAAACGAAGCAGGATTCGTAGAAGTTAGATTTTCAACTTTTAGCATCGTTTCGCCTGGTTTATTGGATCGTTCAGGGAAGCGGTCAGATAAATCACGACCGACCATTCTCGTAATAATTTCATCAATTGTGATCGTTTTAGCATCCCAAGTACCGATATATTTACCATCACGCATAATCGTGACTTCGTCAGATATACGCAAAATTTCTTCCATTTTGTGTGAAATATAAATAATCGATACACCGCGGTCTCTTAACTGATTTATAATGCGGAATAAGTGCTCAACTTCGTTTCCTGTTAATGAAGACGTTGGTTCATCCATAACGATAACCTTAGAATTAAAGGATACCGCCTTAGCAATTTCCAGTGATTGAATTTTAGAAACAGAAAGCTCACCAACTAATTGCTTAGGATCTATGTCCATACTTAAATCTTTTAACAATGCTTCCGTATCCTTCAGCATTTTTTTATGATCTATAAATCGGAAAGGTCCTACTCCCTTTTCCGGAAATCTTCCTAGCCATATGTTTTCCATAACGTTGCGTTGAGTTACTGGGTGCAACTCTTGGTGAATCATTGATACACCAGCAGCTAATGCGTCATTGGAATTGTTAATTTTAGCAAGTTCACCATCTATATAAATCTCACCTGAATCAGGAGAATATATACCAAAAAGGCATTTCATTAATGTCGATTTACCTGCTCCGTTTTCACCCATAAGAGCATGAACGGTACCGCGCTTCACCTTCAAAGTTACGTTATCTAACGCTTTTACTCCCGGAAAAGTTTTAGTTATACCATTAAGCTCTAATACATAAGGATGCTCTTGTCCCATCGTATAGCCTCCTGTACTGCTGTGTCATAGTTAGTTACTTATTAAATCAGTTTTAATTAAACATCGATTTTCTTAAAATCCATGTTAAAGGATTCCTCTAAGAACCTTACTTTAAGAAAAGAGCATTCTTAGAGGAATCCGCATCATTTAATTATTGTGCAGCATCATCTTTTGTTACTTTTTGATAAGGAATCCAAACGTATTTGCCATCTGTAATTTCATAACCAGTATTTTCTTTAGTTGGTGTTTCGCCGTTAGCTAGTACACGAAGCAATTCTACAGTAGCTTTACCTTGGTTCTCTGCATCATTCAATACAGTACCTAGCATTGTGCCATCTTTCAGTGCTTGTTGTGCAGCATCTGTAGCATCTACCCCTACAACCGGCATATATTTACCGTTTTGGAAGTAACCCGCTGCTTTCAATGCTTCAATCGCACCTAAAGCCATATCGTCATTGTTTGCAATAACTGCTTCAATTTTATCTCCTTTAGAAGATAGGAAAGCTGCCATTTTTTCTTGACCTTTAACGCGGTCCCACATAGCTGTATCTTCAGCAAGCAATTCAACTTGCACGCCAGCTTCTTCAATCGCTAACACAGAATATTTTGTACGAAGCTCAGCATCTTGGTGACCAGGTTCGCCTTTAATCATGACATATTGCAAAATACCGTCTCCGTTTTTATCTGCTTCAGGATTGTTTTTGAAGTAATCAGCCAAGATTTGACCTTGCATTGTACCGGATTCTTCAGCTTTTGCACCAACGAAATAAGTTTTATCCCATTTTGCTAAGTCATCAGCTAGAGGTTCACGGTTAATGAATACAACTGGAACGTTAGCATTTTTAGCTTTATCAACGATAACACCAGCAGCTGTACGGTCAACTGGGTTTACTGCGATCGCTTTCATTTTCTTTGTAATAAATAAGTCAACTTTATCGTTTTGTGTAGGCTGTGAGTTTTGGCTGTCTACAATATCAACTGAAATTTTACCAGCTGCAGCCGCACTAATCGCACTTCTAACGCCGCTCATAAATGTATCATCAAATTTGTAAATTGCTACACCTGTTTTTGGCAAATCTGATGAACTGCCTCCGCTGTTACTATTACCGCCGCCACAAGCTGCTGCTGTAACCGCCAAAGCACCGATTGTTAATGTTGCTAATAATTTTTTCATTATTAACTCCCCCTAAGTTGTAGAACATTTTGTGTTAGTCACTGTGTTTCATTAAGTGTATCTCATTTGTTATGGTTTTATTATGCTGATTTTTAAGGCTTAAATGAATATAAAAAAATCATGGTTTTTATTAAAATTCTAATATTTTTAATAAAACCATGATTTTTATGATGGAATTTTTGTATTCTCTTATAGATTATTTAGAGGAAACAGCAGCTTTTGATTTTGTAACCAGAACATATTTTCCTTTGTAATTATTTGAGGTGTCAAAATTTCAGCTGATGGAACTTTTTTACCTTTTGCCATATCATCTGCATATTGCAGAGCCAGGTAACCAAGATTGAAATAATTGTATATCAATAATGCATCTATTGTTTCGTCTTGGAGAAATTCAATAAGACTATTACTCTGCTCATAAGCTGCCATTTTTATATCCTGCGTTAAATTCATTTGCTTAACTAACTGAGCAACATCATATGCGCTTTGCGCATCTAAGGCGATAATCCCATCTAACTTTTTTTGCTGCAGCAGCATTTTAATTGTTTCTAAGCAGGATTCCGTATCATTTGCACAGCTTATATTGGCTTTAATGTCAATCGCTGAGTAGGTCGATAATTCATCTTCCGCTCCTTTGCTCATTAAATAACCGCTACTTCCTTGTTCGTGATAGCCGATTAATGCTACATTCCCTTTTTCCTCTAACAATGGGGCAATAAATCTTGCGGCCATCATTCCAGCAGCTTGATGATCAACGCCAATATATACTGAATCTGAATCATCAAGATCAACAGCATAGTCAGCTAATATAACAGGAATATGTTGCTTCTTAGCTTTTTCAATAAAGGTGTTCAAATCATCATGAACATAATCGCCAATAATAATTGAATCAGGATGCTCATTTAGTATGTTCATCAGTTCATTAGAATTAGGACGCAATGGATGAATAAATAGACTTACATTTAAATCCTCTCTCGCTGCTTGCATCCCTTGCATCCTTAAATTTTTATAATTAATTTTGTTAACATCTGTAATGTAGTGAATGGCTATTACTTTTTCTTCTTTTTGAAAAATACTCCAATCAAAAAGGGTTCTAAGAATCAGAAAACAAGCTATGCTCAGTAAAAATATATATAGTATTGTTATCCGACGTGTAAAAAATAAACGTAATCTTAGTTTCATGTCATTTATTCCCTTCATGACTTGTTTAAGCATGATTACTTTTTTCGATAACTGGTATCGGAATAGTAACTTTCGTACCTTCCTCTATTTCGCTTTCAAACTGCAGATTATACTGTTCTCCATAATAAAGATGAATGCGGCTTTGAACGTTATATATTCCTACGCCGGTTCCCTTTTTACTTTCGTATAATCCTGTTCTAATTTGATTTAATCGTTCTTCACTCATACCAAGTCCATTGTCCTCGACTGTAAATACAACTTGTCCATCGATAAGTTTTGCTGAAATAGAAATTAACCCTTTATCTACTGCCAGCTCAAAGCCATGTTTAATTGCATTTTCTACAATCGGTTGAATAATAAGTTTAAGCGTTAATAAATCAGCTACCTCATCATCCATTTCAATCACATAATCAAATTTATCCTTGTATCTAACTTGTTGTATTAGCAAATAATTTCGCACATGCTCAAGTTCTTCACGAATCGTAATTTCTGCTTTTCCTTTACCGATACTAATCCGAAATAACCTAGACAGGGCGGTAATAGTTTTAATCACTTCATCATTTTTATTGACGCCAACCATACTAACAAGCATATCCAACGTATTATATAAGAAATGTGGATTTATTTGTGCCTGTAATGCATCAAGCTCATGCTTTCTCTTTAATTCCTGCTCTTTGACAACCTTCTCCATTAATTCAGATATTGTGCTCATCATATGGTTAAATTGAACAGACAAATGTCTAATTTCTCGCGGATCGTAAGGTGAAGTTTGGATTTCTACTTTTCCTCCTAGATCGCCATAACCAATATCCTTCATTTTTCGCGCCAAGCTTTGTATCGGGTTAGAAATCCAGCGTGCAATTACACTAGAGATGACAATAACAATAAGGATAAACGCAATACCCAAATAAATGATAGGCTCTTTAAAAACTTTTTTTCCTAAAATTGTGCTCTCTACATCAATAATGCCGACAACTTTCCATCCTACATTGCCGATTGTTTGAATACTCATAATCTTCTCTTGCTTTTCTTTATCGTCATAAAAATAACTTCCATAAGGATGTTTAAGTGCTAATTCTACATTTTCTTCGATTACTCTTGTATAGACGAGTTCAAGTCGCGGATGATAAACCATATTTCCGCCTGATTCTTCTAAAACATAAAGATAACCTCTTGTGCCGTTTGCAATTTCTTTTAGCAAGCTTTCGATTTGATTAAAATTAACGTGCAGAACAAGAACACCTTCAATCATTTTGTCTTGCTTCACGAGCTGGACTGTCTTACTAAAAGATACCACCCAAGGATATTGTTCAAAATACATATTTAACACATGCGGTTGGGATATTTGCATATATCCCTTTCTGTTTTTTGCTGACTTATACCAATCCTCTTCAAGCGGATTGGCTGTCTCCTTCATCTTTACATTTGGCAGTCCAAATACCATATTCCCCTGCGTATCAATCAATGAGACGGAAACGATGTCTTTACGTGAAAATAATAAATTTTCAACATCATTTAATAACTGCTGATTGTTCAAATTTTGACTTTCCTCAAGCTTATGGTTAATCATATAAAATAATTGATTTGTAGATTCAATATAGTTTTCAAGAGATTGACTGGCTTTATTAACCAGTAATTGCGAGTCGTTTAAAATCATTTCATTCGTTTCTCTGGAAAAGTGTCCATATAACACTAATGTAATCACTAAAACGATTAATGCTGAAAACACAGTTAATGTTCTTAGCAAAATCGACTGAATGCTTGAATCCTTAGAAAACTTCATATGATTGTCCTCTGCTACTCTTTAATCGTATTTCGATACTCTTTTGCTGATAATCCAGCGAACTTTTTAAAGCTCATACTGAAATAGTTCGGATCAGAATACCCTACCATAGCTGCAATTTCAAAAGACTTTAGCTCGGTCGTTCTTAACAGTTCCATAGCTTTTTCCATCCGAATTTTTTTTAGGTAGGCACCGAACGTCATTTTTAATTCCTTTTTAAATAGAGCGCTAAAGTAACCTGTACTTATATGTAAATAGTCACATACTGTAGTTATAGACAGTTCACTATCGTGATAATTTTCCTTTACGTAATGAATAGCTTCCTCAATTATTTGCTTATACTTTGTTTCCCTGCCTTCTTCAATCTGTTCTCTAATTTGCTCACAGATTAATGCAAACCACGCCTTTGTTTCCTCAATCGACTGTAATCGATTAAAATAACTAATTAAACTCATTTCATCATGTTCCATTGAAGTATATGTTTTCATTAATTTAATAATCGTAACTAGCATCTCGTGCATATAGTAACGCTTGTTGGCCAGTGAAACATTTGCTTGTAAAACTTCATCAAAAATTTCAGTCAATAAAGTTGCAAGTTCGTCTTTAGTCCCTAGCTTTAAGGTACGTGTTAGTTGCTGTGCTTTAAAATCATCAAAAATAAAAGTGGATGGTGCACGCAACTCCATATCTTCGATATAGACAACACTGTTACTACCTAATAAGCTTCGATAATCGATCGCCATCAAAGCTCCTTCATACGAATATTTAAGTTTAGTTACATCATCAACAGGAGAGCCTATACCGATCATAACTTGTAAATTTAAATATCGATTGATGCTTTTCAACACTTCACCCATTGCTTTTTGAGTGATTTCAACTGCTGTTTGCTCATCATTTTGAGAAAAAACAGAAAGAAGCAGCAAATGATCTGAAAACACAAAAATATGACCTAAACCGTATTTTTCCCAAATTTCACTAGTAACATTATTTATTGCGAATAACTTTAAATCTAGATCTGAAGATTCAGCAAGCGATGAGCTTTTTGTTTGCTTAATTAATTCAGAATGGATCACTTCAATACAAGAAATAATATATAATCTTCCCTGTAAATTAACCTGATATTTTTCAGCTTTCTGAAGTACCTCTTCTTTATTTTGCACACGTGTTATAAGCGATGTTAAAAATTTTTCTTTTACAATCGGATAAGAAAGACGATAATGCTCCTCCAATTGCTTCATGTTACTGTGACGTTCACGTTCTGCCTCTAGCTCAGATAATAACTGTTGAATGGTGCTGACTAGTTCTTCTGCAGTGACTGGCTTTAACATATAAGCATCTACATGAATACGCAGTGCTTCCTTGGCATATTCAAATTCATCCAATCCAGATAAAATTATAATTTTTGTCAGTGGGTATTGTTTTTTTACCCAAGTTGCTAGCTCTAGTCCATTAATGTATGGCATATTTATATCCGTAATTAAAAGGTCTGGTTCAATGCTCTCCAACATTTCAATGGCCTCAGCACCATTTGCGGCAAGTATTGGCTCATTAAACATTTGAGACTTCCAATCAATTTTACTTTTCATTCCTTCTCTGATTTCGATTTCATCGTCTACGAATAAACATGTATACATTTATTATTCACCTCAGTTGGCTAGTTACGTCACTTTTTAACCGTTCAAGTTTTTAACAGTTCAATCAATCTTTATTGTTTTAGCAACCAGTAATGCTTATTCATTTTCTGCTCATTAATAAAAGAGCCTGGGACAAAACTTGTCTCTTAAAACAAGCAAACGGTGAAATCTGTTCAAAGATTTCACCGTTTGCTCATTTTAGGCTCTGTTTTTCTAATGCTATGCTACGTTCGTAGCACATATTTCCTTAAGTTTACTGCCATTAAGGCAAGTCCAATCTCATGCTCAACTTTCCGTTTTCCTCGAACTGAAAAGCGAGTGAAACCTAAATTAGCCTTCAAGAATCCAAAAACTGGTTCTACGTCAATTTTTCGTTGACGGTAGATCTCCCCTGTTTTTTCTCCTGAAAGCTGCTCTCTTACATAGGTTTTTTGTTGTTCCCAACGTGCATTGATCATCAGTTGTCGGTGTCTTCCTTCTTGTGCTTTCGTACATGAGGATCGGAAAGGACATCCTGTACAATCCGCACAAGCATAGATCTTGAATTGTCGCTCAAACCCATCTTTATCTTTGCGTATGGTATAGCGTTGAAACGTTAGTTCCTGTCCATTTGGACAAAGATAACGATCCTTTTCGGCATCATAGTGCCAGTTACTTGTTTGAAATGGATCGGTTTTAGACTTTCTCTTTTGCTCACGCTCATACATCGTATACTTTATTAATGGAACACGCTTGCGCTTCGTGATCACATCCTCATAGTTTTGCTCACTTCCATATCCGGCATCCGCTACGATATAGGTAGGCAAGTCAAAATAATGGGTTTCAATTTCATCAAGAAAAGGAATAAGCGTCTTGGTGTCCGTTGGATTGGAATAGATACCATAAGCCAGTGTGTATTGTCCTTCGGTTGCAATTTGTACATTGTATCCAGGCTTCAATTGTCCATTCTTCATGTAGTCATCTTTCATTCGCATGAAGGTTGCATCAGGATCGGTTTTGGAATAACTGTTGCGCTTTCCGAATCGTTGTTGATGAAGCTTGTACATGTTTTTTCGTTCCATCCAATCACGGACTTGCTTGAGTAGTTGTTTTGGTGCTTTTCGCTTGCTTCGTAATTGTTTTCGTTCACTCGTATCTTCGGATGCTGCGATCTTTTCTGTATAGCTTTCAACCACTCGCTCAAGGTGTTCTGCGATCTCCAGTAAGTTTTCCGTAGAGAGTTCTTGCTCATGTTCAAGCTCTGGAATGATCTTTTGTTCCAATAACTCGTTGTACAGTTGATTCGACTTTTCAATGAGCCGAGCATGATGTTTGTCCACGGCTTTTTTCCATACAAAGGTGAACTTATTCGCATTGGCTTCAATTTTGGTTCCATCAATGAACATCGCTTCTTGGGTAATGATCTTTTCTTCCACTAACTTCGAGCGAAATTGAACGAAGCACTGGCGGAGTAAGTCTTTCATCACAGGATGAACACGGAAACGATTAATCGTACGGTAGCAAGGTTCATAGCCTTGAGCTAACCACATCATCCGAATACTGTCTTTCGTAAGAGCTTCAATTTTACGACCAGAAAAGGCAGATTGAGTGTAGCCGCATAGAATGATCTTGAGCATCATGCGCGGATGATAGGCTGGACAACCGTCACGACGAACAAACGAACGAAACGCTTCATCTGGAATACTTTCGACCAAATGATGAATGGCAAATGCGATATCATGTTTATCTAATTTAACTTCTAAATTTAGAGGCAAAACTAATTGATTCATGTTATAATCTTTAAACATAAGGAACACCTTTCTTTTGAAATTTTTGGGGTGAGATACTTAAATTTTAACAGAAAGTGTTCCTTTTGTATGTAAAAAATGAACTCCTGGCATTCTACTTTGTAGAGCACCAGGAGTTTTCTTTCATTTAGCTGGGTTTTGTCCCAGGCTCGAATATTGCTAATAAATACCTATATAACATACATGAAATTGACAACTGCGTCAATATCAATATGCTCTACAGATTATTTTCTTTATTTTTGGGATGTTAATTAGATTCCGTTGTTGCCGCTACCTTATATTTAATAATCTCACTGCCGAGAATAGGACTATCTCCGTTTGGAGGTCCTTGATTAGCATGTGCTTGTTTGAACAGATCACTATTTCTCCATGCTTCGAATTGCTCGTAGTTTTCCCAGTACATATTTACATCCATAATTTCATAGTCTTCATGCTCGGTTACAAGCACCTCTACCTTATGGAACCCTTCTAAATCATGCAATGGACTTGGAGCAGTAAATCTAGGAGCCATTTTCTCTGCAAATCCTGGTTTTAATTTAATTCGATTTGTTACGATAATCATAACAACACTCCTTAATGCAAAGTAAATTTAATGGAGCAAACGATTAATGTGATAAAACTTTTTCCTTTTGCTGCATTAATATTCCGTCTTCTATACGATAAATCTTATCACAATATGAAAGCAAACGCTCATCATGTGTAACCATAATCGCAGCCTTTTGCCGATCTTTAACTTCTTGTGCAATTAGCTGTACAACCTCATGTGCACGGGCAGTATCAAGGCTAGCAGTTGGCTCATCGGCAAGTAATACAGAAGGATCATTCATAAATGCTCGCGCAATAGCAGTACGCTGTTTTTCACCACCAGAAAGTTGCTCTGGATATGATTTTAATTTATTGCCTAATCCAAGTTTAGTTAAAATTTCTTTTGCTCGCTCAACATCTGCAGCACTTACTTTTCCCTTCATTCGTTTAACAGCTAGCAGTTGATCTGTAGTATTTAAGAAAGGGATCAGGTTGCTCGATTGAAAAATAAAGCCGATTTCATCTAAACGAATTTCAGTAAGCTGCTTAGCATTTAGCTTATCAATAGCTTTGCCATTGATAACGACGCTTCCTGAGCTTGGCTGAAGCAATGCTCCTGCTATAGATAAAAATGTACTTTTCCCTGAACCAGAAGGACCGATTACAGCTACGAATTCACCTTTGTTTAATGAAAAGTCAACGTTTTTAACGCTGTAACAGTTTGTTCCCCTTGTAAATAGGTTTTAGATACTTGTGTGAATGTTAGAATAGACATTATTCAACCCTCCCAATCGCAATAAGCGGATCGATCTTTTTCATTCTGCGAATTGATAAAACGGAACTTAGGGTACATATAATTAGCAAGGCTAGTCCATAAATAATGACTAATTTAGTATCTAAATCAAATGGCATACCAGCTGGGAACACCATAGCAGTTAAATAAGTAATGATTATACCGATAACAATGCTTACCAATGAAAGTAAAAATACTTGCGATACAATCATTTTGCTTAAGAATGATTGACTAGCACCTAGTGCTTTCATAACACCTAGTTGATTTGTTTTTTGCAACGTTAATACATAGAAAAATACTGCTAAGATACAAGCGGAAATTACAAGCAAAAATACTAACATCATTGTTATCGTTCCGCTTTCTTCAATATAACCTGGCATACCTCTTACGGCTGCTCCCTTAGTTACTACCTCAACACCCTTAAAATTAGCTTGAATTTGCTCTGGATCAATATCTTTACCTTGCAACATTATCGCATTAACTGGATTTGAAACATTGTGATCTGAGCCTGGAGCTGCAAAAGCTGCTGTTCTCCACTTTTCCATCGTTGCAAAAACTGCTGGCATATGGTTGTAAGTTTCATTACGTACAAAACCAACAATTGTAAACTGCTCTACAGATCCTTCAATGGAAATTGTATCTCCGATTGCAAAACCTTCATCCTTTAAAGTATCATTTACGATGACGCCCATATTATCGTTAGCGTCAAGCGGCTTGCCTTCTACTATTTCAGGCTCTAAAAAGCTGCCTGGCTGTACTGCGATAATAGTTATATCAGTTTTTAAAACCTCATCGTCAACATTTCTAACAATAGTAGCCGTTAATTGTCCCATTGCAGATGCATCTTCCACATTTGGTTGCTTTAATAGCTCTGTTATTAAATCTTCACTAATAACTGAACGACTCATCGATGAACGTGAGCCTTCCTCAAACATTACATAATTGGCATCAACGTTTTTCATTGTAGCTGCTGCTAAAGTTGATAAGCCGTTACCTAGACCAGATAAAATAAATACTAGCCATGAAATTAAAATTGTGATAACCGCAATCATAACAAATCTCGATTTGCCATGCTGTAGCTCTTTCAATGCTAAATACAATTTTGTTCACTCTTTATATAGTCAGATTTGACTATTCAAGTATAGACTATAATCTGTTTCATTTCAATTATGATTAGTCAAATTTGACGGATTTATACACAAGAGTGACAAAACAATGAAATTTTCCATAAAAGCAAAAAAAGAGCCCTTTCGTTTTATGAAAAGACTCTTATAAATGTTTCTTACCTAATTGTTGTAACGCTTCCTCAAGAAATTGAATTTCTGCCTGAAGCATGATCAGCTTATGTCGTATGACTAAATTAACCCCTTGTGTGGTAACATGCTGAGGAACATTAGTATACTGCTCAATCATTTTTTTATTTTTTTCTAGACGCAGAGTAAGAGACTTTAGCGCTTGCTCTTGTGATAAAAAGTCAATAAACATTAGTCCCACATCACCTTTATAGTGATATGTCTCAGACTCTGTTAAGTTGTCCATAAGCAATTCGAAGAAGTAAGCTCTACCTTTATCATTAATCGCATAAACTTTACGAGGTGGACGGTTGCCCTCTTGCTCATGTTCTATGTCAATATAACCATTCGCATTAAGCTTATCTAAAGTTGCATAAGCAGTTGGTTTTTTCATATCGGTAATGGAGCTTAGATTTTTCTCTATAAAATCATTTATTTGATACCCATGCTGACGCTGGCGCATTAATAGCCCAAGCAATATTAATGATCGTTGTTTCAAACTGCTCAGCTCCTTTCCTTGCGCTTAACCTATTTTCTCTTAAATAAAAAAAAAACGTCAACGTTCATCCTGCAATATTTCACTGCATATTACTCTATAATTACAAAAAAACCACCAGATTTCTCTGGTGGAGTTAATTTTATAAATGGTGCGCGTGGAGGGACTTGAACCCCCACGGTCGCCCGCTAGATCCTAAGTCTAGTGCGTCTGCCAATTCCGCCACACGCGCACAAAATGGTGAGCCATGAAGGACTCGAACCTTCGACACCCTGATTAAAAGTCAGGTGCTCTACCAACTGAGCTAATGGCTCTCAAAGAGAAAATGGCTGGGGATCAAGGATTCGAACCTTGGAATGACGGAGTCAAAGTCCGTTGCCTTACCGCTTGGCTAATCCCCAATATTTATAATGGTGGAGGATGACGGGATCGAACCGCCGACCCTCTGCTTGTAAGGCAGATGCTCTCCCAGCTGAGCTAATCCTCCGTAAGGGATAGTTTATCCAAAAAAACAACATTTATTAAAGCTTTTCAGTAGTGCTTAATTAAAATTGGTGACCCGTAGGGGATTCGAACCCCTGTTACCTCCGTGAAAGGGAGGTGTCTTAACCCCTTGACCAACGGGCCATATTATCTAGCTTGTCCAACCATGAGGAAAATGGAGCTCTCAACCGGGATCGAACCGGTGACCTCATCCTTACCATGGATGCACTCTACCGACTGAGCTATGAGAGCAAATGGCTCCCCGAACAGGACTCGAACCTGTGACAACTCGATTAACAGTCGAGTGCTCTACCGACTGAGCTATCAGGGAACATTTTATCGCTCACAAACAGCTTAAGTAGCTGCCTGAAGGCTTGCACCCTCAAAACTGGATAGAAAGTTTCTCATCTTACGAATCATTTAGGATAAGCCCTCGACCGATTAGTACTGGTCAGCTCCATGCATTGCTGCACTTCCACCCCCAGCCTATCTACCTCGTCGTCTTCAAGGGGTCTTACTACTTGGGAAATCTCATCTTGAGGGGGGCTTCACGCTTAGATGCTTTCAGCGCTTATCCCTTCCGTACTTGGCTACCCAGCGGTGCTTCTGGCGAAACAACTGGTACACCAGCGGTACGTCCATCCCGGTCCTCTCGTACTAAGGACAGCTCCTCTCAAATTTCCTACGCCCGCGACAGATAGGGACCGAACTGTCTCACGACGTTCTGAACCCAGCTCGCGTACCGCTTTAATGGGCGAACAGCCCAACCCTTGGGACCTACTTCAGCCCCAGGATGCGATGAGCCGACATCGAGGTGCCAAACCTCCCCGTCGATGTGGACTCTTGGGGGAGATAAGCCTGTTATCCCCAGGGTAGCTTTTATCCGTTGAGCGATGGCCCTTCCATTCGGTACCACCGGATCACTAAGCCCGACTTTCGTCCCTGCTCGACTTGTGGGTCTCGCAGTCAAGCTCCCTTCTGCCTTTACACTCTTCGAATGATTTCCAACCATTCTGAGGGAACCTTTGGGCGCCTCCGTTACGCTTTAGGAGGCGACCGCCCCAGTCAAACTGCCCACCTGACACGGTCCCTTCGCCCGATTCAGGGCGACAGGTTAGAACTCCGATACGATCAGGGTGGTATCCCAACGGCGCCTCCACACAAGCTGGCGCTCATGCTTCCTAGGCTCCCACCTATCCTGTACAGATCGTACCAAAGTCCAATATCAAGCTGCAGTAAAGCTCCATGGGGTCTTTCCGTCTTGTCGCGGGTAACCTGCATCTTCACAGGTATTAAAATTTCACCGGATCTCTCGTTGAGACAGCGCCCAATTCGTTACGCCATTCGTGCGGGTCAGAATTTACCTGACAAGGAATTTCGCTACCTTAGGACCGTTATAGTTACGGCCGCCGTTTACTGGGGCTTCGGTTCATAGCTTCGGCTTACGCCTAACCATTCCCCTTAACCTTCCAGCACCGGGCAGGCGTCAGCCCGTATACGTCGTCTTACGACTTTGCACAGACCTGTGTTTTTGCTAAACAGTCGATTGGGCCTTTTCACTGCGGCCCCCTCGGGCTATTCACCCTACCGGGGCACCCCTTCTCCCGAAGTTACGGGGTCATTTTGCCGAGTTCCTTAACGAGAGTTCTTCCGCGCGCCTTAGCATGCTCTGCTCGCCTACCTGTGTCGGTTTGCGGTACGGGCACCTTCGTCTCACTAGAGGCTTTTCTTGGCAGCCTGAACTCATGACCTTCGCTACTGCAATTTTCGCTCCCCATCACAGCCCAGCCTTTCGATGAGCGGATTTGCCTACTCACCAGCCTCACTGCTTGGACGGACATCCATCAGTCCGCGTCACTATCCTTCTGCGTCACCCCTTCGCTCAAACAACTACGGTGGTACAGGAATTTCAACCTGTTGTCCTTCCACTACGCCTTTCGGCCTCGCGTTAGGTCCCGACTTACCCTGAGTGGACGAGCCTTCCTCAGGAACCCTTAGGCTTACGGCGGATAGGATTCTCACCTATCTTTTCGTTACTCATACCGGCATTCTCACTTGAATACAGTCCACCACTCCTTACGGTATGACTTCAACCCGTATTCAACGCTCCCCTACCCAATTCGTAGGCTTCACTTCAACTTCGATGGTTTGTGTTTAGCTGAAGAACATACATTTAGTCGAATTCTTGAACAACCTTAGCGGTTGATTTCGACGAATGTTAATCGTCGCTAAACACTTCTTCAAAGAAGAAGTGAAACCTACGACTTGCCATAGCTTCGGCGGTGTGTTTAGCCCCGTTACATTTTCGGCGCAGAGTCACTCGACCAGTGAGCTATTACGCACTCTTTAAATGGTGGCTGCTTCTAAGCCAACATCCTGGTTGTCTGTGCAACTCCACATCCTTTCCCACTTAACACACACTTGGGGGCCTTAGCTGATGATCTGGGCTGTTTCCCTCTTGACAATGGATCTTAGCACTCACTGTCTGACTCCTGGATATATATCGATGGCATTCGGAGTTTGACTAGACTTGGTAACCCTCGCGGGCCCCGCACCCAATCAGTGCTCTACCTCCATGATACTCGACTCCAAGGCTAGCCC
>NZ_CM170151.1:2065000-2482500 GCF_057221655.1 Paenibacillus sp. plas6 | reverse complement strand
CATCGCAATTAAATCCTTTGATTCCTGCACAACACAAATAACCGAGGCGTCACGCCCTTTATCCTGACATATGCGACATGGATCTGTATCTGTAATGTTGCAACAAACCGAACAATAGATCAAATTGCGTTTGACACTCACTAAGGCTTTAGCAAAATCGATAACCTCATCTTCCTTCATCCGCAATACATGAAAGGCAAGACGAGCAGCCGTTTTTGGCCCGATTCCTGGCAATCGTGTAAATGAATCAATCAGTTTGGCAATAGGCTCTGGATAATGCACGATGTAGGTACAGCTCCTTTCGAATAGCTAGAGCTATCCTATCTTTCCTCGTTGTAAATTAGAATAGACCTGGAATTTTCATACCGCCAGTATATTTGCTCATATCAGCATTTGCTAGCTCTTCTGCTTTTGTCAAAGCATCATTTACTGCAGTTAGTACAAGATCTTGCAGCATTTCAATATCATCTGGATCAACAGCCTCTGGCTTAATTGAAATGCTTAGCACTTTTTTGTGGCCGTTAGCAACTACCTGTACAACACCGCCGCCTGAGCTGCCTTCAACTGTTTTATGCTCTAACTCTTCTTGCGCTTTCAACATTTGTTGTTGCATTTTTTTTACTTGCTTCATCATTTGATTCATATTGTTCATATTCATTCACCTCAAAATTAATTTATTCTTTGATGACAACAAGATCTTCTCCAAACAGCTTAATCGCCTCATCAACCCATTCAGGCTGCTTGCTGTCACTATTTTGTACAGTGATGTGCTCTGGCTCTAACTGAAGTGATTCCACATCAGCTTCATTGTTACCATCAAGCGCTGTTTGCCAGTCTTTTAGCATCACTGTTACTAATTGATAAGGGCGTTTCATGACCTCTCCCGCTACTTGCTCGATAAGCTCACGATGAGAAGGCCGCTCCGTCATTTCACGGTGCATATCATTTCTAAATGTAAGTAGTAGCTGGCCATCCACTGCTGCAACAAGTTCACTATCCTTTAACCATGCTTGTACAGTCACCTTACGCTCTTTAACCTTCGCCATAATTTCGCCCCATTTCATGCGGGCTTCTTGTGTCTCTTGACCTTGCAAGGCTGCAATATAACGATCAAGCTTAACCTTAGGGCGATGAACACCACCAGATGAAAAACTGCGCCGTGGTGCTTGTCGCTCTGATGACTGCGCTGTTGGAGCTGAAGCTGCAACAACTCCTCGCTTCATCAATTGCGATAATTGGCTTTCTAATTGACCAATTTGCTGGCGCAATTGAGCGATTTCTTGTGCACTTGCTTCAGAAATTTGTCCGCTTCCGCTACCACTTGCCGTACATAGCTTTAACAAAGCTACTTCAAGTAAAGTTTGTGGTTGCGCAGCATGCTTTAGCTCCTGCTGGTAATGATTTAGCACTTCAATCATTTGAAATAATTGCTCGGCAGAGTATGTAGCTGCCATGTCTTGAAAACGTTCAACATCAACAATTCGCTCCGTGGCGCCATTTCGCCCGCCTGCTAGCTTTAACACAAGCAAATCACGGAAATAGTACATTAAATTTTCTAAGCACTTATCAGGACTTTTTCCTGCCTGCATTAAACTTTCTACAAGCGACAGCATCTCTGCGACATTTTGCTGTTGAATCGCTTCTGCTAATTTGTAAAACTGTTCTGCTGCAATGCCGCCTGTAACTTCTACTGCTGCATCTAATGTAATGTTACGATTAGAAAATGCAGAGGCTTGCTCTAATAAGCTGATGGCATCGCGCATTCCACCTTCTGAAAGACGCGCAATATATGCTAATGCTTCATCTGTTGCCACGATTTGCTCTTCCTGACAAATTTCTCGCAGACGAGCTACCTGCTCCTCTGTAGATACCTGTCTAAAATCAAAACGTTGACAACGAGAGATTATCGTAGCTGGTAGCTTATGCGGTTCTGTTGTCGCCAAAATAAAAATAACATGTGCTGGCGGCTCCTCTAACGTTTTTAGCAGAGCATTAAACGCCTCTGCCGTCAACATATGAACCTCGTCTATAATATAGACCTTATAACGCACTTCTGTCGGCGCATAGCGTACCTTCTCACGAATATCTCTAATCTCATCAATACCACGATTAGATGCAGCATCAATTTCAACTACATCCATAATATGACCCTCAGTAATTCCAATGCAAGTTGCACAAGTATTACAAGGTTCGATCGCAGGACCATGCTCACAATTGACTGCTTTTGCTAACACTTTGGCTGCAGTTGTTTTACCTGTACCGCGCGGACCATTGAATAGATAGGCATGTGAAACACGCTGTTCTCGTATCGCATTTTGAAGCGTCTTTATTATATGCTGTTGTCCGACCATATCCTTGAACATCTGCGGACGCCAAGAACGATATAGAGCTATATGTGACACATTACAATCTCCCTTACGTCTAGTTCAATAGCCGTCGCTATTGCGCCATTATATTATACTACAGTTAGCTATAGAAATTGAATCATTAACTTCACTTGATTACAAGCGTTCTATCATAAATAGCAAAATACCTGCCTTGACAAGCAATGCTTGCATCGGCAGGTAAGAAAATTAATATTACATTTTATGTAGGTACCGTGCACCTATCGTCGATAAAGCGATCCAAGCGACTTTCTTGCTACATAGCTCGAGCAAGGCACCCCTTCGGCACATGAGCTAACTTACTTATGGCTGCTTCCTTCCGGACCTGACCAGGTTCATAAGCGCCCATTGCGAAGGACCCCACTGTCAACACTACTTGCAAGCGTCAAACCTCACATCGAATTACCTCAGATAGGAATTCAACCTCGCTACAGCGGATTGCGAGTTACAGGGCACCGCTACCTCCCCATCTAGCACGGCAAGACTTAGTATATATCAATACGAGCAAAAGCGCAACCTTAACTGCAATGAAAATATAGGCAATATCCTCTATATGCACTAGCTAAGCACATTTCGCGTTATAACAAAAATTTTTCCACCAATTTGCTGAAACGGATTTGATTAAAACAAAACGAGCAGGTTAGCGATGAACTCGCAAAGCCTGCTCGTTGAGTACAATATACACTGCAAAAAATACGATAAATTACATACCGTATTTCTTTTTGAAACGATCTACACGTCCACCAGCGTCTACAAACTTTTGCTTACCAGTGAAAAATGGATGACATGCGGAACAAATCTCAACTTTAATGCTCTGTTTAACAGAACCTGTTTCGAAAGTGTTACCACAAGCGCAAGTTGCTGTAACGACGTTGTATGTCGGATGAATACCTTGTTTCATCTCGTTCACCTCTTTCTGCCCTGGATCTCATACGGACCAGAGTTATATGCACATAAAAATATGTTAACAGAATAGCAAAGCAATTGCAATGAAAAACTTATATAATTAGTTACCAGCTCTGCTCAAATAAAATATACTTATTTTCTTCCTATAAACCCTTGTGGAGGTACATGTGAGTATGAACCAATCACGACGTCAGGAAGCTCTTCACGGAAAATTTGCAGCATTTGCTTCATTCCGTAAATTTCACCTTTCGCCTTTGGAATAAGGCTTAAATAACTTTCAGGATCAATATTTAAATTGCGCATTTGAATTAATTTCAGCTTGGTTCGTTTGCAGAACTCGATCATTGCTTCCATTTCTTCTTCACGATCGGTTACTCCTGGAAAGATGAGATAGTTAATTGAAGTGTATACACCTTTCTCGGCAGCATAAATTAATGACTTTTCAACATTTTTCAATGTATAGCCGCGCGGACGATAATAAGCATTATAGTGCTCTTCGATCGCACTAATTGTACTAACGCGCATTAGATCAAGACCTGCATCAACAATTGCCCGAATAAAATCGGTTAAACCTGCATTGGTGTTAATATTTATATACCCTTGCTTTGTTTGACTGCGCACTTGCTTAATCGCTTCTACAATAGTTTTCACCTGTGTGCTTGGCTCGCCTTCACAGCCTTGACCAAAGCTAATAATCGAATCAGGATGCTTTAGATGCTCTAACATTACCTGCACCACTTCTTCTACATTTGGACGGAAGTTCATGCGTGTTTGTGGGGCAATAAATCCGCTATCATCTGGCTGCTCGGAAATACAACCAAAACAACCAGCATTACAAGAATAGGATACAGGTACTCCACCTTCCCAACGATTAAGAAATGTATTAGAGGCTGTTAAACATTCATATTCCAAGGCACAGTTAGATAAATGTTGATAAAGACGATTTTCTGGGTAAGTCTTTAGCAAACGATCAACCTCAAGTTTCAACTCATGGCGATCACAATTTTCTGGATCCCATTTTTCTGGATCATCGCATTGCTCTGCTGCTACATAAAATTGATCGTCTTTCCATACTACTGCAGTATAACCAAACAACGGCAGCTTCTCATTCGGATCAGATTTAACATAAGCAGGAATATTTAAACGGGTATAGCCTTGCGGTAATAACGCTCCAACTGCCGATACATTATCCTCAATAACGAGCATTTCACCAGTGTCTGGGTCAAGGGCAATTGGTTTGCTGAATGGTAAGCTGACCAGTGTCGCACCATCAGGCAATGGGATTAGCTCATCCTCCATTATTTCAACAATCATGTCGCCACTGCGACCTAAACCGATATAGTGAGGATGATCATATACATTCCCCTGCTCATCTGCGTATACGAGATTCATGTTGTCCTCCTAGGCATCCTCTTTACTTTGTAGACTGAGTCGTTGATGTTGTTGATGTAGACGTTGTTGACGTTGCTCTTGTAGATGTTTTGCGTGAAGTAGAAGAAGCGGCTGCAGTAGTTCGTTTAACTGTCGTTTGTTCAGGTTTCTTCAAGCTTTCTACTTTTGGAGCATCATCGGTAGAAAAATCTAAAGACATTAAAAATTCTTGATTATTTTGCGTTTCTCTCATTTTTTTCAAGAATTGATCTATAAATTCAAAGGAATCATTCATATGTTTACGAATTGCCCACACTTTATCAAGCTCTTCCTGTGTAAGCAGCATTTCTTCACGACGCGTACCTGAACGACGAATGTCGATTGCAGGGAACAGACGACGCTCTGCTAGTTTACGGTCTAGATGCAGCTCCATATTACCTGTACCTTTAAATTCCTCATAAATGATGTCATCCATACGTGAGCCCGTTTCAACTAGAGCAGTAGCAAGAATCGTTAAGCTGCCGCCTTCCTCAACATTACGTGCTGAGCCAAAGAAACGTTTAGGACGATGAAATGCCGCAGGATCGATACCACCGCTTAATGTACGACCAGAAGGAGGCACATGCAGGTTAAACGCTCTCGCTAATCTCGTAATACTATCAAGCAAAATGACAACATCTTTTTTATGTTCAACAAGACGAAGTGCGCGCTCTAGCACTAATTCCGCAACTTTAATATGGTTTTCCGGCAATTCATCAAACGTAGATGCAACAACCTCACCTTTAACTGAACGCTGCATATCTGTTACTTCTTCCGGACGTTCGTCAATCAGTAATACGAATAGTTCGATATCTGGATAATTCGTCGAAATACTATTGGCAATTTCTTTCAAAAGTAGGGTTTTTCCTGCTTTAGGCGGAGCAACAATCAGTCCGCGCTGTCCGAGGCCGACAGGGGCAAGTAAATCAATAATGCGCGTGGAAAGATTATTTTGTGTCGTTTCTAGTACCAGCTTTTTCTCTGGATATAGAGGTGTTAGCGCTGGAAAATGTAATCGTTCTGCTGCAGCTTCTGGACTTTCTCCGTTTACAGCATTTACTTGAAGCAAGCCATAATAACGCTCTGATTCTTTCGGCAAACGACATTTACCAGAAACCAAATCACCATTACGCAAATCAAATTTTTTAATTTGAGATGCCGAAATGTAAATATCCTCTTTACTTGGCAAATAGTTAATAGGTCTTAAAAAACCATAGCCGTCTGGCAATACTTCAAGTATACCTTCCATAAACAAATAGCCGCTTTTTTCAGCTTGTGCGCGAAGAATAGCAAAAATAAGTTCTTTTTTCTTCAGTTGTCCATAATATGGAATTTGGTATTGTTTTGCGAGCTTGTAAAGCTCCGTTAATTTCATGTTCTCCAAATCAACAATTTGAAGATCTGACATGCTCTCACCACTTTGTTTTAAAATATAATTCCTTTGTTTAACAGCATTGCCCGAATCTATGAAATCTATTCGGGCACTATAACTAGACTAGCTGCTACTACTTTCACGCCAAACATCAGCGCCTAAGTTTCTAAGGTTTTCTACCAGTCGATCGTAACCACGATCAATTAACTCGACATTTGTAATTTCTGTGACTTCATTTTCTACAGTTAAAGCCGCTACAACTAACGCAGCACCAGCACGCAAGTCTGCAGCCTTGACTTTTGCAGCAGAAAATTTACCACCTTCAATAATCGCAGTTCTGCCTTCCACACGAATGTTTGCTCCCATTAAGGTTAGTTCAGGAACATGCTTAAAGCGTGTACCGTATACATAATCCGTTAGCAAGCTTGTCCCCTGAGCGCAGACAAGTAAAGAAGTCATCGGTGATTGTAAATCTGTTGGAAAACCTGGATATACGAGCGCTTTAACATCTACTGCCGAATATGTTGGTTTTCCAATAATACGAATTGCTTCATCATACTCCTCTACTTCGACACCCATTTCTTCGAGTTTAGCAGTCAATGCTTCAAGATGTTTTGGAATGACGTTGTCCACCAGCACATTACCGCGTGTTGCGGCAGCCATAATCATATAAGTACCTGCTTGAATGCGGTCTGAGATAATCGAATGACGACATCCTCTCATTTCTTTAACGCCCTCAATACGAATTGTCTCTGTACCTGCACCCTTTATTTTAGCGCCCATCGCTGTTAATAGTGTTGCCACATCAACAATTTCGGGCTCTTTTGCAGCATTTTCAATAAATGTAACTCCTTCAGCTCGGCAAGCTGCGAGCATAATATTAATGGTCGCCCCTACGCTGACAACATCCAAATATATTTTTGCACCGCGAAGCTGTTTTGCCTTTATATGCAGAGAGCCTTGCTCATTTGTCACTACCGCTCCTAGTGCTTCAAAACCTTTAATATGTTGATCAATTGGTCTTGGTTCAAAGTTACAGCCACCCGGCATTCCGATCGTCGCTTCTCCAAATCGGCCAAGTAACGCTCCCATTAAGTAATAAGAGGCGCGAAGCTTTTTCACTTTACCATTTGGCATAGGTTTAGAAACAAGCCGAGATGGATCTATGCGAATTTCATCACCGCGTCTTGTTACCTTTGCACCTAATTCTTCTAGTATTTCACTATAAATCGCAACATCACTAATATCCGGTAAATTATCTAAAATTACCTCTGAATCAGCAAGCAATGCGGCAGGCAGCAAAGCAATCGCACTATTTTTAGCACCGCTAATGGTGACTGTTCCATTTAGTGGCTTTCCGCCGCGAATCATTAATTTCTCCATTAATTTTATGGTCCTCCCGTTAGCCTGGAAGTCAACATAGTAAAAACCGCCGCAAAGCGTGCTCCATAACTTAGCAAAATATCGAGACAGCGCTCTGTCAAAAGGCGGTTTACATGTATTCCTTGTCCTTTGTTACTGTTTACAAATATATATCGAAAATATATAGAAATAATCGAATAAATGAATTATATATCTATGACAAAACAACTAGGTCATAGTGCCTGCAACCACCAAGCTTTTATTAATTCAACGATATTATAGCATAGTGTTTTGCGATTTCCTACCGCCTGTATTCCTAAAATAACAAAGCATCGCTACGATGGATGTAGCGACGCTTTGTCCTCATGATCCCTTAGTTATTCCCAATTCTGCACACTTCGACCACGTAATTGATAATTCACTTCCATCCGAAGCTCATCGATGTCAAAAGGCTTAGTGAAGTGTTTCACTGCCCCTAGTTCTGTAGCACGATTAATCATATCTAGCTCTCCGTACGCTGTCATCATAATGACAGTAATGCTAGGATCAATCGACTTTATGTGCTGCAAAATTTCCAAGCCATCCATTCCAGGAATTTTCATATCCAATAGCACTAAATCAGGACGCTCATTCCGTACAATTTCCAAAGCTATTTTGCCATTTGAAGCTTGCGAGGTCAGGTAACCTTCACTGTTAAACACTTCCATTAAAAGAAGTCTTATCCCGTTTTGATCATCTACGATGAGTACTCTTTGCTTTTCCAAACAAATTCTACCCCCCTAATCACGCGAGCTATCATAAACTTTCATTTATTCCCTACAGAAAATAGACGTAATAGATATCCTGTGTAATATTCGCTATCTAGGAGTAGAATCCTGCCTATATGGAAACCTCATCAATAATTTTCCAATAATTTAATCATTTATTTTTTTATTGTATATTTTTAAGTGAAGCTTCAACAAATCGATGGAACAAACGTTGTGGACGATTCGGTCTTGATGTAAATTCTGGATGGAATTGAACAGCCAAGAACCATGGATGATTCTTCACTTCAACCATCTCAACAAGACGTCCATCTGGAGATGTACCAGAAATTACTAGTCCTGCACCTTCTAGCGCCTCACGATATTCATTGTTAAATTCATAGCGATGACGATGACGTTCGTAAACTAATTCCTCACCATACGCTTCAAACGCATTCGTTCCTTCAACAACTTTACATGGATACAAGCCTAAACGCATTGTACCACCCATGTCCGCAACATCCTTTTGATCCGGCAATAGGTCAATTACAGGATAAGGTGTTGATGCATTAATTTCAGAGCTATTTGCATTTTTAAGACCAAGTACGTTACGAGCGTATTCAATAACAGCAACTTGCATACCTAAGCAAATACCAAAGAACGGAACTTTCTGCTCACGCGCATAACGAATTGCAGTAATTTTCCCTTCAATTCCGCGGTCGCCAAAGCCACCAGGAACCAAAATACCTTGTGCGCCTTTCAACATATCAGCAACATTTCCTTCAGTAACTTCCTCAGCATCTACCCAGCGCAGCTTGACATCTGCATCAAGCGCAATACCAGCATGACGCAATGCCTCAGCAATACTCAAATATGCATCGTGAAGTGCCACATATTTACCAACGATCGCGATTTCAACGTTATTTTTCAACGATTTTACACGTTCTACCATTGCAGTCCACTCTGTCATATCCGCAGGCGGAGCTTCAATTTTCAAATGGTCTAGCACGATTTGATCCAAACCTTGCTCCTGCAACATTAATGGAACTTCATATAGTGTAGAAGCATCGAGACATTCGATTACTGCATTCGCATCGATGTCGCAGAACAAACCAATTTTGCGTTTTAATTCTGTAGCTAGCGGATATTCAGAACGGCATACAATAACATTTGGCTGAATACCAATTGAACGCAGTTCTTTTACACTATGTTGAGTTGGTTTAGTTTTCACTTCACCAGCCGCTTTAATATATGGAATTAATGTAACATGCACATACATGACATTATCACGGCCAATGTCGCTGCGAATTTGTCGAATTGCTTCCAGGAAAGGCAAGCTTTCAATGTCACCTACCGTACCGCCAATTTCAGTAATGACAATGTCAGCTCCTGATTCTTTACCAGCACGGAAAACACGCTCTTTAATTTCATTTGTAATGTGAGGAATAACTTGAACGGTACCGCCCAAATAATCGCCACGACGTTCTTTTGTAATGACGTTAGAATATATTTTCCCTGTTGTTACATTGCTGTTTTTAGAAAGATTGATGTCAATAAAGCGCTCATAGTGACCAAGGTCAAGATCTGTTTCCGCTCCATCATCGGTCACGAAAACCTCACCATGCTGATACGGACTCATTGTACCTGGATCCACATTGATATAAGGATCAAATTTTTGAATTGTAACTTTTAGTCCTCTGTTTTTAAGCAGTCTGCCTAGAGATGCTGCAGTAATCCCTTTACCTAAAGACGAAACAACGCCACCCGTTACAAAAATATATTTGGTCACTGTGATAATACCCTCCATGCTTTTCATTATGTTTTTAGCTTTCCCAAATGCAAAAAATCAAATAAATACAAATAAAAAAAGTGACACCCGTTGCACGGGGGCACTTTTCTCATTTGGTATATTAATGAACGATTTATATGTTCAGCTATTTCTTTAGCCCATAGGTTAGTTTACTCTGCCCTATAGCTTGTGTCAAGAGTATCTAAACACAAGTCACATAATCGCACTGTTTTGTTGAGAAGCTGTCAAATTTGACAATCAATTAACGATCATCATCGTCATATGCGTCAAATTCTTCCTCTTCTACTTCATCCAGTGACAAATCTTCATCCTCTAATTCTTCATCAATGTCTTCGTCAAGTTCAACATCAACATCTACGTCAACGTCATCCTCAACCTCAGCATCGTCCTCATCGAATACTTCCTCGTCGTCATAGCCGCCGAAGTCGTCATCATCATTACCGTATGCATCATCTTCATCCACATACAGTTCGTCATCTTCATCAAGATCATCATCATCATTAATGATACGAGTACGCTTCGTATTGCCAACTGGATCCTCTGCACGTTCAACTGGATACCAGCGTTTCAAGCCCCAAACATTATTACCAACGCAAGCAAAGCGACCATCGATATTAATTTCTGTGTATACCTGAGCAATAAATTGGTTAAGATTATCCGTTTCAATACCGCGAAGTTTAGCAACCTCCATAATTAGATCACGATAGTAGTATGGAGTATTCGCAACTTTTAATACCTCAAAAGCCAGATCAACCAAAGGCATCTCACGAATACGCTCTGGGTCTAGTTTTAAAGTGATTCCGCTCATCTTGACACATCCTCTCTTGCTAACTGAATAAGTTAAGTATCACCATCATAGTAACATTAGTCAAAGTATAGTAAACATTATTTCCTATAAAATTGCAAGTTGTATCATCAAGATGAAAATATTTTTTTATTTAAAGCGCCAAACGCACAAAAGCGGCAGGATAATCCTGCCGCTTTGACTGTATCCTTTTGCCAGCATTATATGAACACTGGCAAAGTATAAGAGCAATCGCTCTTCTATTATGTTATGAGTATCCCCTTAAAATGACACGGTTTTAAGCCTAGTCTCACAAAGAAAACTTCGTGTAAACTGCTATCTTTTCTTCCCTCAAGCAGGCTAGTGCATATACCTCTCAATCAACTCCTTCATACACTATTGAACGATAGAAGCTATTCTGCTGCACTATCAAACCTGTTCGGAACAAAGACAACCAGCTTCGGCAAGAAATAGATACTCCTGACTTAACAGCGCTCGCTTCTGCTCTTCTGCGAGTTACTACCTAAATGCTACAGATTTATTTCGAAGCGATGCTTACACGAAAAGATGAGTTATCTATTTCAGTGCAACACGAAGCTGCCTATTCCGAAGCTCAATTTAGGAGGAACTGACACGATGGGACTTGACCTGCCAGAACAATTAAATATTGAGCTGCAAGCCTCCTCAAGTCATAGCAAATTAATCCGCAATGGCATTCCTTGGGGTGTCGAAAAAATTAATGCACCACAGGCATGGCAATATGCAACAGGGCGCAACATTAAAATTGGCGTCATTGATACTGGCATTGATTTTCATCACCCTGCCCTTAGAGGCTCAATTTTGCCAGGCATCAATTTAGTTGATCCGAGTCGCCCGCCAATCGATGATAACGGACATGGCACACATATTGCAGGTACAATTGCCGCATCGAATCCTAATCATGGCATGATAGGCGTCGCTCCGCATTCTTTAATTGTTCCCGTCAAAGCTTTTGACGAGAATGGCAGTGCCTACGTTTCCGATATTGCTTATGCAATAGATTGGTGTGTTCGTAATAAAGTGAATATTATTAATATGAGCTTCGGGATGAGAACGAAAAGCAAGTCGATGCTGAATGCTGTCAATCGCGCTTATCAAAAAGGGGTAGTTATCGTCGCCTCCTCAGGCAATGACAGTAAACGTAAGTCGATCGACTATCCTGCTCGATTCCAAAATACGATAGCAGTAGGTGCCACAAATGAGCAGCGCAAAATCCCTCCATTTAGCAATAGAGGAATATATATTGATATATATGCACCTGGAGATCGGATTGTATCAGCGTGGTTAAATAACAGCTACCATGAAATGAACGGAACAAGTATGGCAACCTCTCATGTTAGCGGAGCAATTGCAATATTGCTTGAGCTTTACCCTAAGCTCCGGCCAAATGAAATTAAATATGTGCTAAAACGCTCCTCACAACCACTTAAGTACAATAAAGCGCTTAAAGCAGGGGAGCTGGATGTGATGAAAATGATTCACGTTGCAAAAGAATTATTTGGATAATTTATATAAACCTTTAAGTTGCTTCAAAAAACCTACAAATAAAAGTAGCACATACCAACAAGGTTTGTGCTACTTTTATTTAATGAAACTAGAGGTACTGGAACCTGAAATCGTATTTATAGCAATGAACATATAATACATGACATCCATTATTCATTATTATGACGCATTACGTGCTAAGCGAAAGCCTTGATCTGGACCATAACCACTTGCTTCAAATTTTCCACGGAATTTTATTTCGTTAGTCAGCTCAACACCCATCCAGCCTCCGCCCTTTACGACTCGCTGAAACCCTGTATTACCGTCTTCATCTACATACCAATCCCAAACCCATTCTCTTACGTTACCAGACATGTCATACAGTTCTAACTCATTTGATTTTTTAGAACCAACGATCTTTGTTTCATTACGATTATTTTCAATAATTGGCCAGTTCCAGTCACCATCTATATATTTTTTACCTGCATTTCTCCAATTCCATGACACTTCATTAATGTCATTACTTCCACTATATATATGACCTTTGCTTAATTGACCACCGCTAGCAGCATATTCCCATTCAGCTTCTGTCGGGAGTCGATATCCATTTGCCCCCTCATTAATTGTAACTTTCCACTTTATTGGGTCGTATTCACTCTTATTATCTGGATCAACGGTGTCCTTATCTATAATGTAATAAGGCTCAAGCCCTTCCTTTTCACTTTTTAAATTACAAAATACGATAGCATCATACCAGCTGATCATCTCTACAGGACGATACTCCCCTACAAATGCTGAAGGATTGTCGCCCATTACTTCCTCCCATTCTTTTTGAGTAACTTCATATCTGCCAATATAAAAACTAGGAATTTTTATATTTTTTTCATAAAAATTAGTGTTTTTACTTACAAAATTACCGCCTTCTATGAATACTAACTCATCACTTATGACTATTTTTTCGTTATTATCTTCTTTTTTGCTATGATCTATTTGAACCGACTCTTTTTTTGGCTCTGTAGGTGCTGGCTTTTGTTCCGTTTCCTGTCGAGATTCCTGAGCTGCCTCTTGAGTTGCTTCCTGTGAGCACGCACTGACTACTATAGTTAGCAATAATATTAAGAGCATTTTATGAGCTTTCATTTATGGCTCTCCTTTACTTAAGTGATCGCTATTAAAACTTTCCATAATATACGCTATTCAGCTGATAATAGCTCGTCCACTCAAAGCAGCTAGGGCTGCAATCAATTATGCAAACCCTAGCATTTATGAACTCACATCAAGCAAGTTCTGTCGCAGTTAACTTGTGATAGTCACTATTACCAAACGGTAACATTAGAGTAGCCGCTGCTTTGGTAACCTTCTGTTGCAAGCACTTGATAAGACCAGTTTGTTCCAAGATACATTCTAGCATTTGCCCATGCATTTACATGATTGCTGAATGTAATTGAAACGTTGCTGCCTGTTGGTCTCTTAGTTTGGCGAACACTCCAAAATTGTTGGAATGTTTGAGTACCGTCGATGGATGGCGCATTATATCGCATTGATGTGTAAATATCGTACACACCGCCATCACTGTACACAGTACCTTTCCAATCACCAGTTGGGCGATATGTGCCCCAGTTGTCAACAACGTAATACTCAATTAGTGCATTTCTTGTCCATCCATATAGTGTTAAATATGCATTACCAGATGGAGCCCATGCGCCAGCATTGTAGTTAATTGTACGATAAGGAGAACCTACTTCCCAACCTTTACCAACAACAAAGTTACCAGTATTGTACCAGCTAACGCTGTAGTTACCGCCAGCTCCGTTAACTGCATTAACAGTACCACCGCCATCAGTCCAATTCTGCCAATAGGTGTTAGCACTTGCTGTTGTTGCAAGCATGCAGAAGCACAATGTCGCAGCAATTAATAATTTGATACTTGTTTTTGAAAATTTCATTACAACCAACCTCCAAAAAAATAATTTTTGATTTGATTTTGTCAAATTTTAATTTTGTCAGTTGAAGTTCTTGAAGTTCTCATGTTGCTGTCGACTGTCTATCTATGATGTCTGCCTACCTTCACCCCCCCTTTCATATTCGATTATAGGATGTAAGCGTATTCAATTCACTTCAAAAACTATAGAATTAAATTAGATAATTTAACATATTTTCAAATTAGTGGAATTTAATATCAGAAAAAGAGAGTGGATACTCGATCCACTCTCTTCACATTGTTATTAAGTAACATTGATTTCTAATACATCTAGCTTAATAAATATTAATTTCATTATATTTCAAGAAGTTTTTACTTTTACAAGCAATAACTTTTTATTCTTCAGAACCTTCTTCTGGTTGCTTGTGCATTTGCTCTGGTGCTGACACGCCAATTAACGTTAATGCATTGACAAGTGTTGTTTTAATCGCTTGAAGCAATAGTAAACGAGCTGCTGTAAGCTCCTTATTATCTGTTAAGAATTTCTCAGCGCGATAATAGCTATGGAATTCTGCAGCAAGCTCATATACATAGCGTACAATGCGATGCGGCGCATAATTTGCAGCAGCTTCACTAATTTCTTGCGGGAATTGACCAAGCTTGCGCAAAATATCAAACTCTTGAACAGTACCAAGCACGCTAAGATCTACACTTCCAGCCTGTGGCAAGGCAATACCTTGTTGCTCAGCTTGTCGCAATACACTGCAAATTCGTGCATGTGCATATTGGACATAGAAAACTGGATTTTCATTAGAAGTTGCAACTGCTAAATCCATATCGAAATCTAGATGAGAATCCATACTGCGGGCAGTAAAGTTATAGCGGATTGCATCAACGCCAACTTCATCCATTAGATCCTGCATCGTTACAGCTTTACCAGTACGCTTAGACATTTTAACTTTTTCGCCATTTTGGAACAAGCTAACCATTTGTGCAATTAAAACCGTCAGTTTATTCGGATCATTGCCAAGAGCTTCCATCGCAGCTTTCATACGAGGAATATATCCATGGTGGTCTGCACCCCAAATGTTAATTAGCTTATCATAACCGCGACTATATTTATCTAAATGATAAGCAATGTCTGGCGTTAAGTACGTATAGGAACCGTCATTTTTAATAAGTACTCGGTTTTTATCATCACCAAACTGAGTTGTATTAAGCCAAGTTGCGCCATCTTCCTCATATACATGTCCTGAAGCTCTAAGCTTGTCCAACGCCTCTGTTACTTTTCCTTGCTCATATAAGGAAGTTTCGCTATACCAAATATCAAAACTTACACGGAAACGCTCAAGGTCGCGTTTAATTTTATTTAATTCACGCTCTAGTCCATAGCTGCGGAAAAACGCAAATTTCTCTTTATCGGACATTTTCAATAGAGAATCGCCTTTTTCTGCAACAAGCTCCTTAGCAAAACCAATAATATCTTCTCCATAGTAGCCATCCTCTGGCATTGCTGCATCTTGACCCAGCTCCTGCAAATATCTCGCTTCAATGGAAAGCGCCAGGTTTTCAATTTGCTTACCTGCATCATTGATATAATATTCTCTTGTTACATCGTAACCAGCAAAATCAAGCACATTACACAATGCATCACCGACAGCAGCACCACGGGCATGTCCTAGATGCAAATTACCAGTAGGGTTAGCACTTACGAATTCAACCTCAATACGTTTGCCATTACCGTCCGCTACACGTCCATAGTCCCCGCCTGCTTGCAGCACCTCATCTACTACAGCATGCAAATAGCGATTATCCATACGGAAGTTAATAAAACCAGGTCCTGCAATTTCTGCACTTTGCACAAATGCAGCAGTGTAATCTAAATTTTCAATAATTGCTTCGGCAATTTGACGAGGATTTTTCTTAGCAATCTTGGTAAGCTGCATCGCAATATTTGTTGCTAAGTCTCCATGAGCCTTATCCTTCGGAACCTCGAGTGCAATTGTTGGTAACTGCTCCTGCTCTACAAGCCCAGCCTTAATTACAGCACTAGCGATTGCCTCCTTCAGCGCCGAATACGTTCGATCTAACACATAGCTTTTCATTAATGTACAGCCTCCTTCAAATATAAACGCAGCTTGAAACGTCCTAGCGCTTGCTCCCCAGTATACAAGTCATATTCCCATTGCAACGAAAAAGGCAATTTCGATGGTAAACCAAGGATAACGCCGTCATGCTGATCTCTTACAACTAATTGATGGGTGTAAACGTCCAGATCTAATTTTAATAAGGAATTATTATAATAGCCTGCTATTCGTTCATGCGCACGATAGCACTGCTCTGAATCTAACGCTCCTCTGCGCATTAGTTTTAATTCCTTAGCATCATAACGCAACACATTGCGCACGACTCCTAGCTCACTCTTCTCCTCATACGTTATGTAAATGGCCTTCCCTTTCGAATACCATTCACCTGTTAGCTGCTGTGAAACACGCTCATTATCTTGCATGCTTTCAAACTGAATGAGCACAGATTGTTTATGATTCATTACCGATTTCTCCATATCCTTACTCATTATATCTTATTACTATAATACAGGAAATCGTTCAATTTCAACCGCTTGTTAGCGGCAAAAAGCTTGCTTTTGGTCTTTGCGATAAGGGCTTAGCCGTACCAAAAGCAAGCTTGAAACATAGCTCATGATTTTACTAATCCATTTTATGAAATCATTTTACCAAATCTTCAACGAATTTCGGTAAAACAAATGCTGCTTTATGAAGACGAGGACTATAATATTTCGTATCCAGTTCTGGAATTGCTGCAGCATCTACCTCAAGCGGATCATACTTTTTACTACCGATTGTGAAGGTCCATAAGCCGCTTGGATAAGTTGGAATGTTTGCCGTATATACTCGTACAATCGGAAATACTTCCTTTACATCACGATTGACATTTTTAATCAGATCAGCTTTAAACCAAGGATTATCCGTTTGCGCTACAAACATGCCATCTTCCTTCAAAGCTTCATAAATCCCTTGATAGAAACCGCGGGTAAACAAATGAACTGCAGGTCCTACTGGCTCAGTAGAATCAACCATAATGACATCATAGCTGTTTTTATGATCATGAATATGCATAAACCCATCATTGACAATGACTTCTACACGAGGATTTTCCAATTCACAAGCAATACTTGGCAAATATTTTTTAGAGTATTCGATCACTTTACCGTCAATATCGACTAGCACCGCTTTTTTCACTTTTGGATGCTTCATAATTTCTCGAATAACACCACCATCTCCGCCACCTACAACAAGTACATGCTCAGGGTTCGGATGAGTGAACAAGATGGGATGAGCAACCATTTCATGGTATACAAATTCATCCTTAACCGTCGTCATAACCATACCGTCAAGGACAAGCATTGTTCCAAATTGCTCTGTTTCAATAATATCAAGCTTTTGAAACTCTGTTTGCTCATCTACATACGTTTTTGAAATTTTTGCCGTAATGCCAAAACTTTCGGTTTGCTTCTCTGTATACCATAATTCCATGTCCAATCCCTTCCTTCCATCAGTGGTTCAAGTTGATTATAGATTAACCGCTTAAAAAATCAATAATATTCTCCCTCCATTACCAATAATAAATTTTTATATACGGCTAGCCATGAATATCCAACCTTGGAACACCCCATACTACAGTAATAAAACCTATTATTGGCAAACATCGAGGTGACTAAGCATGGCAAAAGGAGCACATCATCGTTCAAAAAGATCGCGTTTTCCGTTACTTACTGAACGTTATTTGTTTATTTTAATTGCATTTCACCGCTGGTTGCGTAGAGGAATTATTTTTCTACTCTGTGTAATGGCAATACTAGCAGGTGGACTTTATTATTTGAAGCAAAAAGATTTGCCTGTCCCTACAATTAGCCAGTCTAGCCAGCTTGTTGATCGTAATGGAGCATTGATAAGTTATTTTCATACTGGGGTCAATCGGATTGCTGTTCCATTAAGCGAAATATCTCCTTACGTACAAAAAGCTACATTAGCGATTGAGGACAAACGCTTTTATTCACATTTTGGCTTTGATTTAAAAGGATTAGCACGAGCTGTCATCGTTAATGTTAGTAACTTATCGGCAAAGCAAGGAGCAAGCACCTTAACACAACAGCTTGCGCGTAATTTATATTTGTCGCATGAAAAGACATTTCAACGCAAAATTAAGGAAGCAATTTACACTGCACAGCTCGAAATGAAATATTCAAAAGATGAAATTTTAGAAATGTATTTAAATCAAATTTATTATGGTCACGGCGCTTACGGTATCGAAGCAGCCGCTCGCTACTATTTTAATAAATCAGCAAGTGAGCTGAATTTAGCAGAAAGCACGATGTTAGCTGGTATTCCTAAAGGACCAACTTATTATTCACCTCTTAACAATATGTTCAACGCAAAGCATCGCCAAGCTCTCATTCTCCAAGCAATGGTTAATCGCGGAGATATTAACGAGGAAGAAAAAGAGGCTGCCTACAACGAAACACTTAAATTTACTGCCTACAATGAAACGGATAATTCAAGCGAGGCATCCTATTTTCGCGATTACGTTATTCAAGAGGCAATACACACCTTAGGGATTGATGAGCAACTGCTCTATGAAGGTGGCATTACCATTTATACAACCTTAGATCAAAAGATGCAGGCGATTGCTGAAAAAAAAATTGCCGATGGAATTCCTGCCAGCAGTGAACAGCAGGCAGCGCTTGTAGCGATCGATCCACGTAATGGGCATATTAAAGCAATGGTTGGCGGTCGTAATTATGAACAAAATCAATATAATCGCGCAATCGTTACAACAAGACAACCAGGCTCAACCTTTAAACCATTTCTGTATGCCGCAGCGCTTAATTCGCATAAGCTAACGGTCACTTCTACCTTTAAAAGTGAACCAACCGTTTTCACTTATGATGATGGTCGCAAAACATATGAGCCGCAAAATTACGGTGACAAATATGTCAATGACTATATCTCAATGCGTAAAGCGATCGCAAGCTCAGATAATATCTATGCTGTACATACAATGATGGAGGTTGGTCCTGAAGCAGTTATCGAAATGGCACGCAAGCTTGGTATTTCATCAGAGTTAGAAGCAGTGCCTTCACTTGCGCTTGGCTCCTCACCAGTTAGCCCGCTTGAATTAGCTGCCGCATACGGCGTTTTCGCTAATCAAGGGGTTTATCATAAGCCAATAGCGATTTTAAAAATTGTAAATAAATATGGAAAAACGATTTATGAAGCTGATTATCATCCCCAACCTGCACTGAGTGAGGATGAGGCTTTTCTAATGACGTCATTGCTAGAGGATGTGTTCGATGAAGGTGGCACAGCTCATCGTGTACAATCCATTATTCATCGTCCTGTTGCAGGGAAAAGCGGCACGACACCTGTTGATGCATGGATGGTAGGATATACACCTGAATTAAGTGCTGCTGTTTGGGTCGGATATGATAAAGATCGTTATTTAACAGTTGCCGAAGCAAGGCGAGCGGCACCGATTTTTGCTCATTTTATTGAAGAAGCATTACAGGATATTCCTCCAAAAATGTTTCCAGTGCCCGAATCCATTGTTGCTGTTTATATTGATGAAGCAACGGGACTACTAGCTTCTGAGGCTTGCACTTCAGATCATTTAGAGTATTTTTTGGAAGGAACGCAGCCAACACAATATTGTCAGTCCTCTGAAGACAATGCTGATTCAGATGAACTAAAGCTTGAACAAGAACAATACTCCCCAGAAATCCAAGAGCATAAAGGCTATCGCAGATGGTGGGAGCAAGTAAAAAAATGGTGGTTCAATTAATATTTGTCCAAAATTTGATTAAAAAGTGAAAAATATTTGAACAAAGTGACAATTTTGTGTTATAGTTATATCAAGAAAGCACTTACATTACCTCTAAGGAGTGATCGATATGAACTCTAACACAAGAACTGTTAATATACATGAACTAAAATCAACCAAGCCAGATGCCAATAAACTGGTTAAAATTATGACAGCCATTGCCTGGATCGTTTTGGCAATCGGTGTTGTTCTCTGCATCGCGAATATTGCAGAATTTAACGATCGTAACTGGGGACTTATGGTCGGCATTGGTTTTTTAGTTGGAAGTGTTCACATTTATGTCATTGGTACTGCAATTGGCCTTGTTCACAAACGGATGATGAATCAAGCCGCTGAAAAGTCCTCTGACATCGACTAAGTTTGCTCATAACCTTTACATTATTTAGGAAGCGATAAGCTCTCTTATGTGAGAGACTCGCTTCCTTTTTTTGTGTTTAAATCACTATAAATTCAGTAAAGATCACTGCTTTTTCTAACTTTATGAAATGTTATGTCTAACAAGTGAAGAATATTTGTCGATTATTAGTCGAATTATTTACGGATTCGAAAACGGTAGAGTGTTTTTATTAAAGATTTGTTATCTTTAGACGTAAGTCAATTAATCAAGGAGTGAACATTGTCATGAGACCTGTTTTTCGCAAGCTGTCGGTATTACTCAGTGTTGCGTTTCTACTAGTTCTCTCGGGCTGTAGCGAGCAATATCTGGTACTTGACCCGAAAGGACCAATTGCTTCAGCTCAAAAGGATTTAATTATAATTTCCGCAATCATTTGTGCTGTAATAGCAATACCTGTCTTTGCGATTACTGCTGTCATTGTTTGGCGTTATCGGGAGCGTCCGAATTCCAAAGCTTCCTATAAACCTAACTGGGAGCACAACGCGAAGCTAGAAACAATTTGGTGGGGTATCCCGATTGTCGCAATTATAATTTTAGCAGTTGTAACAGTACGCTACACTTACAAACTTGAGCCTGCTGTTGCTTTAGAATCAGAAAAAGAACCTATTGAAATTCAAGTAACTTCACTTGATTGGAAATGGTTGTTCACTTATCCAGAAGAAGGGATTGCAACTGTCAATTACTTCAAAATGCCAGTAGATACACCAGTACGTTTTAAACTGACATCTGATATGGCGATGAACTCATTCTGGATTCCAAATCTTGGCGGCCAACTGTACACAATGAGCGGTATGGCAATGACGCTTCATTTGCAGGCTGATGAAGAAGGAGAATACTATGGTTCTGGTGCAAACTTTACCGGTGAACATTTTGCAAAAATGACCTTCACTGCTGATGTAACATCACAGGAAGAATTTGATGCATGGGTTGATGAAGTAAAAGCTAATGAAAATGCACTAACTGAAGCAGATGTGGAAAAGCTAAAAGAGAAAGGTACTGCGCAAGTAGCACAATACTCCAGCTTCCCAGACAATTTGTTCTATGACATTATGATGCAGTATGTTGAAGATGGTGAAAAAGGTGCACATGCAGGTCATATGTCTTCAGAAGAAACTAATGATGATTCTGCTTCCGAGCACAACCATAACCATTAGTAAAATTATAAATGTTGGCATGAAAGGAGTTCTTACTCGATGTTGGATACGATAAAAGAGTTTGCATCCGAGTTTTTCGTTACGGGCGATCCAATGATTCTTGGAGCGCAAATATCTATCGCTCTTGCGATGGTTGCGATTGTATTCGTCCTAACGTACTTTAAAAAATGGAAGTGGCTCTGGACAGAATGGTTGACAACTGTTGACCATAAGAAGATCGGGATTATGTACATTATTTGTTCGATCCTAATGCTTTTCCGTGGTGGTGTTGACGCATTATTGATGCGTATACAGTTAGCTGCACCGCAACTTGAATTTTTGCATCCTGATCACTATAATGCAATTTTTACAACACACGGTGTTATCATGATTCTATTCATGGCAATGCCGCTAATGTTCGGTTTATTTAACATTGCTGTACCGTTGCAAATCGGTGCGCGTGACGTAGCATTTCCGTTTTTGAACTCACTTAGCTTCTGGTTATTCTTTGCCGGAGCAATGTTGTTTAACATTTCATTCGTAATCGGTGGATCACCTGATGCTGGTTGGTTAGCATATCCGCCATTGTCTGAACGTACAGGTAGCCCTGGTCTTGGTCAAGACTTCTACATTTGGGGTATTCAGATTTCAGGTATCGGTTCACTAGCGTCAGGGATTAACTTTGTCGCTACAATCTTAAAAATGCGTGCACCTGGTATGAAGCTTATGAAAATGCCAATGTTCTCTTGGTCAGTTCTTGCTTCATCCGTTACAATTATGTTCGCATTCCCAGTATTAACAGTTACACTGTTCTTACTATTTATTGACCGCTACTTAGGTGCTCATTTCTTCACTGTTGACGGTGGCGGTAACCCAATGATGTACCTTAACTTAATTTGGATGTGGGGACATCCTGAGGTTTACATCGTTATTTTGCCTGCATTCGGTATTTTCTCCGAAGTTGTGGCAGCTTTCTCAAGAAAGAAAATTTTCGGTTACAAATCAATGGTGTTTGCCCTAATGTCAATTAGCTTCTTCTCCTTCTTTACTTGGGCGCATCACTTCTTTACAATGGGCTCTGGCGCTAACGTCAACGCATTCTTTGCTGTTACGACGATGGTTATCGCTATTCCTACTGGTGTTAAAGTATTTAACTGGTTGTTTACAATGTATCGCGGTAAATTATCGTTCCCAACACCAATGCTTTGGGCGGTAGCTTTCATTCCGTGTTTCGTTGTTGGTGGTATGACAGGGGTTATGCTATCTGTAGCGCCTGCTGACTTCCAATTCCATAACAGTTACTTCCTAATTGCGCACTTCCACCAAGTACTAATCGGTGGTGTCGTATTCGGATATTTTGCAGGTATGTATTATTGGTGGCCAAAAATGTTCGGTTTCAAGTTGCATGAAGGGCTTGGCAAATGGGCATTCTGGTTCTGGAACATCGGTTTCTATATTTGCTTTATGCCACAATATTTACTTGGTTTGATGGGTATGACTCGTCGCTTTAACGAATATAACTTCGATATGGGCTGGCAGCCTCTAAACGTTGTTTCAACTATCGGTGCAGTATTGATGGGTATCGCCTTCCTATTCCAAGTATGGCAAATTGCACATAGCATTCGCTTCTTGAAAATGGAAAAAACGGGCGATAACTGGGGTGTTGGTCGTACGCTTGAATGGTCAATTCCTTCTCCTGCGCCGCACTACAACTTTGCTCGCACACCAGTGGTTGTTGAGCAAGATGACTGGTGGGAGACAAAACAACGTCAAGAAAATGGTCAATCCGATCCTGCGCATGTACTTGCAGCAAAAACAGCACCGCTTGAGCCAATTCATATGCCGAAAAACTCAGGCATTCCGATTATTATGTCAGGCTTCTGGTTCCTGCTTGGTTTCGGCTTTGTCTGGGATTGGAAATGGATGATCGTTCTTGGTTTTGCTGGAGTTATCGTTTGTATGTTGGCACGTTCCTTTAACTATAACGACGACTATTACGTATCAGTTGAAGAAATCGAGCGCACTGAGGCAGCCGCTGCAGCAAAGGGGGCTAACTAATGGCACAAGCACATTCTACTGCTCATGGTCATGGCAATCATGATCACGGTCATCACGATTTAGAGTCATTAAAGCAGTTTGGCTTTTGGCTTTTCATGATTACCGACGTAATTTTATTCTCAACATTATTCGCAACATTCGTTGTGTTGCGTGATAATACAGCAGCAGGTCCAATTGGATCTGATTTGATTGAGATGAACGGGATTATTATTTCTACATTCATCCTGCTAACAAGTAGCTTTACAAGTGGTTTGGCATTGCTTTCGATGAATAAAGGCGATAAAAAAGGGTTAATACTATGGCTGGCAATTTCAGCACTACTAGGCTTATCCTTCGTATATCTTGAAGTTAATGAGTTTATTCATCTAGTACATGAAGGTGCTAAAATTTCAACAAGTGCTTTCTGGTCATCCTTCTATACACTAGTCGGTACACACGGACTTCACGTATCTGTCGGTATCGTATGGATGACAGCAATTATTATGCAAATCGCAAAACGTGGTATTACACCTGTAACAAAACGTAAAGTTAATATTATTAGCTTATACTGGCATTTCTTGGACGCTGTGTGGATCTTCGTATTCTCCATCGTCTACCTTATGGAGGTGATGTAGTATGGCATCTCAAAATCATTCTCATGAAGAACAAGGCCATACACATGGCTCGCTGAAATCCTATGTACTTGGTTTCGTGTTATCGATTGTACTTACTATCATTCCACTGCTTGCAGTATTGAATGATTGGTTTAACCGCACGACAACTATCGGTGTAATCCTTGTTACTGCCGTGTTGCAATTCCTTGTACAGTTAATTTTCTTCATGCATATTCGTGAAGAAGATAAACCACGTTACAACTTGATTTCGTTAATTTTTGCAGCGATTATTCTGCTTACGATTATTATTGGCTCAATCTGGATTATGACTTACAATAAAGTAGCAGTGTAAGGCACTTTGCTAAGTTGCAAATTATAAATGTAAGGCGACTCTCATTAACGGGAGTCGCCTTTTTAATTTTGAGTTATCCTTTTTTAGTCGTATAAAATATAGCCTGCCTGCGGTTCGTAAGGCTCAAAGCCTGCCATGCTGCGCAGTCGAAAATGAATTAATGATTTACTGCCCACAATAATGCTGTTGCGTATATCACGCTCTGCAGCCTCTGAGAGTGTAAATGCCATCGTATACGGAAATACATCTTGCAACGTACGATAGATCGCTCCAACCTTCACATCTTGCTTCCCTCGTCCTGTAATGTTAATAAGAAGCGCTCCATCATCTCTCAACTTGGAATATACTAATGAGAAAAACTGCTGCGTACACAAATGTGACGGTACTCCGCTGCTTGTAAATGCATCAAGCACAATGTAATCAATAAGACGGTTCTGCTCTTCTAGCAGTCTGCGTCCATCTTCTATGTATAGATTATCTCCGCTCCAATTAAAGTATTGTTTGCTTATTTGTACGACGGCTTCGTTAATTTCCGCAGTGACGCAATGCTTACTGGCAAAATAACTGGAGAGTGTACCAATTCCGTGACCGATAATGAATATATCTTCGCAAGAGCGTACATATTGTTCATTTTCTTCGATAAGATGGATAAGAGCACGAGGATATTCGAATACAATTCGCTCCGGTTTCCTTAAATCGATTGCCCCTTGAACAGCTTCATCAGCAAATTGCAGCACACGAAAGTGCCCCGTTTCACCAAATAACGTATTGGTTTCATAAACTATGATTGTCTCTGCATCTTGACCATAAGAGGCAATAAGCTTCATAAATTACCTCCTCTCTAACTGCTCTTCTTTATCAATTATACGTTTAGTTTAACTTCCGTTCAGTCTAATAGCAAAAATGCGTCCCGTAACCTTAGAGTCACGAGACGCATTTTTAATTAAGCAAAGCCTCTGATTAATTATTTATTCAGAAATTTCAATTTTGCTTTCGTTAATTTTCAAACTGTTAGCAACAGTACCTGTACCAGTAATTTTACTTTCAAAAATAGTACCTGTTACACTTGTTTCTGGATCTCTTACAAACATATAACGGCTATAATTGCTTGGTGTTACCTCACCTTCTGCAATAACATATTCAATACCGTTATCGTAGTTAGCAGCAGCATTAATTTCCTCAACCAGATTAATTGCACCTGATCCAGTTAGATTTCCATTGTTCACTAGCGTCGTACCTTGAAGATATACGTTAGCACCAGAAGCAATGTCAATCGAGCCATCATTAATGAAGGTATATCCTACATTAGACATGTTAATGTAGCCTTTTTGCAAAGTGACTTTACCTTCAATATATGTTTTACCGTATAAACCAACTTGACCATTAGCTACTAGCAATTCGCCGTTTTCTTGAATTGTAGTTTGAGCATAAGACCAAAATCTTGCATTATTAGTCAATTCAATTTTGTTATTAATATTGACATTGTTATGAGTATTAACGTAACCACCATCAATGCTAACTTCACCGTTCAATTCGATATTTGCATAAATGTAAAGCAAAGAAGATGTTTTCAACACAGAACCTTGTTCAAATACAATAGTATTGTTTTCATTAGAGCTAATATCAAGATATCCGTGTTTTGGTATAACAACTTCACCGCCAGAAGCTACTGTAAAATTACCATAAAAGCGAATACCTGCAATAGAATAAATTCTTTGATTTGCTTCTTGAGAGTTAGTTGTAATTTTACCGCCGTTAGCAACATTTATGTTTTTCTCTACATAAAGATACGCAGCATTGAACTGATTACCATTTAATTGTAGCTTACCGCCTGAAGCTATTGTAAGGTTAGAGCCTAGTTGAAGGGTTTGTTGCGGTTTTAGCACTAACTCTTTGTCCAAAGTTACATCTTCGCCATTGTAATATACGCTAACGTTATCATATTTACCAAGTGCATCAATAACTTCAGACCATTGATCAGTTGTTACATGTTCATATTCATTATTAGTGTTATAAACATCGTAGAAACGTACATTAACTTGCTGTTTACGATCTCCGACTTCTACTGTTACATATAAATAGAAACTATAAGATTTGCCTGCCAATTGCACTAGATCAAAATTATCTTTAGCAGTTACTTCTAGCAAACCTTCTTCATTTACTTTTGAATTGAATGCAAAGTCTTTTCTTTCATAATTTTCATCAGTATAGTATGCACTTACTTTAATCGCTTTTTCTGCGTAAGATTCACCTTCAAAAGGAGTAAACAGCAACTTGAAACCGTTATAATTTGCATAATCAACATTAAGTTTGTAATCCCAATTTAAATCAAACTTATCAAATGTAGCATTTAAGTTAAGGGTAAAGTTATTGGATGAACCGCTGCCTGATAAGTTGCCATTTAAGTATGCATGGTAGTCTTTATACTCTTCATTTTTTGCAAGCAAAATGGCTTCCAGCTTACCAACACCGCGATTGACATTAATAGTAGCCTCTCTAGTTGATGTACGTGCATCCGTTTCAACCACTACAGTTACCGCTTCTAAAATGATTGCTTCTCCATTTTCATCAAACCATTTAATGTAAGAAGGGTACTTACCTACAATCACTTTTCCATCTGCATCAGTAATGACTACTGGAATCTCAACAATGCCATCGCTTAAAGCTTCAGCTTCCTCAGCCTTAGCTGCAGCTGACAATTCTGCCGTATCACTCAATACATAGGAAGCTGCACCTTGAGGAGCTTCAACGATTAATGTATAAGTTAGCTCAGCGCCATAATCATTAGCTTCTTCCAAATTAAATTTAACTACACCGTTGCTAACGCTATAGTTATCTACTGTATCACCGTTGGCATCCAAGATAGTTAAACGTTCTTGGGATACATTTGCTCCAGCAAGCCAAAGCGCTTTAACTACAATATCTCTATGAATAGGAGTTTTATTTAAGTCAATATTCCAACCAATGAAGAAGTATCCGTCCTTAGTTGGAGCTTCAACCTCTGGTGTAATTTCACCTAGTTTAACTTTTTTAGCTGGAATTTCACTTCCGCCATCTGTATCAAATGTTACTGTTAATGGAGGAACGTTACCGATATAAATTGTACTTAAGCCATTAAGCTTAATTTGCACATATTGAGCGCCGTCAATCTCTACAACCTCACCAGGTACAGTTTCCTCTACACCGTCCTTGTTAGTGTGACCAACAAAGAAAATATGCTGGCTAATATCTTCATCTGCTTTAAAGCCAAATGTTTCTTTGGACAGTGTCAATATTGTTTCACCGACAGGGTGGATTGCAATTGGATCTCCCTCTTCAGGCTCAACTAATAGATTAGCATCGATTGCAAAATAATTAATGTTTAGCTCTTCAACATTGACATCGCTATCCGCGAATTGCTCTTGAAGAGTTGAAACTACTTTATCTTTTTCAGTTTCAGGAACTTCAGCCTCAGACGCTGCTACAGTAAACAATACTTTATCGTTTTCTGACAAAGTGACATCATTACCGTTGGCATCTTTATAAACGACATTATCTGCAACGACAACTGGAGCGCTTTTTGTTTCTTTATTAGAAAGATCTACAGTTGCTAAAACTTTACCTGTTGCAGGAGTAGTTACTGTACCGCTATATTTACCTGTGCCTGTTACTTCAGCAACAATTTCAGAACCTACATCAAGAGATTGAACAGTATAAGTTTTTTGCTCAGATTTAACTTTACCATACACAAGCCATCTTACAGATACTTGTGCATTTGCGGGAGTTACTGATACAGTCAGCTCGTCGCCAGAGCGAAGTGTAGCCCCTGTTGCATCAGCACCGTTACGTTTAATTGTAGCGCTAGTCAATTGAATTGTTTTGTTGCCGCCGCTTCCACTGCCGCTATCGCCTGTTTCAACAATTGGTGTAGCAGTTGGTTCTGCTGAAGCTGTTGGCTCTGGGGATACCGATGGTTCAGGAGTTTCTTTTGGCTGCTCAGCTTGCAGTTTAGCAGAAGCTGTTAGGAAACGTTCTGCAATGACAGCTACCACTGCACGGCTAGCTTTGTTTTTGCCATTAAATTGATTGTTTCCTTCACCATTAATAAGCTCTAATGCTACAGCTTTGTAAACCGCATCTTTAGCCCAGCTACTAATTTGCTCATCATCAGCAAATAAAGAATCGGATGTATAGCTGCTCAAATCATATCCCAAATAAGATTCTAAAAATCTAACCATTAGAACAGTAATTTGCTCACGATCTAATTCATCATTAGGACCGAATTTACCATTCCCATATCCTTGTGTTAGATCTGCATTTACTGCCCATTGCAAAGCTTCAGCGTACCATGCATTAGCAGATACATCTGAGAAAGTCAGCTCTTTCTGCTCAACAGCAGGACCGTCTAATTTTTCTGCTAAACGGTGAAGAACTGTAATAAACATTGCACGAGTCATTGAACCTTGCGGGTCAAACGAATCTTTTGTTACACCATTAAATAATCCTTCTTCAACTACTTTGTTAATGGATTGCTCTGCCCAGTGTCCATTCGTATCTGCAAATCTACTAGCTTCATTAGCAGATACAGATAAAGGAACTGATAAAACCGATAGAAATACTAGGATTGCAAGCAAACCAATTAGGCTTTGTCTTACCTTCTTCATTCTTTTACCTCCAAGTTAATTTTATATAGCAGAAGAACCGTCAATTTACGACAATTCTAGAGCATACATCAAGAATAAAAGATTGGGACAATAGAACTAATAGAAATAATATAAAGGTATTACTTCCCATATTCTATACCATAAAATATGGATGTACAAGGAGTTTTTATCGTTTTGAACTGGTAATTTTCCATATAATTCAACAAAAATAAACTGCTGAACCATTTATATTTTAATACTGTCAACCTATTACCAGTGTTTTAAGCATGTAAGCAGGATTATAATATCTACTTCTTAGGAATATTGCAGGATTTTGAAAATAGGTGTCGAAATATTTTTCAAGCATTAAGCGGTATAATTTGAATACAGAAGGGTATAAGGTAGGAGGAATTAACTGTGGTAGCTGAGCATACCCCTGAACATTTATTGCGTATCATCTTTAGCTATGTTGCTAAAATATCAGCAGCTCGCGATTTACATGAACTGCTTATGCTAATGGCTAATATGGGGAAAGAGATGATACTTGCCGATCGCTGTACCGTGTGGCTTATTGATCATGAGCGAAATGAACTATATACGACAGTGGCACACGGCATTAAAGAAATAAGAATCCCGTTTGGCTCGGGGATCGTTGGCTCAGCCATTTTGCAGGGTAAACCTATCGTGATTGACGATGCCTATCTTGATCCTAGACATAATGTTGAGAACGATATACGAACAGGTTACCGTACGAAATCTATTATTACTGTCCCGTTTCGTAATAATGATAATGAAATCATTGGTGCATACCAAGCTATCAACAAATTAACCGAATCAGCAGTGTTCTCTGCTCAAGATTTGGAGTATTTAACACTTGCTGCTTCTTACACTGGAAAGTCTCTTGAAAACTTTATATTACATCAAGAAATTATCGATACCCAACGAGAAATTATATCTGCAATGGGTGAAATTAGTGAGCTTCGCTCACGAGAAACTGCTAATCATATCAAACGTGTTGCAGCCTATTCCTATGTACTTGCATTAGGCTACGGATTAAGTCAGCAGGAAGCAGAACTACTGCGAGATGTTTCTCCTATGCATGATATAGGTAAAATCGCGATCCCTGATCATATTTTGAACAAGCCTGGCAAGCTAACAGATGAGGAGTTTGCAACTATGAAAACCCATACCTTAATTGGTCATCAGTTGCTAGGTTCCTCGCAACGTAAACTGCTTCATACAGCGGCAATTATTTCTGAGCAGCACCATGAAAAATGGGATGGAACAGGCTATCCTCACGGATTAAAGGGCGAGGAAATTCATATTTATGGAAGAATTACTGCTGTTGCGGATGTATTTGACGCACTAAGTACGAAACGTATTTATAAACCTGCTTGGGAGCTTGATGAAATTTTAACGTATTTTAATGAGCAGAGAGGCAGACACTTTGATCCTGAAATTGTCGATGTCTTTTTTGAGCGTCTACCCGAATTATTGGAAATTAAAGAGCGCTTAACTGACTAAATACCTAAAAAAGACCTCAATCTATGTTGAGAATGGGATTGCTCCCAAGCTCTTAGAGTATTGAAGTCTTTTTTCATCACTTCTACTAAAACTTAACTACTAAAAAAGGACTGTGCCATTAGTCAGCAATGTTCACTGACGTTTTGGACAGCCCAATTAATTGTTGTTTTTTATTTAGGGAAGCACTTGTTCATATAATGTGTACAGATTAATCATACCACTCTAACATGTATACAGTACCGGCTGCATCACTCAATGAATAAGCAGAACCTTCGCCATCTTGATCGATAGCTAATGTTGCTATGTAACCGCCAGCCACACTAGCAAAGGTAGCATTATTCAAATACAATTCCACAATTTCCCCTCCGGAAATTGGCAGAGTCAATGTTTTGTTTGCCGCATTGTAGTATTCTGTTAAATCTTCATGAATACCATTCACATCATAATATGCGCTGTTTGCAAGATCAAACCCAGTAATCCCACCACCTAAATTGATAACAGCAGTTCCGTTAACAATCCCTAGTGGAGCATTAAACATATATATTACTTCGCCAGTAGATCCGACCGGGAAAGTAGATGAATAGAAAATGCCTTCTTGTGGAGTTGCTGTTTTAATAGGCTCCGGTTCTTCAATTACCTCTTGCATTGCAACTAAGCTTGCTGTAAATGGTGTAGTCGACGTAGTCTTCTTAAATGTAATATCGAACTCATCCTTGAAGAAATGATTATCCTCATCATCTACTTTAAATTCGAGGTCTTCTTTCACCATATAGTAGGCAAAGTCATCTTCTGTATATAAGCTGTCAATTACATTGTCATCAATCTTAACGGATTCGATGGCTTCAGCAACTTCCACTGGCACCTTCAAAAATACATCGACGATAATATCATCATCATTTTCTTCACCAGGACTAATATAATAAGAAATTGCTTGTGACTCACCTTCAGTCACATCGTAGGTTCTCAAGCTTGTATTTAGCTCAGAATTCCAGGAAATAACGACGGTGTCCTCAATATCAATTTTTGGAGCAACGTTAAATTCCATTGGCAGCTCATTACTAACTGTCTTAGTCGTACTAGACTTTGCAAAAGCAGGGATGGCAAACACGCAAATTGCCAAAGCTGATAATGCCGTTGTAACTCCTACTCGTTTTAAGTGTTTTTGTTCAATTTTCACTTTTATTCATCCCTTTCGACATATTCCGTCATAGCTAAAAGTATAGCAATCGACAATATAATATGTAAGTCATATATTTAATAGGACTTGACAACTAAAAAAAGCCGCTTATATAAGCGGCTTTATAGTCCTTTTTTACTTATTTAACTGTAAAATAAAACAAGCACCTTGACCAGTAATGTTTCGAACATCAATTGAACCATTATGCTTAAGCATTACATTTTTACAATAATATAATCCTAAACCAAAATTGTTATGTTTAGTAGAATAGAACGGCTCAAAAATTTCAGAAATCTCTTTTGCTTCAATTCCAGTACCCGAATCTTGTATTTCTATTGTAACCTGCTTATTACTATGCATAACATGGACATTGATAATTCCTTTATGGTCCATTGCCTCGATAGCGTTGTTTAGCAGATTCATAATAACTTCCTTAAGATGAACCGGATCCATGTAAACAAAAGCTGTTGTGGGAAAGCTTTTGTTTATTGTAATATCGGGGCTATACATGACCTCATACTGATGAATAATTTGCTCCAATAAAGAAATCAGATCATGTTTTTCAATTTTCACTTCTATCTCTTTAATCTTTTCGTTAACCTTCTGTAACATCTGCTGCAGATGCTCTACAGAATTTGCTGCAAGTGTTGCCATCTCACTTATTTCTTCAATTACCTTGTTTGACTGGTTGTGCTGGTCAGCTGTTCTACGGATTTGATACAGCAATATATCGAGTTTATTTATCTCGTTCTTAATCGTATGATTGATAAACTGGCTGCTAGCTTTCATAGCCCCTTTAGCTGCATCCGTTTTCATCCTTTCGATTTTAATTTTCACACCGAGCACGCCGCGCTTCGTTGCTATTACTAAAAACAGCAACAAAATATATAAGGATAAAATATAATTTTTTTGAAATAAATCAATATCAAACATATACAGCATGTAACCTATACTTAATGAGATAAGTATTGGCAATGCTAATAGATTTGTTAAATAACGCTCTATTTTCTTAAAAGTATGTTCTTCTCGTATATAAGAACAAAAAAGTAAAAACGCACTGCTTAATAAACAAATACATTCATATAACACCATCGGAATCTCGTTATTACCAGCATAGTTGATTTTACGAGTCGGTCCCAAAGGAGTAAGCAGCAGTACAATAAAAAGCATAAGCAGTAGAAGCAGCATGATTCGCCGTTCTGTTTTCTTATCAAACCGTTCCGAATATACAATACCGAACATATGCGAAAATTTCTGACCCGCTTGCAAAAATTGCATAACTGAACCATCTAAGCGATGCATTGCTAGGATTCATCCATAATATAGTAGTGCCCAAGAAGATAGAAATGATTAATGTTAAAATCATAGCTTAGACTCCTGATTGTGAAGTCCTCTGCTTTTAATTTTATGCACAACTTCTTTCATTGATTTGGCCCTAAACTTACGAAGTATGGTCGTAATCTGATTTTTCAATGTTCCTTCTGATTTATTCAACGTATTGATGATTTGCGAGCGGGTATTGCCTTGCTCGATCAACATTACAATTTCCTTTTCAGCACTTGTCAGCTTATTATATTGCTCGGCCTCTTTAAGTCGAATATAATCCTTAAGCAATATTTCTTGTGGGATAGTTTGTTGATAGGTTTCTCGTATTATTTTAGAGATACTGCGATAATTACTTTTACTTACATAAGAGATTGCTCCAGCAGTAAATGCATCAATAATTACTTGTTCATTACTTAGTGAGGTTAAAGCAATCACTTTAGCAGGATACTTATTTAAGCTCAGCTCCAGTATAGCCTCGATTCCATCTAATCGATTCTCCGTTAAATTGAGATCCATTAAAACTACATCTACTTGATTGTTAGTACAAAAGGACACTGCTTCTTCCCTAGTCGCTACGACATGAATGACATGGAGATCAGGCTCATTATGTAAAAACATAGTTAACATTTTACTCCAGACGGGATCATCCTCTACTAATAATACATTGATCTTCATCTCATTCACCTCAGACTATGTTGTCAAATTCGCTTTGTTACTTCGGAAAATCCAGCAAGATCAATTAAGCCCATATTCTCTACTTAAGCCTTACTTACTCTTTTATTACCCCTTATCTACAAAATCCATTTACTTGATTTGTAGATAGAGGGCATCGAGTATATGGCAAGTTGAGAATATGGGCTAAATCATTGTTGTTAAACCTAAAAACTGCTGTAGTCATCTAAGCTAACAAATTTTTAAGCTCCTCTGGAGAACGATTCCACCATTCAATATTGTGCTCCATCAACAGCTTGCGCAGTGCAGCTTTTTCGACTGGCCCAATATTATCAAGAACGTATCTGCGTTTAATTGCAGCATCAAGTCGATTAACATGATCAGCAAGAATTTTCCATCCACGCTTTGCCTCACTATCAATCAGCATTTCACAGGATGCTGCACCTGCATAATAAGCTCCCTCCTCATCGCGTTCAACTGCTACCCACACGACCCAGCAAGGACGACCATTCGGTGTATCCTCCTTATTTGGAGTAAATTTAATGCCGCGTTCAATTTTACTTTTAGCATGGAGGGCTCCTACATCAATGTAAGCTTCACCATTATCGATCATGACACAAGCTACATCACTTAAATCAATGGATCCTGCGCCAAAGCCTCTATGTTTTTTATTGCTAACCAGGTTGAGCGATAAATTTTTCTTTTCCTTTTTCTCAGACTGTTGAGGTTGATTTATGTTTTCAGTCACTTTTCTCACACCTTCCAATACATTAATTCTATTTTAGCTAATATTATTGGAAAAGCCAACATATACATGCTGTAGATGCTTGTCAACGGGAGGGAATCGTACGATGTCTGAAAAGCCATATTCTTATCTATTGCTTGGTTTACTCATTGTTGTATTCTTGTTTGCTGCATGGCCGTATCAATTTCAGCATGCATGGCAATCAGGATTTACGTATGCGTTAACACCTGCCCAAGCTATTCAATCTGCCGCTACTGAGGCAAATCCTGTTATTGAACCAGTTATAGCTGCACTTGCCTCCAGTGAGTCCAAGCCTGGCATTTCACAGCCATTAGGCAACGATCTCAACAATATTACTGCTAAACCAGCATTAAGTGAACGAATCGTCAATTATCACATTCAAGTAACTCTTAATGAAGAAGAGCGGATGCTTATTGGTGAAGAAGTGATTACTTGGCGCAATCCTGGAAAACAACCAGTCCATGATTTTTATTTACTGCTTTATGCTAACGCATTTCAATCACCACAAACTACTTTTATGAAGGAATCAGGTGGAAAACTTCGCACAGACGTGGCGACAAAAAATAGCCAAGGCTATATAAACCTGACAAGCCTTGAAACACTTGAAGGTGAAAGCTTGCTGCCGCGACTTAAGTACGTTGCCCCTGATGACGGCAATACGAATGACAGAACCGTCGCAATGTTTAAATTGATTGAACCGCTTTATTCAGGACAAGAAGTAAGCTTTCGATTAACGTTTGAGGTTAAGCTACCAGAAGTATTTGCCAGAATGGGGTATTATGGTGATTTTATTATGGCTGGTCAATGGTTTCCTAAAGTAGCCGCTTATGAAAAAGCAGGAACGAGAGGACGCAGTACCGATGGCTGGAATGTACATCAATATCATGGCAATTCTGAATTCTACAGTAATTTCGGTGTGTATCAAGTAAAAATTCATGTACCAGAAAACTATATTGTCGCTGCCACAGGTTTACAAACAAAGGCTACTAATCTTGGAGAAGGACGAAAGGTTGTTCAATTTTATGCTGAGGATGTGCATGATTTTGCGTTTGCAGCTTCACCACATTTTATTACGCGTGAATCATCCTTTTCTTCTGAAACGATTCCTGGCGTAAAAATTAAACTCTATGTGGATCCATTACACGAAAATCTGGCAGATCGTTATCTTCATGCCGCTTCGTCAGCATTATCTTATTTTGGCAAGCATTATGGCTCATACCCTTACAGCACATTATCGATTGTTGTGCCGCCAACTGGTGCCTCAGGTGCAGGAGGCATGGAGTATCCAACGCTTGTTACTGCATTAGCAGCCGATAAAGAGAGCCCTGGCTACGAGCTGGAGCGCACTGTTATTCACGAAATTGCACATCAATATTGGTATGGAATTATCGCTAACAATGAATTTGAGGAAGCATGGTTAGATGAAGCCTTTACCTCCTACTCAGAAGATAAGGTAATGGAAAATGCCTATGGTGTGTCAAGCAATTATCGCGTCGAAGCTTCTTATATGACTAATCGAGCTCCACTAAAACTTAATGCATGGGAATATAATAACCATCAGCACTACGCTGAAAATGTTTATATGCGAGGCAAACTGCTCTTGCTCGATATTGAGCAAATCATTGGTCAGCCAATGATGACTAAGCTAATGCGGAGCTATTTTCAAACGTATAAATTTAAACATCCGACTACTGAACAATTTCAATCCTTACTTGAAAGGTTAACTAAACAGTCTTGGCAGCAATATTTTGATAGGTACGTTTATTCTAATGAAGCAAATGATCTTTCCATTGTTCAAATTGATACAAAGCAAATCAATGAGCAAGATACTACTTTATATGAATATAGCTTGTTGTTAGCACAAAATAGTGCAGTAAACCGAACAATACCGATTGAGCTCACTTATGCAGATGGTCAAAAAATTCGTCGTTCATGGGAGATAGGTCTAAATGCGAATACCCACTTTATCGAACGCTCAGAAGTTCCACTCTTATATGTGAAGCTTGATCCTGAGCAGACCAATAAGCTGGATGCTAATCTTAACAATAACTTTATGCGTGTTGAGCTGCCACTGAAAGAGCGTAAAGCTGTCGCTATTTCTGCTACATCCATTGTTGATTTGCTGCTGCGCTTATTTAGTTGGTAGTCATACGTTTGGCTTAAAAGATACCTCCGATGTGCTTTTCCTGTGCATCGAAGCAATTGTAGCAAACCATAAAAAGTTATAGGAGGGTAGACCATATGTCTCAACGGTTACGACAAGGCTGGCGCATTACAACTCAGCATTTCAAAATCAACCTTTTGCTCTTTTTATATCAAGCACTTTGGGGATTTCTTTTGTTTCGTACCATTGATCAAATTGCAGCCCCTTTCCTGCTGCGTTACCCCTCGATTACAGCTAGCCCTGAAGCTTTGCAGTTGTTCTGGATTGAAGTTCAGTTTCAACTGTTAAAAACAGATCTATTATCACCTTATTTGCTCGCTTTCTTTTTGCTATTACTGCTGCGTATGCTTATCACTCCACTTTGGCAAAGCGGCATATTTTACAGCGTTCACGCAATGAGCAACGGGGAGCAGCAGTCCAGCTTTCTTAAAGGAGTGCGCACATGTTGGAAGCCAATGATGCTGTTATACTGGTTCAAAAGCTTACTTATTATCGTTCCACTATTATGGCTTCTCTCTCCCTTATTTCAGGAAAGCAATAAAGCCGTCGCCCTGCAAACACTGCTTACTTCCTCTGCCTGGAAATGGTTGGCATTTCTTATGTGGACAGCGCTCATAAGTATTATCGGCTATTTAGTTCAGCTTGGCATTGGTTCTGCATTGCCGCTAACTAAGGCATTCACAAGCAGTTTGAAGCATATTCAAAAAATCGTTCTACTCGCACTGATTATTGCCATGCTTTACGGACTTATCAGTTTATCGATCCATGCATTATCAATGCTATGGGTAACCTTTATTAGCTTTATCATTTATCAGTTGCTACCGCTTATTCGTTCAACCTGTAAAATATGGCTTGTATCTAGTCAATACTCTGCAATCAATAACTCATCCAATTAAGTGTACTAATAAAATAAGTAAACCTTCAATGTATGGCAAAAATAAAGGGTTGCTTAAGACCGACAAGTAAGCCAGCACACTAAGCAACCCTTAAAAACGATATTTTATTACTAATCTGCAATACGATAGCCAACACCGCGTACCGTTGCAATATATTTAGGGTCAACTGCACTATCCTCCAATTTTTTGCGCAAGCTTTTAATATGCACATCGATAACATTGCTTCCACCAAAAAACTGAAGTCCCCAGATAACATCTAACAACTGCTCCCTGCTCTGTACTGAACCATCAGAGGTCAAAAAGTGCAGCAGCAAATCGTACTCTGTTTTTGTTAACTCAATCCGCTCCCCATTTTTCGTAACAACCATTTTCTTTAAATCTACCATCAAATCTTTAAATAGCAGAATATCCTGTAAGCTCGGTGCAGCAGAATTCATCTTAAACAATTCATCTATTCTAGTAAGTACTGTCCCAGCATCAACTGGCCAAAGCATGACTTCGCACCCTTTAAGCTCAATTTGGCTCTCAGGATCGTTTAGTTGCTGTTCATCCATTAGGATAATATTTGGTATACCTATATCTGCTATATTACGCAATAGCTGTTCATCACGTTTGAGCAAATCTATCTCAAGCTGCGGCAAAGGCAAAGCATCATATATAATTAGGTCTGGTTTTAGTGAGCTTAGCAAATTCTCATCTAATCCATGCAAGCAAAACAAGTCAAAGCAAGCATTCGATAATGATACCATGAGATTATTCATGCGTTCTAAATTAAGACTAACAATCATAACTCGTTTCGTCATACTGCATAACGATATATGCAATTCTTGCGTTGACTGCGTTGAAGCTATTAATGTTTGATCGCGCATTTTTCACACAATCCTTCCATAACAATATGGGGATGCTGTATCGTATACTTCGTCTGTTCTGCCACTTGCTCAAGCCATGCTTGCGGAATATCAACCATTACCTCCTCAACATTGCCACAGGATGTACAAACAATGTGCTGGTGCTCCTCCGTACGGGCATCATAGCGACTAACGGATTCGCCAAGCTTTAACTCCTTAATTAGCTGAACCTCTGTCAAATAACGCAAGGAATTATATACAGTTCCATAAGCGAAGTTAAACCCTTTATTACGCAAACGCTCAATAATATCTGCCGCTGTTGGATGATCATCCGACTCTTGAACAACCTCTAGTATCGCTCTACGCTGTACTGTTAAGTTTATTTTTTGAGCCATTCCTTCCACCCTCCTTCTATGTTAGACTAAGTATAAATCTAATATCGACTGACGTCAATTATTTCTGCCAATAAGGCTATAAAATAGGACTTAAGAGCCTTGAAATAGACTCCTTAAAGCGATGAAACAGCGGTCTGCGCTGATATTCCTCTAAGGTAAGCAAATGCGAGGCTTTCATATCTTCATGGAAGATTCGCTCCAGTCGCTCTGCTACCGCTTGGTTATAAATAAATGCATTCATTTCAAAATTAAGCTTAAAGCTGCGAATATCCAGATTCGCTGTCCCTACTGAAGCAACCATGCCATCAACCACTAATGTCTTCGCATGTAAAAAACCTGCTTCATAGCGATAAACCTTTACTCCACAAGATAGTAAATCCTCCAAATAAGATTGCGTCGCCCAAAATACAAAGAAATGATCGGGCTTGCTCGGAATCATTAAGCGAACATCTTTGCCTGACAACGCCGCAGTACGTAACGCATTTAATAAGCTGCCGTCAGGAACGAAATATGGCGTTTGTAAATAAACGGATTGCTTAGCCGAATAAATCATCTTAATGTAAGAATTTTTTATCTCTTGGAACTCGGAATCCGGTCCGCTTGCTACAACTTGAATACCAATATGCTTGTTATAGGTTTCAGGCATTGTTGGATAATACAATCGATCGAAGCTAATTTTGTCTTTCACAGCAATATTCCAGTCCATCATGAACTGTGCTTGCATCTGTAAAACAGCGTCTCCTTTAATTCGCAAATGGGTATCCCGCCACTTGCCAAAATGTTTATTTAAGCCTAAATATTCATCGCCAATATTGAAACCGCCAATATAACCAATTTGACCATCAACAACAACTAGCTTACGATGGTTGCGAAAATTAATTTTTATATTAAGCAGCGGTATACGAGATGGGAAAAAGGCTGCTTCTCTGCCGCCTGCTTCACGAAACTCTTGAAAGAACTTTCTAGTTAATCGATGACTGCCAACATGATCGTAAAGAAAGCGAACCTCAACTCCCTCACGAGCTTTTTTTGTTAAGGCACGCATTAGCCGTCTACCTAGCTCATCATCGCGAACAATATAGTACACAAGATGAATATGATGTTTAGCTTGTTCAATATCATCAATAAGTGCATTAAACTTTTCATTGCCATCTGTATAAATATCTACTTCATTACGAGAAGTAAACAATGAAAAATCAGTTGTTAAATTCATAGCAATAAGATCAGCATAATGTTCAACCTCAGGACCAGCAAAATCAAGCTCTCCAGAATAAAGCTTTCTTCGCTGTTCTAGCACAAGATCCTGAATCATGCTCGGTGTTATGCCAAGCAGCTTGCTATATTTACGTTTTTTGAACTTCTGTCCTAAAATCAAGTAAAGTACGAAGCCAACTATCGGAATAAAAAATAGTACCATAACCCATGCCCATGTTGAGCTTACATTACGCCGTTCAAGGAAAATTATTGTCATAGCAAGAAAGATATTAAGAATTGTAATGACCAAATATATTTGCTGCCCAATAACCATTTCTTAAATCTCCTTCACTGTTATTTAACGCTTTACTGGTTCTACACCGTAATACTCCTCTAATGTAATTCCTTGTTCAGCTATATATTCAGCAATTTCTACGCCCACATAACGCAAATGCCATGGCTCATATTTATAACCTGTTATATCTTCTTTACCTTTTGGATATCGTATAATAAAGCCAAATTTTGCTGCATTATTTTCGAGCCATACCGCTTCAACCGTATCTGCGAAGCAATCCTGCGCAGCGCACTTACCATCACTACCTGAAACGTCGATTGCCAACCCAGTTTCATGTTCACTTGTTCCGGGCTCGGCACTGTAGGTTTTCGCCTTTTCTAAGCCGTCACGTTCCACATAGCGATTAAAAAGTGCAGTTTGGGTGCTATGCGAGCGATAAGCGGACACGCCTGCTAAGTAAATGCCATCAACCTCCGCAGCTTCAAACATTTTTTCGAGCGCATGAGCAGCTTCTTCTCGCATCATCCGTTTTTCAATCTTTTCATTAAAAGTAAAGCGAACATCTGGATAAACAAGATCTTTTGGCTCATAATTGTCAGGCAGTTTAAAATTTGGATTAACGATAACTCCAATGCTTTCAGCATTAGTATCCGGTTCAATTGGTTGTTCCGATACTCCTGGCTCTGTCTCGCTTAAATCTTTATTTTGCGAAACGTCATCCGTAGGCTGAATTGTTGTGCCTTCTGCAACTTTATCTCCTTTATTTTCGTCATTGTTAGTAATTGCATTTGATGTTGGGTTTATACCTGCTTGCTTCTGATCTTGCTTCTGACCTACAAAATATACGACTACTGCAATTAATACGGCAAGGGAGAGTAAAAATAATAATAACCTGCCTAACTTCATGTTTATATTGCCTCCTTAATAAAATCCCTTTAAAAAATGCGCTCTTTTTTGAGGAAACAGGGATGAACTGTATTGATTTGATGTCTAAACTGTAAAATTGTGATCAATTTACATTTTTTCGATTTTGACATTAACATCATTGAGCAGCATAATAAGTAAGTATTATATCACTTATAAAGCTTTAATGAATACAGAATATATAGAATTATGAAGGGTAGGATGTATGGTGTTACAAGAAAGCTACAAACGCATTTTTAGTATGCCGCCAATTTTGTTCTTTTCTTTTATCATGCTGCTAAAAAGTGCTCTAGCTTGGTTTGTTATCTTCGAAGATGGAGCATCCTGGATGGTTTTATTAAAAGAGCTGCCATTCGTATTAATTGTATTTAGCTTAATCGAAGCTTTTGCTAAAAAGCGGAAAATGCTCTACTATTTAATCTCCAATTTGCTCATGACTACTATTTTATTTGCGGTCATCATGTATTACAAGTACTACGGAGTCATTGTAACATACTTTGCTTTGGCGCAAGTCAATCAAGTAACAGCAGTAAAAAATAGCGTATTTTCATTAATGGATCCGTACTTCTTGTTTATCTTTACTGATGTAATCATTTTTGCCGCATTATTAATTAAGAAAAAACGAGATATTGATTGGAAAGCTAAATTCAATCAGCCAAGCAGTCGAAAGGTTGCATTGTCACTAACGATTATTTCATTAGTTTTGTGCTTATTTAATATCGTGCCAAACCGCGCGAGTATGAACGAAATTGTAAAAGCAGAACAAATGGGTATCCTCAATTACGAAGCGTATATGATTTTCTCTAGCAAAGAACAGGAACTTGTAGAACCAGAAAAAATAACACAAAGCTACATCAACGATATTAAAAAGATTCATCCAGTTGAACAACCGCTATTGCAAGGTTCTGCAAAAGGTAAAAACTTAATTATTATCCAAATGGAATCAATGCAAAACTTTCTTGTTGATCTAAAAATTGAAGGACAAGAAATAATGCCAAATCTGAATAAGCTTATTAAAGAAAGCTATTATTTTGATAAATTTTATCAACAAGTAGGACAAGGCAATACATCTGACGCAGAATATGTAGTCAACACTTCATTGTATATTCCGCCGCGCGGGGCAGCGACACAGATGTATGTTGACCGTGAGCTGCCTAGCATTCCTAAGCTGCTAAAGCAGGAAGGTTATCATTCTGCTACTTTCCATACAAATGTCGTGGAGTTCTGGAATCGTGGCGAGTTATATGAATCGTTAGGCTTTGATCAATACTTTGACGCAAAATATTTTGGTGATGAAGATACGGTATTTTTTGGTCCATCGGATGAAGTACTCTATCGTAAAACGATGGATAAGTTGCTTGAATTTAATCAATCCCGGCAACCGTTTTATGCACAGGTCATTTCGATGACGGCACATCATCCATTTACAATTCCAGATGATAAACGTCTCATTACATTACCTGAGCGCTATAATAATACTCTTGTTGGTGATTATATTGTTTCCCAACATTATGCCGATCAACAATTAGGTAAATTCATTGAAAACTTAAAAGAAACAGGTATTTGGGATAACAGCTTAATTGTCATTTATGGTGACCACCTTGGCTTGCCAATCTACTCACTAGACAGCCATGAGATGGATTTAATGAAAGAAATTTACGGCCGTGAGTACACGTATACGGATATGATTAATATTCCACTTGTTATCGTTAATGAAGGGGTAACAGAAGGAAAAGTATTTAGTCAGATTGGTGGACAGGTTGATATTTTGCCAACTGTAGCGAATTTGCTAGGTGTATCATTAGATGGTCAAATTCACTTTGGGCAAGACATCTTAAACAATAAAGATAATCTATTGCCGCAGCGTTATTACTTGCCGACTGGTTCCTTCTTAACAAGTGAGGAACTGTTCCTATCTGGCAGCGGTTATGAAGATGGTAAACATTACTCCTTATCTGATGCTAGTGTAGGTACAGAAGGTGCTACAGAGGAAGAGTTCCAACGAGCTCTTGAACTTCTTCAGTTATCTGATAGCTACGTTAACAGCCTGCCGCTAAAAGATAAAAATAAAGATGCAGGCAGCAGTAAAAAATAATGAGTTTGAGAAGTCAGCTTGGTTACTGATTTAGGAAGCAAAATATCAAAAGGTTGGATTGAGATAGTTTATCTCATCCAACCTTTTCTATTCATGGTTAACCTTTTCCCTTATGTATATTTTTCAACCAGTTGATCGCTAAATCGAACCAAACTGCTGTTTGTGGGATGATATCCTTTGACCCTCTCGCTGTTGTCTCATCTGCCAATGACAAGCCGTGATCGCCATCGGCAAAAATATGCAGCTCATACGGTACATTTTTTTCAGCCAACCGCATTGCAAAGCGAAGTGAATTTTCAGCGTATACAAGCGAATCACCTGCAGTGTGCCAAATAAAACAAGGAGGCGTTAAAGAGGAAACATGCGTGATAGGACTTCGCTCGATAAGTTCCGCATCGCTAGGATTTGCTTTGCCGAACACTGCTTGATTTGCTAAATTCCAAAAAGCAGTTGTCTCTTTACTTGGGTTCGCTTCAATCTTAGCTTTCATCAATGTATAGTCGAATACGGGATATCCAAGAATTAACGCATTAGGTTTTAACAGCGATGATGAAACATTAAGCTGTGTGCTTAAGTAATCATCCTGCCAATGAACACCAAGACTTGCAGCGAGATGACCGCCTGCGGAAAACCCGCATACCGTCACTTGATCAGTCTCAACAAGCCAATCATCTGCTCTCTCCCTCACTGTAAGCACTGCTTTCGCTAAATCCAGTAAAGGCTGCGGATAAGCACTTTTCGGGTTGCCTTGCGGAGGATCCGTAAATAGGTCAAAATTAATTTCCTTATAATGCGTCGTATAACGAAGAACAAATACATGATAGCCGCGAGAAGCATACCGTAAAGCAACAGGTTCTGCTTCACGATCAGATGTACATAAATAAGCACCGCCAGGACATACAATAATGGCTGGGCGTCTTTTTCCGCTTTGAAATTCTGTTGAATTTTTTTGTACATATAATTGCAGCTTGGCACCTTCTCCATCTTCCCACAATTGAATTTCATCAGTCAGCATCATATTTCAGCTCCTTTATTATTTATTATTTAATAAGTAAATGATTTTTGGATTGTAAGCGTTGTTGCAGGTTAATGTTCAAAGTATACATCATATTTTAGTGATTTTTATAACTTCTTCCACTGTATCTTTAATTCCTTCAAAAACCTCGTCTGTCCGAGCAGTTGGTGTTGTGAAGACTTAACCGCTTTCTAATAGTAGGATGGTGCTATTGTAAGCTCGCATGTTTTAAACCTGAATAAAACAAAAAGTTGGATAGCGGCATTACAATGCCTCATCCAACTTTTTAACTACTATGATAAATATGAATTGAAGTAATCTTTATTTTGTATAGCACAACCTATCTATTCGTGTTTAGCTCGATGCAGCTCGTAATAAAGCTCCTCATCGCTCATAAACGCAAATATTTCCTCACGATCTGTAAGTAATGAGTAAGCCAGCATCAGTTTCGTGAGAGCTGCTTCCGGAGCCATCCCAGCTAACAGCTTACCGCCAGCCTCCAGCAAACGAGCAGTAGAGGCATACTGTGCTTCCTCTAAGCTCTTGGCAGGCACTAAGTATACATCTATACCTTGTTGCTGACAACGAGCAATAAAGGCTGGTAATGACGCAGAACCATCTGGCAAAGAATACGCTGTGGCAGAATGATAGAGCTCATGTAAAATCGCTCTTGGTTTCTTATCAGCCCACTGATACAAATCATAGTTAAGCCCAGGAAAAGGCTTAATATAGACAATATCACTGTTTAATTGCTCTAGCTTGCTAATTGCATCGCCCCAGCGATGATTGGCAGGAGCTAGCTCTGCAAGCGAAGGATTGCGTACATCTTGCTGCAATTGACACTCTCCATCGCGTAATATCCCTAAATTAAGCTCATACGGACAACGGAATTGATCTGTAAATGACTCACATTGCATAATTCTCGTAGCCAAATACAGTCTACATTCTCCGCGATCATTTTCATAAGCTACAAACACACCTGGCGGAGCTTGCCGCTTTATCCATTGGGTTACCTCGCGTAAATTTCTAAGGCCGTTGGCACGTTCATCATCCAATGGATAGTTGCTGGCAATAAGCACAATAGGAATCTGCGTTGCCGAGAGCATATAGCCAAGCATTGCCGCACTATAAGCTAATGTATCAGACCCGTGGGTTACAATAATGCCCGCATATTGCTCTTGCGGAATGCTGCGAATGCATTTCGCGAGGTCTATCCATTGCTGAGCATGAAGATTTTCACTCAATAGATTTAACGGCTGAATCGTATCGAACTCAACCTCCTCGCCATACTGCTTCTTATATTGCTCAATAATAAGATAAGATCCCGAGCTGCTCACATCAATTGATTGTGATTCTTTTAAACTGCCGATTGTACCGCCAGTAAATACAATCATAATTCGCTTCATCATATTTTCCCTCTTACTTTCTAATAAATGGCCACCAATTATATTTTCCAAATAGCTTAACCGCTACAGGAATAAATAATGGCAAAATAATTAGCGCGTACAGCATAAGTCCACATAGAACAAGCGTAGCAATTTGCAACAAACTCATAACGCCTGATGGCAGCATTGCTGCAAAAGTGCCTCCTAATATAATTGCCGCAGATATGATTACTGAACCCATGCTTTTCATAGCTTCATGAATAGCTGTAGTAGGCGACATATCACTATTTTCTTTGAAGCGATCCATTAAGAAAATACTATAGTCTACACCAAGCGCAATAAGCATAACAAAGCCGAAGAATGGTACTGCCCAGCTTACGCCAGATAATCCTACAATATCGACAAAGATTAACTCTGTAATCGCCATAGACGTGCTGTACGTAATTAATAACGAGCATACAAGATAAATCGGAATAACAATGGATCGGAATAACAACAGCAAAATAATGAATATACCTATCAGCATTAACGTTACGGTGCGAGAATAATCCTCATCGCTTAAAGTTTTTAAGTCATGGTTCATACTCGTTATACCTGCAATTTGAACCTCTGCTCCTTCATGCTCCGTACCAGCCAGTTGCTCTTCAACTACAGGCAATAATCCGTCTACTACGTCAATTGAATTCATCGAGTAAGGATTATCTTCCATTATTACATCGAGCGTAATAATCTTATGATCAGCAGACATATATTGCTCCAGCACAGGGGCAAAATCCTCACTTGTAATTGCTTCGCTTGGCATATACCAACCAGCTAACTCCTTATCTGGAGATTCAACTAGTCCTTGCAAATAATCTTGTGCTGAATTAAAGCCTTCTGTCACTTGCTGCAAGCCATCAACACTTTGTCCTAGCCCATCTGTTAATTGCTTAAGCTGGTCTTGGATGTCAACAAAGCCTTGTTTTAATTGCGTTCCGCCGTCAGCGATCCCGCCAAGACCATCTGCAATAAGCGGAACTTGATTGCTGCCTTGCTTAGAACCAGCAGCAAGCTGCTGTAAACCTTCACGCAATGCACTAATGCCGCTTGCTACCTGCTTCATACCGTTTGAAAATGCTTGTTGTCCGCTACTTGCGCTTTCTAAGCCACTATTTGCTTGAGCTAAACCGCCAAGCAAACCTGTTAGTCCGCTATTCAACTCCTGCATACTCGTCGATAATGCTTTTGCTCCAGCAGATAGTTGCTGCATCGAAGCAACTAACGCTTGATAGGCAGCATCCTCAGCAAGCTCTGGGTACTGGGCTTGCAGTCCTTGCATTCCTTGCTCAATTCCTGCCAAGCCTTCAGCTAACGTAGCCTGCTGTTTTGCAATCTCTGTATATCCAGCTGAAAGCTGCTGCCCACCTGAATAAAGCTCACGATATCCTTGTAGTAATTGATCGCTCGCAGCGGCAAGCTTAAGCGCATTATCTTCCAGCTCCTTAAGTCCCGCTTCAAGCTGCTCAGCGGACTTGGCTCCTTGCTCCATGCCAGAGCTAATTTCTGTTAATCCTTTAGATAGCTGATTAACGCCATCTTGCAGTTTTTTGCTGCCATCGACAAGCTCCTGTGCCCCCGAAATCGCAGTGTTAAGCTGTGGTGTATGTTCATTTAATGCCACTTGAGCTTCAGATAAACCATTGGCAATTTCATTTAATCCATCCTGCCCTTGTGACAATCCATCTTCCAGCAAGCTGACTTGATCGGTGACGAGAAACTCATCCATCTGCTCACCTAATGGACGGGTAGCACTGCGTACACCTGACACACCGTCTAACTGAAGCAACGCACGTGTTGTCCGCTCTATAATCGCCATCCCTTCTGAATTATCAAATGGCTGTTCACTTTTCACGACAATTGTCGTGGGCATAGATTCACCTGGTGCAAAATTGTTTGCAATAATGTTAAAGCCTTTAACTGAGTCGTACTTTTCTCCAATTTCATCTAATGAATTGTAAGAAACAAGATCGTCCTTCGTTAACAGTAACGGAACAATAATGATAGCAATAATTAATAATGAAAAGATCGGTTTATTTAAGGAAAAGGCACCTACCTTATCCCATAGCTTGCTATGACCATGTTCAATTTTTTTAGTACTAGGCCAGAAAAGTTTTGTACCAAACGTATATAAAAAGAATGGAACAATGGTATAAAGCGCAATTAGCATAATAACAATACCAACTGCTACTGCAACTGCAGAACGATATAAAATAAAAGTCGAAAGCCCAATTGCGCTAAAGCCGACAAGCACAGCGATGCCGGAAACAAATACTGTACGCCCCGCTGTACGATACGTTGTTAAAATCGCTTCATATTTATCTCCATGCTTGCTCATTTCTTCCTTATAGCGGCTAATAAGCAAAATACAATAGTCAGTTCCTATCCCGAATAGAATGGCTAGCATAAAGATTTGCGTAAACGTCGACAAAGGAAAATCTGTATACTCAGCAAGATAAGATACAACGCCTTGTGCAACAAGATATGATAAACCCACAGTTAGTAGCGGCACAAGCGGAGCAACTGCCGAGCGAAAAACAAGACATAATACGACTAATATAAATGCTACAGTAATTAGCTCTGTCCGCTTTAAGCCCTCCTCTGAGCTAAGTAAAACATCCTGACTAATAATCCAGCTGCCTGTAAGATAATGTTCGATTGAAACATTGTCCAACGCAGCATATAATTCATCAATTACAACTTCAGCCTCTCGATCTTGCAAATCAACATTAAGTAAAACAATTATAGTTGATTGATCGGATGAAACCATTTGCTCCTTAAGCTGTTCATTTTCAAAATGAGTCGTAATTTTCGTAATGCCCAATTCAGCTTGTTGATTTTTTAACTGTTCAATAGCATTTTTAACCTCGTTTTTCTCACTTTCTGACAAACCGCCTTCATGATAAAAAACTAGTGCGGTAGAGTTACCCTCACTTGCATCACCATCCTCACTTCTGCTGCTGCTCTTTTCAGCAAGCAGCTCATTGGCAAGCGACGAAGAGTAGTTGTCTGGCACAGTAATTTGCCCTTTTTCTCTAACGAGCTCTCCTAAGTTTGGCGCAGTAACCATCATCACAACAACAGCGACAAGCCAAAGTACAAGTACAAACCATCTAGCTTTTAAGATTGATTTCAAACTTGTTCCTCCTCAATATCATGCTTTAATATGTCGGCAACAAACTCTAATACTTCAATAAATTCAAAGCCCTTACGTTCACCGATTTTATCCAGATAAGGCTGAATAATCTTATAAATGGCTCGCTCCATAGTATGGTACTCGCGACGCCCTTCATCCGTTAAGGTCAAATAGACGACGCGCCGATCTGCTTGATTGGTTGTCCGTTCAATCAAGCCCTTGCTAAAAAGGCGATTACAAATTGAAGTAATCGTGCTTCTTCCAACGCAAAGCTGATCTGCAAGCTCTGAAGAAGTTACTCCATTGTTACGCATTAAATATCGAATAATAAATAACTGTTCAGACGTGATATCTCCCGGTAGCACCTCTTTTATTTTGCGAAACATTCGCCTTTCTATTAAAAAGGTCGCTCGTTCATAGCGTTCAACGATTTGAGCCATTACTTGATCTGAAGCCACTTTCCCACCTCCTTTACCTTCTATAAATAGTTTCATTATGAAACTATTCTATCACCGAACTATTTGTCCATCAAACAACTTTTTCCTAAATTTCACAAATTAGCTACGATTATATAGCTTTCGAGATCTATTATTCCCTGCGCAGGAATCAGCATTTCTTCGCTTTTATAGAGCTCTCCATTCCTTTACTAAATAGTTATTAAATAAAAGAAGTCGTGAGCATCAATCCTTGCTCACGACTTTTTATAATATCTAATATGATGACTGTCGGTTAGGAAACAACTGCTGCCCCGCCGCCCTGAAGCTGATACATAAGGTAATACTTGCCGCGTTTCTCCATTAGTGAATCATGATTGCCTTGCTCAACAATAACTCCGCGATCTAGCACAAGAATTTGATCGGCAGAGCGAATCGTCGACAGACGATGAGCAATGACAAATGTCGTACGTCCACGCTTCAAAACATCAAGCGCATTTTGAATAATTGCCTCAGTTTCAGTATCTATGCTTGCTGTTGCTTCATCAAGAATAAGAATAGCTGGGTCATAGGCTAGCGCACGTGCAAACGAAATTAATTGACGTTGTCCTGCGGATAGCGTGCTGCCCTTCTCGATAACCTCAGTATCTATTCCGTTTGGCAAAGCCATAAACATTTCATATGCCCCTACATCTTTTAAAGCTTGAATTACTCGCTCACGGCTAATTTTAGGATTGTTCAAGCTAACATTTGAGGCAATGGTTCCTGTAAAGAGAAACGGATCTTGTAATACAATTCCCATATGCTCACGTATTTGCTGTTTGGAATATTCTCGTATATCCACTCCATCTATCGTTATACTGCCATGCTTAATATCATAGAAGCGGAACAATAGATTGAGGATTGAGCTTTTTCCTGAACCAGTATGACCTACTAAGGCAATGGTTTCGCCCTGCTTTGCAGAAAAGCTAATATTTTTTAAGACATACTCGTTATCTTTATAGGCAAAGTTCACATTATGGAATGCGACATCTCCGCGGTAACGAGGAATATGTCCTTCATCCACATCAACACCTGGTTCATTCATTAGCGTGAATACCCGCTCCGCCGACACACGTGCCACTTCAAGGTTAGAAAGTTGGTTAACAATCCCGACGATCGGATTAAACAGTCGATTAATATAATCAACATACGCAAACAACAGACCTACTGTAATCGCTGAACTAAACATGTTATAAAAAAACAGCACAATAATGACGACATAGACAATGTTGCGCAATAAGTTAAGCAAATTATGTGAGGTTAAGGAGTTTAGACTAAGCATTTTATTTTGATACTTAAAATAATAAGTGCTTAGTTCCTCAAACTCTTCCTTCATTGCTTTTTCCTTACGAAAAGCTTGAATAATCGGCATTCCTTGAATCGATTCATTGATCGTCGCATTAATTTCACTTAGCTTCGCACGCAAGATACGATTATATTTCGTTGCAAAGCGACGATACACATAAATCCATACGAATAAAATTGGAATAAAAGGCAAAGTGATTAAACCTAATTGCTCATCCATAATAAAGATTGCAGCATATATTCCAACAATGTAGACTATCCCCATACTAAAGTTAGCAATAACACCAACATAAAGCTCACGAATTGCTTCTGTATCATTCGTTACCCGCGATACAATTTGACCAGCTGCGTAGTGATCATAATATTGAACCGGCAGCCGTTGAGTATGAGCAAAAACATCATGACGTAATTTTTGCACGATACGATTTGCAGCAGTTTGCAGTAAAATACGCTGACCATAAATAAAAATCGCTGTAATCGCTAATAGTGCAAGATAAATAAGAGAAAGAGAAATAATTGGTTTAATTTCTGGCTTATAAAACTGGTACAGCTCTCCCTTGCTCAGCTTTACTCCCTGGGCTTCCGTGTTACCCTCGTCCACCAGTGTAAATGTTAGCCCCTTTTGGACAAAGTTTGCTGTTCCTAAAGATAGCTGCATATCAGCAAGCTTATCCTCACGTACAAGCCATTTATCTCCTAATGCAATAGCATTAGGCGTACCTTCTTCTACATAGTGCCACACTCGATTAATGCTCGTAATATGCTTATCAATAATTTGCTTAGCAATTATCGGTCCAACAACTTCAGCAGCTACAGCAATAATAAGAAATATAAGTGCAACAATAATCGTTTTCTTATAAAGCATGCCATACTGCCATAGCCGCCTGCCCGTACCAACCGCTGAATGAGATGGCTGCTCATTGTTCGAATGCTGTGCTTGGCTTAGATCTATCTTTTTCAGGTGGTGCTTATTTTTTTGTTCTTTTGCCATCTTTTAATCACCTCTCTAACCTTCAGCCCCTGATGCCTGTATATACTTATAGTAGCTAAAACTAGCAGCCTAGCTTTACGCACCAAGTTCTTGTTCAATTTGTTGACGATCATACTGCTCTTTGTACCAGCCGCCGCGTGCTAATAGCTCTTCATGAGTGCCTTCTTCAACAATGACACCATCATCAAGCACAATAATCCAATCGGCATGCTGCACAGCCGATAATCGATGGGTTGTAATAATGGTGGTTTTTTGCTTCCGTTCCTGCTTAATACTATTAATAATTTCTGTTTCTGTTTTCGCATCAACGGCAGATAAAGCATCATCAAGCAAAAGAATTTCAGGATCAGCTATAAGTGCTCTTGCGATGCTAACCCGCTGCTTCTGACCACCAGATAATGCAACCCCCCGCTCACCAACCATCGTATTTAAGCCATCCGGTAAAAATTGAATATCCTTAGCGAATGAAGCTCGTTCTAATGCATGCCAAAGCTCCTCCTCCGTAGCATCTGGCTTACCGAACAAAATGTTATCCCGGATTGAGCGCGAGAATAGAAACGGCTGCTGCGGCACATAGCCAATATAGCCTATAAGATCCGCTAGCTTGATTTCATCCAGCCTATGTTCTCCTAGCGCCAAACGTCCTCCACCTAGTGGATATTCACGTAAAATCTGTTTAAGAATCGTCGTCTTACCGCTGCCCGTTTTTCCTACAATACCTAATGTTTGCCCTTGCTTAATCGCAATATTAAGTGCATTCAAATTGGTTTGTTTCGAGCTAGGATACTGGAAAGAATATTGCTTGAAGGTTAAACTCGAAGGCTTAGGATTGCTAACGGTTTTTTCCTTATCCTTAACATCAGCCTCATAGTCTAATGTTTCATTTACCCGATCTAGAGAAGCATTACCGCGCTGCATAATGTTAATCAGTTCACCCATCGCAATCATTGGCCAAATTAACATACCTAAAAACATATTAAAGGTAACCAGTTCCCCTAGACTTAGCTCACTATTAAACACTAGATACGCTCCATAGCCAATTCCAATTAAATAACTAATTCCGACAATGATTTTAATCCCCGGCTCAAATAGCGCATCGATCTTTACAACATCAAGATTTTTTTCCAGTACTTCCTCTGTTTTGCGATGAAATTTTTGCTCGCTCGCTTTTTCTTGCACGAACGCACGTATAACACGAACCCCTGATACTGATTCCAATACATCATCATTGAGTTCGCCAAATGCATCCTGTGCAGCCATAAAACGCTGATGAATTTTTTTACCTAAAACATAAAGTAAGAGTGCAATTAATGGCAATGGAAGCAGCGCAGCTAAAGTTAACTTCCAGCTTATCGCTACACTCATCATAATAACGATACAAATCATAAAAATTGTTGAATCAAATAAAGTTAATATTCCGAAGCCTGCCGTATTCGAGATTGCTCCAAGATCATTCGTTGCTCTCGCCATTAAATCGCCTGTACGATTGCGTTCATAAAAGGTTGGCTTCATGCGCAAAAAATGAACCATTAGCTTCATTCGTAAATTACGCTCCAGCACAAAGGCCCCGCCAAACAATAAATAATGCCAAACATAATTGATGGCATATCCAACAACAGCAATGACCGACCAGCCTATAATCATCCACATAAATGATTTATCTGTAAATAGTCCTTGCTGTATTCCATCAATTACTAGCCCAATTAACCACGGCGGCAGCAAATCAACTAGACCTATAATAAAAAGCAGACTAATAGCCCAAATATATCGCTTTCGCTCTAGTTTAAAGAACCAACTAAGCTTCTTTAACACACTTAGCATACCGTATAACAACCCCCTGCTTTACTCAATTTCAGCATTTTTAATGGTATTACTGTAAAGCTCTTGCTTTTCTTTGCTCTGAGAGAACAAAAAAAAGCACACCTGTTCGTAGGCATGCTCCTTTCTAGATAAATAGCAATCATAACAATGAGATATTTATCACTATATAAGACAAGGCGCACGACTACGCTACGTAATCATGCGCCGCTAAATTTTTATATATGAACGACGCGGATTACGTAATCACTATCCATATTCATTTCTACCCAGTTAATTCCAATTACATGAATCATGATTCGTAATCCTCCTTTCACTTTGTTTATTAGATAAATTTACAATCTTTCTCAAGATTATCATTGGTTAATTATTGTTGTCAATCCTAAAAATTACACATTGGTCTAAAGATTTTAAATTTATCTCAATAATGTAGTCACTATTATTATTTCAAAAGGATACGATCGGTACTGCTATAAATTTATCGACTGTTAATTGTATGAGTCTTTTCGAGCAAATATTACAGAAAAAGTTGAGAATACCGCCAAAGAAATTATTAAAAATAAAATAACTTCTTGTTTAGTGATAAAACTAATAAGTCCAATTAACACAATAGCAATTCCATTTGATACAATCATCCTTTTCGTAAGAGCTGTACCTACGATACGAGCTACAACGAAAAATATTATGCTGAAGATAACATGAACAGCGTAAAGAATTAAAAAAAACAAAATAAATACAACAGAATTTCCAGGATCGCTAACTTCATCGTAATTTGCAACTAAAGGATTTTCTACATATACAAGAAAAAAACTATAAAGCACGCTTAATAAAAATGAAAATAAACATACATTAAATATAAATTCTTTTTTCAGCTTATCCATCGAATCCCCCTTATCATGGTACTATTATTAACTATAGTAAAATATACCAATATTATACTAAAAATTCAAAACAGTGATGCCCTCTATAAGAGGACATCACCTGCAAGAATTAGCTATACCAGTCGATGCCGTATACGCGAACCATATTTCCAATATAGCGATCGTGTGTAGGTGAACCATACCATTTAATTTGCTCATTCTCTACAACTCGCATCGCTGTTGAACCTGAGCCATCCAAAATAATCGAATTTACAGGGTTAAATCCGATATTCTCCATATAAATTTTTAGACTTGGAATTGTAGCGGAATTCCCATCTGTAACGATCATATAGCCGTAGGTATCGTCCCAAGCTAAAACGGTGCGCCAAGCCGCCAAATCATATCCAAGAATAAAAGGATCATCTCCCCAACTCTCTTTATTATAATCAATACCACCTATTACAGCTTTTGCAGTAGGATAGTTCGCTAAAACCTCATTGAGATTTTTCGCATAAATATGAGTGGCTTTCACTTTATTGTTGCTATCAGTGTAGGAAACGAACGTTTTTCGTTTGATTTGATCGCTGCTAGTTCCGTTATAAGCGTAATAATTGCTGTCACCTTTCCAGTAGCTAATTGATCTTAGCCCTGTCGGCGGTTTATTATAGCCGTTATCAGCAGCAAAAAATCCACCATTTATTCCGATATGTGGCGTCTTCGCCATTTGCGTATTAATGATCTCAGGTTTTACACGGCTTAATTCCGTTTTTATGATCGCAAACCGTGGTTTTCCCATCGGCTGAACAGTTCTAAATTCGAGTGTATAAGGTAATGTTGTTGCCATAAATAAATCTCTCCTTTTTGTATTTTATAAATGCAGAAAGGAAAGAGCGCTCTATTCACTTCCTTATATATATAAAAGACACTGATTTAGAAAAAGGTAATCCCTCAAAAATATAATTTTGCAGTAAAATCCTTTCGTCGTTGTCTTTCTGCAAAAGCAAAAGCCTCAATCATTAATTACCTAACTAATCGTTATTCGGCTTATAACGCTGAACCGCTTCAAATAATGCTAAAATTAATTCTTGCTTGGCATCTTCTTGATACTGTATGTCCATTTTTTTAACCATCTTTTGAATTAGTGGTTTAAAGCGTTCATATAGTTTTTCTAAATCTTCCAGATGTCCCTCTTTTGCCCGCTCCAGTAAAAGAGTTAAACTTTCTGAATGTTTACTAGGCTCCGTCATGAACGCTTCACCTCATATGCTCTCATTTTTTTCAAGGCATTCCTCCTAGTCTTTAAAACCGTATTTTTCGATATACGCAATTCATCACAAATCTCACGAATTTTCATGTCATAATGAAATAATCTCGTAATGATCACTTTTTCTTTTTCTGTTAACCTGGAAAAAGCCTGTTCAACAAATATTTTATCGATAACATCATGCTCTAGCGGACGGTTATTATAGGTAAGCAAATCGATCTGTTCAGTAATATCTTGATCAGAAACGAAGGAATTTAAGGTAGGTTGTTCTCGTGTAGATTGTGCAGACCATTTTTTATGTAAACGCATAGCTCTAAACTTTAGACAAGTTTTAATATACGAAACCGCTGCTGCATCACTGTAGCAAATATTTTGATTTTTCATTTCTACCTCCATACAGACTATTATTGATTTTAATTCTTTTCTTTTTACATGGCTGTTTACTGGAATTGTGATACATTAGGGGAATTATTGTTCTTTCATGCTGTATCGAGAGAAGTAACTAAAGGTGATCGAAATCCAAAATCGAACATATGTTCTCTATTAATATATCATGCATAAGCACATATAAACAAGATTTTTTAACGTCTAAATGCAAAAATAAAAAAAACTGATGCCGTCTGAATGGCACCAGCTTTTTACTTAAGGACCTTTTTTAATCCACCGAATGTATTGTTAACCGAAATTTATGAGGAGGATTATGATTTATAATTTCTCAAATGGATGTCAATTATGCTTTTTGCACCTCAAGCTCAATATTGACTTTAACTTCATCACCAATTAGAACGCCGCCTGTTTCAAGTGCAGCATTATATGTTAAGCCGTAGTTACTGCGCTTTAAGGAACCTGAAGCACTAATCCCTGCTTTTTGGTTACCCCACGGGTCAGTTGATGTGCCTTCAAAAGTAAGCTTGAAAGTTTCTTGTCTTGTAACACCATGAAGCGTTACATCGCCAACTACATTATACTCGTCGTCTGCTACTTTCTCGATGGAGCTAACTACAAATTTTAATGTAGGTGTATTCTCAACGTCAAAAAAGTCAGCAGAACGTAAATGATTATCACGATCCTCATTCCGCGTATCTACACTAGCAAGGTCAATGTTAAATTCAGCCTTTGCAGTCGTCAAATCATTAATATCTGCTTCAATATCCGCTTCAAACTTATGGAATACTCCTCTTACTTTCGCAATCATCAAGTGCTTAACTGAAAATTCAATTGTACTGTGTACAGGGTCAACAATCCATTTCGCCATCATTAAAAACCTCCGTTGATTTATTATTTATATTAACTAACTTTAATAAAGTACATAATTTAATTTTATATTGCCAATTACCTATTGTCAATACTATAATTATTAAATTAAACTCATCTACTAGGAATTAAGCATTATATAATTATCTCACTTCCTAGACATCTATCTGGAGGGATATGGCTTGACAATACGAGCAAAGTTATCAGTGGCTATCTCTCTCATTGTTTGCGCAGTACTTATATTAAATATTGCTTTTTCACAGATTAATGCGATAACAACGCAAAAAAATAATATTGAACAGCAAATAACGTCGATGTCTAATCAGTTGGCGCTATCTATCGAGCTAATCGAAAAAACGAATTTGCAAATAGAAAATGAGCTGGCTATGCGACTTAAGCTTGCGGCACAATCAGCTGAGCAAATGTTACCATCTAGAGTAGAAGAGATTTCAATCGAGCAATTAAAGCAGGTGCGTGATCAGCTTGAAATAACTGATATTACATTATGGGTGTTAAAGGAAGGTGAGCTTGTTTCCGTTACGTCCACAAATCCTGAAGAAGTAAATTTGCGTTCAAAAACCTGGGATTATTGGGACGTGGCAATGAAGGAAGTTATGCACCAGCAACCTGTTTCTGTATCTCAAGGGATGTCCTCCACTAATTTTTATTCTGGTCCAATCAATTTTGCTGTATCAGATCCTTCGAAAATCAATAAGTGGGGATATTATTATTCTGGAAAAACAAATTACATGATTAACACAGTGCTGAATACTGAACAAGTATTTCCTGATGGATATATACAAAGTAAGGATAAAATTGTTGAAGATTTAATTGCGAACAATGAATTGCTGCTGGAAATTACCGCTTTCGATCCACAGTTTTTTGGGAAAGAAAAAATTATTAAACTAAAGCAGGGAAAACCTGTCTATAACTTAGATGTACGAGATGTGAAGTTTGGCTCTTATGAGTTTAGTAATCTTGAAAAAGATGTTGCACTTGTACAGGACGCTATAGCTAAACAAAGCTTTCTGTTGTCCAAATTTAATTATGATGACGATTATCGTCTAATTCGTACGTTTATACCAGTTACCGCTGACCAACCATATGTTATTAGCATGGTGTTTGACTACGACTTATTAAACGCTAGTACAAAAAGACAGTTCATCGATCACACATTGATTAGCATTATTTTATTGCTTCTTACTATCGTTAGCAGCTATTTAATCGCTAAGTTGCTGACAACTCCTTTAACAAAAATTATGCTAAAGGTTAATGCAATTGCAATGAAGCAATTTAATACTCCGTTAGAGCTCAATAGTAAGGACGAGCTTGGCTTACTCGCGGCGCAAGTGAATGAGATGGGAGATCATTTATACCAGTATACCGAGCAACTTAAACAGACGAACCATGAGCTGCTTCATACAAAGCAGTATTTGGAATCATTTTTCTCCCATACAAAAGAAGCTATCCATATTATGGATTTAAACTTCAATATTATACAAGTAAATAAAGCATTCGAGGAAATGTTCCAATATGATATTAGTGAATTGTTAGGCAAGCCGCTGTTCCCTAACAATCCTGAAAAACAACGCTCATACGAGCAGCTACTTATTGGCGTAATGAACAATAATGGTCCGTATCATTTTGATACAATTATGCATACAAAATCAGGTACTCCTCTGGATGTCAGCAGCTCTTTATCTGCGATTATTAATGAAGCCGGAGAAACGATGGCGATCGCTTCCATTACGCGAAATCTTACACAGTATAAACAGAATGAAGAGCTAAGACGTAACAATGAAAAGCTGTCAGCCGTAGGTCGCCTTGCTGCAAGTATTGCTCATGAATTACGCAATCCTTTAACGACGATTAAAGGATTTTTAACGCTTAATCGCAGCTCAGGTAAAATTTCGCCGCACCATTATGAGCTCGTGATGCAAGAAATTGAACATATGAATGTTATTGTGAGTCAATTTCTTACTATGTCTAGGCCACAAATTGATCAGTGGGCACCGATCCATATTGAGCGCATTATACGTGATATTATAACGTTGATGACATCAGCAGGTAAGCTTAATGAACATACAACAGCCGAAATTATTGGCTGCAAACAGCAATCTATTGTGCTAGGTTCAGAGCAACACCTGAAGCAGGTCTTTGTCAATTTAATTACAAACAGTATCGAAGCGATGCCAGATGGAGGCAAGCTTACGATTACGATTGAACATGCCAAAGAGGATAAACAGCTTATTGTTATTATCGAGGATACCGGTGTTGGAATGGATGAAGAAGAACTTAAACATATCTTTACGCCATTTTACACAAGCAAGCTAGAGGGTAACGGACTTGGATTGCTTGTATCTCAGCAAATTATTGCTGGTCATCACGGAAGTATTTACTTTGAAAGTGAACCAGGTAAAGGAACTCGCGCTATTGTAAAACTGCCTATTGAACCTCCAAATGCATCTTAAGGAGTGCGTGCAGCAATACAAAATGTCCATAAGGCGCTAAAATTGGATAATATTCTTACCTTTATCATTCAATGTAATTTGACTTTCCACTTCAATTAGGACAATAATAAAACATGACTTTTTTGCCCACTGTTTCAGACAGTAGAAGGAGGGAACCATAATGAGTATCGTTTCTCAGCTATTAGAATACAATAAACAGTTTGTCGAAAATAAGGAGTACGAGAAATATATTACAGATAAGTACCCTGAGAAAAAAATTGCGATCTTAAGCTGTATGGATACACGCTTAATGGAGCTTTTGCCAAAGGCTTTAAATTTACGTAATGGCGATGCTAAATTTATTAAAAATGCAGGTGCTGTTCTAACTCAGCCTTTCGGTTCTGCAATGCGCAGTATACTTGTTGCTATTTATGAGCTTAAAGCGCAAGAAGTCCTTGTTATCGGTCACTATGGCTGTGGCATGACAAATTTGGACAGCAAAGGCATGGTCGAAAAATTCATTACCGAGGGCGGCGTAGATCCTCTAGTAATCGAAACTTTGGAACGCTCTGGCATTAAGATGGAGAAATTTTTACGAGGCTTCTCAGATCCAGCCGATGGAGTCATGCATAGCGTTAAAATGATTAGAAACCATCCTTTATTCCCTGCTCATGTTCCTGTTCACGGATTCGTTATAGATCCTACAACAGGTGAACTTAAGCTGCTAGTTGAGGACTATCGCGAATAACTGTAGCACTAATTATTCATTTATTATTAGCTAAATAAAGCCTGTAAAGCTGTCTGACATATGTATCTGCATATGACAAGGCGCCTTGCAGGCTTTTACTTTTTATTTCAAAGCTATACTTAAAACTATACTTACTAAATGTAATGAACTCAGAAGCAGCTTATCCATTGATACAGTCATCGAATGAATGCAGCGCGACGTGCTAAACGCCCTTGAATAATATCTTGATTTATGCTGATCGCTGCTCGCACTCCATCACCAGCAGCTAAAACTGCCTGTGCAGGTGAAACACTGCTCACATCCCCTGCTACATATACACCTGCAACACTCGTCCTGCCTCGTCCGTCCTGCCATATTCCACCGTGTGGAGCAAATCTACAGCCCAATTGCTGTGCTAACGAACCAGAATGTTGCCAGTATGGGGAAATAAACCCTCCCTTGCACTCAACCCGCTGTCCATCAGCAGTAACAATTTTTCTTAGTTTTCCTTGCTTGCCTACTAAAGCAGTAATTGGTGAAGTATACAGCTTAACTCCCATTAGCTGCAATATGTTCAGATCTGCCCTTGTTAAATTAAATTTCCCATTTGTAAATAGATGAAGCTTACTGCTCCATTGACTTACTGTTGTTACGAGCGCTATTGCATTTCTTCCCTCTGAAATAATCGCTAATGGTTGATTAATTAGCTCATAGCCATCACAATATGGACAACTAAATAAGGAAATCCCGTAATATCGCGAAATATAAGGGACGTTTGGCAATACTTCCTTTAATCCAGTGGCCAGCAAAATACGATCAGCTTTAATGCGCTTGCCTTGCTCAGCTGTTAATAAGAATGATCCGTCAGCCAAGCGATGAACGTATTCTATCGCAGTACGATACCGCTTCACCTGCGAAAATTGACGCAGTTCCTCATGAGCAAGCTTGCGAAACTGTTGAGGAGCAATTCCTTCACGAGTAATAAAGCCATGCATCTGCTTCGTTACAGCATTGCGCGGCTTACCATTATCAAACAACAGCACTCGATGATTTGCGCGAGCTAGCATTAAGGCTGCGTTAAGTCCTGCTGGACCTCCTCCGATTATCGCAACTGACATAAGCTCACACACCTTTTTTGTTTTACTATAATGTATGAACTCTAACTAGCTAATATTTTATTGTTTAAAACTAGCCTCGTACCATTTTTTCGCTTTTTCAATCTCACTGCGTGTAAGCTGATGTCCATTGCTTTCCCATATTAACTGTACTTTGGCACCAGCACCGTGCAAAAGCGCCGCAAGTTCCTCTGTTTCTTGCGGGATGCAGATCGGATCATTATCCCCGGCGGCAATAAAAACGTTCGTTCCTGTTAAGTTTGGAAGCTCTACATCACGCAGCGGAACCATTGGATGATGCAGACTTGCACCAAGCAAAGCATTATCATAATGAAATAACAAGCTTGCGGCAATATTGGCACCGTTGGAATAGCCGACTGCTATAACCTTGTTTCGAGCAAATCCATATTGCTTAGCCGCTTTATCAATAAATGCTTTTAGCTCCACTGTACGAGCCTTCAAATCTTCAATATCAAAAATTCCTTCCGCAAACCTTCTAAAAAAACGTGACATGCCATTTTCAACTACATTTCCTCTAACACTTAAAATGGATGCAGTGGGATCAATATATTGAGCAATCCCAATCAGATCACGCTCTGTACCACCCGTTCCGTGCAAAAGCAACAGCACGGGAGCTGCTGGATCAGAGCCTGCTTCATAAATATGCTTCATTGTCATTTCCTCCTTAATAATTTCATAGTCATTTGGAGCAATTAAATTTCAGCTTAATTACACTGAATATCTTAAAATTAAGATTATTATTTGCAGCAAGCCTGCTTAACATCAGCTCGCCCTAGTTCGCAGCTATCTTTATCATACAAACAGCTCTGGATTAACTGCTATGTTCTCCTGAAATTAACCCTGCTTAAATGTTTCCTCAGCATAGATGCCAAGCTTTCGCAGCAATGTTAGTGCTTGCTTTTGTTCCTCAATATCCAGTCCCGCAACAGCCTTAGCAATTACGTTTGCATGCACAGGAAAAATACTCTCCATAAATGCTGAACCTTGCTCAGTTACCTCAGCATAAATTAATCGTCTATCCTCGGTAGATACACGTCGCTTCGCTAATCCTTTTTGTTCAAGCTTATCCACAACATAAGTAATATTTCCGCTGCTCATAAGCACCTTATTGCCGATTTGCTGCAGCGGCTGAGGCCCTTTATGATAGAGCAATTCTAACACACCGAATTCCGTACGGTTTAATCCATGCTTTCGAATATCACGATCAGCATGAGCGCTTACCCATAAATTCGCTCGTGATAGGGCGATATATAATTCAAGCGCAGCTCCTTGCTCGTGATAACGACTTGTTTCGCTCATAACTAAACTCCTCACCCTAAAATAATCTTAAAATTAAGATAACAAATGCAAAGATAAGTGTCAACTAAACACATTAAGTATATAACTGTGAATCAGACTTGACTTGCAAAGCAATAATCAGTATGCTAATCGTAAACCATTAAGAAAAAGCAATGAGCAGAAAGAGTAGTTATGCGAGGCATGTTATAGCGAGCCGATGGTCGGTGCAAAGATCGGTACATGCTGCATAGTGAATGGGTCTGCTGGCTACAATCCGAACCTTTATTGCAAGCAGTAGGCATTGTCGGCGCTCACCGTTATCTGAGCTTTCTTGTTGCAGTTTATTTGCTGCAAAGCAAGATTCAAGTGCGACGTTATGTCGAATTTGGGTGGTACCGCGGAGTTTTCAGCTTCGTCCCTTTTGTGTAGGGATGAAGCTTTTTTATTTTAAATAAAGAGGTGTGTAAAATGAAACGTATACTATCAGGTATTAAACCTAGTGGCGTGCTAAATATTGGGGGATATGCAGGGGCACTTAGCCAATTTGTTCGCAATCAAGAGGAATATGAATGCTTCTTCTTTATTCCAGATTTACATGCAATTACAGTTTATCAAGATCCGAAAGAGCTGCATACACGTTCACGCGAGCTAGCTGCACTTTATATCGCAGCAGGAATTGACCCTAAACGCTCAACTGTATTTCTGCAATCACAGGTTGCTGCACATGCTGAGCTAGGCTGGTTAATGGAAACCCAGTCGCATTTTGGCGAGCTAAGTCGCATGACTCAATTTAAAGACAAATCTGCAGGTCAAGACGTCGTTAGCGCTGCATTATTCACTTACCCTGCTCTTATGGCAGCAGATATTTTACTATATCAAGCAACTCATGTTCCTGTTGGTGAGGATCAGAAGCAGCATCTTGAGCTAACCCGTGATTTAGCGATTCGCTTCAACAACCGATATGGCGAAACATTTACTGTGCCTGAGCCTGTAATCCAAGAAGTCGGAGCTCGTATTATGGGACTGGATGATCCTTCGAAAAAAATGAGCAAATCCAACCCTAACACAAACAGCTACATTTTGATGACAGATGAGCCTGCTGTTATTCGCAAAAAGTTCTCACGTGCAGTAACTGACTCTGAAATGTCCGTACGCTACGATTGGGAAAACAAGCCTGCAGTAAGTAATTTGATTGAAATTTTCAGCGTGTTTGCAGGCATTTCGATTGAAGAAGTTGAAAAGCAATTTGAAGGTCAAGGCTACGGCAATTTCAAAAAAGAGCTTGCTGAAGTTGTTATCGCTAAGCTTGAGCCGATCCAACAACGCTTCAATGAAATTTACCACTCCTCAGAGCTTGACAATATTTTGCGCGATGGCGCTGAACGTGCTGCAGCCATTGCTAATGAAACGTTGCTTAAAGCAAAACGCAATATGGGCTTTTTAATCGTATAAAACGAAAGGGACGAACCGCACTTCTTGCCGCATAGCAAAAGAGCGAACTCGTCCCTTTTTTATTTCTAATAAATGATTGGTTTATCGCATTAACTATTGGATGCTTGATTGAGCTGTTTACTACGCAATTGACCGCAGGCAGCATCGATATCTGCCCCATGCTCCATACGTACGCTTACACTCATTTTATGTTTTTTCAAAATATCATAGAAGGTACGAATATCCTCCTGAGTGCTGCGTTGATATTGACTATGCTCATCAACAGGATTGTATGGAATAAGGTTGATATTAACCATATCTTTACGCGGCTCTAATAATGCAGCTAGCTCATTTGCATGCTCTGGCTGATCATTGACACCCTTCAATAAAATATATTCGATAGTTGCCCGACGATTAGAATGCTGCAAATAATAGTCGATCGCAGGCATTAGCTTTTCTAATGGATAAGCTTTATTAATTTTCATAATACGTGAGCGTAGCTCATTGTTCGGAGCATGCAAGGAAATCGCCAAATTCACACCAAGATCACTGTCAGTAAAGTCTTTAAATCGATTAACTAACCCGCTTGTTGATACCGTAATATGACGCGGACCAATTGCCAGTCCTTGATGATCCTTTACAGTACGAATGAAATTGGACATGTGCTCGAAATTATCGAATGGTTCACCAATTCCCATTACAACGATATGACTTACTCGTTCTCCTTTACCTTGCCGATCAAGGAAAAACTGTACCTGCATCAATTGCTCTGTAATTTCACCGCTCGTTAGATCACGGCTTTTAGCTATAAGACCACTCGCACAAAAGCTGCAGCCAATATTACAACCAACCTGTGTCGTTACACAAACGGACAAACCAAATTTATGACGCATTAGCACCGTTTCAATTAAATTGCCGTCGGCAAGTTGAAATAAAAACTTCACCGTACCGTCCTGTGATTGCTGCCGTGTATGCTCCTTAAGCGTCTCAATTGTAAAATGCTCCTCAAGCAAGGCAAGCGTTGCTTCATTAACCCCTGTCATATCTTTGAAGCTGCGTACGCGCTGACGATATAAGCCTCGCCAAATATGAATCGCACGCGAGCGTTTATCTCCTTGTTGCTCCAGCCAATTGCTTAGCTGTTCTAATGTTAGTCCATAAATTGATGACTTCATAGCTCTTTAACCTCTTTCGCTTCAACAGCTTATTGCTGCCTCTAGCTTATTTTATCATGGTTCGTTCTCTATTTTCCCAAATTGTGTAGCACAATACAAGTAGCAAATCCGATCAAACTTAATCAAAGCAAAAGAAGCCATTTCACAGCTATAGCACATTTGCTGCCTACAGCTTCTGAAATAGCTTCCCAACATACGAAAGAATATAATTATGGTGGCCTCACGCGATTATCCATGTTTTTGAATCAATGAAATTTGACCTGCATGAATACCTGTATGATAAAGTAATTGCGAGATTGCATCAAGCGGTGTAAATGTACCGCGCGGTGTTTTTACTTCCTTCGTCCAATCCTCTGCTGGCAAGGATAAAATAGCATCCTTAATAACAGCATTTGAAGCTTCTAACAGTTGAATTAGCTCCGCCAAATTATTAAATTGTGCCGTTGTATGAGCTGGTCCACGCAATGTATAATATTCTAAATCATCTGGTTTTTTCTTGCCAAACACCCACTCTCCATACACATATTCTACCTCAGCACTATGACGAATCATATAACCAATTGTGGCAGGACCAATTGCAAGCTTCAATGAATCCTCTGGAAGTTCCTTCACCATTTTATGAAAACGACCTTGTGTAGCTTCCCACATTGCTAGTATTGTTGCTGAATCCATTGCTTTCCCTCCTGAACTTATTCATTGTTCATTATTCATGGCAAACTCTACTTTATGTTTAACTTTTTATTTTACCCCTTGGCCATGTGGGTCACGATTAATATGCTCAAAGTGCTCGCCAGCAAAGTCAACATCAAATGCTTGACCGAAACCAACAACATAACGCCCTTTATCTAAAGTTAGCTCAAACAAGGAAAAGTCAAGCGTACGCAGCATTTTAAAGGTTGGTGTACCAAACTTAGCCTCAAACTTAGCAAACACTTCTTCATAGCCTTCATTACCGACATTTTTACCTTGTCCTTTAAAGCGAGCACGTTCACGTGCAAAGATGTTTTTCGTTTCCGACTCGTCAGCAGCTAGCATGACATCAAGTTTTGGATTGTTTTCTATGTTGCGATAATGCTCAGCAATTTGACTTAAATAAACATAAACCTTGCCCTCATGAGCAACAAATGGGGCATACGACAAAAATGGTTCACCGTCAGGCGTAATCGTGCTTAAAAAAATTGATTTTGTGTGCTCAACTAGCTTTTGATAGTTTTCCTTAAGTACAGCAACATCCATTGGCTTAATATTCATCATTTGGGACACATCCTTTGCTTTACTTTTTTTCATAATATGAATTCTCGGTTTATGATCAACATACTGTATATCTGCTTCTACACCGTAAACTTCGCCGATTAAGCTAGTCGTCATCACTTGTTCAGGGGTACCATATGCGTGAACCTCTCCTCTATGGATAACGCATATTTTGTCGCTATATTGCACGGCGTGATTCAAATCATGCAGCACCATAATTACAGTAAGACCAAGTTCTTTATTTAAACGTTTTATTAAATCCAAAACTTCAAGTTGGTGGGCAATATCAAGATAGGTTGTCGGTTCATCAAGCAGTAATATTTTCGGTTTTTGCGCCAAAGCCATCGCGATCCAGGCACGTTGTGCCTCGCCACCTGATAAACGTTGCAGCAAGCGATCACGATAAGACATCATTCCTGTTAGCTGAAGCGCCCACTCTACGATCTCCTCATCTTCCTTAGACATTCGTTCATACCATTTTTTATATGGTAACCTTCCATAGCCTACAAGCTCGCCAACCGTCATATCGTGGGGGCTTCTGTTAGATTGCGATACCATACACATTTGCTTAGAAATTTGCTTAATTGACATTTTAGAAATCTCTTGATCGTTAAACGTTATTGCTCCGCCCGCAAGCGAAATGCGCTTCGAAATTGCCTTAAGAATCGTTGATTTACCAGTTCCGTTAGGACCAATAATCGATACAATTTCTCCTGCTTGCACTTCTAGCGAGATATTATTAATAATATTGCGCTCCGAATAATTAATACTTACATTTTTCAAAGCAAGCATTCTACGCTCCCCCTTTACGCATCAGGTATAAGAAGTAAGGACCGCCAATCATTGCCATTACAATACCAGCAGGAATTTGCGTAGCACTAAATAGTGAACGTCCAATTAAATCAGCAATTAGTAAAATAAATGCACCAAGCAAAATACTTAGCGGCAAATTAAATCGATAATCTGAGCCAATTAACAAGCGTGCCATATGCGGCACAACAAGCCCGACAAAGCCTACTAAACCAACCATCGACACCGAAACAGCTGCTAAGCCTACCGCTAATAAACTAAGCAATAACCTTACTACATTCATATTTTGACCTAGATTATGCGCAGTTTGTTCCCCTAATCTAAGCACATTGATATGTCGTATAGAAAGTAATGCAATAATCCAACCAACGATTGAATAAGGCAAAATAAGCAATACATCGCTCATTTCCTTGCCAGCGAGACTACCGTTCATCCATTGAATCGCTGCTGGTAAGCGATCGCTATATAATAATGAAAGTAAACCAATAACTCCGCCAAAAATCGCATTTACAGCAACTCCCGATAAAACAATCCGCACAGGCTGAAAGCCGGTTGAGCGTTGCCAAGCCATAGCATATACCATAACAGCAGCTATTACACCACCTGCTATAGCAACGAGCGGAATATAGCCGCTAGCGCCTGGAAGTGCAAGCATAATGAACAGTGCTGCAACCGCCGCTCCACTCGATACCCCCGTTACACCTGGGTCAGCAAGCGGATTTTGCACAACAGCCTGCAATAAGCTTCCCGAAATTGCCAGATTAGCCCCAACAATTAAAGCAAGTAAAACTCTAGGTATACGAATATCCCATAATATAACGGAGCTAGTATCATCTCCGTGTCCCAGCAGCGTTTGCAATGTTACAATTGGATTTACACTTACACTACCAATCCCAATCGCAAAGAGTGTAGCTAGGATCAAGAGTATAAATACTGCCGCAAGAAGCATAGTTTTGTTAGTCTTCGATCCTGTTAACACCGAATTGTGCCCTCCTGCTGCCAGATTTAAATTTTCCTAACATTTCTATCTTTTCTATTATAACGTTATTGATAATGATTATCAATATAGATTATGTTGTTCACCTGGAAAAATGACATCCTTTATTATAATTTGCTGAACAAAGCAGAAATCAGCTCATCGTATTTCTATAAAATATCAAAATAAAAAGGTTGAAGCGAAAACTTGCTACGTTTTCACTCCAACCTTCTATTTAATACACTCATAAATAGTTTCATCGTTTTAAATAAACATCATTTTACGCTTGATTTTTCATAAATTGTACAATCTCTTGCTCTGTAGGAATCGAAGCTTGTGCACCATGTCTAGTTACCGTTAAAGCTGAAGCTGCAACTGCATATTGCAACGCTTCACGTTTAGATTTGCCAATGCTTGAAGCTGAGGCAAAGGCACCAATAAAAGTATCACCCGCTGCAGTCGTATCTACTGCATCTACTTTAAAGGCGGGAATCGTTAGCTGTTCCTTCTCATTAACATAAACACAACCTTTATCGCCAAGCGTTACCACTACTTCTCTTGTTCCCTGCTGAAGCATAAATGTAGCTGCCTTCATTGCATCTTCAACGCCGTTAATTGTAATCCCGGTAATAAGTTCGATTTCTGTTTCATTTAAAATACAAGTATGAATATACTGCATCAGCTCATGCTCTATTTTGAGCGCAGGTGCAGGATTAAACCAAACAGGCACACCTTGTTGCTTAGCTGCTTTCATTACAGCTACCGTAGTCTCCCAATTAATTTCATTTTGCAATAATACAGCAAAAGCACTTTGCCAAGAAAATTGCTTCTCGATGTCTTCATATGTAAAGGAAATATTGCTGCCCGGAGCAAGAATAATATGGTTTTCTCCCGCTTGCTCAACAGTAATTAGGGCTAGTCCTGAATTTCCTTGCTGTTGAAGAATGCTTTCTGTGTTAACACCGCTGCTCTGTAAATTAGCAATTAATTCATCAGCAAAACTGTCTGTTCCTACTGCTCCAATCATTTGCACCTTAGCGCCGCTGCGTGCCGCTGCTACCGCTTGGTTAGCACCTTTGCCACCTGAAAAATAAGCTAATGAAGTACTATGAATCGTTTCTCCCGGCTTAGGAAAAGCCTTTACGGTTGTCACAAGATCCATATTGATGCTGCCTACTACTACAATTTCACTCATGTAATCACCCTTAATGATATGTTCAATCACTAGTTCCCCATTGATATAAAGGTACAATACAGGACCTGTAATCACCATTTTTAAAGTATAGCTCTTGCCTGACTCCCAAGTAAACACTTATGATGCTAAACACTGCAAACCAAAGTCATTTTTCAGGAATATTAAAAAACCGAGAAACACCTTTTGTTAGTGAACTCGGCTTTTATTGAATATAAGCTATTTTTTATACAAGCCTCTCATTACGACTATAACCAGTATAAACTACTGCAACTACTCCTTATGCTGCTCGAGCAGCACCTGCATAAACTGCTCAGGAGTCAAATTGCCTTTTTGTTGGTTGCAGCGCAAACATGCGCATACACAATTTACAGGGGTGGTATAGCCGCCCTTCGCACGCGGCAGCAAATGATCAACCGTGTCCCCATATTCCCCGCAATAATGACAGGTATGATGATCACGAGCCAAAATAAATTTACGGAACTCCTTGCTGCTAAAAATCATCCGAATCGTATACGGATTAATAATAACAGCAGCCCCTTCCTTCACCAGCTGCTTAGCCTGTGCGAGGTCAATATTTTGAATCCAACGACGTCCAGTATCTGATCTACCGCGCATGCGGACAAAGCCTTGCCATGTTGGACGTAAGTCCTCCGAACGCAAGCCGCCTTTACTGGTTGCATGGGACGGCGTAACATAAAGCAATGGATGACGTTTTTTTCGATTCCATCTTGCTCTGCCAGCAACAGATAAATAAGGAACAACAGAAACGACTGTTTGGTCTAGAGACTGTCCTACCGTAGTACCTGCTTGTCTGCACTGCTTACAAGTACCACGTCTGCTATCTGGTCGTTCTCGTCTGCCTGTACGGCGAAGAAAATCATTGAGCGGCTTCTCTTGCCCACAGCTAATACAATACTTCATCTTCGCTTCCACAATCGACCCTGCTTTCATTCCGTTCATATTTTTATTAATTATAACACAGAACATATGTGAGATTGTACTTTCTAAAAATCCCGTTTCCACAAAATGCTCAATAAAAAGAGATTACAATCAGTTGATGTGCATTTATGGTAATTTTTATGATATTATGTAAATATAAACCAATATTCTCATAGGAGGACCGATGAAAAAACCTGTTAGAAAGCGGATATTAATCATTGCACTATTTATAATTTTTTGCTTAATGGCTGCTAATGGGCACTCTACGATTAAAAATGAAAAAGTAATAAGCACATCTACCGTAGAAGAGAAGAACAACTTACTTACAAATAATAAAATGGAGGTCACTCAAGCAATAGCAAGGATTAATGCAGAAATTGAGGATTTTCCTGAACTGTATGGCGGTGTTTCGTTAGATGGTAGCAATATTATCGTTTATGTAACCGAAAATTCTGAGACAGATAAAGATAACAATAGTATAGAAAGCTTAAAATCGTTAGAGAATGTAACCTTTAAAATAGTCAAATACTCGATCAACCAGCTGCAACAAACTGCTACGCTTCTAACTAATCAATTATCCAACTCCATAGTATCCTCATATATCAATATTGAAAACAATCAAGTTGTCATTATTGTACCTACAAAAACAGAAGAGATTAGCGAACAAGTAGCAAAATTAGTTTCTGACATAGATATTGTCTCCATTCTTGAAGGAGAAGTTAAGTTAACTGAGCAATCCAATCAATCTTAATCGATGTCTATTAAAAAAGCTCCAGCCTCTGCAACCCAGAAGCTAGAGCTGAAAACGAGCTATTCATTTACTTTTTACCAAGCACAATCGACAACCATTGATCAGCAATTAACTGATGTCCTGCTGGAGTTGGGTGAACGCCATCCCAAAGCCAATATGCTGCCTCAGCACGTTGGCATGCTTCATTAAATTTAGCTTGCAGCGGAACGAAAATTGCATCAAATTGTTCAGCTAACTCCTTAACGATCTTCTGATAAGATGGCATAAGTTCTGACCATTTTGCCCATTTTTCAGCAGGAGCTCCTGTATTTAAAATAAATGGCTCGCACAAAACAAGCGTTGTATTGGACAGAACCTGTTTAGTTTCCTCTAGAATATGTCTGTATGCACGTTCAAAGCGATCGGTTACACCTGTTGGGAGTTGATCGACAATGCGCCAAGCATCATTCACTCCAATTAATATGCTTAGCAAATTCGGCTTTAAACTGATGACGTCCTCGTTCCAGCGCGCATATAAATCAGATACACGATGCCCGCCAATTCCACGATTATAGAAAACAGGATGCTTATCAGCCCATTCATAGCCAAGTTTAGCTCCAATTAAATAAGCATAGCCTTGCCCTAAATGATGACTTGGATCATCATTTCTACTTCTGCCTCCGTCGGTAATTGAATCACCTTGAAATAAAATCGTATATTTATTTTCAATATTAGAGCCTGACATGTTGTGCATTCACCCTTTCATTCAGTAATACACTAACTAATCAACTATGAACATAGCATAATTTATTGGTTATGAATACCTGAATATTAGGACATATATTATAACTTAAGAGATTAATAATTTGGGAGACGCTTTATGAAAATAAAAACTTTTTAGTGTTAATCTTAATTCTGATAAGTGTATGTATTGGCTACAAAGCCGTTGATGATTATTACAACAGCAAGCTTTTGCATGTTCTTAAAAGACATCATCTACTGAATAATTCGTATATAAAAACACACCATTTTAAAAATTATGAAATAGCGATTGTGTTTCATAAAGTTAAAGTAAAGCAAAATGAACTGTTGGGTTATAAAGTTTTTCAACGCAAAAATAAAAAATGGAGTCTTGTCGCTGCTGGTGCAAAACCAAGATTAGATTCTGATGAAATTGATTATGATTTCGAAAGCTTTGGAATTGATAAAGATAAACGTATTGGCTTAGTTTATGGAAGTTCACCGATTACAGAAGAATCAAATCACATTATATTAACAACCAAAGATGAAGAATTCTCACTTCCCATTATTCATAGCGAGCACTTTAATATTTGGTACGCTTTATTTAACGATCCTGCTGATATGAACACTGCTAGCCTGCTAGTAAAAAAGCTGGACCGCTAATTGTTAGTTTCTACAATTAGTAGTCCAGCTTTAGCTTTGCTATACTAGCTTAGATTTTTTCACTAGCGTTCACATCATATGCAAGCTTGTCTTTCTATTCTTTAATAAAACGCTCACTGCCGTCATAGGTAGCAATCGCGCCATACAAGTCAGGACGGCGATCACGGAATACGCCCCATTCAATGCGCATTGTTTCAATTTGATCAAGGTCAAATTCAGCAACGAGCACAGTTTCTTCACTGCGATCAGCTTCTGCTACCTTATTTCCTTGTGGACCTGCAATGAAAGAAGAACCATAGAATGTAATTGAAGAATCCTCATCAGTTTCTACACCTACACGATTCGAAGCAACAACAGGAACGAGATTAGCAGCAGCATGTCCAAGCATACATACTTGCCAATGATCTTTAGAATCAATGCCGCTATCCTGTGGCTCTGAGCCGATTGCAGTCGGATAGAATAAAATTTCTGCACCCATTAGCGCCATACAGCGTGCAGCTTCTGGATACCATTGATCCCAGCAAATTCCGACACCAATTTTCGCATATTTTGTATCCCATACCTTAAAGCCTGTATCCCCAGGATTGAAATAAAACTTTTCTTCATAGCCAGGACCGTCAGGAATATGACTTTTACGATATTTACCTAATATTTCACCATCAGCATCAATTACAACAACTGAATTGTAACGTGCATTATTTTTCTTCTCGTAGAAGCTAATCGGTAAAACAACGCCTAGCTCCTTAGCAACTTTTTGAAAATGCAGGATAGCTGGATTTTTCTCCTGCTCAGTGGCATAAGCATAATAATCTGCCTTTTCCTTTTGACAGAAATAATACGTTTCAAATAATTCTTGAAGCAAAATAATTTGTGCCCCTTGCTCTGCCGCACGACGTACAAATGCATCTGCCTTCGCAATATTTTCTTCACGTGTAGCCGCACAGCTCATCTGTGTAGCCGCAACCTTAACCTTTCTCACCATTCAATTCCTCCAATCATATCGCTAGAAATTGAGGAGCGCAGCGTAGATCCAACCTACGTGAGCACCGCAAATTTCGGCTGAGTTTCATATTCGACGCCGCATACGCTGCAACGGTTTAACGTCGTCATCAAAGTCCTGTTTTTCCATTACCTTTTCAATGAAGATGTAAAAATTGGGCTTTCAGGACCGAGAAGATGAGACGAAGCTAGAAATTGAGGAGCGCAGCGTAGATCCAACCTACGTGAGCACCGCAAATTTCGGCTGAGTTTCATATTCGACGCCGCATACGCTGCAACGGTTTAACGTCGTCATCAAAGTCCAATTTTTACATTACCTATTAACAGAGGGCATTTGTTGGGTTGTGCAGTGCACATTCCCCCCCTCTCTAATAATCCCCATTCCATTTACCGTACGAATGCGACGATCTGGGAACGCAGCAGCAAGCGTCTCAATCGCTTTATTATCTGTTTCACTAGCTTCTCCACCAAATATCGGTAAAACAATTCCATTATTCACAAAATAAAAATTCAAGTAGCTAAGCGTCAATCTTTGCTCTTCATAGTAAACTGCTGGAGGCTGCTCGATTTCAATGATCTCAAGCTTGCGTCCTTTTGCATCAACACTTTGCTGTAAAATTTGTAAATTACGATGTGTAATTTCATAGTTTTCATCTGCTGGGTCATAGCACATTTGCAAAATGACTTTCCCTGGTGCAGCAAAGCATGCAATATTATCGACATGACCGTCCGTTTCATCGCCGCTCAAACCGCGCTCAAGCCAAATCACTTTGTCTATATTGACATATTGCTTAAGCAATTCAAAAATTTGATCACGACTTAGTTCAGGATTACGATTCGGATTAAGCAAACATTCCTCAGTAGTAAGCAACGTACCTTCTCCATCTGTATGAATAGAGCCGCCTTCCATCACTAGAGGTGCATCGAATTGCAGCGCCCCTACATGCTTAATAACCTGTGGTGCCACAGCATCATCAAGATCCCAAGGGGAATATTTACCGCCCCACGCATTAAAGCCCCAATTCACTCCTGCGAGTTTTCCGTCTGGTGAAGTAACAAAGGTCGGTCCATTATCGCGTAACCAAGCATCATTATGCTCGACAACTAGCAGCTCAATTGAATACGGATGTTGACCAGCTAGCTTCTCCTTTACTGCTGCTTCATCAACGGCATTAACTAGAACCGTAACTGGCTCGAATTCTGCAATAGCCGTAATAATTTCAGCATAAGCATCACATACCTCATTGTACTGTTCTGGATAACACATCGACGCTTGAATAGGCCAAGAAATAAAAGTACGCTCATGCTTACTCCATTCTGCTGGCATCGTAAATTGCTGTGCTCTTGGGTTCATATTGTCAAACGTTCCCCTCCATCTATATAGTAAATTAATGAATAGCTTCATATTTTCAGATGACAACCCTATCATTATAGCGTAAAATTCGCTACTGTTCGATGCTAATATTTTTCAAAATCGGTAAGCTAATTTTAACTGCTGTGCCATATGCTTTATCACTGGTCATCGACACACCATACTTAGGCCCGTACAGTAGCACAATGCGATGATGTACATTTTCAATCCCTATTCCCGATACAGAACGTCGTTTAACATTAGCTGCAGCTGCAGATTCCTCTGCTCCTACTCCGTCATCCAGCACCTCGATTAGCAATCTGTTGTCTTGCTGTCTCACAAAAACATAAATATTGCCTCGTCTGCCTCCAGGAAATGCGTGAAAAAATGCATTTTCTACAAATGGCTGAATAATTAGTTTCGGAACAACTAAATCCAAACAATCCTGCGATACATTAAAGTGAACAGCGATTTGATCTCCATAACGAATTTGATTAATGTAGACATAATGTTTTAGACTATCAATTTCTCGGCTAACAGTAATCGTATCCTCCGTCGTTCCGATTGTATTTTGCAGCATGGCACTTAAGCTTGTTATTGTACGATCCACATCATCTATTCGATTCATTTTAGCTAAATATTTAATAGATGTTAATGTGTTGTATAAAAAATGCGGATTAATTTGCATTTGCAGTGCGCTCAAATCCGCTTTGCGCCGTTCCGTTTGCTCATAAATGACCTGCTTAGTGTAATTATCTATTTGCTTAACCAAAGTATTGTAGGTTTTGGCAACAACATTGATTTCATAGCTATTTTTGCCCTGCAGCGGATAAAGCTTCAAAGCATCAACTGTACCTGCCTGCATCGTATTAACAAGCTGATATAAGGGCTTTGTAATACGTCGCGTAATCCAGTAAACAACAAACATAATGACAACACTGAGTACTAGCACAACTGTAGCAATTTTCCAAACCAATTCCTGCAAAGGAGCAAACGCGATTCGTTGATTAATTTCCTGTAATAAGTACGCATCAAATTCAGGCAAATATAAGGAAATATAGGTAAAGTCATTTTTAGTTTGCATCCCGTAATATTCGTCATTGTCAGCAATTGTCGCATTTTTCAATAACTGCGGCTGTGATGAACCTATAATTTCACGTTCACTGCTGGAAAGTACAAACCCATCACTTTTCACAAGAGTTATTTTGGACCCTGCTGACAAATATGATCTATATCGTTCGTATATCGTCTGCTCATCCATAATAACGATTGCAAAACCATACATTGTCTGCCGATCAAGCAGCGGCTTTGTCGCAAAAATATAGTTTTCATAGGGAACAGAATCCTTAAATAAACCTTGACCGCTATGATACAGCATCTTTTGTGCAATTAACCCATCCACAGTCATATAATCTTGCACAATATTAGGAGGAACATGATCCCACTTCAATGCATTGCTGGAGTAATTACGATTATGGTTCACTCCGATTCCTGATACGATAAAATGCGTATTATCTGGACTTAAGTAATCCTTATACGTATCGATATAGCGCCCAAGATCAATAATGATATTTAATTTTTCTAACGTTGATTCCGCTGGCCGAGTTAAATATTTCTTAAAGGCATCACTTGCATTAATTTGCACCATCGTGTTAACAATTTCCTCATTATACTTTAGCAATTCATCCTTAACGAGACGCAAATTGACGGTCACATTTTGCTTTGTTTGCCCTAACAATATTTGCTCTGAAATTTGTGAAGCAGCAAAGGCGATCAGCGCAGAAACAATAATCGTTGTGCCTAAAGCGACAACTAAAAATTTCATAAAAATACTGTTACGCTTTAACATATGCTCACCTTGTTCCGCTATTGGCTTGACGATATTCGAGTGGAGTCATGCCAACAATCTTCTTAAATACTTTAGAAAAATAGTTATGTTCTGAAAAACCAATTTTAGCGCTAATATGCGAGATTGTTTCATCTGTATATTTCAACAGCTCCTTCGCTTTTTCCACGCGAACCTTATTAATGTAAGCCGTTAAATTTTCATTTGTATGTTGCTTGAAGTACCAGGACAAATAACTATAGTTCATATGAAATTGCTCGGCAAGTTCAGAAAGAGAAATATCCTGGTCATAATGTTCATGAATATAGTCGATAATTTGTCGTAATGTTTGAGCTTGTCCTTGCTCTTGTTGCTCATTGACCTGTTGTTCAACCATAGCAATAAACTGTGCAACAATATCAATAAGCTCCTTTAGTCTCGTAGCTAGATCAATTCGTTTAAACCAAATTAACTTCTCTGTATTATTTTCTGTAAACGGAAGCTTCAGGTGCTCTAGTACACTCATTACTGTGTAAATAATATGCTGCGTAAAACGTTTGAGCTCATAGTCATCAAGCCCTTGTACCTTCTGTACATCATGAAAATAATCGGTTAATTGCTCTGCTGCCTGATTAAAGGTTAACCATTTAATTGCATTAGTAAAGCGATCATGATCGAACATCACTTCTGTTCGCTCTAGTTTAATTTCTTCCGCACGAATAAAGACTTCGCTATCAAAATATAGCGCTTTAGAAAATAGCTGTTGCAACTTGCTATACGCTTCTTGAAGCTTAGCTAATCCCTTAACATGATGGTTATAAATAAAAATTAACGATGGATACTTCTGATATATCCCCTCGGCAAAATCGTTTAATATTGAGCTGCTTTGAAGCAAGCGTGATTGATCATAGCTATAATTGAGGACAATCGCCACATACTGCTTCGTAAATACAGCAACATGAGAAACAGAAGATAAATGCTTGCTGCATTGTTCTAGCACATATTGCTCCAGTTCATATTGATTGGAGTTTGATAAGCTCTGCAGCGGTGCAACGTTGCCAAGCAACATAGCAAACCCCTGCTCAGGTAATTGACGCTCTAACTCCTCACGATCAGACTCTGACAGCCTCTCCTGTTCAAACCATTGACTTAGGATCAATGCAGGGTCAGGCTTAGCTGGCACTGCTGGATAAGCAGAGCGCTCTGCTGGATTGCAAGAGCTATAAATGAGTGAAATAAGCTCCTCAGCAGTCACCTTGGGCTTCAATAAATAATCATCCACTCCATATTTAAATACCTCTCGAACTAATTCAAACTCACTATAGCTGCTTAAAATAATAATTTTTATTTGAGGATAGCGATTTCGAACCACTTTCACTAATTCAATTCCATCCATAACAGGCATCATAATATCAGTAATAATGACATGCGGCTGGACAACCTCAATTAACTCTAATGCCTCTGCACCATTTGCTGCTTGTGCTACAATGTCGATTCCTTCATTGTTCCAATTGTGCAGATGTGCTAAGCCTGTACGGAAAATTGCTTCATCATCAACTATCATGACACGATACATTGTCATTTTGTCGTCACCTTCTAAAGTCATTGTGTTAAGCATTGTGTTAAGACGTAATAAGATCATTGTATTAAACATAATGGATTTTTTCAGGTAAGTATACAACTTACATTAATTTTTATAGTTATCAAAATTTTTTACTAACATCTAAAATAAATACTAATAAAAATGTTTACTGTGTTAAAACTCTATAAATTTTAGCACATACATACAAAATAGTTATTATACAGCCTGTATTGTTTTTTCTAAAATGAAAAGGTATTCAAAATATATAAATAAGGGGTTGTAACAATTGAAGAAAGCACTTTCAACAATGGCAGTCGCTGCACTTATGGTTGGTTCTCTAGCTGCATGCGGTAGTGACGACAACAGCAAAAATACTGCAGCTAATAATGCAAGCGGTAACGAAGGCGGAAAACAAAAAGTTGTAGCTTGGGCATGGGACCCAGCATTCAATGGCGCAGCGTTAAATATCGCAGCTGATATTTATCAAAAAGAACATCCTGAGTTTGAGCTTGAAGTAGTCGATATGGCGAAAGCTGACTTGGAGCAAAAACTTAACACTAACTTGGCAGCTGGCGTTTCTGAAGGATTGCCAGATATTATTTTGGTGAATGACCCTAACATTCAAAAGTATGTAAATGCTTACCCTGGTACATTTGCTGATTTTACAAACAGCAACGTGGACTTTAGCCAATTCTCTCAATATAAAGTTGATGCGGCAACTGTAGACGGTAAAATTTACGGTATTCCATTTGACGTTGGTGTAACTGGTCTATTCTATCGTACAGACTACCTATCTGAAGCTGGTTTCACTGCTGAAGATTTAGAAAATATTACTTGGGATGAATTCATTGAAATCGGTAAAGTTGTTAAAGAAAAAACTGGTAAATATATGACAACTCTTAACCCTAACGATGAAACATTGCATTCCATTATGCTTCAATCTGCTGGCAGCTGGTTCATTACTGAAGATAACAAAGGTAACTTCGTAAATAACCCTGTTATGTCTGAAACACTTCGTGTATATAAAGCGATTTCTGATTCTGGTATCGCAAAACCTGTTACTGGTTGGAGTGAATTTGTAGGAAGCTTTAACTCTGGTGACGTTGCAACTGTTACTTCTGGTGTATGGCAAATCTCTTCTATTATGGAAGCGGAAGATCAAAAAGGTCTATGGGCAGTAGCTCCAACTCCTCGTCTTAACATCGAAGGCGGCGTAAATGCATCTAACGAAGGCGGCTCAAGCTGGTTCGTTCTTGAAAACTCTGCTAACAAAGATCTAGCAATGGAATTCCTAGGCAGCACAATTGGCGGTAGCAGCGAATTCTATGAGCGTTTCCTAACTGAAGCTGGCGGTGTTGGTTCTTATATCCCAGCATTCTCTAGTGAAGCATACCAACAAACTTCTGAGTTCTTTAGCAATCAAGCAATCTATGCAGACTTTACAGAATGGTCTACTCAAGTTCCTGGTATCTCTCTAGGCATGTACACTCAAGAAGCTAAAGATGCCTTGAAAAATGAGCTTCCAAATATCTTGAATGGTGCAGACATCGAGAAAAGTCTTGCTAACGTTCAATCACTATTTGAACAACAAGTACAATAATCCTAACAGTTAGCAGGTGATCAAATGAGGGGCGGTATGAAGAAATCCTCTCTAATCGGATGGCAGTTTGTAATACTGCCATCCGCATTAATCCTATTGTTTAGCTTTTATCCGATGATTCAATCGTTCATTTTAAGCTTTGAATCCGGTAAAGGTAATGTATCCGAATTTGTAGGTTTAGGAAATTATTCCAGACTATTATCAGACCCTATTTTTCGTCAGGCATTATTGAACACAATTTTATACTTAGTGATTCAAGTTCCAATCATGCTGTTCTTGGGCTTGATTATTGCGCACTTGTTGAATTCTCCAAATTTGAAGTTTAAAGGTTTCTATCGAACAGCAATCTTTTTGCCTTGTGTAACATCATTGGTTTCTTATTCAGTTCTTTTCAAAAGTATTTTCGCAGTTGATGGTGTATTCAATAAACTGCTCTTGAATTTGCATATTATCAACGAACCTATTGCATGGTTAATGGATCCGGTTTGGGCTCGTGTTGTTATAATATTGGCCATTACATGGCGCTGGACAGGTTATAACATGATCTTCTATCTGTCTGCTATGCAAAATATTGACCCTAGTATTTATGAGGCGGCTTCATTAGATGGTGCTTCTAAATTCCGTCAATTTTTCTCAATTACTATTCCAATGGTACAACCGATTATCTTGTTTACAGCGATCATTTCAACAAATGGTACATTACAGCTATTCGATGAGGTCGTTAACATTACAAACGGTGGACCAGGTAACTCTACAATGACGATTTCGCAATATATTTACAATTTGAGTTTCGTTTACACGCCTAACTTCGGTTATGCAGCAACTGTATCTTATGCGATTGTTATTATCGTAGCAGTACTTGCCTTCCTACAAATGAAAGTCGGAGGTGAGAAAAAATGAGAATTTTAGGAGCGTTTTTCAAGCATGCTTTTCTACTTATTGCTTCTATCGTCTCGTTATTCCCATTCGTTTGGATGCTAATTGGGATGACCAATTCATCAAGCGATATTGTTAAAGGTAAATTTAGCTTTGGTTCAGAATTTATGAACAATGTCAATAATCTATTTGACACTGCCAATATTGGCACTGCATTCATCAACTCACTAATCATTGCAGTTGTCGGTACAATTTTAACTTTAATTCTTTGTTCTTTAGCTGGTTATGGCTTTGAAATTTATCGTTCGAAAGGTACAGATCGACTATTTGGTGTTCTTATGCTTTCAATGATGATGCCTTTTGCCGCAATTATGATTCCGTTGTTCAAACTATTCAGTTCCTGGGGATTGTTGAACTCAGCGGTAGCGGTAATTTTACCAACTATGACAACAGCATTTATGATTTTCTTCTTTATGCAAAATACGAAGTCGTTCCCGCGTGAGCTACTTCAAGCTGGACGTGTCGATGGCTTAAATGAATGGAAACTGTTTACGCATGTATACGCACCAACAATGAAGCCAACTTATGCTGCTGCAGCGATCATTACATTTATGTCAAACTGGAATAACTTCCTTTGGCCGTTGATTGCATTGCGTACGACGGAAAAGAAAACATTGCCGCTAATCGTTTCATCCTTAGCATCATCTTATAACCCTGACTACGGGATTATTATGGTGGCAATTGTTATTACAACAATTCCGACAGTGCTTATTTTCTTCCTATTGCAAAAGCAATTCGTCCAAGGTATGCTTGGCTCAGTAAAATAAGCAAAAAAATAATTAAGCATCACTATAACAACACAACATGTGCAGTAAGCTATAGTTCAATCGGCTTATTGCGCTGGAGTGGCGACAAGCCGTTCTTCGAAAGCGAAGCACGGCTTGTCGATTATTCAGTAAGTTTGAACTACTATCGGATATTTAAAGGAGAGCGAAAAATGAAGCAATTATTTTCGGATGCTTTACTACACGGAGCAGATTACAACCCAGAGCAATGGCTGCATGATCCTGAAATTCTTAAAAGAGATATCGAATATATGAAAGCTGCAGGCTGCAATGTTATGTCTGTAGGTATTTTCTCTTGGGCAAAACTAGAGCCTGAAGAAGGTGTATTTAATTTTGAATGGTTAGATAACGTTATCAATTCCTTATATGAAAACGGTATCTCTGTATTTTTGGCAACACCTTCAGGTGCAAGACCAATGTGGCTTGCAAAAAAATATCCTGAAGTATTGCGCGTAGCTCCTAATCGTCAGCGCAATCTATTCGGAGCACGTCATAATCATTGTTATACTTCTCCTGTATATCGTGAAAAAATTAGCATTATTAATGCTAAACTTGCTGAGCGTTATGCGAAACATCCAGCTGTTAAATTATGGCATATTTCTAACGAGTATGGCGGAGAATGTCACTGTGAATACTGCCAAGAGGCATTCCGTAATTGGTTAAAAAATAAATATGGCACAATTGAAGAGCTTAATTTGCAATGGTGGACAACATTCTGGAGCCACACTTACAGCGACTTCTCTGAAATTGAATCGCCTGCACCGCATGGTGAAAATGCAATTCATGGGATGAACCTTGATTGGAAGCGTTTTGTTTCTGACCAAACGCTAGATTTTATGAAACATGAAATCGCTGCTGTTAAGCCATTTAATAAAGATTTGCCTGTAACTGCTAACTTTATGTATTACTTTGATGGCTTAAACTACTTCAAATTCAAAAACGATGTCGATATAATTTCATGGGATAACTATCCGGTATGGCATAAACGTGACGATATTTCAATCGGTCTAGATACAGCAATGATGCATGACCTTATGCGTTCTATTAAAAAGCAACCATTCCTGCTAATGGAAAGCACGCCGTCCAGCACTAACTGGCAAAGCGTATCTAAACTTAAAAAACCAGGTATGCATCTACTGGCTTCCATGCAAGCAGTAGCCCATGGTTCAAATTCTGTTCAATACTTCCAATGGAGAAAAAGTCGTGGTTCCAGCGAAAAACTGCACGGTGCAGTAGTTTCCCATAACGATCGCAACGATACACGCGTATTCAAGGAAGTTGCTCAGCTAGGTCAATTGCTTTCTGAATTGCCGCAAATCGCAGCTACAACAACTAAAGCTGAAGTGGCTATCGTATACGATTGGGAAAATAAATGGGCTTTAGAAGATTCTCAAGGACCTCGCAACAAAGGTATGGGCTATATTGAAGAAGTTCAGGCTCATTATCGTGCCTTTGCTAAGCAAGGAATTTCTGTTGATTTTGTCGATATGGAATGCCAGCTAGAAGGTTATAAGATAGTTATTGCTCCGCTTCTTTATATGCTGCGTGCCAGCTTTGAGAATAAACTTCGTCAATTTGTTGAAAATGGCGGGACGATTATTACAACATATTGGACTGGCATGGTCAATGAAAACGACTTAATGTTTATGGGTGATGCGCCACATGGCCTAACTGAGGTGCTAGGTCTAGTTAGTGAAGAAATCGATGGTTTATATGATCACGAAACAAACTATGGTGTAGTTCAGCAATCCCTTGCAAAAGGCAAGCTATCTGGCAGCTATAGTTGCACAATGCTTTGCGATCTTGTAAATTTACATGGCGCAGAGGCGTTAATGACTTATCGTGATGACTTCTATGCTGGTCGTGCTGTACTTACTCGTAATTCCTTTGGTAAAGGTGAAGCTTATCATATTGGCAGTCATTTTGAAGATGCTTTCTACGAAGACTTCTATTATGAGCTAGCTCAAAAGCTAGAGCTAGAACGAGCATTGCCTGTACAGTTGCCAGCTCCAGTTTATGCTGTAAGCCGTGAGAATGAAGCAGCTAAATATATTTTTATTCATAACTTTAGCAATGCAAATGCCCCTATTCCAGCACTTGATGGCGCGTATCGTTTTGTTGCTCGTACTCGCCCAGAGCAAAATGCTGGTCAGTGGACACTTGCTCCATATGAGATGCTAATTGTAGCAATTGATAAAAAGTAATAATATGATTAATAAGATGTTCATAAAGCGAAAGCAATGTTTCGACTTAGTGGACTTAATCACTAGAACGTATTAATAAAAAGCGTAGGTAATGGAGTGCTGCTTCCTTGCCTGCGCTTTTTAAGCTATTGTAACAAGGAGAGCAATAATATGATTAGAGCTGCAGAAGCAAAGGATGTACAAGAGGTTGTTGCATTAATTATATCGGCAATTGGTGAGTTAACAGAGCTATATACGGGAGAAAGGGATGCTAATGCAGCAGCAAGTATCCTCGCTCAATTTTATTTACAGAAGGGCAATCGCTTTAGCGCTGAGCAAATTAAAGTTTTTGAGCAGGCTGGAGAAGTGGCTGGTATGATTCTTTGCTATAGCGGACAAGCTGCCCCAGCCTTGTACGCACCTGTTGAGCAATTTCGTTCTACATGCTTGCAACAAGAGGTGAAGCATCAGCTTGAGGCCGAACCTGATGAATATTACATTGATGCGCTAGCGATTGCTCCTAACTATCGAGGGCAAGGTTTGGCCGCTCAATTAATGCTGCAAGCAGAGCAAGACGCTATTAACAAGGGGATTCATAAAATCGCACTGCTTGTTGATGTTGACAACGAACGTGCAAAAAAAGTTTATTTACGCCAAGGCTATACTCCAGTTGGACAAAAAATGCTGCATCATCATCCTTATTGGCATATGGTAAAGCAGCTGTAAGAAAAAATGCCCAAGCTGTCTGAAATAACGGCCTGGGCATTTTTTTACTAATAATCCATTATGCTTTTATTCCTTGTTCTTTCTCCCACTTTGCCACTTCTTCACGCACGATCGGTGCAACCACTTTTCCGTATAGCTCAATTCCGTGCATCACCTGATCATGCGGCATCGTGCCAAGTGGCATATGAAGCATAAAACGAGTAATGCCAACATGTTTGCGTAAATTTATAATTTTTTGTGCGACATACTCTGGATCACCTACATACAATGCCCCTTCGATACTTCGCGCATAATCATAGGTTTGTCTTGTATAAGGGCTCCAGCCACGCTCCTTGCCAAGTTGATTCATCACAGCAGCTGTCGATGGATAAAACTGTTCTACAGCCTGCTCTGACGTGTCAGCGACAAAGCCATGCGAATGCGAGGCAACAGGAAGTTTGCTAATATCATGTCCACTGCGCTGTGCGGCACGCTTATACAGCTCTACAAGAGGTGCAAAATGATACGGACTCCCGCCAATTATCGCAAGCACAAGCGGCAAGCCAAGCACACCAGCACGAATTACAGACGCTTGATTTCCCCCGCTGCCGATCCAAATGGGCAACGGCTCCTGTACCGCTCGAGGGTAAACACCGCGATTATTAATGCTTGGACGATGAGTGCCACTCCATGTAATCATTTCATTTTGCGTTAACTTAATAAGTAAATCCAGCTTTTCATCAAACAATTCATCATAATCGTTTAAGTCATAACCAAATAACGGAAAGGACTCAATAAACGATCCTCTGCCTGCCATAATTTCTGCACGCCCATTCGAAATTGCATCAACGGTTGCAAATTGTTGATATACTCTAACAGGATCATCTGAGGACAGCACAGTTACTGCACTTGTCAGCCGTATATTTTTTGTGCGAGCAGCCGCTGCAGCCAATATCGTTGCTGGACTTGATGCAGCATAATCTCGACGATGATGCTCTCCTACACCATACACATCAAGCCCTACCTCATCAGCAAGCACAATTTCTTCTACAACTTGTCGAATCCGTTCTGCATGAGAGATTAGCTCTCCAGTATGTGGATCAGGAGTAGTCTCGACAAATGATGAAATTCCAAGCTCCATAATAATCACTCCCAGTAAACGAATAAAAGGTTGCTCTACTCCATTGTGCCTGTATTTTTATATTTTTTCAAGTTACTTTATTTTTTATTGTAGAAATAAGTTTATCTTGCTTAATTTATACGAAGTTTGTCCTGACTATGATTGCGAATCTCCTCGATAAAATGCGCCAGCGAACGTGTAATATACGCATCCTTGCGCCAAATAAAGATCGTTGTAATATCACAGTACGGCTCTGGCAGAGGATGCTCCTCGACAACCTGCTTTTCAACAAGCTCCGTTACCGTAGATTGCGGAATAACTGTTACACCTATACCAGCAGCCACACTTCCAATAATCGTTCCAAATGTACCAAACTCCATAATTTTTCGCGGAATAATCCCTTCAACCTTCATCCAGCTTTCTAGCCGACCGCGATAACCGCAGCCTTTATGATAGAGCAGAAACGGTGTTGTTGTAAGCTGATCCATCGTAAAGCTATCTCGCTTTGCTACCAAAACAAGCCGCTCAGAAATGACTGGAATTTGCTCTACATTCGGATGCCGGAGCGGACCTGTAACAAATGCCCCATCAAGCTTCATATCCAGCACATCCTGTACTAATTGATCGGTAACTCCTGCCATCAAGGAAACTTCAACATTCGGATAATGATCGTTGAAGGAGGATAAAATATGCGGAAGTGCAGTTACTGTTTCCACAATCCCGATTTTCAATAGCCCGCTCGCTTCTGCTTTATCCTGAAAGCTCATTTTAAGCTCTTCCACCTTAGCGATAATATCTTTTGCATATTCTAACAATCGCTTGCCTTCAGAATTAAGAATCATACCGCGCTTATGTCGGCTAAATAAAGGCGTATGCAATTCCTTCTCCAACAGCTTAATCCGCGCAGTAACATTGGACTGCACATAACTAAGCTCTGCAGCAGCCTTACTAATGCTCCCAAGCTCTGCAACCTTCTGAAATATAATTAGATCGTTTAATTCCATTGCAATCTTCCTTGCATCCTAGTTTAAATATCATTATAAATGATAATAAACTTTATTTACAATCATTTTACATGTTATCTCGATTTTAATATGATAAAGTACGTAATGATAAAGACCGTACATAACTTATCTTAAATTAGGGTGGAGAATACTCGTGGCCAAAAATAAGATTTTACTTGGTGCAGCGCTATGCTTAATCGCTAGTATGTCATGGGGAGCAATGTTTCCAGTTGCACATGAAGCGTTAAAACATATTGATCCTTTCTATTTTTCATTTATTCGCTATTTTATTGTTGGCATCTTACTTGCAGTCATTTTATTTGTTAAAGAAGGCAAAGCTGCATTCCGCCTCGAAGGTCGCGGTTTAGCGTTAACCTTTTTCGGCTCGATGGCATTTGTCGTCTACAATATGTGTGTGTTTCTAGGTCAACAACAGATGGGGACGACAGGTACAATTATCGCCTCAATTATGGAAGTGCTAATGCCAGTTATTACAATTATTTTGCTTTGGATCTTTGCTCGTCGCAGACCAAGTGCATTTACATTGCGTAATATTTTCGTTGCTTTTATAGGAGCACTATTTGTTATTACTCGCGGCGACTTTACATTTTTCACAACGGCCGACGGCAAACTTCTCCCGCTGCTTTCGATTTTTATTGGCGTCATCGGTTGGGTCGTTTATTCGCTTGGCGGTTCGCAATTTAAGACATGGTCGACGTTGCGTTATTCTACAATAACTTGTCTGCTTGGTAATGGTGTCGCATTCATCGTAGTTGCTATAGCAACTGCGGCTGGTTGGCTAAGCATACCGAGCTTAGAAACGTTAGTTTCGATTAAATATGAAATGGCATTTATGAGCTTGCTGCCTGGACTTATCGCACTTCTTAGCTGGAATAAAGGATTACAATTACTATCATCTACACATGGTGTGTTATTTATTAACTTTGTTCCAATTACAACATTTATTATTATTGCATTCCAAGGCTACAGCATTAATGCCTTTGAAATTGGCGGAACATTGATTATTATTTTAGCTTTAGCTCATAATACATTAAATCAAAGCGGTACTTGGAAGCCGCTGCCGCGTCCAATTCGCGCCTATGCTCGTTATTCGCGCTTTCAATTATTTAAGGCGATGCGTGCATTAACATCAAAATTGTAATCAGTCATATTGATAAAATGAAGCTAAAGAGGCTGGGACAAAATAACCCAGCCTAACTAAAAACGGCGGTGACGTTTACGAAAGTAAAATGTCATCGCCGTTAAATTTTTAAATACAAAAGGAACACCATCTGTTAAAATTTTAGTACTCCTACAAAAACATTAAAGAAGGTGTTCCTTATGTACAAACAGTATAACATGAACCAATTAGTTTTGCCTCTAAATTTAGAAGTTAAATTAAATGAAAAAGATATTGCGTTTGCCATTCATCATTTGGTCGAAAGTATTCCCGATGAAGCGTTTCGTTCGTTTGTTCGTCGTGATGGTTGTCCATCCTATCATCCTCGCATGATGCTCAAGATCATTCTATGTGGCTACACCCAATCTGCCTTTTCTGGTCGTAAAATTGAAGCTCTAACGAAAGACAGTATTCGGATGATGTGGTTGGCACAAGGCTACGAACCTTGCTACCGCACAATCAATCGTTTCCGTGTTCATCCTGAGATGAAGGAATTAATCCGCCAGTGCTTTGTTCAATTTCGCTCGAAGTTAGTAGAAGAAAAGATCATTCACCAAGAAGCGATTTTCATTGATGGTACAAAGATTGAAGCGAATGCCAACAAGTTTACGTTTGTATGGAAAAAAGCCGTGGACAAGCATCATACTCGTCTAATCGAGAAGTCGAATCAATTGTACAACGAGTTATTGGAACAAAAGATTATTCCAGAGCTCGAACATGAGCAGGAACTCTCTACGGAAAACTTGTTGGAGATCGCAGAACACCTCGAACACGTGGTTGAAAGCTATACAGAAAAGATGGAAGCATCCGAAAATACGAGCGAACGAAAGCAATTACGAAGCAAGCGTAAAGTGCCAAAACAAATGCTCAAGCAAGTCCGTGAATGGATTGAACGAAAGAAAAAATACAAGCAGCATCAACAACAGTTTGGAGATCGAAACAGCTATTCGAAAACCGATCCGGATGCGACGTTTATGCGGATGAAAGATGACTATATGAAGAATGGTCAGTTAAAGCCTGGATACAACGTACAAATTGCGACAGAAGGACAATATACACTGGCGTATGGGATCTATCCTAATCCAACAGACACGAAGACGCTCATTCCTTTTCTTAATGAAATTGAAAACCAATACTTCGACTTACCTACCTACATCGTGGCGGACGCAGGCTATGGAAGTGAACAAAACTATGAGGATGTCATCACCAATCGCAAGCGTGTTCCATTGATGAAGTATACGATGTATGAGCGCGAACAAAAGAAGAAGGTAAAGAACGATCCCTTTCAACCGAGAAACTGGCAGTACGATACGGAGGAAGATCGATATACCTGCCCTAATGATCAATATCTCACCTTTCAACGCTATGCTACTCGTAAAGATAAAGGCGGGTTCCAACGTCAGTTTAAGATCTATTCATGTTCGGATTGTACAGGCTGTTCCTTCCGAACAAGCTGCACAAAGGCAGGAGAAGGACGAAATCGACAACTGTTAATAAACGATCGTTGGGAACAACAAAAAATATATGTACAAGAACAGCTTTCAGAAGAAAAAACAGGGGAGATCTACCGTCAACGAAAAATTGACGTAGAACCAGTTTTTGGATTCTTGAAGGCTAATTTAGGTTTCACTCGCTTTTCAGTTCGAGGAAAACGGAAAGTTGAGCATGAGATTGGACTTGCCTTAATGGCAGTAAACTTAAGGAAATATGTGCTACGAACGTAGCATAGCATTAGAAAAACAGAGCCTAAAATGAGCAAACGGTGAAATCTTTGAACAGATTTCACCGTTTGCTTGTTTTAAGAGACAAGTTTTGTCCCAGGCTCTTTTTATTATCCCATAAAACATCTACAATAATTATTTTGCTCTGCTTTATTGCTTATCTTTCCTTAAGTCATGAGTTAAGCAGCCCATCTTATTTATGAAGCTCGGCAACCTGCTCATCAGTTAAGACATAATCGAAAATATATAGCTCATCAATAATGCCTTTCGTTGGTGCATCCCAATGGTTGACGGCAATAGCGATTGTCGAAGCATCTGTTTCATTGAACAATACCGGCATATTGCTGTATTGATTCACTAACTCACCATCAATATATAGCTTAAGGTTACTGCCTTGCACCGTAACGGTTAAAGTTACCCATTTATCAGTTTCTAGCTTCACTCCACTTAAGCCGTCAAACCAATTTTTGTCCCCTGACCATAACAAGTATTGTCCTGTGCGGTTAGCATCGTTATCGAAATTTAAGCCTCCTGGAACTAGGCTTAGCCATGTTCCTTCAGTATTTTGGACAAAAAACAGCGTACTGTATAAGCTAAACTGGTCAAATTTTACTCTAGTAGAAATCGTATAATCTTGACCGCTAAAGTAATGATTAGGCAAGACAACCCCGTGACTGCCATCTAACACTAGACCAGTATGCTCCTGTTCTTGGTCATTGAAGCTAGAAAAGCTAGGCTGATCAGCAGTAGTGCTGGAGATAACATTGCCTACATATGTTGCCGACTCTAGACCATTGATCGCTTTGTTATCCAGATCCTGCTGGAAATCATAGTAAGCGACTGGACCATCTACGACATATAAGGTATAGCTTTCCGAAATGCTCGGATTTACTGCTGAAATTGCTGTAACGGTAGTCTTTCCTGCAGTGAGCCCCGTAATTGCACCAGTTTGCGAATGAATCGAAGCAATGCTGTTATCATCAATGCTCCAAATTAATTCTGTGTCCGCTGCTGGTCCTGGCATAGCAGCAACTTGCTTAGGCGTATAAGTCTGCCCTACTGAAATGATTTTGTCTGTAATCGGCATATAGATGCCAGTTACATCAATCGTATCATCTAACAGAGCTTGAATTTCAGCTTGCGTCAGTATGCCATCGTATACTTTTAACTCATCAATATAGCCTTTATATGGAGCATCCCAATAGTTAACAGCAAGCGAGCTAATCGAGTCGCCATCGGAGAATAGGTCAGCGATACCATAGCTGCGATATGTTAATTCCCCATTGATATAAAGACTAATTAAGCCTTCTTCAACGGTAAACGCAAGATGCGTCCAATCACCAATTTTTAATTTACCTTTTCCTTTAGCATCGAACCAACGATCAATTTTCCCTTCGCGATGCCATAGCTGCGTATCACCAGCCGCATTGCCTCCAGGCAATACACTAATCCAATCATCGGTAGATTCTGCTGCAAAAAACGCTGTCGTATAGTTAGTATGCTGTTCAGGTTTAAGCCACATTGCCACGGAATAAGTATAGCTGTCTAGTAAATCATTTGGCAGCAGCACGCCAGACGCACCGTTAAAATAGACAGCTTTATTGACAATGCCTGTATCGTAGGAAACTGAACCGCCAGCACTAATGATCCGATCGCCTACAACTGTTCCTGTCATACTGCTATCTAATGAATCTGTTAAGTTATCTTCAAAGGCGTAATGCGCCTTTAAGCTCGCTGCAGGCACTGGTTTTAATGTTACGTTAAATTGCTTGGAATATTGCGCACCATTTACTGTAAAGCTTGCTGTTAGCGTAACTACTTCCTCTTCTTCAGCAGAGGATGGTCGAGTTATTTTTCCTTCATTAGTTATTAGCTCTGGATTTGATGAGCTCCAATTTATCTCTATTCCTCTCGTTGCGATTGTTGGTAATGTAAAGTCATTAGCAACAAGTTCTGTATTGCCAATTGACAAATCATTGAGAATGTCCTCAGCAAGTCCTTCTATATAGTCCAGCTTGCTTCCCCAAACATTTACTCCCTCATTGCTCATTGCGGCAAAAACCATCACATAAGCTTCTGAAGCTGAATCCCACTGATAGAGGAATGCTCCCTTATACTGCTTTCCATCAATTGAAAGAACTGCGTTATATTCATCCTTCAATTCCCATGTTCCGCTGACAGCCCCGCTAATTGTACCGTCTTGCTCCAGCTTAATATATTGTGAATGATGAACAGTTTTTGAGACATCACGACCATGATTAATATAGCGATATTCGCCGATAATTTCGTCAGTTGTTACTTTAGCTAAGCTTTCCCCGCTATAACGATACGGTGTAGCAACAAGCCAGCCATCTTCATTAACAATTAGCTGGTGTACACGAAGCTGATGACCGTCAACACTTTGCGAGAAACGCGTATGGAATACGACAAAACGTTTTCCATCCTCATCGAGCAATACTGAGTTATGTCCAGGAGAAATATATTGAATACCGTTACCACTTCCAGGCTCTCCTACATAACGATCAAATGAATAATGCCCCATTAGTTTATTACCGTAATTATCTAGCGATGCTGATGAGTTTGGCAAAACTGCGTTGTTGCCAGCAGCATCAAGGAATGGACCTGTTGGCGATTTGGAACGGAATACTCGCATATTGTATTCCCCATCAATACCAAGCCAGCCATAGGTTACAAAAAGATAGAAGTATTCTGTTTCAGGATCATATTTAATATAAGGTCCTTCACCTGATTTTGTATAGCCGCCTGAAATTTTTGTTCCGAAATAACGGTCAATCATGCGACCATCTTCCGTTTCTCCGTCTTCTCCTGGATAAATTGGTAAGCCAGTAGTCGGATCAATTTCTAGAACAAAAATTCCACCTGACCAGGAGCCATAACTCATCCATAATCTATTTTCGGTATCACGGAATAAATTTGCATCAATTGCGTTCGGGAATAAAGAATTATTATAGCTTCCATCGTTTTTAAACCAGTCTAAACGTACATTTTCTATTACATCATCTTCAATTAGATCTGCAATATTTGTATTTTGCCAATGCTTGTCGATGTTGCTGTTGGCATCCTTGGCTGATACATTCGTAAAACCAGAATAAACGATAGTAGCAACATATTGATATGGGCCGTCAATATTTTTTGAAGCTGCGACCCCTATCGCTGAACGAATATAGGTAGATGATACTGAATAGAAAATTAGATATGCACCTGTAGTACCATCTCCATTGTCAAATTCATCAACCCAAATGACATCAGGTGCCCAAACAGCAAAGCCTCCTAAGCTGTCCGAATCGTTATAACCAGCCCATTTAAATGATTCCTGCAAATTTTCAACTAGTTCGCCGTAAAGTTTATTATTAGTTTCTGCATAGCCATTACCAATCGATTCCCATCCAATTAAGTCTGAGGATACTGCAGCAGCCCCATGAGAGCCAAATACATAATATTGGTTATCAGCTTTTACAATTGAAGGATCATGAACCGATACTTCAGCAAATTGAGGAGCTTCTGGTGTTGCTGTCGGCTGTGGTGACGTTGATGGTTCTGGTGATGTGGTTGGCTCCGGTGATGTTGTCGGCTCCGGTGATGTGGTTGGCTCCGGTGATATTGTCGGCTCCGGTGATGTGGTTGGCGCTGGTGATGCTGTTGGTTTCGTTGTTGGCCGCGAAGTCGCAGTTGCAGTTGGTTCTGGAGTTGGAGTATGACTTGGTGCTGGAGTCGTTGCATCGCCGAATCTAACATCGGTTAAGGTGATGCCCTCTTGCGTGTCAGCTATAATTCGTCTACCAACTGTACTATTTTGAATATCTACATTGCCTGCAGAAGCACCTTTACTAATATAAACATTACGCTCAATCGAGCTGTTTTTTATGACAACATTTGGTGAATTAATTAAAATATTTTTTGCTTTAAGATCGCTATACTCGCCTGGCTCCGTAATAATAACATCAACAATATTGTCCAGCATCGTAACTAGCTCAGCAAATGTGACCCCTTTTTCAGGCTTAAAGCTTCCATCTGGATACCCATTTAAATATCCCTCAGCAACTAATGATTGTACGGAAGCTCTGCTCCAAGATTTGAGCGATGCATCATCATTAAAAGCTGAGCTTTGCTTAGCGTTATGAACTGAAAAAACTCTGCTTAAAATAACTGCTGCTTCTTCTCGTAAAATCGGCTTATTTGGACGAAAACTTCCGTCCTCATAGCCCTTAATATATCCTGCCGTAGCAGCGATATTAACGATTCTAGCATCATCTGATTGCGGATCAATATCACTAAATGAAATATCACTTAGCTCACTAAGCCCTAACACATGATTAATGATTTTAATAAAGCCTAGTCGAGTTAGCTGCTCATTCGGTTCAAACCCATCAGGCAGCAATCCTCGTTCCTCCCATTTTTTCAAAGTACTCTCTGCCCAATGACCAGTTGCTGTTTGTGCTGATAATATAGCGCCATTCGGCAAAATAAGCATAAATGCTAGTAAAGTGCACAACCATAACTTTAATTTGTTACGCACCATTTTGCTTGCCTCCTTCAAATAAGATTGCTAGCTCCATTCAAAAAATCCCCTTCTGATTACTGTTTACGCTTAGCTGTTTTATCTAAGATTCAAGCAGCATGGTCAGATTAATTAGCCTTTAACCTCCTTTCTTAACAAGAAAACGTTTACAGTAATCGCTTTCAAAAAACAGTATTCTTACTGCTCGCAAGGTAAATTCCGCAAACGTTTCTTAATTCAAATATTAATTATTAGTTATTTCGTTAACGTAAATATAACCAATCAAATTTGCATAGTCAATATCTAATTTGATTGATTTTTAAAATTTTTAGAAGACATTTTTCATCGTTAATTAAATTATTAATCATTTTTATTATAACAAACCAATTATACATTTTACCCCTTTTCCTGCATAATAAAAAACCGTGCAATCAACATATTCCCCATCTAAATTTTAGAAGAGAATCATTGAATGCACGGTTATGTAGTTAATTTAAACCGACTTGCTTATTATTTAATTTCCAAAAGCTTATAAATAATTGTACCGACAGGCGCTTCTACTTCAATAATATCGTTCACCTTTTTACCAATAATACTTTTACCTAGTGGACTTTCAAAGGAAATGCGATTATTTGCTACATCAGCTTCTGCTTGACCTACAATAGTATATTCCACATTTTCATCAAATTCTTCATCATACAATACAACTGTCGAACCGATTTGTACACCAGCATTCGGATTGGACTTCACAATAGTCGCTTTACGAAGCATATTTTCAAGCTGTTTAATTCGAGTTTCCATAAATGCTTGATCATCCTTCGCAGCATGGTATTCGCTATTTTCACGCAAATCCCCATAGCTAATCGCCAGTTTCAAACGCTCCGCTACTTCACGACGTTTAGGTCCTTTCAATTGTTCCAATTCTTCAACTAGCTTGTCGTATCCTTCTTGTGTTAATACAATTTGTTCATTTTCCATTAGGCACAACCTCCGAACTATTTGCAGCTCCCGAGACAATGACATAATATTAGAGCATACTCTCGGACAGCTTATTTGAACGTAATTTATATATACCTTATTATACATCTTTACTACCTGGATAAAGAAGTAATTTTTTTGATTGGTATACGATGCTTATGCTCTTTTCACTCGTCTTAGTATTTACATTTTAAACAGCTTTTACTATATAATTTTTCCTTTTACATAAATGGCAATGCTATAATGAAATTATAGCTTGCTCACTTTCTTTTAGGAGGGGATATGTTGAAAAGACGCTTTTTTAAGTTCTTTGGCTGGTTGATTGGAATATTATTTTTATCCTTTGGTGCTTTAATCGGTTATATCACCATAACAGATTATAAACCTGAGCAGCAAGAACAATTACTTATACGTCACCCTCAACATAACACAATCGAAGTATTTAGACCGTTCACGATTACAACAATGAATATCGGCTATGCTGGACTTGATGCGCAACAAGACTTTTTTATGGATGGCGGAAAACGATCCCGCGCTGCCAGCAAAGAACAAGTGCAAAAAAATTTACAAACGACAACAACGCTGCTAACTAACTTAGATTCTGATGTATATTTACTGCAAGAGGTTGATGTTAATGCCTCTCGCTCGTATTCTGTTAACCAAGTGACTGCCCTCCAGGAAGCCTTCCCGCTACATAGCAGTGTATTTGCCTATAATTACAAAGTAAAATGGGTTCCTGTTCCTTTATTTCATCCAATGGGCAAGGTAGAAAGCGGACTGCTCGCTTTAAGCAAATATCAGATTTCACAACAAACTCGCTTTGATTTACCTGGCAAGGAAAAGTGGCCTGTGCAGTTGTTTGAGCTTGATCGCGCCTTTATCGAGTTGCGCATGCCAGTAGATAATGGCAAGGAGCTTATTGTATTAAATGTTCATTTATCAGCCTTTGACAAGGGCGGAGAAATCCGTAAACAGCAGCTGCAGTTTTTACGCAACTATCTTGAGGCCGAGTCAGCTAAAAATAACTATATTATTGTCGGTGGCGATTGGAATCACGCTCTGCCTGGAACAGATCCTCATAGTTTTAAATCGCAGCAAACTTGGCCAGAATGGCTGCAAAAATTCCCTGAGGATCTAATCCCTTCAAACTTTAGCTGGGCTGTTAACAACAGTGTACCAACAGTGCGCACGCTAGATATTCCATATGAGCCGGGCAATAACTTTACAGCAATCATCGACGGTTTTCTTATTTCCTCAAACGTAGAACTTATTAGTGTCGATACAACAGATAACCAATTTGTCAGCAGCGATCATAACCCCGTTACAGGAACATTTAAACTAAAACCTTAGCCCTTAGCTTCCCTATATAAATTAAATAAGGAAACAAGTAAAAGACCGCAAGCCCTATCGTATATTACCTATAGAGCTTACGGTCTTAAATTGTTCAATAATAGGTTAGATTGAATCCACCTAAGCTTGTCTAGCTAATAAAGCTTAATGATTTATTACGCTTTATTGTTAGAACCAAACTCACGAATTTTACCAACAACCGTTGCTTTAATTGCATCGCGGCCTGGAACGATGTATTTACGAGGATCGTAAACTTTGCTGTCGTTAGCAAGCACTTCACGAACTTTAGCAGTGAAAGCAATTTGGTTTTCAGTGTTAACGTTAATTTTAGAAGTACCACGAGCAATTGCTTTTTGGATTTGCTCTGTAGGGATACCAGTACCACCATGTAGAACAAGAGGCATATTAGTAAGCTTACAGATTTCTTCCATTTCATCAAAACCTAGTTTTGGTTCGCCTTTGTAAGGACCATGAACAGAACCAAGAGCTGGAGCAAGTGCATCGATACCTGTACGTTGTACAAGCTCTAAGCATTCCTGTGGATCAGCATAGATTACGCCGTCAGCAACAACGTCATCTTCTTGACCGCCAACAGTACCTAGCTCAGCTTCTACAGAAACGCCATGTGCATGTGCATATTCAACAACTTTTTTAGTTGTTTCAACGTTTTCTTCAAACGGATGATGAGAAGCGTCGATCATTACAGAAGTGAAGCCAGCATCGATTGCAGCTTTACATTTTTCAAAGCTGGATCCATGGTCTAGATGAATCGCAACTGGAACTGTAATATTCATTTCCTCGATTAGCGCTTTAACCATAGCAGTAACAACTTTGAAACCGCCCATATGACGAGCTGCGCCTTCAGAAACCCCAAGAATTACTGGTGATTGCTCTTCTTGTGCTGCAGCAAGGATCGCTTGAGTCCATTCAAGGTTGTTGATATTGAATTGACCAACCGCATATCCACCTTTAAGCGCTTTGTTTAACATGTCTTTCATTGATTCCAATGCCATTAATTATTCCTCCTAACGTGATTCCACTACCTATACTTATTAATCATATCCATTTTGCTTGAGAATTACAAATGGTTATCCAACAATTGTTAAGAAAAAAATAAATAAAACGCTTTCTTTATTAAATTTTTTGTCACCTTCTAAAGCGGCATTGCTTTACCGCTATAATCAATGAAAACTAAATCGGATTTCACAGCAACTTTTCGTTCCATAATATCAATAATTGCTACCGCACTTTCGTTAGGAGATAATGGAGCATTAGTGCCCCCCATATCTGTTCGCATCCAACCAGGATGAATACTCCAGACATTGATTCCGCGCTTAGCTAGCAATTGTTTTAGCTGCATGGAAAACATATTGAGGGCAGCCTTAGACAAGGCATACGGGTAATCTCCTCCGTATGCCCCCTGAAGGCTGCCTGCCTCTGACGATATATTAATGACAGTGCCGTTTTGATCACGGAGCAAGGAAAGAAAATGCTTAACAACCCGTATCGGACCAAACAGATTAATATCAAAGCTAAGCTCTACCTCTTTTAAATCCAAGCTTTCAATATCTGCATTCCTACCAAGAAGAACTGCTGCATTATTAATAATGCTATCTAGCATTACTCCAGATTGTCGCACTTGCTCGGCAATAGCAGCTATAGAAGCTTCATCACGTACATCCGCCTGAAAAACAGTTACTTTGTTATTCGGTATCGCATGACTATCTAGTGCCTGTGCTAGCTGTGTAGCGCCTTGCTTATCTCGCACTGTTGTCAATACATGATGCCCTCTTTTGGCTGCCTGCAGCACAAGCTCTAGCCCTAAACCGCGATTTCCCCCTGTAATCAATACGTTCATCGCCAGTTTCTCCTTTATCTTTTAATCGTTTTCTAGCAACTCAAGAATAACTTTTAATTGTGGGAAGGTGTCAATATAAGCATATCGTCCCCCTGTATATTCACCGCGCTGCTGCAATGGAAAGCCCGCCTTGCCTAAAAGCTCTATTTTTTCATTCATTCCTTTTACTTCAAAAGCGATATGATGCACACCTTCACCATGCTCATTTAAATACTGTCTCCATGTGCTTTCATTTTCATCTGGCTGAATAAGCTCCAACTGCAACGAGCCCATATCAAAAAAAGCAAGCTTTGCCTTAGCAGTCGTCGGTTTACCATTGTACTCTGTACGAGCTAACTCATAATCATCGGTCCAAAAGCTTTGCGGCTGTTCTACTCCAAAAAAATCTGCATATGCTTTGCTCACTTTATCTACATCATGCACCAAAATCCCAATTTGCGTAACTACGTTATTTCCTAATAAGCCTGACATTGTCATTTCTCCTTTTATTTCAATTCACTGTACCATCAGTAGTTGTCTGTGTTTTGCCTTGATCACTTTTCCTCAAATGCTAAAGGCGTCGACAAGACTCGCGAACGATTAAAGTACAGTCATAGGTTACTTCGCGAAGCCGTACGCCTTGCTCTTCAATTTGGCTAATTACCAGCTGCATCAAATCTTTAAACATATGCTTAAAGTTTACTCTAACGGTTGTTAATGGCGGATGATGACGCTGGCTAAGAACATGATCATCGAAGCCAATAATCGACATATGCTCAGGGACGGAAAGCTGATGTTTTTGCAAGGCACGAATTACGCCAAATGCTGCGCTATCGTTCGCAGCAATCCAAGCAGTGGGCAATTCTTGCTCTTTAGCCCCATGCAAAAAATTATCCATCGCCTCAAAGCCAGCCGTCTCATTAAAATCTCCTGCCAGCACCCAATCCTCATTAATTTGCAGACCTTGTTGCTGCATCGCGTCCATAAACCCTTCAAATCGTTGGATACCGGAAAGACGCTTAAGATCTCCATTTATTATGCCAATCTTGCGATGACCTAAGCCTAGCAAATAGGCAATCGCTTGCTTCATGCCTGATACATTATTCATATTTGCAACAATACGATTGGCTCGATGGTCTCCATTATGTACTTGATCAAATACACCAACAACAAACCCATCCCGAATAAGCTCATCGACAAGCGGCTCTTCCGTCTTTACAGCAATAAAGATGCCTCCGTCAATACGCCGCTGATGAAACATTTCACGCACATTATTCATTGTACTTTCGTCTGTAATATCGCGAATAATATAGGTGAGCAAATAGTAATTCAAATCAGAAGCGCTTTCCATAGCGCTAACGATCATCATATTTGTTAAAATATCATCAACAATTTCACTTGAACTGACAATAAACAAACCAATTGTTCGAGATTTTTTACCAGCCAGCATTTGCGCTGATACATTAGGAAAATAGTTTAGCTCTTTAATAGCTTTCATTACCTTTTCTCGCGTTTCTGGCGGCACGTTATCATAATTGTTTATAACTCTGCTCACCGTACTACGTGAAACACCCGCTAATAAAGCTACTTCATTACTATTGATCTTTGCTTTCTTCAACAAAACTTCCTCCGATGAACACGTGTTTACATTTATATTAGCCACACTGTCTGTTTCTTGTCAACTTTTCATTAATTCATTTATAAGGCTTCATAACTTATACTAACATGTTTACATAAACGCGTGTTCATGATATTCTGACGCTAGAGAAATACAAAAGCAATTTTTGCTTCACAGCGATTTCTATCAATCTACATCGTACAACAGTATATTAAGGAGAGGATAACATTATGCTGCGTCTTGGCGGACAAGTATTTATGGATAAGCAAAGTCCAGATGAGTGGGCAAAAGCTATGAAACAAGCTGGATTTCGCGCTTGCCCCTGTCCTTTTGATGGAAAAGATCAAGACTTAATGAAGGCATATCTTGAAGTTGCTGAGCAAAACGATATTGTTATTGCTGAGGTTGGCGCTTGGAGCAATCCAATTAGCTTAAATCAAAAAATAGCTCAGCAAGCTAAAGCCTACTGTATTGAACGACTTCAACTAGCTGATGAAATCGGAGCACGTGTATGTGTCAATATTGCTGGTTCAAGAGGAGAAGTATGGGACGGTCCACATGAGCTTAACTTAACGGAAGACACTTTTACTTTCATTGTTGATACGGTGCGCTCAATTATTGATGAAGTTAAGCCAAAAAGAACAAAATATGCTCTTGAAATGATGCCTTGGGTATATCCTAATAGCGCCGATAGCTACGTTAAACTGCTTAAGGCAATCGATCGACCACAATTCGCTGTTCACTTCGATCCAGTTAATATTATTAATAGCGTACATACCTATTACCATAACGATCAACTTATTAACGACTTCATTAATAAGCTAGGAGCCCATATTGTTAACGTGCATGCAAAAGATATTAATTTGCAGCCAAAGCTTACAATGCATCTGGATGAAGTGATTCCTGGTCGCGGCAACTTGCGTTACGACGTTCTGCTAAAGCGCCTGCACGCACTGCAACGGGATATTCCAGTTATTATCGAACATTTATCCACTAATGAGCAATATAAGGAAGCAGCAACTTATATCCGTACTGTTGCTTCTACAATTAATGTTCCTCTTTGATTAACCGCATCATTTTTTATCAAGCAAATTATTAATAACCAAGCAATTAAAAAACAGCTTCGTTCACCCTGCTAAATGCAGTTGAACGAAGCTGTTCTGTTTTGACTAGTTATCCATTACTTCACGACGGTTTTTCTTCAACATTTTAGAGAAAATTTCATAAATGACTGGTACGATAATTAACGTTAGCAACGTTGAACTTGTTAAACCGCCAATTACAGTAATCGCCAAGCCTTTGGAGATCAGCCCTCCTCCGCCACCAAACAACATCGGAATCATCGCGCCGATAGTTGCGATAGCTGTCATTAGAATTGGACGAAGACGTGTCGTACCTGCTTCTAAAATTGCTTCACGCAATCCCATACCATCACGTTCCATATGGATGATTCGGTCTACAAGCACGATAGCGTTAGTTACAACGATACCAATTAGCATCAGTAACCCCATCATAACTTGAACAGAAATGGTTTCGCCTGCAACAAACAAGCCAACCGTTACCCCAATTATAGTAAATGGCAATGAGAACAGGATTACGAAAGGAGCCAAGCCCTCACCGAACGTTACAACAAGGATAAAGTAAACAATTAATATAGCTGCCAACATCGCTATACCAAGCTGAGTAAATGCCTCTAATATATCAGCCATTACGCCGTCACTGCCAAGCTCGACTCCTTTAGGGAATTCAAGCTCGTCGATTTGTTTATCAATTTCGTTTGATGCCTTGGAGACATCATTACCGATAATTGTTCCTGAAACCGTTGCGTAATATTGACCCTTGCTTCGAGCTAGCGTATTTAATGCATAGCCCTCTTCAACCTCAACAATTTCGCTTAGTTTCACAGTAGTACCCATTGCGGTAGGCACCTGAATTGCAAGTAAATCATTAACCGATTGTGGTGTAAATGCTTCTTTTTGAACAATAACGTCGATTTTGTTGCCATCCTTTTCAAGCGTTGTTAACACATCTTTTGAGTTATCTGGATATAGCATCATTACAATTTGACCAGTTGTTAACCCATACTGTAACAAATTCGCTTGATCGACATGGAATACATATTCCTTATAGCTTTCTTCACGGGAAGAGGAAACATCTGTAAGATGTGAGCTGTTTTGCATCACCTCTTCGACCATCAATACGGAATCCTCTAGATCCTGCAAGTTTTCACTGTACAACGTGTAACTTACTTCATTGCTTGAAAGTGAGCTTGTCATAAAGCCTTGATTTTTCCAAGTTCCTGGATGACCAATTTCAGTAACATATTGTTCAATCTCGTCACGAACTTCTTGGAAGTTGTCCATATCCTCATCAAAAATAACATACATTAATGCGCCGCCAGCGCCACCCATCATCATCGTTGCTGTATCAGCACTATCTGATGAGGAAATAGACATTTGTACGATTTTTACATCATCACGCTCGAGCAACTTTTGCTCAACTTCAGATACATATTTAATTGTATCCTCTCTTAGCTCACCAGCTTTAGGAGAATACGTTAAGTACATTACTTTTTCTTCGTCACTGCCTAGGAAGCTAAGCCCTGTAGTAAATGCCAATCCAACACTTCCTGCTAATAATGCTAAGGAAATAAGAATTGTCGTCACTTTATGTCTTAGTGTCCAATCAAGCAATCCTCGATATTTTCTCGCAAGCGCTCCAGCTTCTTTATGCTTTTTAGAATCCTCTTTCTCACTGTATAGTTTTTTCTTAAATAAGAAATGGGATAATGCTGGAACAATCGTGATCGCAACTAACAAGGAAGCAAGCAATGCGAATGACATTGTTAATGCAAATGGAACAAACAATTCGCCAATCATACCACTTACGAACATTAGCGGCGCAAATACAGCCACCGTTACAAGTGTTGAGGACATAATTGGTTTAAACATTTCAATTGTTGCCTCGCGAATTAATGCTCGTCCGTTAAGCTTTTCCCCTTTAAGATGAAGACGTCGATAGATATTCTCGACAACGACAATCGAGTCATCAATAACCCGTCCAATTGCTACCGTTATCGCACCGAGCGTCATAATGTTTAATGTAATATCAAGCCAGTTCAAAATAAGTAAAGCCAAGAAAATTGAAACTGGGATTGAAACAATCGCAATAATCGTTGACTTTAAGTCACGTAAAAAAATTAAAATGATGAGAACCGCAATAAGACCGCCAAATAACGCTTTTTCTACCATCGTATATACGGATTCTTCAATCGGTTCTCCTTGGTCTAGTGTTGTTTCAACAACAAGTCCAGTTAAGCGCTCTTGCTCTTCCTTCATCAAATCTTTTACTGCATTGACAACAGTAACCGTGTTCGCATCCTGCGCTTTAATAATTTGGATCGATATTGCATCTTCACCATTTGTGCGAGAAAGTGATTTTACTTTACCGACCAATTCAATATTAGCAAGCTCACTAAGCTTTGCGAATGGCATTGGGTGCTGTTCATTCGGTGTAACCGGAATTAACATTTCCTTTAACTGTTCCAGAGTTGTAAATTTACCATCAACAGCAATCGCTTGTTCAGCTTCAGCAAATTCAAACAACCCAAGCGAAGTATACATATCACTTGCTTTAATCATGTTTGAAATGGTTTCCTCAGTTACACCGAGGCTTTCCATTTTTTCTTGATTATAAGTAATCTCTACTTCTTCAATATGTTGACCTGTAATTGAAGCCGATGCAACGCCCTCTACTTTTTGCAATTTAGGAAGAATAATGTCCTCTACTGTGCTTGTCAATTCTACAATATCCTCAGTAGTACTACTGATACTAAGCGCAAGTACAGGCATCATATTCATACTAATTGCTGTCACCATAGGTTCTTGTGCATTATTTGGTAAGACAACATCTTCAAGCGCAGACTTTAATTCACGCTTCGCCTCATCCATATCGGTACCATAATCATATTCAACCTGGATATTTGCCATACTCGAATATGAATTAGACAGTACCGTCTTTACCCCGCTTAAGTTTTCAATCGTTTTTTCAAGCGGTATACTTACTTCGTTCATGACTTGTTCGGGAGTTGCCCCAGGATAAACACTCATTACAATTAAGTAAGGAATTGAAATATCTGGAATCGTCTCCATTTTCATACGAGATGAAGAATACATTCCCGAAAACAATACAATTAAAGTAAGAAGCCAAACTGCTAGTTTGTTCCGTACAACAAAATTTACAATAGAGTTCACAGATCCACCTATCCTTTCTTGACTATATCTAATCTGTTTTTTATACTAATGACCAATCAGTCAGTTGTCAACTTGGACTTTAGGTCAAGTTAAAGCAAGGAGTGAAAGTATGTCAAAAAAAGCATTAATTGTTGATGCTGCGATTGAACTATTCGCAAAAAAAGGTTATGAATCCACATCAATACAAGAAATAACCGAGTATTGCGGAATTTCCAAAGGAGCCTTTTACTTAAGCTTCAAATCAAAGGAAGAATTATTCCTTTCCATTATCGATCATATCACAGCTAAAATAAGCACAACTATTGACCGAGCAGTCAGCAGCAACATAGATACAGAACGCAAGCTCTATTTGTACTTTTCACATTTATTTGAGTTTGTGCTATCTCATCGAAGCCTAGCGACTATTTTCACGTGGGAACGTCCAAGGCAAATTGAAGAGCAAGTCATTCAAAAGCTAGTATTCTACGAGCAACAGTTTTCTTATTCCTTCCTTGAGCTATTGGATTCGCTTTATGGAAAAGCTGTCGCCGAAACGAAGTATGATCTAGTCGTTTGTGTTAAAGGACTGCTCAAGGGATATATAGAATATATTTTATTTGAACAAAGACCGATTGACATCCCTGCACTGGCAGAAAGTCTTATCGATAAAATTCATGCGCTGGCTCTTCATTCCAGAAAAACTTTTTTAACTAAGGACACCTTTGATCATCCAGCCTGTTTCCCCAGAGCTGTCGTGACGCTTGAAAAAATAGAGCAGCAAATTGAAATAGCGTTGTCCCAAGCTGAGCAAGATCTAGAGAAGGAATCATTAATGCTATTGAAGCAGGAGCTGCAAAGCAATACTCCACAATCTGCTATTGCTCAAGGTATGCTTTATAATTTGCGCAATTTTCCAGGCTCTCAGCATATCGCCAATCTCGTTTCATTTTATAATAAGCAACAGTCATTTCGTCAGAGCTAGAGCGATCTGTGCTGAGATTATGTATGGATTGAATATGAACGCATGACCGCATGCTTTAAAAAGCTTAAGCTAATTGACTTGGAACAAGTAGCAACAGTCTATTTACGCTTTCACGTTCCGTTCCGTTTCAACTTTTAAGTAAGTTTTCATTATTTTGTAGCAGGAATTAATTAGATCATTTTACGAGTTCACTAAGCGATCATAACATTCACTTATGATGAAAATAGGACATATTAAGACGACTGCAAAAAAAAATACAATTTTAAGTTATAATTGTAAATGTATGTTCGAACCAATCTTGGTACGGATTAATGAAAGTGAATTTATTTAATTACTTAATAGTTTACTCTAGGTTAGTTCCCCATCAAATGGACAATTAGAGGATTTAATTTGATAAGCGGTAGAATGGCTATATTTATTATTCCCGTTATTTTTTGTTCATCAGCTCAGCTTCAGCAAGCCCTAGTTACTCTAGAGATATTTATCTTGAGACAACTTGCGGTCCTGGTTCAACTTCTTACGTTCGAGGTATGCAGTATGCAAGTGACAATGGGTACTATCCACAAGTAACATTTGTAAGAATATACTTTGAATGGTATAAAAATGGTGTGGAGCCCTAAACAAGATCAAGTGATTTTGTTATGGGAAAAAGGGGACGGAAGATCCGTATATTTTCTAATAGATTCAAAAGTAAATAAAGACGGCAGTAGAACATGGTTCCTAAATGGCTCTGCTAATATATTGGAAAAATAATAGATTATACAAATAATCGACCAGCAGGTTAACATAATATGTAACGGCTAATCAAGCTGTCCGATCGGGCAGCTTGATTTCATTACTGGGGCTACGAATATTTTTGCTGAATAAGATTGCAATATGTCGTAAGCCTTTAATATTACCTTTAATATGATATACTTTTTACAGTCATACATAATGAAATAATGCTGAAGCAAGAATGAAGGAGGCAGATATGGATGACCTATATAGATCAACCCTATAGCATAAAAGGATTACAATTAAAAAATCGAATTGTCATGGCACCGATGTGTCAATATTCTGTTGAAGCTCAAGATGGCATCCCTACGGAATGGCATAATATCCATTATGCTTCACGCGCAATTGGCGGGACAGGCTTAATCATTGTAGAAATGACAAATGTTGAACCGCGCGGCAGAATTACGAATCGTTGTCTTGGCCTGTGGTCAGATGAACATATTCCTGCTTTTAAAAATCTCGTTGATACAATACATCGTTACGGTGCCAAAGCTGGTATTCAAATTGCTCATGCTGGTCGCAAGGCACAGGATGCCCCGCTTCCAGTGGCGCCATCAAGCATCTCCGTATCTCACGATGATACAACACCTAAGCCTTATGCTTTATCAACAGAGGAAGTCGAGGAAATGGTGCTGCGCTTTAAGGAAGCAACAGAACGTGCTGTAGCTACTGGGTTTGACTGCATCGAGCTGCATGGTGCGCACGGATATTTGCTTCACCAATTCCACTCACCTGCCATTAATAAACGAGAGGATCAATATGGCAAAGATCTTGCCCTATTTGGTGAACAAGTAATTAAAGCTATGCGCAGTGTAATGCCAGAGCAAATGCCGTTATTATTCCGTATATCTGCAAAGGAGTATATGGAAGGCGGATATGATGTGGAGCACGCAATTGAAATTTCCAAACGCTATTTAGCTGCAGGAGTAGATTGCTTCCATATTTCTTCTGGCGGAGAAGGACCAGTATCGACTGTTCAGCCTAATAGTTCTCCTGGTTATCAGGTACCGCTTGCTAAAGCATATAAGGACGCTTTTCCGGGAGTTCCAATTATTGCAGTCGGCAGACTGGAGCAACCTGAAGTTGCTGAATCCGTCTTGGCAGAAGGAAATGCTGATTTAATAGCTATTGGCCGCGGTATGCTAGATGATCCATACTGGGCTCTGCATGCAATTAAGAAAATAACAGGCAGCATTAACCCTCCATATCAATATGCACGCGGGATGTAAATGGTAGTTTAATGCCTTACTTTGTAAATACAATGTATTACATGTATATAAGTTAATCAACTTTATTAACCAGTTAAATCTGAGTTTTAGTAAGCTTATGCTTGCTAACTCGGATTTTTCTTTTTATGCAAGGCATTAGTACTCTTGCTGATACAATAGCAGCAAAACAAGTATCTATGCTTTATTTCGATATAGTTATGCAATGTAACCCGCTCATATTGTAGGTTAAGACAGAAAACCTTCATGTTAGGACATATTCAAACCAAAACCAATGATATTACGTACTATTTCTGTAGTAAGCAATAACAAAATTAAAACCTGATACATTTCCATAAAAGATAAAGGAGTGCATCAGGTTTAATTGTACAGCTAAGATTTCAAAAGTTACATTACCCTTCGTTTTAAAGACATTTATCCCAAAAGCGGAATAACAATTGCTCCATAAGCAAAAGCACCAACAACGATAAAGGCTGGGTGAATTTTTTTTATTGCCATCGCCCACCAAGCAACAACAGCTAGCAAAATAGTTTGAATCCAGCCAATATCGAGGACAGAATCCTCTACCATTTCCCACGTTAGTACAATCATTAGCACGGCAATGACTGGCTGTACAAATAGACTAATCCCTTTTACTGCTTTCGATTCACGATACTTTTTTAATGCTTTTAGCATAATAATTAGCGCCACAACAGATGGCACGATCGTTGCAATTAAGGCAATCAGACTGCCCAATATCCCCGCTCCACTATAACCGACATAAGCAGCGATTTTAGTTGCTATCGGTCCTGGTAAGGCATTACCTAAAGCGATAATATTAGAGAAATCTCCCTGTGACACAAATGAATAACGTTCTACCACTTCCTCATATATAAGCGGAATGGAAGCTGGTCCACCGCCGTAACCCAAAATATTGGAAACAAGAAAGGCAAGAAATAAACGAAAAAGCTCTATCCAATCCAACGTTATTGCCCTCCTTGATCTTGTTTGCTACGACGAGCTTGAAGTTTTGCACGTAAAGCATAATGAAAGCTACCATAAAGCATAAACAGTACAATGACGATTGCAGGATGCAGGTCAAGCCATGATAGTAGCACTAACGCTATTGCCGTGCTTACAAGACCGACAACGATTCCCAAGCCTTTAAATGCCTTTTCCGCAAATTCATAGGCCATCATCCCTAGCATTACTGCAACAACGGGCACTACCGCACTAATCATCCCCTGCACTATCGGAGAATGACTAAAGAAGCCAACCATCGACATTAATAGCACCATTGCTAATGAAGAAGGAAGAATATGAGCCATGATCGCTACAATTGCTCCCAATGTTCCTTTTAATTGATAACCTAAATAACCCGCCATTTTTGTCGCAATCGGGCCTGGCAAAGTATTAGCCAGGACGAAAATTTCGCCAAATTCCTCATCGCTAAGCCAGCGATATTGTTGCACAGCCTCATGACGAATTAGCGGAATAACTGAAGGTCCGCCTCCAAATCCAATAATACCTGTCTTTAACATTGCCCAACATAATTGTCCATATTGATTTGTCATCTGTTTTACTCCTATTCCGAAGTATAGCTGTATTGTTTGTAAAACCTAATTTGATAGTAATTAATTTCCATTATATTTTATCTTACATTACTGCGACTGTCATAGTTTTAATATGTATGCTTTACGTTCAGGATATGATAATCTGACTATTAGACAAATAGTTCATATAACTTACGGTCATGCTAACACTAGCACGATTAAATTTGGATAGGAGCTTAACATGTATAAACGTTTGATTTCGATTTTATTATCGTTATCTGTGCTAATATCTCTCATCGTTTTTATTCATTCCGGCTTAAACATCCATGCCGCCTTACAGGAGCTCGAACAGAGCAAACCGCAAACTGATGTGCAAAAACGTATTATATTAATTGCACAAGAGTTGGACACTCCTTATTGGAAGCTGTTAGAGCAAGGTGCAAGAGAACAAGCTGAGGTATATGACTATCTGTTGCAATATATCGGTCCTATTCGCAACAATGCTCAGGAGCAACAGCGGTTGTTGCAAAAGGCGATTGCCGCTAAACCTGATGGCATTATCGTACAGGGCTTGACAGAATATGAGGAGTTAATTGCTAAGGCAGCAGAGCAAAATATTACAGTTGTTACCGTAGATATTGATGCTCCAAAAAGCCCTAGAATCGCCTATGTCGGAACGGATAATCTTGCTGCTGGGGAGCAGCTTGCTGAGCTGGTCAAGCAACGCGTGCAGTCGGATGCTCAACTAGGCATTATTATAGGCAGTGAGCAAGCTGATAATCAGCTTGCTCGACTTAATGCTTTTCGCTCTGCACTATCATCTTCTCCCCAAATTCAAATTATAAACAAGCGCTCCTCTAATATTTCTCGCCTGCAGGCTGCTAAAATGACAATCGAAATGCTGGAGGAGCATCCGCAAATAAATGTCATTGTTGGCTTAAGTGGACTTGATGCAATAGGCATTGTTGATGGACTAGATGCAATAGGAAAAGAGGATGTGCTTGTTTTTGGCTTTGATAACTTAGCCAATACAGAGGCGTTAATTGCTGAAGGTCGTATTGTCGGCAGTATCGTGCAACAGCCTTTTATCATCGGCAAGCAAGCGATCGATGTGTTATATAGTGAATTCAATGATTTGTCGTATCAGGCTAAAACTTATGTGCCAACAACCGTGTTAAGTGCCAGACAATCGGAGGAAACACCATGAAAATACGTAATTTATTATTTGTTGTTCTCCCACTCTTGTTCCTATGTCATGGTGCAATAAGCTTGTTACTTTTTAATAGCAGTCATCGTGTAAATGAAAGTTATGCTCAGTTTCAAGCAAGACTACTGTTATACGAGAACATTAACGAGCATACAAAACACACTGTTCAGCTTGCTAATCAATGGCTAACTAACCGTCAAGAACAGCAACTGAGTGATTTAGAAAATAACAACGAACAGCTTTCACTCTTAATCGAGCAATTAAAAAGCTACCAGCCGACTGCAAATGCAACTGCAGAGACATTTAGCCTGGAGCAATTAATGATTTCCTTTCAAGAAATTGCCCAGCGCTTTATTAACGCTGCTGCTCAAGAAAACTCTTTAGCATTAAGCAGTTATCTTGATGAAGCTCAACTGCTTGCCTCATTTATTAGCGAGGAAGGCTACACCTTAATTGGCTTAGAACTTGCAAGTTATCAAGAGCGCTATCAAACGATACTGAATCAGGTAAACAAGATGCGTATTGCGGGAATTATGTTAATACTTAGCACTCTATTACTATGCTTATGGCTTGCTTATATTATTTCCAAAGCGATTTCTACCCCAATACAGAAACTTGTCAATACAGCAGAAGGAATATCCCAAGGTAATTTGAATCAACAAATTCCACAATACAGTAAAAAAAGTGACTTTTATAGCTTAGCCGCCGCATTTAAACATATGCAAACAGCCTTAAAGCAACGGATTGAAGCGGAAAAGCAAGCATTAGAAAAGGACAAGCAGTTAAAAGAGATGGAACTAGAGGTACTAAAAAATCAAATTAATCCTCATTTTTTATTTAATTCCTTAAATGTTGTATCTAAGCTAGCGTTAATTGAAGGTGCAGAGCAGACAAGCGATCTGACCGTTGCAATCTCTAATCTGCTTCGCTATAACCTAAGACAGCTTGATACACCAGTACCGCTGCGTGATGAGGTAAAACATGCGGAGGAGTATGTTTACATACAGCAAGCTCGTTATCGCCAACGTGTCCAATTTCAACTTGAAATTGATGAGGAACAACTTAATACAACGGTTCCTGTGCTTACGCTGCAGCCTATACTAGAAAATATTTTTGTACATGGAATTGAAAAGCTTGAACATGGTGCTAAAATTACACTGCGCATATATGGTAACGAGCAGTATACGTGGATTACGATATCTGATAACGGTAGAGGAATGGATGAGGAAACTCGCTTGCAATTGCTGCAATATGAGCATGATTCTTTTAACAATAAACGCCCAATTAGCGGGCATTCAACAGGAATAGGAACACATAACGTATTCCGACGTTTGCAGCTGCTGTACGGCGAGCGGCATAGCGTCGAAATTCAAAGTGAATTAGGTCAAGGAACGACAATAACGTTACGAATTCCTAGACAGGTTTAATCAATTGTTACACATGAAACAAAGCCGATAATGATAGACGTACATTACAAATGGAAACGAAAAAATCTCATGCTGCGATCTGCGATTTTCAAAGTATGAAATGTAAGAAAAGGGGGAGATTATATGTATCGTATATTGATTGCTGATGACGAAGCTTTAGAGCGTGAAGGTATGCGCTGGATCATTAGTAACATGATGCAGCAGAAAATCACCGTAATTGAAGCTGAAAACGGACGAGAGGCACTACAGCTGGCTAGCATTCATAAACCGCATATTGTTTTTTTAGACATTCGTATGCCAGGTATGGATGGCTTAGAGGCACTTCGTGCTATTCAGCAAATCAACCCTCAAACGAAATTTGTCTTAGTTACAGCTTATGAAAGCTTTGAATATGCTCAGGAAGCAGTCCGACTTGGGGCTAAAGACTATATTGTAAAACCAGCTAAACGACAGGATATTGTAGCCTTAATTGAGCGGTTAATTATGCAAATAGAGCAAGAGCAGCAGAATCAAGATATGCTTGAAGAAAATCGACAACGCTTGAATAAGCTGCTGCCTCTAGTTAAATCAGAGCTAGCTCTTCGTCTTATTGCAAATGAAATTAATGAACAAGAAATTAATAATATTGCTGATTCCTTGGAAATAACACCAGCTTTGCTATGTGCTATTGTTGTCGCCTTACCAAAAGGCGAGCAACATCGAAGCCTTTTAGAGCAACAGACGCTTCATATCCAGCAGCAGCTTAGTATTACTTCACGTTATCAAATCATTAGCAGTCCATATATTAATGAGCATATTGTGCTGTTTATTATTCATGAATCGATCGATGCTTTACGAGAAATAATGGATTTAACAAGTTCCATAAGTAAGCAGTTAATGAACCAATATAAAGCATCTGTTCCGCAACAGGAGGTTCATATTGGGATTGGCAATGTGCATAAAGGCATCTCGGGAGCACGCCGCTCTTATTACGAGGCAGTGTTTGCTTCAACTACGATTATGGAACCTGAGCAAATTTGCTATTTCCATCAAATTGAACACTTGCAACCACAGCCACATTTTATTTTAAAAAATGAGCAGTATGCCTATGTGCAAAAAGCGATTGCTCTTATTCAACAAGAGCGAGAGCAGCAAACTTTTTCACTCGTTGATGCAGCAATCCATTATATCGAGCGCTTCTACCAACGTGATTTATCTTTGGAGGATGTAGCTGAACATGTGCATTTGAATCCTTATTATTTCAGTAAGGTATTTAAGCAGCAAACTGGAGAAAATTTTATCGATTATCTTACGCGAATTCGGATAGAAAAAGCTAAGCAATGGATGACGTCGAAAGATCTGAGTTTGAAAGAAATTTGTCATCTTGTCGGCTATAATGACCCTAATTATTTTAGTCGAGTATTTAAAAAAGTAACAGGTGTTACACCATCGGCTTATCGTGCTGCACAGGACGCCGAAGAAGTCGATAATTAAAATTGTGCTAGTTTAACACAAATTAGTGAAGGCATTTAAATCATTTACAGCATTCCGCTCATGATACAATCAGCAAGGTGAATTTATCAAGAAGCATATCATGTGCTGGAAAGGACGTTTTATGACAAAGCAACAAAATTCTAGCCTAAAATTTGTTACTCTTATTTCCATAATTGCCGCAATTGGCGGTTTATTATTTGGGTTCGATACTGCTGTAGTATCCGGAGCAATTGGATTTATGGAGGAACGCTTCAGCCTGAATGATTTTCAAGTAGGCTGGGCTGTATCCAGCTTAATTGTCGGATGTATTGTAGGTGCTGCATTCGCTGGCATATTAAGTGATAAGTTCGGCAGAAAGCGTGTTCTTATCGTTGCTGCAGTATTATTTATGATTAGCTGTATCGGTGCTGCAATTCCTGAAAGCTTTAACGGATATATTATTGCGCGTATCATTGGTGGTTTAGGTATCGGTATTACCTCCACACTTTGTCCACTTTACAATGCGGAAATTTCTCCAGCTAAATATCGCGGACGACTTGTTGCCTTAAATCAGTTGGCAACAGTAACAGGTATCTTTGTCGTTTACTTTGTAAACCTATGGATCTCAAATAGTGGAGATCATGCTTGGCAAATTGAAAATGCTTGGCGCTGGATGTTTGGTGTAGGCGCAATTCCTGGCCTAATTTTCCTAGTCGCTTTGTTTTTCGTACCTGAAAGCCCTCGTTGGTTAATGAAGCAAGGTAAACGCGAGCAAGCATTAGCTATTTTGAATAAAGTACATGGTCCCGAAATGGCCAAACACGAAGTTGTTGAAATTGAGGAATCCTTTAAGCAGAAAAAAGGTACTTTTAGCGAACTATTTAATAGTCCAACATTACGTGCTGCTCTAGTTGTTGGTGTAGTGCTAGCAATTATGCAACAGTTCACAGGTATTAATGCAGTTATGTACTATGCACCAGAGATTTTCAAACAAGCAGGAGCTGGTACAAATGCTGCCCTTATCCAAACGATTTTGGTTGGCTTTATTAACTTTGCCTTTACAATTCTATCAATGTGGCTTATCGACAAAGTAGGACGCAAACAATTACTGCTGATCGGCTCAGCGGGTATGGCGATTAGCTTAATTGTCATTAGTGTTGCGTTCCAGTCGATTGAATCAAGCAGCACACTATTGCTTGTATTCTTGCTTATTTATGTTGCATCTTTTGCAGTTTCATTAGGACCAGTAGTTTGGGTTATTATGTCTGAAATTTTCCCTAACCATGTGCGTGGTATCGCTACTGCCATCGGTTCTACTGCCCTTTGGGTTGCCGATTATGTAATTTCTCAATCGTTCCCGTCGCTTATTGCTTCTATCGGGTCTTCGATTACATTTGCAATTTTCGCAGCACTTTCAATCTTCACCTTCTTCTTTACATTGAAAAAGGTTCCTGAAACGAAAGATGTTGAGCTTGAGCAAATTGAAACTTTATGGGTTCCAGCTAAATAGATTAAATATAAAAATATGGACTGGTAATATGCTCGCTGTGAGTATATACCAGTCCTTTTCTTATGCTTGGCGATACTTAGCAATAATTCCGTAGCGTGGAGCAACCAAAAAGCTAATCATAAAAATGATACCTGTAGCAAACGCCATCGCTCCTGAAATGGACGTATCAAGCCATACCGCCGCAAAATAGCCAAGCCAAGCTGCAGCAACACCGAAGCAACAGCTAAGCAGTAGCATAGTTGACCATTTATCTGTCCATAGATAAGCAGATGCTGCAGGAGTAATAAGCATAGCAACCACCATAATGGCCCCAACCGCATCGAAGGCTGCAACACTCGTTAATGATACAAGCGATAAAAACAAATAATGCATCAATGTTATAGGAATACCTATACTAGCAGCAAATACAGCGTCAAACGTCGTTAGTTTCCATTCCTTATAAAATAGCAACAGCACAATTAGAATAACGACTAACACTATAGTTAAACTAACTACTGACTTAGGAACAGCACCTAACCAAGGTAATTCAACAGTGTTCCATGGAATAAAAGTGATTTCACCCATTAATGAATGTTGGATATCAAGATGCGCATTTCCAGCTTTCGTCGCTAGCAAGATTACACCGATCGCAAATAACGTTGTAAACACAATGCCGATAGCCGCCTCATGCTGCACACCAAGCTGATTAAAAACTTGCACAAGCAGAGCTGTAGCTAACCCTGCCACAACAGCACCGATAAACATATGGACTCCACTAAGCTGCAAAGTTACAAGGTATGCTACAACAATCCCCAGCAAGACAGAATGGCTAATGGCATCTGCCATCATCGCCATACGGCGCAGAATGAGCAACACGCCTACTAAGCCACAGCATATACCGACAAGCGAGGCCGTCAGCAAAATCCACATTGAGTAACTCATGTGCGCTCACCTTCCACAAATTGATTAGCGATCAGCATTTGAGGAGAAGTCTTTTTGATCGTTCGACGACGAGCATACCATACTGTAAGCAAGCCTTTACTGCTACCAAACACTAAAGAAACAATAAAAAATGCAGCTGCTGTAACAACGATAAATGGACCTGTCGGTAAGCCTTTGCCCCATGTGCTGATTATTGTTCCGATTACTCCTGCCCCGCCGCCAAAGCAAATAGAAATTAGCAGCATCGCACCAAATGAATGACTCCAATACCTTGCGCTCACTGCTGGAATAATCATCAGTGCCGCAAGCAAAATTACCCCCACCGCTTGAATCCCCGTGATAATAACAAGCACAAGCAGTGCAGAATAGATACTGTTCATGACTTTAAGCGAAAAACTAAGCCCTTGAGCAAAACGAGCATCAAATAATATTAGCTTCCACTCCTTAAACAGCAAGATAACAATAAAAAGTACAATACTGGCAACAACAAGCATTGTGAGCACGTCACTGTGCACCATTGCTGCTGCCTGCCCAAAAATAAAATGATCTAGTCCACTTTGTCCGCCGCCAGGCATACGGTTAGCAAAAGTAAGCAACATTATTCCTAAGCCAAAAAATACAGATAAAATAATTCCCATAGCAGCATCATCTTTTACACGTGATGATTCACGTATCGTTTGCACAAGCCATGCCCCCAGCACTGCACTAATCGCAGCAGCTATTAGCATAATCGAAAGTTGCTTACTTCCTGCTAGCATAAAACCAATAACAACCCCCGGTAGTGCAGCATGAGATAATGTATCGCTCATTAAGCTCTGTTTTTTCCAATAGGAAAGCACACCTACTGCTCCCGCTGCCATACCTAGCAGTAATGTACTTAACAAAACCCATTGTGCATTGTAAGACAACCAGTTCATTGCTGCACCTTCTCCCGTAGCCAGCGCAACGTTCCACCGTAAGTTTTCATTAAATAGTCTGCAGTGAATACTTCTGGGGTTGCTCCATGAGCGATAACCGAGCGATTAAGTAACAGCACATGATCATAATAATCTTCTACTGTCTGCAAATCATGGTGTACAACGATAACTGTACGTCCACGGTCGCGCAAACTTTGCAGCGTATCCATAATAATATGCTCTGTTGCCGCATCGACACCAGCAAGTGGCTCATCAAGAAAATAAAGATCAGCATCCTGCACAAGAGCGCGCGCTAAAAAAACTCGCTGCTGTTGCCCACCTGATAATTGACTAATTTGTCGATCTGCATACTGCTCCATTCCCATCATGCGCAGCGCATTCATCGCTTGCTCACGATGCAGCTTGTTTGGTCGCTTAAGCCAGCCAATTTGACCATATAAGCCCATAAGCACAACATCTAAAGCATCTGTAGGAAAATCCCAATCTACCGAACCTCGCTGCGGTACATAGCCAATGTTCTTTTTCATTTCCTTATACGGTCTGCCCCAAAAGCTTACTTCACCCTTATTGCGCGGATGAAGCTCTAACATGCTTTTGATTAACGTTGACTTACCTGCACCATTCGGTCCAACAATGCAAGTTAACGTTCCTGCCTTAACTTGGAAGTTTACATCTGATAAAACCTCATGTTTGCGATAAGCAGCATACAAGTTTTTAACTGTAATGACATTCACCCTACTCACCTCTTCCGAGCAGCCCATCTAATATAGTTGTTACATTGTGTCTGTACATTCCGATATACGTGCCTTCCATCGTTCCTTCAGCACCCATTGCATCAGAAAATAGCTCTCCCCCCAGTCTAACTTCCACCCCTTTCTTTTTCGCTCCTTCAATAACCGCTTGAACGTTTGCTGGATTAATACTGCTTTCAATAAAAACAGCTGGTACGCGATGCTCAGTGATGAGATCAATCGCATTTTCAATATCGCTTAGTCCGATTTCATCCTCTGTGCTTAACCCTTGTAAGCCAACTACCTTCACATCGTATGCTCTACCAAAATAACCAAATGCATCATGAGCAGTGACTAAAATCCGCTGTTCCGCCGCAATTTCACTAAGACGAGTTTGATTTTCTGTATGAAGCTGATCTAGCTGGGCAAAATATTGCTCCATATTTTTTGTTAATTGTTGTTTATAATCAGGTACAAGTTGAATAATTTCTTCAACTGCTGAACGTAAAGCTTGTTTCCAAATCGGAATGTCAAACCATATATGCGGATCTGTTGCTCCTGTTTCATCCTTGAGCAATTGTTCTTCTGGAATAGCGTCACCTAAAGCAAAAACCGGCTTCGTTTTTTTCATCTCCTCGAAGGCAGTCAGCATATTTGCTTCAAGATGCAATCCGCTATAAAAAATAATGTCACTTTCCTCTAATCGCTTAATATCGCCTGATGTCACTTGATATAAGTGTGGATCGACACCAGTACCAATTAAGCTGATTAATTCGATGTAATCCTCACCAATGACAGATAAAGGCTCAGCAATTTGTGCGATCGTGGTTACGACTTTCAATTTCGTATCGTTATCATTAGCTTGATTATGCTGAGCATTTGACTGACATCCAGTAAGTACAATAGATAGAACAATAGCAAGCATCATTAAGCATCCTTTTACAGCTTTGAACTTCATCTTTATCTCCTCTTCCTTACTTATTTTTACAATAGTATACGTCATATTTTTCCCTAATGCAACATTTTTAAAGTTAAACAACTTATATTACCTTGTACAATAATTATAGATAAAAGAAACTTTTGTGGTACAAAGAAAGTTGTTATTATGTTAATACCTTGCTTTGTTACTCGTATTTTTATCAATAAGTGCAACAAATAGCTCTTATATTGGTGGATAGAGCTTCACCTATGATTCATATTTATAAACTTGTGATAAATAAGTTTCTAATACTATCTACTAAGGTAGAATGTTAATAATGTAGTCTAGGACTTAACAGCCTTAACTTAATTAGTTTTATTTATTAGGAAAGGAGGGATTTCTTCCATTCAAAAGAAACTTCACCTGATGAGAAAAGCTGTAAGCTAGCCTACAACTAATCTAAATTTGGAAAGAAGGAAATAAATCATGAGTATTAAATTAAGAGCCTTTATGTTCAGTGCACTCGCTCTTTTAATCGTTGTGATTGCATTTTATGTTAGCGGAACAATATCTAATGCAAATCAAACAGAAGAACGTGCTATTAAACAACTTGTTTCAGATTACTTACAAGCTATTCAAGATAAAGATCTAGATGCCGTTATGTCTCTAGTTATTGATAAAACTTATCCAAACCTAGAAGCACAACGAAAAGGCTATCAAGAAATGTTGTTAAATGACGAGTATTATAGTGCTGATGTTCTTTCAACGAAAAAAGTAGATGATAACAAATATTCAGCAGAAGTAACTGTAGAAAATAAGTATACTGGTAAGTTTAATGTTGTATTAGATGTTGTTAATACAAAAGAAGGTTGGAAAATACTTATAGAAGAAACACAAGATGTATATCCAGATGCTGAAACACAAAAAAAATTAGATAGTAATGAATTATAGCACATCAATTCATTTTTTTTTTGCAAATTTTCGAGGAGGTAAATATGAAAAAAATCACTCTAAGTTTTGTAGTATCTCTATTCGCTTTAATATTGTTCACACAATCAATTAATGCAGCTGCTGTAGCATACTGGGAATACAATGAGTGGGACAGTAATCACGGTGCAACATATATCTACTCCACAACCAGCTTTACTAAATCAAGTTCAGCAGATTCTACCATATCTATTTCTGGATGGTCTGAGCCTGATTATTCCTCCTCACATCCTAGCGGTGTAAAAATTGGAATAGTTAAGAAGAACTTTTTTGGATCCGACACAGTTTACGGCTCTCAATGGACAATAGATGGCATCTATTATCAAAGTGGAACTTGGTATTCTCATGTATTTAGCAGCGTACCAAAAGAAACTACTCTTTATGTAAGAATCTATAATTCGAACTATCATACCAATCCTATATCGGGAGCAGGTAATGCATACGATTAATAATTACAATCAATGTTCTTACACTATAATACCTTTACATCTAGTAAAGCATCTTTGATTTTAAATTGTAAGGCACCTAAAAATATATTGGATCCTACTAGTTAATCCAATATAATTCAAGGGTGCTTTTTTTATACCACGTCATTCTTTATCCAGGAGGAGAATAAGGCGCCTTGAATTCTAAATGTAATGCTAAGTAACTATCGTATTTTGGTATTTTGTCCATGTACAAGCTTAGGAGAAGTTTGATAAACTTTAATTGATAATAATTATCAATATCATTTAGGCAATATTACATATATTCGAGGTGAGCATATGAATTATCATATTAATCAACTTATAGATTATTTTACAGATGCGCCTGTCCAGTTTGTCGAAGCCTACACATATGCGATTTCGGAAAAACATGGAGATACATGCGGTTATACCTCTGTCGATTGTAGCGGACTGGTCTTTACCCATAGCGGTTCGGCATATATTACGATTGATGGAGCTCATTATAAACTTGAGCAAGGAGTCATCTTGCATGTCCCGGCAAAAATGAAGATCCTTATCCAAATAATTGGCAATGAACCATGGAGCTACTCGGCAGTTAATTATCGCATCCCTAGTGAGGAACAAGCGAACTATTCACTATATTCTCAAATTTTTGCTATGCATACCGGTCAGTGCACAAATCTAAATCAGCAAATTCATTCACTTGTTACACGCTATCAGCAGGCAACTCCGTTTACTAAGCTGCAAATCAAATCTGACTTCTATCAACTGCTTCAACGTACATTGCAGGCTGTACAGCAGCAAATCACTTCCGCAAAAACGGAATTAATGCTGCAAGCAGTGCAATATATGCATGAACGTTATAATAAACCAATTTCAGTCACACAAATTTCACAATACTTTGGCATTGAACGAAGACGCTTTGCTTATTTATTTGAACGATATACCGGTATGACTCCAAATCATTACTTAACAAATTTCCGTATGAAGCGATCACGCGAGCTACTGCGCGCACAGCATTATACGGTTGCTCAAGTCGCCGAACTGGTTGGATACCATGACAGCTTTTACTTTAGCCGTGTATTTAAAAAATATAATGGAGTATCTCCCAGCGATTATCGTAAAAAACTACTTTCCTATCATTAATCTAAAATTTTGAACAGTTTATTTCTCCCATCAATTTGACTGCAACAAGTAAACTACTGAATACTGATGGGAGTTTTGCTTTGCTGCAAATACTGCTTGTCCAGTTAACCGCTCATCGGAAAGCGCAACATAATTTGAAATCCTGTCTGCTTAGAGCTATTGAGCTTTACTTCAGCCTGCAAATATTCCGCTCTGCTAAAAAGCCCCTTCATCCCTAATTTCATCATTTCGTGACAATCATATTGACTTAGTGAGCCATCCCAGCCCACGCCGTCATCCTTATAATGAATTTCGTAGTAGTCGTTATCTTGGGACAATATAAGCTCCACTACTTTAGCATTTGCATGCTTTTCTGTATTGTTGAGCAGCTCTTGAATAATGCGATATGTATGTAAGGCACGTTCTCCCTCTAAGTTTTTCTTCCAGTGATTAGCGTAAATAACTTCAATATTTGTACGCAGCTGTAAATGATCAAGTAAAAATTGAATATGATGACGCAATTCTCCATCTGAAAGTCTTGGGACAAAATGAGTTTGACAGAAGTTACGTAATGTATAAATACTATTTGCTTGCTGCTCACGCACTCGTATTAGCCGTTTTTTCAGCTCGAGCATATTTTCAAGCTCAGGTTCTGTTAGTAATAAATCGAGCTCTCTTAGTGCAATAATTTGATCTTGTAAAGCAGTGTCGTGCAGTTCACGAGATATTTTCAGCTTTTCTTGTTCCAATTGGCGCAAATACATGACAGAAGTCGAAGTATTTTCTATTGTTTGATTAAGATGATTCATTTTGAAAATCACTCTCCAAGCAAATATGTTAGTACGATGTATGCAAATAATTGGAAGATTCAGTTCCAACATATGCTATACTTAATCTATTCTGTACTAAATAAGGATGGCCGTTAGTGATTATTAACTTTGGTTAAGTTACAGACGATATCAGAAAAACTAGATGCAATTGATTGATTAGTTTCAATACGGAATATAAATATCGGTGAAATACTCACTAGTGGTTGCTGTTAACAGCAGTCACGTCACATTTTAATAAAGGAGGACTCACTGCAATGATGCATACTTTAACTATTACAACACATCAACGTGATGAGATGATCGATATTACAAGTAAAGTTGTTCAATATGTACAATCTACTGGTGTTAACGAAGGGTATGTACTTGTTTACTGCCCGCATACTACAGCAGGTATTACAATTAATGAAAATGCAGATCCTGATGTTGTGCGAGATGTACTAAGAAGGCTAGATGAGCAATATCCTTGGCATCATGAGCTGGATCGACATGCAGAAGGAAACACGGCAGCACATCTAAAAGCGATTACGACAGGCTCGAGTGCCAATGTTATTATTCATGGAGGCAAGCTTGTGCTTGGAATATGGCAAGGTATCTACTTATGTGAGTTTGATGGACCGCGTACTAGACAGGTTATCCTTAAAGTAATCAATGGCTAATCATCATCAGACAAAATTACATATAATCCTGTGTTTGAGTATATGGACATATTTAACATAACATACGACAATAACGATATGCGGAATTGGTCATATGATGTCGATTTACTGTCTTAGACTTATGCTGATATTAAAACTAATATCTGTAGTTGCTAAGATATGACTTTCCAGCTTAGCGTTACGATTAAGGAGGATAATGAAATGAGAACAATAAAGCTTGGTGTGTCTAATCTTGAGGTTCCAGTTGTAGCAGTAGGATGTATGCGATTAAATTCTTTGAATAAGGTTGAGGCAGAGCGCTTTGTCCAATCTGCCCTTGAACTTGGCGCAAACTTTTTTGATCATGCCGATATTTACGGCGGCGGGGAATGTGAATCGATCTTTGCCGAAGCAATACATATGAATGATGATGTGCGAGAAAAAATAATTTTACAATCCAAATGTGGCATTCGCCAAGGAATGTTTGATTTCTCTAAAGAGCATATTTTGAAATCTGTCGATGGCATCTTGCAACGTTTACGTACAGATTACTTAGATGTGCTGCTTTTGCATCGTCCAGATACACTTGTTGAACCTGAGGAAGTTGCAGAAGCATTCGATCTGCTTGAAAGCTCAGGCAAAGTTCGTCATTTTGGCGTATCCAACCAAAATCCGATGCAAATTCAATTGCTGCAAAAATACGTTAAGCAACCACTCATTGCAAATCAATTACAGCTTAGTATTACAAATTCGACAATGATTACACAAGGCTTTAATGTAAATATGGAAAATGCGGCAGCAATCAATCGTGATGGCAGCGTATTAGATTTCTGTCGACTCCATAATATTACTATTCAGCCATGGTCCCCATTCCAATATGGTTTCTTTGAAGGTGTATTTCTTGACAATGATAAGTTTCCAGAGCTAAATGCGCAAATTAATGAGGTAGCTGCAAAGTATAACGTAAGCAACACAACGATCGCCATTGCTTGGTTATTGCGTCACCCTGCAAAAATGCAGCCAGTTATAGGTACAATGAATATGAAGCGCTTAGAGGATAGCTGCAAAGCAAGCGAAATATATTTAACACGTGAAGAATGGTATAGCATTTATCGTGCAGCAGGCAATGTTTTGCCATAATGCAGCGTATCATCTGATTAGCTAATTTACTACTGACGAATATATCCCCAAGACTAGTGTAAGGCTTGGAACTGATGCCATTGGTTAATGGTTTTCCAAGGTTCAGTTTCGTTTGCACCGCCTTGGGGATTTTTGACGTTAACTGGTTCAAATTATTTGGCAAATTGATTTTTCCCTACATTAATTTCCCTAATGGTCCTTCCTCATCAATAATATCACTAATCTCATAAATCGAAATAGGAAAGTAGACGATGCCATACGCATATGGCGCCAAATCATATAACTGGTAATAGAGTACTAACGTTTTATCAGCAACATAAAATTGTTGTTCAGCTGAAATACTGGTAAACGGTGGATCTAGCACAAAAATATCGCGCTCTTTAATTTGCTTTGCTACGATTTCAGATAGACTCTTTACATAATCACTGCCTTCTTTAAATAAATCCTTTAAGCTGTAGACCCGCTGCTTTTCCATATCAAATGTCAGCGACGCCACAACGGTCATGCCGTGCGCCGCTTGATAACGATATATATAATTGCTCTGCATAAGGCTCAATATATTACGTTGATTATTTTTTAACTCATATTGACCAAGCAATGTACTAACGGTAGACATATCTCCCGCTACTTGTAAATCAATTAGTTCTTGCGCTTGCTTGGCAATTAGAGCATTTACGGTATTCTGCCAATGTTTATCCTGTAAACCGACCACTTCAGGATAATGAATCACTTTATCCTCGCCAGCGGTAACCGTTAATGTTCTTGTTGATATAGGAAATGCCTCTGACATGCTATCATCCTCACTTTCTGATAGCATATCGTATTCAATAGGCATTTCCCTTGTGTATAAAATTCTACATATGGTGTAAATTCCTTACCTCCGTTTTTCGCCTCTGTAAGCCCTCCAAGGAAAGATGGCTAGTAATTAACATGAGGGTTTTTCTCTGCAGCAAAATCTGTACGGTAATTCATCTGTCCTCCTTCTTGGTTGGTTGCAACTCGTTTTTTCGGCGCGTTAATTGGTAATTGCAAGTAATTTGTACCAACACGATAACGCTGTGTATCTGAATACGCGAAAGTTCTGCCCTGTAATAGCTTATCATCAGAGAAGTCTAACCCGTCTACCAGCACCCCTGTACCGAATGCTGCTTGCTCCACTTCAGCAAAATAGTTTTCAGGGTTTTTGTTCAGCACCATCTTGCCTACTTTATACCAAGGAAACTGATCCTTATACCAAAGCTTCGTTGGGTCGAGCGGATCAAAATCTAGTTCAGGATGATCATGATCCTCCATAATTTGCACGTAAAGCTCCCATTCTGGATAATCTCCTCGTTCAATCGCCTCATATAAATCGCGGGTGGCATGATCATAGCTTAGCTTTTGAATTTCATCAGCCTGCTTCTGCGTTAGGTTGCGAATGCCTTGCAATGGCTCCCAATGATATTTCACCAGTACAGACTTGCCCTCTGCATTTACCCAGCGATAGGCATGTACGCCTGATCCTTGCATTTGACGATAGTTAGCTGGAATTCCCCAAGGTGAAAACAGAAACGTAATCATATGTGTCGCTTCCGGTGATTTTGCAAGAAAATCAAACATTCGCTCAGGATTCGATACATTCGTCACAGGATCAGGCTTAAAGGAATGCACCATGTCAGGGAATTTCAGCGGATCACGAATAAAAAAGATTTTTAAGTTATTTCCTACAAGATCCCAGTTTCCGTCCTCGGTATAAAATTTGACTGCAAACCCGCGCGGATCACGTAGCGTCTCAGGGGAAGCTGCACCGTGCGTAACTGTCGAGAAACGAACAAAGACAGGCGTTTTAATTTCAGTATTCGTAAAAACTTTTGCTCTTGTATAATGAGAAATTGGTTTGCCATTTACGGTTCCGTATGATTGAAAATATCCATGAGCTCCGGCTCCACGCGCATGGACAACCCGTTCAGGAATTCGTTCGCGGTCAAAATGACTGATTTTTTCAAGAAAATCATAGTTTTCTAGTGTAATCGGACCTCGATTACTTACAGTTCGTACATTTTGATTATTCGTTACAGGATGTCCTTGTTGATTCGTTAATGTATGTTTATCATGATCTTTGTAGCTCATACTAACCTCCTATGGTAGTAAATTTATGAAAGTACTGTTTCCATTCGTCTTATTTCCACCCAATGGCTATCTATGTAACATCACGATTAGCTATTAGCGTTAGTATGACCGCTGCAATATTTTTTATGTAATTAATTCCAAATGATCGCATTATGCACGATATACACATATACATACTTGGAGAGCTGGCAGTATAATATTAGCGAGGGACATGCTTAAATAAGGAGGGTTATCTTAATGAATAACCACGAAATTGATTACAAGCTTTATGGCGATGATATGCAGTTTGTTGAGGTTGAGCTTGATCCAGGGGAAACAGTTATTGCAGAGGCTGGCAGCTTAATGATGCTAGATGAAGCTATTAGAATGGAAACAATTATGGGAGATGGCTCTGGTCAAGATGATAATAGCTTTCTTGGCAAAATGCTTGGTGCAGGTAAACGCTTGTTAACAGGTGAAAGTTTATTTATGACGATGTTCACGAATGAAGGCTACCAAAAGCAACGCGTTTATTTCGCTTCACCTTATCCAGGTAAAATAATTCCTATGGATTTAAGTCAGTATCGAGGAAAAATCATTTGTCAGAAGGATGCCTTTCTTGCAGCAGCGAAAGGGGTTAGCGTCGGAATTGAGTTCCAGCGTAAGCTAGGAGTCGGCTTCTTCGGCGGCGAAGGATTTATTATGCAGAAGCTTGAAGGAGATGGACTAGCTTTTATTCATGCAGGAGGAACGATTTATGAGAGACAACTCCAGCCAGGTGAAACTTTAAGGGTAGATACAGGCTGTCTTGTTGCAATGACTCAGGAAGTTACATATGACATTAAAGCGGTCGGCGGTATTAAAACTGCACTATTTGGCGGTGAGGGAATATTTTTTGCTTCCTTAACTGGACCAGGTACAGTATGGATTCAATCATTGCCTTTTAGCCGCTTGGCAAGCCGTGTATTTGCTGCAGCTCCTGCTATTCAAGGCGGCGGCGGTAAATCTCGCGGGGAAGGCGGCATCGGTAATTTATTTGATTTATTCAATAGATAAATTCGCTCTCCGGCAACATTGCATAAATAGCAAACAGCGCTGTCGCAACCGAAGCGCTACTTGCTTTCTGCTTACTTTTCTTTAAGCGGCTAAACCATTAGTTTTTTGCTTTCCCTTGAATTTCAGGGACTGGTGGAATATCATTTTTGGGCATATGCATTTTATGATTACTTTCTGTGCCATGGGGTTCTTTAGGGTCTGGGCGTCTCATCCCTGCTTTAGCCATTATTATCACCTCATTAGACAGTATCTCTCATTTGCGCTTAGCTATGTGTGGGAAAATTAGACACTCATTTTTTTCTAAGGAAGAAATAAATTCGAATGTTCCGTTTGAACTTCGCTAAACTGATTAAACTTAACTTCTAATATGGGTGAATGCACCTGAATTAAGACAAATGGCTTTTCCCCATAAACCTCTGTATCAAGTTTACTGTTGCCATGAGCTACAACAATACGTTCACTATTCCCGCGGATGTCGATAAGCTCTACATTCTCCCCTTCATTTGCCGTAAGTAAAATAAATACTTTGTCATTAACAATCATGTAATTTTGACTGCGCTGTCTTTTCATGATTTGCTCATTGGCCCAGTCCTGTATAACCTTTTCCGCTTGATTAAGTTCAATCTCTTCATATTTTATAGTGCGTTCAATATCTAGGCTGTCGAGTTTAGCGTATTGGTTTACTGCCCAAATTCCATTGTAATTATGATAACGGACTAATTTAAATAAATATACATCTCCATCGCTTGTGCCAACCGTTAATCGTTTTGGATTATATGAGCCATCAAGCGAATCAACATACAGTATTGAACTGTTTAATTCTTTTTCAACGAAATTATGAACTACTTGCATATAGTCCTTATTATTTTTATCTTGTGCTAATTGCTGCAATTGCGCTTTAGAATATTCTGTTGATTGATACTCCGTTGCAGATGCTAACTCCAATTCATCTAAATTAATCTGAGAAGAAAGCAAAGATTTTGAATTTACTAACGGATCCTCTTCCTTGATTGATTGTGAGCTCACCGTGCATGCAGAGAGTAAACACATACATATTAAAACAAGTCCGATCAATCGTTTCATAATAAATCACTCCTCTTTATAAAAGATGAATTTCTTTATCTTATATTTGAATCAGTCAAAAGTTTTATTTGACCATCAATATTGAACGCAAGAATGGCAACAGGTTTTTTACATTGATTTTTAGAAATACAAAATAATGTGCTATTTTAGCACAAAAAAGACGTTAACATAGCACATTATTTATGTTATCTTTTAGAAAGAGGTGAATTATATGGCAGAAAGGGACAAGTCATCACGATTACCTGTTTATTTCCCACCCAAAGTAAAAGAAAAGTTAATTGAGATGTCGGAAAAAACAGGTATTTCTCAAACACAATTAGTTGTTCTTGCTACTCATAGTTTAATTGAAAACTATAGAGCATATGGCAGTGCAATATTTGTTGATTTAATAAAGGACAGAAAGTAATTCAGACTTGGTATTGTGTAACGTATCAAAACGCTCTATAATAATGCTATAGAGGGAGGTTACTTGTTATGAAATATTCGATTAATTTATTTGGCTATAATGTAGATAGTGCATTAACTGTTGAAAATGGAAAGCTTAATATTAAAATTGCTGAAGAAGAGCAAAAAGCTTTACGGAACTATTTGGTTCGTGCATTACCTAGATACGGTGTTGAAATTTCTAATGAGGCAAATTTAGATCAGTTAATCTCAATTGCTATTCAAGTAGAACAAAATTTAAAAGGGCATATAAGTGAACCACGAATCAAATTACCTTATGCCTTTCAACCTGAAGTTAAAGAAAAATTGATTGAAGCTGCAGAAATACAAAATATATCTGCCACGCAACTGCTCATACGGCTAATTGAAAAAAAATACCAAGAAGTTATGGAACAAGGGAGGTAAACCAATGGCCTATGGTAATAAGGTGAAATTTCATTATGATGTACCAGTCTATATCAAAAAGCAGCTTGCCGAGGCTGCCAAAAAATTAAATATGACAGCTACTGAACTATTGACCAAGACCATTGAAGAAGAATACGAACGTGTAATTTCCAACAAAAAATTAAAATAGTTTAACTGCTTTAAGTAATTCAAATATATTTCAGATAGGGTTTCTAAAGAAATGTTCATATATGTGTAATCGTTCTGTGAACATGAATAGTTATCAGTTGTTAAATAGTGGCAGACTGTAAAGTCTTCTTTTTTATTTTGCTCGATAAGTAATATGCTAAAATAATCCTCATTTCTATGAATTTTGTAGTAGAAGCTTGACGTAGAATCGCTATTAATCAGATCGATTACAATTTTTTTATATTCTGAGGTAATTGTTCTTCTAGTAATTCTAAATTATAACCTGGACTAATGACTTCACAACTTCCTAACATTATGATTTTAACCTCCTTCTTTTAACTTTTTAAAATCTAGTGCAATTATACCAAACATTTGTTTCCATTTTAAGGAAATAAATCGAAATTTAGCATATAATAAAGGTATTATCCAGCATTTCTTTATAATTTCCAATATGTCCTTCTGTATAATTACTATGTTTTTTCGAATTTTTTAAAAGTTTAATTTAACTTGGTTAATCATATTGTGTAGATTTTAATTACGGTATAAGTGTAAAACGTATCCAATACTTATTAAAGAGAAGAGGAAGAGTAAAAAATAGAAAAATAGTAAGTAGAAGTATTCGCTTAATTTAATAATATCAGGTAACGTCACATTACGCAATATCTTTTATGATACTGACAATTACTCTTATAATCATTTTATTTTTCAAATAAAATAATATAGCCCTGTCTGGTAAACTTTCATCTAAACAAAGGCTGCATAACTTCTGTTTTTATTTAGTCTGTTTTCCACATTACACCCTTTCGAGCTTACTATTGCTAATATACTGTAACCGAATCCCTTTTTTGGATATATTAGAAGTAGCAATAAAGATAACCTGTTCAAGCCATTAGTCCCTCTGACAATCTGCTTTAATATTTTTCCATCTCTCAACTTGCTTCATCATACAAGATCGCTTCTCTGCATACTGCTTCTGTCGATGACCATTGGCCCCTGAAGGATGAGGAAATCCCCATAGTACTTGATTTTCGGCAAGCGCTCCTTCTGCAACTAATATACTCATTATTTTTTCTACACTGCGTCCTAGCGGGATAATTGGAATATTTGTAAACATGCGTATTTGCCTTATCATATGCTCCAGTGCATATTGTCTTATGGAGTCGTTTTTAATTAAATCTGGTTGTGTTCCGCTATAATTATGCCCATTAACAAAGGCAGGAAAAGGAATAACGGCAGTAGAGTGAAGCAAAGTCGTCAATTCATGAAACAAGCCAGTACAGCTTTCTAGATTTAACCAACGCTGAATACCGAGACCATCTAGCATAGCAATTAAATTTCTGCGCATTGATCCTGCAAAGCGTGCTCTTTGCTTCGCTCGGTAACAAGCAGAAAAATCATCCTCTCCTTCCCAAATGGCTTCTTGAGCTGCCGCTAATGCAATTTGCATTTGTTGAAAGCCTGGCGTTAAACTTACAATCATTAGTTTAGCATCAGAATATACTACTTCATTATGCGGGGCATAGTATAGCTTTAATGATGAAAGATCTGTTATATGAAGTTCATTAATAAGTAATTGCTCCTTAGATAGCGTCATTATCGGCGGCAAATTTTTAATTATATGACGGTAGTCTGCCAGCCTTATTTGTTGACTCATTATAAAACTGCTCCTTTCACAGCAATCAATTTTTTGTGCTCACAGTTTTCTGACTCACCATACAATATTGTTTATCTTCACTCCTTGGCATATTTCCATGCCATTAAATAATTGGAAACGGTCTAGCCAATTTTCCGTTAAAAAAATGAGCCTGGGACAAAACTTGTCTCTTAAAACAAGCAAACGGTGAAATCTGTTCAAAGATTTCACCGTTTGCTCATTTTAGGCTCTGTTTTTCTAATGCTATGCTACGTTCGTAGCACATATTTCCTTAAGTTTACTGCCATTAAGGCAAGTCCAATCTCATGCTCAACTTTCCGTTTTCCTCGAACTGAAAAGCGAGTGAAACCTAAATTAGCCTTCAAGAATCCAAAAACTGGTTCTACGTCAATTTTTCGTTGACGGTAGATCTCCCCTGTTTTTTCTCCTGAAAGCTGCTCTCTTACATAGGTTTTTTGTTGTTCCCAACGTGCATTGATCATCAGTTGTCGGTGTCTTCCTTCTTGTGCTTTCGTACATGAGGATCGGAAAGGACATCCTGTACAATCCGCACAAGCATAGATCTTGAATTGTCGCTCAAACCCATCTTTATCTTTGCGTATGGTATAGCGTTGAAACGTTAGTTCCTGTCCATTTGGACAAAGATAACGATCCTTTTCGGCATCATAGTGCCAGTTACTTGTTTGAAATGGATCGGTTTTAGACTTTCTCTTTTGCTCACGCTCATACATCGTATACTTTATTAATGGAACACGCTTGCGCTTCGTGATCACATCCTCATAGTTTTGCTCACTTCCATATCCGGCATCCGCTACGATATAGGTAGGCAAGTCAAAATAATGGGTTTCAATTTCATCAAGAAAAGGAATAAGCGTCTTGGTGTCCGTTGGATTGGAATAGATACCATAAGCCAGTGTGTATTGTCCTTCGGTTGCAATTTGTACATTGTATCCAGGCTTCAATTGTCCATTCTTCATGTAGTCATCTTTCATTCGCATGAAGGTTGCATCAGGATCGGTTTTGGAATAACTGTTGCGCTTTCCGAATCGTTGTTGATGAAGCTTGTACATGTTTTTTCGTTCCATCCAATCACGGACTTGCTTGAGTAGTTGTTTTGGTGCTTTTCGCTTGCTTCGTAATTGTTTTCGTTCACTCGTATCTTCGGATGCTGCGATCTTTTCTGTATAGCTTTCAACCACTCGCTCAAGGTGTTCTGCGATCTCCAGTAAGTTTTCCGTAGAGAGTTCTTGCTCATGTTCAAGCTCTGGAATGATCTTTTGTTCCAATAACTCGTTGTACAGTTGATTCGACTTTTCAATGAGCCGAGCATGATGTTTGTCCACGGCTTTTTTCCATACAAAGGTGAACTTATTCGCATTGGCTTCAATTTTGGTTCCATCAATGAACATCGCTTCTTGGGTAATGATCTTTTCTTCCACTAACTTCGAGCGAAATTGAACGAAGCACTGGCGGAGTAAGTCTTTCATCACAGGATGAACACGGAAACGATTAATCGTACGGTAGCAAGGTTCATAGCCTTGAGCTAACCACATCATCCGAATACTGTCTTTCGTAAGAGCTTCAATTTTACGACCAGAAAAGGCAGATTGAGTGTAGCCGCATAGAATGATCTTGAGCATCATGCGCGGATGATAGGCTGGACAACCGTCACGACGAACAAACGAACGAAACGCTTCATCTGGAATACTTTCGACCAAATGATGAATGGCAAATGCGATATCATGTTTATCTAATTTAACTTCTAAATTTAGAGGCAAAACTAATTGATTCATGTTATAATCTTTAAACATAAGGAACACCTTTCTTTTGAAATTTTTGGGGTAAGATACTTAAATTTTAACAGAAAGTGTTCCTTTTGTATGTAAAAAATGAACTCCTGGCATTCTACTTTGTAGAGCACCAGGAGTTTTCTTTCATTTAGCTGGGTTTTGTCCCAGGCTCATCATTCTTGATTTTCACCACAAGCAGAAAATTTCAGCCACAAAATATTATATTAAGTTCTATGTTCCGCAATACGTAACATAAGCTGAGTCTACCTGCTCAGTTGGCGGCTGCACGTAAACAAGCTGCGACGAGGAATAAGCATAAGGTTGTCGCAAAGCTTCAACAAATTGCTCTAACGGTTCATAGTTAGCTTCTTCAACTGCAGCTGCTATTACTTGCTCTACAATATGATTACGCGCAATAATCGCAGGATTGCTGCGTTTCATCAATTGTGCTGACTGCTCTAGTGTGAGCGATTGCTCTTCACGTCTATGTTGCCAACGTTCAACCCACGCTGTCCATTTCGGATGGCGTTCAATTAAAGCAGCATCACATTGTCGCTCCCCTAGCTGTTCATGGAAAAACTCCGTACGTTGCTTATCTTGCTGAAAAGCTCCCTGTGCAGCCTCTTCTAATTGTGCTTGACTCTCTAAAGCCTGTTTCTTCTCAACATCCGTCTGTTGTTGTCCCTGCTCAAGTGCCTGTAGTGTAAGCTGACGGAACGTATTCGTATAATCTGCTTTCGTCTCCTCCATCATATCCAGCAGCTCAAACAGGAGTTCCTCGTCTTGCTCGTGATCGTGATCTAAGCCAAGCTTGGCATGTAAACCTTTCAACCAATACTGTTTATATAATGAGCCAAACTCCATAATTGCTTCTTCTGCAAGCTCAATTGCTCTTCCTGAATCGCTATCAATCATCGGCAATAATGCTTCAGCAAATCTTGCTAAATTCCATGCAGCAATTTGCGGTTGATTGCGATACGCATAGCGTCCAGCAGTATCTATTGAGCTGAACACCGTATTCGGATCATAACGATTCATAAAAGCACATGGCCCAAAATCAATAGATTGTCCGCTAATCGCCATATTATCGGTATTCATTACTCCATGAATAAAACCAACAAGCTGCCATGAAGCAATTAGTTTTGCCTGCTTATCAATAACGGCACGCAGCAAGCTCAATGCTAGATTGTCCTTTCCTACTAAATGAGAATAGTGGCGCTCAACTGTATATTCTACAAGTTGCTCCAATACATCAACTCCACCCCAGTTAGCAGCATACTGAAATGTCCCTACTCGGATATGGCTAGCGGCAACTCGTGTTAAAATCGCACCAGGCAATGCCTTTTCCCGCTGCACAGTCTCACCCGTCTTCACTACGGCTAGACTCCGTGTTGTCGGGATACCTAATCCATATAGCGCCTCACTAATAATATATTCACGCAGCATCGGACCAAGTGCAGCTCGTCCATCTCCTCCACGGGAATAAGGTGTTCTTCCTGAGCCTTTTAGCTGAATATCATATCGCTGTCCGTCAGGTGCCAAATGCTCACCGAGTAATATAGCTCGTCCATCGCCAAGCATTGTAAAATGACCAAATTGATGACCTGCATAAGCTTGCGCAAGCGGCAAGGCACCTGGAGCTTCCACATTACCACTCAATATGCCTGCCCCTCGCTCTGTCAAGCCCTGTACATTTAAACCAAGCTGCAATGCCAGCGGCTCATTCAGCACAACTAGCTTAGGAGCATTAACTGGTGTTGGTTGCTGCAAGTGATAAAGTATAGATGGCAACTCAGCGTAACTATGCCTCCAATGCCAGCCGATCTTATCCACTTTACTTTTTTCCGTTTCTGAATTCATCGCAACCTTCCTCTCTAATGATGAGCTTTATCTACTGCTAATATTATCAGGTCTATATCTACAAGGTACAAATTAACGGGAATTCAATCTTTATTATGTTACTGTTATGAATTAGTTATCATTATAATTTAAGCCGCTGTAACCTTAATGCATTTAAGATTACCGATACAGAACTAAAAGCCATCGCTGCCCCAGCTAGCCAAGGAGCTAGGAAACCAGATGCCGCAATCGGTACTCCAATACAGTTGTAGGCAAGCGCCCAAAATAAATTTTGCTTAATATTAACCATCGTTTTTCTGCTTATCCATATTGCATCAGCGATACTTCTTAAATCGCCGCGCATTAATGTAACATCCGCAGCCTCCATCGCAATATCCGTTCCTGTTCCAATTGCCATTCCGATATCAGCAGTAGCAAGCGCGGGCGCATCATTAATACCATCGCCGACCATAGCAACTTTCTTACCCTTTTGCTGAAGTCGTCTTACTTCTTCCGCTTTTCCTTGTGGCAGCACTTCTGCAATGACTTGCTTAATCCCAACTTGCTGGGCAATTGCCTTAGCGGTTCTTTCATTATCACCTGTAATCATAACCACATTTAAACCCATAGTATATAATGCTGTAATCGCTGATTTTGATGTTTCCTTAATCGTATCTGCTACAGCAATCATTCCAGCGCAGCTTCCGTCAATCGCTACAAGCATCGCTGTCTTACCTTGCAGCTCCAAGCTTTCCATAACTTTTAGTTGGTCTTCGATTGCCACATGATGTTCCGTCATTAAACGTCTTGTTCCTATTAGCACTTGTTTTCCTTGTACAGTTGCTTCTATCCCATAACCCGCAATAGCTTTTACTGACTGTGCTAATGTAAGCTGAATACCCTGCTCCTTAATGCCTGATACTATCGCCTGGGCAAGCGGATGTTCCGAGCCTAGTTCAGCTGAACCAACAAGTTCAAGAAGCTGTTGCTTACTCCAGCCCTCTGCTGCAATAACATCTGTTAACGCAGGCTTACCATTGGTCACTGTACCAGTTTTATCTACAATCACCGTATCAATATGATGGGTTGTCTCAAGAAATTCTCCACCCTTGAATAAAATACCAAGCTCTGCTGCACGACCAGATCCTGCCATAATCGAAACAGGTGTTGCAAGACCAAGTGCGCATGGACAAGCAATGACAAGTACAGCAATAAATTTTTCAAGCGCTTCGGCAAATTGACCTGGCTCAATAAAAAAGTACCATACTATAAAGGTAATAAGCGCAATAGCTACAATAATCGGAACAAATATTCCTGATATTGTATCAGCCATTCGTTGAATCGGAGCCTTTGAGCCCTGCGCTTCTTCCACAACTTTAATAATTTGTGCTAACGCGCTTTCCGTACCTACTTTCGTTGCCTTAATTTTTAGAAAACCGTGACGGTTAATCGTAGCTCCAATAACCGTATCTCCTACTCCCTTATCAACAGGAATGCTTTCTCCTGTCAGCATTGACTCATCAAGCGCAGAATGACCTTCAATAATGATACCGTCAACCGGTACCTTTGCTCCAGGCTTAATATAGACAATATCTCCAGCTAGTACCTCTGTTGCCGGAATAATAAGCTCCTCTCCATTGCGAATTACAGTTGCTACTTTTGCCTGTAAGCCCATCAGTTTTTTTATTGCCTCTGACGAGCGTCCCTTCGCCTTAGCTTCCAAAAGTTTACCTAATAAAATTAAAGTAATCAGCACCGCACTGGTTTCAAAATAAAGCTCTACCATATGCGCTCCAGAACCTGTTGAAGCTATCGTTAAATACAGACTATAAAAGTAAGCTGCCGATGTCCCTAATGCAACCAGCACATCCATATTTGCGCTTTTATTGCTAAGCGCCTTATAGGCACCTATATAAAATTGCGCGCCAATAACTAACTGTACAGGAGTCGCTAAAGCTAGCTGCACCCAAGGGTTGATTAATATTTCTGGAAGCCATATAAATGAAGTAAATTTAAAATGACTTGCCATCGCCCAAAGTAAAGGTAAAGTAAACAGCACAGAAATCCAAAACTTCAACTGCTGCTTATAAATTTCTTGCTTGCGCTGATTCTCTAGCTCCCTTCGATCCTCTTTTTTTAGCTCAAGCGAATAACCTAGCTTTTTTATGGTATCTTGCATTTGCTCAACCGTAAGCTGGGCAGCATTATAATGCACAGTCGCGGATTCTAATGCAAGATTAACAGTAGCTTTTTCTACCCCATCAAGCTTATTCAAACGTTTTTCGATACGATTAGAGCATGCCGCACAAGTCATGCCCGTAACGCTAAACTCTGCTTTTTTTAACTTTTCTAAATCAATATTTTGATCTATGCCCTCTTTCTCACTCATAACCCACCTCTAAACAGTTTTTACGTATAAGTTTTACAACATACTGCAGCAATATCCTTATTAACTTTCACTTTAGTAACGTGCTAAGATAATTCTACTTACACATACCCCAATGGGGTATGTGTAAGTGCAAAAACAGATCGTGCTAAGATAGCACGATCTTTATTGGCAATAGTAAAACTAAACCTGTTACACAATATCGTAGCCTTGGTCTTCAATAGCTTCTGTAATTTGATCTAGGCTGATAATCGATTTATCAAATGCAACATCTACCTTGCCTTCAGCAAGATTTACTTTTACCGATTGAACGCCTTTCAACCCGCCAACATTTCCTTCAATCGCATTTACACAATGTCCGCAGGACATACCTTGTACACGAAGGGTTACTTGTTCCATTGTCTTTCCTCCTCAAATTGTCAGCTATGACTGTATTATTAACAAGACGCATACACTTTAACAACTGCACTAAATCAATGGTATATGTCAAATGTACTATACCCCCGTTAGGTATGTCAATTCTCTATTGTTAATTTTTTTTCGTTCACTTATTTACATGAAATTGAGAAAGCAGCGCTCGCAATTCTTGAGATAAGTCATTTAAACGCTGAGATACTTCAATTAATTGAGAGCTAATTGTGATTTGATTCGCTGACGTTGCTGCAACCTCCTCTGAAATTGCTGTTGACTGTTCCGCTGTAGCACTTACATGCAACATCATTTCTGATAGTGTTGTTTGCGCTACATGCAGCTTGGTAACAGACTCTGATGTTTGTTCGATATTAGAAATAAACAGCTCCATACGTTGATCTACATCGCGGAATATAGAATCTACTTGATTTGCAATCTCAATTTGCTCCTGATAAATTGGATAGCTTGTTTTTAATGCCTGTACAGTTGCCTCAATTTCTTCAACGATAGCGTTAATAATGTTGCCAACTACATCAATGGATTGTCGTGATTGATCAGCAAGCTGACGCACTTCATTTGCTACGACCATAAAGCCTCGACCATGCTCACCAGCACGAGATGCTTCTATCGCTGCATTCAGTGAAAGTAAATTCGTATTTTTAGCAATATTGCCCAGTAAATCAAGAATTTTTCGAATTTCTTTAGCACGAGACACCAGCTTGTCTGCACGCATCATTGTCTCATGGGTTAGCTTTTCTCCTTCATTACTTTTAGTAAGCAATGCTCCCATCTGCTCAATTCCACTTCTACTGCCTTCTCGTACATGATTGGCATATTGCTGCATATTCCCGTTATGCTCCATTAAGTTATCCATTTCATGCGAAATAGAAGCTGCATGCATGCTTCCATCCTCAGATTGGGTTGCCAGAACATCTGCACCTTTGGCAATCTCATCTGTAGCATGAGCAATTTCTCTTGCAGATACATCTACCTTTTTCGATACTGTCTGCAATTTTTCAGCAGTTTCAAGCACATAATCAAGTGCAGCACTTGTGCGATAGATGAGCGACTCCACATTTTCCGCCATTTTATTAAAGCTTCTGCCTAATATCCCAATTTCATCTTTACGATTGCTATGCATACGAACAGTCAAATCTCCATGCTCCACTCGACTCATTAGGCTTGAAATTTCCCGTATTGGAGTGCTAATCATTCGAGTAATGATTATGCCAAGCAAAATCGAAATCGCTATTGCACCAATAATAAGTGCCCAAGTAATTGTTACAATCCGATCAATACCTTGCGTAAGTTCTTTTAATGGAATGCTTTGAATTAAACTCCAACCTGTGCGATCTGAAGTACTAAAAACAATAAGCTTATCTTTCTCGACAAAGGAACCTGACTTCTCGGCATTGTCTGGTATTTGATACATTCCATATGTTCGTCGCTGTAGACTAACTGTCTCATTTTCAGCAGCAGCTTGATCAGCTTGTTCCTCGTAAGGAGTATCAGTGTACACCAGCTCTCCTTCTGCTGTAACAAGCTCAGGCAGTTTACCATCACTTAATTGCAAATTAGATAGTGCCTCGGCAATAACCTCATCCTTAAACTCAATAAACAGCAAGTAGTTGCCGCTATTAGCTTTTAACATTTTCCCCATAGAGATATAGGATATTGCATTTTCTCCTTCTCCCTTAACAATTGAGCCAAGCCAAACTGCTTTACCATTCGCTTCAATTACTCGATCAAAATACTGCTTATAAAAGCTTATCGCTGATGTACCATTTCCTGTGGAATATAGTGCATTAACAAAATCTCGCCCTGTATCAATTTGCGTATAAATATGCTCATCAAACAAATGTATGTATACTTTATTAGTTGTTGCATATTGCTTTAACGTATTACTAATTTTACTTTCCACATTCATACGGTTTTCAGTAATACCAGATTGTATAAGATTTAATCGATATGATAGATCTCCCATAAATTCTTGATCCATAACGATTTGAAGTGAAATATTTTCATAGAAATTTAATAAATAATCAAGCTTTTCTGACGTTTGCTGCAAACTTTGTGTTGCCACCTCGGATACTTTATTCTCCATCGCACGACTTGAAACAAAATACGAGATTAAACCTACTGCAACAACGGCACTTACCATACTAACAATGAAAAACAGAAACAGCTTGGATCCTAAGGAACGAAACAGTGTAACCTTGTCAGCAGGTGTTGCTACGCTTGAAGTATGGTTGTAAGCGTATTCATTTTGTTGTGCCTTCTTATTTGCCCTCATAAGTTCAGCCTCCATCATTAGATTAATAAAAATATTATTTATTAACGTTTTTATTATCCTTAATATTACTACTTATTTCGTATAAATACAATATAAATATAAATATTAATTATTAATAAAAAAATATGGTACTGCATGTTCATGCAGTACCATATTCAACAGAGTCATAAGGCTAAAAGCAGCATTCTATTTATAAGGTTGAAAGTCCTAGCCATTTGAGAATAGTATCGTTAACCGTTTGCTTATCCTCCCAAAACGCACCGTGACCGCCATTAACTAATGGGACGAGCTGCGCATTGGACAATTGTTTGCTTAATTGTTCTGCTTGAGCATATGGAACAATGTGATCCTGCAAGCCATGCAGAATCAATGTTGGAACATCGATCGCTGCAATATCTGAATTTAGATCCAGCTGGCTAAGCATGTTCATAATTGCAATTGTAGACCAGCCTGCTGCCTCCAAGCCTAAATGAAAAAACCACTGCTTAAACGGCTCTGTGGCATATTGAAAGAAAAATTGATCCGTTAACTCCTGCAGCATATGCGGCCGATCCTGTAAAGTCATATTAATAAATTGCTCAGCTGTAGCAGGCGGTAAGCCGACAGGAACAGCTGCATCCAACAAAATTAAACCTTTTACACCAGCACTTCCATGACGAGCAACATAATGAAAAGCAATTGCCCCTCCTGTAGAATGACCTAACAAAACAATATTTTGTAGCCCTAATGCTACCACTACTGCTCGAATATCATCCGCCAGCCTATCAATTGTATAGCCATTGAAAGGTTTATCTGATTTGCCAAAACCGCGCCAATCGATCCCAATACATCTAACCCCGTAATGAGGAAGCATGTCGAATTGATACTCAAATTGCTTATGACTTAATGGCCAGCCATGTAAAAAAATAATCGTTTCCTTCCCGCTTGGATTAATATCCACGACATATAATTTCACTCCTGACTCTACCTCTACAAAAAAGCCCATAACCTCACGCCCGCTTTCTATCATCTTCTTCATAAACTATATTCCTTGAAAGCTTGGGCAATACCATTAACTGTTCTCCTGCAAAAATAACAAAGCTGTACAAAACGTCAGACCAATACTAACGCTTTTGTACAGCTTGCAACACTGCGAAAATAATTCGTACTTTTTAGAGTAAATTTATTTCTGTTAGACGTTTGAGTATTTATCAATACAATGGATTAATTAAACCTTTTTTAACTCAATCCAATCAATTTCCATACCTGGCTTAATAAACTCAAGCTTCATTTCATAGTATCCAGGCTCCAGTTCAATTTTCACTAGCTTTTGTCGAATCCATTTACCATCAGTTCCGTTTGTTTGAATAGTGGTCGCTAGCTGATCGTTAAGCAGTACATTTGTGGCACTTTGTGCTACATTCGTATGAGGAGACATAATTCGCACAATGATCCGATATTCTCCGCCTTCTTCTACTTGGAAAGTTACTGTTCGATTAACCTCAGCTTTAATTTGCGACTGAAGAGATAGATTTTGTACAGACTCAGGTTGAGCCGTATGTGCTTGCGGGCGTGACTTAATTAATGTTACGCTGTCATCAAACTTTTGCTCACGTGTAAAGACTAGTGCATTCATGATAAACTTACATATATTTATTGCACTGCGCTGTAGCTCGCCGCGAGTTAAGCTGCCATTTGCAAGTGAAGCAATCGTATTATCATCATTGGAATTAATTTCTGCACCGTAATTGTTAACGACCATATAAAGATCGTTTTGTGCTCTAATCATTGAATTCGTGTTACGTGCATCTGCTGGTCCGCCATGAATAGCATCATTCATTACTGCCCACCAGTCAGTCATAACAATTCCGTCAAAGCCCCATTCCCCACGTAAAATAGTCGTATTGAGATCGTAATTAGAAGCAGACCAATGACCATTAATCGGATTATAAGAGGTCATAATTGAATTTGCTCCGCCTTCTTTTACAGCAATTTCAAAGCCTTTTAAGTAAATTTCACGTACGGCACGCTCTGAAACAATAGCATTGACCTTTGTACGATATTTTTCCTGATTATTGCAGGCAAAATGTTTGAGCGTCGCTGTAGAGCCTCCGCGCTTAATTCCTTTCGTACAAGCAGCTCCAAAAGCACCTGTAACCAACGGATCTTCTGAGAAGTATTCAAAGTTTCTTCCGTTAAGCGGACTGCGACGAATATTCATTCCCGGTCCCAATAGCGTATCAATTTGATTGCTAACAAGCTCTTTTCCTTCCAGCACATACAGCTCTTCAACTAGCTTTACATCCCATGTAGCAGCAAGCAGTGTACCTATTGATACTTGTGTAGCCTTTAAACCGCTGTCCATGCGAATACCGGATGGACCATCCGCCGTACAAGCAACAGGTATCCCAAATTTATACAGCGCATCACTTACACCGCCAAATGCAGATGCCGTTCCTGACGTAACAAGCGGGCTGCTCATTCCTTCTCCACGCACGATAGCAGCCAAATCTTCATCAGAGAGCTGTGCAATAAATTTCTCCATACTAACGCGGTTTTCCTTAACATCTTTAAGCTTATATCCACGATCTCCTGTTTGTGGAATTGTAGGTGGAAGGTTATTTAAAATTCGCTCTTCTAATGAAATTGTACGCTTTGGTACAGGCTCATAGCTTACTTCATATGTACCGTCTTCTTTGCGAGCGCCAGGTTTCATTCGTTTATAGTCAACAGTAGGTGCTAACGCTTCACTTAATTGCTCAACTAACAGCGTTTCCTTAATTTCGTAGCCATTACTAACCGCTGCTTCTGATTGGAAACCAACTCTTACTGTATTTCTTACACTGTTGCCAACGTAGAACTGATATTCTCCCGCTTCTAGCACATAGGCAGAGCGGTAGCCAGTTACACCTGCATCATCATAGGATGCCATTGAATTAACAGAGAAAGTTAACGTTAGCTGTTGCGACTGTCCAGGCAAAAGCTCATCTGTTTTGGCAAAGGCTACTAATGAACGGCTTGGCTTACCAAGCTTGCCTTGCGGTGCACATACATATACTTGAACAACCTCTTTACCGCTATATTTGTCGCCAATATTGGTTACAGTTGCTGCAATTTTGATATGCTCCTCACCATTTAGCGTAACGAGCTTTGCTGCTTGAGGTTCAATTTTAAATGTGGTATAGGATAACCCATAACCAAATTCAAACTGCACCTTTTCTGGACAGAACGTTTCAAAATAACGATAGCCAACATAAATGTCTTCCTCATAGTAGTTCTCTATTTCGTTTCCATAGTTTTTGGTGGAAGGATAATCTGCAATGGAGTAAGCAATTGTATCGGTCAGTTTACCGCTAGGCGTCACTTCGCCTACAAGCACGTCAGCAATCGCATTGCCTCCCTCCATACCGCCATGCCATGCATAAATAACTGAAGAAATTGGGTGAACATAGCTTTCATCGTTCAACCAGCTCATATCAATAATATTCGATACATTAAGCACAACGATCGTTTGCTCAAATTGGGCAGTAACTAGCTTAAGCATTGCTTTTTCATCTTCTGTTAACAGGTAGCTGCCCTCAGCGATTTCATTATCTTTGTCCTCGCCAGCCGTTCTGCCAATCACGACAATCGCTTTAGAGGACTTAGCTCTTGCTTGTGCAACAAGCTCTTCTGTTAACGGCATTTCTGCTTGATGCCACGGCTCTGCTGCCCATCCGCCTCCGCCATTGTCAAATGGATGCTGCTCAATCCATTGTTCGTACACCTGTGCCAAATCTTCATTGACTGTAATTTGCTTTTTAGCACGCAATCCATCTAATAAATTAGTTGTATGCGTGACATGGACACTTCCGCCAGAGCCTGTACCGCTGCGATAGTAATTAATTTGAATTCTCCCGAATATTGCAACATAATCCCCAGACTGGAGTGGCAATGCCTGATTATCATTTTTAATCAATACTGCCCCTTGTGCTGCAACCACTCTGCTGAATTCTGCAAAGCCAGGCAATGGTATTCCAAAAGTTTGAACAGCTACAACCACATCAATCACTCCCGTTTATCGATTAATTTATTCAAATCCATTCAGCGCACTGTAAGCCATTTCTTGTAGTTTCGTAATATTATAAATAGCCTTTTATATTGCGGTCTACACCAAATTTTTATGATAAATACTCTAAATTTTGCTGATTTTCAGGTGTAATTAAAATCACAGCCTATAGCAATACTATTTGTTAAACTTAAAGTGTAAAAGCAATACTTTTTTTACTTAACTTTTTCAAAAGGAGCAGATGTAGATGTCAAGATTAGCTGGAAAAGTCGCTATTGTAACAGGCGGAGCACGCGGTATGGGTGCGGCACATGCAAGAAGATTCGTAGCAGAGGGTGCTAAAGTCGTACTCACAGACATTATTGAAGAAGCTGGTCAAGCACTTGCTCAAGAACTTGGGGAAAATGCACTGTTTATTAAACAAGATGTAACAAAAGCCGATGAATGGGAAAAAGTAGTTGCAGAAACTGAGAAAAAATTTGGACATGTCAATGTGCTTGTAAATAATGCAGGCATTAGTGTTGCTTCCAATATTGAATATATGACAGAAGAACAATATCGCAGAATTATTGATATTAATCAGGTTTCCGTATTTCTTGGTATGAAAGCGGTATTACCTTCCATGAAACAAGCTGGCGGCGGTTCGATTGTTAATATTTCTTCGATTAATGGTCTAGTTGGCGGAGCAGTTGGCTATACTGATTCGAAGTTCGCTGTACGCGGTATTACGAAAGCAGCCGCACTAGAATTTGCGAAATATGGCATTCGCGTAAACTCTGTACATCCTGGAGTTATCGAAACTCCTATGGTAACAGAAGGCGATGCTGTTGAACAGATTAAAGAATTTGCAAAAATGATTCCTGTTCAACGTTGGGCACAACCTGAAGAAATTACAAACCTTGTATTATTCTTAGCATCTGACGAATCCAGCTACTCAACTGGTTCTGAATTTGTCGCTGACGGCGGCTTAACTGCAATGTAATTGTTCAACCATTTCGAGTCCTTTACAGCAATTATGCTGGGAAGGACTCTTTTTTATATGCGCATTTATTATGATCATGGTATGATCAAGAAGAGTTCGATAAGTTGACATCATAGCGGGAGCTAGAATTAGGAGGAAACTATGTTTAAGTGGCAAAAAAAACAAGCTGCATTTGAAACCTATGTTTTAAGCACAGAAAATGAACAAACTTTCTTTGAAGTAGTGCCAGAGCGTGGCGCGATTATTAGCAAATACGTCTATCAAGGACAAGATGTATTTTATTTAGATGAAGCAACATTAGTTGATAAAAGCAAAAATATTCGGGGCGGTAATCCGGTGCTTTTTCCAATTAGCAGCTATTTGGAAAATGAAACTTATCGCTATCAAGATAAAGAATATCAGCTAAAACAGCATGGCTTTGCTCGCAACTTGCCTGCGCAAGTAACTAACGTAACAGCAGACGAACATGCAGCTTCCATTACACTTGAAATTGTTCACAATGAAGAAACGTTGACTCGCTATCCTTTCGCGTTCAAGCTGCAATTAATCTATACGCTTAATGCTGAAGGCTTAACTGTTCAAGCTAACGTTACAAATTGTGATAATAAAGAAATGCCATTTTATTTAGGCTATCATCCATATTTCTATGTTGCAGATAAATCCCAATTACAACTAGAGATCCCATCCCAACATTACAATAATATGTTGGCAAACAGTGTAATTAATGGGCAGTTTAATCTTCAACAACAAGAATCAAATGCCATTTACAATCAGTTGCAAGGTAATAGCTGTCATATGATAGATAAATCACGAGGCTTAAAAGTTTCCATTGACTTCGACGAAGTTTATCAATATATTGTGCTTTGGGCATTAGATGGAAAACCATTTATTTGTATCGAACCATGGATGGCACCTGTAAACGGTATGAACGTAAATCAAGGGGTTCAACGACTGCAAGCCGGTGAAACCCATAGTTCTGTTATTACAGTTACAGCTAAGTTATTATAAAGTCATGCTGGTTTAAAATAAAAACGATACGAGAGCGATAATTACATTGGACTGCATCCCATAATACTAACTCTCGTATCGTTTTTTGTTTTAATAAAATTTAATTTTAATTTATATTACACATAAACTTACCGCTATTACTGCTTATTATTTATTAATTGCTGCTGAGCAAGTCGTATCATTTCCTTAACCATCGCTCCGCCAATTTTGCCGCCAATGTGACCCGCCTGCTCTGTTGTAAGATTGCCATTTCCTTCTCGACTTAAATTAACTCCAAGCTCCTTAGCTACCTCAAACTTAACATCATCAGGACGCTGCGGATCAACGGCATATCCTTCATTTTTCATCACTTGCGCCTTAAATACCTGCATTCCGCTTTCCGCATGCTCAACTACATATTTTCGCCTTCTTCTTGCCATCATTATGCACTCCTTGAACATAGGATTTGAATGTAACTTTCCCGATTTGCTTTCTTTTCATACGAACTAATTCAAAAGGATAGTGTAGCCAGGCTTAAAGGAAAGAAATTAAGAAAGGATACTTGCGGATCATAAGCTGACTTATATTGTGGCATAATACGCTTTAAGCTTAAACTTAATCCAATATTTCAATTACGGTTTGCGGAGATAATTTTGCAAAAATATTTTCAATCGCTGCCTTTGTTTTTGGATTAGAAAGCGCAGCTTTACATAAAACTAATGTATGAGGTTGTTGCTTGACGATGTGGAAAATGACTGCATTAGATAATTGCTCAGCAAAACAAGCGATAACACCTCCATCTTGATAAATGATACTGCCTGCAATTTCATACCTTTTATAACGTTCGATTCCTTGTACTGTATTATTCACAGTTATTAGTTTTTCCATAATCATCCCTCTAATTTTCAATATACATTTACTCAGAAGTTTAATTATAATGAAACATTGTTGTTTTTTTTCATTATACATGAATCTCTTTTTTCTGTAAAATCCAATACGCTAGGGATGAGGTGATGGAATGTCTGAGTTAAGCTTACTAATTGGAAAGCAATTAAAAATGATTCGTAAAGCAAAAGGATTAACGCAACAGCAGGTAGCAGATTGCATTGCGAATGAAAATGATAAGGAAGGCTTTAACAAGTCGCGTGTTTCCAAAATCGAATCAGGCAAAGAAAATATTACACTTTCTACCCTAGAGTTAATGTTAAATGCCTTGAACGTTACGCCATTTGAGCTATTTAACTTTCAAAAGTACCAAAATAGCTCTGACTTTGAAAGTAAAAAGCTCATGATCGAAGCTCATCGCTGGCAGTTAATGGAGCGTCCGCTTAATGAAGTGAAGTATATTGTAAATACGACAAATGATTTTATTAATACGATTGAGCAGAAATATAAATATGATGAATAGCAACAGCCATCCCATAATCTAAGGATGGCTGTTTAATTTTTTATCGTGTGAACAGAATAGAAAATCGAACAATGCAAAAAACTCCCATCCATATCAAATAGACAATTGATTCTATTTGATACGATGGGAGTATGAACAAGCATTGAGCTGAGTTTGCTTCACTCTCTCAGCTTAGCCTAATTAGCCATTAAATTCTAGTTACGTTATAACCTTTTTCTTTTAGCTTTGTAACTAGACCATCTTTACCAAGCAAGTGTAGATAACCTACGACTACAAAATAATCTTCATTCTTGTCATTATTCAAGTAGCCCTCAATTTTTTCGAGCATACCTACATGACGGTTTGGCAACATTTTTTCATAAAATTCGGGAGTTTCCTCCATAACAGCTACTAAATCCTCTAAAGCTTTATCATCACCATTAATCCATGATTCAGCCAAAATTTCGATTGGTGGATTTGTTAATTCTTCAGCTTGGTTTATGCCATAAATACTATCCAGTGCTACATTGACTAATTCCTCTTGTAACTCCTTAGAAAAGCTACTAAACGCTTCAAATTGGGAAGCATAAGACTCTAATTCAAGAATTGGCTTATTTTCAAGCTGGGCTCTATTTATAAAGTATAGGTCTACCCCTAGTCCACCTTGATAACCAGCTACTGCCGCTTGATAGTTCGTCATGTCAACGTAAACCGCCCACGGCTTATAAGCATCGTATGCTGTAGGTTCAAGTTGCAAATCGTTTAAGAACCCTTGGATACGGGCATATGTTTCTGCTGAAACATGATCCTTCAAAGTTGTATTATCGCTATAGGTTTGCAGCTTGTTTATTAATTCTAATGTTTGCTGATCAGGCTCTTTCGCAATATTCACTTCTACAACAAGCTTATCAGAGTTTTCAAATGCTTGCTCAATTTCATCACGCAACGGGTACATTTTAGTATCTCCTAAATGAATAGAACCTGCCAAATATAATTCTACTCCGTCTTTCTCCACTTTCCAAATATACCCTTTGCTAGGGAGTTTAACTAATGCAACAGAATTTGCTGCTCCATTCCAGTCCACTGTAAAACCGATCGCTTCACTAATAAAGCGCAACGGAATAAATACGGTATCATTTTTTACTTGAGGAGCAACAGTTAATGGTACCTCATGACCATTAATATAAGCAGTCGGTTCGCCAATTTTTAGCGCTAATGATACGCCATATTTCTCAGCAACAATGATTTCATTTTCTTCATCCCAAGATACTTCGTATTGTAGAGCATCAAAAATTTGATGAGCAGGAACAAGGGTTGTTCCCTTTTCTACAAATGGAGCTGGATTGCCAAACTGAATCTGCTCCCCGTTAATGGAAACGGTTACTGCTTTTGTCGTAGTACTAGGCTGCTGTGCATGAACACCTGTTGCTAGTGTAAATACTAAAATAAGCGAAAACAATAATGAGGTCAGTTTTTTCATCTGATTCTCCCCTAAAATTATTTTTTCAGCCTCAAAGCCTATTAAAAATGAATATATAATAACATTTAGGATTATTCTATATCCCAAATTAGATATAATTCTCTATCATGTATGAAGCTATAAAACATGTAAGATGCTATAGAAACTTTCTCATAAATTGCCCTTTATCATAAACCTCTGTTTTTCTGTAAATCTTCTTAATTATATTTCTCACAGTTCCTTCTTTTATCCCCAGCTCGCTAGCAATACGCAATGCACTATAATTTTTCAACCACATATGCCCAATTTGCTTCTCTCTTGGTGATAAACGATATTGTTGAAAACGCACGCATAGCGATTTATCTTGATTGCCTGCTTCTAATTCTGTTTCAATTCCTTTTAATGTAGTTGAGAACAAGCTAGCCATAAGTAAATAATCGTCACGAACGGAAAATGACATATCTAGATAACCGATAATTTCACCATTCTGACGTATTGGGCTACAGAAGCAATTCCATTCTTTAAACAAATAAAAATCATGCTCTGCTCCGCTTAGAAAAATCCAATTTTTTAGTTCAATTGCTATGCTGATCGCATTTAAACCAGCATTTTTAATAGAAAATATTGAGCCTGCTCCTACGTTATGCTGTTGATTAAGCGAATCAACAATCTCTCGCGGACCTACGATTGATAATACGACTCCACTTACAGAAGTGATAATGAACACAACAGATTTAAACATGCTCGACATTGCAAGCTCACAATGCTTCGTTGATGCTGCTTGTAGAAGTTGATTGCGATATAGCTCCTGCTCTAACTTCTTTCCTGCAATTCTTTCCTTCATACGCGATTGCTGAAAGTAACGTTGCTGCTCCATCGATTGTCTATGCTCGTCCCATTCTTGTATTAAATCTTCATTAAGTGAAGATAGCGTTTGCCATAGCGGCTTGTTCATTCCAGTCTCTAACTCAAACGTTAAGGCCACAATCATAATCAGCTCCTTTGGATCTTCATTTGAGTAATAGAGTAAATATTATTAATTGTATATTAAATTTTAGCAAAATAGTAATAATTGTCGTAATTTGTATTTAATTCTTCATAGGTGTAATATTTTACTTTTATAACTATGACATTAGTAATGCGTGAACCGCTTTAAGCATTGTGACAATATAGAAGTGAATAGCTATTCCATACTGTACAAAGGAGGATGAACTTGAGTATTGAGGAACTGATCGAGCTCGTTCAGCTACACGGAACTTCTATTTATCGATTTTGTTATAAACTGACAGATAATGCTGATCGCGGCGTTTATTTGGCAGTTAGCAGCGGTACTGCCTTCTATAGTGACAAAGCCTTCGGTTATGATGAAACAACAGGAATGACCTACATCAAAGATGATTACGAGGGCGCTGCTGTTTTATATGAGCTACCTCTAGACCCAAATAAAGCAGATCACGCTAAAGCAGAGACTTATTTGCAAACTCTATTACAGTCAAATCAATCTTCTCAAATTGAAGATAAAGGAAATTCGACATCAGATACCACTCATGACGAAATGATTATGCGCCTAGAGATAATACTTGAAAAGCTGCAACGCGGAGAAGAGGTTGGTATAACTATTGAAGATTCTATTGCAGAAGTAAGTTATGATCATAAGGGGAATATTACGTATAGCTACAAAGATTATTCAGTGACCCTACCTCTTCTGCAAGTGTTTGAAGAAGGGGAAACTGGATTCTCTACTCGAAAAATATCCATTAGCTGAAATGCAGACAATGTGTACACTGCTCTGTTATTTCATAGAGATGGGCAAGGTAAGTTAACTGGCAGATTTGTAATTTTAGATTAGATCACTAAATACAAAGCACAGCATAACAGTTAGAAGCTCTAACTGATACGCTGTGCTTCTTTCTTTGTATAGAAATAAACTAGTTGTCTTTCCATCGCAACACACGCATCGTATTAAGCACGGCTAGCAACGTAACCCCAACATCGGAAAATACAGCTTCCCACATAGTTGCAATACCAAACGCTCCTAATAGTAAAAACAAAGCTTTAACGCCTAAAGCAAAAATGATATTTTGCCAAACAATACGTTTGGTTCGGCGGGCTATTTGAATTGCAGTAGCCACCTTGGAAGGCTCATCCGTCATAATGACCATATCTGCCGCTTCAATCGCCGCATCAGAACCAAGTCCGCCCATCGCAACACCAATATCAGCTTGAGCTAATACAGGTGTATCATTAATTCCATCACCAATAAAGACTAGCTTTTCATTTGGCGATTTCGTTTCAGCAATTTCTTCAACATGTTTCACTTTGTGCTGTGGTAGCAGTTCGGTAAAAACTTCATCAATACCAAGTTGCTTGCCAACAGCTTCTCCTACAGCTTTAGCATCCCCCGTCAGCATAACGGTTTTCTTAACCCCAAGTGTTTTAAGCTCAGCAATCGCTGCCTTTGCATCCTCCTTAACCTCATCAGCGATTAGCAGGTAGCCGCAATATTGTCGGTTAACCGCCACATGGACCTGCGTGCCAACTGCTTCCGCTTCGTTACATGCTATCCCTTCCCGCTTCATTAGCTTGCTATTTCCGACGAGCACCTTTTGACCGCGCAATTGAATGGCAATCCCATAGCCTGCAATCTCTTCATAGCTTTCAAGCTGCTTCTCTTTAACAGGCTTTCCGTAAGCAGCTAGAATAGATGTCGCAATCGGATGTGTTGAATGCTGTTCTGCATAAGCCGCGTATTCTAGCAGTTGCGCTTCACTTATGCTATTTGCTGGATAGATGCCTGTTACTGTAAAGCTGCCCTTGGTTAAGGTGCCCGTTTTATCGAATACAGCATATTTCACATTATTTAAAGCCTCTAAATAGTTACCGCCTTTAATTAATATTCCTTGTTTTGAGGCAGCACCAATACCACCAAAGAAGCCAAGCGGAATAGAAACAACTAGTGCACATGGACATGAAATAACAAGAAAAATTAATGCACGATACAGCCAATCGGAAAAAGCTTCTGATGAAAACAGCAATGGCGGAATCACTGCAAGCCCAATAGCAACAAATACAACAACAGGTGTGTAAATCCTTGCAAATTTCGTAATGAAATTTTCTGTCGGTGCTTTTTTACTGCTGGCATTTTGCACAAGCTCCAAAATTTTAGATACCGTTGATTCGCCAAAGCCTTTTGTTACTTTTACAGTTAATAAGCCGCCTTTGTTAATAAAGCCCGCTAAAATTTCTTCGCCTTCCCCAATCTCGCGCGGCATTGATTCTCCTGTTAGCGCAGAGGTATCTACAGACGAGCGTCCTTCAATAACCTTACCATCAAGCGGAACCTTCTCCCCTGGTTTTATAACAATATGCTGACCAATCCCAACCTGCTGCGGAGATACTTTGCGTACATCATTCCCGATTACTAAATTCGCATAGTCCGGTCTTATATCCAGCAAGGCACTAATCGACTTACGTGAACGATTAACTGCAAGTCCTTGGAACATTTCCCCTACCTGATAAAAAAGCATAACCCCAACTGCCTCTGGGTACTCGCCAATCGCAAATGCCCCGATAGTTGCAATTGTCATTAAGAAATATTCGTCAAACCATTGTCGTCCAATCATATTTCTAATTGCTTGCCATACAATATCTCCACCTACAACTACATAGGCTGCAATATAGACGATTAACTTCGCCGTATCTGATGCAGGGGCAACCAGCGCCAAAATAAACATTACTGCTCCTGCAATGAGACGATACAATAGCGCCTTATTTAAACCATGAGTGTGACTATGTCCATCATCATGACTATGGTTATGTTCATTATTATGGCTATGGTTGTGAGCGTGACGATGATGATGTCCGTCACTATGACTGTGAGAATGTTTGTGAACTTGATGCTCGCTTTGTCGATGTGTTGCCTCATGACGAGCATGCTGATGATTACTATGGCTCTCTTGGGACACGTGGATGTGTCTTTGCTGCAGCTTATCAATTGGTTGTTTATCGCCATTTTTATCTATAATATAAATCTTTGGCTCTAATGCTTTAATTTTACGACGAGCATTAGCCAAGATCTGTTGTTCTTTGTCAGCATCAACCTCTAGCTTTATTGTTTTCGTTATAAAATTAACGGAACTAGATGTGACTCCTTTTACTTTAGCAACACCTTGTTCAATTTTATTTGCACAATTCGTACAATCTAGCCCCTCTAACAACCATTCATGACTTACGTTTTGATTCGGCTTATTGTGAGACTCGGGTTTACTCATTGCTCTCACTCCCCTCTTTCCCCATTATATATGAATATATGCTCATATGTAAAATTTGTTACACTGCTCTTGATAGTATTTTTCATTTAACGTTCTTATATAACATATAACAAAAAAACCGTCTTGCTCATACGGAGAATCGCTCTCCAATATGTAAAAGACGGTTCATTTTTATGATTTATTAAATTATAAGGACATCTTGCCTATACCTTAACTAAATGTTATCCGCGCTTTGCCAAAACATCCTGCTCATATGCCTTCACTTGTTTTAGCCAGTTTTCACGAACTGGAATGCCATGTTTCGCACAATAGTAATCCCAAACTGCACCGTACGGATATGTTTTAAACTCTTCGGTAATGGCTAAACGAGTTGTATAGTCTTTATTAAGCTCTGCTTCACGTAACGCTTCAACTGGCTCAAGCATCGCACGAAGCAACGCTTTAATTGTATTGTTTGTACCGATGACCCAGGCTGCAATATGATTAATGCTGCCATCAAAGAAATCTAGTCCGATATGAGTTCTATCAAGCAAATTACCGCGCACAAGCTCACGTGCAATTTCAAGCAGCTCATCATCCATAATGACAACGTGGTCACTATCCCAACGAACTGGACGACTAACATGAAGCAATAGGTCATCCACAAACATTAGCACAGAGGACAGCTTATTAGAAATCACTTCTGTTGGGTGAAAATGGCCAGCATCTAAGCATAGCGCTGTTTGATTAGCGACCGCATAACCTAAATAAAATTCATGCGAACCAACAACATAGCTTTCTGAGCCGATGCCAAACAGTTTGCTTTCGACAGCATCAATATGATATTGCTTATCGATTTTTTCTGCGAAAACTTCATCTAATGCTTCTTTTAAACGCTGACGCGGGGCTAAGCGATCAACGGGAAGATCTTTATAACCGTCTGGAATCCAAACGTTCATTACACTAGGCTGACCAAGCTCTTTGCCAAAATACTCGGAAATTTTACGTGATGCTTTACAGTGATCGATCCAAAACTGACGAATTTCTGGATCAGCATGACTAAGTGTAAAGCCATCAGCTGCCTTCGGATGAGAGAAGCAAGTAGGATTAAAGTCTAGACCTAGTCCTTGTTCCTTCGCCCACTCTACCCAATTAGTAAAATGCTTTGGCTCTAACTGGTCAAGATCTACCTTTTCATTGGTGTCTGCGTAGATTGCATGTAAATTAATTTTGTGCTTGCCAGGAATTAAAGATAGCGCTTGCTCAAGGTCTTGACGAAGCTCGCTTGGCGTAGAAGCGCGTCCTGGATAGCTGCCCGTTACAGCAAGACCGCCGCCTAATGTTTCATCTTGGAAGAGAAATCCTTTAACGTCATCACCTTGCCAGCAATGAATTGAAATTTTTATTTTTTCAAGTTGCTCTATTACGTTATCTACGTCAATTCCATGCTTTGCATACATTTCCTTAGCGATCTTATAGCTTTCCAAAATGCTTTGATCCATCGGTCTTCCTCCATTCTATAATTCCTGCACCTGCAGGTAAATTCATTCGGCAAAACAACTGCCTAGTTCATATCTATAAAGCTGTTCACTGAAAACCGTGTACTTTATAATTTAGCAAGTTAGCTCCCGCTGCCTACTTGCCAAGACTGCGCCACCGCTCTAGTACTTGCGCTAAACCTTCTAGTTCCTGTGGTTTATAGCTAACAATGTCAAATGAATTTGCAATTAACTGGCGTGCCTCAGTAATATTTTTTAGCTTGCCGCAGGCAATCAACTGAACAGCAAGGTTACCAATTGCTGTAGATTCCGAAGGTCCTGCTTTAATCTCACGCTGGATAAGATCGGCAGTAAGTTGATTTAACAAGCCATTATTTGCACCGCCGCCAACAATATGCAGTACCTCTGCTGTTTTGCCGGTCAGTTGCTCTAGCTCGTTTAAATAGTCGTAATACGTTAATGCCAAGCTATCATAAATGGTTCTTGCAATTTCACCAGGGGATTGTGGAACAGCTTGACCAGTCTCACGACAATAACCTTGAATCGCCTCAATCATATTGTCTGGATTTAAGAAACGAGCATCGTTACAGCGAACTAACCACTGAAATGGCTTTTCCGCTGCTGCCAGCTCAACAAGCTCTGCAAAACTATATGCGTTATTGAGCAAACGCCGTGTCTCTTGAATCATCCACATGCCCATAATATTTTTTAAGAAGCGATACGTACCATAAGCACCGCGTTCATTGGTGTAGTTAAGCGCCATCGCCCGTTTATCATTGAGCGGATCGCGTAATTCCATGCCTAGCAAGGACCATGTACCGCTGCTAATATATGCCCATGACTTCTGAGCTTCCGCTGCATTTACCGTTACAGGCACACCGACTACAGCCGATGCTGTATCATGCGTTGGAGCAACAATACATTGACATTCTGGCAAATCATACTCATGATGTAAGCTTGGCAATAATTCGCCTAGTAATGTTCCTGGCTCTGTTAATGGAGCAAACTGCTCACGCTTCACTCCTACAAGCTGGAGCAGCTCCTCATCATAGTCACCAGTAGCTAAATTAATCATTGCACTTGTAGATGCATTAGTTGACTCATTCATTAGCTTGCCAGTTAAGCGGTAGTATAAATAGTCAGGAATATAAAGGATGTGCTTTGCCTTGCTTAACTGTGCTTTATCATGTACATAGAGCTGATACAGTGTATTAAATGGCAGCTCCTGAATTCCTGTTTTGCTGTACACAACTTCACGACTTAGCTTTTTATGCAGTGCATTCGGTGCTCCATTTGTCCGAGCATCACGATACGCATACACATCATGAATGCGTTTTCCTTCTGCGTCGAGCAAAACATAATCGACTGCCCAAGTATCAATGCCTAATGTGCAGCGTGCAATGCCGATTTGTTTTGCCTTCTGAAGACCAATAATAATCTCTTGAAACAGGCGATCGATATCCCAATAATCGTGATCATGTTTTCGTGTAAATCCATTGGGAAAACGATGAATTTCCTGTAAGATAAGCCTTCCTTGCTCCAGCTTCCCATGTACTAATCGACCACTTGAAGCGCCGATATCTACTGCAATATGATCAATCATGTCGCCCTCTCCTTATTAAGAAAATGGACACTAGCTTTCTATCTCATCAACGATCACCGCATAGACAATGCCTGGACCGTGTACACCAATTGTTAGATCATTTTCAATATCAGCAGAGCGGCTAGGACCAGATACAAAATGAATACCTGCAGGCAAATTGCTACGTCCCATTTCGTCAAAAGTCGATAGCACTTCACCTAGCCTCGTTACAATCTTTTGCTTAGGAATAATCGCAAATAATAACGTTGGCAATAAGCTGACGGAACGGCCTTTGCTTTTACTGGACATTAATACTAATGAGCCTGTGTAAGCAACAGCATAGTCAGCTAACACAATACCAATATCCGCTTCAGCAGCTCTTGCCTTCCAATCCTCCGCTTCATCATTATTCCAACTACGCACATGGATGTCAGGCAATGCCTCTTCTAGGCCAAGTCGTTCCAGCTCTGCTGTATCTTGACGCAAAATATGCATTGCTTGCAATTCACTTGCCTTACCTACAATAACAGTGCTGGCATCCTGTAATGAGCTAACATGCAATACATGACCGCCAGCAGCTTCAAAGTTACGCTGGAACAAGTCTAACCGTTCATCAGCCGATAGCTGGAACTCCTGCCAAAAATTTGGCGCACCGATAAACTGACGCTGCGGCTTAGTCATAACTCTAGAGCGTTTAAGCTTAGCTGCAATGCCGTTCAGAAACTGCTCCTGCTTAGCAAGTGACTGCTCATCCAGTTTTTTTAGCCACTCGTCATTAGGCTTACTCATGCGAGGCACCTCCTGCTTGCTTGCTTCGCCATTCTTCTAGTCTTGCTTGAATGCTAGAATCCACCTTCACTTGAGCGTCAAGCTCATTCTTTATCTGCTCATAACGCTCACGGAAAAGCTCATTCGCTATGCTTGGCGCGATCCGATATGCGTTCCATCCTTTAAGCGGACCGATTTTCGCATGTATACCGCCATCTCGCACAATCGGCTTCTGTCCGATTTTGCCAAGCTTCAACGCACCATGATAAACTTTGGAGTTCTTCATAACGGTGCCAAAGCCCTTCATTCCTATTCGTTCCATTGGATTATCTCTGCCCGCTTCTACTTTCCGTCTGCGAAGCGCAACAAGCATATTATGCAGCGGTATTTTTACTGGACAAGCCTCATAACAAGCGCCGCATAAACTTGAGGCATTGGCAATATCGTCCCATTCTGCAACGTTTTTCTTTAAAGCCGGAGTAAGCACTGCACCAATTGGACCGCTATAAGTTCCGCCATAAGCGTGACCGCCTATATGTCGATAAACAGGACATGCATTTAAGCAAGCTCCACAGCGAATGCAGTTTAGCAATTCTTGAAACTCTGGGTCACCAAGCTGCAAGGACCGTCCGTTATCAAGAATAATAATATGCATTTCTTCAGGACCATCTCCATCGGCGGCACGCCTCGGACCAGTAATGCCTGACATATAAACCGTTAGCTTTTGCCCTGTTGCTGAACGCGGCAATAACGTAGCCATTACTTCTAGATCACTCCATGAAGGAATAATCCGCTCCATCCCCATAAAGGTAATTTGCGTTTTCGGCACTGTCGACACCATGCGCGCATTACCTTCATTTTCAAACAGTACCATTGAGCCCGTCTCAGCTATTGCAAAATTACAGCCAGTTACACCGATATCGGCTTGTAAAAATTTTTCCCGCAACTTTTTGCGCACATAGCCTGCCAATATTGACGTTTCTGGCGGAAGCTCCTCACCCGCATCCTTAGACAGAAGCTCGGCAATTTGATAGCGATTTTTATGAATCGCAGGAATAATAATATGGGACGGTGTTTCATTTGCTAGCTGAATAATATATTCGCCAAGGTCGGTTTCAATCGCTTCACAGCCAATCGACTGCAGCTCGTGATTAAGATGAATTTCTTCAGTAACCATCGATTTCGACTTTACAGCACTTTTTGCTTGCTTTGCTGCGGCAATTTGCAGGGCAATGTTAATCGCCTCTTTCGCTGTTTCAGCAAAATGAACATGAACACCGTTTTTTCTAGCGTTGTTGGCAAACTCACCCAGATAATAATCCAAGTGAGCAATTGTATGAAGTCTTATTTGCCGTCCACGCTCTCTCCACTCATCCCAGTTTCCATGTTCCTCTGCCGCTTTTTGCTTACCGCTGCGCAATCTCTCTGTTGTAAAACGTACTGCTTTACGCAAAAACTCATTGTTTAAAGCGAGCTGCGCTCTCTCCTTCACCGTTCCTTTAGGCTCTGTTAATTGCATGCTCATTGCTGGCAGTCACCCCCTCGTAAAGCAACTCAATAAGATGCATTACCCGTACTGGCTTATTTCGATAGCGCAAATGTCCAGCAATATTCATTAAGCAGCCCATATCCAGTCCTACTAACACTTCTGCTTCCGTTTCTATAATATGATCAACCTTTTCCGTTACCATCGCACCAGAAATATCCGACATTTTCACAGCAAATGTACCTCCGAAGCCGCAGCAATCCTCCGCAAATGGCAATGGAACAAACTCCAACTCACGCACATTGCGCAGCAGCTCCATTGGCTCATTTTTCACACCAAGCAAGCGGCTGCCGTGACAAGACGGATGATACGTAATTTTATGAGGAAACCGTGCTCCTATGTCCGTAATGCCCAGCACATTGACAAGAAATTGCGTAAACTCAAAGATTTTTCCTTGTAATTGCTTTGCTTTTTCCTGCCATTCTGGCTCATCCTTAAACAAATCAACATAGTTATGAACCATATGTGTACAGGAACCAGACGGCGTTACGACAAAATCACTATCAGCAAATGCCGTAATAATCGTTTTTGCAGCAGCTTTCGCTTCTTGCCAATAGCCGCTATTATAAGCTGGCTGACCGCAGCAAGTTTGCACATTAGGAAACTGGAGCACAATACCGTATTTTGCGAGAAGCCGCATCATTGCTTCGCCAACTCTGGGATAAACCACATCGTTAAGACAAGTGATAAACAATGATACTTTCATACGCCACACCATCTTTCGCCTTAAATTGATCAGACTTTAAGCTAAGGTTACGGTCAGCCCTAAAGCTTGAAGTGCATTATACATTTCCTCATCCATTTCTCGATCACTGATAATTGTATGAATTGAAGAAAGATTGCAAACCTGGGTAAACGATTTAATGCCAAATTTGCTTGAATCTGCCAGTAAAATTACTTGATCGGCAGCTTCTATCATTTGTTGCTTGAGACGAGCTTGCAATTCACCTGATTCACTGATACCTCGCTCCAGATGTACACCCTTGCAGGAGAAAAAAAGCTTGTTTACATGAAAGGTTTCTAGCGTTTTTTCCGCTATCGGGCCTACAAATGAAAGGGAGCGCGGCGATAACCGCCCTCCTAACGATATAACCTCAATTTTCTCCTTCGTGCTAAGCTCTGTTGCGACCTTGACCGCATTTGTTAATATCGTGATTGGAATATCAGGCATAATCTTCGCCATGTACCAAGCGGAAGTGCTTGCGTCAAGCAAAATGCGATCATGAGGTTGAATGAGCTTAACTGCTTGCTCGGCAATACGCATTTTTTCTTGAGCACGAGTAACTTCTCTTTCAAAGTAAGGAATTTCCTGCTGTGAATCTCTATCTTTTATGCTTACCGCCCCACCATGGGAACGTTTAAGACGTCCAGCTTGCTCCAGTTTATCAAGATCTCTGCGGATCGTTTCCTCCGTTACGGAACAAAGCTCACTTAGCTCTGAAACTCGAATGCTTCCACGTTCATTTACAAGCTGAACGATTAATTCATAACGCTCTGCAACCAGCATACGCTATCCTCTTTTCACTACGTATTTAATAACTTAATATTAGTTCAAATTATAGCGTACAGGCTAACAAGCAGCAAAGAATGATAGAGTTGTTATCTTGTAAATGCTGCAGGAACGCCGCCGTCAATGGTTAGCATGCAGCCTGTTGTTTTACTTGCTTTAGAAGAAGCAAAGAATGCAATTCCTTCTGCAATATCTTGCGGAAAAATATTAACTAGCAGCGTTGTGCGCTTGCGATAGTATTCTTCCAATTGATCTGGCTCGATGCCGTATGCTGCGGCACGCTCATTGCGCCAGCTAGAATTCCAAATTTGAGAGCCTTGCAAAATAGCATCCGGTAAAATCGTATTGACGCGAATACCATACTCGCCGCCTTCAGCTGCAATACAGCGGGCAAGATGAGCTTCAAGCGCTTTTGCAGCACTGTATGCTGTTGCATTTTTACCAGCATATACAGAGTTTTTTGATCCTACAAATACCATGCTGCCGCCAATGGCCTGTTGCTTCATAATTTTGAATGCTTCTCTCGCTACTAGGAAATAACCAGTACCTAGCACGTTAATATTGAGATTCCACTCTTTTAATGATGTTTCATCAAACGGGCTGGACGTTGCTAGACCAGCGTTATTTACGATAATATCGACACCGCCATAGGTAAGGATTGCAGCTTCATAGGCAGCTTGAACTTGTTCTTCAGAGGTTACATCCATTTTCACAGCAACCGCTCGGCTTTCACCATATTGTGCATTGATTTCTTCAGCTACCTTTTGCGCTCCCTCTAGGTTTAAATCTGCCAGTATAACATGCGCCCCTTCAGCAACTAGACGTTTCGCCGTTGCACTGCCGATACCGCCTGCACCGCCTGTAATAAATGCGACTTGTCTTGAAAACTCAGCCTCTGGCGGAGACAACGTTAGCTTATAGAGCTCAAGCGGCCAATATTCTACGTTAAATGATTCATTTTCGCTAAGTGATACAAATTTGCCTAATGTTGTTGCACCGCGCATAACCGCAATTGCACGATGGTAAAGAGCTCCACTTACTTTAGACATTTGCCATGACTTTCCTGTATTAAGCATACCGATACCTGGAATGAGGATAACACGCGGAGCAGCTTCAAACATTACTTCGCCACTTGCTTGATTACGCTCAAAGTAAGCTTTATAGTTTTCTTTATAGCTTTGCAAGCCTTCAGTCAGTTTTTGTTTTAAGCCATCAACATCATCTGCATTCGGCTCCCAATCGATAAAGAGCGGAGTAACTTTTGTATGGACAAGATGGTCAGGGCAAGCAGCACCGATTTGTGAAAGAGAAGCGGAATCTTTACCGCCAACAAATTGCAATACATCGTCCTCATCATCAAAGGTAACGATCATTTTTTTCTCATCACTGGCTAGACCACGTACAAGCGGAAGAACTTGTGCCGCTATTTTTTTGCGTGTCTCTGGTGCTAGCGGAGCATATTTTTGACCGCCAAATAAAGTGGCTTCATTTACTTTGGATTCAATATAGCTTTCCGCTTCATTAATAATTTTGATCGTTTGTCGATAGCATTCTTCAGAAGTATTTCCCCAAGTTACAAGACCGTGTTTTTCCATTAATACGAGCTCGGCCTGCGGATTATTACGCACACCTTCAGCAATCATTTTCGATAGTGTAAAGCCAGGTCTAACATAAGGTACCCATACGAAGCGATCTCCGAAAATTTCTTTTGCGATTTCTTTGCCATTATCTGCACAGCAAATACTAATAATCGCATCTGGATGTGTATGGTCAACATGTGGATGTGGAATAAAGGCATGTAATAGCGTTTCAATAGAAGCACGTGGATGCTTGCTGTCTATCATACAATGCGCTAGATAAGCGACCATTTCTTCATCACTCATTGATTCACGCTCATATAACGGTGCAATATCCTCTAGCTTCAAGCCTGTGAAGTGTTGCGCCTTCATTGTTGCAAGATCTGATCCGCTTCCCTTCACATACATAACCTCGATCTCACGACCGCGAAAGTCTGTAATCTTTGTTTTTGTTGAAGTATTGCCACCACCCCAATTACATACGCGTCGATCAGAACCGATTAAGTTGGAGCGATAAACTAGCGACTCAAGTCCGTCCTTTTGCGCTGGCGCTTGAGCTGCATCCCATAAAAGTTGTACCACTTTTATTGCCTCCTTTGATTATCTTTGTTTTTATTTGTTTTTGTTTGTTTTTATATGTTTGTAGTTTATCATGTCTGTTTATTTTTGTATATACTTATTTACAAAATAAAATCGGGCGAAATCAAACATTTTCAATCGCGTTATTCTTCTACAATTAAGCAGCTGCATAAAAAATCATCGCCCACAACATGCTAATGTAGCCAGCATATTGTGAGCGATGATTTGGTAGTTTTTATTCTATATAACTTACCCCTTAACCGAACCAGCAGCGAGACCTTCAACAATTTGATCACTTAAGAAAATAAAGGCGATCAAGATTGGCAGGATGCTAATCATTAAAGTAGCTCCGATTGCACCCCAATCAGTTGCATATTGTCCGATAAAGTTTTGCACTCCGACTGTTAATGTTTTCAGCTCATTAGAACTAATAAATGTGTTAACGAAAATAAACTCATTCCAGTTATAGATCATATTAACGATCCCTGTCGTCGCAACGACTGAGCCTGTCATCGGTAAAATAATCGTAATTACCATGCGGTTTACCGAGCTGCCATCCATAATTGCTGCTTCTTCAACTTCACGCGGAATTGTGTAGTAGAAGCCTAACATAATTAGAACGGTAATCGGCAAGTTAAAGGCAATATATGAAATAATAAGCGATAATGGATTATTAATTAAATTCGCATCATTAAACATACTGTAAAGCGGAATTAAGGTAGAGTGAACTGGAATCATCATTGCAACCATAATTACGCCAAGTGCCAGTTTGCTTCCCTTCCAATTCATGCGTGTAATTGCATAAGTAGCAAAGGAGGCAAAAATAACGGTTAAAAATGTTGCCACAACAGTAATCCATAAGCTATTAAAGAAATACGTTCCAATATTACCTACATTCCATACCTTCTCATAGTTACTCCAATTAGGTTCCAACGGGAAGGAAAGCGGATGTGAGCTAAAAATTTGCGCATTATTTTTAAGAGAAAAGGTTAGCAGCCAATAAATCGGGAAAAGCTGCATAAGTGCGATAACGATTAGAACGATATAGAGCGCTGATCTGCCTATTGTTCTGCCCGACCGTATCACTATACTCTGTTGCATCTTGCTTCCCTCCTTATGAATATTGAATCTGCTCATTGGAAGCAGTTAATTTTCGAATTAGCCAAGTTACAACTAAGCAAATTAGCAGCAAGAAGAAGCTGACTGCACTTGCATAGCCAAAGTCAAATTGTTTAAATGCAATACGGTACATATAAGAAGCCATAACTTCACTTGCACCGTTAGGTCCACCCTGTGTCATGACATAAATGAGATCAAAATATTTTAGCGAGCCGACCATTGCCAGCACTAGCGTAACTTTAAGCACCTCGGTAATTAGCGGTACTTTTATGCGGAAAGCAATTTGCCAAGCAGTTGCTCCATCAATTGTTGCCGCCTCTTCAATTTCTTTTGGCACTCCTTTTAAGGCAGCGTAGTAGATTAAAATATAGAAACCAGCATATTGCCACAAAATCGGTAAAAAGATTGCGTATAGCACAATATTCGGATTAGACAGCCATTCCGGGGTATTCGTAAAACCTAATGACTCTAAAAAGATATTCAAAATCCCGTTTGACGGATGATAAATCTTTAACCATAGCTGTGCAATTGCCACCGATGATAGAAGCATCGGAATCAGATAGATTTTTCGCAATATATTCGCACCTTTAATTCTGGAAGCCAACACTAAAGAAATAATTAAGTAAATAACAAGGCTTGCACATGAAAAGACAGCCAGTAATAAGGAATGTCCCGCACTGCTCCAAAACGCTTTGTCATTAATAAGTTCAATATAATTTTCCAACCCGATAAATTTCATTTCGCGAATGCCATTCCAATCATTTAAACCATAGTAAGCAGTCAGCACGATCGGAATATAAATGATCAAAGCCAAAAACAGCATGGCAGGCAACATATATAATGCAATTAACAGCTTGTTTGACATCATCTTGTTCATAAAGCTACTCCCCTTCCAGCGCGAAGGCTGTTCTAACGCTCCAGAAAGCTTTTGCTATCATGGAATTTAGAACAGCCTCCTTAAGTTTGACTATCGTAAATCAGCTATTATTAATCCGCTAGCTTTATCTGGTTTAACTATTGATTAATTGCCTGTTCATGCGCTTCTGAGAATTGCTCTGGTGTAACGGCATTGCCGAATAGTGCTTGAATTTGATTCAAATGAACCTCAGCAGCTTCCGCCTCCAGTTGCACGTCTGCATAAAGCGTAATGCTAGAAGCTTTGTTCATTTCATTAAATAGCTCAACATATAGTTCAGGCAGTTCAAGACTATTTGTATCCACTTTAGTTGCTGGAATAACACCTGCATCAGTTACTGCCTTTTCACCCCATTTTTCTACAAAGTAAGCGACAAAAGCTTTTGCTTCTTCTTTAACAGCTGAGTTTTCAGCAACGAACAAACCTACACCAGGACCGCCTACCCAACTGTTGCTGTCTCCTTTGCCACCGCTTACAACAGGGAACTTAAAGAAACCAACTTTATCTTTAAATTCTTGAGGAATATCTTCATTTGATGTGAAGTTAGGAACTTCCCATGTACCCATCAAATACATTGCAGCAGTTTCATTATAGAAATCTGCTTTACCTTCATCATTTGACAATCCATTAAAGCCTTTATTAAATGCATTCATATTTACAAGGTTTTGAATTTCAGTAGCAGCCTGAAGCAAGCTGTCTTGAATATAAGACTCTTTACCTGCTAAAGCATTAGAGAACGTTTCTTGACCGGCAATGCGATCAGCTAAATACATATACCATAATGATCCAGTCCAACGATCTTTATTGCCAAGGGCAATAGGCGTTACGCCATTGTCTACCAATGTTTGCACAACAGAAAGAAACTCATCATATGTTGTCGGCACTTCTAAATTGTGCTTGGCAAAAATTTCCTTGTTGTAATAGATTGGAGCAATATTAAACTCCAGCGGCAAACCATAAGTGCTGCCATCTATTTCGAATGCATCCGTTGTTCCTGCAACAAATTGATCACCAAGCCCGCTGCTTAGTAAGTCATCCAATGATGCAAACAAACCGCCCTCTACATAAGGCTGTAAGAAGCCTGCTGCCCAAGTGACGCCAACATCAGGCAAAGTATTGGAAGTTGATAATACTTTCAACTTATTTTTATATTGTTCGTTATCTAGCACTTCAAGCTTAATTTTTACATTAGGATGATCTGCTTCATACTGCTTAATAATATCGTTAACTACTTTGTTTTGTGCAGTTGAAACACCGTCTGGCCATAGGTGCATAAAATTAATGGTTACGTTTTCAGTTGAAGCCGTTGAGTTGTTAGCATTGCTTCCTTTTCCATCTGCAGAGCTGTTGGAATCTGAATTACTAGAATTACTTCCGCAACCTGCAACAAGCACTGTTAAAGCTAATAACAGCATAGGAATCATTTTATTAGCTTTCATTTTGATCTCCCCTTTTTTATAGAAATCGTTTACATTTCCTATTATATCGAGAGCAAATTTCCAAGTAAGGACACAACAAATAGGAAAAATTCCACTTTTATTAGATCATTGCTTGTTGCTGCTTGCGAAATTGTGCTGGACTTACTCCTTCATGAGCACGAAAAACACGAATAAAATAACGATCCGTCTGATAGCCCGTCTGCTCCGCAATATCCTGAATTGACATCGTAGTTGTAAGTAATAAACGTTTGGCAAGCTGCAGCCGCTCGCGCGTCAAATAATCAGAAAAGCTAATTCCCATCTGCTCCTTGAATAGTTGACTAAAATAACTAGCGTTCATATGCAGCATCGCAGCTAGCTGCTTAACAGAAATCGAGTCTTGTATGTGCGCGTGTACATATTCAAGCGCCTTATTAATTTCGCTATGATTACACTCCTGCTTTAGTTCAACTAGCTGAATATCAACTACCTTTTTCATTCGTTCCTGCTCAAGCCTTTCTTCTCTGCGCTCCAATGCTCGTTCAACTGCTGCAATAATCGCCGATTTTTCAAGCGGTTTTAGCAAATAGTCGATCGCTTCAAATTGAATTGCTTTTTGTGCATAAGCAAACTCTTGATATCCCGAGATAAAGATGCAAAATGGCTTTTGCTGCAATTGCATCAAACGCTCGACAAGCTCCAATCCGCTCAAGCCAGGCATCCGAATATCGGTAATTAATACGTCAAATCGTTCTCGTTCCAGTAATTGCTGCGCCATCGTCCCATTGTTAGCCAGTTCAATTTGATAGCTTTCTGTTAACCAGCCTTCAAGCACTCGTTTAATTCCTTCTCTAGTTCGAGGCTCATCATCTGCTATTAAAAATTTGATCATCGCTTATTCCTCTCCTTTCGACTTCGGTATATAGAAACCTACCTCTGTTTCCAGTTGGGAGCTTTTAATGTTTAATCCTTGGTGCCCAGCCCCAAAATATAACTTCAACCGTTGATTTGTATTTTTTAAACCAACACTCGTGTGCTTGTTATGCTCATTTCCTCTATGTTCCTTAGCTAAATGAGGCGGATTTTGATGTGCGGCTCCCTGAATTGTGTCATGTATCGGTTCTTGTGTCAGCTCAAACAATAATTTATGAAGCTTTTCACTGGTAAAGCCTGGTCCATTATCTTTTACACAAATATAAAGTTGCTTTTCATCCTCTGCTAAAGTTACTTCAATTGAAATTTCGCCAGGTTCTAAGCTTCGCTCAATGCCGTGCTCAATCGCATTTTCAATAATAGGCTGAATCATCAGTTTCGGAATTGGCACGCGCTTATATATATCAGGACAGTTAATGCTCCACTGGAATCTGTCCATAAGCCGCATTTTCATAATGCGCAAATATCGCTCGGCATGCTCTAGCTCATCACCAACTGTAACCCATTCGTCACTATTTTGCTTCGTAATTACATAACGAAACACGCCGCTCATAGCAACAATAATTTCCGCAAGCTCACTTTGACCCTTTTCCTCTAATTCCCAATAGAACGCTTCCAAAGTATTAAATAGGAAATGTGGATTTATCTGTGCCTGCAAAGCCTTTAGCTCAGTTTTACTTTGTAAAATTTCTTTCTCGTACACAACCTGAATAAGCGCTTGCAAAGAATCTATCATTTGGTTGTACGTATTATTCAGTTCTCCAATTTCTATTGTATTGCTGCTTGCATCAATTCGTCTCAGCCCTCCCAATCGAGCACCGCGCATTGCACGAATTAAATTTAATATCGGACGGCTAATACGTTCTGCAATAAAATAGCTTAAAATTAATAATAGTAGGCTGCTTACTAAAAATGCAATGAAGATCGTAGAACGAAGCATTGCTAATCCCTCTGTTGCCTTACTGACTGGTGTTAAAATGCTTATATCCCAACCAACATTCGGAATCGTTCGCTTTACGATGAAATATGAATTCCCCTCAATCTCCACAGTATCCATTGCACCGCTGGAATTAGGCAATGTTAAGGAATTTTCGGCATTCGTAAAAATAACGTTGCCTAACTGATCCGTAAGCCATACATAATCAGCACCATTGCCCTGCTCGTTATTTTGCAGCATTTGTAAATCAAATAGCGATAAATCTACGTGTACAACGAGATAACCAGCAGGCTGAAACGACTGATTCATTAGTCGAATATTACGCATCGTAACGACACTGCTTTGAAATTCATCGTTATAATCGTTCCAAACTAATTTTCCAGCAGCGGTATCTGCTTGCTTAATCCAGTTTGCAGGGTATCGATCAGCCAGACGATCATTGCCAATTGGCAAATAGCTGACTCCCTCTAAATTATAAATTTCGATCCCTTTAATCCCTTGCTGATATGCCTCTAGCTTACGAATTTCCTGCTGAAGCGGCTGCATTCGCTCAAAGCTTACCTTTTTACCGTTGTAGCTATCTTGCAACAGTGATTGAACCATTGCATTTGTCGCAACCTGGGAAGAGAAAGTATCAATTTGCTTCATCAGCAAATCAACGTTAGCAATAGACTGCACTGCTGTATTCTCCATATACTGCTCAGCATTGCTATGCAAAAGATGGCTGACTTGGATATTAATATAAACGCCTATTGTCAGCAAAATAACAAGCATTACACCGGCATAAAGCACAAACATTTGCTTTCGCAATGTATTTAACTTCCACCAAGCTCGCATGTTCCTACTCCTCTACTATAGCTTGTGTTGGTATCGCAATCGTTTGAAAAAATTATATCACGATTCTAGTTAGATAAAGGATATCTCTTATGTTAATAGTCTTAAAATTGCTATTTAGTAATTTATTAGAACTTTAAATTAAAACTTAAAAAAGGCTGAACAAAACTGTTCAACCTTGTAATACTTTCTGCTTTCCTTGCTTAACGGATTATTGCTTACGGCTTTTTTCAATTACTTTAAGCTTTTTAAGACCCCACTACTGTGCCTCCATTCACATGAAGGACTTGACCTGTAACGTAGGAGGAATCATCGGAGGCTAAATAAATATAGGCTGGAGCAAGCTCGAATGGTTGACCAGCACGCTTCATCGGTGTGTCTGCTCCAAAACTTTTTACTTTATCCGGGGTAAAGCTAGCAACAATTAAAGGCGTCCAAATCTGAACTGCTCCCTGTCAAGTAGACAGTAGAAATAACAAAAATCGTAATGTCTGGACTCCGTTAATTACGGGGTCCATTTTTATGCTGCATTTTCAAGCTGCTGACGGTAGGTCATCGGAGGCAGCTTGTTTAACCTTTTCTGTCTACGCTTGTAATTGTAAAAGTGTATGTAGTCCTCAATTGCCTTAGCAAGGCTTTCGTAATTCTCAAAATGTCCGTTCAGGTAGTACATCTCACATTTGAGGATGCCCCAGAACCCTTCCATTGGGCCGTTATCGATACAACGACCTACACGCGACATGCTCTGCGCCATCCCCGCCTTGTCTAATCTGGCTTTAAATTGTTTGCTGGTATACTGAAATCCCCTGTCGCTATGAAAGATGGGGCGTGCATCAGGGTATCTGGATACGGCTAAGTCAAAGGTGTCGAATACTAGTCGGTTATTATTGCTCTTGCCCATGGCAAAGGAGATAATGCTGTTATCCTTCAGATCGAGAATCGCACTTAAATACAATTTTTCGTTATTGCCATACTTGAATTCTGTGACATCAGCTAACCATTTCTCATTTAGTTTCTCAGCCGTAAAGTCTCGATTCAATATGTTTTCTGCCGTAACCTCTGGTGTGAAACGCTGGTAATGTGGACGCTTTCTCCGGATCACCGCTTTGATGCCAGCTAGCTGAGTCAGGCGGTAAATTCGCTTGTAGTTGTACTGGGTCTCGTACCTTGCGTTCAGTTCATCTGTCAGTCGCCTATATCCATATATCCCATAAACTTCTGCGTAGATAGCCCCAAGCTTGTGGAGCAAGTCTTCATTCTCTCGCTCCCGAGCACTTTTTTCGCGGCGTAGCCATTTGTAGTAGGATGATCTGTTTAAGTCCAGGAACTCGCAAATCTTTGCGATCGGATATCCTTCTTGTTCATGAAGCTCTTTTACAACTAGGTAAAGCTTTTCCTGGCGTACTCCGCTTAGTACCGCCTCCTTTCGATTTCCTGAAGCTTTTTTAAGATCGCATTCTCCATTTCCTTTCGTTCGATTTCGGCTCTAAGCATTTTATTCTCTGCCTGTAACCGTTCGACTTCACTCATTTCGTCTAGCGTTTTACGTTTCCCCCGCCTGTCAATGAGTCCATCTACACCTCGTTCTTCGTATTTACGTACCCAGCTATAAATCTGTTGATAGGATACGTTGTACTTCTCCATGGTTAAGCCATAGTCTTTGCCTTTAGCTAAGCAGAAGCTTACCATTTCGATTCGCTCGTCCAATGTGGTAGCTCGTCCCTTGGTCATATAGAACCCTCTCCCTTGGCTTTTTTCCCATCGATCTATATGACCATTATTATACAACGTGATCCAGTTGCGAAGCTGTGTTCTACTACGGATTTTAAATTTCTTGCAAATCTCCTCCAGACTTCCTTCTCCACGAAGATATGCTTGGACCGCTGCGGTTTTCAACCCTGCAATATATCGTTTGTTTGTATTCGTAGTGAGAAGTCCTGATGGACCCATGGATTCATAATTCGCGATCCACTGCCGAAAAGTAGTTTTCCCGATTCCGTATTCACGTGCAATACTTCGTAGACTTCCTTGTCCACGGAGATATTTTTCTACTGCCTCTAATTTTAGTTCATAGCTAATTCCTTTTCCTTTTCTACTCATAGAAAACTCCCCTCAAAAGTAGTCCTGATTTTTGTTATTTCAGGTGTCTACTTTGAGGGGAGCATATCAATCGGTCCTGGTGCTACTGCATTTACCCGTATCCCTTGACCAACAAGCTGCTGGGAAAGTGAGCGTGTAAAGGTAACGATTGCTCCCTTCGTCGTTGAATAATCAACAAGCTGAGGATTTCCTTCATACGCGGTGATTGATGCTGTACAAATAATTGTACTGCCTTGCTTCAAATGCGGTAATGCAGCCTGAGTTAAATAAAAAAATGGGAAGATGTTAGTGCGATATGTTTCTTCGAGCTGCTTTTCCGTAATATTTGCAATGCTTTGCTGAGGGTATTGCACCGCTTGGTTTAATACAACTATATCTAAGCGATTAAACTGTTTTATTGTTTCTTTGACAACAGCCTCAGAAAAATTCTTCTCCTTTAAATCTCCTTCAATAATGACAGCCCGTTGACCATATTTCTCCACTAATTTCTTTGTATTTTCCGCATCCGTTTTTTCGTGAGACGTATACGTAATAACGATGCTTGCTCCTTCTTTAGCAAATCCGATTGCAACCGCTCTGCCTATACCGCTGTCCCCGCCAGTAATAATGGCAACTTTACCTTTTAACTTGTTACTGCCAATATAGTTAGGATTGTCAAAAATTGGCGCAGGATTCATTAAATGCTCTAGACCGGGCTGCTCGTCTTGATGCTGCGGTGGAAAGGTAAGTGGCTTTTCCTGACAATCCATTACAGAGCCATAATTAGGGGGTTGAGGAATTGACATATTTCAATCTCCTTCCGCTTTGTCTAATTAAACCAAATTAAATCATGATTCTTTTCATGTGTTATAGCATTTCAAGGAATATTAGTTATTATTCATTCTCTATGTATATAAAAAATAAGCCCAGCTAGGTGTAACTCTCCACTTTACTGGGCTTATTTACCGTTTATTATTAGATGATATGCGTTTAATTAAAACGCTGGTATAGCAGTTTCATCATAATTTTCTTCTAAGAACTGGCGCACTTCTTCACTTGTCATTGCTTCAGCTAGCTTTTGAATGGGATCAGAATCAACATTGTCTTTTCGTGCAACAAGTGTAATGGCAAAGTCATTTTCAACACCCTCAGTTAATAGGGCATCATGCTTCGGTGTTAAGCCAAGCGGTTTAGCATAGGCTGGGGTCATTACAACAGCATCTGCATCATCATACATTCTTGCTAACATCAGCAAATCGATTTCTTCAAGTTTGTAATTTTTCGGGTTATCTATAATATCAGCCTGTGTATAGTAGCTGTCTGTTTTTTCTTTTAAAGTAATAACTCCATGCTGTGCTAGCAGCCTTAAGGAGCGGTCGACATTAGATACATCGTTCGCGATCGCAATAGTCGCACCTTCTGGAATCTCATCCATTGAACTATATTTTTTTGAATAAACGCCATAATTAGCGAAATATATTGCTTTGACTGGAACTAACTCCGCATCGTTGTTACGATTGAATTCCTCCATATACGGTACATGCTGAAAAAAGTTAGCATCCACTTCTTTAGCAGCCAGCGCTGTGTTTGGCTGAACGTTATCGCCAAGTACAACAACATCAAGCATAATTCCTTGTTCCTCTAATTGCGGTTTTACTAACTCCAATATTTCCGTCATTGGTGGAATAAGGGATGCAACCTTCAATACAGTATGTTCACTGTGATCTTGATGGTTATTATTAGTTGACGTATTTGCGTTTCCTTGCTCATTTGATTGAGAACAAGCAGTTAACAGTACTGCAAGCATTAACATAACAAAACCAATTTTTTTCATATTAAAGTTCCTCTCAACTGTCCAATTATCTTCTGTCTATTTTTCTTGCTATTGTTGTGCCGATATATTGAATTAACTGCACTAGAATAATCATAATGATTATGACATACAACATTAAATCCGTCTTAAATTGCTGATAGCCATATCGAATTGCAAAATCTCCAATACCTCCGCCGCCAACTACTCCCATAATAGTCGAATACGAAATAAAGCTGACGATTGACGTTGTAAGGCCAAATACAAGACCTGAACGAGCTTCAACGAATAAAAACTTAAAAATGATGTCTTTTAACGACGCACCCATCGCAACAGCAGCCTCAAGTACGCCTTTTGGCACATCAAGCAATGCTTGCTCAGCTAACCGTGCGTAATGAGCAATCGCAATAATTGACAACGGTACAGTAGCTGCAACAGTACCAATAGCTGTACCAACAACCCATCTTGTAAATGGAATTAGAAATACAACAAGCAATAAAAAGGGAAATGAGCGAATGATATTGACGACAATATTAAGCGATGAATAGATCCAACGGTTTTCCATAATATTCCCAGTTCTGCACAAATAGAGAAAGGTACCTATTGGCAATCCAACAATTATCGCAGCAACAATCGACATTCCTACCATGATGAAGGTTTCTCCTATTGCTTTAATAATTTCCGCTTTGTATTGAATTAATACATCAGGCATCATCTTCGCCTCCCTCCTCTGTGAGCTTGTCTACCAAGCTTTGAGGACTTTTGTCAGCAGGCTTAATACCATTACGTTTTATCGTTAATGTCTCGTATATTTCTCCCTCAGCCATAACCGCTACACCATTACAAATGCTCTTAATTACATCTAACTCGTGGCTAACAATCACGATCGTTACACCCAATGTTTTATTAATATTTTCCAATACACTTAATATTTCATTAGTCGTACCAGCATCAAGTGCAGAGGTAGGTTCATCGCATAGCAAAAGCTCTGGATAATTGGCTAATGCTCTAGCAATTGCCACACGTTGCTTCTGTCCACCGCTTAATTGAGCTGGATACTTACTCGCATATTGCGATAAGCCAACAAATTCTAAACATTCCATTACTCGCTGACGTCGAGCCTGACGCGTTGCTCCGACAAGCTGTAGTGGAATAAGCACATTATCAAAAACGGTTTTATTTGCCAGCAGATTAAAATGCTGAAATATCATTCCAATTTTCTGCCGAGCTTTACGCAGTTCCTTGCTTGTTAATGCCGTCAGAAGTTCTCCATTTACTTCAACCTCTCCTTGGTCAGGACGCTCTAACAAGTTCATTATTCTGAGCAGTGTCGATTTTCCCGCTCCACTTGCCCCAATTATGCCGTAGATCTGCCCTTTAGCAATCGTTAAGCTCACTGACTTAAGTGCCTGATAATGTACAAAGCTTTTACTAACATTGGTTAGCTTAATCATGTTCTTCAACCCGCTGCATATACTGAAAATAATTTCGCGTCAATGTCCATTTGCTCCTTGAGAATTTTTCCTCCTTCAACAACCCTGCCTGTTCAACATTTATCATCCATAGTATTCCTCCTTCTACCTTTATCAGTATAAGACAAATTCACATCTCTAACTCATCTTTCGCAAAATTTCTTTGGAGATCCAAATTTTTTCCAATGTAATTAATCTACAACATTCGATTTCTAGATTCATAGATTAATAGAGCTTGACTCATTTTTTTAGAGAAAGGTTGATCGCATGACAAGTCAGAGAGACAAATTACTTGTTATTCTGCAAAAAGGAGGAGAGAGAACATATTCTCGCATCCCATTAAGAGGAGTAAATCGTGTAGTAGTCGTATACAATAGGCAATATACGAATTCACCAAATACTACACAAATTGCTAGCGGTGCTGGAGAAAGCAGTGCAGCAGGCAATAATGCTGCAATTTCTTCGCCTTATACATTCCAGCAGCAAAGCGTAGGAGCAGAAGGAACAGCAAATAATATTGGGAAATTATCATGCGCTAAAAATCGTAAAAAACGGATAAAGAAAAAATCTCAAAGCAAGCGTTACAAAAAAGAGGTAGTGATCGTCATCAATGATCAAATCGCTGAGTTGCCTGAAGGTACCGAAGCTTCCGCAACACAAGTTGCAAGCGGTGGCGGTAAAGATAGTACAGCCGGTACTAACGCTGCTATCGACAGTGAAGGAACAAAACAACAACACGCCGTTGGCGGAGGCGGCACTGGCTATAGCAGTAATAAATTATTAAAGCAAAGCAAGACTACTCGCAGAAAAAAACAATGTTTAAAGAAAAAACAATTGCTATGCTATTCTCGTCGTAAACGATGCAAACGTTAATTGAGTAATTGGCAATATTCAACCATCCCTAATTGAATAAATATGAATAAAGGCTGTCTCAAGTTGAAATTCCCCCTTATTACGGCAAAATGGTAAACAATATTGCCTATTTTTTAAAAGGAGATTTTCAATTAATGGACAGCCTTTTAATTACCACTATTCTGTAGCTTTAAATGTTTGCTGCAATTCAAGAAGTTTTTCATCCGATATTATGACGTCACCGGACGATGAATATTGTTCAGGAAATTGTACAGAATGAAACGAGTCACTATTAAAAGTTTGATAATAATCCTTAAAGATAGAATACATCGCTGAAAAATCCATATCTGTTTGTACATTGCTTGAAACAATATCTAACAGCTTAAGTGCCTTTATACTATTCTCCCAGGAAAAAATTCGATCGGCTAAAGCTTTGACAACTTCTTGCTGATACATCCCCCTTTCAAAGTCGCTTGCATAGTATCGGGATCCTCGATCATCTTTTCTGAAACGCGCATAGCCAAGCGCTTCTTCCCCATTTAATATTTGTAACCCTGGCTCAAGATAAAGATTAGTGACTCGATACTTCATTGATCGCTTCACATCAATTTCTATACCGCCAACCTCATCGACCAGATCTACCAATGTCGAAAAATTAATTACTGCTGTATAATTTATCTTAATATCAAGTAAATCTTCAATTTTGGATCTCGTGTTAGCCATCGCACCGCTAAGTACGGCTTTATCTATTTCAACCGAGCCAAGCTTTACAGTATCTCCTACCAACATAGAAGGGTCTTCTTTCGCTTGTTGTTTAGTTAAAAGAATACCTTCACTAAACAATGAATTTATTTTAGCTGTCCACCCTCTCGTATTTTCAACCAGCAAATCCCTCGGGATAGACAACAACTTAATCGATGATGCTTGGGGAATAATATGAATGACCATTATAGAATCTGTAAGTAAAGCATTGTGCTCATCTCGATAATCTAACCCCATCACTAAAAAATATAACTCTTCCTGACTTTCTGGATTAATTTCAGTTACTGTATCTTTTTGTTCTTCTAAATTAATACTTATGTCTTTGTTAACTGTAGGAACAACCATTTTATCAACGCTTAATTTTACTTGATATGCAATAAATAAAATTGCTGCAATCATAATGCCTGTGCTTATTAGTGCTACTCGAAAAATCAATTTTTTCTTATTTATTCTTTTTTTACTTTCTTTTATCCCATCTGAAATCGTATTCGTTGGCTGGTTTTCATCCTTAAACACAATAACACCTCATTAAAAGTTCGATACTGCTACCTAATTAGCTATATACTATTGCACAAATATTTAATAATAGTTCATCGTTAATCTATATCTGTATTCTATTTTCATCAAATTAGACTTTAAATTTCATTGCTCTTTGAATGTAACTTAGGAAGGTTTATTGAGTGACTGAGATATGGTTTATAATCAATTTATGAGGGTAAATGCGTAGTGAAGTTAAAAAGTGTATTTTTAAATTATAATGAAGCTTTAATGAATACAGATATATACCTTACAATCAACTAACTTAATCACAAGTTTTTAACATATATCCTCCTCCCTTTTTAGTTATGATAAAATCAGGTTTCTGCGGGTTAACTTCAATTTTTTTCGCAACTTTTGAATAGTAATATACACGTTTGTATCATTAGCAATTCCATTCCAAATCGCTTCTATTAGTTCATCCTTCTTAATTATACAATTTCTATTTTCAACCGAAATTTTTAGTAAATCAATTTCTCGTCCACTTAATTCAATTTCCAAATCCCCTTTTTTGATAACCCTATTATTAAAATCAATTTCAATTTTATTAATCGTTCTTGTCCCTCTTAAGGTTACAATTTTTTCTTTTATTTTTTTTCTTATTTTTTGATCACCGTTTTCAATTTCTTTAACTAGCTCAATATCAGTTATTAATTTAATACCTAGTTTTTCTATAATCTCTAGCTTATCTTCCCCTATTAAATTGGAATATATGTGAACGGGTATTCTGAATTTCTTTATAATGCGATTACAGAACTGAATATCATCAAAACCAACTGATAAAGTACATATTATTATGTAATCGTAATTTTCAACCAATAAATTATTCAAATGTATCTCTGAACTAATATTTGTTATAAAATAGCCCAATCTATGCATTTCGTTCTCCAGATGTAATGAAAACAATCTATACTTCGAGTAAACTATTATATTCATTACTACCTCCGAAATATATTTATTCTTTAGTTATGTTAAAGAGATAAATGATAATGCATAAAATACCATTTTTCATCTGTGTGAAGTTACTAGATTGGCGACAGGTAAACCATTCAATTTTCAATGTTCAGCTTATCTAATATTGATTTTATTTAGCTTTTAATTATTATTTCAAGTAATTACTTAAAATACATAGTACATATCTAGGTATTTGATTTCAATCCAGATTGATTACGCATATTTATATGATAGATTGTCAAGCTAAGTGCGACAACTCGTCCATAATCGCTTCGTGAGAAGTTTTCCAACCTAGACATTTACGTGGTCTATGGTTGATTAAATCTAAAGCACATTCAAGTTCAGCTTGATCTATCGTGTTTAAGTCGAACTTCTTAGGAAAGAATTCTCTGAGAAGCCCATTGGCATTTTCGTTACTGCCTCTTTGCCAAGATGAATAAGGATCAGCAAAGTAAACCATCAAGCCGTGTTCTTCTAACAATGCTTGATGGCAAGCGAATTCCTTCCCACGGTCAACGGTAGCTGTAAACATAGGTAAAGCAAGTTCTTCTAAAGCCGTAGCAACAGCTTTCTCCATAGACAAGGCTGAACGGTCAGGCATTTTTACAGCGTAGTAATAGCGTGTTTTTCGTTCGACAAAGGTAGCCAAGCAGCCTTTACTTTTACCACGGCTAGAAACGACAGTATCAAGCTCCCAATGACCAAAGGTTTCACGTTGCTTCACTTCTTTTGGACGTTGCCTGATGGATAATCCAAGATTAAAGCGACCTCTGCTTTCACGAGGCTTTCTACGCTTTCCCTTGTGTCGCAAGAAGATGGTGTTTCCTTGGACGAGCTTCCCCTGGTAAATCCAGCGATAGATGGTCTTAAAGGATACCGCGTGCTCAGGATCGTCTTGTTTCATTCGACCTTCAATTTGTTCTGGAGACCATGTTGCAGCCAGAGTTTGAGTAAGGTAATGTGCTCTGTCTTTGTTCCACTTTCCTTTTGGTTTACTTTGCATCCGCTTGTGCTGATAATCGGCTTGTGCGTCGCTAGCCTCATAAGTAGAAGAGTGGTTATTCATGCGTTGTATTTCACGAGAAACCGTAGAATGGTGGCGCTTGATCTGCTGTGCAATGGCTCTTGCACTCCATCCTAAATGTAATAATGTTTCTATTTTTGTACGCTCGTTTATGGTAAGATGTGTATAGCTCATGACGAGTTCTCCTTGTAGGTGGTGTCTGGTAACTTCATTCTACACGAATTCGTCATGAGTTATTTTTTTAGGTGTCGCACTTCATATTACAATCTTTCAAATAAAAATAACTTTTACTTGTAGCAGTTGAATTACGTGTTGCTTTTGAACATGGCTTGTAGTTCTGCACGAGCTTGATCAAAGCCAATATGACATCTTGTAGCAAAGCGTTGGTTATAGCCTTCGAACTGTGAAACTAAGAATTTTTCTAGTGCTTCTTCATGAGGAAATTGCTCTTTCCGCTTGGTATATTTCTTGATCTGCTTGTTAAAGGATTCAATAAGATTAGTAGAGTAAATGCTTCTCCAAATCGACTGTGGAAAGCTGTAAAACGTGAAGATATAGGGATTCTCCACTAAGGCTTTCGTTGCTTTAGGATAAGCAGTTTTCCACTTATCACAGAAACGTTCTAGTGCTTCACGACCAGCTTGCTCATCTTTTGCACGGTATACGGTCTTGAAATCATCACAGATCTCAGCACGATCAGACACACGCACTTTATGAGCAAGATTGCGAGCAAGATGAACACAACAGGTTTGGTATTTGGCACCTGGAAAGACCTCGAAAATGGCATCAACCATGCCTTTTAATCCATCAGAAATAAAGAGTAGCACTTCTTCTGTGCCTCTTTCTCGAAGGTCTTGCAGAAGCTCTTTCCACACGTAAGCAGACTCGGTTGGAGCAATGGCATAGCTTAACACTTCCTTAGAACCATCTTCGCGAATGCCAACAGCTAAGTAAACCGCTTCTTTCGAAACGGTCTCACGCTTTACAGCAATGTAGGTTGCATCCAAATAGACGCAGACATAGCGTGTAGCTAACGAGCGTTTCAAGAAGGCATCCACATGCCCTACCATCACTTGCGTCATGTTAGAAATGGTTTGCGGGGTGTAATGATGCCCATACATTTTCTCGATCAGATCAGCGATTTCAGTCATGGTTACGCCCTTTTGGAACATATGAATGACAAACGATTCTAACGTGTCGTTGGATCGCTTGTAGGGTGCTACGGTCTGCTGCTTGAACGCTCCATTACGATCACGAGGGATTTGAAGGTGCAGATCGCCGTATTCCGTATGGAGCGTACGTGTATAGCTGCCGTTACGAGAATTGCCTGTATTGAAGCCTGCACGATCATACTTTTCGTAATCTAGGAAGGCGGTTAACTCGGTTGTTAACAAGTGATTCATCGCTCTTTCGAGGTGAATACGAAAAATTTCAGTCACATCTTGTTTTGTAACTAGAGCTTGGACTAAATCTGTTGTAAAATGATTCATAGGGAAGACCTCTCTCTGTGAATTTTGTGTGGTAACTCAATTCTACAAGAAAAGGTCTTCCTTTTGCATTTATTCATTTACACATAATATTTTATACTCTCAATTTTGATCCTTCTTTTCTTTACATCGTTCTACTTTAAATTGTTAGATTTTAAAAATTTTAAATATTCGATTATGTCATATAAGCTTATTCCGAAATATCTTGTTACTTAAGCTTCAATTTTTGTGCTATTTATTGAGCTGTTATTAGTAATTTTATTGACTTTACAATATTTTTTATTTTGGGCCCATATTTTAGGCTTATTGCTTTTACTTTCTTTTACTCTTCTTTTGTTACTCAACAGTAAGAAAAAAAGTTTAGACTCCTGTACTTGCTTCGGTCAATTTGACTTTTTAAATCGAAACCCTATTCTACGAAACATTTTTTTATGGTTTTAATCATTATAAACTTGTTAGTTCCAAATACAGAGATGGTTCCACAGATTAGTCTAGTGCTTACTGTCATGATTTCAATTATAGTTCTAGATATTCTTATTAAGAAAAGAGCAATAAGGAGGATAAATGTTTAACTTTCTTTTGTTAAGTATCCTAATATTGTTAATAATTACCTCTAACATTGTCGATCTCAACAGAAAAAAGCTACTTTTGCAAAGTTTGCAGCAGTACTTTTACGATAACAATCTAGTCTTTGATAGCAAAATACCTGTGCTTTATATTCATTACTCATCCTCTCTATTAAAGAAATTAGATGAAATTCTTAAAAATCAAATGCGCTCCTCTATTTATGTCATTTTTGATGCGCCCACATGGTTGTTCGAGACCAAAAAAAAGCAGTGGTATGGAACTGTAATAGATCCTAATTATATTTCAGAGAAATCACTAATTAACTCTCACCGTAGCAAAGTTTTTTTATTAGAGCAGACTTCTTACATCTCCGAGGTTACGACTTACTTAGAAGAACAATATTCATAATTAATTTGGGAGGGCATCGTATGAATGATATTTATGCACAACTTACTATATGCGATAAAATTGAAACGAATTATGAAGATTTGTCCTACAATATGCAAAATGTACGTTCTCGTATAAAAGTAGATGTATATCCAACAATCATCATGCTGAACGTACTCATTAAAGTTTTTTATAGAGGAGGGCAACAATATTCAACTTGCATAGCAGTTACACATCAAAGATCGCAAATATTTAGGTCAAAAGAACATCTACTCTATATGGAAGGCAAAGATCTAGGCCATTTAAATGATATTGTGGAAGATGTACGATTTCCTATTACGAAGTCGGGAGCATACTTTATCAGATATTTATGTGATGACCAAGTAGTCACTGAAACGCCTATCTTTATTGTATGATGTTGAAGTTGAATTTATGGATAACCCCATTCTACATTAGAATGGGGCTTTCAATTAGCTGCAATAATCCAATAACAGCATAATAATTTCGTCATTATAACAAAAGATGATTAGCTGTATTCACGATCCTCAACAATATACTCTGCCTGTTGTAATTGCTGCTTCATCGTTTCTAATTGCTCCTGATGTTGCTGCACGAGCTCCATATGCTCCTCATATTGAGCTGCATTGTACACTGCCTGTTCAGCATGGGCTAATGAATTTTGTGCCTGCTCAATTATTTGTTCCTCTGGATGTGACAATGCTTGCTTTACTGCGCGATTCGCTCGTTGAACTGCATTACCAGATAAGCTAACAGGATGATCTTGCTTCCAACTTATATCAGAATGTTTAGCCATCGACATTATCCTCCCTATTTGAGTACTTAAAGTATCATGCTTATTGTAGCTAAAAACACGAAAAACTATGCTTAGCTTAGCCGAACGACCTCAACTAGTAAGCAGCTTAATTCCCCGAATGATGTACATTATTCCAACAACCATTAAAAATTAGAGGTGCATAAACACTGATTTTTGACTGTTGATTCGAGAGCTTTTTCATTATACTAGTAACCGATCACAGTAGTCGTACTTAACATAATAATTTGCACTACCCTTAAAGATGCTTTATAAGCGCTAACATGTACGGCTGCTTATGATAAATCTTTATTGAAGGGATTGGTTAAATGTTAGGTAGTTTCTCTGTTTCACGCAAGTCTGTAAGTTTGCTCCTCGTCTTCACTCTCGTTGTTACCGCGATGTTTATCCCCGCTTCAAATGTTAACGCAGCAACTGTTTATGTCACAGATACAGGCACAAATATTATTGTAAATACTGGGGCTGGACTGGAATACACAATTCAAAAGTCGACCGGAAGTATGACCTCAGCCAAGTTTAATAGCACTGAATTAATCGCCACAGGTAAAAGCTCACATATTGGTTCTGGGTTAGGCTCCGCTACAGTTACCTGGAATAAGTCTCCATCTGGCTCTACCGTTCTAATTACTGTACAAACATCAACACTCACCCATTATTACTCTTCACGCGGTGGCGAAAACATCATCTATATGGCAACCTATATAACAGCAGAGCCTTCTGTCGGTGAGCTGCGCTACATCTTCCGCGGTAAAGGCGATGTGCTAACCAATGTACCAGCCGAATCTAAAACACGTAACAGCACAGTAACTGTAGAAAGCTCGGATGTGTTCGGTTTCTCTAATGGGCAAACCGTCTCAAAATATTATGGAAACGACCAAGCGAAAGATTTATCTATCCGTGGTGTAACTGGAAACGGTGTAGGCGTATTTATGGCTTACGGTAATCGAGAAAAAAGCTCAGGCGGACCTTTTTTCCGCGATATTCAGTTTCAAAGCGGAACAGACACAGAAGTATACAACTATATGAATTCAGGTCATGCACAAACTGAGGCATTCCGTATGGGACTGCATGGTCCTTATGCATTAGTATTTACAAATGGCGCTACCCCAAGTGTACCGGATTTTAGCTGGATGTCTGGATTAAACTTACAGGGCTGGGTTTCCAGTCGAGGAAATTTTGTACTTAACGGTTTAAATGGTATGGAAAGCGGCTATACGTATACAATTGGCTTTGCCAATAGCAATGCACAATACTGGACAACGACAAACTCTAGCGGTCAAGCAACAAAGTACGGTATGATACCAGGCACATATACGATGACCGTATATAAAGGAGAATTGGCAGTATACACAGAGAGTGTAACGATTAATGCGAATCAAACGACTACACTAAATACTCGCACGATAAATAACGATCCAAGCACCGCAGCCGCAATTTGGCGAATTGGGAAATGGGATGGTACTCCGCTTGAGCTGCTTAATGGGCAAACCATTAGCATCCGTCACCCATCTGATAGCCGTAACCCAAGCTGGGGACCTGTAACTTATGCAGTTGGCAGTGCAACAAATAAGTTCCCTGCAATTCAAGCTCGCCAAACGAACTCACCTACTACAATTACGTTCAATCTTAACTCTACGCAAGCTTCATCTTCTCATGTATTAAGAATCGGAATTACGGCTGCCTTATATGGCGGAAGACCAAGCGTTTCTGTCAATGGCAATGCACTAAGTATTCAAAGCGCATCTAGCCAACCAAATAGTCGCAGCTTTACAATCGGAACTTACCGCGGAAATAATCATATGTACAGTTGGACCATCCCTGCTTCTTATCTAAATAACGGTTCTAACACCATCACGATCGGAGTCGCTAGCGGCAGCAGCGATATCGGCGGTTGGTTAAGTGCTGGGTGGGTATATGACTGTGTTGATTTGCTAAATTAATAACGGTAACTGTTTCCGCTCAAACTATGCCTATATATAGGCATACTAAAAAGGGATGCTCAGCTCGTCAGTTTGCTGTAACTACTGACTTTCTGAGCATCCCTTATAACAGTTATTTTATGTACCTACTGGATTCTTTTTATTCACCTTTGAGCATATGGAACACTTGTTCAACGTCTTTATCGCCGCGACCTGATAAATTAACGATAATGATACTATCCTTGCTTAACGTTGGCGCTAGCTTTTTAGCATAAGCAACAGCATGAGCACTTTCTAGCGCTGGAATGATGCCTTCTGTCGCAGAAAGTTCCTGGAAAGCCTCCAGCACTTCTTCATTACTTACGCTATAGTATTCTGCACGACCGCTTACCTTTAATTGGCTATGCTCTGGTCCGATTCCTGGATAATCTAAGCCGGCTGCAATGGAGTAGGTTGGCTTCGGATTTCCTTCTTCATCAAGCAATACTAAGCATTTAAAGCCATGTAGCATTCCAGGTACTCCTTGGGTAAGTGAAGGCGCAAGCTCTGGTTCAACCCCGATTAAACGCACACTTGGCTCATCTATGTAATGAGCAAATGCACCAATTGCATTACTGCCACCACCTGCACAGGCAATTACTGCATCAGGCAAGCGACCTTCCTTCTCAACAATTTGTCGTTTAGACTCCTCGCTAATAATTGATTGGAAATGTTTAACAATTGTAGGAAATGGATGCGGTCCTACGGCAGATCCTAATAAATAAAAGGTTGTCTTATAATTTTCAACCAAATCATTAAGTGCTGCATCAACAGCATCTTTTAGGCGGCCTTGTCCACTTGATACAGGCACGACTTTTGCGCCCAGCAGTTCCATACGGAACACATTTAATGCTTGGCGGCGAGTATCCTCTGCCCCCATATAAATAACACATTCCATATCGAACATCGCACATGCAGTAGCAGTAGCAACTCCATGCTGCCCTGCACCAGTTTCAGCGATTACACGTTTAGCTCCCATCCGTTTTGCTAATAATATTTGCCCAACAACATTATTAATTTTATGAGCCCCAGTATGGTTAAGATCTTCACGTTTTAAATATACTTTTGCTCCTCCCCATTTTTCGGTAATTCGTGAAGCAAAGGTTAAAGGATTTTCACGCCCTACATATTCTTTTAAGTAGTAATTTAATTCTCTCTTAAAATCTGGATCATCTTTAAACTTGACAAATTGCTCATACAAGTAATCTAACACTTCTTGTAGCTCTGGTGAAACAAAACTGCCTCCAAACTCACCAAAATAACCCGCTTGCTCCTTTAATTCACTCATCTTACAAGCACCTCCATTAATCAATTACTACAACTAAATTATAGCGGCTTTTACCATTTAAGCGCTATCAATTTATAATAAAAAAGAGGTTGTTTCGCTTTTCAACATCATTGAAAAGCAAAGCAACCTCATCTATGTTCAAAATATAAACTTATTGATTGTCCCTACATTTTAGCAGTTTGTTTATCTCTTAAGCGCAATGAAGCTGCAGTAGATTGATCAAGTTGTTTTAGTAACTGTACATTATCTAATAAAGATACACCATAAGACGGAATCATTTCCTTCAACTTAGGTTGCCATTCTTTCATCTGTTGCGGGAAGCATCTATTTAAAACCTCAAGCATAACATGCACAGCAGTAGAGGCACCTGGAGAAGCTCCAAGCAGCGCTGCAATCGAACCGTCGGCTGCACTAACAACCTCAGTACCAAACTGCAACGTACCGCGACCACCCGTCTCTGTATCCTTAATGACTTGTACGCGTTGACCAGCAATTACGATATCCCAATCCTCAAGTTTAGCATTAGGAATAAATTCACGCAGCTCCTCCAAACGTTGCTCGTTTGAAAGCATAAGCTGTTGAATTAAGTATTTGGTAAGAGCCATTTCCTTCACACCAGCAGCCAGCATCGTTAACACATTATGCGGCTTAACGGAAGTCAATAAGTCTAAATTTGAGCCCGTCTTAAGGAATTTTGGTGAAAAGCCAGCAAACGGTCCAAATAATAATGACTTCTTGTTATTAATATAACGTGTATCAAGATGCGGTACGGACATTGGCGGAGCGCCAACTTTAGCTTTGCCATATACTTTAGCGTGATGCTTAGCAATAACTTCTTCATTTTTACATACCATAAACAAGCCGCTAACAGGGAATCCACCGATACGCTTACCTTCAGGAATACCTGATTTTTGCAACAAGTGTAAGCTTCCACCGCCGCCGCCAATAAACACAAATTTCGCTTTATGACGCTCAACTACACCAGTAGAAAGATTCTTTACTTTAAGCTCCCAGTTACCGTCACCAGCGCGCTTAATATCTACTACGCTATGCTTATAATGAATCTCTACCTTTTGCTGTTTCAAATGCTCAAACAACAAACGTGTTAGCGCACCAAAATTGACATCTGTACCTGAATCAATTTTCGTTGCGGCTATCGGTTCATTGTCAGTACGTCCTTCCATAATTAAAGGCACCCATTGCTTTAACTTTTCTGGATTTTCAGTAAATTCCATGCCATCAAACAATGGAATTTTTGATAGCGCTTCATAGCGCTTTTTTAGAAAAGCAACATTTTTTTCGCCTTGTACCAAACTCATATGAGGCAAAGGCATAATAAAATCTTGCGGGTTTTTAATAATTTTGCGGTCCACAAGATAAGCCCAGAACTGCTTAGATAGTTGAAACTGCTCGTTAACTTTAATCGCCTTGCTAATGTCTAGCGTGCCATCTGGTTTCTCAGAAGTGTAGTTTAGCTCGCACAATGCAGCATGACCAGTTCCTGCATTATTCCATTCATTTGAACTTTCTTCCCCTGCTTTGTCCAGCTTCTCGAACACTTTAATTTCCCAGCTAGGCATTAATTCTTTAAGCAGCGAGCCTAGCGTCGCACTCATTATACCGGCACCAATTAAAATAACATCTGTTTGATTGTTCTTGTTACTCATCTTAACCGTCCTCATATTGTAATATTTGAAGAAAGGCTGTAGGTGGCCTCGCTTAGGTAAAAACCCAGAGTGCGACCAAGTCACACACCTTTTCCAGTATCAACAGTTTATATCATAGTGTTTTACTTTGATTTATCCATTCGCCTATTATCTATTATAGGATAGTTAATTGTCAGTTAAAAGACGGAAAAATTCGCATAATTACATTGCAATGACCTTATTTACATTTCATTTCCAATCTTACAACTATATAGCCATACATTTAAAGCATAACCTGCGTTGAAAATGATAGAACTTTTTTATCTTTGAGCAAATTTTTTCTATTATATATGTAGAATTATAAAAAATAAGAGCCGCTAAAGTTATTAGCGACTCTTGCAACTCATTTAAACTTATCTAACCATTTAGTTCTCCTCTATTTATTTAAAGTTATCTTAATATTTAAATTTTTTGTTATTAACTAATAAAATTTATCCATATCAAATATTACTGTTTCATAAGCTCATCCATAACCCAGTTTGTTCTTGCCCCTGTTTCTCCTGTACTTGGACATAAATGACTACCGCATGTTAAGTCAACGACAATTTTTTCGACTAACGGTTGATGAACATGCTGCGGTCGTTCAAAATGCCACTGCTGCTCCCCTTTATCCGTTGTTAATATAATTGGATCATCACCAAAGGTCGAAAATGAGATTTTTCCGTCACTGCCGATTATTTCATTGCGATCGACATGTTCAAAAGCAGAGAAGCACCAACTGCCTACTCCATGAACTCCTGATTGAAACAAATATGTACCCGTTACAATGTCTTCAGCCGAGTAATGACCTGCTTGATTACTGTGAAAACCTTTAGCTTGCTTAATAGGACCTAATAAATAATCCAAAATATCTAAAGTATGACTTGCTAAATCAAAAAATAATCCGCCGCCTGATAAATGAGGCTGCACTCGCCATGGAAGATTAGTGGAATCCAACTCATCTTTTCCTGCCTTTCGATAGTGGGTTGTTGTAACAAATCTCACTTCGCCAATTGCCCTATTTTGCAAAAGCTCTTTTACCTTTAGAAATCTTGGCTGTGCTCGGCGATAATAAGCTACATACAACGGCACGTTTGCTGCTCTACAAGCCTCAATCATTTCTTGGCATTCCGGCCAATTTAAAGCCATTGGCTTTTCTACGTAAACAGGCTTGCCTGCCTTCGCCGCTTTCAAGGTGTACTCCTTGTGTGAACCTGGAGGAGTAGCGATATAGATGGCATTGACTTCTGGGTCATTAATCAGTGCATCGGCATCATCATACCATTTAGCAACACCGTGTCTTTTTGCATAATCCTCCGCTAAATGACCTGTTCTGGCGCATAACAGCAACTAACTTTGAATTTTTTACTTTTTGAAAAGCTGGTCCGCTTTTTACTTCGGTAACGTTGCCACAACCGATAATTCCCCAACGAACTTCCTTTAATTCCATTGCGATTCCTCCTTAGATTTGCTTCTTCTATTGTTCTGTATGATGTCGTCACATTCCTGTATTTAGACTTTATATTTATTATGAATAAAAAATGGGATGCTTTTTCATCAATTCGATGAAAGAACATCCCTTCGTTCTAATTTATCTAACCTTACTCCTTAAGCAAGCTTTCCGCTACTTCTAGCAATTGCTCCTTTGTAATATCAGGTGAATGCGTATTTAGCGAATAAATCACTGCACTATCTCCATTCGTTTCTTGCCAGCTTACCGTTTGCAAGAAACTGCTATCGCCAAACAAAAATTGCGTATTTTCAGTGTAGTGAACAGTATGACCATTTAGTTCATAGTTATCGTATTCTGATGTTGAAGAGATATAGCCATCCAGCTTAAAAGTATCTTTATAGAGGCTCACGTTTAACTGAATCAACTCTCCATGACTGTCCTGATAAACTGACGTATAGCTGTCCAGTGACGGGTCTGCCTCTGTTAATATCCATACCGGCTCGGTGTTTCCCTTATTTTCATACTCAGCTTTCAACTCTTCAACATTTATTACTGAGTCGAATGTAATGTTCGTATTACTAATAGCGCCCTTTACAAATTGATATTCTCCGTCTAACAATTGATCAGGAATGTATTCTGCCACTTCCGCTTGCTCTAATACTGATTTCCACTCTTGAAAATTAGTGATAAATGCAGGCTTTGATACACCGATTAACGGATCTATTCCGGGCAATTGCTTCAAAGCTTCTGGCAAATAAACAGCAGCTAATTGACCTGGCGCAAGCTGATTCTCTACTGCTTTAATTTTGGCTCTTAGCTGATCTAGCTCCTCTTGCGTATACTGCAAGGATTCACTGCTATGAATAGACCATTTAACATTCCCTTCAGAATTTGAATAAAGCAGCTTGGTGCCTCCATAGGCAAATCCGCTTAGCACTACAACAAGTAACGCAACGATCGCTGATTTCCATAATGTTACTTTTCTTTTCATAACAAACGTCCCCTTTTTCTCCACCATCTCTACTCTGTATTGCGCCATGATGGAAGCATCCAGTGAGGGAGGACATTTCAATGATTCATTATTGCGTTTAAAAGCTTCTGCCAGCTGATGCTCAATAGACATAACCTTCTCTCTCCTTTCCTTCGCCTGATTGCTCAAATCGACGACGCAATAGCTTGAGGGCATGATGATGTCTTGATTTAACGGTTCCTAATGGAATGTTTAGTACAGTTGCAATTTCTTCTAGCGAGCAATCTTGATAATACCTAAGTACAATGACTTCTCTCGCTTTATAGGGAAGCTCATTCAATATAGGCAGCAGATCCATTTTGTCATTAATTGAACGCAAGCGATCATTCGCTTGTTTATCATGAGGTATTTCTGTCGTCCGCTTTAGCTTCTCCATAATGCGAAATAATCTCCAGTTTTTTCTTTTCCAATTGCGTACTTGTCTAACGATAATACCGTTAAACCACGCCTCGAACGATTGATTATGCCGATACTTATTCACACTTCTAAGCAGTTCAATGTACACCTCACTCATAATGTCAGGAACATCGTTCTTGTTAGAAGTAAGATAGTAAATTAAACGATAGGCATCGTCCTTTGACGCTTCGTACACCATTCGAAAAGCTTCCTCCTCCCCTTGACTCATCCGGATGAGCAAGGGGCTCCAATCCAATTTTTTCATAGGGACCGGCCTCCTATTAGGTGTTACATATACTATTGGCTCGAAGTGTAAAAAAAGTTCGATAAGTTATGAAAAAAAATAAAAGGCTATCCTAACGGACAGCCACTATTGTAATGAGTTATTAATAGATTTTAGTCGGACTGCTAAAACATGTATTCGCTATTCTTTACGAATAAAGGAAATAATATCAATATATATTGTCGTCATTTCTCGTGGGGATTTATCTAAACCATTTTGAATCCATTGCTCAATTAATCCTAAAAAAGCAGAAGTAATAAAAGACAAAAAGTACTCTAGCGGTACAGTTAAATGATTAATAAAAGATTGATACTGCTCCAAATTAAGTCTTACTTTTTGCGAAAAAGTATCTTTGAAGCGAATATGAAAACCCGCTCGGCCATGGTCACTTAATAATATTTTTAATAACTGGGCATGCTTTTCAATAAAGCTAAACAGTGTATCAGCTAAATGCTCTTGACCCTTCTCAAAAGCTTGTGTCGGTAAATAGTTAGCTTGCAGTGCATCAACATGATCTCCTAGATCAGTAAACAGCTTTTGCTCCATCTGCTCCAGCAAATCAAATTTATCTACATAGTGCAAGTAAAACGTTCCTCGATTAATTTTCGCAATTTTAGCAATATCGCCAATTGTTATCGATTCAAACGATTTTTCCTGCAATATTTGAATAAACGCTTTTTGAATAAGCTCCTTTGTTTTACGGTTTTTTTCCGCATAAATACCGGTTGGCATCGAGTAATTTCCCTCCTGAAAATACAACATTCCGATCATTTCTGTTTATTGCTTCTATCTTCTCAAAAATTATAAGATATACACGTACCACTCATCAATGTGTTGAAAATTGAGAAAGGATGAATGAAATCATATGAAATTATTTAAAGAAAAGCTTGCATGGGCTGCCCCCATTGCTGTCATACTCATTATAGCTTTATTTTCAGTTAACCTATTCGTACAAGGGGATCCGCAAGTTAAAAATCTCCCTGTTGCGCTAATCGTAAATGACGAAGGAGAGCATGTTGAGGCAATAGAAAATATGATTGAGCAGATGTCTAGCACCGGTGACGATGCGGTTGTCGCATTCACTACAGTTAAACAAGACGAAATCGAGTCACTGTTCAAGGACAAAAAATATTATGCCGCACTCGTTATTCCAGAAGGTTATAACGATGCTCTGCAAAACGCAATAAATAAAAATGAACCTGCAAGTTTACAACTTCTAATTAATCAAGGTTATAACATGACTGGTGCAACTTATGCGAAAACTGCACTTAGTTCAATGATTAGCGAATTGAGTGCACAATATTCCAGCACATTTATTCAGCAAATCGGTGATCAATAAATAAGCGCAAATCAGGCATCAGTACTTGTTAATCCAATTGTTGCTCAAGAACAAATCTATAACCCTGTAACTGCTTCAACCGCTAATGGCAGCGCACCTATCTTAATGGCAATGCCAGCTTGGGTTGGTGCATTAATCGGAGGATTTATTTTATATTTAGCAACGTCAAATGTATTGAAAAGAGAAAAATTAAGCCGCCAATTAACGTTGCAGCTTATGATTAACCAAATAGTATTCGGAATTATTGTTGCGCTATTCTCAGGCTTTACAGTAGCAACTCTAGGCTTAATTGCAGGTGTGAATATGCCTAGCTACTTCTTGGTCGGTATCTTTGTTTCATTTGCGGCATTCTGTTTCTTCTTACTTGTTTCTGCAGTTACCGCATGGATCGGAAAACCTGCGATTACGTTGTTTATGATTGTAATGCTGCTAGGTATGGGGGTCATTATGATGCCTAAGGAAATGATTCCTGATTTCTTCGTTACCTTCGTTCGTCCTTGGATTCCAATTCGTTTCGCAGGTGACGGCTTACGTGAAATCTTCTACTTTGGCAGCGGCTTCTATACAGGCAAATCATTTAATACAATTTTAGGAATTGGTATTGTAGGTCTTATTATTTTTGCCCTGTCTTATTTCAAGCCAGTTCGTACAAAAGGAACTGCCGCTAACTCATAATTAATTTTGCAAAATAAAGAAAGAGTCGAGAAGCTCAACATGCTGTCTCGACTCTTTTTATGTTTTTACGATTAGTTTGCAATACCGATTGATGTGTTTTCATACCGAGTATCTTTTAATGCTTTTAAGATGAAATGAGCAACATCAGCTCGCGAGATAGAGCTCGCTTTGCTCGGTACGCTTGTTTCAGACTCACGATATGCCGCTGTCAATGGACCATTCGTTAAGCCCATGGGTCTTACTATCGTATACGTTAATCCTTGCGCTTTAATGTAATCAACTGCTGCTCGGTGATCGATTAATGGATTTTTCAACATAGTCATGACAAGCTTTCCACTAATACCGGGAATTTCTTGATCAATGCCTGCTGATGCTGTATAGATAATTCGTTTGACATTATGCTTCTTCATGCCATCAACAATATGCTTTGTCATCTCCTGCAACTCGGTAGATTTCTTCATTCCTTGGCTGGAACCTAGACAAGATACGACAACATCATGACCAGCGATCGCTTTAGCGACTGCTACAGGATCAAAGGCATCTCCTTGCACGACCGTTAATCGTTCATCTGTCGTCTGTAGCTTTGCTGGTGTTCTCACAAAAGCAGTTACTTCCAAGCCTGCCTCAACCGCTTGTTTAACAAAGGCTTGACCTACCCCGCCTGTTGCACCAAACACAATAATTTTCATTATTAATCCTCCTTATTATAGGTTCGAACGGCTATTGGCTTATAGTTTGCAATATGCTGCTCTATCTCCTCAAATGAATCGGTAAATAAAATCGCACGATAATCCGTCTCTGTTAAAAATCCGTTGGCAACCATCTGCTCAAAAAATTGCTTTAATTTATCGTAATAACCACCGCTGTTGAATAAAATACATGGGTTTGGATGCTGGCCTAAACGTGCCCAAGAAATTACTTCAGCAATTTCCTCTAATGTTCCAGGGCCTCCTGGTAAGGCAATATAGCAATTCGCTAATTCAACCATCATATTTTTTCGCTCAGACATCGTATTTACAACATGTAACTCTGTCAAATTAGGATGGCTTAGCTCTCGATCGACTAAAAATGTTGGAATGACCCCGATAACCTTTCCACCATGACTAAGCACTTCATCAGCAATGATGCCCATTAAGCCAGCCTTTCCTCCACCATAAACTAACGTATGTCCATTATTAGCTATCCACTTTCCCAGCGATTTTGCTGCCTCAACAAATAAAGGACTATTTCCTGCACTCGCTCCACAGTACACTGCAATCTTCAATAAACTCATCTCCTTTGATTCTTAATTATAAATGATTTGAACGATTTTAATACCAAAACCTAGAATCAAAAAAATACCCAAATGAATAAGACTATAATAGCTACTCATTTGGGCACTATATTATTTAATATTTATGTGATTGTCCTCAAAACAATCTCTGCCTTGCAAATTTATTAAAGCTAATTAACTTAACTTAACGTCACTGGAAGCTTTCCTTTAAACGGAATAGCTCCTGTCAAAGCAAGACCAACTGCACGCAGCATCGCTGGACGATTTTCGTAAGCACATATATATGTATCGTCTTTAGATAGCAGAGAATGATCATACGGATTACGCAAACTTACATAGATAACAGAAATGGTCGGCTCTAAAGCTTTTAATAATTGAATCAAGCGTTGCTGTGAGCTTGATTGAGTTGCATTATATAAACCAACAATTATCTGCTTAAAAGAATTGTTATCTAGTAAAGCCGCTAATTGCTGAAGTTCATCTGCAGTTGCTTCTGTACCTATTATTATTTCTGTTGCAGACACTCCCAGCATGTGAAGCTGCTTCCCTAGTGTTAGCTCTTGCTCGATAACTTCATCCACCTGAGTAGATCGTCTTACCTCAGGCCAGATAACTAGAGTAGATTCATATTTCGAGATTGGCAATAACTTGCGTTCATCCTGTGCTAAAGTGACCGCCTGTTCCATGATTTGCTGACATGCAAGCAGCGATGGCTCCGCACAAATATCACGATAGTGTGCTTTAGCAGCCTTTACTTTAAGTTGTTGTCTTTCCTTCATACGGATAATCCGTGCATCGGATTGATTAATTCTTTCCTCACTAATAATTCCATCATGCACAGCCTGTTCAAGCGCGTGAAAAGCCGCCAACTGGCGTTCTAGTTGATGACTAACTAAAATTAAATCAGCTCCTGCTAAAAATGCCTCGACTGCTCCCTGTGCAACGCCAATTCCTTCAGCAATTGCATTCATTTCTAAGCAATCCGTCACAATAACTCCATCATAGCCTAGTTGCTCACGCAGCAAACCTGTCAGCACTTTAGCAGATAGCGTCGCTGGAACTCCACTTGGCTCTAGTGCTGGAAATTGAACATGCGCCGTCATAATCATTTCAACATTTTCGGCAATAGCCTTTTTAAAAGGAACTAATTCAAGCTGATGGATTCGTTCTAAAGAATGAGGAACAGACGGCAATTCCTCATGTGAATCAGCAATCGTATCGCCATGACCAGGAAAATGCTTTGCACAAGCTGCAATTCCCATCTCCTGATAGCCGCGTATCATCGCAGCGCCTAATTCAGCAACCTTATGTTGGTCCTCGCCGAAGGAACGAATACCGATTACAGGATTTAATGGGTTATTATTTACATCTAATACAGGTGCAAAGTTCACCGTAATCCCAAGCTGTGCTAGCTCCATCCCAGAAATTTTTCCCGCTTCATATGCAAAGTTAGCTTCACCTGTGGCGCCTATCGTCATCTGACCGGGCATAACAGTCACATCTCGGTCAATGCGAGCAACCATTCCACCTTCCTGATCAACCGCGATAGAAAGGGGCAACTCTTGATATTGTGCAGCAAGCTTTTGCAAGGATGAATTCAGTGCTTTAATCTGCTCATTCGTATCTACATTTCGTCGAAATAATATAATATTTCCTAGCCCGTAGTTTTTCAGCAAATCTTCTATATGAGCTGGCAACTGATAACCATCGAAACCAAACATAAATAGTTGTCCTAGCTTTTCTCTTAATGACAAGCTATCTAGCATCTCACATTACCCCGTTTCGCATTTATTTTGTTCACGATAAACTGAGGGGAGCATACCAACCTTTTTCAAAAATACTTTATTAAAATATCTTCGATCCAAATAACCTACTGTTTTGGCTATATCCGATATGCTTCTATTAGACAATGTTAATAGTCCCTTAGCTCGTTCAATTCTTGCTTCGGTCACAAAATCAATAAAGTTCATTCCATAATGCTGCTTAAATAATGTGCTGAAATAACTAATACTAATGTTTAAGTAACCAGCTACTTCTTCCGCTGCAATGTCTGATGACAAATGAGCTTCAATATATTCCTTAGCCGCACCAATTGATACTTGTGGTCGTTTATTTATTCGCTCAGTAAATGTTTCTTCGACTAGCTGACAAAGGATAGACAGTATCTCCTTTAACTGCTTATGTTCGTGCAGCTGATGCAAAATTTTCTGTTCAAAAGCAGCACTAATTGAATCATATTTTCGTAATTCTTTAATTAAATAAACAAGAACAGCATTCATCATCATTTCAACTTGTTGCAAAGAATGTGATGAAAATGTCCGCAGCCGCTCCTCAAGCACAGATACAATCTCTTTCGCTTTTACACGATCCAATTGTTTCAGGGATTGAATTAATTGATCAACATCTTGCCAAATAAATTGCTCCTGTTGTTGCACCTCACCAACAGGCTCATAAGATAATAGTCGATAAGTAGTCTGCCCTAAACTAAGCTCCTTGCTTATTCGTTGCCAGCCTCCTTGCAATTCTGAAACTCTAAGGGGATGGCTGTATGCAACGATGTTCATTGCTGCAGCTAGAGGCTCAAGCTTTATCATGAGCTGCTCTATTCGATCATGCAATTGCTGGCTTTCGATATGTTCAAATTGTCCAACAACAACGATAATCGAAAAACGTTCCTCGACTTGAAGCAACACAATTTTTGATTTTTCTGCCAAATGCTCACTTAATCCCTCTATTAAAGCGTTAGGAATTTGGGGCACGGCTTGTTTATGAGTACTAATGCCAAACAATAAACATTGTCTATCTAGTATTTCAAACTGTTCATGCCACTGGGAAAGCTTATTTGTATCAGCATGGCCGTAAATAATATCGTGCAGCATTTTTTCATAGGCTAGATCCGTTAAATTATTTTTTGTTTGATTATCTTGCACTGCTTTCGTTAAATTTTGTTTGATATTATTAACTGCATCTATGAAAAGCTGCTCTAGCGCTTCGTAGTCAATTGGCTTAAGTACATAATCTAAGACACGATACCGCAACACGGTACGAGCATATTCAAATTCTTGATAACCAGTTAGCATAATGACTTCCGTGGTCTGATCGAATTGACGTAGTTCCTTTAAAAAATTAATTCCGTCCATAACAGGCATACGAATATCACAAAAAACAAGATGTGGTTGATAAAGCTTGACGAGTTCTAAAGCTTGTGCGCCATTTTGGGCCATACCTACAATATCAACGTCATATTCCTCCCATGGCAACACAAACTGCAAATTTCTTAAAATATTGATCTCATCATCGACTAGAATTGCTTTTAGTCTCATTATGTCCACCATCCTTATTTTTGGGTATCGTCATTTGAATTATCGTTCCTTGACCTGGGGCACTGCAAATCATTAATCCATATGGCTTACCGAAGCTAAGGCGAATGCGCTCTGCAACATTTTGCACTCCTATACCTCTGCGTTCGCCATGTTCAGGCGCATCAAAGAATTCAAATGTGTTGGCTATAAAAGAACTAAAACGTTCCAGTTGCATAGGAGACATGCCAATTCCATTATCCTCAACCCTAAAATAAATGACATTATGTCCGTCGATTATTTGAATACGTATAATTCCGATATATGAAATTCCTTCAAACCCGTGTTGAATACAATTTTCAATTAAAGGTTGCAGCGAAAGCTTAAGTGTTTTTTCTTGCAAAAGGCTTGGATCAACTTCAAGCTCATATTCAAAGAGCTCTTCAAATCTAAATTTTTGGATATCCAAATAACTCTGCACATGAATAAGCTCCTGCCCAATCGTAATCAAGTCCTTTTGCTGCATACTTATTCGCAAAATATTTCCAAGCTTTGTGACCATTCTGCTTACTTTTTTACCTTGGTTTTGAATCGCTAATACATTGATCGATTCCAAAGTATTAAATAGAAAATGCGGTTTAATTTGCGCCTGTAATGCCGCAATCTCTGCCGCTCGCTTACGTTCATGCTGCTCCTTAAGTTCTTCAATGAGCTGCTGTAGGCGGTGAATCAACCGATTTGTGCCACGGGTGAGCAAGCCAATCTCATCGTTGCCGCGAATTCTAACTCTTGCATCGAGATCTCCAAGCTCAACCTCTCTCATCACCTTCACCGAGTCCGTAATTGCTCGTGTAACACGTCCCGCAATATACGTAATAAATATACATGCACATACCATACATAAACCGATTAATAATGAGATAGCAATGGCTGTCCATTTAATTTCACCAGAAATAATCTCTCTTGGCGTTACAGCTACCAACTTCCATTGCTCATAATTACCAAAGCTTATCGAGGACACGACAGACTCAACATTCTCAAAGCTAACGCGTTGACTCGTATTACTTTTTCTCAAGTCAATATCAGGCATCAGCTCCGCGATCTGTCTGCTCGCAAGCTGACCGTTACTGTCATAAAGAATCAGACCATCTTTATTAACAATCATATAATTTGTATATTCCTGTTTATAACGTAAATAACGAAAGATCGCTTCGAGATCAGAGGTCCGGATTTGAACAAGCAATATCCCTTTGTTTTTTAGAGTAGCAATATCCTTTACGACACGAATTACCGTAAAAACAGGTTCATTGCTTGTCAGTTCCGTATATTCATAAGGGCCTAACCATATTGGCAGGCCATCTTGCTCAATGACTTCTTGATAAATAGCTAATTTAGAAAATTCATCATACGTTAAAGGGGTAAAGCTGGACTTAGAGAATAGCTTATGTACATCCTGTCGCTCCAAAGTGTACATAAAAGCATATCCTACAGAAGGATGGTTTACGAGCAACTCTCGAAAATTACGCTGAATTTCATTTAATTGAAGATAATTGATTTGGTCTATATCCGTCGACTGTAAATTACTAAGTGCATCTTGTATCGCTCGACTAGCGATTACTCCATCAGTTACATTATTCATATCCCGAAACACTTGCTCAATACTAATAAGCAAAGCACGCAATGTCAGCTCCGTCGAATCAGCATAATCCTTTTCTGCCTTGTTGGAAATATATTTGAAAGACAAGCTGCCGCATATTAGTAATGGGACGATAATTAAACATACAAAGCTCAAGATTAACTTTTTTTGCAGTGACATGAAGACCCACATCCTCTGTTAGCCTTTTACACTACCAGCAGTAACACCCTCGATAATTTTTTCTTGTAAAAATGCATAGATGACCAGTACTGGCACAACGCAGTAAACGATACCTGTACTAATTAATGCATAGTTCGTTTGGAATGTATCTCTAAAGCCGACCATCCCCGTTGGCAAAGTTCTTAATTCATCTTTGCTAATAAAGAAGTTAGCTAGCAGGTATTCGTTCCAAGAACCTAGGAAATTTACGATAAATACAGTTACTAAAGCAGGTATGGTTAAAGGCAATATAATTTTGAAAAATAAGCGAAATAATCCTGTTCCGTCCATAATCGCTGCTTCTTCCAACTCATTTGGAATGGATTGCATAAAAGCAGCAATCAGAAGTACGCTAATTGGCAATGCGCCAGCCGTATAAGGTAAAAACAGCGACCAATGCGTGCCTAGAATGCCAAGTTTCATAACAAGGATATATTGTGCAATAAACAATACATTACCAGGAATAAGCATACCAATTAATACAAATTGATAGATAACTTTGCTCATTTTAATAAACTTCATGCGAGTTAATGCAAAAGCTGTAGCTGCAGCAAACAATACTGCTGCTATTGCTGAAGCAGTTGCCAAATAAAAGCTATTGAAAAAGTATACATTAATTTTTGCTTTTACCCAAGCATCAACATAGTTTTGAAAATAGAGTTTAGTTGGAAAGCCAAAGGGATGCTCTGCAATTTCAATATTACTCTCCTTTAACGATGAAAAAATAATAAATACGAACGGAAATAATAAGAGCGCAACATAGATTAGAAGGATTATATGTGGCAAGATTTTTTTCATTGTTTTCATCGCATTATCACTCCTTCGTCTTCCCTAAAGTTGCTTGGTAAATACCAGTCAAAACTAGAGCAAACACAAATATAACTAGGGAAATAGCTGTACCTAAACCGTAACTTGGATTAACTCCCATCGCTTCATGAACAAGATAAGAAGCCATAACCTCTGTTGCCCCAACCGGACCACCGTCAGTCATTACTAATACAATGTCAACTACGCGCATTGCCCCTGAAATGGATAGCATAACAACAACGGAAATAATCGGTTTAATTAATGGAACAGTAATATACCACGCACGTTGAAACCCAGTAGCTCCATCGATTTCCGCTGCTTCATTTATCTCTTTAGGCAGTGCAATTATTGCGGCAAGAACAAGTACAACGTAAAAGCCCATCCATTGCCACGCATTAACAACAAGAATACTAAACATCGCCCATTTTGATTCGGCTAGCCAGTAGATTGGGTCTATACCAAACAGAGACAAAAACTTATTTACCGGCCCAATTTGAGGGTGAAGAATAAATCCCCATAATATACCGATTACTGATGTAGACAAGATGGAAGGTACAAAAACCGTCGTTTTATAGAATCCTTGAAGCTTTTTAACGTTAGAAATGAGCAAGGCAAAAAATATAATTAGCGGTACTTGAATAAAAATTGAAAATCCGATAAACAATAAATTGTTATAAATAGACTTAATAAAATCCGGATCACTAAATATTCGAATAAAGTTATCAAAGCCTACAAAGCTCGCCTTATTCAAGCCATTCCAATCGGTAAATGCGTAATAGGACGAAGTGAGCATTGGATAGATGAAAAATACACTGTAAAGAACAAGCGTGGGTATAATCATAACGGCATAAACCCACGGATTACGAAGAATGCGATGCATCTTGTATTCCTCCTTCTCTATTAAATAATGAAGGGAGGCTACCAGATTGGCGGCTCTCCCTTGCAAATACGATTGGCTGTTATTGTTGCTTATCTTGAATAGCTTGAATTGCGTCAGCTGCAGATTGTGGATCTAATTGATTTGCGATTAACTTCAAAATTGCATCCTCGGATTCTTTATATACCTCAGAATTTACAGTTGAGTCGAAATGAGAGAATGCTCCGCCTGCTTCACCCATAACTTGAATAACTTTATTAACAATTTTATCCTCAACTTGGTCTGTAGCATCATCAGAAAGCTTAATTGAAGGCAAAGTACCATCCTCAAGTAAACCTCTTAACTGCATTTCATCACTGTACAGATTTTTAATGAAGGCTTTTACTGCTGTTAATTCTTGCTCATTCAAATTAGAAGAGAAGCCATAACCGTTAGAATAGTTACCATTTACATAGGTTTGATCTCCAATTCCCCCATCAACTGCTGGCATTGGGAAGAAGCCTACTTTATTGGTAAGAGCTCCAGCTTGAGACTCATCTTTGAAAACGCCAGATCTCCAGCTTCCGTCAAACATCATTCCTGCTTTACCAGTTACAAACTCATTTAGCATATCCGCATACTCAAAGCCTAGTTCGCCTTTGGTAAAGTATCCTTTGTCTTCCCATTCTTTATATTTCGTTAACGCGGCAACCACTTCAGGTGAATTCCATTTCACTTCACCAGTACCTAGCCCATTAATTGCATCAGGCCCTGCATAGCGTCCGATTAATGTATTTACTAGCATTAAAGGAACCCATGCTGCTTTTGAACCCATTGCAAATGCTGTATAGCCGTTGTCAGTCAACACTTGAGCCGCATTTTCCAATTCCTCTAAAGTTGTAGGTTCAGATAAACCTAATTGCTCAAATAATTCCTCGTTATAGAAGAACCCTTCTGTATTACCACCAAGCGGCAACCCATAAATTTTTCCATCCTGTGTAAATTGATCAAGGTTTAAGAATTTACCTTCTAAGCCAAGCTCCTTAAGAATTGGTGCTAAATCAAGCAAGCGACCTGCAGCGCCATACTTCAGCGCATCGCCTTCACCACCAAACAAGTCAAAAATCGTTGGTGGATTACCAGCTGCCATTTCAGCAGGAAGCTTAGTAAAACGGTTTACTTCATCCTCGACTCCTTCAAGCTCAATTGTTAGTCCAGGCACTTCTGCTTCCGTTTTTGCTACCGCATCCTCAAGAATCGCTCTGCGATATTTATTAGCATCACTAATTTGAATATGACGAAGTGAGATAGTGAATGCTCCTTCTGTGCTGTTACTTGAGTTTTTACCATTATTCGTGTTTTTGTTATTATCGCTGCCACATGCTGTAAGCACTGTAGTAGCTGCAACAACTAGCATCAAAACTGTTAACAAAACCTTTTTCATAGATTTCCCCCCCCAATTTAGTTACGTATTGTAAAAACTTTATATATATAATTGAGGGTTTTCCTTGATATATAAGTCTCGGAAAGCAAAAAACTTGCCACCCCCATAGTTTTAGGTTAAAAGTAAGGTTACCACACCGAACACTTAATCCCAAACAACTAGGAAGTGACAAGTTTGTATCCTCAATTATTAACCTATTTACTTGAATTTATCAAGTACCAAGATCAAATTATTAAAACTTTACTTACTCTTCTTATCGGTAAAAACATGTTTGATAAACCTAAAGAAGAGCCAATCAATAAACCATATCGTAAGCTTCAGGTGGATGATCTTCCGATCAACGAAACTCTTCAGAAGCTTGATTATCGAATCCTTCTAACAGAATACCTAGAGAAAAACGGTAAACATCTAAAGCCTGTTCAAAGGCGTTTGAATGCAAAGACGACTGTACCTAAATCTATGAACTGTCCGAAGTGTGGTGCTCCATCGGATTATCTTTATGCCAATAATGGGGGCAAAGGACAGTATCAATGTAAGGTATGTTCCTGTCTGTTTAATGATAAGAGCCGCTATTTGAAAGAGGCCATTTTAAAGTGTCCTCATTGTTCTAAGACTCTTGAAAAAATCAAAGAGCGAAAAGACTTTAACGTGTTCAAGTGTAAAAATAATGATTGTCCCTATTACCAAAAGAAACTAAATGGTATGTCTTCGAAAGAGAAGAGACAGTTTAAAAAAGATCCTCAATCCTTTAAGTTAAGATACATTTTCCGGCAGTTTCACATCGATTTTCAGCCATTGTCTAAGTCTTCCCCCAAAAAGCCCAAGGTTGATTTATCCAGGCTGTATGCGTCGCCACATACTTTGGGGCTCATTTTAACCTATCATGTCAACTATGGACTTTCGGCCCGTAAAACAGCTGCACTCATGAAAGATGTACATGGGGTAAGCATATCGCATCAAAGTATTTTAAATTATGAGAATGCAGTTGCCCTAATACTTAAGCCTTACGTAGATTATTATCCCTACGAACTTTCTGACCAGTTCTGTGGAGACGAAACCTACATCAAGGTGAATGGGCGTTGGCATTACTTGTTTTTCTTCTTTGATGCGGTAAAAAAGATTATTTTGTCTTACCCAGTATCGCCAAATCGGGATACAGTGTCAGCAATCCGTGCCATTGATGATGTCTTAATGAAACTGAAAGAGATTCCTAAAGATCTTACATTTGTGGTGGATGGCAATCCGATTTATCTCTTAGCTCAGCACTTTTTCGCTCAACACGATATTCAGTTCGACATCAAGCAGGTTATTGGACTTACCAATGAAGATCCTGTGTCAACGGAGTATAGGCATCTCAAACAAGTTATCGAAAGACTAAATCGCACATTTAAAGGCAATTATCGTTCAACACACGGGTTTGGATCCGAACAAGGATCTGTTTCTTTTGTGACCCTGTTTGTAGCTTACTTTAACTTTTTAAGGCCTCATTCTGCATTAGAAGGTAAGGTGCCAGTGCTTAATCCAGAGTTACTGCAGCTCCCGAATATGCCTGCGAGATGGACTAAACTGATCGCTTTAGCACAACAATGGATTAACGAACAACAACCAGCCTAACTTTTTGGTTTAGCAGAGCCCGAAGTAAAAACGAGCAATCGGCGGAGCGAACTCTTGACAAACCGAACTAGCCAATGGTTTAAAATGGAAAAACCAAGGGCTATTTAGCATGCCTTCTTTTTGTCCCCGTCGCCCTTGTTAAAGTAGAGTCAAACCATTGGCGTGTTTGTCAAGAGCGATTGCGTGGCCTTTCCACCCAACAAATGGGAGACGACCCGAACACCTATTGAGTTTTCATAGAACTTTTGACACTACCAGCCAGTATATCATGATTCTAATAGCTGATGATTAAACGCTCAGCCAGAAATAAATACAAGTTAACGTAAGGGTAGAAAAGCTAAATAATCGTTATCTAATTTAAAAATTTGTTTTAGTATAGAGCATCGTTTTAGAATATGAAGTTTCTATAAGAAATGAATATAGTATAATGAATCTTACATAAATTGAAAAAATAGCAATCAATCTATCAACAAGGTGGAAAATAGTAGATGAGTGAAGCGATCTTACTTATAGAGGATGATGTCGATATTAGCGAGATGGTACATAGACATCTTACTAGTGAAGGGTATAACGTTACGCAAGCATTTGATGGAGAAGAAGCGGAAAAACTGTTAGCAAAATGTGATGACTATGATTTAATTTTGCTAGACCTCATGCTTCCGAAACGTAGCGGCATGGATCTGCTGCAGTTCATACGACGTAGCAGTGTGGTGCCAGTGCTAATTCTATCAGCCAAAGATAGTGAATTAGACAAGGCGTTAGGTCTAGGCTTTGGTGCTGATGACTATATTGCAAAGCCGTTCTCAATCATTGAGCTGGTCGCAAGAGTGAAAGCAGCATTGCGTCGTTCTAAGCAGTATTCGGCTGTAATAGAGCAAGCAGTAGCTAGTTCGCTTCAATTACGACTTCTCGATCTCATAATCGATCAAGAGAATTTTACAGTAGCCAAAAATGGAGAGTTCATTCAATTAACAGCTAAGGAGTTTCATATTCTAAAGCTGTTTGCAGCAAATCCTAATCGTGTATTCACCAAGGAGCAAATTTACCAATCAGTATGGAATGACAATTACTATGGCGATGATAATGTCATTAATGTCCATATGCGTCGACTGCGGGAAAAAATCGAAGACAATCCGTCTCAGCCAAAGTATATTAAGACGCTTTGGGGGATTGGTTATAAAGCAGGGGCTCTTAAGCATGGTTATCATATTATCCGTAGTTATTATCATTTTATTGATTGTCATAGCGCTGCAATATCAAGCTCGACAAACGCTGCGCAGTGATATTCGTTATATCGCTGATAAGTTAAATGAAATCGTTACGGAGCGATCTACACAGAAACTTTTGCACCAGACTGAGATGCAAGAGCTTCGCAAACTGCTGGAGGGTATTAATTTATTACAGGAAGAGCAGCAACGAGCTAGTGCCGAGTATGCGCGTACAGAGATTTCTATGCGCCGTATGTTGTCCAATATTTCTCATGATCTTCGAACTCCGCTTACTGTTATTTCTGGATATGTAGAGATATTGCTACATCGTTCAGACATTTCCGCTGAGGAACGAGCAGTGTTGCTTGGTAAAGTAACGGATAAGGTACAGGAAGTCATTGCAATGATAAACAATTTCTTTGATCTTGCTAAATTAGAGTCTGGTGATCGTGAGATATCTTTATCTAGAGTTCAACTCAATGAAGTATGCCGCAGAAATTATGATGTTTTGGTGGATAGCGGCTTTGATGTGCAAATTAGTATTCCAGACGAACCTATTTATGCTTATGCCAATGAGGAAGCGCTTGATCGCGTGCTTAATAATTTAATCTCTAATACAATTCAATACGGTGGAGATGGGTTAATGTTAGGATTGACCCTTCGCTCTGAGGATGATGCTGTGTATGTTGAAGTGTACGATCGCGGCAAGGGCATTCAAGAGCCGCATCAGGATTATATCTTTGAACGCTTATATACACTTGAAGATTCACGTAATCGTAAATATCAAGGTAGCGGTCTTGGTTTAACGATTACAAAGCGGTTAATTGAATTGATGCATGGCACAATTAAGGTTACGAGTAAACCTTATGAGCAAACTATTTTTTCAGTACGATTAAAAAGGATGAATTTTGGTGGTTCTTAAACTTAAGAATTAAGTAAGAATTGAGTAAGAAAAAAGAAAATCCCCAACCCTATAATTAAAGTATCAAAAACGTGAGAGGGGAAAATGAGATGACCACGATCTTGAAAACTTACCATTTGGGTAAAACTATAAATGGAAAAGAACTAGTATCTGGCGTGAATATGACAATTAACAAAGGGGAAATTTATGGATTTCTCGGCCCAAATGGTGCAGGTAAAACAACTGTAATGAAAATGATAAACTGCATACTTAAACCAACTGTAGGTGAGATTATGCTGTTCGGAAAACCGCTGTTTCACGACTCAATCGAACCGCTAAAGCGAATAGGCAGCATTATTGAATATCCAATCTTTTATGAAAAGCTTACTGCACAGGAAAATATGGAGCTTCACTGTGAATATATGGGTTACTACAATAAAAAGGCGATTGCTGATGCAATGGAAATGTAAAATGTACCCTCTGTAAAGGACAATTATTAAAAGGTTAGACGACTTGTTCTAGCTGCTGTCTGTATTTTGCAGGCGGCAGCTTTTTTAAATTCCACTGACCACGATAGTAATTGTAATAGATCATATAGTCCTTAATTTCTTGTTTAACCTCGTCTAACGTTTCACAATGACTAATCCTTGTTTCATCTTTGAGATGTCCAAAGAAGGATTCTTGTGGGGCATTATCCCAACAATTCCCTCTACGTGACATCGATTGACCTAACTTCATTTTCTTTACCAACTTTTGAAATTTAGGATGCGTATAGTGCATACCTTGATCGGAATGAATAAAAGCATCTTTGGTTAAATGACGATGTTTTAACTTCAGTTTTTGGAGCGTGTTGATTGCAATATCTAAAGTGATTTTATCGGATACTTCATAGGCTAAAATTTCATTTGTTACAGCATCTTTTATGGTAGACAAATAGGCACGTTTTCCGTATTTGTACGTTAAATAGGTAATGTCCGTTAATAATACTTTTCCTGCTACCCCTTGCTTAAAATGACGTTGTAGCAGGTTTGGACATGTTCGATGTTCCTTTGTTGCTTTCGCCATTCTTCGATATGGATTAGCCTTTCGAATCGGACATATGATTGAAAATTTTTTCATAATACGACGAATTCGTTTTAAGTTAAATATAATCTGATATTGATTTTCTAACGTCATTTTAATTTGACGTGCCCCTTTGTTTCGATTGCGGAAACGATAGGCTTTTAGAATGATCGCTTTCAATTTCATATCGGCTTCCTCACGTTTTCTCCGATTGCGTACTGCCTCTTCTTTGAAATAACCATAATAACCTGAACGTGATACGCCTGTGAGTTTACAAAGATAGCTAGCAAGTCGTTTTAATTGATATTTCTCAATAATCTGATGAATGAGTTGAAATTTTTGACTGGTACTTAATAGGATTTCTTTTTCATCATCTGCCTTTCTAGTTGATCGAGCTTTTTTAATAGTTCATTCTCTGCTTGTACTAATTTCATCTTCGCCTCTAAACGTGCATATTTCTCTTCGATGCTTAACTCACGCTCTAATGGACGACCAGAACTATATTTACGTGTATCCTCTAATCCTGCTACTCCGTTATCCTTATAAGCTGCACGCCAACGACTAGAGGCCTTCCAGATACGTGTCATCCCTAACACTTCTGCATCAAACCCAGCTTCTTCAAAAATTTGAGAGGGGAGTTTCCCTTGCTCATACTCGTGAATAAATAACTGCTTAAATGCGTCCGTATACGTAATTGCTTTTTCGCTAACTCTTTTTACATAAGGATTTTGTCTTAATTGTTCCTGTTGTTTTCTTGTAAATAATTGTTTGCTCATATTCATCGGCTCCGATTGTTGTTTTGTTCATTATAATCAAAAAAAGACCCAATAAGATAACCTTTTTCAAGTGTCCATCTTATTGGGTACATTTTAATGGTTAACCTGACTAATGTTGATAATAAGCCAGTAAAGCACTTTTCTTTAGGGATGAAGCAACGATTAGGTATTGCAAGAGCTATCGTTACGAAGCCAGAGTTGCTGCTGCTTGATGAACCAATTAATGGTCTTGATCCGGTTGGAATTCGTGAAATGCGCAGTTTATTCACGATGCTTAGTAAGCAATATGGCATTACGATTCTGATCTCTAGCCATATTCTTGGAGAGATCGAGCATATTGCTGATACCGTAGGGGTTATTAATCAAGGCAAGATGGTTAAGGAAGTCTCGATGGACAGTGTTCGTGAGTCAAATCATCATTATATTGAAATTACGAGCAGTGAAGTTAAAAAGGCTGCATATGTGTTAGCTAATTCATTGAGTATTAGAAATATGAAAGTGGTCGATGAGAAGCAGATTCGTGTGTATGATTTGACTGTACCGCAAAGCCAGCTAATCAAAACTTTAGCGATGGCTGATGTACCAGTAGAGTCGATTACGCAAAAGCAGCATTCACTTGAAGATTACTTTATTGGGCTATTAAACGGAGGTGAGCTTAGTGCTTAAACTTGTCAAATTAGAACTAAGAAAAAATAAATTTAACGGTAGCTGGCTAGGGATACTTATTGCAAATCTATGTATTTTAGGACTAATTTCGCTCATTTATTTCGATGGTGCGAATGAGCCGGCATTTCGCAGTTTTGAGGATGCACTTGCTGCAATCGATACCTTTGTACGCTCCACATTTATTATTTATGCTTCAGTGCTAATTGCAAAGTTTGTGATTAATGAGTATAAAAATAAAACAATGTCGTTAATGTTTTCTTATCCAATTAACCGTAAAAAATTGATTGCTGCTAAGCTGAGCATTGTTTTTGTTTGGACGTTTTTGACAATTGTAATTAGCAATGTAGCGATTGCAGGTGCTATGGTGCTTATTAATAATAGAGTCGGATATATTCCTGATACGTTAGAAATGAATACGGTTATAACGTATGCTTTGAATATTTTACTGAATAGTGTAGCTGCGGCAGGATTAAGTTTAATTTCTCTTGCCTTCGGTATGTGGAAAAAATCAGTATCAGCAACAATTATCAGCTCCACTATTATTGTTGCAGCTGTTAGCTCTAATTTTACCTCTGGTAGTAAAAACATTTCACTGTATTCGTTTATCGCAATTCCGTTGACATTAGCGGTAATTGGAATTATTATTGCTTTTCTTTCCATTCGAAATGTCGATAAAACCGATCTAATTTAATAGCTAACTAAGCCTAGAAAAACCGTTTCATTAGTTTGTTAATTAGACTAGTGAAGCGGTTTTTATTTTTCCGCTTGTTAGCGCAACACTACAAATATTCCTCAGGAAATATAAGTCTAACAGGAACGAATACTTGACGAGGAGAATAGGTTTGTCCGATCTGCTCGCATAAAAGTTCAACAGCAATGCGTGCCATCTCTTGTTCATCCTGCAAAACATATGGAATTCCTGAAAAACCAGGATCGTCAAATGTAAACAGCTCTATATCTTCTTGGCGATTTAAACTTTTTAACGCTTGAGCAGTTAGCTTTGCAATTTCTTCTGTTAATGTAAAGGCCGCTGTTACGTTTGGATATTCCTTAAGAAAGTCAATGATGTAGTTAAAGGCATTGCCACTTCGTAAAATTTCTAATGGAACGTGGCACCATAAGTTTTTATCTATGGAAATGCCTTTATCGATACAAGCTTTTTCAAAGCCAGCAGTGCGATCCTCAATAGCAGTATTGGCGTTTTCAGGAGAAATAAGAGCGATTTGGCGATGGCCGTGTGTCAAAAGATGAGTTACAGCGTTGTAGGCTCCGCCATAATTATCAGCAGTAATCGTATATGATTCAATATTACGCAAGTATCGATCAATAAAAACAAACGGGAATTTATCAATAGATAAGCGAAGCAATGATTCGTTATACTTTTCATCCTCGGTTGGAAAAACAATTAAGCCACGCACACCTGCCTCAAGCAATGCACTAATGATTTGGGATTCTTCGGCTGAAGATTCTCGAGTAATACGAAGAATCATATGATAGCCTGCCTCTTTTAAATAATATTCAACATAATTTACAAGCTTTTGAATAACATTGGTCTTAAGAATTGGAATAATAAAACCAATTATAGGTGGATGATTAATAGTTGAAGGTTGAGGCACTGAGTTTATGTTCAGATCAGCTGCGACAAAAGACCCCTTTCCTTGAATTCGAATGATAATGCCTTCGTCAGCAAGCGCAGCTAGAGCATTTTTTACCGTTATTTTACTTACCTTAAATTCTTCCATTAACTCTTGCTCAGAGGCAATCCGATCGTTTGGTCGCAATTGGCCCGATTCGATTTTTTGTAGAATATGCTGTTGGATTTGCTTATATAAAGCAAGCTTCTTCATCTTAATTACAACTCCTAACAAAAATACATTTTTATAATCAATTGGTTATATAAATTATATTTTACATATATTATAATACTTATAGAAACCGCTTACAATACTAAAATTGAATCAAAGAAAGGTTAGGGTCATGTCAATAGCAGAGTAGGTTATGGGGTGAATGGAGGTGTATGCAGCAGAGGACAATTTGAAAGTCAACATTAACTCTTACTGCTTTCACTTGTTATTCCACAAACTTATAAAAGAAAGGAACGATTTAAGATGAAAAAACGTAGCCTTTTATTATTTGTTGTTATGATGCTTATTACATCAATGGCTTTATCCGCTTGTTCTAGTAAGTCTTCCACGAGTTCATCAAATAGTGAATCAAAGGTTTTAGGAGCGAATGCTGGTGAAAATGCCACAGAGTTATCCTTTTGGACATTTGTAGATTTGCACGGTAAGCATTTAGATAAAATGCTTGGGTTATGGAATGAACAAAACCCAGATAAACAGATAAAGTTAAATGTTACAGTTATGCCTTATGATGATATGCATAATAAGTTGTTAATGGCTGTACAAACTGGGGAAGGAGCTCCAGATATTGCGGATATTGAGCTAGGCAGATTCCCAAATTTTTTAGAGGGAGACAATGTACCGCTTGAGTCGCTAAATGATGTATTTGCTCCATATAAGGATTCTGTCGTTCCATCACGTGTTGAGATTTATAGCAAAGGTGATCAAATTTACGGTTTTGATTATCACGTAGGAGCTACGCTTGCTTTCTATAACACAGAAATTCTTGAAGAGGCGGGCGTTGATTACAGAACAATTAAAACTTGGAACGATTATAAAGAAGCTGGCATTAAGGTGTATGAAAAAACAGGAAAGTATTTAGGTACAGCAGATACATCAGCTACTTGGCAAGTTTCTTTACTGCTGGCGCAACAAAATGCTGATTTAACAGATGAAAATGGAAACCCTAAAGTAAATTCTCCTGAAATGGTAAAAGCGCTTGAAATGCTTGTAGATTTACAGAAAAACAATGTTATTAACACGATCCCAGGCGGTCAGCCAGATACAGAGGAAGCAAAAGGCGAATATAATATGGGCAACTATGCTAGTGCTTTGATGCCAGAGTGGTATATGTCAAGATTCGTAAATGAGATGAAGGATCTTCAAGGTAAATATGCTATTGCTCCATTGCCTGTATTTGAAGAAGGAAATCCTCGTTCAGTTGGTTTGGGTGGAACGGGAACAGTTGTTACTACAACAAGTAAAGATGTACAGCTTGCAAAAGAATTTGTAGCATTTGCTAAGTTGTCAAAAGAAGCAACAACAGAAATTTGGAATACATTAGGCTTTGACCCAATTAATATGGAGGTTTGGCAAGATAAGAGCGTAACTCATAATCCAGATAATGAGTACGTTCAATACTTTAAGACAAATGCTTTTGACACACTAAATGAAATTAAAAACGAAATTAGAGCTATTAAATCTGTTAAAGCTTCCCCAACGATTAACAACATTTTATGTACGATTACGTTAAATGCAATTTTTGAAGACGGTATGGATGTAAAAGAAGCGTTGGATGAAGCACAAGAATTAATTGAGCAGGAATTAAAATAGTTCCTACTATAAAAATTATTAAACCTGCCGGCTAAATTAGTAGTCGGTAGGTTTAGTCATCATAAAAGGGAGGCTGGGATTATGATAAAGAAATTTGTATACTCCCAAAAAGTTGCACCTTATGTTTTTGTATTACCATTTGTCATTATCTTTTTAGTATTTTGGACTTACCCATTGCTCAGTTCTTTCTTTATGAGTTTTCAGGAAAGAATGCTAGGACAAGAGCCAAAGTGGGTTGGTGACGCGAATTTTACGAAATTATTAACAGATAAAGTGTTTTTAAAGGCAATTAAAAATAGTGTTATTTACATGCTTGGCACGTTAGTTCTATTAATTCCTTTTCCAATGTTATTCGCTTGTATCATTAATAGTAAGCTGATGGTGGGAAGGGAGTTTTTTAAATCTTCATTTTTCCTTCCGGCATTAACCTCAGTAGCAGTTGCAGGTACAGTTTTTCGCTTAATGTTTAGTGAAGTAGATGGCTCTTTAATGAACCAATTTTTAGGTCTTTTTGGTATCGGACCAATTAAGTTTCTTAAAGATCAGGAATGGAGTATGGCTGCCCTATTAATTCTTGCTTGCTGGAAGTGGACAGGGGTAAATATGCTGTACTATTTATCGGGCTTAAAAAGCATTGATAACGAATATTATGAGGCAGCTTCGATTGATGGAGCATCAGCATGGCAAAAGTTTCTGCACATTTCTGTACCTTTATTAAAGCCAACAACGATTTATGTGTTAACTATTAGTATTTATGCTGGACTAGCGATGTTTACAGAAAGCTTAATGCTATTTAATGGGAATAACTCGCCGAAAAATATTGGGCTCACAATTGTCGGCTACTTATATCGTCAAGGAATTGAGCAAAACAAACTGGGCTATGCCGCTGCAGTTGGTATTGTTCTATTAGTTGTGGCAATGACAATCAATTTAATTCAACTGAAGATTACAGGAATGTTTAAAAAGGAGGAGAGATAAATGATTGGCAGTCAGAAAAGAAGAGAATTATTGGCGAGAATTGCCATGTTTATTTTCTTTACGATTCTTTGCGTAATCATTATGATTCCATTCTATGCTATCGCACTCTCCTCTTTTAAACCAGGGGAAGCTTTAATTCGCTACGGTCTTAATTTAAGCATTGATCCAAGCATTATGAGTTTGGACAATTTTATATTTCTGTTTACAGGAGAACATGATTATTTTATTTGGTTCAAAAATAGTTTGATTTTAACGATTACGCAAGTGGTACTTACGCTGTTTGTTAGTGCCTTTGTTGCTTATGGGTTTGCTGCATACGAATTTAAAGGGAAAAACTTCTTGTTTATTTGCGTGCTGCTTATTATGATGGTGCCTTTCGAAATTTTGCTGCTTCCTCTTTATACATTAATTAATGATTTAAATATGATTAACAGCTACTCGGCAATTATCGTTCCTGGTATCGCCAATGCCGCGACGATTTTCTTCTTTCGCCAATATTTAAGAGGTATTCCTAGTGAAATTATTCAGTCGGGCAGAGTTGATGGTGCGAACGAGTATATGATTTATTTCAGATTAATTATGCCAATTATGAAACCATCCTTTGCAGCAATGGCGATCTTAAACGGAATGAACAGCTGGAATAATCTTTTATGGCCATTTATGGTGCTGGCGGATCAAGATAAGTATACGTTGTCTATTGGCTTAAAGACATTATTAACGCCTTATGGTAACAATTATGATCTATTAATTGTCGGTTCGTTCTTCTCAATTGTTCCAATTTTTATCTTGTTTGTTGCATTCCAAAGATATTTTATAGAGGGTATGACTGCTGGAGCTGTTAAAGGATAGAATAATATTTAAAAATGAAATAATATGAAAATTAACAATATAATGCAAAAAAATAATATTAATTTATATTCTTTTAGTATTACTGTTATGTTAAATTGTGAAAATAATATGAACAAAATAATAAATGTCCTATTCTCATTTCAATTTCTAAGATATAGTAAACATATACAGTTGTTAAATTTATGTAAGTTGGGATGATGAATAATTTGCTAAGAAAAAAGGACAACACAGTTGATTTAATGCGGTTGCTAGAAGAGAGTCAATTTAAATTGAACTCTGCACAACGCGGTGAATTCAGTCAGAAGATTAGCTATATCGCAAAGGATGAACAGATACAGCAAATCATTGAGAATTTCAACAAAGTAAGTGGGCTACGTGAAGAAATTGCATCAAGACAAGAGCAAAGAATCAATTCAATTAATCAAATCTACAACTTGGGTTATTGGGAGCTGACAATAGAAGAGTTACCATTTGATAGCCCTAAAAATCATGTTGTAATTATGCCAGAGTTGAAACAATTACTTGGTTACGGAGCCGATGAATTAGCAGGCGGATTAAACGATTTGGTAGAAATTACTCATCCGGATACTGTGCCAGTAATCGTTAAGATGATGGAGGATCATCTAAATGATTTTACAGACAATACACCATTTTCTTTAGTACATCAAATCCGACTTAAAGCTGGACATTACATTTGGGTTCGTACCTTTGGTAATGCAAAACGTCGCGAGGATGGTACGCCATATCGCATGATTGGTGTTATTGCTGATATTGATGAGCAAGAGCAAAATCGTTCTAAATTGAATGCTTATATATCCCGCTATGAACTAATTATGGATGTATTAGAAGAAGCGCCATGGGATATGGAATTTGTGGATGGAGATCCAAACAATTTGCATAATCCTTGGTGGGCTTCTCAACAGTTCAGGGATGCATTAGGCTTTGAAAATGAAGAGGATTTCCCAAATGATTTCTTTGCGTTTGTAAGTCGATTACATCCGGATGATGTAGAACCGACTACCGCTGCATTTACAGCTCATTTAAATGATAGAACTGGGCGCACCCCTTTTGGCATAGAGTATCAGTTAAAACGTAAAACAGGTGAATATCGTTGGTATTATGCGTCTTGCTTAACAAGTCGTGATGAAAATGGCACACCGATTCGTGCAGCAGGTACGATTCGAGATATTCACCATTTAAAATTAAAGGATCAAAATGTTGCGGAAACTACTGCGCGTATGGAGGAGCTTTCTACATCAATTTCTGAGATGGTTAGCGGAATTACGGAAATTACGACTCAAGCGCAAAATCTTGCAAGAACTCAAGAGATGACTACTGCATCAGCAAATGATGCTAAAAAACTTGCGGATGAAACAAAGGTAGTATCGAATTTTATTCAAGAAATTGCTGAGCAAACGAATTTGCTAGGCTTAAATGCTGTAATTGAAGCAGCTCATGCAGGCGAATTTGGTCGAGGTTTTGGCGTTGTAGCAGGCGAGGTGCGAAAGCTGGCAGCCAATGTTTCTCAGGCAGCAGGCAATATTGAAAAAACGCTAAACAAAATGCAGCAATCAATCGAATCAATTATTTCACAAATGGATTACATTAACGAATTAGCACAAACTCAGGCTGCTCTTTCAGAGCAAGTGAATGCATCTGTCGATGAAATTAATCAAATGTCAGTAGACCTTGTTGAATTTGCTAAGCAGTCATAATTTATCTCAATAACAACAAGTCATCATTTTACCGTATCGTAAAGTGATGACTTTTTTATTTATCTTTTATCTATCGAGACATCACTTCAAAAAAATAATTTGGAGAGGATTGACAATAATTAACTGCTAATGTATTTTAAATATACAACGTTGGATATTTAAGGATGGATATATAAAATGGTTAGATTTGTTATCTTAAGCTTGCTTCGAATGAAAGAAATGCATGGCTATGAAATTCAAAATTTAATTCAGATGAGTCATATGGAGCTATGGACTAACCTGTTATCAGGTTCACTATACCATGCTCTAAACAATTTAGAGAAAGAAGGAAAAATAGAGACCGCACGTGAGGAAAGAACAGGGGCGCGGATTCGTAAAGTTTATCGAATTACTGCTGAAGGTGAAAAAGAATTTCACAGTGAATTAAAAAAGGCATTGTTATCGCCACCTGGAAGCACTAAGTCAGATTTTGCTTTAGCATTACCTTGGATTACGGATATACCTAAGGAAGAAGCAAAGGATCTAATTCTGCAAAACATTAAGCAAATCGAGCTCAATATTAAAAACTGGGAAACTGGCATGCAATATAAAGCTGAACAAAGTCCTTTAATCAGATGCAGCTTTGAACACGGGATTGAGAAACTAAAGTTGGATGTAGCATATTTACAAAAAATCATGGCAATGCTGTGATTTTATTTTTAGGACAATATCCAACGTTGGATAATCAAATTAGGAGGTTTTGTAATGCGGACATTTATTCAAGTGAAAGATGCAGAAATTTCGCTTAGAGGAAAAAAGGTTCTTAATCGATTAAGTTTGGATATTAAAGAAGGGGAAGTGCTTGCAATTATTGGACCGAATGGAGCAGGGAAGTCAACTCTGATTGATACTATGCTAGGTATAAAGAAGTTAGACAGTGGAACGATTACATGCTGGACGGATGATTTGCGAGGGAAGATAGGGGTTCAATTTCAAACTCCAACTTTTTTTCCAGGGCTGGACGTGCGGGATAATTTGAAGCTGTTTGCAGCAGTAAACGGAAAGTCGGTAACAGACAGAGAAATTGAGGAAGTACTAAGACATTGTCATTTAACGGATGCTGCACGTAAAGATGCGTATTATTTATCTGGCGGACAGCAGAAAAGATTAGCGATTGCGATTGCACTAATTCATCAACCACAGTTGCTTATTTTGGATGAACCAACCGCTGCACTTGATCCGATGGCAAGAAAGGAAATTAAATCGATGATTACAGAGCTTGCAAGGACTAATATGTCGATTGTGTTTACCTCTCATGATATGGGTGAAGTCAAGAAATTAGCAGATCGCATCGTATTTGTAATGAATGGGCAAGTATGTCAACAAGGGACGTTGGAGGAGTTACTTTTTGCTAATCAAACGGAGGATTTAGATGAATTATACGAATTAATGTTCAATAAAGGGGGAAATGTTCGATGAATAAGGTATTGTTTTCATTGATTGCGAAATCAATTTATAAAGATTCTTATATGATGGCATGGTCGATATTGCTGCCATTAGCGCTGTTTATTGGTTTAGGTATTTATCATCAATCTGAAAGCTATCGAGAAAATTTATTAGTGGGTAGTATTCTTGTCAGTCTCGTTATGGGGACGATTAATACATCCGGTTTTTGGTTAATGATGCAACGTAAACGTGGGGTTTTTAAGCTAATTAAGCTATCCTCGCTATCTATTACGAAATTCGTTTTCTATTCTGTACTGGCACGACTGTTAGTCTTTGAAATCATTACGGTGATGCTAATATTAATAGGAAACCTGCTTTTTGCGTTGAAAATAGGAATAATTAGTGCGTTGTTGCTAATTAGCTTAACGCTAGTGGGAGTTCTTTGTTTCAATTCAATCGGTTATATTATTGCTAGTCGAGCTAGAAATGAAGGAATGATGAATATGTCATCTACTTTATTTTCTATGCCAATGATCTTCTTAAGCACTGCATTTTATTCATTAGAGCGTGCACCACGCTGGATAACTATTATTAGCAAGTTTAATCCTGTAGAATATGCCGCATTAATCGGAAGAGCTGCAATCGTAGAGGAAGTTGCTACACAAGCTTTAATAATACTTGTATCTATTGCTATATTATGTAGTGTCGTTGCAGTAAAAACCTTTCGCTATGAGTAAAATATAAAAAATAGAGTAGCCTTCAACAAAGAAATACAAAATTATCAAATAGAATGTAATGGATAAATGAACTCAGAACAAGAAATTAAGAAATTTATTTTACATTATTAATCAATTTTTTGCTAATTTAATGAATTTTTCACTTTTCTTTATCCATATTATTCAATTTAGTTGGTAATTAATATATACTAGTATTTATGGGATAGATTGTCAAGCTAAGTGCGACAACTCTTCCATAACTGCCTCATGAGAAGTTTTCCAATTCAGACATTTGCGTGGTCTATGGTTAATTAAATCCAAAGCACATTGAAGTTCAGCTTGATCAACGGTGTTTAAGTCGTACTTCTTAGGAAAGAATTCTCGGAGAAGTCCATTTGCATTTTCGTTACTGCCTCTTTGCCAAGATGAATATGGATCAGCAAAGTATACCGTCAAGCCATGCTCTTCTAACAATGCTTGATGGCAGGCGAATTCCTTTCCACGGTCAACGGTAGCTGTGAGCATAGGCAACGCGAGTTCTTCTAGCACCGTAGCAACCGCTTGCTCCATAGATGCCGCTGAACGGTCTGGCATTTTTACAGCGTGGTAATAGCGTGTTTTTCGCTCAACAAAAGTAGCCAAGCAGCCTTTACTTTTACCACGGCTAGAAACGACAGTATCAAGCTCCCAATGACCAAAGGATTCACGTTGCTTCACTTCTTTTGGACGTTGCCTGATGGATAACCCGAGATTAAAGCGACCTCTGCTTTCACGAGGCTTTCTACGCTTTCCCTTCTGTCGTAAGAAGATGGTGTTCCCTTGGACTAGCCTACCTTGGTAAATCCAGCGGTAAATGGTTTTGAAGGATACCGCTTGCTCAGGATAGTCTTGTTTCATGCGCCCTTCAATTTGTTCTGGGGACCACGTTGCAGCCAAGGTTTGAGTAAGGTAATGTTCTCTTTCTTTCGTCCACTTCCCTTTAGGCTTGCTTTGCATGCGTTTGCGCTGGTAATCTGCTTGCGCATCGCTAGCCTCATAAGCAGAAGACGAGGTATTCAAACGATGAAGCTCACGAGACACCGTAGAATGATGGCGTTTGATCTGCTGTGCAATGGCTCTCGCACTCCAGCCTAAATGAAATAATGTTTCTATTTTTATACGCTCGTTTATGGTAAGATGTGTATAGCTCATGACGAGCCTCCTTGTAGATGGTGTGTGGTAACTTCATTCTACACGAGTTTTCGTCATGGGTTATTTTTTTAGGTGTCGCACTTCATATTACAATCTATCATGGTTTAAAATATATACATCTTTGTTGGAGGCAGCTATGAAAATTTTTAATCCTGTTATTAAGCTTTTTAATCGTTTTAAGTACGCGCAGAAGTTTAGTATTATTGGTCTTGTTTTATTAATTCCATTATTTGTAGTGAGTTTATTATATTTAGGTACATTAAACGATGAGAAGAAAACGATTGAAAAAAGACTGGAAGGTGCTAAATATAGTATAGAATTTAAAAATATATTGTATCTTACTCAGAAGTCACGAGCACTTAATGTATCCTATTTAACTGATTTATCTGTAAAACAAGCATTAGATGAAACAACTGAAACATTATATACATATTTTGAAAATATTGAGGAACTTTACTCACAGTCAGAGTACGATTTTGATACCTATAACGATTTTCATGCCATTCATGAAAAGTGGGATGAACTGAAGGATACAGCATGGGCAAGCTCCGAGGAAGTTATTACAGCATATGGTGAACTAAATACGGATATTATAAGTTTAATGACAAAAGTAAGTAATAACTCAGAGCTCATCTTATCAAGATCTAAGGAAGTGTATAATCTAATTTATAACGCTACAATTGAACTACCTGCATTAACTGAGAAGTTAGGGCATATGCGTTCTTTAGGTGTAAGTATCATTAGTAATGTTACAGATGGGGATAAGTTTAATGAACAGCTCGAAGATTTAAATACGATGTATTATCCGATACAGGATTCATTATCAAGAATTCACTCAAATTCGCAAGTAATGTTTAATAATCCAGTAATAGCAGATTCCTTGCAATCAGTACTAGAAGAAGTGGAATTGAGTATAAATAATTATTTAAGTATAGTACCAGAAGTAGCAGATAGAACAACTACCTCTACTTATTATTACAAAGTAGCTACAGAAGCAATTGATCAAAATTTCAATTTTTATGAAGCAAGCCTTAACACCTTGAAATCTATTATAGATAAGCAGACTAAGCAGATTAATTTTAATATTACGATGATATTTAGTATTTTAGTCGCTGTATTTCTTCTTATTCTATATCTATTTACTAGTTTATCCTTATCGATTCGTCAAAGTATACAGCAGTTGGAAGAAGGAGCAACAAAGGTTGCAAACGGCAATTTAAAGGTAGCTATTGCTCTTCATACTAAGGATGAAATGAATAATGTAGAAATTGCTTTTAATACGATGACGAAGCAATTAAAATCGCTGGTTGAGCAAATTACAAACAGTGCATTGCATGTTGCATCATCAAGTGAAGAATTAAGTGCAAGCTCTGAGGAAGCAACTGCTTCAGTCGAGCAAATTACAGGTGATACGAATCATATTGCATCAGAAATGCAAAAGCAAGTCGTAAGTTTAACTGAAAGTTCGCAGGCAATGAATGAAATGGTGTTAGGAATTGAACGTATTGCTGAAAACAGCGTAAATATTTCCAGTTTAACAACTGAAACAACAGGCTTTGCTAAAGAAGGTCATGTTACGGTAGGAAATGCATTAGAGCAAATGATGACGATAGAACAAACTGTAGAACAATCGAGCAATAAAATTAACGAGCTTCATGAGAAATCAGCTAAAATTAATGTAATCGTGAAAATGATATCGGAAATTGCTAAGCAAACAAACTTGCTTTCTTTAAATGCAGCAATAGAAGCAGCGCGGGCTGGAGAACACGGTAAAGGTTTTGCTGTTGTAGCAGATGAGGTACGTGAATTAGCTGAACAGTCTCGTGAATCAGCTTCACAAATTATCGAACTCGTTCAATCGATTCAAGCAGATACGACTGATTCAGTAGAGATGATGAATCATGTTAAAGATAGTGTTAAAGCAGGAATTAAAGTAACAGAGGATGCTGCATATAAATTTGGGCATATATTAGAATGCATGAATACTTTAAATCCGCAAACGGATGATATTTCTGCAACGACGACTGAGTTTTCTGCTCAAGCGGAACAAGTATCGCTATCTATAAAAAATCTTCTTCGGATGGTACAAAATTCTAATGAAGTCACTGGTAAGATTGCTATTTCTACAGAGGAGCAGCTTTCGGTTATGGAAGAGATTACTTCTTCTGCAACGTCTCTTTCTGAATTAGCTGAATCATTACAGATATTAGTGAAGAAGTTTGAAATATAGTGAAATGTAAACATAAATGTGCACAAGTTACTTGCGGAGGGAGAGAAAAATGTATATGAACTTCAAACTCTTATTGGTTCAGAAGGCTCCGCAGTTTCACAGCAGTTAAGTATATTCATTAAGAGATCCGATGATTAATGATCTGTTAATGATCGCTCGTCAAATTTTTAATAATCATTTAATTGAAACGATTTCGATGCTCGATAAGTTTAATGAAGACGATGAGGAAAGCGCAGAGAAACAATAAGCTTAGCCAATAAAAAAGAAGCATGAGGAACGAAGGTTCCATTATGCTTCTTTTCATTTATATCATTATTTAGCAGGAATAGGGTTTGACCATGATTTGACACCGTCATCTTCGACAAATTCGATAATGACATCTGTGACACCTTTCATTGCTAAAAGCTCTTTTTCAATTCGATCTTTAATGGCAATAGCCTCGGCTACTGTTATCGAGGTATCGATTTCAAGCTTCATTTCAAGATGATAGTCTTCGCCTTCTTTCATGGCATATAGCACGCGAATATCTCTAATTTCTGGATTAGTGTAAATGTAATCTGCAATGATGTTCTCCATTTCGTCATCAGCTTCGCTTAGCACGCCCTTCGCATTGTCTAAGAACACTTTGCCTACAACATAGAACATCATAACCCCGATAATAATGGATGCCACACCTTCCGCAGCGTGCCAGCCTGCAAAGTAGGATAGTAAAATACTGATAATTGCAATAATGCCGCCAGAAGTTGCAACTAGGTCCTCCATAAACACAAGTTTCGTAGCTGGTTTAGCTTTACCTAAGTAGGCAAAGCTCTTAATAAAAATGGATAGCCCGTTTGCTTTTACACCAACCTCATGTAAAACTTCCTTCATTGCTTTGAATAGAACGAATGATTCCAAGCCTGCGCCAAACAATAAAACGACGATATTTATAATAATCGACTTACCGTCAGATTCAACAGGGTGAAGAATATGATGATAACCCTCTTTAATCGTTTCATAACTCATTATCCCTACAATAAGTACTGCACCTAACAAAACTAAGTTAACTAATCGACCAAAACCGTTCGGATAACGGTCAGTGGGCATTTTTTTACTTAATGCGCTGCCTATGTATACGAATAGTTGATTGGCAGCATCACCGAGTGAATGCATCGTTTCAGCAAACATTGCGACATTTCCTGTTAAGAGAAATGCTCCCCCTTTGAGCAGTGCAATAAGTGAATTTACAATTGCAGCAATTAGTGCAGATTTATTACCTTTTCTTAAGAGTCCTTCTTTTTTCATATACCCTCCCAAAATAACTGTTGCAGTTTCACATCATATGAATCGTTTTTGATTGCAAGCCTCTATTAGCAAACAACAGTTCATACCGTTGATTCCTGCATTTTGTGATTATAATTACCACTTTCTAACTTTAATATATACTTAAAAAAATTATTTTTCCAATAGTATTTTTCATAATGATTATTTATATCCAAACTCCTTAATCTCCTCTAAAATATGGGTTGTCTCCATTTAATCCATATGTCTTAATCCATAAATGCTTTTTCAGCTACATGTCATATATTCATTTGTAACTAAAATTATGTGATTTATAGCACAGTATATTAGTCTCTAATCATTTAGAATAAATTCAAAAATAATATGCATTTTTAGTGATGAGTTTACATAGATACATAAATTTTTAGTAACAAAATAGAAAATCATCCTTTATCAACAATAATTTTGTCCAAAATAATGAATAGTTTTTTTGATTTTATTGACGTAATTATTTATTTTTATAATACAATTGTCGATTATTAAGTTAAGAATACTCAAATTTGCAAGGAATGAAGATTTGAGAGACATCATAGATAAGGAGAACAACAAATGATCTTCAAATTAGGCAGCAAGAATGACAAAAATGGAAGTAATTACGACGTTTTATTTTTAAACGAATTAGAGCGTTATGTTGAGCAGTTAGAAAACAATAGTGAGGCTAATTTTCGACTAAGAAACACAGAGCATCAATATGTAGAACGTTTAAACGCTCTAATAAAAAGAATTTCAACAGTAATGGAACAACGCGTTAATCTTCCTACCCTACGCTTAAATATGATTAAAGATGCCATTAATATTGGGCAATGGGAGCTAAATATCGTTGCAGGTGATCCTGTTAACCCTGCTAATGAACTAATCTTCTCTGATGATTTTAGAAGGATGCTTGGCTTTGAAACTGAGCAAGAATTTCCTAATAAAATGGACAGTTGGTCCGATCGCCTGCATCCAGAAGATAAAGAAAGAGAAGTGCAATATTTTAGTGACTATATGCTGGATAGAACTGGCGAGGAGAAATATAATAGAGTATACCGCTTGCTTACGAAATCTGGTGAATATAGATGGTATCAAGCTATTGGTACAACTGTTCGTGATAAAAAAGGAACACCGATCTTTGTAGCCGGGGCGTTTTACGATATTCATGATAAAAAACTTAGCGATGAGAAGCTTGAAGCTCTAATGACAAGATATGATCTTGTCAATCGAGCATTAACAGAGGCACCATGGGATTTAGTTGTTGTTGAAGGAGATCCGTTAAACCCTGACAATGAATTCTGGTGGTCTGATCAGTTTAGAGAAACACTTGGTTTTGAAGGTGAACATGATTTTCCTAATAAAATGAGCAGCTGGATTAATCAAGTGCATCCAGAAGATGTGGATCAAGCACTCGGAATTTTACAAAATCATATCCTAAATGAAAGAGATAAGTTCAGCTATACAATGACGTATCGCATGGCATCCAAATCTGGTGAATATCGCTGGTATCAAGCGGGCGGAGCAACCCAGCGTGATGAACATGGCAATGCAATACGTGTAGCAGGTACAATTCGAGACATTACACATCAAGTCGTTAAAGATGAAGTCATTCGTCAAGTAAACGTTCAGATGAATGGATTATTTGAAGCGATTAACGATATCGTTCGCGGTATCGTGTCTGTTACAGAACAAGCACAGGATATTGCAAACGTCCAAGAACAATCTCATCAAACTGCAGTTAAAGTTAAAGCACAAACAGACGAAACAACCGCAATAACTTCTCTTATTAAAGAAGTAGCCGAACAAACGAATTTGCTTGGATTAAATGCTTCAATCGAAGCAGCGCATGCAGGTGAAGTAGGTAGAGGATTTGCGGTTGTAGCGAATGAAGTAAGAAAACTTGCTGATCATAGCAGAGGAGCTTCAATTAACATCGAAAAAACGATGCAAGTAATGAAGCAAAATATTGATGAAATTATTGAGACTATTGGCAGTATGTCTACATTAACTCAGGCACAAGCTGCATTAACAGAAGAGGTTAATGCTTCAGTAGAAGAGTTAAGTACGATGTCAGAGGAATTAGTAAGCATTTTACACAAGCTGTAGCTTAAAAATAACGAGATGGCTTTCAAATGTGGAAAGCCATCTTTTTTATTGCTTAAGATCATTTCTAAGCTTGAAAGCATATTTATGGTGTTTTCGTACAAACTAACCAAAACAGAGAAAAGGGTTGGTATATGTGTCGGAATTTCAACCTGGGCAAGTCGTATATGTCATTGTTCGAAACCCACATGTTCAAGGAGTAGCAAATGTGCAGGAAGCAGCGGTTGTAATGGATCCGAATTCGCCTGGTAATCTTGCATTGTTTATGTATGAAAACTACTATCCATTAAACGAGGAAATTGCGGTATATCAAACGGCAAGTGAGGCAGAAGCTGCTTATCAAGAAGCGTTTGGATACGAGGAGGACATGGAGGGACTCTATGGTTAAGCCGTTTGTTCCTCAATTAGTTTACGTTGAACCAAGAGCATTGGAGTACTCCCTTGGCAAGCAATTAATTGCAAAGTTTGAGCAAATGGGTATTGAAATTAGGGAGACGACTTCACATAATCAAATTCGTAACTTACCTGGAGATAATGATCTGCAAAAATATCGGATTGCGAAGTCTACCCTTGTTGTAGGCGTAAGAAAAACGCTTAAGTTTGACACCTCCAAGCCTTCTGCGGAGTATGCAATTCCGCTAGCAACGGGCTGCATGGGTCATTGTCATTATTGCTATTTACAAACTACGATGGGGAGTAAGCCATATATTCGCACCTATGTTAATCTAGAGGACATTTTTGCAGCAGCAGAGCAATATATGAAACAACGAGCTCCTGAAATTACAAGGTTTGAAGCCTCCTGTACCTCGGACATTGTAGGGATTGATCATTTAACGCATTCATTAAAAAAAGCAATTGAATTCATTGGTCAAACCGAGCTAGGAAGATTGCGCTTTGTTACGAAATTTGAGCATATTGATCATTTGCTTGATGCAAAGCACAATGGAAGGACGCGTTTTCGCTTTAGTATGAATGACGATTATATTATTAAAAATTTTGAACCAGGCACATCACGACAAGCAGAGCGAATGGAAGCTGCACGAAAAGTAGGGGAAGCGGGTTACCCATTAGGTTTTGTTATTGCCCCAATTTATTTGCATGAAGGGTGGAAGGAGGGCTATAAGACAATGTTCGAACGTCTAGAATCTGTACTTTCTCCGACCGTAAAAGACAATGTAACATTCGAATTAATTCAGCACCGCTTTACGAAGCCTGCCAAAAATGTTATTGAAAAAAACTACCCAATGACGAAGCTTGAGCTTGATGAAACAAAGCGTAAATGGAAATGGGGACGTTATGGTATTGGTAAATATGTCTACACCGATCAAGAGCAGGAGGATATAAAAGCAACGCTTGGTCGCTATATCCAAGAATATTTCCCAAGGGCTACTATTGAATATTTTACCTAGTTAATGAAAAACACCAGTCCAATGAGACCGGTGTTTTTTAATTGCTTGCGCTTAAAGTCACTTAAATGTTAAAGCAATAAGAATTTATTACGGCTTGGGCAAAAAAAGTGAACTGTGGCAAAAATGTAAGCATGCAACATAATCAAAATTGATAAGGACAATCAATTCGTATAATTTACTGAGGATTTAGTGTCAAATTATAATGAACACAATTTCACCTGCTGTATAAGTGTTCCAATTGAAAGCGTTTTACTTATGCGGCTATATGGCGAGATTAAATTCGAAGTTAGGAGTGAAGTGGATGAAGAGTAGGTTTAAAAAGTACATATCTGTCTGTCTAATTGCCTCCTTGCTTGTTATGCTCATGCCAACTGTTGTGTTGGGTGAAGAGAATGGAGGAAGCGATGAGCTAATACAGGTAGGCAGCACATTGGATTTTGAAAATGGTGAGCTGGTAGGAACAGTAATCGATGCTCCTGCTGCTCAAGGACCGGGCTCCATTACGGTAGCTGACTTCGATTCTAAAGTACTCCGTGTTCAGCCGCCATCAAGTGGCGGGGCAAGTTATCGGTGGATTTTGCCACTGGATAGCGGTGAGTATAATTTAGTTGATAATGACTTGGTTGAAATTACTTTTGATTGGTGGGTAGACATTACTCGGCCTAGCAATAATACAATGGACATTTCCTTAAATGATGGGAACAATCGTGTGCTGACACTTCGCAGTGCTGGTGGAGGAACATCCATTAACTCGCCAGCGACAATCTCTTATTATTCTGGTAATGCCACTGGAAGCAATGCACCAGAGGCAGGAGATGTCATTACTGCATTGACCAATGTACCTCGCTTGACTAAGCTAACAGCAACGTTAAATGTCGATCTTAGACTGAAAACAGCAATGATTAGTTTATCGGATGATAATGAATTAACTTATACATCCCCGCAGCCAGTGCCGATTTCTGCAGAACAATTAACTAGTATAAGTGTTGGCGTAACTCGTGCTAATGGAGCTAACTGGGCAAGATTTAATGCTGTTGACGGCGTAGAGTGGGATGAAGATAGTTATGGAATGCGTATCGATAATATTGTCATTAAGGCAGCTTCCTCAGGTTTAGAGAAGCCAGAAATTGCGCCAACTGCTGTGACGATCTCGCCTGAGTCTGCTAATTTAGAATATGGTGAAGGTTCACTTGATACGAAGCGTTCAGCAACCTTCAATGCAATAGTATGGCCAATTAATGCCGATGATAGATCGTTTACATGGTCGATTAGTGATGAGAGTATTGCTAGTATAGAAGTCAATGATGATAGCGTTACAGTAACAGCAGTTGGTGAAGGAGTTGCAACATTAACAGCTACATCTAACATGAAAGAGGATGTTCAAGCGAGTGTACAAATCGATGTTGCTTATATCCCGCCAATTTCAGAGCCAACCCCTGATTTTACAGAGTTGCTAGCTGATGGATATACTCAGGTGTTTGGAACAAACTTTGCAGGCGATGCGGAGGTGCCGCTATCGATTTTTGCGGGAGGAACGTACCATTCGCTTGCTAGAGAGGACATACCGAAAGTGAACAATTACTTCAGATTTGATGCTTCTGGCTCTGGAAACCGCGGCGGACAGGGGAATTTTCCTGAAGCCATTTCGGGAAGTAAAATACTTGTTCATTTTGATTGGAAGGTTCCAGCAGTTTCGACTGCACAAAATACGTTTAATGTAAGCTTACAGGATGGCTCCAATGTTTTGTTTAGTTTACGCACTGGAACATATCGCGGAGAAAGGACAATTGGTGCGTTTACAGGAGAACTTCCTGGACCGACAGGACCTGATCCGACGAATTTTTGGAGCAGTGAACGTTACAAGGCATTTTCCTATAACGATGTGAATATATGGTATACCGTTGATATTGAGCTTGATTTTGAAACGATGATTGCTACTGCTTCCCTTGTGCCACGAGATGATGCTGAGGCAGAGCCATCCGTGTTGAGTATGCCTTTTGCAGGAAGTCAGATTCAATCATTTGTACTTACTGGTGAACGTGCAGCTGGAAACAACATTAATATTGCAGATAATGGAGTTGATAATTTGTATATTTTTACAAAGCAGCTTGCAGGTGACACGATAACAGAGGTATTACCATATGATTTCTTGCCAGAAGTTCCTGCGACAGCAGATAAAAATTACTGGCAAAGCTGGTTTAAAACAGTCTATATCGGAGAAGTTGCTAATGAGGAAGAGCTTGAGCTTCCAGAAACAATTAAAGTTAGAGTTGCAAATGGATCTGTTCAATCAGTCGGCGTCATTTGGGAGGTAGTTGAGACTCCATGGTCATTAACTGAGGGAGATTTACAATATGATCCGAAGCAACAAGGCGTATTTGCCTATGCAGGAACGCTTGTCAGTGAACCAGGCGTAGCGGTCAATCGGATGGGAATTAAAGCAAAGCTGTATATTGAAAACCGCCACAAAAATAAAATTACCTCTGCACCGTACTCAATGGAATGGCTAGATAGAGGAGTCGTAGCCGTTCCTGTCAACGAGGGAGAAGGTATTCTTGTAACATGGCGCTTGCTAGCCTCGGAATATAACAAAGCGTTAACCTTTAACATATACAGAAATCAAAGCAAAATTAATTCATCTCCAATTGAAACGCTAAATTATATTGACGCTGAAGGTAAGCCAGGCGATGTTTATGTCGTGGAAACGATTAATACGGGTGTAAAAAGTAAGCCAGCAACTGCATGGGAAAATAATTATATCGATATTCCATTACAGAAGCCAGCAGATCGCACTAATCCTGCCCGTGCATATGGAGCTAATGAAGATAGTGCAGAGGATATTACCTATACAGCCAACGATATGTCAGTGGCTGATGTTAATGGAGATGGCCAATATGAAATTCTCGTTAAATGGTATCCATCACAGGCACAAGATCCTGGCCTAACAGCACGGCATACAGGTGAGACCATTTTTGATTTATATACGCTTGAAGGTAAACTTCTTTGGAGAATAAATTTAGGCATCAATATTACTTCCAGCGCGCATCATAGTCCGTTTAACTTCTATGATCTCGATCAAGACGGTAAGGCTGAACTAGCGATAAAAACAGCGGATGGCACTCGAGTTTATTTACCGAAAGAAGATGGCACGATTGATGATTTGAACGATACGCCAGCTTGGGTATTAGGGAGTCCAGAGGCGGTTTGGGTTGGCGGTGTACAGAATCCAGCTACTGGAGAGTACAATGACTGGGCAACGGGCAGAGTTGCCGCTGGTCCAGAAAGATGGACAGTATTTAACGGAGAAACAGGAGAACCAATGGATACTGTCGATTACTTTGCTCCATACAATATTACAAGCAACTGGGGCGACAACAATAATAATCGCAGTGATCGATTCAATGGGGTAGTTGCCTATATGCCGAAAAATGGTATAAGCGGGGCAGAGCCGTATCCAACAGTAATTGAAGTACGTGGTCATTATGGTCCGCACTTTGTAGCAGCGTATCAGTTTATTGGCGGAAAAATTATAAAGCTTTGGGATTTTAAATTAGCGGATTGGAACGCAGGAAGTAGTCAAGGCAACCATAACCTGGCTGCCGCTGATTTAGACTTTGATGGCTATTCCGAGGTTGTGTTAGGCTCACTTACGTTAGATCAGAATGGCAGCATTTTATGGAGTACAAACGGAACTAGAGGAACAGTCGCAGCAGGTCATGGTGATGCCCTACATGTAGCAGCAATGGTTCCTGACAATGATGAAATCTATGTATTCTCACCACATGAAGCAGGGCCGCCCAATAACGTAACCTTAGTTCGTGGCTCAACAGGTGAACCTCTATGGACATATTCAGCCAATGTAGGGGATGTTGGACGTGGCGTAGCTGCCAATGTAACCGCATTGCCGGGATATGAAGTATGGGCGATTAATACCCCAATGTACAATATTGTAAGTGGTGCAGTATTAACGACTGATGTTGGTGGCATTGGTGTTATGAACAAAGCTCCTGTTAATTTTGTTTTGTATTGGGATGGAGATTTGCTTAGTGAATTCTTCGACGGCGCAGATAATTCAAGCGTTACCGATCCGCCGTCGATTACAAAGTTTAATTATAATATTGAAACTGGAGAAAGCGATCTTGCAACGCTTTTAACGTTAACTGGAGCTTTCTCCAATAACGGAACAAAAGCGAATCCTGGTCTAATTGCAGATATATTTGGTGATTGGCGTGAAGAGGTGCTTGTTCGTACAAGTGATAACAAAGCTCTAAGAATTTATACGACCGACATTCCAACGGACCACGTCATTTACACATTAATGCATGATCCTGTATATCGTTTATCCGTAAACTCGCAAAACGCTATGTATAATCAGCCAACTCATCTCGGTTTTTATCTAGGTGAAGATATTGCAGATAAAGTGCAGGCAATGCAGCTTCCGCTACCAAATTTGTACTATACGGTGAAGTCTGCAATTACGCCAACAGCAACTACATTTTATAGAAATGATCAAGCAGATATTAAAGTAACGATAACGCTAAATGGTAATACACTAACAGCAATTAAGTACGGGGATATAGTGCTTTCAGAGGAACATTATAGTGTTGGCACGGTAACTGCAGACGGCAAGCAAGAGGTTATATTAAAACGCAGCTTCCTCAGAACATTATCTAAGGATACTGCTTTAACCTTCTTATTTAGTGCAGGAGAATCAGCAGAACTGATCATTACGCTAGCGACAAAAAATACGGACGCACCTAGTCCAACGTTAAGTCCTAGCCCATCGCCAACTCCAAGTGCTACGCCAAGCCCTAGTCCTTCTTCCAGTCCAGCTTCAGAGAAGCCAACGTTAAAGCATGATTTGACTAATGCCGAAGAATTAAAAGCGAAATTGCAGCAGGCACTTCAAGAAAAAACTCCAGCAAGCTTCGCTGATGTAAGCAACGATGATTGGGCTGCACAAGCGATAGCATACGCTGCACAGCTTGGTATCGTTGAAGGCTATCCTGATCGTACATTTAAAGGAGCAAAACATGTCACACGTGCTGAATTTGTAGTGATGGTTGTCCGTGCTTTAGGCCTCGACACAAGTAGTGAGACATCTAGTTTCATAGATACCGAAAGTCATTGGGCAAATCGTATGATTGGAGCTTTACAGCGCGCGGGCATTTTACAGGGAACAGGTAATGGTCAATTTAAGCCTGACGAAGAGATTACTCGTGCGGAGATGGCAACAATTTTAGCAAGGGTGCTTAATCTAAGTTCTGACAATGGTTCTTCCGAATTTACTGATCTTAACGGTCACTGGGCGGAAGGTTCTATTAAACGCTTGAACCAAGCAGGCATTGTGCTCGGTGTTAGCTCCGACCGATTTGCGCCAAACGAAACTGCAACTCGTGAGCAGTCGGCAGCAATCATCGTACGAATGCTAAATATTGTCCTAGATCTTGGGCTAACGCTATAATTGCAGGTTTTGCGAGATACGCCTGTAACTGACTGTGAACCAACTCTTTAGCGAACTGCACTCCAATGGTTAGGAAGTAGCTAATCTTGGAGTGCAGTTTTTTATTGAGGTCCAACTTATTTATAAAAATTCAGTTAGACAAATGAATCTGTTACTCTTAAAATCAAACTAGCTTGTAAAATTCAGACAAAAGGAGCCAATTAACCACTGTGAATCTATTAATTTCTTATGTTCTTGCTAGTTTGTCAGGGCTTTTATTGGTGTTTAGTATGCCAGGCTATGATATTCCAATATTCGCTTGGTTTGGTTTTGTTCCACTTTTCCTTGCATTAAAAGAGAAAAGCTCAGGACATGCTTACTTGCTTATTAATTTATGTACCATTATTTGGTCAGTTGGAACGCATTTATGGTATCCTGCGATTTTTGGCTGGTCTGGCTATTTCATTATGATCGCAGGAGGAGTATTTTATGGCGCCATCTTAAAAATGGGCTATGATATGAGTCTGCGTATTCATAGATGGTATCGGATATTTGCAATCCCAGTTACATTTAGTGTACTGGAGTGGGTAAAAACGATTATCCCATTTACAAAAACATGGTGGATTGAGTTATTAGCAAAGTCGCAATGGACCATGCCAGAAAATTTACAGTTGCTTTCTATTACAGGGTTTATCGGTTTGAGTTTTATTATTATGCTGACGAATGTTGCATTAGCAGAGGTAATTGCTTCATTTAAAGTGCGCCGAAATATAGCATTTCCGTTGCTCATATTGCTGCTTCCGATTATGAATACTGTTTCTGGGGCAATAATATTAAACCATCATAAGCAGGATCTAACAGAAAGACCGATTACGATTGGCGCTAATGTAGATCTTGTAAACCAGGATGCTGAAGTGATTGCTCTTGGCAGTCAGCAGCAAGCAGGTGATGGATATCTTGCAGATACACCAGAAATGCAACAGAAAATTTTTGAGATTAACAAGGAGCTTTCATCACAGCTTGTTGATCAAGCAGGACCTGTAGATATTATCGTTTGGGGCGAAAATGAGTTTATTAATCTTAAGGATGAGCAATTGTTGAAGCAGCTTGCATCTCTATCGAATGAGCTAAATTCGTACATAGCAGTCGATAGCGTATGGGAAACGGAGCAGGCAATGTATGATTCCGCGTATTTGATGTCTCCTGCTGGGGAGGAGGTCGGAAGAACACCTAAAATTTTTACGCTATGGGGAGAAGAAGCATTTGGTTTTTCTTCTGGACCAAGAGATTTTCCAGTATATGATACGCCTTATGGCAAAATTGCTCTAGCGGTTTGCTGGGATAGGCATGATGCTTCAATCTTGCGAGGTTATGCGTTAAATGGAGCGCAGCTTGCTCTAATTCCAGCGGATGATGACTTTAATGGCAATGCACAATTTCCTTACTTTGCCGCTAGTGATGCAGTTTTCAGAGCTGTTGAGAATCATTTAGCAATTGGTTCTGGCTCCACTTCAGGTATTGCCCAAGTGATTACTCCATATGGTGAAATGACTGCAATGAGCGGAGTGAACGAACGCCAGGCGATTGTTGGTGCTACCTTTACTGTAGATAAGCATACCTTTTATAGTAAATATGGTGATCTAATTGCTTATCTATTCAGTGCTTGTTTTATGATTATGCTCTTTATTTCAGAGCGCAATAAACGTAAGTTAAAATTGAGTAATCCTTATAAAATTTGACCAGAGATACTGCCGAGAACAATTGCATCTTGCTTCATAAAAGGTGCGATAGCACGTGCAGTTTTACATAACTATGTTATGAGGTGTAAAAAAGAAGCGCTGCTTTATTGCGTAGAAACAAGCAATAAGGCAGTGCTTCTTAATTAATCTGCTCTTTGCACAGTTTGCAGTTTTGACTTCGGATAACCAATTAAAATCGCAATAATCGCACAGATTGCAATCAACACAGGATAATAACAATATTGCACAATAAGGATTGGGGAAATTCCAGCTACGCCAGCAGCGACAATAAGCTGGGCACCGTACGGAATAATCCCTTGAATGGTACACGAAAAGATGTCCAAAATACTCGCTGATTTTCTCGGTTCAATCTCGTACTTTTCTGCAATATTTTTTGCTAGTGGACCAGAAATAAGAATAGCAATTGTATTGTTGGCAGTTGCTAAGTTAGTTAAGCTGACTAGCGCAGCCATCGCCAATTGAGCACCCTTTTTCGATTTAATACGATGAGTTGCTAGATGGAGCAAGTAATTGATGCCGCCGTTATGCTTAATAATTTCAAACATTCCCGCTATAAAAATAGCGAGCATAGCCATTTCAAACATTCCTGCCATACCTTCTCCAATCGCTTGAATAAATGATAGCAGAGAGTAACTTCCGTCAATTAATCCGATAACGCCAGTCAATAAAATGCCGCTTGCTAAAACGACAAATACATTAAAGCCGAGTAAAGCAAAAATGATGACAAAAAGATAAGGAATCATTTTAAACCAGTCGTATGCGGCGATATCAATAACCGCAACTTCTCCTAAAGTTATAAAAGTTAAAAGGATACAGGTTGCAATTGCCGCTGGGAGAACGATAAAGAAGTTTGCTTTAAACTTGTCCTTCATTTCAGCGCCTTGTGAGCGTACCGCAGTTATCGTTGTGTCAGAAATAAAAGATAAATTATCTCCAAACATTGCACCGCCAATAATCGTTCCCATCATTAACGTCATGGCAATATCGGTTTGATTAACGATACCAACTCCGATAGGAGCAAGCGCCACTATTGTGCCGACAGAGGTTCCCATTGCTAAAGAAATGAAGCAAGCAATAACAAACATACCAACCACTAATAAATTAGCTGGAACTATAGATAAAGCAAAATTCACAGTTGCCTCGACTGCGCCCATATTTTTCGCTGTTTGGGAAAAGGCGCCTGCTAATAGAAAGATTAGCACCATTAACATTACGCTTGGATTGCCTGCACCTTTCGTAAATCGATCGATTTTAGCAGAAATCTTTTCTTTTCTGTTCATCATAATTGCAACTGCAGATGCGAGCGAGATCGCTACCATTACTGGAAAAGCATAAAAGTCCTCTAAAATGATTCCTGCGCCGATAAACAGGCATAAAAAAACGATAAATGGGAATAAGGCTCCCACATGACCTTTATTCATTCATCAATTCCTCCTAAAGCCTCGTAATATTACGATTGCCAAAATTAAAAAGCCACATTCTTAGAAAACAAGAAGAGGCTTACATTGATGCATACATTCTATTTCTAACAAGACGATTTAGATTATAACAGAGAATGACAGAAGAGGCTAAATGTTTTAAATGGTTATTTTTTAAAAAGATAAAGCATAGAAAAGTTAACAATAAGCGAATGAATGTAAATTGAAAATCTTATTTTAAAGGTGTATGATGTGATGGAAAATAACGACATCACAAGGGGTGTATGCTATTGGCTAAAAAGTCATCTGAATTTTGGGCGCTACTGCTGTTCGCTATCGGTGTTTTTATGGCTCAGCTTGATAATGGGATCATTAGTGCCGCACTAACTACAATTAATCGCAACTTTGATGTGACGGATAACTGGGGTGCCTGGGGTATTACTATCTATACGCTGGGGTTATCAATTAGTTTGCCGATCGTCGGTAAATTATCCGATCGCTACGGACGAAAAAAGCTCTTTATCGTCGAAATAGCCTTATTCGGAATTGGCTCATTATTAGTTGCACTTAGTCCAACCTTTCAATTTTATTTAGTTGCTCGTTTAATTCAAGCACTTGGTGGTGGCGGGATCTTTATTATTGGTAACTCTCACATTTTAAGCACGGTAGAGCCTAGTAAGCAAGCAAAATATTTAGGCTTACTTGGCGCAATGAACGGTGTAGCAGCGATATTAGGGCCAAATGTCGGCTCATTCTTGCTTGATATGACAGGAAATTGGCATATTTTATTTTTAATTAATGTGCCGATCGCAATTGTCCTATTTATATTAGGTTTTATGAAGCTGGAGGAGTCCTCAGATCCAGCACCAGGACGATTGGATCTTGTCGGAACGATCATTTTATCGTTTGCGATACTGTCCTTAATGTACGGTTTGACCAACATCGAGGTGGATTTCTGGGCTAGCTTCCAACAATTTGATGTATTTGGCTATCTCGGTGCAGGTGTTATCCTGTTAATTGCATTAATTGCTTATGAATCCTATATTGAGAAGAAGAAAAAAGGCGACCCTATTTTACCAATTTATCTTATTAAACAGCCTCGTTTCTTAATGGTACTATTAATTGGTGCGTTATCGGGTGGCATGCTAGCAGGAATGATCTTTATCCCTGCATTTACGGAAAATGTACTTGGCATCTCTGCTGAAAAATCTGGTTACTGGATGACTCCTCTTGCTTTAGCTTCAGGAATTGGAGCAGGAATGGGTGGAGTGCTTGTTTCCAAGCGCGGACCTGTATTTTCAGTTATAATGTCTGGTTTAATTACAGCTATCGGTTTTGCCCTATTCCCGCTATGGATAGATACCAACTGGCAATTTATCGTTGCAAGTATGGTTGCAGGGGTAGGTATAGGGATTATTTTAGGAGCGCCGCTAAATATATTGGCAACCGAAGGATTACAAGCTAATAAGGGTACAGCACTTGCTTCCTTATCTTTATTGCGACAAATAGGGATGACTATTGCGCCAACGATTTATGCAGGCTTTATTGCACGCGGCTTTGGCCAATTGGGAGATCTGTTCAAAACGGATTTTCAACAAGTGCTACAAGATAATGTGGCACAGGCGAATTTATCAGAAGCTGCAATGGGAGAGCTGGCGCAAATTGGTCAGCAAATGTCTGCTGGCTCTGGTGCTTTTGATGAAAACATGATGACTGAAGTGGTTAACTCAATCCAAGATCCAGCATTAAAAGAGGTCATCTATAATAGTGTGGCGGAAATTACAAAGCGGGCTGCGGAAGTTGGCTACGGTGGCTTATATTGGTCAGCAGCAGTTATTGGTATATTAGCGATAATTGCAGCGCTTATTCTTATTCCTTTACGCGGTAAAGTGAAGGCTGCACAGGCAAATTAGTTATAGTGTACACATAAAAAAGAGGTGAACGTGAACGTTCACCTCTTTTTGTTTACTTGCCTAATCAGTATATTCTCATTTTTATGCAACAAAAAACTGTATTTATTGGAAAATTAACCTAATCTATGTTTTGAATAAAAAGGAAAAAGCGAGCAATAATAAGCGGAGTATATTTTTGAAGGAGAAGATGAATGTGAAAAGAAAGTTTGTGTTTTCTTTATTATGCTCACTACTGTTGAGTTTGTGCGTTTTTTTGGGAGGTACTGTATCAGCAACTAAAAATATTTCAACTAGCGAAATTGTTTGTATTTCGCCGCAAATGATGGAATTAAAAGCTGCAATGCAAAAGGGATGGATTAACCATACGATTTAGACAAGAAGTTATATCGTTAGCGCTTTAGCAAACCTTCCTGATCAGCAATTGGTGTTACAAAGATTATTACAGAACCAGCAGGACATTGGGGATCTGATTAAGCCTTATTATGGTGCGGAAGCGGGCGATAAATTGAGTGAGCTTTTGAAAAAGCATATTTCTATTGCAGGTCAAATTGTTGCGGCAGCTAAGGCAAATAATGAAGCAGAAGTGAAAAAATACAATGAAGCTTGGCATAAAAATGCAGATGATATTGCCAAATTTTTAAGCGATGCAAATCCGAACTGGAATTTTAAAACATTGCAGGAAATGCTTTATACCCATTTGCAATTAATTAATGAAGTTGTCGTTAGTCGTTTAAAAGGGGACTGGAAAAAAGATATTGAAGCTACAGATAAAAATGAAATCCATATGATCCATTTAGCTAACATTTTAACGGAAGGGATCGTTAAACAATTTCCTGATAAATTCTAGTGTTACGCTTCGAGATGAAGTCAGCCCAACAAAATACACTCATTCAAAGTAAAGCTGTTTAGCACGTCAGTTCTTACTGATTTGCATAACAGCTTTTTTATTTGAGCGTAGCTTCATTCTATTGCCGAGGCCAGCCCATTTATTTAATATAATAATATATTTTTACAAGCATTTAGAGGTATTGCGATTTTTTTATTTAATATACTAAAATGAGGGAAATGTTAAAGGTGGGGATTCTATGTCTGATTTTGATGAGTTAGCAGAACGACGTCGTAGAAGGTTAAAACTGATAGAGTTCGATTCAGAGAATCAAACGCTTGTTGAATCGGAAAAGCCGATGGAAACCTTTGAGGATGTAGGCGGCTTGGATGAAGTAAAAAAGAAAATTCGGATGAACTTCATTCTTCCTCTGAAACAGCCTGAATTGTTTGCTGCATACGGCAAGGAGGCCAGTGGCAGTCTGCTTTTATACGGACCGCCGGGATGTGGTAAAACATTTCTAGCCAGAGCTGTAGCAGGCGAAATTGACGCAAATTTTTTACATATCGAGCTGCAAGCAATTCTATCTATGTATGTAGGACAAAGTGAGCATAATCTTCATGACATTTTTGAAAAGGCTCGTCAACATAAGCCTTGTGTTATTTTTATTGATGAGCTAGATGCAATGGGTGGCAATCGACACCAAATGCGTCAACATCATGATCGCATGTTAGTCAATCAGTTATTGCTTGAACTGGACGGGCTGCAAGGTAAAAATGATCAAGTCTTTGTTATCGGTGCCACAAATACACCTTGGTATCTTGATTCTGCTCTTAGACGACCAGGAAGATTTAATCATATGATCTTTGTACCGCCGCCAGAAGAAGCAGAGCGGGAAAAAATTCTTCAGTTAAAATTAGTTGGTAAACCAACTGGTGCTCTTAATTTAGCTAAAATTGCTGCAGATTCGAAGTTTTTTTCTGGAGCAGATTTAGAGCAAATCGTTAAGGACGCGGTTGATTCAGCGCTTGAACGTACAATAGAAATTGGAGAGATCCAACCAATTACACAGGATGATTTAAAGAAAGCATTAAAGTCTAGAAAAGCAACAACACTAGATTGGTTTGCAACAGCAAAAAATTATGCGACTTTTAGTGATGTTAATAAGGACTATCAGGTTGTTCTTGACTACATGAAGCGAACTGGCATGAGGTAGGAGGAGCAAGCAAGATGCAGAATGAGAGGAACATCGATTATGCTGTGGTGCAGCAGCTTATTGAATGGAAACGATATAAGGAAGCACTTGCCGCAGCAGAAAAATTGCTTCAGCAAGATCCAGATGATGCTCATGTCTATGCGGTCATTGGTTGGATTCATTTATTAATGGAGCAATATGATAAGGCATTAGACTGGGCGCAACAATCTCTCAGTCGCGATCCAGAAAATACGTTAGCATGGTATGTTATCGTATTAGATTACTATGAAACAGGTAAAGAAAAAGAGTTTGAGAAGGCTGTGCAAGAAGCGCTTAGTATTGATCCTTATGAAAAGCATTATTATTACTTAAGAGGATCAATTTTAAATAAAAAAGGAAAATTTCAGGAAGCTAAAGAAGAAATTTTATTGGCTTTAGAAATTGATCCAGAATCGCCATTGTACTTATCCTTTTTAAGTTACTCTGAAGCATTATTAGGCAATAAAGAAGAATCTAAAAGCGCAGAGCAGCAAGCGTTGCAGCATGAAGCTGAAAATTCCTGGGTATTTTTGCATTTGGCATGGGCAGCAACTGAGCGAGGAGAGTATGATCTCGCTGAAACGTATATGAGCAGTGCCGTGCGGATTAACCCAGAGGATAAACAAATTCGTGATGAATATTTAGAGGCCTTGCAAAAAAAGAATAAGATCTATCGTGTCTTTTTATGGCCGTTTAAAAATATTCGCAGACTGAAACCATGGCAGATTTTTTTGATATGGTTTGTCGTTTGGACCTTTTTCAGGGCATTTGTACTCATTTTTATCGTATTATATATTCTTGCCCATTGGATAAGTAAGGCAGTCGTTCATATAAAAGTATTTGGCTGGCGACGTGGCAACTAGCCTTCTCATTTAGACTTAGAAATAAGTTTTCCGTACGCTCGAAGTACTCCGCCTTTAAATCCAGCTGCTTCGAGCATCAATCGCCAAATCCAGCTGGATTTAAAAAGCGTGAGGGAGTCGTTATATTTCTACGTTATAGCTTTTCAATTTGAAAATTATCATCTAATAAGACCCAGTTTTGAGGATAAGGATAGCCTAATGCCCAGTAGCTTATGCCGCGAAGATTATATCTTTTCGCCAGATCGAACTTAGCTTGTGCACTGCGGGCATCTTCAAACCATACTTCATGCCATCTTCCTTGCTCATCGAGATAACGGAAATATGGGGATGCAGCGGGCTCGCTGTATTGAATGACAGCTCCATGTTGTACGGCTCTCCTAATTGCTTCCTGTGGGCTAATTGTTTCTGCTTCTTGCCCCTCAACATGTGGAAGCAACCAATCTCTCGCATAAATTTGAAAGCCCATATAAATTTTTTCTGCTGGCATTAAAGTTAACGCATATTGAATAACTTTTTCGATTTGATTAATTGGAGAGATCGCTTGTGGCGGTCCTTTTCGATAACCCCATTCATAAGTCATAAGAATGACAAAGTCGGCAATTCTGCCGTGTGCCTCATAATCATGCGCCTCATATAGAAGCCCACCTTGCTCTTCACTTATTTTCGGAGCTAGCGCAGTAGAAACAATATATCCTTGTGGATGAAGTCGATCGACTGCTAATTGTAAAAAGTTATTATAATTTTCACGGTCCTCTGGCAATACATTTTCAAAATCAATGTTTAATGCGCGATATCCTTTTTCGTTCATAACCTGCAAAATATTATTAATTAAGATTTCCTGTAATTGCGGGTTCGAAAGAATCACATTTGCTAAATTTGATCCTGCCTCAGTTGAAGTGAAGTTTGTAATACTAAGCATTGGCACAATGTTATGACTGATTGCAGCAGCAACCATTTCATCGTCATCAAATGGCTGCAATGTGCCGTCCTCTCGAATCATATAAGCAAATGGACTAAAATAAGTAAGCAATGCCCCAATCTCATTTAACGTATTGACTGCATCCGTATCTGCTTGATACGTATAAGCATTTACTTCAATATAAGGCTTTACTCTAGGAATAACAAGCGACATTCCTGCAAGCAGCATTTCTGTGATTTGTATGCCGTTTGCCTTAGCAAGGTCTTGAACTGTTGTTTTATAACGAGAGGCAATGCTATATAATGATTCGCCAGGTTGAACGATATGGATGATTGGAGGAATTAATAAAGTAGTACCAGGATAGACAACATTCGGATTAGTCAGCTCATTGGCTTGAATAATCGCTTGTACATTAATTCCATATTGGCCTGCAATTGACCATAAGCTTTCTCCATTTTGCACGATATGAGTGGTCATTGGCGTTGGGATTACCAGTGACTGTCCAATCAATAATTGATTTGGAAACTGCAATCCATTGACTCGGACCAGTTCATTCATATTTACTTGATAGCGGTTTGCTATATTCCACAGCGTATCTCCAGCGCGTACGACATAGATAAGCAATTGAACTCCTCCTACGAGATCTTTTTTGCTATAGCATATGCGAGAGCTGAGAAAAGTGTGTGTCTGCCTATTTTCAAAAAAAAATACCCCGTCTATCTAAAATATGTGATTCTTATCTGCTAAGAAACCCACTGATATAATCAAGGTGTGAAGGGAATAGCAACTAACTAAAGGTAGTGTCAAAAGTTCTATGAAAACTCAATAGGTGTTCGGGTCGTCTCCCATTTGTTGGGTGGAAAGGCCACGCAATCGCTCTTGACAAACACGCCAATGGTTTGACTCTACTTTAACAAGGGCGACGGGGACAAAAAGAAGGCATGCTAAATAGCCCTTGGTTTTTCCATTTTAAACCATTGGCTAGTTCGGTTTGTCAAGAGTTCGCTCCGCCGATTGCTCGTTTTTACTTCGGGCTCTGCTAAACCAAAAAGTTAGGCTGGTTGTTGTTCGTTAATCCATTGTTGTGCTAAAGCGATCAGTTTAGTCCATCTCGCAGGCATATTCGGGAGCTGCAGTAACTCTGGATTAAGCACTGGCACCTTACCTTCTAATGCAGAATGAGGCCTTAAAAAGTTAAAGTAAGCTACAAACAGGGTCACAAAAGAAACAGATCCTTGTTCGGATCCAAACCCGTGTGTTGAACGATAATTGCCTTTAAATGTGCGATTTAGTCTTTCGATAACTTGTTTGAGATGCCTATACTCCGTTGACACAGGATCTTCATTGGTAAGTCCAATAACCTGCTTGATGTCGAACTGAATATCGTGTTGAGCGAAAAAGTGCTGAGCTAAGAGATAAATCGGATTGCCATCCACCACAAATGTAAGATCTTTAGGAATCTCTTTCAGTTTCATTAAGACATCATCAATGGCACGGATTGCTGACACTGTATCCCGATTTGGCGATACTGGGTAAGACAAAATAATCTTTTTTACCGCATCAAAGAAGAAAAACAAGTAATGCCAACGCCCATTCACCTTGATGTAGGTTTCGTCTCCACAGAACTGGTCAGAAAGTTCGTAGGGATAATAATCTACGTAAGGCTTAAGTATTAGGGCAACTGCATTCTCATAATTTAAAATACTTTGATGCGATATGCTTACCCCATGTACATCTTTCATGAGTGCAGCTGTTTTACGGGCCGAAAGTCCATAGTTGACATGATAGGTTAAAATGAGCCCCAAAGTATGTGGCGACGCATACAGCCTGGATAAATCAACCTTGGGCTTTTTGGGGGAAGACTTAGACAATGGCTGAAAATCGATGTGAAACTGCCGGAAAATGTATCTTAACTTAAAGGATTGAGGATCTTTTTTAAACTGTCTCTTCTCTTTCGAAGACATACCATTTAGTTTCTTTTGGTAATAGGGACAATCATTATTTTTACACTTGAACACGTTAAAGTCTTTTCGCTCTTTGATTTTTTCAAGAGTCTTAGAACAATGAGGACACTTTAAAATGGCCTCTTTCAAATAGCGGCTCTTATCATTAAACAGACAGGAACATACCTTACATTGATACTGTCCTTTGCCCCCATTATTGGCATAAAGATAATCCGATGGAGCACCACACTTCGGACAGTTCATAGATTTAGGTACAGTCGTCTTTGCATTCAAACGCCTTTGAACAGGCTTTAGATGTTTACCGTTTTTCTCTAGGTATTCTGTTAGAAGGATTCGATAATCAAGCTTCTGAAGAGTTTCGTTGATCGGAAGATCATCCACCTGAAGCTTACGATATGGTTTATTGATTGGCTCTTCTTTAGGTTTATCAAACATGTTTTTACCGATAAGAAGAGTAAGTAAAGTTTTAATAATTTGATCTTGGTACTTGATAAATTCAAGTAAATAGGTTAATAATTGAGGATACAAACTTGTCACTTCCTAGTTGTTTGGGATTAAGTGTTCGGTGTGGTAACCTTACTTTTAACCTAAAACTATGGGGGTGGCAAGTTTTTTGCTTTCCGAGACTTATATATCAAGGAAAACCCTCAATTATATATATAAAGTTTTTACAATACGTTTGAATGGTCGGGAGGGAGCCGGGGCTATTCAAACTTTAACCCCGACCGCCGTTCAATGCTTTTGAGCGTAGGAACGGGAATGTCTTTGTCAGGATGTTTGACGGTTGTTCGTCCCTTTTGGGTTGGGTGCTTGAACTGGTGATGACTTCCCGAGAAAAATCCACGGTAACAAATACTATTATATTTGTCAATTGAGAACGCAAACTAATCCGCCTTTTTAAGGTATCTTCCAAGTCTTGAACCAGTAACGATATTGTCCGAACGTCGGCAATTTATCCTGCGGAGGAAGAATAGGGACGAGTGCTTTCCCGTCTAATACTTTATTTTTCAGTCCATCATCCCGATTCCTGACCCATCATTTCACGAATTAAACCAGACCCTCCAGGCTCCTGCATTCGACAAGTTTCCGAATATGCAAAAGAAGAGCTCTCGATTCACCATTAAGGTATATCGAGAGCTCTTCTTCGCGACATCGATGCGGTCGAGAGGACAATGGTATCAATCTAACGCAGCACAATCTTGTTCAATGCCGTTTGTATATCTTCCTTTCATGCTTTTCCCAAACGGTTTAATAAAATAAACCATTCTCATAAAAACAGTTTTTCTTCAAAGAACTACCGTCATTTTCTTAGCAATCTCAGATAATTTTTGGTTTTTTAAAAAGTCCTCCATTTTCTCTTCAGCCGATACCATCACCTTCTGAACTAAACACTCTGATCCATGATTCATTTCACAGTCGAATAAGGAGGCGGAGCCTTCAATGGCATGAATCACGTCGAGAAACGAGATTTCTTCCCAATTCCGTTTTAAGCGATATCCACCATTGGCTCCTGAAGTCGATTCAATCATTCCTGCCTTGACCAGCTTGGTAAGGATTTTGGATAAATACGTTGGAGAAACGTCTTGTCTCTCCGCCAATTGCTGTACGCCGATAAGTTTGTTCGGCGGGAATGCGGCAAGAAAGAGCATCGTATGAAGAGCATAGTTTGTCGCTTTAGAAAATTTCATAACGTGATGTTCACCTCAATTATGGACTTTATGTGCCCATAATAACTTTTTATATTGGCTTATGTCAAATATCGCCTCCCTTATTACTCCTTTATTCGTTGTAACTGGCAACACTCCAAGACCTACGATTCCACTGAACCTTTACCATATGGAACAAAGAAAGTAAGAAGAAAACCACTCGCTGCAACGAGGGCTAGTGACCAAAACGCGGCTTGAATTCCTTGATGCATATTGATCGGAAAAGAGAATGAGCTATAATCTGCGGTAATTGTCACCAGGGTGATGAGCAGTGCCCCGCCCATTGACATGCCCAATGTACGTATGGCCGTGGTCATCGGCGAAGCGTAATTCATCATCGAATTCGGCAAGCTCGCCATGGCAAAAGCAGTAATTGGGGTCATCATAAAACCGACCCCGGTCATAAGCAACGCATATAACCCTACCAACAGACCATACGGAGCGTGAATCGATAGCGCTATCGTTAATAGAGCCGTTACGGCGGCTATCCCGAAGAAGCCGATCCGAATCAAATAGCGACCGCCATAACGGTCGTAGATTTTACCCGATACCACTCCGGACACCCCCATCAGCAATGCACCTGGGAGCAGCATTAGCCCCGATTCTCTAGGCAGTAGTCCCCTGACATTTTGTGCATATATCGGGAGCAGCAGTTCCACCCCGGCCATCACAATGAACAGGACTACGCCTATAATCGATGCATAAGTAAATCTGGGGTAACGAAATACGTTGAAATCAAGCAAAGGGACGGCCAGTTTGAATTGGCGCTTCACAAACAGAAACGACAGTGCGAATCCCACGATAAGGAAGGTCAGCGCAAGCTGAATCCCTTTTCCCTGATCGCTAAGGATACTAAATCCATACAACAGACTGCCGAAGCCCAAACTTGAATAAAGAATCGATCTCCAGTCCAATTTCGCTTTATGCGTATCCCAAACGTTTTCCAAGCAATAATAGGCGACAAACAGGTTCGCGATCGCTATGGGCGCCACCCCATAGAATAAGATTCTCCAAGAATGATGTTGAATCACGAAGCCGGAAATCGTCGGCCCCAGTGCAGGGGCGAGTCCCACAATGAGACTGGCCAGTCCCATCGCTGCCCCGAGTTTTTCCTTTGGGAACACTAGGATAATCGTATTCAGGAACACCGGTACCAGCAATCCGGCGCCAATCCCCTGAATAATTCGTCCGCTTAGGATCAATGTGAAGTCGACGGAGAAGCCGGCAATTAGCGTCCCTGTCGTAAAGGCCCCAGCGGATGCGAAAAACAGGGTTCGCGTCGAGTATTTTCCGATCAGGAATCCCGTCACAGGGATGACAATTCCAGAAACCAGAAGATAGACGGTGATCAGCCATTGCGCCCGATTGACCTGGATTCCAAGGTCAAGCATCATTTGTGGCAAAGCCGTGTTCAGCATGGTTTGCATGAGTTGTGCCAAAAAATTCGCGACGATTAGAGATGCGACAATGATTACAGGTTTTCTTTTCATAACGTTCCTCAATTTACTACAGACACTCCAGTTTGTAGATATTACAGATATTTTTTGTCCATTATATAGTTAAAGAAATTACTTATGGGAAAATTCTTGGACACCGGTGTACATGCTCTGATCCTTCAACTGAATAAGCACCTTGCCAAAACGCCCACCCTGCTGGATGACAACCTTATCCGTCGGATAGGTCCGTTCCAAATAATTGGCTATGATTTTCCTGTTCTGGTCGTCCGCAGGCAAACCGAAGATTCTCAGCCATTCCATCACCTCCTGGAGCGCCGTGTCTCTAGGTACCTCTGTAGATTTCATTTCCCGGGTTACGAGCGACTGATAGGAATACCCTTTGAGATACAGTAAATGGAGCAAATAAGCCATTTCCAAATGTTCCGTTTTCATGGGCTGATCAGTGACCAAAGGCCAAATCTCTTTTACCAGACTGTGCTCCCTGGAGCCGACAGACAGGCTGATATAGCAATACTGTCGTGCGCAGCTCAGCACTTTCTCCACACTCTCCCAGTCGGCAATAACCGGGCACATGGAGACAAATACGAAATCAAAGGCTTTTTCCCACCCCTTTGCTTGAATATCAATGTCTTCAAAAGGCTCAGCCACAATCTCTACATTCCCGTTCTTTAATCCCGTTATATTACTTTTCAAGAGCTCAACTAATGGAAGACTAGGCTCCACAGAAGTAACACTAGCCCCTCTCTCCGCAAACGGCACTGTAAATCCGCCTGAGGCCGCTCCAATGTCTAATATGGAGATATCTTTAAATATCACACCCTGACTTTCCAGCCAATTCATTATCCGTTTTGTTCTTCGCCTGCCTTCTTCGCTAAACGCCTGCTCGTTAAATGACTTTGCCCTATGGTCAAAAGTATGTGCTGGATCAATTCCAACTTTTTTCATTTTGCTAATCGCTGTATCTGGATCCTTCTTCCAAGCTGCTTCCCAAACGGCATCATTAAAAAAATCGTTCGTCATCATCCTCTTCATCCCTTTCTGTTTGATGCAGTCATTACACTTATGACTTTTGAAAAAAGTCCTTCTCTCTAAGAAACTTTTCCCCAAGAGAAGGACATGTCCACTTAGAGCTAAACGAAATCCTCTTCGGTCAGCTCCATGTTGATGCCAATCGCCGCTTTGCTTCCGCCTGCTGCGGCATAAATCAACTGGGAAGGCATGACGTAAGCTGCATCCCCGGCGGCATACACACCTGGAACCGAGCTTTTGCCCCACTCATTTGTGGCGATACCGCCAAACTCATTTACCTCATAACCAAGCGAACCCTGAAAAGACGCCTTCGGTTTCCATTCCGGTGTAATGAATCCTCCCGTTCTCTCGATTCGCGTGCCATCTGCAAATTCCACCTGCCGCAATTTCCCCTCATGACCGATAAACATCGTTACTGCTTGTTCAACCACTTCGATGTTTCTGGATTTCAACAGTTGTTTTTGATCGTTGTCCAGAACCGCATGCCCATTTGTACAAACCACAAGATCTTTACTCCAGGTATAGAGCAGCTTGGCCATATGAAACACTCCAGAGTTCTCGGAAACAACAATTAGCGGCTGATCTCGAAGCTCCCAACCATCGCAGTAGGGACAACTGAACAAACTTGTTCCATAACAATCACGCAAACCTGGAATATCCGGGAAAATCTCCCTAAGTCCAGTGGTGATCAGTAATTTGCGTGCTTCAATCCGTTTTCCGGTTGACGCCACGGCGACGAACCTGTGATCAGTCCGGTGAATCTCGGTTACCTCCCAAGGTAAAAGTTCAACGGAGGGATACCCCAGAACCTCCTCATATGCAATACGCCTAAACTCGGCGGGTGTCACACCGTCTCTTGTTATAAATCCATGAGAGGCATGTGTAACCGCATTTCGGGGCTGGCTGTTATCAAATAACGCAACACTGCGTCTGGCCCGCCCAAGTACCAGAGCCGCATTGAGTCCTGCCGGGCCTCCGCCGATAATAGCACAATCATAAATCAAAAGAATCTCCCCTTTTTTGTTGATTTATTTGGAGCCAACAAGCTGCTGCAGTTCACCTTTCGACAATATGCCTATTTCTTTATATAGAGGCTGTCCATCTTTGAATATAATGGTTGTCGGGATGCTCATAATCTGAAATTGTGAAGAGGTTACCGGATTTTCGTCTACATTAACTTTAACGACTTTAATGGAATCATTTGCTTCCCTTTCAAACTCCTCTAATACAGGTGCAAACATTCTGCATGGACCGCACCAAGCGGCCCAAAAATTCACTACTGTTATACCTTCCGTTTGCACCATCTCATTAAAAGTAGAATCTTTCGCATGTTGAATAGCCATCGTGATCTTCCTTTCGATTAAATATACTATGGATATATAATATCTTTAATTTGTCATAAGATGGGTCTAGTAATCTTGTCCGGCGTTGTTGCCAGTAAATGGAACATCACCTCAAACGCATAATCAGTGGCTTGTGAGTTTTCATAGCACTCCTCCATTCGAATTAAAGACTTCATGTATCTATGATAACTTTGTTTTGGATAAGATGCAAGTCAGTCCCAAGAAAATTTAGCCAAACCCAGGCCAGTTGTATTCTTTTGGCCTGTGATCGAGCCAACAACAGCGGACAGGCCAGGGTGTTTTGCATCATCCTAGTCTGCCGCTGTTGCTCTTATCGGATCGGTATTAGTTTTCGTCAAAATGGATCGGCGCAATGCCTTCCGCTCGCCACACCGTGCCTCTTTTCTCGTACTCGAATAACTGTTCTACAGCATTTGCGATTTGAGGACCTAACTCACGATCAACCAAATACAAGGCCACATCAAGACCCGAAGTCACGCCTCCCCCGCTTACGAAGCGAGGACCATCTTCAACGACTCTTGCTTCAATCGGAATTGCACCGAGAGCTCCTAACGCTTCCATGCCTATTTGATTGGTAACCGCATGTCTATCTTTCAACAAACCTCCCATCGCAGGCAGCAGTGTACCACCGCATACTGTAGCTACAATAACTTCCTCATTGTTAAAAGCTTGTTTCAATTTCTCCGACAAGCCCGTCATCATGGCCTTCTTTAAAATATTCGGAATGGTATCTTCCGAATTTCCTGCTGGCTTGCCCGAAGCCCCGGGCACCAAAATGATTCCAGGACGCTTGGGGTCTAATGCAGCTTGCGCTTCGAGAGCCGGCCCGTTCAGACCGCTCGGGACAGAACGCTTGCCTTCCGCGGAAACCAATTCCACAGTAACTGCTCCGTTTGAGTACATTCCCGCAGCAGCAAATACTTCGTATGGTGCTAATGCGTCCAGCAGATCGAAACCATCGAACAAGACGATTTGAACATGCATCCTTTTGTCTTTGAATGGATCATTATTTTTTTTTGAATTCGCACTTGCTGCAGAGGTAACTAGACATAGAACTAGTACAAACGACATGAGTACTCCTATAATTTTTTTCATCCTACCACTGCCTTTCTGGATCGATTGATATTTCTGATAATGATGTTAGGAATGATCAACAGCAGCACAATAGAGCCGTAAACCCCTATTGTATAGCTGGTAGCGTAGTTGAGACCAAATCCCTGATAAAAAAGGGAGGTGATGAGATGAATTGTCATGTTCGTAAAACAAAAGGCGTAACTTCGGATCATCCAGTTCCGGTGCCGAATGATGCGTTTCTTTTTGATTTGTACAAGCGCCGTAATGGTGATAAACAGCCATATTAGATTAAGAGCGTTGAACCCCATACTGCTTATTTTTCCTCCGGTAGCATAAGGAGCCATATATCCGGAAGTAATCACGACAAGAAGGACGGATACTAAATAAACGTAGCCGTTTATACGGTGGAACTTGCGGCTTTTTTCAAGGACGCGGTTGGAGAAGTTGAGCAACCCTGTCGCCATGGCGATGCAGGCAAACGCAACATGAACGTGCATAACGTTGATCCAGACCGGAAGATTAAGTTCGCGCTTCAGGCCGATTTTATGGCTTATAAACGCCTTTGCTTCGGGATCGATAATAAAATTGGCCACCAAAGCGTAAAGGATAAATAGAATACTGATGCAGGCCAATAAGCCGTATGATATTTTCCACTCCTTCATGCGATCCATCCCCTCATTTTAATTGCCAAATCGCATTTATGGGTTAGGTAACACGCTTGCCTGTTAATTTGGATGCAGGCAGTATGCCGGCCCTGGCGAATCCAATCATGTCATCTCCACGCACGGTAACTTCGAATTTTAGATTTAACCGCATAGGTTTCGTGACGCGCAGCGACCAGGTGAGCTTATTGTCCTGAAGTAAGGGATTTATAAACTCGACCGTCTCATCCCCTTGTGTAGCCTGGCCTTGGACCAACCCATTCCTTATGGAAATGGAGAGCTTGACCTCCAGTTTTCCAACAGGCGTAGCAATTGTTGTATCCCAATCCCCGTCGAAGTCAGATTCTCCGGGTAATTTTATATCCGGGGTATCATAAATCATCCCCATATTGTTCGTCGCGTTCGTTTCTTCGTCGGTCTCTGCCTTGTGAGAGCCAGGCGCCCTTCCTTCTTCCCGCCAGACCGTTCCTCTCCGTTCGTATTCGAACAGTTGCTCTACCGCGTGCGCGATGCGCGGTCCAAGCTCGCGTTCCACCAGATACAGCGCTACATCGAGTCCCGAAGTAACGCCGCCACCAGTGACCAGGTTGCCGCTATCCACTACGCGTGCAGGAACGGGAATGGCTCCGGTTGCTCCAAGTACATCCATGCCCAGATGATGCGTTACCGCTGGTCTGCCCTCCAAGAGCCCTCCCATGGCCAGTAACAGGGAACCGCCGCAAACCGTGGCAACGATGATGTCATTTTGCCCGAGTGCTTGCTCAATCATTTCAACCAATTCGGTATTCAGTGCCCGCGACAGAATGGCTGGGGGCGAATTCGGCCCATCTCCTTCGACGTCGCCCGACGCGCCAGGTACAAGAATGATGCCTGTTCGTTCCGGGTTCAGTCTGCCACTCGCTTCAATTTTTAACCCGTTGATGCCGCTGGTGACGGATCTCGGCCCTTCAGCGGTAACGAATTCTACGCTTAACGCGTGTTCAGCATACATTGCCGCGGCACAAAAAACTTCGTAAGGTGCAATGGCATCCAGAAGGTCAAAGCCATCAAAAAGCACGACTTGAACCGTTAACATCCATAAACCTCCTCATATTCAAAGTCAATAGATTGATCCTCGAACCTGCGGATCGTATCAGGGAAAAGTTATTTTGTCAGAAGATCCTTCAGCCTGTGATATTCCTTCTCGTCGATTTCACCACTCGCCATCCGACCTTTTAGAATCAATGCGATGTCACGGTCTTTTGGATTGGAATCTCTGTAGCGATGACGAATCAGATAAATTCGAATTGCGACAAAAGAAAAAAGCGTAAGACAAAATAGAGCACCGAATGGAAAAAATGAGAAACTTCCGTATTCCAAGTTTGTCAACCTCCTTCATCCGTTTTTGCGTAGAACGGGCCCTAACTCGCGATATTTGCTGTCCGACTCGGCAAGAAGTATCGTAACAAACAAGTATCTCAAATGAAGTTGTATAAAGGTCACAAAACAATAAACAAATCATCACAAATTAGGTGGTTCTGTTTGTTGCATGGGGTTAAATGATAAACTAGTTTTCAAAGGAGGGATATTCATGAGTGAAATCAGTACCATACTGGTTGTAGACGATGATCAAAGCATTGTTGAACTATTGAGCGACTTTTTAGAGTATGAAAATTATCGCGTTATAACCGCTTGCGATTCTGTTCAAGCTTGGACATTGTTTGAGCAGAATTCCATTCATTGTATTGTTCTTGACATCATGATGCCGGGTCAAAACGGGTTTGAGTTATGTCGCCGGATTCGGGAGAAGAGTAACGTTCCGATCCTTTTCTTGAGCGCACGCAGCGACGATGTGGACAAGATTCGCGGCCTGACGCTCGGCGGCGATGATTATATTGTCAAAACCGCTTCACCCGGTGAAATTGTAGCCAGGATAAAAGCTGTACTACGACGTTCTGTTTCCCAACTGCAAATGAGTGAGAGAATCTTGGATTTTGGCCGCATCAAGCTAAATCTATCCACAAGAGAAGTATTCGTGGATGGGAAGAGTGTAGTGCTCACCCCGAGGGAATATGAATTATTGCGATTATTTGCCGAACACCCCAGGCATGTTTTTTCATATGAACAGATACTTTCGAAATTTTGGAATGGGGTAGGTGACAGGCATACGATTCGGGTGCACATCGGTCGACTTCGCGAGAAAATTGAATCCGATCCGAACCATCCTCAATACCTAGTCAACGTATGGGGAATAGGGTATCGCTTCGAGGGAGGTTAAGATGAGAACACTTCGTATTCGTTCGTTTACTATACTGCTTTTCTTCTTCTTAATGTTAGTGCCGTGGATCTTTTATGTGACAACACACTTCATAGAGACAAAAACGCTCAGCTTCGCAAAAAACGGAGCTCAAGCCGAGATTCTGCAAGGACAATGGATCGAGAAGATCGTACAGCTGATCGAAACCAATTCGAACAAATGGAGGGATCCGAATTGGCAAAACCAATTGCATCATGAGTTGCAACAAGCGAAAATGGAAGCGGCTATTCTATCTGCATCAGATCAAGAAATTTACCGTTCTAATCCACAGAGCCATGGCATATTGCCTTCTACCGAACGGTTCTCCATTATAGAGGACGGGCATTTGCTCGGAAAGGTCATTATTTATCTTCCGAAGTCAAATGCGGCTAAGTTCATTTCGATATTTACCGGGCTATTGTTAGCTTTTTTTATTGTCGGTGTTGAAATGCGAAGGTTTCTTCTTAAGCCTCTCGAAAAGATGAGCTTTGCAGCCAGAAAAGTCGCTGCAGGAGATTGGGACGTAGAGTTGCCTGGATCCTATATCACCGAAATCTCTGAGGTACGCGATGCATTCGAAATGATGGTGAATGGAATGCAAAAAGCTTTTCAAAAACAAGCGGAATTGGAAGAAGAGCGCCGATTCGTCATTACAGCTGTCGCTCATGATTTGCGTACCCCATTGTTCGCTTTACGAGGTTACTTGGATGGTCTGGAACAAGGCATTGCCCAATCCCCGGATAAAATAACCAAATATTTGGCCGTTTGTAAGGAAAAATCGGCGCAATTGGACCGGTTGGTAGAGGACCTGTTCACATTTACAAAGATGGAGCATGTGCAGATGGATCTTCATCATCAGAAGATTGATATTAAATTCATCATCCTGAAATCGATTGACAGTTTAAGTCCGCTAGCTCGCCAAAAGAACCTCTCGATTTCGACCCATATTGAAGACGACTGCTTCATTAACGGTGATGTGCATTTATTGGAACGAGCGATGAACAATTTGTTGGATAATGCCGTCAGACACACACCCTCGTATGGTGAAATTGTTGTTCAATCTTATAAAGAAGGTAACAAAATAAAGTTTATGATCCGTGATACCGGCCCGGGCTTCTCCTCGGAAGAACTACATCGAGTTTTTGAACCTCTATATCGTGGTGAAGCATCTAGAAATCGTTCAACTGGAGGTAGCGGATTAGGGCTGACCATTTCACAACGAATTGTAAGGCTTCACGGAGGTGAGCTCTCCGCAGGCAACCATTCGGAAGGCGGAGCGCTGCTAACGGGTTGGATACCTGTAACTAACCCAGGCTAAAATCGAAGAACGAACGTTACTGGACAATTTTCCTGATCACAATAAGGAAACATCCCCTGAAGTTCTTTGCTTTGTGGGATAGCGCCAGCAGATAAAAGGCATACCTCAAATACCCTGATTGAAAAGCCATGATACCAAAAGAATTACAATTAGCCATGGAGCCTCCGTCTTGGACGCAGTTTCCGCTCATGTTATGATAACTTAATCAACACAAATCATTTCCGAAAGGTTGAGATTTTCCTGCCATCGGTAACGACCATTGCAATGAAGCTCTTGGGAAAAGATCCTGAGAGCTTTTCATTGTAGATGAACAGAAAAGGAGAAATAAACATGATTCGGAAATCAGCATTGATTGTGTATCTGATCATTTCTTTCGGTTGGACATGGGGGTGTTGGATTTCAGCTTATCGGTGGAGCAGATCGACAGACCATTTTTTACGAACGGATATGACGATTTTTCATCTTGCCGGAAATTTTTCCATTGTTCAACTGTTATTCGCACTAGGCGTGTTCGGTCCTTTGCTCGGATTCCTTGCGGTCCGTACCCGAGAGGGAGTTATACTGTTCAGACGTCCCGGTCGAGCTGATATCCGTTTCGCATTATCTATTCCGATCGTGATCGCAATTCCGATGTTCGTACTCAGCATCCTGCTCAGCAGTTTGGCGGATGCAACCTGGCAAGCGGTTGCGTTATCCGTAATCGGATATTTCATTTCAAATGTGCTGACAAGCGGAACCGAGGAGTTTGGTTGGCGCGGATATCTGTATCCTTATTTGAAGACAAGGGAACAAGATTTCTGGCACGCTGCATGGAAGGGGGGCTTCATCTGGGCATTATGGCACTATCCGCTGCTCTTTATTTTGTATGTGGACGCGGGGCTGGCTGTTCTTGTGCCTTCTTTGATTGGGTTTACAGCGTCCATCGTCGCCATGAACTATATCACCAATTTTATCTTTGAACGATCAGGCTCCATCCTGCTTGTGATGGTGTTGCATGCTTTGAACAATACGGTCAGTTTTACTTTGATCAGTCTGTACCCGGAAACACCGTTCACGATTGTGAGCAGTCTGATGACGTGGGCAGTTGTCGGTTACTTGGAGAAAAAATGGACAACTGGCGGCTGGCCGAGGACGAGTGAATGAACAGATCAATATAGTGGAAATCTGGCAAGATAACTACTGCATGATATCCCGTTTCAGTCATTCGGCGTCCATTTAGCCGTACAGTGGTGAGAGCCACTATCCGCTGCTCGGTGTCTGCGATCAGCCAGTTCGCTATCGACTGACGCGACAGTTTCACCCCTGACCGCATAAGCAGTTGTTCCTGGCGATAACGGTGCAGCCCCCCGCGTATTTCTGATTCGCCACAATCGATGGCGAGGTCGAGTACCCAGACATCATGGGCACAGGCATGAGACAGGTGAGGATCGGCGCGTATCGTTTAAGCAGGGCTTGCTGAACATATCTCGTTTTAGCCGTGCACGACGGTCTTGCGTGCAGCAGCGCGATGATGACGATAAAGCTCCTGCATGACCAGCAGTTCTTTGTACAGACCTCGTGTCAGCCGAGTTGTCGCCGCTCGCTTTCGTTGACGAAAGCCGGGGGCGATTTCTTACGCTTGGATAATTTCGCAGAGCTCATTATTTCTTGAGCAGGGTGTGAACGAATACTGGTAAGCAGTTTTAATTAGTCGAATATAAAAATAAAACCCGGATAAATCTTTGATCGTCTCGATCTGTCCCATCTTGAGCATCTCCCCGTCCCCATAACCTTTCGCTTCTCTCTATGAATAGGGTACAGGAGTCTTCTGTTGCGGTCTATTCCCCCACGATTTATTGGGGGATTTCTGCTTGTTTTTTCCGGGGATTTCACTTTGCTCTTTCGGGGTACTTTTAGTCTACACTACACACTCGATCAGCCGGCTGCCCGAAGCGTTGGATCTTCCTGTCGAACCGCGCTTGCACACGAGTTATCTGCCGCAGGAGATGATTCGTTTTATTGGTCGTACATGGGAGGGGGCGCCTCATGAGGAGCATCATCTTATTGAATTTTCCCGTTTTTACTACAAAGAGTGGCTTGAGCGGTTGAATCGGCAAAAACCGCGAATTGAACAAACGAAAAAGGCCTTTCGTGACTTCTCCCTTCAGATGGATGAGATCGACCAAGAGGTAAAACGTTTGGATAACAAGTGGGAGCACCTTCATTCGTCTGTTGAAGAAAAAAGGGAAACCTTTAAAAAGGTTATGAAATGAAGCAAATTGAACTGCAAATGATCGGAGAAGCCGGATCTTGGCGGGAGATCAGCTGGGGTTCCAATCACGTGCACGATTCATCGTATAACGGGCACATGGTTTGCGCTTCCGCCCGGACCGCGTCATCTCGGCGGGCATGAGCGCTTTCGCTTGTCTTCCATAACCGAACACAATGGAGCAAGCGGAGTCGAGCGTATGGAACTCGATCTCCTCCTCGACCCATCCATTGGCGGGCAAAGCTGTGGCAGCCTCCGCAGCCGACCATCCCGTTGGTCGACTACTAATTATTCTATTGCGCCGTCAGGATTTGTGGACCTTCAGCCGTGATGGCGATCGTATGCTCGTATTGGGCGGCAAGCTTGCGGTCCAGCGTTCGCGCGGTCCAGCCGTCCGGATCGATTGTCATGTAATAGGTGCCTTCGGTGATCATGGGCTCGATCGTAAACACCATGCCTTCCTTGATGCGGGGGCCTTTGCCGGGATTGCCGATATGCATATAAGTCGGCTCCTCGTGCAGGTCACGGCCGATGCCATGGGCGAGAAGGTCGCGCACGACGCCGAAGCCGTGCGACTCCGCATGCCGCTGGATCGCGCTTGTCACGTCACCGAGCCGATTGCCGGGCTGCGCCTGCGCGATGCCGAGGTCAAGGCATTCCTTCGTGACGCGCATCAGCTTCTCGGCCGTAGGCGAGATCTTCCCGACCGCATAGCTCCAGGCCGAATCGCCGAGCCAGCCGTCGAGCTCCGCGACCGTGTCGATCGTCACGATATCGCCTTCCTCAAGTGGCTTATCGCTAGGAAATCCATGCGCGATCACGTCGTTGACGGAGGCGCACGTCGCATATGGATAGCCCTTGTAGCCCTTCTCGTATGGCTTGGCGCCATGCTTCAAAATAATGTCCTCGAATATGCGATCAATCTCGTTCGTCGTGATGCCCGGTTTGATGAGCGGGGCGATCGTGCGATGGCATTCGGCCACCACTTGGCATGCCTTGCGGATGGCCTCAATTTCATGCTTGCTTTTTAGGATAATCATGTTCGTATCAGGACTCCTCCTTCGTAATAGCTTGCATTGCGAGTTGGGCGATTCGATCGACGTCCAACTCGGAAGCGCCCGTATAGTAGCGTAGCCCGCTGCAGCCGACCAGCACGACAAGCATATGGTCGACGCTGTCGTCTTCGCGCCGGGCGATCGATTGGAGCGGGACGTACAAGCGTTCCATGAATCGTCTCTTGGCGGGGTGCCGATCTCTCTCGGGCAAGCCTGCATAATGTTCCGCCGCCATTTTGTAGACGAGATATGCGCGGGCATCCGACTGCCACAGCCGGAGCAACGCCTTGCAATACGTCAACAGTTGACTATCATTCGGGCTTCCGCCTCTGATATTCGCCCATTCTGCCAGGGCTTGCTCGCATCGCTCGAAGCCGCTATCCAGCACATCTTCGATTAATAAATGTCGGTTGGGGTAATAATGGTATACCGTGCCGTAACCGAGTTTGGCCTCGCGGGCGACGTCGCGAATATCAAAGCTGCCTCCCGTGCGGAAGTAGGCGTGCGCGGCGGCGTCCAGGATCTGTTCTCTGCGCTGCATGCGTATCAGCTCATTTTGTTCTTTGGTACGGGGGCTCATAGGCGTGTGAACCTCCTTGTATAGACCTGCAAATTTGTCGATGAAAATATAATAACGCATGGGGCGGGGATATGCAAATATTCAGGCGGCAGTAGCAGCATTAAGCTCCTCACGGATAACGTTAGTTGAACTTTGCTCAGCTGCGAATCTCGAAAAGCGAGCCCCATGTAGAGAAAGGGAGCTCGCTTTTTTAAACGATGATTTTGTCTTTCGTTGTGTCATAAAAGCGAGGCAGCAAGTTGTACAGATTAGGGCGATTTTGGACTCATATTAAAGTCGACTGGCGCAATGCCTTCCGCTCGCCACACCGTGCCTCTTTTCTCGTACTCGAATAACTGTTCTACAGCATTCGCGATTTGGGGCCCTGATTCGGGTTTGCTGAACGATTTTTATCCCGCGCTTCATTCAGCAAATTCAGATCGGTCGGATACGCCACATCCGCTGGGGCGCAGGTGGCGTCCACCAACAGTGTCCCTTGATTCGGTTGTTCTGGCGTTTCCGACGCCGCGGTGGAATCGATGGCCTCATCGGTCTCAAGTTCGGACGCTTCCGGTGGCGCCGCCGATCACGTTGCTTGGATCGTTGTCATCGTCTCTCATTTCCTTCGCGCCCTCGGTGGCGATGATCTCGTTCAGCTCGGCCAGCACGTCCGTCAGACGTTTGCGGAAATGCGTCATCATGGAATGGTGGAACGGCGGCTTCATGACAAATCCGGGCAAACCGATGAAGTATTGCATATAGGGATTCTCGCTGATCGACGCCAGGGTTTCTCTATCGGTCAACTGCATGCGCTCCTGAATGATCAGCGCGCCGAGCCCATCCGCAGGCTGATCGTTTGCTGACCGCGGAAGGTGTCTTTGAAGAAACGACCGTATTTCTGTTCAGCCGCCGCCCACGACACCAACTGAGCCAACTGAACCCAGCGATTCCCTTCATCCAGTTTTCCGCCGAAGGGAAGAAAGAAATCGCCAGGCAGGATCAATTGATTGTCGAGGTGTGCTGTCGTCTTGAACATTTTCATCGCTCCTTCTGCAAGGATTTTGGGCTGTTTTCCGAAGATTCCTTTGCATATGATTTCGACATACAAATCCCGAATCCCTTATGCTTACTCGACCGAACCCCATAATACTGGAGGTACTCTTCTTTTTCAAAGATCAATATAATTCATTACAGGAATAGCTCCTAACATTTTTTGTTTTAACAAAAGAGTAAGCGATTACAGTAGGCAACGGAGTTCCTTGATTTTCTTTTATGTTACATAACTCAACTTTTGCACCTAGAAAATCAATGTAAAACCAGTTGTAGAACGGTCTTACGGTCTGTTGAATAGCCAGCTTGCCAAAATAGAAAAACACCACTTCGTTTGGTAAAGTGAGAGTGTCAAGCCATCACTACCAGACAGAACCATCATGATAGACCATCAGCCCGATCTGAATCAACTGCCAAACGAATTAAAGCCTGCTTTTCAAGAACTGAAAGTGATGAAACATCTTCAACAAGCCGGATTCCGTAAGCGATTTGGCTTTAGCTGTGCTCGGCTATTCCAACTCGTCTTTGTCCTTCTGTTTCACCAGAAGAATTGGTTTCGACTGCTCGAGAGCAGCAAGGGCGACTCCTTTCCCGGCAAGGATGCCGTCTATCGTTTCCTCAACCATGCAGGCTTTGCCTGGCGTCGTTTTCTGACGTCGCTCAGCGTCGCGACGGTGCAGAAGGTCAGCGTGCTTACGTCGGCAGATCGGACACCGTCTTCATCGTCGACGATTCCATGTTCGAACGCAACCGCAGCAAAGCCGTTGAGTTGCTGGCCAGGTTCAAAGATCATGCCACCGGCGCTTATTACAAGGGATTTCGTATGCTCACCATGGGATGGTCCGACGGCCATACCTTCCTGCCGCTGGACTTCGCGCTGCTCAGTTCCGGCAAATCTGCCATTAACGGCATGAACGAGAAGATCGACAAACGGACGAACGGGTATAAGCGACGTCAAGAAGCACTCCTGTCGGCTCCGCAGGTGATTGTATCGATGTTGGATCGCGCGCTTGCCGCCGGAGCCACGGCCTCCTATGTCTTGATGGACAGTTGGTTCACGCACGCGCCCCTCATTGGCGAGATCGCCTCCCGCGGGCTCGACGTGATCGGCATGGTCAAGAACGACAATAAGCGTTTCCTTGTTCAAGGCCGGAAGCTGTCGCTCAAAGAACTATACACCGCAGCGTCTCCGGTGCAAAGCAAGAAACGAGGCATCCTTCGTTCGATTCGAACCGAGCTTGCCTCCGGCATACCGGTTCACGTGGTATTCGTCCGTCATCGCACGAAGAAGAACGAATGGCTCGCGGTGCTAACGACGGATCTTTCCCTCTCCGTGGAGGACGTGATCCGTATTTACGGGATCCGCTGGGGCATCGAGGTCTTCTTCAAGTGCACCAAGTCGCTGCTTCGTTTGCAGAAGGAGTTTCAAGGCCGCTCCTATGATTTACTGATCAGCCATACGACGATTGTATTCTCCCGCTATATTTTGCTGGCCTGGCAGCATCGGCAAAGTACGGATGCTCGCTCGTTCGGCGGTCTGTTTTATGTGTTGTGCGACGAAGTTGGCACATTGGACTGGGCCATCGCCTTGCAGCAACTGCTCGATCCTGATCAACGAAATCACTACGAAAGCAGGAAAAAAGCTTTCGGCTCTGATTCAACGTCAACTCCAGCAATGGATTGCAACTTTACCCAGCTACATCAAGGCCTGTTTGCCCATTTCATGCTGCGAAAGTTGAGTTACATAACCCTTCCCTCCCATTAAATTTCATAGCTATCAGAAAAAGATACTGAAGCAATATCATGTTGTCTACTATATGATGACGATTGAAATCAGAATATGTAACAGAAGAGATCAAAATTATTATGTTACTATCTTTTCTGATTCTTATGAAGTCGCTTTTTGCGGATTGGATACCCGTTACAGAACAAACATTGTCATTAGTTTTGAAAAAGAATATTACGTTACCTCGGGCAACACCTACAGAGTGGTGACAACAGCCACTATCAAAGAGAGGAACAGAATTTTAGAAACCGCAACTAGCACCTCGGCCCAAGTAAAATACTAACTATTTATTTGAACCATTAGAAATAGACAATAGTAGCGGTAGAGACAATAATCGTTTATAATGAAATTATAATCCGAAAGCATCGGTCAAAGTAACCTCGGGAGAGTTTTCCCCGGGGTTACTTTGTTTTTAGCTATAAACATTTTGTACGTTCATTTGAAACGGCCGCCCATACAGCACCTGTTGATCGGCGTCAAACAAATTCCGGTAAACCACTTGTCCGCGAGTGGATGAAGCATCGACGACCTTGCCGTTTCCGGCATAGATGCCAACATGGGTAATGTCCATAAACCGACCATTGCTGGCATAGCTCCAAAAGACCAAATCGCCCGGAGCCAAATCTTCAAAACGGATTGTCCACCCGTTATCGACACAATGTCTGGCTTGTTCAGCCGCCGTCCGCGGCAACTGAATGCTCAACTGCCGGTACACCCATTGAACAAGATAACTGCAATCTGTATAGCGGTCTAGCCCGGCCAAAACTTGACTGTATGGATCGCCCAAGCGAGTCAATGCCAAGCGGACAGCTTCACCGCCCCATTCCCCTTTCGGCAGATCGTGATAAACGATTTCAAGCTGCTCAGTCGTTAACCCAACATCCATATCTTTACCGAGAAGCGCGAACATGAGCGGGCGGAACTCCGCCGACAACATTTCATGCATGATCTCTCTTTGTTCGATTGTAAAGTCGTAGATGTCGGCCTGCTGCCCAGTAGTATGACTGGCAACTGTAATGTGCAATACCGATTCATACCAGGTTATCGTTTCCTTACTCGTGCTCCCATCTTCATGTTCCACCGTAATCGTTTCCCTGTGTTCAATCGTTTCCACGTAAGAGTCCAGTTGATTCATGTCCCAAAAGACGGAGCGAATCACATCCACCCGAGTGGCGTCCAGTGTGGCTACGTCCATGCCGTTTTCGCTGTCCATTACGGTACGAACCGCAAAGACCGCGATGACGTCCATCCAGTTATCGATGCGAGTATTATCAGCGCTTCCGAGATAATGGATTTCTACACGATCCACTGAGCCTGCATCCCGACGTATGTCCTCCAGTCGGACAGCAAATTCGTTGTCGATGTCTTGTACGATGTCAGAAAGCGGCAATACATCGCTATCCGTATTATCACTGGAGACAAAGATGCCAAAAGGAGATGATACAACCGCAGCAACAGCCATCATGATGCATAGCAAGATGATCACCGTACCGCTAACACCTAAAAGAGCGATCATGCCTTTGGCGAGTACCGCAGTCATTTTCTCCGCTACACGAATCATGCGAATGTTCCATCTGGCAACAGCTTGCAGCCGCTGCTTTGAACGGTGCATGGTCATCAATCGAAAGGCTGCTTTTTGCGCTTCCCTGGCTTTATGTTTCATCCTATCTGTCGGATTATGGACCTGTCCTTTTTCTTGGCTAGACTGATGAATCGGTTTTACTGAATGGGAAAGCACCTTGATGACTTTGCCGCCCGTTTTGACACGCCCGGATACACCTGCATGCGGCTTCACCAGCTTATGAGCGAAAGAACGGTAGTGTCAAAAGTTCTATGAAAACTCAATAGGTGTTCGGGTCGTCTCCCATTTGTTGGGTGGAAAGGCCACGCAATCGCTCTTGACAAACACGCCAATGGTTTGACTCTACTTTAACAAGGGCGACGGGGACAAAAAGAAGGCATGCTAAATAGCCCTTGGTTTTTCCATTTTAAACCATTGGCTAGTTCGGTTTGTCAAGAGTTCGCTCCGCCGATTGCTCGTTTTTACTTCGGGCTCTGCTAAACCAAAAAGTTAGGCTGGTTGTTGTTCGTTAATCCATTGTTGTGCTAAAGCGATCAGTTTAGTCCATCTCGCAGGCATATTCGGGAGCTGCAGTAACTCTGGATTAAGCACTGGCACCTTACCTTCTAATGCAGAATGAGGCCTTAAAAAGTTAAAGTAAGCTACAAACAGGGTCACAAAAGAAACAGATCCTTGTTCGGATCCAAACCCGTGTGTTGAACGATAATTGCCTTTAAATGTGCGATTTAGTCTTTCGATAACTTGTTTGAGATGCCTATACTCCGTTGACACAGGATCTTCATTGGTAAGTCCAATAACCTGCTTGATGTCGAACTGAATATCGTGTTGAGCGAAAAAGTGCTGAGCTAAGAGATAAATCGGATTGCCATCCACCACAAATGTAAGATCTTTAGGAATCTCTTTCAGTTTCATTAAGACATCATCAATGGCACGGATTGCTGACACTGTATCCCGATTTGGCGATACTGGGTAAGACAAAATAATCTTTTTTACCGCATCAAAGAAGAAAAACAAGTAATGCCAACGCCCATTCACCTTGATGTAGGTTTCGTCTCCACAGAACTGGTCAGAAAGTTCGTAGGGATAATAATCTACGTAAGGCTTAAGTATTAGGGCAACTGCATTCTCATAATTTAAAATACTTTGATGCGATATGCTTACCCCATGTACATCTTTCATGAGTGCAGCTGTTTTACGGGCCGAAAGTCCATAGTTGACATGATAGGTTAAAATGAGCCCCAAAGTATGTGGCGACGCATACAGCCTGGATAAATCAACCTTGGGCTTTTTGGGGGAAGACTTAGACAATGGCTGAAAATCGATGTGAAACTGCCGGAAAATGTATCTTAACTTAAAGGATTGAGGATCTTTTTTAAACTGTCTCTTCTCTTTCGAAGACATACCATTTAGTTTCTTTTGGTAATAGGGACAATCATTATTTTTACACTTGAACACGTTAAAGTCTTTTCGCTCTTTGATTTTTTCAAGAGTCTTAGAACAATGAGGACACTTTAAAATGGCCTCTTTCAAATAGCGGCTCTTATCATTAAACAGACAGGAACATACCTTACATTGATACTGTCCTTTGCCCCCATTATTGGCATAAAGATAATCCGATGGAGCACCACACTTCGGACAGTTCATAGATTTAGGTACAGTCGTCTTTGCATTCAAACGCCTTTGAACAGGCTTTAGATGTTTACCGTTTTTCTCTAGGTATTCTGTTAGAAGGATTCGATAATCAAGCTTCTGAAGAGTTTCGTTGATCGGAAGATCATCCACCTGAAGCTTACGATATGGTTTATTGATTGGCTCTTCTTTAGGTTTATCAAACATGTTTTTACCGATAAGAAGAGTAAGTAAAGTTTTAATAATTTGATCTTGGTACTTGATAAATTCAAGTAAATAGGTTAATAATTGAGGATACAAACTTGTCACTTCCTAGTTGTTTGGGATTAAGTGTTCGGTGTGGTAACCTTACTTTTAACCTAAAACTATGGGGGTGGCAAGTTTTTTGCTTTCCGAGACTTATATATCAAGGAAAACCCTCAATTATATATATAAAGTTTTTACAATACGTACTGGCTTTGGGAGGGGATATTATGAAAAGAATGCGGTTACTCCTTATAATTTTTGCCTTCGTTATCATATTAACAGCATTTTTCTTTAAATCGTTACTGCAATGGCGCTCTGCAAATGACCGTTCTGAAAGCATCCAACAACCAGAAGTTTTAACGACCGTGTTCAGCTTGCGTCCATCCCTTAGCTTTAAGAACGGTGAAAGTATCGAGGATAATATTCACACTCGCACAGTGTCTGAAAAGCTTGGTATTGATATTCAGTATTTATGGACTGAACCGGATAACACGTTTTCCACAAAATTAAAGCTTCAGTTATTAAACAATCGAGAAATGCCTGACATCGTTCCCGTACGTACAGATGTCGTTCATCAGTTAATCAATTCGGGACAATTTCTCGCTGTTGATGACTTATTTGAAAAATATGCTTCACCCATTTGGAAAAATGCAATGAATGAAAATCCTTCAGTTTGGTATCCTTACGAACGTGATGGAAAACACTACGCAATCCCTATCCTTGACTATGATTATAATTCTGATCCTTTGCTATGGATTAGAGAAGACTGGCTTGAAAACGTTGGTTTGCAGCCACCTACAACGTTAGAGGAATTGGAGAAGGTGCTTCATGCTTTTACATATGAAGATCCTGATCAAAATGGTCTAGATGACACTTACGGAATTTCTGTCAGTCTAGGTAATACGATTAACACATGGATGGCCGATATAAGCTGGGTATTTGGAATGTTTGGCACCCTTCCTGAACAATGGAATTTTTTTCAAGATTCAAACGAGCTACAATTGGGATCGATTCACCCTGCGGCAAAGCAAGGCCTAGCCAAACTAATCGAATGGCGGGAAGCAGGCTATTTCCCAAATGAAGCCTCATGGCAGGATGAGGTGTCTGCTGCGAGAATGTTCTCACAGGAGAAAACAGGGATCATCGTAGGCCCGCACTGGATGCGTTTCTGGCCACTTAATATGCTGACAGAAAAAAATCCAGAAGCAAAATTTATCGCAATTGCTTTGCCTCAAGGACCTACGGGCTTGTCATATCATCGTGCCACTTTGCCTAGAAATGGAGCAGTGCTAATCAATAAAAACATTAAAAATCCGCAAGCCTTTTTCCGTTATATGAATGAACTTTACGAAACACAAGGCATCGGAAAAGGAAACTATGCTTTCGGTATGGCTGAGGATTATGACTATACTGTAGTGAACGGAGAGCCAACCTTAGATCGCTCGCTTATTCCCGGAGGTTACGTTGATGTATCAGCATATACACTCACCTATGACGGAGCGCGAATTCCCTCTAGCTGGACCGATATGATTGCTGAAACTGAAAAACCCGCACTTGAGCAAATGCTGCCGAGCCGCTTGCTTAATGAATTTAATGGTCCACCTACACCAACAATGCAGAAAAAAGGAGATCAATTACAGCAAACCTTGCATGAAGCCTATGTCCAAATCATCTATGGCAAGAAGCCATTGGCTTACTTTGATAAACTGGTGCAGTATTGGAAGGCTAACGGCGGTGATCAAATTACTGCTGAGGTCAATCAATGGTATCATTCGCTCAATGAAACTAGTAAAGAATAACATAACAATGTTGAATTATTATTGTTTAATTACCCTCCCCTTTCTATCTAAAATGTTATTAGAAAAAAAGGATGGAGTGGTGTTGACGTGAAATATAAAATGTTACTTGTTATGCTTGTAGCCTTATCGCTAATTGGTTGCTCACAAAAGGATAATATTGAGACATGGACGCATTCCTTATCTGAGCACGATACGGAAAAATGGGAAATTTCAAGCGGTTATTCTAATGGCAATCCTTTCAATTGTGCATGGGATGCCAGCAATATTCAGTTCTCCAACGGTACAATGCAACTATCTTTAACAAGTAGTGATCTTGGCAACGTAAGCTGTTCAGAATATAAGACGCTAGAAACTTATCATTATGGTAAATATGAGGTGCGAATGAAACCCGCTAAAAATATTGGCATCGTTTCCTCCTTCTTCATTTATACTGGTCCGTCATTTGGCACACCTTGGGATGAAATCGACATTGAATTTCTTGGCAAGGACACAACAAAGGTTCAACTTAACTATTTTACTAATGGCATTGGCGAGCATGAAGCAATCATTGATCTTGGTTATGATGCTTCAGAGGAGTTTCATAATTATGCTTTTGAGTGGACGAAGGACGCAATTAACTGGTATATCGATGATCAGCTGGTTCATACTGCTACCGAAAACCTTCCTGTCACACCAGGGAAAATTATGATGAACCTATGGAATGGGATCGGCGTCGATGAATGGCTCGGCGCTTATGACGGAACCTCACCGCTGACAGCAGAATATGAATGGATTAAGTACACTCCATATACAGAGGAATAGGCTAATGCTAAAAGCACCGATGCGACAAGCTCGGTGCTTTTTTAATTAAAAAAAGAAACAGCTTTTCCCTACCTAACTGGAGAATGCTGTTTCACTGTTCCTTTGTACGCTAGATTATCACATAGCTAATCATTTTTAGCCTTTTACCGCTCCTGCTGTCATGCCGCTAATAAAGTATTTTTGCGTTAAGAAGAACGTAATGATGACTGGAAGAGTAACAACTGTAGCTGCGGACATCAATAAGTCATATCGGTTTGTATACTGTCCAACAAACAATCGAATACCGACCGGAATTGTTTGTACGTTCTGCGTTGTCGTCAACACCCATGCAAACAACAACTCATCCCAAGCAGTCAAGAAAATGTATACACACATAGCTACAATGCCTGGCAGGGATAATGGAAGAATAATTCGATAAAAGGCTTGTACGCGATTACAGCCGTCAATACGTGCAGATTCCTCTAACTCCTTCGGTATCGCAACAAAAAAGCTGCGAATAATCCAAATACTCATCGGCGTATAGAATGCCGTATATACTAAGATCATTCCCCAATACGTATCCACCATCGGAATGCCAAAGTTGTCCTTAATACTTAAAAATAATAAATAAATTGGTAAGAGGAACATAATGCCTGGTATCATTTGAGTACCAATAATACTCATTCCAAACAATCCTGAGCCAGGAAACTTATATCTGGCAAGAGCATACCCCGCTAAAACTGCCAAGAAGCACGAGATGACCATCGTTGTCGTACAAATAATTAAGCTATTAAGAAAAAACTGCCCGAAGTTAACAGTTTCCCAAAGATTTTTATAGTTTTCCCATTGCGGGTCTGGAATAGTAATGCTCGTAATTCCCTGTAAAATTTCTCCGTTTGTGTGCAGAGATACTTTAACCATCCAAAAAATTGGAAAGACAACAACGGCAACAATACACCAAGTGAGCACATTTAACAGATGATACTCGATTCTTCTCTTTCTTTTCACTTTTACGTTCATTCTGCTCTCAGCTCCGATCTAAAGATTCGATACCAAATACCGACAATGATCAGCATAGAAGCCATTAATAGGAATGATGCTGCTGCTCCCACACCGAAAGACCAATAGCCAAAGGTCTGTCTTGTTAAAGCAGTCATTAACAAGTCTCCCCATTTACCTGGATATCCTGCTCCATTGCCAAACATCATCGCAACAATGTTATAGGAATACACATTGTTAATAATTTGGAATAGAAGCTGAACGGCAATAATTGGCTTCAGCATCGGCAGTGTAATACTAAAAAATTGTCTTAATCTGCCTGCACCGTCGATTCTTGATGCTTCATACAAATCATTTGGAATCGTTTGCAAACCAGCTAAAAATACAACCATAATAAATGGCCAACTTCTCCAAACCGTTGGGATAATAATTGCCCAAATTGTATTTTGACCAATGAGCCAGAATGGCTTTTCACTCATTAAGTGCAGAATGTCCACTAAAATGTAGTTAATAATTCCTTCTTTTTGCCACATAAAGCCCCAAAGTACCCCTACAACATAAGAAGGTACAACCCAAGGAAGCAGCATGGCAGTTCGGGCTATTCCTCTGCCTGGAAAATCACGATTTAACAATATAGCGACTAACAGTCCAATCACCATAACAGCAAACGTTACTACTACGCTGTAGATTGCTGTATTCCGTAAAGCATAACCTAAGCCTTGGCGAACAGGGTTAGACTCATTAAACAATAAATTCGTATAGTTTTCTAATCCTGCAAATGGAGCCTTCAAATATTGATTAAGTGTGAATTGATTAAGCTTTAAGAAGGACATAATGATGCCTTGAATCATTGGTAAAATATGAACCATAAGCATAAAAATAAAGGTAGGCAAAATAAACAAATAGGCAACCCGATGTTCCTTAAAGCTTCGCTTAAATCTTGTCTTAAGTGTAGTTTTGGGTTGAACGGAAACTTTTTGCGCTTCCACATTTATCACTTCCTTCTAATGAAGAGTGCTATCAAGCGAACACTTGATAGCACTCATTTATTTATCTGCTCTTACTGATTTAGAATCGCATTTACTTCATTAGCTGCTTCATCAAGTTGCTGTTGAATTGCTGCTTCACTGTAGGTGCCTGTTACACCCGCTACAATATCCCAGATGTTGCCGAAATATTTAACAAGCGCTGTTTCACTAGGACCCCACTGAGGGACAGATGGATAAGATACACCGTATTTTGTTGCCTCTACCATCGCTTTATAATTTTCATCAGATGCAGCTAGTTGCTCCATCACAGCTAGTTTAGCAGGCAATTGTCCAGAAGCTTGAGCATAAGCAAGCTGAGCTTCATTATCAGATAAATACTTAATTACATCCCAAGCAGCTTCTTTATTTGTAGAACCTTTAAAGATCGTTAGATGACTTCCGCCAATAAATGTTGCTTGGCCAGCAGGTCCCGCTGGAAGTGCAGCAACGCCATAATTTTGTGCAGCAGTCTTCTCAGCAACACCGCCATCTTCTGAAGGCGTAGAGAAGTTTTTAATCATCCAAGAACCGCTTACCATAACTGCACTTTTACCTTCTGAGAAATCGCTTTCGATTTGGGAAGAGTTTTTCTCAAGAGACGCTTTATCTACAAGACCTTCATTCGCTAAACCAGTGTAATACATTACGCCTTGAAGTGCTTTTTCATCATTGAAGGTTGATTTTGTATTATCTTCGTTAAAAATTGAACCGCCAGCTGCCCATATCCATGGGAAAATATTGTGCGGTACGTTCCAGTCATTTTTACCTGGCACACCAAAGGCTACTAGCTTCTCACCTTCGATTTCTACGCCATTTAACTTGCGCAACGTTTCTCTAAATGTATCCCAATCCTTAAATGCTGTTTCAGCATCTAAACCTACTTTCTCAAGTGCATCCTTGCGGTAGAATAGAGCACGAGCATCAACAAACCAAGGAACGCCATAAACATCAGATTGGCCATCGATTTTTGTAGTTTTCCAGCTTGCTGGCAAGTAGCTGCTTTCTCCCCCTACTTCATTAACACGATCTGTTAAATTTTCAATACCGTTCATCGCTGCAATTGCAGGCACCCAGGTTGTACCTAATTGCAAAATATCAGGCCCTTCCCCGCTTGTTGCCGCAGTAGTAATTTTTGTCCAAGCAGAACCCCAGTCAAGCACTGTAACTTCTAATTTCACATTAGGATGTTGATCTAGGTATGGTTGCATAATATTCATAAAATCAGAGTCTGGCTTTGGACTATTAGGCATAATCCAAGCTGTAAGTGTCACATCCTCACCATCAGCAGTTGCATTAGTGTCGCTTGAGTTTGTATTTGCATTGGTCGGTGCGACATTTGTATTGCTGTTCGTTTTAGAGCTGTTGCCGCAAGCAGATAACATTAAACTTGTAACGACCGCAAATGAAAGCAACATAAAACTAATTCGCTTCTTACTCATCTTCAATCCCCCATTAACACCATATTTTTATAAATGACAGACTAATAATGAATGAAAGCCATTCCGTGCGCTGTTCTCCAAGCAATCTGCAGTATTGACTATCAGAACAGACACCGCTATGTGATAAGCCTGTGCTCGATCATTATTGTAAAGTTAAGCTATGAACGACTAAATAACTCGATTTCAACATTAGTAGAGGTTTATTGACTAATCTCTCAAAAGGTGTTAGTGCCTATTGTTATGCGTTTTCAGCTATTCCACTAAAAAAATAAGATTTGTACTAAAAAATAAATAAGCTTCTCCACCTTGCAGCTTTAAGCTGACCTAATGAAGAAGCTTTTTTTAACTTTTATAGTTGTTCTCGAAACTCAATTGGCGTCATGCCATATTCTTCACGAAAAAGTTTGCTAAAATATGCTGCATTTTTAAAGCCTAGCAGCTCTGAAATTTCGTATATTTTTAGTGAATCATCTTTTAGCATTTCAACAGCTTTAAGCATTCGCTGCCTTTTAATATAATCACTTATCCCTTCACCAGTCTCAGCCTTATATAGTCTCGATAAATAGACGGGATGAAGATAAACCGCATCAGCTATAGTCTGTAATGATGCTGTACTTAAATTTCGATCAATATAATTCCTTATTTTTAACGTCATCTTTTCTCGCAAGCTTCGCTGCTCTGCTTGATCGCCGCATCTAATCTTTTCCAGCATAAATTTCGCCCAATCTGCTAACTGCTGAACAGAATGAATCGTACGATTAAGCATTGCAGTACCTCCAACCAATTCACTTAGCAATTGATTATGCTTATGGGCATAAAAATAAAATGAACCGGCAATAACTGTATAGGCTTCGCGAACATGCTCTTCTGATAATTTCTCTGCCTGCCTCATATCGTGTATTAATCTATTTAATTTATTCTCATATTCATCCCATCTGCGATTTTCTAATAAATGATGCAGCGTTGGCGTCTCGTACAGTTGATGCAGCGGTTGCTGTACATATAAATCCTCTGCCAGCTCACCTGATAAAAAATAGCCCGATTCATTCGCAAGCTTGCAACGAATATATTCTGTCATTTGGCTATATAATCCGCTAATGTCGTTGGGGAATTTGCCCCATTTACTAACAACAACAGAAACAACACGCTTTAAGTAATAACCAATATTGCGTTGCAGTTGCATCGCTAAGGTATAATATTTTTTAGATTCCTCCGCACTATCGATGTCATTAGTCATTTTATTGCGGACAAGCAGCACTAAACAGCCATTTGCGTCCTTGCAAGACCATAGATCATAGAAATCTCCAAACATTTCAACAGCTATATTCATAATGGCATATTCCAGCAAATATATGTCCTGTTCATTAAAATCGGATAAGCCCTCCTCAATGCGTATAACGGTAATGCAAATATCATCACCAAAACGGAACGGCATCTCATAAAGCTCCAATAAATCAGATAAGGCATTAAGCTTCGTTCTGCCAGTTAATATTTCATTGAGCAGCTTATTTTTTAAGATTGGCAGGTTTTCCTTTAACGTATGAACAAAGCGCTTTTTTGAAATAACCTCCTGCCATTCCTCTTTAATTCGTGTCACTAGCTTGGCTATAACGGCTATTAAATCCTCATCAGATACTGGCTTTAGCAAATAATCTGACACCCCGTAATTAATGGCTTGCTTGGCATAGGCAAACTCCGCATAGCCTGAAAGCAATACCACCTTTACATGTCGAAATTTTTTATGAATTTGCGCGACCAATTCAATCCCCGTCATACGTGGCATATTAATATCAGCAATTACAATATCGACCGCATGCTCCGCTAAAATGTTTAAAGCATCTATAGCAGAATAAGCCTTGTAAACCGTCATAATCTCCAGATGCTCCCAATCAATTGTAGACGCCAATGTATCAACAACCGTCATTTCATCATCCACTATTAGCAAGCTTAGCATTTGTATCCTCCTGAGATTCTATAATACAACGAATCGATACTTTTAATCCGCCCAAACTTGATCTCTCAAACTCCAGCCCTGAACCAGGCAAGAAAAGGTTGGTCACCCTTTGACAGGTATTCCATAAGCCAAAACCGATATCTGGGGTAAGCGGACGATTTACATTTTCATAAAGTTGTTCAATCGTACTATCATCGAGACAGTCTCCTGAATCTTCCACGCTAATAATAAAGCCTCCCTCTATCATAGAGCCCTCTATTCGGATCTGTCCCTCTTGCTCACTATTACGAATACCATGGTGAATAGCATTTTCAACTAAAGGTTGAATAAACAACCGTGGTATTGACATTTCCATTAACCTATCCGGAATGTCAATTTCATATTGGATTGGTCGACGAAAGCTTAAAATATTTAAATAATTTTGCAAAAACTTTACTTCTTCTCGTACTGTTGCAAGAGGATTCTCCAAACGAGTCGTATAGCGATAATATTCACCAAGATTAAGCGCCATCGCAACAACTTGCTCATCCTCGCCCATTTTTGCCATATTTTTAATATAAAACAGACAGTTATATAAAAAATGCGGGTTTATCTGTGCCTGCAGTTGCTTAAGTTCGGCTTCCTTTAAACGCAGCTTCTCCTCATATACCTTTTCAATTAACTCTTGAATACGTTCAGCCATATTGTTAAACCCTGAAAATACCTCTTGAAATTCATCTCGCTGCTTCGTTTCTAAGCGAGAGGAGTAATTTCCTGAACGAATATCCTTTAGCTTCTGCACGAGCTCGTTTATCGGATACTGAATTTGTCGATAAATAAGAACCGAAATTACAACACCAATAGCAAGCATGGCTACTATACCTAGCACAAAAAATTGATTGCTTTCCTTGATTGGCAATACAACCTGATCTAGCAAAACCATATCAATCATTACCCAATTTAAGCTTTCTACCGGTGCATAATTGAGCAATACACGTTTTCCATTTATCGTTAAAATTTCTTTTCCAGTCTGCTGCATCTTCTGCCAATTGATATGCTGCTCCCAGCCTTCCAGCTCCTCAGGCGGTATGCCAATAAATCCATAAAGCGAATGATACATTAACGTATGACGATTTGACTTCTGCTGAAAGTTCTTAAGCATATCGCGTATATACGTATCAGGAATCCGTGCCAATATAGAATAATCTAACGAGGAATGAAGCAGTGAAAAATAGTTTGCATTATTATTCTTGCTTGGATAATAGCTCCATATCCCGCTACTCGTATCATTTAGTTCATATGCTGCAAGATCTTCATAAACAATATCTGGATTTGTTGAAATAACCTCATTCCTTGACTCCAAAAAAACGCTAATTTCCATTTGCCAATTTGAAGAAGCACTATGCAATTTTACTCGTTCATGCATATTAAAGCGCAGCGTATTTAGATCATATAAATCCTCGGGGGCGGTAGTGTTGATGTATTGCTTAGTAGTGGTATCTTCCTCTAGCTCTAACAAGCTGGCAGCCAAATTATCTACCTGACTGTCCAGTTGAAATAATAAAAATTGCAGCTGCTCATAATACGATTTTTGAATATCGCTTTCAATTACATGGATACTCACTCGATAGGAATGTCCATTAAGTGCAACTGCAATGCCCAATAACACAAATAATACGATCGAGAACTTTAAAGATAGGGGAAACTTGAATTTATTCTTCAACGCTATCAGTCCCTATAGGCATTATTATTTTATACTATAATAAAAAAATTAAGCTGACTATAATATTGCACAATTAATTAAACGGTGCTTAAAATAGTTAATAAAATATAAGAGATGTTAAAAAATTAGTATGTTTTATACGCCTATTCTTTTACTTCTTTGTAAACATAACAAAACGGTTAGACAATCGTCCAACCGTTTTCATCAGTTAGGAATCTCCTTTGATGCTTCTGTTTTTTCTTTCACTTCCATCACTGCTTGATGAGATTGCTCTTGTACTTCCGATATATGTTGAGCTCGTTCCATTACAGAAACAATTCCGCGTACAATTTCGTTAATCGAAACTAATAAGCCTTCCATTTGCATATTAACTTGTCGCATGACTTCTTCCTTCATTACCTCATGAGTTATATCACGAATTGTTCCTGCTACTCTTAATGGTACTCCATTTTCGTCACGTATCGTTTCTCCACCTGCTTGGTACCATCTATATTCTCCATTTTTGGAGCGCAATCGAAATTTTATATTGTATGGAGTTTGCCCTGATTGATCATTGAGATGATTCGTTAAAGCCGCTAATAATGGTTCTAGATCATCAGGATGCAATTGCTTGCTCCAACTGCTTAAAACATTCGGATAATGATGCTCATCTTTAAAGCCAAGAGTTCGTTTAAATTGTGCTGACCACCAAAATTGATTATTTGGATTGATTGGATCTCCATTTATAACTTCCATCTCCCACAAGCCGATATTAACAGCCTCGGTAAGCATATTTAATCTCAATTTATAGTAGTTTTCACGCCTATGGATTAGAGCGGAAAGACGATTAATGATTTCGTTTATTTCTTTATTTCTAAATTTAGGAAAATCATCTTCTTCATTACGTTCAGCCAATTCTATATATGTTTTTAAAGTTCTTATAAAATGACCTTCATTAACTTGTATTGCTCCTTCTCTGGTTGAACTTCCTCTTAGTTTATCTAGTAAAGTCATAATTTTACGCTCCTTAATTATGTCAGTTCTTATAGTGGTATGAGTAAAGTTAGAATATTATTATCTTGTAAAGTACTTTTTTGAGTACTTTTCCAAGAGATTCAGAGTAAGGGGAGTTTGTATTATATGTATCGATCAGCTTAATGCAGATGTTTTCTTATAATACAGTTTTGACAAGCGGAATATAAAGTTTGCTCGAAGGGCACAGTTAATGTCATAGCAACTACTACATCTGCCTCAAAGCAGTTCAATTAAAAATAGATCGATAGCTTGGTATATTGCATTCCAATAGCTTCGCCGAAGAACTATTGAGGTATAAACTATGTTTTCAAAATCATTTTTCGATAAAAAACGACAAAATTCGAGATTTACTAAATTATATCAATTGTTTAGGAGAATACAAGGTAAATGATGCCATATTTAGCTTAAAGGCGCTGATAAATTCTAATGTTAATATTTGACCAAAACCGCTTTCGTCTAAAAAAGCGGTTTATGTATTACTCAATATAATAACTTATAGGACTAATTCGACATTTTTTCCCGATTACATATCGTCTCTACCGATTTATCAAACAAATCCTCCTAAAGTGACTGCTAAGTAATTTTAAATAATAAAATAAAGAGCCTGGGACAAAACTTGTCTCTTAAAACAAGCAAACGGTGAAATCTGTTCAAAGATTTCACCGTTTGCTCATTTTAGGCTCTGTTTTTCTAATGCTATGCTACGTTCGTAGCACATATTTCCTTAAGTTTACTGCCATTAAGGCAAGTCCAATCTCATGCTCAACTTTCCGTTTTCCTCGAACTGAAAAGCGAGTGAAACCTAAATTAGCCTTCAAGAATCCAAAAACTGGTTCTACGTCAATTTTTCGTTGACGGTAGATCTCCCCTGTTTTTTCTCCTGAAAGCTGCTCTCTTACATAGGTTTTTTGTTGTTCCCAACGTGCATTGATCATCAGTTGTCGGTGTCTTCCTTCTTGTGCTTTCGTACATGAGGATCGGAAAGGACATCCTGTACAATCCGCACAAGCATAGATCTTGAATTGTCGCTCAAACCCATCTTTATCTTTGCGTATGGTATAGCGTTGAAACGTTAGTTCCTGTCCATTTGGACAAAGATAACGATCCTTTTCGGCATCATAGTGCCAGTTACTTGTTTGAAATGGATCGGTTTTAGACTTTCTCTTTTGCTCACGCTCATACATCGTATACTTTATTAATGGAACACGCTTGCGCTTCGTGATCACATCCTCATAGTTTTGCTCACTTCCATATCCGGCATCCGCTACGATATAGGTAGGCAAGTCAAAATAATGGGTTTCAATTTCATCAAGAAAAGGAATAAGCGTCTTGGTGTCCGTTGGATTGGAATAGATACCATAAGCCAGTGTGTATTGTCCTTCGGTTGCAATTTGTACATTGTATCCAGGCTTCAATTGTCCATTCTTCATGTAGTCATCTTTCATTCGCATGAAGGTTGCATCAGGATCGGTTTTGGAATAACTGTTGCGCTTTCCGAATCGTTGTTGATGAAGCTTGTACATGTTTTTTCGTTCCATCCAATCACGGACTTGCTTGAGTAGTTGTTTTGGTGCTTTTCGCTTGCTTCGTAATTGTTTTCGTTCACTCGTATCTTCGGATGCTGCGATCTTTTCTGTATAGCTTTCAACCACTCGCTCAAGGTGTTCTGCGATCTCCAGTAAGTTTTCCGTAGAGAGTTCTTGCTCATGTTCAAGCTCTGGAATGATCTTTTGTTCCAATAACTCGTTGTACAGTTGATTCGACTTTTCAATGAGCCGAGCATGATGTTTGTCCACGGCTTTTTTCCATACAAAGGTGAACTTATTCGCATTGGCTTCAATTTTGGTTCCATCAATGAACATCGCTTCTTGGGTAATGATCTTTTCTTCCACTAACTTCGAGCGAAATTGAACGAAGCACTGGCGGAGTAAGTCTTTCATCACAGGATGAACACGGAAACGATTAATCGTACGGTAGCAAGGTTCATAGCCTTGAGCTAACCACATCATCCGAATACTGTCTTTCGTAAGAGCTTCAATTTTACGACCAGAAAAGGCAGATTGAGTGTAGCCGCATAGAATGATCTTGAGCATCATGCGCGGATGATAGGCTGGACAACCGTCACGACGAACAAACGAACGAAACGCTTCATCTGGAATACTTTCGACCAAATGATGAATGGCAAATGCGATATCATGTTTATCTAATTTAACTTCTAAATTTAGAGGCAAAACTAATTGATTCATGTTATAATCTTTAAACATAAGGAACACCTTTCTTTTGAAATTTTTGGGGTAAGATACTTAAATTTTAACAGAAAGTGTTCCTTTTGTATGTAAAAAATGAACTCCTGGCATTCTACTTTGTAGAGCACCAGGAGTTTTCTTTCATTTAGCTGGGTTTTGTCCCAGGCTCTTTTCCCTTAGAATGGATTCGTATTAAGCATGCTAGCCATTTTGATGTACATACGTTGACTTAGCTTCAATTGCGCAACAATATATTCAGCGATATCTTCAGGATGCATATATTGCTCTTCTTTACCGTCTGGAATTAATGATGTGCTTTTCGCCAAATCTGTGGCAATTGTGCTTGGAGCTAAGGCTGTCACTCTAATATTATTGCGACGAACTTCTTGTGCTAATGATTCAGTTAGTCCGATTACACCAAATTTTGATGCACTATATGCGCTTGAGCCAGCAGCGCCATTTAAGCCGTTAGTTGACGAAATATTGATAATGTCTCCGCTATTTTTTTCAATGAGTTGCGGAAGAACAGTACGTGTAACATAATAAGTACCCATAAGATTAACATCAATAATTTGCTTCCATAATACAGGATCCATGTCAGCAAGTTTTTCAAATGTACCAATACCTGCATTATTAATTAAAATATCTGCTGTACCAATTTCTTTAGTAAGCTTAGCGATCGCTTGCTCAACTTGTTCTAAGGAAGAAACATCAACGGCTGCATAAGAAACCTTTATCCCTAAGCTCTGTATTTCCTGAGCAACCTCCTTTAATGCATCCTCAGTTTTAGCCATCAAGCCGACATGTACGCCTTCTTTCGCTAATGCAACCGCAACTGCTTTACCGATCCCTCGTCCAGCACCAGTAATAAATGCCACTTTACCTTTAATTGATTGTGCCAATGATTATCTCTCCTTTTATATGTACGGTTTTCGCTTAAAATTTTTATTACATCTAGAATGAATTAACTTTAGGTTATTTCATCTAGAATAATGTTCATCCATTATAACAAATTTATGTACAATCACAACTTATCTTACTCCCTAAATTCCCATTCAATACCTATAGTTCACCAAATTTAGACTATAGTCTAGTACTCAAATATTAAACATAAAGTAAAATATAGATAGTTATCCAGCAACTAGGAGGACGTCATGATTTTACTTATAAAAAAATATCGACATTTGCTTGCGATTCTGTCTATTGCCGGGCAAGGGCTAATCTACATGCTCATAGCTTCTTTCATGAGACATAGCGCTACCCCCATAAACAATTCGCTTGATGATCGCATCCCTTATTTATCATGGTTTGTTATATTTTATGCAGCCTGGATGCTTATTCTGTACTTAGCCTTCATTTATATTGGTATAACCAATCATGCCTTATACTGGAGGACGATTATCACTTATAATATCGCTGTAACAATGAGCAATATTATTTTCATTTTATTTCCTACTCACATGCCTCGTCCGATAATTTCGGATCATAACATCTTTGATAGACTTGTTGAATTTATTTACAGCAATGACGAGCCCGTTAATTGCTTTCCTAGCATCCATTGTTTAACATCATATTTGCTATTCATTACAATGTACCGTCATAAGCTACTATCAATTGGCTTAAGAATTTTCTTCTCAATTATTTTTTGGGGAATTATTGCTTCTACCATGTTTATTAAGCAGCATTCGCTAGTTGACGTAATTGGCGGTATTGTCCTAGCAGAGATTACGTATAGAGCTCTTTACTATGTCCTAGATAAAAAAGAAAAAGTTCTTGTCACCGGTCATAATGAAAACCGTGTTACATTAAATGGTTAAGTCGCTGTAAAAAAACGAGGGCTTTCAATAAGCCCTCGTTGTTCATTGCGAAACCTACACTCTGAACCGCTCAATCAATGATTGCAGTTCCTCAGCCATTTTCGATAAAGATTCAGCATTTGCTGTTATCTCTTCCATTGAGGCAAGCTGTTGTTGAGACGCTGCTGAAATTGATTGGGTATTATCCGATGATGTAGTAGCGATCTGTGTAATTGATTCAAATGAATTTACCATACTTTCAATGGCTTCAGAAATTTCTTCTGAATTCGTTTGAACCTGCATTGTCTGATTATTCACTTCTAATATTGAATTCTGAATCAATTCAAACAATTGACCAGTATGTCTTACTAAACCTAGACCGTTCACTACTTCTCTTGAAGTATCATCGACAGCAGCAACTGTTTTATTTGTCACTACTTGTGTGTCAGATACTAACTGTGTGATTTGTTTCGCTGATTTGGATGTCGTTTCCGCCAATTTACCGACTTCGGCTGCTACAACGGCAAATCCTTTGCCATGCTCCCCTGCTCTTGCAGCCTCAATTGCTGCATTTAATGAAAGTAAATTCGTTTGATTTGCAATATCTGTAATTAGCTTAATAATGTCACCAATCTGGCTTGACTTAGAACCTAGCTCTTTAATATCATTTGACAAAACCTCAACATTGCTTGTAATTGATTCCATTTGTTGGATTACAGCCATAACAGATGATCCGCCTTCTTGTGATCTTGTCAAAGTAGCGTTGGCATTTGAGCTTAATAACGATAGGTTGGCGCTAATTTCCTGCACACTAGCTGAAATATTGCCCATCATTTCACCACCGACGGCTACGCTGTTTAACTGCTGATCTGCTCCTTCCACAATATCCTGTATTGAATCAGATATGTGCGCTGTCGTTTGCGACGTTTCTTCAGCGCTTGAATTAAGTTGTTGAGAAGCAGCAGCTAATTGGCTTGAAGCATCTCGAATTTCATTAATAAGCTGACGCAGCGACAGTCTCATATCCTCAAAATTACTGCCTATATCTCCGAACTCATCTTTCGTATTTAGAACGATCGGTTGAGTTAAATCCCCGCTGCTAATAACTTTAGCTTGATGAATAAGTTGGTTCATCGGTTTATTAATACTTCTAATGATAAAAATCATAATCACTACGCCAAATGCTAACATAATAAGCATAATTGTTAAGGTTGAAAAGAGAATGCCATCGGCTACCTTTTTGAACTCTTGTGCATTAACAATCCCTGCTATTTTCCAGCCTGTAAATTCATTTGTAACATAATAAGCAATTTCTTCGCTAGAATTTTCAGTTGATTTATATCTAAGCTCACCTGAATCCGATGAATATAATGCTTCAACAGCTGCACCAGTATATTCTTCCCCAGGTTTTACTGCAATTTCTCTTGAGGAAGCGATCATAATTTTGTTCTGGTCAGTGATTTGAATATAACCATTCTCGCCTATTTGAATATCCTTAAGACTTTCCGATAATTGATTAAGGTCGATTTGAAAGCCAAATATTGCTGAATCATCACTCGTCGTTTTCATAGCAATAACCCCTTGAGTACCTGTGTTAGCAGATGTATGTGGGTCATCGAGAATCGCTTTTCCTACATTTTCAAAACCTTTTTTAAACCATGATCTTGTTGTAGGGTCATATCCTTCTGCAACTTGATTGGGCTCACGGAAAAATTTCGTGCCATCCTTTGTTGCTAAAAATAAGGCGTCTACTTCAGGATGCAATGCTTTATAACTTTCCATCACTTTACGTATTGGCGCCTGATCTCCACCTTCTAACATATCCGGTGTTATGCTGTCAGCTATATATTCCATATCAAGTACAGTTTGAGAAATGGTATCGTTTATGTACCGATTAAAAAGAGTTACATTAGAATGAGCAGCTTGAGCCATTTCTTCCTCTACCTTTGACTTTGCTACTTGATAGCAGTTAGTCCAACCACCAAGCTTGGTACTAATAATACAACTATAAAAGCTATAATAAGTTTCGATTTGATGCTTCTTAATTTGATTGAGCCTAATCTTTTTATCCAATTAATCCTAGCTTTTCCCATAGCGATACACCTCTTTAGTCGTGATATCTGTTACTTTATTGCTTGATTGCTTGATAATATAAGATAATTAATATTCAACTTTTATAGTTGTCTACTAGCGTAAGCCTCCTTCTAGTTGTTCTTTTGTAGACTTTGTGCCTCCTTAAGCATTATTTATAACAAAAAAAATAGACTTCTCCCGAAACAAAGAAAAGTCTACCCTTCGTTATTCGGCAATTGGCTGGCGTAGCGGAAATTTTCCACCTTAGCCCCTATAACTTTGTGACCCCATCTTTCGATGAGTGTACCTTTGTTATTCAGTTATTAAAGCAAGTTGATTTATTAAATATAAATTTCTTTCTGATTATAAAGAGTAACAAACATCACATCAAGTTATTAATTGTTTTTATATAGGTAATTATTCTTATTTATATACTATATTTTTACAATTACTGCGAAATTTATCATAGTTCTAATAGATTGTTTTTTGATTTATCAATTATTTTCTACTAACTTATAACGAATGAACTTAAAAACAATAGAATTTATAAAAGCGATAGATTGTAATATGAAGTGCGACACCTAAAAAAATAACCCATGACGAAAACTCGTGTAGAATGAAGTTACCACACACCATCTACAAGGAGGCTCGTCATGAGCTATACACATCTTACCATAAACGAGCGTATAAAAATAGAAACATTATTTCATTTAGGCTGGAGTGCGAGAGCCATTGCACAGCAGATCAAACGCCATCATTCTACGGTGTCTCGTGAGCTTCATCGTTTGAATACCTCGTCTTCTGCTTATGAGGCTAGCGATGCGCAAGCAGATTACCAGCGCAAACGCATGCAAAGCAAGCCTAAAGGGAAGTGGACGAAAGAAAGAGAACATTACCTTACTCAAACCTTGGCTGCAACGTGGTCCCCAGAACAAATTGAAGGGCGCATGAAACAAGACTATCCTGAGCAAGCGGTATCCTTCAAAACCATTTACCGCTGGATTTACCAAGGTAGGCTAGTCCAAGGGAACACCATCTTCTTACGACAGAAGGGAAAGCGTAGAAAGCCTCGTGAAAGCAGAGGTCGCTTTAATCTCGGGTTATCCATCAGGCAACGTCCAAAAGAAGTGAAGCAACGTGAATCCTTTGGTCATTGGGAGCTTGATACTGTCGTTTCTAGCCGTGGTAAAAGTAAAGGCTGCTTGGCTACTTTTGTTGAGCGAAAAACACGCTATTACCACGCTGTAAAAATGCCAGACCGTTCAGCGGCATCTATGGAGCAAGCGGTTGCTACGGTGCTAGAAGAACTCGCGTTGCCTATGCTCACAGCTACCGTTGACCGTGGAAAGGAATTCGCCTGCCATCAAGCATTGTTAGAAGAGCATGGCTTGACGGTATACTTTGCTGATCCATATTCATCTTGGCAAAGAGGCAGTAACGAAAATGCAAATGGACTTCTCCGAGAATTCTTTCCTAAGAAGTACGACTTAAACACCGTTGATCAAGCTGAACTTCAATGTGCTTTGGATTTAATTAACCATAGACCACGCAAATGTCTGAATTGGAAAACTTCTCATGAGGCAGTTATGGAAGAGTTGTCGCACTTAGCTTGACAATCTATCAAGCAAAAAAGATTCGGGCAAACCTGAAGGTCTGTTGCTTAACCTTTAGGCTGCTCAGAATCTATTTCAAAATCAATAGAAATACAAGCCTTCCCAGACTCTGAATTAAATGCTTTTACCGTTCCTCCCATTTTTTCAACAAGCTGCTTTACAATATAGAGCCCTAGTCCAGAATGGTTGCCTTTACCGCCGCGAGCTTCATCCCCTCGATAAAATCTAGTAAACATATGCTCCAAATCTTTTCCACTAAAACTAGGTCCTGTATTACTAATAACAACAGAAGCACGCTTAGTCTGAACCGTAACATCAATCTGAATCTGACCGCCTTGCGGCGTATACTCCAAGCTGTTTGACACAATGTTATCTAATATGCGCTCCATCTTATCAATATCGAACCGAACAGATTTATCTGCTTCACCGTAAATATTTGTTATAATGCTCACACCGCGTTGCTTGGCTTGTAATTCATAATTTGAAGCTTTCTGCTGAATGAACTGAGCAATTGGTTTAGTATCTAAGACAAGATCGTTATTTGAGTTTTCTAAATCAGTAACATAAAGCATTTGCCGCACTAGGGCAGAACTTCGTTCCGCATTTTCTTTAATAATTTTTAAATATCTCGACTGTTTATCTCGTTTTTCTAGTTGCTGATCGTCAAGTAAAGCCTCTGAGTATCCTAAAATAAGCGAAAGCGGGGTTTTCAAATCATGCGCCAAAGCCTCCGTCATCGCTCTCCGTTCTTCTTCCATTCGCCATTGTGCAGATAATGAGCGTCTCAGTTCGTCCTTCATCTCAGAGAAGGCAATGCACAATTGTCCCAGCTCATTATTAGAACGATAGCTTAATTCAAAATCTAGATTTTTCTGCTTAATTTGATTGGCTGCTTCCATTAGCATTTGCAAAGGTTGATTAATTCGAGCAACGAACCGTTTCGAAAAAATAATGATCGCCAATACAAAATAAGCAAAAGGTGCCATCGCCATTGCACCAATTAAAATCATATACCAAAGCTGTCCACTGCCGTTTTCTGAAGAAACTTGCAGCGTATAGGCAAGCAGTACAGCACCAGACAAATCACCGTATTGACTAATAATAGGTACTGCTAAAACATATTTTCCTTTGGCTGAAAATCTCGTGTTTAACACTTCAAACAGCTCACTTGGCTGCTTAAGAAACGAACCCCTTACTGAACCGTATAAGAAATTTCCTTTGGCATCTAACACTTGATAGTCTATTCCTTCTAGTGGGATGATCTGTTCAAGTTCCGCTTTCGCCTCTGTTTCCAGCAACGCACTGTTTTGCTGCTTTATATAGTTTTCTATGTTTGGCAACTGCGTTTCATAATGATTAGCTGGAAAAAATCTTTCATGGCTAAGTAAATAATTAAAGAGCAAAATTCCTATAATATAGGTCACGATTGTTGCTAATAAACTAAAAAGTACAATTAGTACAATCGTTATCCGGAATTGGGATTTCAGTGGTTTGCCTTTCACAACACCTACTCCTTTTGGATTCTATTTTTTATTCCACTTGTAACCAATCCCCCAAACCGTAGCAATATATTCGGTGTTTGGATCAATTGCCGCGATTTTTGCGCGAATTTTTTTCACATGCTCCACTACAGTAGATGAATCTCCTTCTGCATCGTATCCCCATACTTTTTCGTAAATCTGTTCTCGAGAAAACACTTGTCCGCTATGCACTGCAAGTAATTCGATAATATCATACTCTCTTCGAGTAAGCGGAACAGGATGCCCATCAATCGTTATAGCTCTTTCTTTCAAATCCAAACCTAATGTTGCAAAAAATAGCTTTGTTCGTTTCTGTTCCGCATTTAGATACTGCGCACGCCGTTCTCGCCGCAAATTAGCTTCTATTCTTGCAAGTAATTCACGCAAACCAAATGGTTTAAGCACATAATCATCTCCGCCGAGATTAAAACCTTTAATACGATCGGCTTCCGACTGCTTCGCACTCAAAAAAATTATCGGGCACATCACTTCATCCCGAATTGCCCGACATACTTCAAAACCGTCCATGTTCGGCATCATAATATCAAGAATGATTAGATCTGGAAGCTGCTTAGCTTGACGCACTCCTTCTGCACCATCAAATGCAGTCAGCACCGTATGCCCTCTGTCCTCTAGTTCTTCCTTGAGCAGTGCAACTAGAGCTTCTTCATCATCAATAATTAAAATACAACTCATCGAAACACCCCACTATATTTTCCTACTCCTCATGCTTCCGTCCTTCCCATTGATGAAACCATACCGTGCTAACAATAGTAAGTGCAACAAATAGCAATAGCGCTAAAGACAGTCCTTGGAAAATCACTTGTGAATCATTTGGACTCAACACAAGTCTCACAGGCCAAGCCCACGGCACAAACGACCAAAGTTGATCACCGACACTGGTAGCCCCTATAATCGCAGCAATTAATAAGCCAGCGCCTCCGAGCCCTATACTGGCACCGAGCCCAACAGCAAAACTTAACCATAAGTGAAACACAAACAGCGGCAATGATCCCAATACAACAAGCAGTACTCCTTTATAAAATAAGTTAGCATCGATGATTTCGATATGCAATCCATACTTCATGCCTAGTAGTAAAAGTGTTGCAGAGATTAAATTGCTGCCAAGATGGAGGACAACAATGAGTACTAATTTATTAATATAAATAAATGTTTTAGATACTGGTGAGCCAAGCACGGCACTGAAGCGACCAGCATGCTCCTCTTGCAAGCAAATTAATCCAGTTATAACTCCTACAGCAAGTGGCAAAAAGGAGGCCCAGCCTTCAAAAAAGGCGCTGTAAATTTTGAAAGCAAGCTCTGGTGTCGTGCGAAATGAGGAAAAGTACCAAACGATTAATACCGCAAATCCGATAGGCGCAAGAAGGAGCGCCCAGCGGTGCGGTGTCCGTTTCATTTTAAGCCAATCCGCCCGCAGTAAGCGCAACGATGTCATACTACTTCACCTCTCTTTTTGAAAATAAATAAGCACTAATAATTGCTGTGACAACCAGAAACACAATTGATAAAGTAAGACCTATTGGAATAACTGAAGGATCTAGCAATGGATCCCCACTTTCCAGCGTAACACCGTTTGGATGAACACCGATTAACGGAGCCATTAGTCGAGTTGGCCAGCTCCATGGAACGTATATCCAATAAGCTTCTGGAGCGCTTAGCACACCAACAAACATACCCGCTATTCCTAATATCAAACCTGCAAAAGCTCCAAAATGGGCTGATACAAATAGATGAAGCGGAATAAGGCTGAGCGCAACAAGCCAAATAAGCAAGCTTGCTTCAATCATTTTAGAAAACGGAATATTTCCACCTGCTATCCATAAACCTGTAATTAAAGCAGCTATTATCAAAACAATAGACGAAAGCAGCATATAATAACCAATGACCGTTATTTTACTGAACCATAGTTTGAAAATATTAATGTTGTTTGAGCGAATGCTGCGATAGTTACCAGCCTTCTTCTCGCGCAGTTCCGCCAAAGTGCAAAACAGTGAAATTCCAAGCGGAATGAAAATAACAGGCCACCAATTAAAGATCATCGTAAGCAGCATTTCCCATGGCAGCTTAGTTTTTTCTGGCAAATAAAAGCTTACAATACCCCCATATAATACGAAGAATAATGGGGCAACGAGTGCGAGCTTCTTTGCAAAGCTCCGTTTATATTTCATCCATTCAGATATGACCATATTTTTCATTAGCGTATCGCCTTCCTTCCATTTGCTTCAAGCACTACATTCATAAACAATGATTCTAAATCTACTTTCCCCTCTAAACGGCCTTCATATCTTAGCTTGCCGCCACTAATAATTCCGATATCATCGACAATTTGCTCCACTTCCGTTAATGCATGACTAGATAATACAACTGTAATTCCTTGTTCAGGAAACGTACGAATCAAATGACGCAAATCTTGAATTCCAAGCGGATCGAGACCGTTTGTTGGCTCATCTAAAATGAGCAGGCGCGGCCGTTTCAGCAAGGCTATCGCAATGCCAAGCCGTTGTTTCATGCCCAGTGAAAATTGTGATGCTCGCTTCTTTCCTGTATTAGCGAGGTCTACTGTTTCTAATACCTCCTGAATTCGTTGCTCTGGAAGACCTAACATCATCGTATGCACCTTCAAATTTTCACGAGCCGTTAAATTGCCGTATAGAGCAGGTGCTTCAATTAAAGCTCCAATCTGTTCGAGACTTTTTCGGCTCCACGGCTCCCCCTCAAACTGAATGTTCCCGTCACTCGGATGCAGCAAGCCTGCAATCATTTTTAGCAAGGTGGTTTTTCCTGCTCCATTCGGACCGAGCAAACCGTAAACCGTTCCTCTTCGTACCTTCAACGATACACCGTCAACGACGATCTGATCTTTAAATCGTTTGCTGACCTCATTGGTCTGTAAAATATAATCTTGCATATTCAACATCCTTTCTTTATTTGCGTTCCTTTTTCTGAAATCATCCTAACAAGCAAAAATAAAGAAACTATAAACTTTTAAATGCTCAACTTATTACCAACTAATGTTTATGTGGAGAGTAGAATATTTAATCGAGGCAAAACAAGGGGAAGAAGTACAACATATGGCTGCCTTTCAAGTATTGTTTAACTCGGTGAAATACGCTCAAGTCCAGCAACCAATCAAACCGGGAGATCCTTATGTATATAGTGATATGCTATGGTCTGCTTTACATGGAGTCGTTGCACTGGTTATTCAAATTCCGATGTTTACACATACGGATTGTTTATGTTATGCGGCATCATTTGGGGTGTGGCGCTACTGCCGCTGCCAACTGCGAAGATTAAGCACGGTAAACGTTCTTCGAAGCAGCAAACACTGACGCCAGAGTTTGCGCGAGCATCTAAGTAATGGAATATTTTTGGTATACTGGCAACAATTATAACGATTATTTAAATGATTTTAATGGTGTGGAAGCCAAAACTATAGACATAATAAGAATATAATTTGTGAATCGTATTAATATACATTCTGATTTTCACAAAGTAAGCACTAGCAGCTTAGATTTTGCTTAAAACTTTTAATTATGTAGATGAATAGCAATTATGTCTTGCTAAGCTTGTTCGTTTAGTTTAAAATAAATGTATTTTTGGTCAGTAAAATCCTCCTTATTTTCTTGGAGCTTTCTGAGTCAATAAGTGAGGGTTTTCTACATTTCATCAAAGAAACAGGAGCTAGAAAATATGTTAAACTCGATTGGTGTTATTGGTTTAGGAGTAATGGGAAGTAATATCGCTTTAAATATGGCTAATCATGGGGAGAAAGTCGCAGTATATAACTACACAAGAGACTTAACCGATAAATTAGTTGCCAAACTTAACGGTGAATCTATCCAACCTTACTATGAAGTTCAAGAGTTCGTGCAATCCTTAGAAACCCCAAGAAAAATTTTCATGATGGTTACAGCAGGCAAAGCAGTAGACTCTGTAATCGACTCACTAGTCCCATATCTTGAAGCTGGCGATGTTATCATGGATGGCGGTAATTCGCACTATAAAGATACTGAGCGCAGATATGATGAACTAAAAGCAAAAGGAATCGAATATTTGGGCGTAGGTATTTCAGGAGGAGAAGTAGGAGCATTAACTGGTCCAGCAATTATGCCTGGTGGCGATAAAGTGGCTTATGATAAAGTTGCTCCAATTTTAACAAAAATTGCGGCTAAAGTGGGCAATGACCCTTGCTGTGCTTATCTTGGTCCAAAAGGTTCAGGACACTTTGTAAAAATGGTGCATAATGGTATTGAATATGCCGATATGCAATTAATAGCAGATGCTTATACATTGTTAAGAAATAGATTAGGTTTATCTGTCGATGAAATTGCTGATATATTTGATACATGGAATGAAGGCGAACTAAATAGCTATTTAATCCAAATTACTGCAGAAATTTTACGCAAAAAGGATGAAATCACTGGCTTGCCTCTAGTCGATGTCATTCTCGATAAAACAGGGCAAAAAGGTACAGGTAAATGGACAAGCATGCAAGCAATTGATACTGGTGTTCCGTCATCAATTATTACAGAGTCATTGTTTGCCCGCTACATTTCTTCTTTAAAAGAAGAAAGAACTTTTGCTGAAAATATTCTTTCTGGTCCACAATCTGAATTACAAAGCCTTGATAAAGATCAATGGTTCGAATACATTAGACAAGCGTTATTTATGGGTAAAATTTGCGCTTATGCACAAGGCTTTACACAATATAAAATGACTTCCGAGCTTTTTGGATGGGGCTTGCCTTTAAAAGATATTGCTCTAATTTTCCGAGGCGGTTGCATTATTCGTGCTCAATTCTTAAACACTATAAGCGAAGCGTATGAAGCTCAACCAGATCTGGATAACTTATTGATTGCTCCTTACTTTGCAGAAAAAGTAAAAGAGTATCAATCTGGATTGCGAAAAGTAGTAGCTGAAGGTATTACTTCTGGTTTATCATTACCATGCTTAAGTGCATCACTAACTTACTACGATAGCTACCGCACAGGTAATTCAAATGCAAGCCTATTGCAAGCACAACGTGATTACTTTGGTGCACACACTTACGAACGTAATGATATGGAAGGTATCTTCCACACAGAATGGCAAAGCAACTAATATTTAATATAAACAAAAACAAGAGGCTGGGACATAACTAGTCTCTAAAGCAAGAAAAAGGTGAAATCCGCAAGTGGATTTCACCTTTTTCCTATTTTAAGTTCTATTTTCTCTGTACTCGTCTACGTTCGTAACACATATTTTCTTAAATTTACTGCCATTAAGGCTAGTCCTATCTCATGTTCTACTTTTCGTTTTCCACGAACTGAAAAACGAGTGAAACCTAAATTAGCCTTCAAGAATCCAAAAACTGGCTCTACGTCGATTTTACGTTGACGGTAGAGTTCACCTGTTTTTTCTTCTGAAAGCTGTTCTTGTACATATATTTTTTGTTGTTCCCAACGATCGTTTATTAACAGTTGTCGATTTCGTCCTTCTCCTGCCTTTGTGCAGCTTGTTCGGAAGGAACAGCCTGTACAATCCGAACATGAATAGATCTTAAACTGACGTTGGAACCCGCCTTTATCTTTACGAGTAGCATAGCGTTGAAAGGTGAGATATTGATCATTAGGGCAGGTATATCGATCTTCCTCCGTATCGTACTGCCAGTTTCTCGGTTGAAAGGGATCGTTCTTTACCTTCTTCTTTTGTTCGCGCTCATACATCGTATACTTCATCAATGGAACACGCTTGCGATTGGTGATGACATCCTCATAGTTTTGTTCACTTCCATAGCCTGCGTCCGCCACGATGTAGGTAGGTAAGTCGAAGTATTGGTTTTCAATTTCATTAAGAAAAGGAATGAGCGTCTTCGTGTCTGTTGGATTAGGATAGATCCCATACGCCAGTGTATATTGTCCTTCTGTCGCAATTTGTACGTTGTATCCAGGCTTTAACTGACCATTCTTCATATAGTCATCTTTCATCCGCATAAACGTCGCATCCGGATCGGTTTTCGAATAGCTGTTTCGATCTCCAAACTGTTGTTGATGCTGCTTGTATTTTTTCTTTCGTTCAATCCATTCACGGACTTGCTTGAGCATTTGTTTTGGCACTTTACGCTTGCTTCGTAATTGCTTTCGTTCGCTCGTATTTTCGGATGCTTCCATCTTTTCTGTATAGCTTTCAACCACGTGTTCGAGGTGTTCTGCGATCTCCAACAAGTTTTCCGTAGAGAGTTCCTGCTCATGTTCGAGCTCTGGAATAATCTTTTGTTCCAATAACTCGTTGTACAATTGATTCGACTTCTCGATTAGACGAGTATGATGCTTGTCCACGGCTTTTTTCCATACAAACGTAAACTTGTTGGCATTCGCTTCAATCTTTGTACCATCAATGAAAATCGCTTCTTGGTGAATGATCTTTTCTTCTACTAACTTCGAGCGAAATTGAACAAAGCACTGGCGGATTAATTCCTTCATCTCAGGATGAACACGGAAACGATTGATTGTGCGGTAGCAAGGTTCGTAGCCTTGTGCCAACCACATCATCCGAATACTGTCTTTCGTTAGAGCTTCAATTTTACGACCAGAAAAGGCAGATTGGGTGTAGCCACATAGAATGATCTTGAGCATCATGCGAGGATGATAGGATGGACAACCATCACGACGAACAAACGAACGAAACGCTTCATCGGGAATACTTTCGACCAAATGATGAATGGCAAACGCAATATCTTTTTCATTTAATTTAACTTCTAAATTTAGAGGCAAAACTAATTGGTTCATGTTATACTGTTTGTACATAAGGAACACCTTCTTTAATGTTTTTGTAGGAGTACTAAAATTTTAACAGATGGTGTTCCTTTTGTGTTTAAAAATTTAACGGCGATGACATTTTACTTTCGTAAACGTCACCGCCGTTTTTAGTTAGGCTGGGTTATTTTGTCCCAGCCTCTTTTAATTTCTTATCATTTGATTATTTAGTTAAGTCAATTAGCTCACGGTTTAACGTTAGAAGTTTGCCAATTGATTTTCCGATTGCTTCTAATAATTTATGCTCTTCGTAAATCGAAGATACGATTTCTTCAGTTTCCTCTTTGTTTTTCTGGGACATTTCAGTTATTCTGTCAATTTCATTTAGCAGATGACTAAACTGGGACCAAGTACAGACTGTGACTGCGCTGCTGAAGATTTGGTAAAAAGCTGTGTCGTTACTTCCGTTATATTTGAAGCAGCCGTTTTACTTTCTTCTGCTAATTTACGCACTTCATCTGCTACGACAGCAAAGCCTTTACCATGTTCACCTGCACGTGCTGCTTCAATGGCAGCATTTAGGGCGAGCAAATTAGTTTGATCAGAAATATTTTTTATAGCACTTAGTAATTCGTTAATTGTTTGTAAACTGTTTTGTAAATCTTCCATCGTAGAAACCGTTAAGTTCATTGCATCGCTTAATTCATCCATATGCTGTGTTACGCGTGACACGTTTTCCACGTTTGAAATTAGTTCATTGTTTACTTGTTGCGAGCGCTGCATTGCCTCTTGCGATAAAGAAACAGTATGCGAAAGCTCCGATTTAGATTGATGCATCACATTCTGCATAGTTGAGATAGAGTCAACTTCTGTTCGAATAGACTGTGAAATTTGCTTAGTTGAATTCAAAATGGTATTGCTCACAGCAGCTAAATTGTTTGCTATTTCTGTTACACCATCTGTTTCTGCACCCAATGTAGAAGCACTTTGTTCAATACTGTTTACCAATTGCTTCGCCTCTATTAAATGCTGTGCAGATTCCCGCTCACGTTGTTGTGACTCGTTAACAAGCTTGCCGCCCCATTGATTCAGCTTATTCAACATATAAATAATTCCGCTATACATGAAGAATAAAATGATAAAAACAACAAACCTATTATCTACTCCTAAAAATTCATCTAGTATAAAGAGATAAAGCAATATTATATAAATATCTACTATAACACCATAGATAATTAATATTTTCCGATTAAAATAGATCGCTGCCATTGGTAGCGTCAAGAAGTTTGTGTAAATAAAAATAACTTTTACTTGTAGCAATTGAATTACGTGTTGCTTTTGAACATGGCTTGTAGTTCTGCACGAGCTTGATCAAAGCCAATATGACATCTTGTAGCAAAGCGTTGGTTATAGCCTTCGAACTGTGAAACTAAGAATTTTTCTAGTGCTTCTTCATGAGGAAATTGCTCTTTCCGCTTGGTATATTTCTTGATCTGCTTGTTAAAGGATTCAATAAGATTAGTAGAGTAAATGCTTCTCCAAATCGACTGTGGAAAGCTGTAAAACGTGAAGATATAGGGATTCTCCACTAAGGCTTTCGTTGCTTTAGGATAAGCAGTTTTCCACTTATCACAGAAACGTTCTAGTGCTTCACGACCAGCTTGCTCATCTTTTGCACGGTATACGGTCTTGAAATCATCACAGATCTCAGCACGATCAGACACACGCACTTTATGAGCAAGATTGCGAGCAAGATGAACACAACAGGTTTGGTATTTGGCACCTGGAAAGACCTCGAAAATGGCATCAACCATGCCTTTTAATCCATCAGAAATAAAGAGTAGCACTTCTTCTGTGCCTCTTTCTCGAAGGTCTTGCAGAAGCTCTTTCCACACGTAAGCAGACTCGGTTGGAGCAATGGCATAGCTTAACACTTCCTTAGAACCATCTTCGCGAATGCCAACAGCTAAGTAAACCGCTTCTTTCGAAACGGTCTCACGCTTTACAGCAATGTAGGTTGCATCCAAATAGACGCAGACATAGCGTGTAGCTAACGAGCGTTTCAAGAAGGCATCCACATGCCCTACCATCACTTGCGTCATGTTAGAAATGGTTTGCGGGGTGTAATGATGCCCATACATTTTCTCGATCAGATCAGCGATTTCAGTCATGGTTACGCCCTTTTGGAACATATGAATGACAAACGATTCTAACGTGTCGTTGGATCGCTTGTAGGGTGCTACGGTCTGCTGCTTGAACGCTCCATTACGATCACGAGGGATTTGAAGGTGCAGATCGCCGTATTCCGTATGGAGCGTACGTGTATAGCTGCCGTTACGAGAATTGCCTGTATTGAAGCCTGCACGATCATACTTTTCGTAATCTAGGAAGGCGGTTAACTCGGTTGTTAACAAGTGATTCATCGCTCTTTCGAGGTGAATACGAAAAATTTCAGTCACATCTTGTTTTGTAACTAGAGCTTGGACTAAATCTGTTGTAAAATGATTCATAGGGAAGACCTCTCTCTGTGAATTTTGTGTGGTAACTCAATTCTACAAGAAAAGGTCTTCCTTTTGCATTTATTCATTTACACATAATATTTTATACTCTCCTGCCATTACTACTGTCATTAACATAAAGTAATGCTTATTTAATGCATAACCATCCAAAAAGAATAAAGCAAAAACTACTGTACCAGGTAATGCCGCGAAGACTAATGCCTTTAGTGTATCCGGGGTCTTTAAGAAATAATTTAAAAACGCACACCCTATTACACTAATAGCAGCTAGAATGTATAATGTTGAATCTTTTACTCCATGAGTAATAACTAATGGCAAAATAATTAAAGCGACCATAAAGTAAGTAATTTTTAGGTTTAGTTTATGTACTTGTTGGGTATTAAATGAAAAATAACCATTTTCCATGAGATTATTCTCCTCCATTCATGCTGCCTAATCTTGTTGTATATAATCTCACATTGTACTTCAACCACTGATTGATAAAGGCGATATTAAGTTAGTTTATGAGCAATTTACGAAAAATTGGAGAGGAGATATCGCCAATGAAAATATGAAAGAGGCGTTAAGGCTAAATAATAATCAAGTGGACGCAGTAATTGCTGCAAATGACGAAATCGCCGCAGGAGTGGTTAATGCATTAGCGTCCGTTAACCTAGATGGAACTGTTCCTGTCAGTGGACAAGATGGAGGCTTAGAGGCTGTTCGTCGAGTTGCAAAAGGAACTCAAACGATGACAATTTTCAAATCTGCGGAAATTATCGCTAATCAAGCAGCAGATTTAGCTGTCAAGATGGCTAAGGGCGAAGAAATTGGAACTGAGACTACCGTTAATAACGGAAAAATAGATGTTCCTGCAATTTTACTTGAGCCAGTAGTCGTCACAAAGGAAAATATTCGCGAGACAATTATTGCTGAAGGTTATTTAACTGAAGAACAAGTGTATGGAAAGTAGGAGCAGTTGAATACTTTATCATTTGCGATTGTAATTTCATAAGCAGAAATGGGGCATTCAGAAGTCAGCTGTCACTGGCTTTTGAATGCCCCACTCATTTTTTGTTTGCTATAACCCGCTTCAAACTTATACCGTTAACGCCTTAATATGCTTTTCCCTATTCATTTTCCCCTTAGTGAAAATTTTGTAAATACTATTATGTAATAAAAAAACAGCTCTCGATACAAATTAAAACCATACTAAGTGAATGGAGTGAAGAAGATGGGAAGAAATAATAACCGTGGTAAAAGTAAAAATAAAAATTCATTACCGCAGACACCAAAAAATCAAACAATAGCTCCTAACGAAGTTCAAACAGAATTTGCCCAAGAGATTAAAAAGGATAATTACTCATAACTCACATCAATTGAATAGTACTAGAAAAACAGAGCCTTAAAAATCAAACGGCGAAATCTAATCTATGTTAGGATTTCACCGTTTGATTGCTTTAGAGAGATCGATTCGTTCCAATCTCTTATTTGTCACTCGCACAATAACTTGCTCTTGATTTTGTGTCTTTTATATTATGGCATTATTCTTTTCTTAAACCATTCCAGCGTTTCTCGCACCGCTTGTTCATGTGATGTGACAACAGCCCCAAAAGCCTGCTCATATTTGCTATGAGATACGATAAAAGGTTGCTCATAGAGATAAAGCATTTCCTTAATCTCCCGCATATTTGCGTTAAACATAGCCATTAATGACACTAATAGTTTAGGCGCAACTCGAAACTTCGGCCGCTTATTGACCAGCCTATATATCATTGTAATAATTTCTCGAGTCGTGATCGGCTCCGCACTTGGAATATGCCATATACCACCTTGAGCTTCATTTCGCTGTCCAAGTGTCACTAACCCTCGTGCAAAATCACGAATATAAATATACGTATGTGGTGTATCAATATTGCCTAGCACCTCAGCTGCATAACCATTTAGTGCTGCTATAAACACCCGCTCTCCAAGTGCAGAGTCAAGCACTCCTGGTCCATAAAAATCAGATCCCCGTCCGATTGAAGCTTCCAGCAGCCCTTTGCGGTGCGCCTCCATAATCGCATCCGCCATACACGCTCGTGTAATCCCCTTGCGGCTGACTGCTCTTGCCGCCAAATTCTCCGTCAATACCTCTCTCGTCTGACCATACATATATAGATTATCAGCATAAACAAGCCTTGCTCCTGCTTTAGCAGCCGCCTCAATTATCCCTTCTGTAATTGGCGGAAATTTGCTTGGCCACTCCGTGTAAGGAGCCTTGGCACAATGATATACGACTGATGCACCGCAACATGCCTTTTCTATACTCTCCTTAACCGTTGCATCTGCTCTTATCATCTCTACTTCGGGAGGTACATTAGCACTGCCGCTGCGATTGACCATACGCACCGTTTTGTTCTGCTTAAGTAGCTCCTCCATAACAGCCATCCCTAACGGACCGGTGCCAATGACAACATGTAACTCTCCGCGATTACGCATCTTCATCCCCTCGTTCAAATTTTTTCCATTATCTAATGTTAATTATATTCAAATAGTTAATTCAAGTAAATAACTTTATTTGAGTTAAGTTTTTAATTTTTGGGGAATAAAGCAACAGAGTTAGAGACTGGCTTAAACATAGTTTTTCAAGAGTTTATCTTTCACTATTCTCCAACAATTGCAAATGCAGTTCATAGGAGCCGATAATATCTCTGGATGCATACAATTGTGCTGTCAAAAATGAACCATAAAAAATAGTAAACAACATCTTTACTGCAGTATCAACGGAAATACCTTGCTTCAGTTTGCCCTGTTCCTCCGCTTCCTTCATAGCTTTCGTGAATAAGTCATACATATTCGGTGTGCGTCTGCCAATTTCCACATGATCTGGAAAGAGTAAATGTACTTCCGCCTCACTTAGTTCCTGCATGCGCGGATGCATGTTCATCTGAGCCAGAAAGGAAATCAGGCTGGGGAAAATGCCCGACATTTTCTCAGTCTGTTTAGCAACCATATGTAACAAATGACGAATCACTGCAAAACCTTTAAGCTGTTGTGTCTCAATCTCAATGATACGCTCTGTTAACCAAACTCGCATAAAATAAATAAGCAAATCTTCTTTTTGCGGAAAAAACTTAAAAAAAGTTACCTTTGATACTTCTGCATTGCGACATATATCCTCTAACATCACCTCATGGAACATCTTGTCCTCCATTAGTGCAATACCTGCTTCATAGAGCGCCAACTTCGATCTAGCTTTTTTAATCTCTCTCAGAGATATATCCGTGATGGCCACTATTATCAACCTCTCAAGTTAATTTATTTACCTTTGTTAATAAGTATATGTTTGTTAACTATTACTGTAAAGAAAGGCAAGTAGGATTTAGTATGAAAATAAATAAAAGGTGACCGTAATTTAGTCACCTTTTATCCCTATATTACTTATCTAAGGAGTTATTAGCTGCCTCTTCCCTTGATGAGCGTTTCCCTATTCTTAATACGAAAAAGCTAGTCACAATAATGATTAAGTAAATAATCCCAACAATTAGTGAGATTCGCGTATCGTTATTAAACAACATACAAATGAGCACCATAATTAAAAATACAATAGTTACGTAATTGGATACTGGAGCAAATGGCATCTTAAATGGATGATTGGCTAATTCAGACCCCTTCGATTTTCTAAAGTTAATTTGGCTAATCAAAATAACAAACCAAGGAATCATACCAGGAAGTACACTTGCACTATATACGTACACAAATAAATTTTCTGGTGCAATATAACTTAAAATAACACCAATTAGTAAACCGATTAATACACCAATTGTACCCAGCAATGGTACACCGCCTTTAGAAAGCTTCATAAAAAACTTAGGTGCTTGTCCGTTTACTGCTAATGTATATAGCATTCGCCCTGCACTGTAAATTCCGCTATTGCAGCCAGACATTGCAGCTGTTATAACAACAAAGTTAATAATTCCCGCTGCTGCTGTTATGCCAATCTTTGAAAAGGTTGCAACAAATGGACTGCCAATTGTATCTAACTGATCCCAAGGATATACCGTTACAATAACAAAGATTGCGCCAATGTAAAAAATTAAAATACGCCAAATAATACTTTGAATCGCTTTTGGGATCGTCTTTTGAGGATCTTTTGCTTCACCAGCAGTAATCCCTATTAATTCTACTCCTTGATAAGCACCTAACACTAAAGAAAGTGCAAAGAAAAAGCCTGTCCAGCCACCAGTAAAAAACCCATCATTTTTCCAAAGATTAGATAGTCCAATAGCTGCACCACCATTTCCAATTCCAAAAAAAATAAGACCGAAGCCGGCAACAATCATTAGAACAATGGTGGCTACTTTAATTAATGAAAACCAATATTCAAACTCACCAAATGATTTTACTGAAAACAAGTTGGCTGCACCGAGCATAACCATCGCAATAATCCCTGGAATCCAGCCAGGCAACTCTGGAAACCAGTACTTCATGTACTCCCCAATTGCTACGATTTCTGCCATTCCAACTACAACCCATTGGAACCAATTACTCCAAGCCGTCATATAACCTGCCAATGGATGAATATACTTGTGACCAAATGTAGCAAATGATCCTGTACTAGGCTCTACATATAGCATTTCACCCATCGCACGCATAATAAAAAATATAAAAATACCTGAGATTGCATAGGCAATCATGACAGAAGGTCCTGTCCACTTAATGGTGCTTGCAGAGCCCATAAAGAGTCCAACACCAATTGTGCCGCCCAAGGCAATCATACGAATATGACGCTCTCTAAGGCCTCTTTTCAATTCTTGGTTGTTCGTCACGTCATTTCCTCTTCTCTCTTCTTTCACTAATGATTTTGCTCATAACATATCATTATATATGACCCAGCGCTTTTGACAACATTCTTACCTTGATTATTGTGTGAATGATTTTTGCCAATATTCATTTTTACGTCATAAATTTAAAGAGCACCCTTTTTTGAGGTGCCCTTTAATTAGGTTGGGGTTATCGACCGCGATGCTTTTCTTTTGCTTTTAAGATTTTTAATTCCCGTTTGCGTTCTAATTTAGCCAGAAGCTGTTGTTTGGTAATCGTTTGTCTCTCCCGCTTCCGCTTTTCAAGCTCCAACCGAATAGCTTCTTGCGCAAAAGAGGACACTCCTTTGTTTCGCATTTCTTCCGCTACCCGTCTTGCAAGACGCTTGGGATTAATCCGTTTTGTTTCTGAATGCTTAACAGCTACTTCCTCTGAAAGCCCACAAACGATTTGCATCATGTCTTGGCAGACGAACTTCAAAATCTCTTCGTCCTTCGGTTCACTGCCAAAGATATATTTTGCTGCTCGCAGCTTGCCTAGATGTTGCTCCTCCAAAACTCCAACCCAGTATTGTCCGTCATGAAAAACTGTAAGTTTCATAAAAAAATCCCCCTCTAAAAAAATCGAAACGATGGACATCCCGAGGGGGGAAGGTTACTGACATGCGGTTCAAAGGAGAATGAACCTACATGCGTCTGGACTACCAACCAGACCGTGTTTTTTCGTTTCAAAATTATTATATCGGATTACAAAATTACCATCAATTAGAACAATTATGTTAAAAGCTAAAAAGAAATTAACTTAGACTAAATCCTTTAATACTTGTGTTATAATCATAAGGGTTAACAACTTACTTATAATAGGTGGCTTATTATGAATTTATTATTAGATACGAAAGCAATCATTCTCTTGCTTGGAATAGGCTACTTATTTACAATAATCTTAATTATTGCTTATGAACATAAACATTCAAAGAATTTAATAGCCAATACCTTCTTTTTAGCAAAATGTATTCAAACAATAGCGTGGTTTTGTATGATTTTTCGAGGAGGGGAGTTTAATTTTCTTTCCATCTCTCTTGCTAATCCACTGCTATTTATTGGCTATACGTTAGAAACAATCTCTTTCTTGAGCTTAAAGCAAAAATTAAGTAAACCTAAAAAGTAGTATATCTAATTCTGACTCTACTTAGTATTGTCGGTTTTCAACTAATATTCATTTTTTATAACAAAGAGAATATTCGAATTGCATATTGTTCCTTTGTAACTGCCGCAATTTATATGCCAATTTATCGACTAGTTTTCGGGAAAGCACTTACTCCACTTATGAGAATTATCGGTAGTGTATACCTTATTGCAGTAATAGCTTCTTTGGTCAGAGGGGGAGTTGCACTTGTCACAACCGCTTCTTCTACAAGTTTATATACTCCTGGAACTTACCAATTAATCTCATTGATATCTATTTATATTTTTTCGAATTTAGGAAGTATTGGATTTATTCTGTTAATGAAGGAAAAAGTAGATAAAGAGTTAATGCATTTTGCTAGCTACGATGATTTAACAGGCACCTTAAATCGTAGAACATTTACTGAGAGAGCGAAGCAAAATCTCGTTAATTGTGCTAAGAAACGAATGTCTATATCCTACGTTCTTTTTGATATAGACCGTTTTAAAAGCATTAATGATACTTTTGGGCATCATATAGGGGACCAGGTCCTTCAGGACCTTACTATGCAAATTAATCAGCATTTAGACAAAGAAGATTTGTTTGGACGTTATGGAGGCGATGAATTTGGAATTCTAATGCCTGGAAAAGATGTGGCAGAATCGAATAAAATTGTCGAACGCATAAAACTATCACTAAACAATAAAATTAGCCCTAATTTACCAGTCACATATACGATTAGTATGGGTATTATCACCATCATTCCCAACGATACGACGAAGTTGGAGATGCTCTATACCAATTGTGACAAGACCCTTTACAAGGCTAAAATTAACGGACGAAATGGTATTTTTCGGAGTCAAATAGAAGGGAAATCTTCATAATTAAAGCTTTGCAACTACAATAAATTACAATATAAATTGAAATTTAAATGCCACCGCGGGTAATCACAACCGTAATTTGAAAACCCACGGTGACATCAATCACAAGCAAATAAAATAATTAACCTCTATTTAATATAAACTAAGATACTCACCTTTAAACTAAAGTGCTTGGAAACGCATTATGCAGGAGCACTTCATCACAGAAACGTTGGATAGCTGCAGTATGTTTTCCTTCGTTTTCAACATTCTTCCTTGCTTCCTCCATAACATTTTTTACCCTCTGATAAGTTAGTGTCAAATATAGTTCGCAAAAAGCATCAGTACCTCACATCGGTTTATGCAGCAAGTAGTCGTTTTTCTTGAATTTGTTGAATAATCTTAGGATGAATGTAGGAACGTCCACTAGACCATTCCTCACTGTACTCGATCAGATAACTAGTGACTAAGCGAATGTAGGAGTCCTGGTTGGGGAATACCCCCACTACACGCGTACGTCTTCGTATCTCTTTGTTTAAGCGTTCAAGTAGGTTGGTAGAGGATATTTTACGACTGTCCATTTCTTCAAAGTGGAAGAATTGCAGGGTATCCTCAAGTCCTTCCTCTAACGTTTGAATCGCAGCAGGATACTGTTTTTCCTCCGTATCCATGAGATGCTCAGCGTAAGATAAAGCAGTTTGGTAATCAGGTTGTAACCAGATTTGTTTTAGTCTAGCAGCAAATCTCTCTTTGTCACGACTTGGAATATGCGCTAAGACATTGCGCATCATATGAACTTTACAACGTTGCCAAGAACAACCAAGGAATGACTCACGAATGGCTTTAGAGAGCCCCTTGTGAGCATCACTTACGACAAGCCAAACGTCTTGTAGCCCTCTAGCTTTTAGTCCTTCAAAGAGCGTTTTGTAGGTCGCTTCGGACTCTTCCAGCATCGGTTCAATCGCTAAGATCTCACGTTTACCTTCTAGATCCATGCCGATGACAACCTGCACAGCCATGTTTACGACACGATGCCCATCACGAATTTTCTCATACAAGGCATCGACCCACAGCACAGGATATGTGTCGGCTAATTGACGGTTGCGGAAGGCTTCTACTTGCTCGTTGAGCTCTTTGGTAATATGAGAGACTTGACTAGCTGAAATGGATTCAATGCCTAATGAGCTTGCAAGCTTCTTGATCTTGCGCGTGGATACGCCTTGAATATAGGCTTCCTGAATCACTTGAAGCAAGGCGGTTTCTGAACGTGATTTCTCTGTGACAAAGAACGGCACATAGCCTCCTTTCCGCAACTTCGGAACAAAGAGATACATCGTACCCATACGCGTGTCAAAACGACGCACACGGTAGCCTGATCGGTAAGCCTCTCTGCTATCTGTGCGCTCAGATTTTTGAGCTTGTACTTTCGCTGTAACTTCTGCTTCCATGAGTTGCTCACATAGCCATTGTAGCATCGATAACATCGGGTCCTGCTCCGACATAAATTGCAATAGCATTTGTTCTAAGTTTCCATTAAAATGAGGGTAGGTCATCGGTTATCTCTCCTTCTGGTTTGCTCGACACTTACCAATTCGGAGGTACCGATGACTTTTCCTTTTTTATATTTGCGAACTTAATTGTACGTTATCTCTGATAAAGCTCTTTCAAGCAGCGCTCCGCTGTATGGTCATGTTGTAGTTTACGGGGAAGAATAAGTGCTCCTACTACCCCTAAAACATTAAACAGTTTTTTCTTCTGCTCACTTTGCAGTCTTTGTTTAGTTGTTCTAGAAATTTCTCTTGTAAGTTCAAGGTTCTCTTTAAATATTGTCTCGGCGATTGAAGATTTTTCTTTAAATTGTTGCACAAATTTTAAAATGTGATTTACTAATTGATTGAACTCCATTTTGAAATAGAGAAATTCATTGTAGGATTTATAATAATCAACGAAAGTGTTTGAATCCTTTAATTGCTTAATTAATGGTAGCTGCTTACTATAAAATTCAAATATTTTTGCATAATATATATGAAACTCATCTAATAAACTATTGTAGCTATATTTTACTCTGTCTCCTTCAACTCCAGTAACATAAATAGCTTTATATTCATTAAAGTTAGGATGTAAATGCTTGTATCTGTAATCTATGATCGAATTATTAAATCCGTTATATTCCAACTCACAATCAGGCAATCTTATGTTGCTAAATTCGTGAAATTTAATTGCCTCCATTTGGGCTATACCTTGATTTAATTTAGACTCTATTTCTTCCTTCATAGCCGTAAGAAGTTCTTCGCACTCTTTGTGAAATGGATGGAAGGCTTGATCTACTAAGGAGATTGCGAAATACTTATGATCGTTTTCAATAGTTATCTTTAACTCAGTCATTGCTTGATTAACATCGTTTAATAAGGCAAAGTATCTTGCTTTTGCATAGCCATAGCTGGAGTGATAACTGTAGTTTATGGCTTGATTAATATAGTGTAAAGCTTGTTTGTAATCTTCTGATTTTTCATAGGCCTGGGCGGTTAAAGAATAGGAGTAAGCTAATATTTCATTATTATCGGGGGAAAAATTAATGCTTTCCTTTGCATAATAAATTGCTTCTTTATAATTTTTTATTTTTAGTAAGGTTAAAGTTAATTGAATGTATGAGCGATAATGTAAAGGATTTAACTCAATAGTTTCCTTTAAAAATTTAATTGCTGTTTCATGCTTATTTTTACTAACAAGCTCTAAGCTAATTTCATACTTTTCATTGGCGCTCGTTTTATTAGGTGCTTTTAGCGTTGCATCTATACTTGCCAGAAATTGATTCCTCTGTTCATTCTGAATAAATTGTATATTTCTAAAATCTATCATAACATCAATTAAATCATCTAGTTGCTGATAAACTCCAGCTAGACCAGACTGCACTTCTGCAAATCCATTGTCTATGATCAACTGTAAAGATTTAAGCGAGGCAGCCATACTTCCAGTATTTTTCGATACAGATGCCGATTTACTATAAATGTCTCTTATTTCTGTTTCAATAGATTTTAAATCATAAGATAAATAGCTCATTATAAACTCTCCTGTAAATTCTAGATGCGAAACATTATTCATTTCATAATAAGACAACTATACCATAACTCGCCCTATTATTAGGACATTGATTTACAAAATATTACCCGATTTAAAATTAAATTAAGAAATTTGCAAAGCATGTCATTAAGAGCATTTATGTTTTTATATTTAGCTGAACGGTTACTATTTTTTTCGAACAACAATCATGACAAAGTTTAATAACTCATTTAAGCCACGGTTTAAAAATTTCGCATCATTTAACGCATATTCATGCCCCGTATTTATCCAATCCTGCCAACACGCTTCGAATTGATCGGATTCATATACCGTCACCTCGATTAAATCATCACAGCCTTGTTGAATATGTTTTCCCCACCAACTTGCACTGTGGAATGTATCAACAGCATCTTCAAGCCACTCATTCATAATTTCTGGTACTTGTTCAAGCTCTGACTTCAAACCAGGAACACAAATTAGTGCGTATCCACCATTTTTTAAAAGGGGTAGCATTTTTTTTGCAAAAAATTCTTTCTCACAGCCGTAATAATGGTAGGAGTCAATGCTCACAATTGCATCAAAAAAATCATTCGCAAAAGGTAAGTCTAGTGCGTTCGCATGAATTGGGATCATTTTATCCTCAAGCTTCCACTCTTGTATTGTCTTCCAATTTTCTGTTGCAGAAATCCACAAATCTGTTGCATAGACAGTCTTTGCATTCGTTTCATTGGCAATATAAACCGATGTTAGTGCTTTACCGCAGCCAAGATCAAGAATTGTTCCACCCGTTATGGCATCTGGATTTTTAACTAGGAACTCCTCGAGAAGTCGTATCGAATTTGGCCCCATCAAATAGTCTTTTGTAAAATAATCTTTATACTTGTTACTGTTCATTTTTCTCCAACCTTTTCTTCAAAGTCTAATGCTTGGAAAATAAATATGTTCATTTTTATGAAATCACACTACTTTTTGCTTGCATGTTTTTCAATTTGAAATCTTAATTGTTTGCAGTAGCTCGTTCTACGTAATTTTTCATTTATAATGAATCAATAAATTCCCAGACAATTTCAATATACTTTAATTAATATAAAAATATCAAATGTCTATCTAAAAAAATAACACCATCCTATCCATAGGGATGATGCTATTTCTCTATTTCAGAAAAAAACGCGCTTACTTATGATACGGTTCTTCGTAACGAATGTAAGAGACATTTTCAAAAGTAACGTACATTATTTTTCTCAATCAAGCTATTTGATGATTTCTAAATGCTTTTCTAGATAAGAAAATTAATATAAAACCTAACATAGCATAAACGAATAGACGCATGCTAAACACATCTACCACAATATTTCCAAGAGCAAAAGAAGTGTAAGTTAGTTCATCGTTGCCTAATGAACTTCCTAATGATGGAAACGGTAATAAACTATGAATATGATTCCATGTACTAGCAGTATCGTTACGTTTCAGGAACATAGGTACCATTAATATTAGAACTGAAGGAATTATTGTTGCAAAGGCTGTTTTTAATTTTGCAGATAGCCATAATGTTAAAGCAATTAGGCCAAACATTAATAAATATCCAGTAGCCACTTGAACGAGTACAAACTGTCCAATAGTCCATGAGTAAGGATTCGTATTATGAACAGCTTGAACAGGCAATGAAGCTCCCTCCAGACCATAAGTCAAAGCTATAATAACTAATATAATTAAATAATTTAATGTCAACACTAATGTACCAAGTAGATAAGCTGAGCCTATTTTAGCTCTAATTGATTGTGATCTTCCTAATTTTGATGAAAAAATAATATGGTCAGCACCTGTTTGATATTCATATGAAAAAATGGGCGATATGCAAATCATAATAGCTAATAAAACAAATATTAAAAATTCCTCTGCGAAAAGAAATTCAGTCCAACCTTCCGTGTATCCATATTCAATTGGTGTCACCACATCTTTATTTTTCTCCAACCAATATTTCTGTTCAGCTTCAGTGAATTGCATATTGGAAAATTCGTTTGATACTAAACGTTTAATATTGTTATTTCTTTGCTCATAAAAATCGGGATAAGGGGCGTTAATTGTCTTAATTGTACTCAATTCAAAATCACTAGCATAAGGTCCGGCTAAAATCCCGTTAATTAACAATAAGTATTCATATTTAGGATACACATGCTCAACAAATACACTATCCGTTAAGCTTACATACCCATCATTGGTAAACACAAACAATCAGATGTAACGATTCGAGTGTTATCCAAACGAGTTGAGGAAATTGGTGGTTGTCGATGTAATTAATACAAAAAAAACAAAGGATATCTACCGTCAACGTAAAATTGACGTAGAGCTAGTGTTTGGATTCTTGAAGGCTATTTGGGTTTCACTGGTTTTTGGGTTCGTGGAAAACGAAAGGCAGAACACGAGATTGGACTTACCTTAATGGCAGTAAACTTAGGAAAATATATACTACGAACGTAGGCCTAGCAATACAAAAACTGAGCTAAAATGAGCAAACGGTGAAATCTAGACACAGATTTCACCGTTTGCTTGCTTTAGAGGCTAGGTCTTGTCCCACCCTCTTTGTATCATTTCCACGTTGTGAGCAGACTCATAAACTCACTATTTATTTGACCAACGCTTTAATTTGCGATTCAGTTCACCGTAAAGCATTATTTTGAACGATAAACTCGTGCTTCATACGGCGCGAGTGTCATTTGCTGTGTATAGGCAGCTTTCGGATCAAGATTGCTTAACACTAATTCGAACTTATAGCTGTTTAACTGCTCAGGCAACGTAATCTCTGCTTCACGACCAAACATATTGACAATGATTACAGCTTTTTCGCCATTCCATTCACGTGTATATGCATATACCTGCTCATCATTTGGCAGAATCAAATCGTATTTCCCATAAATAAGCAGCTCATCAGCTTTACGCAATTGAATCATCTTTTTGTAATAGTTTAAGATCGAATGCTTATCTTGCTGTTGAGCAGCAACATTAATCTCCTTATAATTCGGATTTAGCTTAAGCCAAGGGGAGCCTGTTGTAAAACCTGCACCCAACTCAGCATTCCATTGCATAGGAGTACGTGAGTTATCTCGACCATTGATCCAAATTGGTGCCATTAGTTCCTCATGCGTCTTACCGTTTGCTAATCCAATGCGATACGCATTTTTGGCAGATACATCGTCGTAATCATCTATTGAATCAAACTTAGCATTAGTCATCCCGATTTCCTGACCTTGATAAATAAACGGTGTACCTTGCATGAAGAAATATAATGTAGCAATCGCTTTTGCTGATTCTAACCAATAGTTTTTGTCGTCACCCCACACAGATACAGAACGAGGCAAGTCATGGTTTTCAATAAATAACGCATTCCATCCCATGCCCTCTAGCGCATTTTGCCAGCGAGTATATACTTCTTTTAGCGCTAATAGATCCAATTTCCCGCCAGTATCTTGGCCCCAAAGACCATTAGCTTCGAATTGAAAGATCATATTAAACTTACCGTTTTTCTCGCCGACCCACTCATCAGCATCAGCAGTCGTTACGCCATTGGCTTCACCAACTGTCATAATGTCATACTTAGAAAATGTTTCACGATACAGCTCTTCTAAAAATGTTTGAATGCCTGGTTGATTTAAGTGGTAAGGGAATGAAGATACATATTCTAAACCTTCTGGGTTTGGTAAGTCTGGCAAACCTGGTTTTTTCTTAATATGTGAAATTGCATCGACTCGGTAACCATCAATCCCTTTATCAAGCCACCAGTTTACTGTTTCATACAACTCTTTACGAACCGTAGGATTTTCCCAGTTAAGATCGGGTTGTTTCTTAGAGAAAAGATGCAAATAGTACTGATCCGTTAATTCATCATATTCCCATGCAGAACCATGGAAAATACTTTCCCAATTATTCGGTTCTTTGCCGTTCTTGCCGTCTCTCCAAATATAATAATCACGATAAGGATTATCCTTGCTTTTTCTCGACTCAATAAACCATGGGTGATCATCAGATGTATGGTTAATAACAAGATCGAGGATCAGTTTCATGCCGCGTGCATGCACTTGCTCAAGCAACTCATCGAAATCCGCCATTGTTCCGAAATCTTCCATTATGTCTTTATAATCAGAAATATCATAACCGTTATCATCATTCGGCGACTTAAAAATTGGACAAATCCAAATAACATCAATTCCTAGTTCCTTAAGATAATCAAGTTTTGAAATAATTCCTCGAAGATCACCGATACCATCTCCATTAGTATCAACGAAGCTGCGAGGATAAATTTGATATGCTACTCCTTCTTTCCACCACGTTTTTTTCATGTTCTTGACCTCATTTCATTTATATAATTCACTAAAAGAGATAGTTTATTACAACATAAACGCATTTCTAATTAACATTAGGTTGACTTACGAACCACTAATTGAAACGGCAATGTGTAGATTTTATTCTCTACTTCCTTGCCCTCCAGACGATTAATAAGTAAATCCATTGCCATAAATCCGATATCACTTACAGGTTGTTTGATGGTAGTTAATTCAGGCATAAGCATTTCTGCAAGCGGCTGATCGTCAAAACCAATGACCGCGAGTTCCTCTGGAATACGCAAGCCTAATTTTCGTGCTTCCATAATGATCCCTGCAGCAACTTCATCACTGCCTGTAAAAATAGCATCGGGCCGATCTTGCATATTATAGATCTGGTGCAATACCTTTCTTCCATCATCAATCGTATGTCGCTTGATAAAAAGCCAACTAGGATTGATTTCAATCCCAGCCTCAGTTAATGCTTTTTCATAACCATGATTTCTATCCTTGTATTTTCCAGAATCATTAAATAATCCGCCTGTGCAATACGCTATTTTGCGATATCCATGATCTAATAAATGTTTTACTCCTTCGTACGAAGCAGTAAATTGATCAACCTTTACTGTTGGAACAAAGGGTTCAGACATATATTCATTACAAAGTACAATGGGACCAAACTTTAAATACTTTTTTATTGTTTCCCAATCATTCTCATAGGCAGTCATAATCACACCATCCACTTGTTTACGCTGCAATAAATTGAGAAAATCGATTTCACGTTCACGATTCTCATTACTTTGAAATATAACCGTCTGATATCCTCGTTTATACCCTTCTTTTTCAATTGAATCCACTAAGTAAGAAAAATATGGGTTTACAATTCTTGGAATAATAACTCCAATTATTTTCCCAGCAACTCCACGTAATTTTTGAGCGGAAACGTTTGGTGTATAACCAATCTCCTTCATCACCTGTAATACTCGTTCTCGTTTTTCAGGTGAAATATGTGGATAATTATTTATAACTCTAGATACTGTTGATTTTGAAACTCCTGATAATCGAACAACATCGTTAATATTAGGCATAACCTTCTCTCCAAACTATTCTTTTAGTGTAATTATAGAGCGTTATACACAAAAGGTAAAAAGAAGCATCAAAACATAAAGGACATTGACGCTTCCATACGACTAATTAACCTTAATGTATGAAAATATACTCCATATACGGAATAGTTGTTACTCAATAAATGTTTGTTTCACAAAGGATACGGAAATTGCTCCAAGCAGAAGTAATATACCTGAAACAAACAACATAGCTGGCATCGAAGAACCTAACAGTGGAAATACTGCAAAGCTTGCACAGGACGCAATGATTTGCGGAATACAAATGCTACTGTTAAACAAGCCTAGGTACGTCCCCATATTATCTCCTGATAAAGCATTGGTTAGCATAGTGAATGGGAACATCATCATCCCTGCCCACGCAACACCAACACAGAAGAATGAAACCAGCAATAGATTTTGACTTTCAATAAAAAATATTGAAGCAAATCCAACCGCACCGATAAGCAAACTTAGTGCATACCAAGTTTTATGGCGTTGATTAGAAATACGAGATAATACAAGTGACCAGATTACTGCTGCAATCGATTGTACTGCTGAAAGAATACCAAACCAGTTACCTGCAGTTTGATAGTCTGCACTAGAAGCGTTCGTTGTATGCCAAACATTATCGGCAATTGCTCCCGTACCGTATGTCCATAGATATTGAAAGCCCATCCAACAAAATAGTTGAACTACTGAAATTGTCCAAAAGATTTTTGGAGCTTTACGAAGCAAAGTAAAGATGTTTTCCTTTTCTTTCTTTGGTTTAAGCTCAATTCCATGGTAAGCAGCATATTCAGCAGGTGAGTATTCTTTTACCTTTAACACTGTAAATAAGCTGCAAATAATTAAAATTATGGCGCCAGCATAGAAAGAAACGACAACTGACTTTGGAACGACACCATCTGGTGCTGTGTTCGCAACACCTAAAAACGTAAGCACATACGGGAATATACACGCTAACACTGAACCGCTGTTAGAAAGAAAGCTTTGAATAGAGTATGCAAAACCTTTTTGCTCCTCATTAACCATATCGCCAACCATCATCTTAAAAGGTTGCATCGCTACATTAGATGCCACATCCATAAACAAGAGCGTAATAGCTCCAAAAGCTAATGCAACTGTCGTATTAAACCCAAAACTGCCTGAGTTAGGCAATAAACACATAACGATAACAGCGACTAAAGCCCCTACTATTAAATAAGGAATACGCCTTCCCAGTTTTGGCATCCAAGTTCGGTCTGAAAGATAACCTACAATCGGTTGCACAATCAAGCCCGCTAATGGAGGCAATATAAAGAAAAATCCTAAAGAATGCGGATCAGCACCAATGGTTTGAAAGATACGCCCCATGTTAGAGCTTTGCAAAGAAAAAGCCATTTGAACACCTAGAAAGCCAAAGCTAATCATCCAAATCATACTGATTGGCAGCCTAGGTAAGTGTCTTTTAGCGTTTACACTACAGACTTGTTCAGATTGTGTTACCATTCTGAATCCTCCAAATTAAATTTTTTTGGTTCTCTGAGCTGTTAATGACTGATACGATTTAGGAGGATTATTATGTTGTATTGATTCATATGAAATCGATTTCAAACGAATCAAAAAAAACCAATCAACACCTTATCTCATCACTCTTGTAAATAAGCAATAACGCTTACAAACTGTTTCAGATACCATCAACACGCCTAAAACCAACTTATATTGTAGTACTTTTTATGTTATTTCACAATAAAAAATTGAAATTGGAACTAATCCACTTTCAATTTAGAAAATGATATATCGAGTGCATGATAAAGAAGATCTTTTGAAATCAATTTCAACACTTCCTATAATAATGTATTATAGCACAGTTTTATGACACCTTTTATATTCACGTTACGTAAAGATAACCCCCTCCTAATGGAGTCGCTTCCTGTTATAACTTTTATTATATCAATTAAACTGTGCTTTCAATTAAATCCACAAAGTGCGTCTATTTCAGAAGAGCCGTCTATAGATAAAGTGCGGTCACTTGATTCCTTATCGGTTCAAGTTGTTCGCTAAAAATTGAAAATCACCATTTCATTTTCTCTAAACTTTAGGGCAAAAGGCAGCAATTTTTGTACATGTAATAAAATAATTTCTTCTCAAACTAAAAAGGTGCTCTTCTATATCAGAATCGCACCTTTATTCTTTATTGTAATAAGTATAAGTGCGGTTTTTGTCGCCAACGTTTATAATAAAGAAAAAGGCGATGATAACATGCTTGAAACAAATATCGAAAAGCAGCTAATCGAAACAATTCAAAACAAATTAAATCCGGCTTTCATCATTTTATTTGGATCGTTCGCAAAAGGTACTAGTCGCCTTGATAGCGATGTTGACTTAGCTTTTTTCAGCAATGAGCATTTATCATCTTATGAACGTTTTTTACTAGCAAATGAATTAGCTGAAATCGCTGGTCGTGAAGTAGATTTAGTTGATATTAAACAAATCGATACTGTATTCACGATGCAAATTTTTTCTCAAGGTAAACCAATTTATATTCAAGATGAAAATGAATTTACACGCCAAAAAATGTGCGCCTATAGTATGTATGCAACATTAAGTGAACAACGTGCTGGTGTGATTGAAAGTATTAAAGAAAGAGGAAGTGTTTTGGGCGATGAATGATGTAATCTTAAATAAAACGACTACAATTGAACGCTGTGTAAATCGAATTCATTATTAAGTGTACGAGGGCAATCCTGAAAATTTAAAAGACTTCACAAAGCAAGATAGTATTATTTTAAATATTCAACGTGCATGCGAGGCAAGTATCTATTTAGCAATGCATATTGTAAGCGAACGTAAACTAGGTGTTCCTAAAGCAAGTCGTGACGGCTTTAAGCTTCTAGAGGAAGCTGGATTAATTGATTCAGCAATTGCAAAAACATTAATGAATATGGTTGGATTCCGAAATATTGCTGTACATGACTACCAAGCATTAGAAGTTGCGATTTTAGAAGCCATCCTAGAAAAGCATATTGATGATTTTAAAGATTTTACGAAAATCATTTTACAAATAGAAATGTAAACAAAATTCCACCTAACAAAAGTAGAAATTACTACTTTTGTTAGGTGGAATTTTTAAATTGAAGCTAATCTTTTCACTTCATTGATAAGGCCTATATTTAACATAGCCTCTAATACAACTTCTCTTAACAACGCCTCATCTGATAGAACATAATGAAGCTGTTATCTCGAAAAGTAGTATACTGTGGTGGGATTGATGCAGTAGAAAAATATGCTTTTAAAGCTGCTAAATTAAGTTTAGTATCTTGGTGTATTTCAAAAGACTTATGTGTTTTATAAGCAGACAAAGGGGCAACAAAAATGTTCAGGCTCACCAAGTTCTTTCCCTAATTCGATTAATGTTCGAAGGGTTGGTGGTACATCATATTTCCCACTCCTCCCGCATCCAAATTTCCAAGCACTTTTTTTATTGCGTAATAAGACAACTGTGTCATCTTCCAGTCACTTCATCTAAATACGTCCATAACCAGTGAAATGTGACTTCCAATAGCTTGATTGGATGGTTGTAATATTTACTGTAGATCCATGAGCACTAATCATTTTATTATTACCAAGATAAATTCCTACATGAGATACACCAGCTTTATAGGTGTTACTAAAAAACACCAAATCACCTACCTGTGGTGTTTTTACCTTTTTAGCCATTTCATAGTAGCCGGCAGCAGATTTCCGACTAATTGATTTTCCAGCTTCTTTAAATACATAATGGATTAATCCAGAGCAATCAAACCCAGAAGGAGTAGATCCTCCAAATACATACGGTACTCCAACATATTGTTTAGCTACATCTACAGCTTTTGTTCCAAATGCTGTTGTTGTATTATTTTTTGCTGAAAAGGATGTAGTTGCTATATCATTAATCTTTATTTGTTGACCTACTTTAATAAAAGTAGTTTTCATTCCATTTAGGTTCATTATATCTTTGTAAGTGGTACCATATTGTTTTGCTATACTATATAATGTATCACCACTTTTTACCGTGTATGTAGCAGCAGATGCCTTAGACACTGCTGAAAATAATATGGACATGCTTAAAGTAATAACCATTACTGTTTTTGCCAATTTAATCATGATTTTATTAAACCTCCTGTATCAATTTGCACTATGATTCATATGTAAAAAAATAATGTTACATTTTCTTAAAAATTAAGATGAATAACTTTTATGATTATTAATTATTACTAAAATAATCGTGATTATTTACCAATTATTTATTATAAACATACCACAATTAGTTGTGTTTAAGATAGATTGTCAAGCTAAGTGCGACAACTCGTCCATAATCGCTTCGTGAGAAGTTTTCCAACCTAGACATTTACGTGGTCTATGGTTGATTAAATCTAAAGCACATTCAAGTTCAGCTTGATCTATCGTGTTTAAGTCGAACTTCTTAGGAAAGAATTCTCTGAGAAGCCCATTGGCATTTTCGTTACTGCCTCTTTGCCAAGATGAATAAGGATCAGCAAAGTAAACCATCAAGCCGTGTTCTTCTAACAATGCTTGATGGCAGGCGAATTCCTTTCCACGGTCAACGGTAGCTGTGAGCATAGGCAACGCGAGTTCTTCTAGCACCGTAGCAACCGCTTGCTCCATAGATGCCGCTGAACGGTCTGGCATTTTTACAGCGTGGTAATAGCGTGTTTTTCGCTCAACAAAAGTAGCCAAGCAGCCTTTACTTTTACCACGGCTAGAAACGACAGTATCAAGCTCCCAATGACCAAAGGATTCACGTTGCTTCACTTCTTTTGGACGTTGCCTGATGGATAACCCGAGATTAAAGCGACCTCTGCTTTCACGAGGCTTTCTACGCTTTCCCTTCTGTCGTAAGAAGATGGTGTTCCCTTGGACTAGCCTACCTTGGTAAATCCAGCGGTAAATGGTTTTGAAGGATACCGCGTGCTCAGGATCGTCTTGTTTCATTCGACCTTCAATTTGTTCTGGAGACCATGTTGCAGCCAGAGTTTGAGTAAGGTAATGTGCTCTGTCTTTGTTCCACTTTCCTTTTGGTTTACTTTGCATCCGCTTGTGCTGATAATCGGCTTGTGCGTCGCTAGCCTCATAAGTAGAAGAGTGGTTATTCATGCGTTGTATTTCACGAGAAACCGTAGAATGGTGGCGCTTGATCTGCTGTGCAATGGCTCTTGCACTCCATCCTAAATGTAATAATGTTTCTATTTTTGTACGCTCGTTTATGGTAAGATGTGTATAGCTCATGACGAGTTCTCCTTGTAGGTGGTGTCTGGTAACTTCATTCTACACGAATTCGTCATGAGTTATTTTTTTAGGTGTCGCACTTCATATTACAATCTTTCTTAAATATTAAAGTTATCTAATTTACAGAATTTATAGTACTATTTATTATTTCTAGCTTTGTCAGCAGAACAGTTTTTAGATTCACTTAATTATTGGATAGTGGAATAGTTCGGCAGAGGCTTAAATTCAACTAAGAACTGAAATAAAAAAACCACTTCGCCATGGAGTGGTTTCTTCATATTCGAATTTGTTAGTATTTCAGACTATTTGGAACGCAGCGCTATGGTAAATTTTCCAATTTACTACTCTAAGTTGGAACTATTCTTCTTCCCAGTTCATGCCCCATCAACACTATTGGAATCACAAGCAAACCAACTGGCATACTTAATAGAATTTGATTCATTGTTACAAGTTCCCATGTAATCAACTTATGAAGCAAATACAATGTATAGGGCAGAGTAATCAAAACTGCGCTTACTACTCCAGGTGTATACGATTTTAAATATAGAGATTGTCCTATGTGAGTAAATACATGTAGAAAAAATAACGTATTAATCGCCAGAAATATAAAATACTTTCCTTGTTCTGCAGCAATATATGTACAAGGAATAAAAATTATAAATTCAAGTAGTACTGCAACTGCAAATTGACCGCTAGTAATGGTAAGCACGTTATCTAATTTTGTCCGAAATCGTTTAGGAACTTTACAGAGCATTTTTTCTTTATTTTTCTTTATCCAGAATTCAACCATAATGATTTCTTCTAAATCATGCAATAGAAAAGCAACAATAAATAGCCATATTAATGTTTCTCTTGATAGTTCAAAGTAAACATCCAAGAAGATGTACCTCCTTACTTTGAAGTCACTTCAAATTGGTCATTGTTAGTCTTTATTTATCACATTGCTATTCTAATTGCTGTAAATGCTCGAGAATTGCCATTGCAACTTCCTTAGGTGCCTCTATTGGAACAAAGTGACCGATACCGGGCAACTGTTTTATGGTGAAGTTATCAAAAAACTGAGGCAAACGATCTGACCATTCTACCCGCATTACTGGATCGTCTTCCCCCCAAAGAACTGAGGTTCTCTGCATGACTGGTGGACTTTGAATATTACCGCTAGCTTGTTTCGCTTTATCTCTAGCTCTTGCTTGATAATACATAATACTACTAACCAATGCACCCGGCTGAGCATACATATCCAGAATTGGCTGAAGTTCATCTTCTTCAATATTTGTTCCTTTACTACCAGACCAATACTCATAAAAGTAACGAACATATTTTCGTGCCTGTTCAGGCTCATTACTGAACAGCTGTTCGAATAACTTCAGGTTATGAAAATGCTGATACCAAAACTCGGGTTGAATCGCGGGGTCAAACCTTCTCGCACCAATGCCAGGATACGGAGGATTACATAAGATTAACGATTTCACACGAGAAGGAAATGTTTTCGCCAACGTTTGAGCAACCGTTGCACCAATATCATGAGCAGCGACGGTTACCTGATTAATGCCAAGGTAATCCAGTAAAGAAATAAGGTCACCTGCTAACGTCCCTGGACTATATCCAATGACAGCATCCATTTTAGGCTTGTCAGATAGCCCAAATCCACGAAAATCCGGCACGATCACATCTGCTTTGTCATGCAATAACGGAATCACCTTAAACCAGTCGTACCAAAATCCAGGCCAACCATGCAGCAACAAAACTGGTTCACCCAATCCTTCCCGTACATAATGCAGCTTGTGACCTTGAGCAACTTCAACAAAATGATGGTTCATTTCATTCCACAACCTTTCTACTGCGCTTTTTGTAAATACTCAAGCAGTCTTTGCTCATTTTCCCTCGCATCATCAAGATGAAAAACATGAGAGGATTTATCGGACCAATATAAGGTTTTCCCACGGGGAGCATCAAGGTTTTCGAAATAGCGTGTGATCAGTTCTGGCATAATATGTTTTTCTTTACTTCCGTGAATAAACATTACAGGTATTTGTAATCTCGGGATCTCTGTAAAAAATCAAACGTATTAATATCCTGTAGCATTTCTTCTGAGTAAGCTAATTTAAAGCCACGTACAAGTGAATTGTAAATGTCCATTAGAGAATAATCTGGTGAGTGAAGCATCACTTTGAGGCTTGAGGATAATGTTGCAGATTTTTTATCACCGGCATCATATAACATTGTCTTGTATTTAAACTGCCATTTTCGCAGCAAAGACCATTGCTTAAAATCTTGTAAATATGGCGGCTCGCCTAACTTCAAAAGTTCTTGCAGAGCTTTTTTATCATTTGATTTTTCAGCTTGTTCCAGTAAATACTTGTAACTTAATTTATCATTCTCTACCCAGTTAATTATTTGAGAAAATCCAGTGTATGAATAATAATTTTCAGGATATTTATTGGCAAGGTTTAAAGCAATTATCGTTCCCCAAGAATGGGCAAGAAGATGTATTTTATTTTGATGGAAACGAGCCTTTAAATAATCCGTTAACTCCTTAGCATCATTAATAAATTGGTTTAGATTCATCGTTTCTTGCGGGATATTTTTAGAAAAAGATTTTCCTGTACCACGTTGATCCCAGAAAATAACCGTATAATGCTTAACTAGCTCCATTGTCGTGGTGACCAATGCATAATCAGTCCCCCTATTCGACACACCAGGAACAGGCATACTAGGACCACCATGAATAAATAATAGAACTGGACTGCCTGGTTTTTCCGTCTGAATTAGAATACTTTGACGAACGCCTCCGATAGTAACCTGTTCAATACGGCTAATTCCTTGATTCGAGATTTTAAAATCAGATTTTGTAAATAATCTCAAGTGAATATCCCCTTATTTTTAATAATAGAAAATCTCTCCTATAACGCTTACGCTTGTTGACCTCTCACCAAATTTATCAATGCATTCACTCCGATACATAATTTGAAATTTCGATCAGATTCCGATCTGGGTCACGCACATAGACAGAACGGATTTTACCTATTGCGCCAGTGCGATCTACTGGTCCTTCTTCAATCGCTATATCACAACGATTTAAATGCCGAATCACATCGTCCATTGATACATTTGTAATAAAACACAGATCTGCCGATCCCGGGTATGGTGTATTTGCTTTCGGTTCTAATTCATGTCCGCACTCGTGCAAATTAATTTTTTGATTGCCAAACTGCAACGCGTACCGCCCACCGCCAAACTGAACGACCTCCATTCCTAATACTTTCTCGTAGAACTCAATCGTTCTTTCCAGACTATGAACGGTAAGGACTATATGATCAAGACGGTCGATGACAATGCTAGTGCTCGGTGCAATTCGTTTACGCATGGTATTAATACCTCTTTTCTAGGGTTTGGTAGAATAACAGCTATCGATTTTTTGCTTATTGCTTTTAATCAGCCTCTTTACGCCTTTTCCGCTCCAATTTACTAAAAATACTCCTAAGCAAATGAATGCCCCACCAACACCGACATACCATTCCATCTGTTCACTAAGTAATAACCAACTGGATAGTACACCAAACAATGGTGCGAGGAACAAGAAAGAACTGGTTCTCCCAGGATCTCCTTTCTGAAGTAAATAGAACCAAGTCGAGAACTGAACGATGGAGCATAAAATAACAAGACACAATAAAATTTCAATTGATCTCATCGTAAAAATAAAATAAGGTTTCTCTGAGAATAGGCTTAAAATTAGCAGTCCGATCCCGCCAGCAAGCATTTGATAAGCGGTAAAAACTTCCATATGAAAATTGTGACCCCAACGTTTAACTAATAACGTCGCAATTGCAAAGCTGAACGCACCTAGAAAAGCAATAAAGGTACCCGGGTTAATATCCATGTGAGAACCGAATGTTAGAAACACTCCTAGAAAACCTATGGCAACTCCGCTCCATTCACGAGCACGGTACAATGATTTGGTAAAAAGGCTTCCTAGAATGATTACTAAAAGCGGATTTGTAAAAGTAATAATTGCAGATTCACTGGACGTAATCCAATTCATGCTATAGTAAACACAACTCATGACAACGGTAGTTTGAAGTAACCCAATGATGAATACTTGCAACCACATCCGACCACTACTAGGTAATGGCTTTCTTCTAACTATAACCGCAAACAAACCACCTGCCAATATGTAACGAATTCCCATCAGAAAAAAAGGTGGCGCATATGACAGTCCTATTTTTCCGATCGGAAAGGCAACTCCCATTAGAAAAGTTGTTAAGAGTACAAGAAAGATATATTGAAATTTGTTTATCACATTTGCCTCCCGTAATGTTACAAGGTTTGTCCACTGTCGACTGTAATAATTTGTCCAGTCATCGCTTCCTGCTCTAAGGCTGCACAGATCATCGTTGCTATATCTTCGGGAGTCGAAATACGCTTTAAGAGAAGGTGAGGGGCAAGCTTTCTCATTTGATCTTCCCTACCTTCCCACCATCTTGTAGCAACAGCTCCTGGAACGATACAGTTAACCCGAACGTCGGGAGCCAATGCTTTTGCTAACGATTTCGTCAGACCGTGAACAGCCGCTTTGGATACGGCATAAGGAAGTGAAGACCCTAGTCCGGTCTGTCCGGCAATACTGCCTAAGTTGACGATCGCTCCCCTGCTCATTTTCTTCATATAAGGAGCAACCGCCCGAGCGCAGTTAAACATCCCCTTTACATTCACATTGATCAGTTCGTCCCATACCTCCTCCGTCACTGCCTCTAGATCATCCATTTGAATATGTCTAGTGATACTAGCATTATTAACGAGCAGATCTATTGTGCCAAATTGCTGCACGGCGCTTTGGACCATGGCTCTAACTTCCTCATCTTTCGATACATCTGCTTGAATAGCTACAGCCCGCCCACCCTCGTTGTTGATCTTTTGCACTGTTTCGATCGCATCAACTTCAGAACGCGAATAGTTCACAATCACGGTTGCTCCTCGTTTAGCCAGCTCAAAACTGGTTGCTTTACCAATTCCAGTTCCACCTCCAGTAACAAGAGCTACTTTGTTCATTAATTTCATATAAAAATCACTCTCCTGCTTTTTTATAACCATTGTAATTCTATTCATTTAATTTGTATAATTGAATTAAATGAACGGTAAATTCAATTTTTTTGAATATGGATAGGAGAATGTTCTGTGGACTTTAAAACGCTAAAAACGTTTCAAATGATAGTAAAGCACGGAAGCTTTAATCGAGCTGCTCAAGAAATGAACTATGTACAGTCGACAGTTACAATGCAAATCCAAAAACTTGAATCAGAATTAGGTGTTCGGCTAATCGAACGCGGAAAAGAAGTTTATCTTACAGAAGCTGGAAAATTGCTTTACGAACAGAGTCTGCAAATTGTAAGGAATATGGAGCAGCTTCAAGACAGCTTATCTGACTTAAAATCTGGTGAAGCAGGACATATACGAATTGGGGTAACAGAACCTACAGCAAGTTACCGTTTACCTGATATTCTGAAGAAGTTTATGACTATGTACCCCAAAATACATATTTCTGTAGTCATCTCAAGTACAACACACCTTTGCGAACAGGTACTTAGAGGGGAACTCGATTTTGCGATTTGCACAGCAGCATCAAGCTTGGGAGCGGATTTATATTTTGAGCCATTATTTGAAGAAGAATTCGTAACATTATTGCCAGAAGATCATCCACTTGTGCAAAAAGAGGTCATTGAACCGGAAGACTTTCAAGGGTATCGTCTGCTCATTACACAATCGACTTGCCCTTATCGCAGGAAGCTGGAAATGACCATGCAAGAAAAAGGGAATATAGCACTTGATACTATGGAGATCGGAAGTATGACGGCATTGAAATTTTATGTTCAGAGCGGGCTAGGAATTGCACTTGTACCTAAAATTACAGTTGATCCGAATATAAAAGGGGTAACTGTTAGAAAGATCAATGGAAGTCTCATTCATATGACTTTTGGAATTTTATGCAAGGAATCGGCATACCCATTGCAACTGGCAAGCCGCAAGCTTTATCAATATTTGCAAGAAACGTTTGCTTGACAATACAAAAGCAAGCCACATCTGTTTTGGCATGTTGGTTCACGAAATTATGCTTTATTAGTAATCAGTAGATCAATGTTTTGCTTATTAATTCTATTAACCGACTCTTTGACTCTATAAAGATTTACGTCACTTGATAAGGTTCAACGTTGTTTATCAGTTCTACTAACATCTGAAATTACTGAATCAGGCTGTATGGACAAGGTTTGATGAAGTTATTATGTTTGATAAACCTACAGAAAGTCATATTACAGATTTATTAAGAAAGAACTTAAAACGTTAACTTTGTTCAGAAATCAACTTTGTAGTACTAATGAGTTGAACCTTAGATTCTTTATGAAACTGTCATCATTCTACAGTGTCTCGTGAGCTTAAGCGCATGACGAGTCTTTCCTCAACATATGAGGCTACTGAAGCACAGAAGGACTATCAGCTTAAACCATGCATAGCAAGCATTGTTAGAAGAGCATGGCTTGACGGTATTTGCTGATCCATATTCCTCTTGGCAAAGATGTAGCAACGAAAATGCAAATGGACTTCTCCGAGAATTTCTCTCTAAGAAGTACGACTTAAACACCGTTGATCAAGCTGAACTTCCATGTGCATTGGATTTAATTAACCATAGACCTCGCAGATGTCTGAATTGTAAAACTTCGCACGAGGCAATTATGGAAGAATTGTCACACTTAACTCTTAACTTGACAATCTCCTAAAAAATTAAGACCACCAAACACATAATAAACATGTTGTAGTGGTCTTATTCGCTTTACTTATGGTACGGTTCAGCGTATCACTTGATATGGTAAACTGAATAAACGAAAGGAGGGGCTTATGGCCTCTCCTTTCGTTCCTTAAAGTTCTGGATTTGAACGTATCGGCACAGCTTGGCGGATCCGATCACGGACTTCATCATATATTTGTATGTCGAGTCCTTCAGCTACTTCTAATGATAATGCAATTCCATATGGCACAGCGGAATTGAGGCCACCCGCATCTTGACGACAGTTCACTTTAATTTCAAGTATGTCACCATCTATAAAGGGTGTCGCTTGTTCACCTACAAGAATTTCATGCTGAACAGTTCCTCTCCTTACCGAGTTTCCGTCTGCTTCAAGTCTATTAATACCCAACTCATCTTTTGGTGGATCAAACCATAAATGTGCTTGCCTATACTTTTGACTTTTTGCATTTATTGGAGAAAACCATGCAAGAGTCACAGTTAATTTTCTCCATACAGCCTTACTACTTAAAGATGGTGGCAATGGAATCGAATATACATGAGCTTCATCCCTAGAAAGATAATTACAACCAAAAAGTGTAACTCTTTGTGCGTTACATTCTAATACCCGTGTTAAATCAATGGAACCGTATCCAATTAACCTTGGTATGACTCGATCCCTTAACCTATTGTTGTCATCACCCAGGATTCTTTGAAGTGATTGAAAGAGATTACCCCAGCTAGCCCCGTGGACTAATAAGGCTTTAATTACTACTGTAATTAATTCATCTGTTACAAGCTCTCCACCAGCTTGTGTTCGCCGTAATTCATCAATTTTTTCATAAATCAAAGAAGCTGATCGCGTTGCTAATGCAGTTGCGTTACTTGTGCCACGCATATAAATTGTTGAATTCAATTCTCCTTGTTTACCAGGATGAGCAACCTTCTGCCCTGGAGGTAGTGTCGAAGGACTTATTATAAAGTGATCGCGACCGAATGGATCATCCATGTATAATTGTCTACCACCTTTTAGGACTATATCTGGTTTTATAGATCGACGATAGCCTAATCCTATTCTGGTAGCCGGACTAACCATAGGCCTAATATTCAATAATTCCTTTCGATTCCCCAAGGCAACCACTTGAGAGGAATCGTCATGTAAACTCCCGACAGTAATACTATTAATAGATTCTGAAGGAGTAAGTAATCTTCTGTTATGAGCATTGCTATAAATAGATTTTATAATGTGATTAGATAACTGCTCTGGCGACAAGTCTTCAAGACTATCTCGCGGTACATCAAGAGTAATTCCATCAGTGAAATTACCAGCACTAACGATAAATAAAACTTTATATTTATAGGACAACCAATCTAGTAATTTTGCCCATGGACTAACAGAAAAATCAAAGGGCCTCGAACTATCACCTATTGATAAATTGATTATTCGAACAGTGGGGGCCACAGGAGATTGTCCATTTACTGTCTCGAACAATCTTCTAACAGATCTATGTATTATGTCGATTGGCAATTCATTCAAAGGGACACATTCAACCCTTATTTCACGCCAATCCCGTTCATCAGGTACCATTATAGGCCTAACATATATCGGGCGATCTAATGGTCCATTTTTTTCATCTAACTCTCCATGAATTATTAGTGATGCCATTGCAGTTCCATGAACTCGTTCATGTGTACGTGAATACTGACTAGCAAAATTGTCAACGTCATCAACGATTAGTCTATTTCTTAACAAATGATGATTTTCAAGTGGCATGCCATCAAACAACGCAACAATTGGATCAAGTAATCTTTCTTCAATTGGCTGAATTCTATCAGACAAATCTTCTACAGATGGTTCTTCTTGTGGTATTATCATCATAGCTTGTCCGACAGGCCTAAAAAACATAACATTTTCCGAACGAATAAATTGAACATCAGTGTTCTCTGAAATGTCCCTAAATACATTAATTGGTGTTTCTACTAAAATCGCATGATAAGCTATGTCAGGTATTATCGCTTCAGTTATAATTCTACCTTGTGCTTGTTCAATTAAAGTTCTTATATTTTGTGAAGAAATTCTTCTTTTTTCCTCATTGCTTCTGAACCACAGTTCAATCTCAAACTTGATTGTTTCTTGCCCCGCGGAGACTCGTTCATTCCATTCCTCTAAAAACCCTGTATTTTCAAATCGGTCATTTACACTCCAAGGTCTAACATCCTTTAAAAGACTGAACAAATTCCTCCACTTTTTTTTGCCGTGCGGAAAAGACTCTTGGTTTTGATACATTCTCCATAAAGACTTTAATTCTCTCATTGCTTGTTGATCAGACATGATCAAAAAAAGCCGCCCACCAATTTGCTTATCTAGTTTTCTTTCCCCCTCTTCCTCAAAATAAAAATCTTCATCAGGCATTATTTCTCTTTCCCATTCTGCCAGCCAATCAAGTCCTTCAATCTTTTTCACAGCATTTATAAAATTATCGATTGTATCCACAGTTTCAAATACAACTGCTTGCTCTGGCAATGCACCTGCTAAATTAGTTTGAAGTATTGCTCTATGTTCTTCAAAGGCCTGCTCTAATCTAACAAATTTAGGATTCAAACGTTCAAATTGTCTTTGTACAGAAGGAGTAATTGGCCTACTGGGTGGAAACGGATTCCTTGTTTCCTTTTTAGCTTTACTCGCGTGCGGAAATATGATTAATGGTCTTTCTGTCATATACTCATCACCCTAATTCACTCGACTCAATTTTATACTTTGCTTCCCATTGTTTTAGTCGTTCTCGGATGATGGTTTTCAAATCGGAAGCTGGCATTGACAAGACGTATCTTCTCTGTATATCCAAACCAAATTCTTCAATTTCGGCAAAACTGAGACCATATAGCTTTTCACTAAGCGTTTTTAATGTATACCCTAATGGTTGATCAATTTTGTTCTGAAACCTTTTTAACCATTCCTCAATTTGGGGTCGTTCTGGTTTATTTAGTGCAAGTCTGATTTGAAACCTTCGCCACACAGCTCGGTCTAAAAGTTCAGGATGATTTGTAGCTGTTATTACGACAACATGACTAGGTAAATCATCAATTTGTAAAAGCAACGAGCTTACTACTCGCTTGATTTCTCCCGTTTCATGCTGATCGCCCCTCTCTTTACCTAATGCGTCAAATTCATCAAAAAATAATACACATCTCTGAGTACGAATATAGTCAAACATCCGCTTTAATCTGGAAGCTGTTTCACCTAAATAACTACCGATTATCCCTTCGTATCTTACTGTATACATTGGCACCATTAATTCTGTCGCAATTGCCTCAGCTAAGGACGTCTTACCATTACCTGGTGGGCCGGTAAAAAGCAATCGATTTCGTGGTTCAAGGTTATATGAATGTAGTAATTCATATCTATGTTGTTCTTCAATTAATTCTTTGCAAGCATCAAGTACAATTTCAGGGATAATCAATTCGTGTAATCTTCTGTTCGGTACACTTTCATAAAAAAAATTTCTAATCCCATCATTAAAAAGTGCTGGGCTATCTTTAGCGAGTAATTTAGACGATCTTAGCCCTTCAGTTAGCCGATCAGCTAATACATGGTGCTGTTTGTTCCTTTCTTCTGCAATTAAAGCTTCTACAGCACGATGAAACAACTTCATATCGCCTTGAGCCCCGGCTGTTACAATTTTATAAAGCAGATCTGCACGTGCCATTGTTATCACATCCTTTCTGGTCGAATATTAATATTAAGGTCATATTTCTAATGTATTAAACACCTAATCAAAGCGTTATTGCGAACCCTAGTATTTTTCGACAGTAAACTCGCTTATCCTGCCCAGTTTTATATGTACATTATGGTTAAGCATAATGAGCTTCTACAATATCATGGCTTGGCCTTTGGACATATGTTCCTGACCGATTTAAGAATTCTTATTCAATTTTTGCGTCTCTTTTAACATCCATCTTGTCAGTCTTCCACTTTTATTTTCTGCGGCGTATGCTTTCCCACCCACTATTACTACAGCACATTCATCAGTTAATAATTCTAGTTCATCGTCATTATTCAGATAAGCTAAGCCTTTATTTTTGAGGCTACTAATGATATTTTCCAATTTTCGCCCTTCCTTTTCGAGCCATTCTTGAAAGAAATCTTCTTTTACATTCAGTTTTTCTCCTTCACATAACCAGCAAATAATTACATATTCCTGATCATCTAATTCAGCCGGTTGCCATTCATACGATTCATCCGTATGCTCTAACTCCTCTTTACTTACATTGTGATAAATATATTCCCACCCTATATGACCATCTGCTTTTATTGCTTTTGCAGAAATAAATTTTTTCATGATCTCTGATTCTAAATCTTCACCAAATATCTCTGTTGAAATTTTATATTTGTAAGTTAATCTAGTCCAAAATAATTCTAAAAATAATAGCAAAGGATTTATTGTCGTTGATGCAAACAAATTCCAGCATCCTTTCTCGTCTAATTCCCCAACATATGGCATTCCATTTAGTTTTATTAACGACGAGTTGTTTGAAACTATTAAATTCGGAAAGTTATTAGGGCCAAAACCTTTTTTGGGGTTTGATGTATCACTTGTAATATTCTCCATAATATATTCAAAGAAAGCCTCTCTTAGGCTGAATTCGGATGCATAACCATAAAATCCGAATACAATCCTTAAAGGTAGTACCTCTTCCATAATGAGAGTATGGTATATCATTTGCTCGGTTAAATCCAACTTCACGAGTTCTTTTTTATCAGGAAGTTCCTTTTTGACAATAAGTCTAAACGCATCCCTTACCCCACGTATGTTTATTGGAGTAACGTCACTGATATCAAAAATTCGCTTCATTTTTTGGTATGAGTCAATGAGCTCGTTTCTATACAAGTTTTTTTTAATCTCAATAACTGCTAAAACTTGTGAAAAATCATATATACAATCGTTGGAATACGGTACTTTTCTCCCTTCGCCTTCAACTATCATGCAATCAATTTGTTTACTGAGTTCCCCTTTACTGTTTACGATTATGCCTGAAACAACTTGAATATTTAAATTTTTGGGTAATGACTTTTGTAAAATAGAAGTTGTTAATCCTTCATACATATTTCCTATAATTGTTCCATGCTTAATATAATCAAATTCCTTTAATTTTTCCTTTTCCTTCTCAATTAACTTATGCAAGAGTTCTGCCACGTTCTTTATCAAAAAAATCAACCTCCAATAAACTTGGGAATGCTGAATATTATTATTTTAATACAACACAATCACTTCCTTGCTTCCTTTTTCCATCAGCGATTTGCACAAAGGGCATTCTTTTGATGGCAATTCCGCTTCCTCATATGTTCTGATGCGTTTCCATACGTTGCACGTTTCACTAGTACAAATCCATGCATAGACGGTTTCGGTTATTGTCCTTTTGACAGAGGAAGTTCTGTTTGCCGCTGGTTGCTGTTGCTGTGCTCCTGCGCCGCTCATTGAGCGTTGGGGAAAAGCTTCCAGTATAAATCTCGATACCGCCGACTTCTTCCCTCGATAATATGCCGGCGAGCTGATAATCAACTCATCCCTGGCGCGGGTGACAGCCACGTAGGCCAATCGACGCTCCTCTTCCAGCGCAGTGATAACTTTATCGCGGCCTTTGTGCGCTGTGAACACGTCGTCCATACGCTCTGCATCAAAAATGGAACTGTGAGGCATGTTGCCTTCGGATGCTCCAATCAAGCATACTACCGGGAACTCCAGCCCTTTGGATTTGTGGATCGTCATCAATGAAACTTTGTCGTCATCTGCATCGTTGTGACGGTGATTCAACGCTTTCCGTTTTTCCGCGACTTCCCTGATAAAAGCAACAAATTCTTCAATAGACGAAAACCTTTTCGCCGATGATTCCAACTCATCCAGCGTTTCGCGCAACGTTTCCTTGTGATGCGTCAGTTTGCTACGTTTGTTCGTTTCCAGATACTGATCGTAGAACTCTCGGCGCATCTGTCGAATCGCATCCAGCGGTTTCAAAGATTTCAGCGACTTGATAAGCTTCAGCCGTTCCATGAGCTTCTCTTTCTGAAAATCCTTGAGGCCGGGAAATGACATCAGATGGATGAGCGGCCACTTCTTCTTCTGCACTGACTCCTGTTCGTGGATGAATTGCATGCCTTGTTCACGGTTGATATACAACGTCGGCAAGATTCCCTCCACTGCTTCATAATCTTTGTGGTCTAAGGAAAGACGAATATGTTCAATGAGCGGCTTGACGATCCAATGATCATAGAATGATTCCTCGCTCCCGTAATCGACAAACGGAACGCCTTCCAGGACAAACTGTTCGATGATTGCCCGGCTGTTGCTCGTTGAACGGAAGAGGACGGCGAAATCGCCGAATTTCCGCTTTCCCTGACCAGTTTGATACAGGATGTAATCCGTGATGGTTTCCGCCTCATCATCGGTATTTTTCGGACGGAGATATTGCGGAGTCGACTTGCTTTGCCTGGTCGCCTTCAGCGTTTTCTTTTTCCGCCGCGCGTTATGCCTGATAATCTCGTTGCCGAGTCCGACAATACTGCTCGTGGAGCGATAGTTGATATCCAGCGTAATCGTCTTGGCGTTCGGAAACACCTTGTCGAAGTTCAGAATAAATTCATTCCTAGCGCCATTGAATGAATAGATGGTTTGGTCATCGTCGCCGACGATCATCAAGTTGCAATGCGGATTGACTATCATCTTGATCAATTCGTACTGCACCATGTTGGTGTCCTGAAATTCATCGACCATGACATAGAGAAATCGTTTCTGCAACGCGGCCAACAGCGACGGCTTCTGTTGAAGTAGTTTGTAAGCCGTCAGCAACACATCGTCGAAGTCGATTTTGTCATGATCGGCTTTCCATTTCTCGTATTCGGTAAATATTTGCTTCAATTCTTTTTCTTCATCACTCGATTCCGGCAAGCTGTCTACGTCGACCATCTGCATTTTGTACGATGACAACAAAGACAGCAGTGACTCCGGCTGATATTCGTCCTGCAGGCCCATCTCTCGCAAAATGCGTTTGATCTGGATATGCTGATAGCGTGTTTCGCTCAAGATATCCTGTGTCACGCCATGCTTGCGAATGATTTGCAAAAAGAACGAGTGAAACGTCCGTGCCTGGATGGTTTCGGCGATGGTGTCGTTCAGGCCGGGCAATCGTGCGATTCGTTCGCGCATTTCCTCCGCCGCTTTTTTCGAGAACGTCACCAACAGAATGTTTCTCGGATCGACATTGTGGACAGCAACGAGGTAGCCTGTCCGACATACCAAAACAGAGGTTTTCCCTGATCCCGCTCCCGCAAGTGTCAGCAAAGGACCTTTGAAATGACGCACCACCTGGATTTGCGGTTCATTCAGATATATCCCCCGCTTTTCCAGCGAGCGAAAGAAAGAAGCGTCGCTTTCGGCATTGGATATCAAGTTCTTGCTTGTTTTCGTTGTGGCCATGTCCGCATTCGGTATCGTGCGGCTTCCCGCTCCGAGCGGTGTTTTATAAAATGGGTTACTCAAATGATCACCTTAAATCCAATTGGCGTAGTTCGTCTGTCACATTTGGCACCCTTAATTTTACCATAGCTTATTGAGACTTTTTCCCGAACTTTGAATTGGGAGTGATTCTTCGATATTCCGACCTCTTTCCCGCTCCTCCTTGCTAAACCGCTGAATCTGCCGGGAATCTAAACAAAAAGCAGAGCGGTTGGCACGAATCCCGCCAACTGCCCTGCATCCACTATTCATATATCCGAAAAAATCGAAAATTGTAACGAACTCAATGAAAATATCTTCCGAATTATTCTGTAACACTTGCACCCGCTTCAATCAACAATCGCAGTATTTCTTCGTTGTGTGTGATTTTTGCAAGCATTACACCCTGATTCGGATCGGCGCCAGCTTCCAGCAGATATTTCACGATCTCTACCTGATTGGTCCCTGCGGCTGTTTGCAGTCCTTGATTGATATCACCGCCGCCGTTGACAAGCAACTTCACTGCATCCAGATCGCCTTTCTCGATGGCTGAGTGCAACGCAAAAAAATCTTTCGCGGGATCGGCACCGGCGTCGATCAGCAATCGAAGGACATCAGCCGGTCGCTTGCTGTAGACAACAGCAAGGGTGAGAGGAGCCATCTCGGCTTCGCTCAGTTCGCCAAATGCATTCGGGTCTGCACCGTACTTCAACAGAAGCTTCACCATTTCGATATCGCCGTTCATCAAGGCGATGTTGAGCGGCGTCAGCGATCTGCCTTCGTATGCATCCGGGTCAGCGCCCTTCTTCAGCATACGTTCCACCGCTTTGATATCTCCTTTCTCCACGGCGGCGGCCAATCGTGTCTCTTTCGGATTGAATTCGCTGTAAACGAGAACCGTACAGACGGCAATCGCGGAGATCCATAGCAAAGCTTTTATCCATTTCATGCTGACATTACCTCATTATAATTAAGAACCGTCAAAACTCCTGATTTGATCTTCAAAGCGAATGGTCAGCGCATGCGTGAAAACCTTCTTTGAGCTTATGCCAGGTATCGAATCCACAAAAAGAGGAACAATACAATGAAACCGATCAGCGCGGCGGATAACGCCCATCTGCGGATGTTTCTGATCTGCGGCTGGCGTTTTCTGTTCATGTCCCGTATCAACTGCACCTGCTCGTACAAAAATTCGATATGCGAAGCCGTTCTTGTATGCACTCCTTTTGCCCGATCCAGTTCATCCAGTATTTCGTCCATGACTTTTACGTTTTGCGCATGATACATCGCCAGCGTCAGCACCAGTTTGATTGTCGTCTGCTGGGTCTGGGACAAGTCGCGCATCAGCGAAATCATTTCCCGGTGCGTTTGGCCGCTGACGATATCCCACATGCGTCCCAGAAATCCCCGATTCTCCAGCCTGTCCAGCCTGTATTCAATACTGGCAAGTTGAGACAGACATTCATTGACGATCGACCGCACTTGTGATTCGTCCACAAGCCGCGGATTGTTTTTGATGGTCTCCTGTACCTGCCGCTTATTTGGAATGCTCACTGCATTTGCAGGTAATTGGCTCAAGGTGATTCCTCCCCTTTCATCAGGTTGCGCATCGCATCCAGCCTGGCAAATATGCTTTCCGCCGATTCGCTGTAATCGATCCGCATGCCGTTGTCATGAACCCGCTCCAACCGGGTATAGATGTCGTCAGCCTGGAGACGGTCATTGTACAACTCGTCAACCGCAGTGACCGCTCTGGCCAATGCATGGCTGTTCATTTCGGAAATATGCGCGATATAAACCGCTCCGTTGTTTACCATTTGCACATTGGCGTGAACGGCCCCGGTCAGCTTCATGACTTCGCCGAACATACCGTCGCCATATGCTTCATCGAGCAACCGGCGAAGCGCAAAGCCGACGGTGTAGCCGATCCCCGCTCCAATCAACCCTCCGGGAATAAAGAGCGATAATCCCGCCAGCGCACTGCCTGTTACGGCTCCTTTGACGCCATCTTTGGCCAATTTCGATTTCATCTCATCGAACGTGATGTTGCCGGATTTGTACCGCAAGTATGTAATCAGCCCGGATACGGTGACGGAGATGGCCGCGCCGATGCCTGCGCCGCTGATCAATTCTCCGGCAACCGCCCCCGGAGTCATGCCGACTGCCAGTTGTCCGTTCAAAATCTTGTCGCTCAGTTCTTGTGCGGATTGCAGATTGTCCTGCAACGTTCCCATCACTTTGGTCGGATTCGGTATGCCAAGCTCATGCGCACGGTCGATCAATTCCTGCGGGCCGACAAGCACGGTTGTCGGATTGTAATGGCCGTTGTTCAGAAAGTCCTCCAGCGTCTGGTCAATGCTGTCCGCAGAACGCAATGTCTTGATCTGGTACTCGTTGACGATATCTCCTGTGAACCGGTTGATCTCAACAGCATCGATGCCGGGATTGTTGCTGATGATCCTTCCATCCGCATTGCGCGGAAAATCCGTTTTGGTAAACAAATTGCGGATGCCACCCTGCATTTCTCTGATGAAATCCACTTCCCCGGCGGCATCGCCCTGAATGCGGCTCAGCGCATTAGCGCCTGCGTTGTTGCTCATCTGTATGCGTTCGGAAAGCCAGTCCTTCAAGCCGTCGGCTGATTTGTAGGCGTCCATGTTAGGGAATTTGTCTTGCAAAGTTTGCGCGATCTTTACCTCGCGGACAAAGGCATCCGTGCCTTCGAAGACTCCCGGAATGCCTCCTGTGACAACTTCATAGGTGGGGATGGTTGTGGCTACATTGATGAAGTTGGCAATATCCCGTTTGGAAAGATTGTGCGGCAAATGTTTGATGCCGATGCCGCTCACTACATCGTGGAAATCACGGCAACGTTGGCAAAAGTATTTCCTGTTCATATCTGAACCCCCTTCGCCGCCATCTGTAAAAAGAAAGGGAGCAGATCGCTCCCCCAAAACTGGTATATACCTACAGGTTAATCCGCCGGATAGCCTTGTTGCCGTCGTCGAAAACAATGACGTTTCCGTTGCTGTCAAAGGCCATATGGCTGATTTTTGTGATCGGATTGCCGTCATTGTAGGTCAGGTCTTTTCCGTCAATAAAGGTGGTCAGTTTGCCTTCCGTCGTCAGTTCGTAGATCGTGGTGCCGCTGGATAGATAAAACTTGCCGTTTTGGACGGTTACCGAATCAAAGGTCATATTGTCAAACGATATCACGGTTTCGACTTTTCGCGGAAACAGTTGAATCCGGGTCAATCGGTTTTTGGGGTCGAATGAATTATGCCTGACGCCGCTGTCAAACACATAAATGCTGTCATCCGTGCTGATGACATCCATCGGAAATGTCGGGCGTGAGTAGCGATCATAACTGAAGGGCACCGATGTATTGTCTTTTGAAGTGCCGATCAATTCCGCTTGAGCGTTCATCTTTGCTTTGTAGATGTTGGAATTCTTGTAAACGTAATAATCATCGTCACCGCCTCTGCCGTAGATAAACTCGTTGTCATTATTGATCCGGAAGAAGGGATATTTTGTTGCCCCCGCGCTTGCAGTATCTGCAATGTAGTTTTCATAAGCCGATAATTTGACCTCGGGCGTCAACTCAAAAATTTCCGTAAAGTATTCTTCCGGTTGTTCGTATCCGGCCCGCGCATATCCAAGAAGGTACAGTCGGTTGTTTGCAAAGCTGTAAGCCAGTTTTTTGGGAACAAATTGTGTGTGGCTGATACGGGTGACATTCCCGTCTTCCGTATAGTCCCAGTCAAATGAAGCATCCACTTGCCGGATTGTACTCACAGTGCCGTTGGAAATATCGAATTTGCGTACTTTCCGGGCCCCCTCATCGAGAAAATACACATTGTTGTCCTTGTCCACGGCCAGACTGTCCACTTCGTTAATTTTCGCCGTATGTACAGGCCCGTCCACATCTCCTTGACCGGTCCCGCCAACAAGCGTATCCACGCTGAATTTCGTCCCTTGTGAAGGCTGTTGTGGTTGTGCAGGCGATTGCGGGTCAACCGGCGTTGTATCTGGCTCAGTTACCGGCGTTGTTGTGGTTGGCGCGGTTTGTTCGCCTCCTCCGACGCCTTTGTTGTCGTTGCCGTACATAAATGCACGCCAAAGCATTGCGGCGGCTTCGGCCCTGGTGATGCTGTTTTGCGGGCGGAACGTTTCATCGGGAAAGCCCGAAACAATGCCGTTCTCGACAGCGATAGCAACGTAGTCCTTTGCGCTTTCCGAAATGCCCTCGTAATCCGTGAACATCGCTTCAATGATGGAACGGTTGGCCAGACGCGCGACATCGTACCCCTTCAGCTTGACAATGGCGACGGCAATATCTTCCCGAAGCGCCGGTGCTGTCGGATTGTAGATGTACTCGCCGTTTGCCGTTCTGTATCCGGTAAGGTAGTCTTTGGCGGTCTCAATCCAGGGCGAGCTCCAGTCCGTCACCTTGACGTCGCTGAACGAAGAATAGTTGACCTTCTTCGGTTGCAGTCCAGCCGCTTTGACGATAATGGTTGCAAATTCAGCGCGGGATATCGTCCTGTCCGGGCGGAACTTATGATCCGGATAACCTTCGAACACTTTCCTGTTCACCAGGTCCGCGATGTATTTATACGCCCAATGGGTGCTCGGCAAATCGCTGAATGAAACTGTCGGCGTGTTCACCGGCATGTTCTGAAGCTCTTCGCCGTATTCAACCGGTGCCGCCAATACGGTTCCGGTTAAGCCGAATATCATGAGAATTGCCAGCAGTGCAGATGTGATTCTCTTATGCACCATTTTCATCCCTCCGTAAAGCCATGCATCTTCTTAACAAATGATCTGTGTTGCCATGGACTGAAAGAAAAATAAAAAAGACCAGGATGGGCATAATCATGATTGGCATGACTTACCCTCATGAATGGTTCACATTCATTTTTACGATGACTGAAATGTATCCCCCCTTGATGGAAATTGTTGAATCTTGGCAGATCGGCCTAAGGCAATTATACAATAAACTACACTTTTAAGTGTAGTATCACTGTCACTATATTAGGATAAAAGTCGCCTTCGCACTCTACTAAGCTGAAGTAGAGGTGATACAGAATGGAATTCAAGCAAATGGTAGGTGAACAAATCCGAAAGGTACGAAAGTTAAGAGGGATGACGCAGGAGCGTCTGGCGGAACAATCCGGTCTCAGCTTCAGTTACATAAGTGATGTTGAGCGCGGTGCACGCAATATATCGCTGGAATCGTTAGGCAAGATCATCAATGCACTGGGTGTAAAACCCGCTCAACTGTTTGAGGATATAGATGAAATCACGGACCATCCCGGGAAAGGCGAAATACATCACAAGATCGAAGACTTGATCACTTTGCTGAGCAAGCGTCAGACTGAAGAAGTGGACTTTGTTCTGACAGTAGCCCGCGAGTTTCTGAACACCATCGACCGGAAGAACCGTTGAAAATATTATTTGTACGGCAATAACCGGCACTATATGGAGGAAAAAATGATATACATTTTCCGGCGGTACCCCCATGCATAATTGAAGGAGGGGCCTGCCGTTTCATGCCCCACCCGGTTGCATAGGACTGTTGTCTGCTGATCTGGCAGATAGCAGTCCTTTTTTTGTTTTCCGGCAATCATTCGACAGCGAGGACATGCGGCAAGGTGAGAGGCTTGCCCATCACAGGATCGTCGAGCAGACATGGAAAGGAGGTGAACGTCAATGGTTGTACGCGGGGGATTGCCTGAAGAATTGCAGACGTTGCTGAAGAGGCTGGTTGCCAACGGCAATGTGCGAATCGCAGGCACGTTGCTGTACGCATGGTTCAGACGCTGTTGGGAGCTGGACGATGAGACAGCGGCCTATTTCATGCGGCGGTACTTTGAGAAGTATTTTTCAACCGGCATCTGCAATCGCATCGGAAACGTGCTGGCGCAAAGTGACCGCCGGTTCCAGACCAAAACAAGGAGGTGAGTCGGAGATGGATTATCAGGCATTCAAACGCAACAGCCAAAAGGAATATCTCGGTTTCTGCGAGCTGAAAGGCTTTGTGTACAGCGTTCGGATCGACAACGACAAATACGCTGTTGTTGCCGTGAAGAACGGAAAGGTTGAGGTTTTGATCACGTACCGCGTGAAGTGCAAAGTATCCGTCTAGTCATTGCTCGATACGGGCGATGGATGGACGGATTTTTTATTACCACGCGAAGGAGGTGACCTGAACATGGACCGTCTGCAAAAGCTTCAGGAGCAGAAACAATTCTGGCTGTCGGTGAAACGCACGATGGACAAGGATGCCCCGATGCATACAGAGGAAGGCATGCAGTATGCCCGCGTACTCACGAAACTGGTGCTCATTGAACTGGAGATCGAACAGATCGAAAAAGAAAAAGCCGCCCGGTAACCGGAGCGACTAACAAAAATCATCTTGTTCTCATCTTATCTCAACCCTATCTAAATACGCAAGAGGGAGGCCGGCCACGGTTTCCCTCTTTTGCATGTTCAGGAGGTACGAAACGATGAATCATTATGAAACCATCAAAAGCCTGTTTGCACAAACATTGGCCGAGCGCCCTGATTCCTATATTGTGGAGGAACTTTTCACCCGCTTCCCGTCGATTGCAGACCTGATGACGGTTACTGAACAGGAATTGATGCAGATCAAGGGCATCGGCAAGGTGCGTGCAAAACAGATTCTGGCCGCGCTGGAACTGGCGAAGAAACTGAATGCGCCTGCTGAAGCGCCGTACATCATCCGCTCACCCCGCGATGTTGCTCAATTGCTGATTCCGGAAATGCGGTATTTGCAAGTAGAGCACTTTGTCGCGCTATTTCTCAATTCAAAGAACGGTGTTATCGCAAAAGAAACGCTCTCTATCGGCAGTTTGAACGCTTCGATTGTCCATCCGAGAGAGGTGTTCAAAGCGGCCATCAAACGGAGCAGTGCTTCGATCATTGTGGCCCACAATCATCCGAGCGGCAATCCGATCCCGTCTTCCGAAGACATCCAGATTACAAAGCGGCTTGTGGAGAGCGGAAACATCATCGGAATCGACGTTCTTGATCACATCGTCATCGGCGGCAATCAGTTCTACAGCCTTAAAGAACAAGGCTTGATCTAACACATTCCATGCGGCGTGGTATTTCCGGTCCATGCAAATCGGCGATACCACGCCTCTTATATCAATACACAGGAGGATATCGCTTATGATCATACATGCATTGCAATATTCGCCGAATCACAGTGTTGATTCAGAGTCACAGGGATTTATGCCGACGATGCTTGCCGTTCATACATCGAGACCCGAAGATTGCATTGGCGCGGCGGCATATGGCGATGAACCGTTGGTCTGCACTTCTGTCTTGACCGGTGCCCGCTTCCAAATCCGGCTTATGCAGAGATTAAACCGCGATCAGCAGATTCGCTTTGCGTACTTTGCTCAAGCTGTGCAGATGGGATGCGGCTGGAATACGGCAGTCTTTGCAGAACTCTCAACCACGCCATCATGCAGTTTTCTCATTGATCATCAGCGGCGAATGCTGTTCGTCGATGTTAAAGTGCTTGGTCAAAGCCATGAGGATGTACTGAACCTGTCAAGCCATATTGCTGAATACCTGAAAAGCGTCTTTGGCGGCCAAAATCCGGGCTTTGGAAGCTTCTATGCTTCCGGCAGTGCGGCAAGACTGTTCATCGGCCAAACGGCCTCAGTTGACCTGTTGCTTGACCTGGAGAATGGACTTAGATTTCCGGCGTTTGTTGCATTGTCTTCCGACGAAATGACTGTGCATGTAGCTACAGCCGGAGACGAAATCTACATCCGGTCGGCGGTGTGGCGGCTGTTTCACAAAACATTCGAACCATTGCCGTGCTATTCGCACCAAATCAACGTAGTATCAGATGCAGATTCATACATCATTCCTCTGCCGATGCAATTGGCATACATGCTTCCCAGAGTATCGAAACTGACCTTTCACGTATATGCAATTTGAGATTGCATGCAATACAACGTACCTGCCTTTAACGGGAAGATGGGCCGCTCGCTCCGCTCGCGGCCCTCGTTGCCGTATAGATTCTAACAAACCACCCCCACTGCCCCCTGAGGGGGCCCGCAGGAGCTGTCGCCCCTGCACTCCCTCACCTCGCCGGTGAGGCGAGCCCCAGCTAACGCTGTGGCCTAATTTTAGGGTTGGCGATTATAGACGCTCGTCAAGGCTGAAACAAGCTCGGCTTCGCCTCGGCCTTGACGGCTTACTTTTCACTTTTGTTGAAGCCGAAGTGCGGGGCTTCCGATTATCCGTTTCTGATTTTGTTCTATTCTTTATTCGACTGAAATGCTATAATTCCAATTAGGCTTTTCATTTGGTCGTTTTACCTGCGTGCCCGCTGGTGGAACGACTCTTTTTGTTTTTGAATGAGTTTTTGTGAACTTTGAGCGGCGGAAGACTAATGTCTGAGAAGAGAATTTCATCCATCCCGAGAATTTCCTTCAGTTTGTTGTAGTTGTCGTAATATGAAGTTCGAGAATATTTCTGTTTACAATACTCCTTTCCATTCAGGTGCAGTTCAGTAAGAAACGCTATCAACATGCTCTTTGTCCTGACATTATGGTTTGTACTGTTGATGGTATCAATCATTGTTTTCATCGACGATTGCTTGATCGGCGTCGAAAGACCCAATGATCTGAGCTCATCTTGAAGCGTTTTAATTGCAAACGAAGGAGTCAGAAGGTCTTTAGCCAGCCTTCCACGGTTTTGCTTTCTCATCTCATAGCTGGATAGTTCAATTTCAAAGCGCAGAATACCTTCTGCTTCTTGTAAATGCTTGTTCTTGTTTGGGCCAGTTCCCCGTTCTTTTACCTCGGCCTGCTTATCGTAGAATTTGCATACCCTTTTGTTTTTTTTCGACTTACTCTGAAATACTACGGACTCCAAATTGTTGCTGTCGGCGGCGGTGTAGGGTATAGTTTTATATCTTCCAGGCCTTTTCATGCTAGACAACAGTCTCAAATAATGCTGTAAGTGCGGCCCAACATCGAAGTTTTTGCAGAAATGCAGTTTTTCTACCTCCCACTCATCGTAATGCGGCACTTGTGAAAGCGGCACCGCCAATGTCTCTGCTACATACCGTCTCAGTTTCTTCATCGCCGGTTTAATATCGACCTGTTTCACTTCATATACGTTGCTTCCGTACAAAAAGCGCGGCAGAGACAACTCTACTTTCAACCATGCACGATTCATATCATCTTCCCTAAAGGAATAGATGATTCGCGGCTGAGTGTCATCTTGTGTATTGAATAACTCGCATCTAACCATGTTGTTTTTCAGCCTTTTTCTGATATCCGTCCATGAGATATTATCAATTTGTTCTTCTGTAAGAATGAGCTTAATGTCAAACTTCACAGTATCTATCATGATCTCTGCTCCTTTCTGTCCGCAGTCCCGAACAGTTTTTCACCTATTAGTTGCTAGTGAGAGGTTCATTGCTTCCTCTCCTTGAGAAACCTCATTTTCCCGCTTCAACTCGCCAGAATTATCTCTTTTTTGGTGCAAATAATGGTCTACAATCTTCGACAGCTTGGATACAAAGTTTCGTTCCGCAAGTCGTTGTTCCTGTAGTATTTCATACGGATAAACTTCATCAGGAACAATCGCTGTATCCTTATCAATGAGCTGGAACGGCGTACGTTTCATAGTCATCACCCCTACCATATGTAAAATAAAATATTTACGTTGCTTGATTATTATATTTACCACAGATATTTTTTGTTGTAAATATTTTATTTTACGATTATACTATTTATGAGGTGAGTTTATGAACATAGCAGACTTATTCAAGTCAATGCGAAAAAAGAAAGAATTAAGTTACCGGGAACTTTCCGAGATGACTGGTGTATCACACACTTACATCCGCGATATCGAAAACGGCAAATATGCACCTTCGTTCGAGAATGCAGAGAAATTAGCCAAGGCTCTTGATATTGACATGGAGCAAATCATTATCCTGACTTATCAGGCCCAATTCCGGCAAATCTTGCTCGATCTCATTTCTGCATGCCACAAGTATCAAGTTAAGATTCATTATGATGAGTGGTTAAAGAAAAGCTTGCCGTTACAACCATTGAGCAGGGACGATACGTCCATTCATGATTTCGCGGTAAAAACATTAAACCAACTGCATTTAATAAATGATCCGGTTGAATTACGGGAACGAATCAACTTGATGAATTGGCTTTCTTCTACTGCTTATGACCGGCAAATGTACGATTTATTTTCGGAACTTATGGTTTTTATCCGCATATATTTTGAACATTTTGGTTCTCAGGCCGCCATGAAAAAAATCGAACCGTTCCTGATCGAATTGAAGACCGAAATTTTGGAGGAACCGAGGAGGAAGAAGGATGACAATTAGAAAGACAGCGGCCTTATACGCTCGTGTGAGCACGGAAGAGCAGGCAACGGAAGGGTACAGTATTCAGGCTCAACTCTCCGAAATTGAAAAGTACGCTGAACTTCACAATATCGAAATTGTAGCCAGATATATTGACGAAGGAGCCAGCGGCAAAAGCATAGAAGGCCGTCCCCAGATGAAACAACTGCTCAAAGATGTAAGAGACAAAAAATATGATGTCATCATGGTCTATAAAATTGACCGTCTGGCTCGAAAGTTAAAAGATGCATTGGAGATCAGTGAAACCTTTGAAAACAATAACGCCAAACTTATCAGTTTAAGAGAAAATGTCGATACTACAACACCTGCTGGGCGAACCATGTTTCAAATGATGTGTTCCTTTGCAGAACTTGAAAGAAACACAATTGTTGAACGCGCGAAACTGGGTATGACCCAGCGCGCAAAACAGGGAAAGTACAACGGCGGTATCGTTTTAGGTTACGATGCCGTAAACAAAGAGCTTTTTATCAACGAAGAGGAAGCCAAAATTGTCCGCACGATCTTCGATTATGCAGAGCAAGGAATGGGATTAAAGGCGATTACACGCCGCATTAACGAAATGGGTTACCGGACCAAAAAGAATAATCTGTTCAATGTCCTTGGCGTCAAAAACATCTTGACCAACCCGATTTACATTGGAAAGATCAGATTCAATCAATTGGAAAATTGGGCGGAGAAGCGGCGAAAAGGGAAAAATGAAGAATATATATTGGCCGATGGTACTCATGACCCGATTATTTCGCTTGAACAGTGGGAAAATGTTCAGCGAATCATGAAGAAGCGTTCATATAAGCCTGTACGTTCTCACACTCCATTTATTCTTGCAGGATTGCTACGATGCCCTAAATGCGGATATGGTATGGTTGCGGGCCGTTCTAAAGGTTCATCTGGTCAAACCTACCGCTATTACAATTGCGGACAACACCACAACAAAGGAAAAGCCGCTTGCAGTCCTCACGGAATTCGCGCTGACGTAGCTGAGCAACAGGTTTTTGATGAGCTGTCCCGAATCGTTACAAATGATTTTTTGCTACACAAACTGGTGGAAAAGATCAATTCGGACAGACTTCACGCTGAGAAACCACTTCTTGAAGAGAAAAACTTCCTCGAAAGCAAAATTGCAAAAACGCAGAAAAAACTTGATAACCTCAAGGAGAAAATCCTGACGGATACCGAGCTTTTAGATATGTTCAAGCCTAATCTGATCGCACTCCAGGACGAACTTAAAGCCCTCTATAAACAACGTGAGGAATTGCTCATCAAAATCGACAACCAGCAATTGGAACCAGTTGACTTTGACTCATTGAAAAAACTGCTTTCAGACTTCTACAATGTGCTGATGAGCGTCGAGCCTGATGAACAAAAATCGCTTCTCCGGTTGATCATCAAAGATATTCAGATTACAAAAGATGCCCCCAGGAAAGTCGGACGGCGAGTGACTCAGATCAATCTGCTGTTTGATTTCACAATTGATGCTCTCCAGTCCGACTCCTATGAATTGTTGAGAAGGATTTACGATATTGATTTTATCCACTTCGATCCGCGCTGGCTGGATGATGTTAACCCATCAAATTTTCATAAAACCATGCTAGGGGAGGTGATGAACTCCCATAATATTTTACCATTAGCGATGATACGGTTCACCCCGATTAATCTTCACCGCTCGATAGACCTGCTCGACGAGCACGAGCCGCATCAATTGGTGAGGAAAGGTAATGCGGCCAAAGCTGAGCTTTTGGTTAGACCGCTTCAACACTTCGGACGACAGCCCATTGCTGCCGCCGATTACAAACACAATATGACTTTTACCATAGGTAGTAAGCTTGTCCAGCTGCGAAGCTAACTCCTCGCTCGACCAAAGCTCGCCGTCAATGGCCATCGCAATTACATGAGCATCCGGCTTAATTTGCGCCAAAATTCTCTCACCCTCACGCACCTTGACTTGCTCTTCCTCAGCAGCGCTCATCGTTTCAGGTGCCTTTTCATCTGGTAGCTCAGTAATCGTTAGCTTAATATATGGAGCCAAGCGCTTTGCGTACTCAGCTATCCCCATCGTAAGATATTTTTCCTTAAGCTTACCAACCGCAATGATCTGAATATGCATCTATACCACCAGCACTTCAGCCGCGGCCTTTTCGCACAAATCACATTTACGTGGAGGATCCCAATTAGCAAATTCTGTTTCCTTCAAGTCCACCATATCTGGTGCATCCTCAAATTCATCAACAAATCGTTCAATCGCTTGTTCAATACATTCTTTACATACACAATACATAGATTATCTTCCTTTATCCAAAGTTCTTGTCTTATTGTTAGCATACCATAATTATAAGGCCGATGCTGTATGAAAGCTCATACTTAATCCAATAATCCATCTGATAAACCCCAACTTCCTGCACCATTGTTAGTATTGCTTTTAGTATGTATCACTTTATTCATTTCATCACGTCTTTCCTTCATTTATCATTTTCAAGCTCACAAAAAAATGATTGTTAAAATCTTCACACTTTTTTCATTAGCTACATACATATAACACTACCTCCTATTAGTCGCTGTATGTCTTACTAAAACACTGCGTATTTCTTGTAAAAAGCGTGACTACCACTACGGAATACAGTCTATTTTTATAGAAGAGCTAACTCATTTTTCTATCTGTTACTTTTTAAAGTCAGCTATTGTAGCAAAGAATCAATGAAATAGATACTCTTCAATTGGTAAAATGACTATATTCGATTAGGCATTAGTAAAGGTAATATAATTAGTTCACTTTATGCTGATACGTTGTTCTAAAACCTTGCCGAAACAACTTTTCTCACTTTTCCAAAAAAATTTTTAAAAAATTTTTAAAATACCTCTTCCCATTTTCGCAGTTTATGCTAATATAGGAGGGTAGGTAATGGAGAAAGCTAATATGTATTCAATATATCTGGATCATGGAAGCAGATAATTTTTGACCACATCGTTAAGATGTTAAGGCCATACGGACAGCCGGGTCAAATGCCGATTGGCAACTTTTGGTTGCCTTATTGATTGAGTTAAAAGCTCAAATTTTATAAGTTGGTTACTTTACAACCAGTGCATTCGCACATCAACTTGTGAAACGGTCAATAAGAGTGGTAAAAGTAATTATTTGCTATATAGACTCTGATCCCTTAAAATGATATGTTCCGAATATTAAAGAGCCTTCTTACGTAAGTAAGACCATTACTTTAATGGCATGTTTGATTGAGCTTTTTAATTAGTGATTATATCAAAAGCAAGTGTGGTGCGCGACAATGCGTATTTGCACTTGCTTTTTTTGTTTGCTCAATAGATAAAGCAATTAAGGCAAGTGAACCATACGCGGATCCGGAAGATTTAGATTTCTTTGTTACTATAATAAATCAAATAAAGGTGGGAGTAGATCAATGAGCAAAGCGCTAATTATCGGTTGCGGTGGTGTAGCTTCAGTAGCCATCCACAAATGTGTTCAAAACAGTGAAGTATTTAAAGAGATTTGTATTGCAAGCCGTACAAAATCTAAATGTGATGCTTTAAAAGCAAAACTAGATGGCGGTAAAACAAAAATTACTACAGCACAGGTAGATGCTAATAACGTTGAAGAGCTAATTGCTCTAATCGAAGAAGTTAAACCTGATATTGTCATGAATCTGGCCCTGCCTTATCAGGATCTTACGATTATGGAAGCTTGCTTAGCTACCAAAACACATTACTTAGACACAGCTAACTATGAACCAGAAGATACTGCGAAATTTGAATATAAATGGCAATGGGAATACCGTGAGCGTTTCGAAAAAGCAGGTATTACTGCGCTTCTAGGAAGCGGCTTTGACCCTGGTGTAACTGGCGTATTCTCTGCATATGCCCTAAAACATCATTTTGATGAAATCGAATATATTGACATTCTAGATTGCAATGGCGGCGATCATGGCTATCCATTTGCAACAAACTTCAACCCTGAAATTAATATCCGTGAAGTATCTGCAAACGGTAGATATTGGGAAAATGGTCAATGGATCGAAACAAAACCAATGGAAATTAAACGAGTTTACAACTTCCCAGAGGTTGGCGAAAAAGATATGTACTTGCTATACCATGAGGAACTTGAATCACTTGCTAAAAATATTCCTGGTCTAAAACGTATTCGCTTCTTCATGACTTTTGGACAAAGCTACCTTACTCATTTGAAAGTGCTTGAAAACGTTGGTATGACATCCATTGAACCAATTGAATTTGAAGGAAAACAAATTGTTCCACTTCAATTCTTGAAAGCAGTGTTGCCAGATCCAGCATCCCTTGGACCTCGTACTGTTGGTAAAACAAATATCGGCTGTATTTTCCAAGGTAAGAAAAATGGAGAATCTAAAACATACTATCTATACAATGTTTGCGACCATCAAGAGTGCTATAAAGAGGTTGGTTCTCAAGCAATCTCTTACACAACTGGCGTTCCTGCGATGATTGGTGCAGCTATGATTCTAACTGGCAAATGGAATAAACCAGGCGTTTGGAATATCGAAGAATTTGATCCAGATCCATTCATGGAAGAATTGAATAAATGGGGACTACCATGGAAAGAAGACTTTAATCCAGTTCTAGTTGACAGTGAGCAAGAATCAGCAAAACAACCGGAGTTGGTTCGCTAAGATGCGCTTTGAAGATTTGCCTTCTCCATGTTTTGTAGTCGACGTTGAACTTCTGGAAAAAAATCTTAAGATCTTAAATGGTGTTATGAAGCGCACAGGAGCAAAAATTATCCTTGCGCAAAAGGCGTTCTCAATGACGACTATGTATCCATTGATCGGTCAATATTTGGACGGTACAACTGCTAGCGGCTTGTTTGAGGCACGCCTTGGATATGAGGAAATGGGCAAAGAAAACCATGTCTTTGCCCCTGCATATCGTGAAGATGAAATTGATGAAATTATTTCAATTTGCGATCATATTATCTTTAATTCCTTTTCTCAGCTAGAAAAGTTTAAGAATAAAGCTCTGCAAGCAGGCAAAAAAGTAGGTTTGCGCATTAATCCAGAATGCTCTACGCAAATTGGTCATGAAATTTATGATCCATGCTCACCTGGCTCTCGTTTTGGTGCTAAGGCTGATCAAATGCGCGCTGATTTACTAGAAGGTGTTTCTGGATTACACTTCCATACATTATGTCAGCAAAACTCCGATGATTTGCTTACAACATTAAATGCTGTTGAAGAAAAATTCGGTCAGTGGTTGCCTCAGATGGAATGGATTAACTTCGGCGGAGGACACCATATTACGCGCGAGGATTATGATATTGCAACTCTTGAAGCTTGCATTAAAAGAATGCAAGATAAATACGGTTTGCAAGTGTATCTTGAACCAGGTGAGGCCGTTGCGCTTAATGCTGGTTACCTTGTAACTTCTGTGCTTGATATTCATGAAAATGGAGTTCAAATCGCAATTCTTGATACTTCTGCAACTTGTCATATGCCAGATGTATTGGAAATGCCTTATCGTCCTCCACTTTTCGGTTCAGGAGAACCAGGAGAGAAACCATATACTTATCGCCTTGGCGGGCAAACTTGCCTTACTGGTGATGTCATTGGTGACTACTCCTTTGACCAGCCTTTGAAAAGCGGAGATCGATTAGTATTTGGTGATATGGCGATTTATTCAATGGTCAAAACCAATACATTTAACGGCATGCCGCTTCCTGCAATCGCAGTTAAACATAAAGACGGTCATTGCGAAGTGGTACGTCAATTTGGCTACGATGACTTTAAGGTGAGACTCGCTTAAGCTAACGTATAGTGATTTATTTAGCTAATGATTGCTTTACTATAAAGCTGTATTGTAATCTTGCAGCCAGACCCTCTCCCATATTTATATTGGGAAAGGGTCTTTTTTATTAGCTTTTATTCTATATTTTCCTTTATTTTATTCTAAATATCTTTGCTTGAAGAATCTCCATTGCTTCAGAAATATAGGCAAACAAAAGCTGGAGAAGATTACCGCTATTTTCGAGCGATTACACACTGAAATCTCCCAGCCAGCAATTATTACAGTATTAATTTGTATACTTAACTCTGAGCATTTAAAACATCCTTATTCCTGCTACGTAAAAAAGTTAAATAATAGCCTATACTGTGTATAATAACGGCCACAACAGTCAATAGACTGATTAAAATCAAGGAATAGCCAAGATCAGGCTGATATAATACAATTACCGACAATGGTGACTGAACAAAATAAGGTAAGCCAATCAGTAAAATGACGATAACTCCAAGCTTTACTATAGTTGGTATTATCAATAGCTTAAGTAAATGACGCTTAGCAACACGTCTTGTTTTGCGAATACGATAATCAACATAAAATTGAAGGATAGCTACAGCTATAAGAGTTAAAATGATTATATTATACAAGACTTGCGGGGATTCACTGCCAGCCACTATTGGCTCATATGACTCATTCTGAATCATTTCAACAATATTATCAAATATTTGATATACAACTTGTGAGTAGAGCAATGCACTATTAGCATTTGTCAATAAAACGATTCCCCAATCGGTACCGTTGGCATTAACAATGCCCATCTCCGAATGAAAATGCTCAATATCACCCGGGTGATATTTAATCTTTCTTTCCGGATCAATATACCATCCCATACCATATGCTTCTGAATTATCCACACTAACAATCGGATTAAATAGCTGTGATACTGCATATTGGGTTACCACAGAATTTTCATCTGTTAAGGTAGCCGCTTTTATATGCGCCCTTAAATACTTTAGCATATCTTCAGCAGAGGATATTACGTAACCAGTTGCAACATCATTTGCATAGTAAAATGTTGGTGTATATATTGCCTTGCCAAACCAAAAACGGTACCCTTCTGCAAGTCCATGTGCCTTTGCTTGCTCATAGTTAGTAAAACTATTTGTCATTTGTAATGGTGTAAAAATATTTTCCACAAAATAGTCGTTTAATGATTGATTCGCGACACTTTCTACTATCCATCCCAGCAACGTATAATTTAAATTAGAATAGGCAAATTGTTCTCCAGGTTTAGCTGCTAGTTGCAGCTTTTTATGATTTAAAAATCGCTCTGCAAGGGAATAGTCTGTTCTGTCGGCAAGATCTTTTATGCCATCCGCTTCTGTAAAACCACTCCTTTGATTTAATAAATGACGTACTGTGATAAGCTCAGAATGCTTAATTTTCTCTGAAGGAAATGTTGGAAGATATGACGCGATAGGAGCATCTAAATTTATAAATCCTTGCTCTGCTAATTGTAATATTGCTAATGCAGTAAAAGACTTACTTACGGAAGCTAAAATAAATGATTTGTGGAGTAACTGGCTCATTATTTCGATTTGCAATACCATAACCTTTTAACATAATGATTTCATCATTTTTTACGATTCCAAAGGCTAGACCTGGAATATTAGATTCTGCCATTTCAGCTTGCAGGTACTGATCGATTTTGTTAACTATGAATTGATCCTCAGGCAGCAAGGCAGACTCGGCAATTGCAGTGTAGCTAGTATAAGAAAAAGCAGCTACTACAACTGTAAGTACACTAAAGAGTAATCGTCGAAAATATGACAATAGTTTGTCCCCCCTCTAGTATAATGAAAAATTCATATATGTGTTGAGGAATTGCTAGTAAATAAACAAAGCAGCCCGTACAGCAATATCACTAAAGATGTAAAACTGCACTAGCTGCTTATTTATTTCAAGTTACTTTTTGATTAACAATCATTGATTATTGCAGGCTTAAATGTCCTAATTGATCGCTCTATTTCAATGCGTCAGGCTTATTTTCGCCTAATATTACAGTTGTTTTCATTTGCTCCTTACCGCGATAAAAATGAACAACAATTTCATCGCCAATTTGCTTATGACTATATAAGTATTTGCGCAAATCTCGCATGCTTGTCACTTTCGTATCATCTAACTTAACGATAACATCATCGTTCATTAGGCCTGCTGCCTCGGCTGGTCCTGACGTTTCCGTCACCATAATCCCTTCATAAACTTCCTTAGGTAAATCTAATGTGGAGTCTTTCTTTAATCCCTCATCTGCTTCAAGCTGTTGACGGCTCCAATATTGCTGCAGGTCTAGGCCTGCTACACCAAGAAACACGCGAGAAACATAACCTTTTTTGATTAATTCCTCCACGACAGGCATTACATTGTTAATCGGAATCGCATAACCGATGCTTTCTACACCAAAGTTGCTCACCTTCATGCTATTAATACCGACAACCTGACCGTTCAAATTGACTAAAGGTCCACCGCTATTTCCTTGATTAATCGCTGCATCAACACGAATTACTTCTTGTTCCCAATCCAGCACCCCATTCTGACTCAGCGACACAGGTACCGTTTCACGTGTGACACTCACTACACCAAATGTAATGGACTCACCCATACCAAGCGGATTTCCCATTGCAATTATAAACTCTGCCGCTCTTAACTTAGAGGAGTCTCCGATTTGAGCAGCTGCTTCAATCCCTTTTGCGTTAATTTTAAGTACTGCTAAATCGGTAATTTGGTCCATTCCTATAATCTGAGCTTCACGCTTCTCACCAGTCGTTAATACTGCCTGAACCCGATGTGCAGAATTTACTACATGATAATTGGTTACGATATATGCGTCATCTCCATCTTTGCGTATAATGACGCCTGAACCAACGCCTGCTTCTCGATATACCCCGCTTTGCTCACTGTCTGGCTCAAGCACGCCACCCTTTAGCTCCAAGGAAAACTTTTGCTCATTAATAATGCTTACTACTGCGGGACGAATCATGTCGCTAGCTTGCACCGCGCGTGCAGAAAGGTCATAGTTAGATAGCTGTTTAGACGAAGGGGAGATACCGCCAACGAGAAAATACAGAGTAACCATAACAATTACCGTTGCTATAACTGATGTTAAAACAAGTTTTACTTCTCTAGACTTTACTAGACGTCCTAGCCCTCTGCCTCTACGCTGTTTTAGTCTAAAAGGATCTCTCAGCGCTTTACGAGATACTTTAGAAGAATAAAAATCATCATCAAACAAGCTCATATTGCGCACTCCCCTCCGATTTTGCTAACCAATTACAAAAAATAGGAATGTTTTTGTGAGATTAGACTACAATAGTAATAATGTACAAACACTTCGATATTTATCAAGCAATTAATCAATAGCGTCTTGATCATAAGTTTTTTTCTAACAGACAGAATGATCTGAATTACGATCCAAACGCTATTAAATTAGGAGGCTGAATATTAATGTCTACGACCCATGCTTTTGAGCAAGTACAGCTAGCTGCACAACTCGCTGATCTTAAGCAAGAGCATTATCAAACCCTGCTCACGCTCAATGGGCTTATTGCACTTTTGACCAATAAAGGAATTATTAATGACCGTGAACTTACTCGAATGATACAACGCATTGATCAAACGTTAGAGCAGCTTATTGCCGAGCTATCTCATCCCAAGGCGTTGGCCGATCAGCAAAAGTAGGACGGAGTGGAAATTCCTCTCGCTTATAAAATATTCCATTATTCTCGAAAATAGTATTTACCGTCATCATTGCTAAATCCATCATATTATGATCTAGACTTAAATGCGCAAGATAAACTCGCTTCGTTCGATCTGTCATAAGCTCTAGCAGCGCTTCTCCTGCAGCTACATTAGACAAATGACCAATATCGCTTAATATTCGACGCTTAATATTCCAAGGATAACGTCCCATGCGCAGCATTTCAGTATCATGATTGGATTCTAACACAAGTACATCACAATCAATGATTTTAGCTTTTACTTTATCACTAAGATAACCTAGATCAGTTGCTACACCTAGGCGATAGCCATTTTCTTCAAAGGTGTAGCCAACTGGCTCTGCCGCATCATGTGAAATCGGAAAGCTATGCACACACATGCTGCCAAAACGCAATTCTTCCCCGCTCTGAAAAACCATCCGTTTATCCGGACTGATTGAGCCGACATGACGCTGAAGTGCATCCCATGTTGGCTCATTCGCATAAATCGGAAGATCGTATTTACGTGCAAATGCGCCTAGCCCCTTAATATGATCCGAATGTTCATGTGTTACCAGCAAAGCATCAATCTGATGTCCAGATATTCCTTGCTGCTTCATTAATTCATCAAGCTTTTTCGCACTTAACCCTGCATCTATCATAACGGTTCGATCTTTACCTTGAATAATCGTGGCATTTCCTGTTGAACCACTTGCTAACACTGTAAAACGTAACGTCATTGTTTCCTTCAGATCCTCTCCCATGGCTGACTGAACTGCTACAGCTTGTCCTCCATATTGTCTGTTAATACCTCACCACTAATGGCATCAACATAATAAATTTTATTATCATCCAGCATTACGCGCCATGCTGGTGTTGCTACCTGAACCTCCGAGTCGAAAATTTGCCCATAATAGCCTAAGCGAATATCGACAATAACTGAATTTGGTTCAAGATAAGTTTCAATTAAGCTTGAAACAATTTTAGATGCCGCCAACACCTGTTGCTTTTCCCCTGTTCTCGTTATTTGAACTCGGTCTTGCAAATAGGCAGTTATCTTCAAATTACTATTATACAACTCCAGCTTCGTATGGAACATAGGGCGACTATCTACCATATAATGCATAACAAACACCCCATCCCGACTGCTATGAACATCATAGCCATATTCCGATAAATTAGGAATAAGTTCACCTAATGTGCTATTTAACTGTTTTTCATTAAAGACGATCGCACTATCAACTGGCGGATCAATCAACGTCGGTTCTCGCTTGTCAATAACATCAGATTGCAGCAAATATGTTAAGTCGCCCATCATTGGTGTTTCAGATGGCAAGTTCGTCGATAACGTAATTTTTTTCTCCTGCATAATTTGCAGCTTATCGGCAGGAAGCTCGGCTGAATTGGGATTCGCATTGAGCTGAGCGCGGACCTCCTTCCACAGCTGGTAGCCAAGCAATATATTTAGCAGTAGAAAAGATATAATCATAACCGTTTTAGCTCTACCCCAATCCAACCAATCTCACCTCTCTCTTTTATATAACAAATATCATTAACTTCCTTCTTCTTAAAGCAAGCTTATTGCGGATTGCTGCCTAATGCTTCTGGATTAAATCCGCTAGGCATTGCCTCCATAAGCATTTCTTCACTGCCATCACGCAGCATCACAGCCCAAATTGGACTAAATTGCAGCATTGAATCAGAAAGCGGCACGACCTTGAGGGCTGGATAAATAGAAACAATATCATTCACCTTGGAATAAGCTGCGATTTGATTATGCAATTTCTCACCACCGTATAACCAGCGTATTTCTTTGCTTTCGGCGATATATGGCAGTTTAATTAGTGAACGGTCATATTCAAATACAGAGCCTTGTTGTATGCCTACTTGAATAAAACCGTAATTAAACGGGCTAATGTCAATAACAGGAAATTGCTCAATATATTTACGAAAACGAGCATAACGTTGCTCATTAATAGGTGTTTGGACAAGCTGATACTTAGAATCCCAACCGCCATGCTGGTTGACAAAATCAACTGCCAAATATACATTCTCACTTTCTGGCACATTATTCGTTTGCGATGCAACGGAGTTCGTGTAGTTTATCCATAGCCCATTCTGCTCTACCTTTAACCCACGCTTTCCATCAGTATAAATTTGTGCACCCGAACGATTAACAATCGCTCTTGTTGTACTAGAATCAAAAAACAAGCTGCGTTGCATTTGCTCAGGTGTAAATATATCGTAGCGATACAAATATTCCGTAACTTGAATTGGTTCATTAGCAACATAGAGCTGATTTGAGATATACTCATATCTCGGTAAAAACTGACCAAACCCAATATAGTCACCAATATCTTTAACCGTTAAATCAACATGCAATGCCCGATAAACAATAGCACCCTTCTGGTCAAAAAAGTATGCTTGTACTTCTTCGGTATCTTCTAACGAATAAATATATATACTTGTAAACTGTACACTATCCTCAATTCCTTCAGCATTTAGCTTAAGCAGCTTTTTGAGCAGTTCTAATGAAATCCCTGCCGTAAAGCTAAGCTCAATCCCTTTATGCTGACGACGCAATTCATCCCAGTTTGCTTCGCCAGCAGAGATGACTTCGAATCCTTTAAATTCTCGGTTTGCTAAGCGTTGTCGCAAAATGATCTCATAAAATTGGGTATTGGGATAAATGATCGTATGTTCGTCATTTCCTAAATGCAAAATGAGCTCCTCAGGAAATATTACCTGCTCAACGTTACTACTGTGCCCCAGCAGCTCCGTATTGACATAGTCCTGGTCTGTTAATGTTGTTGTTCCCAGCCAAGGCATACGATAAGCAAGAAAATACGTCTGGATGAGGCTTAATGCTACCAAAACGATCAAAACAGCTGTCTTTATTCGCTCGATCATTTGGTTTTGCCCCCTTCCTGCAATAAAGGTATGCTGAAGGTCACTGTCGTACCTACATTAAGCTCAGACTCAAGCATAATTTTACCACCATGATGCTTTACTATTTCCCGGGCAATCGACAAGCCTAATCCTGTACCGCCCATGCTCCTCGAACGAGCCTTATCTACACGATAAAAGCGATCAAAAATTCGTGACAAGTCCTTAGCAGGAATCCCAATACCTGTATCTTGCACACTTATTTCAACATAAGTCCGATCCTTTGACGATGTTGCAGTAAGTGAAATGCTCCCGCCATCGCCTGTATATTTCACAGCATTTGACACTAAGTTGTCCAACACTTGATCAATTTGATCACGATCAAGCCATACCTCGGTCAGATTGCGATCCACTTTTACACTAATCGAAATCGATTTTTTTCTGAGCTGAAAGGAAAAGCGATCTGCTACTTCATCTAGCATTTCACGAATGTTTGTCTTCTGACGACGCAGTGGTGCCTGATTAGAGTCCAATCTAGATAGATGTAGCAGATCACTTACAAGTCGAATCATTCGCTCCGTCTCATTACGAATAACTCCAACAAAGCGCTCAGATAGCTCCCTTTCTTCTAAAGCACCATCGTTTAGCGCCTCTGCATAACTTTTAATCGTTGTCAGCGGTGTACGCAGCTCATGCGACACGTTAGCAACAAACTGACGACGAGAATGCTCTAGCTTCTCTTGATCAGTAACATCCTGTAATACAGCAATTGCTCCTGTAATTCCACGATCTCGGCGATGAATTGGAGAAAGCGTTACTCGCAAAATACTTTCCTCATCATCTGCAATTTGCTCATCATGACGATCCTTCCTAAGAATAAAGCTTTGCGTGCGCCCCTGCTTTAAATTAGCTATTTGCTCCTCAGTTAACCCAAGCACAACAGGAAGCTGCGCATCGTGCAGCGTACCAAGCTCAAGTATCTCCAGCGCTCGCTTATTCCAAACAATTACATTATTATTTTCATCCACAGCAAGCACGCCATCACTCATATTTGAAAGAACAGAGCTTAGCTTTTCATTCTCCTCCTCATTAGCAGACAATGCTTCCTTGAGACGAATCGTCATTTCGTTGAAAGCCATACTTAAGCGACCAATCTCATCATTACCAAGCACAGGTGCTTTCATATCAAAATAGCCCTCTGCCACGAGCTCCGCTTGTCGAGTTAAACCCTGAATCGGATGTGTAATCGTATGCGCCAATATAACTCCTAGCACACCTGTTAAACATAGAGCAATAATTGTACCTGAGAAAAAAATCTGATTTACGCGGTTCATCGTATCATATACTTCCGTCATAGATGCTACAATATGAACCGCACCAACAACCTTCTCATTGTTTGTTACTGGTACAGCAATCATTTTTTTGCGTGTACCATCCTCATCGATAAACTCCTCTTCATTATCCGATATGTTTTGCAACGCTCGGCTTACGGCTAATGATTTGTTTTTTTGACCGATATAGGATTGATGTAGTTGCAACGAGGTAGCTACAATTTTCCCGTTACTGTCAAGCACCTGCACCTCTGCCCCACTTATACTAAATAAATTACGTACAACAAGGTTTAGCTCCTCCGTTGTATTCTCGGTTACATCACTATTACTGTCAATGGCAGGCGATAAGCTTGGGGCAGCGAATTTTGCTAAAATATCAGCTTGCTCCTTAAGATTATTCGTAAAGTTATTGACAAGCGATGCCTTAACCGTGCTTATAAAATAAACGCCGATCAACTGCATTGCTACTAAAATTAGCAACACATAGATAATGACAAGCTTGACTTGCACCGTTTGAAAAAACGATTTGAGCTTTGCTTTCACTTTCATCATATACTCCCAAATTTAGGATTACGCATCATATAACCTAGACCGCGTCGAGTCAAAATATATTCTGGCTTGCTCGGATCGTCCTCAATCTTTTCTCTTAACCGACGAATCGTCACATCAACTGTGCGTACATCTCCAAAATATTCAAAGCCCCATACAGCTTGCAGCAAATGCTCTCGCGTCATAACTTTCCCGCAATTTTTCGCCATATAATGTACAAGTTCAAATTCGCGATGGGTTAATTCTACAGGCTCTCCATCCTTGTACAATACGTACATATCTGTATCTATAAATAGATTAAATAATTTTAGGCCTTGTTGTTCCTGCTGCTCTAAATTATTGCCGTTGCTTTCTTGTCCACTTGCAGTTTGCTCACCTTGACTAATTTTCTTTTGGCGTCGCAAATGTGCTTTTACACGTGCAAGCAGTTCTCTTGTGCTGAACGGCTTTGTAACATAATCATCGGCTCCAAGCTCTAATCCAAGCACCTTATCAATTTCCGTATCCTTTGCGGTTAGCATTATAATCGGCATATTAAGCCGAGAACGTACCTCGCGACAAACATCCATGCCATCCTTAATAGGCAGCATTAAGTCAAGCAGCATTAGATCAGGTTGCTCTGAAAAAGCTAACGATACTGCCTCTTGTCCGTCAAAGGCACATATAACCTCGTAACCTTCCTTTTCCAAGCTAAACTTCAATATATCCGCAATCGGCTGCTCATCATCTACCACTAAAACTTTGCCGTACATGTGCCAACACCGCCTTTTTTTCTCATTACTTTTTATTTTACCATAGCTTGGCTTCTTATACCTTAGTACTGTAGACTTTAACCGCAATTAATTTATAAAAAAAAGCTGAATTTAAGAAGAAATCCATCCTCTTAAACTCAGCTTTATTCGTCACAATCTATAAGTATTTCAACGGATTAACCGTCGAACCATTTTCCCAAATTTCGAAATGCAAATGAGTACCTGTTGAACGTCCTGTGTTACCCATTACGCCAATTTTGTCACCTTTTTCCACTTTGTCTCCTTCGCTAACATTATAGGAGGACAGATGACCGTAAAGCGTTTTGTATCCGTTATTATGGTCAATAATGATCGTTTTGCCGTAGCCATTTTTAGTGCCAACAAACTCAACTACACCGCCATCGGCCGCTTTAATACTTTTATCTCCAGTAAAATCTACACCTGAATGCATACGGCCCCAACGTTTGCCGTACTTACTAGATACGCGATGGTTAGAAACAGGATATGCAAATTGTCCCGTACCAACCCCAGCAACAACCATTGTACCTTTTTCAATAATTGTCGGAACTGCTTCTTTAATCACTTCCTTAGAAACTAGCTCCTCGGAAATAATGTAGCCATTTTCCTTCGTTATTTCATAAGTTAAACGTTGACTTCCCACTTGACCTGTTTGGATCGTCTTCGTTTCGCCTTCACGCATGTTTTTATTTTCAACGTATTCGATTGGAATCCCAATTTCTTCTACTTCCACAAGTTGCTCTACAGTTTTCACTGTAATTTCTGGCATGCGAACAGTTAAATCAAGTTCCTCGCCAGCAGTAATTCTATCCCCTACAATTTGTGGGTTGTTCTCATAAATGACTTGCTCGGAAATTCCAAACTTTTGAGCAATACAGCCAATGCAATCGCCTTTTTGTACAATATATTTCGTTGGCTTTGTACTGCCATCCATAATCTTTTTATACAGTTCTTCTTCGTCAACAATATCTGTAGGCTCAATCTGATTCACTGTAAGCTCTACAGATTCAACAAACTTAACCTCTTTAACGCTTGTTGCTGAATCACCAATTTCTAAAACCTCTTGCTCCGCAGACTGTTCAGCTTCTTCAGTAGCTTCAGCCTCATTAGCATTGAACGATAGTGCCTGGAACTTTCTTGTCTCAGCTTGCGTTTCAGCCTGTGGCGCGTATTGCTTCTGAACACGGCTTAAAATATTGGCTGCAGCTTCTTCGTCTTTCACATAACCTAATGTTTTACCATCAACGACGATCGCAATCCCAACCGCATTTGAAGTAAATGATTGTTCTAACTTGCTCAAAGTCTCTTCCGTATTAGCAACAATTTTAAAGCCAGTCTCGCTTTCATAAGTAATATCGCCCGTATTAAGCTCCATGTTGATGCCAGGGTTATTATTTGCTAGCTCTAACTGCTCTTCATCAATTAAGTTTTGTACAGCAGCGACATCATCTACACTACCTATGTACTCACCGTTTTGATAGACATGAAAAATTTCAAATGTATTATTATGAATATATTGCTTGTATTGTTGGATTCCTATAATTGTTGCTGTTGTTACAGCAATAACTGCACAGCTAATCGTTAATACTGATTTTTTTCGCCAAAGTGGAGTTGATGATTTTACCGCTTCAGTCGTATCATTCGACTCAATTGGCTCATTCTGTGAGTCTTCTGAGGAGCGATTACGCTTAAATCTATTAACTAGTTTACTAGCGTATTCTCTCACACGACTCAGGTTTCCGAATCTGGTCATGATAATCTCCTTTTCTCACTTTGCATGTTCTATTTTTTACTGATATATAATAGTCTCTTTAAAAATAGTCATATCGAAACAGGTAAAAAGACCTACTAAATTGTCAATTCACCTGTTTTATACTTTAACATAATGTTAAGAATGACAGCAACCTTTACCCAAACAATACCACATTAATATTTTTTTAGAATTGATAACGCTTCTATGATTTTTCTCTGAAAATATTAGTTTAATAGAATACATTACTTTCTATTTAATATGCAATTAAATAAAATAATTCACAAAAAGTATCATTGAAAAATAATATTTTGACATAAGGGTAAATTGAGATAAAGATGATAGAAATAGTGGAAATTGTGCTTCTGTGTCTGTATTAGGGGATAGAAAAATGTGGATAGGTTTATTGAACAGTACTTTTTTTGAGGACTGCAAATTTCTTTGCCACTCATGAAATGTAAATTAGATAATTTTAATAATAAAAAACTTAAATACATATTAGCTGCCAGGCTTAGCAGTCGATATTCATTAAACCTGCTAGGCTGGCAGCTCCATGGATTAAAAAAGACATGATAAAGATCCCTTTCAAAGTAAAGCAAACCTTGCTATAAGATCTTGAATAATTGTTAGTATGCTTGATGTTATTATGAATGGTTATCGGCAGTATATAGATAAACTGCTTGAGCTTTACTATCCCAAGCTACCTTGATACCTAATGCCTCGGCAATCGCTCTAACAGGAACGTATGTGACTCCGTTTTTAATTGTACCTTTTTGAGTCAGCTCCTTTCCATTTACAATTAGTGTCGCTATTTCATCCTGTTGCTTGGAATGCTGACTAACAACGCTATTCGTTTTTAGCTGCTGTAAGCTAGAAGTAACTAATTTAAGAAAACTAGCCCAACCTGTCCATTGCCCGTCTCTGTTCATTAATCTAGGGCAATTTTTCCCGCTCCAGTCATAATGTCTGCGTAATGAATCAATATTCCAGTTTCGCTCGTACAGTAACTGTGCAACAACAGCTGCTGCATTGTGAAGCGTCTGCTCGTATTCCCCCTCATCTATATCCCGCTCACAGATCTCAATACTAATTGATGTGCGATTACCGCTTGCGGGCTTACTGCCATCTCCCGCATGCCAAGCTACTTCATTTAGAGGGATTACTTCAATGGCTTCTTTGGCATCTACAACAATATGATACGATGCTGTATGAGTATTTCCAGGATTTGTTAACCATGCTCGTTCATTTGCCGCAGTACTGTTAGGATTGCCTGTATTATGAATGGTAATTGCCGTTGCATTAAGTGTTAAACCAGGACGACGGTTATATGCAGTTGATTTGGGGATATGGTCTTGACGATAAGTGTACTTAGGCTTTGTCATAACGCTCACCATCAACCTCTGGCAGTCCTGCTAAGCTTGTTAAGTAGCTGGTTATTGTTGCAAGCAAAACTGTGCTGCCGACTATATACCAATTCACTTCATTAAACATTGTTGCTGCTCCTATTACTCCAATTGCAGTTTGTGCTGCTGTTTTAATTGCCCGAAGGGTTGCTGCTTTCAGCCATTTCATCATTTATTGCCTCCTCTTATTTTAGTCCTCCGCTAATAATAAAAGCAGAAATCGCCAAAATAATAGCTCCAGCGAATGTTCGCCAGAGCCATTTTTGGTTATCTTCAATTTTATCCAAACGATGATGTGCCGACCGTGCTAATTCATGTGCTTTAACCGCTGTTTCATTAGCTCGAATTGCTCGATCAAGCTTCTCGTCCATTTCATCTACTTTTGTTTCAAGTCTTGTTATGCGCTGTAACACCTCATTTTCAATCCCTTGCATACCCCACACCTCCCAATTTTGACAATAAAAAAGACCTCGATTATTTATACATCAATTGCATCTTCATAATCTGGTCTTGTCGCTTTTATGTGATTGTAAATTGCTTGCTCTAGGCTCATATTCGCCGCTTTAAGTGCGTCAGGTTCTAGAGCATCTAATTGTGAAGGAACTTCATCTTGACCGACAGTTTGATATTGGATAGTGACATTATCACCTATTACCTTTAATTCTGCACCTGCAGAGCCTTGCAACGTTTCTCCAACAGTAAGTGTAATAATTTCTCCTTCTGTTGATGTGGCAATGATACCTAATTCTGAATCATTGATGACTTGTACAATATCATCAACTGATGTTTCTTCGGTAACCTCAATGTCAATTAATGGGTTGTTGCCATTTGCAATCTCAAATGTTCCTTCTCCTGTTAAAGTAAATCCTATTGTGGTATCAATTCTTTGTTTTTTATTGTTCTCAATTAGATGCAAAAACCGTTGTAGCGGCGGGTTATTCTCATTACAATTCCAACGATGCTGCTCATTTGCGTAAATATGGACTTCTGCTTCAATACGATTAGCAACTTTATTTCGTTGCGCTAGCATAATCACCGTATAAGCTTCTGGAACAACAATACCATTTGGTAATGTAATTGATTTTTGGATTGCCATTAAAACTCACTCTCCCTATATAATATCTTTCCAAGTAGTGCCATTATGTCTTTTGCCGTTATTGTAGTCCCATGCTGAGTTAAGTCTATAAGCTTGGTCAATGTTCACCCAATTAACTCCGTCAAATCTTTTAATCCCATCCACCCCAAGTCTAAAAGTTAGATGATAGCCTGCTGTACTATCTTTTACGAACATAGTTATTAGCTTATTGTGTGCTCGTATATTTAGTATTTTGATAATACCTTGTTTTGCAGTCTCATAAATCTGGAATGTATCATCGTTTTTTAATTTAGCTAGATGTAACACCATATTGCCCGACTTTGGAATTGATAGTGCAATACCAAAGGTAGTGCTAACTAAAGCTACATCGAAATGTATTGGATTGTTTAATGTATCTGTTGAGGTGTAAAGCGAAACATAAGATGTAAAAGTTATGCCGTCCTCGGTTGTAATATAGCCAAAGTCCTTTGTAGCTTGTCCACTTCTAAACCAAGACATAAAAATATAGTATTTAGATTCTCTTTTTACTACGCGTATTTTTTCTAATTCGAGATATGTTGCTTGGCTTGTTCCCGTAGGATGATTAAATATAGTTTGTGCGGTTTGATATGTTCCGGTACTGCTTCGTCTTCTTAAATACAACGTTCGAGAACTTGAATAGAAAACCCAAGCCTCTCCACTATCAAGGACATAAAATGTACAGCTACCGCGGACATTTGCACTGCCTGAAAAATTTGCCAGATTAGTTCCTAAACCAACATTACCAGTTGTATCAACTTTTAACCTGTAATATCTCGTTGGCGTCGTATCATTATAAGTAAGGTCAGTTAAAAGAGTGTAATAATATCCGCCTTTATAGATTGCCTCTTTTAATGTATTCCATAGACCTATGCCAGTTAGACTACTTGCCATAGATTGTAGATTTGTAGTTGGTGTAACCGCTGTAGCATCAAAGGTTACTGTATATAATCGTCCTGCCGACGAGTTATTGTTCCCACTGTACCCATTCATCATAAGATAAACTTTGTTACCTCCTGCATGTACAGGTTCGTCAACTACAACAGAGTAATCAGAAATATCCCCTGCCGATATATTCCAAACACATAGCACTGTCCACGTTGTACCGTTGTCTTTTGATACATAGATATTATGCTGACCTGCGGCTATTCGAGATACACAGACAAACCAACCATTGTCTAATACGATATATCGCCCCATATTAAGACAATTAACTGGATCAAGGGGGATAGGTATTGTAAGATTGTAATTCAATTTACATCCCTCCCTTAAGAAGTTGGCGGGAACCATAGATCACCAGCTTGGGCACCTACTGGTGTGGTAAGTGTGTTAAAGATTTTGATGCCGTTGACACGTTCGGAGTTTAGGTTGTTGACCATTGTTTTACTAGTAACAACAAGTGGAGCAGTGCCATTGGCAACTGTACTCTCAAATTGATCGTTTGTTCTAATTTTCCCATTAGCATCTATTGGTACTTGTGGAGTAGCTTTTCTTAATCCGATATAGCCGTTGTTATAAACATATATACCATTTTCGTTCATATATGGCTGGGAACCTACTGCCATATACAACCTAGTTGTACTAGTTCCAGAACCAAACAATCCAAATGAACCTAATACAGTTGAAGAATTAGCGTGATCTTCAAAAACTAAACCGCGTGCCCAACCTAATGCACTTGAATAATTAGGAACTTTAGAATAAAAATGACCATCAGTGGCACGCATATATCTCGAATTTAATATCTCATTGTCATCTCTTACCGCTATTGTACTTGCAGAAGAATTTATATCTGCATGATAACCATCTAATTTGTCAGCATTAAGATTAGAATATAAATATCCATCAGCTAATGGAACTCTAATCCATGGTCCCCATGTGCCATTATAAAAATTTCTTACCCATTGTTTTAATCCATTACTTGAACTTGTTTGGAATGTAGTTAGTACTTGTAAATTTCCAGCGTGTCTATAAACTTGCAAATTAAAAGCTTCTGTAGTTGGCGAATTTGAAAGTGTTGCTACTGAAGCATTAGATGGACAATAAAAACTTCCTTCAGTTTTATAATCATTTAGATTAGAATTATCAGGAATTAAATTATTTTTTGTAAAAAATGAACCCGATTCTAATCCATTGAGATATTGAGCGTTAAGATTTGGTACCATTGTTTTACTTGCTACATTAAGAGGAGGCGTACCATTTGCAACTGTTGATTGAAATACTAAACCTGAAACCCACCCTGTAGCACTTCTCTTTACAAGAGTATCGCCTACAACACCAACTTCAGCTGCTAAACCAGATGGCAATGATTTTTGCCAAGAACTCCAGGAATTTAAATCTCCATTTCTCCATCTAACATATACTTCACCTGTCAGTGCAGTTAACGTTTGAAAAATCCAATTAGCAGCTGTTCTTTTGATGTCTAAGTTGAACGATCCTGTTAAACCAGTAGGTATATTTAAAACTGTTGCAGCTACTGCGCTAGTTTCTGTATGGTATATTCCAGGTATTGTATAGTTATTCAAATTTGCACCATTAGGAATTGGTACAGAATCATATGTGTGATGCCAATCAGTAAATGTGCCATTTAATACTGCACATTTGTAGGCAGTTCTTCCTGTATACATATAACCAATTATTCTATTGGCATCATATTTAATTACATGTAAAATCCCAATGGTAGCATTGGCAGGTGTATAAGCATAATTAGTACTAATACCTGTAACATATTCGCTATTATTAGCCATTTTTGCAGTCAATTCCTGAAACGTATCAGTTGCTAGACCACCAAACTCAGCCATTAAGGTATATCTTTTCCATCCATTGTGCATTTCTGAATTTAAATTATTTTGCAAAACACCATTCTTAGCCGCATACTCAATAGGGCTTGTGTATACTATACCTGTTGGTACAGTAGTTGTTTGGGTTGGATTTGTATAAAATGTTGTCCCATTGCCTTCACGAGACAAAACAGTTATAGACATACGATGATTGTACGGCGGAAGCTTTAACCATAATTCTACTTTGCCACTTGAACTAGACGATTCTGGAACATATCCAAATTTGAATTCTCCATTATAAGCATTGTCGAGCAAAGTTACTCTTAAATTTGAATTCACCCTTGTACCGAACTGAACAATTGCAGTACCAGAAGTATTTGCCCCAAATATACCTATACCGCTAACCAGTAATGTCAATGAAGACATTCCATTACCTACCGCTGCTGTTGGGCTCAATTCTGCAAGTTTAATATAACTATCTGTACTAAGTTGAATATCGCCTAGCACTATTCTAAAATCAGTTATATTTTTATCTATTGCCTCTTTAGTTCTCAGCGGTGTCATATATTTATTATTTGCAGTACCAGTTTGAGCTTCTGCTTGAGTTGCAACAGCGAAGTTTTCTACAGAATTTAATCCCACATCTGCCTTAGTAACAGTTGCCCAAGAGATACTCCCTGCTGTACTTCCTGCTTTCAGCACCTTTCCATTATTGCTCGTGCCAGTAGCAGGAACGTGTAAATTACCATCGCCTGTTGGATGCACATAATTGTTTGCTCCTGTAGCAACGCCATCAAGCTTCGTTTTATCAGCAGCACTCATTAACCCATTAGAGCTGGTAGTTGCAACTGCTGTGGATGCCTTTCCATTCCAAGCTGTCCGCTCAGCAGCTGTAATATGCACTGTTGTGTTGTCCATATGAGACTTAGCAGCTTCGAGTGTTGTAGCTGGCGGAGTGCTCCAGCTAGATTTGCCCGTTATCGCCTTTACCATATAAGCAAACCACCCTAACAACGCTGTAAGCTTACCTGTGTTAGAGGTTGGGGCTGTTGTGTCATTTATCGTACGGTCGCCAATCCGATCATCAGTTACAGAGCCATTTGCTTTTAAATCATTAATTTCCTGCCCAATATCATTCAGATCTTGAGGCAAGACTGTATCATCCATTTGCCAATTCGTTTTAGCCAACTATACCGCCTCCTTTATTGTTATTGTTTGCAGCATTAAATGATCGGCCACAATTGGAATGTTAACCGAATTAGAGGAAAGCGTATTGCCACTAGCATCTTTTAACTCAATGCTAGTGATCAAGCTTACTCCTGTTGCAGGTACGATGTAATTTAATGCAAGCTTATTTTCAGTAACTTCTTTCACCTTAAAATTCGTAATCTCATAGCTACCATTAAGTATGACCTTGGCTACTCTGCTATTTACATAAGTCGCTATACCATTTAATAAGGTTGGTGTAATCATTTCACAATTACCTCCTGTCCATAGACTACAAAAGGTTTGCTCCCCAAAAGCCAACTGCCTAGCTTATAATTCCAATTCATTTTCTGCATGCTAATTTTTTCTTCTATTTCAATAGAATTATTTAAAGCAGTATTTTGCTGATAAATTAAATTCGCTGGCTTGATTGTCTCAACCGTGTAATGGACCTCACGAAACACACTTGCATTATCGATATTGGCAGTGACTGTGAGAACAAAATTTTGAGGATCAACTGAAACAATTGTCATTCCAGGACCGACTAATTTATCAAGTTGCTGTTGCAAGTACCGTAATGTAAATGGCGGTTTAGTCTGATAACGATTAAGAATACGACGTCGACGAAAATCTAATGTTTCTTTTGTTGAGTCTGCTTGAATGCCGAGCATTTGCTCACGGCGCTTTATTGCTTGAAGACTAGATGTCATAACAAATTGATCTTTAAAAAGTTGATCAACTGCATTTTGCAATTGATCGAGCTCAACCGTTTCTGTTTGGTCTAGCTGTTTAAAATCTTCAATCAACAGATAATAATCAGGAAGATAGGGCAAAATTCGCTTAGTCATGAATAATCACCGTCCCCAGAATCGGAATGACATCTTCTGCAAGTGTAAGGTTTGCTGCTTGTCCATTAATTTTAGTATTTGCCACATCCTGAACATTAGCTACAGTCAACAACCTAGCATCAATTTGTGCAGTGCGGACAGTCAGTTGCTGCTGATTTACCCAATCTTTACGTAATTCAAGCAAGTAAGCCTCAATAGCAGCTTCGACATCGGCTTGTACTTGGGAAGCAGATACTTCATTAGCAAGCGACAAAGTTGTTTCTATATTAATTGTCTGGCTGCTTACACCTGCAATGGTGACAACATGTCCAATAGGCGCTACACCAATTCCCTCGCCGCTATTTTCTGTCGGATCAATAAAAGTTTGAACTTCTTTAATAAGGGAGGATGATGGCACAGACCAATCAGAAGCAATAATCGTGCATTTCACCGTACCGCCGCCATTCCATGCTGGATAAACTTTAGTTGCTCCTACTCCTGAGATAGTGTTAATTTTTTTACGGTAGTCAGCAACGTTCCCGCCAAATGCAGGCTCGTTAACCGCTGCATATAACCTTTGCCGCAGTGCTTCGTCACTTTCCTCTTCTTCACCAGGTACAATCACGTCAGTTAGCTCTGCTTTAGCTAAATTAGCTACATAGTCGATAGGCAATAGTAAACCAAAATGTTCATTTCCTATTGTGCCAGTGCGCTCACATATTAACCTGTACACACCTGTGCTTAGTCGCTCATTAACCGTATAGGTCAATTCATTCAGAGCATAGCGGCTGCCTATTGGAACATCGATTAAAGCATTACTGGCGTTATAAAAAAGTCCTCGACGAATTGCTGGAGTAGCTGAATTACGATTGACACCAAACTCCGCTGCTTTTCTTGTTAAATACTCCCCGCTAGCCGTATCTGCAAAGGAAAGCTTATAGTTAATGTCTAACTCAATATACATTTGTGCTAACTCCGCTGCTGCTGGCGCCAGCGCATCATAAATAACACTTCCCTCTCGCTTATCTAGCGAGTCGCTTACTCTAGCAAGCATACGTGATAAAATGAATTCATACGTCATTTGCTCATACACCTGTACTCACCTCCTCTTGAAATGAACCAAAAACGCTATTTACTTGAATGGTTAATTTGAGACTATCCTCAAGAAATTCAGTCTCCAGCACCTCGACACTTACAATTCGCTCATCTATCAGCAATGCTTCCTCTACTCTTCGCCTTAGTTCAGACTGTAAATATACAGGATGACTGCCTATTAACGAGGATAGCTCATGCCCATAATCGGTGGAATAAATGGCATACCAGTAACGATCTGTTTGTAAAATTTTGAAAACAGCCTGTTTTACTGCCTCCAGTTCATCGATTTTGCCGCTTACTCTTCCGCTATTAAAATCTAGCCTCCATGTTAGAGACGGTTGCTGCACCGCAGATATATCGTCATCTAAAGGAACGGTAATTTCAGGTATCATTGCTTCACCACCTATCTAACAAAATATATTTCTGACCGCCTTGCACACGAAGCAATATAACATTATCGCCGGTTTGTATTCCTTCCGAGATAACATAGTTCGTGCCTTGGATAGACAGCTCCTTACGCCGTAAAGAGTGCGGTAAAATTAAAAAATCCGCTGGAAGTGTGAATCGTTGATCGACTCTAACTTCTAACGGATTATCACTAATAACTACACCTGTTAATAAAGCTACAGGATTGCTAGCCTTCACAGCTTCTACCGCTGCTCGTTTTACAATATTGAGCAAATCTGCCATTAAACCACCTTCAATTCCAAGCTCATTGTATGAGTATCATCCTCAAATGAATGGGTACACTCGTCAACCAAAAGCGGCTGATTAATTCCATATTCCTCAATCATGATATGCACTCTAAATCCCGCTCTTACGCGAATATCTCCCAAGGCTTCAACCCTTAATGATTTACTTTCGCGATTTCTTAGTTTCGCCAAATTATTAAGCAATTCAGAGATTTGCGCCTCATTCATCTTCTCATCGACGCTTTGATAAAGCTGCAGCAACCCCCAACGTTTAATATTGACGCTATCCTGTGCCATATAGATTTCGCGCTTGCCTGTCTCGCTATTATCGCGATATAGCTTAATTCGATTATACGTTTCATCATCAATTGAGGTTTTCACGCTGTAGTCATACAGTAAACTTTGCTCGCCTACATAAAAATCCAACTTATTATCCTCCACATTTCGCAAACATAGCTTACCAAAATCATCATACAGACAATAATCTTTCCCTTTGTTATAGAATGTTAAAGTAATTGCTTTACAGATAATATCAAGCAGCTTCTGTCCGTCCTCACTCATTGTTGGAATAATATATTCAGTATCAGCAATATAGCCTAGCTTTAATTGAAAGTCGCTAGCAATACGTTTAACGATATCTGCTGCCGTTTGATTAACAAATACATAAGTATCTGTATTCATTAAATAGCGAATTTGATCATATGCCGTAATCGATACTGACTCGTCGCGCCCAGCCTCAATACTAAATATATAGCCATGAAAAATAGGTACTCCATTGACTCGTAAGCGCACGATATCACCGTTGCTATAGGTAAACTCTCTTTGCTGATAAAGTCCTCTCTTAATTAATGTAAAGCTTAAACTTCCAGCTTTACCTATACGGTACGTTTTCCATGATATATTTTGAACAATTTGACTTATATCCCACTCGGTTCCGTTATGGTGAATAAGCTTCATTTCAACTGTCATGGTAGCTTCAACACCTTTCCAATTGGCAGTCGTTTAATTTCCGCATCGGAAATTCCATTAAGCTTTTGAATTTCAACCCAACGTGTACCGTCGCCAAGCATTTTTTTTGCAATGGACCAAAGCGTATCCCCCGCTACCATTGTGTAGGTTTTTGGCTGTTGTTTCTCAACAGGTCTAGCTGTTCCTCCAGCTTCAATTGATTTTATTTTGCGAGCGCGATAAAAAACATACTGCTTTAGCTTAATGCTGTATTCAATATCCCCTCCGCCTCCTGGAACCTCATTCCAAGTAAAGCTTTCAATCGAAGCAGGAGTATTAATGTTATAGGTCTCACTGGAAAAAATAAATCGAATCGGATGCTTTGCTCTCATCCATTTATTAATGAGAAGAATGTAGTAGACAGGAGGATGAATGGCAAGATCTATGTCCTTTATTTTATCCTTATCCTTGTCACTAGCTACTTTGACAACTTTGGTAGTAAATGGATAGTCATGTGCAGGAAATAAACCGCTAAAGCTTATTTCTGACAATGCTTTGCTGCCAATCACATTTATTTCTCCAATACCAGGAACATTGTATGTTTTACCTTGTCCAGATTCATTAACCTCTAATGAGGACGGATTTATAGGGAAATATAAATACTCTGAATTATTTTGAAAACTCATGTAGGCAAAGTAAATACTGCTTTGTTCATCGTTAGAAGCAGTGGTTTTATTTTGCATAACCATCTTAATCACCCCCTACCTGTACGCAGCATCCACCGATGTGGCAATATCTTGATTAAGCTTATCGGTAATTTTTGCGACAATAATATCTAAATCGTTATCTTTTCGCACATACGTGTCCCCGAAATTGATTGATGGCGTCAAAGATACGAAGTTTTGAATATTATTCATCTCTGCAAGCTCACGCATCATTTTTAAGTCTTCGCTGCTAATGTCTACCGATTCATTAATTGCTCCAACTTCGCCTACACGATCTACATTGGAAAGGCTGTCTGATGGAAATCCTTGAAACGGACTTACTTTAAATAAATCTCCTCCGCTAAGATTATCAAACACGCCTTTTGCATTGCCAAACATATTTACGCCAGCCTTATAGCCGCTATCTACAAGCTCTCCAATATTCTGCTTTTCCATCCTGTAATGATCTAGATTAACAACATCCTTATTGCTTGTTGGCGGCTCCATTTTGTCCATTGCTCCCTTAAGGTCGATTTTTAGATTTGTGATAAAGGAGGTTGAATCAATCAAGTCCATTTGGCCCAGCCCCATAAAGCTTCCAACCTTATTCATTATTTTAATAATGCCATTTATTCCATCAATAATGGATCGTATAAATATATCAAATAGATCGAGCAAATCATAAATGATATTTAAGATAATCATTTTAAGATCATAAAATAGCTTTTTTATTGCATAGATCGGATCATTAAATAGGTTTGCGATAAACTCAGCCAACATAACAAATATGTTCCATATATAAGCTACGACATTCCATACTACGCCAAACAACATCATAAACAGTCCTGCAATAAAGCCTACAACTTGCTCTGTCGAAATTCCTAGCATATCAAGCAAAGAAATAAGCGCAAAGATAGCTAAAATGACTAAATTTAATGAAAGGTTAGCTTTAATCCATGCGACAAACATCGTTATAGCCGTTATTAATGCCATAATCCCAAGAGCAGCTAATAAATTTTTTATAATATCTAGGTTATTAATAATAAGGTCAAACACCCAAACACCAATATTAGCTAACACATTAAACATTTGCGCAACATTATTAATAAAGGCTTTAAAGCTGTCACTTTCAAAGGCTTCTTTTAATTTTATTGAAATAGTTTGCAATGCAGGTCCTATTGTTTGGAAAATAACATTTTTTACAATATTCATTAAGCTTGAGAAGGTCATTGGCAGCTCGCCAAACTTTTCATTAATGCTGTCGGTTGCCTGTAACATAGCATTTTTTAGAATGTCACTTGTGATTTTGCCCTCTGCCGCTAGCTTTTGTAAGTTGGTTAAGCTTTCTCCTGTATAGTTGGATATTGCTTCTGCAATATGGGGAGCAGTCGACATTATTTCTGTAAAATCTCCTCCAGAGAAAGCACCACTTTTCATTATGTTGCTAATGAGACCGCTGCTAGCTACCTGCTCCGATGGGGATTGACCGCTAAGCTGAAATGCTTTTTGGGTTAATTCAACAAATTGAATAGCCTCATCGTTGCTGGTAAACATATTAGGCAAAGACAACGATAGATCCGATACTGTACTTAGCATTTGCTCAAATCTAGTACCACTGCGATTTGCTGCTGCAAACAGCTTGTTCTTCAGCTCGGATGTCGTTTGCTTACCGTCATTAATCGTATTTAACTTTGCCTTTGCATTAGTATATTCATCTGCTGCTTGCATTCCATGATTAACAAGTTTTTTGAGTTGATCAAAATTAAATACTTTTTTTACGGCTGGTTGCAAATTCTCCGAAGATTTTCTTACTTTAGTCAATATATTTGATAGACCTTTTCCTACTTTTCCAATTGCAGTAATTACTGGATTTAGTTTGTTTAATAATCTCTTATCAATACCAGTAAGTTTGTTTCCAGCCTTTATAATACCGTTTTTTAATCTAGTAAATGATTGACTTAATATTGTTGTCAGTGGATTTAATTTTTTTAAGAAAGGATCTGCACTTCCTAATAGTTTATTTCCTGTCATTAAAAAACCTATTCTTACATTCATAAGGGATTGATTCAAAGCGGTCCGTACTGACTTTATTTTATTTTGGATCTGTGTAGGAATTTCTGACAGCTTATTCGCAGTCATCGCTAAACCTATCTTTAGATTCATAAATGCTTCACTTAACGGCTTTAATTTGATTAAGATAGGCGATGCAATCTCTGATAATTTATTTCCGACCATCGAGAATCCTATCTTTGCATCCATAAAAGCCTGTTCCAATGAAGTTTCTATTGACTTCATTTTGTCTCGGAACTTTGAAGGCATCGCAGCTAAATTATTCGTCGTCATCAGAATGCCTATCTTTAAGTCCATAATAGCGTCGTCAATTGTGGTTATTAGCGGTTTGGTCATGTTTTGTGGTAAATCTTTCGACTTTATATTGTTAGAGCTTGTTTTGCTTAAGTTAGATTTCTGATTTAAATTTGATATTTGATTTAGTTGATCCATTACTTTTTCAAGCTCAGATATATCAAACTTTAATTTCATCGGACGCTCTACAATTTTACGGAGTTTTTCAAAAGATTTAATCGTTTGAGTGACTGTACGATTGACACCATTCATTGACTTGGTCAAGTTTTTAAAAGTTTTTAGTGAAAGAGTGATGGATTCCATGGGCCCCCTCCTTTCAATTTAATTGATACCTAATCATTATCCTAATACCAGTGCCTATACAGCATCTCTCACCTGACTAAGCAAGAGATGCTATTAGGCTATATTGGATGGGTAATCAAAAGCTAAAGTGACCGAGTTACTTGCGTTTAAGCTTAGCTCTTTGCCTGCGTTCTGCCTCGACGCGAACTCTAATGCAGCCTATTAATGCTGCCTTACGAACAGAATCTAACTGAGCGAATTCCCACGGCATGAGATTATATTCGTTGAGAGCAAAGTAAGCGTACGCTGCCTCTGGATCACCCTCGTTAATTAGTTTTTTACTTCATCTGCCATTTGGTCAACGTCCTGATCAAAGCCGTTTAACTCTTGAACTTTAAGCAATAAGTTGGCATATTCACCTGACAACAGCATTGATTTAATAAGGTTATCAGCTCCCATTACTTTATAGGACGCTTGCAGCTCAGCATTTTGCAGATCAGGATATACTACGCTTGCCACTACAAGCTTAGCAGCATACTCCTCTTGGTTAATTTCTTGCTGACGAGCGCCATTTTTAGCTTTTGTGTAACGAGTTGCTGATTTGCGAATCGCCTCGTTCTCCTGCTCAGTTAGTGTTTTTAATTTCCATTTGATCGGTTTTCCTTGCTCGTCCTTAAATCGCTCGGATACAACAAACTCCTCAATAACCTCAGCTTGAACATTTTGTGCAAAAAAAGCTTTTAAACTCATCCTAATCGCCTCCTAATAAAATAGAAGGACGCCATTTAGGCGCCCGTAATATTGTTAAATGAATCTTGAATATCATATCCGCTAAAGGTAAATGGGATCTCTTCCTCCAGCATATCGTCACTCGTTGCATCAAAACGTGCAGCAATGACACTGTCAATATTGCAATTTCGCAAAAATACGGTTTGCTTACCCGCAGCACTGCCTGGTTGCTCGTTTACAACCATGAGATCAAACCAAAAATCTTCACCATTTTTAATATAATTGTTCATTAATTGACGGAAAGTCGAAGTCACATAATAAATAGTTAGTGTACCTGTACCGCTCCAACCCGCTGCCCGTTTTGGAGTGCTCGTTTTCCCTAGTACAGGAACATCCACCTTATTTTTCTCGATTGTTGCCTCTAAACTTTTGGCATAAAATAATTCCTCATTACGCTTATTAACGATCATATAAGCTCGCGCATGCTTCCCGCTAATCGCATCCTTCTCCATAAAATATGCCATATTAAGCCACCTCCACTGTCATATAAATTTTTTCAATGCTGTCAACTGGCTGTACTTGCAGATCAACCACAATAGCATCTAGTTCTACTCCTTGGTTAACGATAACATCCTGTTGGCTATCAAAGTTTTGAATTGCACCGATTTCCTGCAGTGATTCAAGATAAGTAATAATTTCATGTTTAAGCAATGCTCGACCATCAGCGTTATTGCTTACCTTGCCAAGATAATACGTATCAAAAATACGCTTAACATCATTGCCGATTGCATCTAATGCACGCACAACACGATTTTTGCTAAATGCTTTACTGCGCTCAGGTGTAAAGGACGTTAAAGTATTAATATCCTGCTCAATAACCGCTGTATTGTTAAGCGATGTAATAACAAGCTCACCATTTTTCAGCGCTGCAATTGTTTCGCTATTACTTAGCTTTGGATAGGCATCGACTGCATTAGGAATTGCTGAGTAAGTTAATGATTGATTAACTTCAGCAGCTGCTTGCATTGCTGCAATTTGCCAAACGAGTGATGTCGGTGAAACCTGACCTCCATCAACAGTAATGACACCATTGCGCAAACTAATAATGCCCTCGTAATCGGCATTAGGATAGTTGGCAAGCACAGCTTGAATTTTCTTACCTTCCTCTTCACGCTGACGCTTAACATAAGCAACAGCAAGCTGCTTGCTCGTTGCATCCTCAAGTGGAACTGCAAGCACGTTAAAGTTATAAGCTTCTAGAGCAGTAAGTGCCGCTGAAAAGCTTTGTCCATTAATTACCCCTGCTGTACCGCCCGTAAGTGATACACCAGCTGTAACTGTTAAATCACCTGAACCTGACCAATCAATAAATGAGTTTGCTGCCAACTCCTCAATTTCCGCTACAGTTTGACGATCTACTTCTGCATTTTCCAGCAAAGTAATGACTTCATATTTGCCTTCCTCATCTAAGCTATTTTGAATAACAATTTTAAGATCATTGCCTCGCGTACCGCTCCATTTTGCCGTTGCAGTTAGCCCCTCATAAGTTACAGAAGCTTTAGTCGCACCAGTAACTTCTAAACGATAAATTAATAGCTGCTTGGCATGACTCATTGCTGCCGTAATATGTGCAATGCGCGAATCATCTGCACGATAGCCTAGCTGCTCAAGCAACTGCTCAGTATAATTTTCAGCGTTTAAGACAATAACGCTGCCTGTTTTCCCCCATGTTAACGGAGCAGCAACAGCGACGACGCCACGCTCCCCAATTGTACCCAGTGCTTGTGGTTTTGCTTTGAAATTAATATAAACTCCCGGTCTTGCCTTGTTTTGTGAACTCCATGTTCCACCTGCCATATTATTTCACGCCTTTCTTTAAATAGTTTTCAATTGCTTGCTCTGCCTCTTGCATCGTATAAACTTTGTTATCCTCCAGCAAAGCTGCCAATAAATCCTTTTTCCAGCCTAAAAATTGCTTGGAGCTCATAAATTGCTTTTTCGTAAACGTTACTTCGGTTACTGTGTCATTCAACAGTAATCCCTCCTTCAAATTGCTGCATCTTTTCGCTTTCTTGCAGATGCTCGCGTACCAACATTTCGTAGGTAATGAAAAAATGCAGCCTTCCTTCAATCATTTCAATGCTCAAGTTATGCCCTGTTAAGCGATTGTCTCCTACTGAAATTTGCTTAATCGCATCAATGACTAACTCCGCCGTTTCATAAAGCTGATCACTGCTTGAATCATCTGTAACAAAGGAAATATTAAACGGAAAGCTGCGTCGATACCTTCTTCCATACTCCTGTGCCTGCGTAAATTTCAAGAGCTTTACAAGAAAATAGGTTGAAGTCGGCGTGCTTGGTTCTGTACTTAACACAGTAATTTGCGGAAAAGCTGAGCTAAGCGATTGCTGCAGAGCAAACCGAACATTATTAATGGTAATCTGCATATCATCACCTCACTTTCTCTTTTTTTGCTACTTTCTACTTATTACTGCTACTTTTTACTTGCTAATTGCTACAACTTTCTAAGCTAACGCATCTTTATTCCCTCCCTTCTTGCTGCAAGCTATTGCTTGTATCAGCCTCAAAGCAAGTCCATAAAAGAAATACACCCTGTCGCTAAAGCTGATAGCCTGTCATTATCGGGCCATCATGCCTTGTGCTAAGGGTGTATCAAGTTCTTCTATGAATTTTCTTCGATGATATCATAATAACACGGGTAAAATGGAAAAAACGGCCTTTATGCGGTCAATAAGCGGACATTAAGCGGACAACTTAATATATTCTTGCATAGCCACAGCGTTCCAACGTCTAAAGGTACGCTCGGTTATATTTAATCGAATAGCTACCTCTCTAACAGATAAGGCGTCAATGTAACGCCAGCGGAGCAGCTTTTCATAATCAGGCTTGTACTGCTCTAGTGCAGCAAGTACCTCATCAATTCGTTTAATTTCAGCCTGTAAATCCTGCAGTTCAGCAACTCGCTCCAATACTTCGTCTATATCACTTCTAATCGTATATCCTCTAGCTGCAATAACCTTGTCAATTTTACGCTTTAATTCCTTTAATAACTTTGTATCTTCTTCATCGTAACCTACTGAAGTAATCGCTCGTTGTTGATTTAATATCCCTGTTGGGTAATGTCCATTTAAATACGTATGAGCTACCGTTTCTAATTTTTGCTCATGCTTAGACAAGTACATATAGGATGGCATTTTTCTAAGACGGGCGTGCAGCTCCTGTAAATGATCGTCCTCATTTAGACGACTTACCGTAATTCCAGCTCCCACTGAATAGTTGGACAATACTTTAATTCGTGCCATCATTCGTTTATAACTAGATAATTGTTCAATTACGTCTTGCTCTGTCATAGTCATGCTTATCACTCCTCATAATTAAATAAAAATATTCCCCATTATCAAATTAATTGTTACGAACTTTTCGTCTATGCAACTTTACATTTAACCACGCCATATATAAGCAAAGCATAAATGCTTCACGAGAAAACTGATCGTTTTGCGCATACTTGCGTTGATCGGTTTTCTTATTGATACCTACCTGCTTATTCATTACAACCCCCCTCACAAAAAAATGATTAAATTGAACGAACTTTCGTTTGCTACATCGTAAATATATACGAAAATACGTTCAATTTCAACCAGTCATTGCAAAATTTAAACTAACTTTCGTTCAAAATTACATTTACAGCAGCATTTTTATGCAGTATCATTAAGTTGTATACGTTTTTTCGTACACCACTGTATGTTGAGGAGTGTTAATTTCCATGCGTAATACGTTACGAATGACCGAAATACTTGCAGAAATGATAGATAGAAGAGGAAGCCGACGAGCCTTCGCCGAGAAGATTGGTATGCCGCCAACTACCCTTCAGTCGATGCTAACTCGTGATCTAAGCAGAGCTTCGGTCTCTAATGTATTAGATGTATGCAGGGAACTCGGCATTACAGTTGAAGAGCTAGAAGCAATGGCTAACGGTCAAGCTTATGAGCCTGACACAATTGCGGCACACCATGACGGTGAAGAATGGACAAGTGAAGAGTTAGAGGAAATTGAACGCTTTAAAGCTTTTGTACGACTTAAACGTAAAGAAAAGCAATCGCAATAAACGTTTGCAATGTATTTTATAAGACACATCGAGTTACAAGAAGATGGTCATACAATACATTATTTATTGCAGCAGAGGTGAAGTTATTTGAAGTTATATGAACAGCTTCTTTCCATTGCAGAAGAGCAATCTATCGGTGTATATGAAAAATCAATGTCCAAAAGAAATAAAGGTCTATATGCAGATGATGTCATTTGGATTAATAAAGATATAAGCACCTATAAGGAAAAAGCCTGTATTTTATCAGAGGAGCTTGGTCATTACTTTACTTCTAGCGGCAACATTCTTGATCAATGCCAGCTCGTTAATCGTAAGCAGGAATATCGTGCACGTTCTTGGGGTTATGAACGACTAATTCCTCTAGAAAAGCTAATTAAAGCTTGGCAAAAAGGTTTAGAGGGGCGACATGACTTAGCAGAGTATTTAGAGGTAACTGAGGAATTTCTTCAAGAAGCCATTAATTACTATCAACGAAAATACGGATTGTACGTAACCCGTGATAGCTATTTAATTTACTTTGAACCATTTCAAATTATCCCTATGTAAGAGACGTTATTACAGTAACGCTTTTTTTTCACAGCAATAACAGAACATATGTTCTGTTATTGCTCAAATATTTAATACATACTACTGCTCGTCGGCACTTAACAGCGCCATCAACTCATCGTATTCTTCTCTAGTTAAATGCTGTGCCATTAATTGTTGTACCTCTAGTAATTCTTGATCCGTTAAACCATCTTCAACAGCACTTGAAAAGACTTGCCACGATTCTGGAGGCAACTTACCCACAATAATTTCGAACATCCGCTCCTTTTCTTCAGTGTCTAACCCTTCCTTCTTAGCAATAATTTGCTCTGGAGTAATACTAGGCTCGACTCCTGCTTCAATAGGAGCAAACACTTCGAGTGCAGGCTCGGACTCTGATAATGCTTCCTCCTCGTCATTAGCATCATTATCTATTTCATCCATCTTTGCTGTTTCTTGCTCCTCTAATAACTCCGCAACATTAGATTGTTTTTCACCAGCGGCATCGGTCAATTGCTCATTGGTCGATTGTTCATCTGCTCCCCAGATCATTTTCCAGACATCTGCAAGAGCCACAGGCTTAACATCAAGCGGAATCTCATATTCTTCTAGCAATGCTTGTACATAACTCGTTACGACATAGCTTGTTGTCCAGATCGACAACAGACATACGATTAGTACAGTAGCGATAATTCTCGCAATCCATAACCCTATCTTTAAAGTCATCTCTTATTTCACCTCAAATATTTTCCGACCATATTCTCTATCGTAATCTTTGACTTGCGCTGACTCGATCATCAATTTCTCTACTTTCTACCATTATGGTCAAAATACAAAATGCTCATTCTTGCCCAAGTTAAGATAATAAAAAAAGCTTTGATTCTCATGCGAAAAATGCACGAGAATCAAAGCTTTTTCATATCAATTATAGTCAGTCATTATGACTATTTTTTGATTTATTCATAGATTGGCAATACTTGGTTTGTTTGTTCGCGGTTACGGCCAACAGAGAAGATAGCAATTGGAATACCTGTTAGCTCAGAAATACGATTCACATAGTTTAATGTGTTTTTAGGAAGATCCTCTAAACGCTTCACATTGGAAATGTCCTCGCTCCAGCCTGGAAGTTCCTCATAAATTGCTTCACACTCAGCAACGGCCTTTAAGCTTGCTGGATAGTGATAAATCACTTCACCACGGTATTTGTAGCCTGTACAAATTTTAACCGTTTCTAGCCCTGTTAACACGTCTAAGGAGTTCAAGCTTAGGCCTGTAATACCACTAACACGACGTGCATGACGTACAACAACTGTATCAAACCAACCAACACGACGCGGACGACCAGTTACTGTACCGTATTCATTCCCTTTATCGCGAATCAATTGACCAATTTCATTGTCTTGCTCAGTTGGGAATGGACCATCACCTACACGTGTTGTATACGCTTTGGCAACACCAATTACTTGCTTAATACGTGATGGACCTACTCCAGAACCAATACATACGCCACCAGCTGATGGGTTAGAGGAGGTTACATATGGGTACGTTCCTTGGTCAATATCAAGCATGACCCCTTGTGCGCCCTCAAACAGTACATTTTTATTTGCATCGATTGCATCGTTTAAGACAACAGAAGTATCTGTTACATAAGGACGCAAAATTTCAGCATATCCTAAATAATCTTTAATGATTTGCTCAGCATCAACTGGTTCTCCGCCGTAAACTTGCTCTATAATTTGATTTTTCTCTTTTACAATCGCACGGACGCGTGATGCAAATTCCTCTGCATCCATCAAATCAGCGATACGAATTCCGTTACGAGATGCCTTATCCATATAACAAGGACCAATCCCTTTGCGAGTCGTACCAATTTTGTTATCGCCCTTACGATCTTCCTCTAGAGCATCTAGAATTAGATGATACGGCATAATGACATGAGCACGATCACTTATGAATAGATTATCTGTTGAAAAACCATTTTCATGAATATAGTTAATTTCTGCAATAAGCGCCTTTGGATTGATAACCATCCCGTTACCAATGACGCAAGTTTTATTATTGTTAAAGATACCTGATGGAATCATAGTTAGTTTATATTTCTTATTATTAATCAAAATCGTGTGTCCGGCATTGTTACCGCCTTGGTAGCGCGCAACTACATCAGCACCTTCCGCAAGAAAGTCGGTAATTTTACCTTTTCCTTCATCTCCCCATTGCGTACCAACAACTACAACTGTTGACATAACCATACCTCCACTCGATGTAACACCCATCGATTAATTTAACGACATAAAAAAATGCTGTAAAGAAACAGCATTTATATTTTATCAATGGAAGCGGTAAAAGTCAAACAGAAAAGCGAACAAATTATATTGTTCGCTAATTAATCGTTCGGAAATTTATGATGCTTGGGACGGATCTTGATGATTTCGTTCAAGATTCACAAATTTATTAAAATTTTTAAGGAAAACAAGCTCAACTGTACCAACAGGACCATTACGCTGTTTAGCGATAATGATTTCGATAATATTCTTTTTCTCCGATTCCTTATCATAATAATCATCACGGTATAAAAATGCTACAATATCAGCATCCTGCTCGATTGACCCGGATTCCCTTAAGTCTGACATCATCGGACGCTTGTCCTGCCGCTGCTCAACGCCACGGCTTAACTGAGACAGTGCAATAACAGGAACCTCTAATTCCCTTGCAATCTGCTTTAATGTACGCGATATTTCCGATACTTCCTGTTGACGATTTTCCCCTGCTTTACCTTTTCCAGAAATGAGCTGCAAATAATCGATTAGAATCATCCCCAGCCCTTTTTCTTTTTTAAGGCGGCGACATTTCGCACGAATATCTGCAACAGTAATCCCTGGCGTATCATCAATATAAATTTGAGCCTCCGACAATGCCCCAATAGCCATCGTTAGTTTTTCCCAATCATCTGGCTCTAAATTCCCTGTGCGAAGACGTGTTGCATCAACATTCGCTTCAGCACAGACCATCCGCTGTACAAGCTGTGCCGCGGACATCTCCAAAGAAAAGATTGCAACAGTTTCCTTTGCGCGCACTCCCACATTTTGTGCAATATTTAAGGAGAATGCCGTTTTACCAACAGACGGACGCGCGGCAACAATAATTAAATCACTTCGCTGAAAACCAGCTGTCATTCGATCTAGATCAATAAAGCCTGAAGGAATTCCAGTTGTTCCTCCGCGATTTGAATATAAAAATTCAACCTTTTCGAATACCTCAACTAATACATCACGAATAGAGATAAAACCGCTGCTTGCTCTTCGGTTGGAGATTTCCAAAATTTTTCGTTCAGCTTCACTCAGTAAGCTAGAAACATCATCGGCACTAGCATACCCATCAGAAACAATATTCGTTGCTGTCCGTATAAGACGACGCAGCATTGATTTTTCCTCAACAATTTGAGCGTAATACTCTACATTGGCGGCAGTAGGTACTGAATTAGCCAGCTTCGCTAAGTAACTGACTCCGCCAACTTCCTCAAGGGTTCCTGCATTTTGCAGATGAGCAGTAAGCGTAACGAGGTCAATTGGCTGGTTGTTTTCTCCGAGCTCAATCATCGCTTCGAAGATTAACTGATGGGCAGTGTTATAAAAGTCTTCACTTTTCACGCGTTCCATCGCCGTAATTAATGCCTCTGGCTGAAGCAATGCAGCGCCAATTACTGCTTGCTCCGCCTCCATATTTTGCGGCGGCACACGATCAAATATTGCTTCCGGATCCATTGCCCTATCCTCCTCCATTTTCCCGTTACAATATTTCTTAATTATTCTTCAACAGCTTGCACCTTAACAGTAACTTTTACTTCGTTATGAAGCTTAATTGGAACTTGTGTTGTGCCTAAAGTACGAATAGGCTCATCTAACTCAATTTTACGTTTATCGATTTTATAGCCTAGCTTAGCGAGTGCTTCGGCGATTTGTTTACTTGTAATTGCACCAAATAAGCGACCGCCCTCACCTGCTTTAGCTGGCACTTTAACGATAACTTCTTCTAGCTTTTCACCAAGCTTAATTGCCTCTTCTTTTTCCTTTTGCTTGCGTTTTTCTTCAGCAGCTTTTTGCATATCTAAAGATTTCACATTACCTTCAGAAGCAATTTTTACGAGATTTTTTGGCAAAAGAAAATTACGAACATACCCTTCAGATAAATCTTTAATTTCCCCTTTTTTACCTTGACCCTTTACATCCTGTAAAAAAATGACCTTCATTCAAATAACCCCTCTTCTTCATCAATTTGTTTCAAGACAGCCATTAACGAGGCAGCTACCTCATGGACAGTCCCCTCAAGCTGTGCAGCAGCATTTGTTAGATGTCCGCCGCCGCCCATACGCTCCATAATAACTTGTACATTAATCTGCCCGAATGACCGAGCACTAATCCCGATTAAACCATCAGGACGCTGCGCAATGACAAAGGAGGCATAAATATTAGACATATTCAGCAGCGTATCTGCCGATTGCGCAATTAACAGCTGCGGCTTAACCTCACCCTCTGAAACTACCGCAATCGCAATATGATCAAAATAAACGGCTGCATGCTTAATAATTTCAGACTTCGAGATATAGCCTTGCAAATCCTCTTGTAGCATTCGCTGAATCATAGCCGAATCTGCCCCGCTTCGTCGTAAAAACGATGCCGCTTCAAACGTGCGAGCTCCAGTGCGAAGCGAAAAGCTTTTCGTATCAACGGTAATACCTGCTAACAACGATGTCGCTTCACGTACATCAAGCGAAATGCGATCATGAATGTATTGCAGTAGCTCCGTTACAAGCTCACACGTTGAGGAAGCATACGGCTCTAAATACATTAACGTTGCATGACTTAAAAATTCCTCGCTGCGACGGTGATGGTCAATAACTGCCAGTCGCTCTGATAGCGTCAGCAGCTTAGGTTCAGCGACCATTGAAGCTTTATGTGTATCTACTACAACAACAAGGGTTTGATTATTAATTAACTCAAATGCTTGATCAGGTTTAACAAAGCGCTGCGCAATTTTTTCATCCTCACGTAATAGCTCCATCATACGATCAATGGAAGGGTTCACTCCTTCCAGCACAATGTAGCTTTCCTTACCAAGAATACGCGCTGCTTTAAGAATACCAACTGCCGCACCGATTGCATCCATATCTGGATTACGGTGCCCCATAATTACGACATTGTAGCTTTCTTTAATAAGATCGCGCAATGTATGAGCAACAACTCGAGCACGCACCTTCGTACGCTTCTCAACTGCATTGGTTTTACCGCCATAAAAAGTTTGGCGTGAGCCGAACTTAACAGTGGCCTGATCACCGCCGCGACCAAGGGCAATATCTAAGCTGCGATGTGCCCACTGCCCCAGCTCCGTAATATGTTCAGCTCCAGCAGCAAAACCAATACTTAATGTTATCGGTATTCTTTGATCGCTTGTAATTTCCCTAACATCATCCAGTAAATCAAAGCGAGTTTGCTCTAATATACGTAATGTGCGTTGATCAGTAACTAACAAAAACCGATCTGACGTTAATCGTTTTAATAAAATTTCATGACGCTGTGCCCATTCCGTAATCATGCTAGTCACTTTAGAAAGTAAGGAACTGCGCTGATTATCATCCAGCCCTTGCGCAACCTCTTCCAAATTATCAATCATAACAATTCCAAGAGACAAACGTTCTTCATCATACTTCTTATGAATTTGCCATGAATCAGTAATATCATTTACATAAATGACGCGATTTTTATCACGAACGGTCAATGAATACATCCGTTGATTAATCATAATTTCAATTGGCGCCTGAATCTCCTTATTAGGCGACAAGCTAGGAAACAGCTTAGCTAGCGGCTCTCCGATCAGATTGTCCTGTTTAAATATGTTGGACATAAAAGGATTATGCCACTCTACTAGATAATCTTCATTGAAAAGAATAACCCCAAAAGGCAGATTTTGAAGAATATCCGTTCCGCTTGTTTTTAAACGATAGGACAGCGTTTGAACATATTGCTTAAATTCACGGCGAAACGCTCGTTCTGCTAAGTATAAGTAAACTGCAGAGGCAATCGTTAGCAGCAATCCTAATAGCCCTGGAATCCAATGATAGAAAAATAAGCCCACTGATAGTAAAAACATGATGATCATCGAAATTACACTATGCAGTTTATGCCAGCGCTTCATCAAAAAATTTGGCATATGATATTCGCTCCTGTGCCTATTGTTGCTTAGAAATTATTTTTCTAAGTGGAAAAGCTGTATCCAAAAGTCCAATAATGCTCGCCGGTGGAATCAGCAAGACCGGAATAGCAATGATGAATGGAATCGCCTTGGACCAACGTCGATTATCCGCAATGTAGTAGAAAAAGCCTACTGCCTGAATTGCAAACAAAATGCTAAGTGCAGGCACCAAATTCAAAATTACTAAGGTCATATATGACCCTTCAGTTGGATCGATCGTCAGCTCTAACAAGTAGGCAATAAAATAAATAAAAACTAATGAACGTGGCAATCTCCAGTTCTTCGCCTGCGGAAACGGAGTTACGTTAATCCCATCGGCACTAACCATTCTACGCGCTACATAGTGTGAGCATGCCACAATCAGTAATGCCATGACAAAAAACACAAGTGGAATCATATTAATCATCATTTTAACAAAACTATCCGTCATATCACTATTCCAAGATATAGGTGAAAGACCTTGTGCCACCACATCATTCATCATCAGCGTAATGGATTTACTAATATCAGACAATAGGGATATCCCCAAACCATTTTCAACGAACAATAAGCCCAACATAAGCATTACAATCATTAAGCCGACCATTTTGGGCATAATTTTACTAGAAGGCAATCCCTTCTTATAATACTCCCCAAGCACAATGCTCGGTATTATTGCACATAAGTTAAAGCTAACAAATAACGTAGGGCCAATTATAAAGCAGCCAATAATAAAAACTGCTAGTGCATGTACAACAAAAGATTTTCGGTTCAATAACGAATACAACACTGTATATGGAACCAACATAAGCAGCATTGCAAGAAGATTAAGCCCGGGCACAATTAGCAGCAAAGTACCAAACAAAGCAATTGCGCTCCATAATAATGGCTTCTTACCAGTTTTCAAAAGATTCACCTCAAGACGTCAAAATCATAATGCTTAACAATACAACTTATTATATCACAAATTATTCCCTGTGATATGTTTGCTCATGTTGTTGCTTCATTTGGTACATATATGTAAAGCATGTCTTAGAAAATTATTGTAATTTTTAACTAAGGTGTTTATGATCCAATGTAGATTTATATAAGGTTAAAGTGTAAAAATGAGGAAGTGACGACCAATGGTTATGAAGAAACAATTTTTAGTAGTTGGATTAGGCAGGTTCGGCAGCAGTTTAACACGCACACTTGTACAAAATGGACATGAGGTGCTTGCTGTAGATCGAGATGCCGAGCTAGTACAAGACGTTGCTCCATTTGCTACCCATGCACTGCAAGCAGACTGCACAGACGAAGTCGTGCTTAAGGAGCTAGGTGCAAGTAATTTCACACACGCTGTTGTAGCCATTGGCGATGATCTGCAATCAAGTATTTTAACTACATTGCTATTAAAAGAAATGAATATTCCGATGGTTATTGCCAAAGCTCGAGATGAAATGCATGGCAATGTTTTGCGTAAAATTGGTGCTGATAAAGTAATTTATCCTGAACGAGATATGGCAATTCGACTTGCTAATCAGCTAAGCTCTAACAGCATTATCGATTACATCGAATTATCGGATGAATACAACATTGTAGAACTGATGGCGCCAGATGCAATGGCTGGACTCTCATTGCAAAAGCTTAATATTCGCGCTCGCTTTGGCTGCACCATCCTCGCTATAAAAAAGGAACAGCGCATGAACGTATCACCACGTGCCGAAGATATTGTAGAAGCTGGCAATGTTTTGCTTATACTAGGTAGTCTAGAGCAAATTGCTCAGTTGGAGAAATATTATGAACGAAAAAAATAAAATTTTAGACTCTAAAATTTTGGACACTGTTATTAATTCGCAAAAATCATCGTTATCTCGTAAACAGCTTAGTCCGCCTCAGCTAATTATTACGATATTTTTTATTTTGATTGCTATTGGCACACTGCTGTTAATGATGCCTTTTTCATCAGCAAGCGGTAAACCGACAAGCTTAATTGACGCATTGTTTATGGCGATCTCAGCGGTTTGTGTAAATGGACTAAGTGTTCTTGATATTGGCAGTTATTTTTCTATAACTGGTCAAATTATTATTATGCTTTTAGTCCAAATTGGTGGACTTGGATTTATGACCATAAGTGTTGTCATTGCAATTGTATTAGGTAAGCGAATTGGCTTGAAGGAAAGATTGTTGATTCAGCACACTACACAAGCGACTACCTCACAAGGACTGGTTCGCCTATGCATCTATATTTTTATTATTGTGTTTGCCTTTGAATTTATAGCCACTATTATTCTAATGCTACATTGGCAATCCAGCTTAGGATGGACGAAGGCATTTTATTATGGATTGTTTCACTCTGTGTCGGCTTTTAATAATGCTGGCTTTTCATTATGGTCAGATGGGCTTGTTGCCTACGTAGGCGATCCGATCGTTAATAGTGTCATTATCGCTTTGTTTGTCGCCGGTGGGCTTGGATATATCGTTATCGTCGAGCTGTTGCAAAAAAAACGTTGGCGTAAATTTTCCCTGCATACGAAAATTGTACTGACATCATCGTTAGTAATTTCAATCATTGGCTTTGCCCTTATTTTGCTGCTAGAATCTTTAAATCCAGAGACTTTCGGTCATTTAAAATGGTTTGAACGTATTCAAGCAGCATGGTTTCAAACGCTTGTCCCACGCAGCTCTGGCTTTAATACAATTGACATCCCAAATATGCTAACAGCTTCTCAGTTTTTACTTGTTATTTATATGTTTATTGGTGCTGCTTCTGGTGGCACAGGCGGAGGAGTAAAAATAAATACGATCGTTGTGCTCATTTTAGCGACGATCGCTACCTTTCGTGGAGGTGGACAAGTTCACGCCTTTGGTCGTCAAGTTCCACAAGGTACAATTACACGTGCTCTTGCGGTTGTTATGAGTTCAATAACCGTTGTGCTTATCGTTGCACTCGCTTTAACGATTACAGAGGATATGCTGGAAGATCATTTTCTTGAGGTATTATTTGAAGCTACCTCTGCATTTAGTACAACTGGACTTTCTATGGGACTGACCAAGGACTTGTCGCTGCTAGGCAAAATTATTGTTTGCTTTGCTATGTTTATTGGTCGTTTAGGGCCGCTGACGCTAGCTTATGCGCTTGCCAATCGCAAGCAGCAATCTCGCATTGGCTATCCAGAGGATAACATTTTGATTGGATAATTATTAAAACTTTATTATGTAAAGTTATGGTTGTCTCCAAATTTAAAGCTCCCTATGAAGGGAGCTTTTTATTGTATATGTTACGCATTCACTGTCAGCTTCTGCAACGTTAAGCTATCTAAATAAGGCAAATCGACTTCATAGCCAATCCCTGCTCCTTGTCGTAAATGAACCTTTCCTTGCTCAATAACAACTTCAGGCAATATAATATCCCGCTCCCAATAGCGAGCTGATGCAGATATATCTCCAGGCAATGTAAAGCCTGGCAAGGAGGCTAGTGCCATATTATGCGCGCGGCCAATTCCGGTTTCAAGCATACCTCCACACCAAAGCGGTATATGGTTTTGTAAGCATAGCTGATGAATTCGCAAAGCCTCATTCCAGCCGCCTACTCTACCTAATTTAACATTAATGACTTTACAGCTGCCTAGCTGCAAAGCATGTCTCACATCATCATAGCTAACAATACTTTCATCAAGGCAAATTGGCGTTGTTAATTTAGCCTGTAAGGCAGCATGATCAATAATATCGTCAACAGCAAGCGGCTGCTCAATCATTAACAACCGATATTGATCAAGCTGCTCTAAATGCTGAATATCAGACAGCGAATAAGCAGAATTTGCATCCGCCATAAGTGAAATATCAGGGTAGCGCTTGCGAATTTCAGCAATTAACTGAATATCTGCGCCAGGCTTAATTTTAACTTTAATCCGCTCATAGCCTTGCTCTAAATAGGTATCAATTAACCGATAATAATCTGATATTTCTGCCTGCAGTCCAATTGCTACACCGACCTTAAGTGGCTCGCTATTACCGCCTACCACCTCATATAATGGTTTATTTAGCAACTTAGCATAAAGATCCCACATCGCCATTTCCAGTCCAGCCTTGGCCATATTGTTACGCCTTACTCCTTGCCATAATGCTGTTAGCTGAGAAGGATGGGATACTTGCTGCTGCAACAAAGGCGGAATCAAAAACTGCTCAAGTATATGCCATGCTCCTTGCACCGTTTCCTCGGTATACCAAGGAGTCGCAAATGCTACACATTCCCCCCAACCTGATAACCCTTGCTCATTAATCACTTGCACAATGATCGTTTCACGATCTGTGTATGTGCCGTATGAGGTTGCAAAAGGAGAAACAAGTGACATACGAATCCGATGCAACACAACCGATTTAATGTCCATTAATGACTTCCTTTCTATTAAAAAAGAAGAGCAGCAGCTTTACTTACGTTTCCTTGCCCTTGAAAAAGGCTTAGTTGATTAGCGGACAAGCCTGAACTCTTATTTTAATAAATTTGACAGCTCACGACGCAGCAGCTTACCTGCCGCATTGCGTGGTAGTTCTGGTACACTATAAATCGCAACAGGCAGTTTATACTTAGCTAGCCGCTCACGACAATACTCTAATATTTCATCGGCATGAAAATGGTCATATTCATTCATAACAACGAAGGCTATTGGCCGTTGTCCCCATTGTTCGTCATTAATTGCAGTTACCCCTGCTTCTACAATGTGCGGATGGCTAATAAGCACCGCTTCGATTTCAGCAGGGTATACATTTTCACCGCCAGATATAATTAAATCTTTCCGCCGATCCAGCACATAAAGAAATCCTTCTTCATCAACGTAGCCAATATCTCCAGTATAAAACCAGCCATTTTTAAAGCAGTCATCTTGGCGATTATAGTATCCTTTGCTTACATTAGGTCCTTTTACTACAATTTCACCAGCAGTACCTGGAGGCAGTTGTTCTCCGTTATTATCAACAATGAGCAGTTCCGATTGAAATAATGGCTTACCCGCTGAGCCTAGTTTGCTTAGCATATATTGCGGCGCAAGCGTAGCAAACTGAGAACAGGTTTCTGTCATTCCGTATGTTTGCACGACGGGAATGTCATGTTCAACGCATGCTTCGAGTAGCGGCAATGGTGCAGGTCCTCCGCCAAGCAACATACAACGAAATTTCTCAGGATAGCGCTGCTCACCTAATACTTCCAGCATTCGAGTTAACATATTGCTCACCACTGACATTATCGTTACACCTTGCATTATAATCGCTTTATTTGCCTGCTCGGGGCTAAACTTTTCATGTAACACAAGAGGAATGCCATAAATGACGCTACGCAGCAATATTGAAAGCCCGCTAATATGAAACAATGGAACGGTGACTAGCCATTTGTCTTGTTCGGTCAAACCAAGGTTTAACATGGAGCCTATCGCAGAACTCCAATGATTGTTATAGCTTTGCAGCACACCTTTCGGCGAACCTGTTGTACCTGAAGTATACATAATCGTATAGGTGGAATGCTCTGAAACGTAATGCAGCAGTTGCGGATCGGCAACTGCTGCTGTTGTTTCTAATTCAGTTAAGGGAACAATGCGAAGCTGCTTGCTTGCATTGCTCAGCTCAAGCGCTAGCTCTTTGAAGCTGTCGCTATAGATTAACAGACTGCTCCCAGAGTCCTGCAATTGATATAGAAGCTCACGAGCTGTTAGTCGAGTATTCAGCAACATAAGCATTGCCCCAGTATAAGGAATGCTATGTACAACTTCTATTAACCGTACACTGCTCTCGCTTAATACAGCAACTGCTTGTCCCTGCTGTAGACCAAGCGCTCTCAATCGACTTGCTTTATCTATCGCTCGCTGTTGCAATTCGGCAAAGGTTAGCTTCTCAGAACTTGCTTCCACTGCTATACGATCAGGAGTTAAATAAGCTCGCTTATCAAGCCATATCGGCATATTCATCGTGCTATTCTCCTTCTCGTAATCAAATTATTAAGGGAAACGCGGGAATTGCTTAAAGTCTGGTTTACGTTTCTCTTTAAACGCGTCGCGTCCTTCCTTCGCTTCATCCGTTGTGTAATAAAGTAAAGTAGCATCTCCAGCTAATTGTTGAATACCTGCCAAGCCATCTGTATCTGCATTAAAAGCTGCCTTTAAGAAACGTAGCGCAGTTGGACTTTTTTCAAGCATTTCTCTGCACCACTTAACTGTTTCAGCCTCTAATTGATCTAGTGGCACAACCGCATTAACGAGTCCCATCTCTAGAGCTTCCTGTGCATTGTATTGACGACATAAATACCAGATTTCACGAGCCTTTTTATGACCTACAATACGTGCCAAATAACCCGCACCATAACCGCCATCAAAGCTGCCTACATTTGGTCCTGTTTGTCCAAAACGAGCATTATCAGCAGCTATCGTTAGATCACAAACAATATGTAATACATGTCCTCCACCAATTGCATAACCAGCCACCATAGCTACAACTGGTTTAGGAATTGTACGAATTAAACGCTGTAAATCAAGTACATTTAGACGCGGAATTTGATCTTCGCCAACATAGCCGCCATGACCGCGAACCTTTTGATCACCGCCTGAACAGAATGCAAGATCTCCTGCACCAGTTAAAATGATAACGCCAATTTCAGAATCGTCACGAGCCCAAGCAAACGCATCGATTAGCTCCATTACGGTTTTTGGACGGAAAGCATTACGAACCTCAGGGCGATTAATCGTAATTTTCGCCATACCTTCATATGTTTCATAAATAATATCTTCATAATTTCCTTGTTTAACCCAAGGTACTACAGCCATACTTACACCTTCCTTATCTTATCTAGAAATGTTAATACTATTGTATCAAATAAATGCGGCTGCTCCACATGAACATTATGTCCAGCATCGGGAACAAGCTTTAGCTCACTCCCTGGTAATTGCTGATGCATCGCTTGAGCAATGCCGCAATATTTCTGATCAAGCTCTCCTGCAATGAGCAGTACCTTTAAGCTTAACTCACTAAGCTTGTCCCACCAAGATGATTGCTGCCCTGTGCCAATTCCACGCAAGCTTTGCGCTATACCAAAAGCAGAATTACTCAGTCGCGATTGATGAAGTTTTATCTGCTCGCTTTGCGGCAAGCGCTGTAATGTAGCAAACAGAGGTAGGCTTCCCCAATACTCAGCAAACCATTCAATTCCTCGCTGCTCAATTAGCTCTGCCAAACGATGATCGCTAGCTTGTCGTTCTGCTCTTTCCTTTTCTGTGGCCAGTCCTGGCGAACTGCTTTCTAATATTAATGAACGTACTCTACTTTGATACTGTATAGCAAAGGATAAAGCTATCCTCCCGCCCATGGAATAGCCTAACACATGAGAAGTATCTATGCCAAGCTGATCCAGTAAAAATGCTAAATCCATAGTCACCTGCTCCATTCGGTACCGTTCAACCTCGGCAGGAGCTGCTGAGCTACCATGACCTAGCATATCAATTAAAATCAATTTATAATAACGTGACCAATGCTCGACAAAAGGCTGCCATTGTGCCTGTGAGCCAGAGAAGCCGTGTAGCAAAAGTAACGGTTCCCCTGCTCCAACCATATTTACTTCATAATGTTGTCCGCGAATATTGAGCTTCATTCCGTCATCAACGCCTTGGCAAGCTTTGGCCAAATATTGCGATGAAGCGTTAAGTTTACATCCCGCTTCGTTGGTAGCTCAATAATGTTCAGTCCACCGCTTGCTTGTGCCTCGCGGAATACTTGCTGAAATTGCTGCCAACAGGTAACACGCTGAAAGTTTCCACCGTAAAGCTTAGCCGCATAGGAAAAGTCTAAGCCAAGCGGAGTGCCAAATAACATTTCAAAATGCTGAGGCAACTGTGCCTGTGGCAAGAAAGAAAATATTCCACCACCATCGTTATTAATGACAACGATCGTTATATCCAGCTGGTGCAGCTTTGCTGCTAATAAACCGTTTAAATCATGATAGAATGACAAATCGCCAAGCAATAGCACTGTTTCTTGCTTCATAGCACTTACTCCCATTGCAGTCGAGACAATTCCATCAATACCGTTAGCACCACGATTCGCATACAGCGTAATTCCTTTATTATCACTGCGCCAGAAACTGTCCACGTCACGAATCGGCATCGAGTTTCCAATAAATAAAGTGCTGCCTTCATTCATCAACTGCTGTAATTGCTTAACAACAGCTCCTTCAAATAGCTCTCCATTATGATGCTCGAAAGCAACCTGATCTAATACTTCGATAGAACGATGCTGAAGCAACTGCCAGCGTTCTAGCCATGCTGCTTGCTCCGCTTTTGCTGCTTCAACCCCATCTTTTTCTTGCTGCTGATTCTGATTGATCGATTCAACTAGCTGCTTGCATAATACGGCTGCATTCGCAGTAATACGCTTGCCGACTAACAAAGTTGGATCTCGCCAGCCACCTTCATCGACAACGATATGTTTAGCCTGCGGATACTTATTCATATATAATAACAACGGTTTAGAAACAGGCATTGCACCAAATCTCAAGAAAAGCTTTGGCTGCAGTTCATTAATGATTGTCTCAATTCGTAAAAATGAATCATAGCTGTCAATAATGTTTCGCTTGCTATGTCCCCCGCTGCGAAGCTGTGATAGCGGATCGGCAATAATCGGATAACCGAGCAGTTCAGCAAGTGCCACAACACTGTCAGCAAGCGCTCGATCGTCACATGGCCCTACTACAATAACACCGCGCCCTGCTAGTTCCAGCTCAGACGCAAGGTTTTGTACTTGCTCATTGGCAATTCCCGCTGGAGTCTGAACGCTTTCTGTATAAGCTGCTCCTTCTGCTCGTCGTTCAGCATTAAATAACTGTGGATGAGATAGATCGGGAAGCAATGGTTCACGTAACGGAAAATTAAGATGTACTACTCCAGCGGGAGCCATCGCTGCCGTCATAACTGACCGTGCTGCGACTACACGTGCATGACGAATCATCGCAATGCTAGCTTCAGGCAACGGCATTTCCATAAACCATTTTACATGACTGCCATACATTCCTATTTGATCAATTGTTTGTGGTGCACCAACATCCCTTAGCTCATGTGGACGATCTGCAGTTAGCACCACTAGAGGCACTCGAGATAAATTTGCTTCTGCAATCGCCGGATAATAATTAGCCGCAGCTGTTCCTGAAGTACACAGCAATGCTACAGGCTGACCACTGCTTTTTGCAAGCCCTAATGCAAAAAAAGCAGCGCTTCTTTCATCAATGTGCATCCATACCTTAAGCTCTGCATGTTCAGCGGCTAATACTGCGATAGGGGTAGAGCGAGAGCCAGGGCTAACAACGATATGCTTCAGTCCCGACCGTACTAATTCGTCTACAAATGCACTTAGATATAACGTTGCACCCTCATTGCTCATCATATTTCCTCCTACAAATACCAAATTGGTTGTCCATCATTTCACTTTTTATTTGCTATTAAATAATTAATCAACTACTTGCCACAATGTAAGAATAAGGCAGCCTAATTAGCCTGCCTTATCTTTCACATTCCATTTATAATTTGCTTAAATCTATCACTTTGTCTTTCTTATGGGAACCTTCCTATTCTTTAGGCTCTACAGGCATTGCCTGCAAAGCTTTTAACATTGGTCTAAATTTAAGCGCTGTTTCTTTATATTCACTAATCGGATCAGAGTCACCGACGATGCCACATCCAGCAAACAGATACGCTTTTTCCTTAACTAGCAAGGCGGAGCGTATCGCTGCAGCAAATTCTCCTTCAGAGGCTATATTCATCCAGCCAATTGGAGCAGCATACCAACCGCGATCCATTTGCTCCAATCTTCTAATTGCTTCAATAGCTGATTCGCGCGGCATACCGCCAAGCGCAGGGGTTGGATGAAGCGCCTCAACTGCTTGAAGCAACGTTACACCGTCTTTAATTACTCCTGAAATTGGTGTAGCTAAATGCTGAATATCCTTCAACTTGCGAATGATAGGAGCAACTGGAGCATCAACCTGCTCACAAAGCTCTAGCATTGTTGATTTAATCATATCTACTGCCAGTTTATGCTCGTGTAAATTTTTTACATCATTTCGCAAAAAGCTTGCCAGCTCCTCGTCCTCTGCTGCATCTTTTCCCCGACCAATTGATCCCGCAAGCGATAATGTTAACAATTGCTGCTCTTGATGCTTAATTAATCGCTCTGGAGTCGCTCCAATAAAGCAACTATTTGCTTTATCAATTGCAAATACATACGTATCTAATTGCTCTTCAAGTAAGTTTTGCAGAATTAGCTCAATGCTTAATTCATCTTCGCTTTGCAACATTAGAGAACGAGCCAAAACGACCTTTTCCAACTCACCTTGGCGAATGGAAAACGCTGCTTCTTTAACTGCATTCATCCAATCTGCTGGAGCAATTTCTTCATGCATAAACGGATTAGTTTTTGCTTTAATAGAAGTATTTTGCTGTACTAAACCAGTCTCGATAGCTGATAAAAGCTGATTAAGTTCCTCATCATCCTGTTTTATAGTCAAGCTATCTTCCCCTGAAGCAATTAAACGGTTTGCTGTTAAATAATATCGCCCCTCATAAGCTGTAAGCATATATTTGGGCACAGCAAAGCTAGTATGAGCAAAATCGCTCCACTTTTGCGACCGAATCGTATGAGGATCGAAGGAAAAGCCACCGAATAATATCGGACCTGTAAATGGTGAACGCTCTCCTTCAACTATAGCTGTTGCCGCTATCTGATTCCATGTCTCATCCACATAGCGAAATCGTTCATGCTGATTATTTTCTTCTATTGTAAAGATCTTTCCTAAACCAACATAAGTCAATGCCCGTCCAGGTTCAGACCAATAAAAACGATTACCACGATACGTATCATTATTGTAAGAAAAAAAGGCCAGTAAATCCGTACGACTAACTTCTATTACCGAGCTAAGCAAAACTTGCTTGCCATGCAGTGCTACTTGCCTTTTACCTTCTACTGTTATATTGTACATATTCGTGCTTAACTTACTATAAGCCACGCTATTCACCCTTGTCATAACCTTGCCGTTTTATCTTTTTCAAGAATACACCCCTGCCTGCATAACGTCAACTTTCTACCATGTTTAGAACGTTGACACAACTGTTTCCTTCCCCTAAACTTATAATGAACTTTACGACAAATTAATAAAAAAATCATTATATATAAGTAAGGATGCGTTATTATGCAAACTGAACTACAACCTGTTCAAAGTAATGTATGGTGGCGATTAATGCGACCACATACACTTACGGCATCATTTGTGCCTGTTTTCACAGGTACTGCTATGGCATTATCAGATGGAAACATTCATCTATTTTTATTTGTAATGATGCTAGTCGCTTCGCTGCTGATTCAGGCCGCGACCAATATGTTCAATGAATATTACGATTATGTGCGAGGACTCGATAATAAGGATTCTGTTGGCATCGGCGGCACGATTGTCCGAGATGGAGTCGCTCCTAAATTCGTACGAAATCTTGCTTTTCTGTTTTACTTAATTGCAACATTAATCGGTGTATACATTTGTAATGCAAGCAGTTGGTGGATTGCATTAATCGGCCTTATTTGTATGGCAGTCGGTTATTTTTATACTGCTGGACCATTACCAATCGCATACACCCCTTTTGGCGAACTGTTTTCAGGCTTTTTTATGGGACCTGTGATCATTATGATTACCTATTATATTCAAACATTAAGCTTTAATTGGAGCCATTTTTTTGTTTCGATTAGCGTTGGGTTTTTAATCGGTTCAATTAATATGGCCAACAATATTCGTGACCGTGAAGGCGATAAAGAACATGGTCGTCGTACGATTGCCATCTTGCTAGGTCCAACACGCGCCGTTCAATTTCTAGGAGCCATGTTTACAGTAGCTTATTTATGGACAATCGTTCTTGTATTGCTTGGACATACAACGATTTGGGCTTTATTAGTTTTGCTTAGTGTACCTCAAGCGATTAAGGCTTATAAGCAATTCCAAGGAAAAACAGCAGCTTTTGAAATGATGCCTGCTATGAAATCAACGGGCAAGCTCAACACAATTTTTGGTATTGTTTTAACATTTAGCTTTGTTATTGATTATGTACTAACTCAACTATAACAACGATAAGGTGACATATGCCATGGAAATGATGAATATTAAGGGAACTCTGATCGAAACACTTGGTATTGAAACATTGGAGCTATCTCCTGATAAAGTTGTTTGTACAATGCCAGTTAATGAACGCACAAAGCAGCCGTTTGGTTATTTACATGGCGGAGCATCTGTTGCTTTAGCTGAAACTGTAGCTAGTATCGGTGCATGGGCTAGCATCGATCAAGAGCGCGAAGTTGCCATGGGCATGGAAATTAATGCGAATCATTTGCGCAGCGCCACTAAAGGAATCGTTACTGCCACTGGTATTCCGCTCCATAAGGGACGTCGCAGTGCTGTATGGGAAATAAAAATTACCGATGAGCAAAATCGATTGATTTGTGTATCTCGTTGTACAGTAGCCATTTCACCAAAACGCACCGAGCAGTAAAGTAAAAAATTAAAAAGCTATTCAGAAATCAATCATTTGATAATCTGAATAGCTTTTTTGACTTTATATCTCTTTACTGTGTTCAATATGATGTTGCTTAATTTGATTTGGAGAAAACATTGCTTTTAATAATGGCGGCGTTACTAAAGTTGTAATAATAACTACTAACACAACGGAAGTAAAGTATTCTTGTGGAAACAACCCTGATGATAGTCCCATCGAGGCAATAATTAATGCAACCTCACCACGCGAAACCATGCCTGCTCCAATAATAAGTGATGATTTATATGAAAAACCTGTAATTTTAGCGCCAAACCCGCAACCAAGAATCTTAGTTATAATTGCAACGATTGTGAGCAACACCATAAATAATATTTGATCACCTAAGCCGTCAAACGTAATGTTTAATCCGATACTTACAAAAAACACTGGTACAAATATCGTATACGTTATCGATTCAACACGATGATCCACTTCTTTAATAAAATTTGTTTGAGAAATTGCAAGGCCCGCGGCAAAGGAACCAATAATTCCCGCTACCCCTAACCATTCAGCAAAATAGGCAAAACCTAGACAAATGACTATTGCTCCACTCGTAACAGCTTCTGTAACCTTTAACTTTGAAGCCAACTTCATCAACAGCGGCACAAGCCAAATACTTACTGCAATAATCACTGCAAAGAAAATGACCTTCTTTCCAATTACTAAAGGAAGTGATACATCTCCACCGCCAACTCCTAAGAAGCTGATCATAAAAGCAAGCAAGATAACGACAACAATATCATCAACTACTGCTGCACCTAAAATTGTTGTGCCTTCACGAGAGCTTAACTGATTCATTTCCTTAAGTGCCTGCACAGAAATACTGACGCTGGTAGCACAAAGCAACAGCCCCATAAACCATGCTTCAGTTTCCGGCAAACCAAGAGCAATTGATAAACTATATCCGCCAAATAGCGGCAAGATGACTCCACCAAATGCTACCGCAACAGCAGATTTCCAGTTTTCCTTTAACTGCTGTAGATCTGTTTCCAATCCTGCTATAAACATAAGAAGCAGCACACCAATTTCTGCAAACTGATCAATAAATTCCGTTGGCTGAATCCAGTTTAAAAGTGCTGGTCCCAGTACTATCCCTGCAATTAGCTTACCAAGCACCGAAGGTTGACCAATCATTACCGATAGATGACCTGCTACTTTTGTAAATAAAATAATTACAATTAGTGCTAATATATATTCCATCTTCAATCCCCCCTTGCTCTTCGTAAGCATTTAGAGCAATTTATAAACATCCTGATAAAAAAACAGGAGGAGCCCTTGGTGACAGGCTCCTCCTATTTTTTCAAACATATATGACTACTATTCAGTAGTGTATGGAAGCAATGCGATTTGACGAGCACGTTTAATCGCAATTGTTAGCATACGTTGATACTTCGCGCTTGTACCAGTTACGCGACGTGGTAAAATTTTACCGCGCTCGCTGATGAACTTTTTAAGCAATTCTGTATCTTTATAATCGATGTGCGTAATTTTGTTTACAGTGAAGTAACAAACTTTACGACGTTTATTACGTCCGCCTTTACGAACAAATTTACGCTCGCCGCGATCTTCTCCGCTTTCTTTTTTGAAGCTCATGATTACCCATCCTTTCGTTAGAAATTCAACTTATGTTTCTCTTGTATTAAAACGGTAAATCGTCCTCAGAAATATCAATTGGGCGTCCATCATCCTTAAATGGATCGACATTGCTTCGTGACGGTTGTGACGGTCGACTGCTAGCATAACCTCCATTACCTGCTAAATACCCACTATCACCACTTGTGCCGTAACTTTCATCACGCTGCTCACGATTTGATTCCAGAAAGCGAACATTGTCAGCAATTACTTCAGTTACATAAACACGCTTGCCTTCGTTATTCTCGTAATTTCTTACTTGAATACGACCTTCAACAGCAGTTAAACGACCTTTGCGCAAGTAATTTGCACAAGTCTCTGCTAATTGACGCCATGTTACAACTGGAATAAAATCTGTTTCACGCTCACCATTACTTCCAGAAAACGGACGATCAACAGCAATTGTAAATTGAGTTACTGCAACGCCAGTGGGGGTATAGCGAAGCTCTGGATCTCTTGTCAACCTACCGATCAAAATGACACGATTCAACATCTATACGACCTCCCAATCGAAACACCTTCAACATTCTTACGCTACGTCTTTTACGATCAACACGCGAATTACCTCATCGGCAATTTTCATGACACGGTCAAGCTCAGCAACAACTTCAGCAGGAGCTGTAAATTGTACTAGTACGTATTGACCTTCACGAACCTTGTTGATTTCATACGCAAGACGACGTTTGCCAAGAATGTCAGTTTTAGTAACCTCACCGCCACCGTTAGAGATAACAGCATTGAACTTCTCAACTAGAGCTTGAACAGCTTCCTGTTCAATTTCCGGACGAATGATGTACATCGCTTCATATTTGCGCATTTTCTTTCACCTCCTTTTGGACTTACGGCCCCATGAAAATGGAGCAAGGAAAAAAAGCGAGTTTGTTCACTCGCACCTGAAAATTATATCAGACTATTAAAGGAATAGCAAGAAAAGGATAGCTTTATTATCCTAATTGTATTGGAAGCAAATCCATATTTTCTATATTTAATATACAAATTAGGAGCGCCTTAACCCTTTTCGTTTCGTATTTCATTACATTTTGAGACACTGAATTATTTTTCATTTACAATGTATAAGATACAAAGCTTTGATCCATAATAGTTAGTGACGGTGAAGAGAGGTGTGGTTCCGTTGTACTTCGATAGTTGCAACAGAAAGCTTGAATCATGCAGTAAATTGCAGCAAAGAATAACTTCGCAAACCGTTATCGGTGCAGTTGAATACGAATAAATAGCTTTTGCTATCTTGTTTCGTACTTTGCTTTACAATGATCCATTGCTTAACTAATCAACACCGTCAAAAAAGCCCTGTCCATGATCCTTGATTACTGGACAGGGCTTTTCCTATTCATCCTCTACAATAAAATAAGCAACTGCTCAAATATACGTTATTGCTGTTGCTGCATATGATAAGTTTTAATTGCCAACTGTAATAGCAGCTTTACTTCTGGATCATCTAGACGTAATTGCAGCTCATCACGAATTCGTTCCAAACGATAATTTACTGTATTATAATGCACGTACAATTTTTGAGCGGTTTCCTTAGCATTGCAATTACATGCAAAATACGTTGCAAGCGTCATTAACAAAGCCCCTTGCTGCTTTCGTTCAAGTTCAAGTAGGGGATAAAGATATATCTGTTTAAACTCCTCCAGCTCAGATGTGCCCTGCATTCGATACAAAAGCAAATATACTCCTAACTCATTATAATGAAGAACATCTTCCTCCGAACGATATACTTTTCGAATTTCCATGACGCGTTTTGTCTCACGATATGCCGCCTCTACTTCAGTAGCCATTGAAACAACTTTACTTACACAAAGCGTCACTTGTCTATGATTAATTTGCTTAGTTAAGCAATGAATCATTTGCTTCGTAAGTTCCTTATACTGTTGCTCTTTCCAACGTCCACCTTGATGGGAGATTAGACATACAAGTTCATCCTCTAATATCGTCCAAAAAATATTTGCATCTAATAAGTAAGTGATGTTGCTATTCAATTGCTTGGCAATATGCTGCAGTTCCTTATTATTAGGTTTTTCCTTCCAAAAGGATACACTGCCAACCATATAAGCGCTATTACATTGAAGTAACCATCCGCAAGCCTCTGCTCTTCGCTGTAAATCCTGCTTAGAGGGAATTTTTCCAATCATCCAATCTTGAACGAAGTGCTCCAAATATTTAGCTTCAATGTTTTTACGTACTTGCATGTTATTTATTTCAAATTCAAGCAATCGTGTTGCCCAGTTTAAGGTTAACGTATCGACTGTACATAATGAACTGTGCTGCTCAACGACAACTAACTGATAGCCGCTATCTCCTGAAATATGAAATGAGTGAATAGGAAACACTTTTTCATTAATTGTAATGACAGCATTATCTATTCTCTTCGCACCATGTGCCTTAAACCATTCACTATCAATTACTAAATGATTTAAACTGTCCAATTCTGGCGGAGCAATTGATCCACCATCATCCTCAATCAATAGAACTGGATTATTAATCATCTCATATAAATGAGTCATAAATCGTTCAATATTGCCTCCATTTAATAAAACTTGCGACAGTTTCTGAACTCTGCTTTGTAAAATCATTAAAGATTTCGCTTCTGTTGCAAGCATTCTCTCCATTATTTCATGAACAAGATCAGTTATCGCTATATTTGAAGGCAATTCAATTAGCGGAAGTCCAAGCTGATTGGCAACTTCTATAACTTGTGGTGAAAGTTCAGAAAACAAAGGTTTAGGCTTTACTCCCAGTGCAGCAATTCCTTTAGCAGCAAGCTGCTCAATAAGTAATACTAACTGCTCGGGATTCTCCCTAAATAAGTTACTGGTCGTCATAACCACCTCACCAGTACTCGCCCACTCTGCCAGCTCAGGCATTTCCATTATATTTACTTTTGTTATTACATTATTTAACCCTACATTTCCGCCTACTAAAACAGCGTCTTTGAGGCTAGGAACCTCAAGCAAAGAACCTACTGTGAATCCCTCTGAATGGATGTTCTGCATCCTTATCATCCCCTGTTGTGAAGCTAAAGCATCAGATTAATAACTTTTTGATGTTAAGTTGTTGTTAAAATTAAATGTTTGCTATCATAAAAATGAGTTACATGTTAATAAATATAACTTAAAATGTAATTTTTCAGTTTGGTTTAATTATATATCAAATATTTTTACTTATCTTTATACTATGTTCATGAAAATATATACTTTTTATTAGTAATTACCTCCACAACTAACATATAGTTCACATTTTTTGTAGGTATTCTCTCAAATTGGTTAGTTTATATCCCAATGACTATTAATTTCAATATCACATTATTTCATTGTGTTATTAAGCATAGATTGCTCATCAATAGGATTCCATTCGATGCTGTTAGGTATAAAATATGGAAATTTTTTCAGTAAAATCGGTGAAATCCCTTGATGCTTCGTTTAGGTTAGAGAGGGAGGAGAGAATATTTACAGTGGTATTGAGATATTGAAGGATTATGAAAATGGTTTTGCAAAATTGAGGATACAAAAAAGCTCCCTTGAAAACAAAGGAGCTTCTTGCGATTCTATTTAGCATTTATAATACGAATGGCGGAGAAGGTGGGATTCGAACCCACGCACGCTGTGACACGCCTAACTGATTTCGAGTCAGTCCCCTTATGACCACTTGGGTACTTCTCCTTTTGCACATGTAATAATATAACATAGACTTATAGGCTATTCAATATTTTGACTTATACATTTTCTTACACAAATGTTATTCGTTTTTATTCTCATTTAACCTTAATATATCTGTAATTTCAGTCTTTCCGATAACCTTTTTCATGTTCTTTTCAAATTTAGCTCGAGGTAATAAAATGCTATGTCCACAGCCTGCACATTTCATACGAATGTCCATCCCCATGCGAATAACGATCATTTCATTTGATCCACAAGGATGTACTTTTTTCATTTGTACGATATCCCCAAGCTCGAATTGCTTTCGCTCCATATAAACCCCTCCTACTCCTTTCTAGCCTAATCCGCTTCTTCTTTCATTTGCAGCTCATGTTTTTCTAATGTGGATTTAAATGCCTCGTTTATATATCGTCTTACCTCTTCTTCATAGGTGGCCTGACATTGAACTTCTACCCTCATTATTATTTCATCTTTATCAAATTGCGGAATTGCTAAAACTTTAGGCTCTCCAAATATTTTTTCATGTTCAATTGTCTCTGCACAATGCTTGACGACTTGCATAATATAGTCCAAGTTGCCTTGATATGCAATATTCATATCAAGGATTACCTTATTCAGCTTTAACGAATAATTTGTAATTTCCGTAATTAAACTATTAGGGATAATATGTACTTCTCCCTTATCACTAACAATTCTTGTAGTACGAAGACCTATCATTTCAACTTTTCCCTTAAACTTACCAGTAGATATTATATCTCCAACTGCAAATTGGTCTTCCAATATAATAAAAAATCCAGTAATGACGTCTTTAACGAGACTTTGTGCACCAAAACCAATGGCTATACCTGCAATACCGGCACCAGCAAGCAATGGTCCAAGAGATATTCCGATTTCTGAAAGTACTAATAAGCTAATTACAAAATAAACAGTATATGAAATGATATTTTTTAACAGCTTGCCTATCGTTGTAATTCTTCGTTGTTGATTAGCATGCCTAACATTCATCTGTTCAAGCACAATCTTATTAATAGATTTATGAAGAATCCATACGAGCAATTTACCAATAATAATTATTAATGCTATTCGTACGATATGTAAGCCGATACCGCTCCAAAATTTTTCGTTAGTAAATAACGCTTGAATGTTCTCTAGCCATTTCGTCCACATGAATCGCTGCAACCTTTCTTAGTCCTTACCACACTTGAATATAAGCTAGATCTTGTTTTTGAAATATACCACGAATTTCTACATGCTCAGAAATAATAATATCTTTCACCAGTGCAAAACTATCGGCTGGAAAGTGAATGGATAATGCACACCCAGCAGTTATTTCTTTGGGAGTAGGGCAAATATCAATATCGACATCTTTATATTCTAATAACATTTCTGCTCGCAACGCTTGCTGCGTAGAATCAAATGCAATCAACATCAGCTCATTCATGATTATTTTAGCCCCCTTCCCTACTCACTTAAGAGTATAAGATCTTTATTTTCGCTACATACTGATAATATATTTTGTTTCAAGAAAGGAAACTTACAAGAAACAATGAACACTTATCCGTCTATTAAAATTTTATATAATGCTCCGTTAATTCGCACTGTGCTGCAGCAAGAGCTAACAAATCTTTTAAAGTTTGCCCTGCCGAATCAAGAAATAGTCGTTATTTGTATTGGAACTGATCGTTCAACTGGTGATTCATTAGGTCCTTTAGTTGGCTCTGCATTAGAAAAATATCGATCTAGCTTTATGCATGTATATGGAACGATTGCAGAGCCTGTACATGCTCTAAACCTGAGTGAAACTTTAGAGCATGTACAGCAGCAATTTACTAATCCATTTATTATAGGCATTGATGCTTGCTTAGGTCAGGCATCAAGCGTAGGCTGCATTCAAGCTGGGATCGGACCTGTGCGTCCAGGTGCTGGTGTAAATAAAGAGCTTCCTCCAGTTGGCGACATGCACATTACTGGCATCGTAAATGTAGGTGGATTCATGGAGTATTTTGTATTACAAAACACTCGTTTACACCTTGTCATTTCCATGTCTGATATTATTTCGCAATGCCTATATTATGCGGTAGTTCGTCATATTCGCAGTATTCAGCAAAATGAATCCTCTGCTTTGACACGCAGTAATTAATTGCAGCTATTTTGCTTCTTCGATCACTTTGCGTTCTTCTGGAGTAAGTGAATATTTGGACTGGCCTCCTTCAACCGGTTTGCCATACAAATACATCCCTTCTCTGCTATGAATGCTTGTTAATACAACACCGTCTTTTTGCTCATTAATGATCGCAAGTGAAAAGCTTAAGTCACTGCCCAAATCTGAAAAAGCGTTGTAGCGATGAATTGCAACTTTGCTTTTTTGCAGCGGTAAGAGCTGCTGCAACGCTTCTACATTTTTGCCGGTTTCCTCAATTTTTTGTTGATGTTGTCCAATTTCCTGCTGAATGCTGATAATAACATCCTGCAGATTATCTACCCCTGTTTCTCCCATCATTGCTTTATAAGAACGTCCAAGCTTTTTTAACTTACTGCTTAATGACATAACAGCGATAGCCTGAATAACAACAATTGCGATTAATGCGATAATGATATACTCCAAATATTCCTGAATAAATTGCACTGGAATTCTCTCCTTTAATGCTTAACAAAGTTAATAGCTTACTCTTCTTTATAAAATTGCGACTGCAAAATAATCGCAGGGCCAAGGCTGTTTAGCAATAAGCGCTTCTCACCTTTTTAGCTTACCCTAATACTGCTCAATAATTTCTTTCACTGCATCAATACATGCGTCAATCTCTGCTTCTGTTGTACTATATCCTACACTTACTCTAACTGCCCCACGTTCACTCGTCCCTGCAGCAAAATGAGCGGTAGGCGTGCAATGAAAGCCTGAACGAACAGCAATGCCATAATGCTGATCAAGTATAAATGCCATCTCCGCTGGATCAATATTATCGACATAAAATGAGACTATCCCAGTTCTAGGTTGTCCGAGCTCTGGACCTAGGCATTTTACTTTATCCAGTTCCTGCAGCCCTTTTAGAAGGCGCTGAGACAGCTCAAACTCATGTCTATATATGTTTTCTACCCCTATATTAAATACGTATTGAACGCCTGCTGCCAGACCTGCTATACCAGCAGTGTTTTGCGTACCTGCTTCATATCGATCTGGTCTTACTAAAGGTTGTTCGGGTGACTCGGATTGACTGCCTGTCCCGCCTTGCAAGAGCGGCTCTAATTCAATTTCAGGCGATATATATAGACCGCCTGTTCCTTGTGGACCTAGCAAGCCCTTATGTCCTGGAAAAGCAAGCATATCGATCCCTAGCTTTTCAACATCAATTGGAAGAATCCCTACACTTTGTGCACCATCAACTAATAATCTAGCACCGAATTTATGTGTAATTTCGCTTATTTCGGCAATCGGCATAATCGTTCCTAACAAATTAGAGCTATGATTGACAATAACTAACTTCGTATTGCGCTTCATATTTGCTGATAATTGATCAAGCTGATAATTGCCTTGCTCATCTGCATCAATATAAGTTACTTCAACACCTTGTTGCTCTAGTTGGTGTAACGGTCTTCTTACTGAGTTATGCTCAACAGAGCTGGCAATAACGTGATCACCCTCTCTTAAATATCCTTTAATCGCCATATTTAAAGCCATCGTCGTGTTATAAGTAAAAGCAATGTCATTAGGATTTTTAATGTTTAGAAGCTTAGCTATTTTTTTTCTTCCATCGAACAAGATACGACTGGCACGAACAGCCATTGCATGACTTCCTCGACCAGGATTAGCACTATCATGAAGCATCGCATTGTTCACTGCTTCTATAACTTCTTTAGGCTTTGGCCAAGACGTTGCAGCATGATCCAAATATATATAGTTTTCAGTCTTTGGCAAATGGTATCCCCCCAAATAAACAATGGCACATTTAAGTTTAATCCTTTCATAAAAAGATTACAACTTAGATGTGCCATATTTCAATATCACTTGTAGTTAGCCTTGAAGCAGCTCTAATAACCGTTCTAAATCTTGCTTATTATAATACTCCAATTCAATTTTCCCTTTATGTTTTGATGCTTTTATTTTAACACCTGTCTGAAATTTCTCACGTAGAGTTGCTTCCACACTTTCTATAAAAGGATCACGTTTTTTTACTTTTTCTTTTTTCTTCTGTACTGGTTTACGCGTAGACAGCTTATTAACTTCATCCTCAAGCTCACGTACGCTCCATTGTCCCTCAATACATTGTTTTGCTAGCTGAAGTTGTACTTTTTCATCCTTAACTCCTACAATTGCTCTTGCATGACCCATTGATAGTGTTCCACGTGAAACATAATCTTTGATATCTTCTGGCAATGTTAACAGACGAAGAAAGTTTGCTATATGAGAACGCGATTTCCCCACTTTTAACGATAACTCTTCTTGCGTTAAATTAAATTTATTAATTAATGATTCATATGCAAGAGCTGTTTCAATCGCATTTAAGTCCTCACGTTGCAAATTTTCAATTAATGCCATTTCCATAACTTGAGAATCAGTTAACTCTCTTACTACAGCAGGAATTCGTTCATTCCCGCACAATTGTGAGGCACGATAGCGACGTTCTCCTGCAACAATTTCGAATCCTCTAAGCACTTTCCGTACAATAATTGGTTGAATAATCCCTTGCTGTTTAATGGATTCAGCTAGTTCACGTATATTGGCATCATCAAATGTTTTTCTTGGTTGATATGGATTCGGACGAATATCAGAAAGCGGAATTTGAATTACTTCTTCCTCTTTCGTTTCTACAGGAAACAGCGCATCGAGTCCTTTACCTAGAGACCTTTTCAAGAGAAATCACTTCCTTAGCTAGTTCAAGATACACTTCTGCCCCTTTTGATTTGGGATCATATGAGATTATAGGTAGACCATGTGAAGGAGCTTCACTTAGGCGCACGTTTCGAGGAATAATGGTTTGATACACCTTCTGTTGAAAGTACTTCTTCACTTCCTCTATGACTTGCAATCCAAGATTCGTTCTTGCATCTAGCATCGTGAGCAATACACCTTCAATTTGCAAAGTAGTGTTAAGGTGCTTTTGAACTAAACGAACCGTATTCAATAACTGACTTAATCCTTCAAGCGCATAATATTCACATTGTATTGGAATGAGTACAGAGTCAGAAGCAGTTAGCGAATTGATCGTAAGTATTCCAAGAGACGGTGGGCAGTCAATTAAAATATAATCGTATTGATCCTTTACAAGTGAAATTGCTTTTTTTAAACGCTGCTCACGAGAAATGGTAGGAACCAATTCAATTTCTGCACCTGCAAGTTGAATAGTTGCTGGTATAATATTCAAGCCAGGTATTGATGTTTCAAGAATTGTATCTTTAGGATGAACATCGTTAATTAAAACGTCATAGATACAGTTTGAAACATCTCCTTTATTAATACCGAGACCGCTAGTTGTATTGCCTTGCGGATCAATATCAATCAGCAGCACCCTTTTCCCTAGCGACGCCAAACAAGCAGACAGATTGACCGAAGTCGTGGTTTTTCCTACACCGCCCTTTTGATTCGCAATCGCAATTACTTTCGACATCCTTCTCACCTCATGTTAACAACTATTGAAGAAGTGGCAATGCTGCTGGGTTGCCAGAAACAGCTCATTTACCGTTCTCATGTTAGTTACTTTTTGTTTTTTGGAATATGAATGACAATTTCGTAATGATCTTCATGATCTTGTTCTTTTGTATTTATTTTAAGTCCTGAGCTAGAAACCATTTCTATCGACTGACGAATTGTATTGAGTGCAAGCCTTACGTCCTTTGTAAAGGAAATCCGTTTTGCTTTTTTAGGTTTCTCCGTATTTTTAAGGGAAGCAATTTTTGCTTCCGTTTGCTTAACATTCCAATCATATTTCACTACATCATCAAGCACCTTAAGCTGCAATTCCTCTGAATCCAGCGACAATAAGGCTCTTGCATGTCGCTCTGTTATTTTACGTTCCATTAAAGCCTGTTTTACCTGTTCTGGCAGCACTAGCAATCTCAGCTTATTAGCTATCGTTGATTGACTTTTGCCTAAACGTTGAGCAAGACTCTCCTGTGTTAAACTATGTAGCTCAATCAATCGTTGATATGCCACGGCTTCCTCAATTGCCGTTAAATTTTCACGCTGCAGATTTTCGATTAAAGCAATTGAAGCAGTTTGCGAATCGTTGAAATCGCGCACAATAGCAGGGATTGTTTCATGTCCAAGCTTAGAAACGGCCCGCCATCTTCTCTCCCCTGCAATAATTTCATATTTATTGTTACGCATTCTAACAACGATAGGTTGAATAACCCCATGTGTTCGAATCGTTTGGCATAGCTCTTCAATACGTTCATCATCAAAAATCGTTCTTGGCTGGAATGGGCTCGTCACAATTTCACTAAGCGGTATTTGTTTAACTTCCTCATTCGTGCTTTTCTGTTCAGAAAATCCGAACAATCTTGAAATATGATCCTTCATAATTAACTATAACCACCTACATTATGTGATGAAAAAGCAAATAAACTATTTAGAGGTATAAGTAAACTATTACTTTCATGTTGTTTGACGAGAAGCTACAAACAACGAACATATAATAATTCGACTTAGCGCTACAAGAATCCTGCTCATTCACCAAAAACAAATAGATGTACAATTTGACAGTAAATCAACTAATAGTTTACATGTTATTAACAATAAAAGCTAAACCAATAATATCGCAAGTACATTTCTTGTCCTTTAACAAAAACTAGCTTCATGCGAGCCATTTTATAGGCAGCACTTGATTAGCATTAAAAATAAGTTTATTACTCTCTATTTTGCTATTTTACTATAAATCCAGCTGATATTGCTGCTTTAAGCTATCAAAAAAAAGCAACTAACTATAGTTAGTTGCTATTATACATCGTAATCCGCTTAAAATATAGCGATTAGTTGTTTCACGTGAAACATTATTTGATTAGTGGTTGCTTAAGTGGTATCCCTGGCTTACGTGGATACTTTTTAGGTGTTGCAGCAAGTTTATCAATACAAACAATATGACGTTCAGATTGTTCATTTGGCAAGTGGAGCTTATATTGTCCAGCTAGCTTTCCCTTTAATTCTTTTATACTGAAATTTGCCTCCTGCAATTCCTCACTTAAGCTTGCACCTTTCATACTAGCAAATACGCCGCCTACCTTAACAAAAGGCAAACAAAATTCATTTAACACTGCTAAGCGTGCAACTGCTCTTGCTGTCACAAGATCGAAGGCATCACGATATTGTGCCATACGCGCAACATCTTCAGCTCGTCCATGCAAGGCTGTTACCCCTTGCAAGCCTAACTGCTCTATCACATGGTTAAGAAAACCGATACGCTTATTAAGTGAGTCTACAATTAAAACTTGTAAATGTGGAAATACAATTTTTAATGGAATGCTAGGAAAACCCGCTCCTGAACCAATATCTGCTATATTTTGCTTTTGTTTCATATCAACAAAGAACGCTAATGAAATAGAATCATAAAAATGCTTCTCATAAACAGCATCACGTTCTGTAATACCTGTAAGATTCATTCGTTCATTCCATTCCACAAGCAGTTCATAGTAGCGTTCAAATTGCGCTAATTGCTGCTCCGACAATGTAATGTGATGGACAGCAAGTTCCTTTGTAAACCATTCTATTGTTTGATCCATTATGAACCTCTCGCAGCCGTTACTCGATTATAATGCTCCAAGTAAATAAGCAAAACAGAAATATCAGCTGGTGTTACCCCGCCAATTCGACTAGCTTGCCCAATTGAAAGTGGACGAACCAGTTCTAGTTTCTGTATAGCTTCATTGGCTAATCCTTTTACCTCTTTATAGTCGATATCCTCAGGGATACGTTTACGTTCCATTTTGTTTAAACGTTCTACTTGTTGTAATTGTTTTTCAATATAACCAGCATATTTAATTTGAATTTCCACCTGTTCCTTCATTTCTTCAGTTAATTCATAAGGAGAAGGGAAATGCTTTTCTAGTTGGTTGTAAGTTATTTCAGGACGACGTAGCAATTGAATAATGCTGCCGCCTTGCGTTAACTCAGCAGAACCTGCTTCATCGAGCAAATCCTTAACATCAGAAGGCTTAATTTTAGTATCTTTTAAACGTTGGATTTCTAGCTCAACTAGCTCTTTTTTACGCAAAAATGCTTGATAACGCTCCTCTGAAATTAAACCAATTTCATAGCCAAGCGGCGTTAAGCGTAAGTCTGCATTATCATGACGCAAAAGTAAGCGATATTCTGCACGAGAAGTAAGCAAACGATACGGATCATTCGTACCTTTCGTTACAAGGTCATCAATCATTACGCCAATGTAACCATCTGCACGACCAATAATGACTGGATCCTTGCCTTGAACCTTGCGAGCTGCATTGATACCTGCAATTATCCCTTGTCCCGCCGCTTCCTCATAACCGGAAGTACCATTAATTTGACCAGCAGTGAACAACCCTTCAATTTTTTTAGTTTCTAGGGATGGCCATAGCTGTGTTGGAATAATCGCATCATATTCAATCGCATAACCATTGCGCATCATTTGCGCATTTTCTAACCCTGGCACGGAACGAACCATTTCAAGCTGAACATCCTCTGGCATACTTGTGGACAATCCTTGAATATAGTATTCCAAAGTGTTACGACCTTCTGGCTCAAGGAAAATTTGATGTTTTGGCTTATCAGCAAAACGAACAATTTTATCCTCGATTGATGGACAATAACGTGGTCCTGTTCCTTCAATTGCTCCTGAAAACATTGGTGCACGATGTAAATTATCATTAATAATTTTGTGTGTCGCTTCAGAAGTATATGTTAACCAGCAAGGAATTTGCTCCACTTCTCTATTTTTTGTTTCATAGGAGAAAAACTTAGGATTTTCATCACCAGGTTGAATCTCGGTTTTTGAAAAATCAATCGTCTCACCGTTTACCCGTGGCGGTGTACCTGTTTTAAAACGGATAAGCTCTAAGCCATGCTCTTTTAAACTAGCTGCAAGCTTAACTGAAGGTTGTTGATTGTTAGGGCCGCTCTCGTACATTAGCTCACCCATAATTATTTTTCCGCGCAAATACGTACCAGTTGTAATAACTACCGCTTTAGCATAATAACGTGCTCCTGTTTGAGAAACAACACCTACACAACGACCATTCTCTACAATTAATTCTTCAACCATACCTTGGCGCAATGTCAAGTTTGGCGTAGATTCAATTGTTTTTTTCATCTCATGCTGATACATAAATTTATCAGCCTGTGCACGAAGTGCATGAACTGCAGGACCTTTACCCGTATTAAGCATACGCATTTGAATAAAGGTTTTATCAATATTTCTACCCATTTCTCCGCCTAGCGCATCAATTTCTCGTACAACATGTCCTTTGGCTGGTCCACCAATTGATGGATTACATGGCATAAACGCCACCATATCTAAGTTAATTGTCATTAGCATCGTATTACAGCCCATTCGAGCAGCCGCAAGAGCTGCTTCGCAGCCAGCGTGTCCCGCTCCAACGACAATGACATCATAATGCTTAGCTACATAACCCATTGTTTAATCCCTCCTAAAATTTTATAAATCAAATAGTTACTTACATTTTTAACCTTTTGAAAGCAAAAGTTACTTTTCAAAATTCTATCTAAACCATCTATTTCTGCTTTATTGACACAATCAACCTGTACCAAAAGCTAATTTATCTAAAGTAAAATTTGATATGCTTCCAACATGCTTAAAAACCAGCTAGAGACTATTGTTACTTACCTAAACAGAACTGCGAGAAGATTTGGTCGATTAGAGAATCTCCGGCTTCATCACCTAATATTTCCCCTAATGCCTCCCAAGCCATCCGCGCATCAATCTGAATAACATCTATCGGAATGCCCATATAGGTCGCTTCTATAGCATCCTGCATATGCTGCTTAGCACGTTTAAGCAATGAAATATGTCGTACATTACTTACATAGGTTAGATCATTTGCTTCTAGCTTGCCGCCAAAAAACATTTCGCTAATTGCTGCTTCTAACTGATCTAAACCTTCTTGCTGCAACATAGACATTTTAACAATAGTTCCTCCATTAAGAAAGGGGATAACTTCATCCAATTTTAGTTTTGCTTCCAGGTCTATTTTATTAACAATAACAATCACTGATCTCCCGCGCAATGATTCTAACAGCTCTTTGTCTTCCTCTTGTAGCGGTTCATTGTTATTTAGCACAAATAGAATCAAATCAGCTTCATTAATCGCATCTCGTGAGCGCTCTACCCCAATTTTTTCTACAACATCATTTGTTTCCCGAATCCCCGCAGTATCTAACAAGCGCAGCGGTATCCCATTTAATGTAACGAACTGTTCAATTACATCGCGAGTTGTACCCGGAATATCGGTAACAATTGCTCGATTTTCTTGCGTTAATGCGTTCATAAGCGACGATTTACCAACATTAGGTCTTCCAACAATTGCTGTTAAAATTCCTTCACGAAGGATTTTTCCTTCATTCGCAGTTTTTAGCAGTTTATCAATTTCAGTGATCGCTTTTTCACATTGCTCACGAATATATTGATTGGTCAATTCCTCAACATCATGCTCTGGATAATCAATATTTACTTCAATATGAGCAAGCATCTCTATCACATATTGTCGCAAGTCTTTAATTTTACTGGACAATACTCCTTCTGCCTGCTTACGCGCAACAGCAAATGCACGATCGGATTTTGAACGAATAAGATCAATAACTGCCTCAGCCTGCATTAAATCAATTCTTCCATTTAAGAAGGCACGCTTTGTAAATTCTCCTGGCTCAGCAATTCGCACACCTTCTTGCTGAAGCAAAATATCCATTACTCTGGAAACCGCAATAACCCCGCCATGAGTATTAATCTCAACGACATCCTCTGCAGTAAACGAACGAGGTCCTCTCATTAAGGATACAAGCACTTCATCCTCTTTTTCATTACTGTCTGGATTAATAATATATCCATAATGAATCGTGTGAGATTGCGCATCACGCAAAGGCTGTTTTGATTGAAAAATACGGTCAACCGCTTGGATTGCTTGCGGACCGCTAACTCGAATAATCGCAATTCCACCTTCACCTACCGCTGTTGCAATTGCGGCGATCGTATCATTTTCTAGCATAAAAACTCACCTCTCATAAACGGAAAACAGCAATGACCTTAATTAGTCATTGCTGTACCGCTATATCTATCTAGATCATCTTGTCCATCTAATGATTTTTCTTGTTCTCATCTCAACGTAATAACTACTCGACGATTTGGCTCATCACCTTGACTGAACGTTTTTACCTTAGGGTGACTTTGCAGTTGAGAATGAATAACTTTTCGTTCATGCGGCATCATCGGTTCCAGTACAATTTCCTTCTTGGTACGAACAACTCGATTAGCCAGACGTTCGGATAATTCTTCTAAAGTCTTGCGACGACGTTCTCTAAAATTCTCAGCATCTAAAACAATTCGAATATGATTGTCAGAATAACGGTTTGCTACAATTGTAACTAAATATTGAAGAGCATCAAGGGTTTGTCCACGGCGTCCAATTAGCATTCCTAGATCACCGTCACAAGAAATTGACAGTTGTAAACTTTCCTTACTTTCTGTCCAATTTACATGAACATCTAATCCCATTGCATGAGCGACATCTTTAATAAAGCGCTCTGCCTCTTCCTTAGGATCAGGAATCAATTCTAACTCTACCTTGGCATCCTTTGAGCCAATTAAGCCTAAAAAACCTTTACTAGGCTGTTCTACCACGACAACCTTTACGCGATCTTGAGTGACTTTTAATTGTGCCAAACCATTATTTACCGCATCTTCGATTGTCTTACCCGATGCAAGAATTTTTGTCATTTCGCAAGAACCTCCTTCTTATCTTTCCCTTTACGGGCTGGTAATACATATAGGAAGTAATTTTGAATAATGGTATAAATGTTGCTGAATACCCAATATAATGGAAGTGCCATTGGCAATGACTTCGACATTATAAAAATCATGATCGGGAATACGAATAACAAAATATTCATCATTGGCAGCGGCTGTTGCTGTTTTTGGGTAGCTTGCATCATAAATGTTTGAATAAACGTAGTAATAGCAGCAATTAACGGTAAGAAGTACCATGGACTAATTTCATTTAATGTCCAATTAAATAACATGCTTGAGCGCAAATTTTCATTCCAATAAATCGCATTATATAGCGCAATGAAAACCGGCATCTGAATAAGCAATGGCAAGCATCCTGCAAGAGGATTGATATTGTGTATTTGGTAAAGCTTCATCATTTCTTCTTGCATTTTTTGCGGGTTATCTTTGTACTTCGTTCTAAGCTCATTCATTTGTGGCTGAATTGCTTGCATCGCTTTAGAACTACGATATTGTTTTAACGTTAATGGCAAAATTAATGTACGTACAACAATCGTCAGCATTAAAATTGCTAACACATAGCTGCCATTAACCCAATCAGCAAACGTATCCAATGTCAATGCAAAATAATAGACGACATTTCTTTCCCAAAAATTACCCTCTAGCAAGTGTTCTGTTGTTTTGGTATTGTCGACCTGTGGCGCACAACCAGAAAGCAGGGCAATAGATAACAACAAACCTACAATTAGCATCAATTTTCGATTGTTACGGAACAACATTAGATCTCCTCTCTGAGACTCATTACATTAATCTCAACATAGACTATACCATAAATTATTCCACAAATAAATATTACCAAACCGCTTTCAAGAAGTCTCACGAGACAAGTTTTCCTATGCTACAAAAAAAGGCTAGCTTTTGCCTTTTATAATCGCAGTTTTAGGTTGCTTGGCTTTGCTATCCTTCATTAATCCAGCCTTACGTAGCACATGTTTCACAGATTTCTCAAGCTCTGCATAACTCATAGAAACAGCAGGCTTTCTTACTATTAATATAAAGTCTACATGAGGCACAATTTGATATTCCATATGACGAACTATTTCTTTAATGAGACGACGCATGCGATTTCGAACGACAGCATTGCCTATTTTTTTACTTACTGATATGCCTACGCGAAAAGGATCCGCGCTTTGCTGCTTCGACCAGTATACAACGAATTGACCATTGGCGAATGATCTTCCTCCGCGATATACACGAGTAAAGTCCTCACGATTTCGTAGACGTAACTTTCTGCGCACCGAACCGTCCCCATTCCTTATATAAAATAAAAAAAGACCACCGAATGTGGTCTTTTAAATTATGCACTAAGAACTTTTCTTCCTTTACGACGACGAGCTGCTAAAACCTTACGTCCATTTTTACTGCTCATACGTTTACGGAAACCATGTACCTTAGCACGTTTGCTTACATTCGGCTTAAATGTAGGACCCATTATGCTGCACCTCCTATATGTTTCTTATCCAAACGCTAAATCCATGCTGGTTATTTCATTCACGTCACAATCTCCATCATTGGACACTACTTGAAATAACTGCTTACACATTATAAGTCAGGATGCGAGCGCTCAATAGAATATATTCAAAAACACGCTTCTCCCATTAAACCATGCAAAGGGCAAAAAGTCAATCGAAGTCAATAGGAAAAAGCTGTATCTTTTTAGCCATATTAAGTTACTAAATATTTTTCTATAAAATTGCAAATTCTATACTGTGGATAACCTGAATAAGGTTATTCTCCTATTGAAAACGACAGCTGTGGATATTTTTTTACACGGTTTATCGGCTGCTGTCGAAATTTGCACACGATATTAACAATATCTAGTGTTGTAGATAACTTATATACACAACCTATTGAAATTGTGGATAAAATCATCAAATTCATTGAAATACAAGGGATCTTTTGCTATGATAGAAATGTTTTCGTTGTGGATTATTTGAATTATTATCAAGGTTATTAACAACCTGTGGATAAATTTGTGTACAACATCTTGCATATATGAATAACTTTTTGGAGCATATCTGCGTATTGTGGACAACTTTTTGTTCTGCACTTTTATATTTCGACATAACGACATATCTTTATATTTGCAATTTATTGATAAGGAGTGACAGGCTGTGGATAGCCATACTCAAGATCTATGGCAGCAAGTATTGTCCATTATACAGACGAAACTAAGTAAGCCGAGCTATGATACATGGTTTAAAGCGACAAAAGCGAGGTTTATTGATGATTCTTTATTGGAAATTATTGCGCCAACAGCATTTGCTGCAGAATGGCTGGAAAATAAATATACTAATTTGATTAAATCTACGCTTTACGACTATTTAAATCGCAACATTAATATTAAATATTCAATTGGTGAAGCGAAATCAGCAGAGCAGTCTGTCGTTGTACCAGCAAAACAACCTGCTAGTCCAGTAAGTGCAGAAGAAGCACCTGCTAATATGCTAAATCCAAAATATACGTTTGATACATTTGTAATCGGTGCAAATAATCGCTTTGCCCATGCTGCATCATTAGCTGTAGCAGAAGCGCCTGCCAAAGCATATAACCCTTTATTTTTGTATGGCGGTGTAGGATTAGGAAAAACGCATCTTATGCATGCAATTGGACACTATATTATGGAACATAATCCAAATATGCGTGTGCTCTATATTTCTTCTGAAAAATTTACAAATGAGTTTATTAATGCGATTCGCGATAGCCAAGGTGAAAGCTTCAGAACAAAATATCGTAACATCGATGTTCTGCTTATTGATGATATTCAATTTATAGCCGGTAAAGAACAAACTCAGGAGGAATTTTTCCATACCTTTAATGCTCTGCATGAAGAACGGAAACAAATTATTATTTCTAGTGACCGACCGCCAAAAGAAATTCCTACATTGGAGGAACGGCTTCGTTCACGTTTTGAATGGGGATTAATTACCGACATTCAGCCTCCCGATTTAGAAACAAGAATTGCTATTTTACGCAAAAAAGCTAAAGCAGAAAATCTTGATATTCCAAATGAAGCAATGAACTATATTGCTAATCAAATTGATACGAATATTCGCGAGCTGGAAGGCGCGCTTATCCGTGTAGTTGCTTATTCCTCATTAATTAACGCAGATATTACATCACATTTAGCAGCAGAAGCACTTAAAGATATTATTCCATCATCTCGCCCACGCATGATTACGATTAATGATATTCAAGCGAAGGTCGGCGAATTTTATGGTTTAAAAATAGAGGATTTCAAAGCTCGCAAGCGTACTAAGGCAGTAGCATTCCCAAGACAAATTGCAATGTACTTATCGCGTGAGCTAACTGACTACTCCTTGCCTAAAATCGGAGAAGCCTTCGGAGGACGTGATCATACAACGGTCATTCATGCTCACGAAAAAATTTCTCAGCTAATCCAAACTGATCAGGAGCTATACAAAATCATTACAAACATTACAGAGAAAATTAAAAATTAAATGTTAACAACTAAACAAGCCTATGCACAAGCTATGCACATGTGGATAGGCTTGTTTTATCCGCCAGTTTAGGGGTTATCCACATATTCAGGTCCCCTACTGCTACTACTACTAATATTTTTTTTAAACTTCTACTTTAAAGCGAGGGATTTCGTTGAAATTAACGATAGCCAAAAATGAACTAAATCAAGCAATTCAAAACGTAGCAAAAGCTATATCTGCACGTCCTACTATTCCAATATTAGGCGGTATTAAAATTGATGTTACTCATCAATATGTCACATTAACAGCTAGTGACACTGATATATCTATTCAAAGTTTTATTCCTGTAGAACAAAATGGACAAATTATTGCCGAAATTGATAAACCAGGCAGTGTTGTATTGCCTGCTAAAGTTGTTGTAGAAATTGTAAAAAAACTGCCTTCTGACCAAGTATCTATTGAAGTTGGACAACATTTCCAAACACAAATTAAATCAGGTTCAACGGAAATTCAAATGGTTGGCTTGGATCCAGAAGATTTTCCTACATTGCCTAGCATAGAACAAGATCAAGTGCTGCAGCTTCCTGGTGAACTTTTAAAATCAATGATCCGTCAAACCGTGTTAGCAGCTTCTACCAGTGAACAAACTCCGATCTTAACAGGTGTACTTTGGACTTTGTATCAGGGAGAACTGAAATTTACTGCAACTGACCGACATCGTTTAGCTGCTCGTACAACTAAAGTAGATACTGAGGATCAATTCCGTTTTAGCAATATTGTTATTGCTGCAAAAACATTAAACGAGCTATACAAACTAATTCCTGATCAACATGCTTTAATCGATATTGTTGTTACGGATAATCAAGTGTTATTTAAGCTTGAACATATATTATTCTTTACGCGTATTCTTGATGGAACATACCCTGACACATCAAAAATTATTCCATCCGCTTACGAAACTGAAATTGTTCTTGATACAAAAATCATTATGGATGCAATGGATCGGGCATATTTAATGTCACGTGAAGAAAAAACAAACATTGTTCGTCTAACTACGATTGATAATGGTCTACTTGAAGTGTCTTCTAGCTCTACTGAACTTGGCCGTGTTACAGAGCAAATTCAACCGATAGACTATAAAGGTGAACCTTTGCGTATTGCCTTTAACTCTAAATATATGCTTGATGTATTAAAAGTAATTGATAGCGAGAAAATTGTGATAGGCTTTACTGGAGCAATGCGTCCTATTATTATTCGTCCGCTTGATCATGATCATTGCGTTTATGTCATCTTGCCGTATCGCACAACTGGCTAGGAGGATTAACATGAAACAAGTTGAAATATCCACAGAATATATTACGCTGGGCGCATTTTTAAAAATGACAGATTGTATATCCACAGGTGGACAAGCTAAATTTTTTTTACAGGAAACAAAAGTGTTGATAAATGGTGAGCCCGATAATCGTCGAGGGCGCAAGTTATACCCTGGGGATAAAATAGAAGTTGCAGGATTCGGTTCATTTATGATTACTGGTTCCTAGTCGATAGAAGTAGTGCGGGAGGGCAAAAGGTGCTGCTTAAAAATATAAAACTGAATAATTATCGCAATTACGAAGCATTGGAACTAGAAACACCACATATGGTAAACGTATTTTTAGGACAAAATGCACAGGGCAAAACAAATTTGCTGGAAGCGATATTGGTGCTTGCCCTCACCAAGTCGCACCGTACCTCTAAAGATAAGGAATTGATCGGTTGGAACGGCGATCATGCTTATGTTGGAGGAACTGTTGAAAAAAAGTACGGAAAATTGTCGCTTGAGCTGATGTACAGCCAAAAAGGAAAAAAAGCAAAGCTTAACGGGTTGGAGCAGCGCAGACTTAGCGATTATGTCGGTGGCTTAAATGTCGTAATGTTTGCACCAGAGGATTTGGAAATTGTGAAAGGAACGCCAGGTGTACGCCGTCGATTTCTTGATATGGAAATCGGCCAAGTGCAGCCTGGCTATCTGCATTGGTTGCAGCAATATCATAAAGTACTGCAGCAAAGAAATAATCTTCTGAAAAATGGCCCGCATGCGATTGACAAAGCAATGCTGGATGTATGGAATATGCAATTGGCACAATTCGGTGTTAAAATAATGATGAAAAGGAAACACTTTATAGATAAGCTGCAATTGTTTGCGAGACAAATCCATAGCGGGATAACTAATGGGCTGGAACATCTCAGATTAGCTTACCGCCCGTCCTTTGAATGTGATTTAGAACAAGATGAAGCTATGTTATTGGAACAATTTATGGTAAAGTTAACACAGGCAAGCGAACAAGAGTTTCGTCGTGGTGTAAGTTTTGTAGGACCACATCGTGATGATCTTGCCTTTTTTATTAATGACAAGGAAGCACAAACCTTTGGCTCACAGGGTCAGCAGCGAACAACCGCATTATCGATTAAGCTTGCTGAGCTAGAGCTTATTCATGAGGAAATTGGCGAATATCCTATATTACTGCTAGATGATGTATTGTCAGAGCTAGATCGCAATCGACAAACCCAGCTAATTGAAACATTCCAAAGCAAGGTGCAAACTTTTATTACGACGACTGGGCTTGAGAGTGTTGATATGGAACGGCTTCATCATGCAGGTATTTATTATGTCAAAGAAGGAAAGGTAAGCTTAACAAGTGAATGAGGTGAATATATGTATATCCATGTTGGTGGCGAGAAAATAGTACGGACATCAGAAATTGTTGCTATTTTTGATATTTCCATTGAAAGCTCCTCAAAGCTGTCAAAGCAGTTTATGTCAGGCGCGCAAAAGCGCAAGCAAATTGAGGATATTGGCGAAGAGGAAGCAAAAAGTATCGTCGTCACAACAAATAAAGTGATTTACTCACCCATTTCTTCAGCTACATTGAAGAAAAGAGCTCACCATTTCGCAGCATTGTAGAAATAACTATCAGAAATAGTTTATAATAATATTTTTGAGATGGATAAGCAGTTGAGAGGAGCAGTGAACGTGCATGTCATTGGAACAACACACGTATGATGAGAGCCAGATACAGGTATTAGAGGGGCTAGAGGCCGTTCGTAAGCGCCCAGGGATGTATATTGGTTCTACGAGCGTAAAAGGTTTGCATCATCTTGTATGGGAGGTCGTGGACAACAGTATTGATGAGGCATTAGCAGGCTACTGCGATAAAATTGATGTCATCATTCATGCCGACAACAGAATAACAGTCATTGATAATGGACGTGGGATTCCTGTAGGGATGAATGAAAAACTGCAAAAGTCCACGCTTGAAGTCGTACTAACGGTGCTGCATGCAGGCGGAAAATTTGGCGGTGAAGGCTATAAAGTGTCAGGCGGTCTTCATGGTGTCGGTATTTCTGTCGTAAATGCCCTATCTGAGCATGTAAAGGTTCAAGTTAAACGTGACGGTCACCTCTATCAACAAGAATATACTCGTGGCGTACCACAATATGATATTAAAATTTTAGGTGATACTGACGAAACAGGTACGACAGTTACCTTTAAGCCAGACGCTGAAATTTTCACGGAAACTACAGTTTTCGATTACGAAACTTTGCAAACACGTATACGTGAGCTGGCATTTTTGAATAAAGGAATTAAATTGACCCTTAAAGATGAGCGAAGTGGACAATACGAAGAGTTTCATTATGAGGGTGGTATTAAAGAATTTGTAAAATATTTAAGTCGCCATCGTGAAGTGTTGCATGAAGAGCCAATTTATATTGAGGGTAATCGTGACAATATTCAGGTAGAGGTTTCCCTGCAGTATAATACAAGCTATTCAGAATATATCTATTCTTTTGCGAACAATATTCATACACATGAAGGTGGAACACATGAATCTGGCTTCAAGTCAGCATTGACGCGCATCATTAATGACTATGCTCGCAAATATAATATGCTTAAAGAAAGTGATTCTAACTTTACTGGTGATGATGTTCGAGAGGGTTTAACAGCGATTATCTCAGTAAAAATACCAGAACCGCAATTTGAAGGGCAAACTAAAACAAAGCTTGGTAATAGTGAAGTTCGTGGTATAGTTGAATCATTCTTTTCAGAGAAATTCCAAGAGTTTCTTAATGAAAACCCAAGCGTATCGAAGAAGATCATTGAAAAAGGATTGCAAGCTGCAAGGGCACGTGAAGCAGCGAAAAAAGCTCGTGAGCTTACTCGCCGTAAAAGTGTGCTAGAGGTAGGATCACTGCCAGGAAAACTTGCCGATTGCTCCTCTAAGGATGCTTCAATTAGCGAGCTATATATCGTAGAGGGGGACTCTGCGGGAGGCTCTGCAAAGCAAGGACGCGATCGTCACTTCCAAGCAATTTTGCCTTTGCGGGGTAAAATTTTAAACGTAGAAAAAGCGCGTCTTGATCGAATTTTAAGTAATGCGGAAATTCGTGCAATTATTACTGCACTAGGTACCGGTATTGGTGATGATTTTGATCTTGAAAAAGCAAGATATCACAAAATTATTATTATGACTGATGCCGATGTCGACGGTGCACATATTCGCACGCTCTTGTTAACGTTCTTCTATCGTTACATGCGTCAAATTATTGAAGCGGGTTATGTTTATATTGCACAGCCGCCATTGTTCAAAATTGAGAAAAGTAAAGTCGTGCGCTATGCGTTGACGGAAAAGGAACGTGACCAAATCATTGCTGAAATGGGCGAAGGTAAAGTCAATGTGCAGCGCTATAAAGGTCTTGGTGAAATGGATGCCACTCAGCTTTGGGAAACAACAATGGACCCTGAAAGTCGCACGATGCTTCAAGTGTCAATTGATGACGCAATGGAAGCTGATACGATTTTTGATACGCTGATGGGCGATAACGTTGAACCGCGCAGAGATTTTATTCAGAAGTATGCGAAGTATGTAACCAATCTTGACTTCTAGAATTGACTTAAATTTAGGATGCTAATTTCGTAACGAACAACAAGCGAAATTAGCATCTTTTTACGTCATTATGGAATTTTACAGCAAGACAGTCTAAGTAATGAATGGTATAATAAAATTTGGTATTCAAAACGAAAGTAATGCCAAAAATGTGGACTATAGTCGAATGTACGCGTCATTATAGCGAACTCTTCTGTTTGTTCTTTTACATAATTGGAGATTATAAAGCTATAGATAGAATGACGTTAGGGAGGTAAAGCATGGCCGAGGAACAAAGAGCGTCAATTGTGAATCGTGATATAGGTACGGAGATGCGCAATTCGTTTTTGGATTATGCGATGAGCATCATCGTAAGTCGCGCGTTGCCAGATGTCAGAGATGGGCTAAAACCCGTACATCGCCGTATTCTTTACGCGATGGCAGATTTAGGCATGTCGCCAGATAAACCTTATAAGAAATCAGCAAGAATCGTAGGTGAAGTAATCGGTAAATATCACCCTCACGGTGATGCTGCTGTTTATGAGTCAATGGTTCGTATGGCGCAAGATTTTTCAATGCGCTACATGCTAGTTGATGGACATGGTAACTTTGGATCTGTTGATGGTGACATGGCAGCGGCCATGCGTTATACAGAAGCGAGATTATCAAAAATAGCAATGGAATTGCTGCGTGACATCAATAAAGAAACAATTGATTTTCAAGATAACTATGATGGAGAAGAGAGAGAACCTGTTGTTCTGCCTTCTCGTTTTCCTAATTTACTCGTTAACGGTGTAACAGGGATTGCTGTCGGTATGGCGACCAATATTCCACCACACAATTTATGCGAGGTTATTGAAGGTGCGCAGGCACTTATTCGCAACCCAGAGTTAACATCACTTGAATTGCTAGATTATATTAAAGGACCAGACTTCCCTACTGCTGGTTTTATTATGGGGAAAGCTGGCATTAAGCAAGCTTATTTGACTGGTAGAGGCTCGATTACAATGCGTGCTCGTGCAGAAATTGAGGAGCACAACGGAAAGGCTAGAATAATTGTTACTGAGCTACCTTATCAGGTCATTAAAGCTCGTTTAATTGAAAAAATAGCAGAGCTCGTACGTGAAAAAAGAATAGAAGGTATTACCGATTTACGCGATGAGTCTGATCGCAACGGTATGCGTATCGTTATTGAATTACGCCGTGACGTTAATCCAAGCGTGGTGCTTAACAATTTATATAAGCAAACTCAGCTGCAAACTAACTTCGGGATCAACATGCTTGCGCTTGTAAATGGCGAGCCAAAAACATTGAATTTACACGATATGCTGTATCATTATTTACAGCATCAAGTTGAGGTAATTCGTCGTCGTACAGAGTATGATTTGAAAAAAGCTGAAGCGCGCGCGCATATTTTAGAAGGTTTGCGCATAGCGTTAGATCATTTAGATGAAGTTATTACTTTGATTCGTTCATCACAAACAGCAGATGAAGCTCGTGATGGCTTAATTGAGCGTTTCTCACTTACTCATGAGCAGGCTCAAGCTATTCTCGATATGCGTTTGCAACGTCTAACAGGTTTGGAACGCGACAAAATCGAGAGCGAATATGAAGAGCTTATGCGCAAAATTGCTGAATATAAAGCAATTTTGGCAGACGAGCAGCTAGTGCTTGAGATCATCCATGAGGAGCTCGAAGAAATTAAGCAACGTTTTGGCGATGAGCGCAGAACTGAAATTACTGCTAGCGATGAGGAAATTCTTGATGAGGATCTTATTCCGCGTGAGGATGTACTTATCTCGATTACTCATTCTGGTTATATTAAACGTCTGCCAGTTACAACTTATCGTAGCCAGAAGCGTGGCGGTCGTGGGGTAGTCGGAATGGATACGAAGGAAAATGACTTTGTTGAGCATTTATTCGTAACCAATTCTCATCACTACTTGTTATTCTTCACTAACAAAGGAAAAGTTTATAAACTAAAAGCTTATGAAATTCCTGAGTTAAGCCGTACAGCTAGAGGAACACCGATTATTAACTTAATTCAAATTGAACAGGGAGAAACGATTAACGCAGTTATTCCTGTTGAAAACTTCAATGATGAGCAATATCTATTCTTTGCAACTAAGCAAGGGGTAGTTAAGAAAACTTCATTGAGTGAGTATTTGAATATCCGCAAAGTCGGACTAATCGCGATCTCATTGCGCGAGGATGATGACTTAGTTGGTGTTAAACTAACTGATGGCAATCAAGAGATTATTCTAGGTACAAGTCATGGGATGTCGATTCGCTTCAATGAGCAAGATGTACGGGCAATGGGCCGCTCTGCAACTGGGGTTAAAGGTATCCAGCTTGTAAATGACGATAAAGTTATTGATATGGATGTCGTTGTTCCTGGTCGCGAAGTGCTTGTTGTAACAGCCAATGGATATGGTAAACGTACGCCAGAAAGCGAGTATCGTCCGCAAAATCGTGGCGGTATCGGGATTAAAACAATTAATCAAACAGAAGAACGTGGTTTAGTCGTCGCATTGAAGATTGTTGATGAGCAAGAAGATTTAATGATTATGACAGCTTCAGGAACACTAATTCGTGTAAGTATTGAAGAAATTAAATCAATGAAGCGGGATACGATGGGGGTTAAACTTATAAATACTCGTGAAGATGACATCGTATCTACAGTTACTCGTGTAGAAAAAAATGAGGACGATGAAGCTTCATCTGAAAATAATCATGATAATGCAGGGCAGCCTGGTGATTTAGAATAATTTTGATTAAAGGACGGCAAAGGACATACGTTTCCAG